>NZ_QTJV01000020.1 GCF_003412465.1 Chitinophaga silvisoli
GATGTAGAATTCTTTCTGTTCAGGTTATCTAAAATCTATGCTTAACGAACAAATCCCCCAAGAATTCAACTTGATCCGCTTTTACTTTATTGATCAATTCGGCAAGTTTACGCCCTACTTTTTGGTTTTTGTTTTAATTTTTGGTACCAAAGTTATGCTGGCCATCTTCCATTTATTTTACTCATTGTTATTGTTTAAATTATCTTTTGAAGAGTAATGTTAATATATTCTCTTTCAAGAATTGCCCATCTTGGTGATATAATGATTGTTGTTTTCATTGATTATTTTATTGTTTGCCCATTGAAACTTATGAATTGTTGATTAGTTGTATACGGAGTACTTTGGCCATGGATTTGAGTTTGCTTTAACTCTTATATTAGCATCATCTTCTGCATTGTGGTGTGGTATAGCTTGAATCTTTTTACATTTGACAACATTTGACTAATTCCGGTTTCGCAATGTTGTCCTTTATAAATAGTTTTTGTCTGTTGAAGTCTTCGATTGGTACATTTGTGAAATGTAAAAATTACGTATACGTTTGCGTCGTGTTTTCGAATAGCAGATTGTATTTACCCGTTAGGTATTACTTCTGATATTTTGACCAGACCGGGTGTCCGAGAAATTTTTTATCCTTATCCAGGTTTATGTATTAGGTGTGGTAAGCCTAAAATATAAGCCACTTGGGCTTAATTGCCACATTTTTATTTTTAAACTTAGTTTTTACCAGGACAATATTGAATGTTAATGTATTATCAAATGTATAATGATATGGAAAGTACCTTCTCATTTTTTCTGATAGCGGATCTAACCCATGCACCTACTTATCTGTAGCTCAACAAAAAATTTTTGGATGAACAATGGTATCAGAAATTATCAGAAGAGGGCTGTTTCTATTCTTAGTGTTGAAACAGCCCTCTTCAAGTAATAATTTTGATATAATATTTTTCTTTTTCTTTTCAATGAGGCATAGACGATCTACATTTTCAATATAAAATAAGTACCTGATCAATTATAGTATCTCTCGTAAGACGAAAGATACATGGATAGAACCTTAGAAATAAAGTTACCACCTGGTAATGTGAAAGGACCAAAATACTTTGATAAGAGCACGTTATCGACCTTAAAATGACTAACAATAATCTTTTCTATATTAAGCCCCTTATTATCAACAATTATTTCATTTAACTCCCGTAATTCTAATTTAATTCCTTTACTTATACCTACAGATTTCCAATCACCAGCAATCCTTAAAAATCCATAAACATTCACTGTATGATTTTCATTTACTTCTACGATAAACTTATATGTTCGTAGCAATTCTCCTAATTTCGTTAATTCAATAACGTAATAATCATTAAAAAAATTAGGATAGGATAATGATACATTCTTCAAAAATGTGAAACGATCTGAAATTTCGTCAATGCTATCGACTGATAACATTTCCAGATAGTTTAAATAATTTATTGAATCCCGATAATATAATTTAGGATCATCTATTTCAGATTTTAATTGAGCAGCCATATCAGACAAGGTTCTTTTGTTCCATTTAATGTTTATCTCATCTAAGGATGATGATTGTCCATAAAGGGCCGTGCTAATTAATAAGGTGAATATCCATCTCATAAAGATTGCAGTTTAGGAATTTTTTTCATATCTACTGGTTTACGTTTACTTGTTATATCGATGTACGGCTGTGCCCTTGGAGGTACCCCATTCTCTTTTCTAATCATGGATTCCTTAGGTCTTACACTTAATTCTTCTTTTGGTATTGAGATATTTGTAGGGTTATCCGGATCAACTATTCCGTTCATATCCCTTGTGTCTACCAAACCTTTAGAAATTCGTTCAGCATGAAGTAACTCATGCATTAATCCTATATAGGGGGGACGCCCATATGATCCCGTTTCATCCTTGATCCTATCTCCTGGATCATCAGGATTATACCTGACTGTCGCATCTGTTCCCTTACCAGTTCCTCCATCCAAAGAAGATATTCCGTCTATACCTGCCCCACGGATAGTATTAACGGTCTCATTTCCTCCTATCTCACTTGTCTCTGTAATGGTAGTTGTACGGTCAGAACTAATAAGATAAGATATCAAATTATAAGATTCCGATTTGGTATAATGTTTTTCATATCCAATCGTCATACTTATGTGACCATTGATATCCATGGAGAGATTGGCTCCTGTTGTTTTCTGTAAATCATTAAGCACTCTTTGCTGAAACTCTTGGGTACCTTGAACCACAATATCATTAGGACTCATACCATCAGGATCAATAAACTTAACAGGATTATTAAACCCATAATTAAACGGAGACATTCGTCTCATTTCTTCAGCTTTTGGATCAACCACATGCCACCTTCCTATCTGGTTGTCATACATCCTAGCTCCATAATCATACCACTCTAATCCACCCCCATCTCTAAACTCCTTTGACTGAAGTTCTTTACCATTAAACTTCAACCTATTCTCCAAATAGTTCCCACCCTTCAACGCATTCGAACTAATCCCTGCCATCGTCAATCCGTAAGGATAATAATGCGACTCCTCCAATAATGGCCCACCATTATGCACAACCAATAAATTATCAAAATAAACGTTCTCTCCACTTTCATTACTCAGGTAAATATACAGAAACCCAGTTTTTTTAATAGAGAATTTATCTACTGATAATATCTGTAATTCATCCGGACTACCTTGTACCTGTTTCACCCCGCTATTCTCATCCACCATATTAAACATATCATCAAAAAGCACATAATTCAGATAGGCTTTAGGTTTATCGGATAAATTCTCATCCGCATCTTTGCTTTTTAGCTCATCATAATTAGCCGGAGAAAATGAGGCATTTAAAGAAGAACTGGCATTTACTACCCCATGTGCCCCATCAGAAATAGTAGAACCACTAAGTGCCTGTACCAACGCCGAAATAATACCTGCACTATTCGTACTTGAAGTATTGGTACCAATGCTTTTATAAAAGGCTTTTACTCCAAGTTGGATGGTATCACCTGCCATCACCCGCAAAACAATAGAAGGGCCTACCTTTTGACCACTTACCGCATTGAGTTTTGCAACAAACGCATTGGGATTAGTTGTAGGATCTGCCGGATAACCCACCGGAATACTATCACGGGTGTTTTCAATATTTGCGAATATCGCATTTTCATAGGCACTTTTCCCACTCTCCATGGTTGCCGCATAAACGCTGGTATCAGTTTGCATACCTAGTACAATACGGGTATTCCCTAAATGGTCTTTCTCAAAATAATCCCATGCATATTTTACAGCTTTCCCAGAATCATATATCGGCCGAATACGTCCCTCCTCATGAGAAAGGTATTGTAATGTATCCTGTTTGTACACCACTATTCCATCATAATCAGAAACCGTAGTATCAACAGGTGTAACAGAAATATCAATCACCGTTTTCTTCATTTTGATTCCCGTAGCATTATATTGATATGTAATAGTTCCTTTGTTCGTAAAGGTAATCTGCTCCGGTAAGTTCAAATAATTATAAGTTATAGAACTTATTCCTTTATTCAAATCCTGAATCAGATTCCCATTCCCATCATAGGCATAATCATTTTTCGTGCTGTCACCTCCATTGTTAAAATCTCCCAATTTGGCAGCGGAAGTGTTATAATTATCTTTGACAGCCAATAGTTTGTTACTATTACTCTGGTAGGAATACGTTAATTCATCAATTGTACTGCTGGATGTACCTATAAGGCCCTGCTCTTTTAATGTACTGATATTCCCGTTTGCATCATAGGTGATATTGTTAACAGTATAATCTGTTTTGTCCACAGCCCAGGCAGCACCTACTGTTTTTTGCTCATTAAATTGGGCTTTTGTAAGGCGATTAATAGGGTCATAGGTATATCCATAGGCACGCGGAATACCATTTGAACGGGATTTCCATTTAGTACCTGCGATATTACCATCGTACTGGTTTACGTCAAAGCCATTATCAAAATTTATTTCTTCCCCAAACCAGTTGCCTGTACTTGTAGAATTGACAAATGCTTTATTAATACCCTGTAACCATCCGCGAATATTATAACTGTATGAAAGTGAATCCAATTGCTTTTCAGTTCCTGTTACACCTAATCTTTTTCGTTGGAGTTGACCAAGTTCATTGTAAGTATTGACGAATAATGTATTATCTAATTTTGTACTGTCGTTCAGTCTCTTAACTGTATTGATCAGATGGCCTGCATAATCGTACTTCATCATACTTAGCAGCGTGGTTTGAGGAGTGGCCTTGCTCAAAGGATTTGTATGACTTAGATAGGTACTTAATATGACACCATTAAAGTTATACAAGGAACTTTGAATATCCTTACCGCCGAAATCATTATCGGAAAGTACCTGGATTGCACGCCCTTCATCATCATAATAAGTGGTTGTCATCAACCACTTATCAGTACCGATCACCCTGATTTTACTTCCTGTATGGAGGGTATGGGTATTTGAATTATAGGATGTAACGGCCTGACTATAAGGATTATCACCAGGTTGTAGTTTTAATAGATTGCTGTTTACAAAGCTAAGTACGCCATTATAATTGTAATTATCATAGTATGTATAGGTCAGTGGGGTAAGAGCTGATAAAGAGATCGCCGGAACCGGATTGCTCGCTACAGCATTAGTAATACCACCAGCATTGACTAGATAAGCGTCAACTTCAGCATTGTCAGGTGTAGTAAATTCCTGATCTAATGTAATGGAGTTGGTCGCCCGATATGGGTTGTTTATACTGTTATAAGTAGTCACTACCAGGTCTGCCGGTAAAGAAGATACATTGATGACAGAAGTGTCATCTAAATTAGTGGTGATACTACATTGCAAGTTATCTCTGGTAGAAGTTGTTGTATAGATGGCAGTTTCGTAAGCACGATTCATACCGTCGTAAAATGTTGTAAGCCACTCAGGAGTGGATTTTTGCCTTTGCATGGAATCTTGTGTGAAGACGAGCCTGTTTCGACTGTCATAAGCCATATATATAAGACCGGCGCCGGGAATTTTTTTTGAGATCATACGACCACGTCCATCAAACCGATATTGATAGCAGAGCTCATCAGCCACAGTTTGAGAGATCGTCCAGGTAGGCATAATGTTTTCAACTGCCAGTGGAGGAATGACGAAACGGAGATTATTCATGTCGTCATAAATATAATAAGTGCTTAGCCATCCAACATGAGCGGTAGCAGGATTGTCTGTCAACTGTATTTTTCTAAGGATAACATGACCATTTTTGTCTTTATATTCAATGGTTTGGTGACCAGCTTCGTTAACGACGATATTTTTTATTAACTGCCCAGCTGCATAAATATCTGAAGTTATAGGGATTAGCGCTGAACCTGTTCCATAAACCGTATTACCGGAACAGGTGACGCTGCTAATCGAAATTTTCCATATTCGGACGGAATCTGCAAGGGTATTATAACGGTATCGCATCTCTAATGGATGATTTCCTCCATTTTTAGCCCAGCTGTCACCAGGTGCCCATGTTTTGAGTACTCTATTTAAAGGGGACGCTTCATACTCCGTCTGACTATAATAAACATGTTCATCCGCAATACCCGGGTTTAAATCAATATCCTGGTAAAAAGATGCCTGTGCAGCAAACGGATCTGATTTAATTTTACCATTATTTGCGCTGTCCTGCTGTTGTACATAAGGCAGATATGTATATTGCTCCCTCCCTAGTGAATCATAAACGGTGGAGGTCACAAGGTCATTCCCTTTCGGACTAATTCTTCTTACAACAGTCTGCATTGGTCTACCCAATCCATCCAGGTACTGCGTAGTCAGTTTCACGTCACTTGTTGACCTACTGGTATCAAAGATCGCGTTTGGATCTGTCGTAATCATACTCGGTATCCATACACGTACAGAACTCGCCTTTAATGTTTTTAAAGCAACTGGTCGTGCTACTGGTATTGCAGCAGTACGTGAAGTACTTACCGGTACCTGCGCCATGCCGGGAACAATTGTTCCCAGCAGGAAGCTATATAATAAATATATAAATTTTGATTGTCGCATTGATTTAGTTTTTCCAGACAAGGATGAATGTGGTAGGTGAAATGCCGGTAAAAGTAGCTACTGTACTGGCTGTAAAAGTCTTTTCAACGCCATTAATACTAGCGGTACAAGATCCCGTTCCGGTTATCATTTGCATGGTGATAGTGTAAGTAACACCGGTCGCCACCGTTGTGTAATAAGGCCATACAGTCTTCGCGGTGGTAGCAACTGCTTTTGCACTGGTCGAATTGTTAGTGGCTACAATGCTTAATGTTCCAGGATCTGTAGCACCACGTTTCACCACAACCCCAAAATTTTTCCCGGATGGTATGCAGTAACCATACTGGTTAGCAGCAATCGGTCCCTGTTGATTAGCATAAGCCTGTGCCTGGGCGTTGGCATCAGCCTGGGAGATAGTGGAGGTGTATAAACCTGCGGCTAAAGTGTAAATATATCCTACACCCGTAGAATCGCCTGCACAGTTGGTTTTTGTATAAGACCCAGAGCTGGCAGCACTGCTATACACTGTAGGTGCTACAGTAGATAAAACTACATTGATAGTAGGTGAAACCGCTGTCCATGTTTGACTACCATTGGCTGTAATTGTCTTGGTCGTGTTATTGATAGTGACATATACCTGGGAAGTCGATGCTATAGTTACCGTATAAGTAGCACCTGTCGGTATCACTGCACATGCTTTCAGAACCTCATCTGTTAGTGGACTGAAGTTTTTCTGATAAACGACAATACCCGTAGTTGAATTGGTAACTGTAATACTAAATGGATTCAGATTTCCTGATCCTGATTTTTTGGAGAATAAGAGATTACAAGTCTGGCAAGTTCCATTTGTATTAGCATAGCTTTGTGCATTGGCATTAGCATATCGCAGCGCCATTGCGTTCGCGGTATCTTTGCTGATCATGGTAGAATCGTGTCTTGCCGCTACAACATAAGTTACATTTGTACCCACGTAGCCGGAATCACACGCTCTAGCTTTGGTCACCTGTTGTTGATCACTGAAATAGTAGCATATTCCTGATCTGTTTGCCTGAGCGGTTCCGCTATCCTTTAAAGCAGCCTTTGCTATTGCATTGGCACTATCCAGACTAACTAAAGAAGAGTAGGAGTTAGCCGGGATCGTAGCAGTTATCCATGAACCTTCTGACCTGGAATCCGTACAGTTAGTTTTTTGGAATCTACCGCTTTGTGCTGTATTATAATAAACACAATATCCTTTCAAATCTGCATAAGCCTGCCCTAATGACTGAAACTTTGCCAGCGCTTTTGCATTGGCATCATCCTGGCTTATATAAGAAGTATCCGTCCCTCCGGCCAGCCTATATTCAATAGGACTGGATATTCCACCATTGGTACATTTAGATGAATAAAAAGTATCTACCAGCTGTTCACTGATATAGTAACTGCAATCACCCATTTTATTGGCATAACTCTGTCCATTCGCCGTAATGTCAGCCAGTGCTTTTGCATTTGCATCAGCTACACTTATTCGGGAAGCATACCTGCCCGCTTCTACAGCATAGGTAACCACAGAAGTACTTCCGGATGAACAGGTCTTTGTAAAGTTCTTGCTTTGGTAATCATTATAATACACTGCACCATCACACTGATCAATTTCACCAGCATAGTTGTAACAATACATTTTTAGGATATTCCTATCCTTATTGCGAATCAATTTCAATCTGTTCAGGCCATCAAATTCATAGTAAAGTGTATGATTCCCTTCATCGGACTTGCTGGTCATACCAATAAGCGGATCGAAGGTATAAGTGCTCATCTGGGATGCTGATGGGCGTAATTTGATATCATCGAACCATACTTTCCCACTGCCATTATTAGTCAGACTGATTGTAATATATGGAGTACCTGCAGGAACAGTGTATTCTTTTTCAATGTATACCCATTTACCGGTTTCAGAACTGGAAATATTCGCCATATTAGTATAACCAGTACTGGTAGCACTACTTTTTGACAATAAATTAATCGTGGTGGAAGGCCCATTACTATAGATCCATCCTGAGAAACGGAATGTAGTGGCATCTAATAGAGATACATATAGCCAGTTTGGATTGATATACGTATTTGCGCCATTAATCAGCCCCGCATATTTACCGGTATGAAAAATAGCGGCATCGCGCGTAATACCTGTCCAGGTATTAATGTATTCAAAACCATCATACAATACCTGATTAAGGGCTGCACCGGCAGTCTGGGAAACCGGGTAAGTACCATCAGCGGTCCAGGTATAAGCAGACGTTATACCCCTATCGTCCCTGATCTGGCGTATGTTCCCATAAGGTCCATAACTTTGGTATGCAATGGTGTTGGCCGGCAGACTGTTATCGTTACCTAATTGCCAGCTGCTATCTATTTTGGGCGCTATCAGGCTATCGTTAGTTCCCCAGCTGTTGCCAAACAGGGTATGTTTATAACTCAGTAAGTTGCCATTGGTATAATTCCCCTGCCAGTAAGGTTGACGGATCATGTTCCTGTATACCATACTATTGAGAACGGAAGCATTGCCATCGCTGGAAGAATGTTCTCCGGGATAATATATCTTAGTTACTATAGTATCGGACTTGCTATTGAGTTTAGTAACAGTTTTTGGATAGTTCTTATCGTTATAGGTGTAATCAACTTTGTTTTCAAATATGGTTCCATTGTCATCATACTCACGAACAGTGGTAGATGCCAGGTTACGACCTCCGCTTTTTATGGGAATATAGTTGTATCCAAAACTATAAATACCAGACTCGTTACCACATAAGTCTATGTAATATATTTTGTCATACATAAGAATGCCTGTATCAACAGAAAGATTATTAATACCATAAGAATTATAAGTCCATTTAATCAGGTCAAAAGTACTATCAGCGGCGTTGAACCTGAATATTTTTTCATTTGCGAGCAGATCATCTGCTAAAGAGTTGTCAATCCTTTCTTTACCTGCGAAAGTTCCCGGGTTTCCAATAACAGTATAATCCGTTGGTAATATATATTGATACATTGTTTTACCATTGGGCTTATTATTATTGTATTCGTACCTGGTTACATAATTATACACAACATTTGCTCCCTGAAAGTTGACCGTGGGATAATATGACTGCCCTATAAAAGTGTACCTGTATCCTTCAACTGCAATACATTCTCCTGTTCCCCGAAATCTGTTTCTTTGTGTAATGACACCAATATAATTTTTGTTCTTAATTTCATCCGAAGCAGTAATTAAATAGCCGCCGTCATTTTCTGAAGCGCCATATTTATATACGTCTCTTTTCTGAAGCGTATTATCGTTGTTGTAAGATTCAATAGATTCAATCCTGATACCTCCACCTATTGAACTGGTTCCACGTTGGTTAAGAACCGACATACTTATATTCGCCATTATACTGGTAGTACTATAGTCATTGATATATAGATATAGCTGATAGGTATGGCTTGTATCACATAAATATGAGGCCGTATATGATTTGGCGCTTGTATCATATTCATCTGCCTGAGCTGGCCAGTTTAATATCGGTTGAGCAGTACTGGTAGTGACATCATATAAGTACACCAGTTGAGCATTGGTTTTCGAGTTTGGAGAGTGCCTGGATAATGTAATATTGATATCTATTGCATAATTCTTTTCAGTATTGTTGGGTGGTCTTACCTGAAAGTTTATACTAGTGTCCTTTATAATTTGTTGACTTGCACTCTTTCCTGCGAATGTTACATTTACCAGGTTAGTAGTGGCTGAATAAGTTGTAACATCATAAAATTTTGAGATCCCAAAGTTATATTTTGTATAACCTCCTGTAGGGTAAATGACTTTATTAAGCGTTCCCGCCAAAATTGCGGTTTCAGAAGGATTTCTGTCTGCCATCCCGAGGTTACCATAAGGTTGTAAATTTTCCACCTCAGGAAGCGCTGCAGGCAGTAAGGTACCTTGACTGGCCTTACCATTATAATACCCCCACCAATCTACTCCGTCAGAAGAAATATTGGGCAGTTTTGTACTATCATATTCAAAGCTATAACGTTCTGGTTGCTGCCCTGCCACGTCTTCTTTTGTAAAAGAAAGCAGTTTTAATCTATAATCTCCAAATGATGGGTAGCTATTACCCGTGAAGAAGTAATCATATGCCAGGGTTACTTTCTTTACACGCTGGTAAGTATCATTGTCCTTACTATATACTACTACACTGTCCAGTGCATTATTTCCATAATCTATCCGGACAGTATTGGCAAAGAATTTCACTTTTCCCTGGCGAAAGGTAATTTCAGATAATTTTGGTGTATAACTATATGAATAAGAATATGACTTTACCGGATCGTCCGGCATCCAATTGGCTTCATCGGCATCAGAAGTATTCATATGGTAGGATCTGGAATAAGAATGTACTTCGTCTGGTGATCTCTCGGCCGAAGTGCCGGTTGCATATGTAAAGGTCACAGTATCCTTCGCATCGTTAGATATGATACTTGTCAGGTTCCAGCCTACAATATGCTGTTTTGTTCCCTGATTATCATTGAATGAATATAGTTTTTGTTCAAAGAAATAACGGGTACCATCGTCATCAGTAACCTGGTAGTTATTACTACTGTTGCGTTGAATCCTGATCGCCTGATAGGGGGCTGTTACAAATTTCTTGTCCCTCCTTGAGTAAAAAAAACGACAGGACTTACCCGGAATGCTTAAATTGAAAAAATCAGGTTGCAGATCAAATGACGTACCCTCTTTTAAGGCTGCCATAGAAGTATAGTCACTCATTTTCTCAATGGTATCAATGTTATGAAAATGGTTGAACCAACCTCTTTCGGTTGTCTCATCTTCAATACCACGAATACTTCTTGAAATGCTTCCACCAGGCATACAGTTCCAGCCAAGGCCTACCCAGGTTGCCTTTTGTCCGACTTTTATACCGGAAGCGTGGTAGCTGAGAGCAATAGGCACCTTGATCTTTCCGGTGTTAATTTCATAAATCGGGTAGGCAATCTGTGGTACACCGGTGTACAGACTTACGGGTGTACTGGTGTATTTGAATAATTCTGCCTGATCAGCAGGGAGTGGAACAATTGGGTTGTCCTGTGCATCGGTTTGTAGCATAATAATGATACATAGACATAGGAACAAAAATACTTTTCTCATTTAATGTTGGTATTGTTATAGGGAATGGGTCAGGATGATAGATTGGCATCACAGAACCAATGGTTTACGAATCGATTGCTTTATATTTTCATGACAATACAGAAAGTGAAATGGTACCCGGGTAAAGGTTGGGTTTGGTTGGTAAAAGTATATTTAGTTAAAGGATAATGGTATAACACTGTTGTGCTATAAATGAATGATTAGTGTGTAAAGGCAAATATCACAAGGTGAAAGTTGGATATATTACCTGTGCGAAAGATCATTGTTCAAGTGCTCCTTATGTGGTGGAAGAGGGGAGAAGAAGGAATGCGCCATCAAGTGAGTTGAATCGGTTTAATGTAAATAGAAGAATGAAATATGGTCGACCGGTAACAGTGATCTTTAGCACCATATTTAAAAACTTATTTACAAAAGTGTTTTTTATATTCAAATTATTCTTACTTTTGCGCCCCGCACGGTTAGAAACAGTGCATTCAAACGGTGGTTGTAGCTCAGTTGGTTAGAGCACCAGATTGTGGTTCTGGGGGTCGTGGGTTCGAACCCCATCATCCACCCACTTTACAAAAGGACTTCCTGAAAAAGGAGTCCTTTTTTGTTTTTAAATAAATCTGTTCATCAATCCCTCCCTTCGAAAATTTCCGACATTTCGCAAAATCCCCTACCAATTACCCCCTAAACTCTTGATTCTGAATTTCATTCAAAACAGGCACCATATTCACCCTACTCCAGGCAAACAATTCCAATGAACACTTCCAAACTATTCTTCCTCCCGCATGCTCACCACACCATTTATAAAGACACCCATCATTTTTTCCAGGCCCTCACCACCTCCACAAACCACCACCTCACACCAGACGAAAAATACCAGATCATAGACAACCTCCAGCCCCACACCCTCCGCAAACGCCAGTATTTTGTACAGGAAGGCGACATATGCCGCCGGCTCGGTTTTATTATTCAAGGTGCCGTACGCACCTATGCCGTCAACCAGAAAGGCCAGGAAACCATCCTATATTTCAACACCGAAAACCACTGGTTAGGTGACCTGGAAAGCTTCCGTACAAGGCAGCCATCCAGGTATCATATCGAAGCACTGGAACATACCGAATTATTAACCGCCACCCACCAGCAAATCACCACTTTATCCATCGCTATCCCCGCATTCCGCCAGTTCCTCGAGCACGAATACTATTCGCGGCTGGCCTTCAACCAATGCCGGGTGCACATGGCCCTTAGTATGAATGCCGAAGAAAGATACCTCGACCTGCTAAAAAATCAACCTGAATATGCAACCCGCTTCTCCCAGAACACCCTTGCCAGCTACCTGGGTATCAAACCCGAAACCCTGAGCCGCATCAGGAAAAACTGGCAGGGACGATAATCACCATTTCGAAAATAACCTCTTATCTGATCGCCACACCCATTTCAAAAAGACCGATCACCTGCACATCATTGATCAATAAAAAACAAAAATGATGATCCGGGGAAATACTTACCACATTGCCTAATATACTGGCACCTTCTTCCAGGAGTTGTGCCATAGCAGCCTTCAGGTTACTAACCCTGTAACCAATCACAATATCCCCGTGTAAAAATAAATAAGGTGGATAGCTGGCACCTGGTCCGTACAGTTCAATTATAGCGCCATCCGGCAATTTGTAGGCAACAAGCCCTGTGTCAACCAGGAGCTTTTTTGCCTGCAACAAATTTTCAAACAATAATGGCAAACCAGCAAATGTATTCCAACTTACTTTTATTAAAATTGTTTTGATACCTAAATAATGCTTCATGAATCAAAGTTCCGATAGTAACAACAGGTAAGCATTGACATATCATAAATTCAGAATTGACCTCTACTCAGTATGGTTAAGAACCTGCAACTTGTTCTGTTGCTCAATGCCTGAAATACAGGTCCTTTGTAATACCCAGTTTTTTGATACGCGAGGTGAGCGTGCTGGGAGGAAGTCCCAGGATCTCCGCTGCACCGCCGGTGCCAGATACTTTACCATTACATTTCCTGAGCACAGCAATTATATGTGCTGCCTCTTTATGCGAAAGTGTTTGATCTGCACCGGCATCTGCCAGCATCTTATTTTTCAGTTCAGGCAAATCTGCTTTACTGATCACCGGTTTCCGGCACCTGATCACGATGCGTTCTATCAAATTTTCCAGCTCCCGGATATTTCCCGGCCATTGGTAAGTCTGCAGTGTACGAAGCGCTTCCGTACTCAAAGCAGGTGCCGGTAAGCGTCCCATTCGTGCAGCACTCTGTTCCAGGAATGCCTTGCTGAGAATAGGTATATCCTCTTTTCTGTCACGTAACGGCGGTAAGGTCACCGGGTATATATTCAGGCGGAAGAACAGGTCCAGCCGAAACCGACCTTCTGCTACTTCCTCTTCCAGGTGTTTGTTGGTCGCAGCAAGCACACGCACATCCACTTTCACAAGCTTATTGCCGCCCACATATTCCAGCTCTCTTTCCTGCAGCACGCGCAACAGCTTTGCCTGCAAGGGCAACGGCATCTCACCGATTTCATCCAGGAAAAGTGTGCCCCCATTAGCCAGTTCAAATTTGCCTGTTCGCTTATCAATAGCACCTGTAAAAGCACCCTTCTCATGACCGAACAATTCCGATTCAATCAACTCCGCCGGCAGTGTGGCACAGTTCACCACTACAAACGGATGATGTCGTCTTGAAGACAGCTGGTGAATACTTCTGGCCACCAGCTCTTTGCCGGTACCACTCTCGCCGAGAATAAGTACAGATACCGGTGTGTTGGCCACCGTCTCTATATCGTCAAGCACCCGTAACAGGGCAGGACTCTTACCCAGCATGCCTTCCAGGTGCTTCGGTGCCACTTGCTGTGATGGCATTGCCTGTTTTTTGTTGGTAGTAGCAAAGCTGCTGTCTGCTACCTGGATCTTATTGAATAATGCCGTCAGATCTTTTTGTGTGTCTGCAAGCAGTGACAGGTGTGATGATTTGTATATATCCGCTTGCTTATGATACAGCGCAAGCTGTACATGGATCTTGCCCGGTGAAAGACAAAAATGCAAACAGGAATTAATATCAAATCGCTGATGTAGCAAACGTTCCAGCCCTTCATTTTCGGTTAGGCGACTGAACGCAGTGTGGTTATAAATATCACCGGCTACCTTGCATGTCAACATAGATTGCCGCCGTAGCGACCTTCCTTTCCCAATCATCGAAGCCAGTTCCTCTTTGCCGATTAACTGGTATTCATGAAAGCCGGTCCTTACAAAACTTTTGCTTTTCGTCAGGTGCGTGCCGGGATACAGGAATTCATAGCACATAAAATCGAAGGGCACCAGTGATTGAAAAATACCTGGCATCAGTGCCAGCATTTGCTCCAGTGGAAGATCGCCACTTATAAGTTGTTGTAATTGTTGATGCACCGACAGCTTCCTTTGGGATGCCAGCTCCTGGTGCTGTACATGTTTGCTGCGGGCAATGTCCAGCATCATCAGCAGGTCTCTCTCCCTTACCGGCTTTACAAGAAAACCGTCTGGCTGGGTTTGTTTGGCTATTTCCAGGATATGCTGATCAGTACTGGCAGAAATGTATATAAAACCAACACCCTGCTCTGTCAGGAACCCTGCCAGATCAGTACCCATCGCATTGTCCTGTAGCAGGATGTCCAGCAGCACCCAGGATGGCCGATATTTTAACACAGCCTCCCTGGCATCTTCCAGTGTATCTGCAATTGCACAGACCTTATGACCTGCCTGTTCCAATAAAAGCCGCAGATCATTGGCCAGTATATATTCATCTTCTACAATTAACACATGCTCTTTCATACCCTGTTTTTCAGGTATTGAATTTTTCTAAATGAAAATCAAATACCATTTTTCCTTATGATAGTTCTCCCTGTAAAATATATATGACTTTGAAAAAGCTACCTTCCGTCTATAAAAATCAGCAGGCGGCGGATCTTACCGTTTTCCAGCACAAATACATCTTCACCGGTTTCCTGGGCCGGCATATCAGCAGTGCCATACTGCCAGAAAAGGCGCGCTACCTGGTGATGCCCTTCAATGGGTTGACGCAGTCTGAATTTCCTTTCGGGAAATTTGGCTTGCAGGTTGGTAATCAGGTACTGCAGTTCGCTATGGCCATGTGCTACAAAATGCGGATCTATAATTTCCACATCTTCTGCATAGACCTCCGCTATGAGGGCAGCTCTTTTGGCAGCATCTCTTTCACTCCAGATAGAGAAGTGCTTTTCTATAAGGTTTTGATCCTGTAATTCCATAGTATGTTTTTTACTGTACAAAGGTTTTAATTGCATCACAAAAGCCAATTGACAAATGGTAGAAAATTCCATTGATAAATGTCAAGACTTTTTTTTGGCATTTGTCATTTGGGCGGCGTACAGTGCAGGGTAGCTTTGTGGTATGAAAGCACTCAACATCTTCACCTCCATAGGGTTTCTTTTTACCTTCATGCTTGTGATTCCTGGTCACATTTTTGCGCAAGATCCCACGCTTCCGCCTACCAATCTTGGACTTGCCAATATCTTTGATGGCATTGCCGGCAAACCCGGATTCTTGTACCAAAGCTATGTGCAGGTCTTCCAGACCAGGGCTATTTATGACCAGCATGGAAATAAGGCAGCTACCTCGCTGAAAGTAAATTCAGTCGCCACGCTGCACCAGCTGATCTATCTTTCTAAAGTCAGGGTACTCAGTGGTAACATAGGTTTTACGGTCATTCTTCCTGTCGCCCAGGTAAGCGCTTCCAATACAGGTGGAGCAGCACCTTCGGCAAATCCCAGGGCCTGGGGAGATCCCATTTTGGGTACAGCAGTGCAGTGGTCAGATAAAAGACTTTTTGGTAAACCATTTTCTCACCGCACAGAACTGGATGTCAGTCTGCCGCTGGGAGCTTACAATACTGCTTATGCTATTAATCCTTCTGCACATCTTTTTTCCTTTGGGCTCTATCATACCTTTACGTTGATGCTGAATCAGCAGTTCAGTATCAGTGCACGTAACCAGGTCAATTATAATACCCATATTATCGGCACCAAAGCACAACCAGGCAGCTTCTACAATGGCAATCTTTCTGTAGATTATGCGATTCTTCCTTCACTCAGGATAGAAGTAGCCACCTATTTGCTGGCGCAATTCAACCAGGATCGTTTCGATGGTCATAGTGATTACTATGCTACGCAATACGGTATTACCAATACCAGGGAGCGTGTGCTGGGCTATGGACCGGGACTGGCCTATTTCCTTCCTCGCGGTGGATTGATTGAAGCAAAAGGATTTCTGGAGACAGCAGTACGAAACCGGCCTGCCGGATGGAGGCCTACCCTGCGCGTGGCAATTCCGCTTGGTAAGTAAGATGCATCTTCTTATAATGTTTGCCCCGCCCACTATGGCGGGGTTTTTTATTAGTAACAGTGAACGTTCTTATTATAGTCACACTATATAATAAGCAGCCCATTTGAAAAGTGAATAGTTACCTCACCTTTATGACGAAACCAAATGCCAGCAGCAAAATAGTATTGCTGATTTCTTTCTTGCTATTAAATTCCTATTTTTTACAGGCACAGCAGGCACCCACGGTTGCCATGCTGAACAGGCAACTACAACAATGCCATACTGATACTGGCAGAACTAATGTATTGCAGCAACTCGCAGCATTGTACATTAACAAGCCAGGGATTGATCCGGAAGACATCAGGTGGGCCACCGGCTATGCCAGCCAGGCACTCGCTATAAGTACTAAACAGCATTACCCGGATGGGCAGGCTGGCAGTCTTACGCTGCTGGCACAGATCGCCCGGGAAAAAGGAGATACTTCCAAAGCCAGGGAATACATTGACAAAGCATTGGCATTTGCATCCAACGCCGCACCCTGGCCTGCCATGGCAGCTGCATACCAGGAGAAAGCCATTCAGTTAGGAATTTACGAAGCACCACAGCTAAAGGTGCATTACTATAGCCTCTATCTTGAGCAGCTGAAACAACATGAACAACGCAGTTTAAAGCTGGCCGATGCACTGAAGTATTACGGCGATGTACTTATCGCAAACTGGGAGTTTGCCAGGGCACGCCATTATTTAAAACAATCTCTGGACATCTACCAGGCATTACATTATACAAAGTTGCAGGATCTTTACAGCCTGTTAGGCAGTGCAGAACACAACCTGGAGAATTTCCGGGAAGCACTGAAATACTTACTGCTCGCCCAGAAACAGGCGGAAGAAGATCATGATACGACAGCCGTTATGTATGGCATTTACAACCGGATGGGGAGTATCTACGCCCAGGTAGAACAGTTTAAAGAAGCCACGATCTATGAGGAAAAGGCTTACAAGGTGGCCGCCCGCCTGCATGACCAGGAAGCAATGGCATTGTTCGCCTGCAACCTGGCAGCCACTTACAATGAAATTCATGATTTTGGGAAAGCCCAGCGTATCATCAACAAAGGTTTTACACTTATTCCGGCTAACCGGCCCTCATTTACATGGCTGCTGCGGCGTCACCAGTTTGCCCTGTATACTATGAGTCATGACTATACCCGTGCGATGGCCTACCTGCCACAGGCAAACGCAATGATCGACAACCCCGTCATCGACGTGGCCATGCGCCAGGGTGTAGCCAGCAAAGCCTTCAAAATGTTTCTCGAAATCAAAAACTATACATTGGCAGAAAAATATCTTCACAAGATGGAGGCACTGGCAGCACTGGACAATACTGTACTCGTCAAGAAGTCTGTAGAGAAACATCGTTTTACGCTGGACTCCTTACGTGGCAATTGTATTGCCGCCATCAGGCACTACCAGCGATTTATGGCGCTGTCAGACTCTATGGAAATGGTGAAGCGCGACCGCCAGCTGGCACAGTTAAAAATAGAATATGAAACAGAACAAAAAGACCGTGACCTGGAGCTTAAAGAAAAACATATCTCCCTGCTCATCGCTGAAACAAGTGTACAAAAAGAATTAATAAAGCATGAAGCCACCAGGCGGCATTATTCCTATGCCATAGGAGCCTTGTTGCTGCTATTGTTAATGATCAGCAGCTGGGCATACAATATTAAGCGCCGTGCTAACCTGCAATTGAAACAACAACAGTTTGAAATCAACCAACAGAATATTACCCTGAAAGAACTGCTGGAGGACCGTGACTGCCTACTCAAAGAAGTACACCACCGGGTAAAGAACAACCTGCAGATCGTCATTAGTCTGTTGAATACACAGGCCCTCCACCTGGACAATGAAACCGCACGACAGGCGTTGCGGGAAAGCAGGAACCGTATGCAGGCTATTTCTATCATCCATCAGAAGCTGTACCAGTCTGATAGCTTCTCCGGCGTAAATATGCATTATTACCTGAATGAACTGCTGGAATATTTGCAGGATAGCTTTTCTATACACGACATGATCACAGTGGAAACAAACCCGGATTTCACTGAGCTGGACGTATCACAGGCAGTGCCCATTGGTCTTATCATTAATGAAGCTGTAACCAATGCAATCAAATATGCACTGCCATCAACCGCACAACCGCACATCCACATCTCACTGCGTTGTGAGGATGAACAGGTAGCAGTATCTATCGCTGACAATGGCCCGGGATTTCCGGCAGATTTCGATCCGGATACTTCCACCTCTTTTGGTCTTAACCTGATCATTGGCCTGGTACGACAACTGCGGGGCAAAGTTGAATTCGACAGCAGCGCCGGCCTGCACATCAAACTATCTTTCCAGCAAAGTCGTATACTGGTGTAATGACTTTTATCTTTTAATAAAGACGGATCTGTTGATATTTATCAATGCTATTTTTTAGCATAAGTCAACAGGCAGCCATCCACTGTGTTTTAGCTTTGTGTTATCAAACACAGTTCATATGAACATCATCGAATCGCTACAGTGGCGTTATGCAACAAAGAGAATGACGGGTCAGCAGGTTCCGGACGAAGTCATAAACACCATCCTGGAATCTATCAGGCTTGCACCCTCAGGCATCGGTCTTCAACCTTATGAAGTATTCGTTATCACATCACAGGCTCTGAAAGAAAAGATCTACCCCATCGCATTTAGCCAGGCACCGGTACTGGAATGTTCTCACCTGCTCGTTTTTGCTCCATGGGACAATTATACACCGGAGCGGATTAACCATGCATTCGATTACCTGAATACAGTCCGTGCACAGGCTTCATCCGTATCCGAACGCCAACGGCAATTTGCACTCAATTATTTCGCCGGCTTCTCACAGGAACAAAATTTTCATCATGCCGCCAAACAGGCACATATTGGATTAGGACTTGCCGTAGCCGCTGCTGCATTGCAACAAGTAGATGCAACACCTATGGAGGGTTTTGATGCCGCTCAATTGGATCAATTATTACAGCTCCCGCAAAAAGGGCTTAGAAGTTCTATGCTGATGGCAATAGGGTACAGGTCCGAAGCCAATGACTGGAACCTGCCACTGAAGAAAGTGAGGAAGCCAATGGAAGAACTGATCACCTATCTGTAAACAATTTCAAATAATAAATTTATGAAACACAATACATTTCTTACAGCAGCAACTTTTGTGCTGTTCACAATGCTCTCGACCAGCAATGTCCGTTCGCAGAACAAGGTGCACCTATTGGGCGTTGACCATTTCGGTATCAATGTGCCCGATCTGCAGCAGGCGGTTAATTTCTTTACAGATGTACTGGACTTTAACGTAGTGACACAGATAGGCCCTGTACCCCTGGATAGTAACTGGAAAAAGGCCAATCATATGAACCTGGCTACCGGCCCGGTCACTATAAAGATGACCAGGGCAGGGGATGGAGCCAACATTGAACTGTTCTACTACGACAATGGAAAGGGCAGTGCAACACAGCCCGGCGGGGATGATATTGGCGCTACACACATCGCCTTTTACACAGCAGATATAAAAGCCAGTATCGCCTACCTGAAATCAAAAGGCGTGACCTTCCTTGGGGAACCGTTTACAATGCCGGTAGGAGATACGGAAGGAGAAACCTGGGTGTACTTCCTGACACCATGGGGCAGTAAAATGGAGCTCGTCACTTATCCTAACGGTAAAGGATATGAGAAAAAAAATCCTGCCGTTAAACTCTGGTCACCCAAACAGGTAGCCTTACAACCCTCCGCAGCAGATACACTCAGCAGGAAGCAACTGGCGGAACTCGCAGCAAAACACCTGGCAATCTGGAACAATACTGATGCTGCTGCGCGCCTTGCAGGCTTAGGCACCCTTTATACTGCCGATGTTCTTTTTGTAGATCCCACTTATGTATCTACAGGTTTGGAAGGTGTGAACACCTTCATCGCTAACCTGCAAAAAGCACATCCCGGTTTCCGCTTTTCACTTGCTAAGATCGATGCCAATCATCATGAAGTACGGCTGTTCTGGAACTATGGAGACAAGGCACATCCCGCACTTGTAAAAGGAATGGACCTTATCAATGTAGAACAGGGGAAAATTAAATCCCTGCATGCATTCCTGGATACTGTGAATAAATAACCTTTCATACAATAAAAATCTAACTACTGATGGCAACACAACTGACCAACGAACAGATCATCCGCAATCTCTACCAGGCAGCAGAAGTGCAGGATTCAAAATTATTTGCCTCCATGTTTACACCTGATGGTTACTTCTGGGATGTTTCTGCAGGAAAGAAATATTACGGGGAAGAAATAGGACTTACTGTTGATATTTATGCAAAAGCATTTCCTGATATGCACCGCGAGTTACTCCGGGTATATGTAAAAGACGAGGAGAATATGGTCATGGTAGAACTAACATTGAATGGCACGCATAATGGACCTTTGGAACTTCCGCTGGGTACAATTCCGCCTACGGGTAAGACCATCAATACACCCTGTGCAGACTTCTTTTACCTGGAAAATGGTAAGATTAAGTTTTTCCATTGTTATACCGCAGCAACTATCCTGTTTGGACAGATTGGCCTGTTGGAAAAATTGAAATAGGCAAATCCGGGCGACGGACTTCCACAAATAAATTAGTATGAACAATTACATCAGACACCTTTCTTTTGGGATTTTCTTTTTGATCGTCTTCGCTGCACCGGTTCAGCTTATGGCGCAGCAAAAACAGCATTCATCCATTTCAGATGAATCACTCATAACACAATTACCCGGCTTTAGAAATGCTTATGCAACTGTAAATGGTATCCGCTTACACTATGTGACCGGTGGTACAGGCAAAGTATTAGTATTGTTGTCCGGCTGGCCACAAACGTGGTGGTCATTTCATAAAATGATGCCCGCATTGCAGCAACAGTATACCGTTATCGCTGTGGATTACCGGGGTATGGGCACTTCAGACAGGCCTGCCACCGGATATGATAAAAAGACCATAGCAGGGGATATAGCAGGTTTAATGAAGTCCCTGGGGTACCAGCAGGTATTTGTAGCCGGTCATGATATTGGTGCCCAGGTAGCATTTAGCATGGCAGCCAATTATCCTGACCTGGTCGAAAAGCTGGTAATTATCGACGTTCCTCATCCTGACGAAACATTTGCAGCCGTTCCTATGCTGCCTGCTCCAGGTACGCCTACAGATAAACTTGATCCTGCCCGTCCCTATCTTTGGTGGTTTGCATTCAATCAACTCAATGGGCTTCCTGAAGAATTGGTGGCAGGACGTGCAGCCGTTTTCCAAAAGACGGTATTCCACTACCTGTTGAAAGATGACAATGCATTTTCTGCACTTGACAGGGCTGTATATGCAGCGGCTTATAACACCAGGGAAGCTATTCATGCGGGTAATGCCTGGTACCAGGCTTTTCCCCAGGATATAGAAGACTATAAGCGCTATACCGTGCTAAAAATGCCGGTACTGGGTATAGGAGGTCCGGGATATGACTGGCTGAAATATACCTTGCCTAAAAAAGCAGCCAATGTGAGCGTTGTAAAAGTGGAGAACTCCGGGCACTTTTTACCGGAGGAACAGCCGGAAGTAACCGTAAAGGAGATAGAAAAATTTCTAAATAATTAACTGCTAAAAAAGGCAGCTCCCCATCAAAAGGAGCTGCCTTTTCGATTTGCTGCCACATTCAGCATCCGAAATGCCACATTCAGGCACTTTGTTGATGATTGTCTTTCACCTGCCACTTATCTTTGTTCTCATGAAAAGGAAGCTTATATACGGAATTGCTATCTGCTTTGCCGGATTGCAGTTTTTCCACCCCACCATCACACACCCTCCTGTTACAGGAGACCTGCAGGCACCCGCTGACGTAAAAAAGATTATTGAGCGCGCCTGTTACGATTGCCACTCCAACACCCCGAACCTGCGTTGGTATGACCAGGTTGTACCTGCCTACTGGCTGGTGGCAAACCATATAAAAGATGGTCGCGCTGCCCTGAATTTTTCTAACTGGGATAGCCTGAGCGCCGGCGACCAAAAGAGTGCCTTGTGGCTGGCTGTGAACCAGGTCTTATTGGGAGCAATGCCTCCATCCGCTTATACCGCTATACATTCAGGTGCAAAGCTGGATGACAAAGACCTGCAGGTGCTGAAGAACTACCTGCTGACACAACAGGCGGCACCTGCAAAAGCACCTGCTATGGCTTTATCCAGCGTCACCAATGTACAACCTGCATTGAACGGTATCAATTACATTGCCGGCTATACAGACTGGCAGGTTGTAAATACCACCGATCGCTTTGACAATGGCACCCTGCGTGTCATTTATGGAAATGATGTGGCTATAAAAGCCATTCAATCAAATCATACACATCCCTGGCCGGATGGAACCATCTTTGCCAAGGTGGCGTGGAAAGAAGATACTGACAGTAATGGCATCATTAATCCCGGTGCTTTCTGGCAGGTCGAATTCATGATCAGGAATAGTCAGCAATATGCGGACACAAAAGGATGGGGATGGGCCCGGTGGAGGGGCAATGATCTCAAACCTTATGGCAAAACAGCCACCTTTTCAAAAGAATGTATCAGTTGCCATGAGCCGATGAAAGATAAGGATTATGTATTCACCATTCCTGATACCTTGGTTGCAGGCAAACTGATCACGACTCATTACGACAGGAACAGGCAACTGACCACAGCCATCGTTAAACGCCCGGACAATACATATGCACAGATCTTACGGCAGATCCGCCCTGACCCTCACTGGTTTGGTGCAAACATCCCAGGCAAACCGGTGTCCGTCAATTTTACTACATTTACAGATGCACAACCGGCACTAGCCGTACCGTGACAGCATGCAACAAAAAATTAAGCAAATATTCGGGATCTCGCACCCGCTGATTTGGCTCAGCGCACTCTGCATCGGCATACTGGCATCTATCCCCAAATTCCTGCGCCTGCATATTGCAACCTGGGAAATGCTGATAGATGTCAGTGTCGCTGGTACTTATTCCTTATTCGTCTGGTATTACAATTTGTACTTTCTGCCCCGCAACCACCAATACCGCTTTGCCAAAAGCCTGGCACTGGGCATTGTGGTGATGACCATCCTGGTACTTATCCATCAACTCATATTTCCGCATTATAACATGCCCTCCATGATGCTGATGTTCCATTTCAGAGGACTGATCATCAATTTCACCATTTACCTGTTCCTGTTCCTCCTGTATCAGCAATATCAAAACAGGCAGATCAACATGGAACTGCTGGAGGCACAGTTTGACCTGCTCAAACAACAGGTCAACCCTCATTTTATCTTTAATAGTCTCAATACGTTGAAGTCCATGGTAGACCTGCAGGACAAGCATGCATCAGAATTCATTGTCATGTTGTCTGAATTTTACCGTGCATCGCTGGACAAGAAACAGGCCGCACTGATTCCTCTGGCTACAGAACTGCAAACCTTACATACATATATATACCTGTTGCAGGCACGGTTTGAAGATGGATTAAAACTGGAGATCGATGTGCCGGTTGAGGGACTGCTCATCCCGCCATTTACCCTGCAAATGCTGGTGGAAAATTGCATCAAGCATAACATTGTATCACTGGATGAACCTTTACACATCCGGGTTTACAGCACAGCAACACATATCATAGTTGAGAACAACCTGCAACTGAAGAGACCATCCGGCCCCTCTACTCATACAGGACTGAATAACATCAATAAGCGGTATCAGCACCTGGGCAAGGGCAACATTGATAGCAGCAGTACTACCACCCATTTTATAGTTAAACTACCATTGATCTATGCAGATATTGATCATTGAAGATGAAGTGAAAACCGCAAAAGCACTGGCTGCAATGATCCGGCTAATATCGCCGGATGCTGATATAGTAGCTACTTTGCAGAGCGTGAAAAGTGCCGTGGCGTGGTTTGCTACCCATGATCAGCCTGAACTGATCTTCATGGATATTCAGCTGGCAGATGGTATTTGTTTTGATATCTTTAAAGAAACAGAAATTCGTGCTCCTGTGATTTTTTGTACTGCTTATGATGAATTTGCACTGGAAAGCTTCAGGGCAAATGGGGTGGATTATATCTTAAAGCCGTTTACACAGGATACACTGGCAGCGGCCCTGCACAAGGTGCGGCAGCTAAAACAATTCTTCAGCGCACCCGTCGCCGGTAAAAGTAGCTTTCTTGTATTTACCGACAACAGGTATACGGCCATTCCCATCGATCACATTGCTTACTTTTTTATCAGGCTGGACATGCCGGCGATCTGCACCTTTGATGGCCGGACGTATTTTGTACAGCAATCCCTGGATCATATTAGTACAGTGGTACCACCGGGCCAGTTTTATCGGGTCAATCGCCAGTACCTGGTCAACTTTGATGCGGTGAAAGAAGTGGAACCTTATTATGCGAGAAAGTTATTAGTACATTTAAAGGTGCCGATACCAGATCAGATCATTTTGAATAAGAATAATACAACTGCGTTTATGAAGTGGTTAAATGATCACTGAGTCAAATTGTAAAATTATTTTAAAGCCTTTTCTTAAGCAACCCAATAGATTTAAAATAATCATTAATGCTGCGGCCCCCATTCCTTCCACCCTGTTTACCTTTCTATAATAAATGATTATGGAAAGAACACTACCCATCCTTATTCATTTCAAATTTGTATATACCCTTACAAACCCAATTATTACACCCGGTATTTCCACTACACAAAACGTATTATAAGCAGGTTGCCCGTCTAAAAGCACATCGCGCGCAAAGTTCATCGTACGAAGATGAAAGCAATCTTCCCTCTAACCAGGTGATTTTTCAAAGGGTATCACCACCAGGCGGCTCAACTTTGGGCCGCCTTTTTCATATAACTGATGTAATCCGGGATAGCGCGGATAATGCCAGACCCGTGTATGATGATGCTTTGGAAGACGACAGGCATGGTATCATCGAACTGGCTGCCAGATATCATTGGATGGACAGTCCCCCTATTAGTACCTTTGGTCATTGCGGTGAAGGTATTGATTCATACTACGCATTCCATGTAGCAGTGAATCAGGTACCGGGCAGTATCATACTTAAAAAGGACCCTAATAAACATATTTTCAAAAAAGCGATTACGATCATACTTTAAGTTCCACTTATGATTAAAAAAGGCGAGCCTGACAGGACTCGCCTTTCATATTATAAAATAACCATCCTTCCTATTCTGATCCCCACATTCCACAATCCCCACGTACCTTTGAAAACCTTTGCCAATGGGGAAAAACCATTAATCACAAGAATAAACCATTAACCAGAAAAAACCGCACCTCGTTTAGAAATGTCCATTTATAACCAGCCCAGAAGGCGTGTCATCCAGTTTATTTTTATCGGTCTTGTACTGCTGATTGTTTCCCGCTTATTTGTATTACAAATCATGGAAAAGAAGTACGCTAAGCTCGCTGATGCCAATTCCGTATTACGAAAAGTCGTATACCCCAGCAGGGGCATCATCTTCGACAGGAAGGGGAGAAGTGTGCTCCGAAATGATGTGATGTATGACCTGATGGTGACCCCATCGAATGTGAAGAAGATAGATACTGCTTACCTGTGCCGCATCCTGGGTATTGATATCCCTGAGTTTAAAAAACGTATAGTAGCGGCTATCGTGAAGAATGGCAGGGTGCGACAATCAGTATTTGCACCTTTATTATTACCGGATGTATATGGACAATTGCAGGAAAGTATGTTCCAGTTCCAGCCCGGGTTTGAACTGATGCCCCGGCAGATCCGTTCTTACCCTTATAACGGTGCTGCCAATATATTGGGCTACATCGGCGAGATCTCGCCACAGATGCAGTTGAACCCGGTTTATAAGGATTATAACATGGGCGATTACCTGGGAATGACGGGATTGGAAAAGACCTATGAACAGGTGCTGATGGGACAGCGGGGTATCCAGTACCTGGTGAAAGATAACCTGAACCGTACACAGGGGGCCTATGAAAAAGGAGAGTTTGATACCGCCGCAATAGCAGGTAAGAACCTGCGTTTATCATTGGACATTGACCTGCAGGTATTGGGCGAACGGCTTATGCATAATAAGATAGGAAGTATTGTGGCCATCGATCCCCAGACAGGTGGCATCCTGGCCATGGTGAGCGGTCCTTCATTTGATCCAAACCTGCTCACAGGTTCCTACAGGGCACGCAATTTTAGTAAACTCTTTAGTGATACCACTAAGCCATTATTCAACAGGGCGATCCAGGGTACATACGCGCCGGGTAGTTCCATGAAACCATTGACGGCATTGGTAGCCCTGGATGAAGGGATTATAACCCCTGATTATGGCTATCCCTGTCATGGAGCCTACCTGAGCTGCGGACGCAGAATTGCCTGTGAACATGCTGAAGCAGGGCATGCAGCGAACCTGCGCTTAGCCATCTCTCATAGTTGTAATTCCTATTTCGTAAACCTGTACCGGATGGAAGTAGATGCAAAGAAATGGGGTGGAGTAGAAAAAGGACATCAGAAGTGGTATGAATACATGACATCCTTCGGCCTGGGACATAGACTGGGTATTGATATTCCAGGTGAATATGCAGGTTATGCAATTGATACGGCAGGCATGAATAAGCGTTATCGCGGGCAGTGGAATTCCTGTTCAGAACTATACGTAGGTATGGGCCAGGGCGCTGTAGCCGTTACCCCTTTGCAGATGGCGAATGCCATGTGTATCATTGCGAATAAAGGATATTACTACCTGCCGCACTTCGTAAATAGTATTGACAATGATAATACCAATGTGCTGCAGAAATTTAAAGATAGGCATACGGTCGCGCATGTGAAGGATACTGCTTATTCATCCGTGATTCTAGGCATGGCGGATGTAGTGGAAAGCGGCACAGGTAAGAATGCCCGCATAGATGGCGTAGTAGTGTGTGGTAAGACAGGTACTGCGGAGAACAATGCGATCGTAAACGGGCAGTTGAAGAAGATGAAGAGCCATGCATTCTTTGTGGCCTTTGCGCCGAAAGATAATCCTAAGATCGCGGTGGCAGTGGTGGTAGAGAACTCGGGTTATGGCGGCACCTTTGCAGCACCGATTGCTGGCCTCATCATGGAGAAGTACCTGAATGATACCATCTCCATCAAAAAGAAACCTGTGGTGCAAAAAATGCTGGAGACAGTGACCATGGACCCGGTAGTGATCGCCAAATCCAAACTGGATTCACTGAATGGTGCAACTGCCCATTTAAGCACAGAGCAGATCCTGCGTGAATATTTCAGGTATTAATCTGCTTTTACAAATTTCATACTGCTGGTAGTGCCGTTGGCTTTCGTTAATGCAAGCAGGTAGACTCCCTTTGGTAAATGAGAGATGGCTAATGTAAGACTGGTTGTAGTCTGCATGTCATCTCTTTTTAAATAAGACTTACCATCCAGGCTATGTATGGTTATCGTTTTCCAGTTGGAGAGCTGGTCTATGGTGACAGTCGTACTGGCTGGATTTGGATAGATACGTGGGCCTGTGCCTGTGCTGGGATCAGGGTTCACAGCTGTGATCACATCCACCTTGAAGCTAAGCTGGTTGCTGGATACCTCGGTAGCAGTCAGGCAACCCGTGAGACTGCTGCTAAGCAGGCAAAGAATTTTATCGCCTGTTTTCTTGGGTGTGTATTTGAGTGTATCTGCAGTGGCTTCCGTGATGGTGGCCCAGGTATGTGTATTGGTACTGTCCATCCATTGGTAGAATGGATAGCTGCCGCCATTGGTGATAGTCGAGCTAAGAATGGTAGCAACGTATTGCCTGAGAGAGGTGCTGCCGGAAATGGTAATAGTGGGAGTAACAGATGTATTTACCTGTAAGTAATGTACTGCACTGCTATCCTTATCCGCCAGGCAGCGAAACCGGTAGCCAGACCATGCCGGCAATAGGTTGTTAAGGGTGAATGTAGCGGAGGTCGCACCATTTATATTTACAAATCCACTTCCTTTATCCTGTTGCCATTGATACGATGTACCAGCCACCGGCGCGCTCATTGTCACGTTACCTCCTTCACAGGCAGTGAGTGTATCTATTTTTGAATAAGAGATATCGATCAGGCTCAAAGAAGCAAAGGTGCTGCCTGTGCCTACCCGCAGGTACAGATCCAGTGAATCTACGCCTTCAATGCCGCTATAGTTGATGGCACGGTCATATTCAGGACTGGCACCGGTGCCATATCGTGTTTCCATGTTCCTGGCGGCTGTCCAGTCTTCAGCCGCTAACCTCGTTTCCAGGATCCTTGGTGTCGTACCGGCATCCAGGCGGGCACCCCACAATTTGAAATGGTAGATGTTGTTTTTAGACAATCCTTTAATCCTTAAAATGACACCATTCGGATTAATAGAATTATGCAGGAACATATTATCAGATACAGCGGTGGAGGGATAATCACCTGCACCGACCGTGAATCCATTATTATTGATTGCTCTTGTCGTAGCAGTAGTATTATAAGTGCCATCCGGCGCTCCTATTATTTTCATAGAAACGGTGGTGACACTATCTCCTGTTGTAATGAGATTACTGATCCCTGCTCCATCCCTGAAACCAGCCGATCCACCGCTGCCATACCAGTTGTTCCAGTAGTTGCCGTATACATCAGGAGTAGCGGTAGCCTGTCCCATAGGTGAGCCATTGGGAAGTACGGTATTTACGCCGTCGCCTCCCAGATCAACGAGGATCCTGTTTGTATTACGCAGGCTTGCACTTGTGGATGTGCTGCCAACAGACAGGGTTACAATATTGGAATAGGCGGAGTAAGTGCCATTCGGGTATTGGGTTCTGACGCGGAAATACTGTGTAGAGGTATATGTGTTAGAATAGGTCTTTTTAACTGTATCAGTGACAGTATCAAAGGTGGTCCAGGTATTGCCGTCAGCAGATCTTTCAATGATATATACACCTGTAAGCGGCTGGAAGTAATTTGTCCATCTTGCAAAAAGACTATCCGCTATCAACTGGTTGCCGGCGGAATTCAAATGTACCCCATCCCCGGCACTATATGCCGGGTTAATCTCCGCATCAGTACTGGCAGCTGTATTAACCACTGTACTGAATCCTTCTACATAGCGGGTAGGCCATGCTGCCCTTATACTATCTGCCAGCTCCTTAAGTTGTGTCTGCAGGGTAGCACTGAAGGTAGTACGTGGCTGAGTGGTTTCCCAAAAGACAGGAACACCGCTATTCAGCGCTAAGGCATCCAGGTACCTGAAGTTTGCCATGATGGCCGTATTGGTCAGTCCATTGGCCACATCGTTTGTAGGCAGTGAAATGAAAATGAAATCAGGATGACAGTTCAGGGCACTATCGATATTGGAGCCTGGTGTTCCTCCCTGGGCTGTGGGCAGCAGGTTGGCACTGGCATATCCTGCCACGGACAGGTTGATCCAGGTAGCACCGGAGGTATTGGCAGTGAGCCATGCACTGATTTTATCTCCCAGGCGATCCGGGTAGGATAACAAATACCCCGCAAGGGTAGAAGAACCCAGGCCCACCACACGTGGGTTGGTAGTCAATGTTTTGTCGTTTGTATTCCAACGTAAGGTAAAGGTGTTGTCACTGTTCCTATATACTCCTGCATGTAAAGTGGTATCGTTGGCGTTCACTGTCAAACTGGTTATACATATCACCAGCACAAATAAATAATACCGCATAGAAGGGATTAAAATTAGTCTTTATGTGGAAATTGTTTGTAGTAAATGTTGGATGTGAGTTAGTTGTAATATATTTTTACCACCCTTATAATACATCTGTTGCCCCGGGAAAAAAGTAGTACATTCAATACCAGCCAAAATCATTGTCATGCAAGTAATCAGAAACCTGGTCCGGGCGCTTACCTTATGCATCCCGGTAGGTGTAGCTGCACAATCTGTACAGGTCATCACAAATCATGTAGGGTACGAATATAATCTTCCCAAACATGCTATAATTAAAGCAGATTCCAAACAGGCCATCGATAAATTTGAACTGATTGCCGCCAATACCGGGCAAACAGTCTATGAAGGTGCCGCTATATATAGTGGCCCTGTCGATAAATGGAAGAATTGGGTCTTCTGGAACATCGACTTTAGTAACTATAATAGTTACGGTGAATACTATATCCGGCTATTGGCCGATGGGAAGGTCATTCAATCTTACCCTTTTAGTATTAATAAGAATGTGCTGGAACAAGCCACGATTTCGGACGTGGTGTATTATTTCAAGGGACAGCGCTGCAGCGGTCCTTTTGATGAAGCAGACAGGCACCTTACCGTAGATGGAAAAACAGTAGATGCACATGGTGGCTGGTATGATGCTACGGGTGATTATGGAAAGCACCTGTCTCATTTATCCTTTTCCACCTACTTCAATCCGCAGCAGATTTCGCTGACGGCTTATAGTCTTTTCAAAGTATACCGCTTATTACAGCAAAAGCCAGGTACGGATTACCGGCAGTACCTGAGAAGGATATTGGATGAAGCTACTTATGGTGCAGACTACTTAACGGGCATGCAGGTGAAGGATGGTTCCTTCTATCGTTCCGTAGCTGCACCGGGCCCGGGTAAACTTGCAAAGGACCGCCTGATTCGTCCTGAAGACAAAGGGTATCGTATTAAACAATCCAAAGACCAATCTTACAGTGGCACGGCGATGGATGAGCATAACTGGCGCAGCTATCAGTGCAGCTATCGTTCAGGTGGAGGATTGTCCATAGCAGCACTGGCCATGGCGGCTGTGATAGATTCAAATAAACAGTATCTGGATGCTGCTGTCAATGCCTTCAATTTTCTCGAAAAGGAAAATGCGCGGATGACGAATGATGGCAAAGAGAATATAGTCGATGATTACTGTGCACTTATCGCTGCGACAGAACTATACAATGCGGCACATGAAGCCGGCTTTTTAAAAGCTGCTGATAAACGGGCCAATGCATTGATCAAAAGACTGTCGGACAAAGGATATTTCATTGCAGATGATAAGGACCGGCCTTTCTTCCATCCTTCGGATGCGGGTTTGCCGGTAGTGAGTTTACTCCAGTATTATCCTGTTGCTGCTCCGGCTATGCAGCAGAAAATACGGAGTGCGGTGAGGAAGAATATGGTGTATGAATTGTCAATTACACACGCTGTAAATAATCCATTTGGGTATAGCAGGCAATACACGCAGGATACTGCAGGCCTGAGGAAAACCAGTTTCTTCTTCCCGCATGGCAGTGAAGCAGCTCCCTGGTGGCAGGGGGAAAACGCGCGCCTTGGTTCAGTCGCAGCAGCTGCCCGCATGGCCGCACAGCTATTGAAAGACGACAAAGGCTTGCAGGATAGTCTTGAAACGTTTGCACTCGATCAGATAAACTGGATCCTGGGCTTGAATCCATACGATGCCTGTATGCTGCAGGGCACGGGGCACAATAACCCGGCTTATGGGTTCTTTGGCACCTTTGAATATACCAATGCACCAGGTGGTATTGTAAACGGTATTACATCCGGGCTGGAGGATGAAGAGGATATAGACTTCAATTTATCCTATGCTAAAACTGGGAAGGATTATGACTGGAGATGGGCGGAACAATGGTTACCACATGCTGCCTGGTATTTGTATGCAATCGCTGTAAAAGACTAATCGCTGTAAAAGACAAAAAAAAGGTTGTATCAAAAGTAATCTGAAGGCATTAAGAATTACATCAACAAATTCTTTCCATCAGGTACCCGAAATAATTCCGGGAATTTACTTTTGATACAGCCTTCTTTTATTAAATATTTAAGCAGTAACAGATGCTTCTTTTTCTTTAGCAATCTTCACTTTCTCTTTTCTCAATACCCTTGAATAAAGAGACAATTTCGAATTGAAAATAAACAACCAGATCAGCTTGGACCATGATTGATGGGACAGTAATGAATCATAATAAGCCGGTGCCTTTGCCTTGATCTGCGGCAACTTGTTCCATGGAATGGAAGGGAAGTCATGGTGTTCATTATGGAAGCCCACATTGAACGCAACTTTATTCAGCGGACCATAATAGCTGTAAGTCTCCTGTACGGGGTCCAGGGTCAGGTAGTGCTCCTGGATCCAGCGTGCACCCAGGGGATGCAGACCTACAGAGAAGAAGAAGCTGGCCAGCATAAATACAAATGCTTTAGGACCAATGAGCATGATGATAGCCACATCGAAAGTGAGCTGAATCACCCAGTTTAATACTACCCAGCGGTCGAACAGTTCGATGTTCAGGCGGGCAGTACGGGTCACCTGGAAAACCGGGAAGAACAGGAACCACATCATTTTGCTGAGTGGATTGTTGCTTACCAGTCTGGCTTCCCAGAAATCAGGCAGATCCGCATCCAGGTCATGTTCACCCTGGTAAGCGTGGTGCTTGAGGTGATATTTCTGGAAAGAAGCGGAGCTGGCAAAGATGTGAGGCAGATTGGCGATCATACCAGCCAGCATATTCGGGAATTTACCCCTGAATATAAGGCCGTGGCTGGATTCATGAATCATTACCCACAGGGCATGGCTGATGAATGCACCTACCAGATATGCTGCGCCAAATACCAACCACCAGGAGTGGTCATTCACCCAGTAGGAGATGGCAACCTGTGCTCCTACGAGCCCAAGGATCAGGAATATGGTGTATGGGTTTTTTCCTACGAGTTCCCTCATCTCCGGGTGTTCTTTAAGGATTTGTCTAACTCTCACATGGTGCGGATTGGGATCCGTACTCCAGGTAAAATCAGTAGGCTTGTTAGTCATGCGCTGTTTATGGATTTTTTGAAATAGTTTCAGCTTTGTTGTGGTTTCCTGCCTTTGAGTTCGCTCTATAGGTCTCACATGATTCATCGTTATTGGCAAGGAAGTAAATCTGTCAGGCAAAATATAAAAAATAATCTATATACTATTGATCTTAGTTCGCCGGGAGACCAAAATAATTGAATCTTTTTGTTTTACAAGCGGACTCACACAAAAATTATTCTATGCAGGTCCTAAATAAGGCATGGGAGCGGGTGTAATTGCAGGAAAATGCAAATTGATCCCTGACCAGTCGTCTGTCATTTGGCTCCAATATCAAAAATGGTTAGATTTGCATGCTTCCCATTTAATTCACAATACTACTCCCATTATTTAATTCATTGTAAAACAGCTATTTGTATCCGGATACCGGCCACATGTACAATTGTCATATGGCATTGTCATGTGAACTGGTCCAGGAGAGGTATGTGTATTAATTTTTACCTAATCGATAAAAAACATGGATAAGCTAAAACTGAAATTACAGGAGTACTATCAGCGTTGTCAGCAACCCGATTTGCGGACGAAGGCCGGCAGGGAAGAAGCCGGTGGTGCAGTTGTGCTGGAGATGGAGAATGATATTCTACTACAGTTCGGCTTGCCTACGTCAAAGCGTTTTGTGCAGATCTTACATGACTTTGCCAGTCATCGTCAGCTGAGTGATCAGCTGTTGGATTATGTGAGTAAGAAGCTGAGAGCGGCAGCCCGCAGATACCTGCTGGCCCCGGTCATATCCGACATTGATCAATTGCAGCAAGCCGCCGAACAGAAACGCAGCCCTTATGACCTGCTGCCGGAAATGGGATACCCTGTCAACGACTTTTCGATCTTCCTGATCTCGGAAATATTATATCGCCGCAACATGCCGGCAGAAGAAGTGCTGGAGGAACTGAAAAAAGCACAGCACGGCGATGTATGGGACGACCTGCTCAGTCTGAACAATGTAGTCAACTACACCCGTCACGAACTGTACAACCGCCTCCGCATGCAGGACCTCCGTATGATGGACGATTACCTCCAGTCCGTACGCCGCCAGGAAAAAGTAAAAGCTACTAAAAAGGAAACGCCGGATACAGAAGGCTATACCCCTAACTACCGGATGGTGAGCAAAATACTGGTGGAAGACATCGTATTTGATGAGCATGCAAATCCCAGCCTGATCGGTAAATTGAAAGCAGGCAGCCGCCTGAGCAAGATCACCATCAGTATGGAGATGACCGCCCTGCATATGGTCCTGGTCAGCGCAGGTGAAAAAGGTGCCCGGATCAGCACCCTCCTGAAAAAGTCAAAACAACATCCACCTGTGATCGATCTGCGCACAGAACTGGGCGATGTACTCACCCTGGACAATTGCTACCTGGAAGTGTATAAACCACAGCACAAACGCGGTCAGCAATGGGTAGAACCAAAAGATAGCGTATACTACCTCCACAAAATCCTTTCTAAAAAGGAATTTGAAAAGAAGAGCAAAGAAGAAGAAGTAAAGCAAAAAATCCAGGAATGCCTGGACCTGATCGGTGGTTCCTATGGCTATTATCAGCGGATGCGTAAACTCGGTATTACCGATGAGGAAGCAAAACTAAGAGCTGGCCTGCAGGATGAGTTGCTGTTTAAACTCAGCACATTCCTCCATAAATTAAAGGACTAACCTTCGCACCATACATATCAAAAAGGGGCTCCCATTCGGCAGCCCCTTATTTTTTTAGTTGGTTTTTGATGCTTGATAACAAGAATCCTGGTTGTGTTCCCCCTATATTGCAATAAGTAATTTCAAATGACAATCTTAACAAACCTCAACCCCCAGATCCAGATACCCTGCGCAGGATATCTGGAACCCGGAAGTAAAGGACAACGTGCTTTTGCTTTTATCTATACAAACATAGCGCTTAAACCTTTTGAACTTGGTTAATCCCCCGTTAAGTGCTTCGTTAATCCGGTGTTAAACGGGTCAGTTTGTTACTATATCGTTTAATATGATCAGTTAGTACTCAATAATTCTAAAAAAAGTTGCCATTATAAGAGAATGGCCTGCTGCCAGCCCTAAAAAATATACTCATTTCATATAGTCTGCTTCCAGCAAATAGCGGTATGGATCATAGGCATGATGCACAAAAACATTCTTGCCATCAAAGGGAAACCTGCTATCGTAATCCGCCGTAGGCGCGAGTATAATAGGCACACCTGCAGGCGAGTAATTATGACTTTGCACCAGGGTAGGCAGCTTGTATTCAGGCAAAGTTTTTTTCACCATACCATACAGGCGCTTCCCCAATACTCTTTGCATCCGCCGGCTTGCCCGTTTACTGCTGTTGTCCAGCCGGCCGTACATATAACTCAGCACAAGCCTGACAGGAATCGACTGTTTACGCAGCGACTTCTTCACATACTGAAAGGGATTAGGATTGTTGAAATCGCGGGTCGTCTGCAGCGAAAAAGGTGCTTCCGGTACCCAGTCGCGGGTATTTACAATCCTGAACCCCCAGCCATTGCGGGTTATGAAATCATAGTCGTAAGCGTAGTATAAATTCCCCGGTTTGGGGGCTGCACTGCTATAGGTTTTGATGATAATGTCTTTTGGAAACGCAGGGTCATCGATGTATTCGAGGTAGGAGCGGAGCAGGAAGCTGATAGCACCACCCTGGCTATGGCCGGTGATGATATATTCATGGATGCCCTGCTTGTAGCAGTCTTTGATCTTTGCCACGATATCCGCTCCCATAGAGGCTACTGCCAGTGTCCAACCTACATGTACGTACGCATTACTGTCCCTGGCGAAGCGGTATTTAAAGTTCGTGCTGTCATTCAGGTGAAAAGTGCCAATGGCGGGAATCATACCGGCATGAAAGTTCTCCATCCAGGATTCCTTATTGCCTACGGTACCCCGTATGCAGATCACCGCTACCTTGCCGTGGTAGGTCCAGAGGTCCCAGCGGTTATGTAATCCCGATTCTTTGGAGCGGTAAATGAGTTTGGAGTCGTCCGGCGGTGCAACCTTGTTTGTCCAGGGGGTATCTGCAGTGAGGAAGCACATGGCCAGCATGTCTGCATATTCTTTGGGGTCAAATCCCGGTTTGAGGTACTGTCCATAGCTGGTATTCCAATAAAGTCCCAGCATGGGCAGTAACAATAGTAGTCCCTTTCTGATCATCAGATAGTAATTAGCAGTTTATGATATATCCTATCGCAGGAATGGTGCCGGTCACAATAACCTGGCAGCCGCGTCTTCCCAGTTTAATATACGGTCATACCCCTCTATATGGATATTGTGGGGACCTGTAAAGAGCAGTGGTTTGCCTTTGAAGAACTGGAAGTTCCTGATCAGGTCATCGATCATGTAGTCCGTTTGCACCAGGCTTTTATCGCCACACAGGCAATATTGCCGCCAGGTGAGGAAGGGAAAGTTGTCCTGCAGCCAGCTGATTTTATCCATCAGGGAATTGGGAAATTCCATGGCGGCAGATACGATGTATACCTTGTATTTTTTATTGAGTTCTGCAATGACCCTTTGGGCATCCGGGTACACCGGGAGGTCGCGAAAAAAACCGGGGGTATTGAGGTATTGGTGAATGATCCCCTTGTGTTCCGGGGGAACGGCTTCAGAGAGTGATTTGCCCCTGAGCTGGTCTTCAGAAAAGATGGTGCCGTAGTCACGATAATACCAGGAGCGGGCCTTGGTGATGGGATCAGCGATGGTTTCATCCATATCTATGGCGATAGATGGCATGTGTTGCATTCCGGAGGATTGAGTTTACGATACGATATGTACTAATATAACAAAATATCTCCGCAGGCACCATAAAAAAAGGCTTTTACCAACCGGTAAAAGCCTTTTTATGAAAGTTATTTGCTATTAATAAAGCTGTTCAACACGCCCCAGTGTACCATCTTCAGCCATACCCTCTACCACCACTCTGAATCTTCTTGTAAAGTCATTGTTGTAGAAAGAAATACGTGCTGTATGTGTCAGGGTATCTGCTACCAGGTTCGGATTCCAGTACAGTGTGAGACGTTTATCCTGCAGGATGTGGATCTCTTTACGTACGGTATAATCAGGAGCATAGAATTCTTTCACGATATCATAACCTGCCTTACGGTATTTTTCAAATCCATGTGTATCGATATCAGATTTGCTATCGCCACCACGTCTCAGGTATACCGCAATCGCACCACTGCTACCACCAAAACCACCTACGAAGGTCGGACGCAATACCTTGATGAACGCCACATCCTGGATGTTGATGTTATTCAGCATCGCCACACTGGTAGGCATTTCATTCAGGAACAGCACCGGTGAACCACCACGCCATGTCATAGCCGGAGTAGTAGGATCAGTAGTATTGATAGTCAAACCTGGTACTTTAGACTGCAGGTACTGGAAGATGCTGACAGCACCGCTCTCGCTTTTAGTCAGGTCAAATCCATAACCATCACCCTGGCTGAACATACCCGTAGTATAACGCTGCTCTACTACTTCAGCCCTGGTCAGACGTTTATCCTTTACATTATACTCCTGCAGGAAGATTGGTTTCTGCTGGATGGATCTGGTCACTGCGTTGTTTTCATTTACAGTATTCAGGAAGCTGGTCAGCACCGTGTTTTCAATTGGCTGTGGCTCTCTGAACGGATAAGGCATCACTGCGGATGACTGTGTCTCAAAGAAGTGAGGCTCAAACTTCACGTTTACATCTTTCCATGCTTTGTTCGGATCGTTTGCACGGTAAAATACATTGATGGTATCTACGAACTGCAGACGGTCTACAGCAAATTCACCTTTATCGTTGGTAGTTACAGAAGAGAAAGCGGTAGAAGTATCAACCGGCTGTTTCAGGATGAAATCTACTTTACCATTACCCAGGGGAGCAGTTCCCTTGTTCACAGTCGCAACACCTTTCAGCAGCAGACCCTGTTCATATGGATACTTGATCTCAGGCAGGTAGTTGTGCAGGATTTTCTCCCAGCTAAATCTTCTCCAGCCATTGGTCATCATCACCAGGTCCAGGCCCTGCAGGGTAGCAGGATCCATGTCCTTGAAGTACTGAGCCGGATTAGCGATATAACCTTTCAGGTCAGAAGTCATCAACAGGTTGGACAGGATGTTGTTCTGATCATCACTCAGCACTACGTTGTCTGCATCAGTGATAGATACGGATAAGCTGGTAAGCAGGGTATCAGGCACTTTTACTTCGAATACGTTTTTCTGTCTTGGCTGATTATTGAGCTTTAAGGTATTCAAAGTCAGGTTCAGACGATCAGGCTTACGTACAAATGCCAGGCGCTCTGCCAGCGGCATACCGTCGCTGTTGAAGATGGTGAACTGTACGATACCAGGAGGCAGTGCTGCAGTAGGAATGAAACCGCTCAACTGGCCTTCGGCTGAATTCAGCTTTGCTTTGTATATCACGTGTTGTTGCATCTGTGCTACAATCAACATATTGTTATATACAGGATTATCTTTGGTAGCAGGCAATGTCTGGTAGAAAATGCGCGTACCCTTGTTGAATATTTTAAGTCCCACACCCGCTGTCTTCAATGCTGGCAGCAGTACAGTTTTTTGTTGTCCTTTAGTGGTTTGAACGATAGCTTTATAAGTTTCACCTGCAACCGGTGTCAGGTCAAACATACCCATACCGTCGCGTGTTGTTTTGATCAATGCAACTGTTTCACCCTTCAGGTTCTGCACGATACCATTCACTTCGATAGGGTAACCTAACTGGTCAATCGCCTTGAAAGCAATACGACCGCCCACACCTACGATCGCATTACCCCCTTCAGGGAAGAACTGAACAGCAAAATCATTACCAGCCGGTTTAGTTGGCAGGTTGCCAGGGTGCGCAGAATCAAAGATCTCAATGTCCTTGTAGAACAGGAACTCAGGATCAAAGTTCAGCATCCAGGCAGTATAAGCACGGATCTGGTATTGACCAGCCGGCATCGTTTCCGGAACCACAAATGCACCGGAACCGGTAGCACCACCTACAGAAATAAGTTTCTTTTGAACAATCTTCCCACTCTTATCGATTAATTCTACGTACAGGTTTGTTGCAGAGAGAGAAGGTTGGCCTTGCAGCAGTACATATGCTTTAAACCAGATCGTTTCACCCGCACCATAATAATCTTTGTCTACCTGCAGATAAACTTTCTCCTGGGGAAAGCGTTTGCTGTACTGTTCTAGGGCTTGCGTAATTTTATCCTGCCATTCATCGGCGGGATAAAATGCAAGGGCTGCTGTGATGCCCATCAGACACAATGGGAGCAACCACTTTAAGCGATTTTTTTTAGATTTCACAGATTGCATGTGGAAACTTATTTGCGACAATATAGTATACAAAAATATAATATGCAAAATAATATGAAAAAATAACATATACAAAAAATACGGCTAGTGTTTTATAAACTAAATTGTTATAAACTTTCTTAGGATATTGCAGGCCGAAAACGGTTAAGAAAATATCAGTTTAACGATCAGGTATAATTAAATGAAAGACAATAGATTAGTAGTAATCGGGGGTGGGGCAGCAGGATTCTTCTGTGCAGTAAATGCCGCCAGGATGGCCAAATCACTGGAAGTCATCCTGTTAGAGAAAAGTAGCAAGCTGCTTTCAAAAGTAAAAGTTTCAGGTGGCGGAAGGTGCAATGTGACACATAATGCCCCCGATATATTATATATGTCAAAGCGTTATCCACGGGGACAGCATTTCGTAAAGAAATCTTTCGGGCATTTTTTCGTGCCCGACACCATTCAGTGGTTCAGGGAAAGAGGCGTGGCTCTCAAAGCTGAACCCGATGGGCGTATGTTTCCTGTCACGGATAGCTCCCAGACCATCATCGATTGCCTGCTCAGGGAAGCAGATAAACACCGGGTGCAGATCAGGACCAATACTGCAGTAAGCGGGCTGGAAAAGACGGCAGATGGCTGGAAAGTACTGCTGCAGGACGAGCCGCCGATCGAAACGAAATTTGTATTCGTGGCCGCCGGTGGTTATCCGCAAGCCGATAAATTTGGATGGCTGCAGGCTACCGGCCATGAGATCGTGCCACCGCTGCCATCGCTTTTTACTTTCAACATGCCGGGCAATCCCATTATCTCCCTCATGGGTGTCAGCTCCGTGGCCGCCGTAAAGATTGCAGGCACCAAACTACAGGAACAGGGCCCCGTTCTCATTACCCACTGGGGATTAAGTGGTCCCGCTATTCTGCGCACCTCTGCCTGGGGAGCAAGGGAACTGGCAGCACTGCAATACCAGTTTACAGCGATTGTGAACTGGCTGCCGGATCACAATGAAAACAGCCTGCGCGAAGATTTACAAAGTCGCCGTTTCGATCTCGGCGCACAAAAGATCTACAATAAAAATCCCTTTGGTTTGCCACAGCGCTTATGGCAATTTATGCTGGAACAATCCGGTGTGGCCGAAGAGGCCCGCTGGGCAGATCTGCCTTCGAAAGAACAGAATAAACTTATCAAACAATTGGTAGCCATGGAATGCCCCGTGAAAGGCAAGACGACCTTCAAAGAGGAATTCGTGACCTGCGGCGGTATCAAATTATCTGAAATCGATCCGAATACAATGGAAAGTAAGTTATGCCCGCAACTGTATTTTGGTGGGGAAGTGATGGATGTAGACGGTATCACCGGTGGATTCAATTTCCAGCATGCCTGGAGTAGTGGCTACATTGCTGCACAAAGTATTGCTGATAAAATGGGCTGACTGGAAAATCAGCCCCTGAAATACTAAACTAAATTAATCATCAAATCTTAAGCGTACATACACCGCTTCATAATCTTTTGTTTCGTTTTGTGATGGTGCAAAAGTAACAGCCGATGATCTATAGGGCAAAGCAATATTATTTATTATCAAATAGAGAAAATTTATGGGTGCTCCCTCAAACAAAAACGCTTTTGCCTCAGGCAAAAGCGTTTTCTATTATTAATTATTAAAAATAATTGATTCCCGGCGGATAATCTTCTTCCAATGCTTTCAGCAACCTGTCAAAATCTCCCGGATTCTTCATGAAATCCACCTTTGTCGTATCCACCATCAGCGTCTTCACCGGATGCTGTTTTATATACTGCATATACACATCCTGCAGGTTCCCCAGGTAACTATCCGGAATCGACTGCTCATAAGACCTGTTCCTGTCCCTGATATTCTGCTGCAACCTCGTAATCGGTGCATTCAAAAAGATCAGTAATTCCGGCTGCAATAACTGCGGATTAATAATATCAAACAGTTTCTGGTACAAATTATACTCCTCATCTTTCAATGTCACTTTTGCAAACAACAGGCTTTTTATAAACAGGTAATCCGATATAAAAAAGTTGTTAAACATATCCTGTGTCTGCAACATCTCTTTCAGTTGCTTATACCGCTCCGCCATAAAGAACAGCTCCAACGGGAAAGCATACTGCTGCGGCTTCTCGTAAAATTTAGGCAAAAAGGGATTATCCGCAAACTCTTCCAGTATCAGTTGCGCACCAAAATGCTTCGCCAGTCTGGTCGCCAGCGTTGTCTTACCAGCACCTATATTTCCTTCAATTGTAATGTATTTATAGTTCATCTGCCTTGCTCCTGTAACTGATATTTATGGGCGGGTAATGTATCCGGGCATGCTGCCAGCAGGGCGCTGACATCCTTATGTAAAACCGGATGAATCCAATCGGGAGAAATTTCTGCCAGCGGCACCAGTACAAACTGCCTGTTCGCCATCTGCGGATGTGGCACTTTCAGGTTCGGTAAATCAATCACCGCATCATTAAAAAAGATGATATCTATATCTATCACACGGGCTCCCCATTTCTGTTGGCGTACCCTTCCCAACTGCCGTTCTATATCCAGGACGGTCTCCAGCAGCTCCTCAGCTTCCAGGGCAGTAGAAATCTGCAAAGCCTGATTCAGGTAATCAGGCTGTTGAACATGCCCCCACGCAGCGGTTTCATACAATCCCGACTTTTTTTCAACCTTGCCCGCCCGCTTATCTATTTGCATCACAGCCTGTTGCAGGTTCTCTGTACGATTGCCCAGATTACCACCTATAAGTAATATTGCTTTATTCATGTATCTTCAACGGCCCAAAAGTAGACATAATCTTTATTTTTGGAAAAAGCAGTTTTCCTTAATCTCAAAATATGCGTAGTTTCTTTAAGATCTTTTTCGCCACCTTACTCGCACTGATTGTCGTTGGTGCTTTGGGAATCATCATTTTGCTGGGACTTATCGGAAGCACTTTGTCGGCCGATAAAGTAGTCATCTCTCCTAATGGCGTACTGGTGCTCGAAACCTCCCAGGAGTTCAGTGAACAGAAAGTAGTCAACCCCCTCAGCATGCTCACCAGGAAAGGAGACGGCGGCACCCCCGGATTGTTCGATGTGATCAGGCTGATAGACAATGCAGCCCAGGATGACAATATCAAAGGTATTTACCTGAAAACGGAAGGCAATGCCAACGGCTTTGCTACCAATCAGGAATTCAGAAATGCACTCGCCCGTTTCAAAGCCGCTGGTAAGTGGATCTATGCTTACGGCGAAAACATGAGTCAGCAGAGCTACTTCGTGGCCTCTGTCGCTAATAAAGTATACCTCCATCCCAAAGGTGGCCTTGACTTCAACGGTTTCTATTCCCAGGTGACCTTCCTGAAAGGACTGCTTGAAAAGCTGGAAATCCAGCCGCAGATCTTTTACGACGGCCGTTTTAAGAGCGCAACCGAACCCCTGCGTGAAACGGAAATGACACCTGCCAACCGCATCCAGACCAATGCTTACCTCGGTGAACTGTATAGCAACTTCCTGTACAACATAGGCCAGAGCCGCAAAATCGATACCGCTACCTTACACCAATATGCCAACGATGGCGCTATCCAGAGTGCGGACGATGCCGCCCGCCTGAAACTGGTAGATGGTCTGCGCTACGATGACCAGGTAATGGACGAAATCAAAACACGCCTGAGCCTCAGCGGTACAGACAAGGTAAACTTCGTGACACTCAGCAATTACCAGAGTGCCAATGAGCACCGTTTCAGGGACAACGATGCAAAGATTGCCCTGATCTATGCACAGGGTAATATTGTAGGAGGCGAGAGTGAGAAAGAATCGGTAATCAGTAGCGATCGTTATATCAAACTGATCAGAGAAGCCCGCCAGGACAAGGATATCAAAGCCATCGTATTCAGGGTGAATTCCCCTGGAGGTAGTGCCCTCGCTTCGGAAAGCATCTGGCGTGAGCTGACCCTGGCTAAGAAAGATAAACCAGTGATCGTATCCATGGGCGATTATGCCGCTTCAGGAGGTTATTACATCTCCTGCATGGCCGATTCCATCTTTGCAGAGCCTAATACACTCACCGGTTCCATCGGCGTATTTGCCGTAATTCCAAACCTGGGCAGCTTCTTTAAAAACAAACTGGGTGTAACGTTCGACGGTGTGAAGACCGCACAGTATGCAGACCTCGGTACCGCCAGCCGCCCAATGACCGATGCTGAAAAGCGTTTCATCCAGAATGGTGTGGATACCACTTATTCCGTATTTAAAACCAGGGTGGTAAATGGCCGTAAACTGAGCGGAGCTGTAGTAGACAGCATTGCACAAGGCCGTGTATGGAGCGGTGTACAGGCAAAGGAATTAGGACTGGTAGACCGTATCGGCGGTATCCAGGACGCCATTGCCTGTGCTGCTAAGATGGTCCATGCCGGTTCCTTCAAGGTAAAGGAATATCCTGAACCACAAGGTGGCCTGGAGAAGGTAGTAAGAAGTCTGGGTGGCGATATGCAATCCAGCATGGTGAAAAAAGAACTGGGTGAAAACTATGCACTCTACGAACAGGTGAAGAGAATCAAAGAAATGAATGGCCAGATTCAGGCCAGGATCCCCTTTGACATTGAGATCAGGTAAGATGTACACTTAAAATATCATTAAAACCTGCCCGCTGTGGCAGGTTTTTTTATACAACTTAGGTAAAACAATAGTAGTTTTACGCGATTTTTTAGCAACTAAATAGGCGTATGGCGGTGAAATACAGTCAATGGACAGCGTTGCTGGCCATGGCAAAAGCAAGTTTGAAAGCAATTTTGAGAAGTCCTTCTGCTGTAGTGTTCAGCCTGGGTTTTCCATTAGTGATTTTACTTTGTTTTGGCTTTATCGGGGATAGTACCGTATCTGTAAAAGTAGGTGTAGACAGTGCCACCGATACCCACAGCTACCTGTACCAGCAATTACTGAAGGAGAAAAGCCTGAAGCTGGTGACAGACAAGACGAATGCAGAACTGCAGTCCGAGTTGAAAAAGGGACACATTACCGCTATCCTGAAAATAAAGGAATTACCGGCCGTAGACAATATTCCTTCCAACGCAGTGCAGGTATATACTTCCACCGCTGCTGTTGAGAAAATCGGCGTTTTCAATGCAATCCTGAACGGTGTGATCCGGAATGCAGATGCAAAATATTATAGCCATGCATCAGTTGCAAAGCTGGAACCCCTCATTACCCTGCCGGGTCGTCGTTATACTACAATAGATTTTATTCTGCCGGGCTTATTGAGCTTTTCCCTGCTCAGTGCTGCGGTATTCAGCACCGCCTTCCTGTTTTATGGTTTGAGGCAGACGCTGGTATTAAAACGATTCTTCGCTACGCCTATCCGGCGCTTACATATTGTATTGGGTGAATCACTGGCCCGCCTGGTATTCCAGATCTCCGGCGCTATCCTGATCATTGCAATTGGTTATTTCTTCTTTGGTTTCACCCTGGTAAACGGGTGGAGCACCTTCTTTGAAATGCTGATCCTGACCGCACTGGGAGTAGTGGTGTTCATGGGCTTTGGCTTTGTAGTGAGCGGACTCGCCAATAGTGAGAGCACGATTCCTCTTTTTGCCAATATCATTACCCTGCCACAGTTCCTGCTGGCGGGTACCTTCGTTTCTGTAGATGTATTTCCTACCTGGCTACAATACATTTGTCGTATAATGCCGCTGACCTACCTGAATGATGCTTTCCGCAAAGTGGCTTTTGAAGGGCTGCATTTGTGGAACCTGGGGCTTGAACTGGGAGTAATTGCACTTTGGGGTGTGGTGATTTACGCGGTGGCCGTGAGGGTTTTCAGGTGGGAGTAATCATAATTTCTCCTTCAGTACTAAGATTTGAAATTTCGGCCCTCAAAAATCGCATGGGCCTGCAACCGGCTTAATGAAATCCAAACTGCTTCACTGCCTCAAAAAACCGGCAGATGCCTGCAACCGGCTTGATTAAATCCAGACTACCACATTCCCCCGAAATGATAGCCTGGGAATAGTCCCGTTTTTTTCCTAACTTTTAGGTATGCAAGCCTTTTTTATCCTCCTGGGCGCTTTGGCAGTGATCATCCCTGGGTGTTTCATAGCTAGCCTGTTTTTACCGGCTACAGTGAAGGTTGTGCGTGTCAGAGTTATACCCGCCACTCCGGCTGCCGTATTCCAACAGATCAATACAGTCCGTAACTGGGAAAACTGGTCTCCCTGGCACCAGATAGACCCTCATATGAAACTCCTGTACACCGACACCGAAAGTGGGGAAGGGGCCGCCTATAGCTGGGAAAGCGAAAACAGGCAGATCGGCAAGGGAGCCATGATGATCACCCATTCCCGGCCGGATGAGTTCATTGCCACTGATATGCACTTCATGGAGCAAAGGCTCGCCAAAGCCACCTTTAAACTGGAACCAGCCCCCGGCGGTACAACCCTCACCTGGACCATGACAGCGGAGCTGGGGCATAACCCCTTCAAAAAGTTCATGGGCCTGCTGATGGATAAATGGGTAGGCCGGGATTTTGAAAAAGGTATGGCAAATCTTGAAGCAGTATTAAAGGCACGATAATTCCCCTTTCTCCTTTCCCAAAATAGAACGAGATTTGCAACCTTAAACAGTCTGGACTTGTTCATATGCGATTAATTAAACTAGCCGTGATTAGTGCCGTCATTTTCGGCGTGCTGCTTTTCCTTATATCTCTATTATTTCCTTCCAAAGCAATTGTAGAACGTTCTGGTGTCATAGATGCCCCCATGTCTACAGTATATGCACAGTTAAATGACCTGAGTAAATGGCCTGCCTGGAATCCCTGGGCTGCTGATGAAACTGCACAGCAGAAACAATTCTCCAACCCTGCCACAGGAACGGGCGCTTACTTCACCTTCAGTGGTGTACAACACGAAGATCGTATAACCGGGAAAGTAAGTATCGAAGACAGCCACCCTGACAAAGGCATCAGGTACAAGATGACATTCAATGCGATGCGCCCTGTTGAGGCATTCTTTGAGATCAAGCCGGCAGCCGATGGCAAAGCAACTGCTATCATGTGGCGACTGGAAACCCATCTGGGATACTGGCCCTGGTGGAAATTGCGTGGTTTCCTGGCAGACAGACTTTCAGGCCCACAGCTGGAAGCAGGCCTGACCCAACTGAAAACCATCTGCGAAAACGAGAAATAACTGTTTAAAAAGATAATAAAGCCCTCTTCTGCCCAACGCCGAAGAGGGCTTTAAGTTTAATATAAAATACACAAACGGTAACGACCGCTCCCCCTTAATGCAGTAATTTTCCATAAATTTTCTATTCTTTATGAAACAATTCCTCTTAATCATTGCATTGCTGGCCTCTACAGGCAGCCTGGTATCTGCTCAGGAAAAAAAGCCGGCAAGCCCTCGTGTAACTGCTGAAGGAAAAAATGTTAAAGTTGCTTATGGTCAACCTTCCAAGAAAGGCAGGGTGATCTTTGGCGAACTGGTTCCTTACGATAAAGTATGGCGCCTGGGTGCTAACGAAGCAACTGAAATCACTTTTGCTAAAGATGGTAGCTTCGGCGGTAAAGCCGTAAAAGCAGGTACTTATACCCTGTTCGCTATCCCTGCTCAATCTGAGTGGACATTCATCCTGAACAGCGACCTGAAACAATGGGGTGCTTACAAGTATGATTCTATCAAAGTAAACAATGTACTGGAAGCAAAAGCACCGGTTACAAAAACAAAAGCACCGGTTGAAAAACTGACAATCACTTTACCCGCAGGTAAACTGGTAGTAGAATGGGATGAAACCCATGTGGAAGTACCAGTGAAGTAATGAGCAATGTATTTTATTGTAAAAGGCCGCCTCAATTGAGACGGCCTTTTATTTTTATAGGCTCCATTTAACAGATACATTCACCTGCCTGCCATCCACAGGCCCCCACAGCGGCACAAAAGAAGGATCACTCAGGGATCCCGTATATAATGGTGTATGCTTACCTTGTCTTACATCAAATATATTCTCTCCATTCAATACCAGCGTTACATGATCACCTATTTGCCTTGATACCATTGCTGCCCAGAACCAGTAGTTCGGTGCCTTCTCATTATTATACAAATACTGGTGACCATTCCAGGCACTCTCCACACCCATCCGCCATTTACGCTCTATTTCGTAAGCCAGTGTTGCGGCAAATTTATCCTGTGGTGCAAATGGCACATACACATGATCCGTTTTTGCAATCGTATGATTATAACCCAGGTACAATTCCACATCATCCAGCTCCATCCTCACATAAGTATCCGTACCCGCACTCCGCATAGGCCCAGCCTGCGTTTGCAACTCATAAAGATTATCACTTGTGAGCACAGGCAGGATCGGGTTTTTCACATAAGTATAATAGAATGCCTGGTTCAACGTGAGATCCAGTTCGCCAATCGTAGTATGATAATTTGCATCAAAGTTCAGCCCCTTGCTCCGCTCAGCCTTCAATCCCTCCGGCAGTGCAGCCAGCATCTTATAACCCAGCAATTGTGTCTGTGTTGTAAAAATAGCGGCCGTCTTATACCCCGTACCTGCACTTAACCGAATAGACAGGTCAGTGATCGGTTTATATACCATCGCCAGCCTTGGCAACAGGAACCAGCCATATACATTGTGATGATCTGCCCGCAATCCGCCTTCCAGCATCAGCTGCTTCGTAAGTTGAATTCCATCCTGTGCAAAGAAACCGACAGTATTATACGCGTAGTTAGCAATGCGGCTGCTGTCCTGGTGATCCCTCGTATACGATTCACTGGTATTGTTCATACCCAGCACTGCACCATGCCATTTATAACTCGCTTCTGTATAACTATTCAGTTGCCTGCCCTGTAAGAGGAAATCCCCTTCCGTATGCAGCAGATGATAGAGGCTGGCATTGCTCTTAATCGTCAATGCCTTGTGTGTCAGTTGTAGGTCTAAGCTATTGCGCTCACTGTTATTTTTTTCCGTATAAAATGTGCCACCACCCCTGCGTTGTTCAAAAGTGCCCTGGTAGCCGGCTGTGAATGTTGTAGATGGGTTCAGGTACCAGAAGAACTTCGGATGCACCAGGTATTGTCTCAGCTGCGGCACATCACTAAATCCGTCTTTATTCACATCCGTCGCATTCTGGTGAGTGACACCGCCAAAGAACGTAAAACCTGTCTGCCTGAATTTCTGTGAATAATAAATATTCGCATTATTCTCCTTCAGGGTACTCCTGTTCAGCAACAGATCCAGGTCAGGTTGCTCCCCCGGTGTCTTTGAAATGAAATTAATCATCCCCGCAATCGCTCCTCCTCCATACAAAGTAGATACCGAGCCTTTGATGATCTCAATCTGTTTCAAATCCAGCGGGGGGATGGCCAGTACGCCAAAATTGCCGCTTAACCCTTCGTACAGGGGAAGGCCATCCCTTAAGAGCTGGGTATATTTTCCATCCAGTCCCTGCATGCGGATGGCATTATTACCACTGATGGCCGATGTATTTTGAATATGAATGACGGAAAGATCACCCAGCAATCCTGCTACATTCCCGGGCTTAATGCCGCCTTCTTCCTGCATGTCTTCAGGGCCTAATACCTCCACTTTCATAGGCAGGTCTTCGATGCGGCTGTTAGTACGTGTAGAACTAATCACCACCTCATGAATCTGCACCACCTTACTGGTATCCTGTGCCAGGAGGCCGAGGGGGGCCAACAATATGATCAACCATGAAAACTTCATGAAACAAAGAAAAATACCAATGCTGGGGAAAATCTGGATAAAGGAGGGAATGGGTAGCATTCAAACAACAACACGAACGAAGAATGCAAATAACAAAACGACCGGTTGGATAAATTTAACGACGGGGCCTATTTTAACTACGATGTTTGTTTTAACTACGATACCTGTTTTAACTACGATACCTGTTTTAACGACGATGCCTGGTTTAATGATGATGCCTGTCCGGCCGGATAATGAAATGATGCTCCTTCTCCTTATGAATGTAATAGATCTTCAGGTGATTCGTATCAGTAATCTTCTTCACAATCGCCAGTCCTAATCCATTACTGTTTTCCAGGTTGGAGGCATTCTTCTTGAACCGCTGGAACAACTGTGTTGCAGGAATAGGAGGATATTCACTCGTATTGCAAATGCTGAACAGTTGGTCTGTCAGTTGTATGGTAATGGTACCTTTGGGATAATTATATTTAATCGCATTGCCCAGCAAATTGCTGATCAGTGTATCGGCCAGTATTGGATGTAATAATAAAGAGAGATCCCCGCTGAAATCAGTACTCACCAGCAGATCCTTATCCCTGATCAGTTCTTCAAATAAACGAAGATGCTTTTGCAGCACTGCTTTGATACTGATATTGCCTGCCGGCACGAACTGTTTATTGCCAATCTTGGCCATGAACAGCAGACTATGATTCAGGTGCGACAACCGTTGCAGGGCTTCATGCGTTTGTGCGATAGATCTCAGTTGTGCAGGCTGTAATGCTTCATCCTGGAGTAACAGTTCCAGCCTGTTTTGTGCAATGGCCAGCGGGGTTTGCATTTCATGTGCCGCATCTTCCGTCAGTTCTTTCATAATCACAAAATCATGGTAAATCCGCGTAGTGGCATTTAACAACACTTCGTTCAACCTGTTGAATTCTGTAACAGAAGTATCCGGGAAAGAAAGGTGATGCATCTGCTCCAGCTGCAACTTTTCCATCTTGTCCAGTGACTGGTAGAATGGCCGCCAGATGCTACGGCTAATCAGCCTGTTCACCAATATGGTAAACAGGAGGAGCCCGATAAAAGCCAATGCCATGACCAGCGCAATATTCTTAATCAGGTCGTCTTTTTCAATCAGCGATTTCCGGATCGTCAGGGTATAAAACCGCTCTCTGATCCGGATCACCTGCTCCAGTTGCCGGTATGGCACTTCCTTATGCTCTACCTCCTGGTATTGCATAATCGTTTTCAGGAATGGTTGTGCATCCGCAGGTCCCTGTGCAGGATGAATACTAAATTCCGGTGTTGTGATCCGGAACACCGGACTACTATCAGGAATAGAATTAAAATAAATCAGCCATTGAATCTGGTCATTCACGAGTTCTTCATCCATCTCTTTTTTCAGTTCCTTGTCAAACTGGTGATAGAGATAAATACCGCCAGCCGCCAGCAATGGCAGCATGATCAATAAGAACCAGATAGTATTTTTAGTGAGGAGTTTCATATTATTCGAACCTGTAACCCGTGCCATACACCGTTTTGATATAATCAGGTGCACCGGCATCCATCAATTTACGACGCAGGTTTTTGATATGTGAATATATGAAATCGTAGGAACCTGCCATGTCATATTCATCGCCCCAGAGGTGAGAAGCAAGGGCCGATTTGGTAATGACACGGTTTTGATTGGCGATAAAGTATACGAGCAACTGGTATTCCTTGGCCGTCAATTCTACTGGTTTCTGGTGTACCAGCACTGATTTGGAAGCAGGAATCACCTGTATATCCTGGAAAATAATACTGGTATTACCGCCAAAATGCTTGCGGCGTAGCAGGGCATTGACCCGTGCACTCAGTTCTGATAAATGAAAAGGTTTGGTGAGATAGTCATCGGCACCCAGGCCCAGACCATTAAGTTTATCCTCCAGGGAGTCTTTGGCGGAGATGATGATGATGCCGGCATCGGAGCGGATCTGTTTCAGTTCCTTCACGATATCCAGTCCGCTGCCATAAGGTAGGCCGATATCGGCAATTATACATTCGTATTCTGCATCGTTGATCTTCTGAATGCCTTCCCGGAAGTTGACTGCTACTTCACAGATGTAGCCCTGTTTGCCGAGGTATTGTGCTATTGATTCCTGTAGTGCCTGCTCGTCTTCGATGATAAGAATGTTCATACCTAAAAGATACAAAAAAAAATGGGGCCCTGCTTATAGTGCAGGAAGCCCCGTTTTAATATTCGCTTTGAGATCGCTTAGAATAGAATACAAGCCGAAGTAGGTTCTGTTCACATACAGGCTGTGCCTGGACCCTCGCGCCACTTTCGATTCTTTCACTTCTTTCAGATTGGCTACATAATCCATGTAAGCGTAAATCTCCTGGAAATAACGTTCATCCCCAAAATCAAATTCAGGCAATGTAAACGGCAGCGTGAGCATATCAATCATCTTCTGGAACAGGGTGGAGAAAAAGGCAATCTCCTTGTCCGAGTCCGAGGGATGAATCATTTCCAGGCTGGTATAAATTTGCTTCCTGCGCACATCGTCTTTCAACACTTCTTTATCCGTCAGCAGGAAGTAATTGACATAAAAATCTTCCGGTATTTCCTTGATACAACCAAAGTCGAAGATGCCGATCGTACCGTCTTCCCGCATGAGGAAGTTGCCCGGATGCGGATCTGCATGCACCTTTTTCAGTTGATGTACCTGGAACTGGTAGAAGTCCCACAGCGCCTGTCCAATCTTATTCCTGGCCTCCTGGGATGGGTTTTTGAGCAAAAACTCCTTCAGGTGATAGCCCTTCAGCCAGTCCATAGTGATGATCTTCCCGCTCGAGAGCTCCGGGTAATACTGCGGAAATACCAGGTTAGGAATGTGCGCGCACAGGGTCGATACTTCCACTGAGCGCTGCAGTTCCAGTTTATAATCCGTTTCTTCCAGCAGCTTGCTTTCAATCTCCTCAAAGTACTTGTCCATATCCACCTCGTTCATGCCCACAATGCGCATGGCAAAGGGCTTCACAATGCGGAGGTCAGACTTCACACTGCTGGCTACCCCCGGGTACTGGATTTTTATAGCCAGTTCTTTGCCCCATTTGGTAGCTTTATGTACCTGCCCGATGCTGGCGGCATTCGCTGCCTTTACATCGAAGGTATCGTACAGTTCTGCTGGCGTTTTGCCCAGGGTCTTGACGAAGGTATTGATCACCAGCGGACCGGAAAGGGGAGGAGCGCTGTATTGCGACATGGCAAACTTATCGGTATAGGCTTTGGGCAGCATGCCCTTATCCATACTCAACATCTGCGCTACTTTCAGTGCACTGCCTTTCAGGTTGCTGAGTGTATCGTAAATGTCTTCCGCATTGTCAGCATGGAGCTCTTCCCTGCTGATATTCGGATCAATCAGTTTCCTGGTATAGTGTTTCAGGTAATTGGTTCCAACTTTCAATCCTGTGGTTACAAACCGACTCGCTCTTTCCACTTTTCCCGTAGGAATATTAGTTTGCTCTTTCATTACCTTTTATCTCCTCTACTTCTTGGTGAACATAAATTTGCCGAAGTCCAGTATACTGTCAAGTGTGCCCGAGCTGATCAACTGGAAACTGAGGTTCACAGCCTTTTCAATCGCAGCGTCTGTCAGCTCAAACTTTTCTGAATCATCCTTGATCCAGTAGTTAAGCACGAAGAGCGCCTGCACCCAGAATCCATGTACGTATTGACTGGAAATGAATTTTCTCTCTTTTACCTCGCCAGACTGATATCCTTCCTGGATCAGGCCTTTGGCATACTCGTAAAAAGCATCTTTGAACTTTTCCAGCCTGTTTTCATGATAACCAGGAATGTGGAATTGTTCTTTTTGCTGCAAAATGTAGCTTCTGTCTTCTTTCAGCTTCTGTACCCAGAGGAAGTAGAAGGTGAGGAGCTTTTCGCGGGCAGAATAGCCCTGGTAAGTATCGTCAGCTTTCAGCTTGTCGAGTGTATCTGTAAAAAAGGATAACCAGATGTCTTTTTCAACGGCATCGAAGGATGCATAGCTATCGTAAAAAGTACTTTCGGAAAGACCTAATTGCTGACAGAATATGTATACAGAAACTGGTTTTTTCCCGTTTTCAAGCCAATAATTTTTATAGGCTTCGCGAATGAGTTTATTTTCCATGATTCAGGGTTTAAATTGTCCAAAATGCCTCCAAAGCAGGTATCTCAAATTTACGATAGAATGGCAATATGAATTGTTAATATCTTACAGTTTGTTTACGTCCATGACAGTCAGCATCTTACTCTTCCCCAATAAGATAAATTCACCTCTCACACTGCCTTCAATCACTGCTTCCGGCTCTTCTTCCAGCCTGATTTCATGCTCCAGTTTTAGCAATGCACCATCCACTTTGAAGATGCTCGCCAGCTGGTCCCCCACAGCTACCACATGCCCACCCGGAATCCAGGCCATAGACACTACCCTGTGAGATACCGGCACCGGGGCATCCACTATCGACATTTGCTGCTTATTGATCTGGATGGATACAAGCCCCATATTTGTCAGCCCAAACATAATCGTAGAGACCATGGGTACCGCAGTCAGCAGGTAAATAGGAGGTGCAGGGTGTAAATAGGTGGTGATACCGGAATCATCCACGCAATACAGCGTTGTTTCCAGCAGGAAGTAATAGCATTCATTCCGCTGGTAAACAGGCGTGGGCAATGGTTTATCAGCACAATAAATGCTGTTCCCTTCCAGGGTACAGATGTACTGCCTGTCCAGCTCCCCATCGCCTGTATAATGCCAGATGCCCAGGATCCCTTCATTCAGCGCAATTTGTGTCACTGCCCCTGCTATTTTGGCTACAAAGCCTACTACATGCTGCTGCAGGAAATTGGGAAAACTTACACTCATCCCATACTTAAAATGCGTGTTTGCCGGCAGGATCTTCGGCTGGTCTTCCAGGTCATTTTCCGGGTTCAGGTAGATCATCAGCCTGTTCGTCTCCGGGAACCCGCTCACAATGTATTCAAACATCGGGATCAGGGGCATCGGCCATACATACTGCTCTATCTCAAACTCAGAGCTGATCCTGAGCAGGTAAAATGAATGAACATTAATCCCGATGATGAACAATTGCAGGTTATGCCGCATCATACCTGCCCAGGTAATTCCCGTAGGCAAATTGATCCTTCTGCCATTCATCAATTTCTTACTCTGCGTAGCCACCGTGCTCTTGTAGCGGAACAGGTCGGCGGGCAATTGCTTATCCTCCGGCAGGAACTGTTTCAGTAACAACAAGTGCTGGGTGTTTCCCTGTTTCACCTGGTCACTGATGATGTGCATGCTGAGATCGGTGGCAGCCTGTTTCACCGCCGGGGAAGAATGCTTGTTGTGCACAAGGAGCATCACCTGCAGGAAGAGGGGCAATTGTTCCGGGGCACTTTTCTGGTACACCTTTCTGATATGCAGAGGCAGTTGCTCAGGCGTATGCCTGCTCACCACATCAAAATACAGATCCAGGTGATCAGCGGCCCTGTTATAACTGTTCCATCCCCTGTATAATAATCTTAGCGCTTCATCCGGCGCATGCAGTTTTTCTTCCAGCAGCACCGCCGCTTTTATCAGGTCATTCCGCTGCTGGGCCGCCTGTACACTCTTCCTGTAGTAATTGTGAGCCAGGTCCGCCTGTTCAAGTTTGATATACAAATCCCCCACCATTTCATACATATCCAGTTCCTTGTAAATCTCAATTGCTTCCAGCAGTAAACCTCCCTGTACCAGGCATTCTGCAGCCGGCAAAGGCCTGTTCAGGTAATCCCGGTATAAGGCTGCCGCCTCCCTGAAAAATCCACCCTGTACCAGTGCTTTCGCCGCTAAATAATAATCCTGCAGGAGGTGCGCGTAGATATAAGCAGCCTGTTTAAAATCTTTATTCTCTATTGCCTGCAAGGCTGCAGCCATATATTTTTTGTGCAGTTGTTCATAGTACCTGTCTACATCCCAGGCATCTACCGGCCCACCGCCACCAGCCAGGCCACCCAGGCTGAAATGCGTGTTTCTTTTGGAGAGGGAAGATGATGGTGGCGCTACTCCTCTGCTGGCATGCTGAGAACCTAAGGGAATCGCATATTGTAATGCCTCGCGCAGGTCCTCGTCGAACATGTCGAGCAGGCGTTGCAGCTCCTTGTCTCTCTTTTCCTGCAGGTTCTCCAGCTGCTGCTGCATCCACTGGTATACACTGTTGCGCTCATTGTTCCCCTGCCTGCCCATCAGCTTCATGAAGGCTTTGAGGATCGCCGCCTTTATTTTTTTCCAGCCCTTCAGGGGAGGCTCTTCCATTGGTATTTCATGCAGTGGCTTGCTCTCCACACCACTTTTCAGGATGTCGATCACCGGTGCTTCATCTTCTTTTCGCCTTACGTTGATCATGCGCAAGGGAGCCATCGCCGGCATACCCGGATGTGCCATGTCCCAGGAATGCTCAATGGCATCCGGCACTTCCAGTAAGTCGCTGAGCGATACCAGGTCTGCTGCCGTAAAACCAAAGAAACCCGCATGAGGATGCATCACCTGCCACTCCCATACCAGCAGATCAGCCATCTCACTGCTACTGAGTGCCGGCAATAACTTAGCATGAACAGGAATCAGCAGTTTCTTGCCGATGATCGTATAGGGATGTGCGATAGTAGCCGCAGGCGGGATATGCTTAGGGTGAAATACAACCATCATACCTGTAGGAGCCATGCTGGATTTGCTTTCCGGCAGAAGCATACAGGTCAGTGATCCGGGGGGCACATTCCATCGCTGTATTTCGGCAAACCACTCAGCAGGCGTATTCCCCCTGATGTAGGCACCGAGTACCGGGTGGCAAACGGATGGATCATATGTAAGCTGCAGTATCATTTCAATTTCAGATGATCGATGTAAGGTTGTATGTATGATTCATAAAAAGTATGCGCGGGCAGAAGCCGTGCATTTTTCTCACCAATAAAATACTGGAATCCGCAGCATGCACCATCAGCTGCCCAGCAGGCCGTGGGCTTGTTTTGGATCACCACAAGTGTAATCTCCCGCACATTGGGATCCTGGCTGCGGAGGTGCAGTAGGCCCCTTGAATCCATCCAGGCTTCCACATAATTGTTCAGTACATACCGGGTAATGCGGATCTGCGTACCCGGAATCGTGCGCTCATGACCCGTGAGATTCGGCGTGACATTGCTCACCGTAGTCCAGCTTTCAAGCGATAACTTATTCGCATTGTGCCGCAGTTCCATATGGTTAATAGCCAGTCTGCCGGAAGGACTTACCATGATACTTTTCACCTGCTTATACATATTGTAGCCGCAGTTGATCATCTTCTTCAATGCCCGTAAATGATCAGCCCTGGCCATGGGATCTTTATTACCTTTATACTTTTCCAGGGGCTTGATCTCCAGCGTATCTACGTGGAGCCTGTAAGGGCCCCAGTCATCGTTAATGAAGAAGTTTTTATCTTCATAAATAAAGGTGATTGTACCGGTCAGCGACAGCTGTACCACATGATGCGAGCTGGCCAGTATACTTGTATTCAGGTAGTATAGATACAGCGCATCTTTGAAATAGAGCAGTACATAAATAGTGCCCTGTTCACTATGTCCAAATGCATAGTGTTTGGCTTTGGGCAGATCATTACTGATTTCCTTCGCCCCGTTAGCCACAGACTTCCAGTACAGTAAACGTTGATCTTCTGTAATCGCCACACCCCCGAACTGGCCGGCATTATAGTAATAGTAATGCAGCTGCATGGAGCTGAATGGAAAATACAGGGGTGCCTCCTGCTGATGTAAAAATGCCGGCAAACTATGTGCTGCAGGCAATATATCGCCCGCTGTAAATATAGACTCCAGGTCATACACGGCATGATTCAGCAGGTGCCGGTGCCCTTTGTTATAATGAAAGAGCTGCACCTTGCCTTCCCTGTTTACCAGTATCAGGTAACCATTGCATTTGCGGATCGCCGCAAAGGCCTCCTGGAAAGCTGCGGTATGAAACAATTGTTCATCAGTAATTAAGAAAAACTCCTGCTGCTGTTTTTGCAATACATTTTTTACAAAAGCAGTCAGGCCCGCAGCACTGTTCAGCTCAGGAGATAATAATTCCAGTGCACTGCCTACACCCACTTTGGTGCCCAGTTGCAAAGGTGTATAGTCATATCCTGTCAGTGCATAGGCCGGCATTTCTCCTTTCTTATTTTGAAGCGAACAGGCCAGTGCCGCTGCCATGGCCAGGAGACGGGGCGTACCCCACATCCTGATACAGGTATCTACCAGTAAAAAACGTTCCGGCTGATAATCGGAAGGCAGCTGTTCCCTGCGTAAGTAAAGCGCTTCATTATTTGCGAGTCTCACCATCAGCGACAATTCATCATGCGCTAATTCACTCAGTAATAACCTGTCGAAATGGCCCCTGTTACTAATGTCGGACACACCGCCAAATAATTGATCACTGCTACCATGTGCATGCATAGGAATATGCAGGGCTGCAATCATTTGCCGGGTAAGTCGTGTAAAACCTGCTGTAGCAGGATCACTTTCCAGTTCTGATAACAGGTCCGATTGCGGAGGCTCCGGAATCAATACCGGCAATGGTTTGGGCAGTTCACTCACACCCGTCTGCAATTGCAGCAACAGCTCTTCCCTGCTGCCGATCGCCTTGTAAACAGCCGCCAGGTATTGCAGGTCTACCTCAACTATAAATTTGCTGAGGGGCACCGGTTGCAGAATGGTATGATCCAGTCTGCCACTTTTAAAGTTATCTATGATATTCCCTGCTACCTCACTGCTTACACTGGGTGCTACCGATGCACACAATGTCTGTAACAGGTGTGTTTTCTTATTCCCGATCCAGTTACGGTCAGGCAGGGACCCCAGTAGTTCCATCAATGAAAGCGCATCCCGCACCCAGATTTGTTTATCTTCAATATCCGGATGTACTTTTTGAAATACGGTATTTAACATATACTTCACCCGGGCACCATTATTCTTGCCTGCATTCATCAGGAGTAATAAGGCACCCAGTGGAGGAAAATGATCTTTCAGTTCAGCCAGTGTCTCCGTCAGCGAAGGCCTGTAGCAGAGTGTCTGTCCATCCTGCCATTCAATAACTTCCCCATCATCTGCCCAGCGCCAGAAGTAATCTTCGGCCGATTTGAAGTAGGCGGTAGTTTCAAGGGTTTGTTTATAATACATGGGTCAGGGTTTCGGCAGTGAGTCTTACGGCGCTGCGGGTGACGTGAACAAAGGATGTGTCCGGGATCATTTCATAGGCACCGTTTACATGAAAGAGCAGGAAATGCGTCCGTGCTGCTTCCAGTTTTTCAGTCAGCAGTGATCTAATTACCGGGGGATCAAAATCATATCCCGCAGGCATCAGAATCCTGTCTTTCAGCGTATACGAAGTACCGGGTATGGGAGGCAATGGTACACCGGCTACCAGCACACGGGCGCTGGCAGAAGCTGCAAAGCGCAGGTGTCGTAACCTGACCTGTGGTGCGGCGGCAATATAGGCTTCCAGTGTACGCATCTCCGTAAGTATGGCGAAGCTTTCTTCTGTGCCTGGGCAGGGAGCTAATTTTACAGCATGCCTGGCGGTAGCAAAGGCTGGTAACCCGGATGCCGGCAGACTTACGGGGATAAATTCAGTCAATGGTTGCCACGCCAGCTCCGGCAAGGTCAGTGCTGGTGTCAATGCGCCAGGAGCAAAGAGGCGGTTTGCCCCATCGGGCTTCCAGGTGTTCAATGCGGGCAGCTGGCGGAAAGCATTGTCCGCGATCCCTTTTACCCAGATCAGATCCTGGTGCCTGGCAGCCACAATATCCACCCTGGTACGCAGCAGCGCCAGTACCTTGATGTCGGCCGGCAATAATGTAATTACACTTTCAGTCATCAGTTAGTCTGCATGATCTTTTCCCACAAATGATCTATCGGTGCTAAAACAAAGTTCTTCTGCGTATCGTTATTGATCCATTCACAACGGTCATTGAGGTAGCGAAGCCTGTCTTTGATCAGTGCGCGCTCGGCAGGAGAGGTGTCTGCAGCTTCCCATTGCGTGGTCATTTGCTGCACTTCCCTGTAGATGGCATCAGCATCAGGGCTGCTGTTGACAGCGGCTCTCGGGTGAGCAGCACTTTGTTGCTCATCGTTTGTCACCAGAGCAGCATTTACAATGGCAGCAATGAGTTCCTGCTGTTCTTCCGTATCCCAGATATACCGCAGTACCCACATATCCGACAGGATAGCCGTCTCCCTTTTGCAGAGCACAGCACTGGCCGCTATGAGGCGTTGCAACTTCACCGCTCTCCTGTCAGAGATCTGGATGCCTGCATTGCGTAGTTGTTGTATCAAAGTGATATAGGCCCCCCTGATGCCGGAGAGGTCTATCGTAGTGGTTATGTTTTGCAGTTCCCTTACTTCTTCAGCACTGATTTTAGCAGGAGTCGCATGCTCGGATTGCTCCAGTTTCCAGCCGGCTTGCAATACCTTTTCCAGGTCGGCAGGATCTACGTTGTCACAATGCACCCTGAGCAGGAAACGGTCAAAGAGTGCCTGCAGGGCCTCATCTTCGGGCAGGTGGTTACTGGCACCGATAAAGAGCAGGGCAGGGAGGGCCCTGGTTTCCTTTCCTCTCCTGAAGATCTTTTCGTTAAGGGCCATCAGCAGGCTGTTGAGGATCGCACTGTTGGCATTCAGGAGTTCATCCAGGAATACCAGGGAGGCTTCGGGCAGCATACCTTCGGTGTTGGTCACGAGGTCGCCTTCCCGCAGTTTGCGGATGTCAAAAGGGCCAAACAGCTCATTGGGTTCGGTGAAGCGGGTCAACAGGTATTCGAAGGTCTTACCTTCCAGTAAGTTGGCAAGGGCACGCACCATCGCGCTTTTAGCAGTTCCCGGGGGGCCTAATAAAAAGAGGTTTTCCCTGCCGGCAAGGCAGATGCCCATCAGGTCGATGATGTCATCTTTTCCAACAAAAGTCTTTTTCAGGTGCTGTAGGACATCGTTGAGCTTATCTACCAGCGGGGTTGTGGGTAAGGTCATAATATAATTTCATTAATAACTGTGTCGAACTGAGGCCAGAGTTGAGCAGCATATGATCCCAGGGCTGCTTGTACAAATGGCAGGTTTTCAGGTAGACGGGATTGAGACAGGTTCCTTGCCTGGATAATCCTGTCAGTATATGCCTGCCTTAATGATGGATGCTCATTAATGGCAGACAGGTCTACCTGTTCGGTTAGAGGAATGGCGGCTGCTGAAAATGGCCATTGATGAGCGGTCTGGTAAAACCGGGCGATCAATGGATCCGCAGGAGAAAGACCTTTGGCCAGCAGAAAAAGATCTGGCAGATAACGAAGGGTCAGGTCTGCTGAATAGATGGCTGCAGGGGTTCTCTCACCTTTATATGCAGGTAAATGTGTGTCTAGTAATGAAGCATCAAGATTGCGTAATAATATGAATTGCACAGTGGTGTACAGGTAGCCCGCTGCCCAGAGTGCTGCTTCCATATCCAGTGCAGGAGCGGTATGCGGCATCTCACGACAGTCATCTTCATAATATTGTTGCAGGTGAATAGCAGCTGTGCGCAGGTCCGCTTCCTCAAAGGAAAGCAGATCGGCAGCTACGGTTACATTACCTTCATTGATCAGGCCTGATATGAATTCAGTTAGTTCCATTTCGAGATTGTACCCTATTCATATAATATTTAATGAAGATACTAAGGAGATAGCAACTTTACAATAAATATGATAGCCGGATTGTAATTTGTCAATAGCTTTTTTAATTTAGAGAATTAAATTTTAGTGATCATGCATAAGAAAATGTTAGTAACAGTAGCGGCTGTTGCACTTTCGACCACGTTATTTGCGCAGACCAAACCCGAAGACACTGAAGTGTGGGAACCAGTCCCTGCTGTAGTAACCCCCGGTAAGATTAACACAGATGCACCTTCCGACGCAATTGTTTTGTTCGATGGCAAGACCCTGGACCAGTGGGTTTCTGTCAAAGATCCTTCCCAGCCTGCGGCCTGGAAAGTATCCGGAGGGATCCTGACTGTGGATAAGAATACCGGAAATATACAAACGAAAAGGTCTTTTACGAACTACCAGTTGCATATTGAATGGAGAGTGCCTAAGAACATTACAGGTACCGGACAGGGTAGGGGCAACAGCGGCCTGTTTTTAGCTTCCACCGGCCCTGGCGACGATGGTTACGAACTGCAGGTGTTGGATAACTACAACAACAAGACCTATGTAAATGGTCAGGCAGGTAGTATCTATAAGCAAACTGCACCACTGGTAAACGCAAATAAGAAGCCAGGTGAATGGCAGACTTACGATGTCATCTGGACAGCACCTAAATTCAATTCGGATGGTTCCGTACAAAGTCCTGCCCGTGTGACCGTATTATTCAACGGTGTACTGGTACAGAACAATGTAGCGCTGCAGGGCCCTACCAAGTACATTGGTAAAGCTTCTTACGAAAAACCTCACGGTGCCTGCCCGATCAAACTACAGGCCCATGGGGATAAGAGCGAGCCACTGAGCTTCCGCAATATCTGGATCCGTGAATTATAATCCTCTTAACAAAAAGCGCTTTTGCCACACCGCAAAAGCGCTTTTTGTTTCATCCACCCCCCAATTTTGCAGCTTCACCTTTATTTCTCTAATTTTAAGTCAACCATGCTGCAATTTTGTTCCCAATGAAACGACAAGTCTACATATACAGTGCACTCTTCATCACCCTGGCACTCAACATCCCTAAACTCTTTTCCCTGAGGGAAAACAACCCCTTATCTCATTTCGCACCATTCAACCTGTCGGAAGTCATTTTTCAAACAGTACTTAACCTTATCTTTTGTCTTATTATTTTCTATATCAGTGACACTTTTAAAATCAATAAGGTGATCACGCATTTAGTCAACCTACTGGTCCTCCTTTTCTTTTTTACCATCGGCCTTTCCATCCAAAAAAACCTCTACGGGGCTGGTTATTTCCTCCCCGGCCGCGGCTTAGGAGTTAAACTTATCCTCACGGTTATCTTAGTCCTCATTGAGGTGCGCATCGTTGACATTCTCCGCCATGCCCGCATGAAAGAACTTGAAAACGACCGCCTGCGCAACGCCAACCTCAAAGCAGAACTCAGTTTGCTCAAAGGGCAACTCCAGCCGCATTTCTTTTTCAATGCGCTCAGCAGCCTCTCCGGTGTAGTCCGCGAAGACCCTGCCAAAGCACAGTATTACATCAATCAGCTCTCCCGTTTCTTCCGCTATTCACTACAGAAAGAAGACACCGGCTTAGTCGATTTAAAAGACGAGATCAATGCAGTCAATGCCTATGCCGCCCTCCTGAAAATGCGGCATGAAGAAGGCTTCCAACTCATCATAGACATCCCGGAAGATCAGCAGCATCGCCGGCTTCCACACATGTCATTCCAGCCATTGGTAGAAAATGCGCTGAAGCACAACAAAATACCGCTGGTCCTGGAAATCAGGCTGCAGGACAATCACGTAGTCGTAAAGAATAACCTGCAGCCCGTCCATTTTCCTGAACCCGGCACAGGCATCGGGTTGGCAAATCTGAACGAACGATACAAGATCCTCCTTCAACAGGAAATCAGTATCAATAAAACAAATACAGCATTCATCGTAACACTTCCCCTGCAATAAATACTTATGGCATTACGCGTAGCGATTATAGAAGACGAACCAGCCACAGCCCGCAACCTGCGGCACATGCTCCAGGACATAGCTCCCGAAGTGGAAGTACTCACCATCCTCCCCGGGGTAGCAGAATCTGTAGCCTGGCTCAATACCAACATGCAGCTATGCGAACTCCTGTTCATGGATGTCCGCCTCAGCGACGGCCTCTCCTTCGAAATCTTCAGCCAGGTCCATGTCACGCTGCCCGTAATCTTCATCACCGCTTACGACGACTATGCCCTGCAGGCATTCAAGGCAAACGGGATCGACTACATCCTCAAACCCTTTGATGAAACTGAACTGAAACAAAGCTTACAGAAATACAATCGTCTCCGCGATCATAGCGGCATTCTGCAACTGGCAGCCCAATTCAAAACCTACAAACAATCTTTCCTCGTACACAACAGGGATAAGCTCATTCCACTCCTGGCCGGCAATATTTCCTGGTTCTATACCGCAAATGAATTGGTATATGCCGGCACGACGGACAATAAACAGTACATCATCGACTTTACCATGGAACAGTTGCAACAACAGCTGGATCCGGGTATGTTTTTCCGGGCCAACAGGCAGTTTATCATCCAACGCAGTGCTATCCAGGAAGTTGATTTTTATTTCAATGGCCGCTTAGCCCTGAAAGTGCACCCGGCACCCAAAGAACAGATCCTGATCAGCAAGGCCCGTGTACCGGAATTTAAAAATTGGATGAATGTGTGATACTCAATCATTTGCAAAATAAGGCTACGCATATAATAAAATATTTATAGTTTAATTCGCTCAAATGCTTTTATATTATGAAATTTATTACTATCTAGCACTACCTATTTATCATTCCCTATAAATTGTGATTCTATGAAAACACGCCGTCTGTCATGGCACGTTCGTAAAATGGCCCTTTCTCTTGCCTTTATCTCGGGACTGGCCTTAATAGTTTTTTCCTGTAAGAAAGATGAAGATGATGGTGTAATCACCGCCGATGAAATGGCGGAAGCCGTTGTCCAGTCCTTCAGTAGTGAAGGTGGTGGTCTGGTTATCCAGACAAATGCAGCGCTGAGTGTAGTAGCGGCAGCAAACACTGACAATACCGGAAAGCTGGCTGACCAGTGCGGCGTTCCTTACGAAAAAACAAGAACCAGCGCGAACGCAGATACAGCTTCCTATTATGTATGGAGCTATGGTATTACCTGGACCGGCATGTTGACCTGTACTGAACAAGTACCGACACAATATGAATTTAAAGCTACCGGTAGAGCACTCTACGATTTTCCACGTATGTCTTCTGATGATAGCGTGAACAATAAGATCGTGGTAACAGGTTTGTCTAACGACAGTACTTTCTACAAAGTAAGCCAGACCTACATCCGTACAGGTACACAACAATCCAAAATTGGTAAGATGCACAAGTTCACCAGCACAGTAACTGTATCATCTACCAATATGTATGTAAACAAAACAACACTTAGAATAACATCAGGTACGGCTACCGTAAATATCAAAGGTGAAAGCTCCAGTGGTAAATCATTCACCCTGTCAGGTACACTGACCTTCTCAGGCAATGACGCCGCTTCACTGGTGCTGAACGATACGAAATATACCGTGTCCTGGATCAGGTAATAAACATTTGTGACAACAGTATACAATCAGCCTCCGCCTTTTGGTGGGGGCTTTTTTAGGCTTAATAATTCGTCAGTCATCCATTATTTTTCCACCCCCACAATAAAGGATTTATATCAGTCGTTTATATTATTATTTTAATATATATTAGCGTCAGTAAAGGGGGGACAAAAAACAAACCAACTCCTTTCGACTATATTCTAAACTAAACAAAATTCATCTATGAAAAGAATGAGCAACCCCTTGTTGCGCAGTAAAGCTGCCCTGTATTTCCTGTGTGTAGCTGCAGGTATTTCTGTATTTGCACCAGCATGTAAAAAGGATGATAAGGACAGCGCTGAACCAGCTGTAAGTCAGGCAGAAGTTGCAACAGCAGTAAGTTCCGCGGTGACCAACGGTGGCGTAGTAGCGCAAACAGAGCAGGCTGCACAAACAGCATCCCTGTACATTGCTGCACGCAAAGCAGCAAAAGCAACTACCGATGATTGTGGTTTTTCCGATAACGGTGAAATCAAGTTTGCTTCCGAAACGAATGCAACTCCTTATTTCAGCATCGACTACACTTACAATTACGTACTGAAATGTGATGCGAACCAGTCTTTCCAGTCATTCAATTTCACCTTTGCTGGTAAGACATCCATGGTAACTACCAAAATGGCAATCGCTGATACCTCAGCTGCTACATTCTCTGTAACAGGTCTGAGTGATGCAAGCAATTCTCTCGTATTCAACCAGGCTTTTGATAACAAAGCTAACCTGGTGTCAAAAGATGCTGCTGTACAATCTTTCTACAGTGTGCTGAAATATACGGCTACTGATGTAACAGTTGACAAATCTACCCTGCAGATCGTATCCGGTACAGCTGCTGTAAAAATCAGCGGTACGAATGCTGCCGGTAAATCTTTCAGCTACGAAGGTACTATCACTTACAAGGGTAACAGGAAAGCAGTATTCACCATCAGCGGTGGAAGCAGCTTTGACCTGACCTGGTAAGATCTTATAAAGCAAATAAAAAAAGCTCACGCTGTCAGCGTGAGCTTTTTTTATTACTGAATGCATTCTCTTTTAGTTATTCTCCATAACACTGATGGACAGTGGTTGCTCAGTCAGCACATTGTTATTCACTAAACCAACTGCTGCCACTGTATAAATCTTTCCTGCTGTCAGCACCACATCACTCTTACTTACCACTGCCGTACCGCTGGTAGCGTCAGACAGTTTAAGGGTATAAGTACCGGCTGCCATCTCCTTAAATTCACTCACAGATTTATAAGCGTTGTTATTAAATAACAGGCTGTCGCTTACAAAGAAATTCACTGCGCCTAAATTTGTAGAAGCATGCACAAAGCGGATCTTTGCCTTACCTGAAGCAGGCGCATCCAGGTTGTCTTTTGTCAGGATACCAGTCGTACTGTTATCACTGCTTTTACCTGTAGTAAACAGCGAATAATTACCACCGTCAAACTTTACAGGCAATGATAATACTGTGTTGTTAGACACAGCGTTTTTGAAGTTGTAGGTCGCATCGCCTTTTGCGACATTCAGATAAGCAGTCGCCGTGTTGTAATCAATGGCAGAAGAGTTAATCTTAGTCTCACCATTGTACACGTTTACACTACCTGCATCAGGGAAAACATTCACAATCTTAACAGTTGCATCCGGATCAATCGCAGTATCGTCGTCGTCTTTGCTACAGGAAGAAAAAGCTACAAGTCCTGCAAATGCGAAAGCGGCTAACAAACGGCTGCTGGCATGGTTCAGCATTGTCATATTCGGTCGTTTTTTTAAATTGAAAATATAAGTTGACTCTGCACCTCAAAAAACATAAACTATGCCATGCGGTTTAACAGGACTTTAGCAATTTGCACTATGGGCTTTTCTACACATCTTGTTGTCGGATTCCTCAAAGCATGTAAAACTGTTTAACCATATAATTGCTTATTTTAGCTTACCGGATACAAAACCCCGATTTGATATGCACACAGTAAAGGAGAAGAATAATGTCCACATTCGTGGTAGAGCAGATGCCACACACACCATCATCTTCGGTCATGGTTTCGGCTCTGACCAGACAGCATTTGAACCCCTGGTACAAGCATTTGAAGCAGATTATAAGATAGTACTCTTCGATAATGTAGGCGGTGGCAAGGCTGATATCAATGCCTTTAGCCCCAGCCGGTATAGTACTATACAAGGCTATGTAACGGACCTGGGTGACCTGCTCAGGGAGTTGAACCTGGAAAACGTGATCTATGTTGGCCACTCTGTCAACGGGATGATTGGCCTGCTCTCCGCCATTAAATACCCCTCTTATTTTAATAAACTGGTGCTGCTGGGTAGCAGCCCCCGTTACCTGAATGAGCCCGAAACCGGCTATGTAGGCGGGTTTAATATGGAAGCCCTGGAACAACTTTACAATGCCATGAGTACAAACTACTTCGCCTGGGCCAGCGGCTTTGCACAGCTGGTAGTACAAAATGAAGACAGACCGGAACTGGCAGCCAATTTTGCCAAAACCCTTTCCTCTATCCGGGCAGATATTGCATTGTCTGTGGCAAAAGCTATCTTTGAAATGGATCACAGGAATGAGCTGGGCAAATCCGTCATACCTGCACTGATTGTGCAGACTACAGACGATCCGGCAGTACCGAAGGAAGTAGGCGAATATATGCACCGGCATATACCCAACAGCCAGCTGGCTACCGTGAATACCAGAGGGCACTTCCCCCATGTGAGTGCACCGGGAGAGGTAATCAGTATTATTAAGTCCTTTATATAAACAGCTATTTATAGTGACACGCTGGGAAAGAACTGCGCTTACATTTATTAGTCAGACGAGTGATTGGGACAGGAACCTGGATGCCACTTCATTCATTCCCTTCAGCATCTCATTGCTCCGGGAATTGTTTGGTGCCTACATCTCACTGCAACTTGACTTCGAGGATGCTTATACCGCCAAAGTAAAAGCAGCGACCCCGTCATATCTGAATGACCTGATCCTGAACCCGGGGCCAATCATAGCATTGCTGGAGCAGCATTATTATAAGGCGATTTACTGGTCTCAGATCTCTGAAAGGAATGCCTTCGAGGAATTATTTCAGGCGCTTTCTTCGGCCGTTATATTGCCTGTAAAAGGGCATGGTGTGAATGCTGTGATCCTCTTTGGCTGGAGTGAACCGCAGTCATTTGATGCCAGTGCAAGGGAATGCCTGGAGATCATCCAGGCCCGTTTAAAAGAGATCTTACAGCAGTCCCATACCCAGCGGATCGTAAATAATACCATGTCCCGCTTTACGGCCATCATGCATGCGATGCCACAGGCAATGGTGTTCATTGGGAATGATGGTCATTCCGGTTGGGTCAACACCGCTGCCGCCAGCCTTTTACAATTAGATCGTTCCGGAGAGCAGCCGCCTCATGTATTGTCAGCCGTAATGGGACAGTTGATCAACAGTGCGGAAAATAAAGAGATCATTACTAAAGAGGCCATGCAATTGTTTATGTCTCCTGCCAATAAAATGAAGGATATGAAGTGGGAGATCCCGGGCAATACACTATTGGTATCCTGCATGCCGGTAGATGGAATCGGTCGCCTCTGGGAATTCAAACAAATCTTTTAGTTCCTGACCTGCTATTAAAGCCGGCTATTATAGCATCTCAAAAAAAGCGCTTTCGCCGTTGGTGAAAGCGCTTTTTAAAATAAATAAAATTATTAATTAATAATCTCATCCTTCGCACTCAACTTCCACTCATTATCATAAAACCCTGCCGTCTTCACCTCCGTTTCAACCCCCTTCAGCAACTCCGCAGAGAAAATCATATAATCCGGGAACCCACTTCCGCCCGCAAAATACTGGTTCGCCTCCGCAGCCCGCATTCCCTTCAGTCCCGTACCGCCAATTACCGCCACCGCAGCCACCTTACTGTCCATTCTCGGGTACATAAAATACCCCGCCAGCGCATCTCCTGTATAAAGCTTATCACCCACGGTGATCTTCCCCCTGCTCATCTGCACCGGCGAATTTTTCATCAGCAATGCATAGGCCTTATTCGTCGTCGCATTCCCATAAATAATCACCCCTCTATCCGCATAATCACCAGCCTTGAAATCCTTATCCGCCACAATATCTACCGCACCATTTCCCCTGTAATACCAGGTCTCCGCATCATACCTCGCCTTGTTCAATGACCATGCATTTTCCTCCACTGTACCCGCCGTGCCATACACAAATACCATCCTGTGATTGAATGCTTCTTTCAGCGTACCATTCCTTACAATACCCTTATCTGTCTCCGCAGGCGCTTTCCCTATACGCCACCCGGCACCATGTTCCAGGTACAATGTTTTTTCTCCACCGGCATATTTAATAGTCTGTCCGTCCAGCACAATATCTCCTGCAAAATCGTTCAGGTCCAAAGCAAGCACAGCTACGTTTGCTGTAGTACCACTGATCGTATTGCCTGTACGGCGCAACTGCACCCTGCTATACTCCAGCGCATGCTGCTGCTGCAATACCTGTACCCAGTGGTACTTAGAAGAAATCGCCGTACTCGCCGTCGTAAAATCTACCACCTTCACACTGCTATCCGCTGGTATCGTATGCCATTTAAAATAAGAGAATAAAGGACCCCAATCCACACAGGTATCACCATACCAATGCTCGCCACCCGGATATTCATAATAACTGAAATCAGGATGGAAATCTGCTAAGATCTTTTTCATCTGCCTGGCATAATCTACAGATACCACGCGATCGCTATCACCATGTAAAATGTATACACCACCAGCCTTGTAGTTATTTACTAATTTAAACGTGTTACTCGGATTGCTTGCTCTCAGCAGGATCGCCTCAGTATTATTCTTTGGAGAATCAGGGATCAATCCATCAGCAGAACCATATCCCATCAAGGTCGGGTAGCCTGAGCAGGGAGCAATGGCTGCCCACTTCCCAGGGAAAGTAGCTCCCAGGATCCAGGTACCATGGCCACCCATAGAGTGCCCTGTCAGGTAGATCCTTTCCGGGTCTGGTTTGAAATCCTGCGTTGCAATATTCAATACTTCCAGTGCATCGAGTCTGCCCCAGTCTTCCCAGTTGAAGCCACGGGGCCTCCTGTTCGTAGGTGCAGCCAGCACACCCCAGTCTTTATATTTATAAGCATTTGCCTGGTTAATGGCCTGCACTTCTGCCCCATGTACAGACAGGAACAGGGCCGGCGCTTTCCCGCCAGGATTCAGTTGTGGAGATACTGCGTAGTATTGCACACTGCCATCGATACCACTCACGAAAGTACTGCTGTAATGCTCGCCCGCACTCACCGTCTTTAAAGCAATTTCTTTATTGTCGATCACTTTATGCTGACTGCTCAGTGCCAGTGCCAGGCTGTTATGATCACTGCCTACAGCAGTAGCATCCATCATAAAGCCAACTTTACGTGTAGCCAGTGGCGCTATATCCGGCAGGGTAGTGGTCAAAGTCTTCCCCTGGATCGTGGCCTTTATCTCCAGGCCTTTCAGGGCTCTGCCTGTTGTATTGATGACAACCACCGCACCCCATAGGCCACTGTTATCCTTGCCTTTCACAATAAATGGCAGGGTAGAATCTGCTACGCTGATATAAACAGCTTGTTTTGGAAAAGTAAGTTTTGCCCGCAGTCCCTGTCTGCCCCAGCCTCTCAACGTACGAATGTAAAATTCATTCACACCCTGTTTCAGCTGCACTGGTGTAAACATCCATCCATAACGGTACATGTCACCGGCATGAGGTACGCCGTTTACATATACCATCTGGTGGCCGCTGATATTTAAGATCGCAGTCTGTGCTTTGGGAGAATTGTAGGTGACATAGAGGTACCCGTTCGTCAATGCTTTTCCGGAGAAAGTGCCATCTTCACCAGCACTTACCGATTGCCATTTCTCACCATCGAAAGAGTTGCTGCCATTGCCGGGGGCCTGTAACTGCCCCTCGCTGAGGGCATACGCCAGTTGATCCGTAAACAAAGCTGTTCTGCCATATTGATGACAGGGGCCGCTCGCCAGGCCTTCTTTAAAAACATATCCATCCTGCGCAAAGAGGGAATTCCCCGCCAATAATGCCAGGGCTAAAAATAATTGCCGCATAAAATTGATTTATATGCAACAAAATAGAAAGCAGGCTGAAGAAATGCATGTAGTATTTTGCCTGGTAAGGGTGTAATTTGAAGAGCGGTAATATTGGGGTGTTCTGTGGGCAATCAGATTCCTGCCCGGGTGCAATCAAAGCCTCATACGTTGCCATTGCCTCTATCATTGCGGTACCATTGTCTGCCATCATCCTGCCATCACGGTACCATCACCTGCAATGCCTTCGCCATAATCTCTGCCTTCACATTTTTCACTTTCCCCAGGTATTCCCCATCCACCTGGAAATGCGCCTTCCTTCTTGTTGATATCGTCACCTGGTCTGCCTGTATCACCTCCGTCTTCTTAGGGTCAAATGGCTTGAATTGCCTGATCATCTTCAACAACTCCCACAAAGAAAGCCGCCTGATAACCACCACTTCAAACAATCCATCGCTGAGATTGCCATCCGGGTTGATACTCACCCCTGTTCCATACCTCCTGGCATTGGCCAGCACGATCATAAATGCTACCCTGGACAGCGATACCTGTGCATTCCTGATCTCCACCTGCATGGACTGCCTTTGCCACAAAGTTTTAAAAGAAGAAAGTGCATAGCCCAGTTTGCCCCGCGTACCGCCCTGCTCAAAGTTTTTTACCAGCAGGGCGTTGAGACCCAGGTCACCCAGGTGAATACAAATCTCCTGCTGGTTAATGCGGATGGCATCGATCACCTGTATCTTTCCTTCCAGCACCACCTGCATGGCCTGTTCAAAATTCTCCGGTACAGACAGTTCAGTTGCCATTCCATTGGCAGAGCCGGCAGGAATAATACCCATGGGGAGCCGGGTGTGCAGTAGTTGTTCTGCTACTGCCTTCACGGTACCATCACCTCCTACAGCAACCACGCGATCCGGATGCCAGTGCCGGATTTTTTTTTTCAGCTCCTGCCCAGAAGCAGGGCCCTCGAATTTGCAAATTTCAATCGTTTCTTCCCGGTCTTTAAAAAAATTCCTGATCAATGTGCCATGATCGGCCTTCTTTTTGCCGCCGGAAACTGGATTGATCACAAAGAGTAGCCGCATAGGTTGCTATTTGTATCCTGTTAATGCAAAATCAGCGCCTGAATGACAGCATGGAATAAAATTCTACATTGGATCGGCATGGAGGGTCGCCCTCACATCAGGGTATACAATGGATTTGGAGGGGCAGAATACCTCGAAATATACGGTCATGTACTCGCTATAGGACCACGACCCCTTACGCGCTACAGCCGCTTCTTCCTGTTGAATATGTTTGCCCTCCTGCGCCTCTTCTGGGTAAAACCCTTAGCCGGTATCCCGGTGATGCTGGAATGGGAGGGGATGCCAGTCACAGCTATAACCGAGAAAGATGGCTTTTTTCACTTACAATGGCAGCCAGTCACCATGCCGGCAGCCGGTAAATATAATGTACAGGTAAAAATCATGAATGTAGCGGATTCCCCTGTTTCCGAAGCAACTGGTGTAGTTATTATTCCACATCATACGCAATATGGCTGTATCTCTGATATAGATGATACATTCCTCGTATCTCATTCCGCGAAGATTATTAAACGCCTGCAGGTCTTATTTACCCGCAATGCCCGCACCCGCAAACCCTTCGAAGGTGTAGTCAGGCATTACCGCTTATTAAGTCATCACAATAATCCCTTCTTTTACGTATCCAGCAGCGAATGGAACCTCTATGCATATATCAGGGAATTCATCCGTTACAATGGCTTGCCGGATGGCGTGTTTTTATTGAACCAGTTAAAGCCACTCAGGCAATTACTGAAAAGCGGGCAAAATAAACACCGGACAAAGTTCACCCGCATCACCCGTATCCTCAAGCACTATCCTGATATGCGCTTTATATTACTCGGCGATGATACCCAGGAAGACCCTAATATTTACAAGGCCCTGGTCGATCACTTCGGTGCACAGATCATAGCTGTCTATCTCCGAAAAGTGCGCGACAGCAAAGCGGTCGCTACCCGCGAAGTCGTGCAGGCCATACAGGATAAAGGAATCGCTGTATGTTACTTCGAACACAGCGAAGAAGGAATCGCCCATTCCCAACGCATAGGCTTAATATAAGATATTGATTTCAGGCATGTTAATTGTGCGTAAGGCAGGGTTTTATGAGAAGTATTAACGTCACAATATTCATCTTGTTTTTTTGCGGAACAGCCTTTGCTCAGTTCAGCGATTCAATACATTACTATGGAAAATTCGCGTCTACAGGCTCTATCAACCAGACTAACGAAGGCAATTCCTATTTGCTGAGCAATATGTTTAAAGTAGGCGTGAGCAAAAAGAAAATAGTCCTGAATGGCTCTGGCAGCTGGGTGTACGGACAATCGAACGGTGAGCTCACTAACAATGATTTCTCCTCTTCGCTTGACTTCAGTCTCTTCCGTGCAGTGAGACAAATTTATTACTGGGGATTGGCTAACTATGATAAAAGTTTCTCGCTGAAAATTAATGACCGTTTCCAGGCAGGTGCAGGTATAGCTTATAATTTCCTCGACAGGAAAACGACCTATCTCTCCGTCAGTGACGGGTTTATCTGGGAAAAGGGGGACCTCTTCATAGAAGATACGATTCACGATGTTTACGATGCGGTGCGCAACTCTTTTCGTGTATCATATAAGTTTGTATTTAAGGAATTGATCACAATAGATGGCACACATTTTTTCCAGCCGAATATTACTGATATCAGTGATTACAACCTGAAGTCTGTGAATAGTATTGCGTTTAATCTGAGAAAGTGGTTAGCAATTACAGCGTCGATGACCTATAATAAAGTGACGCGAACGGGGAGGGAGAACTTGCTGTTTACATATGGGTTAACACTGGAAAAATATTTCTGAGGTCCGCTCATAGGCGAACCTCAGAAAGTATCATTATTTCACAGCCTGTTGTGGCTTCGGCTTATGCTTCTTAGGTGCATTTACATGTCCCTGCCTGTTCCTGTGGAACCCGCCACCGCCGCCTTGCGCCTTTTTCTTCGGCCTGTTCTGCGGCATAGGCACTTTTACAGCTTCCATGCCTACCAGTGCATCATGGAAAGGCTGGTCTTTCACAACAGGAATTTCCCTGTTGATCAGTTTCAGAATATCCTTCAGGAATGGTTTTTCTTCTTCTTCGCAGAATGAAATCGCGATACCATTGGCACCTGCACGACCGGTACGGCCTATTCTGTGCACATAGGTTTCCGGTACATTCGGCAGTTCGAAGTTCACCACATGCGTCAGGTCGTCGATATCGATCCCTCTCGCCGCAATATCGGTAGCCACCAGTACGCGTGTCTGGCGTGTCTTGAAATTACTTAGCGCACGTTGCCTTGCATTCTGTGATTTATTACCATGAATCGCTTCGGCAGTGATGCCTACGCGTACCAGGTCTTTCACCACCCTGTCAGCGCCGTGTTTGGTACGGGCAAATACGAGCAGGGTTTTGATCGCATCATCTTTCAGGATATGTTGCAGCAGGTGGCGTTTATCCTGTTTCTTCACGTAGTATACTGACTGTGTGATGGTGTCAGCAGTAGAAGAAACGGGCGTTACTTCCACTTTCGCCGGATTTCTCAGGATCATGGCAGCCAGTTTCTGAATTTCCGGCGGCATGGTCGCGGAGAAGAACAAGGTCTGCCTGTTTTCAGGCAGCTTGATGATCACGCGCTGTACATCGTGTACAAAGCCCATATCCAGCATACGGTCAGCTTCATCCAGCACAAAGAATTTAATATCCCTGAGCGTGACAATATTCTGACTGATCAGATCGAGCAGGCGGCCCGGAGTGGCCACTAAAATATCTACACCTCTGCGAAGGGCTTCTACCTGTGGTACCTGGGATACACCTCCAAATATAACCTGGTGTTTCAGGGGCAGGTGTTTACCATAAGCCTGCAGGCTTTCCTGGATCTGTATTGCCAGTTCGCGGGTAGGAGTGAGGATTAAAGCACGGATGGGTCTGGGGCCTTTTTGAACGGCAGGCGTAGTTTCAGCCAGCAGTTGCAGTAATGGAATGGCAAAAGCAGCGGTTTTACCCGTACCGGTCTGGGCACAACCCAGCAGGTCTCTTTTGTCCAATACATATGGAATAGATTGTTGCTGTATAGGGGTTGGCTCAGAATAACCTTCTTCTTTCAACGCCTTCAGCACGGGCTCAATGAGCCTCAATTGTTCGAATGACAAAATCTTATATTTTTAATGATAAATATTTTTGGTAAGGCTATCAATGCAAGTTTGATACGTTACCCGCCTTACTCGCAAGCCAATAGAGGAAAAGAAACAAGCCTATAGAGGAAGAGAATAAAAGTAATGCAAAGGTACGTCAAATAATTTAAATGCTCCTCAGCTTAGTTTTTCCATCATCCTTTCCGGGTTTTCCACCACGACAAAACCTGCTTTTTCATAGAGAGAATGCGCATCTTTGGTCACTAATCCCCATCGTTTCAGTGTTTGCAATTCAGGATGTGACATGATAGAAGACAGCAGCATTTTGCCGAGGCCATGTCCTCTGTGGGTCTCTGTGATAAAGACATCCATCAACCAACCGAAGATGGTGTAATCAGTGATTACTCTTGCAAAACCCACCTGTTTGCCGGAACCGGCGTACACACCAAAGCAGAGAGAATGCGCGATAGACTGCTTTACCGCATCCATAGTACGATCTTTGGCCCAATAGGAACGTTTACTTAAGTATTCATGGATCATGGGAAGATCCAGGCGTGATTGATCAGTAGATACAAAGAAAGGGTTATCCATACATCAAATGTAAGGGTAGTTTTGTAGTTTGAATTAATTTTCCACTAACAACAAAAAAACGGCTTATCTATAGGCTTTTAAATCTGTAGGCTGGCGAATCTGCAGGCCTTTGAGCGAAGCTGATTAGCTATACAATCCCGGAAACAATCAAACAACAATACGACTGGTGTTACATGTTTGAAGATAAGTATATATCTTGCGATTATGAATAAGGAACCTCAGGTATTGATAGAACAACCGAATGGAAGGCATACCCTGTATGCATCGGTAGAGCAGGATGATCGTACAGCTTATTTGTACCTGTTCCCTGCGGAATTACAGAGTAAAAAGTATAAAATGCGGGCCTGCTGGCTGCGCAATTTGTTGCCTGCTCCTGAAGTAAAGGACCTGGCAGCCATGCACAATGGAACAGCCCCGATGTTACAGCGTAAGTTCTGTAATCATCCGGATGGCAAAGAGCCCCTGAAAGCAGAATTATTGGAAATTGTATGGCTGCCTGAAGATGATGGCGCGGCGGTATTATATGATGGTGAGATCCTTGGCGTTATTCCAGGGTGGAGCCTGTATGTGGATGAAGCAGTGTCCTATGCAGCAGATTGCACAGGTGTGGAAGGCGATGATTTCCTGGTCTTGCCATTGGGTGATCCGGAAACCAACCAGCAGTACGCACGTGTAGGGGAAGCCGTTGCATTCCGGAATCAATGGAGTACTGTGGAAGAACCGGCATGGCCACAAATCCAGGAAACCTTTATCAATTGTTATGAGCAGCAGTTCGGAAAGATGCTGCAATATTTTGCAATTGATAACAATGAATGGCCACCGATGGCGATGGGTAAATTTGAGAAAGATAATGTAGTTTACTTCCTCACTATGGGTGCAAGCATCCGCCCGATGCCATGGGTATCTTACCTGTACAACGATACATCGGCAGCGTATCGCAGGATGGAACTGGCCCTGGCAGTAGACAAAAATGAATTCTCAGAAGAAGAGATCATGAAGATGGCGGAGAGCATTGCGACCATGGCAGATATTCCCTGGAGACATATTAGCTGGCTGGGAGAGGGGCATACCATCGGGTCCTCAAAACTGCCGGCACCTTATGAGAGTATGATACTGTCTTCAGCTTTGTATAATGGTGAGGCTTTCGCATTGCCGGAGATGTATGGGGATAAGGTGAACCTGTTCTGGGCAAGCCCGGTGACACAGCAGGAGAGGGAGTTTGCACACAGGAAACCGAATGGAGGGTATGAGTTGCTGGAGATCATGATCCAGAAAGATGCGACGCATGTAGTGAAGAAAAGGAAAGCAGTATTGTAGAATAATATTGGTCGGCTCCACATGGAGCCGGCTTTTTTATCTTATGAACAGTATACTGTTATTTATTGATTGAAAGTGTTTAAGTGGGGGAAATTGGAGGAGGAAGAAGTTATTTAATTATTTTAAAAAGCATGCTGGTTTATTAACCGTTTTCTATGTCCACTTTAAATAACTCTTAGCAAATAATCAACCCCGCTTTAAGGCAGGTTTGCAATTTCTCTAATTGGCCTTCAAATCTTATTGGTAAAGGATAATTACATTTATCCCTTACCAATTATTTTTTTATGGCAAAGCAAACTTCGATACTGACATTTACTGGCAGATTAGGGCCGTTAACAGGTTTCAAGCGGAATGGGAAGCATTACTTCCGGAACCGCCCTGATGGTATTCGGCACACTCCCAATATGAAACGGGCGGCACAGCGTTTTGGACAGGCTAGCCGTACGGGGGCTTTTATCCGGAAGGCATTGGGAATAAAAGGTGACGGAGGGCATGTGAATAGGTTTACTAAATTGCTGATTCCTTCTGCGGGTGTCGATCTGCATCCCCTGACAGGACTGCAATTCAATAAATCGAAACCTACCTCATCTCATTTCTCCAAATTACCGGTATTAGGGAAAGATGGCAGATTATACATCCCGGCACAAGCCTTCCCAAAAGGCATCCGGCATGTAGCAATTAAATTAATCGCTGTCCGTATCGATTTACAAACCAGGCAGGTAATAGGCAGCAATACAGCTGTCATTAATATCGACACTTCTCAAAAATTTGAAGGTGCGGAACTTTCTGCATGTGTACCTGGAACAGGCACATTGATCACGGCGTTGTCTGTAAATGACAGCGCAGCGATCCTTGCGGTGAAGGAGACACAGGCGGTTTGCATCAGGCCTGTTGAACCGCATTTTATACATGTTAATGTACCTGCGGTGCCATTTATAGTACTCTTAGAATGATAGCTGTTAGTCATACAAGGAATAATTGGTAGATCGGAGAAACCTATGAAGAAATATAAATTTACTACCACAGTGGAAATAACTGTGGGTAGACTACTATTGTATCTTTAACGCCATATTTCGGGGGACCCCCCAAAATCTCTCTCCACCACGACTCCACGTTGAAAGCATCCTGAACATAATTAAGCAAGGGGATTTTCCTGTATTTACATGATTCTTTCCAATAAATACCCTAAATTCAAAGGAGTTCTTCAAGCTAACATACCATGACCGAGCAACCCTCCATTTTCGATGACACCTTTGAAACCGGACTAAAGCTACGCCGCCGCGCCCTGATGCCTCTTTTCCTTAAGATCTACCTGCTCCTCTTTGCGATTTACGGTGCATTCCAGGTCGTAGGCCGCTCTTATTATACATACAAGCTGATTGATTTCTATGTGAACCGGCAAGGGTTTAGTATCAGCGATCTGAGGCTGGGCCTGATGTTAGGAAGAAGCTTTTTGGGAGCTATCATATTATTAGCCATGGTCCTGTCCTTATGGATGGAGTGGAAATGGGCTATCCGCTTTAATTGGGGGATCCTGGTTTACTGGGCCCTCATGGCAGTCGTGGATTATGTAGGTGGCAACGGGTACGGCATCTACCTGGGAGTGGCAGCATTGATACTGGCACCCTACTTCTCGATCCTCTATCATATTCAAAAGCGATGGGAACAGGATGCGGTCTCCGGGCGGGAGCTAAGACAAGCTAAATAATCCCTTTTTTATGAGAATAAATTGTGCTACTCCCTCCAACCGCTCTCCCCCAAAAAACAAATAAAACGCTCCTGAAAGAGGGTATTCACCAAAAGGAATGATAACTATTTTCAAAATAAAAGAGATCCGGCTTCAATAATCATAGACCCGGCGATAGCAAAATTCCCCCTATTACAGACCTTTGCCTTATCAAAATCGCCCATCATGAAACATGTACTTATCACTGGTGCCAACAAAGGCATTGGCTTCGAAGTCGCAAAGCAAATGGCTCAACTCGGCTACTACGTTTACCTCGGTTGTCGTGACGAACAGAACGGTGCAGCCGCCATCAATAAGTTAAAATCCGAAGGCCTCAGCAACATTGAATTCCTGAAAATCGATGTCTCCGACCTTCATTCCGTTCAGCAAGCTGCTGCCAGCATCGCATCACTGGATATATTAATCAACAATGCCGGCATCTCCGGCAAGCAACCACAAAACATCTCTGCCTGCGATATTGAAGAAATCAAACGCATCTTCAACACAAACTATTTCGGCGTGATCCAAACCACCCAGGCATTTTTACCTTTATTAAAAAAGGCAGCCCTGCCTGTCATCGTAAATGTCTCCAGTGAACTCGGCTCTCTCGCTATGCAAACCAGCAAAGACCGCTTTGGCAACTGGGATAATTACCATGCTTACGGTGCTACAAAAACAGCCCTGAATACATTCACCATTAACCTTTCACAGGAATTGCGTAATTTCAAAATTAATAGCGTAACGCCTGGTTATACTGCCACCGACCTCAATAACTTTGCGGGCTTTAAAACCGCCGCTCAGGGTGCTGAGCCGATAGTACGACTGGCTACGATCGGGGAGGATGGTCCAACGGGGCAATTTTCCCGGCAGGAAGGGGAGTTGCCATGGTAGAGGCGTTGTTATCACGAGATGCACTATGCTCATGAAAACTAATTCTGGCATAAGTAGGCCTTCCTGGTAAGAAGTGATTCTACCAAAGTCACTTTCTGATAGAAATCATTTCTACCAAAAGTACCTCTCCTGATAAAAGCCACCAGGCACCCATCACCCTTCAACCACCAACGCAATCATGAAAGAGAAAGAACTACACCGCCTTACATCCATCGCCGAATTCCACCGCCTCCGGGGCTTACAGCCCCCCGCACACCCTTTAATCAGCGTAGTGAATTATGCCGACGTAGTTCTTTCCCCCGACAACAATCATATCAACTGGGTCCTCGACTTCTACTCCATCTCCCTCAAAAGAGATGTCACCGTAAAGTTCAGGTACGGCCAGCAGAAATATGACTTCGACGAAGGCATCATGTATTTCATCGCTCCCGGCCAGGTCTTCAACATCGAAGTCCCAGCGGAAAATCAACCTAAGAGATCCGGCTGGATGTTACTCATCCACCCGGATTTCCTCTGGAATACCGCCTTGTCAAAAAACATTCGCCAATACGAATATTTCGGCTATGCTTCCAACGAAGCCCTCTTCCTTTCTGACAAGGAAGAAGCTACAATCGTGAATATCATTCACAACATCCGCCATGAATACAACAGCAATATTGATAAATTCACACAGCAAATCATCATCTCTCACATAGAGACGCTTTTAAACTATGCCGAAAGGTTTTATCACCGGCAATTCATCACCCGGAAAATCACAAACCACCAGGTGCTTGAAAAACTGGAAGCTTTGCTTTCCAATGAAGAGCTGTTTGCAAAGGGCATTCCTTCCGTTCAACTCATCTCCGAAAAACTAAACATCTCCCCTAACTACCTGAGTAGCCTGCTCAAAAATCTCACCGGACAAAGCACCCAACAACATATCCAAAACAAACTGGTCGAAGTGGCTAAACAAAAATTGTCAACCACCACTTTATCAGTCAATGAAGTCGCATATGAATTAGGATTTGAACATCCACAATCATTCAGGAAGTTTTTCAAATCCAAAACGAATATGTCTCCATTAGAATTCAGGGAGTCTTTTAATTAGTAACTCCTTTTAAAATTGAACGCCGCATTGACTGAATGATTGTTTACGAATAATCAAAATACCCGTCTTTTTATATCTAACAAAGATTACGTTTAATGATATCAGTGCCCAGGTCACCCATCCTGCCTAAATTCTTCAATCATTGATAAAATCTTCTTAATTAATTTTGTAATCTCCTTTTATTCTCTAATTTTGTCCCATAGCATTCCATTTTAACCTTGTCTGTCTGTGAATAACCCAACCCGATTTTCTTAATTCAAAACTATACTTATGTAATATCTATACTCATTCGAGAAAGCATTGATACCCATTTAAGAGTCCCTTAATGTTCGTATTCCCTATCACGACTGTTTAAATAACAAGTTGAAATATTTATTCCTTATATTATTCTTCCTCACGGCAGGGAGCCAGGTAAACTATGCTCAATTACAACGTAGTACCACGCTTCCCGGAGCCCCAGGTAAAGGACCAATAGTTGTATTCCCCCGCGGTATTAAACAATCTTCCGGCGATGTTTCCTATATATTGGCAACTGACACCGCTGGCAATGTTAACCTGATACCTTTATATGCGAATCAACATTATGACACCAGTACCCGGCCTCTACCGCCCCGTAAGCCTTTCCTGAAGGTACATGGGAATGTTATGTATGACTATTACTACCAATCCGGCGTTGATACCCCATATCAGCAAAAAGATATTTACCAGCATACAGTACAGACCTATCTGGACCTCACTATCAGGGATCAATATCCCGTGCGTGTTGCATTCACCACTGCCAGGGGCAATTCAACCCTGTTCCGCAATATCACGGGTTTGAATATGCAATATACCAGCCGGGATTTCAAAAACCTGTTGTATGATAAATTGCAAAAATGGGATGCCTCCCAAATAGGCCAGTTGAAACAATTACAATTAGAAAAGGAACAGCTGAATGCAAAATCCCTGGAATTGTACCAATTAAAAGACTGGCTATCTTCTCCTGCCCAGTTACAACGGTTAGTAGAAGCACGCGAGCGGAAGTTATATGGAAGAAGAGATTCCCTGCCCACACCAGGACTGGATTCCCTTCCAGGGGTGCCGTCATTGCCGGAAGTGCCCTCCTGGGATGTGCTGCTTCGTTATAAAGGCCGCCTGAATGCGAAAGACAGCGCCACAAACCCACTGCCTTCCGACTCAAGTTTTGAAAACTATTATGCAGCACGCCAACATCAGTTAGATTCCCTGCAGAATCGCCTTCTAATCATGGATAGCACCTATCACGCTCACGAAGCCCAGGTAGGTAACCTGAAAGGAAAGGTCATTGAAAAGCTGATGAGCAGTAAAAACAATGCGGAGCTTTCTCAGCATCTGAAAGAAATGAACCTCCCAGACACTGTGTTGCCCAAAGGCTACAGGACTTTGCTGGCGATTCGCTCAATAGGTATCGGCCGCACTCTGGCGGACTACTCTGAACTAACTGCCAAAGGGATTAGTATCACCGGTGTGCAGGCAGAGTTCAATCCATCTTATTACGTAGCAGTTGCTGCTGGTACAATCGATTATCGCTTCAGAAATTACATTGTAAATAACGACGCTCCCCGACAATACCTGGCTTTGATAAGAGCCGGATATGGCATGAAAGAAGGAAATCACCTGTTCTTTACCTATTACATGGGTAAAAAACAACTCTACAACCTGAATACCAGTGCCGATAGTACGAGCACGCCAAACTATCATATCATGGGTATTGCGGTAGAAGGCCGCTGGCAGATCACAAAGAACACTTTTATGACCGGCGAAGTGGCAAAGTCTTCTTTGCCCTATTATCAGAAAACCGGCCATAGTATGTTCAGTGATCATACCAATGAAGCTTATTCCCTGAGTGCAAATTCACTGATAGCAAAGACAGGTACTAAACTCACCGGTGTATACAAGGTAATGGGAGCAGGGTTTCAGTCCTTCAGCCTTTATACAACAGGCTCCAAACAGATTGCATGGACCGTGCGTGTAGATCAGCCTTTCTTTAAACAACAATTATTAGTCACCGCCTCTGTACGCAGAAATGATTATACGAGCCAGTACCAACAGGCCGATTATAAAAGCAATACCATTTTCAAAAGCATACAGGCAACATTAAGGATCAAACATTATCCGGTTGTAAGTGTCGGATATTATCCCAGCTCGCAGCTGACAAAACTCAGTGACGGTACTTATATAGAAAGTACTTTCTACACTATGGTTGGAACAGTAAGCCATTTCTACAAAGTACATAGTGTCATGATGAATACAATGCTCTCCTTCACCCGCTTCTACAACAAACAGGATGATAGTAGCTTTGTATACTACAATACAAAGAACCTGTTGCTGAATCATGCTATGTTCCTTGGCAAATTTACAATACAGGGTACTGGTTCCGCGGCTATGAATGGCGACTATGACCTGTATGGTGCGGATGGTAATGTGTTGTATAAAGTCAAAAGCTGGCTGGACATTGGCGCAGGCTTGAAATATAGTTATCAAACAACCTATGAAATCAGGAATATGGGCTACACCGGCACGGCTCGTGTCGCTATCCCATATTTCGGACAGATAGAGGTCATGGCAGATAAAGGATTTATCCCGGGCGCTGAAAAGCGATTGGTTTCAAATAATACAGGTCGAATCACCTATACTAAAACATTTTAAATGAGACATTTTATCCTGATAGCTTTGGTGTTGCTATCTCTTCAGGCAACAGCTCAGGTAAACATGACAGTGCAGTTACCTCCAACCGGTGTAATGCAAAAAGCACAGTTATGGAATATCTTACTGGTATCTGCTTCAACTTCCTCCATCTGGGTGCGTGTTGAATTACGCGTCACAGATGCCCAGTCCAACCAACCGGTATTGACAGGTGTAAGCCGTAATCTAATGTTGAACAAAGGTGCCAAACAATTACAGGTGGCGGATGTAACGCCTGTTACCTACGAATACCTCTTACCTACTGCTGATAGAAATGCGAATGGTCTGCTTATGGCAGGCACTTACACCGCATGTTACAGTGTATTCCTTATATCAGGCGATGCAAATTCCCTGATTGCAGAAGATTGTCTGCCATTCGCAGTGGAACCGGTAAGTCCGCCGTTGTTGAATAATCCGGCAGACCAAAGTGTAGTAGAAGGGAATTTACCCCAGTTCACCTGGATACCTCCAGCTCCAATCACTATTTTCAGTGATCTGAACTATGATTTCACGATCGTAGAATTAAGAAATGGTCAATCTCCTGCCGAGGCGATCCAATCAAATATTCCTGTGTATCACACCACTCATTTGAAAGATCAGTTCTTAAACTACCCTGCTTCCGCAGTAGTACTGGATACAGCGAAGAACTATGCATGGACAGTGATTGCAAAGAACAACACACAGTTCGCGGCACAAACGGACATCTGGACATTTAAGATCAAGGATGTACCCTCTGAAAAAATAGTAGTGACACAGGATGCCTATGTACAACTGAGAAAAGAACTGGATGGTTCATCTGTGGCGTGCTCTGGCGCATTACAGTTCGGTTATAGCAACGATGCCGGCGATACTACCGTGACATATGAAATCATTTCCTTAGATGCAGGTCAGCATGTTGTGAAAACAGCCACTCTCTCATTGGAGCGTGGTATGAACAACTTGAAAGTAGACCTGAAAAAAGTAAGTCTCACCACTGGTCAGTCCTACCTGTTCCGTTTAAAGAACGGCAGACGTGAATACTGGCAGATAAAATTTGTTTATAAATGAGGTACTTCCTTACCCTAATTATTGGTATAGCCGCTGCGCTGTCTGTACAGGCACAGGATACTGCAGCTATTGCAAAAGCGATTAATATTTTCCGTCGGGTGCAGGCGAAAAGCCAGCAACAGCCGGTAAGTTTTGAAGTGAATTATACTTATTCCAATGAGTCTACACCCGGAACATTGCTGGATAGCCTGAAGGGAAAGATAGAGATAAGCGGAGAAAATTATCGTAGTACGCTGGATAATACTGAGACGATTCGTAATGCTAAATATAGCATTGTTTTGTTTAAAGAGGATAAGCTCATGTATCTGGCCGTGAACAGTAAATCAGCTTCTCCTGCTGATCCACTGGAGACATTGAATACATTACTGAAAGGTGCTACAAATAGTACATTCAGTTATCAGGAACGAAACACAATTATCAATGTTTTGTTTCCGGCGGGGGCTAATTGCAAACAGTTATCTATAACAATAGATACCGTCTCAAAAAGATTGTTATCCATGCAGTATATACTGAAAACAACCTTGTTAATGGGGGACGAGATGAAGAATGAAGTGCCGGAAGGATATGAGGAATATGCACAGGTGAAAGCAAGCTTCTATAATTATAAAGACATACCAGTGAATGGCAGCCGTTTTGATGAGAAGGCATTCTTTTATAAAGATGGGGATGCATTTAAAGTGATGCCTGAATATGAGGATTATAACATTTTCGTCGGCACACCTGGACTGTAAATTTAAATACTATACCTAAGAAATAATTATTAATCATGATGCTGGAAGTAGCTGCAAGGGGGAAAAAGACATTTGCTGCAGTCATGCTGGCCATACTGTACATTGAGACAGTACTGCCAATGAATGCACTGGCGGCGGTGAGAAGCGAAGAACCTGTCAGAGCCATTGTCCCTGTTCCCGACAAGGCAAATAAGAATTTAATGCCGGTGGTCGTTAATAATGCCCCATACCACCCGGCGATCATTCGGACAAATTTAAAAGTTCTTCAACCGCAGGCAGAAGGTATGCAACCACGTTCAAAAGGTCTGCAACCTAAACCCGAAGATATCGGTGGCCCCGGCCAACCTGAAACCCAGGCATTCACCTCTGTGAATGGAGACAATTTAGTAGATCTCTTTTCCGGCGATTTCTCCTATAAGGTTCCTTTGATGGATGTAGGCGGTTACCCGATAGCACTGGGATATAACAGCGGCATCTCCATGGACCAGGAACCCAGCTGGGTTGGATTAGGCTGGAACATCAATCCAGGTACTATCACACGTAATATGCGTGGATTACCGGATGAATTTAACGGTGCCGATAGTATCCGGAAAGTACAGTATATGAAGCCCGCAGAAAGCTGGGGTGTAAACCTGGGAGCAGGATATGAATTATTTGGAACACCTAGCGATAAAGCCAGGTCAGCCAGTGACTCTTCCTCTTTTGGAACTTTGGATTTCGGCATAGCCTTTACTTATAACAACTATAAAGGATATGGAATAGAATCTTCTATCTCTCCCGGATTGAATGCTGGTTCAAAGACATTTCCCGGACTATCAGGTGGATTATCCCTGACGAATAGCTCTACAGATGGCCTTACATCAGGGGTATCCTTATTTTATAAGAAAAACGTAGCAGAAGCAGACGAAAATAATACGGGGGGCGCCGCGACGGCTTCCATATCTGGTTCTTATAATACCCGTGCAGGGTTAAAAGACCTGCAGTTTTCCGTAGGAGACAGATTATACCGGACAACCGGTAAAAATAACCCTACCGCCGGTTCCAGTGGCGCTTTTCAGTCAAATATATCTTTTGCCCGCCAGGCATACACTCCACAAATTACGTTCCCCTATACAAGTACTGCCTTTAGTTTTGCGGCCAAGGTGGGTTCTGTAGCAATATCATACCACCCATATATCCGCGCTGCCTATAACCATGCAAAGCAGGAAATTGCAGATGCAGATACTGCCCTTATATTGCCAGCATTCGGTTACCTGAACTATCAGAATGCTAATGGTAAACCCAGTTCACTCCTGGATTATAACATCGAAAAGGAAATACCTTATCGTGAAAAGCCTGCAATTCCAACCATTGGTATTCCAGCTTACACCTATGATGTATTTGCTATTTCCGGAGAGGGCACGGGTGGAATGTTCCGCGCATATAGAGGTGATATAGGTTATGTGTATGATCACCAGATGAAAACAAAGGATGGGTCTTTAAGTGGTAGCATCGACCTTGGTTTTGGACAAACATTCCACTGGGGAGCCGATTTTAACCTTACACGTGCCAACTCTGAAAATGGGCCATGGACAACGTTGAATGCTATGGCAGCCGTTGCCCCATTTAAAAATTCAAATGGCTTATACGAAGCTTCTTATTTCAGGAACCCTGGTGAAACTACTGTAAACGATAAAAGCTGGCAGAATGCATTAGGTGGAGATGATGTAGTAGTGACCAGATTATACCAATCCAGCAAAAGTGATCCTGATATCTACGCAAAAAATTTGCTTGATAAATATAGGAACGATTCTCTCAAAGAAACAGTTACTGTAACCAGCCGTACTTCCAGTAGATCAGTACGTGATAAACGTACGCAGGTTATTTCTTACCTGACAGCCGAAGAAGCCAGTACTGCAGGATTGTCTAAATATATTGATAACTATGGTGAAAACAAGTTCCCGCTGCAGAGTTGCGATATGACCTATCCTTCCGATCTTGACTCACAGGGATTGAGAGGAGACTATTACAGCGGACAAGGTTTCGAAAGGTTTTTATTCTCCAAAACTGATAAGATTGTCAACTATGGTTCAACCATCGAGTTTCAGGCATCAGAACCTGCAGGTGAACCTAAAGTAAATACAAATTTCTCTGTTCGTTGGACCGGCAGATTGAAAACAGATGTCACAGGTAGATATGTGTTTTCCACCAGAACGGATGATGGGATTCGCTTATACCTCAATGACTCTCTTATTATTAAGAACTGGACAGGGAAACCTGCTGACTTTGAAGATACCGCTGTAGTAAACCTGGTAGCAGGGGAGAACTACAAGTTAGTAATGGAATATTTCCAAAAGAAAGAGAAAGCAATCGCCAAATTGCAATGGAGATTTGCTGGCCAGGCTACACAGGCTATTCCAACGCCGAATTTATATCTCGAATCGACGAAGACTTCTTTCCCAACCAGTGATGGTGCCATAGTAAGAGAAAAACGTGTAAATACTTTCCGCAAGAAAAATCATATCTCCGAAATAGATGTGTTAAATCCAGATGGCCGTCGTTATATATATGGTGTACCTGTATACAATTTTCTGCAGAAGGACGTTACTTTCTCTGTAGATGCGAACAAAGGTGATAAGGCATCTGGTTTGGTAAGTTATGAGCATAATGTAGATAATACCGTCCGCAATCCAAATGGTAATGATAATTATTTCAGTAAGGAGGAAATGCCTGCTTATCCGCATAGCTTCCTGTTGTCAGCAATCCTGTCAGCCGATTATGTAGACCTCACCGGTGATGGTATTACACCTGATGACCCGGGAGATGCCATTCGCTTTAACTATACTAAAATAGCTGATAAGAATAAACCTGATAAATGGCGCATACCTTATAATAATAAAGCAAATTATAACCAGGGTTTACAAACAGATAACAGGGATGATAAGGGGAGCTATTTATATGGTGAGAAAGAATTGTGGTATCTCAATTCAATTGAATCCAAGAATATGATGGCTGTTTTTTGGGTGTCTAATCGAGAAGACTTACCGGGTATGGATGAGAATGGAAATGCGGAGGCAGCTGGCCAGCATAAGAAATTAGATTCTATCAAGTTGTATTCTAAATCAGATTACCTGAGCTATGGCAACAATGCTTTAGCTATCAAAACGGTACACTTCAGGTATAATTATTCCCTTTGTAATGGCGTGAACCCTAATAATGCCAAGGGGAAACTAACACTTGATAGTTTATGGTTTACCTACAATGGTAATCAACGAAAGGATACAAGTGCTTATGTATTTAGGTATAATTCTAATAATCCGGCCTATCAGACTAACTATTACGATCGCTGGGGGAACTATAAAAATCCTTCCAGGAATCCCGGGGCACTCAATAATGCAGAATATCCGTATACACTGCAGGACAGTACGGAGGCTGCTACAAATGCTGCTGCTTGGACACTGGATCAGATCAAGCTTCCTTCCGGCGCAACAATGAAAGTTGATTATGAAAGTGATGATTATGCATTTGTGCAGAACAGGCGTGCCGCTCAGCTATTCAGAATTGCAGGTTTCAGTGCTGGTATACCAAGCTCCCAGAGCAGTCTGAAAAATGAATTGTACAGTCTTACCAATGAACCTACATATGTAGGGATCAACGTTCCCAAACCAGTGAGCAGTAATCAGGAACTATATAGCCGCTACCTCGAAGGGATGGATACATTGTTCTTTAAGGTATTTGTAAAAATGCCTACTGATAAATTTGGTAGTGGAAGTGAATACGTAAACTGTTATGCTACGATAGAACCAGGTAATTATGGCTATTATAATAATGGATTCTCTATCTGGTTAAAGCTGCAAACAGTAAACAAAGCAGGAGAAGTAGTGTCTGGAGGTTATAATCCGGTAGCAAAAGCCGCTATGCAATTCCTTCGTCTGAACCTCCCATCCAAAGCATATCCTGGTTCTCAGACAGGTGATAACCTGACACCATTGGATGGTGCCAAAATGTTATTATCACAGGTGACTAATCTCACAGAGATGCTCACAGGGTTTGATACAGATGCAAGAATAAAAGGTTGGGCGAAATCTTTTGATACTTCCAGATCATTTATTCGCCTGGCGAACCCGTATCTGAAGAAATATGGTGGTGGGCTGCGCGTAAAGAGAATATCCATCTTTGACCACTGGAATGCGATGACCAAACAAAAAGAGGCGGTGTATGGACAGGAATATATCTATACAACAACCCGTTCTATTAGGGGAGTTGGCGATTCAGTGACTATCAGTAGTGGTGTAGCCTCCTGGGAGCCTGCAATTGGTAGTGAGGAAAACCCATGGCGATTACCTATTCAATACAAGGAACAGGCAGCAGTATTAGCGCCTGTCAGTAGCGGGTATGTAGAAAGGCCACTGGGCGAATCTTTTTTCCCTGCTCCTGCTGTAGGTTATAGTAAAGTAAGGGTACGGTCTATTAATACCAAAAATAAGCGTTCAGCCAATGGATATGCGGAAACCAGTTTCTATACCAGTTACGATTTTCCTACCATCACAGATAAAACGCCAATAGGAGATAATAAGAAGAGATTTAAACCAACATTGACCAACTTATTGAAAATTGATGCCAAGCACTATATGGGTGTCAGTCAGGGTTTCAAAGTTGAGTTGAATGACATGAATGGTAAGATAAAGTCCCAGGCAGTGTATAGTGAAACTGACCCGAATCACCCAATTTCCTACACTGAAAATTATTATCATGTAGATGATCAGTCAGCAACTTTCAAGCATTTAAATAATACCGTGAAAGTCATCAATGATACTGGTTTTATTGATGCTGCTGCATCTGTAGGTAAAGATGTTGAGCTGATGATGAGTATGCGTCAGCAGCGTTCAGTTACCAATGCCTATAATTTGAATATTAACTCCGACGGTTGGGTGGTAGGAGCTTTCTTTGCTATAATACCAAGCTTACTCAATATCGCTCAGCGCGAGGAAACAATCTTCCGTGTACTCGGTACCACAAAAATAGTGAACCGTCATGGCCTGTTAGATAGTGTGGTTGTAAAAGACAAGGGAAGCCGGGTAGTAAGCCGCAATCTTGTCTATGATGGTGAAACGGGTGATGTGGTATTGACAAGTTCACAAAATGAATTTAACGATCCGGTATATCATTTTTCAGTTCCTGCGGGTTGGGCGTATGATGGTATGAGTGGTGCCTATAAAAATATTGGTGCTACAGCCGATAACATAACTATCCGGGAGGGCAAAATCGTATCCGGGTTACCTGATACAACTATTGTCAAATATTTTGCAGCAGGCGATGAGATCCTGGTATATACCCGTCAGAAGACAGGAGGTACGGATTGTGATCCTGAAATTGCAACATGGCCCGCTTTAAGCAGACTCTATGCCGTTGATGCAAATGCAATAAGTGGTGGTACGCCGGATCTTTATTTTGTAACGAAGGATGGAGCACCGTTTACCGGCAATAAAGTGACCATGAAAGTGACCCGTTCCGGCAGAAGGAATATCGCTGCGGTAGCAGGAGAAATGACAATGCTGAATAATCCGATCGTTGGTGATACTGCATTGGTCATTAATGCTAACTCTGGTGTATTAAATGCAACTGCTACTGAATTCAGTCAGTTCTGGAAAGTAGCAGATAAAAAGAAAAAGGGCGCTGTTACAAGTTGTATAACGCAATCTTATGCATTATATAGTAAGGATTCCTGTGGCGTGCATGTATACGGTAACGATAGTACCGGTGCCTGGTACAAGGCACAGTGTGCGACAGGCAGAGTGTCCAATTATGTTTACTATCATATTGATCGTGACATGTATTCCTCTACCGTAAGTCAACAGGCAGCAAATGATTCTGCAAAGAAAGCGCTGGATTCACTTGGCCCTGTATATGCTTCCAGGTTTAGTCCATGTTTATACCCTAATAAGGCGATTAGCAGAAACTATGTGAGGAATAATTGTCCTTCAGGTACAGTACCGGATACAACTACTTATACTGTTGCTTATGATACGTATCGGGAAACTACCCAGGAACAGGCTGATGCAGATGCCGCAGCTGATACGGCCGCGAATGGACAGGCTTATGCAAATGCACATGGAAACTGTCTGACCTGCAATTTCTTTGTAGATAAGAAACCGGATTCTGAGGATATGCCATCATTTGCGATCATCGCTAAAAACGTTGAAACCGGAGTTTCCTATTCATTAGGAGGTAGTGAAGCAATTACCCGGTTCCCATTATGTAAGGCAATGCCAGAGGGGACTTACAAGCTGTTTATGTCTGCTATGGAACAGTGTTATGCATTTACTGCTGACTCTGCACAGCATACACTTGTCAATGCATATAGTGACTCAGGTTTTATAGGCCATACGCCAATAAATGTAGCAGTGTCAAGATACCCAAGGATCTATAATGATGCATTTACACTTACTGTTGGTAGGAATAATTGCGGTGCAGGGTATGTCGGCTCATCAGTTTCAGTAAATATTCCGGCAAACATAGCTTACTCATATGTTTCTCAGGCGGAGGCCAGAAGTAAAGCAAGTGCTAATTATGAAAGTAGCTTACAAGCCACTGCTAATGCGCAGGGGATATGTCTTGATGCAACACATCTGATAGTTCGGGTTCCGACTGGAAAAAATTCAGTACCCATTCAGCTAACCTATTCAACGGAAGGGGGTACTTCCACTACGAAACCTGTATTTACATTGAGTGATGCTACATATTCAGTAACACTTAGCCAGGCAATGTGGACTATAACTATAGCACCTATGAATAGTTCTGCAAACATCTCAATCAATGGAGGTGCTACTCAAACTATTACAGGTTCAACAACGTGGCATATCAGTGGTCCACCTCTTACTATTGATGTCTGGGCTCCTTGATAATTTTTCTTAACACTCCTGATTAAATATATGAAACGATATATCCTCATAATGATCTATAGTTGTTTAATACTGGCAGGACCCAGCCTGTACGGACAATCATCCTGTACCTGCGAATGCCTCAAGCCACTGTTCGACTATCTGATCGCATCCAACCGTCTTCAGACAAAGGAAACAGACCACATCATCCTTGCATCTCTCCTTACAGATGCAAGGCGGGCTGGTTACGATGTCTCTTATTCCAGATGTGCTATTCTATATAAGAACATTAATAAGTACTTCTACGCTACATCTACAGCTACTTCCGGCACTACTTATAGTGCCAGGATCGGTGATTGTGAAGTCAATATTAATGCCACCAGCTCCGTAACTTTCAGCAATCTGATAAGTAATGCCTGCACCGGCACCGGCGAAACAGTGACCTACCATCTTTCCGGTAGTAGTACCAACATCGCTACATTATCCATTGGTAATTGTTACACCTGCACAACTGCCGCTTCCGCCCTCTGTTACAGTGCTGTTACCGACACCAGTGTAAACGCTTATACTTATGGGCTGGCAGGTAACTGGCGTCCCTCCAAAAGCTATGTCTACTATGGTAACCGTGCTGAAACCAATACGACAACCGAAGTAGTGCTCAGGACCGGGGGAACTATATCTGCTTTTGCTCCATTCTGGAAAGTCGTTAACAAAAAATTGACTGCCCAGCAGGATACTACCCGTTGGGTGTGGAATAGCCAGACAACCCTCTATAACAAAAAGGGACTGGAACTGGAAACAAGAGATCCTTTAAACCGATATACCGCTGGCCTGTACGGTTACCAGGATGCCATGATCATTGCCGCTACTCAAAATGCGCGCTACAGGGAAGCTACCTACGAAGGATTTGAAGACTATTATTATGGAGTACCTGCTTGTGATGAAGGCTGTAGCATCGGTCGTAACCTGGACTTTTCGGGATATAAATCATATATCACTACCGAAGCACCACACACTGGCAAATATAGTATACGTATACCCAAAGACTCAACAGTTGGTATCAGTGCCTCCATTGTACAGGCCGATAGTACTTCCCTGGGACTGACTTTTAATACAGGCACTAATCTCTGCACCAGTACGAATGTTTTGAAAAGTATAAAAGCGACCCAGGATGCCCTGTTGCCAGTCTTCTCTCCAATAGCAGGCAAACAGATCGTAGTGAGTTGCTGGGTAAAAGAAGCAAAACCATGTGCTGGCGACACTTATGTGAACAATCGCCTTTCCATTGTAGTAAAACGTGCCGGTAATAGTGATACTACCTATACTCCTGGTCCTAAAGGCGCTATCATAGAAGGTTGGCAGCGTTATGAACAGGTCGTATCCCTGCCTGCCGGAAGTACCTCCTTATCCATCTATCTGAAATCGCTCAATAGTACAATTGTATACCTGGATGATCTCCGGATTCACCCATACAATGCGAACATGAAATCCTTCGCATACGATCCGGGCAATTTAAGGCTGATGGCCGAACTGGACGAAAATAACTATGCAACCTTCTTTGAGTATGATGATGATGGTACACTGATCCGTCAAAAGAAAGAAACGGAAAGAGGAATAAAAACAATTTCAGAAAGCAGAAACGCTCTGTTAAAAGAATAGCCCTATGCGACAATTATTGCAAAAATATACCGGTATCTTTAGCATGCTACTATTATTGCTGGCCACAGCAATAGATAGCCATGCCCAGTCAGTCACCGTTCTCCGGCAGACACTGGATAGCAACAAGATTGCCGTAAATGATAGCATTGTGGTGACAGATGCCGCCTATTTTGACGGAACTAAACTATCAAAGCTCGAAACACCTTATAGTGTAAAGAACGTCATTACATTAAAGATCAATGAATACTCAAAACTTTACCTTCCTTCGGAGTTTACAGCTTCTGTGAAGGTGAAGATTACCTATACCAAACCAGACACTTTAACCGATACAATTTCCCAGACCCTGACCATTAACTACAAATCTACCGACGCTTATACCAGCAGGTCCAGTTTTGTTTTCAGCAATGCGCACAAGGTAAAGGTCGAAGTATTGGGTGTAAATATTATAGCTGAGAAGGATATACTTCCTGCATTGACACTGGAAAATGAGATGTATGTTCGCCCTGTATATAAATTGTACTGTACGGATGCTGTCGACAGTGTCTCAGATAATGGTGCTAAGTTGGTGGATACCAGTGATGAGCTAACGGTACAATGGTCAGCAGTGGAAGGAGCAGATGCTTATGATCTGGAATGGACGCATATTGATTCTACCGCATTATTCAGATATGGTACTCCACTGGATACAGAGGCCATATTCCGGAACAACGCTACCCGCGTGACCATTTCATGTCCAAACTATAATATACCACTCATGTTCGACGAGCCCGGTATTATATTTTACAGGGTAAGAGCTGTGCAGGAAAGATCCAATTATGTGAGAATGGAAACTGTATGGAGCTCCAAATACAGGGCTGGATTAGGCAAATATGGTTATAGCGGACACGAACGCTCTCTCAACTGGCAATCTGAAATTCGCTTTGCAGAAGACGGAAAACGTAAGGTAGTAGTCAATTATTATGATGGTACCTTACATAGCCGTCAGACGGTTACCAAAGATAATAGTACCAATACGGTTATCGTAGCAGAGACAATGTATGATTACCAGGGTCGCCCTGCTATCCAGGTAATGCCAGCACCTACATTAAGTAATGCGGTCAAATATTTCAGGAGTTTTAATAACGCTGTAAATGGCGCTGAGTATGACAAGAACCAATATGATACCCTGGCTAGCGCCGGTGACTATCTGACCGGTGGTGCAGCAGCGATGTCTTCTTTATCAGGTGCGAATCAATATTATTCCGCAAACAATCCTGAGAGCAATCAGGGCATGAACCGTTATCTTCCAAACTCAAATGGGTATGCATTTACCCAGACCGAGTATACACAGGATAATACAGGTAGGATCAGCAGACAGAGTGGGGTAGGCGACGTATTTAAACTGGGTAGCAATCATGAAACACGTTATCAGTACGGCAGCCCAAGCCAGGAGGAACTGGATTTATTATTTGGTACGGATGTCGGAGATAAAACACACTATTTTAAAAATTCCGTAAAAGATGCAAATGGCCAGGTGGCAATAACGTATGTTGACATGCATGGCCGCACAATTGCTACAGCGCTGGCAGGAAGTCCGGATAGTGCAAATCTCTCGGCATTGCCGGGTGTTACACCGCTGACTTACCTGGATACATTGTCACGTCTGGGTAGTAATCAACTCAAAGACCTGTCACTTGAAATAGTTGAGAGCAAGGTAGTATCTGTTGATGCTACTTATACTTTCCGCTACAAGTTGAATACACCTTCTGTAAAGATGCCGGATTGTAATGGTACCATCGTTAACTATCCTGTAAGATACGACCTGTATATTACTATCACGGACGATGCAAATAACCAGCGTTTACCTGGTAAAAAAGCCTATGAAAGGGTATTCCGTAACTATACAGCAGGTACAGATCCTACTGCAAATTCAACAGTACAAAATATTGATGTAGCTGATTCATTGGCCTTGACTTCGGGATCTTACCTGATCACGAAACGTCTTGTGGTGAACAGTGATGCACTCGCTTATTACCGGGACAATATTTACATGGCAAAATCGCTGTGTAAAACACTGGATGACTTTATCAATGATCAAAGAGCATTACAGCTTACAACAGAATGTTTACCATCCTGCCAGGCATGTTTTGCAAGTATTGGTAGCTGGGATAACTTCCGGGCTAACTATATGAGTGTAGGCCAGATCCAGGATACTGCCGCCAGCCGGGGTGCTGCATGGGCAGCTTATGAAGCAGCCATCGATGCATGTAACGCGCTATGCGATAGTACAGCCCAGACTACAAATGTATTGAAGCAGATGTTGCTGGATGTGACAGCACCGTCAGGACAATATGCAACACCGGAAGATAGTGCGAATATTTTCTCTATCTTTTATAGTGATGCTAATGTTAAATTACCTCCATACCAGGATACCCTGATTGTATATTTGGATGAGAATGGCAAAAAGGATACAGTCTATGATGAACAGGCAGGAGCATGGGTGATTCCTCAAAAACTGACTGCCACACAATTTGGCCGTAAGTTTAAAGCTTCCTGGGCAAATGCGTTATTGAAGTATCACCCTGAATATTGTAAATACCTGACTTATATTAAGTATAAGTCAAGTTATGATTGGGATGATAAGTTTTCAAAAATAGATACCTATGCTGATGCCGTAGCAGCGGGATACCTGAACCCATTGGGAGATTCCAGTACCGGTAATTTTACCATCGTTTCCGCTAATGTCGATCCGATTAAATACACCAGTATTAAGGATGGTTTGAATAGCCGGATGCAGAACTACAT
>NZ_QTJV01000021.1 GCF_003412465.1 Chitinophaga silvisoli
ATCCAAGTTTGTTGCTTCTTTAATGAGTTGCAAAGCAACAAATTTTTAGCATTCCCCCCAAGAATTCAACTTGATCCCAAAAAGCTCTCCACATTTATGGCGGTGATAGCCATGATGTATACCTTGGTTGTTTAAATTGCAACTCATATGATGCCAGCTCAATATGGAATGAATACGGAAAATATGGATCACGATACAACTCTTTATCAATATGGAACGAATATGGTTCCTATGGAAGTGAGTATAGCAACACCTCACCGTTTAATTTGTATGCCCAATATCCACCGGTAATTGTTGATCAAGATGGAGGTTTTTACGGCTACTTTACAGTAAATGAATACAATTCTAAAAGAGCAAACTTTAAACTACCCAATATTATCTGTAAATACTATTCCCTTATACGATTAAATGTTGGAGAATGGTATAAAAAAATATTTAGCTGACGCTGTTTAATCAAATCTTAATAAATATTCTCTATCACAAAAGACACTATGTATTTAAATAGGTCTTCCAGGGTAACATTATTCTAAACCAAACCAGGTTTATCCATATTCTGTCTGCCCTCCAAATCAAGTGGCCATTACAAGGAATAATGTTTTCTTGTTTTTAACCGGAATTGCATTTATCAGTGAAAAGGAAGAACGCAAGTTAGCTCTCATGATCAGAGATTTACAATAATTAAAAGCCGGCTACTTCAAATAGTTAATACAATACTATAGAGGTTGTATCAAAAGTAAAATTCCCGGGATTTAATTCGGGTACCTGACGGAGAGAATTTCTGATTATGTAATTCTCAATGCCTTCAGACTACTTTTGAGCCTCTGTATTTACCCCTCCCCGATTTTGACCAAGGTCAATCTTTTTGATAAGAAATTCCCCCATCTTTGATCCCAACAATTGCAGACTAATGAAGGCCGACCTTGCAGACCTCATAAGTAAAAATACGTTCCTCAGTGAAGAACAGCTCGCTGAGGCCCTCTCCTATTTCAAACAGGTCACAGCAAAAAAGAACGAACTATTGCTGGAAGAAGGTATGGTGGCAGACAAGCTGTTTTTCATTTCCAAAGGCTGCCTCCGCCTCTCCTATGGTAACGACTCTACCCGGTTCATGGCTTTCGAAAATACTTTCCTGACTTCTATCGTCAGTTTTATTTCCAGAAAGCCGGCACCTGAGTACATACAGGCTGTAGAGATCTCGGAGTTGCTGGTCATCACCCATCACGATTTCTTCCGACTAAGAGAACGCATTCCCGGATGGGATAAGATCTATATCTACATTCTCGAATACGGCCTGACCGTCATTAACTCAAAACTCAGTAGCCTTCTTACTCAAAACGCTGCAGAACGATACCGCAACCTGCTGATTAACAACCCGGAACTCATTCAACGCTTATCCAATGCTAATCTTGCCGCCTATCTCAATATATCGCCGGAGACGCTTAGCAGACTGAAATCACATATGTAATTCTAAAACAAAATACCATCATGAGAAGTGATGAAGTAAAAAAAGGGTATCAAAGAACACCACACAGATCATTATTCAGAGCAACCGGATTAAAAGACGAAGATTTCAATAAGCCTTTTATTGGCGTGGCAAATTCGTTTATTGAAATCATACCGGGACACTTTTTCCTGAATAAAGTAGCTGAAATTATTAAAGATGAAATTCGTGCAAATGGCTGCGTTCCTTTTGAATTTAATACCATTGGGGTAGATGACGGGATTGCCATGGGGCATGACGGCATGCTGTTTTCATTGCCTAGCAGGGAACTGATTGCCAGTTCTGTAGAGAGTGTGATGAATGCACATAAACTGGATGCAATGATCGCAATTCCTAACTGCGATAAAATAGTGCCAGGGATGATCATGGGGGCACTCAGGGTCAATGTACCGACCATTTTTGTCAGTGGCGGACCTATGGCTAAAGGGTATAAGAAAGACGGTACACCTATCGACCTGGCCACCGCTTTTGAAGCAGTAGGGAAACATGAAGCAGGGATGATGAGTGATGAAGAACTCAGAGACATTGAGTGCAATGCATGCCCGAGTGGAGGTAGTTGCTCTGGTATGTTTACCGCGAATTCTATGAATACACTCATGGAAGCAATGGGTATAGCCCTGCCAGGAAATGGAACGATCCTCGCCCAGACACCTGAAAGGGAGGCTCTATACAGAATCGCAGCCAAAAGGATTTGTGACATTGTAAAGGATGATGTGGCCAGAGAGCAATTCAAACTGAAGAACATTCTGAATGAAAATGCCGTGCGGAATGCATTCGCAGTGGATATGGCGATGGGGGGCAGTACCAATACTGTGCTACATATGCTGGCGATTGCCAATGAAGCGGATATCAATTTCCAGCTGAAGGATATTAATGAGATTTCTAAGAATGTGTCTCATATCGCAAAGATCTCCCCTAGTCTGACGACTGTGCATATGGAGGATATTAATAAGGCGGGAGGGGTAAATGCGGTGATGAAAGAGATGAATAAAAGAGGGAATGGCGTACTGATTGATAATCTGACGATAAGCGGGGAAACCATTTTTGAAAAGATTCAGGATGCGGAAATTAAGGACGACAAGGTCATTCACAGGATCGATAATCCCTATAGCCAGGTAGGTGGATTGGCGATTTTGTACGGAAATCTGGCGGAACAGGGTGCGGTGATTAAGACAGCAGGGATTACAGGTTCAAGGATATTTACGGGTAAAGCAGTGTGTTTTGATGGGCAACCCGAAGCGATTGAAGGCATCCTGATGGGGAAAGTGAAGGCGGGCGATGTGGTGGTGATCAGGTATGAAGGACCGAAAGGTGGGCCTGGGATGCAGGAGATGCTGACCCCCACCAGTTTGATTATGGGGATGGGATTGGGAAGTTCTGTGGCTTTGATTACGGATGGTCGGTTTAGTGGGGCGACGAGAGGTGCGTCTATTGGACACGTATCCCCAGAGGCTGCTGAAGGGGGGATGATTGGGTTGCTAAAGGATGGAGATGAGATTCATATTGATGTAGACAAGTACATTTTGGAGGTAAAATTGGGGGCTGAGGAGATTGAAAAGCGGAGGAAAGAGTTTGTGCCGGTGAAAAAAGCGTTGCATTCAAGATGGTTAGGGCAGTATAGGGCTTTAGTGACGAATGCTAGTAATGGCGCGGTTTTGAGGAGTGATTTGTAGCTTGGGGCAGGTTGGAGAAACAGTGAAAGGCAAAAAATGTTTTACACATTTTAAAAAAATATTTGGTGAATATCATTCAGTTTTTCACATTTGCAGCGGAGAAATGGCAGAGCGGTCGAATGCGGCGGTCTTGAAAACCGTTGACTGTAACAGGTCCGGGGGTTCGAATCCCTCTTTCTCCGCTAAATAAACGGTAACGTTTAGCATAATATTAAGGGCCTTCAGATGAATAATCTGAAGGCCCTTAATATTGTGGTAGGATTTGAAATTGAACTTGCCAGTCATGACTTAAATGATTTTTGACTGTAACAGGTCCGGGGGGGGCGAATCCCTCTTTCTCCGCAAGTCTTTCAAATGGCCGCCTGAAGGTGCCTTTAGAAAGACTTAAGCCCCCCTTACACGGGATCAGCGAGGGCTTTGCCCGAAGCTAATCCCGCCATCTCCGCGCTTTCCAATTCGGCTAAATGGTCCTTTTACCTGAAATTACACTTAACTTCTGTCAACTTTTCAGAAACGTCCCAAAGCTTCCTGGCCAGCTCTTCATCGTACGATTTGTCGCTTGATTTTATCAGCTTAGGATATCCCCGGAGACCATTCAAACCTGTTGGGCCAAAATATTCGCCACCGGATATATTTTCCTCTGTGGCTGCTCTTAAAATAGGCAAGGTACCCGTGTGTATATTTTGCCCGACAATGTAATTTAGAATATTGAACACTAAGAAGCCGAACGATTTTTGGAGGTTGGTTCTTGTCCATCCGGGATGGGCTGCCGTTGCAATGGCGGAAATATTATTGGATTTAAATCTTCTGTCCAACTCATAGGCGAAGAGCAGATTCGACAATTTGGCTTGTGCGTAAGCCTGATAGCGGTTATAGGATTTTTCCCAGTTCAGATCATCAAAATGAATGTTCGGCTTCATAAAGGACTCATTATGGGCGTTACTGCTTTGAAGGACGACACGGGAATTGGGCGTTTTCTTAATAATGTCCAACAGTAATCCCGTCAGCGCGAAATGTCCCAAGTGATTGGCACCAAATTGCACTTCGAAGTGCTGTTTTGTCGACAGCCGGTTTGCCGGAGCCATTATCCCTGCGTTATTGATCAGGATATGCAATTGGGAATATTTTGAATGAAATTCGTCTGAAAAACGATGGATAGAGTGCAAATCAGAGAGATCCAGCAACATCAAGTCTAGTTTTGCATCTGGTTGCCGAGTTTTGATTTTTTTTGCGGCTTCTTTTCCTTTTTCCAGGTTACGAACGGCCATAATGATGTTAGCACCTTTTTTGGCCAGTACTGTAGTTGCTTCCAGGCCCAGGCCGCTGTTGGCACCAGTGACGATGATGTTTTTCCCTTGTTGTGAAGGGATGTCCTTAGATGACCAGTTTTTTGATGCCATTTCCTTTAGTTGTTTATTTGAAGTGTTTTTAGTTCGATCCCATCTTCACTGCATTCCAGTAGGGTTTCACGCTGATCTGTTTATTATCCCAGTCCATTCTTTCCTTACGAATTGTGTGACAGCGACACATATTTTACCGTCCTACATTCCATTGCCCATTCTGCGCCTGGACCGTTATCCATCGGGCAGAAGTTTTTTGGTTAGAAAGCACACTCCTTTAAAGTGCATGCTTAATAGGCCGTCAAACTGTTCTTCCTCAGCATTCTTACAATTTCCTAGTCATTTCCTAAAGATGGATAATATATCTCTTTGATCAATCCTGCATTAAACCTTCCCGCGAAATTTACGATAAGATAATTTCTGCAATCTCCCGCTGCTGATGAAGTTTCCAGTGCGCGTTTGCAACCTCAGCTGCTGTTATTGTTGGCATCCCCTCCGGAAAATCTCCCTTATGCTTACCTTCACTTACGACCAAGGCACCTATGGACACAATACCTGCATAAATATTGTCCTCTTTCAAATCCATATTAAGCAGCCGCACATAATTTAATAACGCGCCTGCTGCAACCCCAAAGCTGGCGGTTCTATTGACGGGATTCTGAGCGGATGATGCGGTCGTGAACAGGATGCTGCCGTCTTTTCTTTCCAGCATTTGTGGGAGTACGGCCTGCACGGCAGCTATGGCAGCGAGTACCTGGTAATCGAGATGATGCTCCTCATTCGCTACATCTATATTTCTCGCAGTCCGAATACTTTCCCAGGTGGGGGTTGGACTAAATTCCAATACATCAATTGCTCCATAATAATTGATAACCTCCAGGAGCGAGCGGGATAAATGCTCCCTGTCTAAAATGTCGGCCTGGAAAGACGCGGCCTGAACACCATTCTTCAGTAAATCATCTTTTAGCATATTTAGTTTTCCCACGTTTCTCGCAAGCAGCGCAACATTGTACCCCTCTTTTCCAAATCTTTCTGCTACAGCAAATCCTACGCCCGGCCCAGCACCGATAATGGCTATTGTTTTTTTCATATTAACTCTCTTGTATTTTATATTGATTAACTAATGTGTACACTCATTACCGGGTGTACAGGTCACACCCTGAGTAACCTGAAGCATACCAGAGTTATCCTTCTTCCATTCCGCATAAGCAGTTTGCAATACTTTGAGCATTTCAGTACCGGACCAAGCACCAGCGATAGCATACTTGCTATCTATCACAAAGAAAGGAACTCCTTTTGCCCCCAACCTGTATGCTTCAGCCCCGTCTGCTTCCACCTTATGTTGAAAAACAGTGTTGGTAAGCGCTTCTTTTACATCACCATTCGTCAGACCTATATCATTTCCCAGTTCTGTTAAAACTGCATCATCAGAAAGATCCTTTCCATCTGTGAAGTATGCATAAAACAGGCGCTCTTCTGCTTTTCCTCCCAGTCCTTTTGTTTTTGCCATCTGGATCAGGCGATGAGCTTTCAACGAATTAGTGACAAGCGCTTTATCGAAATGATATTCAAGCCCGGCATCCTTAGCCATCCTTACTACCTGCTGATGCATTTCAACCGACTGCTCATAACTGATTCCTTTCCGTGCAGCCACAAACTGGTAAATGTTTTCGTGGTGCAGTGGCACTTCAGGAATAGAAGGATCAAGCTGGAAACTTTTCCATTCCACCTCTATATTTTTCCTGTCAGAAAATTGCGCCAGGGCAGCTTCCAAATTCCTTTTGCCGATATAACAAAAAGGGCACATCACATCGCTCCAGATTTCTATTTTCATTCTTTTTTGCATTTCTTTTTTTACGGTATCATTATTTCTGTTATCATTTATTCCGGTTATAATCTTGCGCTCACCGAACAGATTAGCGACAATCAATGTCAAAATAAAGGTTACGATTACTGCAGGCGTTTTATTTGACATAGCTTAGTTTTCTGAAATAATAATAGGATACACATAGTATTGCAAACGGAATCAGCGGTGCCACACCTTTTGCAACACCATCAGCGAGCCAATGTGCCAGGCTTGCGGAAAGCAGTAATATTCCGAAAGCGACATAAGCCCATTCTTTAAACATCCTGGGTATGGCAGGGATGAGGATAATTACCGCACCAACGATCTTACAGATGTCTAATTCAAGATTGAAATAAGCAGGGAAGCCAAGTCTGTGTATGGATTCGATTAGGTATGTCCGCGGGGCAAAATAGGATGGAAGCACAATCAAAGCCATTCCAATAACAGTAATAATCCAATAAATTCTTTTTTCTTTCTGCATGAGTTTAATATTTACAGCATAAAATTAATTTGACATAACTTTACAATTGTTATCCGTTACCTTTTAGAAACTGGTTTCCTTGATGAAATCAAGTATTTATTGATAAAGTAATTACAGTAATTTGAATCACATGAATGCAAAGAAAACATCCTCGCAAGCACCTGATTGTAGAGAGCAATTAATTGCAATAAAGGACACCATGATCTTATTATCGGGGAAATGGAAAATTCAGATTATTGGATGGCTGATGCTATATGGTAAGGTGCGTTTTATGGATATGCTGCGTGGGATAGACGGTATTGCTGCTAAAATGCTCTCTAAAGAGTTACAGGAACTTGAGCAAAATGAAATAGTGGTCCGAACTGTGATGCCTACGAAGCCGATAACTGTGGAATACGAACTAACGAAACATGGTAAGACTTTAAGCGTGGTAATTGACGCTATTTCGGAATGGGGAGTTACGCATAGAAAATTCCTGTTTAAAAAAGAAAGGTAATGAGGTCATCTGTTTTATGTGCATACATCATAATACCGTGCGGCACAAAGATGTAAATGAAATTTGATCTATATCTGGATTTCAACAGATTTTTAATTTCATTTTACCAATAAAGTTGTGAATCTCAGATAAATCTTCTGTAAATAGGTTCGAAAGTTTTACCCCGTAGCCCGCTAAATAAACGGTAACGTTTAGCAAAATTTTAAAGGCCTTCAGATAAATAATCTGAAGGCCTTTAAAATTTTGCTAGGATTTGAAATTGAACTTGCCAGTCATGACTTAAATGATTTTGACTGTAACAGCTCCGGGCGTTCGAATCCATCTTTCTCCGCTAAAAACGGTAACATGTGAAAAATATGCCCATTTATTTCCAGAGGAAAAACTTAAAAAACGTTATCGCAATCATTCTTCTTCACATATTGTTTGTGCATTTCACCCCATTGCTCAAGCTGCTTGATGATAGGCACTAACTCATATCCAATGTCCGTTAACTCGTATTCTACTCTCGGCGGTACTTCTGCGTAAACGGAGCGGCTAATAATTTTGTGGTCTTCCAGTTTGCGGAGCTGTAGAGAAAGCATACGTTCAGTGATATTGGGAAGGAGCCTTTTTAGTTCACCAAACCTGAGCTTACCAGTCGCTAAACAAGAGCAGATCACAATAGCCCATTGTCCGCCAAGGATGTTCGAAGCATAGACCTCTGAGCAATTATCCGCTAAAGCTTGCCTGTTGGCGAAGTTGGTGGAGGTTTCTTTGATTCTGGACATACTTACATTTTTTATAGTATCCTACAACTGGTTGCAAATATAAATAGTCCAAATTAGAGCACATATTTTTGTCTCACAATATTATTTTAAAATGAAAACATTAGTTGTCGTTATCCATCCGGATATAAAAAATTCTGTGATCAATAAAAGATGGGTCGAGGAGTTACAAAAATTCCCAGATCTGTATCATGTACATCAGCTGCATGAAGCTTATCCGAACCTGCAATTCGATATTATAGCCGAACAGAAACTGCTCGAAGCCCATGATCACATCGTTCTTCAATTTCCTTTTTATTGGTTCAATTGCCCTTTCTTATTAAAAAAGTGGATAGACGAGGTGTTCATCAGGGGATGGGCCTATGGCAGTCAGAGCGATTATAAATTAAAAGGGAAAAAGATTACATTGGCCATATCATTAGGATTAAATGAGGAAGAAGTGCAGCCTGGTTCTACTTACGGTTACTCCCTTGAGGAGTTGACCCGACCGTTTGAATTAACTTTTCAGTATGTGAAAACGGATTACAGGCCACTTTTCGCTTATTATGGAATGGCTTATAATGTTTCGGATGAATGGGTTGAGAAAAGTGTGCCTCTGTATATGGCTTTTCTTGAACGGTTTAAAGGTGGCCACGATACTGCAGATGCTGCCTGACTCAAGCAGTAACAACACCTCTTCATCATCAACTTATCCCAATGGCCGCCTAACAACCCAAGCGGCCATTTTTTGCGATAGAGATGGCTAATGTGATGTAAAACGTCCATCAGAAAGTCAGACTCTTCCATTATGTCTCATTTTTCATTCCCTCATCTTTACATCATTATTACTTCAAATTTGATTATGAAAATCTTCTATTTTACTGACCCCATGTGTTCATGGTGTTAGCTCTGCGGCCATGTCATTTAAAGGTAAATAAATGCTCCTGGTTAGTTTCATTTAGTTCCTGACCCAGGTTATACATACCGGGATAAATAAGCAGCTGTTTTACTTCTTTTATTCTTTGCCACCGCCGCCGGTATTCCTTCCGCAACGATCCTTCCGCCATGTTCGCCGGCACCCGGCCCAATGTCGATCACCCAATCGCTTTGCGCAATAACGTGCATGTCGTGCTCAACAACAATCACCGTGTTGCCCGCATCTACCAGCGAATTTAATTGCACCATGAGTTTCTCTACATCTGAAGGGTGTAATCCTGTCGTGGGTTCATCCAGCACATAAAGCGTATGGCCACGTTGCGAACGCTGCAGTTCCGTTGCCAGTTTGATGCGTTGTGCCTCACCGCCTGATAGCTCTGTAGCAGGCTGACCTAACCTTAAATAACCTAATCCTACCTGTCGCACCACATCCAGGCTACGCCGCAGGATTTCCTCTTCTTTAAAAAATTCCCATGCAGCATCTACTGACATCGAGAGTACTTCAGCAATATTCTTGTCCTTGTATTTTATTTCGAGGGTTTTGTCGTTGTACCGCGTGCCGTGGCAGGTAGGACATGGAGAATACACGCTTGGCAAGAACAACAATTCTACCATTACAAAGCCTTCACCTGCGCAATGTGGACAACGCCCCTTGGCTACGTTAAACGAAAAACGCCCTGCATCGTAATGACGCGCTTTCGCCATTTTCGTTCCTGCAAAAAGTTTACGCACATGGTCAAACAAGCCGGTGTATGTAGCAAGATTAGACCTTGGTGTACGGCCAATCGGCTTTTGATCCACCCGCACCAGGCGTTTAACCTGTTCCATACCTTCCGTTATCCGCCCTGATGAAAGAACTGGTTCTTCCTCAAGTAAATCTTGTTGATCTTCCGTTGGTGCATCTATTTCCTGGCCAAGCTGCCCTGCTACAAGTTCTATAAGTGCCTGGCTGACAAGACTGCTTTTACCTGAGCCGGAAATACCCGTCACACTCGTTAAAACTCCTAAGGGAAAAGAAACATCCAGGTTACTGAGATTATTGCGGGAGATTCCTTCTAACCGCAGCCAGCTTGTTGCAGTTCGTGCAGTTCGTTTAGGCGGAATCGGTTGTGTTATATATCGCCGGGTAACAGAGGCTTTCATTTCCTGCAGCCCATTTAAAGGGCCACTATATAGAATTTCACCGCCGTTAACACCGGCGGCAGGGCCGACATCTACTACCCAGTCAGCGTGGCGAATGATATCCACTTCATGCTCTACTACAAAAAGCGAATTGCCGGCATCTTTCAGCTTATCCAGCGCGCGCAGTAATGCTTCAGTATCCGCCGGATGAAGGCCCGCAGAAGGTTCATCGAGCACATACACAACACCGAATAAATTAGAACGCACCTGCGTTGCGAGCCGCAGCCTTTGCAACTCACCCGGTGATAGCGTAGGCGTGCTGCGTTCCGGTGTAAGGTAACCAAGGCCGAGATCAAGCATTATAGACAGCCTTGCCACAAGATCTTCAGCAATACGTTGAGCCACCATTGCCTTTTCAGGATGTAATTCATTTATTTTATCGAACGATGCATGACTGGCATAAGAGCTAAAAATTTTATTAAGCTCATACAATTGAAGGCGAGATATTTCTGTAATATCATAACCGGCAAATTTTACAGACAGCGATTCTTTTTTAAGTCTTTTGCCATTGCATACCGGGCAATCTGCGCCTGACATAAACTGCATGACCCGCTTTTTCATTAGCTGGCTTTGCGTATTGGCGAAGGTCTGCATTATATACCGCTTTGCACCTGTGAAGGTGCCCATGTAGCTCGGTTCCAATTTTTGGCTCAGCGCCTTCTTTACTTCTTTTGCAGAAAAGCCTGAATATACTGGAACGGTTGGCTGTTCTTCCGTAAATAATATCCAATCACGGTCTTTCTTCGGAAGGTCTCGCCAGGGCTTATCTACATCATAGCCGAGCGTCATCAGGATCTCGCGCAGGTTTTGCCCCTGCCAGGCAGTAGGCCATGCTGCAATGGCGCGTTCACGGATTGTAAGACTGTCATCCGGGACCATCGATTTTTCGGTCACATCATAGATACGTCCGAGTCCGTGGCAGTTGGGACAAGCCCCTTCCGGTGTATTTGGCGAAAAGCCTTCGGCGTAGATGATCGATTGTCCTTTGGGATAGTCGCCTGCCCTTGAAAACAACATTCGGAGCAGGTTGGATATTGTTGTTACACTACCAACAGAAGAACGTGTGGTTACTGCACCGCGTTGTTGTTGTAAGGCAACAGCAGGAGGCAGACCTTCGATTTCATCCACTTCTGGAATGGACATCTGGTTAAATAATCGTCTTGCATAGGGTGAGACTGATTCCAGATAACGTCGTTGGGCTTCAGCATACAAAGTTCCAAATGCCAGCGAAGATTTACCTGAGCCCGATACACCTGTGAAAACAACCAGGGCATTTCGCGGTATGTCTACATTGATATTTTTAAGATTGTGTTCCCTAGCGCCCCGCACGCGAACAAAATCGCCGGTCGATGCTTTTTTTGATTGCCCTTCCTTCATAAATGAGTATTACAAACGTTTTGGTACTTCTACAATTTAAGCTATAGCACTTACAGCAAATACCATACTATCAAAATAAACTGGCCCCGGGTACTGATACCCTGCCCGGTGCCGCCCGTCATAATCCGGCCACTTACACGAGATAAAGCTTGAGCAGCCCGAGCCCCGCGGCAATGCAAACTAACACAATTGGCTGGATATCCTGAAAAATCCTATTTTCTTCCTTTCTTCACTAAAAAGGACAGGATATCTACATGAGCATCATCCCTACTGAAATTATTCCTTCCTGATCAACGCTGATTGCAGGCTGTCCATTTTTTCAATTCCCCAGCCCTTATTTAGTTGCAGCTGCCATCCTTTCCCGTGTACAATATTATCTTTTACAAATAGACTATCCCTTGTCGATAATGTAATTACTTTCCAGTTCTTCATAAGCATACCACCATCCACTACCTTCAACTTCCCCCAAACATCATTTATTTCGGCGCTTGGATATACAGTCCCCCATTCACCCAGATCAAATAAATTGTTAGGATTAAATACTATATTCATCTTCACCAGGTTGATAGTCAACACCGGTTGATGCGTGAAAAGACGGGTATAATTATCTTCCTGTTGCCGTCTGTTCGCCTCTTTCATTTTTTCAGCATGTATGATACGATCTCCCTGGTACTGCTTTTCCAGTTTAGCCAATATAGATGTAGTCGTTTTATCAGGCACAGCCAGCTTATAGTATTTTTTGATCAAAGCTGGGAACGAGGAATTTGAGTCGACTGATTCTGCCCAGGCTGGCGATTTCTCATATAGCAGATGCCCGTAAACAGGACCGGTGATATAAGCCATAGATCGAATCAATGACAACCGGGTGTCAGCCTTATCAATCTCATTATATAAATATTGTTTTATACTTCCAGGTAGCCTACCCAGTAACATCCCTGTGTATTCAGCCAGTCCCTCATTTATTTCCAGCAAGCGTTCATTGTCAAAGGTGGAAGGAAACAATTCCTGTCTCTTTTTACGAAAAAGCAGTGCATTCACCAAATCCCTCTTGCGCTGGTTGACTGGCTTAGCTAAGGCTGCTTTTAAAGCCTGGAGTTCCAACAGAAAAAAGACACGTCCATCAGTAGTTGCCAGATGGTCAATTGTCGGGCTAAGAGCAGGAAAGCCAAGTTGATGTTGTATACGGTGAAAGGATTCATGCAACATGAGACTGAGCCGTTCCTCCATATCAAGTGGTAATGGCCATAACACAATTGCCCACAACCGGCCTTGCCAGTTTATAGATGTATTGGCAATCATCACTTCCGGAGGTAAAGTCCCTTTGTACAGGCCTTCTGCTATGAAAGTAAAAGTCCCAGCACTATCCGGCATATTCGCATAAGTGGTTCTGGAATGAGGATCAACCAGTAACATAGGGCCATAAAGGGGATACTTCCACATAAGATTTCGGCTGCTTGCGGAGTCTGCTTGTCTGAAATATTTAGCAGCAAGCAACATGGTAGTATCTACTCCCTGGGCAATTCCACGAAAGGATATGGTGATTACCATTAACAATCCAATGATAGCTTTCATGTTTTTTTGCGAAAATTAAATACTGGTCTGACTAAATGATCTCAAATTATACCAAAGGTCTTATCTCTTTTACGACAGGCAATGGCAATTGCATGACGACCGTTAATCCTGTAAACAAGACATTTGCTATAAAACGAAGGCACTTTTTTACCATTTTCATTAACTTGGTTCATGCAACGTTTTTTACTACATGTGAGCTTTTGGCTGGGGTTCTTTTTTATATGGAACCAGATCACGTATTTTTATATCAGTGATAAGGGAAACCGCCTTTACTTTTCTGCGCTCGACGTAAGTTTGATACTTTGTGCCTTTTACGGCATTTATTCATACCTGATGCCCCGTTATTTTAAACATAAGCACCTAACAAAACTGGTGGTACAATCGTTAATATATCTCATACTTCTGGCAGGTGGATATGCGTTTGCTATGAAGTTATTTTTGAATCACATGGTGGTTCCCATTCACTTTAATTTTTCCTGGAACTACACTGATTTGCAGTATAATCGTTTCTTCATTGCATTATTGGGTTTGTTAGGAGGAGGTGCTATAAAACTGGCTCTTGATCGTGTGAATACCCAACGTAGGCTTAATGAAATGGAAAAAGCCAATTCACTGGCGGAACTGACCTACCTCAAAGCACAGCTTAACCCTCATTTTTTATTCAATTCCCTTAATAGTCTTTATACACAATTAGATTTTGATTTGCCACAGGCAAAGTTTACATTAGTGAATATAGCCGACTTATTACGTTACCAATTATATGAATGCAGTGCTGACTTCGTTCCTTTGTCCAAAGAATTAATGCACCTGGAAAATTACTTTAATCTTCAACGAATACGTACAGAAGCAACTACTATATTAAATGTAAAAGTAGATAACAACAACCTTACGATTTCTCCATTGCTGCTTATGCCATTCGTTGAAAATGCTTTTAAGCACGTGTCTGATGATGATAGCAGGGAGAATATTATACAAATCGATATTCAGCTTACAGGTGAGAACCTACATTTTTATTGTATGAATACAAGCCCTGTTAAGGAACCTTTGTCAGGTACATATGATAGTACCGGAATTGGTTTGCAGAATGTAAGACAGCGACTGGAACTCTTATATTCAAATAAATATGAACTTACTACCAAAGAACTGGATCATAAGTATTACATCTATCTAAATTTAATCTTAAACCAATGATGAACTGTATAATTGTAGAAGATGAACCATTGGTACGTAAACAAATTGAAGGATACATTGAGAAAATCCCTTTCTTACACCTGGTAGGCACTGCACGTAATCCAATTATTGCCAAAGCTATCTTAGAAACTGACGTGGTTGACTTGATTTTTCTGGACATTAAAATGCCTCAAATGAGTGGAATTGAGTTTTTGCAAGGGCATGAGGTGGTGCAGCAGGTTATTTTCATAACCGCTTATCCTGAATATGCTTTGCAGGGATTTGAGTTGAATGTCACCGATTACTTAATGAAACCTGTAACGTTTGAGCGGTTTACAAAAGCCTGTGAAAAGGCAAAAGTTAAAATTTGTGGCTCGTTAACCGTAAAAAATAACCTGGAACATCCTGATTACTTATATGTCAAATGTGATAATTGCTTAGAGAAAATTGCCTTTGTAGATATACTATTTGTCGAATCTATGTTGAACTATGTACAGATAGTGACAACAAAACGAAAATATACAGTATACTCCAGTCTGAAAGCAATTAAGGAACGTTTGCCACAAAGTCTTTTTTTAAAGATACATAAGTCCTACATCGTGTCTTTAAATCACATAAGTACCTTTGGGCAATCTAAGGTTCTAATCGCAGGACACAAAGTACCAATAAGTCGCAGGAACCAGCAAACGATAAAACAGTATCTGAAAAACATACAATAGAATTCGCCTTTTATTTCATCAAAACCACTTAAAAGTATATAGGTATGGAGTGAAAGCAGGAAACAAAGGCAGTAACCCGGTCAATTCTGAAAAACGGCTCTTAAAGTAAAACAAATCCTTTTGTTTTGTTAGTTTTTAAGGATACTCTAAATTAATAATCCGTAAACACTATGTTTTGCTATCCTACCGATGAGCTGCTGGATTCAGGGTATATGATTTCCACCATAGCAGATCTATTATTGAAAAAAAGAATTGCCTCCCGACAGACTGATCAGCAGCTGCATAAATTTATTATCCTAAAGAAAAGGTATTTTGGATAAAGGAACTGAGCCATCGAAATAATAAAGTACATTTAAATGGGCATATCATTAACCCAGTTTACTTAAAAAATCATTTTCATGCTAATCCAGGCCAGTTCCTACTTTGAAATGCAGACAACGTGTCTTGTGCCGGGAATCTTTATGGTACGCCCCCGAAGTGCCCCCAACCAGGTTATCATGGAAGAGAAGTTTTCATTTACGCCACGGGTAAAAGGCAACGATTATATAGATGGATATGGAAATATCGCAATGCGTTTACTCATTCCGGAAGGAGATTCTACATTGGAAAGTAGTGTAATAGCTGAGTGTACTGAAACTATTGAGGTGAATATGGATGCAGCGTATGTACCTATAGAATTGCTTCCGGATAATGTGTTGCAGTTCCTGCTACCCAGCAGGTATTGCGAATCAGATAAGGTAACTGATATCGCCACAGCAATCACCGGGGGAATACAACCTGGTTATGCTCAGGTAGAATGTATCCGACAGTGGGTCCATACTAATTTTACCCGTCAATATGGTACTACTAACAGTACTACGTCTGCATTGGATGTTTTGCACACCAGGATGGGAGTATGCCGTGATTTTACGCATGCCGCCATTGCACTTTGCCGCAATCTGGATATTCCCGCCCGAATGGTAGCCGGTTACCTGCTTGGGTTGGACCCCATGGATCTTCATGCCTGGTTTGAAGCATACGTGGGAGATCGCTGGTATACATTTGATGCGCTTATGGATCAACCCATGGGCGGACGCATTGTGATGGCTTATGGCCGCGATGCAGCGGACGTAGCATTTGCAAGCCATTTTGGTAATGTAGTCTTCAAAAAGATGATTATAAGTGTGAAGGAAGTAACCTGATTTTTATATTTAATAGGAAATAATGAAAAAGCCGGCCCCAATTATTCGCCGGCAGCTGGTGTCTGTTTTAACCTTTTCAATTCCGCTTCCAATTGAGCAATGTAATTGTTTTGTGAGGCAAACGCCTTATTAATCTCCTCCATTGTATAGCGGGGTGTAATGTGTTGATGACAATTCCAGTCGTAGGCATCAACATCAAAAACCATCATTCTTTCAGGTCGGGACTGAGACCCTTCTACGCTCAGCCGGGTATATAATGCAGGATCCTCCTCCAATTCTACAATCCTGGCTCTGGCATATAATTTTAACCGGGTCCTTGTTGGATAATCCACCATAATCAATGCGATCTTATTGTTGGTAGCTATATTACCTACAGAAATATATTGGGAGTTCCCTTTATAATCAATAATGCCCAGTTGTTTTTCATCCAATACTTTTATAAACCCTTTTATGCCACCTCTATGTTGAATATAAGGATATCCATTCTCTCCAATAGAAGCCATAAAAAAACTGTCCCTGTCTGAAATAAAAGCCATTTCATTTTCTTTCAGGCCATCCACATAGCTTTTTTCTTCCAAACGGGCATAGCTTTTACGGCTGCCTAATATTTCCTGCATTTCTTTGACCGCATCTGTAAATGCTAATGATGCATAATTCATTTCTATTTATTATTTGATGGTTCACCATTTTCTGAAGCAGGTGCCTGATCAGATCCAGTAGTTATTTGTTTACTGATGATAGTAGTAAGGTCTGGAGTTTGCGCCAATACCTCCTCCCACATTGAATCGCCACATTCATCCTGTATAACTACTTTTTCTGTACCGGGTTGGGCCTTTAATCCGGAGGGATTATTGTTTTGTGAAGTGCTCATAAAAAGATGTTTAGTTTAAAAAGAGGGCGGGTTTTTTTATAGTGAATTTAAGCATTAAAATTTCTATTAACAACCTTTAACCTGATTTATGTGCTAACAGCATTTGCCGAATATTTCGCTACAAGTAAATTTTGGTTATTCAGTTTGGATGATAGGAAGCCGACCGGTACTAATGTCCGTAGCTGACCACTTTCACCACCTTCCATTGATTGCCTTTTTGCTGCCAGACCAGGACGAATCGCGGGGATGCCGTCACTTCTTCCGGGCCACCGTTAAAGCTGGTATAAAAACGGTGCATACCGACTTCAATCGCCCCAAATCCGGGTATAGGAAAAACCTCCAGGCTGTTTTTGTCCAGTTCTCTCCGTTCAACATATTTGGCGGCAGTATCTTTAAAATGCCGTTCATTGATTTCCATGCTCGTCTTGTAATCCATGAGGCCACTTTTGTCGTGGTAAAACTCCAACGATTCATCATACATATCTTTCAGGGTGGCCAGATCCTTGTGATTGATGGCATCAAAAAGCTTAGCGTCCAGCCCTTCTATGGTGGCGTACAGGCTATCCGTATGTGGGGCATGGAAGTTTTCCAATGATATGAACTGCCTGGTCATTTTCCATTCTCCATTTTTTAATGTCCATGTATTGATAAAGCGGGATACGTCTACCAGAAGGTCAGGTTGCCCGGCTTTGGTCAGGAAATAATTTTGTACACCCATTTGTATTGCAGTATTCTCCCCGGTAGTATAGGCTTGCAAGGTGCCAGCTACTACCCTTCTGACCTTTTTCATAGCAGCTGGATTATTATTTTTGGAGCAATAACTTTTAAAGTCGTTGATGAACCTGTCCCGGCCGACCACTCCGGTATATTTCGGGCCGCCGTTATCCTGGAGAAATTGAAAGTCCGGTGCCAATATGGAAGACAGTTCATTAAAGTTGCAGGTGTTGAGGATATCGTCATAAACAAGACTGTCTTTAATGGCAAGGATCCTGTAGAGTGCTGCTGCGCTATCTTTGGAGGTGCTTTGTGCATTACATGGATGGAAGGGCACAAAAATGAAGGCCGCAAACGCAATTACCCATATTTTTCTGACTGTTGTGTTCATTTTATTGCTGATTTATCTGTTTATACGTTTCCCGATGAAAATCTGACGGTGAGGGTTGAAGCGATTTTGGCGAGCAGTCCGATGCCATGGTCGCCACAAGTAAAAACATTAAATGATTACCAGTATAATTAACATATATGATATAAAAATCTGAATGTTCTGAGGGTGTAAGGATAACGTGAAAGAAAATACCTGGTAGTTGTAAGATTACATGTGCTATTACTTCGGTTAAACTAAGTTAATAATATTAACTGTTATATTTAATTAAATTCATCTAAGCGGTAATCAGGAAGGGGAAAATACCTTTTTGGAACCTGTAACCTGCCTTTTCCCTTGTTCGTCTATTAACTGGCGAAAGCAGGGTGGTTAGAATTAGTTTGTTGGCTTTTTACTTCCTCTCATTTTTAGACACAAATCGACAAAAAACTGAACAAAATTTAAGAAGGATATTTTATTTCTTCGCAAGGCGTTGGGAACAACCAATACAATTTATTGTGAATAACCACTATCATTTAAATAAGTTTTACAAAAAAGCGTTATGAGGAAATTATTTTTATCGTTGCTGGCAATTATATCTTTTCAATTTTTGTCTGCCCAGCAGAACCTCCTTACAAAATTTCCAAAGGGATCAACACCCGGCGAGGTGGGCAAACGATTGGCTTACCACTTCGTGGACGGCAGACATGAACTCTATGCAGGCCAGTACATTCACTATGCCGAAGTTTGCACCTGGAACGGCGCTTTGGACTATGCAGTAAAAACAAAAGACCAAAAGCTTATCAGGCTTTTACAGGACAAATTCGAACCCTTCTTTACCCGGGAAAAAGCATTATTGCCTCCAATGAACCATGTGGACTACAATATGTTTGGCAGCGTTGCGCTGAAACTTTACCAGATAACCAAAGATGTACGCTACAAGGAAATGGGACTAGCCTATGCTGATGCACAGTGGGAACTACCCAGGAATGCGAAACCGGACGAAAAAGCCTGGGCAGATAAAGGGTATTCATGGCAAACCCGTTTGTGGATCGACGATATGTATATGATTACTGTTGTACAAAACGAGGCGTATAAAGTAACGGGCGACCCCAAATATATTGATAGAGCGGCAAAAGAAATGGTTCTATACCTGGATAAACTGCAACGCCCGAACGGGCTTTTCTACCACGCTCCGGATGTTCCCTACTATTGGGCAAGAGGAGCTGGATGGATGGCAGTGGGTATGCCAAATTTGCTTCGTGACCTGCCTAAAGATCACAAAGACCGCCCACGAATTATGGAAGGTTACCTTACCATGATGAAAAGCCTGAAAGAACACCAAAGACCAGATGGCATGTGGAGCCAACTGATTGATGAAGCAGATTTTTGGCCGGAAACATCCGGCACTGCCATGTTTACTTATGCTTTTATTATTGGAATTCAGCAAGGGTGGCTGGATGCAGCCGAATATGCCCCGGCAGTTCAAAAAGCCTGGACTGCTATGGTTTCGCATATCGATGAACGTAATAATGTAACCGAAGTTTGCGTTGGCACAGGCAAAAAGAATGATAAACAATATTACCACGACCGCCCACGTAATGCGGGCGACCTTCATGGGCAGGCTCCTTATCTGTGGTGCGCAGCTGCACTTTTAGGGAAATAGCCGGGTATTTTTGCTGCCGCTGGTGTTGGAGGCCTTGCCCAAAGGCCCTGACACCAACGGCTTTGCCTGGGAACCTGTTTCCCTATGCCTGTGATTTAATACTTCCCCTTTTTGCACGACTCCATTTTGGAATAATTCGACAAAAAGTTGAATAAAACATACGGAAAAAGAATTTTTACTTCGTATTACAAGATCCGGGACAAGATTACCCACAAAGACAGACCACGTAGATCGACCATGTAGTACTGTGAGCTTAATAGAAAAGGGCATGTCCACTTATGAATCAACCAGGGATCCCGGGGGTACTCAATTGACAACTACAAGGAGGAAACGATCTATCCCTTCCTGAAAAAAGCGGTAGATAAGACTTACAGGGTTCGCGCCGATGATTATTCCACTTATGACAGGCTCTTAAACATTACTCCCTGATAAATCGAAGTAAATGTTTCGGTGCTATTGCACCTGAAGCTTTGCGCCCGCAATTATGAACCACAGGAGATAGCTCCGGGGGTATCTTCATTGTAATGCCCCGCTATCAACAATAGCTGGATGAGTATAAACCAAAATGCATGCTATTATAAATTTCATCGCGATAACGACTAACTGATCATTATGGAGAAAAATTATACAAATACCAGGAAAAGCCATCCCTCTTCTTCGCGTAGGAAGTGCTTATTGCCTGGATTATTCGGGGCCTTATTATTTTTGCTGTTTCCCTTTTTTGCCCCTGCACAGAATCCGGTTGTAACCGGCAGGGTTACTGACTCTCTGGGTAATGGAATAGCTGATGTTACAATTGCGGTTAAAGGAACAACAGTGAATGCAAAAACGGATGCATCCGGTAATTTTAGCATTCAGGTGAGCAAAGGCGTACCACTGAGAGCGTCACATGTAAGTTATATCAGCAGAGAGGTGATACCGGATGGAAAGCCGTTGACTATTGTACTACGACAAGCTACCAACGAACTAAACAATGTGGTTGTTATTGGTTATGGCACCATGAAGAAAAAAGATCTTACCGGGGCAATAACTTCTATCCGCCCAAATAAGATTGCAGACGAGAACCCTAAAACCGTTCAGGACATTATACGCGGAACACCCGGTGTGAGTGTAGGTCTTGATCCTTCTGCAAAAGGTGGAGGTACCATACGGATCCGTGGACAGCGTTCGGTTTATACAGATGGCGGGCATAATGATCCTTTGCTGATACTGGACGGTATGATATTTTATGGAGAGTTGTCTGAAATTAATCCAGACGATATTGATCAGATTGACATCCTTAAAGATGCCTCTGCTGCTGCAATCTATGGAGCGAAATCAGCTAACGGCGTGCTTATCATCACTACGAAAAAGGGGAAGAAAGGAAAACCTACTATTAATCTGACAAGCAATCTGGGCCTCTCCGATATGGCCGCAAACAGGAAAGTTTTTGGTCCCGACGGCTATATGCAATACCGCCAGGATTGGTACACGGCTGCTACCTATGGTATCAATTCAGCAACAGGGGCTTATGAACCTTATATATCAGAAACGGCAACGGCGGGTAAACCCGGATATTATGAGATGCCCACCGATCAAATGCTGGGAAAATATGGTATTACTATAGACCAATGGAGAGCTTATTCAACGAATACAAGCGATGCATCTGATAAAGAAATCCAGGCTAAACGCTTAGGTCTTCAATTTACAACACTGGATAACTATCTGAAAGGTAAAACCTTCGATTGGTATAAGCATAGTTTCCGAACCGGCTTTAACCAGGATTATAATCTCAGCGTATCTGGTGCCAGTGATAAAATCAATTATTATTTGTCTGCAGGTTTCCTGTCTAATCAGGGAGTCGTTGTGGGTGATAATTACAGGGCGGTACGCTCCAACCTAAAAGTGGACGGCAAGGTCACCGACTGGCTGGATATCAGCGCCAATGTCAATTTCCAGGACCGGTCCGACGGAAATATTGCGGTTAACTGGGGATCACAGATTATTAACAACAGTCCCTTTGCATCTTACAAAGATGAGGAAGGAAACCTGGAAGTACATCCTATGGGCGATGAAATGACTGCCAGCAAAGGGTATAATTTTGATTTCAATAAACAGTATATGAAACTTGAAAGAGGCTATACTGTTTTAAATACTATTTTTTCTGCCAGGGTAAAACTGCCTTTTAATATCAAGTACTCTTTTAATATTTCTCCCAGGTACCAGTGGTATTATAACCGCTATTTTGAATCCGCGGAGCATCCCGACTGGCTGGCAATTAATCATGGGGTAGACCGCAACTGGGCTAAACGTTTTGACTGGTCTTTGAATAATACGCTCAGCTGGGATAAAACTTTTGCTCAAAAGCACAAGGTAAATGTAACCCTGGTCCAGGAAGCCGAACAAAGACGGTATTGGAGTGATGTTATAAATGCACGTAACATTCTGCCAAGTGATGCATTGGGATTCCATGAAACTTCTACCGGCGATCCCCTGAATAGTAGTTTTGATACGGACGATTCCCGTGAAACTGCTGATGGTATGCTTGCGCGGGTGTTTTATTCCTATGATGACCGTTATATGTTAACGGCCTCTGTGCGCCGTGACGGGTATTCTGCTTTCGGCACTTCGAACCCACGGGCCACCTTTTTCTCAACAGCTTTGGCCTGGACATTTACTAATGAAAAATTCTTTCACTGGAGTCCTTTAAGCAATGGTAAATTGCGTTTGTCATATGGACAAAATGGAAACAGGTCATTGGCTAACCCTTACATTGCATTGGCCAATCTGGCCAATGGTGCCACCACCCAGGGCTACGTAGATGCCAATGGCAGTTATATCCAGTATTACTATTTAAGGATCGATCGTATGGCTAACCCTCATTTACAATGGGAAAAGACTACGGCATATAATATTGGACTGGATCTCGCTTTCCTAAATAACCGGATCAGCACTGCGCTCGATTATTATTATATGCCCACCACTAATATGATCATGAGCCAATCGCTGCCTGATTTTTCAGGGTTTACCAGTATCACTACCAATTTAGGAGAAGTACAAAACAAAGGTTTCGAAATATCAGTCAACACTCAAAATATAAGAACCTCCAATTTTAACTGGAATACCAGCTTCGGGTTTTCGAAATATAAAAACACCGTTAAACACCTTTATTACCGGTATGAGGATGTGTTGGATGCCAATGGAAATGTAGTGGCCACCAAAGAATCCGACGATATATCCAACGGATGGTTTATCGGGCAACCAATCAGCGCCATTTGGAACTACCGTGTTACCGGAATATGGCAGGTGGATGAAGTAGCTGAAGCTGCCAAATACGGCCAACGACCCGGCGATCCTAAAGTAGCTAATAATTATACGGCGGATGATATTAAGAACCCTGATGGAACTACAACGGCGGTTTATAATAATAAGGATAAAGAATTCCTGGGCCAGACTTCCTCGCCTGTTATGTGGTCACTGCGAAATGATTTTACCTACAAAAATTTCAATTTCTCATTCAATATCTATTCTTATTGGGGCAATAAGAGCTTAAGTACTTCTTACCTGAACCAGGATAATTCCGTTTCGTTAGTAACGTACAATGGCAATACATATGAGAAAAAATATTGGACCCCTGATCATCCCAGCAATTTCTGGGGCCGGCTGGATGCAAGAGGCCCCTCCGGAGTCGCCGCTCCCAACAGGATATTCAATCGTTCTTTTATCAGGCTCGATAATGTATCAATTGGTTATACAATGCCGCACAAACTTCTTTCACCAGCTGGGATTGAAAACCTGAAAATATATGCCACGGTTCGTAATGCGGCAGTCTGGAAAAAAGATAAAAACTGGAATTACTGGGACATAGAAACAGGTGACATTGCACCGAGAATTTATACACTTGGATTAAACGTGACATTATAAAATTTACCCATGAAAAACAACTCTATAATAAATATCTTCTTCGTGCTGATGCTAGCAGCGATCATTGCCTCCTGTAATAAGAAATATCTTGAGCCGGATCCTTTATCTTTTTACGAGCCGGAAGCTACTTTCACTACCAGGTCAGGACTTGATGCTGCAATTGCGATGTGTGACAAACATTTGAGAAGTTACTGGAGCTATATTTCAACAAGGGATATTTCGGTGCCCATTAACACTGAGTATATGTTGTCAGACATGGCTGTATCAGGTAAAACAGACGATGGAAGTATCTTTGCCGATGTGGCTACCCGCCTCACTCCAACAGACGGCATGTACACTAATGATGTGAATATGCTGAGCTTTTTCTGGGGAGAGACTTATAATGGCATTAAGTATGCCAATACAATCACTTCGTTTATTGATAAAGTGCCCGGCCTGGATGAAGCCACAAAACATGAATATATCGGCAGGGCCTACTTTCACAGGTCTTTCCGTTACCTGGCTTTATGTTTCCAGTTTAATAATGTTCCTTTAATCACCGAAATCCCTTCTACTCCCAAGCAAAACTACAAGAGCAGCAGTCGTGAAGCTATTTTAAATATGATTACTAAAAATATGGAAGATGCGGTGAAATGGGTACCCGATCAGTCAAGTATGGCTTATATAGGAATGATTAATAAAGGGGCCTGCCGCCAGTTATTGATCAAATGCTACCTTGCCACCGGTCAATGGGACAAAGCTATTGCTCAAGCCGATTCGTTAATCAATAATTCAGGTTATTCCTTAATGACATCTACATTTGGCACGTTTGAAAGCCCGTTGGAATCCACCTGGCATATTACGCGGAATGTGATATGGGATTTGCACCGCCCCGTGAACAAATGTATCCCTGCAAATAAGGAAACCATTCTTGCTATGCCCAACCGTGATAATACGGATGCCGCTATAAAAATGCGTACAATGCGTAACTGGGGGCCGATGTGGAATATTTCCAGCTTAGTTTCGCCAGCAGGGAAATTTATGCAATGTTATGCTTCATCCAGCAAATCCTACCGGGCCAACCTTGACTTCAACTCGGCTGTAGGTCGTGGTATTGCTATGATTAGTCCTACCTATTTCGCACAACATGAACTTTGGAGCGTAAACGGAATTGATGATACTGCAGATCTGCGACACAACAGCAGTGTGGGTAATTGGGCGAGAATGGATTCTCTGAAATATAATGATCCTTCAGATGCATTGTACTTTGGTAAAAACCTGAGACTTTATAATGGCAGCCAAATTTTGTGTACTGATACAGTGCGTAACTGGTTCGATTGGCCGCATTATAAAGTTTTTGTTAATGATCCCGATCATATTGGCAATCCTGCGAGTAATAATAATAGAGGGGGTGCGGCAGACTGGTATTGTTATCGTCTTGCGGAAACCTACCTGCTTCGTGCTGAAGCCGAATTCTATAAAGGGAATATAGGCGCTGCTACAGCAGATGTAAATATCGTAAGGCAAAGAGCAAAATGCCAACAGTTATACACGACTATTACTATTGGCGACATTGCTAATGAACGTGCCCGTGAATTATGGATGGAAGAATGGCGGCACATGGAGCTAAGCCGTATGTCCTACAGCCTGGCCTTAAGTGGCAAAGCTGATGAATGGGGAAATACCTATAACGTGAATACCCTTTCAGACAACAGTTACTGGTATCAGCGCATACAACACTACAGCAATTATTACAACAAAAACAAGATAACTGTAAAAGGTAGATCCTACACCATGGCACCACATAATGTCTATTGGCCAATTCCTCAATCTGCTATTGATGCAAACCTGTACGGCAAACTGCGTCAAAACCCTGGTTACAATGGTTATGACCCGGGTGTAGAGATGTGGACGAACTGGGAAGATGCTGTCAATGATGAAGACGATAATTAACTACCTGTATTTTGCAGTAAGCATCAATAGGAGCAGGCTTGCTTACTCCCTGGGCAATGAATTAGCATATTCGATAGGTGACATTTTAAAATATTTCTGAAAATTGCGACTGAAAAGGCTTTGCGAGCTGTAACCTACCATCTTTGAAATTTCATAAAATGAAAATTCATTCCTGGCAATTAAATCGGCAGCATTTTTAAGGCGCGTGATGTCAATTAATTCTTTAGGGGATAGCGAGGATAAGGATTTAATTTTGCGGTATAATGACGTGCGGCTCATGAACATGTGCCCGGCAAGCATATCAATATCAATATTGGGGTCTTTAATATTTGTTCTGATATATTCATCCAGTTTCTTTAGAAAGGCTTCATCTGTTTTTGAATGCGCCATTATCCTCACATCCTCAAAAGGTGAACTGGCAAAATGGTCCTTTATCTTACGGCGGTTTTTAAGTAGGTTGGCAATCTGTACCTGCAGCAATTCTGACGAGAATGGCTTTTGTATATAGGCATCTGCCCCTACCTCAAGTCCTTCGATGTGCGCCTTATATGTATTTTTAGATGTTAATAAAATGATGGGGATGTGGCAGTATTCCACATTTGATTTAATTAGCCGGCATAGCTCAAACCCGTCAATTCCCGGCATCATAATATCTGATATGATGAGGTGTATAATTTCCTTGTCTAAAATGCTTTGTGCAAATTCTCCATTGGTGGCAAGATGCAACTGGTAGGAGTCTCCCAAAACTACAGATAAGAACTCCAGAATATCTTCATTATCGTCAATAATAAGAATATTTTCGGTCATGCTATTTTATCTTTTTCCAACTGCTTAATTGAAATTCAATTTTTTGATGAATGGGCAGTTGCAGTTCAAATATAACTAAATCAGCTTCGCCGGAAATCAATCGCAGTGACCCGTTGTGCAACTCTGTGAGCGATCTGGCCAGCGAAAGCCCAATACCAGTTCCGGGTCTGTCATTGCCGCGTACCCTTACAAAGGGTTCAAATATCTGATCTTTAAACTCTGCTGGTATGCCTTTACCATCGTTGTAAAAGCTAATCGTAAAATATTCATCTGAATCGTTTACAGTATTTATATTAACCCTGGCCCTGGTAGCTGCATATTTAATTGCATTGGACACTATGTTGGTACAAATTTTAATGAGCGCCTCTCTGTCTACAAAGGCCATAAAATGTTTTTCCGGTAATACTATATCCAGATCAATATTGTTGCCGGCAGCTTGTGCTTTAAAGCCATTTACCAGCTCGGCTACCAGCCCAACAATATCTGTTTTTACAAAATTCAGGCTGAACTGGTTGGCTTCAGTTTTTCTAAAGTCAAGTAGTTGGCTGGCCAGTTCTGTCAGGCGCCGGGTGTTTCTTTCTGCTATTGTAAGGCTTTTCTTAACATCAGGATCTTTGTCAAATTTCTTGCTCAACCATTCGATAGGCCCCACTATAAGCGTCAGTGGGGTTTGTATTTCATGTGTAATATTGGTAAAAAATTCGATTTTGGCCTGGTAAATTTCTTTCTCCTTTTCGTGTTCAAACAACTGTTGCTTTCGCAAATTTTTACGCTCAAGGTATCGACGATATAAACGGTCCATGATGAAAATAATAGTAGCTAAGAGCAGCAGGTATAAAATATAAGCAAGGTTGCTTTCCCAAAAAGGCGGCAGAATTTTGATGACCAGCCGGCGTTCTCTGCCCGTCCAGCTACCTGTATTGCTTTCAGCGTGGACTATAAACTCATAAGTTCCGTGTGTAAGATCGGTAAAATAAGCTTTGCGATTAGTATTGAGGTAGGTCCAGGGTTGATCAATGCCCTTCATCAGGTATTTGTACCGGGTTGCTTCGGGCGACGAATAGTTCAAGGCGGAAAACTCAATACTAAAATTGTTTTGATCATATTTCAATATAACCGTGTCGGTGTATAAAATAGATTGGGAAAGGGGACTGTTGTCCCCCCCTGGTACCGTTTCTATATTATTAATTTGGAAACCTGTAATATAGGTAGGCGGGCTGGGTTCTCTTTGGCTAAATTGAGCCGGGTCAAAAGCAATCATTCCTTTTACGGAGCCGAAGTACATTTTACCATCGGTATTTTTATATGCCGAGTTGTAGTTGAATTGGTCCGTTATCAATCCATTGGCTTTTGTGTACACTTTTACCTGTTCTGTTTGCAGGTCAAAACAAATAAGGCCTTTGGACGAACTAATCCACAAATGATTGGAATTGTCTTCCAGGATGCTGTACAATACATTGCTGGGTAACCCGTTTGCGGTTGTATATCTTTTGATGCTTTTCATGTCATGGCTTAGTTTTATAAGCCCACCGCCGGTTGTAGCAAACCATAAAGTATGTTTGCTGTCTTCAAAAATATTATACACAGGAAATTCGTTAATAGTCTTTCCCCTGGTAGTATCTCCGAAACGAAAATTGCCGTGCCGGCCGGTTTTAGGATTATAATAGAAAGCCCCTTCCTTTACACTACCTGTCCAGATATTTCCTGCTGCGTCTTCAAATATATCGTAAACATAAGTGTTGTATGGAATCTGACTGATACGCTTAAATGTTTTGTGTTGTGGATCATACTCAAAGAGTCCGGCATTACGATATGCAGTGCCCACCAGCAGTGTATTGTTTCGTGTCCGGTAGATTGAAATTACAAAATCGCTTACCGGCCCCTTCCTGTCACCAATGAGTTTAAACCGGTCTGTAACCAAACCCGTACGCACATCCATTACTTCCATGCCCTGTAAAAAGGGGCCGATAAATAACTCGTTGCCCCAGGAAAGCAGGCCGTGTATATTGAAGTAAGAGATGCTTCCTTTTCTGCCTGTAGCTGAATAGTTGGTAAATGTGCCTGTCTTTACATCCAATTTGTTAATACCTGCATCTTCAGTGCCGATCCATAAGTGCCCATTGCTATCGGCACATATTTCTCTTACCGCATTTCCTGAAATAGCATTAGCACCCGGTAGCGGATAGTATTTTTCAAATCGCGCATTGACCTTTGAATAATAATTTAACCCGCCAAAAAAAGTACCGGCCCACATCCCACCCTGGTTATCCCTGCATAATGCATAAACAGCATTGTCTGCCAGGGCATAGGGGTCGCCTGGTCTTTTTCTCAGACTGATGCTCTTGTTGGCGGCTAAGTCGTAAATGTAAATGCCCGATTCAGTAGCAATCCAGTATCGCCCATCGGTACCAGCTGCAATGTCCCGGACAAATATGTCTTTATTCTTACCGGCATCCAGTGATAAGGATTTGACGGTACCGGTTTTGGTATTGTAGCTTTTTAATCCCTGCTTAAAACAACCTATCAATAGTTCGTTACTACCGATAGGGTATATTTTACTGATGGACCGGGCATTTGCAGGCAAACTTTTATTAACAATCCTTATTTTACTATCAGGCTTTGCTTTGGGGTTGTAAATATGAATGTTACCATCACTATCTCCCATCCATAAATTCATATTTGAATCCAGCGCAATACAGGATGCTTTTATTTTTAAGTCCTCTACCCTGTTTTCTGATTGTATGTATTTATACAGGGAAAAGCGGATGAGAAACCATATGTTATTATCATTGTCTATTACAAGATTGCTGGTATATTCTTTTTGACCGGTTTCCAGCTCTGAGAGCTCCTCTTTGAACGGGTTATATTTAAAAATGCCTTTGCCGGTAGCTATCCAGATCATCCTGTTTTTATCCTGGGCTAAACAATTAATAACATCGTTTCCCAGGCTGCCAAATTGATCGTTTTTGTTTTTGAAGACTTTAAAAGAATACCCGTCGAAACGGTTCAAACCGCCACGGGTTCCTACCCAAATCAAACCTGTACTATCCTGTATTACAGCAGTTACCGAATTATGTATTAGCCCATCATCTACCTGATAATGCTTAAAATAATATTGCCCATAACATCGAGGAATAGTCATCTGCAATAGTAAATTCAGCAATATAATATAACCGTGGAATCTCATAACTGAATTCAAATATAATACATGATATCAAATACGTTGGGCTTTAAAATTAAAGAAACTTAATAATTAATGAGAATGATATTGTTTTATAAAATTATTTCAGTCCACCAGTTCAAACTCGCTACGCAAAAGGATGTCATCAGATGAGGAACCGATCATAAGGTCAAATTCTCCAGCTTCAGATTTATATTCTAATTTCCTGTCATAGAAGCATAGTTTATTATTATCGATCACAAACGTGATAGTTTTTGTCTCTCCTTTCCTGAGCATTATTTTCTTAAAATCTTTTAGCTCTTTTACAGGGCGTACTACTGATCCTACCCTATCTCTCAGATACAACTGAACAACTTCCTCCCCATCATATTTTCCTGTATTTGACAGCTTGAATGAAACTTCAATAGTTTCATTTTTATTCATTTTTGTTTTAGATAACTTCAGCTCTTTATATTCAAAAGTTGTATAGCTCAGGCCATGACCAAATGCAAATTTGGGACTATTCTTCAAATCGGTATATGCAGACCTGTAGGATGTACAATCATCACACTCAGCAGGACGGCCTGTATTGAAGTGATTATAATAAATCGGGATTTGCCCTACTTCACGGGGGAAAGTAACAGGTAATTTGGCTGCCGGGTTCATATCTCCAAACAAAACGTCAGCAATGGCGTTCCCTGCTTCTGAGCCAAGCCACCATGAGTAGAGAATAGCAGGAACATTATCTGCCGTCCAGTTGAATATCAGGGGCCTGCCCGCGTTTATCAGTACCACTACCGGTTTACCCGTTGCCTGGATAGCTTTTACAAGATCTTCCTGTACCCCCGGCAGGTGTATATCACTTCTGCTTTTAGCCTCTCCGCTCATATCCCGGCGTTCGCCTATACTCAGGATGACGATGTCCGCTTTTTTAGCTGTTTCAATCGCTTCAGCAAAACCGCCCTTGTCAGTACCTTCTATTTCACAACCCTTGGCATAAAGCAGTTTTGTATTCTTTCCCACCTTATTTTTAAGGCCATCCCATTGTGAAACAATAAATTGATCATAGTCTACCTTATTCAGTTCGATTGACCAGAAACCCAGGTTCTGTTTATATTCTTTTACTAAAGGACCAATGAATGCAATGCTATTTACATCTTTTGAGATTGGAAGCAGATTATTGTTATTCTTCATCAGGACAATGCTCTTTGCTGCAATTTCTCTTGCAGCTTTTGTATGTTCCGGGTTATTCATTTCTTCTTTTTCCCGCTTTTCGTCAAAGTATTTATAGGGATCGTCAAAGAGCCCTAATTCAAATTTCTTCCGCAATACACGTCTGACAGCATCATCTACCAATGCAATATCTACTTTGCCTTCTGTAACCAGCTGTGCCAGGTTATTTTTATAGGCCCTGCTTTCCATATCGATGTCAGTTCCCGCTGTTATTGCGGCCCGGGCAGCTTCCTTTCCATTTTTAACAAACCCGTGGTTAATCATTTCTCCAATGGCTCCCCAGTCGGAAACAACGAATCCGGAAAAGTTCCATTTCCCTTTAAGTATATCCCTATATAGATAGGTGTTACCTGTAGCCGGAATGCCATTCAGATCGTTGAAAGAGGTCATAAAAGTAGCAACCCCGGCATCCAGGGCAGCTTTGTAGGGTGGCAGATATATCTCCCAGAGTAACCTGTCACTCATATCCACGCTATTATAGTCACGACCAGCTTCAACAGCTCCGTAAGCGGCAAAATGTTTAGCACATGCCATCACACTGTTTATTGCACCTATTTTTTCTCCCTGAAAACCTTCTACCCTTGCTTTTGCGATGAGTGATCCCAGGTAGGGGTCCTCTCCTGCCCCCTCCATTACTCTTCCCCAACGGGGATCGCGGCTGATATCAACCATGGGGGCAAATGTCCACTGGACCCCTCCTGCGGAAGCTTCTGTAGCTGCAATCCGGGCTGAGCGCCGGATAGCTTCCAGGTCCCAGCTGGCAGCTTCTCCCAGTGGTATAGGGAAAGTAGTTTTATAACCATGGATGACATCCTGCCCAAACATAAGGGGGATTTTCAGGCGGGACTGCATGGCAATATCCTGGAACTGGCGCATGCGTGATACGGTAAATACATTGAGCATAGATCCCAGTTCACCACGCCTGATCTGGTTTTCTTTATCTCCGTCAACTGTCACAGGCCCGGTAGCAGCACCATCGTCGTTATACTGGTTCAGCTGTCCGATTTTTTCGTCCAGGGTCATCTGTGCCAGCAGGTTTTCAACCCTTGTGCTGATAGCGGGATTTTGTGCTTTAACAGGGATAGTCAGACAAGCTGTTGCTAATACTGATAAGAAGAATAAATGTTTCATCAGTCTAAATCTATTTTGTTATTTCTTAGTTAAGTCCATAATATGATAGCAGGGCCAAAGTATATGCGCCCGACCCATATCCCACCATAGGTATCATGCCTATATACATATCCCCCTTGTCACGAACGCAATTGCACCAGATCTCAATGTCACGTTTTTCGGCCGGCACTTTTTCCATCTGGGGTTTATTGCTGATCATTTCAGGAATCGTGTTGTGATTTGCAGCTGCCTGTGCTGTGATATAATCGATGAGGGGTTTAGCCGCTTTTTTATTGCCTGATTGTACATGTGCATAGGCTATCCGGAGATTGATAAATACCCATTCCTGATTTTCATACGGATCACCGCTTTCAAGGCGTATATAGCCGGGTCGTTCCCCTTTTATCCTCAGCCTTTTATCGTACGCATCCATGTGAGATTTAAAAAGATTTGTATCAGCTATAAGTCCGTTAGCAAAAAGTTCAAAGGAACCGCCGTCCCAGTATTCATGGTCGGTAATATTCATGTCGCCGGCATTGCCCTTTAGGTATTTATGGTCTACCAGCATATGATCTAATATGGCTTGTTTAATTTTTCCTGCGGCTTCTTTATATTTTTCGTAAGGCAAGTCCTGTCTTTTTTGTGCATCACTAAGTAGTTCTAAACCACGTGCACAGACACCTGAAGTGAAGGTATATTGTTTGGTCAATGCCAGGTGATGCTCCCAGGGTCCGGAATCGGCTTTGATAAGATGGTTGGATTCCATACAGTGAATGATCACATCTGCTATCTTGTGAGTAGCAATATCATTCCATTTGTTATAAAATGCCCAGTCTGCACTGCGGTTCACATAATCAATATAAGCAATAAGGAAAAGTCCAAAATCATCATATTCTATATTCGGTCCATCATCGTTGGTATCACATTCTTCACTGCCGTCCCCGAAATAGCGGGTAAGTGATACCTGGTAGTCCATTCCGGGACCATAATCCTTACCATCCTTATAAATATAGTGCTTGTATTTATTGGCAGGTGCTTTCAGCATGAATTCCAGGCCTTTCCTTGCTTCGTGGTACATTCCCAGCCTGGTCATTGCCTGTATGGCAAAAGCAGCGTCCCGAACCCATGCCGTATGCCATAAGCCGGGGCGTAAAGAAGCCATGATCTGCCCGGGGGAATTTGGAAATATTTCATACTCCGATACCTGGGACATTTTCAGCATGGTTATAGACTGTTCTAAGAGGCTCCGTTCTTTTACAGATAGTGTGGGAGGATATTTACAGTGGTCAATCAGCTTTCTCATGTATTTTACTTCGGTATCAATGTATGAACCGGGAGAAGACCTGATATTTTTAATTGCTTTGGTTACAATATCCCGGTCTTTATGCCGGGAATCAGTAAATGAGTAAAGGAAATATTTTTCGTAGATCTCCCCTTTATATTGTTTTAAAACGGAACCAGTAATAGCATTACCCTCTATCAGGCAGGGTAAGTCCTGCAGGGAATTTTCGAGATGGTCGATGCCGGATACCTGCTTTCCGGCTCCCATTTCAGCATCAAACTCCAGGTTTTCTATTATATTTTTTGGACCTCGTACTGCTATATAGAAAACTTTATCATGCTGCTGAAACGAAGCGGTATAATAGACTGTAAAATCTTTAAATTCAGCCGAGATAACATGGGTATTCTTTACATACACTGTCCGGAGCGGTTTCTCTGCACTTTTGAGCTTAATGTTTCCTATAAAAGGATGTACGTAATGGCTTGAATCAGTATTAGTAAAAATATGTGGATAGACATAGTCGATACCTCCTGTCTTTTCGTTATAGACTGCTACTATAAGGCCATTAGAGGTGGTAAATTTAAAATAGCTCTGTTCGGGCTGGATGTTAGCCCTTGAGGAAGATAAGGCTAAAAGAGCCAGGAACGACAATAGTAGTCTAGTTTTCATTTTCATGGAATCGGTTTTTATTCTTATATAATGGTCTCAGCTACCAGTGTTACTACAAGATATGGACATTTCTGAGGAAATTACGCAGCATGCTTTATTGATCTCTATCAGTTTTTAGGATATTTTATTGATGGCTGTCAATATTTAGAAATAATTGTAAATAAAGTATCAAAAATCCCCTTTTAAAATACTGTGTAACTTTTGTTACCATCTTTCATACTCTCACGAATGATCTTTACAGCCATTCAACATGATCTTTTATAAAACCAATTTTATCCTTCAAACTTAATACCATGAAAAACATACTCAAAGCCTGGAGTCTTTTCCGCATTATAAGATTCCTTGTGGGTGTAATTGTTATCATATGGGCTATACAGACCCATACGCTTATAATCGGAATCTTTGGGGCTATGATTATCGTACAGGCGATTGTTAACACCACCTGTTGTGACAATAACGCCTGTGCTACCAGGAAACGCGATTAACGCCGGGAACTCCAAATGAGTTTGAATCAAAAATAACATTCCCTGGATTTTATCAGCCCGCCCGGTAAGTAACAAATGTTACAGTTTACCTATCCTGCCAAAAGTACATTTGTTTTCAAATTAGCATTTGATGAACCGTACAACGCATTTAATAAAACTTCTTGTGTGCCTGCTGCCAGTGATCCAAAGCTTTTCGCAGGTAGCATATGCTCAGGATAGCACCAAAACCTTAAGTCTGGATGAAGCGATTTCAGTTACAATGGTCAATAATAAAGAACTTTATTCCGCAGTGATCGACGAACGCATCGCCGCATTTAAATACAATCAGCTGCAAGCCATCTTTCTGCCACATGCGGACTTTTCCTATACAGCGATGAGTACAAACAATCCGCTCAATGCTTTTGGCTTTAAGTTACAACAACGGTCTATCACACAGAACGATTTTAATCCTGATCTTTTAAATCATCCATCAGCTACGCCAGATTATATGGCGAGGCTGGAAGTATTGCAGCCATTGGTCAATATGGATATGATATATCAGCGAAAAGGTGCCGAAATGCAAACCGAAGTATATCGATATAAAACACAGCGAACGAAAGAATATATCACCTTTGAAGTGCAAAAGGCTTATCTGCAACTTGCATTATCTTATAAGGCCGTAAGTGTACTGGACGAGGCTTTGCAATTTACCAGGGATATCTATACCTATACTGAAAACCATTATAACCAGGGCCTGATTCAAAAATCAGATGTATTAAATGCCCAGGTACAGGTATCCGCTTTAACCAGTGACCTGGATAAAGCATACAGTGACATCCGCAACGTATCCGGCTATCTGAGTCTGCTGATGGGAGAAAAACCCGGTACTGTTTACAAAACGACTGATCCCGATTCACAGTTACCGCAATTTCCAGATCTACCTCACCATGTATCTTCTTCAAGAGCGGACCTTATGGCCATACAAAAAGGAATTGACGCATCAGCTATGATGATCAAATCAACCAGGATGAACTACCTGCCTAAGCTAAATGCCTTTGGCAGTTATCAATACAATGATAGTCGTCTTACTGGCTTTGGCGCAAATTCTTACCTGCTGGGATTACAATTAACCTGGAATATTTTCAATGGCAACCGCACGAAGAACACAATCACCCAACAAAAACTGGAACGGGACAAACTTGTATCCCAGTTAGCCACTCAAAAAGATCAAAGTCAGCTGGAACTGGATAAAGCCTACCGGGACCTGGCAGACTCCCGGGCAGCAATAACGCGGAGTAATGTGGCCGTAGAGCAGGCTGCAGAGGCTTTACGCATCCTGCAGAACAGGTATGAGCAGGGCCTTGTCAATACTACTGACGTATTGCTGGGGCAAACCCAACTCTCGCAACAAAAATTCTCCCTGGCAAAGGCCCAATTTACCGCTCATGTAACACAGGCCTATCTGCAGTTTTTAACGACAAGCGATAATAAATAAATATCCGAAAGAATGAATACTATGAACGTATCAAATATAATGGCATCTATTTCTGCTGGTATTGGACTATTGCTGTTAAGCTCCTGTTCATCGCATGTTAATAGGGATACCAGGACGAGTGAACATGCAGCAATAAGGGTAAGTGTAACTACTCCTGCCGCTAACGAACAACAGACATTAAACGTCAGCGGCCAGGTTGAAGCTGCAGAATCTGCCAACATCAGTACCAGGATAATGGGATTTATTACCAGGATCAATGTAAAAGTGGGAGATAAAGTTAGTAAAGGACAATTGCTGGCAACCATTAGTAACCAGGATATACTTGCAAAAAGAGCCCAGACCGAAGCAATGATTACAGCAGCGGAAGCAGCTTACAAAAGTGCACAGAAAGACTATGAGCGATTTACAACGCTATACAAACAACAAAGCGCTACTGCAAAAGAACTGGACAACATTAGCCTGCAATATACCTCTGCCCGATCCAGCCTCGAAAGGGCAAGACAGATGCGAAACGAAGTAAATGCCACGCTGAACTATACCAGCCTGACCGCACCATTTGCCGGCGTAATTACCCAAAAGCTGGCGGATGCCGGCAGTATGGCAAATCCAGGAATGCCCATTTTAACCCTTGAACAAAGTGGTAGCTACCAGGTAAGCGCAGCCGTTCCTGAGAATGCCATTCTCCAAATCCACCAGGGATCAGCTGCTACTATTAATATTAGCGCGGTCAATAAAACATTTACAGGAACAATTGCGCAAATTAGCCAGTCATCACAATTTTCCGGCGGACAATATATCATCAAGCTGGATATCCCCGACCAGGAGAAAAAACAATTGCTTGCGGGGATGTATGCTAATGTTTCCATCCCTATTCAGAAAGCTCCTGCTAATCCGTACAATGACCAGGTACTCGTGCCGCTTTCCTGCATTGAACATAAAAATGCATTAACAGGATTATATACTGTGGGGAATAATAACACCGCCCTGTTGCGCTGGGTAAGACTTGGCAAAGTGGAAGGGAACCAGGTAGAAGTACTTAGTGGACTTGCAGCACATGAACAGTTTATTGTTCAGGCAGAAGGCCGGTTATTTAATGGTGTGGCTGTTCAAATTAAAAAATAATAGCATGGAAAAAGGCTTTTCTGGAAATATAGCAAAGGGATTTATTCAGTCGAAATTGACCATACTGTTGATGATCGCCTTCTTATTGATCGGTGGATTTAGTACATTTTTAATACCCCGTGAAGAAGAACCCCAGATACAGGTACCAATGGCAGATATCTTCATTGGATACCCCGGCGCTTCTCCAAAAGATGTAGAAACAAAGGTGAGCGCTCCAATAGAAAAAATGATTTCCAACATCAAGGGCGTTGAATATGTTTATTCAACTTCCATGCAGGGGCAGGCGATGGTGATTGTGCAGTTTAATGTAGGGGAAGATGTAGAACGTTCATTAGTAAAACTATATAGTGAACTAATGAAAAATATGGATAAAATGCCTCAGGGCACTACGCTTCCCTTAATAAAAACCAGGGCTATAGATGACGTACCTGTATTGGGTTTAACACTTTGGAGCGATAAATACGACGACTACCAGCTTAAACAAATTGGCCAGGAATTGGCCAACGAGGTCAAAAAAATCAATGATGTATCGGACGTTAACATTATCGGCGGCCGGAACCGGGAAGTGAAAGTAATTCCTGATAAGAACCGCATGGCGGAATACCATGTAGACTTCCTGTCTCTTAGTAAACAGATACAGGGCAGTAACATACAATTACCTGGCGGTATACTCCTGCAAAAAGATACCGCATTTTCTGTTGAAACCGGGAACTTCCTGACATCTTCTGATGATGTGGGAAACCTGGTGATTGGTATCAATAATCAACAACCCGTTTACCTGAGACAAGTGGCAGCTGTCACTGAAGGGGCAGAAACGCCGAAGCAGTATGTCTTGTTCGGGTATGGGAAAGCGGATCCCGGACTGGCGAATGGTTTCAACTCCAATTATCCCGCTGTCACACTTTCTGTTGCCAAGAAAAAAGGAGCGGATGCCATGCAATTATCGGGGCAGATCCTCAGCAAGATAGGAAATATTAAAAAGCAGCTCCTGCCAGACGATGTGCACCTGACTGTCACCCGTAATTATGGAGAAAGCGCGTCGGATAAAGTTAGTGAATTGCTGTTGCACCTGTTTATTGCCATCGTAGTGGTAACAGTATTTGTGATGCTTGCCATGGGATGGCGGGGAGGCTTGGTCGTGTTCTTGTCAGTGCCTGTAACTTTTGCGCTTACATTGTTCGCGTATTATTTTATGCACTATACGCTTAATCGTATCACGCTGTTTGCCCTGGTATTTATAACCGGTATTGTGGTGGATGATTCCATTATCATTGCTGAAAACATGCACCGCCATTTTAAAATGAGGAGACTTCCTCCTCTCCAGGCAGCTATTTATGCCATTAATGAAGTAGGTAACCCGACCATCCTGGCCACTTTTACGGTGATCGCGGCCGTATTGCCTATGGCCTTTGTCTCAGGTATGATGGGGCCTTATATGAGCCCCATGCCTATTGGCGCATCAATTGCGATGATACTGTCCCTGATCGTTGCATTGACTTTAACTCCTTACCTGGGTTATATATTCCTGCGTGAAAAAGAAAAACACGGTATAGTATCTGAAGAAGGGGAACCTACAATACTGGAAGATACCCGCATCTATAAGATATACAGCTTGTTCATGCAGCCCCTATTGGAAACGCGCTGGAAACGCTGGACATTCATCCTGAGTATTGTCTTTATCCTGCTGGCTTCTTTATCTATGTTCTATACTAAATCTGTAGCAGTTAAGATGCTGCCTTTTGATAATAAAAACGAGTTCCAGGTAGTCATTGACATGCCAGAGGGCACTACATTAGAGAAAACACAGGCAGCAGCAAAGGACATTGCCATCTATATTGCACAACAACCTTTGGTAAGCAACTATCAAACCTATATCGGCACCTCAGCCCCCATCAGTTTTAATGGCCTGGTCAGACACTATGATCTGCGCAGGGGAGAAAATGTTGCAGATATCCAGGTGAACCTGATAGATAAAAAGGACCGTAATATTCAAAGTCATGACATTGCCAAAGGCATGCGTAGTGCAATACAATCAATAGCGCAAAAATATAACGCAAATGCCAAAATAGTAGAGGTACCTCCAGGTCCTCCTGTGCAATCTACATTGGTTGCCGAAATCTATGGCCCCGACTACAATGAGCAGATCAGAATGGGCCAACAGGTAAAGGAGCTGCTGGAAAAAACCGGGAATGTTGTAGATGTGGACTGGATGACGGAAGCAGACCAGCCGGAATATCACATTGAAGTGGATAAAGAAAAAGCAATGCGTTATGGCATAGCATCCTCACAGGTGGTAGAGACGATTCATGCGGCATTGTCCGGTATGCAGGCTGGTTATATTTTTCAACCGTCAGCTTACGAACAGACCATCATAAAGCTTCAACTGGATGATGCCGACAAAAGCCGTATAGACGACGTACTGGACCTGAAAATGTTGAATATGCAGGGGAATACAGTACCTATAGGCGACCTGGTACACATAACCCGGCAGCTCAAGCCTAAAAGTATCTACCGCAAAAACCAAAAAGAGCTGGTGTATGTATTGGCTGATATGGCAGGAGAACTGGAGAGCCCTTCTTATGCCATATCAGATGTATCCGGAAAATTAAAAAGCATCAAAGTACCCGATGGTTATTCACTGAAAGAAGAATATACACACCAGCCTGAGCTTGAAGATAATTATAGCCTCAAATGGGATGGCGAATGGCAAATCACGTTTGAGGTATTCAGGGATCTCGGGATTGCTTTCGCCGTAGTAATAATCATGATTTATATCCTGATTGTAGGCTGGTTTCAGAATTTCACTGTTCCCCTGATAATGCTGGCGGCCATCCCCTTGTCATTAATTGGAATCGTATTAGGGCATTGGATGTTGCATGCCTATTTTACGGCCACTTCTATGATCGGTTTCATTGCACTGGCAGGGGTTATGGTAAGAAATTCGATACTGCTGATAGATTTTGTCAATATAAGATTGAGAGAGGGTATTCCCTTAAAACAGGCGATTATAGAAGCAGGAGCCGTGCGGACAACCCCTATTCTTCTCACAGCAGGTGCTGTAGCACTGGGAGCCGTTATTATTTTATTTGACCCGATTTTCCAGGGATTGGCCATATCGCTGATGGGTGGAACTGTTACCTCTACTTTCCTGACATTGATTGTGGTACCACTTCTATACTTCAAAATGATGCGTAAAAAATCATTAAAATCTGATTTATGAAATTAATTGTGATCAACTGTTTAAGGGAGTACCTGGAAGAAATCTCCGGCATATTTAAACAGGTAAATATCAACGTCTTTAGTACCTGCGGGTCTCACGGTAAGATTTCCTATCCGCGTCTTTGTACTGCCGGTTGAAAAATCTTTATAACTAAACCAATAAAAAATGAAAGAAAGAATAGTTCGTGCCTTTGCCGGCATATTAGTCATTGTAAGTTTAATATTAGGCTATACTATCCATATTCACTGGCTTTGGCTGGGAGCGTTTGTCGGTATCAACCTGTTACAATCTGCATTTACAGGTTTTTGCCCACTGGAGATATTATTGAAAAAATCCGGTATAAAAAATTAACAATCACTGAGTGTAACATTTATTACCGTATAGACAGGTATTGACAGTCATCCATAAAAATTATCAAATTATGAATATTTTCAAACAATTATTCGGCGGTTCTCCAGCTATTGACCTGGAAAGTGTCATTAAAGAAGGAGCATTCCTGGTAGATGTACGTACCACACAGGAGTTTGCAGGCGGCCACGTTCACGGATCTGTAAACATCCCCCTCAACCAGCTTGCTTCACAAATTTCCAGGTTTTCAGGTAAACAGCACATCATCGTATTTTGCCAGAGCGGCGGCAGAAGCAGGCAGGCAAAGTCTATCCTGGAGGCAAAAGGCATTACCAATGTAATTGATGGCGGGGCCTGGACGCATGTAGCGAAGTATAGTAAAGTCTAATAAAAACGAATAAGGCAAAGTCAGGGGTTGGTTCGAAGAAGTCCGGCGTTTGGATCTTACTAATTACTAAATTAGCAGTATGAATACGCCTGAGAATTTAAATTCCCTGTTTGAACCAGCCTTAATGGAAGAGATTGAGGCATCCGGTGAATTGCGGTCGTTTAAAGACGGAGAAATCGTTATTGATTACGGTAAATATATCCGTATGATGCCACTGGTAATCAAAGGATCATTAAAGGTGTTAAAAAGAGACGAAAACGGTAATGAGATATTATTGTATTATCTCTCCAGCAATGAGACCTGCTCAATGGCATATAGCTGCTGCCTGGAAGAGAAAAAAAGCGAAATAAAGGCAATTGCCGAAGGTGATCTTGAGATCATTGCCATTCCACATCATAAACTCGATGAATGGCTGATTAAATATCCAGGTTGGAAGAAATTTATTTTGCGAAGCTTTAATGATCGCTTCTATGAGCTTTTAAAATCTATTGAAAGCATTGCGTTCCTCAATTTAGATGAACGGCTGCTTGCATATTTAAAAGAAAAAAGCCGTCTCTCAGGTTCAAACGTTATCAAAGCATCACACAACCAGATAGCCGAAGATCTGGCGACCTCCAGGGTAGTAATTTCCAGATTGCTAAAAATAATGGAGAATAAGGGCCGGATATTATTATATCGAAATGAAATAAAGCTATTATAGCATTGTAAAACACAGATGCGATAACAAAACAAAAGCGGGTGTATCAGCAGTAATATTCTCCGGATTTGCATATCCGGGATGGTGGGAATTCCATATATGTAGTGCTCAATGCATTCAATTTACTTTTGATACACCCACTTAATTATTAAAAACTATTTCCGGATCAGTTTCCAAAGTGATTCGACAGGTACTGTGTTCTTTAGCACCATCTGCACACCAGCATCTATATTAGTATGTAAAAACATACGTGTATTTGCGACCGTACCCACCACGTTACCGTAAATATCCATTACGGGGCCACCGCTGGAACCTGTTGCATAATCAGCCGATACAGACATCATTTCCCGGAAGAATTTGTTCTCTCCTTCTCCTGCCTCTTCCATATACCTATTATTCACATTTCCCTGGGAAAAGTAATAATGGATTCCTTTGGGATGACCAAGTATATAGATCTTATCACCAATGGCAGCTGAATCTGCCAGCGCAAAAGCGGGTAAGACATCACCATGTGTCTCCAATTGAAGAATGGCAAGGTCCATTTTTTTAGACGATGCGAGAACAGCCTTGACTGCATAGGTGCGGCCATCTGCCATACGGACTACAAATCCTTTTGGCTTATTGCCGTCTTTCATAAATGCATAGGTGGCTGTGACATGGTAGTTAGTGACAATGATACCTTTCGGATCGATTACATAACCTGTAGATTCGCTCAAATGTACATTTGAGCACCTTGGACATAGATACGCTACACCGGTGATCACTGTAGCACTCTTAGCTTTCTCATACACCCCATGGCCCGTCAGTTCCTTCGAAGCCGGCTTTGCCAGATCAAGGGTGACACCACTCCGTTCTGCGACCAATGCCTTTTGTACTTCTTCTGCGCTAATGATTTCCCCTTTTGCAGATAAGGAATCAAAAGAATGTAAGAAGTCGGCAGCTATCTTTGCATCGTCCGTAAACCCCTGTCCAACTGCTATACCAGCTATGAACAGAACATTTACTGACAATAATACTATTAATCTGATCGTATATCCTTTTGAAAAAAAACTCATTTTTCTGTTATTTAAAGTATAGACAACCGGGTATCGTCATTTATCTTGAGAGAGCGTCTAACTGACCCTGGCTGTACTTTGCCTGTCTTTCGAAATTCTTTTTCTCCAACTGGAAATATTCCTTGATGGCGGCTTTCTGGGCATCTGTAGCATTATGTACTTTACTTGCCAGAATACCATCCAGTATGCCCTTAAAGACATCATTATCCGGCATACTGTTAATATACCGTTTGTAGTAATTAATCATTCCATCCAGGTCCTTATTCACCACATACAAAGCAACCCTGCACATGTGCAACTCAGGAGTCGGCTCCATCTTTAACAATGAAATGGTATACGCGATATCTTCCACCTGCTGAGGGGTATAAAATACATTATACCTTGCACCGGTTTCATTTGCGATCAGGTACATATGCTTGCGAACCTTATCGAAGATGATACGGTTAGCCACCTCTGTACCAATTGCCTGATCAATACGTCTTTTGTCCAGCATCAGTTTCCTGAAAAAAGGGCTGCCGAAATCAGCTGTTTCCAATGCCATCTTCAGGTAGTCTCCACTGAACCGCTCATAATCCATCGCCTTGTCGAAGACTTCACTCAACACAGGAGACGGATCTCTCGCATTCTCATACAGCGCCTGGGCATAAGGCAATGCAGTCGTCATATTCTTTTCCTTCTCATAAGCCGCCTTTAAACCAGCCAATGAATTATTAGGATTCAAAGCCACCTTCACCTTTTCAATAAACTCCTCTGCAACCGCTTTTCCTACCACCCTGTTGATCTCTTCTCCCTTTGCATTCAGGATCAGGAATGTGGGAAATATTTTAACATCATATTTCTTTCCGATATCAATGCCTTCTCCTTTCTCTATGTCGAACTTGACAGAAACGAATTTCGGATTGAAAAAGTCACCTGATACTTTTTTAGGAAATTCCTGTTTGGCCATTTCAATACAAGGGCCACACCAGCTGGTATAACAATCAACGAAGATCAGTTTTGGTGATGCGGGATCAGCAGCTTTCGCCATTGCTTCTTTCAATGTCAGCTGCTGGAAAATTATGCCCTGTGCAATAGTGTTTTGTTTACACAAAACGCCTATTGCCAGGAATATCGAAACAATGAATACTCTCATTTATTCTACGTGTTAAATTTTGGATTCGATTAACTCTTTTAACTTTGGATCGGAAGGCCGGATTGCATCATAACTCACCATTTTACCATTCTTGTCAAACAGGATGAAGCGTGGTACTGAGACGATCTCGTAGTCCTTGAGCATACTGCCCTGGTTGTTGGAATATAAATGTAATCCTGAAAGTTTCTTGGTCTCTACCATATTCTTCCATTTATCTTTCTCTGTGTCAATAGAGATACTAAGGAACACAACATCTTTACCTTCGAAAGATTTCTCAAGTGTCTCCAGTGCTGGCTGTTCTGCCAGGCAAGGCTTACACCAGGTAGCCCATACATCTACCAACACCACTTTACCACGAAAATCTTTCAGATGATGTACTTTACCTGCCATATCAGGATATGCAAAATCAATTGCCTCACCTCCAGGTTCTTTCACATTCGCTCTCTTCTCAAGCACCGCCATTTTTTTCTTTTGCTCCTTTGTGACCATGTACTGTTTGTTCTTGTTCACAAATTTAGCCATGTTCTGGTATTCGTGGCGGTCTAATAGTGTGAGAACATAATTGGCTCTCAACATTGGATCAGTGATTTCAGGAACAATTACATCTTCAAGGAATCCACTCTCAGCATTGTAAATGTAGTGGCGTACGAATCCATGACTCTGTATGTAGCTGTAACCAAAGGGGAGTGTCCAGATCTGTGGATCTGAATATTTCTCCGTGTTAAACAGGTTCACCAGGAAAGCAGGATATTTGTCACGCTTTTCATATCCTATGCCTTCTGTAAATGGTAGCATCGCATCCATCCGGAAACTATAAGGCAACATCATCTTTACATAAGTGTCAAATTTCTTGTTACCAGTATTGACAGTACTCATAAATTTTTCAGCAGGTGCAACTATTGAATCAAGTGTAGTAGCATAGTGATCGTGTGCCCTTAGCCAACCTTCTTTGGTATAACCATACTTTCTCAATGGCATCATGATCTTATACCAGTCGGCAAACACTTTGTTCTCATTATTGACTGTGCCAGAATACGCTACCTCACCCAATCCACCATCGATCGTAAGTGTATCTCCTTTGCGCATATAGATAGGATAAACTTCATCTTCAAAGCCTATATACCTGATCACGTTCAGATCGCTGTCTCCCACCTGCACCTGGAATGAATGATCCTGCCTGGTCAAAGGGATCATGGAATAAGGCACAATTTCACCCTCTACAGTCTTGAAAAGATAGATCTGGCTCGCACTCACGTTGCCGCCTTTTTCCCTCTCAAATTTACCTTTGATCACCGCATTCTGCGCCCATGCCGCTGCTGAAATACCCAGCAGCAGGACAGATAAAACTGTTTTTTTCATTTGGAACTTTTAAAATATTTGAAATATGATTGTTTGATGTATTTATTAACCGACTATTGGACAGGTACCCCTAAATCAGTCAGTATTTGCCTGATATAACCATATTTGGTCATGATAGTAGTCTGCGTACCATATTGCTGTTTAAATTTGGCATCTGAGCCGCCGAGTATTGCCTCTATGTACATACTTACATCCATATAGGTTGACATCGGCGTGAAATATGAATTTCGCGGATCTGTCCCCAGGAACCCAATTGCCTGTGGCGTAGCTGTAACGCCGGGTGGCAGGCCGGTCACATAAGTAGAAAGCTGGAATGTATATACACCATAGGCATCCTTCGAGGTCATAAATTTCCTGGAGGCATTGTAAAATTTATCCAGGATATCTTTGTATTTATCATCCTGCACCGCATTGGTAAGCAAGGCACGCAGAATAGCCCCTTTGTAAGCTGCCCGGGTAGCATCATCCATAGTGGGTATCTGTGATACCGCACCTATCACCACCGTATTGAACCCCTTAAAGGCGTAGCTGCCAAACCCATAGCTGCTAAACGTATTTACAAGCAGGATACTAGGTACATGTACATCTTTAGGCAACGACGGCATAATCTCCGCTTTCAGAAATGCCAGCGCCGCTGGCACATCGTCTTTCGAACAATAAGTGAATGACTGCACATATGGTGGCGCACTCGAACCCTGCGAACCACCCAGTGAATAACTCATGGACAACACTTCGTAAAAAGTGTAATCATGCCCGAACACATCCTTCCGCTGCTGAGAACCAATCGTATCATTGATATATATCGGTATCCCTGTTTCCTTGTAGAACAGGTAATTCGCATGAATCGTAGCATCGTTTGGATCATCTTCTACTACGAGCCAGTTTTTATCGTAGTCAGGAAAGGTCGTTTCTTCTTCCTTTCTGCATGACGTCGCCATAGCAAACAAAGTAAAGGCGATCAGATATATTTTGTAGTTCATGTGCACTGATTAAAATGGTTGAATCTGACGAACAGGACGAACTGGATTTGTAAGGGAGCCTTGATTAAATGTGATGGCATAATCAGGGATCGGCACCTGCCAGGCTGCAGCATCCTGCGCAAAGGAATTAAGCACGTAATAACCTGCGAGGGAATACGAATTGGAGGATGCATCATAGTTGTACACAGGATGTTTGATAGCAAAACTGGCGGGTAAAGGATACTTCGAATTCACCTCATAACGCCTGAGATCAAACCAGCGCTGCCCTTCAAAACACAGTTCACGGCGACGTTCGGCGCGGATGAAATCGACCAGTGCCTCATTTGATGAAGGTACCTGGTCTGCAGTTGCATTTCGGAAACGCTTAGCACGGAGATTTTGTAGCTCAGTTTTAGCTTCTCCATCTGACCCCAGCATTGCCAATGCTTCTGCACGATTCAATATCACTTCTGAATAGCGGAGATAAAATATGTCAGACACCTGGGCTACATCATTATACGTAGTCCATGATCTGTATTTTCTTGGCAGAAACGCTTTATTTTTGGTGGATCTGTCAAAGAAGGCGTTACGTCTCAGGTCTGCCGTATCATAAGTGTCCATCAGGTTATCAGAAGCCTTAAAAGCAGAAACGCGGTTATCATCGCCATTCCATGCAGAAAGTGAGTCGTCCATAAAAACAGCCGGTGTAACGTTAGCGCCCATCGTAAAAATAGCCTCACCGGAAGTGCGGTAGTTGAAATTGGACCCCTGTATAAACTGGTTGAGATCTGTAAGACTATATCCCATCGTCTCAAAATCCTTCAGGGTAGCAACCACCTTATCATATTGCTCAGTATACAGGTAGACCCTGCTGAGTAACACTTTAACAGCCGCAATACCCACCCTGATATTATTGTCAGGATTGTAACCGTCCAGGTAAGTCGCCGCCTGATTCAGGTCTGCAATAATCTGATCGTAGACCTTTTGATTATTATCCCTGGAGAAATATTTATCATCAATTTTTTCAGATACTTTCACTGGTACACCTCCATCTGTGGCAGCAGTGCTCGTGCGATAAGGAGCACCATAAATATTCTGCAGCATGAAGTAATAATACCCCCTGAGAAAGTAAGCTTCTCCACGGATATGGTTCAATTGCACATTTTGTGAGGAGCTGTCCGCAATTCTTGTCGCCTGGTAAAGGATCGCATTCAAAGACCCGATACGTTTGTACAACTTGCGCCAGGCCGTTTCTTCCCATGCAGTATTCAGGATATTAACAGATGGTAACTGGCTCCAGTTATGAAAACCGGAAAACATATACAACGGAGTAGCCTGACTTGTTTCGACCTGATCTGCTACAAACGTTTCACTGTCATCATCCATTACATGTAGCCACGGTGCAAAGACACTCGATTCTCCTGTCAGATCCGACATCGTAGCCTGACTATAGATAGAGAATGTAACATTATTTATGAATGCTTCTCCAATCATCAGTTGCTCAAGATCGTTTGTATTAGTGGCATATCTCTGATCTGTAGTATATTCTTCCAGGAATTTACTGCATGATGGCAGTAGCAGTAAGCACAGAAGCAGCGCAAATACATTTTTCATGGTGCTTAAATTTTAGAATGAAACGTTAATAGTACCCGTGTAACTAGGCCTTACTGAAAGGTTGATATTAGGAGATGCGCCTGATTGTGCAGGATCCTGTCCTTTTAATAACTTGTTCGTGATCGTGAACATATTGGTGCCCGTAATACTTACATAAGCCGATGAAAATCCCAGCTTCTTTATCATTTTTTCATCAAAGTTGTATTTGAAAGAAGCTGACTGGAGTTTCAAATAATCCGCACTAACCACCCTCAAATCCGAGTTATCATACATATCATATACAGTACCACCAAAAGAGTAAGCACTTGCCGGATAACTATTCCACCATGGCGTATTCAGATTATTGTTTGCCTGCAGACCAGGAATATTGGTATATGCTTCGTCACCCGGGCGGCGCCACCTGCGTACAAATTCCTTGCGCAGGTTCTGCTGTGGATAGGTAATCGTAGAAGCATATCCGGAAGCTATCTTCAGCATCCTGATCTTGTTACCAAGAGAGTAGGTAATATTACAGGACAGGCCAAAATTTCTCCAGCCAAAATAGTTGGAAATACCACCTTGTAAGAAAGGTTCTCTACGTCCGGATTCAGTCATCACAGACAGGTAGACATCCTCCTTTTTCATCTGGGAGTATTTCTTATTGTATTCATCTGCGAGTTCAGCTTCTGCGCCATAAAAAATTGGAGATCCGTCTTCATGACTCAGGCCTTTAAATTTGTAGGAGTAAAAAGTATTGAGCGGCTTACCGGCCAACTGTACAGACCCATCCAGGAAGTTACTATAGGTAATATTATCCATCAGCACGTTATTCCTGTTATTGATAGCCCTGTTCAATACTTTGTTCAATACCTCTCCCAGCTGTGGATCTATACGCCACACAAATCCCCTGCGGGAACTGTTTACATTGACATTATCAATCGCTTTTATTGACAGCGCTACTTCTACACCCTTGTTCTCCAGCGTACCACTGTTGATCACGTATTGTTGTACACCGTTGATCTCTGACACCGTTTTGTTCAGGAATGCATCCTTGGTCCTTTTATAGAAATAGGCCACTGACCCATTCAGTTTACCTTTCAGGAGAGAAAAATCAAAGCCGGCGTTGAAAGAAGATGTCCGTTCCCATTTCAGGTCCGGATTAGGATAGTTCACAATATTGGCAAAAGGTTCATTATAATAAAGATCAGTATATGTTTGCTGGCGGATTATCATGTTGGCAGACTGCCCTGGCAGCATATTTCCCTGCCAGCCCCATGATCCCTTAAAGGCCAGGTCATTGATCCATCCTACATTTGGCACGACATCATTTTTCATGTTCCAGCGACCTGACAATGCCCAGATAGGCAGGAAGCGATTATTGGTTCTGGAACCAAAAAGATTGGATTGTTCACCCCTGATATGGACATTAAACATATACCTGTTATCATAAGTATAACCTGCTGTACCAAACCAGGCAAAATCGTTTGTCAGCTGGCGGTTATAAGAACCCAAGGCTGGTTTTGTAATCATCCACATATTGTAATACCCACTATAGGTAGTAGGTACGATATCAAAATACCCCCCCATTTCTCTGAAGTAACCTCTGCGGGTAATGTCAAACCCGTTGTATGCATTAGATTTCACTTCCACACCGCCTGTTGCTGTTATGGAGTGTTTCCCTGAATTTCCCAATGTAGTCATGTAGTTCACCTGCAAACGACCGGTATAATTCCTGTTGCTTGTTGTAGACTTCTGCATTTCACCTCCTACAGGTGCCAGGTCAGACCTGGTAGATTGATCGGCGCGTAACTTAAATATGTAATACGTGTTCTTGGTATAATACACCTCCCGGTCATTGCTGCTCACGCCAACAGCAAAAGTACCTTCCAGATCCAACCCCCTGATCACATGCCACCTTAACAAAGCTCTGACATTGGTAGAGATAAGGTTTGTATGATCATTACTATTGTCACGCTCATTCAGGATATTGTAATTATAAAATAGCGAACCCGTATTATTTGTTTGTGGATAATAAAAGAGACTTCCATCTGTATTATACGCAGGGATAGTACGGCTGGTATTATAAGCATAGTTCATGATTCCCAGGTCCGATGGCGTATAATTCTTCACCTGGTAACTACCATTGAAGGCAATCTGTGCCATGAACTTTTTGTAGTCGGCAGTAATGTTCAGCATGGATGAGTAACGTTTGTTACTTTCTTCTTTGATCACGCCCTGTTCGTTCAGGTAACCGATAGACGAGTAATACTTGATATCCTTAGATCCGCCGGAGAGGTTTAATGTATGGTTTTGCGTAAAAGCATCATGCGTGATCAATCCCATCCAATCCGTATTCACATTGGCATAGTAATCACTTAAACGTTTGAACTCATTATAATCGATCTTACCGCTATAGTAATCCTGCAACGCTCTTTCATATCCTGACCATTGCGTCACGTTATTATATTGCATACCACGCTCTACCATTTCTTTCGATACATCCATGCGCTCCCTGGAGGTCATCATGTACATACTCCTGTCAGAATATCTGGGACGACGTGAATAGCCGGATGACAAGGAATAAGATAGCGTCGGCTTTCCAGGCTTTCCTTTCTTGGTGGTGATCACGATCACACCATTACCGGCTTTGGCACCATACAGCGCAGTAGCAGAAGCATCTTTCAGCACGTCAATCTGCTCGATATCTTCAGGGTTCAGACCTGAGATCGCATTTCCCAGCAGGTTCACGAAATCGAGGTCATTGATCTGCTGGGGATCCACGTTAACAGGATCTGTCAGTACGATACCATCCAGCACCCAGAGTGGCTCACGATTACCAAGAATGGTAGACGTACCACGGATCCTCAGTTTAGGAGCAGCACCCACCTGACCGGAGTTTTGCATGAACATCATGCCCGGTACCCTGCCTTCCAGCAATTTGTCAATCGAATTCACACCCGGCGTAATGATATCATCCATCTTGATGGTGGTAACAGCACTGGTGAGGTGACGACTGTCTACCTTCTGATAACCTGTGTTGACCACTACCACTTCATTCAGGTCTGAAGCTGCCATGGCAAGTGTAACTACCCGGGCTCTCCTTGCACTTATTTCCATATCAGCATAACCAAGCATATGGATCTGAAGCATCCCATCTGCATACTGACCAGGAATGACGAAGTCACCGTTTTTATCAGTCCTCGTGCCAAATTTGGTATTCTTCACCTTGATAGCAACCCCTTCCAGTGGAAGGCCTGCTTCGTTCGTGATACGGCCATTTACATCAGAACGGAATGCCTGCTCCTCTTCGGTAGAAAGCGATGGTGCCTTTTCTGTAATGATGATCAGGCCATCTTTGATCTCATAGCTCAAGGGCTGTTCTGACAGGAATTTTTGCATGGCACTGGAGATCGGCTCCTTCACCAGTTTCAATGTAACCGGCTTTGTCTTTTTCAGAATGCGGTCATTGTACGAAAAGTCGAATTTGGTCTGCCTGCTGATCTCTTCCGCCACCTTCACAAATGGCGCATTTTTCACATCCAGTGTGACTGTCTGCGCCTTTACTGACGCAAACAGTTGCAGGATAAGAATAGGAATAAAGACGGACAAAAATTTGGTTGTAAGAGATAATGTGCTACAATTGTTCTTTCCCGAACGCTCACAGTACAGCACATACCTTTTGTCCCTGACAAAAAGGAGATTGCCCATAAATTGAAACGGTTGGTTTTTGGTTGATTATTATAAGTATAAGGATCCCCCCTGCCGATGTGTCTAAATACACACCAGCCTTAAGACGGACAGCCGATAAAAAGACTTTGGTATTACTAATGAATTATGCTAATGTTCTTTCCCTTTACTTCAAATTTTATATCCCCTATTCTTTCGAGTGCATGAAGCACTGTTGACAATTTTTTATCTCTCCTGATAGATGCATGCACTTTGATGTCTGCTGGAATACTGGCGTTATCTACATCCAGGTCATACCATCGTCCTATCTGGCGCATGACTTCTGTTAATGGTGTGGCTTGAAACCGGAAATCTCCATCTTTCCACGCGGTGTATAATGAAACGTCGACGCTTGCTACATTAAATGTTGTGTTATCCAGTATCGCCTGCTCTCCCGGATGTAATTCCGTCGTGTGAGCCGCATCCCTGCTGTCAAGGCGAACACTGCCGGTCGTCAGGGTAGTCACTGTCCCGCTTTCATCGTTATAACAGTTGACGTTAAAACTGGTGCCCAGCACCTTCACATCCTCATCTGGAGTATGAACGATAAATGGTTGGGAAGCGTTGTGCGCTACTTCGAAATATGCCTCTCCCTTCAGTGTTACACTCCGATCCTTACCTGTGAACGCAGTTGGATAGGACAGTGAAGACGCTGCATTCAGCCAGACCCTCGTACCATCACTTAATGTAACCCGGTATTGGCCACCTCTTGGAATATTTAATGTCACATGCTGGATGGAATCTTTTACAGGCAGCATATCACCATCCTTGTAATGAATACTCCCCTTGTCTACCACTATTTCCTCCTTCGCACCATTCAATTGATAGACGGCTCCATTCGATGCGACAAGGGTCGCACGGTTAGTACCGGGAGGAATATCCAGGTCTGCAAACTGCGGGGATGATGGGCGGGAAAGTTCTCTGTAAAAATAAAATCCGCATGACAATACCAGCAATACACCTGCCGCTGCGGCAACCCCCTTCCACCAATACATTCTCTTATATTTTGGCGCGGGCCTCATACCCAGTTGTTGCTCAATACCCTTCCAGGCAAGCTCTTTAACGATCACAGCTCTTTCAGCCAGTGAAGGCGATTCCTCCACTTCCTCCGAAAAGTAGTTGACAAGTAAGGCATCCAGTTCTTCCTGATTGTCGTTAAGCTGGAAAAATTCATAGAGTTGCGACAATTCCTTTTCAGTAATTGTCTCCTCATTATACTTCTTAAATAATTCTTTTAGATTAATGTTTTCCATCTTAGCAAACAGTCCTGTTTATGCCCAATTACAGATAAATACACACGAGAAATAAAAAATAGCACCCCCAAAACAATTATTTTTCAAAAAAAATGGGAATTAATACTGCAAACAGATAAATGTAATTAGATCTTAATATATTTCTTAATTGCTTATTAGCCTCTTGTATGTGGTGATTAATGGCGGATGCACTAATATTTAAGCGGCTGCTTATTTCCTGGTAGCTAAGACCATCTATCTTATGCATTATATATACCTCCCGTTGCCTGGGTGTAAGTTTGTTTAATGCAGCCTGTAGTAATTCTTTGGCTTCAGATTGGTTAAGGGATTCTTCTATAGGGTTATGACTATCGTCCGCATTGATCTGCCTGCGCATCAACTGATCATATACATTTCTTCTATATACGTTCCTGGAGAGATTGGCTGCCATTTTATATAATAAAGCCCCAAAACTAAGTTCCGGATTGATATTGTGACGGATCTCCCAGATCTTAATAAACAGATCCTGCAGGATATCTTCCGCTACACCTTCAGACCGGAGCAGTTGTAATAACCTCGCAGCAAGACGAGGGGCATAGATTTCATAAAGGGCTTTAAAAGCAAACTCATCCCCATCCCGCAACCTGCGCAACAGCTCCTTCTCATCGGTGGTGTGTATGATGTTCACTTTCCTATATTGATATTTTCTCTTGAAATTATACAAAGTAAAAAATAAAGCGAAATTTTTTAATAAAGGTTCAAATAAAAGATACAATACCTCTTCTGCGGTGGGTAATCGCTCAAAGAACTATTATTATCTCAATGCATCTTTTTCTATTTATTGCTTTTCGTAAATTATTTATTGTAATTCAATAAATTTATTTTGAGAAATAATATATTCTATTTTACTTTGACAGTAAATTACATCGCCATGAAACCTACACACATTATTACTGTCTTTAAAGTGTTGACCACAATTGGCTTTTATTTTCTGCTGTTCATAACAGCAGCCTTTTTCGTCTTCTCATTGATAAATATTGCCAGTAATCAGTCATTCAATACACCAACGCTCAAAAACAATAATTACAAGGTGATATCCTTTAGTGACAACAAGGGCACAACTGAAGTAAAATATTCGGATAACAAACAGCTCCGTTACCAGTTACTCCAAAATGAATACTATGTGCAGATCAATCCATCTTCTCCATTTGGATATTATACAATGCTCCTTACTTTCGTTTACCTGTTATTGGGCATCTTTACCCTCCGGACATTTAGAAAGATCCTAAAAGAAATTCAGCTGGAAGCACCATTCACCGGCAAGATTGTGCGACTTTTAAAATATGTGGCAGCTGTATTTATAATCGCTGATTTTATAAAAGTGATAAATTATATCATCTTCAATCAGTACCTGCATCAACAAATGCCAACCCTTGGCTTTAAGCTGCAATCAGAGATCGGTAGTGGATTTATCATCGGTGCAATTACATGGATCATAGTGGCTATTTATCAACGCGGGGTAGAATTACAAACGGAGAACAACTTAACTGTTTAATTATGCCTATTATTATAAATTTAGACGTAATGCTTGCCCGGCGGAAAATGTCACTGACAGAGCTAAGTGAAAAAGTAGGCATTACAATGTCAAACCTATCCATTTTAAAAACAGGGAAGGCAAAGGCCATAAGACTGGAAACACTTGAAGCGCTATGCAGGGTACTGAACTGCCAGCCGGGAGATCTTTTAGATTACAGAGAATAGTGTCATCCCCTTTTATAATCTGGCAGCATTCTAAATCATCAAAGCCTTCAGACCAAAAGTCTGAAGGCTTTGATGATTAAAAGAGCTTATATTCATTTATCCCATACTTACCGTCTCACTTACTGTACTTCCATACACCAATTTCCCTGCCACCCAGGTCTCCAGCACCCCGATATTCCGCATATGCATATACGGATTCTTCATCTTCAAAGGATCCTGCTGCAATACCACAAAATCCGCAAAGTTCCCCACCTTCAGCGACCCTGTCCACTGCTCTGCATAACACTGCCAGGCAGCATCATAAGTAATCGCTTTCAGCGCCTGTTCATGCGTAATACATTCCTGCGCATTCAGTACATTCCATTCAGGATCCGCCTCCATCCTTCTCGTGATAGACTGCTCCATCATCCTCAAAGGACCCATCGGACTTACCGAATTGTCACTATGCAATGTGATCCGCATCTGCCTTTGCAAGGCACTGTTACAAAGATCCAGCATGCCTGATTTCCCTCCAAAAATTGCTTCCTTAAAAGCATATCCCCAATATCCTACATGCCCAATCAGGAAACTTGGCGATACCTGCATCTGCTTCATATCATCCAGGTTCTGCTGGGTTGTCAATGAGCAATGTTCTATTCTGTGCCTTACGCCCTGGAAAGGATCAGGTATACACTCCTTAAACGCTTCAATGGCAAATTGCACCGCAAGGTCCCCATTCGCATGGATCATCACAGGCCATTTTTTATCTTTGATGATCGTCTTCATCAGTGCCATGAAGTCAGCCGGTGGGGTCTCCGGTCTTGTATTAATATCCCCGCCAAAATTGTATACGCCAAAATTGCCGGCAGGATTACATAAATACTCCTGAGACTGATAGCCGGTCAAGCCCTGGTTAGAGCCATCAGAAATTACCTTTACATGACTCACATGAATATCTTCATAATTTGTTGACACCTCATGGATGGGCAACTTCGCTGCATCCTCTACCTTATTACATACCTGGGCCGCACCAATACGTACCGTGCTCTTATTCACCGCCAAATAAGCCTTCAACATTAATTGCTGCGTATGATCCATCCCCGCATCATACACATAGGTAACACCCCTGGAATTCGCAGTTTCAAAGATCGTTTTCAGATTTACAAATGCGTCCAAAAACATCGCTGCCTTCTGAACAAAAGGGAGCGTTTTAAGCGCCGGGTCCATTCCCTTTGCCTCCTGCAACTGTCCCTTCGTCTGCGTTTTATAATCTTCGTAAGAACTGTAATTTGATAAGGCCTTTTGGTTTGCCTCATTTTCCCAGATTAACAACAGCGCCGGGGAATTCACATACAATGTATGCATGGAAGCGCTGATGATCATAATCGGCCTCACCGTGGATATTTCATCCAGCACATTTATATCTATCGTGATGAGTTCTTTGTTGCCACTCATCTCTGTATCACCAATGAGTAATGGCATCAATGCCGGATCAAGACCTGAACCCAGGAACCATTCATTCGGCTGTAGTTTAACAATTGCCTTCCTGATTGTAGTGCCTACCGTGAGTATGTCATATTGCTTACGCAACATCTGTTCATCAAATCCACCCAGGTCCGTCCATCCCATTAACATTGCTGTAGGTACAAGATGGAGATGCGGCTCTATCAGTCCGGGTAATAAGGTATTATCCTCCGGCAACTCCCTGGAGTTATAGCCAGGATAGTGCTGCTGCATGTATGAAGATACTTCTGCTATTGTACCTGTAGCCACCACTTTGCCTTCTGCAAAGCCAATAGCCTGCACCGTTTCAACAGATCCGTTGATCATGGGCCGTATGGTACCGCCAGAGACCATGAATGGCGGCGATTGTTCCTGTACTGTAACGAGGCTTTCTTTGGGAAGTGTTGCAAAATTTTCCGGGGTAAAGAGCTCGTCTTTTAAGAGCTTGAGAATAGGATTGTCACATGCACAATGCGTGCAGGAATGGTGGTGGTGTTCCATGGTGATTGGAGGTTTTGGTTATTTTGCAGCAAAAGCACATGGACTATAACACCCATCCGGCATAATTGTTTATTTCACCCTGTATATCACGGCAGTACCCGCTTCAACTTTTACATGAATTGTATCTGTAACAGGTATTGTCTGCTTACTAAACAATTCCCTGGCTGTTCCTCCCTTTAACAATGGCACACGGTATTCCCGGGTTTTATTATCATAGTTAAAGATCGCTATATATTCATCTCTTATAAAGACCTTGTTCTCATCCACCGGTCTGAAACTCTTTCCTCTCTTTGTTATCGCCAGCAGTTCCTTATCCTGTAAAAGTTGCAAGGCTACCTCCTTCCAGGGGCCATCAGCAGCATAATCATCCCCTGTTACAAGACTACCCGTTACCAATGCCGATGCAAACCTCGCCCTGTTCGCATTCAAAGAAGCATCCTTAAACACCACATGGTCTGCATCCATATAATTATACATCAGGGACTGCCACCAACCATAGGCCGTACTGTTCAAGGTATATTCCGTATTCTCTATCGAGTTGAAAGCATCACAGGCGATACGGCGCATATGTACATAACGCGATGTCGCCAGGTTAGGCGAGATAGCCGCATACAGGAGCATCTTATTCCCCGCAACACTGTCTATCAATTCCATCCCTTTCCGGAAAGCCTGCATACCTGTAGTCACAGCAGGATCATAAAAATGATCTCCCTCAATCGCACCATGTGAGAGAAAATCTATCTTCACCATTTCGTAACCCCAATCTTTAAACAACTGCATAAAGTGGATAATTCTTTGCCGGGTAGCCGGATGTGTAGGGTCCATCGCACGACCACCATCCGTATCTGCATACTTACCATCCTGCGTAGTCCAGGTATCCTTGTACCTATACGCACTTCCTTCTACTGCACGATCATATTTTCCCCAATCTACAAAAGGGGCCCAGTAGATCCCGGGCTTAAACCCTTTCTCCCTGCAATATGCAGCGAACTCCTTCAACTGCGAAGGACTCATATTGTCCCAGTAAGAATCCAGGTCTATATACAAAGTATGATCCGCTGTACGATAAGCCTTACAGGTATCATGAAAGAAATCCACCACCCCCTTCGCCTTTGCAAAATCTATCTTCGTCTGGATCACTCCCCAGCTATTCCAGCATACCGGCGTAGCACCCCTCCACTTAGCTACCTGAGGGGGATGAAAACTCATATTCGTCTTTGCATAAGTCTCCATGCCCTTTCGCCAGTCTGCATCATACCCGATAAAGATCGGTGCTGAATGGCAGTAACCATCCACCGCCTGCACCATACCATGCACTTTCACATCATGCGTACGCAAAGAATCAGTATATCCGCAAATCACCTTCAATGTATTTTCCTGCACCCGGATCCCCGTTTTCCACACGTCCTGTTCCAGTGAACCAATTACAATACCGCTTTTCTCATTGTAAATTGCCGTGACCTCACTGCCCGTAAAATCAGCTTTATCAAATAATGGCGCATCATACCTGAACCACATATCATTGTCAAACGGTACATTCAACACCCGGGCCCCTGTGGCAATATAACCCGTATTCACAGGAGATAAATAATTACATGCCCTGCCTGCTACCTTTATAGCAATCACGCAGTAATCCTTTCCCGGATAGGTATAAAACAATTGCTGCAGGGGGCCGCTATTAATTGTATACACCATAGATGTACCCGATTTCTTAATCGCATAACCCCGTTTCACCGGTGTACGCGAATCAATATCCGTCCCTGTCGCAAATACATTTTCAAAAGCAATCTGTCCATTCAGTATTACTGTGTAGGTACCCTTTTGAAGATCGTAGATGATCCTGTTATTTTTACCAAATGGTATCCTGACCTGTGCATAGCTAAATACCTGGATAAAAAACACTGCTGATAATATCATTAACTGTCTCATGCCTGGTAATTGAGCGCCCTGTAACCAAGTTCTGCACCGCCACTTACGTGCATGACATGACCTGTTATAAAACGGGCTTTTTCCGAAATAAGAAATACACATGCATCCGCAATCACATCTCCCTCCGGGCAATAGCCCAGCGGGTGTATTGCATTCATATATGCCTCTATACCCTGTCCGTTATTCTGGTACTTTCCCCATTCCCGCAGCATAGGTGTCCATACACCCGCCGGCGCTACTGCATTGACACGAATATGATAAGGTGCATAATCCAATGCCATTGACTTCGTAAGGGCATTCACGGCACCCTTGGTAGCGGTATAGGCGGCATGATTCTCCTGCCCTATTTCGCCCACCAGGCTACTTGTATTGATGATGCAGCCCCTGCTCTCTTTTAATGCAGCGATACCATAACGCGTGGTTAAAAAAAGACTCTTCAAATTAATATTCATCAAATCATCCCACTCATTTTCAGATGTCTCATGTAATGGTTTTGAGGGATGCGCAATGGCAGCATTGTTATGAATCACATCGATCCTGCCGTATTTCTCCAATGTCAACGCTATCATGCGCTTTACATCTTCCGTCTGTGAAATATCGGCATAGATGCTATAATGAGGTTCTCCCAATGTTTGGATAGCTGTGTCCAGGGTAGTACGGTCATTCGACACTACCACTACTACAGCACCTGCTTCCGCATATTTTAGCGCACATTCGAATCCAATACCAGTGGACCCTCCTGTTAGCAATATGATTTTACCGGTCAAAAGTTGCATGTCTCTTTATTTAAAAATGAAATATAGTATCGCCATCACCAGTAATAAGAGTACGGACAATACCTTAAAACTACCTTTGCCTTTCAAAGGCTCCATTGGCGACCGCCAGTACAATGTGGCACTCACAGCGGTATGGTGCATAGGATATACTAATGAAAATGAAACCTGTATTATACAACAGATGATGAACAGGTAAAACGCCATCATCATAAATGGAATTTGGGCTAAGGATGTAGCAGGGTATATTTTATTAACAGCATATACGAAGGCACCCAGCAAAGACCCGATCAGCAAAGTAATCTGTGCTGCCTTTGCTGAAGCACGGGACCAAAACACACCCAGCAAAAACACACAGGTGATGGGCGGGGCAATGTGCGAAATAATATCATTCACCCCATTGAAAATACTATTATAACTATTGAGTAATGGAAGTAACAAAATAGACAATAACAAAGCTATCCCCGCTGATATACGCCCCATTTTCACCAGTTGCCGGTCGCTGGCTGCGGGTTTAAAACGCTTATACAAATCAAAACTCACCAGCGTCGAAATACTATTTAGTGCACCTGATACCTGGCTCATTAATCCCGACAACAATGCAGCTACTATAATCCCTGCCAGGCCGGAAGGCACCAGCTGCGTGATCATAACTGTATAAATACCCTTGCTATCTCCTGTAAAATGTAAAAGCCCCTTGTGCACCAGGGTACTTGCAAACAAACCTGGCAATATGAAGATAAAGACCGGCAATATTTTGATAAACCCACAAAACAAAGGACCTAACCGCGCATTATTCTCATCTTTCGCACCCAGTATTCGCTGCACAATTGTCTGATCCGCACACCAGTACCAGATGCCAATTACCGGGTAACCCAGGAATACTGCATACCAGGGCAGACTACCGCCACGCCGCAGCATAGACAATTTATGCAATTGCCCTTGCTCCTGTAACACATCCGTCATTGCATGCCATCCACCCATCTTATGAAAACAGGCAATCGTGATAATCACCGCACCCGCCACCAGCACCACCGTTTGTATGCTCTCTGTAACGACGACTGCTCTCAGTCCGCCAATAATGGTATACACAGCCGTTATACAGGCAATCACGGATACACTGATATACATATCTATCCCAAACAATGTCTCCAGTACAATACCTCCCGTCAGCAAAGAGAATGCAATATGTATCGTGATGGCCGAGACGATAGAGATCAATGTCAGCCAGTCCCTGCAAGCCCGGTTATACCGTTTCTCCAGGAAATCAGGCAGGGTACTGATACCACTCCTGATATAAAACGGTGCAAAGAACAATGCCAGCAGGATCAATGTGAATGCCGCCATCCATTCAAAGTTGCCACTCAGCAGGCCATCATCAAATCCGCTCTGCGCCAGGCTTACCAAATGTAAACAGGAAATATTGGTCGCAAATAATGCCAGCCCGATCATCGGCCAGCGCAATGTTTTACCTGCCAGGAAATAGTCCTTCGAACCGGCCTCTTTTTTTAGACCCGCCCATAATCCAATTGCTACAATCCCTATGATGTACAGAATAACAACGATAATCATACTATGTGTTTAAGATCACAGCTGCTACCCGGCTCCTGTGGTGTAAGATATACTCCTTCCTTAATTTGTACAGGGTGTACAAAATGTTCCTGCAAATGCGGAATATGCTCCAGGAAAAGCGCCTCATGCCCCAGCGAAATATGATTGAAGAGCACCAGGTGTTGATGCAGCTGCCCCATATCACCCACATGCGGCACCACCGGCACACCATACTTCCTGCTTAGCAGACTCACCGTGATAAATTCACTCACACCTCCCACCCGCACCGCATCTACCTGTATAAAATGCGCACAGGCTGCCTGTAAATAATTCTTGAAAATGATCCGGTTCGGCACATGCTCTCCCAATGCCAGCTTTGTAGGCGCTATTGCCTTCGCCAACTGTTGATGTGCGATCACATCATCAGGATGCGTAGGTTCTTCTATCCAGTAGGGTTGCATTTGTTGTAGCCTTCCGCATATATCCAGTGCCTGCGGCAAGGTCCATTGTTGATTTGCATCCAGCATGATCTTTACATCCTCTCCTGTCACCTCTCTTACCAGGTTTGCCCGCCTGATGTCCCGTTCCGGATCTGAAGATCCTACCTTGAGTTTCATGGCGGTAAACCCCGCTGCTACCGCTTTTTTCGCATTCTCCCTGATCTGTTCGTCGGGATAATTAAACCAGCCTATAGAAGTATCATAACCAGGGTAACCTGTCTTTGTGATCGCCTCCCTGCTCAAATCCCTGTTTGCGGTAATCAATGCTATTGCCTGCTCAGGGGTCAGCTCATCTTCAAGATAACTGAGGTCGAGGGTATTTACGATCTGCTCCGGAGACAGCTCTATCAATAATTTCCATAAAGGTAGTCCCCTCTTCTTTGCCCACAGGTCATAACAGGCATTCGTCACTGCTGCCAGTGCCAGGTGCACGACACCTTTGTGGGGTCCTAGCCAACGAAACTGCTGCTCATTGGATAAGCGGTGAAAGATACTACCAAAGTTTGCCATCACGGCTTCTATATCCCTGCCTTTTAACTGTGCTGCATAAAAATCCGCAGCCTTACACACCAAATCATTTCCTTCTCCCAATGTAAATGCGAACCCGGTACCTGTAAGACCACTATCATCTTTCAGCAGGGTCACCGCATAGGAGTAAACAGGATCACGATGTATCGCATCACTGCCAGCCCCGTGCCCGAGCGGGTATCGTACATCCCTTGTAAAAGTCTCTTGTATCATCAGTTATATTTTGCTGGCGAGGATTTCTTTGATCTCTCCGTTTACTTTAATCTTTACTTTTTGAGCTACCGGCGATGTGACCCGGTAGCTAATGACCTGTCCATTCTTCCAGGCAAAGTCTACCGTAAAATTCCCGCGTGCTTTCAGGCCTTTTACAGTCCCTTCTTCCTTCCAGTGATCAGGAATAGCCGGCAGCAGGTTGATAAAGCCTGCATGGCTCTGTAAAAGCATTTCCGCTATCCCGGCTGTAGCACCGAAATTGCCGTCTATCTGAAAAGGCGGCCCGGCTGATAGCATGTTGGGGTACACGCCACCACCGGCACCGTAGTTAATATCAGTTTTGAATGTAGGTTTCAAAATCTCTTTCAGCAGTTTGAAGGAACGGTTTCCATCCTGCAATCTAGCCCAGAACAGGAGTTTATAGGCAATTGTCCAGCTAGGTCCGTCATCCCCTCTTACTTCCAGTGTCTTCTTTGCAGCTGCCGCCAGGTCAGGTGTATTTTCTGCCGTAATCAATGCTGCCGGGTACAATCCCCACAAGTGAGAAATATGCCGGTGCTGCGGATCTGTTTCTTTATAGTCCTCCAGCCATTCCATGATCCTGCCGTCTTTTGAAATAACGCCCGCAGGTGGAAGCTGTTTGATCTTAGCAGCCAGCTCACGACTCAAAGCGGTATCCCTGCCCAATACCCCCGCTGCGGTTATCACGTCGTTGAACAGGTCACGCACGATCTGGTTGTCGATCGTAGCACCTATACAAATACTTGCATGATGGCCATTCGGCAGGAAAAAGGAATTCTCCGGTGAGGAGGAGGGCGACATCACCAGCCACCCTGTTTTATCATCCTTTATCAACAGAGAATTATAAAACACGGCTGCACCCTTTATCACAGGATAGATCTCCTGCAGGTAGTGCTTATCTTTTGTGAATGCATAATGCTCCCACAGGTTATTACACAACCAGCCGGAACCCGATTTTGTTGCTCCCCAGGAAGCACTTTCTCCTGGCTCTGTAAAGCCCCATATGTTGGTGATCACATGTGCCACCCAACCTGGTGCATTGTAATAAGCCTTTGCGCTGCGTGCACCCGGTACTACCAATCCCTTCACCAATTCTGCCAATGGCAGGTTCAGTTCTGAGAGATTTGACACCTCTACCGGCCAGTGATTCATCTGCACATTTACATCCAGGTGATAGTCCCCGTTCCAGGGTGTCTGTACCTGGTTCGCCCATAAACCCTGCAGGTTCGGTGGCAATAACCCCGGCCGGGTACTGCAGATAGACAGGTAACGGCCGAACTGGTAGAACAATACAGCCAGCTCATTGTCCGCTGCAGGATTGTTATAAAATGCGGCCAGTCTTTTATCCGTTGGTTCTTCCAATCCTTTTCCCAGGTATAGCTGTACGCGGTTAAACAATCGCCCGTATTTACTGATATGCTGTTGGCGCTCGCTTGCAAATGGCTTTGCCATGGCGGTCTTCATGACCCTGGCAATCCGCTGCCTGAACCCTGCATCTTTGTAAGATGTACCTGCAGAGAGATACAGGATGACCTCCGTTGCATTTTTAATGATCAATGCTTGATCTGTTGTCGTCAAAGTTCCCCCCTTCAGCAAAGCTTTCACATCCGCTTCATACTCCATTCCCTTACCATCAATGCCATTGTCCAGTTGTCCGGATAATATAAGTGTCCCTGCCGATGTATGCGTAGTACCTCTTTCCGCACGACTCATCGTCACCCTGCAGGAAAGCTTTCCCGGCGCATCAGCAGTTAGTCTTACAATACTGATATCATCATCAAAACTCGTGAGGTATTCTCTGCGGTACGTCACCCCGTCTACGGTATAGGTACAGGTGGCCAGTCCCTGCTGCAGGGAGAGTTTTCGTTCATACTTCGCAGGTACTCCATGATCAAACTGAATCTGCAATTCACCCATCGTCTGGTAACAACCAAATGGCACACTCCCGGATCCCTTCCCGGTACAGATAAAGTCCTTGTCCATCAATGCCTGCGCTTCATCATTCTTCCCTTCTTTCAGCAATTGCCTGATAGCGGGCAACTGCTTATACGCCTCATAATTATTCGCATCCTGTGGCGCTCCGGACCACAGTGTAATATCATTCAGTACGATCTTTTCCGTCTGTACACCACCATCAGGCATCATTCCCAATCGCCCGTTGCCCAGCGGCAATGTCTCCTCCCACACCTTTGCGGGTCTATCATATTGCAGGGTCTGCCCGCTACTAAAGGCAGGAATAATTCCGATGATGGCTGTAAGGATATACTTCATTAATTATTCTTTATTCCAGAAAGTGATTTCTGATAAGTTTACATAACTATTTTCTCCGTTAGCATTGTGTAATACCCTTATACGGATATAACGCACCGGAGGTGGATTGTCTATCAGGTTCGCCTTAAAAGCCGCATTGCCATTATCTGATCTCACCACTTCTTTGAGCAGGGTCCAGCCCTTGCTCTGCATCGCAGCTTTCCAGCCTGCGTCGTTGGAATTCATTTCAGGTACTGCATCCGTCAGGTCGTCTATACCCCATACTTCAAACTGATCCGGGTTATTACAACAGGTCCTGCCGGTTTCTTCTATCGCGCTCAGGTTATTGTACACCTTTCCCATATCAAAACTAAGGACCCTTGGCAAAGATCCGTTCCCATCGCTATGAAAGATGTTCGGATAATCCTGTGGGCCTACTGAACCATCCCACAATTTACTCACACGGGTATCAGATTGATAAATGCCCATATCTCCCCACAGATCATGCTCCTGGAACAGGCTCTTATCACATTGCACCAGTCGCTGTATGCTGGGGAAGGTATCATACTTTGCAGTATAAAAGGTATCCAGGGCATCTCTTACGGGAATATAAGAAGATTGATAGACGATAGGCGTACCAAATTTATAATCGGTCAGTTTCAGGGAATCATCTTCGGGTGACAGGACTGCTGTTGCCTCTGCCCCACCCTGATTCGTGTACTTCAGTGTAGTCGTAATATTGATTGTATCCGGCGTAGTAAAACGCAGCACCACCACGTTATTATCGAGGATGGCATAGGGCTCGGTGTCCGGCAACCTGTTGTGCAGCGTCGCTTTATATACAGCGCCATAGACCCGTGCATTGTTGATTTCTGTCGCCACCGAGCGATTACCCTGCGCATCGGAACTCACTACTATAAATGTATACACATATTCAGACAGCCCCGGAATGGTACAGCGGATCGTATCTGAGGTATTATGATTAGTCGTATTGAAGATCACGGAGTCTGCACCATTATTCCAGTATACACTGTACTTCACAATGCTCTGATCCGGGCTGGGCTGCCATATTAGCTGCAACCTTCCATCGCCGGGTAAGGCTTTTGCATTGGCTACCTTGCCGGGATACACAAGTTCAGTACCATTCAAAAACTCACGGTAGTCTGTCGGTTTTTTACTGCATGCTACCAACAATAGCATGCATACCAGTAGATATCTCATTGTATGCCGTTTTATAGATTATCTGGGATCTCCCCAGAATGTCAGCTCTGTCAGGTTAAAAAATGAATTCGTTTGTGCCATGTTCGATACGCATTCAAAGCGGATGTACCTTACTTTCGGCAGACTCAGTGAGAAATTATAACTGAATCCATTATTCCAGAACACCAGGTCCGCATTGGTGTATTGTGGATTTGGCAGGCCTGATGGCTTATCAGGTGCTGTAAAAAATCCCAGGTTGATCCAGCCATTCGGCGTGCTGCCCCCCACAGGAGGCAGGTGGTCGGCATCCGGCATTGTTTCATCTACAGGTGTATCCTCACGGCCCCATAATACCCAGGTCTGCGGAGCACCCGCCTGCCACAACCAGTTGCCACTGCCATCAATGCCCCTGTCCCAAATGGTATACCTGCTCAGTCGTGCCGCCTTACCCATGTCAAAAGTGATCACTGCCGGCCATACCAGGGGTTGTATTGGTTGCTCTGTATGGTAACCCGGTGATGCCGCCGTATTATTCCATAAGTTCTCTATTACCCAGCCAAAACCTGTTTTCGCATCTGTACCCAGGGGATAACTCCTGAAGAGGGACTTATCCATCTGCGCCTCAAACGCCGGTGTGATGGTAGAGAACAGTGTATCAGAAATATTTCCCCACTGGTCCGTCACGTATACACCGAATTGCTGGGGGATTGTATCATAGCCATGCAGACTGTAAGTGATCGTATCTTCATTCGTATAGTTCTGCGAAATGATCTGGTACTTTTTAGTCTTATCAGGTGCAATGGTGATAATACCCAGGTTGGCTTTTGTCTTGTTCAGCACACTGATGCTCACACCGCCAAAGTCCTGCTGCATTGTCACTGTAGGCCGTGCCAGCAGGTAAGGTGGTGTATCCGGATGTACCTTCACCGTAACCGGATCAGATACAACCTGTGCGCGGCTTACTGTATGGAGTATCACCTCGTAGTCCTTACTCGCTGCAAATCCGCTGACGGTAATGCTATCTGAATAGTAGGAAGACTTGGTCTGCCTGCTCGTCTTGTCATTTATTTTATATTCTGCCTGTACATACAGAATGTTTGATGAATTGGGAAGTGTATAAGTGATGTAAGCACCTCCGTTGAAGTTGACCACATTCACATTGGTCACCACACCCGGTTTAGTCATATCTGTAGATACAACTTCGTTGTAGCCATCCATTTTTTTGCAGGAGGATGCGAGCAACAATATTAAAAGGATCTTTTTCATACGTGTAATTTTTACCAGTAAAGAGTTTGTACGAGATTCGGATTGGTGAGCAGGTCAAAATCCTGGATCGGGTACAAATAGTTCCTGATACTAAAGGATGTCTGCTGCACCAGCCTTAACTGGTAATAGCCTTCTGTTGTTCTGTTAAATACATTCCATCCCTGTACGGGTGTGCTCAGTACGTTCTGCAATTCTTTCCATCTTCTCAGGTCCCATCCTGCCTGTCCTTCGAAGGCGGTTTCTATTCTTCTTTCCTGGTGGATGATAGCGCGTAATCCTTCTTTGCTGCTATACTTAGCCGGGTTGATGGAATACTGTGACCAGGATGCCACTACTCCATCCAGCCCGGCTTTTGCTCTCACCTTGTCTATCCATTCATACACTTCTGCACCGGGTCCGTTTACTTCATTCAGGCATTCTGCATATAATAGCCAGAGACCTGTCAGTTGCATAAAGGGCCATGAATAATTTTGCTGTACGCTTGTTTGTCCGAAGGTAGTCTGGTAAGGCACCAGCTTCTTAGCCCAGTAACCCGTAGCATTATAGCGCAGCTGATCCGGTGGTGCTGCAGGACCATTCACGGCATTGATATAATTCGGATTATTATCATCCAGGTTGCCGGAGCCAAACCATACACTGCCGTCAAAAGCTACATCGGCATAATAACGGGGCTCCCTGTTAAAGTTGCCCTTTGCAGAGGTATAACCCTTCTTAATATAATATGCATGTGCATCATCGCCTGCCTGTAACTTATAGCGGTTATTATAATCGAAAGTTCTGTCTTCATTGATAGGCACACCATGATTGGAGTAGAAGAGTTCTGACTGCCCGATAGGTACAGAGAAGTTTGAATACACGGCAAATACATTGGATGCGGCTTCTGCCGTCACCCTTGGAGAAGCCATATACTGCCAGCCAAACTGTGGATTGAGGGTCCAGATCTGTTCTGAGTTCCAGCTATCTACAAATGCTCCCTGGATGGTGAGTAAGCGACGGGTTGTATCAGACATGTGTACAATGCCACCACTCAGTCTTAGCTGGTAAAGGGCTGCACTTCCTACATTGTCAAGTGCTGCCTTACATGCTGCCAGTGCCCGCTGCCATTTACTTTCGTCATAGGCGGCCGGGTATAATGATACTCCGTCCCTGTTCTTCCAGGACGCATAATCAGGATTGCCGTTGAACAAAGGACTTGCCTGTGTAACCAATACTTCTGCTTTTACAGCCAGGGCAATCGTTCCGCTGATGCGCCCCTGTTCTGCTGCCAGGTTCTGAATCACCGGTGGCAGATCAGGAATTGCTTCGTCCAGCAATTTCACGACATAGTTAAAGCAGGAATCAAGTGGCTGTTGTTTTACCCTTACTTCATCGATAGATGCATTCACGGGCAGGTTCACATCCACAATGGGAATAGGACCATACATCCTGATCAGCCAGTAATGAAAGTAAGCTTTCAGGAACTTCGCTTCTGCCGTCCATCTCTTGCGCTGGTAATCCGGCAGATCAGGAGGAATATGTACATTCTCCAGGAAGATATTGCATTTCCTGATAGCCTGCCACAGGTTCAATCCCATATTGTAACCATCCCAGTAATTCAGCAAAGGATTAGCGCTGTTTTGAAGACCACGGATGATGCTGAAACCCGCATCACCACCAGATCCACCCAGCGTGGTCTGATCCTGTAAAGGATAAGGGAAGATCACTTCGCCTGAAGTGGTAAAGCCGGGATTACGGCGTACATCCGCCAGGTTCTGTAAGGTAGCATAGCACCCGAACAGGTAAGCCTGTGCTTCATTGGCGTTGGCAAATGCACTCTCCAGCGTAGCCACGTCATCAGGTACTACATCAAGGTATTTCTTACAGGATGAAAAGAGGAATATAAAGAGGGCGGTGCCCGTAAATATTTTTAAGATCGTTTGCATCTGAGATCATTTAAAGGTTGACATTAATACCACAGTTGAAAACCTTCTGTATTGGATAACCAAAGCCCTGTCCTGCCTGCTCGGGATCCCATAGTTTAAAGTGACTGAACGTAAGCAGGTTTAATCCGCTGAAGTAGATGCGTGCACTTCTGATGTACATTCTCTTCGTCAGCGACTTGGGCAAACTATAACCCAGTTCTACTGATTTGAGACGCATAAAGCTACCATCTCTCAGCCACCAGGTACTTTGTTGCTGGTTGTTCAGGATATCCGTGGTGGACAACCTGGGCCACAGTGCATAGAGATTCTGGTTCTCTTCTGACCAGTGATTCTCTGCATAAGCCTGCAGGATCTGTGCATTGTTCACAAAAGGTGCAGTACCATATTTTGCGTAATACCTGTCATCTTTAGAAGTGGCGTTGATAAAGAATGATTCCCTGGCCAGGCCCTGGAAGAAGGCATTGAGGTCAAAATTTTTATACCCCAGCGAGAAGCCGAAACCATATATAATCTGTGGTGTAGTAGGCAGACCAATTGGCACCTGGTCATCCTGGTTGATTACACCATCTTTATTCACATCCCTGTATTTAATATCCCCACCTGCGGGCAGCGTAGAGTTGCCGAACAACTGGGTAGGTGAATTTGCTGCTTCTTTATCGTCTACAAATAATCGTTCGGCAATATATCCGAATGGTTGATTGATGGGTTTACCGTTCTGAAAACGATAAGCGTATTTATATTCTGGTTCTTCAAAACGGGCGTACCTGTTAGAGGTAACTGTCAGGTTTCCCAGTACGGATGCCCAGAAGGTTTTGGAGAAGGTTTGTTTATAATTGATATTCAGGTCCAGGCCTTTTGCATATGCCTCCCCGACGTTGGATTTCACGGCTGCTTCCAGCCCTGTCGTAACAGGAATATATCCTCTCTGCTGCAGGATATTATACCTGAATTCATGGTAGATTTCTGCTGTAACATTGAGTTTATCGAAGAAAGTCATTTCTGCTGCCAGGTTCGATTTGCGGGCTGTTTCCCAGGTCACGCCGGGATTGGGATAATTCTGGATAGTCGTACCATACATCTTCACGCCATTGGTAGTACCGAATACGGCAGAAGGGCCATTCGGATCATCCGGCGTTACGCTTGACAGGTAATAGAAACGGGTATTATCAATATTATCATTCCCTACCAATCCATAGCTGCCTCTTATTTTCAGCCTTGTAACAATCTTTGACACAGGGCCTTCCCAGAATTTTTCGTTAGACACCACCCATCCTGCACCCACCGTTGGGAAGAAGCCCCAGCGATACCGGGTAGAGAAACGCTCGGACCCGTTATAACCAAAGTTGAACTCCAGGAAATACTTACTTGCGAATGAATAAGTTGCCCTGCCTGCAAGCCCCAGGTTACGGTATGGCAATGAATATTGTAAGGATGGCTGGTGGGTATTAGGATCATTGGCATCAGCATTCAGTTTCTGCTGCCTGGTGCCGATCAGCGAAGCGCTGATATTATGTTTGCCATAGGCCCGGGCATAATCCAGTGATCCCTGTAAGTAAAGGAATGTATTCACATCCTTGGTGCCGGGATAATAACTCAGGAACTCCTGCGCGGCCCCAGGCTGGTTGTTCAGCCAGGTTAAGCTATAGGTATTGCTACCCTCGTCATAGTTGGCCACATCATAATAGAATGGTTTGTAGGAGCGGGTCAGGTCAAAATAAGCATACCTGTTCGTGCTGAACAATCCGTGGAAGGCCAGTCCTTTGGTAATGAAATCAAAGTTCTGATTCAGTTCAAACTGTGCGGATAATCTTGACTCGGAGAAACTTTTATATCCATACATCAGGTCAGCATAAGGATTGGCCTGCAAAGAACCGGAGGAACTCAGTGAGTTGCCGAACAGAATATGTTTGGTGAGCAGGTTTGCACTATCTGCCGGGAAATAGGCGGGGAAAGATACCGGGCTGGTGTGCAGTGCTCTGTCGTATAGATCACTGGCCAGTCCTGACTGATCGCCGGTGATAGGTCCTGTATATTCGTTGAAGTTACCCCAGAGGCGTACTACGACTTCTGTAGTCTTTGTGAGCTTTACATTCACATTGGATCGCAGCTGGTAGTTTTCAAACTTCATAGATGAATTGAAGTTGTTCACAGGGTTGACCTGCAGGATACCATTATCCCTGTCATAAGAACCGGCGATATAATACTTGGTCACATCATTCCCTCCCTGTACACTGAAGTTTGCACGCTGGGTAGTTGCCTGGTCTTTGAACAATGTCTTCATCCAGTCTACCGCGGGATATACATAACGGTTATAGCCCGGTGCCTTATTCATGGTAGCCTGTGTATTAATGATCTGGTTGGGTGTGTACAAGGGAGTCGCCAGCGGATTCCGGGTGGTCAGCGCCTCGTTGTATAACTTCATATAAGTTACAGGATCTGCCAGCTTCACGGTCTGCGTAGGGCGGGATACAGAACGTTCATAGCGCACGTTCAGGCTGGCCTTGCCAGCTTTACCTTCTTTGGTGGTGACAAGAATGACACCATTGGCTCCCCGTGCTCCGTACAATGCAGCGGCACTGGCATCCTTCAGGATAGAGAAACTCGCGATATCATCTACCTGTAATCGGGCGAGGTCGTTGGAACTGAGTTCAACGTTGTCTACGAGGATCAGCGGACTGGCACTATAACCAAATGTGGTCACCCCTCTTATGAAAAAAGAGGAATTATCCAGGCCGGGTTGTCCCCCACGCTGAAAGGAGATCATCCCTGCAATCTGTCCTGCGAGCGCATTCGTCAGGTTGCTGGATGGGATCTTTAAGGACCCGGGATCTACGGTCGTTACAGAACCTACTACTGCTTCCTTGCGCTGCTTACGGCCATAGGCGGTCACCACCACTTCTTCTACGTTATGCGAAACCGGCCTTAGAACAAGGTTGATCACCTTTGAATTGGGTGATACAGTAATGTACTGTTGTTCAAAACCTACATAGGAGAATCGCAGCAAGGTACCTGGTTCTGCATCCAGGATGAACTTACCAGTGGAATTGGTAGAGGTGGCAACGTTCTTTTTGTTTTCTGCTACCACATTCACCCCTTCCAGTTTGAGGCCGGAGGTGTCGGTGACAGTACCAGTAACAGTGATCTTTGTAGGTTGTTGTGCAATAGCGCTGATGCTGATGAACATGGAAATAGTGATCAGTATCCCTGATAGGGATACAAACGGGAATTTTGGCATAAACCAACTTTTTGGAAAAATTGAGAATTATTTCATAACTGGAATTGTGAAACAAATTTATCTATTCAGGTTTCGGTAATAAATGGAGGATTCATTTATTTTCATGAATTATACTACGATTTTGTATTTTGTATTAAATCCCACGGCGCGTTATGAAAACTGTAAAACGAAGAGATGGCTTTGCAGGACAGCAGCTGATCAGCCTTCCTGATGCTGTATGGAAGAATGCGATCAAAGCGAATACTGTACTGGAGCAGTTGTATGTCACACATATCGGTTATTTTCCCAAGGCGGCTTTTCACTACCGGGACAGGAAGAATGGATGTACGGATAATATCCTGATCTATTGTACGGGAGGTAAGGGCTGGTATATCATTGGCAACAGGCGATTCGAGGTCAAGGCCAATGAGTTTGTGATTATTCCGGCTACTACTGCACACCTGCGTTACGGGTCTGACGATGTGAATCCATGGACGATTTACTGGGTACATTTCAGCGGAAAAGACATGGATACATTTAACCGGAATTTTAATATCGGGGCATTTGACGGGCCTCGTCATATTCATGCGAATGAGGAGGGGATTGAGTTGTGGAATGCGATGTTCCAGAGTTTGAAGATGGGCTTTGGGAAAGACAACCTGAGTAAAGCGAGTCTTTATCTCTATCATTTTATCGCCACTTTCCTGTATCCTGACAAAGGATCCGGTGAGCAGTCGACCGCCGGCAACAGGATCAATGATACAGTCAGGTATATGCAGCAGCAGCTGTCCGCTACACTGACGGTAGAGGATCTTGCAAAGAAAATAGGTTTGTCGCCTTCCCATTTTTCCAGTCTGTTCAAGCAGGCCACGGGTATGTCTCCACTCAATTATTTTATACACCTGAAATTGCAGAAGGCATGCTTGTTGCTATATACCACGGATATGAAAATTAAGGATGTAGCTGTGGCGATAGGGTATGATGATCCTTTTCATTTTTCAAGGTTATTTAAGAAAAGTATGGATGTAAGTCCCGAGCAGTATCGGGGGCTTAGAAGGAAAGAAAATATAAATTAGATAAGAAGTATGAAAAAAGTATTTGCATTACTGGCAATTTTAGCCGGACTTGTACAATCCGGGACAGCGCAGGATAAGCGCCAATTGAGAGAGGGGACGCATAATTTTACATTGCAGTGGATTAGCTGGGATCAGCCTGGTAAAGTGAAGATTAAGAAGAATAGTGATGGAACCTATGCGGTGAGTGGTAAGCAGGTGAATAAGGCAGGAGATTTTGTAACGATAGCAGGGACCCTGACGGTAGTGACGTTTAGTGAGATGACGTTTAAAGGGAAGATAGAGACAAAGTATTCAGGGGTGAATAATGGGGAGGTGTGTGTGAAGGATGGGACTTATCATTTCTTAGCGAAGGGAGCGAGGAAGTATTGGAGATTGCAGGAGATGGATAATTGTGAGGGGAATAATGTGGTGGATTATGTGGATATATTCTTTTAAATAAAAGAAGATTTTGCGGACGGTGTCCGCAAAATCTCAATAAAATACTTTCAGCATAGAGCGCCTGTTCTTCCTATGTTCTTCTTCATCACAAGGTACGCCATCCGCACACGGATTCACCAGATCCCTTTCCCCCATATTTTCATAATATAGATTTTTCGCCGGCACTCCCTGCTTAATAAGATAATCAATCACCGCATAACACCGCAAGGCTGATAAATCCACATTGTACTGGTCAGATCCCCTGCTATCCGTATAAGACCGCACCATGAGCTTCCATTGCGGATAATCCTTGAGCACAGTTGCAACTCTATCCAGCATTTCTTTAGAAGTATTTAACAAAATCGCACTGTTGTAATCATAATAAAAACACAGGTGCTCCAGTTTATCTATAACAGCGCTATCTTCGGGACTAAGCGTTTTTTTATTATTAACCGGCGGCGGTGCTTCACTTGTTGTATTTATTGTGACCACTGGTGCAGCTGGCTTATTCTCTACTTTCTCTGTAAAATGCGTTTCCATAAAATGGTACACATCATCTCCCCCACTCCCACCATTCCTGTTCGATGCAAAATACCCTTCATAGTTATTATCTTTCATAATAAACCCCAGATCATCCCCACCGGAGTTAACAGGCACTTTCAGGTTCACAGGTGTCTCCCATTGATCTCCACTCCCTACCGCACGAAAGATGTCAAAGCCACCAATACCCGTATGCCCCTTACTTGAAAAATAAAGCACACCCCGTTCATTAATGGTCGGGAAAGTCTCTTCAAAAGGAGTATTAATCACATTGCCACAGTTCTTCGGTGTACCCCATGAGCCATCTGACTGTCGCTCACTGAACCAAAGATCCGTTTTCCCCACACCTCCCGGTCTGTCAGAGACCAGGTAGAGGATGCGTCCACTGAGCACCACATTGCCAGTATAATAACCAGCCATATTTAAAGTGGGAATCGGTGCCAATGGCCCCCAGTTATCACCAGTCTTGAAAGACCAATATACAGACATGAGTCGCTTACCATTGACAGGTCCTTTCTTTGTTTTATTAAACACCTCTGAGTTCAGGGTAATGTAAGCTGTATCTTCCCTGGCGTTGAAACAAACAGGTCCTACATGGTACGGGAGTTTGCCTAATAATTTAGCCAGTACTTCTTCCAGGTAAGTGTTCGCGTTGCTCCCTTTCTGGTATTGCTTAAATACATAGGGCTTAAAATAAGGCTGGTCCACACGGGGATCGATATCAGGGTTCCGTTCGGAGCCAGTCGTCAAGGCCATCTTCCGGTATCCATTGGATACAAGCAGCAAACCATCTCTCACCACACCACTGATCCAGTCAGCACCGGGCGTACTCAGCTCCTTGATATTTTCAAGCGCCATTGTTTGCTTTGCCTGCTTCCAAAGCAATGCACTATCACAGCCTGCCAGCAATCTATTTTTCCATTGCGTGCTATCTGCACCTGAAGGATTGTAAAGTGCGATGTATTTCTTTGCCGTGTCATATTGCTCCACGTTCATTTGCGTCTCTCCAAATAATAAATTGATGACAGGCGGACAAGCCGGGCGCTGAAGCATCTTATAATACCAGCTGGCAGCCTGGTCAAATCTGCCCATTTCCATATAACAGCTGGCTGTTTTTTCAAGGATAGATAAAGGAGCTTTTCGTTTATCCCCCAGCTCGCCATATAGTTTTGCAGCTTCCGCATATTCCTGTCTTGCAAATGCTTCGTCTCCCAGCTCAATCAGACTTTTGTCTTCCTGTCCGTAAAGAAACAACGGAATTAAAAATGGGAATGTAAATACTATCAGTTTACGCAACATCATAACTTGTTTTAGAAATACCTTGGACTTGATACGCTATACTTCTTAGAATGGAATAAGATCCCGACTGAGATTTCGTGGGAACCGCTCTGAGCATTCGCCAGCTCATTGATGTTGATGTCATATGCATAACCGATCCTGTATGTATCATTAATGGAATATTCTATAATCGCGCTGGCGGCGTTTTTTGGGTCAAGACCGGAGGGTAGTGCTTTACGCCACACCGGCAATGCAGTGCGGTAAGAGCCGCCTATCCAGAATACCCGGTCAATGAGCAGCATTGCATTGAAATCAATATTTGTAGGTCCTTTGAGGTCATCTTTCATCATAACAGATGGTTTCAGTTTCACCTGGTCAGAAAGAGATACCATAAAACCTGCGGATACATACAGGTGCATCGTCTTGCGGATATTCTTATAATCATAGCCATTCCACTTATAATCGGAAGTCAGGTATTGGCTGAAGAGATTCAATGCAGCGACACTGATGAACACTGAAGGCGCATGATAATAAATACCGAATCTTGCATCTGGCGTAACGGTATTTACACCACCTCCGGGGAAGACAGCATCTTCAGCATCGAAGTATTGCAGGTTATTCCCATCCAGGTGATATTGTGATGCACCTACACCTAAGCCAAAAGACAAATGCCTTGTACGGTTTTCATTTAGTGGGATGCTATAGGCATAAGAGGCATAGATAGAATAAGCCTTTTGAGGCCCCAGCATATCTGCCATTACCTGTACACCCAGCCCCATACCGGCTTTGTCTTTATCATTGCGTAAGGGTCCATCGAAGGAAACCCCGAAAGTTCGTGGGGCACCCGGTAGCCCCGTCCATTGCTGTCGCGCAATGGTATTGAGATACCAGGCACCTTTATAGCCTGCATAAGCGGGGTTGACACTCAGTCCGTTGAAAATATATTGACTGAATTGCACATTCTGTTGTGCAGATCCCTGTAAAGCTGCTGTCAGGAATAAGAAGAATATCAGTGGACGCATGATCAGTTAATTTTTAATATTACCCATCCTGTATATTGTTTTACACCTTCGCCTTCATCTACTTCCAGTTTGTAGTAGTACACGCCTTCGCTTAAGCCTGCACCATTCCATTCATTGTGATAGGCTTTTGACTGGAATACCAAATCACCCCAGCGGTTGAATACGAATAAGGCAGCAGGTGGATATTTCTCCAAACCTTTGATGATAAAGCAATCATTTTTGCCATCACTGTTAGGACTCATGGCATTGGCGAAGACCAGTAATGATTTTCCGGGGCTGGTCTCCGTAACTGTACCGGGATCACCGCTGCACCCTGCCACAGAAGGATCGCAGCCGGAGGTAGGTTTGGTATTGGTGCCATCGGAAACGGTCGCCGTGTTTGTAATGAAGGGAATGCTATCCAGGTTGTCGATGGTCTTCACTATCATGGAGACTTCTGCTGTACTTCCCACAGCTATCTTAGCTACGTTCCATAATACGCTGGTATCGGTTTCATTGTAGGTACCATTTTCACCGGCACTGACGAAGGTGGTGTACCGGGGCACAGGGTCAGTGATCACAAGGTTTTCAACAGCCGTATTACCAGCGTTGTGGATGTAGATCTGGTAAGTAAGTTCTTCTCCTGGTTTTACTTTTTCATTCTTACTGGCGGGGGTGGCTACTTTCCAGGTAACCCAGTTCACCAGCTTGTCTACAGCGATATTAGTAGATGGACCCGGGGGAGGGCTTGGATCCGGATTACCGGGATCATTGGGATCGGAAGAGGTGGTGGGCTGATTGCCTTTTCCATTGCCATTGTCTACTCCGGCAGTGTTGGTGATAAAGGTAGCGCCGGTCAGGTCTGTGCTTACCTTCACCTTAAAGGAACGGGTCACATCAGGTGCACCGACGGCTATTTCAGGGATCGTCCATGAGAGCTTGTCATCAGTAGGTTGCAGGTCTTCGTCTGCACTCAGGAAATCAGTGTAGTCAGGAATGGTGTCTGTGATTTTCACATCTGTGAGTAAAATGCTTCCTGTATTGCGGACATGAATGGTGTAAGTGATTTCATCTCCGGTAGTCACCCCACCCTCAGGACCACTGGGCGTGTAAGCGGCGCTTTTCCAGATGGCAGAGAGTTTCCCATTATCTACGGGCACCTGGGTAGATGGATCATCCGGGTCAGGGTTTGACTGCGGTTCGTTTGGATTATCCGGTGCAGGTGGCGTGGTAGGTTTATGATCTACATAAGCGGTGTTAGTGATAAATCCGGCACCGGTGAGGTCCTGTGCTACTTTTACCTTGAAACTGCGGGTAAGGTCTGCAGCACCTACGGGGATGTCAGTGATCGTCCAGGTCAGCCTGGTATTTACAGGTGAGATGCCTTCGTCAGCACTTACGAAAGTCGTATATGCGGGAACGGTATCGGTGATCATTACGTTGCTCAATGCGACATTTCCTGTGTTCCTGATGTGGATGGTATATGTGATTTCATCACCTGTTTTTACCATGCCGTCTGTGCCTGTACCTGTGTAGGCGGCGCTTTTCCAGTTGAGCGATTGGGGGGTGTTGTCTACAGGGATATCGGTGGAGGGATCGTTCGGATCCGGGTTGGTTTGAGGATTATTATGATCATTAGGATCGGGCGGTGTGGTGGGATGATCACCTGTGCCATCGCCGTTGTTTACAGCAGCGGTATTGATAATGCTGGTGGCACCGGTAAGGTCATTGACAACGCGCACTTTAAAATTTCTGATCACATCGGCGCTGCCAACGGGAATGGTTGGGATGGTCCAGGTAAGTTTTCCAGCGGCATCGGGGCTGATATTTTCGTCTGCCTCCACGAAGGTAGTGTAAGCGGGGATGATGTCAGAGACGATCACATTTGTGAGCGTGACATGTCCTGTATTGCGGACATGGATCTGGTAGATAATTTCGTCTCCTGGTTTTGCGGTATCAGCGAATTCGGTGCTTTTCCAGCTAAGGGATTTTGGACCGCCGTCATCAACGGGTACATCGGTGGATGGATCGTTGGGATCCGGATTGGAATGTGGTTCATTGGGGTTCAGGGGGTCTGGTGGCGTGGTAGGATGATCGCCGGTGCCATCGCCGTTATCCACATTGCCGGTGTTGGTAATATTGGTGACTCCGGTGAGGTCGTTGGCGACGGTGACGGAGAAGTTGCGTGTGATGGTAGTGCCGGCAGCGATGCTTGGAATGGTCCAGGTGAGTTTGCCTGCAGCATCGGGGCTGATGCCTTCATCGGCAGTTTTGAATATGGTATTAGCGGGAATGATGTCGGAGATTTTTGCATTGGTGATGACTACGTTTCCTGTATTACGCAGGTGAATGGTGTAGTCAATAGTTTGGCCGGCGATGACCCTGGTACCGGTATAACTGGCAGATTTCCATTGTTTGGAGGAGAGGATGTCATCGTCGGAGATGTTGACGGTGCCGATGCTGGTGCCGGTGGTGAGGGTGGGTACGCCGGTGGCAACAGAGAAGCCGGTGATGGTAAGGATGACGGTTTCGCTGCCTTCGATCAGGTTATCGTCTTTGATGGTGACGGGGATTTGGACATTGCTGGTACCGGCGGGAATATTTTTGGTCAGGGTAATGGTGGTATAATCGGTACCGTTAGAGGCGGTGCCGGTGATGGTGTACCTGACGAGGACAAAGCCGGTGGCGTAGGTGCCGTTGGGCCATCCGATGGTGAAGGAACCATCATTGCCGGTGCCGCCGGGTTCCTTGCCATCGGTGGTGGATTGAATGCCGATAGGGATGTTAACGTCATCGTCTTCGATGTTTACAATGGCTGAAATATTGGAGGGGTCGGGGGAAAAGGTCATGGTACCGGAGGCAGAGAGGCTGATGGATTGGAGGGTGAGCTGAACGGTTCCGGTGGGTTCAATGATGTTGTCGTCGTTTACGTTGACGGGTAGGAGGATGCTGTTGGTGTTTGCAGGCAGGATGATTTCTCCTGTCATGTTGGTGTTGTTGTAGTCGAAAGTGCTGCCTGCGCCGCCGGTGGCAGAGCTGGCACCGTCTACGGTGTATTTAACAAGGATGTTTTCGGGGTAGGTGAGGGTACCGGGGAGGCTGATGCTGAACTGGCCGGGGCTGGCATTGCCGCTGCCGAGTTCTTTGCCGTCGATGGTTTTGGTGAGTTTTAGGCGGTTGTCATTGTCGATGAGTTTTGCGGTAAGGGTTCTTTGAGTGCCGAGATAGGTGGTGCCGCTGGCATCGGTGGCGGTGAGGAGGCCGATTTCGATGCTTTCATCGCCTTCGATGAGGAGGTCGTCGATGACATCGATGGAGAGTTGGGCTTCGGAGTCGCCGGCTTTTATGGTAATGGTGCCTGGGAGGGTGGTGTAGTCGATGCCATTATCGGCGGGGTCGGTGACGGTGGCGTTGATGGAGTAGGTGATGGTGATGTCGCTGGGTGCGGTGGTATTGTTTAGGAGGTGGAAGGAGATGAGGCCGTTGGGGCCGCCTTCTTCTGCCCTGGTTAGTTCGTCCATGGCGATCACGTCGGCTCTTTGGGGGGCGTGGGGGGTGGTAGGATTTTGAGCGGGTTTGCTGCTGAGGAAGCAGAGGGAAATTAATAGGAGGGTGAAGTGTTTCATTGTATAGGATTTAGGTGGATGTATAGGATTTATTGGCGGATGAATAAGATTATTGATTGATGAATAGGGTTTATTGGTGGATGAATAGGATTCTGGTGGAATGAAGCACCCTGCATTGCTGCAGGGTGCATGGATTTTTCTATATGAGTGGTGATGGTTTATTCCTATCTAACCAGTAGTAGTTTTTTCGTATACACCTTGTCATTGGTACGGATCACGCAGTAGTGGAGGCCTGCTGGCAGGCCTGCAGATCTGAATACTACTTTGTAAGTCTGTCCTGCTTTGGCATTTTCATTGAACAATACGCTTTCTCTGTTACCTAACATATTCCCATAGATTTCTACAGCAATATTTCCATTGACAGGTGATTTAAATGTAACAGAGAGCTGATCGCTAAATGGATTTGGATATGCGTTAAACTCTATTGCTGCTGATTTTAAAGTCAGTGAAGCTGTATTCAAAGTGTAAGTAGCGGTGTTTTGACAGCCATTGGTTTTGTCGGTTACCAACAGGGTGAATAAGCCGCTGATGTTGGCATTGCCTGATTGGTAGAGTACGGTGGCAGTCTGGGCACCATCAATAATAAACCAGCTGTTATCAGTAGAAGACAGGGACCACTGGTAATTAGCATTGGTTACACTTTGTGCGCTGAGCAGGTCTACTGATAAAGGATCAGGAGAGCTGGCTGGCGGCAGGATGACAGCTACAGGTGGTGTTGTGTTTTGCACAACTGGTGTGTTTGTGGTGGCTACACATCCGTTATTAGGGTTTGTTACAGATAAGGTGTAGGTACCTGGCACAGTTACAATTGCTGATGCGCTGGTAGCTGTGAAATTGTTTGGCCCTGTCCATTTGAAGGTGGAGCCGTTTGTAGAGGATGTACCGTTAATGATAACATTTGTTTTCAGACAGGTCAGAGGGCCATCATTGGAGGCCTGGATATTAGCTGGCGGCGTGATGTTTTGAGTAACAGGGGTGTTGGTGGTGGCGGTACATCCGTTTTGGATGTTGGTCACCACCAGGGTGTAGGTACCTGGTACTGTTACATTTGCTACGGCAGTATTGGCGGTAAAGCTATTTGGGCCGCTCCAGGCATAAGTTACAGCTGTTGATGTGGAAGAGCCGGTAATTTGTGCTGTAGTTTTCGTACAGGTCAGCGGGCCGTTATTAATAGCTTGCACATTGGCGGCTGGGGCAATGTTCTGGCTGACTGTTATGCTATCGGTACTTATACAACCATTTGTGCCTTTTGTGGTCACATAATATTTACCAGGCGTAGTGACAGTGATTGGGTTTACACCGGCGTTAGATCCCATCCATGTTATTGTACCGGTTGATGTAGCGGTAAGGTTGATGGAGGTAGTAGCACAGGTCAGGACAGCTGGTGTAGCTACTTGCAATGTCGGCTTGGTGATATCCTGAGTGACTGTTACGCTATCCGTACTTGTACAACCATTTGTGCCTTTCGCTGTTACGTAATATTTGCCAGCGGCAGATACTGTGATCGGGTTCACTCCTGCATTAGATCCTGACCATGTTATTGTACCATTTGATGAGGCGCTAAGGTTGATGGAGGTAGTAGCACAAGTCAGAACAGCTGGTGTTGCTATTGACAACGTTGGCTTGGTGATATCCTGAGTGACTGTTACGCTATCCGTACTTGTACAGCCATTTGTGCCTCTAGCGGTAACATAGTACTTACCAGGCGTAGTTACTGTGATTGGGTTTACACCTGCGTTAGATCCGGTCCATGTTATCGTACCGTTTGATGAGGCGCTAAGGTTGATGGAGGTAGTAGCACAAGTCAGAACAGCTGGTGTTGCTATTGACAATGTTGGTTTGGTGATATCCTGAATAACTATTACACTATCTGTTGTAGTACAACCATTCGTGCCTTTCGCTGTTACGTAATATTTGCCAGCAGCAGATACTGTGATCGGGTTCACTCCTGCATTATAACCTGACCATGTAATAGTACCGTTTGATGAGGCGCTAAGGTTGATGGAGGTAGTAGCACAAGTCAGAACAGCTGGTGTTGCTATTGACAACGTTGGCTTGGTGATATCCTGAGTGACTGTTACACTATCCGTACTTGTACAGCCATTTGTGCCTTTCGCTGTTACATAGTACTTACCAGGCGTAGTTACTGTGATTGGGTTCACTCCTGCATTATAACCTGACCATGTTATCGTACCGTTTGATGTGGCGCTAAGGTTGATGGAGTTAGTAGCACAGGTCAGGATAGCTGGCGTAGCAATGGACAATGTCGGCTTCGTGATATCCTGAGTGACGGTTACGCTATCTGTTGTAGTACAACCATTCGTGCCTTTCGAAATCACATAGTACTTACCAGGCGTAGTTACAGTGATTGGATTTACACCTGCATTATAACCTGACCATGTAATAGTACCGTTTGATGAGGCGCTAAGGTTGATGGAGGTAGTAGCACAAGTCAG
>NZ_QTJV01000022.1 GCF_003412465.1 Chitinophaga silvisoli
GATGTAGAATTCTTTCTGTTCAGGTTATCTAAAATCTATGCTTAACGAACAAATCCCCCAAGAATTCAACTTGATCCGCTTTTTGTCCAAAAGAGACGACGGATAAAATCAATGAAGCAATGATCAAGAATAATTTTTTCATAGTATAGGAGTGGATTTATTTCGCAAGTGTATTATAAATATGGGAAGATTTAGTTAATACAATGTTAAGCAACAGCTGGAATGCATTTGGGCCATTTTCCCATTTAGAAATATAATTCGCTTTTTGTAATGCAGTATTGGTAAAACCTACCCAAAAGCTTTCAGGTCCTTACGCTTTTGTTTGCGGAGATTCAAAAATTCAACTTCACCCCCAAAATTTTCGGATTAAGTTGAATTCTTGGGGGAAGGCTAAAACTTTTCCAAGTTATTATTGGCAAAATCCAATCTCAAATCCCCAAACGCAAAAAGCCTCCAGAATTTACATCTGAAGGCTTTTAAAATTTTACTAAAATATTAATTTATTTTGCGGACCAGACGGGACTCGAACCCGCGACCTCCGCCGTGACAGGGCGGCATTCTAACCAACTGAACTACTGATCCTTACACCCCGTTTCTCTGTGTCGGGGGTGCAAATATATGCACTTTTATTTCAAATGTGCAAATAATTTATATAAAAATCTTTCCCCTCCCGTAATCTCCATCTTTTCTTTAGCTTTACAGCCTCCGGGGGCAAGGAGCCAAAACGCTTTGATTTTAACTATGGATCGTATGCCATCAGAAGAAGAAGTGCTGATCAAAATGAAGCAGGGTGATGAAACCGCTTTCTCAACGATCTACCGTCATTATCACGCTTCTCTTTACATATACCTCTTACGGTTTTGCAAAATTCCTTCGCTGGCAGAAGACCTCGTCCACGACGTATTTCTGAAAATCTGGGAAATCAGAGACCGTATAAATCCTCAATTATCTTTTTCAGGATACCTGTACCGTATTGCCCGTAATCATGTAATTAAAACAATTGATAAACTGGCTACGGACCAGGCGATGCGTGAGCAACTATTCTCTCAACTCAATGAGCCGGTCTCCGCTACACCCGAACAAATGGTGCGCGCCAAGGAATACGACAGGCTTTTCCAGGAAGCATTGGCCAAAATGCCGCCACAACGGTTACGGGTATTCCAACTTTGCCGCCAGGAAGGAAGGAGCTATGATGAAACCGCAGCATTACTAGGCATTTCACGGAATGCCGTTAAGAAGCATATGGTGCTCGGAATGCGGTTTATTTATGAATATGTGCATCGATATGGGGATATTATGGTGGCTTTGTATGTAGCACAGCAAATAATGCCGTGATTTGGTTTTTCCGTGAACGAAGATACCCACTAAACCATCCCTCAGAAATCCCCCCTCTTAAAATCCTCCTCCAGGAATCCCCTCAAAAAATCCTTTCCTCAAAAAATCCTCCCTCTCAAGAATCCCCTCAAAAATCCCCCTCTCAAAAACCTCCTCCAGGAATTCCCTCTCAAAATCCCCCTCCAAAAATCCCCCCTCACCCCCCCAAAAAAAAATCTTTAAAAAAAATCTCCCCCCAAGGTACCCTAAACAATTATTTCCGGATAATATATACAGACACCTATAACAACTATATGTCATCAACCACGGAACATTACGAAAAACTGCTCACCAAATACCTTGACGGTCAATGTAATGCAGCTGAAACAGCTGAGCTGTACTCCTGGCTCCAAGCCTCCGGCTCCCACCGTGCGCTGTTAAAAACCATGCAGCAGGAATTTCAAAACGCCTTCAACACCCAGCAGGAAATTCCCGTTGAAATCTCCGACCGCATAGAAACCAAACTCCTGCAGTCCATCACCGAAACAAAACCTAAAACTAAAATCCACACCCTCTGGTATTACGCCGCCGCCTCCGTCGCCGCCGCCATCATACTCCTGCTTATTTTAAAACAACCAACTCCCGAGTTAGCCAATAAACCTATTACCGTCGCAGCATCCATCACCCCAGGCACCAACAAAGCCGTCCTTACCCTGTCCAACGGATCCACCGTTTTCCTGGACAGCGCCGGCAACCAGGTCATCTCTCAGGGTGCCACCACCGTATTACAAAAGAACGGCCAGCTGCAATACGATTCCAAAGCAAGCAGCGAAGCCACCGTATATAATACACTCACCGTTCCCAGGGGCGGTCAGTTCAACATTATCCTGCCCGATGGCAGCCATGTATGGCTCAATGCAGCCAGCAGCCTCCGTTATCCCACCTCCTTCAATGGAAAGGATAGAAGAGTCGACATCACCGGCCAGGGGTACTTCGAAGTCGCCCCCAACGCTAAACAACCTTTCATCGTTCAGGTCAATAACATGGAAATCCAGGTACTCGGTACCGCCTTTGACGTAATGGCCTACTCCGACGAAAAAAGCGTAAACACCACCCTCATCCAGGGGGCCGTAAAGGTCAATGACAAACGCCTCTTACCCGGCCAGCAGGCCCTTATGGACCCAGCCACCGGCGACATCACCATCCGCAATGCAGACGTAGAACAAGTCATTGCCTGGAAAACCGGCTTCTTTGAATTCGACAATGCCCGCCTGTCAGACATCCTGAGACAGCTCTCCAGGTGGTATGATATAGATATTAATTACAAGCAAACAACAAACGAAAGACTGCTCGGCGGCCGTATCAGCCGAAGCCTTCCGCTGTCTGATATCCTCCATATGCTGGAAGCAAATGGACCTGTATTCGAACTGGTTGGACGAAAATTAACTGTGAAATAAGGCTGGTATTCCACGTATAAGACCAGTCATTTTAAAACCTAAAACAACGTTATGAATGTAGCTGAGACAAATTAAAACAAGCGTGCCCGTTCATAAAAAAACCGGAAGCGCTTGCAACACTCCCGGTAAATAATGTCTGGGCCCAAAAAGAAAACAACATCCCGTTACGAATTATTGATTTCAAATTCCCAAACACTACAAAAGTATGGAATTAAACTTATGTGGTAGGGCTTCCTATTCCCGGAAGCGCTCATCAACCAAAAAAATTTTCGGAATTCACGTTTTCCGAAAACAAATATTACTCGTTATGAAACTGACTACCTTTTTGTTGCTCGTAGCTTGCCTGCAGATCAGCGCAAAAGGATTATCCCAGCAAATATCCCTGTCGGAAACAAAAGCACCCCTCAAAAAGGTGTTGAAATCAGTTGCTCGCCAGGCAGGTATCTCCATCATTTATGATGAAGATTTGCTGGCTACGGCACATCCTGTCACTATAGAGGTTAAAAACGTACCGGTACGTCAGGTGCTGGATATGGCCCTCGAAAATCAGCCTTTCTCCTATGTGGTAGACGGCTCCCGCATTATTGTAAAAAGTCTGCCCGAAACAAAACCTGCTGCCGATACTACCATCACTGTCACTGGCCGTGTCACGGACGAAAAAGGAGACCCTGTACCCGGCACCAGTATCCGCATCAAAGACAGTAAAAGTGGTACCGTTACCGATGGAACAGGTTTCTATTCTCTCAAAGTGCCTGCAGGTGCTACCCTCATCGTGAGTGCCGTAGGCTTTGAGCCCTTTACCTGGGCAGTGACCAAACAATCTATGAACTTTTCGCTGAAAATATCACAGACTGCCCTGACCGAAACTGTTGTAGTAGGTTATGGCGTGCAAAAGAAAAGCGTAGTTACCGGGGCTATCTCCAGCGTGAGAGCTTCTGACCTGGAAAGCCAGCCAGTGACCCGCCTTGAAGGTGCTCTCCAGGGCCGCACTTCCGGCGTTACTATCGCCGCAGGTTCTGGTCAGCCAGGTTCCAGTGCTACCGTTCGTGTGAGAGGCCTGACCACCTTCAACAACAATGACCCGCTTTGGGTAGTAGATGGAGTAGTGGTGGACAATGGAGGTATCGGTTACCTGAACCAATATGACATCGAATCTATCGAAGTACTGAAAGATGCCGCTTCCCAGGCTATCTATGGTGCCCGTGCTGCTGCCGGTGTAATCCTCGTAACCACTAAGAAAGGTAAAGCCGGTACCCTGCAGGTGAACTACAATGGTTACTATGGTACCTCTGCACCTGCGCGCAAACTGAAACTGCTCGATGCCACCCAATATGCTACCCTGCGCAATGAAGCATCTGTAGCTGCCGGCAATGGTATCGTGTATGCTGATCCTAAATCTTTAGGCAAAGGTACCGACTGGCAATCACTCATTTTCAACAACAGCGCTGCCCGCCAGAACCATGAAGTGAGTGTGAGCGGTGGTAATGACAAGTCTACTTTCTACTCCTCTTTCGGTTACCTGAAACAGGATGGTATCGTAGCTACCGACATCTCAAAATACGAACGCATCAACCTGCGTCTGAACTCAACTCATAAACTTTCCAAATTCGTTACCTTCGGCGAGAACGTAGGTTATGCTTACGACAAAGCCCTGGGTGTCGGTAATACCAACAGCGAATTCGGTGGTCCGCTCAGCTCCGCTATCAATCTGGATCCAACCACACCTGCTGTGATCACTGATCCTGCTGTAGCTGCTGCCGCACCTTATACCAATGCTGGTATCCGCCGCGATAAAAACGGTAATCCTTATGGGATCTCCAGCGCTGTAGGCCAGGAAATCACAAACCCATTGGCTTATATCTCTACACGCCTGGGTAACTATAGCTGGTCTCACAACATCGTTGGTAATACATACCTGGAAATCGCTCCGATCAAAGGTCTGAAAATCCGCTCCACACTCGGTTCTAAAATCGCGTTCTGGGGATCTGAGACCTTCACTCCAATCTCTTACCTGAACTCATCTACCATCTCTTCCCGTACTTCTTTTTCACGTAATCAGAATTCAGGATTTGCATGGAACATCGAGAACACCGCTTCTTATACAAAAGAGATCCGGAAAAACTCCTTCACCATTCTCTTAGGCCAGGGTGCGTATATGGATAACCGTACAAGAGCAACGACTGTTACTTTCTACGACGTGCCTGCAAACACTTTTGAAGATGCAAGCATGAACTTTAAAGTCGCTTCTGACAACCGTACTTCTGACGGTAGTGAAGGTGCTGACCACAGAATATCTTCCCTCTTTGCCCGTGTGAATTACGCTTATGACGAAAAGTACCTGATCGAAGGTATCGTACGTCGTGATGGATCTTCCCGCTTCGGTGCGAACAACAAATATGGTACTTTCCCATCCTTCTCACTGGGTTGGAATATCTCTAAAGAAGATTTCTGGCCTCAGCAAAACCTCGTCAACTTCCTCAAACTGAGAGGTGGTTACGGTGTGGTTGGTAATGATAACATTGGTGACTTCGCTTACCTCTCTACCATCGGTAGCGGCAGAAACTATGCCTTCGGTAATTCCGGTAGTTACCTGATCGGTTACAGCCCGAATGCTCCTTCTAACCCTGATCTGAAATGGGAACAAACCAGCCAGACCAACGTAGGTTTTGAAGCCACTGTTTACAATGACTTCAGAGTGGCATTCGACTGGTACAAGAAAGTTACTAAAGACATCCTTCAGAACCCACGCATTCCTTCCTACGTAGGTGCAATTTCTAACCCTGCCGCAAACGTAGCTGATATGCAGAATACCGGTGTCGAACTGGAACTGGGTTATCACAAAAAACTGGGTGAAGTAGAGCTGAATGTAAATGCGAACGTCTCTTATACTACCAACAAAGTGACCAACCTGGGTAAAGGTATCAATTACCTCTCCGGTGGCCAGACATTCCAGTCTTCCAGCTATCCTATCACCCGCACTGCTCTTGGTCAGCCGCTCAATAGCTTCTATGGCTTTAAGACTAACGGCATCTTCCAGACACAGGCAGATGTGGACAATTATGTAAGCAAAGCGGGTGGCAAAATTCAGCCGGATGCAAAACCTGGTGATTTCCGCTGGGTTGATACAAATGGTGATGGTGCTATTACTGAAACTGACCGTCAGTTCCTCGGTAATCCTACACCTACCTGGACATATGGTGGTACGATCAATGCAGCTTACAAAGGAATAGATGTAGTAGTATTCATACAGGGTTCTGCCGGTAACAAGATCTTCCAGGGCCTTCGCCGTCTGGATATCCTCAATGCCAACTGGCAGACAAAAGCCCTGGGTCGCTGGACCGGCGAGGGTTCTACCAATGATTATCCAAGGCTGATATCTACAGATCCTAACAGGAACTTTACCAATCCTTCCGATTTCTATCTGGAAAATGGTAGCTATTGCAGGATCAAATCCTTACAGCTGGGTTACTCTATCCCTACTTCCATTACTAAAAGAGCGGGTATTGAGAAATTCAGAATTTACGTAATGAGCGAGAACCTGCTCACATTCACCAAGTACACCGGTTACGATCCTGAAATCGGAGGTGGCGTATTCAGCATCGACAGAGGTATTTATCCTCAGGCAAGATCCTTTATGCTGGGTATTAATGCTACATTCTGATCACCTGATAAAAGCAAATTACAATGAAGAAGAAATACATTCCACATATATTGACATTCGCTATAGGCCTGCAACTGATGAGTGGCTGTAGCAGCAGTTTCCTTGAAGTTAAACCAAAAGGTACCGATCTCGAAGCTAACTATTACAAAAATCAGACAGAGGCTTTCAACGGCCTGGTGGCCTGTTACGATGTAGTAGGCTGGCAGGGTGGTAACTATGTCACCAAAGTAGGTGCGATGAATGCCGGCTCTGACGACCACTACGCTGGTGGCGGTGGTGCCAATGACGTAACCGCTTTCCAGGTGTTCTCCACATATACTCTGACACCTGACCAGGGGCCACAGGATGAACTCTGGAAGAAAGGCTTTTCCGGTATCTTCCGTGCAAACACCCTCCTGGAAAAATTGCCGGGTGTACCAATGGATGAAGCTACCAAAGCACGTTATACTGCGGAAGCAAAATTCCTTCGTGCATTCTTCTATTTCGACCTCGTACGTTTGTTTAAGAATGTACCACTCTTCACCAAACCTGTTTCCACCAGTGAAATGTACAATGTGACACAGGCTACTCCTGAAGAAGTATATAAACAAATTGAGAAAGACCTGCAGGATGCAATTGCTGAAACAAATCTGCCTGACCAGGTACCCGTAGCGACTGAAGGTGGCCGTGCTACCAAAGGTACTGCACATGCCCTCTTAGGTAAAGTATATCTCTACGAGAAAAATTATGCTGCCGCTGCAACAGAACTGGCAGAAGTAAATGGTGCAAACCCCGGTGGTACAAATACCAAGTATGGTTACAAGCTGCTGGCTAACTTCGGTGATCTCTGGAAATCAGACAACGGCAGTAAATTCAACAGTGAGTCTATCTTCGAAGTGGCGTTTACCTCTTCCTCCGCAGGTTCATGGGATTGCGTGGCCTGTACAGAAGGTAATGTGCTGAACATTATGGTGGGTCCCAGAGGCTACAAAGCCCTGAAAGCCGGCGCACCTGATTATGTAGCCGGCTGGAGTTTCCTGGTAGTGACCAAAGAACTGTTTGATGCGATTCACTACGATCCCCGTTATAACTATACCGTTGCAAACCTGGATAGCTTGCAGGCAAATGGTATTGCAAGCTATGAACCAGGTTACAAAAACACCGGTTATTTCCTGCAAAAGCTCATCGGCTTCAACTATAATAAAACTACAGGTGGTGGTAATATCGAGTTGAACTTCCCACAGGATCTGTACGAAATCCGCCTGGCCGATACTTACCTCATGGAAGCAGAAGCACTCGTAAAGGCCGGACAGGGTGGCGGTGCCGGTAGTCGTGCTTATCAATTGCTGAATGCAGTACGTGCACGTGTAGGTCTTACCGCTATTGAAGCGACTGACGACAACATCTTCAATGAAAGAAGACTGGAACTGGCAGGTGAAGGCCATCGCTGGTTTGACCTGGTTCGTACAGGCAGAGCTGCTTCAGTATTGGGTAGCCGTGGCTTCATTGCCGGCAAAAACGAGATTTTACCAATTCCATTGTTAGAGTTGGAAAATACCAAACTGGAACAGAGTAAAGAATGGGGAGGAACTAAATAACACATCAAACTGATTTACATGAAACGCTATATAGGTACTTTGGCAGTGGCAGCTATGTTGTCCTGCACTATACCGGCCTGCACGCCGGAGTCATCCACGAAGGAGCTGGGTCCTTTGCCTACTGCTTCTTTCACCGCTACACCACTCACCACAAATCCGAATAGGGTAGTGGTGTCCTCTACTACCAAAGGTGGTTTTATCTGGAACTGGACGATCAGCGACGGGACCACTGCTAAAGGGGAATTCGACACACTGCATTTCTCCAAAGCCGGAGAGTATACTGTACAACTGACAGTATTTACAAATGGTGGATATGCGACCACTGCGCAAAAAATCACGATTGCCAATGATGCACCTACCAAGGATTTGCTGAATACAACAGACTGGACAATCCTGAATACAGGTGGTACACAGACGACTATTACCAATACAAACGGGACGATCAATTTCTCCAATACAGGCAATACCAATGGTGCCATCTACCAGATGGTCATGGTAAAAGCCCATACTCCTTATACAGTTGCAGCAAATATTAAAGGTGCTGGTGCAACTAACAGCTGGCTGGAAGTATATTGTGATACCATTGCGCCGGTGCAGGGCAAAGATTATGGCGGCACCAAGTACATTGCAATGAATACCTGGTCTGGCTGCGGTAGTATTCCTTTTGATGGAAATATTGCAGAAATAGGCTGTGATGGCGGTGGTAAAGGGAAAAATGGGTATATGGAGTTTTCCAAAGCTGACACCGTTTGGGTGGTAATAAAAGGTGGTAGCTCCGGTGGTACATTGGGTACCGGTGGTATGACACTCTCTAATATTCAATTCCTGGAAGAACAATAATTCTTTACCTGCCGGTTTTAAAGCTACCAGCGGTAATTTTAAAACCGGCCCCCGGAACCTGATCGCAGCCATCGGGCTGCGATCAGGTTCCGGAAATTACAATCCACGCTTATGCTCGCAAGATATCTCCCTCTTCTCTTACTCATCTTCAGCTCCTGTTCCGGCAAAGGCAACACCGACACTACCTCCACCGGCCCTGTTACACCCACCACTCCCGTCGATAGCGGTTGGACTTTCGAAACCACCCCTGTCTGGGCAGAAGAATTTAACTACACAGGTGCGCCCGATGCTTCAAAGTGGGGCTACGACCTGGGTGGCAGTGGATGGGGAAATAACGAACTGGAATATTACACCAACAGCACCGACAATGCCAGCGTGGCAAACGGTGTTCTGAGCATCACTGCCAGAAAGGAAACCAAAGAGAACAGAAACTACACCTCCGCCAGAATGGTCACCACCAACAAAGGTGACTGGCTGTATGGCCGCTTTGAAATCAAAGCAAAACTTCCTGCCGGCAAAGGCACCTGGCCTGCCATCTGGATGTTACCTACTGACTGGGCTTATGGCGACTGGCCTAAATCAGGTGAAATCGACATCATGGAACATGTCGGTTACGACCCTGGCAATGTCCACATCAGTGCTCACACCGAAGCTTATTATTTCAAGATAAATACCCAGAAAACAAGTACAAAAAAGGTCGACAACGTCAGCTCCGAATTCCATCTCTACCGGCTTGACTGGACACCCTATGCCCTCAGGGGGTATATCGATGACATGCTGGTATTCCAGTTTGTAAACGAAGGAAAAGGATACACTGTCTGGCCATTTGACAAACGCTTCCACATCCTCCTGAACCTCGCTATTGGTGGTGACTGGGGCGGTGCTCAGGGGGTAGATGACAGCATCTTCCCTACCACCATGGAAGTAGATTATGTAAGGGTATATAAAATGAAAAATAAATGAGACTAAACCATATATTCTTCACCCTGCTCTTCTGCTTTGCCAGTTGTAAGGGAGATAGCAATGATACTACCAACGTCATCGTCCCGCCTCCCGCAGGAGACCTGCCTACCGACGTAACTTTCTGGCTCACTAAAGCTGATAAAAGTGTGCTGCTGGCAAAACAAAAAGTCAGCCTGCTCTTCAAAGATACTGTCAATGTATTCCCGACCATCAAAGTCGATGAGCAGAGCCAATACCAGTCTATAGATGGTTTTGGTTATTCCCTCACCGATGGTAGCGCTACATTGATCAATAAATTGCCAGCTGCTACCCAGGATGCACTGCTCAAAGAATTGTTTGGTGCCGACAGTACGTCCATTGGCGTTAGCTATCTCCGCGTAAGCATCGGGGCCTCTGATCTAAGTGCTACGACCTATACTTACGATGATATGCCGGCGGGCCAGACTGATGTAAACCTTGACCATTTCAGTATCGGCCAGCAACAATCTGACCTGATCCAGGTATTGAAAAAAATCGTTGCCATCGCTCCTGGTATTAAAATACTGGGCTCTCCCTGGTCAGCACCTGTATGGATGAAAGACAATGGCGGCTTTGTAGGAGGTAGCCTCAAACCAGAATATTACGCTACCTACGCACAGTACTTTGTAAAGTATATCCAGGCCATGAAAGCAGAAGGCATCACGATCAGTGCCATCACTCCGCAAAACGAGCCCTTGCATGGCGGCAACAATCCCAGTATGGTCATGCAGGCTACAGAACAGGCTGCATTTATTAAGACGGCCTTAGGGCCTGCATTTAAATCAGCTGGTATAATGACGAAAATCATCTGCTACGATCATAATGCTGACAGGCCCGACTATCCGTCTACAGTGCTGCAGGATACGGATGCCAAACAATATGTAGACGGCTCCGCATTTCACCTGTATGGTGGTGATATCAGTGCATTAACCCAGGTGCATAACGCATTTCCCGATAAAAATGTCTACTTTACGGAGCAATGGGTAGGTGCCCCCGGTGATTTTGCTTCAAATCTGCAATGGCATATTACAAATCTTATCATCGGTGCTACCCGCAACTGGAGCCGGAACGTGCTGGAGTGGAACCTGGCCTCCGATCCTGATTATAAACCACATACTGATGGCGGTTGTAATACCTGTATGGGTGCACTCACTATCAGTGCCGACGTTACGAGGAATGTATCTTATTATATTATAGCACATGCCGCAAAGTTCGTAAAGCCCGGCTCAATAAGGATTGCTACCAATGTCACCAGCCAGCTGGACAACGTGGCGTTCAAAACGCCTGAGGGGAAAAGAGTATTAATTGTGATCAACAATGCCAGCACTCCCCAATCGTTCAACATCCAGTTCAATGGCAAGGTCGTTACGCCCACGTTGACGAATGGTGCCGTAGGTACATATATCTGGTAAGATGAACACGTTTAAACTGGTAATAATTAATACAATGAAAAGAGCAATTTTGGCAGGGCTGTTGCTGGTATCTTATGCCGGCTATGCAAAAGGTCCTACCCCGGGAGATTCCCTTTCCCGCAAGACCGTAACCGTTTACACAACAGCCGCAAGTACAAAGTTAAGACTGTCAGCAACGGACAAGCTATCATTTTCACCCGCAAAGCAACCGCTTGAAACAGAAGTCTGCATTTTTGTAGACCCTGCAAAATCCTTCCAGACCATGACTGGTATTGGTGGGGCGCTGACAGATGCTTCAGCGGAAGTATTCGCAAAACTCCCGAAGGATAAGCAGGCGGAGCTTTTGAAGGCCTACTTTGATCCCGTAAATGGTATCGGTTATACATTGGCCCGTACTAATATTCATAGCTGCGATTTTTCCAGCGATAGCTATACTTACATTGAAGAAGGGGATAGTACCTTGAAAACATTCAATGTAAAGCATGATATGACTTACCGCATTCCGTTTATCAAGGCAGCGATTGCAGCAGCAGGTGGTAAGCTCACACTCTTTGCTAGTCCATGGAGCCCCCCGGCATTCATGAAGGATAATGGTAGTATGCTGCATGGCGGTAAACTCCTGCCACGTTACTACCAGGCATGGGCAAATTACTTTGTAAAATTCATCAGAACCTACGAGTCACTGGGCATTCCGGTATGGGGCTTCTCCGTACAAAATGAACCAATGGCAAAACAGATCTGGGAATCCTGCAACTTTACTGCTGAGGAAGAAAGAGACTTCATTAAGCATTATTTAGGCCCTACCTTACAGCGTGCAGGCCTGAGTACAAAAAAACTCATTGCCTGGGATCATAACCGTGACCAGATTTATCAACGCGCCAGCACAATTCTCGAAGATGCTGCTGCGGCAAAATATGTATGGGGTATCGGCTACCATTGGTACGAAACATGGACAGGCAGTACCATGGAGTTCGATAACGTTCGTAAAGTGAAAGAAGCATTTCCTGATAAAAACCTGATCTTTACAGAAGGATGTGTGGAAGCGTTTAAACTGGATAAGGTGAATGACTGGGCACTGGGTGAGCGTTATGGTAATTCATTATTGAATGATTTCAATAGTGGTACGGTAGCCTGGACTGACTGGAATGTCCTGCTGGATGACAAAGGCGGTCCAAACCATGTAGGTAATTTCTGTTTTGCACCTGTGCATGCGGATAGTAAGACCGGAGAATTGATCTATACTAATTCTTACTATTACTTAGGGCATTTCTCTAAATTCATTCGTCCCGGTGCAAAGCGTATAGTTGCTTCCTCCAACAGAACAGATCTTCAGACAACTGCTTTTGTAAATAAAGATGGCAAGATAGCGGTGATTGTGTTGAATACAAGTGATAAGGAATTAACTTATAAACTGTGGATAAAGGGGAACGGTACAGATGTAAAAAGCTTACCGCACTCAATTGAAACATTAGTTATTAACTGATAAACAGGGATTAAAAAAACAAAAAGCCCCGCCTCAAACGAGACGGGGCTTTTTCTACAGAATACATCACATGACCTTATTTCTTATCCCACCACAAATGCGTAGCCGCATCATCAGTACCGCCTAACAACGTAATCCCTTTATTCAACTCCGTCGCATTTGTATTATACTCCTGCTGTGGATAAGGTAACCGCCTTACACCTTCTGCATCACTCACCGTACCCGCACTCTCATTATGCGCTACAGGGAATAATTTAGGATACCCTGTTCTTCTATGCTCTGTCCATGCTTCCTGACCTTCAGGGAACATCGCAATCCATTTCTGGGTTGCAATACGCTCTTTCTTTACCTCAGTCAGGGCTGCATCATCCCACTTAATAGTAATAGCAGTTTGTGCCGCAATATTATTATCGCTATGCTTAGGATCTACATAATCGGCAGGCTTGCTGGTGGCATCACTCAGGTAGCTGCCAATCGCCACGTTCCACTGCTCCATAGAAGTAGTGATACCCTGGTTATACAGCTCCTCTGCACTTCCTCCTGCATTCGCCCAGCCATTCAATGCAGCTTCCGCTCTCAGGAAGTAGACTTCCGCAGCCGTCATAATCTGCACCGGAGTAGTCAGGGAGAATGCTGAACCCAACGCAGAATAGCCGATGTATTCATTCTTGGTAGCAGAAGAAGTGACTGCGCCTAAACGAATACCTACATATTGGGAACTAAAGTTTTTATCTGTTGACTTACCCAGGTAAGCAGCAATCCTCGGGTCATTGTAACCCATCAGGTAGCAGGCAATATCAGCACCGATACGGGTATCCCCCCAGTTCCTGTCGATAAACACCAGTGGGTTGGTAAAGCTACCACCTACCTGTACCACCATATTGCTGGCATTGGTCGTAATAACACCTCCATTGGAAGGATTCAGTGCTTTCTCAGCCTGTGCCTGTGCAGTAGCAGCATCTGCTTTTACGATGTGCATAGCTAAGCGCAGACGAAGAGAGTTTGCAAACTGCAGCCATTTGCTGAAGTCCCCATTATACACCAGGTCGAATTTGGCAAAGGTGAAAGGCAGTTGCTCTCCTTTGTTGATATAGTTCTGCAGATTCGCAGTCGCGGTATCCAGCTCCAGGAAGAAGCGTTTGTAAATATCTTCCTGGCTGTCATAAGGCAGATCAGTTTTTGAACTACCCGCCTTGCTGTATGGAATAGGACCATAGATATCCGTCACACGGCTCATACCAGCCACCTGTACAATCTGCGCCACCGCCCACACTGCAGGGAATGCAGTATCGATACGGTTAGTACGCAGCTTGGAAATAGGAGACATGATGTTCAGATAACCTACTTTGAATGCTTCGCCATTCCAGCCGGACATCATAAAGTAGTTTGTATTGTTCCTGCCACCATTGAACGGGTTTGGAGACATAAAGTAACCTGAAAACAGATCCGCATTCAGGTTCTGCTGTACCTGGTAAGAGTTAGGGTCACCACCACCGGAAAAGTTAATGATGGAACGCTCTGCCTGCAACAGGTAAATACCCACATCATTAAAATCAGGTTTCAGCTGACCAGTAGATACACCGGTATTATCCGTATTGTAATCCTCAAAGTTCTTCGTACAGGCAGTAGCACCCAGGAGTAGTACTGCAATGATAATATAGTAACGTTTCATTTTCGTTCGATCAGTTTTACTGTTAGAAAGTAGCATTCAGACTCAGACCATAGCTGCGCAATGCAGGCTGCATGAAAATATCCACACCAGACAAACCATTTGCAGTAGACATCGTCAACTCAGGATCAAACGGTGCTTTCTTGTAGAAGTAAATCAGGTTACGTCCTGTCAGGGAGAACTTCAGCGCTTTGATAAACACATCTTTCAATGGAACTGTATACCCCAGCGCTAACTCACGCAGGCGAACAGTAGTTGCATTGTACATATATTCTCCGGATACTGCTTCACGACCACCTACAGTAGCATACCAGGTCTGTGCATCAACAGTAGTAACAGCATTACCATTTGGATCCACCCCATTTATTTTTACACCACCTGCATCTCTTGCATCGCCGGTTGCTTTAGACACACCGTACAGGTCCATCATAGACTGGGTAACAGACATTACCTTGCCACCAAACTTACCATCAATCAGCATAGAGAGGGTGAAGTTCTTATAACCCAGGTTGTTGTTCCAGCCCAGTTGGAATTTAGTGTTGGAGTTACCGATGTATACCATATCACCAGTCTGCTTGATAGGCGTTCCTGCGCCGTCAACCATGATTCTGCCTTGTGCATCGTGCTTCAGTACAGTACCATAGATGTCACCAAATGAACCACCTACTTTAAATTTAGACGCATAGTTAGAACCTGAAGCACCAGTCAGGGTGAAGTAATCCACACCATCAGCCAGTTCTATGATCTTATTCTTGTTGGTAGCGAAGTTTAAACCGGTATTCCAGGTAAATTTACCTTCACGGAATACATCGTAACGTACCACTGCTTCCACACCCTGGTTCTGGATGTTACCGGCATTGATATAATAAGAATCATAATAAGAAGCCTGGCTTGCAGCAATCTGCAGGGTCTGGTTCTTGGTATTTGTTTTATAGTAAGTCGCATCCACGCTCAGTCTGTTATTGAAGAAGCGCCACTCTGTACCAAACTCCAGGGAATTGGTTTTCTCTGGTTTCAAATCAGTGAAAGGAGCGGTGGTATTACCCACGATGATACCGCCAGCACCAATAGTATTCAGTGCAGGGTAGGATTGATAGGCTAAAGGTGCATTACCTACCTGGGCATAAGAACCACGCACTTTTGCGAAGCTCACCCAATCAGGTAATTTGGTTACAGAACTCAGGATGACATTAAGACCGACTGAAGGATAGAAATAGGAATAGTTAGGCGTAAAGGCCAGGTTAGATGACCAGTCATTACGAGCAGTCAGATCCAGGTAGAACCAGTCTTTGTAAGAGATGTTCGCACTTCCGAATACAGACTGGAACTGGCTGTGGTTTTCAGGCAGGGTGCCGGAGTTAGCACCGTTCATAGCCACAAAGTTCTGCAGGGTGAAAATGTTTGGAATGTGCAGACCTTCTCTACCTGAGTTGAATTTCTCACCGGTAGTCTTTACATCGCGGATGGCACCACCTACCACACCTGTCACACGCCATTCTTTTCCGAAAGGCACATTGAAGTTCAACAGGAGGTCACCGTACTGCTGGTTAGTAGTCAGGTTCTGGTATACATAACCACCACTGGTGGCAGCTACGTAAGAAGCATTGTCTGCATATACTTTCTGATCATATACGTCATTGATCCTGTCAATACTTCCTCTCGCCTGTACGTTCAGGTATTTGTTGATCTCGTATTTCAGACTGGCGTTCAGCAATATACGATTCCTGTTCAGCTGGTTAGGATCGCGATACAGGATCCACCATGGGTTCTGCTGCACGTCTTCATTGAATGCCCAGTTCTGCACCATCAATCCGTTTCTGCCTGGGTCAGCAACTTCGAAATTATTCTTGTACTGAGACAGGTTGCTGCCCCGTGGGTAGAGGTATAAACCTGTCAGGGGATTGAAATAGAAACCAGAGAGTGGTGTATTGTCAATCTTCTGGGTGATGTAGTTTACATCTGCTTCAGCAGTCAGCTTATCGTTGAGGAATTTACCTGTTTCTTTAAAACTGATGTTGTTACGGCCCAGCTTATTGGTAGGCTGAATGCCTCTTGCGCTGGTATTAGCGTAAGAGAAATAAGTCTGTGTTTTATCAGTACCCCCTGCCAGGCTGATAGCGTTGGTCACGTTATTCCCGGTCTGGAAGAAGTCGTCCAGGTTATTATGTGCCTTGGTAGTCAGCTTACTGCCCCAGCTCTGTGTACTACCTTCTTTGCTCTGGCCATAAGAGTTCTGGAACTCAGGTTTGTAAGCTGCCTGGCTCAGGGTAAGACCAGAAGAGTAGTTGATGGTAGTACGACCCGCTTTACCGCTCTTGGTAGTGATCAATATCACACCGTTTGCACCCTGGCTACCATACAAAGCAGCTGCAGAAGCACCTTTCAGGATGGAGATGCTCTCGATATCCTCAGGGTTCATGTTGGAGATAGGGTCACCACCATCATAAGCGGTGCTACCACCATAGGCACTGTTTGGCTGGTTGGTGAGGGTGTTATTCATGGGCACACCATCTATTACATACAGTGCCTGGTTATTACCCAGACCTGATTTAGCACCACGCAGGATCACTTTGGCAGAACCACCCACACCTGAAGAGCTGCTGGAGATCGTCAGACCAGCTACCTTACCGTTCAGTGTATTCATCAGGTTTGGATCCTTTGCTTTGGTCAGTTCCACCCCACTTACCTGCTGGGCAGCATAGGTGATGGATTTCTCAGAACGCTTGATCCCCAATGCGGTCACTACTACAGTACCCAGCTGCTTGTTGCTTTCAGCCAGTTTAATGTTCAGTGACGTGTTGCCACCTACGGTAATTTCCTGTTTGTCGAAGCCGATATAGCTGATGACCAATACATCTGTAGGCTGAACATCCAGGGTGAAGTGACCGGTAGCATCAGTCATAGCACCCCTGGTCGTACCTTTTACCTGGATGCTTACATTCTGTAACGGATGGCCAGCAGAGTCAGTAACAGTACCAGTGACAGGAGTTGCAGCAACGGGAGTGGGAGCGACTTCCCGGGGAGCCTTTTTAGGACTGATCACAATGATCTTGTCCATAATAGAATAACTCAATGCTTTGTCATTCAGACACTTGTCCAGCACATCAGTGAGTTTTTGTCCCTGTGCATTGATATTAACAGCGCCCTTGCTTTCCAGCAATTTGGCATCGTATACAAATTCATAGCCCGTCTGCTTGCTGATCGTGTTGAACACTTCATACAGTGAAAGGTGTTTTCCGGAGATGCTGACGGTTTGGGAATAGGTTTTAGCAGAGAGCTGGATTGTAAATACCAGCGTTAAAATGGCAGTTAATTTCATAACTAACAACAATTTTCTGTGCAAAAGACTCACTCCTCCGCGGAAGGGAGTTTTGCATGAAGCGCATAGTTCCATACTTTTGTTTCCTGGCTTTTTTAGTAAATCAAATTTTTCTTGAGTCAAAGAGAAATTGGTAGCCATGTTGCCGGGTTCCGATGGCAGTCGGGCCCGGTTTTTTTTATATCAGACGTGGCAGCGTCATTTACAAATACTGGTACCTTTCTGGATTGTAGACATAAACAATAGTCTCTACGTGGTCATAACGGAATTGTTTTAAATAATTACAAAATACATCTCCCCTTTAGCCGGGATTGATTAGTGCGACGTGGCAGGTGAAACGGTCACATTGTGGCCATTTACCTCAAAATGAACCCTTTGGGTGGCTTCGAGTGCTTTGAGCAGTTTACCGGCATCTTCCCTGCGGGAGATTACTCCTGTCAGGTCAATATCGGATACATCGCCATTATAAGCTACCTCCATATCATACCACCTGGATAGCTGACGCATGATGGTTTTGATATTGGTGCTCCTGAAGCGGAACTTGCCATCTTTCCAGGCAAGGGTCTGTTCCAGGTCAGCGGGAGCAATGGCGAAGGTATTGTCTGTCAGACTCGCTTCCAGTCCGGGCTTCAGTACGTTTTTCTGGCTGCCGTGCTCTACTTGTACAGCGCCTTCTATAAGGGCGGTTTTTACAGCTTTTTCATCGGCATACGCCATGATGTTGAAACTGGTCCCTAATACTTTTACGGTCATATCCTTTTCAGCAGCTTTCACCTGTACTGAAAAGGGTTGGTTGGATTGTTGGACGATTTCAAAATAGGCTTCGCCTGTAATGCTTACCTGCCTTTCCTTTCCGGTGAATGCGGTTGGGAAACGGATACTGCTGGCGGCATTGAGCCATACCTTGCTTCCATCGGCAAGGGTCAGCTGGTATTGGCCACCGTGAGGAGTAGTGACGGTATTGTACATCACCTCATTCCCTCCGTTTGCCTGGTAACTTAACTTACCATTCTTATTGCTGATCTGCGTGTTTCCCTGTTGAGCCAGGGTGCCATTTGCGGCGCTGTCGAGAGGGATCTGAGTACCATCAGCGAGGGTAAGCATAGCTTTGGTGGAACCTGGAGCCAATACCTGTGTTTTGACAAGGGTAGGGGCCTGCTCCGGATCTTTCCTGTACAAAAGACTGGTAGTCAAAATAATACCGGCAGTTACAGCGGCTGCGGCATACAGGTAGAAACGGCGTTTGTTTTTGACAACTGTCAGTATCTCAGGCTGATCCGCCTGGAAAATGGCATCAAGTATAGCACTATGGTCTTCATTTTCCCAGCCGGCGGAAGGAACGTCACTCCGGAGGGATTGAAGAATGTCGGCACTCAGCAGCTCATCATGTTCCCCACTATCAATAGCGTCGAACAGACGATTTTTATCATCTGGTGTGATGGTATTCTGCTTATACTTATCAAGCAAGAATTTTAATTCTTGTGCTGTCATAATGGTAAAGACGTGTTTGGAGAATAAAAGGAGTATGCTAAGAGAAAAAAAATTTAACTTTTTTTTGAGAGGGGGTTCAGGATCCCGGGAGAGGGCTTCCCAGGCGCATTTTAGATGCTTTTCCTCACAAAATTCCGCACTGTCTGCACAGCAATCTGCATCTGTTTTTTCACGGTATGGATGGATATATTGAACTTATTGGATATTTCTTCATTGCTAAATCCTTCCTTCCTGGCTATATATACCTTCTTCCGCTCCGGGGGCAAGGCAGCAATCGCCTTTTCCACAATGACGGCATATTCCCTGTCCTTGACCCGGTAATCCGTATCATTCACTATCGCTACCTGCTGGTGATATAATTGCTCATACGCCTTCATTCTCACGGCCTGCTTCTTAAAGCCGTCAAAGACATGATTGCGGGTCAGAATAAATAAATAGTCAGAAAAATCTTTGATTTCAGGCAATACCTCCCTCTTTAGCCAGATCTTTAGAAAAACCTCCTGCACGACTTCCCGTGCCGCCAGATCGTCTTTTAGATAAAGCATGGCCACATCAAACACCTGTTTACTGTATATATTGAAGACAAGTGTAAAAGCAGACTGGCTTCCTTCTCCTATCTGCTGCAATAGTTCCCGTTCCTCCTGTATGAATGAATCTTGCAAAATTCAATCGTTTGAATGCTGTAAATCCTCGCTAAAATTAGGAAGATACCCTGTATATGCCCAAATATTTATTTTGGATGTATTGGCAAGTCGCAGCTGTCAGGACAGATATTAAAACCTGGATGTAATTGCATAATAACCGGAACCGGCAAATAAATAAAACAGTTAGAAGATCTGAAACTAGTTATGCGGGCTGTTGCGGAACAATAGAATGATGATGAAAATGCAAATTAGTACAAATGCTGCAAAGCGATCTGTTTAAGTACCCGCCGCTTATTAACATGGTGTCTTAAAGCCTTGCTGTGCAACCCCATGGGTAGGGTACAGGAAAAGATAAAACATCTATATTGTGTTTTATTTCAAACAGGAATCAACTCACTATGAGAAAGGCAATCACGTTATTACTCGGGGCCATCGCCCTCGGAAACCCGCTATCTGCTCAAAAAAAGCAAAGCTCCGGCAACCCAATTGTTCAGGGTTGGTATGCCGACCCGGAAGCTGTGGTATTCGGCAAAGAATACTGGGTCTTCCCAACCTATTCTGACAAATACGAGAAACAGGTGTTCTTTGATGCATTTTCGTCCACAGACCTGGTCAACTGGAAGAAACATCCTAAAGTCCTGGATTCCTCCAATGTAAAATGGGCTAACCGTGCCATGTGGGCACCAGCTATCGTAAAAAAAGACGGAAAGTATTACTTCTTTTTCGGTGCCAACGATATCCAGAACGATAACCAGAAAGGGGGAATCGGTGTGGCTGTCGCCAGCAAGCCCGGTGGTCCTTACAAAGACTATCTCGGCAAGCCGCTCATCGATAAGTTTTACAATGGCGCTCAGCCCATCGATCAGTTTGTATTTCACGATAAAGATGGCCAGTACTACATTATATACGGTGGATGGCAGCACTGCAATATTGCCCGCTTAAAATCTGATTTCACAGGCATCGAACCATTTGCCGATGGTCAGACCTTCAAAGAAATTACCCCCAAAGGGTATGTAGAAGGTCCCTTCATGTTTATCCGCAATGGCAAGTACTATTTTATGTGGTCTGAAGGTGGTTGGGGCAGCCCGGACTATAGCGTTGCCTATGCGATTGCTGATAGTCCCATGGGTCCATGGCAGCGCATCGGCAAGATCTTACAGTCAGATCCCGCTATTGCTACCAGCGCAGGACACCATTCTGTCATCAATGTACCCGGTACAGACAGATGGTATATCGTCTACCACCGTCGTCCGCTTACAGAAACAGCTGCTAATAACCGCGTTACCTGCATTGACGAAATGCATTTCGATGATAAAGGGTACATTTTACCCGTAAAGATTACAAAAGAAGGTGTAAAGGAGGATAAGATAAAATAACATAGTCCGAAAGGAAAAGTAATACTCAGTAAACATTGCCATTACTTTTATTGTTAGTATATCAAAGTAAACGTTTACAAAGAGTTACACTATAAAAAAGGGGGTACTTTTTGTATCCCCTTTTCGTTACACGGCCTTCCATTTTTTGGAATATTTATAGGATGGAAACAATAAATAATGCTTGTTTTCACCGGGTTTTGCTAAAACGGTTTACATTCAGCCAGAACTTGGTAAAATAGTATTTGTTTAAGCGCGTAAATGGTGATAATTATGTACAACTTCTTGGTGATTGTAGAAAATGTTAAAATTTCTGTACTTTGGAAGTGAAATTACACAGTGAGTAAATGAAAATCTACAACGCGAAATGAGAAACTCCCGTCGTGTGAACTTGGTGGATAGAATGGTGAAAAACGGTCATTATATATTTGGTGAAAAAATAGAATCAGTGTTGTCATTTTAATACTTGTCATTTTAAAATGTACGGCAACAGTAACAGTGAAACTTTAAAATTTTCCAGAAAAACGTAACAACAACCAAAAAATGCCCTCTACAACTATTGACTGAAAAGACTATTGAACGAGGGCCAGTTTAAGAAGTATTCAAGGGGAGAACATGTAGCTGCTGAAGATCTAACATTGTACCAATGAACAAGCATTCTTAATCAAAAAATTTCTTTTGTGGTATTTAACTACCAGCCTTGCTGTGCACGTATGTGAAGCAAAAAATGCTGTCATGCACACTAGCCTGTAGTCACAACATTACATACTGTAATCTGCAATTCCTATCCATGTGGTAGATGAAATTCTCTTGCCTTAAAAGAAGGCGGGCCGACCACGTATTTTCTAAAAACGAAAATTTTATACAGAAACCAAAATGAAATGTAGAACCAATGCGGAGCCGCTAGCCCGTTGTCAATCTGAGAAAGGAGTGCACACCACTCATTTATTACCTAACCAAAAACTAATTCGATAATGAGACAACTTCGTTTGCTGATCATCGCAATGTTGCTTTCAACGGCAGCATTTGCACAAACTAGGCAGATCACCGGGAGTGTTAAGGATAGCAAATCCGGAGCTGGTCTTCCCACTGTAACCGTACTGGTTAAAGGAAAGAGTGTAGCGACAGTTTCCGGTGCAGATGGATCTTTCACACTAAAAGGAGCACCGGAAAGCGCTTTTCAATTACAATTCTCACTTGTAGGTTATACTACCAGGACAATCGAAGTAGCTGCAGGACAAAATTCTGTGTCTACTACGCTCGAAGAATCTGCCACACAGTTGGGTGAACTGGTTGTAACAGCTCTGGGTATCGCAAAAGATAACTCAAAGTTAGGTTACTCAGTTGCCAAGGTAGGCGGTGAGCTCATGACCAAAGCACGTGAAACAAACGTTGCACTCTCCCTGGGTGGCCGCGTTTCCGGTGTGAATGTACACGGTTCCGGTGGTGGTCCTGGTTCTTCTGCACGTATCCTGCTGCGTGGTATGCCAAGTATGAACTCCGGTGGATCTCCACTGTTCGTAATCAACGGTGTTCCTATGGACAACACTCAGCGTGGTAGCGCAGGTGAGTGGGGTGGTGCTGATGCCGGTGATGGTATCGGAAACCTGAACCCTGATGATATCGAAGATATGACCGTCCTGAAAGGCCAGGCTGCATCTGCATTATATGGTGCACGTGCTGCAAACGGCGTAATCCTCATTACCACCAAATCTGGTAAGAAAGGTACTTTCTCTGTTGATTATAACATGAACTACGCTGTAGATAAGGCGATCGACTTCACCGACTGGCAGTATACCTACGGTCAGGGTACCGGTGGGGTTAAACCTGCAAACGCTTCCGGCGCACAGGGTACTACCCGCTTAAGCTGGGGTGGTAAACTGGATGGTTCTTCTTTCACTCAGTTCGATGGTAAATCTTATGCATACTCTGCATACAAAGACAATATCAAGAACTTCTACCGCCCAGGTCCAACCTTCACCAACACTGTGTCTATGTCTTCCGGTGGTGATAAAGGAACTTTCCGCCTGTCACTGTCTAACCTGGACAACCAGTCAATCGTTCGTAACTCTGGTCTGAATAGAAAATCTATCAACCTGAACGTTGATCAGAATATCACACCAAAATTGAACGTGAAGGTAATGGCGAACTACATCGATGAGCTGCAGAAAAACAAACCGCAGCTGTCTGATGGTCCGCTGAACGTGAACAACGGTCTGTTCATCGCTAACAACATCAATGAAAAAATCCTCGATCCGGGTTATGATGCAAATGGTGCTGAAATCCTCTGGACAGATGATAACTACGTAACTAACCCATGGTTCGTTATCAACCGTTACATCAACAACATCGGTCGTAAACGCCTGATCTCCGCTGTAACTGTTAAATACAACCTGACTGACTGGTTATACGCCAGTGGCCGTGTTGGTTACGATTATGAGAATGACCGCATTCTGAAGATCGAGCCTACCGGTACTGACTATACCAAGAACCAGAACTACAGTAACCAGACTGGTAGCTACAACCTGCAGACTCCATTCTCCGGTCAGCTCAATGGCGATGTGTTCGTAGGCGTTAGCAACAAGAACATTACCAAAGACCTGGTGGTGAGCGCTGTAGTAGGTGCTAACATGCTGAAAAATAACACTGAAAACATCACCATCAGCGGTGGTCCTTTCATTGTAAACTACCTGTATACACCTACTAACGTTTATACCTTTAACAGATCTTACGCTTATACTAAAAAGGAATCTCACTCAGGTTACTATTCAGTTGACTTAAACTGGAAATCATACCTGAACTTAAGTACCACCGGTCGTTACGATGCGTTCTCTACACTGGCAGGTACCGGTATTCCTAACAGCCAGGTAGGTATCTTCACACCATCAGTATCCGGTAGCTTCGTGTTCTCCGAACTGACCAAGATGCCTAAGATGAGCTACGGTAAGATCCGCGCAAGCTACGCACAGACTTCCGGCGAGCCGGTTAAACCTTACCAGACAATGGTTTACTACGGCCTGGAAAGCACCATCAATGGTATTCCAACCGGTCGTTTCAGCAATACACTGCCTTCCGGTCTGCTGAAACCATTCACCGTAACAGAGTTTGAAGTTGGTGCGGAACTGAAATGGTTTGACAACAGATTAGGCCTGGACGTTGCTTACTTCCACCGCAAGACCAAGAACGAAATCATGAGTGCTAACTTCAGCTTGTCTACCGGTTACAACGCTGGTTATGTACCAACTGGTAGCACTATGAACAAAGGTCTGGAAGTACTGATCAATGGTACTCCAATCACTAACAAAGATTTCAACTGGAACGTATCATTCAACTTAACTTCAGTTAAGAACGAAATTCTCCATACTGACAATAACAACAACACCATCACTCTGGGTACTGACCGTCCTAACCACGGTTCTATCTATACCGCTTACCAGGTTGGTAAAGCAGGTCCTCAGATCCTGGGTTATGACTACAAAATGGATGGTAAAGGTAACATCGTAGTAGATGATGCTGGCCTTCCTTTACAGGGTGATCTGAAATCATGGGGTACTGTACTGCCTACACTGTATGGTGGTCTGAACAACGATTTCAGCTATAAGAACATTACCTTCTCATTCCTGATTGACTATAACTATGGTAACAAAGTACTCTCTGCTACCAAAGCATATAGCATCTACCGTGGTCTGAACAAAGAAACCCTGAATGGCCGTGAAACTGGTATCACTACCGGTGTATACGAAAGCGGTGCAACCAATACCAAATCTGTAACATCTCAGGCTTACTACCAGGCTATCTTTAACAGAAACATCACTGGTCCGCTGAGCGTACTGAATGGTGACTATATCAAATTACGTCAGCTCACCCTGGGTTATACCCTGAGCGAGAAACTGTTCGGCAGTGTTCCGCTGATCCGTTCAATCAACGTTTCTCTGGTAGGTCGTAACCTCTGGACTATCATGAGAAGATCCGGTATCATCGATCCTGAATCCGGTTTCTCTACACTGGTTACCTATGCAGGTATTGAAGGTACAAGCGTTCCTTCTGCAAGGACTTATGGTGTGAACGTTAATGTCAAATTCAAATAAGATAAGTCATGAAAAGATACTTCATTTATATAGGTCTGGCTGGTTTGTTGATGCAATCAGCTTCATGTACCAAGAACTTCAACGATATCAATACAGACCCGACGCAAACAAGTGCTGATCTGTATAATCCAAACTACCTGCTCACAAGTGCGCAGCATGCTTTCAGCTCCCAGGGGTACAACATGTTCCTGTTCGAGGGTTTCTGGACGCAGATTATGGCATCTACCTCCTCGCTGACTTCCAACTACCTGTCTAACGGTGACAAGTATGTAGCTACCAGTGGTACCTCCGACTACCAGGGTCGTATCTGGAATACCGATTACGGTTCTACAGACCTCTACTACACCGGTGCCGGTAACCTGGTGTCTGAAGCGATTACCCTGACCAAGGATGATCCGAGCAAAGCAAACCTGACCGCAACCTGTATGATCATGAAAGCCATGATTCTCCAGCAGGTAACGGATGTATATGGTGATGTGCCTTATTCTCAGGCATTCCAGGGTAAGACAGGCGTTACACAGCCTGCTTACGACAAACAGGAAGAGATCTATAACTCTATCTTTAATGATCTGACTACTGCTATCGGTATGTTCGATGCCAGCAAAACACTGGTAACCGGCGACCTGTACTATGGCGGTGATATCACTAAATGGAAAAAGTTCGCTTACTCCCTGATGCTGCGTGCAGCAATGCGCCTCACCAAAGTAGCACCTGCTACCGCCCAGACATGGGCTGAGAAAGCAGTGGCAGGTGGCGTATTCACCAGCACCGCTGATGATGCGTATATCAACGTTCAAAGTACCAATGGTCACGATAACGCACAGGCCAGAGTATATGGTACTGACCTGTATCAGACAAGATGGAGCAAAACCCTCATCGACTATCTGAGAGATAACAATGACCCAAGATTAGGTGTGGTATCCGAAGTACCGCAGGCTGGCCTGGCTGCTAATAAAGTAACCACTGCCGGTAACACAACTCCTTCTGCTCAGTTAGGTTTACCAAATGGTTATGACCTGAACGGTGGTCCTACCGATGTAACCAAAGCACCAAACTATGCTGGTTCTACCGGTACCGGTGATGATGAAACACCACTCGGTAAATACTCCCGCCCCGTGGCTTCCGTATATACCAACCTTAACTCTCCAATCTTTGTGCTCACTTATGCACAAACTGAATTACTGCTGGCTGAAGCTGCTGTAAGAGGTTGGAACGTAGGTGGTACTGCTGCTACTCACTATGCTGCTGGTACCGTGGCTGGTCTGACTTCCCTGGCTACCCTGGGTTCCGCGCTGACCATCTCTTCTACCACAGCTACTGCCTGGGTAGCTTTACATCCGCTGGATATAACATCTACCACCGCTTCCCTGAAGCAGATCAACGAGCAGTACTGGGCTACTACCGGTATTCAGTTCAACTATATCGAAACATGGTTCAACTGGCGCCGTTCCGGCTATCCTGTACTCACTCCTGTTGTGTACGATGCTAACTTCACCGGTGGTCAGATTCCAAGAAGACAACTGTACCCTGTTACAGAAGCTACACTGAATAGTACAAACTATAAATCAGGTGTAAGCGGTCTTTCTGCAGGTGATACCTGGGTATCCCGTGTATGGTGGGATCCGGCTTCTTAATAATGTTTGGTTCATGACTAGTTAGATATAAGAAGAGTTAATGCGGCATAATACCGCATTAACTCTTCAACTTTAAGAATGGGAACACTTGAAAAACTATTTATCCATGCGTTATTCCACCTCCTTGCTGGCCCTCATGATGGCATCCTGCATCTCCACTGCCATCCATGCACAGCAAAAGCTCTTCCAGCAGCTTCCTTCCAAATCTACCGGCATTAAGTTCTCCAATCCCCTCAATGAAACAGAGGGCCTGAACGTATTGCAATACGAATACTTTTACAATGGTGCCGGTGTAGCCGTAGGTGACCTGAACAATGATGGATTACAGGATCTGTACTTCACTGCAAACATGCAACCCGGTGCACTCTACCAGAACCTGGGCAACATGCAGTTCAAAGACATTACCAAAGATGCCGGCAAAGGCATCGGCGGCAAAGCTGATAGCTGGAAAACAGGGGTCACCATGGCCGATGTAAATGGCGACGGACTACTTGATATCTACATCTGCTACTCCGGTAAGCGCGATGATGCTGCCCGCCGCAACCAGCTCTTTATCAACCAGGGCAACATGAAATTCGTGGAGAAGGCAAAGGAATATGGCCTGGACGATCCTGATTATAGCACCAACGCAGTCTTCTTTGATATAGACAACGATGGGGACCTGGATATGTTCCTCCTCAACCACAGCACCAACAAAATCGATAACATGGAGTTTGCCAGGTACAAGGCACTGACCGACTCTCTCGCCGGCAATAAACTCTATCGCAATGACAACAATCACTTCACTGATATCACACTCAAAGCCGGCATCATTCAGAACCCACTTACCTTCGGACTGGGGATAGCTGTAGCTGATATTAATAAAGATGGTTGGGAAGATATTTATGTAACGAACGACTACAACGAACCAGATTATCTATACATCAACAACCATGACGGTACGTTCAGCGAACGTACAAAAGAAACTTTTAAGCACCTGTCGCACTTCTCCATGGGAGTAGACATTGCTGATTATAACAACGACGGTTTACCGGATGTGCTGACACTCGATATGCTCCCTGAAGATAACAAACGCCAGAAACTGCTACAGATGGAAGAGAGCTACGAGATGCACGACCTGATGAAGTCACAGGACCTTTATGAGCAGTATATGCGCAATATGCTGCAACTGAACAATGGCGATGGTACCTTCAGCGAAATCGGTCAGCTGGCCGGTGTCTCTAACACTGACTGGAGCTGGTGCCCGCTGCTGGCGGACTTTGATAACGATGGTTATAAAGACCTCTTTGTCACCAATGGCTACCTGCGTGATTATACCAACAAAGACTTCCTGCGCTACTGGGGTGATTACAAAGTGAAGAAAGCGATGGAGCGCGAACCCATCAGGTTCATGGACCTGATCACCGCCATGCCGGTTACACCTCTGAAAAATTATATCTTCCGCAATAACCATGACCTCACTTTTTCCAACAAACAACAGGAGTGGGGCATTGATCAACCCGGGGTTTCCAGTGGTGCTGTATATGCTGACCTGGACAACGATGGGGACCTGGACCTCGTGATCAACCGGATCAATGATCCGGCTGGTATTTATCAGAACATGAGCAGGGAGCAGGATAAGACCGCTTACCTCTCTTTCAAACTGCACGGCGAAGGAAAGAATACACAGGCCATCGGTGCCAAGGTATATGTATATGCCAATGGTATCCAACAATACCAGGAAGTAAATCCAGGCAAAGGTTACCTGGGTGCCGTTTCTACCCAATTATTATTTGGTCTGGGCAAGGCAGCAAAAGCAGATTCTGTACTGATCGTATGGCCCGGTAATAAAGAGCAACGTATGAAAGATGTAGCTGCCAACCAGCTACTGAAAGTGGACTTTGCACCAAACGCTGCTTTACCACCTGCTACAATGCTGAAACCTGTCTTTACAAAAACGGATGGCCTCATCGACTACAAGCATGAAGAAATGCAGGCAAACGACTTCAAACGCCAGTTGCTCATGTTGTTCATGTATTCCAAAACAGGACCGGTCATTGCAAAGGCCGATGTAGATAAAGATGGTAAAGAAGACCTCTATGTAAGTGGCAATGGAGAACTGCCCGGTCGCATCTACAACCAGCTTGGGAATGGCAGCTTCGAAATGAATAAAGGCATGAAGCTGGAAGACCCGGCTGAAAACTGTGTGTCCGATGCGACCTTCTTTGATGCTAACGGAGATGGTTACGCTGACCTGTATCTCGCCATGGGTGGTTACTTCAATTGCGATCCGAATACACCTATGTTGCAGGACGAACTGTTTATTAACAATGGGAAAGGGATACTTGTGAAAATGAGTGAAAACCTGCCTGATGTAAGCGCAAACAGTAAGTCCTGTGTACGCCCCTGCGACTTTGATAATGACGGGGACATCGATCTCTTTGTAGGTGGTCGCGTAATACCCGGCCAATACCCGCTGTCACCGCTATCTTACCTGCTGGTAAATAACGGCAAAGGTAAGTTCACAGTAGCTGATGTACCGTTTGCCAAAACCGGTATGATCACAGATGCACAATGGATAGACCTGGACAAAGATGGCCGTAAAGACCTGGTAGTATGTGGTGAAATGATGCCATTGTCAGTATACATCAATAAAGGAGATGGCTTCAAAGATAAAACGAACGATTACTTCGATCAGCCGCAAAACGGTTTCTGGTTTAGCCTGGCTGTGAAAGATGTGGATGGTGATGGCAATGATGACCTCATAGCCGGCAACCTGGGACTAAACACCCAAATCAAGGCTTCTCCGAAAGAGCCTGCTGAATTGTATTATGCTGACTTCGATAAGAATGGAAATATTGATCCCTTCCTGAACTACTATATACAAGGTGTAAGTTATCCTTACGTGAGCAGAGATGAGTTAAATGACCAGATCTACCCCATGCGTAAGAAATTTACTTCTTATAAGCACTATTCAGATGCCACTATGAAAGACATTGTTGCACCGGATGATCTGGCGAAAGCAGGTAAGCTGACCGTGACTGAAACCCGCAGCCTGTGCCTGCTGAATAAGAACGGCAAACTGGTCGTATCACCTTTACCAATGGAAGCACAGTTCTCAGTAGTTACCAAAATCCTGACAGGTGATTTCAATGAGGATGGTAAGCCAGACCTCTTATTGCTTGGTAACCATTGCGACAACCGGCTGAAGCTGGGTAGTTTTGATGCCAGCTATGGTTGCCTGCTCAAAGGCGATGGCAAAGGCGGATTTACTTATGTGGATCAGTCAGAAGCGGGTATTTGCATCAAAGGCGATGTAAAGTCCGCCAGCGAAATCGCCATCAATGGAAAGAACTTTGTGGCAGTTGGTGTAAACAATGAAGGTATCTCACTTTATAAAGAAAAATAAGTATGAAGAAACTCATCTTTGGATTGTTACTCGTTAGTCAGCTGGGGCATGCGCAACAGCAGTACGACAAGGCACCTTTTACCGATTATATACAACCGGCAGTATTTTCTCTTTCCATGGTGATGATGCACGATGTAGTAAATCCGCCGGCAGCTACACGTTTCTATAGTTATGCAACGCTGGCAGCTTACCAGATCATTGTAAAGCATAATCCTTCCATACCAGGTGCAGCTTCATTTATAAAATCCTATCCTGCCATTGCCATACAGGATAGTGGCAGAACCTACGATTATAAGGTGGCATCTGTATATGCTATCTTAGAAGCAGGTAAGCAGTTATTACCTTCCGGCTATATGCTCACAGAGGATGAGAAGAAACTGATCGATCTCTTTAAGAAAGACCAGGTACCTGATAGTATCATTAAGAACTCTGTGATGGTGGCAGAAGGTGTGGTAAAGCAAATCGTAGCATGGTCCAAAGGAGATGGCTATGGTAAGCTCAGTACCCTTCGCAGGTATACACCGCTGAAAGGAGAGGGGTACTGGTATCCTACACCACCTGCTTATATGGACGCTGTGGAGCCTAACTGGCGTACCATCCGTCCGATGGTGATTGATAGCTGTTCACAGTTTAAACCAAAACCGATGACAGCTTTCAGTAAAGATACCAGCAGTGATTTTTATAGGCTGAATATGGAAGTGTACAAGTATGGGGTAAATCCTACAAAAGAGGAAATGACCATTGCCGGTTTCTGGGATTGTAATCCATTTGCAGTAAGTACTTATGGACACATGGCAATCGGGTTTAAGAAAATCACCCCTGGTGGTCACTGGATGAATATCACCGGTATTGCCTGCCGCAAAGCAAAATTAGATTTTGACCAGACTTTGCAGGCACATATGCTGGCTGCCAACGTGATGATGGATGCTTTTATTACCTGCTGGGATGCAAAATATAGTACTAACAGGATTCGTCCAGAAGCCTTTATCAATAAGTATATTGATGTAAAATGGAAGCCGAATTTACAGACCCCTCCATTCCCTGAATATACAAGCGGACATAGCGTGGTATCTTCTGCAGTGGCCACAATGCTCACCTATCTGTTCGGAGATAATTTCGAATACACAGATAATTCAGAGGAATTCTGGGAGCTGACACCCCGGCATTTTACTTCGTTCTGGAATGCAGCAAAAGAGGCCGCAGTGTCACGTATTTATGGTGGCATTCACTATCGTGATTCTGTGGATAATGGAGTGGATCAGGGAACGCGTGTGGGTACCTTTGTTGTGGAGAAAATTAAAAAAGCAGGGATAGGGCCCCTGGCAAAGAACTAATTTTTTGCCATCCGCCGCCCTGGCCACCCATATCAAATAGACAGTTTCCTTCTACCTTCCAATATTCTGAAAAACGACCTCGTCCTGATCTCCTCCATCGTCAGGCCCGTCGCCAAAACTTCTTCCTCAGAGACTGCACCACAATTAATGGCTTTGAGGAAGAAGTTTAACAATCCCTGCCCCGTAGCCGCATCATCAAAAATATCCTTCGTCAAAGTAGAAATCGCCGCCCGCTCCACGAACGTTTTCAACCTATACACCGCATCTTCATAATTACTCAAAAAGAAATGATAAGTCGCCGCATAACGCATGGGCAACTGTGCCGGGTTCAGATCCCATCCCTGGTAAAACCCGTTAATCAGTGAATGCATCGTATGGTGATACCCCGTTCTCCAGGCCCTATGCACATGCTCCCTGTTCTCTTCCAGTTGTGCATAAGACAAATGATCTCCTTTATGCAAGGCTACAGGGATCACATTCGTTGCTCCATCAGAAAGAAAAATTCCCGTTCCGCCCAATGCTACCTTCGTCATATGATGTGCAAAATCACATACCGGGTGCGCCATCGTCTGGTACTTCGCGGTAATCCCGCAGGAAGCTGTATAATCATAAGTGCCAAAATGCGCTGCAATACATCGCCCTTCGCTCGCCCTGATTATGCGCATCAATGGATTTCGTCCCTCATCATCCATAATGATCTGTGTCGCTTCTACCATCGTCTCCATCTGCAAGGTACCGGGTTCCAGCGCATGCACTTTCTCTAATACTTCAAAGAAGCGAACCAAAGTACTCACCTGTTCAGGAATCGTCACCTTTGGCAGCATTACCACGAAATTAGCTGGCAATACCCCGTTCGTATGTTGCAATAATGTACTGATAAACAGGTCCAGCGTACGCACACTCCGGTGTTTCAGGTCCTCCGTAAACGGCTTGATCCTGATCCCGATAAACGGGGAAATGGTGCCGGCCTCCATACCTTTCGCCAGTTCAATAGCCGCTGCTACAGCCGTAGCATCTTCCTCCTCATCAGGCCTGTTCCCAAATCCATCTTCAAAATCAATTCGAAAATCTTCCACAGGCTCTGTCTGTAATTTGTGAATGATCTGCTTGTAAATGATCTCTGCCAGCCGGTCATTTTTCCATTCCAGTGCCATGGCCAGTACACCGCTATCCGGTGCATAAGTATGAAAATGGTGCAGGGCAATTTCACCCATTTTAATACAGGTATCTGCCTTGAACAGATTGGCACCTCCATACACAGTATGTACGGGTTGCCGCTCAGGCCTGTCGCCGGGGTAAGTTTGCTGAAAGGCAAGGTTTGCTATTTTCAAAGTGTCCAGCAGGGCATGTTTGTCCGATTCGGGGATGGATAGTTGCATAGTAGATTAGTTTAAGAACCACGGTAAGTGGAATAACCAAAGGGTGATAACAAAAGCGGCACATGATAGTGCTCATGGCTGTTGATATAAAAAGCAATTTCTACAAATGGGAAGAATGAAGTGGTAAAATTGCGTTCAAAATATTCCTGTGTATCGAAATGTAATTTATACAGGCCATGAGGCATGGTGGCACCTGCTTCCCACAGGTCGGTCACACGCCCATCATTGTTAGTGATGCCGCTTGCAAGTTGCAGCCATTCTTTTTCGTGCAATACGTACAGGGTAACGGCGACTTCACGGGCGGGGGCACCCAGCGAAGTATCCAATATATGGGTGCTTAACTGGCTCATGAAAGTAATTTTTCAAGTCGTAAGTGTGTAATCTTACCTTGCTCTGCCATGGCGATCTTAATTTCTTCTGCGGGGCTGTTATTCATTCTTGCTTTTAGCAGGGCTAACATGTCGGTAGCGGATTTTCCGCTGGCGAATACGATGAAGATGTAACCAAATTTCTCTTCATAACGCGTATTCAAACTGGCTAATTCCTCCAGGATGGCTGTGGATGCATTCGCAACACCAGCCTGCTCTTTATGCAAAGCAGGCCGGTCACCAATGCGGGGATGATGACTGAATGCTTCCAGCCCATCGGCAGGTGTACATGCCGCCCAATGCCTGGTAGCAGCATCCAGTAATGCCGTTTCACTTGCCATGGGGAAATCAGCCATCATCTTTTCCACCCATTTATGCGCGCCGCAGCATTGTTGTAATGTAGTATACAACTCGGGCTGGGCCAACTGATTGAGTGCATCCAGTGTCATATAGTACTTGGAAACCTGTTTACATTTTTGTAATAGATATACACTGCCGGTTCTTTTCCCATCGCTGTAAACCATTGCTGGCAATAAGGTGCCATCCAGATCGCATCTCCTTTTTTGACAGGGTACCATTCATGATTCAACATATACACACCCTGTCCCTGGAGGTAGAGTAATCCATGTTCCATAACATGCGTTTCTACAAATGGCAGGTGAGCTCCCGGATCATAAGTAAAGATATTCACCGCCATATCAAAAGAGAGGTCTTCCGGTAGCAATACCTGGAGCCTTAAAGCCGGATCACCCAGGAAAGCAGGTCCGGGTATATTGGCGCTGTCACCAAAGAGCAAAGAGGGTGTAGGATGTCCTTCCAGTGGTTCATAGACCTTGTGGAAACTGAGCACCTGTGTTCCTGCACTAGCACTTTTCAGCAGGTATTCTTCTCCCGGAGGGAAATATACGAACTGGCCGGCGTTGAGTAAGGTATCATTCACCGTGCAAATACCCTGTATGACATAGAAGAAAATCTGCGAAGCAGCAGTTTTGCCACTTATTACACCTTCCGCCTCCATGGTGACGAGTGTCTGACATAGCCCTGCACCCATCTGTTCATTGATGAGTACATTGATTTTACAATTAGTCCATCCGGGTATCACGCTATTCACATGGCCATCCGGGCAAATGAGTGCGTGATTACTTTTTACAACGGAACGTGTGAGTGCTGAAATCTCCATATGTTTATCTGATAAGTTGCTGAATAAATGTGCGTGCTACCTGCAGGGCTACCTCAATATCAGCCGCTTCCACATCTTCCAGCGGATGATGACTGATCCCTTTAAAGCAGCGTACAAAGAGCATACAAACAGGTGCGATGGCTGATACGGCTACGGCATCATGACCTGCACCACTGACGAGTTTTACTATTTCGGCAGATGGAATGGATTTTTCAAGCAACCCGGATAACTCCCGGTCACAAATCACCGGAGCTGTCTCCTGCACAACATGCCATTCAAAACTGATTTTTCTTTTGACGCAGACAGCATTTAGCTGCGCCAGGAGTTCCACATGTGCTTCCCTTATCATATCTATATCAGCACTTCTCAAATCAAGACTACACAATACTTCTCCCGGAATCACATTCGATGCCCCATGCACTACCTGCAAGGTTCCTACAGTCGCTACTACCCGATCGCAGTGTTGCAGCGCCCATTGTTCAATTATCAAAATGCATTCCGAAGCACAACAAAGAGCGTCCTGCCGCATATCCATTGGCACAGTTCCCGCATGGCCTGCCATCCCCTTAAATACCAGCTGACTACGCTGTTGTCCTGCTATAGCAGTAACAATTGCCACGGGAATATGTTTTTCATACAATACCGGTCCCTGCTCAATGTGTATTTCAAAATACCCCAGCCAGTCGGCAGCATCTATTTTATCATGCAATAACTGGTCCGTACATCCTCCCATCATTTGAATCGCATCACCCAGTGAAATTCCTGCCGCATCTTGTAGTGCCAGTTGTGTCATATCAAAGGCGGCGCTTAGCACCTTACTCCCCAGGTAGGTCGTATGATAGCGCACGCCTTCTTCATCACTAAAAGCAACTACCTCAATATGAAAAGGTAATTCAACGTCCAGGGAACTCACCACATCCAGTGCCATCAACACCCCCAATGGACCATCGAACTTTCCTGCATTCACCACAGTATCAAAGTGTGAACCAAATACCAGTGTACGCGCCGAAGGATTTTTGGATACCAGTCTGCCCCGTACATTCCCGATATTATCGATCCGGGTCTCCAGGCCCGCTTCCTGCATCCAGCCTGATATCAGCTGACTGGCCCGGATAAAAGCCGGTGAACCAAAAGTGCGGGTCAGGCAATCGCTGTCTTCACTGATTGCCGCCAGTTCTTCTATCCTTGCAAGTATGGTGGCTGTACTCATAATCTTAAAATGTTTTCGCCCTGGGGTGTAGCAGTATATAAGCCTTCATCATAAACTTTCACTCCTTTGAGGTAGGTTTGTAGTGCTACACCATACAGGGTTTCATGGGCATATGGGGTGATGGGGTGTTTATGTTGTAATTGTTCAGGGATGACTGTAAATGACTGATCAGGATTCCAGATCACCAGGTCAGCATCATATCCCTTCGCTATTTTACCTTTGTATGTGTGGGTACCCGCTAAGAGAGTAGGGGCGCTGCATAACCACTGCGCCAGCTGTGTAAGGGGCACCTGTCTTTGGCGGGCAGCCGTCCACAAAGCAGGCAATGCCAGTTGTAAAGATGAAATACCTCCCCAGGATGCCGGATAACCGCCCTCTTTCAGATGGGAGGGACTGGGCGAATGATCTGTAGCCACCAGGTCAATAATCCCCGATTTAAGGGCCAGCCAGAGCAGTTCGTTGTTTTCCCGCTCACGGATAGGCGGCGCACATTTAAAAGCCATATTCCCATCAGGAATATCCTCAGCGTTGAAGTATAAATAATGCTGGGCCGTCTCCACGGTCAGTGGCAGCCCTTCTGCCTTTGCTTTTACGATCTGTGGCAATGCCGAAGCAGCCGAAAGATGTACAATATGCACCCTGCAATTGAATTCGCCGCACAACCTGATCATCAGTGAAATTGCATTTTCCTCCCATACAGCGGGGCGTGAATCGAGGTAAGCGGAATAAGTGCCCACCAGGGATGCCGGCATGGGAGTGGATAACTCACAATGAACTAACAGGGGTAAACCATGTTTGGCGATTACAGGCATCGCCTTCCTCAGGTCATCTTCCGTCACATTGGGGAAATCATCAATTCCTGAATGTGTCAGAAACGCCTTGAACCCTAACACGCCTTTTTCAATCAATGGTTCCAGTTCCGCAACATTACCGGGTACAACGCCACCCCAATAGCCACAGTTGGTGAACAGGTTTGCTGACCTGATCTTAGCTTCCAGGGCAGCTACGGTCGTAGTAACCGGGTGGGCATTCAATGGCATATCTACCAGGGTGGTAATACCACTGGCCAGCGCGGCACGGGTAGCCGTGGTAAATCCTTCCCACTCCGTCCTGCCGGGTTCATTGATATGTACATGGGGATCCGTGATGCCAGGCATCAATACATAATCATGTATATCGAGTATTTTTTTAACAGCTTCGCCGGGTATAACAGTGACAACATCTGCAATCAATCCATCTTTAATCAGTACCACGGCCGGTTGCATACCATCGGGAGTAATAATGCGGTTCCCTTTTATAGCCAGGTCAAACATATATGAGTTCTTATTTAAAAATAGGCATTTAATTTTTTAAATTAGAGAAGTAAATGTTAACCATCATGATCAAACTCGGCGAAAATTCATACGGTAAAAATGCCGTACAGTTATCCAAAATCATCCGTCACCAGGATCACCATGAATTCAGACAGATCACTGTCAATGTATCCCTGAAAGGCGATTTCGAAACCGCCCATACCCTTGGTGACAATACGAAGATCCTGCCAACAGACACACAAAAGAACACAGTGTACGCCCTTGCCAAAGAACATTTTACCAGCAGCATTGAAGCTTTTGCATTACGCCTGGCAGAGCATTTTGTTCATACCCAGCAACAAGTGTCAACTGCTACAATCGAAATCGCGGAAGCTGCCTGGTCCAGGATTACCCCTCATGCTTACATCAGCGGCGGTACTGAAAAAAGAACTGCAAAGATCATCTACAATGCTGCCAGCACCACTATCATCAGTGGTATCAGCGACCTGCTCATTCTCAAAACTACGGACTCCGGCTTTGAGCACTTTATCAAAGATCCTTATACTACCCTGAAGGAGACCAGCGACCGGATCTTTGCCACCCAGTGTGAAGCCAGCTGGGTCTACAAAGGCACCCTGAGCGATTATACTGCCATGTTTGATAATATCCGTGCGACCCTGCTGGGTACCTTTGCGGGGCATAAAAGTCTGTCCGTACAGCAAACCCTCTATGCTATGGGCGAAGCGGTGCTGGAAGCTTACCCTGCCGTAAAGGAGATCACGCTGAAAATGCCTAATAAGCATCACATTCTTTTCAACCTGGAGCAATTTGGGATGAGCAATCAGAATGAAGTGTTCATAGCTACGGATGAACCTTATGGTTACATCGTAGGTACCGTCATTAGGGAGTAATTGTGCGGCTTCACCCCTTAAGGCCATCATGAGGAATTAGCCACGCCGCTATACACCAGCTTCCTTCTCTTAGTCATAATTATCAGGGTCCGGGCATATTCCGCTCCCTGATGATCTCTGCTGCAATACTAACCGCAATCTCTTCCGGGGTCTTGCTTTTTATAGGCATACCGATAGGTGCATGTATGCTGTGCAGGACCTGCGCAGGAATGCCTGCTGCCTTATACTCTCCGAATAGCTGCGTTATTTTCGCCTGACTCCCCAGCACTCCCAGGTACCTGAACTGCTTGTGCAGCAAAGCCCTGATCACAATATCATCGCTACGGTAGCCCATTGTCATCACCACCACATAATGATTGACTCCTTCAGGAATCATATCCTTTAACACACTATAATCTTCCACAATTATTTTTTCATGCGCCCATTCATTTTCCAGGAAAGTATTTAGCTGAGGCCTGTTATCATATACGTGGATATAAAATTCCAACATAGACATGATTTTGGAAAAAGCCAGGGAACAATGCCCGCCACCCACCAGGAATAAATGATCTCTATAGCCCAGCACTTCCCTGTAACACCAGTCTTCTGCAGACTGCATCACAAATCCCGGGCTGCCTGTATCATCTGGCAACTGTAAACCCTCCGGAAAAAATTGTAAACCCTCCGGAGAAAGCTGCAAACCCGCCAGTGAAAACTGTAAACCCACCGGAGAAAGCTGCAATACCCCCGTTTTAAATTGAGTGAGGCAATCCATCATCTCCTGAATCAAAGGTGCATCACACGATCGGACACGGTACAACAAAATTGTTTGCTCTCCTGAACAGATCATCCCACTCTGATCCTTCGCACTATGTTTATCATGCACCTGTCTGCGTACTGCCATGAACTCCGCATCCTGCACCAACTGTTCCCGCGCCATTTCAACAAATTTATGTTCCATGATGCCGCCTCCGATAGACCCCGCCATTTCACCCACAGCATTTACAGCCATGAAAAATCCTTGTCTGCCGGGACTACTGCCCTCACTCTGCAATACATACAGCAGCATGACAGCAATACCCTGTTCCAGACTATCACGAATCAATTCCCAGGTGACTAACTTTTTCTTCATAAGCAGGAACGGACTGTTTTGAATACAATGCCATCAATACTTTTTCCGGTGTCATAGGCGCAACAAAAGGAATAACCGCATCCGGGCGAAAAGCCAGGATCGCATCCCGCAATGCAAACCAGGCACCTATCCCATACATCAGAGGCGGCTCTCCCACAGCTTTTGAGCGGAAGATGGCCAGGTTGTCATTGTCAGTATGTAAATGGTCAATGAGGATTTCTTTGGGCACTGCATATATATCAGGTACTTTGTAAGTGGACAGCGCATTGGATAACAATTTTCCCTGTTCATTATAGATCACTTCCTCCAGTGTCATCCAGCCTATTCCCTGCACTATCCCGCCTTCAATCTGTCCCCGGTCAATATCCGGGTTCATACTCACGCCAAAATCATGCACTACTTTCACACTATCTGTTTCATAGGTACCACGCAGGCAATCGACTGTCACTTCAATGATCGCAGTACCGTATACATGGTAGGCAAAAGGATGCCCCTTGCCGGTTTCACTATCATAATGAATAGTAGGAGTAGCGTAGTGCCCGTTTTCAGAAAGGGATACTCTTTGCACAAAAGCAGTGTTTACAAGGCGTAACCAGTTCCAGTCAGTAGCAACGCCATCCAGTAATACGATTTCATTTTGAATAGATAAACGCTCCCGGCTAACGTTTAAATCAGTCACAGCCAGCAATCTTTCCAGCAAGGCATTGCAGGCAATCCAGGTTGCTTTCCCATTCAGGTCTGCCGTGGCACTCGCTGCAGAAGGAGAGGTATTGGCGACCGTATAAGTACTGGTAGCATTGATCTTGACCCGGTCATATGAAATACCCAGTGTCTGAGCCGCTACCTGCAATATTTTTGTATTCACACCCTGTCCCATCTCTACAGCACCAGTACTGATCCCTACGCTGCCATCGCTATAGATATGCACAAGGGAGCGTGCATTGTTCATCAAAGTATTGGTAAATGAAATACCAAAACAAATGGGCATCAATGCCAGTCCTTTCTTCAGCAATAGATGTTCAGCATTAAAGGCATTGATAGCAGCGCGTATATTCTCTAAATCATACAAGGCGACTGCCTTATCCCAGCAGGCGCTGGCTTCGCTTTCGGCAATCTGGCCATAGGGGAAAGCCTCACCTGTCCGGATTAAATTCGCGCTTTGAATCAGGGATTTGTCAACCTGCAAACCTGCTGCTGCAGCAGCAATGGCGGCTTCTATTACATACATGCCCTGTGGTCCGCCAAATCCCCTGAAAGCAGTATTCGGTGGTAAATTGGTACGACAGCTATAAGCAGTCGCACTTACATTGGGTATAAAGTAAGCATTGGTACAATGAAATAAAGTTCTTTGCAGAACGGCCGGAGAAAGGTCTGCGCTGGCACCTGCATTTTGGAAAAAGGTCACCTCGTAGGCGAGTATTTTCAAGGCAGCGTCCAATCCTATTTTAAAATCAGCCATATAAGGATGCCGCTTGCCAGTCATGGCCATATCTTCCATTCTATGCAAGGCATATTTCACCGGTTTCTTCAGCAGGTGTGCGGCTAGCGCACATAGGGCGGCCCAGGTATTTGCCTGGTCTTCCTTGCCACCAAAGCCTCCGCCAAGGCGGGTTACCACGACTTCTAAACGATGCATGGGAATTCCCAATACCCGCATAATGGTTCTTTGCACAGCAGTGGGTCCCTGTGTAGAGGAATATACTTTCAGCGAACCATGTTCCTGTGGAATGGCATAGGCTCCCTGAGTTTCTATATAGAGATGCTCCTGTCCGTTGATGTCGATAGCCCCTTCAAAGATGTGTGTACACTGTGGCCAGGCTGCATTTGTATCTCCCTGTATCACAGATTTGGCAGGCATGATGAGCTCACCTTTTGCCTGTGCGATTCTAGGATTGGTGATCACTTCCAGGGGATCGATGATGGCCTGGATCTTTTTCACGGCAGTCCTGGCAGCATCACGGTTTTGGGCCACAACCAATGCCAGTGGCATGCCTGCAAAGTGAATATGATGATCAGCAAAGAGTGGTTCATCCGGAATAATACCGCCAATCTGGTTTTCACCGGGTATATCCTTTGCCGTGAGGATCCGTACTACTCCCGGTATCTGCAGTGCTTCGGTGATTTCCAGTCTGCGCAGGATGCCATGTGCCACGGGAGAGCCGTAGGCCGCGGCAAAGAGCGTACCCTGAAGTATTGGTAAATCGTCCAGGTATACAGAAGTACCTGTGACGTGCGTATGGGAGTCTATATTTTTCATCGGATCAGGATGGCTGTTTCCAGCTGTGGAAACAGGGTAATAAAATGAGCCTTGAACAATTGTGCTAATAATAATCGCTTGTAATCGGCAGTACCTCTCGCATCAGAGATGGGGCTGACTTCCGTTTGTAAGAGAAACCCGGCTTCCCTGATCAGTGATTCAGTGAGCAATTTTCCTGTCATGAAGGCGGCTGTTTCCTTTAGCAGTAGTGGTACAGGGCCGACCCCGCCGGCAGCAATGCGGATGTCGTCAATAAGATCGTATTGCATGGTGATGCTGATAGCAGTATTCACGCTGGCAATATCCAGGTGAGTGCGCTTGCTCACCTTTTCAAAATTGAATAAAGTATGTTGGGAAGGCAGGTAAAACCAGAGTCGCACGATGTATTCATCGGCTGACTTGTTCAGTAGTTTATAGCCTTTGAAAAAATGCCTGAGGGGCAGTTCTCTTTCCTTTTGTCCGTCGCTGAGTACGAGAGTAGCATCCAGGGCCAGGAAGAAAATGGAGAGATCGCCAATGGGAGAGGCGTTTACAAAATTGCCTGCGATGGTGGCCATGTTCCTGATCTGGGTAGAACTGACTTTCTTCAGGTACCTGCTCAGGTAGGGGAAGTAGGCCTGCAGGAGGGGAGAAGCCACCAGGTCGGCAACTGTTGTTGCGGCCCCCAGGATACATTTGTCGCCTTCCTGCCTGATTCCTTTGAGTGCAGGTTGGTCATATAAGAACCTCAGTGCCTTTTGCCTGAGGGCATCGTGTTGTTGTACATAGAGGTCAGTGCCTCCGCCGATGGGTTTGGCGGCTACATCATTTGCAGATTCCAGGGTGCTATGCAGGGCCTCCAGGCGGCCCGGAATATGAACAAAATATGCAGGCAATATGTGGGCACCCGCAGCATATTGAGCCGGGGTGGAACCATTGCGGGGTTCTAATAATTGTGCGACCCTGGCAGCGGCTCTTTCAATTGATTTATAACCGGTGCAGCGGCAGATATTTCCATCTATGGCGGCAATGGCATTGGTCAATGTAGGTGCTTTGTGGCTCAGGCAGAATCCTGTGAGGGACATAACAAAGCCGGGGGTACAGAATCCGCATTGGGTGGCGGCACAATCCTGCATGGCATGCTGTACGGCGGTGAGGGAATTGGGAAGGTTAATCCCTTCTATGGTCACTACGTGTTTACCTCTTACGTTCCCCAGGGGGGTGAGGCAGGAGGTAAAGGACTGGTAGTGCATCGTCCCGTTTTGAAGTTCGCCTATTAATACGGTGCAGGCACCGCAATCACCTTCATTGCAACCTGTTTTGGTGCCGGGCAGGTGCTGGTGATAGCGGATAAAATCCAGCAGCAGCATACCGGGGGGAAGAGCGGTACCAATGTCGTCGTTATTGAGAATAAAGCGTAGCAATGGGGAATGCGGGTTTATTGGAAGATAATGAAAAAATCCCAGAAAAGCAATTGTTGGCACATGCTCGATGCTTGTTCGATGCTTGTTCGACTCTTCTTCGACTCTTCTTCGACTCTTCTTCGACTCTTCTTCGACTCTTCTTCGACTCTTCTTCGACTCTTCTTCGATGCTTCTTCGATGCTTCTTCGACGCTTCTTCGACGCTTCTTCGACACCAAAAGGTCACCTCATTATCCCCGGGATATTGAGGTGACCTTTTGGTGCCCTTATAGTGACGATTTGGAGTACTATTAATTTCGAATTTTCACTATACTTGGACTATGAAATCAGTCACCTTATTCATAGCATTCCTCCTTTGGTCCCTTTCTGGTTTCTCCCAGAAAATCCTTGCCTTTTACACGGCCAAAGAAGACCAGGCCCATATCAGCTTTGTCCACGAAGCCAATAAATGGTTCCCTGCCAACCTGGCCAGGTATCACTGGACCTACGATTCCACCAATGACTGGAGTAAATGCAACCCTGATACCCTGGCCAAATACAACGTGATCCTCTTCCTGGACACCCGTCCGGAAGCCCCTGCCCAAAGAGCCGCTTTTCAAAAATATATGGAACATGGCGGTGCCTGGATGGGATTTCACTTTTCCGCCTTTGCGCTGACTCCCTCTGCTTACAACCAGGACTGGGACTGGTACCACAATACCTTCCTGGGTTCCGGATCTTACGGGAGCAACACCTGGCGGCCTGTTTCCGCTGTATTAAGGGTAGAAAACAAACAACATACAATCGTTAAGGAGTTGCCGGATACCTTCCGCTCAGCACCAAATGAGTGGTATAGATGGTCGAACGACCTCCGGGAAAATAAGGATATCACCATCTTATTATCGATCGATCCGGCCAGTTTTCCCCTGGGTACGGGGCCTAAACCAAATGAAATCTGGCATAGCGGGTACTACCCCGTCGCCTGGACCAATAAGCGCTATAAAATGGTTTATGTGAATATGGGGCACAATGATATTGATTACGAGCATGGTACCAATAAGGAATTATCTTATACATTCTCAAGTCCCGAACAGAACCGCTTCATCCTCAACTCTCTTTTTTACTTAATAAATTCAAGTAGAATATTACCCTAATTCTGACAATTTTTTGCCCTGTTTATATAATTTTTCCTGAAAGAATCAGGTTAACTTTGACACCGGAATGTTTATGAGTGATTCGCGTTTTAATACGCAAATGTTTACTTCTGATGATTCCTTTGACCAAATCTATCCGCAAGGGATGCAACAATTGTCAAAGAGGCATTGGACACCGCTTCAGATTGCTACCGCATCTGCGGCATTTCTGGCTCACAAGCCTGGTACCCGGATCCTGGATATAGGTAGTGGAGTAGGTAAATTCTGCCTGATAGGGGCACATTTTCATCCAGATTCTTATTTTTACGGAATAGAACAACGAAAAGAGCTGTATCTGTACGCCAGAAATGCTAAAGAAGTCTTGAAGATGGATAATGCCGACTTCATATGCGGCAACTTCACTCGTTTTAACGCAGGCCAGTACGATAGTTTTTACTTTTACAATTCATTTTTTGAACATCTGAAACCGGAAGACGGTATCGACCAGCAGATTGATTATTCACCAGATCTTTATGACTATTATACCTGCTACCTGCAGGATATAATGGACCAAAGGGTGTCAGGTACCCGTTTTGTCACCTATTATAGTATGGGAGATGAGGTACCGGATAGTTATCAGCTGGTAGACGCTTCCGATGATATGCTTCTTAAAATGTGGATAAAACGTTAACGGAAAAATTGATTAATGACATGAAAACAGAAGAATTAGCGTCGAAGATAATCGTCCAACTTAAAGATGCAAAAGACGACGACGCAGTTGAAGCATTATTGGATGCTTCTCTGAAAGAACTGGAAGCCAGCAAGATTTCCATCAGACAACTGGAAGAGAGACTGGAAGGAGTGTCACCTCTGGATGTAGATAGTGTACAATGGATGAACCTGCGATACACCCGTATCTACCTCCGCAAACAAGAGGAACTACAAGAAGCTTAATAAATAAGGCCCCGGCAGATGTCGGGGCCTTTTTATTTCCTTTGATTTATAGTGATTAGTGAGAATACGCTCTATTTGACTAATTAGCGGCCATGTCTGCCATTGCCTCCACCATGTCCACCTTCGTGTCCATGACCATTTCCTCCTCCATTGCCACGTCCGCCACCATTGTTCCAACCAGGTCCACCGCCCTCATGGCCTCTGCCGCCACCATTATTCCAACCGGGTCCACCGCCTTCATGACCACGACCACCACCGTTGTACCAACCAGGTCCACCGCCTTCATGACCACGACCACCACCATGGTTCCAACCGGGCCCACCTTCATGACCATGTCCGCCATAATATCCGCCTCCATGAGGCTGAGCAGCAAAGTAACGGGGATTACGTGAATCCCTGATGATTGGCTGACGCCCCCAGGCACCTCTGTAACCTGCATACCTGTTCCTGTAAACAACAGGGTGCAGGTAAGGACGAGGTTCATTTACCACTACCTTATAACCACGATACAGGTCATAATGGAAGCGTGGAGGCAAAGCAGGTGCAAACACCCATCGGCTGCCTTCCAGGTATATGAACTGGCGTTCAGGTACGTAATAATATGCGTCGATATCCGGCATGTAGTAATATTCAGCATAGTCATAACCCACAGGGCCCCACGCTGGCTGGCTGCCAATATTCACGTTCACATTAAACCTCACCTGTGCGTCAGCCTTAAAACCGTATATTGAACCAATGGCTACTAAACAGGTAATAAGAACTATCTTTTTCATAACAAGTGTTTTATACTTATCAATAGCCAAATAGAATGCCAAACTTATAAATTCCGATAAAACCCTTTACTGGTAAGGGTTTGTATGTTGATGCCAAAATGAATCCTGCAAGATGCAGCGGCATTTTAAACAGGAGAGGGCTTTCAAAATGAATGGATGAATAAGGAGCATGATTTGAACTCAAAAATGCCTATATTCAGTACCGGAATTGAAATACAGCCACGTTTAATGACCCAACAGACTACCCCATTTTTAAACCTTGTAAACGCTCAATGAAATACCTGTCCTACTTTTTTTATATCGGTTGGCACTGGGGTATCAGCATGGCTTTTTTTATCATCTGGTATGAGATTCGCGGGGAAAAGCATTTCGGTGTAAAGACAATCGGCACAGATGACCTGGCGACGCATGTACCGGCTGAAGAACTGGAGCATGCATCCATGTACGAGCCAGTGAATTATTATACAGGTAGCTGGTTATTTGATCATGTGGAAAAGCATGAACTGGTTTCAGCATTCCTGGATGTAGGTTGCGGTAAAGGGAGAGTGCTGGCTATTGCAGCTGCCTATGGTTTTAAACATATCATAGGAATTGATTTCTCACCCAGGCTCTATGGCGATGCGCTGGAAACGGCGACCGCACTGGAGAAGAGGTATAGCGATTGTAAGGTAGATGTTGTATGTGCCGATGCCAGGAAATATAATATTCCTGACCAGGTAGGCGTCATCTTCCTGTTCAACCCTTTTGACGAGGTGATCATGAATGATTTCATTGACCAGGTGATGGAAAGTCTGATCCGGAACCCCCGTCCGCTCAAGATCCTGTATGCAAACCCACAGTGCAAACAACTCTTTTTAAATGCCGGGTTTAAGGAGCAGTATGCCTTTCAGAAATTGAAATACCTGAAAGGCTCTGTGCTGACATTTTAACCTGGGTTAAAATTATTGCGTTAAGAAAAGTCCAATTTTACATCAACAAACAAATACACAAAACACCTAAAAACCAGATATTATGAAAAGAACAGCAAATGCACATTGGAATGGTAATTTAAAAGAAGGTAAAGGCAATATTTCTGTCCAGAGCACCGTGCTGACAAATACACAGTATTCTTTTAACGCACGTTTTGCAGATGGCGTAGGTACAAACCCTGAAGAACTGCTGGGTGCTTCCCATGCAGGTTGTTTCACCATGGCACTGAGTGCCGCACTGACCAAAGCTGGTTTTACAGCGAATGACCTGGATACCAAAGCGACAGTAGAACTGGATCCGGCTATTGGTGCTATCACAGGTATTACACTGGACCTGGTTGCTGCTGCTATTGAAGGAGTGAGTGAAGAGCAGTTCAACGAGATAGCAAAAGGAGCGAAGGAAGGTTGCCCTATTTCTAAGGCGCTGGCAGCTACGCCGATTACTTTGAATGTGACTTATAAATAACAAATAAAAAAAGAAGTTGTATCAATTTTTGATACAACTTCTTCTTTTAATTTTTTGCAGGTGTGATCTCGTCTGCCTCAGGAGTAGGATTCAGCACATATTGCTTTTTCTTCGGGTCATACATAATATACAGGTACCCGCCTCTCTTTCCCACATCATTCCACACGGTAATATCTTTGTTGCCATCGTTGTTAATATCATCTACAATGGTATTGCCATAAATAATGGTCCACACATTTCCACTGGCCGTTTTCACTTTTTCAAAGTCGATCTCCTGCGTCACCTTGTTCGTCACCTTGTCTACAATCTTCAGCTTACGCATAATGGCTTGCTTACCAACCGTTTTCTTGCTATACACGCCTACCAGGTATTTATCTTTCAGGCTCGCACTCTGGATAATATCAATCGGATCGATCTTCGCACTTGCCACCGTATCAATCAGTTCCCCGGTCTTTTCCAGTTCAAGGGTTTCGGGTGTCATGTTGTTCTTCAATGACATCCAGGTACCTTTCATCTTATTGCCGTAAAACAGGAAGTCCATCATGGCATTCGGCTGGTTATTAATGGTTTCTTTCAAAACCATATGGGTACGCTCGTTGAGAATACCGTGGATCGGAATAGGTTCGTTCAGGTTATCGTACATGTAAACCCCTTTCACAGTAATGGCTTCCGGGTCATCTCCATAACCACGCAGCAGCTGAATAGAAAGATGAATTGGACGGTCTCCGATCTTCCCCTTGAAATTATAGCAAACATACCAGCCTGCATGACTGGTGCCGGCCAATAGCAGGCATAGGAGCAGGGATAGGATAGATTTTTTCATAGGTATTGGGTTTGGAATAGGACAAAGATACCCCAACTTATTGAGATTTTTCATATATGATGGTAATTCAGGAAATACTTATTACATTTACGTAACCAATTACGTAAATTATGTCAACAATGGAATTCTTCAAAGAAGCCGGCAAAATGGCATTAGGGAGCAGGCTCCGCTTACTTACGGAAAAGATCACTGAAGATGCAGCACAGGTATATCATCTCTACGGTATAGATATGCAGCCGAAATGGTTCCCGGTATTCTACGTACTTTCCAAAGGAGAAGGCAAAACCATCACGGCCATTGCCAAAGAAATAGGTCATTCTCATCCATCCGTGAGCAAGATCACGACAGAGATGGCAAAGGCCGGGTACCTGCTGGAAAAAAAAGATAAGGCGGACGGCCGGCGAAATGTAGTCCAATTGTCTAAGAAAGGAAAAGAGACTGCCCTGCTGATTGAGGATCAATATAAAGATGTGGAACAGGCGGTGAATGAAATCTCTGCACAAACGAGGAATGATCTGTGGAAGGCGATTGAAGAATGGGAATACCTGCTGGAAGAGAAAAGCCTGCTCCGCCGGGTGCTGGAAACGAAGAAGCAGCGGGAAGGCAATACGATTCGTATTGTAGAGTATACACCTGCATATCAGCAGGCATTTCGTGAGCTGAATGAAGAATGGATCACCACCTATTTTAAGATGGAAGCTGCGGATTATAAAGCCCTGGATCATCCTAATGAATACATCCTGGATAAGGGGGGATATATTTTGGTCGCGCTGGATGGTGATACCCCCGTAGGGGTATGTGCATTGATTAAGATGGAGGATCCTGTATATGAATATGAACTGGCGAAGATGGCAGTATCTCCCAAAGCACAGGGGAAGAGTGTGGGATATAAATTAGGAACTGCCATTGTGGAAAAAGCCCGTTCATTAGGTGCAAAGAATGTATACCTGGAGAGTAATACGATTCTTAAACCAGCTATTGGATTGTATCAGAAATTAGGGTTTAAAAAAGTGGCGGGTAGGGCTACGCCGTATGAGAGATGTAATATTCAGATGGAACTGATTTTATAAAAAAACATGGTCGGCATTGACACCGGCCATGTTGATTGTTATTTCAGATCGCGGATCACCGAAATATAAGGTGAACTGGATCTTTGAATAATTTTCATCCCGTCATTCAGTCTTACTTTCTTTTTCCTGATTGAATCACTTTCATTGCCGCCTATTGTCATTACATAATGCCCATTTGCATCTGTACCTTTTTCAACTACAATGGCAGAATGTGAAGGGTAATCTTTGTGTTTTTGGGCGTAAGTAAAATCGTATTTATTGCCTCCTCTGTTATTTTGAATAATATCCCCGAGTTCTGGTGTTACATCAGCTATATCAAAACCCCTGAAAACGCCTGTGTTATTTACCGTATTTTGAATGGCAAAATGTACGAACCTGGAATGCGAGGGTGCAAATAAAAATTCCTGCTTTGTAGCGCCGGCGCTCTTTACGCAGTAGGAGACAAATACAGCCGACCAGGGAGTCTCTGTGCCAGGAAAATCAAGGCCCAGGTTTTGCCAGTACTCTTTAATTTGTTGCGATAAAGGTTGGTCGTCTTCACTCTCGAAGTGGAATTGTTCATATTGATTGTTGGTGAGGTCAACCAACTTTTTTACGTAATCCGTAATCATGCTCCATGAAGTTTTTGGGGTGAATTAAAAAAAGTAAAACTAGCCCATCGTGTCTGGTTTATCAATACCAACTAGTTTGTATTTTTCGTTAAATCCAGAAGAGTGGACCTATTTAGAAGCCCTTCATCATCGAGGTAGAAAAACATTAAAATAATAACATTAAAAGAGGCTATATCAAAAAGTAATCTGAAGGCATTGAGAATTACAAAAACGAAAATTCTCTCCACCAGGAACCCGAATTAAATCCCGGGAATTTTACTTTTGATACAGCCTTTTTTCTTAATTGTTCACCAATTTCATTGCTCCCGGCAGGTATCTTTCACCCAGGTTCGGATACTTTACCACCAGTGCATCTATTGCTGCCAGATCGTCTTTTGACAGCACCAGATCCACGGCCTTTGCATTTTCTTCCAGGTACTTAATCCTCCTGGTACCAGGAATCGGAATAATATCTTCTCCCTGTGCCAGCACCCATGCCAGCGCTAACTGTGCAGGCGTACATTGCTTGCCTGCCGCCAGTGCCGCAAATTCAGCCACCAGTTTTTCATTATTCTCCAGGTTCTCTTTCTGATAGCGTGGCAGCCCTTTTCTGAAATCACCATCCGCCAGGTTTTCAGGATTGGCATTGATCACTAAGCCTCTTGACAGTGGAGAATAAGGCACCAGTGAAGTACCCAGTTCTCTTGCTGTATTGAGAATATCGCCTTCCACGTCCCTTGTCAGGATAGAGTACTCTGTCTGCAATGCAGCAATCGGGTGTACCGCATTGGCCTTTCTTAAAGAAGTGGCAGATGCTTCACTCAGTCCCAGGTATCTTACCTTACCCTCTTTCACCAGTTCCGCCATCGCAGCTACCGTTTCTTCAATAGGCACATTCGGATCCACACGATGTGCATAATACAGATCGATGGTATCTATGCCCAGTCTTTTCAAAGACTGTTCTACAGCGGTTTTGATCCATGCAGGAGAGCCGTCAAAATAAGTGTTGCTTGAGCCGCTGGGTCCAGCTTGTCCATCTCTGAAGCGAAAGCCGAATTTAGTAGCGATAAAGATCTTATCCCTGTTTGGGACCAGTACTTTTGAAATGAGGGATTCATTTGCACCAGCGCCATACATATCAGCAGTATCCCAGAAGTTAATGCCCAGTTCAAGTGCCCTGTGCAGGGTGGCGATGCTTTCTGTATCATTGCTGGGGCCGTAAGCAAAGCTCATACCCATACAACCCAATCCTGTAGCGGAGAGCTTTTCGCCGGTATTACCAAGATTTCTGTACTTCATAATTGTGCGTGTTTTGTACACACAAAGTTAGGAGGCGCATGGCAGGCCGCCCTTACCGGAATCAAACAAGAACTTATAATTTTCAAACAAGGATAATATTATGCTGGTTCCCAATAACCATAGTACTCTTTCAGTTTCAAATAAGGACAGCCCCATTCCGCACCTCGCCCGGAGCTACTCCTGCATGCTTGCGGAAGAAGTTGGTAAAATAGGGTGGTGACTCAAAACCCAAGGCATACCCTATTTCCGCAATGTTCCAGTCTGTATGCTGTAGCAGGGCCGTGGCCTCGCGCGTAATGCGGGAAGCAATATGCGCAGTGGTCGTCTTGCCTGTGATTTCCTTGACAGAACGGTTCAGGTGATTCACATGAACGGAGAGGCTTTGTGCAAAGTCATTCGCTGTTTTCAGGCGTAACGCGGCTTCCGGCGTATCAATGGGAAACTGTCTTTCCAGCAGCTCCAGGAATAAACTGGAGATGCGGGCAGAGGCATTCGTATGTTTTTCGAATGAACCGGCCGGTGTGAGTTTCATACCCTCGTGAATGAGCAACTGTACACAATTGCGGAGTACGCTGAACTTATGTATATAATCTCCATTCATTTCCCTGGACATTTTTCCAAAAATGGCTGAGATCTCCCCGATCTGCGCTTCGTTTGGAAAGAACACAGGGTGCGGGGTACCGATGCTAAAGAGGGGCGAATCCTGCAATTTCTCTATCTGAGACAGGAAGGCCTCTGTGAAAATGCAGTACGAGCCCCGCTGATCCGGGTCCTCCGTTTCCCATGAATAGGGCACCATGGGATTGGAGAAGAGGAGTGCCGGCCTGTCAATATTGATCCAGGTATCGGCATAGTGAATCTTGCCAGTGCCTATGATCAGTGAGATTTTGTAGAAGTCCCGGCGGCTGTAAGGGCTGTTGGTTACACACGTCTGCCGCATGAAGATATTAAAATGCCCGGGGCCGTTTTCGCTCATGGGTGTCGCCTCGGGGTGACGATTGTAAAAGTCCTGGATACTTTCGGAGCGTTTCATACCTTAAAGTTATAAAATTCAAACATAATGTTGCCAGTCGGCCTCGGTAATTTCATTTCCCTACCCCAAAACGCCTGCCCTGGGGCAAGGGTATATTGTCTGCCTAATTAAATTTGAAAGGATATATTGATTTTTTATCTTACCGGCAAAATAATACCCACGTAAATGAAATCTCAGGTCTTAATTTGCCTATTATTCTGTATTTCCGTACAGGCACAGGTTACGCCTGTCTTTAACCGGGCACCACTCCGCGAAAATCCTTACACGGCGCTGCCCATCGGCGCTATCAAACCACAAGGCTGGTTAAAAGAAATGCTGCTGCGCCAGAAGAATGGAGCTACCGGTCAGCTGGATAAATTGTATCCCTTAGTAATGGGTCCCCGCAATGGCTGGCTGGGTGGCGATGGCGATCAGTGGGAACGAGGCCCTTACTGGATAGATGGCCTGCTGCCATTGGCTTACATCCTGCAGGACACGGCCCTCATCCGCAAGGTAAAACCATGGGTGGAATGGAGTATTCAAAGTCAGCAACCTGATGGTTACTTTGGCCCTTCAAAGGATTATGGTCCTGAGCCGGGTGTGCAAAGAGATAACAGTCATGACTGGTGGCCGAAGATGGTGATGCTCAAAATTCTACAGCAATACTACATGGCTACCGGCGATCAGAGAGTAGTGAAACTCATGACCAGCTATTTCAGGTACCAGCTAAAGGAGTTGCCGGCCCATCCCCTGGACCACTGGTCATTCTGGGCCCGGTACAGAGCCGGCGATAACCTGAAGGAAGTGTACTGGTTGTACAACATTACCGGCGATAAATTCCTGCTGGATCTGGCTGATCTGCTGCACAAACAGACCTTCGATTTTACCAATGCATTCCTGCATACGTCTTTACTTTCCCAGGTAGGCAGTATCCACGGTGTAAACCTCGCGCAGGGTATGAAGGAGCCAATCCTTTATTACCAGCAGCATCCGGAACAGCAATACCTGGATGCTACCGTAAAAGCTTACACGGATCTGCGTCATTACGACGATATGGTGATGGGGCTCTATGGTGGTGATGAGGACCTGCATGGTAATAATCCTACTGGTGGTTCAGAATTGTGTACGGCTGTAGAGATGATGTACACGCTGGAAACAACCCTCCCTATCACCGGCGATGTCGCTTATGCTGACAAGCTGGAAAGAATTGCATTCAATGCCATGCCCACGCAGATTACAGCTGACTTCATGGACAGGCAGTATTTTCAGCAGGCCAATCAGGTAATGCTCACCCGCCAGACCAGGGGCTTTCATGTAAATCACAGTGGTACTGATGTGTGCTATGGTTTGCTCACAGGTTATGCCTGCTGTACATCAAATATGCACCAGGGTTGGCCCAAGTTTACACAGAACCTCTGGTATGCTGCCGCAGATAAAGGAGTCGCAGCATTGGTCTATGCGCCCAGCGAACTGAAGACGACGATCAATGGTAAGCAGATTGGCTTTACAGAAACCACCAATTATCCATTCGAAGAGCAGATCACATTTACCTATACAGGAGCTTCTACTTCTTTTCCCCTGACCCTGCGCATACCTGCATGGTGTAAACAGGCGAAGATCGTAGTGAACGGAAAAACAGAGCAGGAGCCGGCAGGCAACCAGGTTGTAAAAGTAAACAGGTCCTGGAAGAAGGGAGATATAGTGATTTTACAGTTGCCCATGCACCTGAATAATCAACGTTGGTACGAAAACAGTATCTCCGTGGAAAGAGGTCCGCTGGCTTATGCCCTGAAAATAGGAGAGGAGAAAAAGATGGTGCGTATTACAGCAGCAGACAGCATTGATTATGGCAACAGTTACTATGAGATCAGACCTGCTACGCCATGGAATTATGCATTGTATGCAACACCGGAGAATGAACTTTCTGCACATTACAATGTTGTTAAGAGCAGTACAATAGCCGCCTATCCATGGGAGCCTGAAAAAGCACCGATCACGATCAAAACGAAAGGCAGGATTATTCCCAGTTGGCAACTGTACCAGGAGATGGCAGGACCAGTACCATTCAGTACAATCTTCCAGCTGGAATTGGGCCAGGAGCAGGACATAGAACTGATACCTTATGGTTGTACACATCTGCGCATAGCACAATTTCCGGTAGTGAACAGATAGCTGTCGTATTGTACCCGGCAATTGTCGGATTTACCCATAATTGGAATAAATGACTTAACTTAAGTTTGTAGTATAAAATCAAACACCATGAGCGCGATCACCATCAAAACCACGGTTAATGCACCTGTAGAAAAAGTGTGGAAAATCTGGAGTAGTCCGGAACACATTGTTAAATGGAGCACAGCATCTGAGGACTGGCATACTCCCAGTGCACAAAATGACCTGCGTCCGGGAGGTCGTTTTTCTTCAAGAATGGAAGCTAAAGATGGCAGTATGGGCTTTGATTTTTTTGGTACCTACGATGTGGTAAAGCTGCATGAAAAAATTGGCTATACCCTCGGCGATGGCCGTAAAGTAGATATCTATTTCCACAGTCATGGAGACTCAACTGATATCAACGAGACTTTCGAAACTGAGAAGCAAAACCCCGAAGAGATGCAACAAGCGGGATGGCAGGCTATTCTTGACAATTTCAAGAAGTACACAGAGTCCATCTGAGCGAATTAAAAAAGCCTCCTGAATCAGGAGGCTTTTTTAATATTATATGTAAACTGGAATCTTAATGAAAGTTGAAAAACTGCTACGCCAACGATAGAACCGATGATTGCCCCACCTAACACGTCAGAAGGGAAATGTTTACCGACATATACCTGTGCATAACAAACAGCAGCCGCCCAGATCCACAACCAGTTCCATTTTTTATCCAGGTAATGCCTGATGGCATAGAACCAGTAAGTGGCCAATACAAAATGATTAGCCGCATGATTGGAAGGGAAGGAGTAAGCACCTCCGCAACCGACCAGGCTTCTGACCATTCCATTCAGTTCAGGATCATAGCAGGGGCGTAATCTGCCTACAAAGGGTTTTACGAGTTGTGCACACATCATGTCCGTAACGGCGAAGGCCACCAGGGTCGTGATGATAAACACCAGTGCATTGTGCTTTAATTTGGCAAAGCTGAACCACAACATAAATGCATAGAGGGGAATCCAGTTGAGTGGTTCTCTTATAGCCATCATAACAGGGTCCAGAAATTTACTATCTGAATCGTGATTAATAAGCATAAAGAGGGCCTTATCCAGTTCCCTGAACGAATGTAAAATGTCCATAAATAAAGTCGTTTACACTGAGTTTCAATTGGCAATGCCTGGGTTCCGGCGCAACAATGTAGGTATTGTTCGCTGGCGGCAGCACCCGCTTATATCAATCGTTTTTAAGTTGTAGGTATCCTATCCAATCTATTCAGACTGTAAGGTAGTTATTTATTCAAATGTCCTCTTTTTGTTCATAATCATTTAATATTAGCGACAAGTGCCGGAAGTTTGTCGATATAAATATTTGGGCATGGTTGTGTTCGTTTGCAGCTCATATCGCATGATTCTTCGGGCTGGTCGCTACAATTCCGGAATATGCCTATAAGCCCGCCTGATTTATCGGATTCAGTTGTAGTATTGAAGCGCAGGCTTCCTGTATGCGAACGAACTTAGCGCTTATGAAGTGTACGATACTATCGTATTTTTTATTGATTGCCTTTCCCATTTCCCTTGTTGCCCAGACGGTAGTGTCAGGAACAGTAACGGATGCCGGCACCAAAGCTCCACTTGAAATGGCGGGTATCGTCATCAGTGGTAAAACAATCGGTACACATACTGACGAAAAAGGTCATTTTACTTTGTCGGCCAGCGAACCATTTACACAGATCTCCGTATATGCGATGGGGTATAAGACGGTAAAATTAACCGTAGTACCCGAAAAGCAGCAGGTGATCAACGTAAAACTGATGCAGAATACCTATGGCCTCAGTGAGGTCGTGGTCAGATCAGGAAAGAAACAGAAGTACTCAAATAAGAACAATCCTGCAGTAGACCTGATCAGAGAGGTGATTGCACATAAATCAAAGAACCGTCCGGAAAATTATGACTATGCAGAGTATCATAAATATGAAAGGATGTTACTCTCGCTCAGTCATTTATCAGATACCTTTCGTAACAGGCGCATCTTTAAAAATTACCAGTACCTTTTTACAGAGCAGGATTCCGATGCCATTGGCGGCAGATTAATGCTGCCTGTCTATATGGAAGAAAAAATGTCCGACAATTATTACCGTCGCAATCCTTATACCAAAAAGCAGATCATTCGTGCCAGCAAACAGGTGAAATACGATGAAAACCTCATTGACAACAAAGGCTGGTCTTCCACACTCAATTTCTTTTACCAGGACATAGATATTTACCAGAATAATATCATGTTGATGACTAATCAGTTGCTGAGTCCTGTGGCAGGCGGGGCCCCTGGCTTCTATAAATATTTCATAACTGATACGGTGGATCACCAGGTAGTATTGGATTTTAGTCCAAGGAGTAAAACAGACCTGCTCTTTGAAGGTCGCTTGTATATCAGGCTGGACAGTACCTATGCTATATCGCGGGCCGAACTCAGGGTTGATAAACGCATTAATCTCAACTTCGTACGGCGGATGGAAGCCAACATTACATTTGATGAGCGGAACCAGTTGAAAGAAAGTACCCTGAAAATGGATTTTGGTCTGAGCAAAGAGAAAGGAAAGGGCATGTATGGAGAGCGCATTGTACAGATTGATAGTTTTTTCCTGGATAAAAAAAGGCCGAATGCAGATTATGGCGGATCTGCGGTAGAAACGCTTGCAGATGCGGAGAAAAAAGATACCGCCTACTGGGCATTGAACAGGCCCTATGCCTTGTCTGGACCAGCAGCAGGTGTATACAAAAATATGGACAGCCTGCAGCATACTCCTTCCTTTAAAAGGGCGGTGAACTGGGCCACTTTTTTATTGATCGGCTTTAAAAACTTTGGGCCTTTCGAAATAGGACCGGTGAATACTTTCTACAGTTTTAATGCGGTGGAAGGTTTCAGGCCACGGTTCGGGGGCAGAACAACGGAACAACTAAGTAAGCGTATATATTTCGAAGGCTATATGGCCTATGGTGTGAAAGATGAGCGTTTTAAATATTTCGTGAGTGCTACCTATTCATTGAATAACAAATCTATTTATACTTTTCCTCAACATTATATCAGGGCCAGTTTTCAGCACGATACCAAGATTCCCGGGCAGGAACTACAGTTTGTGCAGGAGAACAACGTGTTGTTATCTTTCAAGCGGGGCACGAGCAACCAGATGCTGTACAATGATTTTTTTAAGTTGGAATACCTGCATGAGTTGCAGAATCATTTCTCGTATTCATTTGGCTTGAAGTACTGGGATCAGCATCCGGCAGGAGGACTGTCGTTTCAGAAGCTGGTAAATGAAGAAGTAGTGAATGTAACAGGTGTGAAGACAACTGAGTTGAATATGACCTTACGCTATGCACCGCACGAGCAGTTTTACCAGAGTAAATTGTATCGTACACCCATTACTGATAAGTATCCCATCTTTACCCTGCGCTATAACCAGGGCATCAAAGGATTGCTGAATGGAGAATACAATTATCAGCATGTGGCATTGAATATTACGAAACGATTTTATTTATCACAACTGGGGTATACGGATGTGAATGCAGAGGGCTCTTATTTATTCGGGCAGCTGCCTTTTCCATTGCTGGATATCCACAGGGCGAACCAGACTTATTCCTTTCAGTTGCAGTCGTACAACCTGATGAACTTTTTGGAATTCGTGAGTGATCATTATGCAGGGATAAATATTGATCATCACTTCAATGGATTTTTCTTTAATAAAGTGCCTTTGCTGCGGAGGCTGAAATGGCGGGAAATTGTGAATGCAAAGTTCCTGTGGGGAGGAGTGAGAAGTGAGAATGCGGCTCAGCTAATGCTGTTTCCTTCGGGCACTTATTCGCTGAGCAATGGACCATATATAGAAGGAAGCGCTGGTATTGGTAATATCTTTAAAATAGTGCGTGTCGATTTTGTAAAGCGTTTTACCTACCAGCATCATCCGGAGGCACCATTATGGGGGATCAGGGCGATGCTGAAATTTGATTTTTAAGCGATAATTAGTACTTTAGTTACCGCGCTATGAATCAGAGTATGAAAATTAAATTCCTGTTAGCTGACGACGACAGGGATGACCAGGAAATTTTGATAGAGGCTATTTTAGAGGAAGAGCCGGATACAAAGATAAACACTGTTTTTAACGGGCAACAGGTATTGGATTACCTGGCTGAGCGGTCACCGGATAATTGGCCGTCATTGATCATATTGGATTATAAGATGCCGGTGATGAATGCCACGGAAGTATTGGAAAAAATTCAGGATATAAAAGTGCTCAAGGTAGTATGGAGCACTTCCAGTCAGCCTGAGCATATGCAGATCTGCCGGCAGCTGGGGGCTGCGGAATATTTTATCAAGCCGAATAACAGGCCTGAATTGAAAGCAATGGTGCAGGAATTATTCCGCCTCTGCAATAGGTAAGGTTATGGTGAAGGTAGCACCTTCGCCTACCTGTCCGGTAGCACTGATCGTACCATGATGGTTTTGTACAATCCGCTGGCAAAGGGCCAGGCCTATGCCGGTACCCGGATAGCTTTCACGGCCGTGCAGGCGTTCAAACATCTCAAATATTTTCTTACAGTTTTGCGGTTCAAAGCCGATGCCATTATCCTGTATAATGATGTTTTGTTTACCATTATCGAAGGTGGATCGGATGATGATATGAGGGATCTTCTCCCGATGATGATATTTTAGGGCATTGCCGATCAGGTTGTCAAGCAGCTGGCGTAACTGGAAGGTGATGCCGGGCACGACAGGGAGTGGATCTGCTTCAATGACTGCATTGATAGATTCTATGGTTTCCTGGTGATGAGAAAGCACTTCTTCCAATAAGGATGTGAGGGCGACTTCTTCAAAAGGAGGTACTTCTCCTGATATTCTGGTATAGGTCAGCAGATCTTCGATGAGGCCCTGCATACGGTGTGCGGCATCCACGGTTCTTTCGAGATAAGATTTTTCCTTTGGCGGCAGTTGAGTGCCGATTCCATCTAATAAAGAAGACGTGTAGAACTGCACTTTTCGGAGTGGTTCTTTCATGTCGTGTGCGGCAGCATATGCAAACTGCTGGAGGTCCCTGTTCTGGGCTTCCAGTTCTTTGGCGTATTGTTGTATTTTGTCTTCGGCGACTTTTCTTTCGGTGAGATCACGGGTTACTTTGGAGAAACCGATCACATTCTTCAGGTCATCATGGAGTGCGGTAAGAACGACACTGCCCCAGAAGGTGGTGCCATCTTTGCGTACACGCCAGCCTTCGTGAATAGCTTTGCCGGTACTGCGGGCACGTTGAATGAGTTGTTCGGGTAATTGTCTTTCCTGGTCTTCCGGCCGATAGAAGATCCGGAAATTGCGGCCTATGATTTCGGCTTCTTTATAGCCTTTGATTTTTTCAGCACCTTTATTCCAGTTCATTATCCGGCCATTGGGATCCAGCAGGAGGATAGCATAATCTTCTACTTCTTCCACCATTTTATGGTAGCGTTCTTCACTGCGTAGGAGCGCTGAATTATCCTGGGCTGCAAGCAGCTGCAGTCGGTCTAATGAAGCGGAGTCATCTGGTTCTGATCTTGTGTCCATGGAATTCTGTGCTGTGTCGTCTGAAACAAATATAAGATAATAGGAAATAGTTTATTATTTTTTCGGAATAAAGAAAGTTCACGTATGCGATCAATGATCATCATCTTGCTGGCCATGCTTCTTAACATGAACAGCCATGCACAACCAAAAATTATTCCGGAACCTGTATCTATGGTAGTTCAAAATGGGACATTGCCATTGGGGAATAACGTTATTTGGGCAACGGATATAAAAAACACGGCCTCCTTATCACTGGCAAAAACCCAGCTGGAAGCAGATTTCAAGAAAACGGTAGTAGCCAATGGGGGCACCCGGATTTCTCTGAGCCTGTTCAAAAAACCGGATAATACTATTGGTAATGAGGGCTACCTGCTCGTTATCGATAAAGAAGGTATTCACATTTCTGCAAACAAAGAAAATGGATTATTCTATGGATTACAGACAGTTCGCCAGCTGTTGGTAGCGCCATCCGTACCTTTTCTGACTATCAGGGATTACCCGACGGTAGGCTGGAGAGGCATGATGCTGGATGTTGCACGGCACTTCTTTACCAAAGCGGAAGTGATGCGGTACATAGATGAAATAGCTGCTTATAAATTTAACGTGTTGCACCTGCACCTGACTGATGATGGTGGATGGCGTATTGAAATTAAGAGTTATCCAAAACTAACGGAAGTAGGTGCCTGGGCTGTGGAAAAATATGGTTATTACGGTGAGTTCTCGGCGGCTGAACCAGGGGCGAAGTATAACTATGGCGGATTTTATACCCAGCAGGATATAAAGGATCTTGTACAGTATGCAAAGGCACATTTTGTGGACATCCTGCCGGAAATAGATATTCCAGGGCACTCTATGGCTGCGGTAGTAGCCTATCCGGAGTTGTCAGGTACAAAAGAAGCGGCGACTTACAAGGTGTATTCCGGCGAAAAGGGTTTCATGGACTGGACCGATCATGGTATCGTGGCAAAGTATGATAACACGCTCAATCCTGCCAAACCGGAGGTATACACATTCCTCAATAAGGTCTTTGAAGAAGTGGCGGGATTATTTCCCTTTGGCTATATCCATGTGGGAGGCGATGAATGTGCAAAAAACTACTGGCAGAAGGATCCGAATATCACAAGCCTGATGCAGAAAGAAAAGCTGAAGAACTACGAGGAAGTGCAGGCTTATTTTGAAAAGAAGGTGGAAGCCATTATTATTTCAAAAGGTAAGAAACTGATTGGCTGGGATGAGCTGCTGGAAGGTGGTGTGGCACCTAATGCCACTATTATGAGCTGGAGAGGGGAGAAAGGTGGTATAGAAGCCGCTAATTTAAAACACCAGGTGGTAATGACCCCGAATAACTATGTGTACATTGACTATGTGCAGGGTAATAAGTACCTGGAATCAAAAGTATACGAAACCCTGCGTATGAAGAAGGTATATGCTTTCAATCCGGTACCTGCAGGTGTAGATCCGCAGTATGTATTAGGTGGTCAGGCGAACCTGTGGACAGAGCAGGTGTATAATTTCAGCAAGGTAGAATATATGACCTGGCCTCGTGGTCTGGCAGTAGCAGAGTGCCTGTGGAGCCCGGCATCCAAAAAAGACTGGCCGAACTTCGTTGAAAAGGTAGAGCAGCATATGCGCTTAATGGACAGAGATACTGTAAGTTACGCACCGAGTATGTATGAGCCGGATGTGACCCTGCAATCAGGTTTGTGTACGTTTGTACCTGAGGTGGACGGATTGGAAATGCATTATAGCGTGGATAATTCATTCCCGGATATAAAGTCCCTGGTTTACAAACAGCCTTTTGCCCTGCCTGAGGATGCTGTGATGCTGCGTATTGTAAGTTATAAAAACGGAAAGCAGGTGGGAAGGATTGTTTCTATCCCGGTTGCAGAGCTGAAGAAGAGCTAAGCTATTTTTTGGAGTTTTGCTTCAGACGATAAAGCACAATTTTGGTAATAAGATCTAAGGGAAGGGGTTGATCCAGGGGAAACTGGATGGACCCCTTTCCCTGTTTATAAGGCGATAATTCCTTCTCAAATGCCTTGATGCCTGTAGGGGTAGGGTAGAACCCAATATGGTGCTTAAATGCCGCATAATGCACCAGGTTCCCGTTTAGAACAAAAGTAGGGATGGCGTATTTAATAGCTTCTGTAGCAGTAGGTGCAGCCTGCCGGATGGTCGTTCTCACCTGTTGTAGCAGGGTCTGGACATCCTCCGGAAAAGATGCGATGTAGGAGTCAACAGTCATGTTGGTTTGAAATTTGTTTCCGCTAATTTAATGTTACCTCGTTACAAAACCATTTTATTGAAGGGCCTGTTTCTGTTCATTTTGGCGGGATCCTGTGCACCAGCCTTTAGTCAGGTACCGGTACCCGCTGCCGATACGCTGAAGGGCGATTCATCTCATGTGCATATAAATAACCCGGTAGTGGCCGAAAGGTTGGAATCACAGTTTGATTTTACCGACCTGGTCAGGAATATTTTTCATGTCCACAGGGATCCTGATAAAAAGCCATCCGGTATTATTGTCGTTCCGAATGTGGCTTCCAATCCCAGTATCGGTTCGCAGATAGGTATAAAGGCTGTGGCAGGTCGGAAACTGGGCAATGATCCGAATACCTTGTTGTCAGTAGGGGCCACCTCGGCATCTATTACAACGAAAGGGATCATCTATTTCTACATCAGTCACAATATCTACACACCGGGGAATAAGTGGAATTTCCAGGGAAACCTGGTAGCGGCCAAAACAGTGACACCGGATTATGGACTGGGAATAGGCATTGATCCGGAAGGAAGTGCTACGGACAAGCAGCTGGCGAATCCGAACCGTAAAGCCCGTGGCCTGCATGCACAGTTTTATAACTTCAGGGAGAAGGTGTATAAGGAGGTGGTGCCCCATTTGTTTGTGGGAGCAGGGGTCTCATTTGATATCAGGAGGAAGTTAACTGAGACGGATACTTCGGGAAATACGCCTTACGATATTTATAGCGACAGGCATGGTTTTCACAGGGATAAATATATGGCAAACGGCCTGTTGTTCAATGTGCAGTATACAACGCGTGATAACCAGAACAGGGCTTATAAGGGAATGTATATAGATGCGGGTTTTAGGTTAAATCAAACCTGGCTGGCGAGTACACGGAATGCCTTGCAGTTCACAACTGATTTTCGGAAGTACTTTAGTTTATCGCACAGGAATCCGGAGCATGTGGTGGCTTTCTGGAACTGGGGTTCTTACCTGATAGCGGGAAATATTCCTTACCTGGAATTGCCTGGTACGGGAAAGGATCCGTCATTCAGGAGTGGCAGAGGGTATACAGTAGGGTATTTTAAAGGAACGCAGTATAACTATTCAGAGATAGAGTACCGGTTTCCCATCCTGAGGAATAAGTTTTTGAGTGGGGTGGCCTTCTTCCATATGCAAACGGCGAATGATGCTTCGGGAACGAAGTTGTTCCAGGTGTGGCAACCTGGTGGTGGTGCTGGTTTGAGGGTGTTGTTCAATAAGCTCACGCGCACGAATTTGTGCCTGGATTATGCCTGGGGTAAGTTTGGTGCAAGGGGCTTCTTTTTGGGCCTGAATGAAGCGTTTTAAAATAGCTTTAATTATGGTGTTCATGGAACAGGCCTTGCTAAGGAGACGATTGTAGTGAGTGGTCGTGCAGGTTTTTACTGGTGAAAAGATAGCCTGTTTTTCATTTCTTCCACTACATTGTGTATAATAAGACAGGTGCTGTAATGTGTAAAAGTAGTGAAGAGTCGTTTATTGAACTTAGGCAGGTGCAGCGCAGGAAATTCACGACAACCGGCAAAGCGGTGCTCATAAATGGTGCAGCGGCAGTCGTGCAGGAAATGACAGGGAATGGTGTTGATGACCATCATATCATCGCTGCCACCTGTTTCAATATATTTCTCCTTCAGCTTGGTACAGGAGCTGTTCAAGTGAGTGGCGAGTGCATTCACTTCTTCTTCAGTAACGTTAATCATGAGATTACGGCAGCAATTCCCACAGGAGGTACAGTCTATTTGTGGGGTAATGAGGGTATCCAGCTCCCGGACAAGCTCATCTATTTCATCGGACATCTGTGATTGCAGGAATGATCTGAATGCAAGATTCTCGGCTTCCTTTTCTTCGGCAGCAAGTGCGATTTCTTTAAGTGTGGTCGTTAGTTTCAAGTTGCGAAGGTAGGGAATTTTTATAGCTTTCGGGCTGGAAGTCTCTGAGGGGAGTCGCCACTTTAGAGAAGTTAACGCCACTGGCCACCCGGCTGATATCAACTAAGGTATAGGTACCATCTGCTTTTATCAACACAATTTTTGCATACCTTTCTTCTTTTGTAACTGCGTAGAAGAACAGGTACAAGTTGGTATAATCCTCCCAGAGATAACTATTTTGGTCGATTGTAAAGCCGGTTTTGTTGACGGTCAGCCCCTGCGGCTTAGAGCCTGTTATGTACATGACAATATTTACCAGGAGTACAATTCCGCCAATAGCTACGCACTGCCAGGGAAGCAGGTATTGACTCAGTGCTAAAGGAATACCGATTGCGGTGGAAATGGTTTGTAATAACCAGATAAACGGGAAAGGCTGACCCACGACCACGTTGCCATTCTTATCTTTTTTGGCAGGATTGTAATAGGCATATTTAGATGCCGGAACAAATACGGATTCTTTTTCATTAACACCATTCTTTTGTAATAATTCCTGTTTGATTTGCGCTTCTGTAGTCATAGTGTATTGTAATAATCGGGTTGAAAACCCTGATGGTAGTACCTGTTTTATCCATTTGGGTGATGGTCAAAATATTCAGGCACACATATTTGCCGTCTTCCCGGATCAATACCGGCCCATGGCCTCTAAAGTCTTTATGCATAGGGCGTGTTCTTTGCTGTCCAGGGAAATGCAATGATTTTATAAGTACTGCTAAGATATAAATATTCTCACTATCGTTTCCTGCTGATCATCTTTTTATGCCTTTTTCCCCATTCTTCCATCGGCTTTGCAATCATATCGATCGTGAGACAATAATCAGTCAATGCATATTCAATCCTTACAGGATAATCGTCCACTACAGTTCTCGTAATCAGCAGGTTTTCTTCCAGGTGTTTTAACTCTTTGGAGAGTACCCGGTTGGTGATATTGGGAATAGAGGCTGCTATATCATTGAAGCGTTTATTCCCAACATAAATGCTCAGGATCACAGGTATTTTCCACTTACCCCCGATCACGAACATAGTATCCTGGATAGCCCTGATTTTGTCCTGGAAGCGTTTGGTTTCATTTGCTTTCATGTAAGTATCCTTTTGTATACAGGTATCAAATGTATACTATTTTGCCGCTAGGTTTGTGTCATAAAATTATTACCAATGAAAACAATTTTTATCACAGGGGCTTCATCAGGTATTGGCAAGGCCAGTGCGCAGTTCTTTCATGACAAAGGGTGGTATGTGATTGCTACTATGCGGCATCCGGAAAAAGAAACGGTGTTGTCTCAGCTGGAGAATGTGCAGCTATTGACGCTGGATGTAACCAATGTTGAGCAGATTACATCGGCAGTGAGTAAGGCGATTACTTTACGCAAGGTAGATGTGGTATTGAATAATGCCGGTTATGGTTTGTTTGGTGCCATGGAAGCATATACAGAAGAGCAGATCATGCGGCAGATCAATACCAACTTTTTGGGAGCGGTGCGTGTGACGCAGGCTTTTATTCCTTATTTCAGAGCGCAGCAGGGAGGACTATTTATTAACATCACATCAGTGGGCGGCAATACAGGGTTTCCTTTCAGTAGTATTTACAACGCTACGAAGTGGGCATTGGAAGGCTGGAGTGAATGCCTGTCAGTTGAGCTGGCGGGATTCAATATTGGGGTGAAGACGGTGGCTCCGGATGCAACAAAGACGGATCTGTTTAGCAGATCTTTTGATCTGGCCAGACACCCGGTGTATGATGCGGCGGTGGAGAAGGTACTGGCTGCAGTTGACCAGGAGACGCTGCCGGAGGAGATTGCGGCTGTTATTTATGAGGCGGCAACTGATGCTGCGGACCAGTTAAGGTATCCGGCAGGGAAGAAGGCGAAAGGAATTTTGGAGCGGAGAAGGGAAATTGGGGCGGAGGAATTCAGGAGGGAGATCATGCGGTATTTTGTAAAATAAGAAAAGAGCTTGTATCAGGAGTAATTTGAAGGCATTGAGAATTACAAACTCTCCTTCAATGTTCCGGATTACATCCGGTAAATTTTACTCTTGATACAAGCTCTTTTTATTATAATGCGAGTTCTCCTGTTTCAATATCTACGCGGGTCGCATAGGGCGCTTTCTTTTTGATATACGGCACATTCTCTACCAGTGGCATGGTGCCTGCTGCTATCGTTCCCGCTATTGCTGCTCCTAACATTCCTCCTCCTGCTGCACCCCAGATGATAGCATTGTTATTGCGGCGGGACATAGACAGGTAGTTGGTCAGGTAAATGCTGTTCTGTTTTTGTTCGATGGGAATGAGCGCACCATAATCATATTGTTTGAGCAGGGCACCGCTTTTGCGTACCCCCCAGAATTTATCAACATAGATTTTGTTGCCGCTGCTGTCTTTATGATAGAAGCGAATGATGTTGTTATCATTCTCATATTCAATGTCAGTGACAGATGGTTTGTCGGCAAGAAAATCCTTAAAGGTGAGGTAGATGCCATCTGCATGTTCTTTTGCCTGCAGGGCAGGAACATTGTAGCGGGCTGCTGCTTTTTCTTTTAATTCGGATAGGGTATAAGTTTCGGGTGATTGCACAGGCGTACGGGCGAGTAAAATCTGCAGGGCAGCGATGATGTTTTCACCGTGTTTGTGTGTAACATCCATACCCCCTTTTGTAAGGATGGTATCCAGGGCACCGATCTGGGTGAATTTGCCGCTATTATCTCCTGCGAAGGAGATGGCTTTGAAATGTAAGAAGCTGCGCTCGCTCATGCTGAAAGTACGTTCCCCGATGCGGACTTCCTGTATAACGATGACGAGTTGTGCACCCTCTTTTTTATATATAGAGTGGTAGCGTTGGTCTACATAAGATTGCAGGTACTCAGTAAAAGGGTTGGCTAAAGCAGCAGGCTTCCACTTGTTGAACATACCTGTCTGCACATACCCTAAGATGGTAGAGTCACCAACTTCATTAATGATCTGTATACCGGATACGTTAATTGCGATGGCAGTTTTTTCATCGGGGTTAATGTCCGGATCTGGCAGGGATATTTTGGTGATTTTACCACTGTCCAGGTCCTGGGCTTTGTTTTTTCCTTTGAAAGGGTCTTTTGATTTACGGCTGTCGTTTACGGTCACATTATCATCTGCATATTGGGCAAAAGTGTTGACAGCGGAGAGCGTAAAGATGATTATGAGGATCCAGCGAATATTTTTCATCAGGGATAATTTATGGGATGATAGGTATAACATGTTTAAATACAGTTTGCTACAGGGAGCTGTGACGAGTAACAAAGCAACATTATTTTTAGGGTTTCTCCAAATATTGGATGGGAGGGGGCTCTATATTCATATTTGATACAGGGTCAAAAAAACTAATTTGACGGTATCGAGGGTAGCGACACAGGTGGAAAAGCATGTACAACTAATTCTGATTGTGGAAAGAAGACTATCACAAATGGTTGTGGCCAACGGGTAACAGTTGACGGAGCCTGCACTACACAAAGCTGTAAGCTTACCTATATTTTGATCCAGCTAGGATTAGAGGTTTAAATAATTTTTCCTATACTAATATTTATTGCAG
>NZ_QTJV01000023.1 GCF_003412465.1 Chitinophaga silvisoli
TGTGGCTTAGTGATATTAAAGATTATATAGATGCTTTACTTAAATATGGTGATTTTGATTTTGTTGCTAAAGCATTTAAAATCTATAATATTACTGATACTAGATTTGAACTTATTCGTAAACTTTATCATTATTTCTATGATTGAAAATGTTTCTCATTTTATACTTGGTATGATATTTGGTTTATCTGTATATCTTTTTATAAGAATTACCATTGTTAGTAAAAAACTAGATAGACTTATTAGAGATATTAATGATACTCAAAATTGGATTAGAAAGATTCAAATTGATATTTGCGATATTAATAAACAATGGGAAGTTAAAAGAGATAGGGATAGAAATAGACTAGATAGAATTGAAGATAGGATTGGTAAACTTACTAGTGATTTTAATGATATTATTAGAAAGAAAGTTTAATGACTAGCTTGCTTCCATCCTCTACGGGGGGTCGCCACGGAGCGTAGCGTAGTGGCTCTACTAATCTTATTATTATTGAACTTATTATAGTTTTAACTATTAAATATAATTGTTTTATTAATCTTTAAAAACGTAAAATACTTATGAAAAAGTATGATGAAGTTTCTGTTGTTCGTCAACTTAATAATGTTGACGCTGTTATTGGAATCAATCCTGCTAGTAAAGTTATTAAAGTAGCTAAAAATAGTGCTATTGGTAATAGAACTAGTGGTAAGATTGATTTTCTTTCTCATTATTGTGGTTATCATGTTGAGATTGTTGATGTTATTCAACAACAAAAAGAACGTGATGAAGAAATTGCTGCTAAGAAAGCTGCTAAAAAGGCTGCTCATAAAGCTAAGTTTGCAGAGGATAATACTTTTAAAGGTATTACTCGTGCTGTTGATAAACGTATGCGTACTATTAAAAGAAAGTAGTATGTTATGGTTAGCTTTAAATTCTCATTTGGAGTTGTAGGTAAATCCAAAGAGAAAGGAATAGTCAATAAATATGTTATTATAGTTGCTAAATGTGAAGGTATTATTAGATATATTGATGGTACTTATAAAGTAGAATACAATGGCAAACTATATAGCATTACTGGTGAAAGTTACAGAACTAAAGGAAAGAAAGTTGTTTATGCTCGTCGATTAGATGAATATAACCATAGAATTAAAATTATAAGAGATAGTGAAAATAGAAAAACTGTTGACACTAGATTTTATATTCCTTTTGCTGCTGGACTTATAGCTAAAGGTAAAATTGTTAAAATGCCTTTTGCTAAGGAATTGTTTCATATTACTACGTGTTATAATCGTGGTGATAGTGAATCTACTATTTTAGCTTTTCAAGAATGGAAAGAATATGAAGATAAAGTTAAAAATAATCTTATTGATGTAAACAACGAATTATAATGATTGGTAATCTTAATATTGCTAATAGTAATAGAAAAGATATTAACATTAAGTTTACTAAAGACCAAGAAATAGCTGTGCATGAACTTATTGAGTTTCTTGCACAGCCTTGGGATGATAAGAAATTTATTAATGCTCTTTGTGGTGCTGGAGGTACAGGTAAGACATTTGTTATTAAATATGTTATTAATAATTGCAAATGGTCTGGTGGTGTTATAGGCTGTGCTGCTCCTACACATAAAGCTTGTAGAGTTCTTAGTAATTCTATTGGTGGAAAAGAAGTTAATACTATTCAATCATTATTTGGTTTTAGACTTGATGTTAATATTGAAAATTTTGACCCTGAAAATCCTGCCTTTAATCCTGTTGGAAAAGATAAACTAGATGGTCTTAAAGTTTTAATTATTGATGAAGCTTCTATGCTTAATGCTAAACTTGTTAAGTATATTAGTAATAAATGTAAGAAGCTTCAAATTAAAGTTATAATGCTTGGTGACTCTAGTCAGCTTCCACCTGTTAATGAGAAAACTAGTCAAGCTTTTCTTATTGCTAGTAATACTTATTATCTTAAAGAAGTTGTACGACAAGGAGATAATAACCCTATTAGTAAACTTCTTAAACTTCTTCGAGAAGATATAGATAATAAGAATGGATGGAGATTTCTTGATTATATATCTAAAAATAGACAAGATTATAATGAAGAAACTAAAGGATTTTATGTTTGTGGTCAAACTGAATTTTCTGATTTAATTGATACTTGTTTTAATGATGAAGAATATACTAAAAATATTGATTTGTATCGTATTATAGCTTATACTAATAATCGTGTTGCACAATGGAATAATCATGTTAGGCATATGATTATTAAAGATGCTGATAAGAGCCTTATTACTCGTAATGATTTAATAATGAGTTATACTACTGTTGTTAATGTTTTTAATGATATTATTATAAACAATAGTGAAGAATATATTGTTAAAGATATTGTTGATACAGTTGATAATGATTATGAGTTTAAAGGATTTCTTATTAAGTTTCAAGCTATTCATGGTGGAAGTGTAACTCAACCTTTATTTGTTATTGACCATTATGATAACTATACATTTCAAATGTATTATAAGAAGTTGACTAGTCTTATTGATGATGCTAAAAAAGCTAGTAGTTCTGAACGTGGAAGTAAATGGAAACAGTATTTTGATTTTAAACGTAAATATCTTATAGCTTCTAATATTACGAAT
>NZ_QTJV01000024.1 GCF_003412465.1 Chitinophaga silvisoli
AGTAGAGATTTAGATTATGGTTTTGCAATTACTTCTCATAGAGCACAAGGTTCTACTTATAAAAATGTATTTGTAGATATTAATGATATGATTTATGATAAATATGGTCATCCTTATACTAATAGAGATGAAATGCTTCGTAGATTATATGTTGCTTGTTCTCGTGCTAGTAATCAATTAGTATTATCTTATGGCAAGTAAAACTGTTGACGAATATCCTGATTGTGAAAGATGTCCAAATCGTATATTTAATACAGGTAAATATATACAAGGTGGTAGAGGAAGTATTCATGGAGATATTGTTTTCCTATTTCCTAGAGGTGATAGAGTTTATTGTGATGATTATCAATTATTTACTGATATTGGTAATCTTTACGATGAATACTCTGGACGAAATAATACCGAAGATGTTTATATGACTTATAGTATTAAATGTGCTTGTTCTAATAATTATAATACTTATCTTACTGCTGTTGATAAATGTCGTAATATTCTATGGAAAGAATTAGCTAGAATTAATTATAAATATCTATTTATATTTGGTGATGCTTATCGTAGTATTAGCGATAATCCTATTCCTAGATTTATAGCTACTGGTGGTAAATATGTATTTAGTAATTATTCTCCTCTTATTAAATTTAAAGATAATAATCTTTATCGTATATTTAAACAGCGTTTTGCTGATGATATTAATTGGGTTAATGAAAATAGAAATAATTATGGCATAAATTTTATAAATGATTAATTGTATAGCTTATGATGTCGAAGTATTAAGAAACTTCTTCTCTATTACTTTTGTTAGCATTAATAGCTATCTTAAAGTTTTTAAAGATTGTGTTGATAGTAATGGAAAAGCTATTCCTTTAGTTCAAAAGCTATCTGTTGAAGAAATTAAAGCTCGTCTTGAAACTGTTGAAAAATATAAATTTTATATAACAGATAAAGACGATAGTCAATTACTTTCTATGATAGGTTATATTAATAAGACTAGATGCTATAAAGATTCTAATGGAAATATTATTCGTACTGACTTGTATGGATTTAATAATTTCAATTATGATAATCTTATGATTGCTGCTTTACTTAGTTTTTATATGCGTACGAATAGTACGAAAGAACTTATTAATAAGTTATATGAAACTAGTAAAACTATTATTTCTAGTCAAGATGATAAAGATAAATTTAGAACTGATTTTTATCTTAATAGTCTTAGAAAATATAAACTACCATTTACAGGTGTTGATGTAATGCGTATATTTGCTCTTAATAAAGCAAGTGTAGTTGTAGATAGTAAAACAGGTGAACGTAAACCTGTTCCTAAAGGTTTAAAGCAAACTTCTATTAATCTTCAATGGTATGAACTTCTAGAATATGAACTTCCTGACATTAATGAAAAAGAAGCTGAATTATATAATGAAATTCCTAATCTTAAAGGAATGAATATTAATCAGCTTAATAAACTAGTTGATAAATGGGATAGATTTATTCTTGACGAATATATTGAACCTATGATGTATTATAATCTTAATGATGTTTTTATTGTAGCTGAAATAGTTCGTCTTTATCCAGAAGAAATTAAATCTCGTTATGCTATTAGTAAAGCATATGATGTTGATGTTCTTAATTCTAGTCGTAGTAAAACTGCTGATATTCTTTTTGAGAAATTTTATAGTAAATTTAGTGGTCTTGCTCCTGAACAATGGAAAGGTAAGAAAACTGAAAGAACTGCTATGAGTTTTAAAAAGGTTATTTTTCCTTTTATTAAGTTTAAAACTAAAGAACTTCAAGATTTACTTGATAAACTTTATAAAACTACAATTTATAGAGTTAATAAAGATGCCTTTAGTGAGAATGTTAAAATTGGAGATATAACTTATACTCTTGCAACTGGAGGTTTACATAGTCAAGATGTTCCTATGGAGTTATATTCAACTACTCCTTATGGTGATTACTTAACTCCATCCTCCACGGGGGGTAAACCTTTTACCATTTATCATTTTGATGTTGCTAGTTTTTATCCTAGTATAATAGGTGTTCATAAAGTTGCTCCTGCTCATATTGATACAAATGCTTTTTGTAATTTAATTAGTTGGATGAAACAAAAACGTGTTGATGTGAAACATAGCGAAGAAGAATACATAGATGGAATTGCTAAAGATATTCTTGCTTTAGTTCTAAAGATTGTCATAAATAGTATTTATGGTAAACTTGGATTTGAAAAAGGAGATTTATATGACCGTCTTGCTGTTCTTAAAGTTACTGTTAATGGACAACTTATGCTTCTCATGTTATGCGAAGCTCTTGAACTAGATAATATTCATATTATTAGTGCTAATACTGATGGTATTATGGTAAAAGTTTATGCTAGTCAAGAAGATAAATTTAAAGAAATTACTACTTGGTGGCAAAATATTACTGGAATGCAAGCAGATAGTGATGTTGTTCATAGTCTTATAGCTCGTGATGTTAATAATTATATTACTCAATTTAGGTCTAAAGGTAAACTTAAAATTGAATCTAAAGGTGCTCTTAATCCTATGATGTATTCTCTAGATTTAACTAAAGGTTATTCTATGCCTATTGTTGCTCAAGCTATTGAAAACTATTTTCTTAAGAATAAACCTGTAATGGATACTCTTCAAGAAGCTACTAATATTCTTGACTTTTGTCTTACTCAAAATGTAGGTAGACAATTTCATGTAGAAGAAACTAAGATTGAAAATGGGCAAGTTACTCATGTTGTTTGTCAAAGATATGTTAGATTTTATGTTTCTAATAGAGGTTATATTATTGAGAAAGTTCATAATGATAATGGTTCTCGTAGTAGAATGGCGGCTGGTTCTGTTGTAACGGTTATTAATAGTCTTGATGATAAAGATATTTCTCTTAGAGATATTAATTTTAAATTTTATTATCAAGAAGCTATGAAAGTTATTAATCCTATTAAACTTAAGATTTCTCCTAAAGGAAAAGGTAAAAGTAAAATTAAAAAATATAGCGGTATGTATAATCCTATTTTTAATGAAGATGATTTTGGATGAGAAATATAGTTGAAGAAACTTATGATAAACTAATTAACAAATGGGGTTCTAAAGAATATAAAGGTATTGGAACTATTAATTGTGTTCCTCCTATTGATTATTGTGAAATTATAAGTAGAATTATTAGTCTTATGCGAAATAAGAATGATAATATTAAAATACTTATTGTTACAGATAATTGGAAAAGAAGAACTGAAATTGTTGATAGTCTTAAAAATCATAATATAAATATAGATACTATTAATATTCTTACTCATACTTATGTTAATAGTAGATATAATTATAGTTATGATATTTCTATTGTTGTTGGAGTTAACGAATGGAATTTATCTTGTAATACAGTTTTTAATCATGCTAGATTTAAACTTATGATTCTAACTGAAAAAACTATTGATACTTCTAAGTTAACTAAGATTTATAATAATATTCCACCTATTAATAATATTCTAAATTCTAGTGGTATGCGAGCCATACTCCCCGTAGAGGAACACAGAGAGCAGATTTTATTTACTAGTCAAGAAGATATTACTAATTACGATAAATATACTGAATTTATTACTCAGACTATTCAAGTATTTGGTAATCTTGATAATATTAAATGTGCTCGAAATGGTACTCAAGACGGACGTAGTGCTATGCAATATATTACAGAAATAGCTGAATATAATGGATGGAGTGCTGATATGGATATGACTAATCCTTTTAGTAAACAAATTGATGAATGTTATAATCCTCTTGTTCTTGCTGAACGAGTTAAGACTTTTTATAATATTGTTCGTGAACGTATGCTTATATGTTCTGATAATGTTTGTAAGCTAGAAAGGATAGTTGAAATTATTAAAGATAATCCTGACAAACGATTTCTTATTATTAGTAAGAGAGGTGAATATGCTGCTACTGTAACTAAATATATTAATGATAAATTAGGTGAAATTTGTGGTGATTACCATGATAAGATTGAAGATAAAGTTCTAGTTGATGATAATGGTATTCCTGTTTTGTATAAGACAGGAAGCAAGAAAGGACAGCCAAGAATCGTCAAATCTAAGGCTATTTCCACGCTGAATTTGAAGTCTTTTAATGATGGCTTATTAAGAGTATTATCCATAAAAAATAATTCAACTGACAGCCTAGAAATAAGCGTAGACGAATGGATTTTAACCTCATCTTTATGTGATACAATAGATGAACTTATTTATCGTTATAATAATGTTAATTGTAGTCAATCAAAACTTAAAGTACATAAACTTTATATAGCTGGTACTATTGAGGAAGCAAGTCTTAAAAAGGAAAAGTTATCGGTTAACCATGAAGTTATACAGAATGTTAATTCTGATATTAGTGCTCAAAATTTTGATGATATTGTTTGCTAGTATAAATATAATAGTTACATTTGTTGTGTAATCAAAATCGCTCTTTGATAGAATGGACGAAGATAAAGAAGTTAAAGTTAATGATACTACTGTTGCTGTTAGTAATAGTGGTATTGAAAAACAACATGGTGTTCAACATTCTGTTGCTCCATATCAGCTTAATTATATGAGTGAAGCTGAAATTGCAAGTCTTGAAGTATTTATCAAACGTGTTATGCGTAGTGATAAATGTGGTATTAAGTCTGTTGAAGATGGTCTTGCTATTGCAATGAGAGCTAAAGACCTTAGACTTCCATTTTCTACTTGCATTGAACATATTCATGTAGTTCAAGGTAAAACAGGTATTGATGTTCACATTATTAAGGCATTACTTGTCAAAGGCAGCGTGAGTTGGGAAAAAGTAGATAATTATCGCGCTCTGTACGAATATACAGATGGCTTTAATGCTTATGATGAAGATAAACTTCCATCTGACTGTATTAAGTGTCTTACTCCCAAAGAGGCACAAACTAAAAATGCAGAAGATAAAGACCATGAACATATATATGTTTATCCTGTTAAATATTATAAAGATTATAATGGTAATGTATATAAAGAATATCAACTTAATGGTAAGTTTGAAATAGCTACTAATACTGCTGAAGCTAAACAAATTGCTTCTACTGGTAAAGTTCCTGTTTATAGAATACCTGCTGTTCCTATTGATTATATTACTAGTTATCGTTTTTATCGTAAAATTGGAGAACGTAATATGGTTGCTACTGGTGAGTTTACTTATAAAGATGCTATTGTTGCTGGATGTTTTGAAAAAGATACTTATAAGAAATATCCTAAAATAATGATAAGTCATAGAGCATTTGTTTATGGTGCTCGTGAAATTGCTAATGATTTAATTATGGGCTGTTTAAGCACAGAAGAATTAAAGACTATACAAGGTATTGATTTAAGTAATGAAGATATTATTGATATTACTGAAATTCAATAACATAAACAAACTAGAGAAATTATTATTAAACAAAACAGTCGTATGACTAATATTATTCACTTTTAAATTACAAAAATTATGAAAGACTTTAAGAAAGGTTTGAGTTTTGGTATGGGTATTGTTAATGCTGGTCAAAGAGCAGTTAGTGAAGAACCTGAATTGGTAGTTGTTTCTACTCCCGGTAGTTTCCGTATGACTGCCCAAGTTTCTAAAGCTCTCGGCATTGCTCATGGTGAATATGTAATGTTCATTAATAACTGTGCAAACATTGATAATGCTATTATCAATAAAGTACCCGAAGTTGTTGCTTTCTGTGAAGAACAAGGTTTGGATATTGATTCTCCCGAAGCTGCTATGGCTGTTCATGCTGAATTTGATATTTGGGCTTTGGCTAAAGGTATTGCTGAATTGGATAAGAATGGTAATCCTTGTACTACTCGTGTTCGTATGACTAAGAATGATAAAGTTAAGTATGTTAATACTTACTTCCAAGAAACTCTTGAAGGTGCTTTATCTTCTTCTAATGAAGAACTTAAAGCTGCTCTTACACGTGAAGGTATTACAGAAGATGAACAAAAAGAACTTTTGATTAGTTGTATTCAAGGTGATGAAGTTGCTAAGATTAAAGGTTCTAAGTGTGCTAATACTGCTGCCTTGTCTGGTATTGGTGTAACTCTTAACTTTACTGATTCTAATGTTTGGAAACAGTTGAAAGCTGATATGACTGATGAAGAAGCTACTTCTAAGAATCGTGTTTATACAGTAGATATTGATAACTTGCAAGAAGCTGTTGTTAATAACGGTCATAAAGATATTGTTGTTAAGATTGCAATGCTTACCGAATATAAAGATGAAGAACCTATCCGTATTGGTAAGAAATCTGAAAAAGAAGAAACTGCTGAATAATCAAATCTTCGTCCTAGAAATATAGTATCTTGAACATAGAGCTGCATTGTTAGTATTGCTAATAGTGCAGCTCTTATTTTATCTAATAATTCTTTTAATTACTTTAATTATGTCGACAGAAAAAGAAATTAAGAATGAAACTACTGTTGTAGCAAGTGCTGAACAAACTGCTAATGCAGAAGTACAAACTCCTAAAAAACGTAGAGGTAGAGGTATTAATAACGATTTACGTGATGTAACTCGTAAAAAGTTTGATGAACGTACTGATTGCAACAAAGCTAATGGCTTGTTTGTTGGTCATCTTGAAGATGTTAAAGTTGACTGGGCTACATTGAAAGATGATGTTCAAGGTATGCCTTCATTTGCTGGTATGAGTATTCCTTATCTTACATTTACTTTTGCTAGTAATCATGAAAATATCAATGAACGTCGTTATGTAACTCAACGTCTTCTTCCTGTTGAAAGTAATGTTGAAACTATTCCTGGTGGTAAAGGTGCTTGGAAAGTTGATAACGTTTTCCGCTTTATGAAACATATATATAATGTATTTGTTCTTAAAGGTCGTGATTTAACAGAAGAAGAAATTGATGCTCTTACTTTATCTTTTGAAGATTTTGATGAAAATATGCAGTATGTACCTGTTGAAGCTGAAGAAGTTATAGCTGGTTATAAGACTGTGTTTGAAAATTATGTTAAGTTACTTAACAATAATGGAAAACCTGTTTATAAAGATGCTAAAGGTAAACCTATTACTATTTGGATGAAACTTCTTCGTTTTATTAAGAATGATGGTAAATGGCGCGCTGTTGTTGGAAGTAAATCCTCATTTGGTGATTTAGGATTTCCTACATTTATTAATGATGGAGTTATTGAACTTTATAAAGAACAATCAGCTCCTAGTCTTCATATTGACCCTTATAAAGAAAGTATTGTTTATCAAAAATCTGCCGAACAAGCTAAACAGCCGAATGTTGCTATGCCTGGTGTAGGTGTAATGCCCGGTGTTCAAACTGCTGCTCCTATGAATCCTGTTGGTGGATTTAATGGAGGTGGAGATTTTAGTCCATTTGGTGGTGGTAATGATGCTGCTGGTGCTTTTGTTAATCCAACAGAAGATTTACCATTTTAAAAAATTAAAGTTAGTTAAATAGTTGTATGTAAGAGGATTGGGTACTATTTTAGTACCTAATCCTCTTTTTTTATATGTTCACGATAAAGGTCAAATTAGAAATATTATGAAAAGAAATATTAATAATACTATTTTAACTAAAGATTATATTTTCTCTAAAGTTAGTCAAGTAACTATTTTTAGTACCTATACTGAAATTAGTGTTGAAGATATACAACATTGTATAGATACAGGAGAATTTATATCTAGTCCTTTTCGTGAAGATACTCATCCTAGTTTTGGTTTTAGATATGATAATAGGAATAAACTTAAAGGAAGAGATTTTGCTGGATATTGGTGGGGAGATTGTATAGATGCTGCTGCAACTGTACTCTCTGAAATTGTTCATAAGCAAATTGATATTTCTATTAAAAGTCAATTTCTATTTGTTCTTAAACATATTGCTTATACTTTTAGAAATATTATTTATGGACAAGATAAAGATGAAAACAACGATTATAGTATTACTAGGGCTATTAGTAATGTACGTAATCATAAACCTATTATTGAACTTGTTACTCGTCCGTGGAATAATTTAGATGCTAAGTATTGGGGACAATTTGGTGTTAATCTTAATTTTCTTAATACTCATTTTGTTTATCCTGTTGACCAATTTTATATTAATCGTTCTACTAATCCTATTCCTAAATATTTTTACGATAAAGATAAAACAGATTTATGTTATGGTTACGTTCTTGGACAAGATAAAAGAGGAATAGTTAATGTTAAACTGTATTTTCCAAATAGAAATAAGAAAACTGAAGTTAAGTTTATAACTAATAGTAATACTATTGAAGGAATTATTAATCTTGAATTAGATAATTATGACGTTATTATTATAACTAAATCTACTAAAGATAGATTAAGTCTTGAATGTTATCTAAAGAGTATTAATCATTCCATCCTCTACAGGGGGTCTACCCTTGAATTTAAAACTATTGGTGTTGTTAATATTCCACATGAAACTTATAAACTTCGTCAAATTGAATATGATTGGCTTCGTAGTAAACTTAATCGAAATGGTTTTCTTATTAGTCTTATGGATAATGATAGAACTGGTCTTATGGAAGCTGTGATTCTTAAGAATGATTATGATATTATACCTATTATTATTCCTAAAGAACTTGGCGTTAAAGATTTTGCAGAATTGAGAAGTAGTTATTCTACAAATGTTATTAATGAACTAACTCAGCAAGTTGTTAAATATATAGAAGAGAATTATGGAGAAGAAACTGAATTTACTTGGGATACGGAAGAAAGTAATACTTTGCCATACTAAAAGTTTAGCTGGTGTTACATATACGGTTATGCGTCCAATTACTGAAGAGGATGAACAAAATCTTGATAAATGGGAATGTATTAATGTAGATGGTAAACGTATTGATAAAAAAGATATTTATTGTTATGGAGAAATTAATCTATCTTCTAATGATGACGTTGAATATATCAAAAAGTTTAGCTTACTTGATACTGATAACGGTGGAACTATTCATAGTAATTTTAATTATCAAGAAGGTTATGCTCTTGTTGAAGGAATAGCTAAAACTTATCCTACATTTGATATTATTGAATGGTTTAAATATAATCACTGTCTTATAGGTAAACCAACTCGTATTATTATTTATAAATGTAAGAAAGAAAATCTATGATAATAAAAGGATATGAAGAAAAGCTAGATGATAGAGATATTAGATATATTAATTATGTTATTGATAAATCTACAATGGCTGATACAATTGAATCTTATATTAAAGATTTAGATTGTACTATTATTTATCCTGATGGTTCTCGTCCTAGACAAACTATTAATTATGGTTATCGTATTACTCTTTCTAGTATTGAATATATTCTTGATAAAGCTTATCTTATTCTAGAACATCATCCAGAAAAAGCTCAAAGTTATATTGATTATCGTAATACTATTATTAAAAGAATTATTGATATACATGAAAAAAATCTTGATTTCGAGAGAAGAAACCCAGTACGATATTATAGTAAAGAACCAAGGAAACGCGCTAGAAGTGCTAGCAGAGTTAATCAATCAAAAGATGTCTTTACAGGTCAACCCATTGATGTTAGCACCGGTATTGCAAAGGCTATTAAGCCTAAAAAGGAAACGATTGCTCAGCGTAAAGCTAAACTTCTAGGTGGTAAAGCTGTTAGTTTTGCATTTAATGGTTTAAAAATAAGTGAATATAATGAATAAACTTTATCGTAGAAATAACAATGGTGTGCCTACTGTTTGGTGGGCTGAACTTGACAGTGGTACTAATAGTATCACTGTTTTTTATGGTCTTGTACGAGGTAATATTCGTAAAGAAGTTTATGCTGTTACTCAAAAAGATGGTCAAAAAGAACTTGAAAGTAGATATAATGATAAGATTAAACAAGGATATACATATCTTAATGAACTTTGTGATATGCAGGGTTTACCCCCCGTGGAGGATGGAGATAATGATACTCTATTTAATTTTCTAAATACTTATCTACCTAAAGACCTTAGTAATGGAAACAGTAATCTTCTACTTCCAATGCTTGCTAAAACGTATAATGGTAATGTTTGGAAAAAAGTCAGTTGTATGTATGGTCAGTATAAGATTAATGGTCTACGTTGTATTGTTACTGCTTATACTCAAAATGATATGTTTAAACCTGTTAGGCTTCGTTTCCAAAGTCGTGAAGGTCTTACTTGGCATACTCTTGGCTATCTTGAAGATTATTTGCTTGCTACTATTAATACAAATATTATCGACGATATGATTAACGGATTTGCAGCACTTGATGGCGAAGTTTATCTTCCCGGTTATACTGTTAATCAAATCAATCATTTTGTTAAAGATGCTAATTGTGTTGAAAATAAACTTCTTCAGTTTTGGTGTTATGATATTATGATGGAAGGTAATCAAACTCATAGAAATACATATCGTTATCATATTAAATTGCCTGCTTGTTTTAATAATATTAAAGAACATTATAATAATAAAGAACGATTGATTATTCTTCCTAGTGAACATATTACTAATGATAATGAAGCTATTTACGCTAGAAATCATTTTATTAATCTAGGATTTGAAGGTCTTATACTTCGTAATGCTGAAACTGATTATCAATATGGTAGGCGTAGAGCGAATTATATGGAGAAGTTTAAAGGTGTTGCTGAAGGAGATTTTATAATTCTTGATATTTATAAAGAAAAGAAACGTGATTTACCTATTCTTCTTTGTAAAAATGATATTAATGATGAAAAATTTGAAACTCGTTTAAGTGTTAGTCATATTGTTCAACAAGAAGTTTTATTCGATTCTCAATCTTATATTGGTAGAACTGTTCATATAGAATATGGCGAACGAAGTGGCGTTGCTAGAGTTCCATTTCATATTAAAACTGTTGTTATAAATGGAGATACTAGATTATAATGTAATTAGAAATAATAATTTTGATAGAACTAAATCTTATTTTAGTTGTTATTATAAATCTATTATTCTGTTTACTGATTATGATGCTAAAAGTTATAATTTTGCTGTTAGATATAATGATATAACTAAAAGTAATGAACTTTATGTGATTTTATATAATGATGATAAAGTTGATATTGGCATTCCTATTGTTCGAGATGCTAATACTGGATTTAAATTATATATTCCTAATAAAGTTATTAAACTTCTCTATACAAGAATACGTAATTCTTTTGTTATGTCTAAAGATGATTTTAATATTAATGTTAAGTTTGTAGAAGAACGTAATGATTTTTGTATTATTTATCATATAGATATTGAATAAGGTGAAGCCTAGTACACAATATGATGTGCTAGGCTTTTCTGTTTTACATTGGTGTAAAATTGTATATGACACGCTCGTAGACATGATTCTTTTTGCCTGTATTCAATTTTATATATCAGAATGATTAATCTATCATGTAAAATTTGCGTGTCATGGTGAGCCTTAAAATGCGTCATTCTCACTATGATGTTTAACATTAAATTCAGTATCATATTTACTAGTAAATTCCTATTATATTTTTATATTTGTCTTGATAAACAAAAACAAATTATTATGAGTATTAATAAAGTTACTATTGTTGGTATTAAAGGATTTAAAGGAAGCGGTAAAGATACAGTTGCTTCTATGATTAGTTATATCCTTCATGATGGTATTATGAAAGCTAATTATGATACTTGGCTTCTTTATCATAAAAATGATTTTATCGAAAATGATGAAATAATTATTCATTTTGCTGATAAACTTAAGGATGATATTGCCGGATTTTGTAATATTGACCGTAAACTTCTAGATAGACAAGAAATTAAAGAAAATTATTATTATAATTTTAAGACTGGTATTGTTTCTACTAATATTAAAGAAGTTTTTTATGTTATTGATAATAGTAATGATACTATATTAAAATATGATGATTTAGCTGGATATCTTGTTTTATATAGTAATAATGTTAGTATTAAAATTAGAGTTCTTCTTCAATAT
>NZ_QTJV01000025.1 GCF_003412465.1 Chitinophaga silvisoli
ACTAATATTATTAGAAATCATTTTTGGAAAGAAGCTTTTATTCGTTATACTATGAATAAAGCATTTAATATAAAAAACAGTAAAGGACAATGTATTATAGCTGATGCTAGATTTGAAGATGAATGTATGGCTATTAAATATTATGGTGGAAAAATAATTAGAGTAGATAGAAGAGTTAATAATGATAATCATGAAAGTGAACAAATTAAAATTTCTCAAGATGATTATGTTATTGATAATACTGGTACTCTTGTTGGTCTTTTCTATAAAGTTCTTAAATTTGTAACTGATTATATGGTATGAAATTACATCCTATTTTTGGTATAAATGCTCTTGCTAGAGTTTGTATATGTTGTGGTAAAGTTATTGGTTATACTCCGCTTGGAAATTCTGTTGAAGAAGATGCTAGTAAGAGTAAACAAATAGCTGAAGCTATTGTATGTAAAGAATGTATAGATAAACTTGATAGTGAAACTTGCTTTATAGCTTGTGACATGGATAAAGATAATTATATAACTGCTACTTACGATACTTTATGGATTAGAAATAAAGGTCTTAAAGAGTTTTTTAAAGAGCTTGATTCTATACAGCCTATTAATATTATACCTAAAGAACATTTTTATAGTGTATTTGGAAATGTAGTTAAAGATTTTTATAATAATAAAGAAGATGAAAATAATTGAACCAAAAGTTGAGCTTTGGAAACAAGGTGATGATGCTAAAGCTCATGTTGCTAGATGCGCAAGAGTTTGTTATGGTAGAGAAACAGGTAATGATGAAGCTACTATTAAACGACTTATTAATGATGAACATTGGAGTATGTTTCGTCATGGAACTTATTATATTATTGCTAATGATAGTGATAAAACTTTAGAAACTATTGTTATTAATTATGCTAATACTATTGGTTTTAGTTATCATTATGAAAAACATGTTTATTATATAACTGTTAATGGTAATTGGGTTTTAGACCATAAAACACAATTTGGTTATCTATCTAAAT
>NZ_QTJV01000026.1 GCF_003412465.1 Chitinophaga silvisoli
AATATATTGTTCCTATTGAAGATTTTTGTAATACTGAAATAGGATTTCATATGATGAGATATACTTTTTGTGTTGATACACAAATTAGTACTTCTCGTGAATTAAACCGCGTTAGTCCTAATAGTATTGCTGAAAAATCAACTAGATATGTTTATGAAGATGGAAGTATTTGTAGACCTCATTGGATAAGCAAAGAAGAAGCTGAATTATTTAATAATGATAATAATATTATTTTAAATGAAGCTATAAATGCTGATTTAAATGAAGCTATAAATGTTTATCTTAATGGATGTAAAAGAGATTTTGAAGAATATAAAATTCTTGTAGATAAATATAAAATTCGTCGTCAAGATGCTCGTGGTAAACTTCCTCTTGATACTGCTACTAGATGTATTTATACATATTCCGTAAGAGAATGGCGTCATATTATTGATTTACGTTATTATGGTACTACTGGTACTCCTCATCCTAATGCTAAAATTATAGCTGGTATGATTAGAAATAATTTAATGGAACTTGGATATGACTTCAGAGATTGATAAACTTAAACACTTTCATGTTGAAGATTATAGTGGTATTTATTTTACTGATGAGTTAAATGCCGGTGAAGAATTTCTTTATACTACAATTGGAATTAAAGATGATAAAGAAGTAACAT
>NZ_QTJV01000027.1 GCF_003412465.1 Chitinophaga silvisoli
ACCTGGCGGCTACGAGAGGCATTCATATGACCCAGGCGAACCTGGATTCATTGTTGAGCTCATGTAATGGTAATAGCGCTTGTATCAGCCTTACCTCTCCTGTTACTATTCCACCGGCATTACAGTGCTATACTGGAGATATCTGTATAGGTTGTAAGGTAATTGATACATTGTATAATAATTATCTTTCCAAATATCCGGGTAATGCACCAGTAAGAGAGACGACAGATAGTGTGCAGATGAAGAAGAACCAGTTGTTCGAAAACTATATGAACGTGAGACTGGGCTTTAATAAGCATTATTGGGAGTATATGGACTTCAGGACCAATCAGTGCCACATCAGTGATACGACAGGCGGCGGAGGTACTATCATATCGAGGGTTTCTTATGTCTCTGAGCCTGTTGCTGATACTATATTATTATGTGGAAAGTCTGCGACTATCTTTACAACAGTCAGGGATACAATCAATAATTGTTCTGATAGTGCATTCCTGGTATATAGCAAGGGGTATGATCTATACAATAATTACAAGGATGTCCTGAAGAATAATTTTGATAAGATTTATCGTGATACTGCGATTGCAGGTGGGCTGCGTGAGTTGTTTACATTAGGGTATGGCACCAGTGAGTATCAGTATACTTTGTATTATTATGACCAGGCAGGGAATCTGACCAGGACAATTCCGCCAGCGGGAGTTGTGATTGATCGGAGTGCTACGTGGAAGGCGAATCTGGCAGCGGCGAGAAGAGTGGGTACACGGTTTGTGCCGGCGCATCAGATGGCGACGGAGTATAGGTATAATACGCTGAATCAGATAATCTCAAAGAAAACACCTGATGATAGTATTACTAATTACTGGTATGATAAATTAGGCAGATTGGTTGTTTCTCAGAATGTGAAACAATCATTGGCAAAAAACTATAGTTACACAAACTTTGATGCATTGGGTAGGCCAATTGAGGTAGGGGAGCTAACGAGTGCGACGGCAATGACTAGTACAATTAGCCGGAGTGAACAAAGTTTAGCAAGCTGGTTGAATGCAGCAGCGGCTACCCGTAGTCAAATAACAGCAATTACTTATGATACAGCTTATACATCAGTTGAGAAGCTCTTTTTGACCCAGGAAAACCTTAGAGGTAGAATCTCATGGAATGGATATTATAACAATGCTTCTGATAAGGATAATCGGCAATTTACAACAGCAACCTTTTATACTTATGGTATTCATGGGAATATAGATACGCTGTTACAGGACTATAGGGTAGGTGCTATGTCTCTGAATAACAATAGGTTCAAAAAAATTACATATCAACATGACTTAATTAGTAATAAAATAAATTTTATAGCATACCAGCCAGGGCAAAAGGATGCCTTTTACCATCGTTACAGTTATGATGCAGAAAATCGCCTGACGAACGTTGAAACAAGTCATGATAGTATCTTCTGGGAAAATGATGCTTATTATGAATATTATAAAGATGGTTCGCTGGCTCGTATGGTCATTGGCCAGCAACAGGTGCAAGGTATTGATTATGCATATACTCTACAAGGATGGCTCAAAGGAGTCAATAGTACCGTTCTCACTCCATTATTTGATATAGGTGGGGATGGAGCAAGTGGAGGCTTTGTAGCGAGGGATGCATATGGATTTGGAATCCATTATTTTGGTGCCAGAGATTATTCCCCAATTAGTACTTCTGCTAAACCATTCGCTGCAGCTATCGGAAATAACTCGTTGTTTAATGGTAATATATCTGCGATAAGCCAAAATATATCAACAATTGGGACACCTTTGGAGTATACTTATTCCTATGATTTCCTCAATCGCCTTACGAGTATGACAGCCAATAAGGGGTTGGATAGCTTGTCTAATTCCTGGACCAATACCTTCTCAGCCCTGGCTGATTTCAAGGAGACGATTTCTTATGATGCAAATGGTAATATTCAAAGTTACAATCGTAATGGAAATAAAACCTTTGCAGGTGCTCCATTAGGAATGGATAGTCTGACTTACCATTACCGTCGGGGTACCAATAAGCTTTCCTATGTTACCGACTTGGTGAGAGGCACTAATTATGGAAATGATATTGATAATCAGGTAAGTGGTAATTACAAGTATGATAGCAGTGGCAATATGGTGTCTGATTACGGGGCAGGAGTGGATAGTATTAAGTGGAATGTATATGGTAAAATATCGAAAATTTACAAACATGACAGTACTGTAATTTCCTACACTTATGATGTATCAGGCAATCGAATCAGCAAGACTGTAGATGCCAATCAAACATGGTATGTACGCGATGCTGTTGGTAATATTTTAAGTACATACATTTATGGTGACACATCAGTCAATAAGGGACAACTTAGTCAGATAGAAATCAATTTATATGGTTCTGGGCGCCTGGGTATAACTACATTGACAACCAATGTACAGGATACATTGCCTCCACCAGCAACCAGCATGACAGGTTTAGGTTTTGGGAAAAATATCACGTTTACGAGAGGAAAGAAGTCTTTTGAGTTAACAAACCATTTGGGTAACGTGCTTGCCACTGTATCTGACAGGAAGATTGGTATTTCTCTCAATAATTCTTTTATAGACTACTATAATCCTGTTGTTACTTCTGCACAGGAATACTATCCCTTCGGTATGCTTATACCAGGTAGAGGTGGTCCTATTGGTACAGGTAAAAATGTTGCAGGTAGTACGGTTGTGGTTCATGGAGATACGATACCAGCAACACTCACTGTCACCCAGCGGACGAACAATTTGCCGTCAGCCTATCTGGCGACTCAGTCCGTCACTTTTGATGAGGAATTTACGAGTGGATCTGCTGATGAATTTACTACGCTATTGGTAGATCAGTCAAATACAGATCCAGGTACTGAAAATGGTGTAAGTTATGGCATTACGTCCAATGGATATAGATATGGATTTAACGGGAAAGAGAATGATAATGAGCTAAAGGGGGAAGGGAATGTGCTGGCATTTGAGGCCCGGATATATGATTCAAGGACTGGCAGATTTTTTACCATCGACCCTTTAACCCAAAAGTACCCGGGTTTATCTCCATATTTATTTGCCAATAATAGTCCCATATTAAATATGGATGCGCTTGGACTTGAAGCAGAGCCTGGCGGGCCTGGCGGCCCTGGCCCTGGCCTTTCTACATCTGTAATTCCGGAAGTAGAAACTATGGCTGGAGAAGGGATGTATATTAATAGCCAGAGAGGAGTTGGGCGTTTAGGTAACGGTTATAGGCCAATGGGGTACAAATTAGGAACCCTTCCCCAAGGTGGATTAGATGCACCTCAACGTTTTATAACACCAGCCGAGCTTGATAATTTGATTCCTCCACGAGCAGGTTTTTCCATGAATGCAGATGGAACGTCTGGAACTGTGATAGGTGTAAACGGTAATACCTGGCAAATTTCTTTATTGACAAATGAAAAGGCAAAGGAAACTTGGACTTTCGGTAAACCTTGGTGGGGGAAAATAGCAAAACGTACAGACGACTTAAATGAATTTGGGAAAGATGCAGGTTCGGGCGTTGAGTATTTTTATAGAGCTATGGGCTGGACAGAATTTAAAGCTACTGGTGGGTATATCCAATCACGTCTTTATAAGGGTGATATTCCATTTATTACTTCCGATTTAAAGTATTTAACCTATGCCAATAGTTTTATTTTTAAAGGTGGAGAGGCTTATCAGTATGACATTATTGTTAGATATACGGTGCCAAAGGGAACAAAAGCCTACCTCGAAAGTGTCTCAATACCTGCTTTGGATAATAATGGGAATAATGTAACTGAAAGGGCAAGGCGAGCAAACCTCCCTATTATGAAGGCAGAAAAATATTCTTGGCCTACCAGTACTGGTATAGGTTATTTTTTGAATGATAATTTTGGATTCCCAGGTAATGCCGGATCAGTTCATTTTAATGGAAGAATAATGGCCATTGATTATATTTACAAAAGCACTCCTGGATTATATAAGGCGAAAAAAAAATAAATCAGAACCTATGTATAGATTGAATATGTCAGAAATGATACCATATTTTGAGTACCGAAAAAAAAGGCTGAAATCAGAAATGGAATCTCCTATCATGGATGTGGATCTTTATAGAAATATTCTACAAGAAGAGGTAAGATTAATGTGGGAGGCCATTAATAATTATGCTCTTAATTTAAAAAAATACGATAATCGTTCACAGTTATATCTGCAAGATGTAGAATATGCTATTCAACATGAAAATTTGGATTTGATCGGAATTCTTATACATGCACGCACTGTTTTACAAGATTTGGAAGCTCAAAATATAGATTTCCCGATTCTGAATTTCCTGACAGACTACTTTAAAAAAGACTTGAATAAGTCACAGGAAGCATCTGCTAAATATTTGTATGAAAGTATTTTGGATACAGCAGAGTATGATTTTGATGAATATATAGATTTAATTCAACGCTTATCAAAATTAGATAAACCTTCATCATGGTATGCAGACTTTGGCAATCAAATAGTCAAATTAGTTTCCCGTGCACCGGATAATGATAATTTTTTGCCTGTTTTAAATGCACTAAGAGAACAATTGCCTGACGAATTGAAGATCCGTATAGATGAAATGATGGAACATGGAAGCAAATAAATTTATAGGTATCACTAGGGTTTTGATATTAGTCGAAGATATTCTTCCTTCCTCATAAGTAGTAAACCCCGGTCATCGGCTGGCGTTTACCGTTTACGGGGAGTATTTTTTTAGTTTTATAGTGTCAGATGGTGAGGTGTATATAATTGAAGATGCATTATTTTTCTTCCATGAGGCACAGGAAAGAATGTTGCGGGTAGTACTGTTGTAATGAATGGAGATACCATCCCTGCGACCCTGACAGTTACCCAGCGTAGTAATAATACTCCTGAAACTTATATGGCTACGCAGACAATAAGTTTTGAAGGGGAGTTTTCAAGTGGAACAGCAGATGAGTTTACGACGCTTTTTGTAGATCAGACGAGTGCGGATGCAGGGACTGAAAGTGGAATAAGTTATGGTATAGTTGCGAAGGGGTATAGGTATGGGTTTAATGGGAAGGAGAATGATAATGAGGTGAAGGGTGAGGGGAATGGGCAGGATTATGGAATGAGGATCTATGATCCAAGGGTGGCGAAGTTTCTGTCGATAGATCCTCTTACCAGTCATTATCCTTATTATTCCCCTTATCAGTTTGCAGGGAATAAGCCAATAATGTTTGTTGATTTAGACGGTTTAGAGGTAGGTATTCCGACGATTAATAAGTTTAAGTATGGAGATAATATTGCATTAAATGTAATAAGTTTAATTGATAATGGAGGTGTGAAGTTATTAAACTTTGGCATAGGTCTTATTAATTCAACTATATATATTGGGAGTAATGCTTCTCGACCTGGTGTGATAATTAACCAAACGAAGTCTGAATTTCAAGAATTAGCAAAAAATGTAAAAAAATCAGCAGAAAGTACTTTAGCATACCATACTCGAACACCTTGGAAACAACAATTAAAGGATGCCGGATACCAGCTGGCTAGTGCAGAACAATGGGAGACTGTCTCAACATTTGCAGTAGGAATGGCTGTTGGAAAAATGGATTTTTCTATTCCAGAGATTGGGGCACTACATAAATACATTGCAGAGGAAATTAAGTTTGCTGGTGAACCTAAGTTGCCGTCTGATATTCCGAAATATGTATATCGATTTGATACAAGGCCTCCTGCAGAAATAGAGGCTGCTGGTGGTTTTGAATCTTGGGGTAAAGATATGAGTGTTAATAAACATACAGATGGATGGAGCGTCCGTAATCGAACTTCTGGTTTTGTTGCAACAACAAATGATCCTTCAGTACTTGATCCTTGGATTGAAGGTTATGGGGAAGGATACATTTATAAAATAAGGACTCCAGCTAATGCCATAAATGTAAATACCGTTCGTGGTGCAGATTATGGTTTTGGGTGGGAAAAAGAAATACTTATTCCACTGAAAGTTCCATTTAAACGCATTGTTTCATCTCAATATGTAACTGAATAATTATATGAAATACTATTCAATTAAATACTTTAACGGAAAAGAATTTTTTGAATCTAATTTATTTTTTTCCAATGTTAATCAACAGGTAGAATTGACTTTTAAATCAGAAGATTTTAATATCAGAACATATGAATATTATCCTTTTTTAGCATTGGTAAAATTGAGGCGTGAATTGGAATTGTTTGAAATAAAATTGATGTGCAATGGCGCAAGATTAGATGTTTATCCTTCAAGTGGTATGATGATAGGAATAAATGCATACAAACTTGTGTTGGGTAAGCCTGTAACTAAGGAAAATATATGTAAAATATTTGATCCAGTTGATGATGTAAGTATAGTAGCTACAGTTGATGAGCAACATGCATATTATATCAAATGGTTAGAGAGTTTGAAGGGTAAATTGGAATGATAAAACTATAATATTACAAGTTGTTTTAAGGGAGATAGGATAACTATTTAGTTAGCCTCTCAGATTCTATAATGCTACTTGATGTTTACAAAAATGTTGCAATAAATATGTAGACATGCATGTCGTACAATTCCTACAGCGTTGGCAGGAACTCCGGATAGTAACTGCAATCGCTGGTGGGCAATATGTAAGGGACTTATTACACGAAATATTAGTGTTAAAAGCAATAGAGACTGCAGGCTTTCTAATAATGAGAATTATTCTAGACCAATGCAGGGATATGATGGCCAGGTGGTTATTATCCCAAGGTTGTTTTTGTGGAAAATATTTCACCTGTTGGCTCCTTAGTTCTTACAGCCCCAAGGGCTTCAACAGTTTCCGTGAATTAGCTGAGAATTATGAATGAATAGAAGATTTGTATAAACTATGAAAGTGTAAATGTTATTAACGGTGGGATGGTTTATGATAAAATGACAGGTGCAGCGGGAATGCCACTAAACATTTATAAACAGTTGTTTGAGTACGCTGATGATTTGATATTTGAGCAAGTAAAATAATGACTGTAAAATAAAATTATGGACGTACAAGCATCAATTGATGGGCTTATTAATGTTCTTAAAGAAAGACCACTAATGGTCCTTAATGGAGATACGAGTTATTATTCGTATAAAATATATATAGAAGGTTTTTTATTTGGTCTTAGTTCAGCTTATAACATCAACTTAATTCTAAATATTACTTTATGGTTCAGAAGGAGAATAAAGATTGAAATGGATGTTTTTTGGACAGACTATATTCCTATTTACTATAAAGATGAAACCGAAGATGAGCTTAAAAGGATTTTACTTCAAACATTAAGTAATTATTTTGAGGAGAATCCTGAATGGGAAAGGCCTAAAGAAGATAAATAAAGATTGATCATGTAAAAAGAGTCAATATAAAATTGGAAAAGTAAAGCGCGCTAAATGGCTGGCTTTGCTATTCAAGCTGCCCTGGGAAAGGTGTGGTACAATGGGTAAAGTTGAAAATTATCAGGTAGCTGTATATGGAGCTTAAAGGCAGAAAAATATTATGGCCTCATTGATACAGAATTATTCTTGCCAGAAAGCTGAACAAGCGAAAAAAGCGTTTAAAGCAATAGGCGTTCCCAAAGAAAGGATAACACCGCAAAGTGAAGTAGAGCTGGCAATTGATTGTAAAATGTCAGGCAGAACTTAAAACCAGATTTAATTTTGTTGGCGCAGATGGTTTGTATGGCAATAGATTTAAATTCCGCAAGACATTGGACGACATGGAGCTATTATATGTGCTGGATGTTCAAATAGATCAACATGTATATAGAAAGCTACCAGATTTTTATCTTCCAGAAAAGCAAGGTGATCGTAGATGTAATCCGAGCAGATAAAAAAACGGGTGTCTGCCAGTTGAATAAATGCTCTTTACGCTCCGATGTCATCAAAGAAATGTAAAATTTAGGCTTATGACAAAGGGGTAAAGAAGATCTTGTCTGTAAAAGATTGACCAAAGAAAAATAAACTGAAGGCGCATCGAACCCACGATGCGCCTTCCATCTAATAGGTAAATCAATATTTTTTCATTTTCAAGAAAATTTAGAATATGAAAGAGGTGAATGGATTTGATATTATATATAGGTAAGCATAACAATCTAATGAAGGCTATAAAATGCTAATAGTATGCCATTAGATAGAGATAAAAATTCAATGAATGAACTAATTTTAAAAAAAATTATACAGCAATTAAAGAATCCTGATTTTGTAAACACTTCAGAAGTATACTCACAAACAGGATTTATGGTGTCAAATCAGTTAATATTTAGGATTTGAATGGCCCAAGAAAAATTAAATCTTTTCTTATGAAAAAGTACAAATACATCCTTTGTATTATTTTGGTATTTTACTCATGTCAATTTCGATCAGAAGAGAAGCTGGATCAGGTATATAATAGAATTAAAAAGACAAATCCATCCTTATTCAGAGATTGGCAGATTTCAAATAGAGACGGTTCTAAATTAGTCGGTTTCCATCACATTCCTTCTGATATGGTTTTTTATGCCTTTATCAGTAATAAAGATGACAATAGTATTATCTTCCGAACGGTATCAAAAGAAGCGCAGGAAACTTTTTTGCAAGATGTAGATGATCCGAAATTCCGTTCAATAAATGGTCTTGATGTTGTAAGAGCTTATTTCAATTTAAAAGTTGATTATGTTAATTATTCATCATCTTTAAATGGAATGATTTTTAAAAAAGGAGCTTTTTGTTTTGCATATTTGTTTCAACCAATCGATAGTACGTTTATAGCATCTGTACCTTACAAACGTATTGACGGACAATTGTATTATTATGCGCGATGAGTAACATTATTGCCTTGTTCAGAATGGAAATACATTGGTGGCTTTTATCTATAAAGATGTGATTGATTACATTAAGAAGGTTGGATTTAAGACGGCCAATAGACAACCTTTAAATAAGTGATGGCAAAGTTTTTATTTTTATTTGGATTTTTAATATATCAATGACTCAAACTAATGTGAAGCCTTGTTCGCATAATATACTTCTTAATGAGTATGATCAAGGAAAGCTTGTATCACCCAGTTTAGTTTCTGAAGGAAATTAAAATTATTACCTATAATCTTGCAATATTATAGGAAAGGCATAGGAATAAACACTGGCTTGAAAATCTTTCAGAATAGAGAAATGTTTATTTGTTGAATATACGATAACAAAGAAGTAACTACATCAAGGAAATTGCAATTGATACTCTTGCTGTTAAACGGTTAAATTGATTTCCGAGAAATTAAAACGCAATTAATCAGGTCTTATTATCTTTTTTAAGGCACCTCGCAACCAACGAGGTGCCTTATTTCCTTATTTAACCAGCACATCCTAAAGTATCTTCACGATCAGCAACAGGCTTATTACGACATCACATTATACAGCAAACCAGACGATTGTCAGTGTTACTAAATTGAAGGCGCTGAAGAGCGAATATACAGCGAGAGGAACCAGCCTCACATTTGCTGCTTACCTGGCGGCTACGAGAGGTATTCATATGACCCAGGCGAACCTGGATTCATTGTTGAGCTCATGTAATGGTAGTAGCACTTTTATTAGCCTTACATCTCCTGTTACTATTCCGCCGGCATTCTTTTTTCATTTCTTAGAGGCTCATAGCCCATTGTTAGAGTGCCTCAATGCGTATAAGCTTGTTTAGTTTTAACATTCCTGATAAAGGCGGAAATAACGCATAACAGCGCTGCTTTATCTTCAGCAGTGAGTGTTTCTACCTTTTTAAAATATCTGATCACTTCAGCATCCTGTAATACAATTTACCTCCGCAGTAGGCCGCGAACTGGAGAGATAATTCCAAGGGCTACCAGCCCGGTAATAAGGATGCTTTCTATCACCGTTATAGTTATGATGCATTAAACAGGTTAACGAATGTAGAAACCAGCCGGGATAGTATTTTCTGGGAAAACGATGCTTATTACCAGTATTATAAACATGGACCTTTGGCCCGTACAGTAATCGGTCAGCAACAGGTACAGGGAATTGACAATGCTTATACGCTGGAGGGTTATTTAAAAGGAGTAAACGGTACTACCCTGAACTCCACTTTCGATATAGGTGGTGATGGTGCCAGTGGCAGTTTGGTTCCGAAGGATGTATTTGGCTTTGGTATTCATTACTATGGAAACAAAGACTATACACCAATCAATTCTTCAGTTAAGCCATTTGCGGCGGCAGCCGGTAATAAGCCACTATTTAATGGCAATATATCCGCTATCAGCCAAAGCATATCATCGATTAGTACACCGCTGGAATACACTTATTCTTACGACGTGCTTAATCGTCTCAAAGGCATGACAGCTAACAAAGGTCTGGACACCCTGACCAATTCCTGGACGAATGCATTTACTGCGCTATCTGATTTCCAGGAGAATATTAGTTATGATGGAAATGGTAATATTCTGAAATACAAGCGAAATGGCAATAACTCTTTTGCGGGTTCTCCATTGGTGATGGATTCCATGACCTACAATTATCGTCCTGGAACCAATAAACTGACATTTGTAAAGGATACGGTAAACTGGGCCAGATATGGGAATGATATTGATAACCAGGGATATGATAACTACAAGTATGACAGTATAGGTAATATTGTATCCGATCGCCGGGCAGGAGTTGACAGTATCAGGTGGAATTTATATGGCAAAGTATCCAAAGTCTTCAAACATGACAGTACCGCGATCGTCTATACATACGATGTAACCGGTAACCGGATCAGCAAGGGGGTAATCAACAAGGCAAACGATACGACCCTAACCTGGTATATGCGAGATGCAACGGGTAATATCCTGAGTGTCTATACTTATAATGATACCTCGGTCAATAAAGGTCAGCTCAGTCAGATTGAAACGAACCTGTATGGCATCAGCCGCTTAGGTATGAACACCTTGGCAATCAATGTACAGGATCTGACAACACCTGCCGGAACAAGTATGACCGGACTTGGTACGGGAAGAAATGTTACCTTTATAAGAGGAAAGAAGTTCTTTGAATTGACAAACCACCTGGGGAATGTGCTCGCTACTGTTTCAGACAGGAAACAGGGTGTATCTCTCAATAATATGACTGTAGACCATTATAATGCAGTAATAGTGACTGCGCAGGAATATTATCCCTTTGGCATGCTAATGCCAGGCAGAGGTGGTCAAATTGGCACTGGTAGGAATATAGCAGGTAGTATTATCAAGAATGGAGATACGATACCGGCAACACTGACTGTGACTCAACGTACGAATAACCTGCCAGCGACGTATATGGCAACAGAGTCAATTAGTTTTGAAGGAGAGTTTGTGAGTGGAACTGCAGATGAGTTTACGACGCTGCTGGTAGATCAGTCCAATGCGGATGCAGGGAGTGATAATGGAGTGAGTTATGGGATTGCCGGTAAAGGTTATAGGTATGGGTTTAATGGGCAGGAGAGAAGCGATGATATCAAAGGAGAGGGAAATAGTTATACTGCGCAATTTTGGGAATATGATCCTAGGACTGGGAGAAGATGGAATTTAGATCCTAAACCAAATCCATCTATAAGTAGCTATGCTTCATTTTTTAATAGTCCTGTTTTACTTCGTGATCCTTTGGGAGATACAAGCTTTCGGTACAAGCCTGATGGCACGCTGCTAAGAATTGCTGATGATGGAAGAAAGGAGAATACTGGACTTATATATTTGAAGGAGTATACTAAAAATGGGAAGACTTATTACGAAAAACCCCTAAATTTCAAGTTTGCCGATCCCATACATGATCCTGAAAGTATAATAGGAAAAGACATAAAATATGTGCTCATAGTTAATAATATGGATATTTTTAACATACTAAAAGTATCTGGGGTGTACAATAAGAAAAATCAGAAACATAATATTTCTTACATTAAGAATCACAGTGGAAGTGATCCTGATAAAAAGGGGGGAGATGAAATGGATTATTCCGTGTCAGCACAGGTGCATCACGTAGTTGACGGAAAATCAGAATTATCTGTTTTAAGAGATGAGTACCTATATATAACAATTACCAAATCGGGTGTGTATGCTCATAACAGATATAATTTTGGTAACTTTTTATGGGGAGCAGGTGCAAATAAGTTAGGAATTTCGGAAGGATGGGCAAAATTTGGTGCGCATGTTAATAATATACAAACCCATGGATTTGAATTGGATTCTGATGATGATCAGTTTTCTATACATTTAGGATTCGAATGGCCAAAGAAAAAATAAATCTATAACTATGATAAATCGCGTTAAAATATTTTTTATTATTTTATTGATTTTTTCATGTGGTCGACTTAGACCAGAGGAAAAAATCAACGAAGTCTATAATAGAATTAAAGTCACAAATCCATTATTATTTAGAAGTTGGGAGATTTCCACTAGATCCCCCGATAAAGTAAGTTTTCACTATATTGATTCTAATAAGGTGTTATATAATTTTGTCGGCTACAAAGAAGGCAACACTATTTTAGTGAAAAAGATAACAGCAGGTAAAGTAGAACAACCCTATGCTTTGCAGGAAGTAAAGGATAGTTACTTCCACTCAATTAATGGAACTGAAGTTGTTAATACTTTTTTTAAGTTGAAAATTGATGATGTAGCCTACTCCTCTTTATTGAATGGAGTAGTATTTAGAAAAGGGAGAATTCATCTTGCATATTTATTTCAACCAATAGACAGTGCTATTTTGGTGTCTACTTATTATAAGAGTTTAGACGATAGTTGGTACTGTTATGTGGGAAGATAATTTGTGTTGCTTGAAGGTAAGACGTATATTGACAAGGCTTATACGCTGAAGGGTTGTTTAAAAGGAGTAAACAGCACTACTCTGAACTCCACTTTCGATATAGGTGGTGATGGTACCAGTGGTAGTTTGGTTCCGAAGGATGTATTTGGATTTGGTATTCATTACTATGGAAACAAAGACTACACACCAATCAATTCTTCAGTTAAGCCATTTGTAGCGGCAGTCGGTAATAAGCCATTATTTAATGGCAATATATCCGCTATCAGCCAAAGCATATCGTCGATTAGTACACCGCTGGAATACACTTATTCTTACGACGTGCTTAATCATATCAAATGCATGACAGCTAATAAAGGTCTGGACACCGTGACCAATTCCTGGACGAATGCATTTACCGCGCTACCTGACTTCCAGGAGAATATTAGCTACGATGGAAATGGTAATATCCTGAAATACAAAAGAAATGGTAATAATTCTTTTGCCGGTTCTCAATTGGTGATGGACTCCATGACCTACAATTATCGTCCTGGAACTAACAAACTGACCTATGTTAAGGATACAGTAAACTGGGGCCGTTATGGGAATGATATTGATAACCAGGGATATGATAACTACAAATATGACAGTATAGGTAATATTGTATCCGATCGCCGGGCAGGTGTTGACAGTATTAGGTGGAATGTATATGGCAAAATATCCAAAATCTTCAAACATGACAGGACTGCTGCAATAACTTCAGTGTCCAAGATGCTATCTGTATTAACACAAGGGAAAAAGGTGATCAGCGAGGAAATTGTTGGTACAACAGCTCTGTCTTATTATGGTACTGCGCCGCTTACAAAAACAAAAGAAGTAGTTGAAGATGGTAAGACGGTGATTAAAGTCTATGAAAAGACAGAGATTGGTATTGCTAAAACAATTATCCATGAGGCTATTCATACCATGATAGGAACACATAAGCATGGCGACGATTTACCTCATGACTATTATAGCCAATACCAAGCTATGTTGTTATCCGCATTGAAAGAGTATAATCAGGAAAATAAATTGGGGTATACAGATGAACAGTTGACACAGTTATCTTGGACCGGTATTATAGAATCAAAGGCTTTTAAAAAGTATATAACAGATTTATCGGTTAAAAATAATACTACCTATAAGGAAGAGTATAGTAAATGGTATAAGGGGCAAGAAGCAGTAAATTACAAAGAGGTTACTAAGTCAGCGGAACAAACTGAAAAAAAAGACGAAAAAAAATCTGAGACTGACGCCTCAACAAGTAAATAAGGTTTTTTGGGGAATTTAAACGCCCACACCTGATATTGTTAGTTCTTTATAGAAGCTTTATGTTGCGGGAATATTGGCAGTCTGAAAAACAAGCATACAAAGTAAAAAAGTATATAGTAAAACCAAGGACATCAAAAAATAATCTGGTAGCCGATTCGCAAGAATGGTTACCAAATTATAAAAGAAATAGTAATTATTATTTATTTGAATTGGTGAAAAGAATTGATATTTATGTTTAATAAGATTTTTATTTCTATGTTTTTTGTGTTGCTCCATTTAGGAGTATCTGCACAGGTGAAAGATTCTGTTTTTTATTTTGTAGTTGGTGACTCAATCGATAATAATGCTATTGGAGAAGAGTATGCATATAATTATCATAGGCAATATTTAAATGATAGTGTGTTCTGTGAAGTGGGACTTTTTACTAGGAAAACTTCATTTGTATATGAATTCATGATTGAAAATGGTGATTGGTATTTTCGACATAGCGATAAATGGCAGCCTTTCTTTGTGAAAAGCAGAGGATATAATGTGAGATTCAATATTAATGGTATTGTTTTTACAACAACGTGGAGTAACCCCGGTATGTTTAGAGGAATGAAATCATTTATATTGACACTTGTGCCACCTAAGAATATGTCAATCTCTCATATGCCACAATATATATTCAATCCGGAATTCGGGTTCATAGCAATTAAAAATGAAGTTACTTTGATTAGAAAAGATATACAGTTTTTAGAAGAATAGTAATTTTTATTATATCCCTGAAGGATTAGATTAAATCTTTAGGGTTAAATTGTTTTTTCAAAGTATAAATATTTATATGTTATAGTCGAAACTTTGCAGGAAAGCGGTATCTCGTTAATTTCGCAACAACCTAAAAGAAAACCCCAAACATTAAGAGTATGTTTAAAATTTGAACAGTCTTATTTTAGAAGTATACTAATGAAAGCTACCTGGATGAAAGCAACTGCAGATTCTGGTAGCTTTTCATAGTTCTTCGATATGCAACATCGGAAGATAGTGCGAATATTTTCTCCATCTTTTATAGTGATGCTAATGTTAAATTACCTCCATATCAGGATACCCTGATTGTATATTTACAATCGTTTCCGCTAATGTCGATCCGATTAAATACACCAGTATTAAGGATGGTTTGAATAGCCGGATGCAGAACTACAT
>NZ_QTJV01000028.1 GCF_003412465.1 Chitinophaga silvisoli
GTTTCCTGCCATGAGGAAGAACAACATAAATGTAAAGTGATTTCAACTTGTTATTTAACAGTTGCGACTGGGAATAAACATGTATAGGTTTACTTGCAGCTGTAATGGGCCTGAATGATTTTTAATGGGTAAAAATTACGACATAGCTTTTTTATTTGGATTAAAAACGGGTATAGGCATTCACAGACAGAAAAGGTTAAAATAGGCAGATGTGAGCAAAATTAGAGAATAAAAAGAGAATACAAAATTTATTGTGAGTATTATATTAAACAACAGCTAGGTAATTAATTGTAATAGTTAAGCAGTAAGTTTCTTAGATTGACATAACGACTCTGTTTTTTATTAGGCAAACATCTATTCAAGTACACTTCAATTGGAATACACGTATTCATACGATGTATTGAATCGTCTCAATGGAATGGTCGCCAATAAGGGACTGGATGGTTTGAATAACTCCTGTACCAATGCTTTCACGGTATTTCTGACTTTAAAGAGGTGATTGCCTATAATGGCAATGGTAATATCCTGACATACAATCGTAATTGTAACAAGACTTATGCCGGATCACCGTTAGGGATGGCACCAGAACTAAAAAAGCTTTTTCTCCTAAATAAAAAGTCCTGGCCAAGTTAAAGTGGCCAGAACTTATTATTTAGGAGAAAAAATAGTTCCACATATCATATATTAACTACCTCAGGATCAAACCATTCCCCTCGGTCAACTACCTTTTTTAGATGTTTAATATTAAAGGTTTTTGATGGCAACTTATCCCTTTTAAATAGCGCATAATACAGCGACCGAAAAATATTCGAAAGTTCACTTTCAGAAAGAAAATACTTACTGTAATCAAATTTTTCTAACGAAAAGTCAAACTCTATTGCCAAATCTTCCATCAATGTTGCAGCATCAATTCCATTAATCCCTAAATCATCAAAAATAATGCTTTCTTCGGTTAAATCTATGCCTCCGCATTTTGAACTGATAAATGCAATTAACTCGTTTATCTGTATGTCCTTTTTCATTTTTATTGATTCTTGTACATTAAATTAGGATCATAAGGCGACAATGGGCTATTAATCGATTTGTTAAAGTTTAAAGTACCCAATGCCCCTCCACCTACTATATTTGACAATCCTAGTCCAATTGCTTGATTTTGCCATGTTCTAGCTACAATTGCAGCCTTTCCTGAATTATATAATATCGACCAGTTTTTACCACTCAATAGTCTTGGAATATTATGATTTAGTTGTACAAAAAAACCCGCTTTCACACGTTTAGAAGCAGTTCCTGTAAATCCCGCCTCTACAGCTCTAGCAGTAAAAGTATTCAACTTTTTGGCAGCATCCCCCATTACCTTTTTACCTAGTTCAGACTTCATTACTCCTCCAATCGTACCATGGTAAAGTAAATTTAGGCCTTTAGGGACCGGAATTAGAAAAGACTCAATTGTATAATCTTGCTTTATTCCATCATAAAAAATTACTTGCTGTTCATTGCCTTTTTCATCAATGCTTAAATTTCGTCCTAGTTTAAATGCCTCTAATCTTCTTTCATTCCAATTGTCAAGCAGTATACTTCCTGTTTCAGGTAAACCATTAGATTTAAAATGTTGGTTAGAATTAATTACTTCAAATCCAATATTACCCGATTCATCAGAAAATAACTGTTGCCGATCGTAATTGACATGAATATTACGTGACAACCTATCTCTGACTTCTCCTCCATTTTCTTTAACAAACACTTTTGCCGCCTGTCTCTGCTCTGAAGTCGATCCAAATAAGCCGAAAAAAAGATCTCCGTCGGGATCAATATTGCTAATTGGATTATTGCCCAAAACTAAGTAAGATGATATTCCTTCAATAGGTTTGGGATCTAAATTCCATCTTCTACCTGTGCTCGGATCATATTCCCAAAATTGTGCAGTATAACTATTTCCCTCTCCTTTGATATCATCGCTTCTTTCCTGCCCATTAAACCCATACCTATAACCTTTACCGGCAATCCCATAACTCACCCCATTATCACTCCCTGCATCCGCATTAGACTGATCTACCATCAGCGTCGTAAACGCATCACTATCTCCACTCGAAAACCCATCTTCAAAACTAATGGCCTCTGTTGCCATATACGTCGCTGGCAGGTTATTCGTGCGCTGAGTCACAGTTAATATTGCTGGTATCGTATCTCCATTTTTGATAATGATACCTGCTATATTCTTACCCGTGCCAATTTGACCACCTCTGCCTGGCATTAGCATGCCAAAGGGATAATATTCCTGCGCATTGACTATTACTGCATTATAATGATCTACAGTCGTATTATTGAGGGATACACCCCGCTTCCTGTCAGAAACAGTAGCGAGTACATTCCCCAGGTGGTTTGTCAATTCAAAGAACTTCTTTCCTCTTATAAAGGTAACATTTCTTCCCATACCCAATCCGGTCATACTCGTTCCCGCAGGTGTTGTCAGATCCTGTACATTGATTGCCAATGTATTCATACCCAAGCGGTTGCTGCCATACAAGTTTGTTTCAATCTGACTGAGCTGACCTTTATTGACCGAGGTATCATTATAAGTATAGACACTCAGGATATTACCTGTTGCATCTCGCATATACCAGGTTTGGGTGGTATCCTTTGCCTTGCTGATTACCCCCTTGCTGATCCGGTTACCGGTTACGTCATATGTATAGACGATCGCTGTTTGAAGACTTTGGATACTTTGCCATATACATTCCACCTGATACTGTCAACTCCTGCCCGGCGATCGGATACAATATTACCTATACTGTCGTATTTGTAGTTATCATACCCCTGGTTATCAATATCGTTCCCATAACGGGCCCAGTTTACCGTATCCTTAACATAGGTCAGTTTGTTAGTTCCAGGACGATAATTGTAGGTCATGGAGTCCATCACCAATGGAGAACCCGCAAAAGAGTTATTGCCATTTCGCTTGTATTTCAGGATATTACCATTTCCATCATAACTAATATTCTCCTGGAAATCTGGTAGTGCGGTAAATGCATTCGTCCAGGAATTGGTCAGGGTGTCCAGGCCTTTGTTAGCTGTCATGCCTTTGAGGCGATTGAGCACGTCGTAAGAATAAGTGTATTCCAGCGGTGTATTAATCGATGATATGCTTTGGCTGATAGCGGATATATTGCCATTAAATAGTGGCTTATTACCGACTGCCGCCGCAAATGGCTTAACTGAAGAATTGATTGGTGTATAGTCTTTGTTTCCATAGTAATGAATACCAAAGCCAAATACATCCTTCGGAACCAAACTACCACTGGCACCATCACCACCTATATCGAAAGTGGAGTTCAGGGTAGTACCGTTTACTCCTTTTAAATAACCCTCCAGCGTATAAGCATTGTCAATTCCCTGTACCTGTTGCTGACCGATTACTGTACGGGCCAAAGGTCCATGTTTATAATACTGGTAATAAGCATCGTTTTCCCAGAAAATACTATCCCGGCTGGTTTCTACATTCGTTAACCTGTTTAATGCATCATAATTATAACGGTGATAGAAAGCATCCTTTTTACCAGGCTGATAACCTACCCAGTTAACTTTGCCACTGATCAGGTCATACTTGTACTGAATCTTCTTCCAACGGTTACTATATCTTTCCAGCGGTCCCTGCTTATAATCATGTAACAGTGTTTTGACATTACCAAGTATATCATAGCTATAGTAGGTAGCCGTAGCAAAGCCCATGGTATCATATGCCAATGCATCATTAAAGAGGGCCACCCATGATACCCGGTTTCGCAGGTTTTCTGGAACGAGGTGTTCCGCAGGTAATGCACTATACGCAACATCATAGTTTGTTACTGTGATCTGGGTACGTGTTGACTTAGCACCAGCTATCCAGTTCTTTAACTTCAGCGTATCCCTGCTTATCAAATCATTCATAGCAGCAGTATTGCTTATCTCTCCCACTTCTATTGGACGGCCTAATGCATCGTATTGGGTATAACTGTATTTATTCTCCCCGATCTGCTTAGAGTTTTGGGAGATGGCCAATCTACCTAAGCGATCGTACCAGTAATTTGAAACGCCATCATCCGGTGTTTTCTTTGAAACAACCTGGTTGAGCGTATTATACCTGTAATGCGTCGCCATTTTATGCGCCGGCACTAAAAGGGTATGATTCGCACGGGCTGCTCTTACTTTGCCCGCCCAGGCATCAGAACGATCGATGACTACTCCTGCGGGAGGTATTGTTTTGATAAGATTACCTGCCTGGTTGTAGTAATATAAGGTATAATGATACTCGCTGCTTGTGTAAGTCAGGGTGAACACCTCCCGCTGTCCGCCAGCTAAGGCTGTGTCCAGGTACTCTTTCGCAAAGTTGCCGGAAAGAGAATCCCGGTAAGCCTTATATTGGTCTGTTCCCACCATGATAGCGTAGTTTTCAGCGTCGGTACAGCTATTGGTGGTATCGAGTGTGATGGTTGGATATACAGGCGTAGCATTACCGCATAAAAGTGGACCTTCATGAATAGTGGTACAGGTTGGAACAGAACAATTTATTGACCCACGATTTATAGATGTTGTCAAATCAGTTACAATACATGGGTAGTTGGAAATGCTGGATTTTGCATTGTTAAGAGAATCTGCACTCGAACTCCAGGTGGTGGTAGTTGTATTTACATCCAGGCCAACACTATCCACAGTATTTGTAAACAGGCTATCCAAACAAGCCACCTTATTCACCCCTTTACTCAACATCAACATATTATAGTCACCATAATTACCTATGGCTGCATAAGTTCCATCAGGACGCTCAATTACACCATGAATATCTGTTTTCACAGTTGTATTGATCATGTCAGACCATTCCATCTTTCTATCGGCATCCAATTTCTGCCATAACACATGCGTTGGTGTGGTTGCGTAATTCTGAACTGCTATCAAACCACCATCAGATGTTGGTGCTATTGGCATCCATTGACTGGGATTGACCCCGAAAGGATTATTGAATTGTTTTGAGAACAATACCTTACCTCCATTACTTACTCCTACCACTATATTTGAATTGGTCTGAGGCGCTGAACCCGTTGCAAGGAAGGTAGCTGTAAAGTTGAAGACAAAACCATTTGTTGTTTTAAATAACTGCGCTGAATAACCGCCTTCTGATAAACTGGATTGCTTCTGATAAATAACAGTGCCTGAAGGTATCAATTCACCTGTTGAGATATTCAGTTTGGCTATAAACATATTATACAACGTACTTGTAAATACCTTCCCATAGGCACAACCCGCTATTACCAGTGTATCATTATTCTGAGCAATTGAATAACCTTCATTCCCTGCACCTTTCAAATCTAATGTCCGGGCCCACTTCGCTTCCCTGTTAGGTTTCAATGCCACCATCAGCCCTGTGACCCTGTTGCCTGAAGCAGTATTATTTCTCAGGGCCATTACATAACCACTATCTGCCCTTCATAATAATGGTCATTCCCTGCTATATGCTTAACAATCTTACATTTTTGCCAAGAAGGATCAGATGTTTTAGACTTCATTTGGGCCCTTCCTGTCATCTTCAATAAGGTAGCATTTTATAATATATGTTTAGCCAATGCCACTATCTCAGAATGAAATATACAATTTCCTTATTGCATCTTAATGTACATTATTCAATGAGCAACAAGACTATTTATTCTTCGATTCAAATATCTGGAAATTTCCTGATTCATTGAAAAACCAAACTTTCACCACACGATCCTGTTCAATAAAGGAATGAAGGTAGATATTACGAATATAATCAACCTTGGACGTTTCAAAACTTTTTCCAATATCAGATGTTTTAATAATGGCTATTCTTTTCCGACTTCCATTATTTTCAACAGCAAAAATCCAGTCAGCACCTTTACTTCTATAATACACCAATGGGTTCGATAAATTATCAGCAGCGTAAGTATATAGTTTTTTAAATTCCAGGGCTGGATCAAGTTGATAAATCGTAATTCCTCCATTCATAAAACCAGTCAGAATTATATTATTCTGAACGCAACTGACACCAACACATAAAAAATCTTTAGGTAACTTTATTAACTTATCAGAATTTTTAACAAAATCGTATACAACTAAAGAATCAGGATATTTCTTCTCACTTTCAAATCTGGCTAAATAGAACAACTTACCATCCTTTAACATAGGGTACTGGTAAGGATCATGAATAGGTTCACAATCATTCATCCAATCCCTTCCTCCATTATCAGAAAAACAAAAAAATATTTTATACTTAAAACTATCTGTTGTTAGTGCCGCCATTTGATTTCCAGAAGCACATATGTGATATACATAGCGTGGGAAATAAGTAATCTCTTTCCAATTATCCGGATTAAAGACAGAACTTATAAACACCCTCATATAAAGGTCGGTTTTCATTAGAGCAATCACTGAGTCGCCAAATCGGTCAATCTGTGCAATATGTCCTTCTCCCCAATTTTTTTTAGTCTAGTTTTTACCCAACATCAGCTAATGCGCTTTTACACAAAGAAGATCTTCAGTATAAAGAAAACTCCAAAATCATAGCTATACCAAGCAAGAAATTAATTATAATACACGCTAATAAATAAACTCTCTTTAAACTGTACTTAACATTGAGAACTCTTTCAATTTTTTCCGAATAAATTAAAAGAATAAAATAACCAACATTTAAAAAAAGCATATAAATAATTATATGGGGTAACATAAAAAAGATATTTACAAATCTTTTAGTCAGTCGCATCAATAATACCAACATCCATAATACAGATATTCCTGTAAGCCCAATTATTAAATTAAATGTTATTATCTTTTTAATATAGTTATTATTCATATTGTTTAATTTTACTTATCTTCTGCGTGGCCGACCCTCGAAAGCTGGTAAATCCCTAAATATTCCCGCATCAGGAGACTCAGGCTGAATAATTTGTAAAGAAGGCAGCCAGTTAGCCCATGGTTGCGTAAATCGAAAGCTAGACTTAATTAGCTTAACATCATAAAAATATCCATTTTTTATCGCTCTTTGATCACCTTCACTATCTCTACCACCAGAAGAAATCAGAGCATGACTGTTCGCTCCTAGCAAAGTAGAGGCAATTGAAAATCCGGATTTCTTCATTGCATATCCCCATAGAAATTGGCCCGCATCGTTTACATTATAAGCTGTGTTATGCCCTTCGAATAAGAAGAACCCCCCTTCCTGATCAAATTGTATAACATCTCCATCGCCACCACCCAATCCAGCAACAGGCAAAGTATAATTCCAATTAAAATCCATTCTACCGCCCACTGATTCAACAAGAGCATAATCCCATCTACTGAAAATGTTTCTATTCATAACAGATGACTTATTCATTATCCAGGACAAATTAGCATCGGAAATAAATCTTATTCCGAGATCGCCTGGATTCAGATTATCTAGTTGTTCCTTATCAATCGATAAATCATTAAAATTGAATGATCTATCTGTAACCCATCCGTTAAATTTTTTATCATTTACATCAGTAAACTCTTTATAGTAGCCTATTACTCCTCTTGCTCCACTCGCATGAAAATCTGTTCTTTCAAGAAATTGTCCATCACGACCAAATCTATAAGTAGTATCACCTAACGGATCAATAATTGATAATGGATTATTTACAAAAGAGACATAGGGACTTTCCCAAACCTTAGGGCGAACATCTACATTCCACCTTCTTGCTACTCTAGGATCATACTCCCAAAACAATGCCGTATAACTATTTCCCTCACCTTTTGCTTCATCTGTTCTTTCCTGCCCATTAAACCCATATCTATACCCCTTCGCATTTATCCCATAACTCACTCCATTATCAGTCCCTGCATCCGCACTCGTCTGATCTACAAAAAGCGTCGTAAACTCATCTGCTGTTCCACTTGAAAATTCCCCTTCAAAATTTATTATCTGCGTAGCCATATAAGTTCCCGGAGTATTATTACTACGCTGGGTAACTGTCAGGGTCGCAGGGATGGTATCTCCATTCATTACAACAGTACTACCCGCAACATTCTTTCCTGTACCTATATGCCCTCCTCTACCAGGCATCAAAATACCGAAAGGATAGTATTCCTGGGCCGAGTTGATAACTGGATTATCACTGCTTATCCTCGAACTATCAAGCGACACGCCAATCTTCCTGTCAGAAACCGTTGCAAGCAAATTTCCCAGATGGTTCGTTAACTCAAAGAACTTCCTTCCTCTTGTAAATGTAATATTTTCCCCATAACCTAACCCAATGATACTAGTAGTCGGTGTTGGTGTTGAATCCTGTACATTAGTTGCCAACGTTGACATCCCTAAACGGCTGGAACCATACAAATTGGCTTCTATCTGACTTAACTGGCCACTATTAACTGATGTATCCCGATAAGTATAGGTACTCAGTATATTTCCCGTAGCATCGCGAATATAGAATGTCTGAACAGTATCCTTCGTCTTGCTGATCACTGACTTACTGATCCGGTTTCCAGCTGCATCATACGCATAGCCGATAGAAGTACTATCATGCTTGTATATCCTGGCTATTTTACCATATACGTTCCACTTAATACTATCCACCCTGGCACGAACATCAGACACCATGGAAAAGTAAATTTAGGCCTTTAGGGACCGGAATTAGAAAAGACTCAATTGTATAATCTTGCTTTATTCCATCAAATATTTCTTGCTATTCATTGCCTTTTTCAACAATGCTTAAATTTTGTCCTTGTTTAAATGATTCTAATCTTCTTTCATTCCAATTGTTAAGCAATATACTTCCTGTTTCTAGTAAACCATTAGATTCAAAATGTTGGTTAGAATTAATTACTTCAAATCCAATAAATTTTTACATATCATATGAAATATAAATCGTTTCAAAACTATAGCCGTCTTTATAATAACCATTTTTTTCTACGGCTTCTGCTAGTACCCACCCCATAACTCCAAACTCATCATCTTCTAGTTCAGCTTTAGTGCCTAAATAGATTGTACCATTATTTTTAGAAATAGAAATACCATCTGATTCTATAAAATCATCCTGAATAGATTTCCAACCTTCACTAATACTTCGTAGTATACAACCAACACAATAACGATCAGAAGGACTATCAATTAACTTGCACTGTTTATTTTTACAATATAGTATAGCAGATTTCATTTCATCCTTAGAAAGATGGATATGCTGTATACGATGAGCTTCCTCTTGAAGATATTACAATCTTCTACTGTATGGCTCATACCCGACGTAGAATATATTATGCAGAGAGTAATAACAAGCAACTGTCTTCATATGCACTGTCAGAAATAACTAAGTTATATGCTATTGAACAGGCATGTAAAGATGAGCAACTGAACATCGATCAAAGAAAGGCAAGGCGGCAAAAGGAAAGTGTTCCTATCCTTAAGGCATTAGGTGAGTGGATGAAAGAAAAATACAAACAACTTCGCCCTAACCCCTTATCGCTAAAGCACTTGCATATAGCATTAAGAGATGGGAAAAGTTGAGCCTAAATGCATCTACAAGGCATCTTCAATTAGACAATAATGCGGTCGAGAGATGCATGAGAAGTGTGGCTGTAGGAAAAAAAACTATTTATTCTGCGGCAGTCATGACGCAGCTACCAGGGCTGGGTTACTATACTCTTTATTGGCAACCTGTAAACTGAATAATGTGAATCCATACGAATGGCTTAAATATGTACTGAGCCAAAATCTTAACGAAGTTCCAATCAATCAGATTAAGATTTTTTCCTCGTAACTGGAAAAAATAATATGGCTTAGTCCAAAGCTAAGTCTAAATACTATATGCCTTTATCAACATCCCGGAGGCATACCTCTAAAGGACATTGTGGAAAGGCCAATAAGTACTACATGATATTCAACAAAACAGCCACCAATCTTAATTGGCTGCTGCAAGCTATAAATTGTTTCAAAACTATAGCCGTCTTTATAATAACCATTTTTTTTCTACGGCTTCTGCTAGTACCCACCCCATCACTCCAAACTCATCATCTTCTAATTCCTCTTTAGTGCCTAAATAGACCGTACCATTATTTTTAGAAATAGAAATACCATCTGATTCTATAAAATCATCCTGAATAGATTTCCAACCTTCACTAATACTTCGTAGTATACAACCAACACAATAACGATCAGAAGGGCTATCAATTAACTTGCACTGTCTATTTTTACAATATAGTATAGCAGATTTCATTTCCTCCTTAGAAAGATCAAACTCATTAAGAAAAAAATTCATATCATCTTTATAATAAGCAAATGAAACTACACTAAATACCGTCAATCCTCGACCTGTAATAACAGGTTGACCAAATCCCCTTTTTGCATTTCGTTCTACAAAATTCATAAATATTTATTGTGGATCAGCTAAAGAAACTCTTTTACCTATTTTTAAAATTGAAGGATTGACCTTTGCTTTTTCATCCAATTTTATCATTAAAGGAACAGTTCTCCAATATTCATTTTGTATCTTTCTGGTCACTTTAATCGCTGTTACACCGGCATCTCATAAATATCTCCCGTGTCCATAAATTCGTTCGGATGATAAAAAATAACCATCCAAATTCAAATGCCCTAGTCTTATCAGTCATTATTTTTAAATTATTACCGCTTTGTTGTGATTCTGTTTTTAAATAGCTCTCTGTAATAATAATTGCATCTTCCTGTAATATCATAATATGTTGATCCCCAAATTTTAGACAGGTGTGGATAGTATAAACTAAATCAACACCTTAACCAAAATGGCAAAAACTACCAAGACACCCAAGAAAAGTTATGACCCACAATTCAAGGCCAAAGTCTCTATAGAAGCCCTATCTCAGGCATCTACCACCGAAGCTGTTGCGAAGCAGTTTAGTATAAACAAAACACAGGCGAACTCATGGCGCAACCAATTAAAGGATAACGCTTACACACTTTTCATGAAGGGGAAGCAGGAGGTCTATGAGGATAAACAAGAGACAATTGATAACCTTCAACAACTTTTAGGGCAAGAGGCGATGGAGATCGCCCAGCTTAAAAAAAAATCACGGTAATACCGCCAAAGCAGCGACTGGATTGGATCGACTGCTGCCACCCAACACTTTCCATCTCAGCACAATGCAAGCTATTTTCCATACTTTACCTAAGGGACCAAATTCATTATGCTGCTTTGGATTATGCAATATAACTTCACTCGACATAATTTGACCTGTAGATCCATTAATATTCAACTAATATCTAAGATACTCAAGACCATCAAGATCAATGCCATCAATAGGTCTATTACTTGCGAACTGATACGGTGTCAACTCCGGATATTTGGCAGTAATAGGATCCACACTCAAAAACTTACCCAATCCCGGATCATAAATCCTCATCCCATAATCCTGCTCATTCCCCTCCCCCTTCACCTCATTATCATTCTCCTTCCCATTAAACCCATACCTATACCCGCCCAAACTCCACTTCCTATTCATCATTCCCATCCCAAACGGGTAATAATCCCCAGCACTCAACACCTCAGCCACATAATGATCCCCCTCTCTCACCGCATTATCACTCACCGTCGACAACACATTCCCCAAATGATTCACCAGCTCATACCGCTTCACGCCCACCTTATTCCATACCGTATCCACCTCACTACCCAATAACGCCCCAGGCTCCCATATCCCCAATCTACTACTCCCATACAAATGCTGCTCCTTCCAATACACATCGGTCCCTCCGCCTTTATTCCCTTACACCGCCAGCACATTCCCCGCCGCATCTCTCACATACCACGTCTTATCCGTCACCCCATCATGCGTATACCCCTTATACACCCTATTCCCACCAGCATCATACCTATACACCAAAGAACTGCAATCTCCCTTCGTTATCCCACTGATCTTACCATACACCGTCCATTAAATATTCACCACACTATCCCGCACATTCCCGATCAGGTTACCAATATTATCATAAATATGGTTATTTACTCCCTGACTGGAAACATCCTCCGTATATGGATCCCCCTCGATACTATCCAGCATCTGCGTCAACTTGTTACTACTCAAATACCCCTGGCCATCCCGCATATACACATACCGCAAACTATCCATCTGCAGCTGCTTCCCTCCCACGCCACTGCCATAACGCGTATATCGCAGGATATTCCCATTCCCATCATAACTGGTATCCTCCTTATATGCATTCCCTACCGATACCGTACTCCACGCTGTATCCCCCCTATTCTCTCCCAACTCTATCACGCGACCCTGCGTATCATATGTTGTATAACATTTCCATTTTAATATGTCAATGACAAAGGTGGCAATTGCCAAAGCCAATAGCTGGCTTTGCATGCCTCAGTTTTGTAGAGGTCCGTTTTCTATGAGAAATGTTAAGGTGCATTATTACAGTAAGTTTATAACCGATAGAATTTTTCAACTTTATACTGCAAGGGACTTTACATACTGCCAGTTTTTACTTCCCCAAATTCTGTTATCACCTGTTTAGTTAAATTTCAAAGACTTACTCAAGCATATCCCATACTTAAAGCAAAACCAAAATCAGCTGCAATCTTTATTTGAATTCACTCAGTATCAGTACCATTATTGATGAAAATCATTAATAGATAATTAATATGCTGAATCTGTTATTCACTTACCTGCATTCTTGTTCATTTCTTTAGTCGCTAGCTCAAGAGCAATTGTTAGTTTAATTTTTTCAGTCCTGGTTATTTCTTTATAATACTCAGGTATGCTAAATGTTTCTTCAATATAACATTCGTCATTCTCTCGATTCCATTCAATCTGCACAATAATAGAACCGTTAATTAATATAAAGTAAATATATTCTCCCTGTTCAGGTATCCAATCAAGAATATAGGCGCTAATCATCTCCGGATAAACTAACTTCAATTTCTTAATTACCTCATTATTAGAATTAAACAATGACAGGCTCGACGCTATAAGTGACGTCCTAAGTTCATTTTCTATTTTACTACCAATAAGTTTCATCATATTATTTTATTTTACTGTACCTGGTGTTGCTGTAATCAAATCTCCGTTAATATTTGTCATAACTGTCATTGTTGAAGTAAGCTCCCAATTCTTAAATTTATCATATCCAATAGGACTATTAAATTCAATTTGTCTTATAAACCTCAATTCTGGCTTACCATCTACTATTGCTGTCGTAGTCCTAATAACAGGAGATTTCCTAACTTGGTATAATAAACTACTCAACATTTCAGGAGTTATCGTGAACTGTGACGCATTCCTTCTTCCTGAAAAATGCCTATCTAGTACATGTTTCCATCCCTTATTAGTTATATTAATTCTGGATTGAACTCTCCCGGGGACTTCGACGCCATCAGTACTTTCTATGTTCGAAATGTTTACTCCAATAGGCCTTATTGTAGCTGGCATTTCAACTCCATTTGTAGAAATACTGCTGCGTTCACTAACATTTATGGTTGAAGGAAAAACACTAGATTTTCCAGCCGGAATCCCACTAAACGACATCATTGTCCCGTCAACAACACTCCACTTCAGCGCTGATTGATCCCCGCCTAATAAGAATCCCAAAGATCCAAAAGGCCCTTGGATAATCGCAGAAGCAACTGCTTCCTCATGCTCATCCTTAATATATGCTAATTGGTCTTTCACTACCGCTTCTGAGCCAATATGGCCATTCCCATAAATGTCGGCCATAAGAACTATATTTCGCCTCTTTTGTTCTTCTTCTGCCAGCCATTTTGCTCTCGCGATTTGAAATTCAGCATATTGCCTTTTTGAGAAATGGAATTGTTCGAGAAATGTCTCTGCACCATCCTGATCTGTCGCTTGTATAGGTGTATTTCCAGAAAACTGATATGGAGTAAACCACGGATACTCCCGCGTCAACGGATCTACACTCAAAAACTTCCCTAACCCCGGATCATACACCCTCATCCCATAATCCTGCTCATTCCCCTCACCCTTCACCTCATTATCATTCTCTTTCCCATTAAACCCATACCTATACCCCTTCGCAGCTATACCATAACTTATTCCACTTTCAGTCCCAGGATCCGCACTCGTCTGATCTACAAAAAGCGTCGTAAACTCATCTGCTGTTCCACTTGAAAACTCCCCTTCAAAACTTATTGTCTGCGTAGCCATATAAGTTCCAGGAGTATTATTCGTCCGCTGGGTAACCGTCAGTGTCGCAGGGATGGTATCTCCATTCATTACAACAGTACTACCCGCAACATTCCTTCCTGTACCTATATGCCCTCCTCTACCAGGCATCAACATACCGAAAGGATAGTATTCCTGGGCCGAGTTGATAACTGGATTATAACTGCTTATCCTCAAACTATCAAGGGACACGCCAATCTTCCTGTCAGAAACCGTTGCAAGCACATTTCCCAGATGGTTCGTTAACTCAAAGAACTTCTTTCCTC
>NZ_QTJV01000029.1 GCF_003412465.1 Chitinophaga silvisoli
GCATCCAAGGATAAAACCAGTACCCCAACTAAGAAAAACAAGGCACCTGAATTCAGAGAATCTGTGTAAAGTCCGACGACATGAATGGTTTCAACTTATCCTGAATCACTTTATTTCGTTCCAGACAGTGATATATCGGGTCAAAATTTTATCACTGTAAGTATCATCCTTCAATATTTCTTTTTCTATCATATAAAAATATTCATGCAAAGCAATTTTTACAGCATTAATCCAAATTTGTTCTTCAATGTGTATATTCTCAATAAATTTATCACTACGCTTATTTACGTAATTTAGAACAGTTGGATAAAAAGAAAGAACTACCTCCACTGTAGTAGATTAAATATAATAAAAATGGACAGCTACCGGAAAATTCCGGTAGTTGTCCATTAATCTATTAACGAATTAATTCCAACCAAAGATCATAGAATATATGCACCGCATCATGTATTCGATCTATTGAATCATATGATTTCTTTATAATGGACTTGGGATGTGGCATATATAAGGTGTCCTCATATGCGCACCCAATCATATTAGGAAAATCTGATTTACAAGGTTTAAATCTTGATAAGCTAAATTCATATACGGAATCTTTTTTTATCCCAAAATCATTTGCTGCTTCCGCCAATTGTCTCTTGGTATCAAACACATAAGCAAGAAACATAGTATCTCCTTTTGAATCAACTACTTCAAAATGCTTAATTGCATAATAGTATCGCCTTACCCCTATCCTCATTTTGAATGCAAAATCACCGTCTAATATAGTCTGCCCTTCTACATTTATGACTTTTGCATAGATAATTCTAACAGCAGATGACTGGCCGAAAAGATTGATAGAAAGTATTAAAAATATGACAATTAGAGAATAAGCCCTATTGCTCATTTGGTATGCTTTTTTCTTTAACGTTGATATAATTACCCACTTCAATTGAGATTATAATATTTTCATTTTTCGGATCACAATTTAAATTATTTTTAGGCCAATAGCTTTTATAATGCTGTTTTTTATCAATATTAGGTGCAATTGAAATCTGGTGTCCCACCGGTGCCCAAGTACTTTCTCATTTTCATTATAATAAATCCACTTTTTCTCAAACTGTTCAATATAATCTTTATAATTTAATTTATCTCCAAAGCTTTTCGCATAGGCCAGTTCGGAAATAACACGCTTCAATAAAGTTGCATAAACATAATCACTTTTTATCTTACTAAAATCCTCCAGGTCAAAACTCCCACTCTCCCAGGAATCAAAAATGTATTTGAGCTCCCCCCTATATTCGAATATCTTTTATTAAGGAATGAACCACTTTCATAATGGAAACTTTTAGTAAACTAGTAATGATGATAGTAAAGTTGGCTATTTTATCGGAAGCGGCAGATAGAAAGATCTTTAAGGACCCTACCATGTACATTGGATTAATGAAATTAACGGACTGCAAGTGAAGACCGAAACCGTGCCCTGTACGCAATCTATGGGTTGTTCAAAAACACCGAAACAAAAAGCATTTGCTAATAAATAAACCCAAGTCAATCAAAATTTGTTTTTATTTTTTGAATAAACTTCGTACCTATGATAAATTAAGCTTGATCATTCGTCTTAATTATAAAAGATAACTATCAATATAGCCATATGTCACCCAAAGAGCTCTCATTAAAAAAATCAAACTTTTTGTATCTAATTTTAGCAATAGCATTTACAGGAGTACTAATATACTTCGCTATTGGACCATATTATAAAACCAGGATTATTTTTAGCACAAACTTTCCTGCTGCATGCGTACTGATTGCTTTTTTTATGGCGGGGTGTATTTATAGCTGGTACAACTTTTTAAACAATAGAAGTACAATTAAACTAAACTCAGAAGGAATTAGTTATAAAAAAGACTTTTTACCATGGACTGTGATAAAAGTTTCAAGACTATCAATTATTTAAGTGATACTATGGATTCTTTGCAGCTAATTTTAACACTTTCTAATTCAACTAAAGAATACATCATTCCTCTTTTCGGATTCGATACTGACAAAGAACAAATAAGAAATTGCATCGCAACTTACTCTGGTCAGTCAATATTCGATGAAGGGCATCTTGATAAAAATTAAGTGGTCTGCACTTCTAGCACAGCCCCCTACTATTGGAACTATCTCCTCCCTTAGATACTATTCAGCAGTTTTGGACTTAACAACTTTTTTGGCCAACCTCACTGTCATTCTGATAGGTTCTTTATTATCGTATATTCCAACAAATAAACATTTCTCTATTCTGAAATATTTTCAAGCGGGTATTTATTCTTATGCCTTACCTATAATATTGCAAGATCATAGGTAATGATTTTAATTTCCTTCAGAAACTAATTTGGATGATACAAGCTTTCCTTGATCATACTCATCTATTTTCATAAGCTTACCTTGACTATCATAATATTTCCATGTCCCTGTTTTTATAGGCTTGAATTCTCTATTTTTTATCAGTCTACGATTTAATGTCACGGGATCAGTTGCCCATAAATTAACTGTGTCCTCCTTAATTGCATCCTGATAATTACCACTAAAAACAATTGCTTTGCTTTTCATTTTATACCTCTCAATGTACATTGCTCCTCTGCAGCTTTTAACAACCACTTTCAAATAAAAAGCTTCTCCCTCTTCTATAATAGTTGTGTCCAATGAAGTTTCTAGCAAAAATCCAGATCCGATTTCATCAAGGAATATATGTTGTGAACAGAGATTTTTTGCATTTTGAGCTCTTACCGAACCAACAGTCACCCCAAAAATTAAAAATAAGAACAGATTCTTTATCATATTTCTATAAAATTAAGCATTAACAATATATTACTAATATGAAACCCATCTAACATCTTGAATATTAATTCTGAAATAATATTAAGGCCTAAAAGTAGCAGTAATTTTTTGCACTTTATGCTCAGATTTGCCAGGAGTAACCGTAATTATCTGACTTTGTTTAACTCCATTCTGTATTAATCTGTGCACCATATAGTCGGCTCTTTTTTTCACCAATTCTCTGTATGTGATATTAGTTTCTGGAACAAGATTATCAAGTGTAGCATTCACTTCTATTAATACATATGCTTTTATAATCTTTATTTATCTTCTTTATTCCTTTTCCATTCAGGATTCTCCTCAAAATAATTACTTAATGTTTGAAGTAAAATCTTTTTTAGCTCATCTTCGGTTTCATCTTTATAGTAAATAGGAATATAGTCGGTCCAAAAAACATCCATTTCTATCTTTATTTTCCTTCTGAACCATAAAGTAATATTTAGAATTAAGTTGATGTTATAAGCTGAACTAAGACCAAATAAAAAACCTTCTATATATAGTTTATACGAATAATAACTCGTATCTCCATTAAGGACCATTAGTGGTCTTTCTTTAAGAACATTAATAAGCCCATCAATTGATGCTTGTACGTCCATAATTTTATTTTACAGTCATTATTTTACTTGCTCAAATATCAAATCATCAGCGTACTCAAACAACTGTTTATAGTTGTTCAGTGGCATTCCCGCTGCACCAGTCATTTTATCATAAACCATCCCACCGTTAATAACATTTACACTTTCATAGTTTATACAAATCTTCTATTCATTCATAATTCTCAGCTAATTCATGGAAAACTGTTGAAGTCCTTGGGGCTGTAAGAACTAAGGAACCAACAGGTGAAATATTTTCCACAAGAACAACCTTGGGATAATAACCACCTGGCCATCATATCCCTGCATTGGCCTAGAGTAGTTCTCATTATTAGAATCTCCGGCTTCAGATGGATTAATAATCGCTCTCAAGGAGTCATTCATATCGAGCATAGACCAATACACCTCTGCCCTCTATTTCTCTTGCCTCTTTATTGGTGACTTCGATCAAGGTCATTGACCCTTCAAAATCCAAGTCTGTAAAATCTCCTAGTATCTCACCTAGAGATTCATAATATAGCTCCTTTTCACTATCGGACAAGTCCCGATCTGTATAAACAGATAAAATAATCTTTCCTTCTCTATTCTCAATGAAAATAAATCGGACACAGCTTAATATATTAAACAGCAATGCACTTTGTGCAGACAATCTTAATTCAGTATATGTTAACGATTTCATTAGTATGTACCTTTATTAGGATTTACAGGAACCACTTTTGGGGCCTGAGGAGATTGAATCATAAATTCATTTGTCGGAACATTTATATCTGGCAAACCGTTAGGATTACCTATATTAACATACATACCGGTAACTTTATTTACTTGTATAGTAACAGTATTTCTATCTTGTCGTGCATCTTCACTAATCAATGTATATTGACCTTTATTGTATGCATCTAAAACTTTTTGTGCATCCTCCACCGAACTCAAATAGGACTTATCCGCTCCCGCAGAGCGCTCCAGATGCCTTTTCTGTTTCTGTTCGCTTATCTTCGAGGCAAATTTAAGAGTTCCTCGCGGAGCTGATCCATTGGAATACCACGCTTTTTCAGTCAATGGTCCGTACAATGCCGTATTATCCTGTATATGCACGGCCATGGAGAAAGCTTCTATACTATAAGACTGATCTTCACTATAAAAATTTTCTGTAAAGAAAGTCGCATCCATGTTTCTACGCATAGACTTAAATAACCACATGTTTTCCTCATTTCCCCGCCCCTTAGATCCCCTAAATCCAATATAGTAATCTTTATTAGTATTAGTATTAGTATAATGAACTACAGCACGTTCTGGTATTCTTAATTTATCAGCATTACTACGTACATCAAAAATCCCCATGGCTTTTGAAAACCAATTCTGCTCATAGAAGAACTTAATATCTGTCAACTTTTAAAGTTGTAGATCCATTCTTATTGAGAGTCATTGTATAGTGTAGCTCTTCATTACCATCTAAATCAACCGCCTGTACTAGTGTATTACCTGCAAACTGGTATGGTGTGTACCACGGAAAATCCTTAGTCAACGGATCTACACTCAAAAACTTCCCTAACCCCGGATTATACACCCTCATTCCATAATCCTGCTCATCCCCCTCACCCTTCACCTCATTATCATTCTCCTTCCCATTAAACCCATACCTATACCCCTTCGCTGCTATACCATAACTCACTCCACTTTCATTCCCAGGATCCGCACTCGTCTGATCTACAAAAAGCGTTGTAAACTCATCTGCTGTTCCACTTGAAAACTCCCCTTCAAAACTTATTGTCTGCGTAGCCATATAAGTTCCTGGAGTATTATTACTACGCTGAGTAAATCTAACACCCGTTCTCGTCCCGGCGTATGGTCGTGCTATCCGTTGGAGTTCAAAGGTTGTCAATGGAGCCGAAGTATCTCCGAGAGGGTCTGCATACTTTAATGGATTATTTAAAATATTCCATATAGACTTATATCAACTGAAGGCTTGGTATCTAAATTCCATCGTCTTCCAATTCGCGGATCATATTTCCAGAAATGATAATGTACCTATCAAAACGAGGCACATTATTGAAAGAAGAAATCTGGTTGAAGAGAACTCAATCAGCCGGAATATATCTTTCACTACAAAATTCAAGGAATTCAATTGAATTTCCTGGGGGAGGTTCTTCACCGGTAATGCAGGCTATTTTAGCATTTAGGTATTTTTTAACATCCTTAAATACTGCTATGCTTTGCGCTGAATCAACCTCTCTCCCAACAATTGATATTCCAAAAATCATCTTCCCGTCATTTGTATATGATAACGTTACTTGATTAATTACCGGATTTTCAACCACATTCTGCCAATATACTATGTATTCACAGTAGGAATTTTCTTCCATATAATTAAGTAATTCAGCATCTGAATAAAATATTATAGTTGGTTCAGAAGAATATTGAGGAACAGGATAATCATCCGCTAATTCTTCTTTTACAAAATCATAATTTGCAAATAAATCATAAACAAGTCTAGGAGACCTACTGTCAACTAAATAATAAGAATCAATATATTGTGGCATAAAATATAATTTTAAATTAACTATGGCATTGTACCTGCACTTATAAATTTACCACCAATCGTTTCATAATAAAAATACTGTTGTCCATCGATAATGGGTTGTGTTCTATTAACTATAGTTTTAACGCCATTTACTAGTTCACTTGATCTAAAAAAACCTCCTTCCCCAGCTGTGCGGATATTAGTAACTGCATTATTAAATAATCCTTGCAACTCGCTTGCCCTGGATTGAGCCCAATTAGGAAGCCCCAATTCTGCTGAATGTCTGGTATAACTATGCTGAAAAGCTCTTCTCTCAGCTTGTGTCATTGCTGACCATGGAACTGTATGCCCTACCATACCGCCAGCTATTGGCTCATATGTAAGGGTGCCATGCGCTACAACATTAGCATTTACACCTGCTGTCTGAAATGTTTTCTGAATATTCTCTTCTACCAAGTGATTTAAAATAGACTTCTCCGCAACAGAGTTTACATACTGAGCTGTTTTAGCCTCAACATATTCTGTTATTAGCTGTTTAGATAGGTTTCCAAGGCTTGCTCCAAAATATCCCATACTTAAAGCAAAACCAAAATCATTAGCGATTTCTGCTCCTTTTCCCGAACCTTCTAAAATGGCCGAGGAATAAAAATCAGAGGCTTTTGCACGGCTAAAATCAGCCTCTGAGTTGTACGCCGCATTAACAAATATTGTCTGTCCAAATGCACTCGCGGGATAATGCCCAATTATTCTATAAGGCCGATCATATTCTGATCTACCTTGTTCATCAACCTTTCCTGTTTCTTTTCCTTCGATCCAGCCGGTTACCTTTAATATCGTTTCTTTTCCAGACGCTGCCTTTAACCAGATAAATATGTAATGTACATCTTCTGTCCCATCCAAATCTATAGCTTGAATAGGAGTATTGCCTGAAAATTGATATGGTGAATAGTGCGCGAATTTCTTAGTCAACGGATCTATACTCAAAAATTTCCCTAACCCCGGATCATACATCCGCATCCCATAATCCTGCTCATTCGCCTCTCCCTTCACCTCATTATCATTCTCCTTCCCATTAAACTCATACCTATACCCCTTCGCAACTATACCATAACTTATTCCACTTTCAGTCCCAGGATCCGCACTCGTCTGATCTACAAAAAGCGTCGTAAACTCATCTGCTGTTCCACTTGAAAACTCCCCTTCAAAATTTATTATCTGCGTAGCCATATAAGTTCCCGGAGTATTATTACTACGCTGGGTAACTGTCAGGGTCGCAGGGATGGTATCTCCATTCATTACAACAGTACTACCCGCAACATTCTTCTCAAATTAATTTAAGTCGTCTGTACGTTTTGCTATTTTCCCCCACCAAGGTTTACCGAAAGTCCAAGTTTCCTTTGCCTTTTCATTTGTCAATAAAGAAATTTGCCAGGTATTGCTTTTAATCCGTTCTTCAACATCGTCTTCCTGATCTTAAAAACGCTCGTTTTAACGCCTTCCTGGTGAAGGGCTTTAAGGATCGATCCTTCGAGTACCGTTTCGACGCCTGTTCCCTTTAAAAATGCTTATTATCTGCTCCTCCAGCCTCTTGCTGTCAGCGTTTGATTGATAGGTGCTTTTTTTCTTCCACTCGTAATAACAACTTCGGCTTAATGACAACACATCGCAGAGCAATTGAAGCGGATATTGGCCTTTTAAAGTTTCAATAAATGCAAAAATCTTTACTGATTCCCCCGGCTGAAAATTCACAGGGCTTTTTTTAGGATATCGCGTTCCTGTTCTGTGCGACGTAATTCCGCCCTCAATTGCTCATTTTCCGATAATAAGTCTGGTTGGCCTGATACATCGTGGCCGCCTTATCTGGACATCTGCCTGGCCGCCATATCTGCATTCTTCCATTGATAGACAAGATTCTCCCCAATACCCATGGATTGGGCTATATCAGAAATAGAACGTCCTGAGTATAACATTTTAATCACTTCTGCCTTGAAAGAGGCATCATACTTCCTACGTGTCTTTTTTGTCTTTTTCGTTGTCATTGATTTGTAAAGTTAAGCAAATTGACTGTCCGGTTTTACTGGTGCATCTCACGGATCTCGTTAATTATGATGCAATTCCTTGATATCTAAAAAGTAGATAAGTTAATTGCTAAAGTATCTTTAAAGGTGCCAGAATATTCAGTCTTTCGTATCTGAATGTAAACATCTTCAGGGAAATCATGACTGCACAATTTTATACCTGGAGCTACAACTAAGTGATAAAGGGGATCTAATAAAATCCCTAATTCTGTTTTATCGTAAGCGTATAAACCTCTCTTGGCCATAAAAATAAAGTCCTCCAGATAACGTTCCATTTGCATGGGAGAATCAAATTTTCTAAAGTTCCCTAATCCAGGACTTATTATAATTTCATTGTCTTCTATCTCTGGTAGGGATCTAAAATAATGTGAAAGTAATTCATTGCCTTCCGGATCTATTGAGCACGGAACGGCTCCCCCTCCAGATGCAAAAAAAGCGATTTTATTTTCTATATCAATAGAAAACCAATCAATATCCTCTCCGCAAAAAGTTTCATTTGAATAGTTCATAATTATAAATTAGTACTTTACAAGATTATTATTCTTATTGATTTTGATTATTAAATACGATTCTCATTGAACTAGGCAATAGTGGCGGAGTAACAATATTAGTTGCCCCTTGGCTTACAGGGGGGAACATTGCCTGGCAATTAGCACACATTGGAATTATCTCTCCAGTTCGCGGCCTAATTGCGGGAGTAAATTGTAAATCTCCTAATCCATATTCCGGGTATTGAAGAAGTAATTCGTTACCTCCGTGAAATTCTGCACAACAGCCAATTGTATTGCCGGCTGCAGTCTTAGTTCCGACTCCTCCAATGTCATTTGCAGCCCCTTCTAATGCCGTTGCTATATTACCTGGAACTTTTCCGCTAGTTGCAATCGTACTCACGCCATTTGGCAATCTAACTCCGACAATTGTTGCTGGAGCTTTCTTTACAACCCTTAACTCTGCTGCATATTGTTCTACCTCGGCAGCAAGTTCTTGTAATTTACTCGGGGAACCCGCTTTTAATATTGGCAGACCAATATTAACGAGCGTATTTAATCCCGCACCAACTCTTTCTTTATAATTAGTAATACCTACATTATCTAAACCTCTAGCACTGTTTTTACCCTCAGATATTGTTGTATATGTAATCTTTGTGTCATTAAGCATTACATATGCTAGTCTGGAAAGAATCGCCCACGTATGAGTTGGCGATTTGCTATCATTCCAACTTCTCCATTTATCTGCCCAATTAGGCTTAGTTGCAGTAATAGTCCCAATCTTTTGTTGACGAATTACTTCATCGTTGGCTACTTTTAATTCAGCATGTCGCAACAATGCATGGGTTATCTGTTGATAATCGGTCTCTGCTCCATCAAGATCTATAGCTTGTATAGGTGTGTTTGTAGCAAATTGATACGGTGTTAGCTCAGAATAAGAATGCATCAACGGATCCAAACTCAAAAACTTCCCTAACCCCGGATCATACACCCTCATCCCATAATCCTGCTCATTCCCCTCTCCCTTCACCTCATTATCATTCTCCTTCCCATTAAACCCATACCTATACCCCTTCGCTGCTATACCATAACTTATTCCACTTTCAGTCCCTGGATCCGCACTCGTCTGATCTACAAAAAGCGTCGTAAACTCATCTGCTGTTCCACTTGAAAACTCCCCTTCAAAATTTATTATCTGCGTAGCCATATAAGTTCCCGGAGTATTATTACTACGCTGGGTAACTGTCAGGGTCGCAGGGATGGTATCTCCATTCATTACAACAGTACTACCCGCAACATTCTTTCCTGTGCCTATATGCCCTCCTCTTCCAGGCATCAACATACCAAAAGGATAGTATTCCTGGGCCGAGTTGATAACTGGATTATAACTGCTTATCCTCGAACTATCAAGGGGCACGCCAATCTTCCTGTCAGAAACCGTTGCAAGCACATTTCCCAGATGGTTCGTTAACTCAAAGAACTTCTTTCCTCTTGTAAATGTAATTTTTTCCCCGTAACCTAACCCTATAATACTAGTAGCCGGTGTGGGTATTGCATCCTGTACATTAGTTGCCAATGTTGTCATTCCTAAACGGCTGGAACCATACAAATTGGCTTCTATCTGACTTAACTGGCCACTATTAACTGATGTATCCCGATAAGTATAGGTACTCAGTATATTTCCCGTAGCATCGCGTACATAAAATGTCTGAACTGTATCCTTCGTCTTGCTGATCACTGACTTACTGATCCGGTTACCAGCTGCATCATAGGCATAGACGATAGAAGTGGTATCATGCTTATAAGTGTATTCTAAGGGCGTACTAATCGATAGACAGCTGGACAATATGCCAGCTGCCTAAAAATATTAAACCCGACTGTCAGATAAAATCTTAACTATTGCAACTAAAATATCAATTGCTTCAAAACTATAGTCGTCTTTATAATAACCATTTTTTTTCTACGGCTTCTGCTAGTACCCACCCCATGACTCCAAACTCATCATCCTCTAATTCCTCTTTAGTACCTAAATAGATCGTACCATTATTTTTAGAAATAGAAATACCATCTGATTCTATAAAATCATCCTGAATAGAATTCCATCCTTCACTAATACTTCGTAGTATACAGCCAACACAATAATGATCAGAAGGACTTTCAATTAACTTGCACTGTTTATTTTTACAATATAGTATTGCAGATTTCATTTCCTCCTTAGAAAGATCAAACTCATTAAGAAAAAAATTCATGTCATCTTTATAATAAGCAAATGAAACCACACTAAATACCGTCAATCCTCGACCTGTAATAACAGGTTGACCAAATCCTCTTTTTGCATTTCGTTCTACAAAATTCATAAATATTTATTTTGGATCAGCTAATGAAACTCTTTTACCTATATTTAAAATTGAAGGATTGATCTTTGCCTTTTCATCCAATTTTATCATTAAAGGAACAGTTCTTCAATAGTCATTCCACAAGAATTATCGGGGATCGTGCCTATGACAGTGATCCACCCAATGAAAAACTTGCGTTGAAAGGAATTGAGTTGATTGCTCCCCACAAGAATAACAGGGTAAAACCTGCTACTCAAGATGGAAGGCAACTAAGACGGTACAAGAAGATGGAAGATTGAACGATTCTTCACCGGACTCAATAAACTCAAACGAGTAATTACCCGTTATGATAGATTTATTGAGCATTACGAATCCTTTGTCCATCTCGCTTTTTTTAAATTATTCCCAGCAGGTATTTATGAAATCAGTTCTAATATATTTTTAGATGTTTTTGGTAAATCTCAATTACAAGATGATTATTCTGAGCAAAGAATTCAAATGCTTCAAAAGACTTTAACCTCTGTTTCCGATCGTACGACATCCTTGGAATCCACTTTGGCATTCGAGCTATCGATCCTTTTATTCGTTTAGCCATTTCTGCCCACTCTTCATCCGATTCCCAATATGTATGTGCCACGCTTACATTTCCACATGAATCAATATTAATACCAACAATTAATCCGTAGATTTTTTTATTGTCGGATTTCAGAATTGGTAATTTTAAATTCCGTTTTAAATAGGTTATCAGAGAGTCCGTTCCTCCTGGAAAAGCAGGAGGAATATCTGGATTAATGATTCCTGGATCTATACCAACCACAGAGCCTGGCCCATCCGATTCTGCTGAAATTACCGGTAAATCCGGCATTCCTGGAATAACCTGCGCTTGTATTGTTATACAACATATACATTCCAAAAATATAGTCAAAATTAAAAATCTCATATTATCCTTTTTTTGCTGAAATATTCACAGATGGTTTAAAGGTTTTTAGAGTTGGCTGAATACCTGGAGCATCATCTCTATTCACCTTTAAATTACCTGTATGAGTTTTGTCCTTTAAATACCTAGGGGTACCATCCCTGCCAATTTTAAGAAATCCAACTTTTAAATGAAGGTTCTGAGTGATTTCCCCTGTCGGATTATCGGCAGTTTCACCTATCCCTAAGCCGTATTCTGGATAGTTATCAAAAGTTGACTTATCGCCATTCAGGAAGAATTTAATTCGTTTCCCGGAAAGTTCATTCAATGCCTGGCCCATTATATATCCTTCTGGCCTTGAACCTGCCATACAGCCTGTTCTTGCTCATTGCGGCAATATTGCCATTAAATAAACGCCTTAGTACCAACACCAGCAGCAAACTGTGTAACTGATGAATTTACTGTCTTGTAATCACTATTGTCATAATAATGGTTAGCAACCAACTATGTCTTTGGCAATCTGGCTTCCGGAAGCTACATCCCCGCATAATCGAAGGATGATGTGCAAGCAGTACTATTGATGCCTTTTAACCAGCCCTCAAGGGTATAAACATTTTCCAGGCCCTGAACCTGCTTTTGGCCTATTACGGTACGGGCAAGAGCCCATGCCTATAATATTGATAATAGGCCTCATTTTACAAGAAAAAGCTATCATGACTGGTTTCAACGAATCCGTAATCAAAGGTTTAAGTGGAATTTGTAAACTTTGAGGGACTTGTCATTAAATTGAAAAAGGTGAGCTAAGAAGTCGTTGGGGGGAAAAATCAATTCCCCAATCTTTACATATGGATAAACTAATTATTGATTCTTAAATAGGAACAGCCAGGTTAAATAATCCGGCTGTTCCCATTTAGATGATTTGGAAATATTGTAGACTCATATGCCCAACAATCGAAAATAATAAACAATATAACTTTAATGTACTATTTTCAATAACGCACAGATTACTACTCAATTTCCAACTATTAACAGTCATTGAAATATCAGGTCTTCATTAGGCGGATAAAGACCATTGAACATTCTCAAGTAAAATCAAAACAATCCTGGCGGCAAATTGCCACATCGCTTCCGTATTATTTTAAGATAGCTTGAATCAAAAGTAAGCTCCACAGGATGATCCAAATGAGGAGATAAGTCCAATAATTTACCTACCTGCAAATCAAGATTTAGTACACCTGCTATAGAACTATCACCGTTCTTCACAAAATAAATCTGAATTCCAATTGATGGGTCGTCGGCATCAGCTGGGTCATTAATATGTATTCTATAATCCGACAGCTTATACTTACCATCTGGCTTGTAACTGCTTGTTTGAAACATTAAATTTAGTGCCTCATCACAATCAGTGACCGGGTGGTTACCTGGCTGATCGTCTGTAACATTCGGCTTTGTAGGAACGGAATCAATCTGAGTTGCTGCGATAGGCACGCTATCATTTACCACATCAGCTTTTTTATCTTTGGGCATTTCATTACATGCCCAAACACCAACGAAAAAAAATAGAAACCAATATTTACTCATAACAATTTATAATTTAGACCAGTAGATGTTTTATATACATTTGTATCAATATTAGTACGGCCTTCAGTATCGAATCGACTATTCTTGTATTCATCTTCATCACATTAGTTCTGCAATTATCCTGCGCAGCTTTTTCTGCAACCCCCAACGTGCTCAGTTACCATTATAACGTTGGATATACTCAACTTTATACATCATAGCAACTTCTACTGATGGGAAAATAATAAAGTGTTTAGGATGATCGGTCACCTGTGCAATTTATAACATATTTTAATCTACCTGGAGCGCAAGTATTATAGTCAACCATATACTTTTTATCGTCAAAATATACACTAGTATAAAACCCCGGCGGTTCGCTCATGCTCCTTTTGGAAAGCAGAGTATGTATATCTACTTATGCGCAGCAGATTCTGACATGTATCAAGGTACACTGTCAGGCATTAAACTTCGTTAAGTTCCTAACGGTTCATTCATCTTCAAAGAAATCATCTTTTATCTTCGAGTAACGACATAATTTTGTCAACCTTCTTTTTCAATTCTTCATTCTCTTCTTTTAACCTCTCGTTACTTTTATGCTCCTCAAT
>NZ_QTJV01000003.1 GCF_003412465.1 Chitinophaga silvisoli
TGCTAATCCACCCTGGCTATTCAATAGCCATTCGAATCACAGATTTTCAAACCAATTAAATCTTAAATCCCATGCAGGAATTAAACGTAGTAGAACTGGAAAGCCGCCTGGAGCAGGCCGCCGCAGCAGCACTGGTAGATATCACTATCAACTGCTAATCCACCCTGGCTATTCAATAGCCATTCGAATCACAGATTTTTAAACCAATTAAATCTTAAATCCCATGCAAGAGTTAAACGTAGTAGAACTGGAAAGCCGCCTGGAGCAGGCCGCAGCAGCAGCACTGGTAGATATCACTATCAATTGCTAATCCACCCCGGCTATTCAATAGCCATTCGAATCACAGATTTTCAAACCCTTCAAAAAATTCATCCCATGCAAGAGTTAAACGTAGTAGAACTGGAAAGCCGCCTGGAGCAGGCCGCCGCCGCAGCACTGGTAGATATCACTATCAATTGCTAATCCACCCCGGCTATTCAGTAGCCATTCAAATCACAATTTTTCAAACCAATTAAATCTTAAATCCCATGCAGGAAACTAACATCTTAGAACTGGAAAGCCGTGTAGAACTCGCCGCTGCTTCAGTAATCGACTCTATCACTATCAATTGCTAATCCATTTTTTCAATCAATTAAAATCTAACAAAATGCAAGAAACAAATATCGTAGAACTGGAATCTCGCGTTGAGCTGGCGGCAGCATCTGTGATTGATTCTATCACTATCAACTGCTAATCACAGCAGCCTGTAACCACCGGCAGGAACACGCGAAACCACAATTATAACAGTCCAAAATCTAATACTATGTATAGCTGTTATAAATCATTACCCAAAGTTGGTGTTGGTGTATGTTACCCGGCAATATATGATCACTAATGATGGGCATTTGATAAAAATGCCCATCATTTCAAAACCCTTCAAATCAGTTTATATGAATTTGAATCCTTTAAAAACAGAAAATTCCTTGTTGAACTATGATTATTCAATCACCAGTGCCTCCAATGAATTTGTATTGGCCTACCAGGGCCGGTACTTTAAGATAGGAGAATTCATGTATCAGATCTTAAGGGCGGGCCAGCAAGCCAAATACCTGGAAGATCTGCATGCTCAACTAGGTAATGTCGCAAATGTAAGCCTGGCCGGCCTCAAGGAAATCATTGACACAAAGATTCTACCCATCTTCAAAACCACAGCGGCAACGGCCAGTGAAGCGCCCGATGATGGATTCTGGTATAAGAAACAAGTTCTTTCCAGCAGGCAATCCACCACACTGGCCAAACCATTGTCCTTCCTGTTTGGCAAATCATTCTACTTCCTGTTCCTGTTACTGACAGGGGTAAACATTGCACTTTATTCCCGTACACACAGTATTGTAGCCAACGATGATCTGCCATTGGGAACTGAGATCCTGACCTGGGTCGCCTCTTACTTCTCTTTGTTCTTCATCATGTTCGTACATGAACTGGGACACACCGCTGCAGCCTACAAATCGGGCATCAGTGCCAGAAGCATAGGCCTGGGATTCTATACCATCATGCCCGCCATGTATACAGACCTGACGGATGTATGGACAGTCTCCAAAAGCAATAGGATCAAAATTAACCTGGCAGGCATCTACATTCAGCTGATCATCAACCTGGGCCTTGTAGCAGCATTGCATACTATCAGCAATGACTTTGCGCAAAGCTTTGTATGGAAGATCTATATCTTCAATAGTGTCCTGATGGCAGCGAACCTTGTACCACTCTTAAAGCTCGACGGCTACTGGGTCTTGTCAGATTTCCTGGGAGTACCCAACCTGATAAAGACATCCAATCAGCTTCTCCTGAATGCGGTCACTAAAAAAGATCCTTTTGAAGAAGAAAAGCCGCGGGACTATAGTCTCAAAAAAATCTTGCTGGTTGTATATACCATCATTCGCGTATCGTTCATCGTCTTTGTCACCTTTATGGCATTTGCCTTTGTATATGCCTCTATATTGAAGACAATCGCACTGATCAGGTACCTGCCTTACCTAAGTTTTAATTTCGAGACAGCCATTGAAGTGCTCAAACGCGTCGTGACTATTGTGATCATCTCACTGTTTACCCGGAAGTACAGGAAGCTATTTTCAAACGTCATATTAAAACGTGTAAAATGGTACAGAGCATAAACAAAAATGCGGATGAATGCCTGATATTCTTTAACCCCATGAGTTCAGACAGCCGCTTCTGGACGACCAATATTCCGAAGGATCTATTGGAACGCTTTGAGGTCATATTTTACGAATATCCTGGCTACAACAGGCCATTTATCAAGCTGGAGAATTTTAAGGAACTGGCCCAATATATCGATAAGGAAGTACTGGAAAATATTCATAAACCCATACACCTGGTCGGTTATAGTTACGGTGGTCTCCTGGTGCAGCACTTGCTGAATCTGAACCGTCAAAATATCAAGTCAGCCGTACTGATCGCCTGTGCAAACAGGATCCTGGCAAGAGATAAAGAGCTGTTGTCTGTACTGAAAAAAGTGAGTGATGTAGACATGTATCTGTTCTGTCGGGTACTGAGCCTCTTCTCTCACGGTTATGAAGATTTCAACAAGAATCCTTTGATCGGATTACAGAAGTTTTCAAACCTGAAACTCTCTATTCCTGACAAGGTACCTATCATCCAGCAAATGAATCACATTATCCGTACAGCACGGATCGAGATTCGGAAGCAGCCTACCAGGACCATGCTGATCTATGGATCAGAAGACAGGATGATCGATATGGATACACTGGATAGCTTACATGAATATTTAGAGAATCTGAGTTTTAAAAAGTTGATTGGAGAAGCACATATCATCGATCCGACGAAAATGTTTCATCACATTCACCAATTCCTAAAAACTGAGGAATATGCCATCTAGCAATTTAAGGCTCGAAATATTTGAGGAAAGCAAGCAGGAACTGAAAGCGTCTCTCGACAAGAAGTGGGAAACCCACAATCTGCAGACCTTCCAGTTCCTGTCTGCCAACCTTTCGAAATGTTTGCCCCATCTCCCGGAAGCCAAACACAAAAGTGCTTATTTTGATATTCTCTCTTACAAGGTGCTACAGGGCATCGATACACAGTTTAGCTCGAAGTTCAGCGATATAGATGATTTTAATGAGTTTAACTACGACGAAATCAGGAAGCATTTACCGGCATTGTTTGTTTCTTATCATACCGGGTCTTACAGATCAGCGATTGCTTTTCTTGTAAAGTACAATATCAATGTAGTGCTCATCGCAGATCCCCTGGCCTATAAATACAGCCTGGAAAAGATGTTGCAGCAGTTCCAGCAGGTGAAGGATGCCTTCAATTCTACTTCTGAATTCATCGTATTCCCTGCGGACAAAGCAGACCTTACCCTTCAGATCATGGGGAAGATGAAACAGGGATATTCCGTACTGGCTTATATAGATGGCAATGCGGGTTCCAATGGTTATCATAACCGGGATAATAGTTTGCCAGTGCCATTTTTCGGGCAGGAGATTTTTGTAAGAACGGGTTTGCCTACTTTATCTTTTTACCTGAAAGTGCCTATCATACCGATGTTGTCTTACTATGACGAGCGCTTACAGCCCAGGTGGAATGTATATGACCCTATTGCACCGCCTAAGGGTGTGAAGGAGCCTGCGGCCTATGTAGAAGAGAGTATTCGCTACCTGTATAGCATTCTGGAAAATGCATTGCAGACCTATACTATGCAGTGGGAAGGCTGGATGTTCCTGCATCGTTACCTAAATTTGGAAGTGGCGGCTCCGGCTTTGATGCCAGTGGAGAAAGTAGATTTGCGTATCAATGACAGGATTGGTTTGTTTATCCTGGATGACAGGTACTATGTATTAAACAAAGAAAATTACAAGCTGATGGAGCTGGAAAAAGAGGTCTTCCATTTGTTTGACAATAATAATAGCGATGCTATCATTGAGCGGCCGCTCGCAGATGTGCAGCTGCTTTATAAAAACAGATTCTTAATCCATAATTAACCTGAAATGAAAATATTATTTACAGCTGCGCTGTTGTTGACCTTTATTACCGGCTTCGCACAGCGGAATTGCTCCATAAAAGTTAATGTGAAAAATGTATTGATCAATAAGGGGGATTTCTATTTCGCGCTTTACAACAAAGAAGGCGATTTTATGAAAGTGCCTTATTCAAAGATCAAAATACCGGCCAGTCGTGTGAAGAACGGCGTTGTCTTTACCAAGCTGCCTGCGGGTGATTATGCAGTGACGATCTTCCAGGATCTGAATAGTAACAAGACCCTGGACAAGGTGATGTCTGTGCCGGTAGAACCCTATGGCCTTTCTAACAATGTGCCGGCTTATCCTACATATGCAAGCACGAAATTCACAGTTACGGATCAGTCATCCATTACCGTTAGTTTACACAATTAGGAAGGATCCCCCAGCAGATGACCTTACTGGTTATTTGAAGGCCAGGAATACAGGTACTTCACCAGTTCGTGCAGAATGGGCACTTTATTGTGTGTAGCCAGTAAGGATGGGCAGTTTTCCTGGAAGAAAGGGAGGATGCCAGGAGAGGTAGACGAAGTTGTGACTGTTGAGCGATCTATATAGATCTTCCATGGAATGTAAAGCGCATTCGGATTCATGTAGGAATTGGTGATAGTAAGTTTGCTGCCGGCATCGTTTTCAAGATAAACAGTGATCCAGTAGTGTAGATTAAATATATGGCTATCTATATTGGATAATGCCTGGTTGAGGCTGGCGGAATCTATATTTTTAACACTGTCTACACAGGCGATGAGTTTGTCGAAGTCAATGTTGTTTTGGTCAAAGTAGAATAAGGTATCAGGCCCTCCTACAACGTGGGGGTAGTTGAAAAGGTTGTATTGCTGGTATCTCTTTATATCCTGTTTACATTGTTGGTAGTCGGCTTCAGAGAAAACAATATCTTTCAGTACAGGTTGTCTTTTGTAATGCAGGCAGATTTCTTCTACGAATTTCGCTATATTTTTTGATGGTATGCCTGTAATCTCTGGCTTCAGTTTGATAGAAGCATACTGCACCTTCCCGGTGTCGATTCTGGATAGTACAAATTCATTTTTATGGCGGGTGTAACTGATGGCATACTCGCCGCTTCCATCGCAGTTGAAATATCCGGTAGAGAAGGTAATCTGCTTTACCGGGTGCTTGCGGAATTCATCCAGCATTGCCTGTGTAGTGGTGGCTTTGTTTGTTTGTTTACGGATATTAAAAAAGTAAACGGAATCATTAGATTCATAAGATAACTCTCCTTTGATAATCCTTATGTCTTTAGGACGATCCACCGGGAATGGCAGGGTAAATGCATATTCCCATTCTTCCTCTTTTGTTTGCCTGAAGATTTTGTTCCCCGCGGCACCATAGATCTTATTAGTATAAGCTTCGTGTAGCTCCACAGTATCCTCGTCCGGAGGTCCTGGTTTACGAATTAAATACTGCTTTAATTTCCCTTCGTTATTTACAGCCAGGATGCTTGAATCTGATTGGATGAACAGGCGACCGTTCCTGGTGAAGAGTTCTTTTATTTTCACCGGGATCTTCGTTACTATTTGTGGTAGCAGTGTTTCATCAGTTTTAACAACCTGTCCTTTACTGGTTAAAAAGTACAATGCGGTATTCGTTGCATCAGTACTGAAATTGGTATAACCAGGCAGGTAGTTCCAATGAATGCTATCCTTTTTGGAATAGAAGATCATGCCTTCTTCGCTGACAAGCAGGAGGTCTTTATAGATACTCACTTTATCTATTTCCGGCCGGCGTTTCAGATCAGTTTTGCGATAGGCCTGTTGATCAAGTGGTGTGGGAAGTTTTTTCCAGGGTTTGCAGTTATTGGAAGTATAGGCAATGGAATTCCATACGGAGCCAATCATGCCTTCGTGTTTTGGATTGAAATAGATGGTATGATAGAATTGGCGTTCATCATACACAGGGAGTAGTGTCCAGCTAAGTCCATAATCTTTTGAATAGGCAAATATCCTTCCTCCGATGCAGATCCAGGCTTCTCCATTGGCGAGCACCCAGGCATTGTTGGCCTCGCCGTCAATGCCGATGTTGATGGGAGTCCAGGTTTTGCCACCATTTTGTGTATGATAAATGAATTTCTTGCTGTCGTTAATGGAGATATTGCCGTATAAAAAGCCGGTGTCGCGATTGAAAAAGATGCTTTTTTCAAAGGAGTCGGAATGTCTTTGTGTTGATTGTATTACCTGCCAGGGGCCATCCAGTGCGTCTGCAATAGCCACATCATTCAATCCATTGCTCACCCTGAATTGCTCATTGGCAGATACACTCAGTTGTGTAGGGCCATAGCTCTGATCGAGTGGGATGGTAGTTGATTGCTGGGCACAGATATGCCAGGTAGGTAGTAAAAACAATAGGACAATCCATCTCATAGCAGGATACTTAAGATTTACGATGAGTTGAAATTAAGCATCCGGGGGCAGAAATGCGAGTTTTTTAAATTATAGCTATGTTCTTTTGCCTGTGGTTCTTTTATGAATTTGCCTTCAGTACTGTTTCAGCACTTTTTCAGCTCATGAATATTTTATTAGTTTGCTTTCAGCATTTTATAGTTTGCTATTCCTGGTTTTACATCAACAGCTCTTTCACCGTCTCATTTCCCGGCAAATCCACTGCCGTTACTACTATTCTGGCACCTGGTGGCAGAATAGCCACTTTATAATGCCAGTCCACGCCGTTCCTGCCTAATACAGCCTTTCCTTTTTCCATGATGACACCTTCGGCATCTATAACCTTTACCTCCACCTCAGCGATCCTGAAATCGTCTTTTGCCCGCACTATCACTTCTTCGTCTTCCAGGCGGATTTGCTGGATCTCCGGTGAGTTATAGGCATCTTTTATCGCCATATTCCAGGCATTCTGTCCCGCACCGGCTTTGGATTTATAATACGCCTTCAGCTCAGGATCTTTCAGGATCTCCTTTGCATAAGCTGCCGCTAATTGCATCTTAAACCTTGCCTCCAGCTGTTTGTCAGTCGGTTTTTTATTTGACCGGCCGCGCTTCTTGGCCATGATGATCTGGCCGTTCCGTTTGTAAATGGTGATTTGATCGCCCAGTGATCCACTGACGCATTCGAAAAGAATATTGTCTTTAATGATAGCCATAAAATTGGTTTTGGGGTTTGGAGCTAACAATAATCAATGTTAAAGAATAGTAGTCAGATACCCTGCGTCTTTTATACTAATTGAGTACTAATACATCATATTACCGACACTATAAGGTCACTTCAATATCAATTCGATATTGAAGTGACCTTATAGTGTACTTATAGTGTTCTTTTGATGATAGGATGGTATAAAAGCCAGATAGGAGATCAGAACCTTTCCATGGCCTTTGGTTTAACTACATAATAAAATGATTCAGATGGAGAATGCTTTTTTTGACGGGAGCTTAGTTTTTTGACAACCTGGTTAATGGAGTAAAACAGTTTGATTTGAAAGTGTTTACAACAACTTTTCAGTTACCGGATTGATCAATAAAATCCATTAATGGGCCAAAATTGATGCTGAATTAACATTATTTAACTATAGTTTGCTTTAAACTACTTAATTTGTAACTAGTCTGATTATTAAAACATACAAATTATGAGCAAGAAAATCCTGTTATCAGTAAGTCTTTTAGTAGCATGTGCATTTGTATCAGTAAGTGTGAACGCACAAGATCATAAAGATCATAAGAAAGATCCCGAAAAGTACATCAAGAAATTAGATGCAAATAACGATGGAAAGATCAGCAAAGACGAAGCAGATAAAGCTGAAAAAGGTAAACTGAAAGATCACTTTGCCAAAGTTGATGTGAATAAGGATGGTTTTATTGATAAAGCTGAATTGGAAACTTACTGGAAGAATAAGCAAGCAGCCAAGGAAGCAAAGAAACAGCAAAAGTCATAACAAAAAAGGAGATGAAAAATATTCATCTCCTTTTTTGTAGCCCCGGGAAATTTATCTTACGCCCGTTTACTCTTAAAATAATACTGTTTCAGCCCCGGTCGCTTACGCAAGGTTTGCTGACTTTATTTATAGCCAGCTGGCTGAACTCTGGCTTTACCGGGATACTATAATATTAGAATATAGTTTGTGTTCCGCGGGATGATCTCCTATGGTGGTCAGGAACATATATCTGACAATTGTCTCCTTTGTTTTTCTGGCATCTTTTTTTGTGACTTCACCGGAATAGATGGTAGTCCCTATTAACACCCTAAACGTCAAGGTTTCATTAGGTAAAATTCTTGCAACGGTAGTATTAGGATTTTCAACATTGCAAAAAACGTCATAATCGTTAGATACCCACTTTTTACCAAATAATTGTTGTTTATATATTGAGAAGAAAAGTGTATCATTTAAAGAAACGTTTTGAACTTCCAGTAAAGCGCTGTCAGCTGATATATTAGATGCCTTAATAATCATAGGCTGGCTCTGGCCATACAATTTTCCGGCAAACATTATAAGTATGAATATGAACATTATTTTTCTCATGAGCTTGTTTTGGTATCCTTTTTTGTTCCGCCAACTGTTTTATGATTAGGGGATGGGTATTTAACCATCACCTCGATCTGATCATTACCAGCCTCTTTATATTCTTTCAGTTTATCAAAAAGGGTTGTTTCACACTCCGTGCATCCATGCGAATAGCCTTTTTCTGAGTCATGAAAATAAAAAGAATTTAAATTTCTTTGCTTTGAAGTTGCGCCTGTAACATTGACTGGATCAAGATGTGCACGTTTCTTTCCCCAATCTGCATAGGTCCATCTCCAGCCCTTCTTTTTTGGATCGGGATTCATCACAAAGTCTGGTATTTTTTCTATGCCGCCTTCGGGACTTCCCACCAAGTCGCCTTTGTCGTTTGCATTTGCTACCCGGTCAAAGTCCGGTTTTAGATTTATTTTATATTTCCCTTCAGGAGTAGGCCCTACATCACTTTTATCCTGATACATCGCTATTCGGGTATCTACTATTTTATATTCTTTATGACCATCAGGCCATGTTGAAGTTTGAATTGTTTTATCCATGCCAGAGGTTGCTTTGTAAACGGCTAAGAGATTTTTTTTATCACCGTATTGTCCTCCATACCAAAATATCTTATTTCCCGTAGATAATATCCAGTCGTCTCCATCAGGATCAACACGGCTTATGGGATTATTTTCTACAAAGTTATAGGGAGATGCGTTAGGGAATTTCTTCGCCATAGGGTCTATACTCCACCCAAAAATGGCCAGATCAAAATTGTATTGATTATGAACAGCATCTTCTTTTAGAAAAGCAGTGATTTTTCTGGTTTGGGTATCGAATTCAGTGTGACCAAATATTTCTTTTCTCCTGGTAGTAATCTCCTCATCAAATAGTCCGTTTGATAGTCCAATATACCGGGTGTTTTTCAGCCGTTTGGAGATATGAATAATTGTATCTTGCTGCCAGCCATTAAGCAGCATGTTTTTTACATTAGCAGGCATTTCTCTATAGCCCATATCATATACATGACTGATCCATTGTTGGTATGCTGTAAACTCCCGTGTAGTTTCAAGTTGTTTAAATGTTTGATGTTGCTGCGTCAATCTGCCTTCCAGTAATGCCGACTTAAACAGCATCGCGTTCAGGTTATGGTCGTCATACTTTAAGGCCGTTTTTACGCAGGAATCGAGGAAATAATCGTCATGAATGCCAAATTTATATTCATACCCCTTGGCAAGGTATATTAAACAAAGTGTGATCGATTGCTTAAGATCTAATTCTCTCAGGGCAATTCCATTTTTTACAGATTCGGTCGTACTATGTGTAAGTGTTTCAATAGTGCCAACGCCAGGGAACGATCCGTTTGAAAGTTCAATGTTGTATTTTATGCCATTATTATCCTTATGAACGATATAGATATGTCCGGGTGCGGTACAAAGCGCTGCATCTGTATTAAATCTTTCTGAGAAAATTTTAAACAGTGAGGCCAATGCGAAACAGTTCCCCGTTTGCTTATTCAACAGATTAATAACCTGGGTGTTCCGCCAGTCGTTGGTGCCCAGGGGATCATTATAAGCATACTTGAATTGCTTATACTTGAATAATTTTTTCTCGGGCCATAGTATTATACCGGGTTTTGTAATATAACTGTAGATGGCATAGTTCATTAACGCTTTTTCATATTCCTCACGTTTCAGTTTTTTATTCTCCAGCAGCTTGCCTGTTGGTTGCTGGCCGGAGCTGTCTTTCAATGTTTCATAAAGCTGCATAATGTTATTGGCATGCAAATCGAGTATCGTCTTATATGAATCGTGGTCAACTCCTCCTTCCCACCAGGCATTTTCAATTTCATATATAGCTTCCTCGTAATCCATCTTTTCATGGCCATTTAACATGGCTTCCAAATGCTGTTTTGCAATGTGAAAATATGATCCGGCGGTTGTATCCTGCTCTGCCTTAGCCGACAATGCAGTTAAGATTACAAAGAGGGTAATAGGTAATAGAGATCTCATGATTAGTTATTGTATTCGCCTTTAATGAATAGGTTTTTAGTATGTTTTCCACTAATGTTATAGTGGTTTTGGGTCTTTGCTTTGGCTTCCTGCTGCAGCATTAATTCTTTATACATTCCTTCAGGCAGTTCCCTGTATCCCAATGTTGTTATATGTGCTTCAGTTTTTAAGTATTGCTGATAGTATTTCTGCGCCAATGGTACGTTGTCAATATCATCAATACTGCTGATATGATTACTTCGCATTAATCTTAACAGCTCATTTTTAAGATGCATACTATATAGAAACAGGGAGGTGAGATTATTATTTTGTGGGAAGTATGGATTGCCGGCCTCCAGGCAGTTTAATAAAAAGGTATCGTCTCCGGTTTTGTCTGTTATTACATATTCAACAGCCAGGTCAAATATACAGTTAGCAATTATTTGACGTGTATTAAGGGTATCAAGATAAATACCTGAAACAATGGCATCCTTACTGATGAACATGTTATCCATATACCATTTGTCAGATATTTCCCAGTTGGTTGTTGCCTCATAATTAACAATATTACCTTTATTGTCCGGGTACTTTATAAAAGAATGATGTGGTGTAGCAGAAAGATAAGCTTTTACACCCATAGCCTCAGCCAGCAATAAATATACAGCCGGCATTGACCCACATTGTCCAAACCCTGTGGCTAAACATTTGGTGAGAAACGTGTTACGGTAGTCTGCTGTTCCTGTGTAATCGTTGTAGTCATAATGGAATGGTTCGTGTTGAATTACCTCCATTGTGGCACCTTTATCTTTATGGTTAACAATTTTACTAATAACCAGCGGTTCAGACATGAATCGTTGAATAGCATATTGTACCATATAGCTATCCTTTAAATTTAATTTGTTCTGAACCATCCATGTTTTAATGAATGCTGCCGACTGAGCGACAATATTATCATATTGTTCTTTGGTCAGGTAAACGTTGCCATATGCCTTTTCAATTATGTAATAGGCATTTGCCAAAGACAGTTGCGTCTTGCCTGTCAGCATATCTTTCAATTGGTTAAGCGCCAGTTGAAAATTTTCAGTATGCGCCACAGGATAGTGATGATCTTGTGTTGATGCATAGCCAGATCGTTCTCGCGTGTTTTGGAGCAGGGCGGCTATTTCTTCTTGTTTTTTTGCAATAATAGAATCGATGTTGGCGGCCTTTATACTATTGTTTGAACTAATAGGCCATCCATTCACTTTCAAAGGAGTGCCAATGGGCTGGTAATTATTCTGCTGCGGTACCGGGGGGCGTTTTATCTGACTTAAGCTTCGGACTGGAGCATAGAATATAAGGGTTAATATCAGTAATATTCTTACAGGCATTATTTACATAGGGTATAGGACATGTAAGTTATAACTTATTTATAATAGATAAGCAGGTAGTCTGGATGATAAAATGATTTAATTGAAAAACGATTGATATGTGGCTGGGGTAGGGAACTTCAGAGTATAGTTTTCTTTTTTTTAACCCCGACACGGCAAAAGAAAAAGGCAATACCAGATAAACCGGCATTGCCTTTAAAATCTTTTTTGTAGCCCGGACAAGAATCGAACTTGTATCTAAAGTTTAGGAAACTTCTATTCTATCCATTGAACTACCGGGCCGTCACTTTAGGAAAAACCCTCCTTTAGCGGAGTGCAAAAGTAAAGGATTTTTCCAAAATTCCTTCACACAATTAATTAATTATAGATTTTCTCAATCTGATCTGCATATTTCTGGGCAATCACTTTCCGCTTTACTTTCAGTGTCCCCGACAGCTCTCCTTTGGCAATCGTCCACTCCGCAGGTAGTAACTCGAACTTCTTCACCTGCTCAATATGGCTAAAGTAGGCATTGTATTTTTCCACAATCTGTTGGTACAGGGTCTGTACCTCCGGCAGGCGGCACAGTGCCTCATGATCACTCAGCTGGATCCCTTTTTTATGCGCCCAGCGTTCCAGTTGGGGGAAGGAAGGTACAATCAGTGCCCCGGTAAATTTCCGGTCTTCGCCCACCACCATCATCTGCTCGATGAAGATCGATTCCTTGAACTTGTTTTCAATCGGCTGGGGGGCTACGAACTTACCACCAGAGGTTTTGAACAGTTCCTTTTTACGGTCGGTGATCTTCAAGTATTTGTTATTGACCAGCACCCCGATATCTCCTGTATGGAACCAGCCATCTTTAATGGCTTCGGCAGTCAGGTCGGGGCGTTTATAGTAGCCGATGGTCACATTCGGGCCTTTTACCAGGATCTCCCCATCTTCGGCGATCTTCACCTCCACGTTGTTAATCAGTGGGCCTACGGTGCCAAACATGCGGTCTTTTTCTTCTGTGCGGTTCACGCTGATTACGGGTGAAGTTTCCGTCAGTCCGTATCCTTCCAGGATCGGGATCTTTGCGGCGGTAAAGATTTTCAGCAATCTTACCTGGCAGGCGGCAGAGCCGACTACGATCACATCGATGTTTCCACCCAGTGCTTCCCGCCATTTGCTGAATACGAGCTTGTTGGCCATGGCCAGTTGTACCTTATACCACCAGTTCTGGTCTTTATTGATATCAAATTTCTTACCCAGGTCTACCGCCCAGAAGAAGAGGGCTCTTTTGATGCCTTTCAGTTCCAGTCCTTTGCCCATGATCCTTTCATACACTTTCTCCAGCAACCGTGGTACGGTGGTGAAGATGCTGGGCTTTACTTCCCGCAGGTTATCCGCGATGGTTTCCAGGCTTTCCGCATAGTAAATGGGTACGCCGGCAGTCAGGTATACATACGAGACAGTGCGTTCGAAGATATGATTGAGGGGGAGGAAACTTAAGGCTTTGGCAGAAGAGTTCACGGGCAGGCAGGGGGTACAGGCATGTACATTGCTCATGATATTTTCGTGGGTCAGCATCACGCCTTTGGGGGTTCCGGTAGTACCTGAGGTATAAATGACGGTAGCTAATTGTGCCGGATCGATGCTGTCCCTGATAGCTGCTATTTTTGGGAAGTCCGCTTCGTCGGCCATGGCGGGAATTTCCAGCCAGTGGCGTGTACCGGGCACCTGGTTGAAGGTAAATACTTCCCTGAGGTGTGGTAGCTTGCTGCGGATGGCCGAGACTTTGTCGTAAAGGTCTTTGTCGCTTACAAAGAGCAGGCTGGCGGCGGCATCGTTCAGGATGTATTCCAGGTCGTGATCGCTCAGTGTTGGGTAAATCGGGGCGAGTACGGCTCCTGCCTGCTGGCAGGCCAGATCCGTAATGAGCCACTCGGGGCGGTTGGGGGATAGGATGGCTATTTTGTCCACTGCTTCCGGGGAGCGGTCGGTCTTTCCAATTCCTAATTTCAACAAGCCTGCACTAAAGCGGAGTGTCAGATCGGCTACATCCTGTGTGCTGTATTTCTTCCAGACGTTGTTTTCTTTTCCTACCAGCATGTCAGCTTTTGGAAAGTGCGCCAGCTGGTATGCAATGATGTCGAATAATCTCCTTGGCTGATCAGTCATATTGCTTTTGGTTTATTACAGGCCTCTGTGTTCCTTCTCCGCTTGCAATCGCTCATATTCTTTGAGTGTATCACCAAACGGGTCGCGGTGGAAGGCATTGAAGTATTGGAATGCAATGGCCAAACCCCATCCCAGTCCTGGCCATACCGGCCATGGTGTACCTCCATAATAGTGACCAGTGGTAGCATACCAGATAGCCCAGAAGAAGAGGTTCATAACGAGGTATACAATCAGGGAATTCTTAAACGCTATTCTGGATTTTGCAATCTTCCAGAGCCTTTCATCCCTTTGTTGTGTAGTTTCCATATGTTTCGTGGTTTAAAAGATAGGCGCGTCACTAAATATAGATAATTTTTTTGAAATATCCCGGGGGCCACAACAACTGCAATAACATTTCAGCAGAACCGGTTAATTTTGATCAGACAACCTAACAGACAGACTACTAGCAACATTATAACTACCAGATCAGCGCATTACGACATTCCACGGATTACACTTAAACTTATTGACGATCATCACACGCAACGATATTCAAAGATTGTGTCTTAATGGTTATTTAATTGATGAAACCCAGGGCGTTTTGTTTAATAATGCACTCACCAGTCCCTGGTGATAAACTTATCCTTTATCATTAGGGACCGGTGAGCTGGTTTTTACAACAAACTACTTCCTGGATTTCTCGATATCCGGCAGTAATCCTGTTAATAAGCCTATCAATGGCAGATAGGCGCATAACTGGAATACGTAATCTATGCCCCTACTATCCGCAATGTTTCCCAGTACGGCGGAGCCGATACCTCCCATACCGAATGCAAGTCCGAAGAACAGACCGGCTATCATCCCTACCTTGCCGGGCACTAACTCCTGCGCATATACCAGTATTGCAGAGAAAGCAGATGATAGTATAACTCCTATGAATATACTCAGCACGCATGTCCACATCAGGTTTGCATGTGGCAGCAGCAATGAGAAAGGGGCTACGCCAAGGATGGAAATCCAGATCACATATTTACGTCCGATCCGGTCGCCCAGTGGCCCGCCAAAGAAGGTGCCTGCTGCTACGGCAAAGAGGAATACAAACAGGTAGATCTGTGAAGACTGTACGCTTATATTAAACTTGTGCATGAGATAGAAAGTATAGTAGCTGGTCATACCTGCCATGTAGAAGTACTTGGAGAAGACCAGGACCAGCAGGATGCTCAGTGCAAAAATCACCCTGCCACGGGAAAGGTGATTGTCTGTATGTACCTGTACTTTTTTAGGTTTCAGGCGATGTGTATTTTGTTTATACCAGGAGCCGATATTGATCATTACCACAATTGCAAGGATGGCCAGTACGGAGAACCAGCTCAGGCTGGACTGTCCATGTGGTACTATAATCATCGCTGCCAGCAGGGGTCCCAGAGAGCTACCGGCATTACCACCCAGCTGGAAGAGTGATTGAGCCAGGCCATGCTGTCCGCCGGAAGCCATATGCGCCAGGCGGCTGGATTCAGGATGGAATACGGAGGAACCGACACCTACAAGGCCTACAGAGAATAATACAAAGTAGAAGTTGTGGGCCTGTGAGAGACATACAAGACCTAGTAAAGTAAAGCCCATGCCTATGATCAGGGAATAAGGCTGTGGTTTTTTGTCGGTGTACAAGCCTACCAGTGGTTGCAGCAGGGAGGCGGTGAGCTGGTAAGTCAGCGTGATGTAGCCTACCTGGCTAAAGTTGAGATGCAGTGAATCTTTTACGATTGGATAAATGGCAGGGATCAGTGACTGGATAGCATCATTGATCAGATGAGAGAAGCTGAGGGCCAATAGAACAGAGAATACGGTCCTCTCAGCGGCCTGTTGTACAGGTGCTTTAGCAGTGGCGATCTTTTCCATATAATGTATCAGTGAAAAAATAGGTAATAACATCCCTGGACCGCTTCCCTGCAGTGGGGGGCGGAAATAACCGGAATTGGTATTACTGGTTGAGAATTTGGATTTGTCTGTATTTGTGCCTGATAATTTTCAATGCTCATTGGAATTATCAAAGAACAAGTACACTGGTTATAAATTAAAAGATATAATGAGTGTTATTTATACTCTCTCTCTCATTTCCTTGTCTGGTAATCTTTAAAGGTACCTGCTATCGTTATGGTCGATGATCTTCTGTACACATTGCCATGCTTTCTGATCATCCTGTGCCACGATATTATTCAATAGATTTTTATGTAGTTGCTGCGTATTTACAAATGTATCCGTCGTCTTAAACCGCTCCAGGAACTTTGCCTTCAGGTGCATAGCAACCGTTTTATACAAATCCGTCAGGATACTGTTATTCGAAGCCTGTGCTATTGCAAGGTGAAACTCAATATCGGCATCAATACAGGCAGCCACATCATTGGCCGCACCATATTCCTTTCTTTTTTTCAGTGCAGCCTTCATCCGCTCTATATCTTCTTCCGTTCTGTTCAGCGCTGCCTTCTGTGCTATTTTCAGTTCCATCAGTTGCCTTACTTCGTCCAGGTCTTCAAACTGTGCGCGTTTGAGTCGCTGGGGGAGGGGTTCTGCAATACCGGCCTGCTCTTCCACAAAAGTGCCTAAGCCCTGCTGTACCCTGAGTACCCCACTATTGGCCAGGATGCGTACGGCTTCCCGGATGGTGGAGCGACCTACTCCAAACGTCTCCATCAACGCCGGTTCGGTAGGTAATTTTTCTCCTGTTTTATAAGTTCCCAGGGAGATCTGCTCCTGTAGGCGCTGTGCAACCTCGTCTGTGAGGCTGTTTCGCCTGATTGGTAAGGATTGTTTATTCATCATATCATCTGATGATTCAAAGGTAGTAATTCCTTTTAAATCCTCACATCTTTTTTTATTTATCTTTGCGCCTCTTGTAATAGATTTGACAGATGAAAGCATTAAACTTATTTATTCGTTATAGGTTACCACTGGGTATCATTCTTTTGTTGGGCGGGATTGCACTGGGTGCTTCAGTAGGTTGGTGGGAAGCCACAATCGTACTGGTACTGGCTGTCATCTGCCTGGTTACCCATTTCATGTTTGGCCCTATGCGCCTGGTACAGGAAGCTGTTGAAGCTGGTGATATCGATACTGCTATGGCGATGATGAATACCATTAAATTCCCTAAATTGTTATATAAGCCAATTCAGTCTGTTTATTACTTTATGCAGAGTAACCTGGCGATGTATAATAAGGACCTGGACAAGGCAGAGGCGACTATCCGCCAGAGCATCAAGTCTGGGAGCCCGATGAAGGAGTATGAAGGAATGCAGTATTTCCAGCTGGGTACGATTGCATACCAGAAGAATGACCTGAAAGAAGCGGATTCCAACCTGAAGAAAGCGGTAAGAATGGGGCTGCCTGATAAGGAGAATACTGCTGCCGCGCTGCTGACACTGGCATCTATCGCGATGAGCCGCAGGGATTTTAAGACTGCAAAGGACTTTTTCCGCAGGGCAAAGGCGCAGAAGCCGACTACTGCACAGATCGTCAGTCAGATCAAGGAAATGGATAAATATATTTCCCGTATGCCGGGTTGATCCGGGCTATGGCTATTAAAACAAAAGGGCGCTCCTGTACGGAGCGCCCTTTTGTTTTAATAGGTACAATACTTACCGGGCTTACGACAATATTTAATAGCCAATTAAATATTACATTTGCAGGAAATACGAACCCTGCATGTTTCATTTTGACCAGATCTTAGCCATCACCTTTACACTCTTTGCTGTAATTGATATTGTTGGTTCTATACCCGTACTTATTTCGATGAAAGAGAAATTGGGGCACATTGATTCGGGCAAGGCGACCCTTGCTTCCGGTGTGCTGATGATTCTTTTCCTTTTGGTAGGGGAGCCTTTTCTGAAATTATTGAGTGTGGATGTGCATTCATTTGCGGTAGCAGGTTCGATTGTGATCTTTGTAATCGGGCTTGAGATGATTCTTGGTGTGGAGTTTTTCAAGAGTGAGAAGGATACGAAAACAGGGAGTTTGATTCCTATTGCATTCCCATTGATCGCGGGTTCAGGTACGCTGACTACGATTATGTCACTGAAGGCGAACTTCGACCAGTGGAATATTTTTGCGGGGATTCTTATTAATTTGATTATCATTTATATAGTGCTTCGCTCTTTGAGCTTTATAGAGCGGATATTGGGTAAAGCGGGTTTGATGGTGGTTCGTAAGTTCTTTGGGGTGATCCTTTTGGCGATCGCAGTGAAGATATTTAAGAGTAATCTTAACCTGTAGTTTTTGTAATTGAGATCAAAAACATTAGTTTTGCCTTCCTTGCTCAAAGAGAGAGGGCGTTTTGGCCTCGTAGTACAATGGATAGTATAAGAGTTTCCGAAGCTCCAGATACAGGTTCGATTCCTGTCGAGGCTACAAATAAGAAGGAACACCATCTGGTGTTCCTTCTTTAATTTATGATCAATTTAGAAGCTGTTATTGTTGTCAGGTATTAATAGTAACATAAAAATGCATGATAACATAATGAAAGTTATTGTACATTTTCATGTTACTATTGGAGCCGTCGTTTCTGATTGTCAAATAGTTATATGAGATTGTGTGAATCTGCAGATGTCTCTTTCCGGCCTATTACCAGTTCCAAATTTTCCCCCTAGATTTGTGACGTTATGCTTAAGCGACTTATTTGTACCGCAATCCTCGCATTGTACGTACATCTACTTTGGGGACAGAACTACCAATACCATACATTCAAAAACATCGCCATCGGGCCGGAAGCAACCACCATCAACGCTTTCGCCCAGGATAGCCTTGGCCTCATGTGGCTGGGTACCAATAACGGCCTCTATAGCTATGACGGCTTTTCTGTTCAATCGCACCTCGGCAACGACACCTCCCACAAAACCTTCGTATACGATATCATCGTCATCAATAAAGAACTGATGTGCCTGGCCATGGAGAATGGCATCTTCTTTTACAACTATCAAAAAGATCAATACGAAACCACCCCGGTACAATTCCCTACTGATGTCCGGACCCTGCTCCTGGAAAACGATCATTTGTGGATCGGCTCTTTCAAAGGCCTCTTTAAATATAACCTTCGCTCCAAAAAACTGGAAAGCGTCGCTTACAAAGGCTTGTCCAACCACACCATTTACTCCCTGACCCGCGCCAGCAACGGCGACATCCTGATAGGTACTTACAATGGCCTCTATTGCCTCCCTGCCGATAAATCACAGATCCGCCAGATCCCATTGTCCGACCCTCATAAACGCAGCAACCTCTTTGTCAACGCACTATTTGAAGATACAAGCCGGAACATGATCTGGATCGGAACTGAAGGAGGCATCTATTATTACAATTTTCACCTTAACATCGCTGTCAAGTTGCCAATCCTGCAGGATCACTCCATAAAATCACTGACTACGGATAACAGGAATAAGCTCCTGATCGGAACAGATGCGGGGTTTTATATATACACCCCTGCCACGGAACAATTAGAGCACATTGTACACGATGCCCGGAATAAAGGATCCATCGTCAACAATATCATCTGGAGCCTTTTTAGGGATAAGGAGTCCAATGTCTGGCTGGGTACTGACTATGGAATTTCCCTCTTGCAGAATCAGAATAGCCTGCAGGTCATCCCTATTTTTGAAATTACCCATGAGAAAGATGGGAACAGGTTTTATAATATTTACAAAGATTCCTATGGAGAATATTGGTTAGGAGGAACGAATGGCATCATCCGGTCCAGCTCTCCCGGTGGGCATGAGGTCGTATCTGCCTGGTATAAGATGGGGGATAAGGCGCTGCCAATTTCGCACAACCGCATCAGGGATATCTTTGAGGATAAGAACAGGAATGTATGGGTGGCGACTGATGGAGGGATTAACAGGTATGACCGGCAGACAAAGGCGTTTGTTAATTATAATATTATTGACAGCTCCCAGGCCCGTAATGCTAACTGGGCGTATAGTATCCAGGAAGATGATCAGCAGCGGTTGTGGATCGCGACCTACCTGGGAGGAATTTTTGTTGTAGACAGGGAGGGCTTGAGCGGGAGAAAGATCGTTGGAGATAGGGACCGGCTTAATGGGAGCACTAATATGGTTGCAGGCAATCCTAATACTGCCCCAATCATAGCCGTCCGCAACCTCGCCGCCCACAACGGCCTGGCCGGCAATTCCGTCAACCAGCTCACCAGGGACCAACAGGGAAATATCTGGGCACTGATCTACAACAGGGCCGTACATAAAATCAATCCACATACTTTCAAAGTCGAAACCGTAATGGATGGCTCCACCCATCCATCCTACATGATCGCCGATGATGCAGGCATCATATGGATCGGCTGCCAAAGAAGTATCACAAGAATAAAGGACGGCGCAATAAAGACCATTCCATTCAAAGCGGATGAGATCCTAAGCATGGAACAGGTAGAAGGGAAAATCTGGATCTCCACCAATGAAGGCATCTGGATGATAGACAGGAATACCACACAGGTCCAAAGGTTCAATAGCAGCCAGTCTGCCTTTACATCCATGTATTACGACCGCGACCTTCATGAGGTATATATGGGTGGACCAGATGAATTAGGGATTACCTCCGCTGCTATTCAACCTGCTACAGGTGATGGTGCCAGATTGTACCCCACTGCTATGTACATCAACGGTAAGTTATCCGGTTCCATCAGGTACAAAGATGAAATCCGGCTGAGCCATGAGCAGAATAACCTGGCTTTTGCTATCTCAGACCTGAATTATTCCGACCCTGAAGGCACCCGCTATGTATACAGGATCACGCAGATGGATGATGACTGGAATACCTTGCCGCTTAATAATAACCTGATCATCTATAACAATCTTAGCTACGGGCATTACACCCTGCTGGTAAGTAAACTGGATGCTTATGGAAAGCCGTACGCGAACCCTTTAAAATTATCCATTACCATTATTCCACCCTGGTATTATACCAATCTCGCCAAGGCGATTTATTTCCTGATTGTAGTGGGACTCGTACTCTGGGCGATCAATTTCTTTAGGGTAAGGCATAACCTGAAAATCGAAAGAATAGAAAAGCAAAAGACGGTTGAACTGACCAACCTGAAGATGAACTTTTTCACGGATATCTCCCATGAGTTGAAAACACCATTGAGTTTGATCCTGGCCCCAGTAAGCCAGATGATTGCGGAGACCAGGAGTCCGCTGAAAAAGAAACAGCTGGAAGGCATCCAGCAAAATGCGCTGAAACTCAATGCCCTGATTCATAGGGTGCTGAATTTCAACCGGGCGGATAGTAGTGCACTGTCTGCGCTGGTATTGTCAAAGCTGGAACTGGTAACTTTCGCCAGGAAGCTGTATGATTCCTTTATTAATAAGCAGGTCACTTTTACATTTAGTTGTAATAGGGAGGAGATGTATATTGATACGGATATTATCAGGACGGAGGCGATTATCAGTAACCTGCTATCCAATGCCTGCCGTTATACAGGTGATGGCGGGGCGATACATTTGGACCTCAACAGGAAGAATAATGTAGTTGTTATAAAGGTGACAGATACCGGGATTGGTATTCCGGCTGCGGACCTGCCTTATGTGTTTGAGCGGTTTTTTAAGTCTTCGATTACGGCGAAAAATAAAGAGGGATCGGGGATTGGGCTTTATTTGGTGAAGAATTATGCGGAGCAGTTGGGGGGATATGTGAATATAGCATCTGTGGAGGGAGAAGGGACTACGGTCACGGTGACTTTGCCTGTACGGGACAAGGAGGAAAACGCCATTGATCTGAGAGAGGAAGGAGCAAAAAATGATGTAAACAATCAGGAACAAATCCTTATTCATCCAAATGAAGAGGACGAACACCAAAACCATCACCAATACCTAAACCAGGACGAGGACCAAAACCAGCAATATCACTATCATCAAAACCAAAACCAGGATCAGAACGAGCAGCTAAACCTGCAACAGGACGAGGACCAAAAACAAGATCAGTACCAGCACCCTGCCCCGGGCGCAGGCTCCCGCAAAAAAATCCTCATCGTCGACGACAACCAGGAAATCACCGAATTCCTCCAACAGGCCCTCACCCCACAATACCACACCCTCACCGCCCACGACGGCAAACAAGGCGAAACCCTCAGCCTTGAATACCAACCCGACCTCATCATCGTCGATGTTATGATGCCTGTCATGAATGGCCTCGAAATGAGCAAACGCCTCAAAAAACAAGTCAAAACCGCCACTATCCCTATTATATTACTAACCGCCAAAGACGACAAAAAAACCGAATTAGACAGCATCGACCTCGGTGCGGATGCCTTCATGTCCAAACCCTTCGACATCTCCATCCTCCTCTCCAGGATCGAACAACTCCTCAAACGCAAAGAAGACCTGGAAAACCAGCTGAGAATCTCAGCCCTCACTAACCCAAGCGAAGAAAATCCCCTCTCCCGGGATGAACAATTCCTCTCCGACATCACCCAAATCATAGAGGAAAAAATGGACGACCCACAATTCAACGTCCAGGTACTCAGTGAACTTAGCTTCACCAACCCGAAACAACTCTACCGGAAAATAAAACAACTTACCAGCCTCACCCCCGTAGAATACATCCGCTCCATCCGGATGAAAAAAGCCGCCTTCCTCCTCCAAAAGAATAAATTCTCCGTGGCGGAAGTGATGTATATGGTCGGCTTCTCAGAAGCCTCCTATTTCTCCAAATGCTTCCAGGCAGAATTCGGACAAACCCCTTCCCAGTTTATAAAGAACAATTCCTAAGGCTAAATTCATAATCTAATTGTAATTATTATATTATAAATATGAAAATGCAATATATATCCGTCTTGTCTGAATTTTATCCTATTATGTCCGATATCAACCCCGCTTAAAAACCATTCTTAAATAGCTTCGGACCGTACGAAAAACTGATACGGTTATATATGTCCCTAAAGACGATTCCACTCCTTTGCATGTGCTTGTATTTCACAGCCACGTTCGCTCAGCAACCTATCTATGTAGATAAAGCTGGGGTAATGCGCTGGTCAGACTCTAAAAAAGAAGCCTCCTTCTACGGGGTCAACTACACCCTCCCATTCGCCCATGCCTACCGTTCAGTCCACGACCATAAGACAGCTATCGACAAGGACATCTACCACTTCTCCCGCCTTGGATTCAATGCTTACCGCATCCACATCTGGGATGTTGAAATCACAGACTCCATAGGCCGCTTACAACAAAATGAGCACCTCGATCTTCTCGATTACCTGGTCTCCAAGGTCCAACAAAGGGGAATCAGGGTGCTGATCACCTGCATGACCAATTTTGGGAATGGCTACCCGGAAAGGAATGAACCCACCGGCGGCTTCTCCTATTTATATGACAAATGTGACGTTCATAAGAATCCCAAAGCCATTGCTGCTCAGGAAACTTATGTCCGCCAACTACTCAACCATGTCAATCCCTACACCGGCAAAGCGTATAAAAATGATCCTGCCATCGTAGGTTTTGAGATCAATAATGAGCCCTGCCATGTAGAATCTCCTACGTTGACCAAAAAGTACATCGCTACCATGGTCGCCGCTATCAAATCAACGGGCAATAAAAAGCCGATCTTCTATAATGTCAGTCATAACAGGGACCATGTTCCTGCTTATTATGCCTCTGATATTCAAGGCACTACCTACCAATGGTACCCCATAGGCCTGGTAGCCGGCCACACCCGCAAAGGGAATTTTCTGCCCTACGTAGACCAATATAACATCCCTTTCTCCAGCGAAAAAGGATTTGCTTCCAAAGCTAAGGCCATCTACGAATTCGATCCTGCCGACATCACCTATAGTTATATGTACCCGGCTATGACCCGCACATTCCGTAGCCAGGGATTCCAATGGATCACCCAGTTTGCCTATGACCCCATCGATATTGCAGCTTATAATACCGAGTACCAGACACACTTCTTAAATCTTGCCTACACTCCCAGGAAGGCCCTCAGCATGAAAATAGCTGCAGCCGTAGCCACAAGCATAAAACGTGGGGAGCAATTTCCTGCCTACCCGGCTGATACTGCTTTCGGAGACTTCCTGGTGAGTTACCGGCAAGACCTGAGCCTGCTCAACACACCGCAGCAATACTTTTACACTAACAATACCAGTACCCCTCCCGTAGCCCCCGACCAGCTGACTGCTATTGCTGGCTATGGCAACTCGCCTATCGTGAGCTATGAAGGTATCGGTGCTTACTTCCTGGACAAACTGGAAAACGGTGTATGGCGATTAGAACTCATGCCCGATGCTATCCAGGTGGCAGATCCCTTCGCCAAACCTTCCCCCGGCAAAGAAGTCGTAAGCATTGCCTGGAACCAATGGCCTATGCAATTGCAGGTACCTGACCTGGGGAATCATTTTATTATCCGGAGCCTCAATTCTGACAAAAGAGATTCCATCGCCACAAAAGGTGTTTTTAATATCAGTCCTGGTGTTTATTTGCTGATGAAAGAAGATACCCGGCGATGGTCTGCTTCTTCTGAATGGGGGCATATTAAACTGGGCGAGTTCGTGGCACCGCCTGCTCATCTCAAACAATTCACAGTTATACATACGCCTTTAACAGCGGCTGATAGCGGGCAAAATATAACAATCCAGGCAGACATTGCCGGACCCGCCTTCCCTGACTCTGTCATCCTGCAAACAGATCATGTCTCTTTCTGGTCCGATCACAATCCATCTGTACGCCTCAAACGCATCCATGGCTACACCTGGGAAGGCACCATTCCTGCCGGCCTGATTAAAGGCAGCACCTTGAAATATACAATCACTGTATATAATAACGGCAAAACATATACGTTCCCTGGTAATCAGGAAGGCGCTCCCCTTGATTGGGATTTTACTGCAGCACATTATTGGGAAACAAGCATCGCTGCCCCGAAAGAGCCTGTTATACTGGGTGGAGAGCTGGAAAGTTATTCAATGTCTGAGAGTGCTTTTGTGCAGGCTGACATACACAGGGATCAGCCATATAATGCCCCTGTTCAACGATATACCATGCATGTAAAAGCAGACAGTGCCCGCTTCTTCTGGCGGAAAAATATCAGCAGGGAAAGATCTTTTCAAAATAAAAACTATCTCTGTGTATATATTCCAACATCCACACTTACTGAACTGAATCTTGGATTTATTACCACAGATGGATATACCTATTCACAACGCATTTCAATTTACAAAAATCAGCAAGTATATAAAGTGCCAATAGGCACGCTACAACAGGATAGTACCGCGCTATTGCCTCGTCCATATCCTGTTTTCCTGAATCAATATTTCGTACCAAAAACCAACATTGACTTTGACATTAATCAAATTGAAACATTAAACATTTCCACATCAGACAAGGTGCCGGACAAAGCTTCCATAGACATTGGAGCAATTTGGCTTGAATAAACAGATCGTATAAAATTTTTAATTCCACAATATGAAGAAATCAATTTTCCGCAAATTCCTATTCTGCCTATGCATGGTAATCAGCAGCCTGGGTGTAAATGCCCAGGAGCAGAGCCGTACCGTAAAAGGTGCTGTGACCGACGAAGGCGGGAAAGCGCTCGAAAGAGTGTCAGTATTAGTAAGCGGCACTGCCATCAGTACCATTACCAATGCTTCCGGATGGTTCACCGTAACACTGCCTCCGGGAAAAGATGTACTGGAATTTACCTATGTAGGTGCTGCTAAAAAAATAGTGAAAGCAGCGGGCGATACCCTACATGTAGTGATGTCTTTTGAAGACAAAAAACTGGATGAAATAGTCGTTATCGGCTATGGTACCAAGACTAAAAAAGATATGACAGGTTCCGCTGTCAGCGTCAGCAGCAAAGAGTTTAACCCTGGTTTAGTCGGTTCATCAGAACAACTGATCAGTGGTAAATCTTCCGGTGTGCAGATTATGACCAATGGTGGTTCTCCTACCGCCGGTAGCACCATCCGCATACGTGGTGGTGCCTCTTTAAGTGCCAGCAATGCACCCCTGATCGTACTGGATGGGGTGCCACTGGAAACCGGTGGTATCAGCGGAAACACTGACAACTTCCTGAGCATGATCAACCCTAATGATATCGAAAGTATCACTGTACTGAAAGATGCAGCCTCCACTGCCATCTACGGTTCCAGGGCATCCAACGGGGTGTTGATGATCACCACCAAGAAAGGAAAAGGCGATCAGCTGAAACTTAACTTCTCCTCCGTTGTCACCTTACAACAAAGAAAGAATGTGGCAGACATGATGTCTCCCGCACAGTTCAGGGAGGTGATCAATGCAGCAGGTACTGATGCGCAAAAAGCCCTCTTAGGTGACAGCAATACTGACTGGCAGAAAGAAGTATTTAAGAATGCCATGGGTACCGATAATAACCTGGGCCTGACCGGCAAGATTGCGAAATCAGTGCCTTTCCGTGCATCTGTAGGCTATTACAACCAGGATGGTAACCTGCAAACCGATAAGACACGCCGCTTCACGGGATCACTGGTGGTGACACCCAGCTTCTTCGATAAACACCTGAACCTGACTTTCAACCTGAAAGGTGCAGCTAATAATAACCGGTTTGCAAACACTAGTGCCATCTGGTCTTCCGTTGCTTTCAATCCAACACAGCCTGTCTACTCCGGTAAATCAGCTTTCGGCGGATTTTACGAAAGCCTCGACAACAACGGCATTCCTGCTACCGGCGCTAACCGGAACCCTGTAGGCCTATTGGATCAGGAAACACGCAAAAGCGATGTATACAGAAGCATCGGTAACTTCGATGCGGATTACAGGTTCCATTTCCTCCCTGATCTGAAAGCCCACGTCACCGTAGGTTACGATTACAGTAAAGGGGAAGGCTCCGTATGGATCCCCGCTGCTTCCGCAAATGGTTATAGTGTAGGTGGTTCCAACAATGATTACTCCCAGACCCTGAAGAACAAACTGTTTACAGGCTACCTGAATTACAGCAGGAATATCGGTATTCACAAGTTTGACGCTACTGCCGGTTATGACTACCAGCACTGGAGCGCAAAAAGTCCTGCTATCACTTACTACAATGAAAAAGGAGAACTGCAGTCTACTGCGAAAGCAACTGATGAACGCCATGTGTTGCTCTCTTACTATGGAAGAGTGAACTATACCTTATTCTCTAAATACATGATCACAGGAACTATCAGAAGAGATGGTACCTCCCGCTTCAGTCCTGAGAACAGGTGGGGAACTTTCCCTTCTGTGGCACTGGCCTGGAACGTAATCGATGAAAACTTCCTTAAAAACAGCAATGTACTTAGCAACCTTAAATTAAGGGCCAGTTATGGTGTAACCGGACAACAGGATGGCATAGGCAACTATAGCTACATGTCCGTGTATCAACAGGGGAACAATTACGCACAGTATCGCTTTGGGGACGAATACTTATATGTATACAGACCATCTGTCTATGTATACGATCTGAAATGGGAAACTACAAAAGCTTTCAACTATGGTCTGGACTTCGGTTTCCTGAACAACAGGATCTCTGGTGCTGTTGAATATTACACCCGCAAAACCTACGATCTGCTGGCGAATGTATCAGTACCTGCCGGTACTAACTTTGACCAGACAGCTACTACGAACGTTGGTAATATTGAGAGCCATGGTTTTGAATTCCAACTCAACACCACTCCAATCAGCAAGCGCGATTTTAAACTGGATGTGAATTTCAACGCTACCAACCAGTACACGAAAGTAACCAATATTACACTGGTAAAAGGAGCCACTACAGTCGGTACTTATTCAGGTCCTTCAGTGGCTGGCAGAGGGATCCAGATCCTTACGCCCGGTTACCAGCCTAACATGTTCTATGTATACAAACAGGTATACGATGCATCAGGCAAACCACTGGAAGGAGTGTACGCTGACCTGAACCATGATGGCGTGATCAACGAAAGTGACCTGTACCGCTATCATTCACCTGCTGCTACCTGGATGCTGGGCTTCAACACGCAGGCTACCTATAAAAAATGGTCTGCCGGATTCACTTTGCGCGCAAACCTGGGCAACTATGTATACAACAATACAAAAATGAGCCTGAGTGCCTGGGAAACTGTACAGTATGTGGATGCGGCGCTGAACAACCTGCATAAAGATTACCTGAACACAGGTTTCAAAACCCGTCAGTACTATTCAGACTATTATGTAGAGAACGCCTCTTTCCTGAGAATGGATAATATGTCAGTCGCTTATAACCTTGGAAAAGTAGTGAAGCACGTGAATATGCGTATCGGTGCCATCGCACAGAATGTATTCACCATCACCAAATACAGCGGACAGGATCCTGAAGTAACCAATGGATTTGAAAGTGCTTTCTATCCCCGTCCACGTACTTATTCCATCAACATTAACCTTGAGTTCTAACGATTATGAAAAAGATCTTATCCTTCATATTATTGATCACCATGCTGGTATCCTGCACCAAGGATCTGAACCAGGTGCCCAGCGTGGAAGAGACTTCTGAGTCTGTATACACGAGTCTTGCAAATTATAAATCCGTATTGGCTAAACTCTACTCCGCCTTTGCAGTGGCGGGTATTGAAAAGGGCGATGGGAATGCGGATATGGCCAGCAGCACTGCATCCTGGGGCTATCTGAGAGTCTACTTCAACCTGCAGGAAATACCTACTGACGAAGTGGTGTATACCTGGGCTGGCGGTGATAACCTCACAAATATTCAATACATGACCTGGGGTGCTTCTGACACCTGGGTGAGCGCGATGTATTATCGTATATATTATACCGTAGCGCTCTGTAATGAATTCCTGAGGAATGCAACTGACGCAAAGATCGCTTCCTTTTCCGAAGCAGATCAGGCCAGTCTGAAAGTTTTCAGGGCTGAAGCCCGCTTCCTGCGTGCACTGGCTTATACGCATGCCATGGATCTGTATGGCAATGTGCCTTTCGTAACCGAAGCAGATCAGGCAGGTGCTTTCACACCTCCACGCATCAAGAGAGCTGACCTCTATGCATACATCCAGTCTGAATTGCAGGATATAGAAGATGTGCTGCCAGCACCATTGCAAAATGAATATGGCCGCGTGAGCAGGGCAGCTGCATGGACATTGCTGGCAAAGAACTACCTGAATGCTGCCGTGTATACCGGATCAGCGGATTATACAAATTGCATTACCTATTGTAATAAGATCATCGCAGGTGGTTATTCATTAGAGCCTGTGTATAAAAAACTATTCAACGGTGATAATGATAAACGTACCACCAATGAAATCATCTTCCCGATTGAAGCAGATGTAGCACATACTACTACCTGGGGTGCTACGACCTACCTGGTGAATGGCCCTATTGTAGGCTCTATGAAGGCATCTGACTACGGTGTGGTATCAGGATGGTCCAGTATCCGCACTCTCAGGGAGTTCGTGAATTTATTCCCTGACCATAGTGGTAATACTGACACCCGTGGGGCCTTCTGGACAGATGGACAGAGCCTGGATGTAGATGATCCGTCTTCTTCCAGCCAGGGTTATTCTATCGTGAAATTTACGAACCTGAATGATGATGGCACTTATACTACTGACGGTGGTTTGGTTAATACTGATTTTCCTATGTTCCGCCTGGCAGATGTATACCTCATGTATGCAGAAGCTGTATTGAGAGGCGGCACCGGTGGTACAGTAGGCGATGCTGTAAACTATGTGAATCAACTGCGGGAACGTGCGTATCAGAATACTGCCGGCGATATCAATGCTTCTACCCTGACGCTGGACTTCATCCTGGCTGAACGTGGCCGTGAACTGTTCTGGGAATGTACCCGCCGTACAGACCTGATCCGCTACGGCAAGTTTACAGGCGGTGATTACTTATGGCAATGGAAAGGTGGATCTGTAAACGGGCAGTCTGTAGATACGAAATATAACCTGTATCCGATTCCAACAACTGACCTGGCTTCTAATCCTAACCTTATCCAAAATTCAGGCTACTAAACACAATTTCATGAAAAAAATACTTCTCTATATACTGAGTATCTTCCTTTTCATCAGTTGTAAAAAGGAAGGATCACAAGCAGTGTTATCTGGTTATCAGGATGGGGCACTGACTGCGACTGCTACGCAACTGACATTGTCACAATCTGCAAAAGATAGCGTGGTCCTGCAGCTCATGTGGGATGCGGGAAAACTAAGTGTCTCCAATGGTTATTCCGTAGAAGAATCACTTCTGCAAACTACTGTGCAATATGCACTGGACGCTGATTTCAGCAATATTAAAAAAGAGGTGACAGTCACCAGTTCAGCTATCTCTTACACCACTGCTGTCCTAAACAATTTAGTGATCGGATTTGGCCTGACAGCGGGTGAAAGTGGTAATTTGTATGTACGTTTAAAAACGACGCTTGCTGCCAATACATCTTCTAAATACAGCAATGTCCTTACACTAAAGATCACTCCTTACGAAGCAGGTAGTGATGCTGCTTACCTGTACATGGCCAGCACTGATCTGACTTCTTTTCCATGGAAACTCTGTGCAAGGAATAAAGATGGTAAATATGATGGGTTTGTGAAGGTAGACCAGTGGTACAATTTCCTGCTTACAAACGAAGAAAGCAACAGTGCTTCAGTAATCTATGGTAGCTATCCTGCAGATGGCAACCAGTATGTATTATCAGCTGCGGGTGATCACTGGAATTTGTGGACCTCCAATGGCGGCTACCTCTACATCGCTGCCAATACAAATACGCTCACCTGGAGTGAAACAGTGGTAAACTCTCTCAGCGTAGTAGGTGACTTTAACAGTTGGAGTACTACTGCGACTCCTATGACCTACGATGCTGTCAACAAGGTATGGACGGCTACCATCACCACGACTTCCGCAGAGCAATGGGGGATCAAAGTACTGGTCAATCAAAGCTGGAGCTGGTTCTTCGGTACCAGTGATGAAGCAGGTGTATGTACTTTATACACCGCAGACGCAAATGGGTTCCCATATACAAAAGTAGGTACCTACACATTAAAGCTGGACCTGAGTGATCCACAGAAGTTTAAATATTCAGTAGAATGAAGCAATTAGGAATATTAGCAGCTATTATACTGTTGTTCGCCTGCAATAAGAATGACGGCGCTACAACAAGTACTACAGATACCTCGGGATTCGCCAAGGGGGCAGATGTGAGTTGGATTACAGAGATGGAAGCGTCCGGCAAAAAGTTTTACAATGCCGGGGGGACAGAGATGGATGGTATCAGGCTCCTGCAAAGTCTGGGCGCGAATGCAGTGCGCTTGCGGGTATGGGTCAATCCTTCAGATGGCTGGTGCAATCAAAGCGATCTGCTGGTAAAAGCATATCGTGCTAAGAGCCTGGGTATGCGGATCATGATTGATTTCCACTATAGCGATACCTGGGCAGATCCAAGTCAGCAAACAAAGCCTGCTGCATGGGCCAATATGAGTTTTGATGAATTAAAAACAGCAGTAGCTGATCATACCAAGGAAGTACTTACACTGTTAAAAGAAAAAGGTATCACGCCTGAGTGGGTGCAGGTAGGTAATGAAACAGGTAATGGCATGCTTTGGAATGATGGTAAGGCCGCTACAAATATGGCTAATTACGCTACCCTTACGAATGCCGGTTATGATGCAGTGAAAGCGGTCTTCCCGGATGCCAAAGTAATTGTGCACCTGCAGAACGGTAATGATAATTCATTGTTCAGATGGCTCTTTGACGGGTTGAAAGCTAATGGTGGAAAGTGGGATGTGATTGGTATGTCCCTGTATCCTACAAAAGATAACTGGGCGGCATTGAATACAGCCTGCTACCAGAACATGCAGGATATGATTGCCCGCTATGGTTCTTCCATCATGATCTGCGAAGTAGGAATGGACCAGGAGCAGGCAGCCACTGCCAAAGAATTCCTGACAGACCTGATAGCCAAATCAAAATCTGTATCCGATAACAAAGTATTAGGCGTATTTTACTGGGAGCCGGAGGCATACGGTGCCTGGAAGAACTACACGATGGGCGCATTCGACGACTCAGGAAAACCCACTGAAGCCCTGGACGCATTTAAATAAACAGACGATATGATGATATTACGATGGTGTCTGCTATTTGTGCTGATCGCAAATTGCTTACAGGCACAGGACCGGAAGGAATTTTTGCTGGAGAAGAACTGGCAGTTTACCCAGGGCGATCCATCGGGTGCTATGGAGCAGACCTTTAACGACAAGGATTGGAAGACTGTTTCAGTGCCGCATGACTGGGCCATTTACGGTCCTTTTGACCGTAACAATGACCTGCAGGAGGTAGCTATAAAACAGAATGGAGAAACGGTGGCCAGCACGAAGACTGGTAGAACAGGTGGTCTGCCCTATGTAGGTGTCGGCTGGTATCGCAATCATTTTGATGTACCCACAGGTACAACTGTATCACTGTTGTTTGACGGTGCGATGAGCGAAGCCCGGGTGTATGTGAATGGTAAAGAGGCTTGTTTCTGGCCGAATGGCTATAATTCTTTTTCTGTAGATGTAACGCCTTATCTCACTGCTGATGGAAAGAATAACCTGGTAGCAGTTCGTTTAGAAAATAAGCCACAATCTTCCCGCTGGTATTCCGGTGCAGGTTTGTATAGGAATGTACATGTGATCACAACTGGTAAAGCACATGTTCCGGTATGGGGCACTTACATTACAACTCCGTTTGTATCCGATGCATATGCTGCCGTGAATCTTAAGACAGCTATTGACAATACCGGCGATGCGGATGTCAAGGTGATCACCGAAATCCTCGATGCAAAAGGAGTGCGGGTAGCGATAAAGGAAAATGTGCAGAAAGTAACGCATGGCCAACCATTTGAACAGAACTTCATCGTGAACCAGCCTGCCTTGTGGTCTCCTGAAACACCTGTTTTATATACAGCACGATCTGTGATCTATATGAATGGTGTGCAGGTAGATACTTACAGCACCCGTTTTGGGATCCGTGATATAAGGTTTGTGGCAGATAAGGGATTCTTTTTGAATGGAAAATTGCGCAAGTTCCAGGGGGTATGTAATCACCATGACCTGGGTCCACTGGGGGCTGCGATCAATACAGCAGCACTGCGTTATCAGCTGACACTGCTGAAGGAGATGGGTTGTGATGCCATCAGGACATCACACAATATGCCTGCTCCCGAGTTGGTAGCCCTGTGTAATGAAATGGGCTTTATGATGATGATAGAACCATTTGATGAATGGGACATTGCCAAATGTGAAAATGGTTATCATCGTTTCTTTGCTGACTGGGCGGAGAAAGACATGGTGAATATGTTACGCCACTACCGCAATGATCCGAGTGTGGTGATGTGGAGTATCGGGAATGAAGTACCTACGCAATGTAGTCCTGATGGATACAAGGTAGCATCTTTCCTGCAGGACATTTGTCACAGGGAAGATCCTACCAGGCCTGTAACCTGTGGCATGGACCAGGTAAGTTGTGTGCTGAGTAATGGCTTTGCTTCCATGATCGATTTACCGGGTTTCAATTACCGTGTACACCGGTATAAAGAGGCATATGGCAAATTGCCGCAGAACCTGGTCTTAGGTACAGAGACATCATCCACAGTTAGTTCCAGGAGCGTATATAAGTTCCCGGTAGTGAGGAAAGCGGATGCGGTATACAAAGATCATCAGTCATCATCTTACGACTTTGAATATTGTTCCTGGTCCAACCTGCCGGACGAAGATCTGGCGATGGCGGAAGATAATGAATGGTCCATCGGGCAGTTTGTATGGACAGGTTTTGACTATTTAGGAGAGCCGTCTCCTTACGATGTAGATGGCTGGCCCAATCATAGTTCTATGTTTGGCATCATTGATCTGGCCAGTATTCCCAAGGATCGTTATTACCTGTACAGGAGTGTATGGAATAGGCAGTCACCAACCTTGCATGTATTGCCACATTGGACCTGGCCGGGTAGGGAAGGGCAGGAGACACCGGTATTTGCTTATACCAGTTACCCTTCAGCCGAATTATTCATCAATGGGAAAAGTTATGGAAAGCGATTCAAGAATGATTCTACCACACAGCACCGTTATCGCTTAATGTGGATGAATGCCATTTATGAACCGGGTGAAATAAAGGTAGTAGCATATGATGCAAATGGGAAGGCGGCGGCAGAAGAGGTTGTGCGTACAGCAGGTAAGCCACATCACATCGTGCTGGAAGCTAACAGGGACGCGATAGTGGCGGATGGCAAAGACCTGGCTTATATCCGGGTGAAAATAGTAGATAAGGATGGCAATGTTTGCCCGGCAGATCAGCGCCTGGTCAACATTAGTGTATCAGGAGCGGGCACTTACAAGGCTGCTGCCAATGGAGATGCCAGCTCCCTGGATTTGTTTCATCTACCCCGGATGCATGCATTTAACGGCGAGTTGACGGCCATTGTCCAGTCGAAAGAACAGGCAGGTGAGATAGTGGTGGAGGTTAAGGCGAAAGGGCTTAGTGCAGGCAAAATACTTCTGAAAAGTGGCATTTAAACCCTGAATCGAAAAGGCACCGGGCATTCCGGTGCCTTTTTTTATATAAATTAAATTGAAAAATGTAATATGTAAACTTTTTATTTTGTTTGTGATGTTAACCGTTTGCTTCCTAATTTTCCCATTTGTACCAAAAGTTCATTAAATATTAAAGTTCAAATTAACGTAACCCGAAAAATCTCGTTATTTTTAAAAAGTTGACTAGAGGGACAAAAAAGCTATGGACCCAAAACCAGGCGTTGATTGTATTGTAAATTACCTTATGAACTAAAAAAGTTTGTTAAACTAATGACATTTACCTATTCATTACATAAGATCCACCACCCTGATAGTTTCGGTTTCTCTCCGGATGCCTATAGCCGCTTTAAATTTGGAGATGATACTGTAGCCAGGGCTTTTGGTACAGCTCTTGCCGAAGGTTTTATCAGGGATCGTCTGCGCTATGCGGGTCTGGAAAAGCAACTGGTTGTTATTTCCAGCCCATACGCTTTCATTCCTACTGCTACCTTTGCGATGAAGAATCATTTCGTTTTCCGGCTCAACAGCTGGCTGGCGGAAGAAGGATACCCGGTGATCCAGGAGGCAAAGGTGCACCGTACCATTACCTACAAGGAGGACTATGGTGAGCTGAATGCGGCTGAGCGGCTAAGACTCATTGGTAATGATGCATTCCATATAGACAGGTCCTTCCTGGAAGGAAAAACCTTAATTTTCCTGGATGATATCCGGATTACGGGTAGTCATGAAAAAATGATCCTGCGGATGGTGGAGGAATACGAATTAAAGAATGATATTTACCTCCTGTACTTTGCAGAACTGGCTAATCCGGCTATTCATCCAAATATTGAGAATCAGCTGAATTATCATCATGTAAAGTCTATATTCGATCTGGAAAAGATTATACAGGGAGACAGTTTCTTTATCAATACGAGGATTGTCAAGTACATACTCAACTATGATTACGATTCATTTTGTATCTTTTTACAAAATCAAACGGAAACCTTTATCAATCTGTTGTATAACATGGCCGTGGGCAACGGGTACCACACGATAGACGCTTACGCCCGTAACCTCGGCTTCATCAAAAGATGTATATATCCGACAAATAATATAAAAGCTTAGAAAATGGCAATTAACCTTCAAAAAGGACAAAGAGAGGCAATCAATGCGCCTAAGTTTACAATCGGGCTGGGTTGGGATACCAACAGTTCTTCCACGGGCGGCAGCTTTGACCTGGATGCATCTGTATTCATTCTCGGTGAAAATAAAAAGATTCTTTCAGATGCTCATTTTGTATTCTATAACAACAAAAAATCTCCGGACAGCGCCATTGAGCATTCCGGCGATAACCTGACTGGTGAGGGTGCGGGCGATGATGAGCAGATCAAAGTAGACCTGTCCAAAATCGATCCGAATGTAACTGAGATCTGCGTGGTAGTCACTATTCATGAAGCAGAGCAAAGAAGGCAGAACTTTGGCCAGGTAAGAAACAGCTATGTGCGCATCGTTGATGCTTCCAATAACCAGGTACTGCTTAAGTATGAACTGGAAGAAGATTTCTCTATTGAAACTGCCGTTGAGTTTGGCCGTATCTACAAGAGAAACAACGAATGGAAATTTGAAGCTGTAGGTGCCGGTATGAAAGGCGGTTTACAGGATTATCTGAATAAATACAACTAATTATCATGGCTATCAACTTACAGAAAGGACAACGCATCTCCCTCGAAAAAAGCAATGGTACCAGGCTGGAAAGGATCTGCGTAGGTATCAACTGGGGAGCTATTGAAAAGAAAGGATTATTCGGACTCGGCAAGACAAAAGAAGCTGTAGACCTGGATGGTAGCTGTATATTATACAACGAGAATAAACAGGCCCTGGAAGTTGTCTATTTTGGTAACTTGCAATCCAAAGACAGGGCGGTAAGACATAGCGGTGACGACCTCACCGGGGATGTAAATGGTAACGACGGGCTGGATAACGAGGTAATCACACTGGATTTCTCTATCCTGAATCCTTCTGTAAACTATGTGGCATTTGTGCTCAATAGCTTCAGGGGGCAGGATTTCGGTACCATCCCATTTGCATCTATCCGCATTTACGAAGGTACACCCAGCAGAGTGACCGAAGTATTTGCAAAGTATGACATTGCACACGATGCAGCCTTTGCCGGCCACGTTTCCATGGTCATGGGAGTATTCTACAGGAAGAATGGCGAATGGAAATTCAATGCCATCGGGGAAGCTACCAAAGACAGAAAATTGCAGGAAACTGTTGATACAGTAACCCGCCAATACTTATAGACTAAAAAATTTGCGTATGGATATTAATGCAAATACGACAACTGATGTAGTCATTGCCACCCCGCACATAGACAGGGAAGGCAATGTAGACCTCACCACCGTCACCTCGGACGAAAGTAAAAAGTACGAAGAGGTCAGCAAATCCCTCGTTCCGGGTGACGTAAACGCCATCCTGAACTATGGTGCAGAAGTGGAGAAATCCATGGATAAGTACAGCAATGACTTTCTCACCTCCGTACGTACCTTCAACTCCGGAGAGGTAGGTAATCACATCAATGATCTGCTGACAGAACTGAACTATATAGATGTAGATGAACTGGAACAGGGCGGGTTCAAGTCTTTCATGTCCAAAATACCATTCTTCAAAAAACTGGTAGTGGATGTAAAAGCGATGTTCCAGAAGTATGATACCGTTATTGCCAATGTAGACAAGATCACGAACAAGATCAAAGCGGGTCGTATCAACTCCCTGAAGGACAATACTGCCCTGCAGACGATGTTTGACAACAATGTGAACTACATCAAGCAGATGGAAGAACTGATCATCTCCGGTCAGTACAAATATAATCAGCTAAGTATTAAACTGGCTGAAATGGAAGGTAACCCTACAGCGTACCAGGATTACGAAATCTCTGATATGCGTGAGTTCCTGCATCGCCTGGACAAACGCCTGGCCGATATGAAGATTGTACGCTTTATCATGATGCAATCCCTGGCGCAGATCAGAGTGGTGCAGAACAACAATACTGCCATTGCTGAAAAAGCACAGTCAATCGTATCAACCACCATTCCTGTGTGGAAGAACCAGCTGACGATCGCCGTTGCCCTGCAAAGACAAAAGGCGAATGTGGAAATGCAGAAGAAAGTGGCAGATACTACCAATACTATCCTGCAGAAGAATGCGGACATGCTGAAACAAAACAGTATCGAAGTAGCAAAGCAGAATGAAAGTACAGTCGTATCTATCGAGACGCTGAAACGTACCACTTCTTCCCTGATTGAAACACTTGCAGAAGTGAAACGCATCCATGACCAGGGTACTGAAAACAGAAAACAACTGAATACAGAACTGCAGTCACTTGAAACAGAGCTGAGAAAGAACGTAACCAACGTATAAGGAACGCTAGCTAATGGAGGAGAACCGGGCCGTCATATTAAGTGAGTCAAACAGGACAATCAGCAAATTGCAGCTGCTGTCGGTGTTTTTTGAGGATGAAATAGTCTATAAGATCTTTCTGCGTACGCAGGTGATCCATAAATTATTTGAGAACAATCCGGACCTGGATGTGAATAAGCTCGAACTCTTTCATGTTCAATATTCGTTGACCATCATCGAACTGCTCAGGAAAATCAAAAGTGCCAACGAGCGGAATGTACTCATCCTTCATGATGAGATCCAGCTCAACAGAGACCTTATTGACAAGCTGAATAGCAACGTATTCACAGAACAAAGTTATAACCTGGAAAAGCAGCGACAGGCACTGAAAGTCAACCAGTCCCTGCGCCGGCTTTTCCAGCTATTGTCAGAGGAAAAGGATGAATCTCCTTTCTCTAAAAATATCAATGCATTCAGTGCCCGTTTCGCGGCCGATTTCTTCTACGATATCCCCTTTGACCTGGTAGAAAAACTTACAGACTATAACCCGGCAGAAGTATACCGCAATGCATATGCTACCATCCACAGGAAGCTGATGGGCATCCTGAACAAAGTGGATTTTAAAAGTGAATTCTATTGCGGGTTGACAGCGGGGAGCCTGATCCTGGAAGTATACCACATCGTGGGTGTAGACAGGTATTTCCTGTTTGTACCCTCCCGCAATTTATTTCTCTTCCTCGAACTGGCGGAGCTGTCGGGCATAGATCTGCACAACAATATTTCCAAGAAAGCCAGGATCATCCAGGAAATAGCGGACAAGAACGACCAGCTGCAAAGTACTGCCAGCGTGATAAAAACACAGATCCCGCCTGATATTAGGAAGCTGATATCAGACTACCATAATAAGATTGATGATGTGAACTTCCTGCAGAACCTCAGTGATGTGGATATAGAAGCGAATATCCTCAAAGCCATGTTGAATACAGATAGCCTTTAGCCATGGAATTATCCGAAGCCATTCAGTTTATACAATGTGATGTGTTGCAGCATGCAGGCATCAGCCAGTGGGCTGACCTGGGCTGTGGCAGTGGCCTGTTTTCTACGGCACTGGCGCATTACCTGCCTGAAGGAAGTACGATCTATGCAATAGATCATAAACCGGCTACGAGGATTGCCGGGCATGGGATTAAAATATTCAATCTCGATTTTGTGTTCGATCCACTGCCTTTTGGGCAGATTGATGGGGTACTGATGGCCAATTCATTGCATTATGTAAAAGACCAGGCCGCATTTGTACGGAAACTGAAAAATCATACCGACCGTCTTATTATCATTGAATACGATATAGAAAAACCAGTACCTACCTGGGTGCCTTTCCCGGTGAGTTATAGCAAATTGTCCACCCATTTTCCTGGCAGGAAGATTAAAAAATTAAGTGAACGTGCTTCTGCTTATGGGCAGGGTAATATGTATTCGGCATTGATAACTCTATAATTTAAATAATAGATCTATACCATGAAAAAAATCTATCTGGCAGTGATGACCTGCTTAGTTTTTGTAAACCTTGCCCAGGGCCAAGCCCTTCAGAATGTTACCTCCGCAGGAGATACTACTAACTATCTAATCCGTATTACAGGAGCTAACATACCATTTACACTTACCGGCCCCGGTCTGGAACTGGGATATCTGAGTGGTACCGGATTTTTACAAACGTACAACCGAACGACTACTGCATTCCTGCCCCTCGCATTGAATGGTGCTACTATTACCACCAATAGTCGTACCCTCATTGCTAACGCTACAGATGACGGCAGCACGGCCCTCCAGGTAAATGGTGGGGCTTCCCTTACCAAACGACTATACCTGAATGCTGCCATAGAAGGCAATAATATCTTCCAGTATGGTAGTCACCTGGAATTCCACAACACCCGGTTTACAGGTGGTATGGCCATGACTATTGGTCAGAATAACAGTGGGCTGATCCAGGCATTTTCTTCATCTGCAATGGATGGTAGTTTGCTGTTGAACCCTAACGGAGGCAAAGTAGGGATTGGTACTGCCAGCCCTGATCAGGTTTTGACCATTAAGGGGGGAGGTATTGGATTTGACGGAACTTCTTCCGATAAAAAACTGTATTCCCCTGTAGATGGCACACTTGAATGGTATACCAACAACAATGCCGGGGAACATGGCTTTGCCTTAAGTCATCAGGGGACAAGACAGGTATACCTGAACACATATGGCAATAGCTATATAATTGGTGGCAACCTGGGGATTGGAACAAAGGCACCTCAGTCTTTGCTGGCTGTAAATGGTACAATTACAGCTAAGAAAATACAGGTAACAGCTAACGGATGGGCTGATTTTGTATTTGATGAGCATTACCAGCTGCCTACCCTTGCAGAAGTAGAAAATTTTATCAAAGCCAATAAACACCTGCCGGAGATCCCGTCTGCTGCGCAGGTTGAAAAAGAAGGGCAGGATCTGGGGGCAATGAATAAAGCATTATTACAGAAGGTGGAAGAGCTCACGCTGTATATCATCCGGCAGCAAAAGCAAATGGATGCGATGGAGGCCAGATTGAAGGCCGTGGAAAAGCAATAACAGTAAAAGATACTAATATGTGCAGAAGGCATATATTAGTATCTTTATACCCTATGACCATAGACGAAAAACTACGCCTCGCCAGCCTCTCTCTTTTTGGTCTATCAATAGGAGATGCCTTTGGAGAAACCTTCTTCGGCAATGAAGACCTCATCACCAAAAGACTTATTTACAAGGAATTAAAACCTGGCCCCTGGAACATTACTGACGATACGGTCATGGCTATTGGCATTTACAAAATGCTGGAACAGGACGGAAAGATTGACCAGGTAAAACTTGCAGCGGAATTTGCCCGTAACTACCAGCTGGATGATTACCGTGGTTACGGTGGTACTGCTCACGCTATTTTGCGTGCAATAGGGGAGGGCGAAGACTGGAAAACTGTGAGCAGCAATGTCTTTGACGGCATGGGCTCTATGGGCAATGGTGCAGCCATGCGGGTAGCTCCCCTGGGTGCCTACTTCCACGATGATGTGGAAGTCCTCAAACAGCAGGCCCGCCTCTCAGCAGCAGTGACCCACTACAATGAAGAAGCCATTGCCGGTGCAATTGCCGTGGCCCTGGCTGCGGGTATTGTGATCCGGCAGCCTGACATCTCCGCGGCTGATTTTTTCGCTTTCATCATTCAGCACACACCGGATAGCGATACCCGGTCCAAAATTCAAAAAGCAGCCACTTTAGCAGCCAATTACGATATCCGGACCATCGTTTCTGTACTTGGGAGCGGCGTGAAAATGCTCGCCCAGGATACGGTTCCTTTTGCCCTCTGGTGTGCTGCCCACCATCTGCATGATTTTGAGGCTGCTATCTGGACTACCGTAAATGGTCTGGGCGACCGGGATACCACCTGTGCCATCGTGGGAAGCATAGTCGCCTTATCCGCTGGTACTGAACAGATTCCGCAGGAATGGATCGCCCGTACAGAGGATTACAAGGCGACACTATTTTTCAACAGCTAATGGGGGTAACTCCTTCTTTGTTCACTCCATTTTTTTCTACAATTTGCACCCTCTATGAACAAAGACGATTTATTCTGGCTCATTTCCTCTTCACCTGCTATCCAGATGCTGCGCCTGCGCAACACCCATTGGATACTTCCATTCCTGTACAGTGTGTTCAAGGAAGAGAACCGTTTCTCTATCCCTGAGTCCCAGCTGGTACAAATGCTGGCCGAAACGCTCAGCCTACAGGAAGATGGTGTGGAAGACCTGGAAGAAGCAAGGATCAACTTTGGTGAAGATGAAGAAACACGTAGCCGAAAATATATACTCAACTGGGTACAGAAACGCATCCTGCAGGACCTGCCGGATGCCGAGGGGAATACCCGCTATCAGCTGAGCGCTTATACTGAAAAAGTATTCCAGTGGATGCAGACCCTGCAGTTGCGACAGCACGTAGGTACTGAAAGCCGCTTCAAACTCCTCTTCAACTCCCTCCGCGATATCGTGGAAAACACGGAAGATGACAGGGGTAAGAAACTGGAAATTCTCAAGAACAAGCGGGCCGAAATTGATAAGGAAATCAAGGCACTTGAACTGGGTATCACACCGGACAGGTACAATAATGCCCAGGTACAGGAGCGCCTGGAACTCTTTACCCGGCTTTGCTACGAACTGATCAGCGATTTCCGTGAGGTGGAAGATAATTTCAAACAGATCCACCGCACAATCGTAGAGCAGCATACACGCGCTGAACAAAGCAAAGGTGCCATCATCGGTTTCGCATTCGAGGCCTACGATTCCCTGCGCAACAGTAACCAGGGCAAGAGCTTCTACGCCTTCTGGGATTTCCTCATCTCCCGTGCAGGACAGGAAGAATGGCGCGAACTCACCGAACAGCTCATGCACCTGGTAGGTGAAAGAGGCATTCAGGCCGATGAATCTTTCCTGACCAACATCAAATCACTGCTGCTGGAACAGGGAAAGAACGTATACGATGCCAACGATAAGATGGCAGAAAAACTCAGCCGCATTATCTCAGAAAAAGAAATTGCCCGGCACCGCCGCCTGCGCAAGCAGATCAACAGCATCAAGGAACTGGTGTTTGGCCTCAAGGAAGAAGAAGAGGATGTGGATGCCGGTATCAGCATCGATGACAGTGCTGAAATCAGGATGATCCTGGAACGCAGGCTTACATTGGACCAGAAGAAAACACTTGCAGAAGTAAAGCAGCCTGCTACTGCTACAGAGAAGATTGAGGACATGACACGCTTCAGCCGCCTGCTCAACACCTCTCACATCAACAAAAAATATTTGTGGACGAAAGTGGAAAGCGTGCTGAAAGACAAGCAGACTGCAACACTCAAGGAAGTGCTGGAAGCCTCCCCGCTGGAATATGGTCTCGCTGAGATCATCAGCTATTACGACTTTGTAAGGGAGAAAGGAGGCAAGGCATACACCGTGCAAAACACTACAGAACTGATACCTCTCAATGCGGAGCAGACCCGCTTTTTGGAAGTACCTTATCTTTTATTCGGAAAATAAACCAGTATGAGTACACCTGTCAAAATATTACCCTACGCTTCCTTAGTAGTCAAGTTGCTCAAAGGACCCGTAGAATATGTAGAAAAAAGTGCCTGGGAGAAACTGTTGCAATACAAGGTGGAACTGATCATCTTTCTGCAGCAACTGGGCCTCACCCTGGTACTGGATGAGCAGGATGGCTACGCATTTGTAAAGCATGCCATGTCTGAAGACGAAGAAGCCTATGTGAGCTGGGTACAGCGCCGCTCTTTCAGCTATGAAGAGAGCATTATGCTGGTATTGCTGCGCGAGATGATGGCCGAATTTGAAATCAGTGACTCCTCTTCCCGTGAGTTGATCAAAAAGAGAAGAGAGATCAAGGAATATGCAGAACTCTTTTTCAAGGAAGGGGCAAGCCGCATCCGTTTCCTTAAGGATATAGACAGGCTGATCGATAAAGTGGAAGAAAACGGTTTCCTGCAAAAAATAGAAAACCACGATCTGATCGATGAGCAGAAGTTCCGCATCAGAAAGATCATCAAAGCTAAAGTAGACAGCGAAGCGCTGGAACAATTCCAGCAACAACTGCTCGCACACCAGGAAACACCTGTGGAGGCTGAGTAAGAAAAACCAACAATCCAATGCAACTAAACGTATTCAGTACAGATAGTCAGAAGACCGGCTTCCGCCTGCAATATATGGAAGTGTTCAACTGGGGAACCTTTGATGAACACATTCATACCATCAGGCCGGAAGGGGAAACCAGTCTGCTCACCGGTGCCAATGGTAGCGGCAAGACCACCTTCATTGATGCCCTGCTCACACTGATGGTGCCGGAAAAGAAATATCGTTTTTACAACCAGAGTAGTGGTAGTGAAAAGAAGGGTGACCGTACCGAAGACTCCTATGTAATGGGCGGCTATGGTATGATCAACAACGAAGCTACAGGCGTAACCAAAACCCTGTACCTGCGAGAGAACAAAGAAGAGGCTTACAGCATTCTGCTGGCAAATTTTGCCAATGAGGCAGAACAGTTTGTGACTATTTTCCAGGTGCGCTACTTCGTGAATGGCGATATGCGTAAGATCTTCGGAGTGGCGCACAGGGCTATGCACATCTCAGAAGATTTTCGTCCATTTGACCTGGGCGGTCAGTGGAAGAAACGGATCGATCAGCTTTACAACAAGGGTGCGCGCAAACAGGTAGAATGGTTTGATGCCGCCAGCAAATATGCACAGCGACTGGTAGATGCCCTGGGTATGCAGAGTATCCAGGCATTGCAGCTCTTTAACCAGACTGTAGGTATCAAGGTGTTGGGGAACCTGGATGACTTTATCCGTACCAACATGCTGGAGCCACGTAATATGGAAGAGCAGTTCCAGGAACTGAAAAAGCACCTGACCACCTTACTCGATGCACAGCGTAATATTGAAAAGGCAGAAGAGCAGATCCGCATGCTGGAGCCTATCAAGGAGCACCATGCGAATTTCGCCAGTTACGCTGCAAAGATTTCCGGCTACAAGCAGGACCTGAACACGGCGACCATCTGGAACAGTTACACACGCAGCCAGTTGCTGGGCCAGGCCTTGCAGGAGAAACGTGAAGAAGTGGTTGCCCTGCTCCGCAATATTGAAGAATCCAAGCGACAGATGAATGAGCTGCTGGAGCAGGAGCGTACTACACGCAATATGATGGAGCAGAACAAAGCTGGCCAACGCATGGCACAGCTGGAAAAGACCATCGATGAACTGCGCCAGAAGAAAGTAGCAGCCGAAGCCAATCTCCAGGAATTCATGACCTGGTGCGAGACCCTGCACATCAAAGATAACGAGATCAATGATGAAGCTACCTATACACGTCTCCTGAAAGAAGCTGGCCGTGCGGCACTGAAACTGGAAACAGAACAGCGTCTCAACGAAGAAGATGAATATAGCGCCAAGCGCGTAAAAGAAAAAGCAGATAGCGAAAGAGACAGCCTGGAAAAGGAAATAGAACTCCTGCACCAGTCTAAGAACAACATTCCATCTCACCTGATGCAGTTGCGCAAAGACATGTGCAATACACTGCGGATAGATGAAGGAGAGATTCTCTTTGCCGGTGAGCTGATCCAGGTGAAACCTGAAGAACAGCACTGGCAGCCTGCGATAGAGAAACTGTTACATTCATTCTCATTGCGCCTGCTGGTACCGGATAAGCATTACAAGAAGGTAACCAGTTATGTGAACAACAATAACATGCGTACCCGCCTGGTCTACTACCAGATCAAGGAATCAGCATTGACATTGTACCCGGATGAAAATACAGTCTACGAAAAACTGGATTTCCATCCTGATCACAAACTCACCGAGTGGGTAGAGCAACAAATCATCCAGCACTTCAACTACACCTGTGTAGAAAACGAAAAGGCCCTGCAGCGTTATGATATGGCCATCACGATCGAAGGCCTGATCAAGAACAGGGATCGCCACGAAAAGGATGACCGCTCCGGCAGGAACGATGAGAGCCGCTATGTAATGGGTTGGAACAATGACCGCAAGAAGGAAGCCCTGATCGCTAAACGTAATAAGCTGAATGAAGCCATTACATCCAGCACTGAAATATTACAAACCTGCAAGACCCGTTCTGCCCGCCTGCAAAAGCAATTCTATGCTGCCGGCCGCTTAAAGGAACACAAGGGTTTTGAAGAACTGAATATTCCTAAAATCCAGAAGAACATTCACAAGGCAGAAGAGCAGATCGCTTCTATGCGTGATGAAAACAATGAGCTGGATGCTATGACAGAACAGCTGCAGGACATAGAACGTTCAAAGCAGCATGTGCAGGAGGCCCAGGCGACCCTGATCAGGAACGAAGCGCTGGCGCAACGCAGCATCTCCGATATGGAGACAGAGCAGGAGAACCTGCAGCACCTGTTGCAGCACATTACCGATGCTGATAAGGATGCATTGCTGGAATTCCAGCAGCAGCACAGCCAGCAGCTGAGTGAAGTGACCCTGGACAATATCGGCAGCATCTACAAATCGCTGAGAGAAACCAAGGAACAGCAACTGAAACAGGCGGAAGAAGCCAGTCATAAGGAAGAGGTATTGCTGAACCGCAGTATCAATCGTCTTAAAAACCCTTCTCCGGAGTTATTAGCGCGTTTCCCCGACTGGAGTGCAGATGTACATGCGATGTCAGAAGAAGCGAAAAATGCGGGCGAATACATCGAATGGCTGGATAAACTGAGCAATGATAACCTGCCCCGTTTCAAGAAGGACTTTGAAAGCTATATCAATGTGACTATCACTTACAAGATTGGTGGTCTGAATGAAGAGATGGAGAAGTGGGAGCGTGATATCTCCAATACGATCCAGAAGCTGAACCAGTCTCTGAGTGGCATCAACTTCAACCGCCTGCCGGATACCTATATCCAGCTGGTGAAACGGCCTGTGCCAACAGGTACAGAAGTAAGAGAGTTCAAAAGCCGCTTACTCGATGCCTTACCACAGGCGGCTAACTGGCAGCAGAGCACCTTCGAGGAGAAGGCTACGCACTTCAGGGAAAGAGTGATGCCGCTGATTGCCGCACTGGATGAAAGCGAAACTTACAGAAGCAGGGTAATGGATGCACGTAACTGGTTTGAATTCTGGGCAGATGAAAGGTATCGTACTACCAATGAATCGAAGAAGATCTACCGCCAGATGGGACAATTGTCAGGTGGTGAGAAAGCACAGCTCACATACACCATCCTCTGTAGTGCCATCGCGTACCAGTTTGGCATCACGAGAGAAGGTAAGAATACCCGCAGTCTCCGCTTCATTGCAGTGGATGAGAGCTTCAGTAACCAGGATGAGGAAAAGGCCACTTACCTGATGGAGCTGTGTAAGCAGTTGCATCTGCAGCTGCTGGTAGTAACGCCTAGTGATAAGATCTCTGTGGTACAACAGTTCATTGCGCATGTGCACCTGGTACAGAGGGTGAACAACAGGCATAGTGTGCTTTACAATATGACCGTAAAAGAATTGCAGGATAAAATATCCGATGCAGAAGTAGCATAAAGAATGCAGGGGCCGCTGGAACAGCGGCCCCTTTTTTTATATATTGCAGGCAAATACAAGAACAGTGATGATATCCGTCGGACTCTGCACCTACAACAGTGAAAAATACCTTCCGGAGCAACTGGAAACCATCATTCACCAGACCCTTAGGGTGAATGAAATCGTAGTGATCGACGATGCTTCTACTGATCAGACTATCGGAATTTTGAATGATTATGCTAATCGATACCCGGATCTTTTCCGCATCATCCGCAATGAAAAGAACAGGGGGGCGCGTAAAAATTTCGAGCGTGCGCTGGCGGAGACGAAAGGGGAGATTATCTTTCTGAGTGATCATGATGACTGCTGGTTGCCCGGGAAAGTAGAGAAGGTGGTGGCCTATTTTAATACCCATCCGCAAGACAAAGTTGTGTTTACCAATGCTGTCTTTATGGATGAAAACAGTGCTAAGCTGCCTGCTACCTTGTGGGATGTAGTGGGATTCACGGCGGAGGTAAGGGCGCATGTGCAGACGAAGGACGATCTGCTGCGTTACTTATTAAAGCATGGTCGTATAGTAACGGGGGCGACGCTGGCACTGAAAAAAGATAGTCTTGGACAGATCCTGCCATTCCGCCTGGTGCACAAGATCTGGCACGATGCGTGGATTGCGCTGGTAGCTGCAAATGCAAAGATGCTTGGGTATATAGAAGAGCCATTGATCCGCTACCGGGTGCATAGCAGGCAGCAGGTAGGGTGGGGCTACATGCAAAAAATTAACAGTATTATAGCAGGCAACAATCCTGTGCCGGACCTGCAAAGGAAGGAGATGAGGGGTGAAATTGGCAATGAGGAGCTGATACAGCTTATACATGTAAGGAGAAAAAGAGTTAGATTGGTGAAACGTCTTTCGCGCTATATAAAAGTAGATCCTGTGATCAATACAGAAATACTGCAGGAACGTAAGGCTTCGGAAAAGGCATTCTCCCGCGCAAAATCATTGCCGGTGAGATTGCTGGAATCATTTAGAAAAATGTTTAAATAATTATGATCAGGGCGTATAAGTTATACACAGGCAATGATGGCCATTCTTATGTACAGGTAGGCACAGTCTCGAATCTGCAGGTGAATCCTGCTGCATCAATTATGTTCAACGAAACACCGGCGCATAGTTATTATGACTGGCATCCGGCACCTACTACACAATATGTAATTACGCTTTCCGGTACCTTGTTGTTTGAAACCGGCCCGGGTGAAACCTTTACATTACAACCGGGAGATATCCTGATTGCGATGGATACTACTGGCAGTGGCCATAAATGGCAGCTGATAGATGACCAGCCATGGAAGCGGGTGTATGTAGCATTTACAGACGAGTCAGAGATTAACTTCGTTCCTGACGCGGTGTAAATGAAAAAAGCAACCCATTACAGGTTGCCTTCTTCTCCACATCCATCTATAGGTTATCAATTATCGTCTCATATTATTGGGCCTGGTATATACCAGTTGCATTACATTGATATTTCTCATGGCAAATGCCGCCTCGCAATAGCAGAGGTAGTAATTCCATTTGCGAATAAATGCAGCGCCCATATCAGGCAGCAAATTGTCATTGAAGGCATCGAACCATGCCTTCAATGTCCTGGCATAGTCCAATCCTAAATCTTTCAGATCTACCATTGTCAGATCGCCGCTTTTATTCACAGCACTATTAATGGCCCCGACAGAAGGCAAAAGCGAGCCGGGGAAGATATGTTTCTGAATCCAGTCTACTCCTTTTCTCAGGCTATCATATCTCGAATCAGGTGCGGTGATCACCTGTATGGCTAAGATGCCATCCTTCTTCAACAACTCATGGCACTTTGCAAAGTACACCGGCAGGTAATCATGTCCTACAGCTTCCAGCATTTCGATAGATACGATCTTGTCGAAGCTGCCTGTCATCATCCTGTAATCCTGTAGTAAAATAGTGACTTTATCCTGCAGCTTTTCATTGGCTACGCGCTCCAGTGCCAGCTTATACTGCTCCTGTGAAATAGTCAGGGAAGTAACTTTACAACCATAGGTCCTGGCCATATAGATGGCATTGCCACCCCATCCACTACCTATTTCCAGTACATGATCATCTTTGGTGAGACGCAGTTGCTGACACAATCTTTCATATTTCGCCAATTGTGCTTCTTCCAGGGATAGTCCGTCTTTATAATAATAGGCACTTGAATAGGTCATGGTCGGATCCAGGAAGCTGGCAAAGAAATCGTTGTTCAGGTCATAATGCGCAGAGATGTTTTTCCGTGATCCGTTCAGTGTGTTTGCCCTTCTGTTATGGTACCATCTATTGCACCAGCTGAAGAGATTATAAGCAAATTTCTTCGTCTGGCTACCTGATAATCCCGGTGTGTTTTCTACATTCAGCAATGCCCATTTGATCACGTTGGTGATATTGTCTGTATCCCAGAGTCCATCTACATAAGCTTCGCCAAACCCCACATCTCCATAAAGCAAAATCCGGCTATAAAATGCTGCATCGTTGATCCGCATATTGGCACTGAACGGAGCATCACCATTGCCGATTATGATTTTCTCTCCATCCTGCAATGTAAGATGTAGTAATCCCTGGTTCATACCAGCCATTACTTTCAGTACGAGATCCTGGTAGATACTTTTACTCTTTTTTGCATATGGAAGGGTGCCTGTTTGCATATCAGTATAAATATGGGAATGCCATTACCATTAACTCCTGTTAATAGTTTCCCTTGTTAATGAATAGGATTAAGATTTATAAGGTCTGTATAAGTCTCTTTGTAATTCTTTGTGTGCTGATTTTGCGTGATAGGGTAACTTCTTTAACCATAGGCGAAGTGCCTGCCAGTGAATACTCCAGATTACCTTGAATGTAATAAGCGGAAAGCTGAAAAAGTAATACAGGAGCATTCCATCTGTCAGCGGTTTTCTTTCCCCTTTTAGCGTGCTGATTAAAAATCTTTCTCCACTCTTATGACAATCATCGATGCGTATGTTCAATTGTTCTCCTGGTATACCTAAGTCAAAATCGAATTGGGTATCCATATCTGAGAAAGGAGAGACGTAGAAGTACTTTCCTGTATACAGCCGGAACCCATTTCGGGTGCGTGTTGTATGGTCTAACAGATATGGTTTCAGTTCACCGAATGTATTACATACTTCTACTACTGAACAGACAGGGTTTCCCTGTGTATCATAACAATAATAGAAAGAAACGGGATTGAACTGATAACCCAGTGTACATAAATTAGTCAGGAGCATAATGCGCCCGATAGGCTTTGTAATGCCTTGCTGCTGCAGGTATGCAAGGATCTGTTCACGGACGTTTCCTGTACTGATCTGCAGGTGATCTTTGTCCCGGAAATTAAATAAGTTAAAGCGGTTCCTGCTCATAAAGCGCAGGTGCCTGGACAGGTAATCTATTTCATCCAGGTCGATGTAAAACATGAACACCTGGTAGTTGAACTGGTGGCGCTTTGGCGACAACCTGTGATGCATGACCTGTGCCCTGTATAAACATGAATGAATAAAGATCCCGCTCATGAAAATATCTACGGAATAATGTGCTGTATGGATTAAATAACAGGGCGCTTTAACAAATGAGAACAGAGATTGACTGCGCTTGTAAATGCATCTTCATGGAAACCATATTTGAAGTAACTGCCGCAGAAGTAAACAGGGCCATTTGCATTCAGCTGTGGCAAAGCAGACTGGGCTTCAATGGCAGGCAGATCAAACAGGGGGTGCTCGTAGTCGATTTCTTTAATGATCTTGCCGGCATCCAGCTGTGCATGTGGATTGATAGACACAAAGTAATTCTTCTTGTTTGATACACCTTGTAGCTTGTTCATCCAGTAAATAGTGCTGGGCTGTTTATCTTCTATACGATAGTTCCAGCTACTCCAGGCAAGCTTCTTAGCAGGCATTGTCTTTTCATCTGTATGCAGTACTGCTTTGTTGTATTGATATTTGAATGCAGAGAGTAATTGCTGCTCCATGTCAGAAGGTGTGTCCAGCAGTGCCAGTGCCTGATCGCCATGGCAGGCCAGTATCACCCTGTCGTATTCCTGTGCTGTGCCATCTGCTGCATGTACGATTACTTTTCCATCAGTCGTACGCGTTATCTTCACCGCTTTCCGGTTGATGTGAATGCGGTCTCTGAACGGGGCGATTAATATTTCTCTGTAGGATTGGCTGCCTTTGTCCAGCGTGTACCACTGGTGTTGTGTATGCAGGCCCAGGAAACCGTGGTTGTAGAAGAAGCGGATCAGGGTGACCGCCGGGAAGTCCAGCATCTGTTGCATAGGAGTAGACCATACGGCGGAACTCATGGGTACCAGGTATTTCCAAAGCATGTCTTCACCATAACCACCTTCGCGGATGTACTGACCGATGGTATGGTTAGCATATTTTGGATCGTCCAGGATCCTGACGCTTTCTTTATTGAAGCGTGCAATCTGCATAAGCATCCTGATATAGGAGGGACTGAAGATATTTTTGCGCTGTGCAAACAGGTGATTGATGCCCGAACCGCTGTATTCAAGACCAGAAGGTATGTGCTGCACGCTGAAAGACATGTCTGTCTTTTTCACGGGTGCTTTGATTTGTTCGAACAGTTTACAAAGGTTGGGATAGGTATGGTAGTTGAATACCATAAATCCTGTATCTATATATACGGGTTTTCCATCTTCGTCTACAGTCACTGTGTTTGTATGACCACCTACATAATCAAGTTGTTCATAAAACGTGATATCGTCTGTAGGATGGAGAAAATGTCCGCATCCCATACCGGCTATGCCGGTGCCTATGATTGCTGTTCGTAACATATATTGTGTAAAAATCTTAATACCGAGTAGGTGGATAATTGTCCGCCCGGCCCTTTCAGGTTGTAATCAAATCCGTGTGTGGCCCAGGGCAGTGAGAGAAAGAAATGTTTAATACCGTTTTCCTGTAGTTTCTTTTCCAGTCTGATGCTATGTTCGTATGCTACGAGTACATCCTGTTCACCATGAATGAGTAGGGTAGGTACAGTGTTTTTGTGTACGAATTCAACGGGGGAACTGGCAGCATAATTATCAGGTACAGCGCTGTAAGTACCGCCCAGGTAGTTTTCCATTACCTTGCGGGAGTCCATTACCAGCGGACTTGCGGGCAGTGAATACCCCCATACCATATCGGCAGGACCATAGAAATCTACTACACCTTTCAATCCGGGTACATGCTCGCGATAGGCTGCCAGCAGGGCAATCTGTGCACCGGCGGAACGTCCCATCAGCACAAAATTGTTTGTATCAATTCTTAGTTCAGCAGCATGCGCACGCAGGTAATCCATAGCCAGGTAGACATCTTCAACCGGTGCAGGGCAGATGTTTTGCGGAGCCAGCCTGTAATTGATAGCAGCTACATGGTAGCCCTGATTGGCCAGGTAAATATTCAGTTCCGGAAGATCCCGGCTATTGCCACTGCTCCACGATCCGCCATGCACTACTACAACACAGGGATGATTGCCGGGATGAATGGCAGGGTAGAAGTCCATATGCAAATTGCCGTAATAGGGCAGGCTTGTGAATGCAACAGGTGCTTCTTTGTAACCGGAGAAGATGACAGACAGGCTCAAAGGTGTTGCGTCTGAGTGATCTCCCAGTGCCTCGTCCATGGCTTTGGGCAGGCGGCCGGCTACATCATAGGCTTTGAAGAGTGGCGAGAGAAATAGTATAATGGCCAGGATGCCAAGTATTGTTCCCAGGGTATTGTAGTGTTGTACAAAGTAGCCACTCAATAAAACCACTATAGTGATAGCGATAAAAACCCAGGCAAATTCTGCGGCACCAATAGCGAGTTTCCACAGGTTGTAAGTAGGCGCTTTAATAACTGTGAGTAAAGAAGTCAGCAGCAAAAGAATCATTAAAATAAGACGGATCATACAGTGTTTTTGCGAAACAGGTAATGACTGACTATCCATTCATTCCCCTTGTTATAATTCCATAGTTCGGCGCAGGCCATATAAAACAGGCGCCAGTATACCCACCATTTCAGTGCCTGGTCCTTTCCGTAGGTAGCTTCGAACAGCGGCATTATTTCCGCTTTATGACTGTCCATATTGCGTAACCATGCTTCTGCGGTTTTACCATAATGGGTACCGGTCACATGCCAGTGTTGACAAACGGACAAATGATCGTTAAAGTAAAACATCAGGTCATCGCCCGGCATCACGCCGCCAGTAAAGAAATACTGGCTCATCCAGTCAGTTTCGTCCTTCACTTCGAAAAGGTAGGTATACTCTTTATGTGTAAAGATATGAATGAACAGCTTCCCTTCTGCTTTTAAAAAGGAAGCGACCTTTTTTAACAGCAACTCGTAGTTGCGCATATGTTCAAACATCTCTACAGATACCACCCTGTCGAACTGTTGATCTGTATGAAAGATATTCATGTCTGCAGTGATCACCTTCAGGTTGGTGATGCCGCGTTCCGCGGCCTGGGTGTCGATGTATTCTTTTTGAGTGCGGGAGTTGGATACCACGGTGAATGTGCTGCCCGGAAATTTTGCTGACATGTAGAGTGAGAGTGAGCCCCAACCGCAACCCAGTTCCAGCACTTCCATGCCGTTTGCCAGCTCTGCTCTTTTGCAGGTCAGTTCCAGCATATCTCTTTCTGCTATGTCCAGTTCATTTACGCCAGGCTGCCAGTATCCGCAGGAATATTTCAGGTGTTTGCCTAAGCAATATTGATAAAAGAGAGTAGGTACTTCGTAATGTTGTGTATTGGCTTCCGCTGTATTTACGGCAATAGGAGAGGCTTTCAGCTGATCGATCAGTGACATGAGGTGCGCCTGTTGTGCTTCAGCGTCTCCTTTGTTCTCATCGTCCAGTCTTTGCTTTAGCAGTTTCCTGATACCTTTTCGTAGCAGGAGATCAGGAACGGTATTTTTTTCAATGAGGGTATCGTACCACATGTTAAATATGATTGAAAAGTAATAAACACGATATGTAAAAACGGAATCTTATTGTCTGGCAGGGAACCAGGGAATGAAGGCGCTGGTGCTGCGCTGATAGGCTTTATAGGCTTCTCCTTTGGAGCGCAATGATTGCTCTTCTGTAGCTGGTATACCTGTCACTTTCAGGAGCAGGTAAAGGATAATAAGTGGACTGATAACACCCAGGTATCCATAGGGAGAGCCGAGTGCGAATACGCTGTATGATACCCACATCATCCATTCGAAAAAGTAATTGGGATGCCGGGAATAGCGCCACAGTCCGGTGTTGCATACCAAGCCTTTGTTTTTATTTTTGAATAAATGTAATTGCCTGTCTGCAATTGCTTCGCCTGTCACGCTGATGGCCCAAAGTACAATGCCGGTATATTCTGGAATGCCTAATGCTGTTTTGTGATTGAGTGCACTGATGATAAATGGTATGGACAGCAGTACATTTGAAAGTCCCTGGAACTGGAAGAACCAAAAGAACTTTTTGTCTGCATGAGGTGCCCACTCTTTTCTCAGTTGCTGGTAGCGGCCGTCTTCCGTATCCAGATGTGCGGAGACCCTGAAGAGCAGATGAGTGCCCAGCCTGATACCGGCTATGATGACCATACTACAGATCAGGTATTTACGGATGTGGTTACCACCTGCCATGAGTAATAACAGGATGCCTATGACCGGGAAGTTGTAAGACCAGAAAATGTCTACTACGCCGGCGTTGTGAATAGCGTGCGCCCATCCCCAGACCATGGCCATGATCATTCCGCATACTACGATGAGTAGTAAGACAATTGTAAGGTTATCCATGTTGTTTTCCGAATAGTTCTTTAAGACCTTCTTTGGGCGTGAGGCGGAACAGCTGGACCAGCATATATATGCAACTGGCAATGCTACCCAGTGTGACTAGTAATATGAGCCAGATTCCTTTGCTGAAAATTGTTTTTTCCTTGTAACAGATCCATATAAAAATGACTAGTACATTTGTATAGAAGTCCCAAAGTGTGGCCCGCATCCAGGGAATGCTTCCCAGGAAATTCCATTCTCTGAACAGGCTGCTTTTCATGCTGGTCGTGATCACTACATAACACATCCAGACTAACAAAGCGCTGAAGAGTAGTTTTAGGAAAGTGATCATGTGCAGCCGACAGATTTGCTATTGCCGGTATGATAACATACGTAGGAATAATTGTTTTTGGTTTCGGTACTTTTGCTAATAATCCGGTTCAGGCTGCCGGGAGCTGGCTGTGTTGCTGCCACTCATCAATTAACAGTAATTTAGTTTGCCTAATTTCCATAATAGCAGTATCTTTTCTATACTGTCACTTTTTAAAAGGACGAACCCGATCGTAAACTTTGAATTTTAGAGCACTATGGCAGAAAGAAAGACTAATTCGTCTAATTATCAGAATCAATCGTTCCTGGAGAGCAAGTGTCCGTTGAATGAGTTGTTGTTTTCTATGAGCCGTCGCTGGACGACAGATATTTTATTCTGTATCGAAGCAGGCAATAATAGATTCTCAGGAATCAGGGAGGAGCTGACATACATTACAGATCATATCCTGTCAGACCGGCTGAAGACGCTGGAGAAGACTGGACTGATCACGCGTCAGCAGTTTCCCGGCATGCCGCCTAAAGTTATTTACTCACTTACGGAAAATGGAGTAGAGCTTTGTGGCCTATTGGAAAAGCTATGTGAGTTTTCCAGTGTAATCTACGACGAGAAAGCAGTCGCAGTATAGTATTGCCTTGAGCATTTCACGTTGTGAAAAACTCCTGTACGTAAGTATACTTTTAGTATCTTACTGCAATACTCCCACACCATGAATAAATTAACCCTTTGGTTTTGCATGGCAGCCTTGTCTTTCTCTCAGGCACATGCGCAGACACACACTATAGAAGATCCCCGGTTTGCCGGATTAGACAAAGAATTTAATGCGATCCTTAATACCTGGCATGTAGCCGGTTTTGCTGTTGCCGTGGTGGAAAAGGATAAGATCATCTATGCCAAAGGATTTGGTTTTAGGGATTACGAGCACAAAGTACCTGTAACGCCTAATACCCTCTTTGCTGTAGGATCTAATACAAAAGCGTTTACAGCTGGTTTACTGGGCATACTCAGGGATCAGGGGAAGCTGGACTTCGAACAGCCTGTGCGTAATTTCCTGCCGGAACTGGTTTTTGCTACCGATGAGCTGAACGAGCAGGTGACCCTACGCGATATGATGACCCATCGTACAGGGATCCAGCGCTATGATAACTCCTGGTTCTTTTTCCCGCCCAAAAGCAGGGATACCCTGCTGTATCGTATCCGCTATTTCAAACCACACACGCCCTTGCGTTCACAGTGGGAGTACAACAACTTTATGTACCTGGCCCAGGGCAAGGTGGCCGAGAAACTGACTGGGAAGAGCTGGGAAGACAATATTCGCCAATATTTCTTTGACCCGCTGGAAATGTCACATTCAAACTTATCAGTCATTGATATGGTAAAGCAACAGGATGTGGCATTGCCATATAAGGTAGCGCTGGATGGCAGTATCAAAAAACAGGAATACCACAATATTGACGTAATAGGTCCTGCCGGCAGTATTAACAGCAATGTGCTGGATATGGGCAACTGGGTGCGCATGTGGCTCAATGGTGGAAAATACAAAGGGAAGACAGTATTGCCAGCGGCTTATGTACAGGAGGCTACCGGTTTACAGATGGCTATCTGGTACAACCAACCAGACAAAGTACATCCTGATCTGCACTTTAACGGCTATGGGTTAGGCTGGTTCCTGCGCTCTTACAGAGGGCACTACCAGGCAGAGCATGGCGGTAATATAGACGGTTTTACTGCGCTTACCTGTTTGTTTCCGACCGATAGCATTGGTATCGTCGTACTGTGTAATCAGGGGGGATCTTTCGTGCCTGATATTGTACATAATATACTTGCAGACAGGGCACTGAAGTTGAGTAAGATAGACTGGTATGGAGAGGCAGAAAAGAAGCTGCATACAGTTCCTCCGGCGGAACAAAAGAAAAAGGATACGGTTATAATAAAAGGCACAACCGTGCTTCGTCCACTTGCAGAGCTGACAGGCACTTATACAAATAACCTATATGGTAGTTTTGAAGTATCCCGGCAACATGATTCACTGTTTGCAAAATTGCCGTTTAAGACGGTGCATCTGAAACATCGGGGATATGATATATTCGATGCGATCAGCGAAATTGATTTCATAGAAATAAATATGACTGTTATACACTTCCTCATGGATGATAATGGAGATATAAACAGGCTGGAGATGAGACTGGATGACGAGCCGGCGGTTTTTATAAAACAGAAAAGTAACTAAATGAAAAGAGGCCGGATCAAGTTTGAATTTTCTCCGACCTCTTTTTTCTATTGTTTTGCAACGAGTTTAAACTGAATATTTACCTGTGAATTGATCAACTTATCCTGCATGGACTGATCGGCTCTGTAGGTCATGCCCCAGAGGGTTCTGTCGATATTGAAATTCGCCTCAGCCCTGATCACGCCTTTCTCTCTTGTGATATAAGCAGGGAAGGATATATTCTTAGTTGAATCTTTCATTGTCAGGTTTCCCTGCACGGTATAGTTCGCATCTTTCATCAGCACTTCATTGCCTACGGAAGGTTTAAAGTTTGTTACGCCTGTAATCTCAAAAGTAGCCACCGGATACTTTTCGATATCAAAGAACATAGGTCCTTTCAGCTCGGCTTCCAGCTTATGTTGCAGCATGGAATCAGTAGGTGCGAGGTCTATGTCCTGCAGGGTACTCATATTGATCCTGATACTACCACCTGTGACCAGTGTATCCTGTACATACAATTTACTTTCCAGCAGTCTGAAAATGCCGGTATGTTTGCCTGTAGGTTTTGTACCGATAAATTGCACCACGCTCACGGTAGTATCTACATGGTATGATCTCCCTTCTCCTTCTTTTACGGACTGGGCATCTTGGATCGTTGCTTTATCTGCCTTTGGTGCCTGTTCGCAGGCTGCCATGAGCGTAAGCAAAATGATAGGAACTATATATTTCATAAACTACATTATTCGCATCTCAGCTGCCGGTTACTTCCCGGTTGCCTACCCAGACGAATCGTCTGAGAATAAATTCCGGGTTAGTAAAACTTGCATTTCCGGCAGGGTTGCCTCCGGTCACATGAAAATCGGAGAAGGCGGCGTGTTGATTCACCCAGATAAAGCCGGTAAAATTGAAAGAAACCGGGGTGAACACGCTATTCATTGCTTCCGTGATCTTTTCTTTTGTGTCCGGGCTTATGGCGTATGCTGCACAGGTGATAGCCCCGTGCTGCTGTGCCATTTGGCGGGCCAGTTGAATAGACTCGTCTGTATCCTTTGTTTTTACAAGCAACAAAACCGGGCCAAATAATTCCTGTTCGAAGATGTGCCTATCGGCACTATCTACCTGCAGAATGGCTGGCGTAAAGCCCCGGGCATGTGTAAACTCTTCGTTCACCAGCGGTTGTCCTTCCAGGATCACCTTTGCACCCAGTTTACCTGCATTGTGTGCCCTTTGCAGGGTGGTATCGTTTTGTAAGGCACCCAGCGTGCCGGCTCCCATTTTAGGATTAGTAACCAGGGCGGTAACCGCATTTTTGAATTTCTCTACTACTTCATCAAAAGAGAGCGTGCCATTAGGAGTTTGTATGCCTCCTGCAGGTATAAAGAAGTTCTGCGGCGCGGTGCACATTTGTCCTGAGTACAGGGAGACAGAGAATGCCAGATTTTGCATCACCGCATCTATATCTGTTACGCTATCCAGGATCACGGAGTTGACACCCGCTTTTTCTGTAAATACAGATTTGCCGGGCAGGGATTCTACATAGTTCCCAAACTGGCTGCCTCCTGTATAATCAATGAGTTTGATACCTGGATGTTCACACAAGGTTTTGGTGATTGGTGTTGCAGATGTATCGGCCGCCAGCTGGCACAGGTTAGGGTTAAAGCCCTTCTCCTGCAAAACCTGCTGTATAGCGCTTACCGCGATGGCGATAGGCAGTATGGCCCTGGGATGAGGTTTCACGATCACAGGGTTGCCTGTTACAAGATCTGCATAGATACCAGGTAGCGAATTCCATACCGGGAATGTAGAGCAACCGATTACAAGGCCAGGACCTTTGGGCATGGCCCTGAAATTCTTTTTGAGTTGGAGGGCGAATTTTCCCATTGGTTTCTCCCACAACTGTTCGGCAGGATAGCGGTTCAGTTCATGATAGCCCATTGCAATAGCTTCAAGTGCGCGGTCATTGGCATGTGGGCCGGATGCCTGAAAGCTCATCATAAAGCTCTGCCCGGTGGTGTGCATGGTCGCGTAAGCAATGTCGAAAAAATACGACTGGATACGCTCCAGGGTTTCTACCAGAATATCGGCCCGTATATCCACAGTTGTATTACGCCATTGGGGAGCGGCAGCAACAGCTTTTTCTACAAGATCGTCCGCAGTGAAGAGTGGATAGGTAATGCCGAGTGGCTCCATGGTGTATGGAGATACTTCCTCGCCGGCCCATCCGGATTCGCCGCTTTGTAAGAGTTGGGAAAAGGGGGTGTTGAGCTGTGCTTTGAACCTGTTGTGGCCTTCTTCGGGGGCTTGTTCGCCATAAGCTTTGGGGTGCTCAGGGTATTGCGAATAAAAGGCCCGCTCGTGATTTGCCTTTACGGCTTTTTCGATGGTGCTTTGGTGTTTGATGGTAAGCATATGTGGAATTTGAATAATTAGCTTTTCATAACCGGGGCCTGCATCGTTGCAGGCCCCGGTCGAGATCTTTACCATCCTTTTTGGGTCTTACCTGGCCAGAGAGAAGCGATTGTCGTTGTAATACTCATCGGGTCTCACCTTCAGGGGATGGGTGCGCTGGTATTGTAAAAACGCGTCGTATTCAGCTTTATGCATATTTGTCCAGGCTTTGAAAGCAGATTGGTTGCTTACGGGACCAAAGATCCATTGTGTGTAAGCATCAAATAAACCTTCTTTCAGCAGGTTGCGCTGGTAGTCAAATAATGCGTAGGGGAACTTCACACCTGAGAAGTTGAACCAGTCCAGCAGGAAGCGTGTCCTTACCATTACCAGGCTCTCAGGATCTATACCTGTCATTACCACAGATGTCTGTTTGCCCATAGAGGCTTTGTAGGCATCTGCAAATTCAGAGGCTGAAGTCTTTTTGCTTTTCCGCTCGTTTTCCAGATCCGCGAGGGCCTGGGTCATGAGTGTCGGATCGTTATATAATTTTTTATAAGCATCTATCAGCATGGTACGTACTTCGGCAGTACGTTCTGTATAGCTTTCCAGGTTCACGAAGATTTCGCCGTAGATGATGATCCAGGAAGGATCTTTCACGTAGGAGTAAGCCCTGCAGGCGTTGTAGTAGTTGCCAGGGAAGCTGGGATCTTTCTCGATTCCCTTCAGCCAGTTGGCCATACCACCTTCGTATATTTTCAGGAACATGAGCAGCTGGCCATTGTCATTATACAGCTCTCCGCTTTCAGGGAAGCGTTTCAGGCCTTTTTCGTACAATTTCTGGGCTGTTTTCCATTCCTGTTTTGCCTGGTAGATGTTGCCGGCTATCTGGTAGAGTTGCGCATCGGCATCCTTTTTATTCAGCAGGGGCTCGATGGTGCTCTTGGCTTTGCTCATATCGCCCTGCAGCCAGTAAGCGAAGCCAAGTTGTTTTTTATATTGGGTATTGTCAGGCTCCATGGTGATGGCCTGGTTCAGTACCAATATGGCGTTGGAATAATCTCCGCTGCGAATGAAGCCGGTGGCAGTGTTAAATAATTCATTGGCATCCTGTGCGAAAACCGGTATGGTCGCGAAAAAGAAGCCAATGCATATAGCTATTTTCAATAAAGAAGCCCTCATGTACATCCTTGATCTTTCGTTTGCTGTAAAAATAGTGAAAAATGTGCCAAACCTTGCTGTAGCGGAGAAAGGTCCTGGGGCAATTTGAATTTCTTTTCAGAATCAGCTGCATTACTACGTTTGCCCAGGCAAAATGCAGCTGTTACGGTCAGAGCAGGTGTGAAACCAGTCCATCCCGCAGTTTTGGCTCGAACCAGGTACTCTTGGGCGGCATTACATTACCACTATCTGCTATGTCAAATAATTGCTGGATAGTCACCGGGTATAGTGCAAAGGCTACCTTATGCTCCCCGCTGTCCACCCGCTTTACCAGTTCCTGCAGGCCACGGATGCCACCTACGAAGTCGATGCGCTTGTCTGTACGCTGGTCTTTGATGCCAAGCAGTTTATCCAGCACATTGTTGGAAAGGATGGTTACATCGAGTATGCCGATGGGATCATAGCTAAAAGTGCCTTCCTGTGCGACCAGGCGATACCAGCTGCCATCCAGGTACATACTGAACTCATGGAGCATGGAAGGGGCTTGTGGCAGATGACCGATAGGTTCCACGACAAAGTCGTATTCCAGTTTGGAGAGCAGGTCTTCTTTGCTCAGGCCATTCAGGTCTTTGACGACCCTGTTATAATCGAGGATCACCAGCTGGCTGGCGGGGAAGATGGTAGTCAGGAAATAGTTAGCAGGATCATCGAGGCCGATGCGCTGCTGTTCTTCCAGTTCCTTTTGCACCATTGATGCGGAGGCGGCGCGATGGTGGCCGTCTGCGATATATGTATGCGGCACTTTGGTGTCGAAGAGTGCTGTGATATTGTCGTTGGTAGCATTGTCATCCACGACCCAGATGGTGTGTTGAATACCGTCTGTTGCTGTAAAGTCGTACGCAGGGGAATGATGAACAGTCCATTGATCAATGAGTGAATTGATGGCAGGTACATCGTTGTAGGCAAGGAATACATTGCCTGTCTGCGCGTTGGTGGTTTTGATATTGTTGATCCTGTCCTTTTCCTTGTCGGGGCGGGTGAATTCATGTTTTTTAATTATCCCGCTGTTGTAGTCGGAGATCGAGGAGATGCAAACGAGGCCTGTCTGGCTGCGACCGTTCATGACCAGGCGATAGATGTAATAGCAGGGGGTATCGTCCTGGAAGAGGGTGCCTTCACTGATAAAGCGTTGGAGATTTTCGGCGGCTTTATCATATACGGGCTGGCTGTATACGTCAGTGCCTTCGGGGAGGTCGATTTCTGATTTGGAAACGTGGTAAAAAGAGTAGGGGTTGCCGGCTGCTTCTAACTTAGCTTCTGGAGCGCCTAACACATCATATGGTCTGGCTGCAACTTTATCAGCCAGCGCCGGCGTGGGTCTTAATCCTCTGAACGGTCTGATGATTGCCATAATGAAAGGTATTGTTAGTCAGGTAAATGTAAATGCAAATAGGCAGATGAGCAAATACAAGGCCAACAGGGTTAAAATGCAAAAAGCTCCTGCTTTCCGACAGGAGCTTTTTAAATTTTATTAAGAGTAAGATTAGGCTTTCTTCAGGCTGAAATACTTCATGGCTTCTACCAGTACTTCCACGCTTTCGTATGGCAATGCATTGTACAGGGAAGCACGGAAACCACCTACACTGCGGTGTCCCTTGATACCTACGATGTCTTCCTTCTTGGTAAATTTCAGGAATTCATCTTCCAGTTCAGGTTTATCCATGATAAAGCAAACGTTCATACGGCTACGGTCTTCCTTCGCGACAGTACCACGGAACAATGGGTTCTGGTCGATCTCATCGTATAGGAGTGCTGCTTTTTTCTCATTTAATTTTTCCATAGCTGCTGCACCGCCCTGGTCTCTCAGCCAGCGAAGGGTGAGCATGGAAATGTAAATTGAAAATACGGGAGGGGTATTCAACATTGATCCGTTCTCAACGTGATTACGGTAGTCCAGAATCGTTGGAATTTTGCGGGTTACCTTACCGAGAATGCTTTTGCGTACAGCTACCATGGTTACGCCGGCAGCGCCCATGTTTTTCTGTACACCAGCGTAGATGAGGGAGAACTTGTTGAAGTCCATTTGCCTGCTCAGGATATCACTGCTCATGTCGCCTACCAGCGGTACATCTACCTCTGGTAATTGCTGCCATTGAGTACCATAGATGGTATTGTTGGTAGTGATATGCAGGTAAGTTGATTTGGGGGAAACATTGAATTGTTTGGGAATGTAATTGTAGTTGCTTTCTTTTGAACTACCAGCTACGTCTACGAAACCAAACTGTTTTGCTTCTTTAATCGCCTTATTGCTCCATACACCGGTATCAATGTAAGATGCCGTACCATCATTTTCAAGTAAGTTCATCGGAACCTGCAGGAATTGCTGCGTAGCACCACCGTGAAGGTAGAGTACTTCGAAGTCATCTTCCAGTTGCATCAGTTCGCGTACGAGATTACGTGCCTCATCCATGACAGCCTGAAACAGTGGAGTCCTATGCCCTATTTCCAATATGGACATTCCTGACCCCTCAAAGTCAATCAAAGCTTTACTAGCCTTGTACAGAACCTCATTTGGTAATACGGAAGGTCCCGCGTTAAAATTGTGCACCTTCATAGGTCGATCTAAATTAAATAAATTGTTAGCTTGTTCCACTTTGCTTCTTGGTTTTGTCAGAGGAATGGATTAAAAAATAGATAATGGCATTTCAAATCAGATGCTGATGTTGTGTAGGATAAGGCTAAAAAGATAGTATTAACAAAGATAATTTATATTTTTTTAAAATCGAAATTAATTGAAACGCCCGTTGGTTACATAATCACCTCTTTTGCACAAAGCTTGTGCCAGCTATTCCTCCACACGGCCGATCATTTTGCCTGTATCTGGCAGTATGGTATTTTCTTTTGGCCTTTTCTGTACCAGCGCAGTAAGTGGTGGCTGGCCTGCATCGACCCAGGCGGTATACCAGCAGCAGGCTACGGCGTGAATAGCAGCCCGCATACGGCGTTCTACCATATTGCCCAGCAATTGCTGGTACGCTTTCGTATAGGAAGCAGCGTAAGTACGTACCAATTTACCTTTCCTGTTTTCCCAGGCATAGCGGGCATCTGCGGGCGTACGCAGGCTCAGGGATTTTTCTGCTCTTAGTACCGTGTCTGCCGCCAGCGCACTGGTACATACTATTTGCCATACAAATGCGGGCACATCCCGGATATAGGCGGCTTTCCCACACCAGTAATTAAAACCGGCATCGGCGAGCAGTTCGGGGATGCGGGATTCCCATAAGCCATGGATTCCTTCCTGGCCGGTGAACTGTCCGTTATGATTGGAGCAGGCATGCAGTGGCACATGGGCATCGGCCACGTAATGCCCCAGGTCAGCACTGAGGTGTAATATTTTGTCAAGGTCTTTTTCCTGAAATGCTTTGGTGAGCTGCTTCATCATTTGGGGAATGTACCATGGTACGATCCCATTTTGTAGCAGGCTATCTTCCCCAAACTGTTGCAGGGCTGCCTGCCAGCTACGGGGTATCCAATCGTAAGGCGGAGGGCCATAGCGATCAAGATCTATGTAATGACGGGGGCCTTCGGCGGCTACGATATATCTTCTTTTATCTGCATCTGTAGCATGGACTTTCAGGTAGGCCTGCTGTGACTTATAGAGCACCAGCATAGCAGGAGGGAGGGAGAACACCGCCAGTTCGTTGATTCGTTGATGGGCAAAGAATCCCCAACCCATGACAGAGAATGGGAGGGTGGTGCAAACAACAATGGGAAACAGTCTTTTTAAAAACATAATTATTTATGGTGGTGTTCCAGGGAGGTCACCCCACCGCTCACGGCAAACTTCATGGCTTCCCCTGCAGAGATATTCGTGAGGGGTTTTACCTTGTGGGCTGGCACCATGAATACCTTGCCTGTGATGGCGTAAGCGTGCGGTACATATACTGCCATGTAGCCTTCCAGGCCGAGGGAGCTTACATCCGGCTGGGTGATGAAGCCCATTTCCCATACATCCACACCATAGATCTGGACAAGTACAGGATGGTCGAACTTCTTCTTCTCCCCGACAAAAGCGTCAAAAACGTCTTTGACAGATGAGTAGATATATTTAATGAAAGGTGTCTTTTCCAGGATGCTGTCAAAAAGGGCGAAGATCCTTCCCAGGATAAAGGAGGAACTCAGGTAACCCACTACCACTACCAGCAGCAAAACCAGCGTAAAGCCCACTCCCTTGAACCTGAGGTAGCTGAAAGGAGCTCCCAGGGGGATGAGTTCCTTTGGGAAGATATTGTCGATGGTTACAAACAGGTAGTACAAAGTAAAGGCGGTCACACCGATAGGTGCCAGGACCAACAGACCCTGGAAGAAATACCTTAATATCTTCGATGCCAGAACTTTAAATCGAATTTTTGGAGACATATAGTTGTTGTAATAACTGGGGCAAAGGTACTATAAATGGGGGAATGTGTTTTTTAACTTCAACTTATCTACATTAAATAAAATTGTTCTGGAAACTTTTGAAGTTTAAAAAGTTTCCATAGTTTTACCACAACCTTATTCTGGGTAATGACTCATTTTCATTACTAAAGCTGGCCACAAGCCCGGCTATACTGCCTTTATTTCAAAAAGGGTGCATTCAACAATGAGTCACTACTATATTCTGAGAAGAGATTTGAGATTTTTTGCCCCTGCAAAACAACTATCCAATGGAAATACAGGAACGTATTCTGGATACCGCATTCAATTTGTTCAGCCAGTTTGGCACCAGATCCATTACGATGGACGACATCGCCCAAAAGATGGGAGTCTCCAAAAAGACCCTTTACGCCCACTTCGCTGACAAAGACGAGCTGGTCACCCATGCGATTTCCCGCCATCTGCTCACGATAGAAAAAGACTGCAAAGCAAATCAGACTGAGGCTGACGATGCCATAGGGGAACTATTCCTTGTCATGCAGATGCTGGACAAGCAGTTCAGGAATATGAAGCCCTTTGTCCTCCTCGACCTGCAAAGATATCATGCTACCGCTTACCAGGCTTTCCTCTCTTACAGGGATAACAGCCTGCAAAACACTATCCGCGAGAACCTGGAAAGGGGGATCAGGGAAGGGCTTTACCGCCCCAACCTCGATGTGGATGTGCTCACCAAATACCGCCTGGCCACTGCTATGCTCTGTTTTCAGCCAGATGTATTCGCACCCGGGCTCTACGAGATGAATAAGGTACAACGCATTTTACTGGAACATTTTCTTTATGGACTTGTTTCGGGTAAAGGATATGAAAAGATCGAAGCCTACAAACTACAACTATCGTAAAACCAAATGACCTTTATGCAAGCGAACAAAAAGCGGACAGGATGGATAGGAGCCTTGCTGCTGCTGATTTTTCACACGGGAATGGCCCAGTCCCCCGCCAATACGCAGTTAGCGCCCATGTCGCTCTCTGCGAAAGAAGCGGTAGACTATGCCCTGGCCAACCAGGCGACCGTGCGAAATGCTAAACTGGATGAACTCATTCAGCTGGCGAAAAACAAAGAAGTGAGCGGTATGGCGCTTCCCCAACTCAGCGGTGCAGGATCCTTCCAGCACAATCCAATTGTCCAGAAACAACTGATCGATGCTTCTAACTTTTCCGACACTGTTCCCAAAGGAACACTGGTACCCTTCGCCTTTGGATTGAAATTCAACGTACTTGGCGAAGTGAAATTCAACCAGGTTCTCTTCGACCCCAGCGTACTCGTAGCCCTCCAGGCCCGCAAAACACTGGAAGAGCTCTCCCACAGAGGAGTACAGAAGGCGGAGATCGATGTCAAAGTGAATGTTTACAAAGCTTATTACAACGTGCTCTCCGCCCGTAAAGCCCTGAGTATCCTCAGGGGCAACCTGACTACGCTTGAAAAACTGCTGGGTGAAACAAGGGAAACCTACAAAAACGGTCTCGTAGAAAAACTGGATGTAGACAGGCTGGTGGTACAGGTAACCAACCTTCGTACCGAGGAGACCAAATTACAGAACCTGTCAGAAGTCGGGATGGCAGCCCTCAAATATTACATGGGTATGCCCATGCGTACAGAGCTGACACTTACCGATACTCTCTCTACCGCAGAAATAAAATCAGCAGTAGCCGTGGAAAAATTCGACTACTCTCAGCGTATAGAATATCAATTACTTCAGTCACAAAAGAAAGCATACGAATACGATCTGAAGCGGTATAAATACAATGCCCTGCCTGTACTTTCCCTGTTTGGTACAGGAGGTGTGAGCCGCGCGAGCGATGTGTTCAACTACTTCGACAAGCAGACCTGGTACGGCTATGTAGGCTATGGTGTAAACCTGAGCTTCAACATCTTCAGCGGCTTCCAGCGGAGACGCAAGGTAGACCAGGCTTTCCTGCAGGTAAAGAAAACAGAAATTACAATAGAGGATACCAAGCTTGGTATTGACCTGGAACAAACACAATCTACTTCCAACCTGCGCAACAATATCGTGGCGCTCGAAGCTCAGGAAAGCAATATGCAACTGGCACAGGAGGTATACAATATGACCCAGATCAAATACAGGGAGGGTGTAGGTTCCAGCGTGGAAATGAGTAATGCGGAAAATGACCTGCTCACCGCCCAGAACAATTATTTCACAGCACTTTACAATGCCAGTGTGTCAAAAATTGATTACCTGAAAGCTTACGGCAAGTTGTAGTAGCTGCATTATTTCTAATTCTAATTCATTCTATATGTCTTACAAACATTCATCCGCATTACTGTTCCTGCTCGTTCTCGTGGCATGCGGTCAACCTACAGCTGAAGAAAAACTGAAGCAGCTGAAACAAAAGGAAGCGGACCTGAAAAAAGAAATTGCACAGCTGGAAAAAGAAGTGAGTAAAACTGATACGGCTGCAAAGAAGATGAAGTCAGTAGTAGTGACCGCTGTAAAAGATTCCGTGTTCGAACACTATATAGATATACAAGGTGCAGTAGATGCACGCGAAAACGTGAACGTCAGTTCCAAAGTACCCGGTGTGATCACCGCTATTTATGTAAAGGAAGGACAGCAGGTTTCCAAAGGCCAGACACTGGCACAGGTAGATGATCAGATTCTTAGGGCTAATGTGGCTGAACTCCGCACCCAGCTGGACCTGGCAACAACCCTGTATCAAAAACAACAGAACCTGTGGAAACAACAGATTGGGTCCGAAGTGCAATACCTGAATGCTAAAAACCAAAAGGAATCACTGGAAAGGAAAATGGCTACGCTGAACGATCAGCTCTCTCAGGCTAAGATCGTTTCTCCGATCAACGGTACTGTGGATGCGGTGATCTCTAAACTGGGAGACAATGCAGCACCTGGTGCAGCTTCATTCAGGGTTGTGAACAGTGCTAACTTAAGGGTACTGGCTAATGTAGCAGAAGCTTATGCCGGTGTGGTAAAAACAGGTGATGCGGTCGTAGTCAGGTTCCCGGATATCGATAAGGAACTCCGTACCAAAATCGGATTTGCAGCCAAAGCAATTGATCCGGTAAGCCGTACTATCAAAATAGAAGTACCCATGCCCAATGATGCTGCACTGAGACCCAATATGATTGCACAGATCAAGATCATAGACTATTCTACTCCTCATGCACTGGTGATACCTGTCAATGTGATCCAGTATGCATTAGGCAAATCCTATGTAATCGTTGCTGAGAATTCCAAAGATGGATTGATTGCAAAGAGAAGAGAAGTGGAAGTAGGTCGTACCTACAATGACAAAGCTGAAATAAAAAGCGGATTACAGGTAGGGGATAATGTAGTAACAACAGGTTATCAGGGATTGAATGACAATGACCTGATCCAGTTATGATCTTAAAAATACTGTTGTATGCAAGATAATCTGAACAAAGAATTTAAGCCTACCAGCTGGGCGATTGATAATAAGGTGAGCGTGTATGTCGCCACTATTATCATAGCTATAGCTGGTATACTATCCTATCAAAATCTGCCGAAGGAGCAATACCCGGAGGTAGTGTTTCCGCAGTTCTATATCAGTACGATCAATACCGGTACTTCTCCTGAAGATATGGAAACGCTTGTGACCAAGCCTATTGAAAAACAACTGGGTGGTATCTCTGGTGTGAAGTCTATCAAGAGTACGAGTATGCAGGATTACTCTGCTATCACCATTGAGTTTGAAGCAGGGGAGGACCTGGAAACAGCGCGTCAGGAGGTAAGAGAAAAAGTAGATGATGCCAAGAAAGACCTGCCGCAAAAACTCACACAGGAACCCCAGATCATCAAGATAGATGTATCGCAGATTCCGATCATGAACATCAACCTGTCCGGCGACTTTGACCTGCAGTCATTGAAGAAGTATGCGGACGAAATGCAGGATAGGATTGAAGCGCTGAACGAGATCACCCGTGTGGATATTGTTGGTGCACTGGATCGTGAAATCCAGATCAATGTAGATAAATACAAGATGGATGCAGCGCAGGTGAGCTTTGATGATATTGGCAATGCGATAGCTGCTGAAAACATGACCATCTCTGGTGGTCAGGTTTCTATGGATGGCCAGAAACGCACACTGAGTGTAAAGGGAGAATATAAGGATCCGTTGAAGTTGCGCAATATCGTGATCCGGAGTGCATCCGGTGCCACCGTTTACCTGCGCGATATTGCTGATGTGGTAGATGGATTTGAGGAACAGGAGAGCTATGCACGACTGGGTGGGCAGAATGTAATCACACTGAACGTCATCAAACAGAGTGGTAAGAACCTGATTGATGCCTCTGACAAGATCAGGGTGATCATCGAAGAAATGAAGAAGGATTATTTGCCAAAGGGTCTGAATGTAGTGATAACAGGTGATCAGTCGAACTCCACGCGTGTAACACTGCATGACCTGATCAATACCATCATCATTGGTTTCCTGTTGGTGACAGTGATCCTCATGTTTTTCATGGGGGCGGTGAATGCCATCTTTGTGGCGGCATCAGTGCCGATCTCAATGTTCATTGCCTTCCTGCTGATGCCGGCCTATCATTTTACCCTGAATATGATGGTGCTGTTCTCGTTCCTGCTGGCATTGGGGATCGTGGTGGATGATGCGATCGTGGTGATAGAAAACGTGCACCGTATTTTTTATGAACGAAAGGACCTGGGGATAGTCAAGGCTGCCAAGATAGCGGCGGGAGAAGTATTTCTACCTGTATTCTCAGGTACGCTTACGGTGCTGGCACCATTTGTACCATTGCTTTTCTGGCCGGGTATAATAGGTAAGTTTATGTTCTTCCTGCCGGTAACGTTGATCACTACACTGGGAGCATCACTGGTGGTGGCGTATATTATCAACCCTGTGTTTGCCGTAGATTTCATGGACAGGCACGAAGGGGAGAATCATCCGAAGCCTAAGTGGAATAAGAAGTTCACTTATATGGCCATCGTGTTTGGTGTGATTGCATTGTTGGGTTATGCGAATGGCAGTGTGGGCCTGGGTAACTTTGTCATTTTTATATTCCTTTTGATCTTACTGGAGAAGTTTTACCTGGGGGGCGTGGCACGCCGCTTCCAGAGCAACTTCTGGCCAAAGGTACAGGAACGATATAAACGTGTGTTAAAATGGTGCCTGATTGGATGGAGACCTATCTGGATTTTGATTGGCACATTCGGTTTGCTGTTCTTTAGTATTATGCTCACCATGATCAGAAATCCTAAAGTAGTATTCTTTCCACAGGCAGATCCGAACTTCATCTATGCATACATAGAGCTGCCAATGGGTACAGATCAGAAGTACACTGACAGTATCACGCACATAGTAGAAAACAGGATTACAAAAGTGGTGGGGCCGGATAACCCGATCGTGGAATCAATTATCTCCAATGTAGCGGTAGGGGCAGGAGATCCGTCACAGATGGATATGAGTGTACAGCCTAATAAAGGGAAAGTAACAGTAGCCTTCGTAGAGTTTGGAAAACGTGACGGACATGGTACCAAACAATACCTGGACAAGATCAGGCAGGCGGTGAGAGGGATACCGGGTACGGATATCACGGTGGAGCAGGAGCAGGGTGGGCCTCCAACAGGTAAACCCATCAATATAGAAATAGCGGGTGATGAATTTGACGAGCTGACATCAACAGCTGAAAAGCTGAAACGCTATCTGGATTCACTGGAAATTGGTGGAGTGGAAGAGTTGCGTACAGACTTCCAGAGTAACAAGCCCGAGATTTTAGTGAATATAGATCGTGAGCGGGCGAACAGGGAGGGTATATCGACTTATACAATTGGTATGGCGTTGCGTACTGCTTTGTATGGCGCAGAGGTGTCCAAGTTCAGAGATCCGGAGGATGATTATCCGATCATGGTAAGGTTCCAGGAAAATCAGCGTAACAATATCAACACGCTCATGAACCTGAACCTGGTGTACCGGGATATGAATATGGGAGGAGCGATCAGGCAGGTGCCGCTGAGTGCAGTAGCAGATATTCGTTACTCTAATACTTATGCTAGTATCAAACGTATAGATCAGAAGCGTGTGGTGACTTTATACTCCAATGTACTTACCGGATATAATACAAACGAGGTGGTACAGCAGATCCAGACAGCGCTGGGCGATTTTGTAAAGCCTTCAGGGATCCAGGTAAAGATGACGGGTGAGCAGGAGGACCAGGCAGAGACGATGAACTTCCTGTTGCTGGCTATGGTGGGAGCGTTTGGATTGATCCTGATGATCATGGTGACGCAATTCAATTCAATAGGTCGTCCGCTGGTGATTTTTATGGAAATTCTCTTTAGTATCATAGGGGTATTCCTTGGTTTCTCCGTTTTCGGGATGGATATCTCTATTGTAATGACGGGGGTAGGTATCATGGCGCTGGCGGGTATTGTGGTGCGTAATGGTATTGTACTGGTGGAGTTTACGGACCTGTTGGTACAACAGAATATGCCGGTGTATGAAGCGGTGGTTGAAGCAGGCAGAACCCGTATGACACCGGTGTTACTTACGGCGATAGCGGCGATTCTTGGTTTGATTCCGTTGGCGGTGGGCCTGAATATAGACTTTGAGACACTGTTTTCCGAGTTCAAGCCGCATCTCTTCTTTGGTGGGGATAACGTGGCGTTCTGGGGGCCACTGGCCTGGACCATGGTATACGGGTTGGTATTTGCAACTTTCCTGACATTGATCTTGGTGCCGGTAATGTATGCGATGAACAAGCGTTCGATCGATGTGCTGGATTACAAGGGATGGCCGAGGGGCTTGAAGTACATTCCTTTCTTTGTGGTGTTGGTGAAGCTGTTTATGAGGAAGGAAACAGTGAGGAAGTTGCATGAGCCGGATTATGTATCAGATAAGCCGTACAGGTTTTTCAGGGGAAAAGACGAGGATGATGTACCACATGAAAACGGGGTGCAGGTGAAGTAGGCGAAGAGCTTGTAGCAGATATTTTAAGTAAGTGTACACAAATACAGTGTAACAGTTGTAGGTTTAACAGCATACCGTCCCGTTTTGTCCGGGACGGTTTTTTTATATTAAAAATCGCCATATTTCCACTTTTTTATGTATCTTAACAAACTTTAACAATTATCAACTGTAGCAAATCCTTATTTTTGGACCAAAAGCGCCATTTTTTGTTAATCCGGGTAACAACAACGCTATGCGACGCAACCATGAAATAGATTACCGTATCTATGGTGAAGAAATACAGATTGTCGAAATAGAACTCGATCCACAGGAGACTGCCGTGGCCGAGAGTGGGAGTTTCATGATGATGGACCAGGAGATACAGATGCAAACCATGTTTGGTGACGGTTCACAGTCTAATCAAGGTATTTTAGGAAAATTGATGTCTGCGGGTAAGCGTATGCTGACCGGGGAGAGTCTTTTCATGACCGCATTTACGAATATGGGGCAGGGGAAGAAGCGTGTGAGTTTCGCAGCACCCTACCCGGGAAAGATAATCCCCATGGATTTGTCTTTAATGGGTGGCAAGGTAATATGTCAGAAAGATGCCTTTCTGTGTGCGGCGAAGGGGGTAAGTATCGGGATAGAGTGGCAGCGCAAGTTAGGGACAGGTATTTTTGGTGGTGAGGGATTCATCATGGAAAAGCTGGAGGGTGATGGTATGGCTTTTGTGCACGCAGGAGGATTGGTATTAGAGAAAGAGTTACTGCCCGGGCAGGTATTAAAGATAGATACGGGATGTTTAGTAGCATATACTGCCGGAGTAGATTTTGACGTTGAATTTGTACGAGGAATTAAGAATATGGTATTTGGTGGTGAGGGATTATTTTTTGCCACTTTGAGAGGACCTGGAAAAGTGTGGGTACAATCCTTACCTATCAGCCGTTTAGCAAGCAGAATAGTATCATATGGAACAGTTCGTCGTAAAGAGGAAGGAAGCATATTAGGCGGATTGGGAAATATCCTTGACGGAGATTGATAATAATTAAACTGAAACAGCATATTAACTGTTATAACTGGCAGAATCAGAAGTATATAAAAACTGGTATCATTAAAAAACCGCCTTATTGAATAACCGTTATTAGCAGGTATTTTTATAGAAGTTGACATAATCAGGCTGACAAATAGCGCCAAATAACTGTTGTAACTGGCAGAGGAAAAATTAATAAACCGGTCATTGCGTATTGCATACTGATTGACAGTGAAACAAGCGTGGTACCTTCCTCAGGAAGAAGACCTATGATCACAAAATTTGTTTATTGAAAACTATATTATCAAACGGAAATACTATTAACAGAAAGGAATATTGACTAACCGGTAATTTTAAATAAACTGATATTATTAACAGGCAGCATTAGCAATTAACAAAAGCAAAATTTAGCAAAATAAATAATAGAATTAACTGGCGCTATTGCATGGCGGTATTGCGTCCTGCATGTTAGTGACGGGCATTATAGACCATTTAAAAAATTGTACACGTTACGGATTCTGTAATACACCAAAAGGGCTGATGAATACTCAATTTTTTTAAGTAGAGTCTTCGTAAAAAGCAGAATCTGCCGGGAAACAATGGAATTTGAATTATGTTTGATCTATCAAGGGCTTTCGCCGAGGAGCAGGACCAGAAAGACACATTGAAAAACTATAAGAATCAGTTTTATTTCCCACAGCGGAATGGAAAGGATGCGATCTATTTTTGTGGTAATTCACTGGGTTTGCAGGCCAGAAATGTGCAACAGGCAGTTATGCAGGAATTGGAAGATTGGCAGCAATGTGCGGTAGAGGGGTATTGGGGAGCCAGGAATCCATGGTTGTATTATCAGCAATATTGCAGCAGGCCGATGATGGAGATAGTAGGTGCCAGCCAGGAGGAACTGACAGTAATGAATACACTAACTGTCAACCTGCACTTGATGATGATGAGTTTTTACAAACCGACAAAGGAAAGATTCAAGATACTAATGGAAGCAGGTGCGTTTCCCAGCGATCAGTACGCTGTGGAGACGCAGGTGAAACTGCATGGCCTGGATCCGGCTACGGCTATAATAGAAGTAGCTCCCCGTGAAGGAGAATTTTTAATACGCGAGGAAGATATTTTTCAGATTATTGATCAGGAAAGTAGTAGCTTAGCGCTTATATTGTTGGGGGGAATAAACTATTATACCGGCCAATTGTTTAATATGCAGTCCATTACGAAAGCAGCCCATAGAGCAGGGGCTGTAGTCGGGTTCGACCTGGCACACGTAGTAGGAAACGTACCTGTGAAGTTACACGACTGGGAAGTAGATTTTGCCGTGTGGTGCTCCTATAAGTATTTAAATGGAGGCCCGGGCGCAGTAGGTGGAGCATTTATACATGAAAGACATGCCCGAGACAGAAACCGGCCAAGATTAGGCGGCTGGTGGGGCAACGAGGAAACCATCCGTTTTAAAATGGAAAAAGGCTTTGAGCCTAAAGACCGTGCAGAAGGCTGGCAAATAAGCACGGCACAGGTATTTAACATGGTAGCATTAAAAGCCTCACTGGAACTGTTTGAATCAGCTGGTATGGCAGCTTTGAGAGATAAGAGTATACAACTTACCAATTATCTTGAATTCCTGTTAAAACATATAGAAAACATAAAATTTGAAATAATTACGCCTAAAAATTGTAAGGAACGCGGCGCCCAGTTATCTTTGCTATTCCATGACAGAGGTAAAGAAATCCAACAAAAGATGACGGAAGCCGGTATCATTGTGGACTGGCGAGAGCCCGGAGTCATTCGGATTTCACCGGCGCCCTTATATAACTCTTATGGAGACGTATTTCATTTTTATGAAATCATAGCAAATATTGCTTAAAACGCTTAATTAGTAAGTACGATGAATTTTGAGAGAAACGAACGCCCCCGCAGGCCCTACTCTCCTCCTGGTGCAGAAAAAGACCAAGATCCCAATAAGGAGAGACCAGGCGGTTACTTCAAACCCGATTTTAACAACGAAAGGGAGGGCAGACCTGGTGGATACAACCAGGACAATGACAGACCTAATTTTAACCGTGACCGTGGTGAAGGCGGCGGTGGCTATAATCGCGGTGATCGCGATGGTGGCGGCGGTGGATATCGTCCACGTGACAACGGTGGCTATGGCGGTGGCGGCGGTTACGATCGCGGCGGCAACGGTGGCTATGGTGGCGGCGGAGACCGTGATTTCAACCGTGAAGGCGGTGGTGGTGGTTACAACCGTGGTGGTGGCTATGGCGACCGCGATGGCGGTGGTGGCGGCTACAATCGTGGCGGCGGTGGTGGTTACGATCGCGGCGGTGGCGGCGGTGGTTACGATCGCGGCGGTGGCGGCGGTGGTTACAATCGCGGCGGCGGCGGTGGTGGTTACGATCGCGGCGGTGGCGGCGGTGGTTACGATCGCGGCGGTGGCGGCGGTGGTTACAATCGCGGCGGCGGCGGTGGTGGTTACGATCGCGGCGGTGGCGGCGGTGGTTACGATCGCGGCGGTGGCGGCGGTGGTTACAATCGCGGCGGCGGCGGTGGTGGTTACGATCGCGGCGGTGGCGGCGGTGGTTACAATCGCGGCGGTGGCGGCGGTGGTTACAATCGCGGCGGCGGCGGTGGTGGTGGCTTCAGAGGAGGCCCAAGACCAGGTGGCGGCGGCATGCGACGTCCGTTCACTCCTAAACCAGATAACAAAATCTACTTTATCGCCCTGCTGCCTACAGCTGAGGTAGGAAAAGAGATTATCAAAATAAAGCAGGATTTTGCTGAGAACTTCGGTCCTGTATATGCGCTGAAAGTACTGCCGCATATCACACTCCAGGTTCCTTTTACAGCTGATCCGGCATTGGAAAAAGCTTTCTGCGATGAACTGGCTGAATTCGCTAAAACCCAGGCTCCTTTCGAAGTGTCCCTGAATGGTTTTGGTACATTCCCGAACAAGCAGAACCGCGTTCTGTTCATCAACGTTGAGAAGAGCGAAACTATGAGCGCCCTGCACAGACAACTGATCAACTTCCTGCGTAAGGAGTTTGGCTTCAGTACCATGCTGGCCCGTACAGGTTTCACACCTCACGTTACCGTGGCATTCAAAGACCTGGAAGATGCACAGTTCGAAAAGGCATGGCCAGAGTACGAAAACAAGGAATACAAAGCTTCATTTAAAGTGAACAACCTGTATTTCCTCCGTCATAATGGTAAATCCTGGGAAGTACTGCAGAAGTGCAAACTGGGTGGTGCCTAATCGGAAAGATCTTAACATTAATAAAAAAGAGGAAGGTGATTACCTTCCTCTTTTTTTATCTCTTATATATTTTGTAAGTATCTCCTTCCTGCGTCCAGCCTGCATTTGTCATGTATGAAAGCTGGTCCAGCAACTTCGGTAAATTTGAAATTTCAGGAGACCAGGAGGGATGCATAGAGTCGATACCAGGGTCTGTTACAATGATCTTTACGCCATAAAATTTCTCCAGCGTTTTCACTACATCATGTACCTGCGTGTTCTCAAATACAAACTTATTCTCCTTCCAGGCAATGTAATTCACATCATTATTCGCATCTTCTTCAGGTTGCTTGCCAGCAGCAAAAGTTACCTTTCGTCCGGGTGTTACCACCAGTTTATGTGTGTCGTATGATACTGCTACTTTCCCAGTCATTACCACAACTTCCACAGGTGTGGCAGCATATGCCCGCACATCGAAGGAAGTACCCAATACCTGCGTCTGTGTTTCATTCGCATATACCACAAATGGCCGTCCCGGCTGGTTCCTGACTTCAAAGAATGCTTCTCCGTCCAGGTGAATAGCCCTTTCTGCCCCAGCCAGTTGTTTGTCATAACGTAAACGGCTGTTCTGGTTCATATATACTTTACTACCGTCAGGCAGGGTGATGGTTTTCTTCTCATTCGCCGCAGTCAGCTCTGATATTTCATTAGGTCCACGCAGGGTGAAATAGAGCAGTGTGGCTACTGCAATACCGGTAATGCTGGCTGCAATACGCAGGTACATCTTCCTGTTGCTCACTACCTTGAGTTCGGGTGTATTACCTGTATACACACGGTCTTTGAAGCGCTGCCAGTTAGCTTCTGTATCAGGGATAAATTGGGTATCGTGTTCACCGGTGATGGCCCACGTACGCCTGATTTCATCAAAGTAACGGCGATGTGTGGCATCCTCGTCCAACCACGTTTGCAGCATGGTTTGCTCTGAAGGAGAGAGTGAATTCTCCAGCGAGCGTACGATCAGCGTATCAATATTTTCAAATTGCTCAGACATACCTATCAACATTGTAAAAGTAAAGGATAAAGCGCCGCTCCTGCTACGAACAGGATAGTCACCTGCAAATAGTCCTGCAGGGAGATTCGTAATTTTTTAAGGGCTGTCACCATCTGGTTCTCTACTGTTTTTACAGAGATATTCAGTGTGGCAGCAATCTCTTTGTATGATAGTTCTTCATATCGGCTAAGAATAAAGATCTCTCTGCACTTTTCCGGCAGCTGGTCTACCGCCTGCTGTATATGGCGTGTGGTCTGCTGCAGACTCATGCCTGCTCCAGGGTTTTCAATCCTTACCGGTTCGTGCTGTTCGCCTAATTCCATATGTACACCTCTGCGCTTTTGTTTATCAACATAATCCAATGCCATATTGATCGCGGCCTTGTGCAGATAAGCCTTAAAATATACTTCCTGTAGTTCAGCCCGACGATTCCAGATCTTAACAAATACATCCTGTGCAAGGTCTTCCGCTGTGGCAGTGTCCTGAACAATGCGGTAGATCGTCTTGCAGACGAAGGGAAACCAGTTCCTGAACAGTGTTTCCATGAACAACTGCTCATTTTCCCGTAATAGTTTTTGCAATGCAGCATTTTCCGGCATGGTACAAAAATAACCTTTGTCCGTATTCCCTTTTGTATAAGAAGGGGCGGCACTGGAAAATGTCCTGAGTACAGCTTGCATATGTGACAATTAATTTGCTGTGATATTATAGATAACGGCTGTCACAGCTTGTACCCCTATGTGAAGGAAAAATAAAAAAGGGGGCGAGCGCCCCCTTTTAAAAAAAATGGAGCCGGCCATACTGAAGTATGGAACCGGCTTTTTGATTAACCCCTATGAAAACCAACTATTGCTATCTTAAATTATTTCTCTGCCAGTTTAATTTCTCCGAGATCTGTTGCCTTACCATCCTCTACTCTCACATTAGCTATGGTCACATCCTGGAATGGACTCTTAGCTGTTACGATCACGGTATATGTGCCGGCTTTAGCCTGCTGAAGGGAAAATGTCCCGTCATTTACAGGAGCCTTTAAAGTATCTGTTCCCATAATCGCCCATGCTGTACTCGCACCATCTGCAGGAGTTACCTTACCTGAGATACTTCCCTCATCACTTGTCCTGAAGGCAAACGCACCTGTCACGGCAACAGCAAGGACTAACATTATCTTTTTCATGGTCGTTTCAATTGATATGGTTATGCTGGAATAAAAACAATTAGTATGCCAAGGCAGGATGGGCCAAAATGCTTTAACATTACTTTATAAGGTACTGCCAGAGTCTGCTATAGGCATAAAAAAAGGGTTTGCCCTACGGCAAACCCTTTTAAAAGTAATTTATAAAGAAGACTATCTTCTGTTCAGTTTAGACAGCAGGCGCAGGATCTCCAGATACAACCATACCAGTACTACCAAAAGACCAAACGCAGCATACCACTCAAAATATTTAGGTGCACCCTGTGCAGCACCCTGCTCAATCATATCGAAATTCAGGATCAGGTTCAGTGCAGCGATGGCTACTACTACCAGGGAGAATATAATACCGATCATGCTACCTTCGTGCAGGAAAGGAATATCCACGGAGAAAAGACGCAGTACCAGTGCAATCAGATAAAACACTGCGATACCAGCAGTCGCTGTATATACAATAGCACGGAATTTAGCCGTTGCACGGAGTACACCGGTTCTATACAGTACCAGCATTGCTACAGCAGTACCAAATGTCAGACCTACAGCCTGCAGAACGATACCATCATATAAGCTGGAATACATTGCGGAAATTACACCGAGGAACAAACCTTCTGCCAGTGCATAAGCAGGGGACAGGTAAGGTGCCCATTCTTTCTTAAAACTAATGATAATAGCCAGTACAAAGCCACCGATACCACCTAACAGCAGGAAAGGCATCACGTTGCCTTCTCTTGCCAGTACTCCCCAGGAGTAAACAGCCGCACAGATTACCAGGGCTAATAAAAAAGCAGTCTTGTTGGCAGTACCCTTCACAGTCATTGAGTTGTCTGTAGATTTCAGGGCAGCTTCCCTAAATGTCTTCTCATTCAGGACGGGATTATTGGGTTGGAATAATGCCATGATGTTATAATAATTTAATAGCTAAATTACGATTTTCACTCATAATTACCGTCATCCAAATGCGAATTCGTTGTTAAACTCAGTAACTATTACTTAAAGTTATGGCTCATAACTTTTAGCTATGCTTCGGGCATGACAAAGTCTACTGAGTTTGTGTACTTTTGCTAAAATTCAGCCTTCCGGAAGTAATATGATTTAAAACAGTAAATACTACCCTCCGAATCGTTAAATTTACAGCCTGAAAAAATATCAGTCGTTAAATAAGATCTTAAATGTCAAATACTTCGGTTCAACAGATAGAGGATGTCGTGATCAAGTTCGCTGGGGATAGTGGTGACGGTATGCAGTTGACGGGAACTCAGTTCTCCAATAATACAGCCCTGGTGGGTAATGACCTCAGCACTTTTCCTGACTTCCCGGCCGAAATCCGTGCCCCTCAGGGTACCCTGGCCGGTGTGAGCGGATTCCAGCTCCACTTCTCCTCCAACCGTATATTTACCCCTGGTGATGCCTGTGATGTACTGGTGGCTATGAACGCAGCAGCGCTGAAAGCCAACCTCAAATCCCTGAAAAAAGGCGGTATCATCATCGCAAATACTGACGGTTTTGATGCAAAAAACCTGCGCCTGGCCAACTACCCTGATGGCGTAAACCCACTCGAAGATGGCTCCCTGGTTAACTACCAGCTCCATACCATGGACGTGACCAAGATGACGCGTGAAGCGCTCAAGGAAAGTACCCTGGGTATGAAAGAAAAAGACCGGGCCAAGAATATGTTTGTGCTTGGATTCCTCTACTGGTTGTACGACCGTAGCCTGGAAAGCACTGAAAACTTCCTCAACGAGAAATTCGGTAAGAAACCTGAAATCCTGGAAAGCAACCTGAAAGCGCTGAAAGCAGGTTATAACCTCGGTGATACCGTTGAAGCATTTACCACCCGCTACCGCGTGGAAAAAGCCAGAATGGAGCCAGGTACCTACCGCAGCATTACAGGTAACACCGCCCTGTCTTACGGCCTCATCGCCGCCAGCCAGAAGGCAAACCTGCCCGTGTTCCTGGGTACCTACCCAATCACACCGGCTTCTGATATCCTGCATGAGCTGAGCCGTTACAAAAACTTCGGCATCCGCACTTTCCAGGCTGAAGACGAAATTGCAGGTATCACTTCCGCGATCGGTGCATCCTATGGGGGCCATATGGGGGTAACTACTACCTCCGGTCCTGGTATGGCACTGAAAGGTGAAGCAATCGGCCTGGCAGTTATGCTGGAAATTCCCCTGCTGATTATCAATATTCAGCGTGGTGGTCCTTCCACTGGTTTGCCTACCAAAACCGAACAATCTGACCTCTTACAAGCATATTATGGCCGTAACGGTGAATGTCCGATGCCTGTGATCTCTGCATCCACACCATCTGACTGTTTCGATGCGGCATACGAAGCATTCCGTCTCTCCATCGCACACATGACACCAGTGATCCTGCTGAGTGATGGTTATATCGCAAATGGTGCAGAACCATGGCGTTTCCCGAAGGCCGACGACCTGAAACCGATTCCGGTGAAGTTCAAGACAGCACTGGAAGAAGGTGAAGAAAGCTACCTCCCTTATCACCGTGATGAAAACCTGGTGCGTCCATGGGCAGTACCTGGTACCCCGGGCCTGGAACACCGTATTGGTGGTCTCGAAAAACAGAACATCACCGGTAACGTCAGCTACGACCCTGAAAACCACCAGGTAATGGTGCGCATCCGCCAGGAGAAAGTAGATAAGATCGCAGATCATATTCCTCCCCAGACAATTGAACTGGGTCCTGAAAAGGGTAAGGTACTGGTACTGGGCTGGGGCTCTACCTATGGTGCTATCAAGAGCGCCGTACTGGAACTGCTGGCCGAAGGCCACGAAGTAGCGCATGCACACATCCGCTACCTGCGTCCTTTCCCTAAGAACCTGGGTGAGATCCTGCACAACTATGATAAAGTATTGATTCCTGAAATCAACAACGGTCAGCTCATCAAGATTATCCGTGAGCAATTCCTGATCGATGCACAGGGTTATAACAAGATCATGGGTGTACCTATCACCAAGAGCGAACTGGTTAATAAAATCAGGGAGATGCTGCAGGCATGATAATCAGCTAACTAGCATATTGGCAAAAGATCCTGCCCCCCGGGGCAGGATTTTTTTTGTATATTCAATTATCGCCAAATGTTTATTATGAAAAGCCTCGTATTGTTTTTATTGCTTTCGTACATCAGCTTAGCACTTGCCGCTCAGAGTTATAGTTACGAAATCCGCTATGGCAGTCATGTGATTGGTAATATCACGGCTGTGCAGAAAATCACAGGCACTACCCGAAAAATTGCCATTCAGAGTAATGTGGACATGAAGCCCCTTGCCAAATTCAATCTCAATATCGACTGTGATTATGACAACAATGTGCTGTTGCTCGCAAATGCAAAACGTACTACCGGAAAGGAGGGCGACAATAAGTACAGTATTACCAAAAGAGATGGGAAGAATTACAGCATCAATCACAATGGAGAACGCTCAGTACTCAACAATACAGATATTATACATACGGTAGCAGAATTATACTTCTTCGAACCACATCACATCACCAGCATCTTCTCGGAGCTACAAGGGGCCTTCCTGCCACTCAAATCATTGGGCAATGGGTTATATGAGCTGACACTGCCAGAGGGCAAAAAAAACGTGTATAAATACGAAAAAGGAACATTGGTACAGGTAGAGATTCCGCAGGCATTCGGGAAAGCCCTTGTGGTTAAAATCAGTTAAAAAGAGTATAAATAAGCAGAGGGTAACTTACGCTACCCTCTACAACTGAAGAGATTGAATTTTTAGTTTTCTTTAGTCTATAATTTTTTCAATTATTGCTCCACTCTCTTTGTCTTTCAGGATTAGCTTCTTCGTACCATAATGCGTCATTTCTTCTTTGACCAGATAGTACTGTGCATCATATTCCTGCTGAGAGAAATCTTTTCCTACATGCTCACGACCCCGCCAGATCTCCAGTTTCACCGGCTCCCATTGTTTGGAAGCAGCGCTGCGATAGGCGGCATCGAGGATGGCATTCACTACATATCCATCGTAGAAGGATTCCTGTGGTGCCCTGTTTTGTTCCATCGCTGCAAACATATCTGTGAACATATGGTTGTAGCCCAGGTCATTCAATTCATCGCCTACAGGGAATAACCAGCCTGTGTTGCTTTCCGCTTTTTCAGCTACGTAGTCAGCCCCCTTGCCGGTGGTGAACATATCCAAACCTGTACGCAGGAAGTTGTTGATCCAGATAGTACCTTCTGTTCCCATCACCTCATCGCGCAGGTCCAAACCACCTCTGAAAGTCCAGCTTACTTCGAACTGGCCGATCGCACCGTTCTCATATTTTACAAGGCCGATGGCATGGTCTTCGGCATCGATGGGTTTTACCTGTGTATCTGCCCAGCACATTACCTCTACGGGTTTGATGTCTTTGCCGATAAATGACCTGGCTATTTCCACGCAGTGGCAACCCAGATCCAGGATACAGCCACCACCTGCCTGTTCCTTGTCCCAGAACCATTCGCTATGGGGACCAGGATGTGTTTCTCTGGACTTCGCCCAGAGTATTCTGCCCAGTGCTCCGTTCTTCACACTATCCAGTGCCTTCAGGAACTTTGGCGTGTATACCAGGTCTTCGAGGTAACCATTGAAGATGCCTGCCTTTTCCACGGCTTCCAGCATCCGTTTGGCTTCTTCTGCATTACGGCCCAGGGGCTTGGTGCAGATCACACCTTTCTTATGTTTACAACAAAGCAATACCGCAGCCTCATGGAGGTTATTGGGCAGAGAGATGCATACTACGTCTACATCAGGATGGGCAATAGATGCCTCCATATCGGTTGTCCAGTGAGGTACCTGATAGTCTGCTGCGAACTTTTGTGCACTCTCTTCCCTGCGGGAATAAATACTCACAATCTTATCACGGCTACGCTGTCCCTGCAGGGAATCAGCATAGAAGCGGCCTATAAAGCCTGAGCCTAACATGGAAATACGTTGCATACTTACAGAACGGGTTTGGTTTGTTTATCCTTAAACAATGCGAGGAAGAGGAGACATACTGCCAGCGCAATACCAGCAGGAATGATCCACACATGACGCCAGGATTCTGCTAAAGGCAGATCCTTGTAATGATCAGAAATGAGACCTGCTATCCAGAACCCAATCAGCATACCTACACCATAGGTAGCCAGTGTAATCAGGCCCTGTGCAGCACTTTTATATTTTTCACCTGCCTGCTGATCTGTATAAATCTGACCAGACACGAAGAAGAAATCATAACAGATGCCATGCAGTGCAATACCAATAATCAGCATGAACAAAAGCCCGTTTGCATCACCATATGCGAACAGTGCATAACGAACGGCCCATGCCAGCATCCCGGCCATGATGGTTTTTTTGAAACCATATTTCTTGAAGAATACCGGAATCAGCAGGATGAGGAAGGTTTCTGAAAGCTGACCAATGGTCATCATCACAGTTACATTCGGCATTTTCATTTCTTCGAAGAAACGGTGCGCATTCTGGTAGTAAAATGCGAGCGGAATACAGATCAGAATTGATGAAATGAAGAAGACGAGGAAATTCCCGTTCTTTAATAATTTAATAGCGTCGAGACCTAAAATTTCACCAATACTTTCTTTCTGATTCTTGTCTTTTACCGGTGGTGTCTTAGGCAGACTAAAGCTGTAGATACCTAAGATCAGAGATGCGATACCTGCCATTGCAAAGGTGTTTCTCAGCAAGCCTGCACTTACGCCATCAGGACTGTCCCAGGCCATTACAGATACCAGCACACCTGCTATAATCCAGCCGATGGTACCGAACATACGGATCACGGAGAATTCTTTTTCAGGATTGTTCATCTGGCGGAAAGAAACAGAATTGACCAGTGCCAGTGTAGGCATGAAGAGTACCATGTAAGCAAATACATAAGGATAGAACACGCTTACATCTTCTGAGCGGAACATCTGGAACATCAATACAGCGCCTGCAAGGTGCAATACGCCCAGGATACGCTCTGCATTGAAGAACTTATCGGCGATCATACCGATGATAAAAGGAGCGATAATAGCACCGTATGACTGGGTTGAAAATACATTAGCCGTGGCGATACCGGATGCATGAAGGTTCGCACTTAAATATGTTCCTAATGTAACAAACCATGACCCCCAGATAAAAAACTCAAGGAACATCATAACGGATAGCCGGATACTGGTACTTGCTTTCATAACGATTTTATACTTAACAATAACGATGACTTTACCCGTATAAGATAAGTAAAATAAAATCGAAAATGCAATAGGGCGCAAAAAACGCGGTCGGCAGCCCGCGGAAAACCTATAATATTCTTTTGGGTAGTACGGTTATGGCCGACCCTTCGGCCAGTAATGCGGAGATCGGCTGCTGACTCAGCATGGGCACAAATGCCGCTCCATACAGGGCGGCGGTATCCACCTGGTAGCTATAATCTATCATGCGATGGGTTCTCCACTGGGGATGTGTTACCTGGTATTCCCCGGTTTTATCAGGCCCCATGTGGGTATATCCCCAGTAATGATCGGTAATGAATTCGGCTTCGCTGCCTTGTACAATAGGCAATGGCGCTTGGTCTACTTTAGCAGTAAGATGGTTCCAGTGCATACCCACCTTCCATTCATAACTTACTTCCAGCGCTTCCTCCGTTGGCGACCATCTATGGCGCATGCGGTGCGTGGAATATTTCTCTTTATAGATCGTATTGGCAACAAAAGTAATCGCGTGCTTGGGCACCAGTTCTTTGATAAAAACCACTCCTCTTTTCCACTCCAAACCGTCCTTATACCGCACATAGAACCTCAGGTTCACCTCTTCAAAATGCCTGTGAAAGGGAATAGACAATCCCCGTACACGGGTATTCTGAAACATAAAACCTACAAGGCTTACATAATGTGTATCGTTCCAGGTATCCAGTTCCGTACGATAAGGTAGGTAAGGTCGCAGCACTACAGGATCTGCCTGAAAATTGATCATGAGCAGATTGCGCCATTCAGCGGAAAGAAAAGGGTTTTGCATAAGCGCTTATTGTCCTTTTATCAACGTTTTGTAGTACTTACAGGCAGGCCTGATGCCACATTCCCCGCACTTAGGGCTTCTGGCAATACAGACATAACGGCCATGAAGTATGAGCCAGTGATGTGCAATATGTACTTTCTCTTCAGGAATGTATTTCAGCAATTGCAGTTCCGTTTGCAAAGGTGTTTTTGCATTTGTAGTCAGGCCTATGCGCGCTGATACGCGGAATACGTGGGTATCTACAGCCATATTAGGCTGATGATGTATTACAGAAGTAATTACATTGGCTGTCTTACGTCCCACCCCTGGTAGTTTGACCAGCTCTGATACAGAATCAGGTATCTCCCCGTTATAGTCTTCCATGAGCATCTGTGCCATCCCGATCAGATGTTTCGTCTTGTTATTGGGATAGCTGATGCTGCGGATCAGTGGAAACAATTCATCAAATGTGGCATGGCTCAGACTCTCTGCATCCGGGTACTTTTTGAAGATCGCCGGTGTGGTCATATTCACCCTTTTGTCTGTGCATTGCGCAGACAGGATGACGGCCACCAGTAATTGATAAGGATTGTCGTAGAGCAGTTCAGTCTCCGCATTGGGAGCGTGTTGCTCGAAATAATTGAGTACAAAGGCAAACCGCTCTTTCTTTGTCATACCTGTAAAGGTAGGGCAAAAAAGGTCTCAAAAATAAAGGTGCTGAAAGGGCCTCTTATTTAATCGGCTGGGTCTTCTTCGCGTATTCTGCAATCGCTCTGATAGTCTCAGGCCTCGGTGAATAAATAATTGTGTCCAGCGCTTTACGGGTTTGGTTCAGGCAAATTTGTTCTTCGCGGGAAAGTTCGGGATCTTGATTATCCATTGTGTGCAATTTATTTGCGCTATCAGTAACAGAAAGAAAGGTAGAAAATAGATGTGTAGAATTCCCCATGCAAATTAGTTTTAATACAAATGATTAATTCATAACAGTATAACGGAGATTATGCAGAATGTATTGTCAAAATAAACGAAATATTTCGAAAGATAAGATAAGGAAAGGATGGGCGGTAAGGTAAAAATGCCCAATAATGGCGGGTTTGAATAGTAGAGGCTGTTATTCTTCTTCAGTGAAGATGAACAGGTCCTCATCGTCTTTTTTCATGAGGTATTTCTCACGGGCAAATTTTTCCAGTTTGTCAGGGCTGGACAATAATTCTTCCTGTTCTTTGCGGGTTTTAACAATTTCCTCCATGAAAAAGGACTTTTGACTTTCCAGTTTATTTACTTCTGAGCTGAGTTCATACTGGGAGATAAAGTTCTTGCTATCTATAAATGCGAGCCATATTAAGAATGCCGCTGCTGATACGAAATATTTATTCCGCATATAGGCAGGTATTTTTATTGACTTTATTTTAGATAACATGTCTGGCATTGGTATGGAAAGGTACAGAATTCATGCCATATCAAAAAAAATCCGGGTTTTGACGTAAATCAAAACCCGGAATATTGACCACTAATGAAATGTCGGCAATAAAAAAATCACTTGCACGAACTCCAGTTGTGAGATAGATTACTTCTTACCAAATTTAATGGATTTTCCCGGAAAATAAGCGGTAGTATCCAGTTCTTCTTCGATACGCAGTAACTGGTTGTATTTCGCCATACGGTCAGTACGGGAAGCAGAACCGGTTTTGATCTGACCGCAGTTCAGGGCAACAGCCAGGTCAGCGATGGTAACGTCTTCAGTTTCGCCGGAACGGTGAGACATGATAGAAGTGAAACCAGCTTTGTGTGCCATGTTTACAGCGTCGATAGTTTCTGTAACAGTACCGATCTGGTTTACCTTGATCAGGATGCTGTTAGCGATAGACTCGTCGATACCTGTTTTCAGACGTTTAACGTTTGTTACAAACAGGTCATCACCTACCAGCTGTACTTTATCACCTACAGCTTCGGTCAGTTTTTTCCAACCAGCCCAATCATCTTCAGCCATACCGTCTTCGATAGAAACGATAGGATATTTTTTGCACCACTCAGCCCAGAAAGCAACCATTTCATCGCTGCTGATTACCTTGCCGGAGCTCTTGTAGAATTTGTAAGTTTTGTCAGCGTCGTTGAACATTTCGCTGCTTGCAGCATCCAGTGCGATACCGATCTGCTCACCTGGTTTGTAACCAGCTGCTTCGATAGCCTGCAGTACAGTTTCGATAGCTTCTTCATTGCTCTGGATATCAGGAGCGAAACCACCTTCATCACCTACGTTAGTGCTGTAACCTTTCTTCTTCAGTACAGACTTCAGGTGGTGGAATACTTCGGTACCCCAACGCAGTGCTTCAGAGAAAGAAGGTGCGCCGAAAGGAACGATCATAAATTCCTGGAAATCAATCTTGTTGTCAGCATGAACGCCACCGTTGATGATGTTCATCAGAGGAACTGGCAGGGTAACAGCAGCTACACCACCCAGGTAACGGTATAAAGGCAGTTCAGCCTGTTCAGCAGCAGCTTTAGCTACAGCCATAGATACAGCCAGGGTAGCGTTTGCACCCAGTTTACCTTTATTTTCAGTACCATCCAGTTCGATCAGGTATTTGTCGATACCGGCCTGGTCAGATACTTCCCATCCTATCAGTTCTTCAGCGATAATGTCGTTGATGTTGGCTACTGCCTGCAAAACGCCCTTACCCATATAAACCGATTTATCATTGTCACGCAGCTCTACCGCTTCGTGCTTACCAGTTGAAGCACCTGAAGGTACAGCGGCACGGCCAAAGTTACCGTCTTCTGTTGTTACATCTACCTCTACTGTCGGATTACCACGGCTATCAAGAATTTGCCTGGCATGGATTGCTGAAATGGTACTCATTGTTAAGTTGTTTTAAAATTTATTCGTCAATTCCCTGAAGATAGTTTCCAGACTTTGAGAATTGCTCTGCAAAGAAAGTATGTTCCGGTTATTTATCAAAGCAAATTGTAGTAGGTTTTTTCGCACAATTTCCAGATCATTGGTATATAATTGCCAGCCATGCGCATCTGTTTGCCTGACGTGTGTCACACCCCCAATTGACAATAGCTCTGTCTCATCTGGCCCCTGGCCACCAAAGCTCACTTGGATATAACCATTATCGGCACCCCCTTGTTGCAAATTGGCCAATGAATCGTCAGCCACTATTTTCCCCTTGTTAATAATGATGACCCTGTTACACATGGCCTCCACCTCCTGCATAATATGGGTACTGAGTACGATGGTCTTTTCCTTTCCCAGGTTCCTTACCACATCCCTGATCACATCCAGCTGGTTGGGGTCAAACCCGTTCGTTGGTTCATCCAGGATCAGCACCTCCGGATCATGAATGAGCGCCTGGGCCAGCCCTACCCGCTGCTTGTATCCTTTGGAAAGGGACTGTATTTTTTTACTTACCTCCGGTGTCAATCCCGTCAGGGCTATGATATCGTCAATCCTGCGCTGGCTGTTGCTGCCCAGGTTGTGTACCTGCGCCATAAAGCCCAGGAACTCCCTGACGTACATGTCCAGGTATAAAGGATTAGCTTCAGGCAGGTAGCCTACCCGTTTACGAACTTCCAGCGGATGCGTAGCTACATTGAAACCACATACGGTGGCCTCACCACTGGTAATGGGTACATAACCAGTGAGCATTTTCATGGTAGTACTTTTGCCCGCACCATTGGGCCCCAGAAAACCAACTACCTCTCCCTTACCCAGCGTAAAGGAAATATCGCTGACTGCCTGTTGCTCTCCGTAGACTTTGCTGAGTTGTTTGACTATGATTGACATTAGGTTTTTCCGGTTTGGCGGGGCTAAAGTACGGAAATTAATAATTTGTATAGCCCCATTTTAACCTAACATAAACATAAAATACCTGCGAATGCTTTATATTCACGGGCACATTGTATAAACTATCAACCCAAGCTTTAAAAATGGCAATTAATTTAGTAAAGGGGCAAACCATTGACCTGCGCAAGAATGACAAAGGAGAAAGCTTCGATCTGTCTGCTGTAACCATAGGATTGGGATGGGATATCCGCAAATCCGGCAGTGGCGGATTTTTGGGAAAACTGTTAGGTGGCAGTAAAGAAGAAGAATATGACCTGGATGCAATCGCATTCCTCCTCGACAAGAATGGAAAAGTGGCAGACCTGGGTAGGACAATTCGAACAAATGATGGCCGTAACATCAGCCTGCACCAGGGTGATGTGATCTTCTTCAACAGCCAGCAACACCCTTCTGGCCACATCTGGCTCACTGGCGATAACCGTACCGGTGCCGGTGATGGAGATGATGAACAGATCATTGTAAAACTGGATAGCCTCGATCAGAAGTATGAGAGGATCCTTTTCCTGGTCACTATTTATCAGGGCCGCCAGCGCAATCAGCACTTCGGAATGGTGGACAACGCCTTCATCCGTGCTGTAGACAAAAATGGCAAAGAGATTGCCCGCTTTAGCCTTTCAGGCGATGCAGCATATAATAATATGCAGGGAATGATCTTCGCCGAAGTATACCGTAAAGATGGTACCTGGAAGTTCAGGGCACTCGGCGAACCAAAGCCGAATGACAGCTTTGTGGAAATTCTGAAAAACTACGTGTATTGATCGCGATAGAAAATATCAGGCACATCTCACTGGATATATGGATGACCCTCATTCGTTCCAATCCTGCCTACAAGCAGTTGCGCGCAGAGGGCTTCCGTCAATACTTCCAGCTGAACGAGCATTCCCCGGCCGCCGTGGAAGCAGCGATGCGTGAGATTGATGTACTGGTAAACAATATGAACGAAGTGACGGGCAGGAATGTGCACACTTTCGAAATCTACCTCTTATGCCTCCATAAACTGGGCAGAGAGGTAAAAGGTATAACAACGACACAACTGATAGGCTGTTATGCTGCACTGGAAGAACTGTGGACTCAGTATCCGCCCCTGCCTTTATACAATAATCTGAATGCACTGTTCGAAAGTATCAGGGCAACCGGCCGTACCATCAGTTTGCTTAGCAATACCGGCTTCATACAGGGCCCTGCATTGCGCAGGATGATGCAGCAATTCGGATGGGATCAATACTTCTCTTTCCAGTTGTTTTCAGATGAAACTGGTTATTCCAAACCAGCCCCGCAGTTCTTTGCACAACTGTTGGAGAAAGCCCGCTACCTGCACGACGCAGGCCTGTCCCCGGCCCAGATCTGGCACCTGGGCGATAACCCGCTGGCAGATGTAGAAGGGGCTACCAATGCCGGGATGACGGCCTCATTGACAACATTCGATAAACAGCCGCTGGATGAACTATTACAGCTCGCGGCTTTTGATCATGCAAAATAAAATCCATTATGGCAATCAATCTGCAAAAAGGTGAAAGAGCAGACCTGGCATTACCGAAATTCACCATCGGACTGGGCTGGGATGTAAATGAATCACACTCCGGATCTGAGTTTGATCTGGATGCTTCTGTATTCATGCTGGGAAATAACAGGAAGATACCTGCTGACGAATATTTTGTATTTTACAATAATCTTGAATCGCCGGACAAGTCTGTAAAGCACTCCGGCGATAATCGTACAGGCGCTGGTGATGGCGATGATGAGACCCTGACAGTTGACCTTTCCGTTATCAATCCTGCCATACAGGAACTGTGTGTAGTGGTGACCATCCATGATGCTGCTAACCGTAAGCAAAACTTCGGACAGGTACGCAACAGTTTTATCAGGATCTACGATGCCAACTCTAACCAGGAAATATTGCGTTATGAACTGGGAGAAGATTTCTCTATAGAAACTGCAGTAGAGTTCGGCCGTATCTACAAAAGAGAGAATAAATGGCGCTTCGAAGCTGTTGGTGCCGGCCAGCGCGGCGGCCTGCAGGAATACGTAGACCGCTATGCCGGGTAATATCCGGATCATATCATATTCACAGGACTCGCTGATGCCGCGCAGGTATCAGCGATTTTTTTGGAACACTTGTATGGATCGTAGAAACCAGTTAGTTTTACAAACCTAAAAGAGAAAATTAAACCGACTTGCAACATGACTGAATTTATCCAGGAGATCATTAATAATCCCATCCCTTCCCTATTGGTAATCGGGAACCTTATCATTATCGAGAGCCTGCTGTCTGTAGATAATGCCGCAGTATTGGCCACTATGGTAATGGACCTGCCAGCGAAAGATCGTAACAGAGCTTTAAAATATGGTATCATCGGAGCTTATGTATTCCGTGGTATCTGCCTCGCATTTGCTGCTTTCCTCATTCAGTTCTGGTGGCTGAAACCAATAGGCGGTGCCTACCTGGTGTACCTGACACTTAATTACTTCAAAGAGAAAGCCGCTAAGAAAAAACAAGCTGAATCAAATGAAGAACCCGAAGCCGTAGATAAATCACAGAACTGGTTTTACAAACATACTATTGGCTGGATGGGCCCATTCTGGGCTACTGTGGCTGTGGTAGAAGTAATGGACCTGGCTTTCTCCCTGGATAACGTATTTGCTGCAGTAGCATTCAGCAAAAATATCGTGCTGGTTTGGACAGGTGTATTCATCGGTATCCTGGCTATGCGATTTGTAGCACAGGGCTTCGTTAGACTGATGGAGAAATATCCTTTCCTGGAAACTGCTGCATTCCTCGTGATCGGTGTACTGGGTATCAAACTGCTGCTGGCGGTGTATGAACATTTCTTCGAAGGCGAGGCATTTGCAAAGTTCCTCGGCAGCCATGAAGCTGACTGGGCAACTTCCATCATCACAGTAAGCATCTTTGTTATTCCTATTCTGACAAGCACAATATTCAAGTATCCTAAACCACATAAAGTAGGAGAACATAAATAGTCTTGCATAAAGATTGAATGAACTGGAAAAGGCGTGTCGGAAGATGCGCCTTTTCTATTTAAACTGTGTATGAAAGTTGGCTTCGTAGCTACTGCCAATGGGGATTTCCTGCGTGCCTATCAATATTGTTTTGTTCCTGACCTGGTCAATCTTTGAGAGTGGTACGATGTACGATCGGTGCACCCTTACAAATGCATGTGCAGGTAATTTTTCTGACATTACTTTCATCGTCATCCGGATCACAAGTGGAGGTTGATTAATCAGGTGAATTTTTAGATAATCATCCAGCCCTTCTATAAAAAGTATATCCTTCAGCGCTATTCTTGTTAATCCATAATCTACACGTAATACCAGTTGTTGCTGCTCATTTTTCTGCAGGCTTTGCTGATATTGCAGCTGTGCCTGTGCCTTTTGTACTGCCTGTTGAAAACGCTCAAAGGTAAAGGGTTTCAACAGGTAATCCACTGCATTCAGGTTGAATCCTTCTACTGCATATTCACTATGTGCAGTGGTGAAAATCACCATGGGTTGCCGGGTGATGGATTTGTAGAAATCAGTGCCCGTTATACCCGGCATATTGATATCGAGGAATAACAGGTCTACCGGAGACTGCGCAATGTATTGCAGGGCCTCTTCCGGCTTATTGAACGTCTGCTGCAGGCGCACAAAATCAATCCGCTCACAGAAGTTGGCGATCAGCGTGAGCGCCGGCAATTCATCATCTATGGCAATAGCTTGTATGATCATATCAGTTGCAATAAGAGTGAAACGGAAAAGTGATCGGCAGCATCTGTGATATCCAGCGTATGTCTGCCGGAATACAGGAGTTCCAGGCGTTTCTTCGTATTCTCTATACCCAGTCCGCTGCTGCCAGCAGGAATGTCATTGAAGCTGACTTTTTTGTTGAATACCTGGAACTGCAAGGTCTGTTCATCTATCCTGATGTCTATTTTAATCTCTGCATCTTCAGCTGCATTGATGCCATATTTGAAGGCATTTTCTACAAATGAAATCAGGATCAGGGGCGCAATCAGCTGACCGGAAGGCGTACCGTTGACAGTATATGTCAATGGGAGGGAAGCGCCGAAGCGGATGCGCTGCAACTCGATGTAGTCACGGATATAATCCACCTCCCTGGATAGCGGCACCATATGGTGGCTGGCATCGTTGAGTACATAACGCATCATACCCGATAGCTTGATCACAGCAGTCGGTGTTTCATCGGATTTTACAACGGCCAGTGAGTAAATACTATTGAGCACATTGAAAAGAAAATGCGGATTAATCTGTGCTTTCAGGTATGAAAGTTCTGCATTGAGTTTCTCCTGCTCTGCCTGTTTCCATCGATTGCGGATTTTGAGAATAAGAGAGAAAAAGAATACAGCCAGAAAAAGAAAAATCTGGTGCCCCATGTCCACCAGTATGAAATGTTTACGTGGTTCAGGAGGCATCCTGAAATGAGGTGGACCCGGGCGATGATGAAATACATTGTCACCCGCTATCAGCGCATTGGGCAGCAATACAATCAGTCCAAAGCAGACGATCGCCAGTGCAAAAAAGCTGATATACTTTCTACGGAAGTAAAATGTAGGTATGAGCCAGAAGAAATTAAAATAGAAGAACAACAGTAAGAGCACATATACGATAAATTCCCTCATAGCAGGAGGAAACCTGAGCAGATCGTACAGGTTACTGGCATCAGGCGAGAAGACGATCGGTAGCGCCAGGAAGGTAACGCAGCCGGCTATGTGGATCAATAGCTGTCTAATTTTATCGCCTGTAGGTACTGGAGTCATGTATTACAAATATAAACTTTTATACCCTTGCCGTTTGATCCTTATTTTTGTACCATGATCAAACGAATCCTTGGACTTTGCATCCTCTTGCCGCAGCTGTTACATGCGCAATTACCAGAGAAAAATTATCCCCGTGGGTATTTCCGCAATCCACTGGATATACCTATCCAACTGGCGGGTAACTTTGGCGAACTCCGCCCTAACCACTTCCATGCGGGTCTTGACATTAAAACCCAGCAAAGGGAAAACCTGCTGGTACATGCCGCAGCAGATGGTTATGTAAGCCGCATAGGCGTGTCGCATACCGGCTATGGCAATGTGGTGTACATTACCCACCCTAATGGGTATACTACCGTATATGGTCACCTGAATCGTTTCTTTCCGGCACTGGAAGAATATGTGAAGCAACAGCAATATGCCGCAGAAAGCTGGGTGCAGGATCTGAAGATCCCTGCCGGCAAGTTTCCTGTAAAGAAAGGAGAGCTCATAGCATGGAGTGGCAATACCGGCGGTTCCGCAGGTCCACACGTACACTTCGAGATCAGAAGCACGCAAACTGAACACGGACTGAATCCATTATTATTCGGTTTCGACATCGCAGATGCTACCGCACCAGTTGTATCCCGCATTGCGATCTACGATATGGAAAGGAGCATTTATGATCAATCACCTGTCATACTGCCTGTAAAGAAAGTAGGCGGTGAATATGTCACCACGGCTCCGGTAGTAAAAGTAAAGGCTGCCAGTGTAGGATTAGGCCTCACTGCCGTGGATAAGATGAGCCCTACAGCAGCAAATACCTATGGTATTTACCAGGTAGTGCTCTTCGATGAAGATGTACCTAATACCAGCTTTACCATTGACAATATCGGCTTTGATGAGTCACTGTACATCAATGCTCATATAGACTATAAAACGAAGAAGAGCGGTGGTCCATGGATCCAGCTCCTGTTCACCGAGCCAGGCAATAAACTGAGCATCTACCAGGATATGCAGGGCGATGGCGTACTGGATCTTTCCGATGGCAAGCCACACCCGGTAAAGATGCAGGTAAAGGATGCCTATGGCAATACCAGTGTTGTCAAAGTAACCCTTCAACAAAGTGGTGAGCCCGATAAAGAGGCTGCCTGTGCAAATACCATGTATGCGGAGTCAAGAAATATCTTTGAAAATAACCAGGTAGAGTTTTACTTAGACGAGACCGCACTGTACGACAAGATCTGTTTCAACTATGCGGAACTGGACGGCAAGGGTGGTTTCCCGGCTTACCGGCTGCATACGCCACTGGTACCCATACACACACCCTTCAACCTGCGTCTGAAACCAGAAAGGCCCTTGCCTGCACATCTGGCAAACAAGGTGGTGATGGTCAGGGATGGACTGGGTCAAACCATTACCGGTACTACTGTCGACAATGGCTGGTATGTAGGTAAGTTCAGGGAGTTTGGCACCTTCCACCTGGCAGTAGATACGATTGCCCCTAAGATTACCATCATCGGTGGCTTGAAGAGCGGAGCGAACCTGTCAAAGGCGGCTAAATTGTCCTTTGCTATGAGCGATGCAAATGGTATCAAGAGTTATCGTGCTGAGCTGGACGGCAAGTGGCTGATGTTCTCCCGCCGGAGCAATGTGCTGACCTATAATTTCGATAATCACTGCCCTGCAGGCAACCATACCCTGACATTAACTGTTACAGATTTAGCCGGTAATGCATCGGTGTATACATTTAAATTTACAAGATGACACATTTGAAAGAAGGAGATAAAGCCCCCATTTTTAAAGGGGTAGATCAGTCAGGGAATAAAGTATCCCTGTCCGATCTGAAAGGAAAGAAAGTTATACTGTATTTCTATCCGAAGGATATGACACCGGGATGTACGGCACAGGCGTGTAATCTGCGCGATAATTACACCGCCCTGTTGAAGAAGGGATATGCGGTAGTAGGTGTAAGTACAGACGGTGAAAAGAGTCACCAGAAGTTTGCAGAGAAGTATGAACTGCCGTTTCCTTTGCTGGCCGATGAGGATAGGAAAATTGTAGAACAATATGGTGTGTGGGGAGAGAAGAAGTTTATGGGTAAGGTGTATGACGGAACGCACAGAACGACCTTCCTTATCAATGAGAATGGAGTGATTGATAAGATCATCTCCAAGCCGGATACCAAGAATCACACGGAAGAGATATTAGAAATCTGGAAGTAAAAAAGGAAGCCGCGGTCATAGACCGCGGCTTCCTTTTTCTATATTATAAGTTGAAACTATCTCTTCTGACGTTGTTTCTTAAACAGGTTACCTGTCTTAAACTTATTACCTTCAGGGCTACCCACGCGGTCCATTGCACAACGGAAACCAACAGTGTTAGTCGCCATATCTTCCTGCATGTAACGACGTGTACCAGGAGACAGCCAATAAGCGCGGTCATTCCAGCTACCACCCTTCACTACGTGAGACTTGTCATTGATCAGGGAAGTTACACCATAACCATACTCAACCTGTGACAGGGTATCACCATCCAGGTAGTTGATCACATCACCTTTCTGGTAGTTCAGACGGTTAGCACTTTCCTCATCGGTTACATCACGCATTTTCAGGTGACCCAGGCTATCCTTTTCAGGCTCATTTTCGCCGTTCATATAAGTAGTCTGGAACTTGTTACCACGGAAGTAGTTGAAGTCATCACCGTCGATTGGGTTCAGCGGACGATAAACGTCGAGTACCCACTCGCTCACGTTACCAGACATATTATAGATACCGAAAGTATTCGGGAAGTAAGCAGTGATCGGACCAGGGATAGACGCACGGTCATTCAGACCACCGGCCATACCCATGTTATCACCAGAACCACGCTTGAAGTTAGCCAGGAACTGACCTTGCCATGCACCACGGCGGATATCTCTCAAACCGCTGTTGTTGGTACCCCAGGAATACACCTGTTTGTTCATGATCAACTCCTCACCACGTTTACCTTCTTTCTTGGAAGGACCGGGGTTCTGACCGATGTAACCCAGTGCCGCATATTCCCACTCAGCTTCTGTCGGGAGGCGGTAGTTTGGCAACATTACACCGTCTTCGAACTGTGCAGTACGTGGAGAACCATCCGCGTTTCTGAACTGTTCTTTGGTTTGTTTTGACATCTTGCCGGGAATACCTTCATACAAACCAGCTGTGTAAGCCTTGGTATCGAAAGTATTGTCATCAGCCTGATTGTTCATATCTGTTTTAGACAGCAGCCCTTTCTCAATCAGCATCATTTCGTTCACACGGTTAGAGCGCCATTTACAGTAGTCAACAGCTTGTTTCCAGTTCACACCTACTACCGGATAATCGTTGTAGGCAGGGTGACGGAAATAATATTCTACCAGCGGCTCATTGTAAGCCAGCTCGCTACGCCATACCAGCGTATCTGGCAGTGCCTGGCGATAAACAGCAGGGAAAGACTCGTTGTACATGCGACGTAACCAGTGCAGGTACTCGCGATAGTGTACGTTGGCTACCTCTGATTCATCAATATAAAAAGACGATACAGTGATACGACGTGGAATGTTATTCCAGTCAGCCATTACATCCTGTTCGGTCGCACCCATGGCAAAGGTACCACCCTGTACGAATACAAGACCAGGGCCAGTTTGCTGATCTTTATTTTTTGCCACACTGAAACCACCCATTTTTGGGTCGTTGTAGTTCCAGCCGGTAGCGGTGGATTTCTCCTTCTTTTTACTGAAGGCCCCGCCGCCATTCTTATTACAGGCAGTCATTGACAGCATGACACTGGCGCCTAAGAGGAATGAGACAGAGGTTAATCTATGCATGCGATTCAACTTTATTATTTGATATTTATGGTAAACGCAAATTTAGCACATTTTATTTTATAGTAAAAATAATTAATCTGTAAGCCTTTGCGTTATAATCAGACGTATGATGTTTTAAATCAATGATTTGTATTTTCAAAGGAGGGATGGCATACGTATTAATTTAATATTATCTGCGTCCCCGAATGTGCTTATGTTCAACAGGTTTTTCCCTTTCGGTATACTAATATACGGTTTTCAGGATATGCTGTGATATGGTAAGCAATTTTTCCTTTTCCAGCGCCTACTGGTTGGTCGATTCAGGAGATAAATATAGAGTAATTTTGTTATGTTTGCGCAAATTCCCTGCATGAAATTTTATGGACTGTGTTACATACTGTTAGGTGTGGTGACCTGGCTTTTACCAGCCCAGGCAGCAGGCCGTACAGTACCGCATACAGGCCATTCGGTGCTGGCAGCAGGTACCTGGTACAAACTTGCCATTGCCCGGGAGGGAATCTATAAGATCGATAAGACCCTGCTTAATAGTATGGGCATCAATACTTCTTCCGGAATTCGCCTCTATGGCACCGGTGGGCGCATGCTCCCGGAGGCTGTAAGCAGTAGCCGTTATGACGATCTCCCGGAGCTCGCTTTGATGGCCGTAGATGATTACCTGTTGTTTTATGCCCCCGGACCTCATAGCTGGACTTACCAGGGCAGCACCTATTCTCACACACTTAATTTATATAGTGATACCGCTTATTACTTTCTACAGGTAAGTAGCGGGGGCAAACGCATTGCCACTGATGCCGCTGCGCCTGTATCCACTACCACTGTGCAGAGCTTTGATTATCATGACTATTATGAAAATGATAGCCTGAACCTCCTGCAGAGTGGCAAACAATGGTGGGGGGCTGCTTTCAGCACCGCCCAAACCAGCAGAACGATTCCCTTTACATTGCCGTTTACACCTACTTCGCTCAGTATCAATACCAGAGTAGGTGCCCGTAGCGGTGGTACCAGCAGGTTCGATATGGCTATAGCCGGCAAAACCGGGGGCACCCTTACACTGGGTGCCATCACCGGCAATATCTTCGAAGCATTTGCCACAACTACTTCCGGTACTTTTACTACTACTCCGGAAGGTACCGCCTGCCCCGTCACCTTTACTTTTAGACCGGGTGCCAGTGGGGCTACGGGGTGGTTGGATTATATCAACCTGAATGCACGCATTCCTTTACAATTAACTACCAATGCACCTCTCTTTTTCAGAGATGCAGGTTCAATAGGGCAAATACCAAAGTTCCTATTACAGGGTGCAGGCCCACAAACCAGGATATGGGATATCACTGATCCGATCAATCCAATACAATTAACTACCAGCCTGAATGGCACTACCTTGTCATTCAGCCGCGAATCATCCACGCTACATGAATATGTAGCTTTCGAAAATCAGGGCATCCTTTCACCGGCTTATATGGGTACTGTTGCCAACCAGGATTTACATGGCAGCAGTGCTGCGAATATGCTGATCATCACTAACAATACTTTGTCTGCAGCAGCCCAACGCCTTGCCAGCTGGCATACTTCCCACGATGGCTTGTCCGTACAGGTAGTAGATGTAGCGCAGATCTATACAGAGTTCAGTTCCGGTAGTCCTGACCCTACTGCCATCCGTGACTTTATCAAAATGTGTTACGACAGGGGTGGCCTGCAATATGTATTGCTGTTCGGTGATGCATCATATGATTATAAATATCGTATTAACGGCAATACTAATCTGGTGCCTACCTGGCAGAGCACCATTTCCATTGATCCTATTTATGCTTACCCTTCCGATGATTTCTTTGGGTTTCTTTCTGATGCCGACGATATCAATGACGCAGGTATGGCCAATCAGATGGTCGTAGGAGTGGGGCGCTTACCGGTAAAGAATACCAGTGAAGCAGATGTAGTTGTCAATAAAATAATTAATTATCACAGCGCTTCCCGCCTGGGCCGCTGGCAGCAGCATATCACGTTTGTAGCAGACGATGGAGATGATAACCTGCATTTACAGGATGCAGAAAGCATGAGCAGTATCACCGCACAACAATGGCCTGCGGGCAACATCAACAAGATTTACCTGGATGCATATACCAAAGTATCCGATGCCGCCGGCAGCCGCTATCCTTCGGTGAATACGGCTATTGCGGAGGATATGTACGATGGTACCCTGATCTGGAATTATACAGGTCATGGCAACTATTCCCGGCTGGCAGAAGAAGTGATCATGGATGCATCTTCACTTTCGGCCTGGAAAAACAGTACGAAGTTACCTTTGTTCATTACGGCTACCTGCGACTTTGCACCTTTTGACAACCCTGCCTACAATTCCCTGGGAGAGCAGGTGCTGCTCCAGGAAAACGGAGGTGGCATCGCATTGATGACAACCACGAGAGCAGTATTTGCAGCATCAAACAAGGTATTGAACGCCAACTACCTGACGAAGCTCCTGACACCTGGCATCGATGGCAGGATGCCTACACTTGGCACCGCAGCCATGGAGGCTAAGAACCTGACCTACAGCACCTATAGCGATATTCCTAATAACCGGAAGTTCCAGTTGTTAGGAGATCCTGCATTGACACTGGCCTTCCCGCAATATCATGTTGTAACAGATTCCCTGCTGGATGTAAATGGGAATGCCGCCGATACGATGAAGGCTATGGGAAAATACACGTTCATGGCACACATCGAAGATGCGCAGGGCAATGTAGTCAATGATTATAATGGTAAAATGTACACCACTGTGTACGATAAACCATCAGCGCAGTATACCCTTGCAAATGATGCCGGAAGTACGAAAACCAGCTTTTATTTGCAGCAGCATATTTTATTTAGTGGACAGCAAACGATAAAAAATGGAAGGATTTCCGGTACCTTTATAGTCCCGCTGGATATTGATTATACCACAGGGGCAGGAAGTATTAGCTATTTCGCCACGGATAGCACTACCACGGCAGGAGGCCTGTACGCCGCATTCCAGGTTACAGGCAGTGCTACGGAAACGGATACTGATACAGAAGGCCCCACTGTTAGTGGTTATCTCAATGGCAGTGGTTTTGTCAACGGAGATATTACCAGTGAAAACCCGGTATTATACCTACAGCTTTACGATCTTCATGGCATAAATACCACGGGAAATGGTATTGGTCATGATATAGTAGCCACCCTTGATGAAGACAACAATCAGTATTATATACTGAACAACTTTTTTGAGGCTTCGCCGGACAGCTATCAGTCGGGTACTGTCACCTACCCACTGTATGGATTGACCGCCGGGTCACATACGCTTACAATCAAAGTATGGGATACCTACAACAATTCCAGTACTTACACGGTACGGTTCAAAGTGGTTCAGTCATCGCAGGCGCTCTTCCAGGATGCCGGATGCTACCCAAACCCCTTTCATGACCAGACACAATTTACGCTTGAGCATAATCAGCAGGGTGAGGATCTCGATATCACTATCAGGATCTTTACGCTGGCAGGGCAGCAAATAAAAACTATCCGACATACAATAAATGCAGCGGGTAGCCGTTATCTAGGGGCGAATTGGGACGGCAGGAACGATGCCGGAGCCAAGATGCCGCCTGGGATCTATTTCTATAACATCATGGTAAATGCTAATGGCAAGAGGAAGATTTTAGGTGGAAAAGTGATCTTATATTGACCTATGCATCAAAAGAATAGACTAGATTCGCAAATCCCTAGCCAGGCCCCTGTTTAAGATTTATTCTAAATTTGAATTTATTTTTACATCTCGTTCTAAACACTATTGCATGTATAATTGCATGAACAAGACGGCAACACTAAAAAATGTAATTTTCACCTGTTGCATGTTTCTTAGCTTATCAACCGCAGCACAAATTACCACCGGCCAGCTGGATGGTCGTACCAACACCATCAATACAGCGGTGCCGTTCCTGCGCATCTCTCCTGATGCGAGGGCTGGTGCTATGGGTGATGTCGGTGTTGCCACGTCTCCTGATGCTAACTCAATCTACTGGAACCAGGCTAAACTGCCTTTTGCCACTACAAGATCTGCCATTTCTGTTACCTACACTCCCTGGTTGAAAGAACTGGTGAACGATGTATTTCTTGCCAATTTAGCAGGTTATTACCAGCTGGATGAGTTCCAGACCGTTTCCGGTTCACTGCGTTACTTCTCCCTCGGTACCATCAACTTTACTGATATTAACGGTACACCAACGTCCGATTTCCGCCCCCGTGAGTATGCCCTGGATGCAGGTTACTCCCGTAAGTTGTCCGACAACTTCTCTGTGGCCATCGCTGCACGTTATATCTATTCGAACCTGGCCAGCGGCGACGTAAACGGTCAGGTGATCAAGGCCGGTACCGCTTTTGCGACCGACTTATCCCTGTTCTATACCAAAGATTTTGAAAAGGACGACGGGGTGAAAAATACTTGGAACGTAGGTGCGGCCTTTACCAACATCGGTACCAAGATCTCTTACACCTCTTCTGCGACCAATAAGGACTTTATTCCTACCAACATGGGCCTGGGTACTTCCTACACATTTGGCCTGGACCAGATGAATAAGATTATGCTTGCCCTCGACATCAACAAACTGCTGGTGCCTACACCAGACAGTTCCGGCGATTACAGGAACAAGAGCGTTATTTCCGGTATCTTCTCCTCCTTTGGCGATGCGCCGGGTGGTATGTCTGAAGAACTGCAGGAAGTGAGCGTATCTGCAGGTGGTGAATATTCCTACAACGATCAGTTCTTTGTGCGTACCGGTTACTTCTACGAAAACAAAAACAAGGGTAACCGCAAGTATGTAACTGCTGGTATCGGTGTAAAGTATAATATGTTCGGCCTGAACTTCTCTTACCTGGTACCTTCAGGAAATGGGATCCAGCGTAACCCATTGTCCAACACACTCCGCTTCTCGCTGGTGTTTGACCTCGGTTTCAAGGCCGACACGAACGAAGCTACCTGGTAAGGTAGCTGATATTGAAATAGTTAATATTTTTTTAAAATATATAAATCCCTCGGATATTTCCGGGGGATTTTTAATTTGCACCCAGAACCACTTATATTAACGACAACTATGGCAAAACTGAGAATTGGATTAGGCGTTGATTTTCATCAATTAACGGAAGGTAGAGATTTCTGGCTGGGCGGCGTTTTAGTGCCTCACCACAAAGGGGCCCTGGGCCACAGCGATGCCGATGTACTGCTGCACGCTATTTGCGATGCCATGCTGGGAGCCGCCAGTCTGGGCGATATCGGTGTTCATTTCCCTGATACGGACAATACATACAAAGGTATAGACAGCAAGATCCTGTTACAGCGCACCCAGCAACTTATTGCTGAGAAAGGCTACCAGGTGGTAAATATCGACAGCACACTCTGCCTGCAGGCACCTAAGATCAAACCTTATGTACCTCAAATGCAGGAAGTAATTGCCAATATCCTGAAACTGACTACCGAGGAGGTATCCATCAAGGCAACCACCACTGAAAAGCTGGGTTTTGTAGGCCGGGAAGAAGGAGTAGTCGCTTACGCAACCGTTTTGTTGGAGAAGGAGGAAGTGCCTTATACTCGTTAAACCAGATAATTAGTAATATCTTTGTCCAATGGCAGCTATTACAGTCAAAATAATTAACAAATCTGCGAATCCACTCCCTTCATATGCCACTGCCGATTCGGCGGGCATGGACCTGAGAGCAAACCTTGAAACAGCCATCACCCTGCAACCCCTCGAAAGGGTCCTGGTGCCAACCGGCCTGTTCATGGAACTGCCCGCAGGTTATGAAGCACAGATCAGACCCCGCAGTGGTCTGGCCTTTAAACAGGGCCTGACTATCCTGAATACACCTGGTACAATAGATGCCGATTACAGGGGTGAAATAAAAATCATCCTCATCAATCTGTCCAATGAACCTCAGGTGGTAGCCCCCGGTGAAAGAATCGCACAGATGATCATCGCGCCATACATCCAGGCTAATCTGGAAGCTGTAGAGCTGCTTACTGAAACAGATCGGGGTGCCGGTGGTTTTGGACATACCGGAAAATCATAATAAATGCACAGGTCCCTTAAAAAGAATGCAACTGCCACACAATGCGCAACCTGCCTGCCAGACTTTAGTCGTTTTGGCGGCGCGTTGTTATTTTTATTGCTGGGGCTGGGCTTTTTAAGTGCCTGTAAGACGGGTAAACCTGCTACTACCAGGAATACTACCGTATATATCAAGGATCCTACGATCCTGCAGCAGCGGGCAGACAGCCTGTTCTTCGCTGCAGAACGCTCCAAGATCTTAGGTGATTACCGTACCGCTATTACCCAGTTCTCCGACTACCTGCGCCTCGTCAAGACCAATCCCACCGCTTATTACGAGCTGTCAAGACTGTTCATCGAAGTCCGCAATCCCGGGTATGCGCTGGGTTTTGCCAAGAGAGCAGCCAGCATGGACACCACCAACAAATGGTTCCAGATCACCCTGGCCGATGCCTTTGGTATAGCAGGACAGTTCGACAGCGCATCTGCCGTATACGGCAAGCTGGCTATCCGATACCCTGACAACGATGAGTATCTCTACAACAAAGGGATGTTTCTTACCAAAGCAGAACAGCCTGAAGCAGCCCTGGCTGTTTTCAACCAACTGGAAAAGAAAGTCGGTCTTGTAGAAGAACTGGCTATCCAGAAGGAAAGGTTACTGCTCAAACTGGATCGGGTAGACGATGCGGCAGAAGAAATTCACAAACTGATCAATCAATACCCCGGCGAAGTAAGATATTACCTGCTGCTGGCAGATATTTATAACGCCAACGACCGGATGGATGAGGCCATAGCACTGTACAAAAGCAGCCTTGAACTGGACTCAGCAAACCCCAGGGCACTGATCGCACTGGCTAACAACGCCAAAAAGAACGGGGACCACGCCCAGTACTGGAACTACCTCACCCGCGCCTTTGCAAATCCGGACTACAGCATAGACGAAAAAGTATCTTACGTATATCCATACCTGCAAATGCAGGGTACAGACACCACCAAACTGCGGGAAGGATTACAACTCGCCCAGCTGGTCATAGAAGCTCACCCCGAAGAGGCCAAAGCCTATGCACTGCAGGCAGATATGTACTCCCAGGCAAATATGCTGGATAGTGCACTGTATGATTACAAAAGAGCAGTGGCACTCGATTCCACACGTTATAGCGTATGGTACCAGCTGATGTGGATTTATAGCCGGAAAGAAGACCCGGCTAACTTGCTGAAAGTGAGTAATCTGGTGGCTCAACGCTTCCCGAAGGAATTTATGGGGCACTATTTTCAAGGGGTGGCCAACTTTTTGCTACAGAATTATCCGGCATCCATCGAGGCACTCAATGAGGCATTGATCAACGGTAATGTGGACAAAAGTATGAGGGCGGATGTGTATTCCCTGCTGGGAGATGCTTATCATGCCACAGGACAGCACGAAGACTCAGACAGCAGTTACGACCGATCGCTGGTACTGAAGCCGGATGATGCCACCGTTTTGAACAACTACAGCTATTACCTGTCACTGAGAGGTGAACAATTGTCGAAAGCAGAATCGATGTCCCGCCATTCGCTGGAACTGGAACCAGGAAGTATTAACTACATGGATACATATGCCTGGGTCATGTTCAGGATGGGCAGGTACGAACTGGCTAAGCAATGGATGGAAAAAGCACTGCAAACGCCGCAGGGGAAAGATAATCCAGGTATGCTGGAGCACTATGGCGATATACTTTTTAACCTCCACGATGTGGACAAAGCCCTGGAATACTGGCGTTTAGCAAAGGAAAAAGGTGCTAACTCCATAGGCCTTGCCCGCAAAATAGCAGAGAAGCGGTACATACTGGCAACAGAACGTGAATAAGGGATAACAAAAGATCATGATGAAGCAAACATTAGCACTTATAGCATTAGGTATTGTAAGCACGGGATTGTTTTCATGCAGGCATACGCGGAAGATAGCCGGTACGTCGTTTCCTGTTACAGATACTTCAAAACATACACCGGTAGCAGATAGCGCGGGCAACGCTGAAGCTGCGGCATTCAATAAAGACCTGCTGGGTAAAATCCAGAGCAACGTCATTGCCTACAAAACTTTCTCCGCTAAGCTGAAAGTAGATTACGAATCAGATACCAAGTCGCCCCCTGAAGTAACTGCCAATATCCGCATGACCAGGGATAGCCTGATCTGGATCTCTGTATCAGCACCCATCATCGGTGAAGTAGCACGTGCTATCATTACTCCGGATAGCCTCAAGGCTGTCAATAAAATGGATAAGAAAATATACCTGCGCGATATGAAAAACGCACAGGATCTCCTCAATATCCCGTTCGATTTCAAAACTTTGCAAGACATGATCGTCGGCAATCCGATCTTCCTGACAGATTCCATCTTCCAGGTAGTAAAGACACCGGCGGTGATTTCATTCAGCTGTGAAAGTGAAGTCTTTACAAGCCTGTTCAACGTATTTGCTGATGACTATGTATTGCAGCAAAGCAAGGTAATGGACAAGGATAAGGAGAAAGGGCGCTCATGCGAGCTGACCTACGGAGAATATAAAACCATGGGGGGACATAAGTTTGCAACCCGCCGCCGCGTTTTTGTAGAAGCTAAGGGCGTAACGAAGATCAACATGGAATTTAACAAAGTTGACTTTGACCAGCCTGTCAGCTATCCGTTCTCAATGCCTGCAGCTTATACAAAGGAATAGTTAGTAATGTGCAGTATTGTACATGAAATTTGTAAATTGCTATTTTGCAGTTATCTTTAAAACCATCATGCTGAATCTGAAGAAGTTTCTCCCATTAGTATTAGCAATAGGATTACTACCGGCCTTGCTCCACGCACAGGCTCCCACTCAATCGCGGGAAGAACTTGAGCATAGAAAAAGAGAGCTGCAGAAGGAAATCGATGAAGCCAACCAGGCCCTGAAAGAAACGAAGAAATCTACCAGGGAAAGCCTCAGTCAGCTGAGAGCACTGAAAGAAAAGATTTCCCTGCGTTCACGCCTCATCAATAGTATCAACGAAGAAATCAACTTCATCAACGGAGATATCAATACTGCTTATCGTGACATCAAGACCCTGGAGAAAGACCTGGATACCCTGAAGTCACAATACGCTCAGCTGGTCGTATATGCCTACAAGAACCGTAGCACTTACGACATGCTGAACTTCATCTTTTCTGCACAGACTTTCAACGACGCGATCAAGCGCTATCAATACCTGAAACAATACCGTGATTATCGTCGCCGGCAGGCAGACAATATCCTGTCTACCCAGGTATTGCTGAACAAGAAGATTGAAAGCCTGCGTGAGCAGAAAGAAAAGCGCTCAGGTACCCTGAAGACAGAGCAGGAACAACGCACCATTCTCGAAGCTGATAAAAAGGAAAAGGATGAGGTGCTGACCGGACTGAAAGGAAGAGAGAAAGAACTGGTAGCGGACATCAACAAGAATAAGAAGGATGCCCAGAAAGTGCAGGCTGCTATCCAGGCAGTAATCCGTCGTGAAATAGAACTGGAGCGTAAAAAAGCAGAAGAGGAAGCACTGGCAAAACGTAAAGCAGCAGAAGAGAAGAAACGCAGGGAAGAAGCTGCCCGTAAAGCCGCCGCCGCTGCCGCTGCAGCAGCTGCCGCCAATAAGGCCGCTGACAATAATACGGCAAAGACAGAACCTAAAGCTGCCGCACCGGAACCTAAGCCGGAAGTGGTGAAGACTCCGCCGCCGGCACCGGCAGATGATGATAAACCAGTTCGTACAGAAAACGTCCTGGAAGCAACACCAGAAGCACTGGCCCTGTCAGAAAGCTTTGAAAATAACAGGGGTAAATTACCATGGCCGGTAGCATCCGGCAATATCATCGGTCACTTCGGTAAACAACAACATGCGGTGATGGAAAGGATCACAGTAGAAAATGATGGTGTCATCATCGGTTGTAGCAAAGGAGCGCCGGTGAAAGCAATCTTTACGGGTGAAGTGAGAAAAGTGGCAGTGATACCTGGAGGAGGATCTCTCATCATTGTAAGACATGGTCAGTACTTTACAAACTATGTACGCCTGCAGTCAGTAAACGTGAAGTCCGGGGATAGGGTAACGACCGGGCAGGTAATTGGTACTGCCGGTACAAATGAACTGGAGAACCTGGGAGAAGTTGAATTACAAATCTATAAAGGGGTAGTAAGGCAGAATCCTGAATCCTGGATCAGAAGGAAATAAAAGCAATAAAAAAGGCCGGCTGTTTTACAGCCGGCCTTTTTTATTGCTCTTTATTTTGCTAATACAAGCGTCTTATTAATCACCTCTTCATACAGCGCCTCATACTGCGGTATCACATTGCTGATATGGAACCGCTGCGCCTGCTCCAAAGCCCCCTTCCTCACTCTCGCCAGCTTCTTCTCATCCGTCAGCAACTCTATTGCATGCTTCGCCATACTATTCACATCCCCTACAGGACTCAAATACCCCGTCTCCCCATGAATATTCACCTCCGGCAATCCTCCTGCATTGGAAGAAATCACCGGCACCTCTGCCGCCATGGCCTCCAGCGCTGCCAATCCAAAACTCTCATAATCCGAAGGCAGTAAAAACAGGTCAGAGATAGACATCACGTCTTCCAGCTGCTCCTGCTTACCCACAAACCTTACATCTCCACAAAGGCCCATCTCCCTGCACATACACTCAATCGTTGGCCTGTCAGGTCCATCACCCACCAGCAGCAACTTAGCCGGCACCTGCTCCCTAACCTGGGCAAACACCTTGATCACATCCGGCACTCTCTTCACCTTCCTGAAGTTCGACACATGCAGCAAAACCTTCTCCCCATTTGGAGCAATCGCATCCCTGAAATGCTTCAGTTCCGCTTCCCGGCGCTTAAAGCGCTCAGTATCAACAAAGTTGTAGATCACTTCAATATCCTTCTCGATCTGGAAAGATTTATAGGTCTCCTCTCTCAGGTTATTTGACACCGCAGTGATGGCATCAGACTCATTAATAGAGAAGGTCACCACCGGTGCATAGGTCTTATCCTTACCTACGAGCGTGATATCCGTACCATGCAGGGTTGTGATAAACGGCACGACACGACCGGTTTTACTCACAATCTGCTTAGCGAGGTAAGCAGTAGAAGCATGTGGAATGGCGTAATGCACGTGCAGCAGATCCAGCTGCTGATTGAGAATTACATCCACCATGGTACTACTCAATGCTGATTCGTAGGGAGGGAAGTCAAAAAGAGGGTAGGTAGGTACCTGCACCTCATGATAATATATATTGGCATGGAAGGCATTTAGCCTTACAGGTTGCTGATACGTGATAAAATGTACCATATGCCCCTTGTCCGCCAGGGCTTTTCCAAGTTCCGTTGCCAGTACGCCACTACCCCCATAAGTAGGGTAACATACTATTCCTATACGCATGTTTGTTTTTTTAGAATGGATAACACCGAATGCAGAGCGCATCTTGCAGAACACGGCTTACATTATTACAGGTCTACAAAATTATAACATTTTAGGATGACATATCGGGAATTTGGGATTAACGGTGTCTGCCGCTGGTCATATTGAAGTATTTCCTCCCATGGAAACAGCCGCCCATCTATGTTAATTTTGAATTAACAGGGACTAATGATTAGTTTTAGCCCTTAAATTGACAGTGTTTATATGTTTATGAGAAGATACATTTTGCCGGTATTGCTTAGCTGTACTTTACCGGCGCTAGCGCAACAGAAAGAGGACGATTCCCTGGCCTTTCGCCATATTGCCAACGAAATCCTGACCAACAGTAAGGCATATGCTAACCTGAAAGTATTAACCTCTGAAGTAGGTGGCCGCCTGGCCGGTTCCCCCGGTATGGTGAAAGCCGAAAAATGGGGTGTAAAGGCCCTGAAAGAAGCCGGTGCTGATACCGTATACTTACAGGAGTGTATGGTGCCTCACTGGGTAAGAGGTGCGAAGGAAGAAGCCCGTATCATCAGCCGTCGCCGTGACTTCATTCCACCACTGGCTGTACTGGCCCTTGGTAATTCAGTAGGCAGCGGTCCTGCCGGTGTCACTGCTCCTGTAATAGAAGTCGCATCTTTCGATGACCTGGAAGCAAAGAAAGACCAGGTGAAAGGAAAGATCGTGTTTTATAATTATCATTTCAATCCCACCTTCATCCACACCTTCGAATCTTATGGAGATGCGGTGAAATACAGGGGTCGTGGTGCCAGTGCTGCAGCTAAATATGGTGCTACGGCGGTGATCGTTCGCTCTATGTCGCACGGGGCGAACAATTTCCCTCATACCGGTGCCATGAGCTATGACGAGGCTTATCCGAAGATCCCTGCAGTAGCGATTGGCCTTGAAGATGCAGACCTGCTCAGCAACCGCCTGAAAGATGAAAAGGACCTGAAAGTATACCTCCGCACAAATGCAAAGATGCTGCCTGATACCATTGGTCACAACGTGATCGCTGAGCTGAGAGGGAGTGAACACCCTGAACAGATTATCACCGTAGGTGGTCACCTGGATTCATGGGATGTAAATGAAGGCGCACATGATGATGGTACCGGTTGTGTACAGGCAATTGAAATACTGAGAACTTTCAAGGCGCTGGGTATTCGTCCAAAGCACACGATCAGGGTAGTATTGTTTGCGAACGAAGAAAACGGTACCCGTGGTGGTAAAAAATATGCAGAAGTAGCCAAAGCGAAAAATGAACAGCATATCTTCGCTTTAGAGAGCGATGCAGGTGGATTTACACCCCGTGGATTTGCATTTACCATGCCTGCGGAAAAGAAAGCAAAGATCCAGTCATGGGCACCTTTATTCCGCCCTTACGAAGTGACTGATTTCACAGAAGAAGGTGGTGGTGTGGATGTAGGCCAGCTTGCAGAAGCTATAGGTGTGCCAATGGGCGAACTGCTGCCGGATTCACAAAGATATTTCGACCTGCATCACGCAGCAAACGATGTATTCGCTGCGGTGAACAAACGTGAACTGGAACTGGGAGCATTCAGCATGGCCGGTTTGTTATACCTGATTGATGAGTACGGACTTTAAATAACTATAGGCGAATCATCTGGCTGGCATTTGCACGCCAGGTGCTTCGCCCGGAAGTTCATTAATAAAAACACATACTATGGGCAGGTTCCTTTTTACTGTAATAGCAGTGGTGGTGTTGCTGATAGCGGGGGTAGTAGGTTACAGGTATTATTTCGTGTTTGGCCGGGGTGTAAAAGCCGGTGAGCTGAACTACTTTGTTGAGAAAGGTTATGTATTCAAAACCTATGAAGGCCGGCTCATACAAAGTGGCTATCGCTCCAGGCAGCCAGGCGCTTTACAGTCAAATGAGTTCCGGTTTTCTGTGACGAATGATAGGGTGGCAGAGCAGTTAATGCGGAGCAGTGGGAAATTTGTGGAGCTGCATTACAAGGAATATCTCGGTGCTTTACCCTGGAGGGGTTTTAGCAATTTTATCGTGGATAGCGTGTTGTCAATAAAAGATCCCGTTTATCAATAGAAAAAAAGCGCTTTTACCGAAGGTAAAAGCGCTTTTTTTATTGTGCCAGGAACAGGAAGATCGCCGGTCGCTTATGCAGCTCCGGCAACTGCTTTTTCCAGTCTTTGACAGTCTTCGTTTTAATAAACTCTTCCGGCCCTGTTATATCAGCCGCAATGCACAGGAGCGTTGTCTCTTTACAGGTACTCAGCAAATCCCTCACCAGGTGGTTATTCCGGTAAGGTGTCTCGATAAACATCTGTGTCTGGTGTTTCTTTATCGATTCCAGTTCCAGGTCTTTAATCGCTTTTACACGCTCGCCTGGCTTCACTGGCAGGTAACCTACAAACTGGAAGTTCTGTCCGTTCATACCAGATGCAATCAATGCCATCAGCATTGAATTGGGCCCTACCATTGGTATGATGGGAGCATCTATACTATGTGCAGCTAATACGATCCGGTGTCCGGGATCTGCAATGGCAGGACAGCCTGCCTCACTCATGATACCTATGTCTTTTCCTTCCAGCAGGAACTTCTTAGCCTGTTCTGAATCGGAAACCTGGTTCATACCAGGACCCTGCATTAACAGGATTTGCAGGTTGTCAATATTAATACTTCTGTCCAGTGCCTTCAGGTACCTCCTTGCGGTACGTTCATTCTCCACAAAGAATACGCTGATCTTTTGTACAGCCGCTGTAACGTATGGCGGAATAGTGTGCAGTCCTTCGGGACTCAGCACAGTGGGAATCAGGTATACTTTACCAGGTTGCTCCATGTAACAGGCGTTTATCAGATAAATGAATAGTTGCAGCAATCACCGCGTAGGAAGGAGCCATGATCCATCCTAATACAGGAATGAACATCAATAAATAAAACACCATACCATTGCCCAGGGCAATACCTCTGTGTGCGCGTATAAATTGAATACTTTGTTTCGTATTGAGCCTGTGTCTTTCACAGCTATAATCTACCATGGAGAAGCCATAGAAATATGCCTCAATAAAGAAGGCAAACAATGGCGTGATCCATCCTACAATCGGGATAAAGGACAAGATGATCAGTACTATCACACACACAGTCTGGTTAAGGCTATTACGGATTGACATCACGATGCCTCTTACCATATCTTTCATAAACTGTTGCCAGCTGAAAGGGTATTCTTTCCTGTCCATGAGTGCTTCCGTCTTTTCGGAGAGGTACGAAAACAGGGGAGAACCCAATACCAGGAAGAGGTATTTGTAGTAAGAAAAACAGAGTAGTAAGATCATGAACCGGATGGAGAGTCCCAGCAGGATAAAGAAGAAACTGATCCAGCTGCTTTCGAGGTCCTGGATCCAGACTTTCACCGGAAGCAGGTTAAAAAGGTATTCAACAAAGTCCCCCGAATATCCCCACACAAAATATATCCCCGTCATGAAGAGTATGCAGTACACGATACCAGGTATCAGTATCCATTTCCATAACTTGTGCTGCATGATAAACTGATGTGCTTTCCCATAAGCCTGTACGGCCGCCAGTACTTCTCTGAATGAAAACAAAATTCTAGTGTTTTTGAATTAGTTATAGCATTATTCGCATTGATCGGATTGTAAATAACTAAAAATCACGATAAAAACCCTAAAAAATTAAGCTGAGTGCGAAATAGCGGGGATTATTGGGATAAAATCCCTGAAAATAGTGATGAATCCGGCCAATCGGCTGCTGTCGCCAGTAGCCATAATCAAAAGCATTTATGGCATAAAAATGAATCAACGGGATGTCCTGAAAAACAAAAAACCTGCCCGTTTATAGCAGGCAGGTCTCTTTATTTTGGTTTATGTCAGACTTAGAATCTTGGACACATGGTCTTATACTTGTTACTATCATTCCTTCTGTGAATATAGATCACTGACAGTTCCAGACCACCGCGGTAGTTGGAAGCGGGTTTCAGTGAAGATACGTTCATATCGTATGTCAGACCTACGGTGAAGCCACCGATTTCCAGGCCTACATAAGGATTGATCGCATCTTTCAGACGGTACCAGCTACCCAGGTAGAATACAGTAGGATTTTCTTCCATACCGCCGCTCAGGTCAAAGCCATAAGCACCACCAAAGGTAAACTCGCTTGCAGTGCTCTGTTTCATATACAGGGCGGATGCGTGAATGCGGTTAGTACCATTTACAGGGAAGGAACCTCCTCCATGTACAGTTACGCGTGATGTCAGCCTGTTGTTGTTCTGTTGCATGAACGTTTCAGTTGGCTGTGTGATATGGTATAAGGAGACACCGGCGTAAATGTTGGAAGATTCACCGACCAGACCGTTATACAGGATCCCAATGTTTGGATCCAGATAAGAGATGTTCGGGTTTGCAATGGTTTCACCGCTGGGTATAGACGGGTTATAACCATTATTGTCTATCTGATTTTCGAATACCAGTTTGCTTTGATCCAGGCGTTTGGATACATATGTAGCCTGTACACCTACGGCGAGGGTATGGTTTCCTTCCGGATCCAGACCTTTGTGATAAGCAGTACTAAAGCTCAGGTAGGTAGAGGTGAGTGCACCGCCACCGGTTCTGTCATACATAGCCATCAAACCTACGCCCCAGATATCAGTATAGGAAATCACATTCTTGAGAATGCCGAAGTCGATTGCAGCAGTTCCTGTAGTGAAAGGGGTGGAGATGCTTCGCCATTGTTCACGGTAGTTACCGGATACTCTGTAGTCGCCGGAGAACAGACCCGTCATTGCAGGATTCAGCGTCATTGGAGATGCGAAAAACTGCGAAAAATGGGGATCCTGCGCCCTGGCGGGGTTCATCAGATAAAGGGTGATCGTTAAAAACAGCAACACTTTTTTCATAGAGCAATACTTATGTATAGGGTTTCTCGTGCCTACATGTGAAGGTACACAAAGCTCGTCATATCTCAAATTAAAATTATATAACTTTAACACTGAGAAACCTCTAAGACGTTCAGAATTATTGGTTTATTAACTTTATTTTTCCCTTACAAAACTACCGGGCAACCGGGGTTTGACTTATTTTGGCTGTATTGCTGCACACCCGGACCAGATGGCCCGGAATTCTTTCCTGTAGCCGCTCGAATCAATGCTAACCGGACCTGTAGTGGCAGATCCGGTTACTCTTCTGTTACTATTTTTAGTAAGATCTTAATTTTGTAGTTTATTTCCAAAGGCAAGGTCACCTGCATCACCCAATCCAGGTACAATGTATCCCTTGGCGGTGAGCTCATCATCAATATCCCCGGCCCAAATGGTCAGGTTATTGTCCGCATATCGTTGTACATATTCGATCCCTACGGTGCAGGCGATTGCTACCACCAGGTGAATGTGTTTTGGTTTTCCAATGCTTTGCAGATGTTCGATAGTTTTTACCAGCGACGCACCTGTAGCCAGCATAGGATCAGATATGATGACTATCTGGTCTTCGATGACAGGACTGGATACATATTCCAGGTTGATATCGAATGAACCATCATGATTATGCTTGCGGTATGCCGATATGAAAGCATGGTCGGCCTTGTCAAAATAATGAACCAATCCCTGGTGCAGGGCTAAACCCGCTCTCAGGATGGTAGCTAGTACTGGCTGTTGTTTCAGCACCCGGCAATTGGCAATTCCCAAGGGGGTTTGCACTTCCTTTTCCTCGTATTCCAATGTCTTGCTGATCTCATAGGCAGCAACTTCACCCACCCGTTCCATGTTCCTTCTGAAACGCATTCTGTCAGTTTGAATTTCCATGCTCCTGATCTCACTCAGCCATTCTCCTACTAGTGAATTGGTACTACTCAGATTTACTATCATGGCTGCAAATTACCACTTTTTTCAATCCAAAAAAGAAGGGGCCGATGGAAAAACACCGGCCCCGGAAGCTATAAGGCGCACTTTCGAGCTTAATAAAAATGTCCCCCTTCAGCAATACTTTGGTTAACAATGGAATGAAAGGCCGGCTAATTATCGTCAGTATCCGCCATGACATTGGAATAGGCCGGTGTACCATTGTTCAGTAACCGGGCTTTTTTGACCAACTGTATGAATTCTGCCCGGTAGCCTTCCTTATCAGGTCCTTTGGCACTCTCAGCAAGGCTTAAGACCTGCGCGTAGCTTGCATTTCCCTTGAATTCTGAGTTCCTCAGCAGCATCCCGAATGCAGCGACAGCAGTGGCCATTTTAAAGTCGTCCGTCACCCTGCTCATAGGTACCACATTCCAGCGCATTCTCTGTGAAAACACCCTGCTGCTGTTGGATTTTGGCTTCTTATAACGCACATTTACCGTTAGTGCATCTTCATTCCAGTAGGTCATCATCCTGTCTCCCTGGTCGGGTTTTAGTCCATAGGGCAGGTGATCATCTTCAGGAGCTGCGATCTCGTACAATGCAGTCACAGTATGGCCTGCACCCATTTCACCACCGTCTTTTTTATCATCGTCAAAGTCTTCAGTATTCAGCATTCTGTCTTCATACCCGATCAGGCGATAAGAACCCACATAATGAGGGTTAAATTCGACCTGCAGTTTTACATCTTTGGCCACCGTAAAGAGGGTGCCGCCAAACTCCGATACCAATGTACGGCGGGCTTCTTCGTAGGTGTCGATATAGGCATAGTTGCCGTTGCCCTTGTCTGCCAGGGTTTCCAGTTTGTTGTCTTTCAGGTTGCCCATACCGAAGCCCAGTACAGAGAGGAAAATGCCTTTTTCTTTCTTCCCGGAGATGAGGTTTTCCAGCTCGCTTTCGCTGGAGATTCCCACATTAAAATCACCATCGGTAGCGAGGATGACGCGGTTATTGCCATTCTCCAGGTAACCGGCTGCGGCAGTGTTGTATGCCAGTTGAATGCCTGCTCCACCGGCAGTGGATCCGCCAGCTTCCAGTTTATCCAATGCATCCATGATGGTGATCTTTTCACTACCAGGTGTAGACGGCAATACGATGCCTGCTGCCCCTGCATATACGACGATCGCTACATGGTCGATGGGGCGGAGCTGCTGTGTGAGTGCTTTTAGTGACTGAATCACCAGTGGCAGCTTGTTGGGGGCACCCATGGAGCCTGATACATCGATGAGGAAAACCAGGTTGGCAGGAGGGAGTTTCTCATTCGATACTTCCATGGCTTTCACACCGATTCTTAGCAGCTGGTGCCTGGGTTCCCAGGGGCATTTCATCATGTCTGTATAGATAGCTACCGGGTCATTACCGCCAGGCGGCCTATATTGGTAGTCAAAATAATTGATCATTTCTTCCACCCTGACAGCATCGGCAGGAGGGAGCTCGCCATTGTTGAGAAAACGGCGTACGTTGGAGTAGGCGGCTCTGTCTACATCCACAGCGAAAGTGCTGAGCGGATGGGCTTCTGCATTCATGAAGCGGTTGCCGGCAATAGGGTCATATTCTTCATGGTCAGGATCTTTTCCGGAGATAGTGGACACGCAACCGGAAGTACTATACCTTTTGGAAGTAACGCCATATCCTACCACTAACACCTCGCTTAACTGTGACTTTGAAGGCTCCAGGGATATTGAAATATTGGATTGTTTTTCAGCAACCGGGATTTCTTTAGTGGTATAACCAATCAGACTGGCTACTAAAGTAATATTCCCTTTTGGGGCACTGAGGTGGTATTCACCCTTCGCATTCGTAATGGTGCCAAGTGCAGTACCTTTTATCCTAACGGATACACTGGGTAGTGGCTGGTGGCTGTCGGTATCGCTGACAATTCCGGTCAGGATCCGCTGGGCCTGCGCCTGGATATTAATAAGCCCTGCCAGCAACAGGAATAGGTACTTTAGCATAGTCAAATGGTTTAATCTGCTTCATGATGCTGGTCAGGGTATAGATTCCATAATCCCCGGGAAAAAAATATCGTATAGATTTGCACAAATTTTAGGGCATGGTATACAATGTAATTGGAGTTACTTCAGGTAGCTCACTTGATGGCTTGGACCTGGTGTTTGTAGGTTTGACAGAGGTGAGAGGCAAGTGGACGTATGAAATCAAAGCCGCTGAGCGTAAAGCATATACAGAAGACTGGAAGGAAAAACTGTCAAATGCAGCGAACCTGCCTGCAAGAGATTATTTTCTGCTGCATAGTGAATACGGGCATTATATCGGGCAAGCGGTAAATGATTTTATAGCTACCCATGGTTTTGATCACCAGGTACATTTTATCACCACGCATGGTCATACTGTATTCCACATGCCTTCTCAGAAGATGACGGCACAGCTGGGCGATGGTGCGGCTATTACGGCGGTGACAGGTCTCTCCGTGATCAGCGACCTCCGGGCGATGGATGTTGCGCTGGGTGGTAAAGGTGCACCTTTATTGCCGGTAGCAGAGCAATTGTTGTTCCCTAACCTGGCTTACAGGGTGAACCTGGGAGAGAATGCCACTATTTCCGCGCAGAAAGATGGAGAACTGGTAGCATTTGATGTATGTCCCTGCAATTATGTGCTGGATGCACTGGCGGAAACATTGGGTCGTGCGTATGATGAAGATGGAAAGCTGGCTGCTGGCGGAGTTACCGATCAGCAACTGCTGGATGCGCTGAACGGCTTGTCATATTATGCACAGCCTTATCCAAAAACACTGACAAATAAGTTTGGTACCACTACCGTGTTGCCCCTGATTCAGGGGCATCAGCTGTCAACACAGGGTAAGTTGAATACCTATACGAAACATATTGCTGCCCAGATAGCGAAGGCGGTGAATCTGATTGGCGGAGAAGGAGGAGAGGTGCTGCTCACAGGCGGGGGTGCACATAACAGCTACCTGGTAGAGGCAATCAAAGCATCAGGTTTGAAAGTAACACAGCCTGACGAGCAGACGCTGACATTCAGAACAGGGTTAATGATTGCATTGCTGGGGACTTTGAGATGGAGACAGGAAACAAATGCATTTGCATCTGTAACGGGTGCAGACCGCGATAGCGTGGGTGGAGCGCTCTGGAGCAACTAACGGGGTAGTTGAAATTTCTTTTTAGCCTGCCGCAGGCGCAGGCCCTGGCAACCCGATTGACTTTTACCGAAGGTGAAAGTCAATCGGGTTGTTTTTTTATTGCACTAATGGCGTAAAGGCAAATACATCTCCATCAAACAATCCTTTGTCACTCAATTTCAAATGTGGGATCACCAGCAGTGCCATAAATGACAATGTCATAAACGGTGCGCCCAGCTCACTCCCCAATCCCTTCGCTGCCTTATCCAGCTGACTATACTGCTCTGCCACAGTATACCCATCCAGGTTACTCATCAATCCGGCTACAGGCAAAGGTAATACACGCACTTCGCCATTATCGGCCACACTCACACCACCCTGTGATGCAATCACTGAATTGATAGCCTGCACAATGCTTTCATCATCCACACCTACCGCAATAATATTATGACTGTCGTGTGCCACAGAAGATGCAATGGCACCACGTTTAAATCCAAATCGCTTAATAAACGCCAGTGCCACAGGAGCAGGATTATACCTGTTCACCACCACCAGTTTCAATACATCTTTTTCTACATTGCTGTACAGTGCACCATCAAGGACCGGCAATTCTTCTATCAATGTATTCGTGATCAGCTGACCATCTAATGCTTCGATGACCTTTACTTTTGCAGTACTACCTTCAACCACTATACGTAAGTCTTCTATAGAGACCGGCTTGCAGTCAAAATTATTGATCACCGGTGCTACAGGTGCTGTTATCAGCGTTTTCCCGTCTTTGGCTACCAGGATACCGTTTACATAAGTCGCCTGGATGTTGAATTGCTGAAGATCGTTGGTAACAATAAAATCTGCTGCATCACCTACTCTCAGTAATCCCGCCGGGATCTTATAATGCTCTACAGGGTTGATACATGCTGCACGCAATACTTTGAAGAGATCTACACCATGTGCCAATGCTCTCCGCACCAGCACATTGATATGTCCTTCCACCAGGTTGTCAGGATGCTTGTCGTCACTACAGAACATCATGTTATCAGAATGCGCATGCAACAGGTGCACCAATGCTTCGAAGTTCCTGGCAGCACTACCTTCCCTGATGAGGATCTTCATGCCATACTTCAGTTTATCCAGCGCTTCTTCGGCAGTAAAACATTCATGATCCGTACTAATGCCTGCGTCGATATATTGTTTTGCTGCATCGCCTCTCAGGCCTGGTGCGTGGCCATCTACGGGCTTGTTTACTTTCTTTGCAGCAGCAATCTTAGCCATTACATCCGGATCATTATGCAGCACGCCGGGAAAGTTCATCATCTCTGTGAGATATAATACTTCAGGCAATGCAAGTAAGGCTTCCACATCGCTCACAGTAACAGTCGCCCCGGCTGTTTCAAAGATGGTAGCAGGTACACAGGAAGGTGCGCCGAAGCAGAATTTGAACGGCACTGTCTTTCCATTATCCAGCATGTATTTCACACCTTCCACGCCACATACGTTTGCAATTTCATGCGGATCAGATACTGTAGCTATTGTACCATGCACCACGGCCAGCCGTGCAAATTCCGAAGGCGTGAGCATCGCGCTTTCCACATGCACATGTGCATCTACAAAGCCTGGTAAAATATACTGCTGATAAGTACCCTGGTCTTCGCTGATACTGCTGATCTTTCCATCGGTGACCTGTATGGTGCCGGGGTAAATGCGTTGTGCAGGAATGTCTATGATATTGCCAGAGATCTGGAAGTGCTGTGCCATGATTTTAATTTAATAACGTTCTAACATTGCTTTTGCTTCTGCTGCTATCTTCTCCGCCAGCTGTGCAGGTTGAACCACCTTTACATTTGCGCCGTAACTCAGCAGTAGCATCGTCAGCTCATGATTGATCACCACATTGATAGAGATACGGCATTCATCAGCCGTATCAGATTCCACCTGTTGTGAAGGATGGATAGCCTGTGTCTTGATATACTTACCCTGATGCGGTGTAAAAGAAAGGACTACTTTCTCTGGTTCACCCTGCGGCACTGTCACACCAATAGCATGCTGGAAATAGCTGGCATCATCAAAGTTCTTCTCGTCAAATTTCTTGTCAGTCGGCCACAGATCCAATATCCGATCCAGTGCAAAGGTCAGCAGGGTACCACCTTTCGCTTTCTGACTTTTACCTACCAGGTAGAAACGGGATTGATATTCCCTGACGTGATAAGGCTCTACCCAGTGCTCTTTTGGCTCATTGCGGTCAAAGCTCTGGTAGGAGATCCTGATCACATCCAGGTTTTTGATAGCGTCTACAATCGAAGGTATATGCGATGCACCTTTATACTGAGTGGCACGCGAGAAGCGGATCAGGCCTTTGTGCTCTAACACTTCACGGTTTTGTTTCAGGCTGGCGGCTATCTTCAGGATCGCATCTTCAAACTGCTCAATCACGGGCAGGCTACGGAACTGCTCCAGTATACCAATAGCGATCTCCAGGCCTTCCAGGTCTGCTTCTTCGATGGGAATATTGTTTATAGAGTAGGTCTCATCTTCATATGCATATGTACCACTTGCCCTGTCGTAAACAATAGGGGCATTGTAGTTCAGTTCCGGATCATGGCGCATATCCTGTATATCTTTTTGAATAGTACGTACGGAAATGCTTTTGTCCATTTTTCGGGAGACAAACTCTATAAGATCATCGAGGGTGGGTTTTTTCAGACGTTTATTTCGCAACCGCTCATCAATCCAGCGATAACGAGAAACAGCATCCTTATTCTTCGGCATGCAAAATTATTTAGGTGCTAAAATTAATGAAATTGATTTTATCGGTACGCAAATCCTCTGCGCGTGGTGCTGCTACTTTTGTATTGTCAATAACACGAGATGTATATGAAACAGTTAAAAACAACGTCTTCAGTAAATACATGCCCTGCGATATCAATAGGCCAGATCATCCTCGATGATTCCAACTATATCACTATGTGGGGTAATCTGCAGCAGGGTGATAACTGGACCCGTTGCGACTTTGTGACCACTTACGAAGTGCTTAACACGATGCTGCGCTATGTGCAGGACAGGAATGATGCCGTGCAGATGACCATTGTGAAGAAGCTGGAAGATATGCAGCAGATACCGGAAATCATCGACCTGGAGGCGGAACTGGGCAGTGCGGTTGTGTTTGACAATATGAACTTTTTATTATCCCGCCCTGGCTTCCGTGACCAGGGAACGTGGATCGAATATACTGACGGCGAATGCTACTATATTGAGCAGGTGACCCCGGCCATCCCCGTTAAGAATACCCAGTATGATAAGAAGATAGGACAGTGCATGGACATGCTTTATATGAGCTATGAACTGTATCTGGGCTATCTGGAGCTGGATTTCGACGAGGATGGTGCCCGTCAGAAAGCGGATCTGGTAGATGATCTTAAGTATACCCTTGCCTATTACGCATGGAAAGAAAGAACGATATAAGCATATTGCCAGCCAGAGCGGTTTAAACCTTTTCCGAAAGATCTTCCGAAAAGCTTTCCCGAAAGGCTTTTTCCGACAGATCTTTTCTCAAAGACCTATTCTCAAAGAGTGATGTAACATATTCTCAAACTACCCTCGAAAAACCCGAATCCCGACCCCTATGATTTTTGTTGCAAACGTTCAAGCGTGTTATCCCTAATACCTTTGTTCTCAGTTGTTTGTTATGACCTCAGCCCTGCCTGTTTCTCAGGCAGGGATTTTTGCGGGTGGAAACGGCAGACAGTGCTTTGGAAATTTGCCTGCAGCTGGCTGATATTCCCCTTGCAGCTACCATTTATCCTCTAAAAAAGTTCCGCAGCCCTTTATTTTCAAAAATTTAACAGCAAAGTCTATAATATTTGTAGGAAATAACTATTTTTGGTAGCGTAACCGTAAAAAGAATAGATATGAGCTTAAGACTCGGAGATATAGCACCAAACTTTCAGGCAAAAACATCGATCGGAGATATAGATTTTTATGAGTTCCTGGGTGATAGCTGGGGAGTATTATTCTCTCACCCTGCTGATTATACCCCGGTTTGTACTACCGAATTAGGTAGGACAGCGGCGTTGAAAGATGAATTCGCCAAACGTAACGTTAAAGTGCTTGCACTCAGTGTTGACCCCGTGGATAAACACCTCGGCTGGATCAATGATATCAACGAAACTCAGAACACCAAAGTGGAGTTCCCTATCATCGCAGATGAAGACAGAAAAGTGGCTGATCTGTACGATATGATCCACCCAAATGCTTCTGAAACTTTCACTGTCAGGTCACTGTTCATCATTGGCCCGGACAAAAAAGTAAAACTCATCATCACTTACCCGGCTTCTACAGGAAGAAACTTCCACGAAGTACTGCGCGTAATTGACTCCCTGCAGCTGACAGCTAACTATCAGGTAGCTACCCCGGCAAACTGGCAGGATGGTGAAGATGTGATCGTAACAGCCGCTGTGAAAACGGAGGATATTCCTGCCCGCTTCCCTAAAGGCCACAAGATTATTAAGCCTTATCTGAGAACAACACCTCAGCCCAATAAATAAGGCGATATTTACAGAAGAAACTTTTAAAACCTGCCCACCCAGTGGGTCAGGTTTTTATTGATAAGAATTTTTAATGGTTGGTTTTTGATTTTTACGAAACGGGGATTTCTCCCCGTTTTTTTTATGCCTGTCCATATTTTAAAAGCAGGAAAGGCATTCCCTTCTAATTTCCCAATCCCCGATTCCATCCACCCATTCACCCAAACAAAAAAAGGCTGCCCTTGTCAGAGCAGCCCCGATATTTCAAAAAATCAAAACACTTACAGCGTCAACTTCGGCACAATCCCGCTATTCTTCCGCAACTGCGTTACCACCGCCTGAATATCTTTCGCCAGCGGCGCTTCTGCTACCTGCGGCTGTCCCTGCTGATCAGTAAAATGCAGCTGGAAGGAATGTAAGGCCAGGCGGCTCAGCAATGGGCGTTCTTCCACATCATGCTTACCCAGCTTATAGCCTTTCTTGATAGCAGACAGCATAATAGGGGTATTAGTACCATACATTTCATCTACCGCAATCGGGTGGCCTATATGCTTCATGTGAACCCTGATCTGGTGGGTACGGCCGGTATGGATCTGGAGTTTTACAAGGCTGTACAGGCCAAATGCTTCCAGTACTTCATAGTCCGTATGGGCATGTTTTCCTTTTTTAGCAGTCACCATCTTACCTTTTGTAATCGGGTGCTCTGCAATGGCTTCCTCAATGGTACCGGTAGCTGGTATCAGCTGTCCGTTCACCAGGCCCAGGTAGAACTTCTGTACATTCCTGCCTTCGAATGCCTGGGAGTAATACTTGTGGGCGGCTTCGTTTTTAGCGAAGAGGATCACCCCACTGGTATCCTTATCCAGTCTGTGCACGGTAAAGATGTTGCCAAAATGCTTTTTCAGCAGCCCCTGTACAGAGGACAGCTGGTTGTCGTGCCTGTCCGGAATGGTCAGCACGCCTGCCGGTTTATTGATGATCACATAGTCCGGCGTTTCTTTTATAATCAGGTCGTTAATGCGCATAGTTTATTTAAAATGCTTAAGCTGAATAATTTCATTCTCACATTACCAGGTTACACTGTTTGCCAGGGGCTTTTAGTGCTGGAATCGGAACTGACAGAGCTGATCCCACCTGCCCGGCAGGCTACCCTGAATTATTTAAAATGCTTAAGCAGGATGATTTCCTTTTCTGTCAGGTAGCGCCAGCTGCCCCTGTTGATATTCTTTTTAGTCAATCCGGCATAGGTCACACGGTCCAGCTTCTCCACCTCATATTCCAGGTGTTCGAAAATACGGCGAACGATACGGTTCTTACCGCTATGGATCTCGATACCAATCTGAGTTTTATCCGCATTGTCCACATAACCCAGTACATCTACATGTGCAATACCATCTTCCAGTTCCACACCAGCGAGGATCGCTTCAAAGTGTGCTTTGGTCAATGGTTTGTTCAGACCTACATGATAGATCTTGCGGATGTTGTGCTTAGGATGGGAGAGTTTCTGAGCCAGTTCACCATCATTGGTCAGCAGCAGCAGGCCAGAGGTGTTGCGGTCCAGGCGACCTACAGGGTATACTCTTTCTTCTTCGGTAGCATCCTGGATCAGTTCCATCACGGTCTTACGGCCTTCGGGGTCGTCAGTGGTGGTGATGTAACCTTTTGGTTTGTTCAGGAGGATGTACACCAGGTTTTTCTGGATGTGCATCTTCTTACCGAGGATGCTCACTTCGTCTTTCCTGGTTACTTTGAAAGCCGGTTCGGTGATCACTTTACCATTTACAGTGATCTTACCTTCTTTTACATAGTCTACCGCTTTACGACGGGAGCACAGGCCACAATGGGCGATGTACTTGTTCAGCGGCATTTCGCCTTCGATAGAGACGGTATTTTCGTCTTTGTCGCTTTTCTTGCTGAAAGAATCGCTATTGCGTGCTTTTCTGGCAGCAGTTTTACGATCCTGTTTAGCAGCAAAGCGTTCGTTAGCGCTATCGAAATATTTTTTACGGTTGAAGCCACTAGGTGTGTCGCGCTCGTCTTTGCCTCTTTTGCCACTGCGCTCAGTGCCATGGAAGGCGCTGTCATCGCGGTCTGCATTGCTCCGGGATTTGAAAGAAGGCCTTTCATTGTCACTGTCAGCACCAAACTTTGATTTGAAAGACAGCCTTTCATTATCACGGTCTGCACCAAACTTTGATTTGGAAGAAGGCCTGTCATTGTCACGATCCGCACCGAACTTTGATTTAAAAGAAGGCCTTTCATTATCACGGTCAGCACCGAACTTCGATTTGAAAGATGGTTTGCCATCCCGATCGCCACCTGGTTTAGGCTTAAATGGCGTTCTGCCATTCGCCGTTTTTTGAACTGCTTTTATCCTGTTGCGGCTTTTTGATTCTTCGCCGTCTGTATGTTCTTTCTTTTTGAATGCAGGCAGTGGATCACCGTTTTCGTCTTTCCCTACAGGGCGACGCTCGGTTTTACGCGGGCGGAAACCCTCTCCATCGCTTTTCCGGCCACGGAATCCTTCACCATCATCTTTACGCGGGCGGAAACCCTCGCTATCGCTCTTACGAGCACGGAATCCTTCACCATCATCCTTACGCGGGCGGAAACCCTCTCCATCACTCTTACGAGCACGGAATCCTTCACTATCATCTTTACGCGGGCGGAAACCTTCGCCATCGCTCTTACGACCACGGAAACCTTCGCCATCATTGTCTTTGCGTGGAGGACGACCACTAGCCGCACTACGTTTTCCCGGGCGGGAATCATCTCCCTTTGCCCTTGATTTATTTTCCTTAAAAGGAGCGAATCCTTTTTTAGCAGGTGTTTTTTTCTTCATCTGTCAGTTTTTAAAATTTAAGAAGAGGAGATCAGCCTTTATTTGCCAGCTGACCACAAGCCGCATCTATATCTTTACCACGGCTGCGGCGGAGACGGGCATTGACCCGGTGTTTAGCCAGGTAATCCATAAAAGCATCTGCCACTTCTTCTTCCGGTTTCTGGAAGCGGGCATTGGAGATAGGATTGTATTCAATAATGTTAACCAGATCGGCCGGCACCTGTCTGTAGATGCGGATCAGCTCATCGGCATCCTTTAAGGAGTCGTTGAAGTCTTTGAACAGTATATATTCAAATGAGATCTGGTTCTGTGTTTGTTTGTAGAAATAATTAAGTGCCTCTATCAATACTTTGAGGTTATTTGTCTCATTGATAGGCATGATCTGGCTGCGTTTTTCATCATTGGCAGCATGCAGGGACAGGGCGAGGTTGAATTTCACCTTGTCGTCGCCCAACTGGCGGATCATTTTGGCTACACCTGCTGTAGATACAGTAATTCTTTTGGGAGACATCCCCAAACCATCCGGACTGGTGATGCGCTCGATACTCGCCAACACGTTTTTATAGTTCAGCAGGGGTTCACCCATACCCATAAATACGATATTGCTCAGTTTCTTGCCATAAGCACCCATCGCCTGGTCGTTCAACAGGGCTACCTCATCGAAAATCTCATCGAATTCGAGGTTGCGTTTACGGTCCATGTACCCGGTAGCACAAAATTTACAGCTCAGGCTGCAGCCTACCTGTGATGATACGCAGGCAGTTTGTCTGGTATCAGTAGGTATAAGTACTCCTTCTACAAGGTGACCGTCATGTAATTTGAAGCGACTTTTGATGGTGCCGTCATTGCTATGTTGGGTGGTGTCCACCTGTACGGCAGGTAAAGTGAAGTATTCTTCCAGCTTGGCCCGTAGCTCCCTGGAAAGGTTGGTCATTCCGTCAAAACTGGTTGCATGTTTGAGCCACAGCCACTCATACACCTGTTTGGCCCGGAAGGGCTTTTCCCCTATAGACCCGAAGTATTCCTGTAACTCCGACAGACTCAGCTGCCGGATATTCGTTTTGCCCGATTTCATTCCTGACCCTTTATTTGAGATAATGTCTGCCTTACGGCAGTCGGTATTAATGTACAAAGGTACGTAAATTTAATCCTCCAAAAATCCCCTACATTTACAACCTTTTATAACCAAAGCAATCCTCCAAGCAATGCAAGCTGCTTATATAGTAGACGCAGTGCGTACCCCAATCGGCCGTTATGGCGGGGTGCTGAGCACTATCAGGCCTGACGATATGCTGGCCCTCCTTATCCGATCGATCATGGAAAGAAATCCCACTGTAGACCCGGCAGACATTGAAGATGTAATAGCCGGGGCCACCAACCAGGCAGGGGAAGATAACAGGGATGTGGCCCGGATGGCGGCTTTACTGGCAGGATTGCCAGTGTCTGTAGCGGGCAATACCGTAAACCGGCTTTGTGCCTCCGGTATGCAGGCGGTGATGGATGCTGCCAGGGCAATTATGTGTGGGGAAGGAGATGTATACCTGGCCGGCGGAGTAGAAAGTATGACCCGCGCCCCCCTTGTGATGCCCAAACCCGATGCCGCATACAGCCGAAAAACGGAAATTGTAGACTCTACCATAGGCTGGCGCTTTACCAACAAGAAGCTGGCCGACATGTACTACCCCTATTCCATGGGCGAAACAGCGGAAAATATCGCTACCCGCTGGCAGATCTCCCGCGAGGCCCAGGACGAATTCGCCCTCGCCAGCCAGTTAAAATATAAGGCTGCCCTGGATGCGGGCATCTGGCCAAGGGAGATCATTCCCGTACCCATTACGCCCAACAAACAGGAACAGGTAGTTATTACTAATGATGAACACCCCCGTGAGACTTCGCTGGAAAAACTGGCAGGCCTGCGCCCGGCATTTGCTAAAGAGGGTAGCGTAACTGCAGGTAACAGCGCCGGTATCAACGATGGTGCGGCCCTGGTACTTGTCGTATCTGAAAAAGCATTGAAGCAATATAACCTGACACCGCTCATGCAGGTGAAATCTATGGCAGTAGCAGGAGTAGATCCGGCCATAATGGGTATAGGCCCCGTACCGGCTACAGAAAAAGCATTGAAGAGAGCAGGGATCAGTGCCAGTCAGCTGGACCTGATAGAACTAAATGAAGCCTTTGCTGTACAGGCATTGGCTTGTATCCGGGACTTAGGACTGGACCAGGCTAAGATCAATGTAAATGGTGGATCCATTGCCATGGGGCATCCGCTGGGATGCACAGGAGCAAGGATCGTAGGCACCCTGGGCCATGAAATGAAACGCCGGCAGGGGGTAAAGTATGGTCTTACCACCATGTGTGTGGGAGTAGGACAGGGAGCCGCTATGATCTTCGAAAATATGTAAGAGGTAGTAGCAATAGTAAAAATCCCCGTAGTTCATTGACTACGGTCGCTACTTAGGTTTTCATAGGGTAGGTGATTTTACCCCAACTATTACTTTATTCTCTCCGCAGCCATTGTAAAATAACGGGCGATCGATCATAAAAACCGGTCGCCCGTTGTATGGCAAGCAAGAAAGGATTACAAACAAATTTGCTTATCCGTCATCATCTTCCGGAGATTGATCAGGCCATAACGCATACGACCCAATGCGGTATTGATACTCACCTGCGTGAGATCAGCAATTTCTTTGAAGCTCAGATCAGCGTAATGACGAAGAATGATCACTTCGCGTTGCTCTTCCGGCAGCATATCAAGCATACGACGCACACGGTCATGGCTCTGACGTGTAATCAGCTTCTCCTCTGCACTGCTTTCACTGAAACTCAGTACATTGAAGATGTCCTTGTCATCGCTGGTTTTGATGATCGGGGTACGCTTGATTTTACGGAAATAATCTACACACAGGTTATGCGCGATGCGCATTGCCCAGGGAAGGAATTTCCCTTTCTCCGTGTAACGCTCTGCCCGGATAGTATCGATGATCTTAATGAAAGTGTCTTGAAAAATATCTTCAGCCAGGAATGAGTCCTTGACTAATAATACGATAGAGGTATAGAGCTTGTCTTTATGCCTTTGCACCAGTTCTTCCAATGCAGAGGAATGCCCTTTTTTGAAGAGGGTAATTAATTGCTCGTCGCTGAGTTTGTACATTATTTGCATAAACGTCTACAATAGCGGGTTTATAATAAAGAAACCGACTTAATTCAAGTCTGTTGTAGGTAAAATAGTGTAGAGTTTATGCTATAATAGGAAGTTTTAAGTGTGATAAGAATCTGTTCTATGCCCACGATTCTGGTTCTATGCAAATATAATGTTAAAGTTGAATTAAACAACCCCCTGACATCAGTGATTTGTCATCTTCTTAAGATTTAATATTGACTATCAATGAGAAAAAAAGAGTATTTATAAAAAAAGAATATACGGCACTCCCAGTGCCAGCTTCAGATGATTCTTGCAAGAAGAAAAAAATTGATCTGCTCCGCCTGACAAGCTGAAGATTATCATTTGTTTCAAATCCCTTACCTTCGTAATGCTAAAATTTTTGGCAAAATAACAAACGCTGGAATATGGCTACAAAATCAAAGAAACCGGAAATTATCGCTGACGATGCACCCATCAACACGCAGGATCAGATATATATAAAAGGAGCCAGGGTTCACAACCTCAAAAACGTTAGTGTAGGAATTCCCCGCAATAAACTAGTTGTCGTAACCGGTGTTTCCGGCTCAGGTAAATCCTCCCTGACCATGGATACCCTCTATGCCGAAGGCCAGCGCCGCTATGCGGAAAGCCTTTCTGCATACGCCCGCCAGTTCCTCATGCGTATGAACAAACCGGACGTAGACTATATAAAAGGGATCTGCCCCGCCATCGCTATAGAACAAAAGGTCATCACCCGTACCCCCCGTTCTACCGTTGGCTCCATGACAGAACTCTATGATTATCTCCGTCTGCTCTTCGCCCGCATCGGTAAAACCTATTCTCCTATTTCAGGTGAATTGGTAAAGAAACATGAAGTAAGCGACGTTACTGATTATATTAAAAACCTTCCTGCAGGTACCAGGATCCAGATCCTGGTCGCCTTTCGCCGTCACGCTAAGAGAGAGGTAAAAGAAGAGCTGCAGATCCTGATGCAGAAAGGTTTTTCCCGTCTCTATGGCAAAGAAAAAGAGGGGGGCAAGCTCCTCCGCATCGAAGAACTGCTGGAAGAGAAAAAGCCGGCCTTACCCAAGGAAACATACCTGCTTATAGACCGCCTCGTAGCCAAGGATTTCGAAGAAGACGACCTGCACCGCATCGCCGATTCTGTGCAGACCGCCTTTTATGAAAGCGAAGGCGATTGCCTGGTAGAGACCGATGGTAGCGACATACAGCACTTTTCCAATCGATTCGAACTGGATGGACTGCAATTCGAAGAGCCTGTACCCAACCTCTTCTCTTTCAACAATCCATATGGTGCCTGCCCGGTCTGCGAAGGTTTCGGTCAGACTTTAGGCATCGATGCAGATTTGGTGATTCCTGACAAGCGTCTCAGTGTATTCGAAGGTGCAATCGCTCCCTGGAGAGGTGAAAAGATGGGTGAATATAAAGAAGCCCTCATCAAGGCTGCCCGCAAGTTCAACTTCCCCATTCATAAGCCGGTCACAGACCTAACCGAAGACCAATACAACCTGCTCTGGACAGGTAATGAGCACTTCTACGGGCTCAATGAGTTCTTCAAAATGGTGGAGCAGAACCTGTACAAAGTGCAATACCGTGTACTGCAATCCCGCTACCGTGGCCGGACTACCTGCCCTGAATGTGGTGGTGGCCGCCTCCGTAAAGAAGCGCTGTACATCAAAATAAATGGCTACAATATCGCCCAGCTGGTAGAAATGCCGGTGGAAAACCTGTATGGCTGGTTCAACCAGTTGCAGCTGAATGAATACGACCAACAGGTGGGTAAACGCATCCTGCTGGAAATTCATCATCGTGTAAAGACCTTGCTGGACGTAGGTCTGGGCTACCTTACCCTGAATCGTGTAGCCAATACCCTCAGTGGTGGCGAAAGCCAGCGTATACAGCTGACCCGCTCCCTGGGTAGTAACCTCACAAACTCCATGTACATCCTGGATGAGCCCAGCATTGGACTGCATGCCCGCGATACCCACCGCCTGATCGGTGTACTCAAGGAACTGCGCGACCTGGGCAATACTGTTGTGGTGGTAGAACACGACGAACAAATGATGGAAGAAGCCGACTATATCATAGATATGGGACCACTGGCCAGCCACCTGGGAGGAGAAGTAATCTTCGCAGGCGACTATCCATCCATCCTCACAGATTCCAAGAGCCTGACCGGCAAATACCTGAGTGGTCAGCTCACGATAGAACCACCTGTACGTACCCGCAAATGGAAGAAGTCCATCACCCTGGAAGGCTGTAAACAAAACAACCTGAAGAATATCGATGTGGATTTTCCCCTGGAAGTACTATGTGTGGTAAGTGGTGTGAGTGGATCCGGTAAGACCACGCTGGTAAAGCAGATCCTGTACCCGTCCCTCATGAAACTGAAAGGCGAGTTTGCCGAAAGGGTCGGACAGCACCGTGCCCTGAAAGGCGCGCTGGACGACATTACCCAGATAGAAATGATCGACCAGAATCCAATCGGTAAGTCATCCCGTTCCAATCCTGTTACCTACATCAAAGCATACGACGAGATCCGTGACCTCTTCTCCCGTCAGCCCCTGAGTAAGATGCGTGGTTTCCAGCCAAAGCACTTCTCCTTCAACGTAGATGGTGGCCGTTGCGATGCCTGTAAGGGTGAAGGCGAAGTAATAGTGGAAATGCAGTTCCTGGCAGACGTGCACCTGCAATGCGAAAGCTGTGGTGGCCGTAAGTTCAAGGATGAGGTACTGGAAGTGACCTACAAGGGTAAGAACATCTACGATGTGCTGGAAATGGGGGTGGATGAAGCCCTGGATTTCTTTAAAGATGAGAAGGATGTGGTGAACAAAATCCGTCCGCTCAGCGATGTAGGTTTAGGTTATGTAAAACTGGGTCAGAGCAGCGATACCCTGAGTGGTGGTGAGGCACAGCGTGTAAAGCTGGCTTCCTTCCTGGGCAAGGGCAAGGCGCAGGGCCACATCCTCTTTATCTTCGATGAACCAACGACCGGCCTGCACTTCCATGATATTAAGAAATTGCTGGGGTCCTTCAATGCATTGATTGATCAGGGGCATTCTGTGTTGGTGATTGAGCATAACACGGATGTAATCAAGAGTGCTGACTGGGTAATAGACCTGGGGCCTGAAGGTGGTGCTGGTGGCGGACAACTGCTATATGCAGGCCTGCCTGAAGGACTCAAAAAAGTAAAAGAAAGCTACACAGGGCAGTACCTGTAAGCAGGAAAGATATATAAACAAAAAAAGGCGGACCATCTGGTCCGCCTTTTTTATTGCTATCTCAGTCTGTCGAGAGATTTAATCAGTTTTTCATCTTTATAGATCCCCCTGGCTGCCATGATCAGGAAGATCAGGATCAGCACCGGCAGAAATGCACCCGGCAGGTAAGTAGATGAAGCAATGGTCTTGCCTGTGCGCTCAAATGCATTCACAAAATCCTGCACTTTGAAGTACTGCAAAGCGATCGCCGCTATTGCCAGAAAAATGTCCAACACAGTCAGTCTGAATTGCAGTTTCCGGTTTTTGAACAGGAAAATACAGAACAGGGAAAGAGCTACAATCAGCATGTAGACTACAAAGACCATAAAATTAGACTGGGCATTGAAATACTTGGGAACCTGGTCATCGCTCAGGGTCACTTTGAAAATATCCAGAAACCATGTTCCTACAGAAGCCCCGGCAGCTAACAGAAGGTAAAGACTTTGAATGCGTTGTATCATGTTATTCAGGCAAATTAATACGCGGTAAAAATAAGTAAATATTTCATTTATGCCGGCTGCAGGTACTGCCTTCGCAGTGAAAAGTACCGCAATCTTATGCCTGAGCCGTACTTAATCCGCTCATAACCCGCAAATATCCCGCCTCTTTTAGAATGCGGGTCACAGGCGGCTTATATGCGGGTTATCTGCGGGTTATCTGCGGAATATCTCCCTTAGAAGGTAGGCTACAGCTTGTCTTAGTACAGAAAAACCTTACAGTTGACGTATTGTATGCAGAATTAGCTTTACACGGAGCGATGGTTTAGCCTGATTCGGGTATAGCTTCAAGGTGCCTGTGCCTGAGGCTATTATAAAAAATACCAGGCGGTATAATAGTAGTGTTAAAAGTGTCATCCAAACATATAATACTGACATATTAGAGCATCCTTTCCTGCAATACTTTGTATATTGCACGCCCAAGAACAATCTCTTATTGAATTATGGCAAGAAAACAGAACAAGCAGGATGCTTTAGACTATCATGCTTTAGGCCGGCCTGGAAAGATCGAAGTAATACCTACTAAAAACACCAAAACACAATGGGATCTCTCCCTCGCTTATTCTCCCGGAGTAGCTGAGCCCTGCAAGGAAATTCACAAAGACGTAGAAAATGTTTATAAATACACTGCCAAGGGCAACCTGGTAGCGGTTATCAGCAATGGTACCGCGGTACTGGGCCTGGGTGATATCGGTCCTGAAGCCGGTAAACCTGTAATGGAAGGAAAGGCGGTATTGTTCAAGATCTTCGCAGATATTGATGTGTTTGATATTGAACTGAATACCAAGAATGTAGATGAGTTTGTGAACGTGGTAAAAGCCATGGAGCCAACCTTTGGGGGTATCAACCTGGAAGATATCAAGAGTCCCGAGTGTTTTGAAATAGAAGATCGCCTGAAAAAGGAACTGAAGATCCCTATCATGCACGATGACCAGCATGGTACGGCTATCATTTCCAGTGCTGCCCTGCTGAATGCAATGGACCTGGTGAAGAAAGATATCACGCAGGTGAGAATCGTATTCAACGGTGCCGGTGCCGCTGCTATGGCCTGCGTAAAACTGTACGTAGCCCTGGGTGCAAAAAAGGAAAACATCGTGATGTTTGACAAGGATGGCGTGATCAATACCAGCCGTGCCGGATTGTCAGAACTGCACAGCCAGTTCGCAACAAGCTCCGGCGTAACTACGCTGGCAGAAGCGCTGAATGGTGCCGATGTATTTGTTGGATTATCAGTAGGGAATGTGGTGACACCAGAGATGATCAAATCGATGGCTGCTAATCCGGTAGTATTTGCGATGGCGAATCCTGATCCTGAAATCGCTTATGATCTTGCTATCGCTTCACGTCCTGATGTGATTATGGCTACAGGCCGTTCCGATCATCCTAACCAGGTGAACAATGTATTGGGTTTCCCTTACATCTTCCGTGGTGCGCTGGATGTACGAGCTACACAGATCAATGAGGCGATGAAACTAGCTGCTGTGAATGCACTGGCAGAACTGGCCAAGGAACCGGTACCTGATATCGTGAACCTGGCTTACAACGAAAAGAATATTTATTTCGGTCCCCGCTATATCATTCCAAAACCGCTGGATCCGCGCCTGCTCAGTCATGTAGCACCAGCAGTGGCAAAAGCAGCAATGGAAAGTGGTGTGGCACAGCAGCCGATCACCAACTGGGAAGAGTATACGAATATCCTGAATAAGCGCCTGGGACTGGACAACCAGCTCTTCCGCGTGATTGGTACCAAAGCCCGTCAGGATCCACGCAAGGTGGTGTTTGCTGAGGCAGACAACCTGAAGGTATTAAAAGCTTCCCAGGTAGTAAGAGACGAAGGTATTGCCTACCCGATCCTGCTGGGCAATGAGCAAAGGATCAGGAACCTGGCTGCAGAAAATGGTATAGAGCTGGAAGATACTGTGATCATCGATCCTAAGAGTGATGAGATGACAGAAAAGCGGCATCAGTTTGGAGAGCTGTTCTTCCGGAAACGCCAGCGCAAAGGCTTTAACCAGTACGAAGCGAAGAAGGTAATGCGTGAACGTAACTACTTTGGTTGTATGATGGTGGAAACCGGTGAGGCAGATGCCTTGATTTCCGGCCTGACGCGTAATTATCCTGACACGATCCGTCCGGCATTGCATGTGATAGGTACCGCGCCCAATGTAAAGCGGGTGGCGGGTATGTATATCATCAATACCAAGCGCGGTCCGCTGTTCCTGGCAGATACTACGGTGAACTTCAATCCTACTGCCGAAGAACTGGCCGAGATCACACTGCTGGTAGCGGAGGAAGTAAAGCAATTTAATATCACGCCGCGCATCGCAATGGTGTCTTATTCCAACTTTGGTTCCAGCCCGACCCCTGAGGCACAGCTGGTAGCCAGGGCAAGAGAGATCGTAAAGATGAGAGAACCCTCACTGATTGTAGATGGTGAAATTCAGGCGGCGATGGCATTCAATAAAGAGATCCTGAAGGATAGCTATCCTTTCAGTGAGCTGATAGACCAGGAAGTTAATACCCTGATCTTCCCGAACCTCACTGCGGGCAACGTAGCCTACAACCTGTTGCAGGAAGTAGCGGGCTTTGACGCAATCGGGCCTATCCTGCTGGGTATCAAAAAACCAGTACACATCCTGCAATTGGGTAGTACTGTAAGACAGATCGTGAACATGGTGAATATCGCTGTGGTAGAAGCACAGCACAAGTGCTGCAAATAATATAATTTACTGGTCTCTGTCCACGGGCAGAGATCAGTATCTTTATATAAAAAAAGCATGCAGTACATCTCCCGGAAAAAGACCTTCTTTCCACTGAATCCTGCATTTCGCGGGTACCTCAAACTATATGAGCGGGAGATTCGGCTGCCGGTATCTTACGAGGAGCTCCGCTATTATGATTCCAGCATTCCTGTATATGACAAGAACGGGAATGACACACTCTGGGAATCTGTATTTTATCCTGATAGTATGTATGGCCCGCTGAAGGCGGGATTGAAAAGAATCTACTCCATTCTCAAGGCTGGTGGTGACCAGGCTGCGGAAGAGCATTTGCAGGTGGAGCGGATTGATTACTGCACTTTTGGGAATTCACATCCTTTCCGTATCAGGATTGTCAATACTTACAACGAAGTTTACGATTATTTTTATATCAAGACGGCCGATGCTTCCCGCATTTATGGTTTAGAGCTGGAACACATTTTGTCTCCATACTGGATGAGTTATATTGTGGATGGGAACACGCTGGTGGAGGAGCATATTGCGGGTGTGCCGGGAGATCAGTTTATAGACCATTATTTGCAGCGGCCGGAGTTTAACCCAAAGCGTATAGCCAAGGAGTTTGTGAAGTTCAACGAGCGTTGTTTTGTTCGCCTGCTGGGAGATATGCGATCGTACAATTTTGTATTTGACATCACGCCTGATTTCGATGACGTGCAGTTCAGGATCAGGGCAATCGACTTTGACCAGCAGTTCTACGAGGGAAAGCGCACCTTGTACATGCCCCAGTTTTTCAAGGAGAATAAGATTTTTGTAGATCTGGCCATCAAGCATTTGAACGCGGAAGTAGTAAAGCAGTATCAGCAGGAAGAGCGCTCGCTCATAGCCCGCAGAATCAAGGCGCACAGGCATAGGATTAAGGACCTCAGGGATGTGATTATGACGGACCGCGTATCGTTTCCTGAAAAAATTACGCAGCTGGGGGAAGAGCTGGCTCAGTATTATGATGATCCGGTGTTTGCCAGGTGTAAGACGATGGGGGAAATCATAGAGCGGAGTTTGAAAAGGTTGCTGGTAAAAAGTTTGAGATAGACAATAAAACCGCTGCTGCCGAAGATGAAAGCGGTTTTGTCGCTGTTTTTCCGGCAGGTAATGATTTAACTTTTATTTAAATGGATACACTATCTTTGGCCCGTTATGGAGTTTAGATTCTTTCATCATTTCGGAAGCTACCTGCTTATGCTAAAAGGAATGTTTTCCCGCCCGGAAAACATGAGGATGTATTGGAAAGAGTTCATGCGGCAGTGTGTGGATATCGGTATCGGTTCACTGGGTATCGTATTCATCATCTCCCTGTTCATGGGAGCTGTAACCACCGTACAGATTGCTTATCAGCTGGTAAGCCCGATCATCCCCAAAGCTACGATAGCCCAGGTAGTACGTGATACCATCATACTCGAGTTTGCCCCTACACTGACCTGTATCGTACTGGCAGGTGTAGTTGGTTCCAAGATTGCATCTGAGCTGGGTAATATGCGTGTATCCGAACAGATTGATGCTCAGGAAATCATGGGTATCAATACCCGGGGCTACCTGATTGCACCAAAAATTATGGCATCCCTGATCATGATCCCATGCCTGATCTGCATCGCTGGTTTTCTTGGTATCTGGGGTGGTCTCAAAGCCGGTGAATTGGGCGGTATTCTCTCCGCGGAACAATTCTGGCAGGGTTTAAGGCAGGAATGGAAACCATATAACATCTTCTTCGCACTCTTCAAATCATTCGTATTCGCGTTCATTATATCCAGTGTACCCTCATATTACGGATACTATGTACAGGGTGGTGCGCTGGAAATCGGTAAAGCAAGTACCCGTGCCGTGGTGGTGACCTGTGTATTGATATTATTCATGGACTACATACTGGCGGCGATACTGCTGCAAAATTAACATAGACTACATGATCGAATTAGTTAATATAAAGAAAGGCTTCGGGGAAAAGGTAATTCTGCCAGATGTGTCGGCGGTAATGGAGACAGGCAAGGTGAACCTGATCATTGGCTCCAGTGGTAGTGGTAAGACGGTAATGATGAAGTGCATGGTAGGCCTGATGGAAATAGACGGTGGCAAGATCCTGTACGATGGCCAGGATTTTACCAATATGCCTGAGCAGGATCGTAAGAATATACGCCGCCAGATCGGGATGCTTTTCCAGGGATCTGCACTATTCGATAGTATGACGGTAGAACAAAACGTGATGTTTCCCCTGGATATGTTTTCTACAGGCACTCTGAAAGAAAAGAAGGCCCGTGTGATGGAATGCCTGGAAAGGGTACAGCTGAAAGATGCCGCTAAGAAGTTCCCGGCAGAGATTAGTGGGGGGATGAAGAAAAGGGTCGGTATTGCACGTGCTATCGTTTTGAATCCCAAATACTTATTTTGTGATGAGCCAAACTCTGGCCTGGATCCGCAGACTTCCCTGCTGATTGATAAGCTGATTAAGGAAATCACGCATGAATTCAACATGACCACGGTCATTAATACACACGATATGAATACGGTGATGGAGAGTGGAGATCATATCGTATACATGTACCAGGGTAAAAAGCAATGGGAAGGCTCCAACAAGGATATCATTTTCAGTAAGGATGAGAAGTTGAATGACTTCATTTTCGCGTCAGACTTCCTGCGGGATGCAAAGGAAATGAGGCAGATGGAAATGTTCCAGGAGAAGGACTGGCGGAATAAGCTAAAGAAAAGTTAGTACCGGAAACGGTAATTAAGACTGGTGCCGGCATACCCAAATGCCTGATAGCGGGCCGGTCTATTTTGACTCCCTAAGCATTTACCTGGGAAAAAAACGCCCAAAACATGACCACGGACATTAAAAAAACGTGAACAGGACCACAATCAGTAAATTATTGATTGGGAATATGGGATTAGGGGGTTATTTTTGCCAATAACATTACAAACACATAAACCAAGCGCGATGAGTGTTTTAGTTAATAAGAACAGCAAAGTGATTGTACAGGGTTTCACCGGTACAGAAGGCACATTCCATGCCACACAGATGATAGAGTATGGCACGCAGGTAGTAGGCGGCGTTACGCCGGGTAAAGGCGGCACCAAGCACCTGGAACGTCCGGTTTTCAATACGGTAGATGATGCCGTAAAAGCAACCGGCGCTAATGTATCCATCATTTTTGTACCACCGGGCTTCGCTGCAGATGCAATCATGGAAGCTGCTGAAGCAGGTATCGAACTGATAGTTTGTATTACCGAAGGTATCCCTGTACAGGATATGATCCGTGCGAAAAACTTCCTGGTAGGTCGTTCTTCCCGCCTGATCGGTCCTAACTGCCCTGGTGTAATCACTGCTGAAGAAGCTAAAGTAGGCATCATGCCAGGTTTTATCTTCAAGAAAGGTAACATTGGTATCGTATCCAAATCCGGTACCCTGACATACGAAGCTGCTGACCAGGTAGTTAAAGCTGGTCTGGGCGTATCTACAGCTATCGGTATCGGTGGCGACCCTATCATTGGTACACCAACCAAAGAAGCGGTTGAACTGCTGATGAACGATCCTGAAACCGTAGGTATCATCATGATTGGTGAAATCGGTGGTAGTATGGAAGCTGACGCTGCAAAATGGATCAAAGAAAACGGTACTAAACCAGTAGTTGGTTTCATCGCTGGCCAGACAGCGCCTCCGGGCCGCCGTATGGGTCACGCCGGTGCTATCATCGGTGGTGCTGACGATACTGCTGCTGCTAAGATGAAAATCATGGCTGAATGTGGTATCCATGTAGTAGCAAGTCCGGCTGACATTGGAAAAACAATGGCATCTGTACTGAAAGCTGCAAAAGCTTAATAATAAACTAACTGTATAATAATTATCCTCCTGTCGGGCTGTTGCCAGCAGGAGGATTTTTTTTGCTTATTCCATTTCAGTTACCTTCGGCTCCTGAAATGGAAGCATAGCCGGAGGGCCTGCCGCCGGCAAGAAGAACCTATATTTTTATATTTACCTTTATGGAATAGGACCCCTTATCTGCATCCTATTTGTGACGGAAACACGGTCATAACTCATTTATCATTTTCTTTCCGGAAGAGTAACATATCCGGCAGCTAAGGAGTTTTATAATGAGTTTAAACCAGAAATACACCAGTTATTCATATAAACGCTATCCACATATGCGCCTGATCGTAGCTATTTTTATTCTATTTTTCATTAGTACAACAAGTACCATGGCTCAGTTTAACTATGACAACCACTGGAAAAAAGTCCAGGAGTTAGATAACAAAGGCCTCCCCAAATCAGCCCTGGAAGAAGTCAATGTAATCTACAAGAATGCACTGCAACAAAAGAATGAGGGTCAGCTCCTGAAAACGCTGATCTTCCGCATCAAGTACGTAAACGTTAAAAACGAGAATCCCGCTACTGACGATAACCTCAAGGTAGTAGATCAACAAAATGTCGTATTTACCCCCGCCATCCGCGCCATCCTGCAAAGCATGCGGGCAGAACTCCTCTATCACTACCTGGAAAATAACAGGAGCCAGCTCTATAGCCGTACCGCTTTAGAAACAGACACCTCTTCCGATATCAGCACCTGGACCTCAGACCGGCTCAATAAAGAAATTGCCGCCGCCTACACGGCTTCCCTGGAAGATGCTGAACTACTCAAAAAAGTGAACGTAAAAGACTATGAGGTCATCATCAGCAAAGGGCAGTACAACGCCAACCTGCGTCCTACGCTATACGACCTGCTGGCACACCGCGCATTAGATTATTTCAAATCAGGTGAGTACAATTTCAGGCAGGCAGCCAAACAGTTTGAACTGCTGGATCCTGCTGCTTTTGCACCTGCTGCCACTTTCGCTGCTCACAAATTTGCAACAGCCGATACCAGCTCTTACCAGTATAAAGCACTCTTACTGCTGCAGGACCTGATCCGCTTCCATGCCCGGGATAACAAAGCAGCCCTGCTGGATGTAGACCAGGAACGCCTTCAGTACATGAACAGCGTAGCGGTAATGCCCGACAAACAGACGCTGTATATCAGACAACTGGAGCAATTGCTGAATACCTATGCAGGCGAACAAGGGAGTGCACAGGTGATGTACCTGGTAGCCAGCTATTACCGCGAAATAGGTAACGGAAAGGAAAATGAGGGTGACCTGACACCTGCTGCTGCTATGAAGAAAGCGGTCGCCCTCTGTGAACAGGCGATCAAACAACTGCCGGATGCGATTGGTACCAGCTACTGCAAGTCTCTGCTCAACTCAATCAAGACCAAATCTATGCAGGTAAGCACCGAACAGGTAAACCTGCCGGATGAACCTTTCCGTGCACTGATCAACTATAAAAACGTCAATAAACTCTACTTCCGCATTGCTAAAATTGATGCAGCCTACCGCACTAAATTAAGAGAGCAGCTGGAATCAAATGAAGGATACGAAAGCCGGAATAAGAAATACTGGAACCTGATCCTGAGTAAGAAAGCTGACCGTTCATGGGATGTGGCATTGCCCGGCACAGATGACTATCGTGAACATGCCGCAGAAGCAAAAATAGATGCCCTGCCATTAGGTTTGTACATGTTAGTGGCCAGCACTAATCCCACTTTTACAAAGGAAGAAAATATCATCGCGATCCAGTTTATTCATGTATCAAATCTGAGTTTCATCGCCCGTTCTTCATTTGATATCAAAAATGGAAAGGAACTGTATGTATTGCACAGGAAAACAGGTGCACCACTGCAGGAAGTAAAATTCAATGTATATACCCAGCAAAACAATGGTAAATATAAATTAACACAGTCCGCTACCTCTCAAAAGGATGGTGGCGTAGACCTGAAGAGTGAAGCGCAATACAGCAACAATAAGTATGAGCTGATCCTGAATGCTGATACCCTCGCTCCTGATGAAGAAAACTATGTGTACAGGTACGATTATTATAACAACAATGCAGGTACAGCAGATCACCAGACATTCCTCTTTACTGACAGAGGTATTTACCGCCCCGGTCAGCTCGTATACTTCAAGGGTATCGTAGTAGGCCGTGCACAAAAATCAGGAACAGACAGGAACGTTTTGGGCAATTATAAAGTAAGCGTACGCCTCATAGATCATAATGGTCAGATAGCAGATTCCATGCAATTGACGACCAATGAATATGGTTCCTATTCCGGAAAATTCCGACTGCCGGAAAACCAGTTGAATGGTGTATTCCGGATCGATGAAAATAATAATGGTGGCAGTGTATCATTCAGTGTGGAAGAATACAAGCGTCCTAAATTCTACGTGGATTTCGATACCCTGAAAGGCACTTATCGCCTGAATGATACGATTACCGTAAAAGGTAAAGCACTGGCCTATGCCGGTAATAATATCGATGGTGCTAAGGTGACTTACCGTGTCATGAGACAGGCCCGTTTCCCTTACTGGTGGTGGTCCAGGAAAGCACCTGCTTATAGCCCTGCACGCCAGATCGCAACAGGTACGACTGAAACTGCTGCCGATGGTAGTTTCAAAGTAAACTTCCCGGCCTTGCCCGACCTGAGTATTGCCGCTTCTCAAAAACCCATCTTTACATATTCTATCGAAGCAGATATTACGGATGTGAATGGTGAAACCCGTAGCGGCAGCCAAAATGTGAGCGTAGGTTACCAGGCAATGGAAATCACTATTGGTCTGAATGATCGTGTGCTGCCACAGGAGCTGCAAAAAGTAAACATTGCTACAAAGAACCTGAATGGTGTGTTCGAAGCGGCAGATGTAGCTGTTACATTGAAACCATTGCAACATCCGGGTCGCTTAATGCGCGAACGCTTCTGGGATAAGCCGGATGAGTTTATCCTTTCCCGTGAGGAATATGAAAAAGCATTTCCTCATGATATTTACAATGATGAAGATGACCAGAATACCTGGAAAAGAGGCAATGCTGTTGTAAGCAAACAACTCAAAACTGATGCCTTTACACAGGTGCAGTTAGATTCTAAATCACTGGCTGCCGGATGGTATGAACTGGAAGTAAGTACGACTGATAAATTCGGTGAGAAAGTGATTCAAAAGAAAATTGTTGAACTGGTAGATGCGAATGCAAAGAACCTGTCATACCCGGTATACAGCTGGTCTTATTCCAACGATAATGTACTGAAGCCGGGCGAGACCGCACATTTCCTGCTGGGTTCATCTGCTCCTGATGTGCATGTGATTGAAACGATCGGATCCAACCTGCATGCGGCAGCAAATAGTGCATTTACAGTCAACAGCGGCGTAAGCGACAGGAAGTATGATGTAAAAGAAGATGACAGGGGAAATGTGAGCGTGCAATATGTTTTTGTAAAGGATAACCGTGTTTATACAGAAGAGAGAACCATCACTGTTCCATGGAGCAATAAAGAACTGGAAGTAACCATCCAGTCACATCGTGATAAGATCCTGCCTGGTGCAAAAGAAGAATGGCGCGTACAGATCAAGGGCGAGAAACGTGATAAGGTAGGTGCTGAACTGCTGGCTGCTATGTACGATGCATCGCTGGATGCATTCAGGGCAAACCAGTGGACAGTACCGGATCTTTATCCAGTCTATTCAAGGCTGGCAGCCTGGGATGGTCATGCAAACTTTAAGCAGGTAGCTGCAGAGGTTTATACATTTATTGTTGACAAATCTGCATATGATGAACGTGTGATTAGTTATGATGCGCTGAACTGGTTTGATGCCATGGATAATGGTGTGAGTGTGATTGATTTTGGAGAGGGGAATGGTGTACAGGCAGTGAAAGTGACGGGCTTTGGAATGGGACGTTTTGCACGTATGCTGTATAGAAGTGCTCCGGGCATAAAAGTAGGTATGGCTAAACCTGGTGCGCCTATGCCGGCACCGGCTGCTGCTATGGTGATGGCTGATGCAGCTGTGCCACAGGCTGAAATGAGAATGAAGAAAGAAAGTTCCATGGAATCTGCAGATCATAATCTGCCAGCGGGTGTAGTGGATGATAAAGCAGGAGCGGCAAAACCAGCTGAAAAAGTGGCTCCTCGTACTAATTTCAACGAAACAGCTTTCTTCTTCCCTGACCTTCACACGGATGAAAATGGTAACATCACTTTCAGCTTCACCGTACCCGAAGCCCTGACCCGCTGGCGCTTTATGAGCCTTGCGCATACCAGGGATGCGGCAGTTGGTTATGCTGAAAGCAGTGTGGTGACACAGAAACCACTGATGGTGCAGCCAAATGCACCCCGCTTCATGAGAGAAGGCGACAAGATCATCTTCTCTGCCAAGATCAGCAACCTCGCTGATAGCGCATTGACAGGTGCGGCTCACCTGGAACTGCTGGATGCTACTACTATGAAACCTGTAGATGGCTGGTTCCAGAATGTATATCCTGCTCAGCACTTCACTGTTGAAAAAGGACAAAGCACTGCTGTGAGCTTCCCATTAGAGATTCCATATAAGTTCAGTAGTACCCTGCTGTACCGCGTAATAGCCACTGCAGGCCAGTTCAGCGATGGAGAAGAAAATGCTATCCCGGTGCTGACCAACACTACGCTGGTGACAGAAACACTGCCACTGAATATGCGTGGCGATGGTAAGAAGGAATTTACTTTCGGGAAATTACTGAAGAGCGATACTTCTGAAACCTTACAACAACATGCACTGACAGTTGAATATACCGGCAATCCTACCTGGTATGCCGTACAGGCCTTGCCGTACCTGATGGAATTCCCCTACGAATGTTCCGAACAGGTGTTCAACCGTTATTATGCCAATACACTTGCTACACACATCGTGAATAAACTGCCGGGTGTAAAGAGCATGTTCGAAAAATGGAAGACGACTGATACTGCTGCACTGAAAAGCAACCTGCAAAAAAATGAGGAACTGAAGAGTGTATTACTGCAGGAAACGCCATGGGTATTGGCTGCTAAAAATGAAGAAGAACAAAAACGCAATATTGCCCTGCTCTTCGATCTGAATAAGATGAGTGCAGAACAGCAGAAAGCATTGGAACAACTGCGACAGAAACAATTGCCGAGTGGTGCCTTCCCTTGGTTCAATGGGATGTGGGAAGATCAGTTCGTGACGCAGTATATTCTGGCTGGCGTAGGTCGCTTACAACAGGTAGGTGTAAGCAATGATCCGAATGCTGATGCGATTGTGAATAAAGGGCTGGCTTACGTTGACAAGAAAATGGACACCTGGTATCATGAGCTGAAGCGTAATAAAGCTGATATGAATGCACAGCATATCGGTTATATTGAATCTCATTACCTGTACATGCGTAGCCTGCTGAACAAGCCAGTGGAAGACAAGTACAAAGAGTCTTACCAGTACTACCTGGCACAGGCTAAGAAATACTGGTTGAAACAAAGCACCTATACACAGGCCATGCTGGCAATTGTACTGAATGATAAGAATATCATCAAATCATTGAAAGAAAACGCCACCAACAACCAGGAAATGGGTATGTACTGGAAGAGTGTAACAGCTGGTTACTGGTGGTACCAGGCACCCATTGAAACGCAGGCGATGCTGATTGAAGCATTTGAAAGAGTGGCACATGATTCAGTGGCGGTAGCTGATATGAAAACATGGTTGCTGAAGAATAAACAAACCAATAACTGGCATACTACCAAGGCAACTGCCGATGCTTGTTATGCCATGCTCTTAGGTGGTGGCAACTGGCTTTCTGCAAATCCTGATATTAGCATCCAGTTAGGCCAAACAACTGTGAAGGAAGAGAAGAAAGAAGCAGGTACCGGTTATTTCAAAAAGCAATTCAACAATGAAGCAATAAAACCTGCAATGGGTAAAATTGAAGTAAAAGTGGAGGGCAGTAATGGTCAGCCATCATGGGGTGCTGTGTACTGGCAATACTTTGAGCAGCTGGACAAAATTACAACTGCTGCTACGCCAATGACCCTGCAGAAAGAGCTCTTCATTGAGAAGACAAATGACAATGGCCCGGTACTGACAGCTATCCAGGATGGCAATCAGCTGAAAGTAGGTGATAAGGTAAAAGCACGTATCGTACTGAAAGTAGACCGTGATATGGAGTATGTGCACCTGAAAGATATGCGTGCAGCCTGCTTTGAGCCTACCAATGTAATCAGCCAGAGCGGCTGGCAGAATGGCGTAAGTTATTACCAGAGCACAAAAGATGCTTCTACTAATTTCTTCTTCAGCCGTTTGCCAAAAGGTACTTATGTGTTTGAATATAGTATGTTCGTAACACATGATGGTGACTTTAGCAATGGCATCAGTACTGCACAGTGTATGTATGCACCTGAATTCAGTGCGCACAGCAATGGCATCAGGGTAAAAATAACAGAGTAAAGAATTGCAACTTTTTTGCCTGACGGCTGTCTTTATTAATAAAGACAGCCGTTTTTCGTTAGTGAACATGCCATGTATCAAAATCGGACAATATTGAAAGATTAGGATTGTCTATATTGTTGAAAATCAATTTTATCACAAAGTGGCATCTTTTTAGACCACACCAAGTTTTTCGGTCATGAAGCAAACTATCTGTATTATCCTTGTCATGTTTCTGGCGGCCAACGCATCCGCACAACAGATGAAAATTATCAGGGATTCCCTGTACTCTGACAACCTGAAAGAAGAACGTCAGATAGAGGTGGAACTACCGGATGATTATGATCCTGCTTCAGGAAAAAAGTACGAAGTGATTTATGTGACGGATGGCGAATGGAATAATGATATTGTTGCACACATGCAACGTTTTGTACAGATTCAGTTTGTACCTGCCTGTATAGTCGTCAGCATGAAAAACATGGGTCTGCGCGACCGGGACTTTACACCCAGCCGTTTGCCTGGCAATCCCCGTTCGGGAGGAGCCGATAATTTCCTTGCGTTTATGAAGACTGAACTGATGCCCTACATTGAGAAAAAATATCCTGCCCGTGCTGACAACAGGGTATATGTAGGCTCTTCACTGGCTGGTTTATTTGGGATGTATGTTTTTCTACGTGATCCCTTGTTGTTCCAGTCTTACCTGATCTCTGATCCGGCTATGTGGTGGGGCGATGGCATGCTGCTCAAAGAAACGGGCGATAAACTGGCGGGTATGGGCAATGTGCATGCATCGCTGTACATCACCGGCAGGGAAGGGCATGCATTCGAGGAGATGGGAGTGCATCAGCTGGATTCAATTTTTAAGGCCAAGGCACCGGCATCGCTGCACTGGAAGGTAACACCGTATGCGGGGGAAACGCATAACAGTATGATCTTTAAAACGGTGTTCGATGGTTTGAAATTTACCTGGGCAGGTTATACTACGGATCCGCCACGATATCATCCAATGACGGGAGTTGTGCTGAAAGATAAACCCTTTCCACTTTTTATCTGGCCGGACGAGAGATCAGACTTTCATTATACCACTGATGGAACTATCCCTACAGCATCTTCTCCCCGTATCACCGGTAAGCTGGATCTTGCGATTGCTGAGCAATTTATCATCAAGTCAATTTGTGTGAGAGATGAATACAGTGATACCATACGAGGTAGTTTTAAAATAGGCAATACATTGCCTTCAGCCCCGCTGTCCAAAAAGCTGAAGCCCGGTGGCCTGGATACTTTGCAGGGACAATTGAGTGGTGGCATTAAAGTCGATGCAGACGGTTATTATATATTTTTTGTAGATACTAATGACAGTGTAAATATATCACTCGGCAACCTGTCTTTCGATAAGCAGAGTATTGTCGTGCCATTGCAGAAAGGCTATTATCCATTAAAAATTTCTTACAAAGGTTCAGCGCCCGGTATAGAGTGGATTGCACCTACAGGCCCGGACTCAGGGCCGGTGCCGGCTACCGCGTTGTACCACCATTAACAGGATTATGATAAAGCGTTTTTTTAAAAAGTACAGTATTCTCAACATCTTCGGATTAGCGATCGGTATCATTTGTGCAGGTGTGATTTTTTTGTGGGTAGAAGATGAAGTACAGTATGATAATGTTAACCAGAAAAAAGATCGCTTGTATGCAGTGTTAGCCAACTGGGATTACGATAAGTATGTGCAAACATTCTGGTCGTCATCAGGCATGCTGGCACCTGCTATGAAAACGGATATTCCGGGTGTGGCCAATGCCTTCCGCATGACCGAGAGTTGGGCACCCCCATTGATCACTTATGGTGATAAGTCCCTGTATGCTTCAGGCAGATATGCAGATCCTTCTGTATTCAATATGCTTACTATCCCTTTTGTGGCGGGTGGTACTTTCAGTGAATTGCATTCAATTGTGATTACAGAGAAAATGGCGAAAAAGGTTTTTGGTGATGAAAAGAATATCGTGGGGAAATCGCTGAAAATGGATAATAAGGATGCATACGTGGTGAGCGGCGTGATCAAAGACTGGCCATCGAATGTAAGCTTCAGACCTGAATGGATAGCACCATTCGAAGTGCTGGAAAAATCAAATCCTGTCTATAGCAGCTGGGGATCCAATTCCCTGACAACGATTGTAGAACTGGCTCCCAATGCGAATCCGGATGCTGTCAATAAGTTGCTTTGCAACTTTGTACAGCAGCATTCGCCCTCAGCAGTCAATCACCTGTTCCTGCATCCGATGAGCAGGTGGCGGCTTTATAGCAATTTTGATAATGGTAAACCGGCTGGTGGCAGAATTCAATATGTGAGAATGTTTACCCTGATAGCCTGGATCATCCTCTTTATTGCCTGTATCAATTTCATGAACCTGGCTACTGCCGCCAGTGAAAAGCGTGCAAGAGAGGTGGGGGTGCGTAAGGTCATGGGTGCTTCTAAGCGTGGACTGATACTGCGATTTATGGGAGAGGCGATCTTTACAACGGCGATTGCATGTGTGCTGGCGGTGTTCATGATCTGGACATTATTACCCTATTGTAACCTTATCCTGGACAAAGAACTGACGATCAATATACTGGCTCCTGCACACCTGGCAGCCCTGCTAGGTATCGTGCTGGTGTGTGGTTTGGTGGCAGGTAGTTATCCTGCATTGTACCTGTCTTCCTTCAATCCTGTATCCGTACTGAAAGGAGGCAGGCGTGCTACCGGTAGTGCAGCGTGGATCAGGAAGGGCCTGGTGATTCTTCAGTTTACGGTATCTATCGTGTTGATCATTTCTACTATCATCATTTACCAGCAGATCAGTCATGTCAAGGGGCGTGATATGGGTTTCGACAGGAAGAATGTTATGGGTATGAATATCACGAAGGATGTAGTGCAAAGCTTTCCTGTAATCAAACAGGATCTGCTGAATACGGGCGTGGTAGAAAATGTGGCAATGGCAGATCATGCTACCATTTATGGTGGTAACAATACAGACGAAATTTTATGGGAAGGCAAATCGGAGACGCAAAAGGTCCTGATTTCTGTACGGCTTGTCAGTCCTGAATACCTGTCTACAATGAAAATGCAGATAAAGGAGGGGCGTGACTTCCGGGCTGGTGACAGTATGAATGTGGTGATCACGGAATCGATGGCAAAATTGGTGGGGCAGGGTAGTGTGATTGGTAAAACCGTGGGTTTACCAATGGAAGTAAATGGCAAAGAAGGTGTGCGCCAGTTCCCGATAGTAGGGGTCGTGAAGGACTATATGTATGGTGATATGTATGGTTCACCTGATCCTGTAGTATTCTTCTGTTTACCTAAGGTGGCCAATATTCTTTATTTACGCCTGAAGGGCGATGTGGCAGCTGACAGGGCTTTGGGTAAAGTGGCGGAAGTAATGAAAAAAGATAATCCTTCATATCCGTTTGATTATGTCCTGATGGAGAACCAGTTCAATGACCTTTTCTCAGGTGAAACACTGATCAACAGGTTATCGACCGTATTTGCAATCATTGCGATCCTGATTTCCTGCATGGGATTATTTGGTCTGGCTACTTATATGGCGGAGCGCCGTACCCGGGAAGTGGGTATTCGTAAGGTTTTAGGGGCGAGTACGGCCGGTATTACGACCTTGTTGTCCAAAGACTTTTTAAAGCTGGTAGGTATTGCGGTAGTGCTGGCATTTCCGCTGGCATGGTATGCCATGAGTATGTGGTTGCAGCAGTATTCATACAGGGTAGATATCCACTGGTGGGTCTTTGTGCTGGCGGGTGCGATGGCCATGATCATCTCTTTGTTTACGATTAGTTTTCAATCAATCAGAGCGGCTCTCATGAACCCTGTGAAGAGTCTGCGTGCAGAATAAGTCATTTCACTCATTGACCACTATCATAACGGGCTAGCGATTTTCGCATTATTTTGCATATCAAATGAATGTAGATTATCTGGTAGTAGGTCAGGGCATCGCAGGTACGATGCTAAGTTACAGCCTGATGCAGGCTGGAGCTTCTGTACTCGTTATAGACGAGTACAAGGAGAATAGTTCTTCCCGCGTGGCAGCTGGTGTAGTGAACCCGGTATCGGGCAGGCGTTTTACTGTGGCGTGGCTGTACGATGAGATTTATCCGGTGGCCTTGCGTACTTACCGTGAAATGGAAGGGTTGCTGGGTTTACCTGTTTATAAGGAACGGGATCTGTGGACGGTATTGCCCTCAGAGCAACTGAGAACGGCATTCTTTGACAGAACGACAGGCCTGGATTACATGCGACTGCCATCTGACGCTGCTGTGGCCCATTATGACCAGTGGCTGGATCAGCCTTTTGGGGCTGCCATCATCAAAGGGGGAACGGTATTATTGCAACAATTGCTGCCGATCTGGAGAGAATATCTGAAGAAGCATCATTCCCTGCTGGAAGAGCGTTTTCTGCCTGCTCAGCTCCAGGCGAAGCCAACGGGGGTCACTTATGGTGACATTCATGCCAGGGCCCTCATTTTCTGTGATGGTGCCCAGACCCCTCACAATCCCTGGTTCAGTGCTGTCCCTTTCCTGTTGAATAAGGGAGAGGTCCTGACAGTGCGGGTGCCGGGTTTTGAAACGCAGGACATTGTAAAAAGAAGTATATCCATGGTACCGGTACCGGGTCAAACCGACATCTATTGGGTAGGTGCAACTTTTGCCTGGGATTATCCGGATGAAAATCCAACTGCTGAAAAGCGGGCTTTCCTCGAGAATGGACTCCAACAGTTATTAAAAGTTCCTTATGAGGTGCTGGACCACCAGGCGGCAGTGAGGCCAAGTGGCACAGATCGCCGTCCTATGTTGGGCATGCACCCTGAAATGCCATCTCTGGGCCTGTTCAACGGCCTTGGCACCAAAGGCTCCAGCCTGGCACCTGCCATGGCGGCTCAAATGACTGCTCATTTGCTGCGGAATGCGCCACTGTCGGCCGAAACCGATATAAAACGGTTTTTTAACAGGTACAAAGGTTAGAAATGCTGGCGGCAAACGTTATCTTTGCCGACCTACCCGGAAAACTGCCGGGTCGGTTGAAAAGATATTTAAGAGCAACACATAAGGTATAGTATATGTACAGAACGCACACCTGTGGCGAGTTACGACTGGAAAACATTGGCACACCCGTAACCCTGGCCGGTTGGGTACAGACAGTCCGGAAATTCGGAAGCATTACTTTCGTAGATCTGCGTGACCGCTATGGCATCACGCAATTGTTGTTTGGCGAAGCCCTCAATCCACAACTGGATGATCAGCCCCTGGGCCGTGAGTTCGTGATTCAGGTAGAAGGTACCGTTACAGAGCGTTCTAATAAAAATAAAAACATTCCTACCGGTGACGTTGAAATCACCGTGAGCAAATTTACCATTCTCAACAAGGCTCAGACCCCTCCTTTCACTATCCAGGATGATACTGATGGTGGAGATGAGCTGCGTATGAAATATCGCTACCTCGATTTACGCAGAAACATCGTTCGCCAGAACCTTGAGCTGCGTTATCGTGTGAATAGGGCTGCACGCAACTTCCTGGACAGCAAGGGATTCATGGATATTGAAACACCTTTCCTGATCAAGTCTACCCCGGAGGGTGCGCGTGACTTCGTGGTGCCCAGCCGTATGAACCCTAATGAGTTCTATGCTTTGCCACAGTCTCCCCAGACCTTCAAGCAGCTGCTGATGGTGAGTGGTTACGACAGGTATTACCAGATCGTAAAGTGCTTCAGGGATGAGGACCTTCGAGCTGACCGTCAGCCGGAATTCACCCAGATCGACTGCGAAATGAGTTTCGTAGAACAGGAAGACATCCTGAACAACTTTGAAGAGATGCTGAAATACATCTTCAAAGAGATCAAAGGAATTGAATTTAAAGATGCATTTCCTCGTATGACTTACGACCATGCGATGGAGTTCTATGGTAATGACAAGCCGGACATCCGTTTCGAAATGAAACTGGTGAACATGAACGATACCGTAAAAGGTAATGGCTTCAAAGTATTTGACGAAGCTGAACTGGTGGTAGCGATCTGTGCAAAAGGCTGTGCTGAATATACCCGTAAGCAGCTGGATGAGCTGACTGAGTGGGTGAAACGTCCGCAAATCGGAATGACCGGATTGATCTATGCCCGTTATGGCGCAGATGGATCTATCAAGAGTTCTGTGGACAAGTTCTTTGACGAAAGCAAGCTGAAAGGCTGGGCAGAGAAAACAGGGGCACAACCTGGAGACCTGATCCTGGTACTTGCTGGCAAAGAAGAGCGTACCCGTAAGGCGATGAGCGAGCTCCGCCTGGAAATGGGTGAGCGCCTGGGCCTGCGTAATAAAGATGTGTATGCTCCGTTATGGGTAGTAGACTTCCCGCTGTTTGAATATGACGAGGAAGACAAGCGCTGGGTAGCAAAGCACCATCCGTTTACCTCTCCAAAACCAGAACAGATCAGCTGGATGGACGATTTGTCCAAATATGGGAATATCAAGGCCAACGCTTACGATATCGTGCTGAACGGTACAGAAGTAGGTGGTGGTTCCATCCGTATCTTCCAGCGTGACCTGCAGGAAAAGATGTTTGCTGCGCTGGGCATGGATGAAGAAGAATTTAATCACAAGTTTGGCTTCCTGTTGGGGGCCTTCGAATATGGCGCACCTCCACATGGTGGTATGGCATGGGGCTTTGACAGGCTTTGTGCTTTACTGGGTGGTAGTGAGAGCATTCGTGACTTTATCGCCTTCCCGAAGAACAATTCCGGGCGCGATGTAATGCTGGATGCTCCATCTGCAATCGACCAGAAACAACTGGACGAATTGCAGATAGCCCTGAAGTAATGGCATGGTATTTGCCAATGGCAGCATGCATTTAAACAACTGAAATCCCCCTTGATACTGTGAAAATGCGGTTTCAAGGGGGATTTTCACAAACTATCAGAGGCACATTATTTACTGAATCCCAAAGACTTACGTAAGTATGGCCCCTCATTCCTAAAAATATTTTAACATTTAAACATCACATTATAGAATCTTTTAAACTATATTGCCGGTAAGAAGGAATGTTTCTGGCACCCGATAATGATGAGATTGATAAAACACACATTATTCAGTACAAGAAAAATTACTGCCATGACATTGAACAAGATGTTCAGCAGCCGTTGGTTTTGTGCAGTGCTATGCATGATCTTACTGTTTGGCAACAGTGCGTATTCCCAAAGCAAGGTCCGTTATGTAACGAAATACAAGGAAACGGCGATTGCGATTATGAATGAGACCGGCATCCCGGCGAGTATTATTTTAGGGATTGCGATGCTGGAATCAGGTATGGGAACCAGCAAAAATGCCCGCTTGCTTCACAATCATTTTGGTATTGTGGGTAAGAACAAGCTCCATAAAAAGAAAGGGGTGACCTATCGGTCCCGCTACAGGGAGTTTGAATCAGATGATGCATCTTTCCAGTATTTCGCGAAGATGGTACAGAAAAAGAAGTATTACTCCAAAATGAAGGGGGATCCGAAATACAAAGACTGGTTAAAACACATGAACGATAGCGGGTATTCTGCTGCCGGGCAGGTGTGGGAGAAAAGAGTAGCAGGGATGATCAGTCGGTACAAGCTGTATAAACTGGATGAGCAAATGGCTTATTCAAAGAAATAATTTTTCAAAAGAAATGACAAGCTAAACGCATCTGCCCCTGGTAGATGCGTTTAGTTATGTTAAGGAATAGCACTATCTTTATTAGCTTTAGTAGACCAATCCAATAATCAGAGTAATTCATGTCTGGCAATAACAAATCTGCCTATCCTTTTTATATCATTACGGGGGCTTTAGTGTGTCTGGTGGCTTTATCCCAGTTCGATAACATTGTATCTTACGCAGGATTTAAAACCCGCCCGCTGGATATGCTGGCGGATCTGCGACCTGATTCTTTACGGAAACAGCAGCAGGAAGACGATACCCCGATAGACAGCTCAATGATTCCCCAGATTCCCACAGAAGATTCTACGGAAACAGCCGCTGACCTGGCAGCTGACTCTACCCTGGCTACTGAGCTGGCAGATGTACCGGATCCTGATAAACATCTCGATTTTACTGATTATAAGGGTATTATAAGTTATAACCTGCCTCCGACTGCCGATACGGCAGCTGCCGGACTCCAGCATTTCCTGGATGCACTGGCACAATTGAAGCAGGGAAAGCGGAAGAAAGTACGTATTGCCTATTTTGGCGACTCTATGATTGAAGGTGACCTGCTTACAGAAGACCTGCGCGATAGTCTGCAAAAAACCTTTGGTGGCAGCGGGGTGGGGTTTGTACCCATCACTTCGGTGGTAGCTGGTTTCAGAACTACGATTACCCACACTTTTTCCAAAGACTGGAAAGATTACAGTTATAAGCAACAACCGCCTGCAGATATCAAGCTTGGTATATCAGGGCATACATTTATACCAGGTGGCGGCAGTTATGTTCGCTATACCCCGGTACATAAAAAACGCCTGGACAAATTTGAGCGCGTTACTCTCTTTTATGGTCCTGCGGGCAATGCGAATATTACGATCAACGATAAGGCCTTTACCCTGAAAGAGCAGAACATTGTGAACCGTTTTGTATGGTCACAGGATCCTGCACAGAATAATGTGACGATCAAGTGGGCGGGTGGCAGCACAACTCCTTTTTATGGCGTGTCTTTTGAAGGCGATAGTGGTGTGTATGTTGACAACTTCTCATTCCGGGGTATCAGCGGGATAGAACTGGGTAAGTTGTCAAAAACGCTGGTACAGGAGATGCAGAACGAACATCCTTATGACCTTGTGATTCTCCAGTACGGCGCTAATATATTGTTCAAACCGAAATTGACTGACTACAGCTGGTATGCGAAGCCGATGAAGAAGGTAATCGACTCTTTGAGAAGAGACATGCCTGGTACTTCATTCCTGGTGATAAGCACGGCTGATAAATCATATAAAAATGGTGGTGACTGGGTGACGGCGCCGGGTGTAATGGCATTACTCAAAGATCAGCATGAGCTGGCTAAGCAGCATGGTACTGCTTACTGGAACCTGTATGCTGCGATGGGTGGTGAAGGTACTATGGCAAAGTGGGTAGATGGTGATCCGGTGTTAGCTCAGAAAGACCATACGCATTTTAACAGACAGGGGGCAGCCAAAGTAGCGGCGCTGCTGTATAAAGCTATGATGGATGAATTTAAGCAGTTGGAAATTCAATAAAACAACATTCTTTGCAGGAATACTTACGTTAACTGTCAGCCTGGCTTCTGGCCAGGCGAATCGTATTGCACAGGATTCCGCACTCTTTAAGTTCTTTGCTTCTTTGGACAGGTCAGATAGTATGGTGGTATCTATACTTCACCTGGGTGATTCTCATGTTCAGGCCGGATTTTTCCCGGAGGCCACGGCCTCCCTGCTACAGCGGGACTTCGGAGATGCCGGCAGGGGGTGGGTTTTTCCCTGGAACCTGGCCAATACCAATGGCCCTGGCGATTACCGCTGGAATAGTACGGCCAGGTGGTCCGCAGATCGTATTATCGACAAGTACAAACCTGCTGTATTAGGACCTGGTGCCATCGTGATCAGCTCTACACAGTCATCACCGGCACTGGCTTACAACAGGAGGGAAGATAGCCCGGAAAATGATATCAGCCAGGCAGAACTCTTTTATGACGCAGGTCCGGAAGAGGCGACGGTGGTAGCACCAGGAGCAGATATCAACATTTTTGGTCCGCCGTTCAGAAACGCAAGTTCTACGGTGAAGGTAGCCACACTGAATTTTGAGGAGCCGGTACAAAACTTCCAGGTCCGCTGGGATGACAAGGGGAGCCAGCCATTTCATTTTTATGGTGCGCTGCTCTTCAATGGTAAGCCGGGTGTGCAATACAATGCAGTAGGGATCAATGGCGCGATGTACAGCCAGTACAACGATGCGAACAATACCCTGGTGGCCGAGATGGATGTAATGAAACCACAACTGGTGATCATCTCCCTGGGTACAAATGAGGCTTACAGTTCGCTGAATGCTGCCAACTTCAGGGATCAGATAGACAGTGCAGTGACGGTGATCCGCCGTTATCAGCCGGGAGCGAGTATCCTGCTGACGACCCCACCGGAATGCAAGAGAGTGAGTAAGCGGGCCTTCAAGAAGAAAGTCGGCAAGAGATATAAAACCTATTATAAGATTTCCTATTACCCGAATCCTTACATAGCGGTCGTGACCCAACAGATCATGAGTTATTGTAAAGAAAAAGGGATTGCATGCTGGAACTTTAATGCGGAGAACAGGTTCAGGGAATCTGAGTTCGCAGGCGGTTGGTCGCCGGATCATATCCACTTCAATGTACGTGGATACCAGTTGCAGGGAAAATTATTGTACGAAGCATTGCATCAGAGTTATTTAAAGTATAAAAAGTACGCTACCGCACACTACAACGTGAATGAAGATGACGATAGAGCTGAATAAAATCATAAGTCTACTGACCTATAATGAGAAGAATCCTATCCTGTTTAATAGTGCCTTTTTCATGTACTATTTTGCAGTGTTCCTGCTGTTTTACCTGGCGGCGAGTAGTAATAAGCGAGCCAGGGTAGCGGTATTCACTGTGTTCTCATTGTATTTCTTTTACATGGCCTGCGGAATGTATGTGGGGCTGGTATTGTTGTCGGCGGTCGTGGATTTCAATTTGTCCAGGTGGATCTACAAGTCAGAGAAGGCCGGGTTCAGGAAGCGCCTGCTCATATTGAGTATTGTGCTGAACCTGGGATTGCTGTTTTACTTTAAGTATACGAACTTCTTTATCGGTATGATGAATGACCTGGCGCACGGGAATATTCATCCTTTGAAGCTGATATTGCCGATCGGTATATCCTTTTATACATTTGAGAACCTGAGTTATACAGTGGATGTGTATAAGCGGGAATTCAAGCCTGTGGATGATTTCATGGATTACCTGTTCTTCCTGTCATTCTTCCCTAAGCTGATGATGGGACCGATTGTGAGGGCGGCGGATTTTATTCCGCAGATTTACAAGCCTTATGTGCTGGATAGAGAAGATATAGGAAAGGGGATGTACCTGATAGTGGCGGGTTTGTTTAAGAAGGTGGTGATCTCGGATTTTATCAATCAGAACTTTGTACAGTATATATTCGATGATCCGGCTAAGCATACGGGATTGGAGTGTTTGATGGGGGTATATGGCTATGCGCTGATTATTTATTGTGACTTCTCCGGGTATTCGGATATGGCGTTAGGTATTGCCCGCTGGACCGGGTTTAAGATCCCGCCGAACTTTGATTCGCCTTACCAGAGTAGTAGTATTACGGAGTTTTGGCGCAGGTGGCATATATCATTGTCCAGCTGGCTGAGGGATTACCTGTATATTCCTTTGGGGGGTAATCGTAAGGGGAAGGTGAGGCAGTATGTGAACCTGTTTTTGACGATGTTGATAGGTGGGTTCTGGCATGGTGCGAGCTGGAATTTTATATTCTGGGGTGGATTGCATGGAACGGCGCTGGCGGTGGATAAGGTGAGGATAGATTATTTGAAGAAGAGGGGCGGTGGGCCTGCTGGTTTTTGGGGAGGTGTGCTGAAGGTGATAGGGGTATTGATAACGTTCAATTTTGTGTGTTTCTGTTGGGTATTCTTTAAGGCTGCGACATTCAGCGATGCGTGGTCCCTGATCCACCAGGTGGTGTATGATTTTCAGCCGGAGGTGTGGTTGGAGCTGTATAATGGGTATACGGCGGTATTTTGGGTGATGTTGATGGCGTTTGTACTGCATTTCCTGCCGAAGAAGATGGAGTTGGGAACGGAGAATTTGTTGAGCAGGGTGCCGGTAGTTGGGAATGTGGTGATTATGGTGGTGTTTATTTGGTTGTTGGCGCAGGTGAAGAGTTCGCAGACGATGTTGCCGATTTATTTACAATTTTAATATCCTTTCGAATCGGCCGGGTCGCTTTCAGCGACCCGGCCGATTCGATGGCGAGGTCTGAGATTTGCCCGGAGGGCAAATCTCAGACCTCGCTTTTTTAAAGAAATTGTTAAATTTTTCACTTTCTTTGCCGCAAATTTCTTCCTGAATGCGGCTTAAGTTCCTGCCGATTGTCGGTGTGTTCCTCCTCCTTTCCAGCCTGGCAAAGGCTCAGTTCCTCATGGACATGATTGATACCACCACTGAACTTGGCAAGGGGATGATCTCCTTATACCATAAATATGATGCAGTCCGGTTCAGCGGCTACATACAACCACAATTCCAGTATGCACAGGCCAAGGGAATTGAATCCTATGCCGGCGGCAATTTTGCTGATCATGTGAACAACCGTTTTATGCTTCGTCGTGGCCGTTTTCGCCTTGATTACCAGCATTATAACAAAGATAATATGCCTGTCGTTCAGTTCGCTTTCCAGTTCGACGGTACAGAAAAAGGGGTATTTATCCGCGACTTCTTTGGCCGCCTTTTTGAAAACCGCTGGGATGTATTTTCCATTACCACAGGGATGTTTGCCCGTCCTTTTGGCTTTGAAATCAACCTTTCTTCCAGCGACAGGGAAACCCCTGAACGTGGGCGCATGACACAGATCCTGATGAAAACAGAAAGGGATCTGGGGGCCATGGTCACATTTGAACCACGCCGGGCCAATCATCCACTGCGGTTTTTGCGGCTGGATGCTGGTTTATTCAATGGCCAGGGCCTTACTGCTACAGCTGATTTTGACAGCCATAAAGACCTGATCGCCCGGCTTTCCATCAAACCCCAGCGCCTGAATGCGGCCAACTGGCGACTGTCAGGCAGTATCTCCTGCCTGTACGGGGGCATGGAGCAGTTTACCAACAACATTTACAGGATCAACAATGCAGGTGATTTCAAAGTGGATTCATCTGTGAGTAATATCGGTAAGATTGCGCCCCGTCATTACTATGGGACAGATTTGCAGCTGAAGATTCCGAATGGTCAAAATAGGGGTTATACAGAACTGAGAGGTGAATACATTCGGGGGGTACAAACAGCTACTGCCGGCACTACGGAAACGCCGGCTGCCATCCCGATGAATGGTACGGTGAATGCGCCTTTGTATATCCGTAATTTTGACGGTGCTTACTTTTACTACCTGCAGAACCTGGGGAATCCGCAGGATCTGCTGGTGCTGAAATATGACTGGTATGATCCTAACCGCGATGTAAAGGGAAAACAAATTGGCAGTGCTGATGCAGGCCTTTCAAAAGCAGATATCCGTTATAATACATTTGGGGCCGGCTATGTGCATTATTTTAATGCCAATACAAAGCTGATGTTGTTTTATGACTGGGTAAAGAATGAAGCGACATCACTGGACGGATATACGGAAGATGTGAAAGACAATGTGTTTACCTGTAGGATTCAATATCGTTTCTAAATAAAAAAGGGTTTTGCCAGCTGGCAAAACCCTGATTGTATTTCTAGTTGTGTGTTACTCTCCTTTCTCTAATGTAAACCCAAACGTACTACCGATTTCAGGTTTACTACGGATATTGATGGTCTGGCCGTGTGCTTCCACAATATGCTTTACGATAGCCAGGCCAAGGCCTGTACCACCGATATCCCTGGAACGCGCCCTGTCAGTGCGGTAGAAACGCTCAAACACACGTGGCAGGTGTTCTTCAGCAATACCAATACCATCGTCAGAAATCTCAATCAGTACGCGCTTATCATCCATGATATAGATGCTGGCTACGGTATGCCCGTCAGTACGGCCATATTTGATAGAGTTGTCTATCAGGTTAATCAGCACCTGTCTTACCTTCTCTTTATCAGCCAGTACATGGATGGGTGCTTCGCATCCTTTTTTTACATTGAACTTAATCCCTTTGGTATTCGCTTTCAGGGAGAGGGTATCAAATACATCCCTGATCAGGTCTTGGATTATAAAGTTCTCCGCATTGATGGTCATCTCTCCGCTTTCCAGTTTAGAGATCTCATCCAGGTCGTCGATCAGGCGGCAAAGGCGTTCGATGTTCTTGGTAGAATTTTTCAGGAACAGCTTATTCACTTTCGGATCATCCATGGCACCGTCCAGCAGGGTATGAATATAGCCCTGTACGGCAAAGATGGGTGTCTTCAGCTCATGGCTCAGGTTGAGCAGGAATTCCTTGCGATAGGCCTCGTTCCTTCGCAGGCTATCCAGTTCTTCTTTCTTCTGACTGGCCCACTTCTCCACGTCTTCACTTACTTCTTCGATGGTCTTCAGGGGAAGGATGTTTTTATTAAAAAACTCTTCTCTCTTGGAGGCCTTGGTCTGATAAATGAATTTATAAATCAGCTTGATCTTCCTGTAGATGAAGTTCTGCAGGGTATACAGGTACAAGTAGTAGGACGTGAGGAAGGTGAGTACAAACGCTGTGGCGATGATCTTCCAGTTACTATCAATTAAAACGGTCCCCAACGTGATGACCGTTGCGAGAATCAGTGCGGTAAAACCCGCTAGTTTTTGCGGGGAAAGGTTTTTGGCTTTGAACATACTCCACAATGAGTAATGATTGTAATACCGGGAAATTAATCCATTTTTTTCACTTGCCATACAAAGGAATACCCCCGGATAGCAGTTGCAATCCATGATTACAGCAGCTATCCGGCCTGGTTCGGCCTTCGGCCGTTATCAACACAATAGACTGAATTTTACATTTCGAATTTGTATCCTACACCTTTAACAGTGGTAATGAGATCGATTCCAATTTTCTGGCGGATTTTACGGATATGTACATCGATGGTACGGTCACCTACGATTACTTCCGTACCCCATACCTGGTTGAGGATCTCGTTGCGGAGGAATACGCGGCCGGGTTTGGATGCCAGCAGTTGTAATAATTCAAATTCTTTCTTAGCGAGAATGATTTCCTGTCCTTTGTAGGTCACTGTAAATTTCTCCCTGTCTATAATCAGGTCGCCCAGTTGTACCTGCATTTCTTCGGTCTTGTGCAGACGGCGGAACAATGCATTGATACGGCTTACGAGCAATTTTGGCTTGATTGGCTTTGCGATATAGTCATCGGCACCCATATTCAGACCATCTACCTCCGATTTTTCATCATTGAGGGCTGTCAGGAAGAGCACCATGGTATCTTTAAATTCAGGAATTTTTCTGATCTCGCGACAAGTGTCGATGCCGTTTTTATTCGGCATCATAATGTCCAGCATAATCAGGTCCGGACGGAACACTTTTGCTTTCTGGATCGCCTCAATACCGTCTTTGGCAGTTACCGTATCGTACCCGGCAGACTTAAGATTATAACTGATAATCTCAAGAATATCGAGCTCATCATCCACCACTAAGATCTTGCCTGCTACCGCTTGTTCCATCATATAGTTTGACATTTTTTAGACGGCACAAAATTATATCGCCGGCCCCGCTATTAATGAAAAGTTAATATTATCTAATTGTTAATTCGGACCTATGGCTCATCCACAGCCGGTGTACGGGAAAATAATGACATATGAATTTACGTCATTTTCAGGGGATTTGGATGGCGGCCTATTCCGTTTTTTTGTGATTGCCATTTCCTTCCCTGTGGTTGCCATTCCCTTCGCCATTGAGCTTTTTGATGGCCTGCGACACTTCGGAGAGCATTTCGATCTGGGTTTGCTGCATTTCCATCATATCCTGTTGCTGGTGAATGATCAGGTGATCGATCTTTTCGTGCAGGATTCTTACCTCCAGTTCAGACTTCAGGTTGATCATATAGTCATTTTTCGCCCTTAGCCTGTCTTTTTCTTCCTGGCGGTTCTGGCTCATCATGATTACGGGTGCCTGCAGGGCGGCCAGGCAGGAGAGGATGAGATTGAGCAGGATGAAGGGGTAGGGGTCGAATCCTTTGTTGGCCAGCCAGAAGAAATTGGCGGCCATCCAGAGGAGGATAAAAACGAGGAAAGAGATGATGAAGGTCCAGCTCCCACCAAAATCAGCAATTTTGTCCGCTACCCGCTGGCCAAAAGAGAGATTGGTCCCATCCCCATCCTCCAGCTTATCCGTCAATGTTTCATGATCACGGAGCTTTTCGATAACGGTTTTCTCCATTTCAGTGAGTTCGCCTATTTCTTTGGCAAAAAGGTGCTCGAAATAGTGCTGCCTGTATTTGTTCAGCTCAGAGAGCGATATTTTTGATTTGCTGCTGATGTTTGGATGATCCTTGCGAATCAGGTCCATAACGGTTGAACGAACATTTCGGCAGTGGATCTTTTCATTGGCGGGGAACTCCTGGCCAGAAAGATCGCTGATGAAGTTTTGCATAAAAAAGAGCGGATTTCCGGGATGAAGGTACTAAATAAACGAAGATGCCAAAACGCCCGTTCAGTCGGTGTTTCACCACAGCTACTCCTTATTGTAGGAAATTGGTAGTAAATTTGCTATACTAGCCATTATTAAGCATAGTTGTATTAATGAAAAAAATTATAATAGTCCTGTTAATGATTGCCTTTCAAGGTAGTCTGGTTCATGCACAAAGTACTCAGAAGATAGACATCCCTATCGGACGTATCGGATTCCATGATAATATTGACAAGGAACAGGCGGCAGCACTCAAATTTGATGGCAAGGCAGATGACCTGGTAAAGGTGTCGGACGATCAGACGATCAACCTCCAGGTGACCAATGCCCTGATTAAGCAGGTGGATGATATGCAAACTCAGATAGAACTGGATTCGTCACTCGATCATCGTTTGAAGATCAAGTACCTGTCAGGGCTATATGTGATGCTGCACGATTATAATGTGAAACGTGCTTATCATAAGATCCAGGCTGAAGAAGCCCCGGTGATGGTAGACGCTTACAGGAATATGATGGCTGCCGACATCAAGGGGCAGAGCATCAAGCCTTACCTGCAGAACCTCTCTTTCGATGCAGGTGAAAAAATGATTGAAGTATTCAAGGATAATCCTGGCTATAAAGATGCAAGAGAAGTTCTCTTTGGTAAATATGCTTTTAATCACCTGGAAACAGTGATGGCAGAGATTGCCAATTACCTGGAATACCCGGTTACGGACTCCGTAATTGCAGCTGTAGCACGCAAATATCCTAACCAGGTATTGACCTATGCTACTTCGTACACACCGGTAGCTGCCAGCATCAGGAAGAACCAGGATCCAATCGTACAGCAGATCGTAGCCATCGGCAGAACGAGTCAGCCTACCCTGATCCTGCCTTTTATCGATGAACTGATGGCAGGGACCACTACAGTAGATAAACTGACTACAATAGTGAGCAACGAGGACCTTTACTTTAAACAACTGGTGAAAAGTGCGATTGCACTGCAACACCGTCGTAATAATGGTGAACATGTATTGGGCCTGAAAGCCATGATGGAAAACCTGCAGGCCAAGTCACTCCGCTATATCCGCGAAGTGGATGACCTGCACGAAGAGCCTGCTAATGTGCGCTTTGCCATCGTGAAGAACTTTACGCCTGAAGAGCTGTATTACCTGATTGTAAATGGCCAGGAAGAGCTCTATACCTCCAGCTACACCAACCATAACAACGCAGGTCTGTACGACCAGATGATGGCCCGTATGAAACCTCCGCGTGGCGATAGTTTGCTGATGCTGGTAGAATTTGACCGTTTCAAGAAATTCATCGCTATGGCAGCGGGTTATAATACCCTGGATAACTTCCTGAAATCAATGGATCCGGCCAATGCCAACTACCTCATGAAAAAGTATGTGAGCAGTCTGGAAAAGACGGAAGACCTGGAAGACGCGGTAGATGTGGCCAACTCTTTTGGTAGTATCAGGGATCCTAAGCTGCTGGCATTCTTACGTGAAGAGGTGGCTAAGAACTATGCTTACCTGTCCAAAAAGAAAGATAGAAGAGGAATGGTGATCTATGAACTGCTGGGCAGCCTGTTCGATACAGAGACAGAAAAGACCAGTGATAGCTCCAAAGCCACTGAAATGGCAAGTAAGCTGAAGTTGCCCCCGATCAATTTTGTAACTTATAACAGCCTGCTCAATGATAGCGGCAGAATTATACAACAGGTATTCTTCTATGGTGATAAGGATGGTCATGATTCCTATATAAGTTTTATGGGCAACTTCCCGTCCAGCGAGTGGAGAGTGACGAAGAATAAGTACTGGACGGTGATCACGTCTATCAAGGGTAAGCCGATCACGATCTACGCGAACCTGCCGATAGAGGAACCTGGTGATAAGGAAGCAATTGAGAAGCTGAGCGAGTACCTGGATGAGAATGATATACATCCGACTGTGTTCATCCACCGTGGCCATAGTTATCATGTGAATACTACACTGGATAACCTGCAGGCAACGGCGAAGATTGTGGTGTTAGGATCTTGTGGTGGTTATCATAACCTGGCGATTGTGTTGGAGAAGTCACCCGAAGCGCATATTATTTCGTCTAAGCAGGTGGGTACCAGGTTCGTGAATGAGCCGATTATTCGTCAGCTGGATGAGACGTTGAGAGTGGGCCGCAATGTGGATTGGGTGGAAATGTGGAGTGTGCTGGGTAAGAAGTTTGCAGGGGATGCGAGAAATAAGGAGCTGTTTAGTGATTATGTGCCGCCGCATAAGAACCTGGGGGCGATCTTCATTAAGGCTTATAAGCAGATCATGAAGGATGAAAAGTTATAAAAAAAAGCTCCTGCCAGCGGCAGGAGCTTTTTTTTGTTGTAGGTTTGCCTACTGTAAAGCGATATTAGATTGGAAAATTCAGCGGTAAAGAAGAAAGTATTCGATGTCAGTCTATTAAGGCGCATATTCAGTTTTACAGTTCCTTACAGACGTTCCTTTATTATATCAATGGTGTTGACGGTATTACTGGCAGTAATCTCGCCCATGCGACCTTACCTGATCCAGCTCACCGTCGATAAGTACATTGCGAATCAGATGATGCAAATGTTGATCTACATTTCCATCATCCAGATTGGCTTGCTGCTGCTGGAAACAGTGTTTCGTTTTTACTTTTCGTACCTGACGAACTGGTTGGGGCAATCGGTGGTGAAAGATATGCGTGTAGCAGTTTATAAAAAAATTGTCCATCTTAACCTCGCCTTCTTCGACAAGACCCCTATCGGCACCCTTACCACCCGCACCATCAACGATATCGAAGCCATCAACGACGTATTTTCCGAAGGACTTATTTCCATCATTGCAGATATGCTCATGATCGTAGCGATCCTGGGGGTAATGTTCTACGAAGACTGGCGGCTTACATTGATCAGTTTGTCTCCCTTCCCGATCCTGATTATTGCTACTTATATTTTCAAGGAGAGTGTAAACAAATCGTTCTTCAGGGTACGTAATGCAGTGGCAGCTTTGAATGCCTATGTGCAGGAGCACCTGACGGGTATTGTGATAGTACAGGCATTCTCTGCCGAAAAAAGGGAATTCGCCCGTTTTAAACAAATCAATAAGGAGCACAGGCAGGCGAACATAGATGCGATTTTTGCGTATTCTGTTTTCTTCCCTGTGGTAGAAATAATCCTGGCCATTTCACTGGGCCTGATGGTTTGGTGGGGAGCTAATAAGGTACTGAATTACGAAGTGACGCAGGGGGTAATGATTGCGTTTATCATGTACCTGAATATGCTGTTCCGTCCACTTCGTATGCTGGCCGATAAATTCAATACCCTGCAGATGGGCATGGTGGCCAGCGAGCGGGTGTTCAAGATCATGGACAGTGAGGATTATATTGCTGATAATGGCACAGAGAGCGCCGCAAAAATGCGCGGTGCAATTACTTTCGATCATGTCTATTTTGCCTATAAGGAACAGGAATATGTACTGAAGGATATCAACTTCCATGGCGAACCGGGGGAAACCATTGCAATAGTAGGTCATACAGGTTCCGGAAAGACGACAATAATTAGTATATTGAACAGGCTGTACGAGATTCAGCAGGGTAGTATCCGTATAGACGGAAAAGACATCCGGGAATATACCTTGCAGTCATTGCGCAGCAAGATTGGGGTGGTACTGCAGGATGTATTTCTCTTTGCAGGTTCTATTTATGAAAATATTACGCTTCGTAACCCCGAAATATCCAGGGAGCAGGTAGAACAGGCTGCCCGTCTCATCGGTATGCATGACTTCATTATGCAGTTGCCGGGAGGATACGATTATCAGGTGATGGAAAGGGGAAGTACCCTTTCGCTGGGACAACGTCAGCTGATATCATTTGTAAGAGCTTTATTATATGACCCTGCTATTCTGATCCTGGATGAGGCAACCTCCTCGGTGGATACAGAGTCTGAAATGCTGATCCAGAGAGCGATTGACAAGTTGATAGCCGACCGCACCTCTATCGTGATAGCACACCGTTTGTCTACTATCAGCAAGGCAGATAAGATCATTGTGCTGGACAAGGGAGTGGTGAAAGAAATGGGGTCGCATGAAGAGTTGCTGAAGCTGGAAGGGTTCTATTATAAGCTGCATAGTATGCAGTTTAAACAGCCGGATACTATTTAAAAGCATTGTAATTTTTAGCTGGCCGCTATGCCTTTTGCCCCCGTTGTGAAAATAGCTCTTGCCCGCGGCAGGCTTTAAATGAATGAATATTTGACCCCGTTTTTTTGTTATTTTTAATATACAAAAACTCCCCTACCTATTTATGAGAAGAAGTACTATGAGAGTGCTATTATGCTGTATTGCGTTCGTAGCTGTCACCACTCCAACCCATGCAGGCGATTACGAAAAAGCGTGGGAAGCACTGCACAAAAACGACAAAGTACATGCTTATGAATTGTTCCGGAAAGTACTGAAGAGTGACCCGGCCCACAAGCAAAACGCTTACGCCGCCCTGGTTCTGCTGGAAAGCTACGATGGGCATGGAGATGCTTTCCTCGGCAAGTACCCGTCTCCATTTTCGGTAATCACCGACCTTAACCCGTATACCTACGCTTTATGGTTCACTGATGGTATGTTAGGCCCTTATGGCATTAAGGAGGGCAAGGAACTGGAAAACCTGAACACGGTGCTTACAGATCCACGTTTCAATGGTTCACTGCATGCTGCAGCTAAGTATTACAAAGGACTCCATTACCTGAGGGCCGGGCAGTATACAGCATCTGCCGGTCTTTACAGCCAGATTGGAGCACTGAACAACTGGCAGTTCGTTGGCTCGTTTGACAATATCAGCGGCAGTGGTTTCAATAAAGACTATGGTCCACTGAAAGAACCGAATAAAGGGAAAGGCTTTACTTCTTATAATAACACAAGGATCGACTGGTTCACACCATCCATTACTGACAACGCCGGCTGGATGTTCGTCGGTACTTTGTTTCCCGCAGCAAGTTCAGTGGGCTATGCGCAGACATTTGTGAATTCTCCTGTAGAGCAGGATGCGATCCTGTGTCTGGGTGGCAATGGTAGTCTGAAGGCCTGGGTGAACGATAAACTGCTGATTGCACAGGAAGATGAATTAGCGACGGAGCTGGATAAATTCAATGTACGTGTACACCTGAAGAAAGGTTATAACCGCGTGCTGATCCAGATTGGTTTTACGAATCCGGGATCGAACTTCATTGTTCGCCTGACGGATGATAAATACGAACCCCTGAAAGGGATATCAACCTCAGGTAAGGTAGAAACTTATGCTGTAGATAATAGCACAGATACGCCTGAGTTGCTGCCACACTTTGCAGAAGCCTACTTCAAAAAACAGGCAGAGAAATATCCCAACGATCCGATCTATGCTATACTGCTGGCTAAGGTATACAACCGCAACCAGCAGTTTGATAAATCGAAAGATGCACTCTTCAAATTCTTTGAAAAGAACCCCGGCGATCCGCTGCTGGCTTATCAATACCTCGAATGCCTGTCTTCCAGGTACGACAGAACAGATATTTCTGCACTGGTTGAATTGCTGAAACAAACGGATCCTGACAATACGCTGGTGATGCAGGGACATGAGTCAGAACTGGAAGATGAAAAGAAATGGGCAGATGCGCTGGAACTGGTGAACAGGCTGGAAGCCCGCGAAGGGCAGAGTGTATGGACGATCTCCAAAAAGATGTTCCTGCATGCAAACCTGCAACACGTAGATAGCATGGTGACCCTGCTGAAGAAAGCATATGAGGTATACCCCGATGAACTCGACATTGTAATGGGTATGTATGCATACAACCAGAAGATGGTGAGAAATCCTGCAGAGGCGATGAGAATACTGGAGAAGTATGCAGCAGGGCATAACAACACTAAAATACAGGAACAGCTGGCGGAAGATTACTTCCAGCAGAATGAGCCTGAGAAAGGCCTGGCAGCACTGCACAATATCATTCAGACGGCACCTTATGAGCTGTATGTATATTCACCGCTTATCTCTCATTTCTTTGCATCGCAGCAGTATGATTCTGCTATTCATTACCTGGAAATTGAGCATTCGATCAGTCCATACAATTCAAGTCCGCTGGGTACGATAGCGACCTGCTACCTGCAGAAGGGAGATAAGGCAAAGGCCCTGGATTATTACAAACAGGCGCTGGCCCTCTATGCAGGCGGAACTACTTACAGGGAGAAAATCCGGGAGCTGGAAAATAAACCGGATGTATTCAGTTACTTCCCTAAAATGGATTATTACGCGGCCATCAACAAAGATCTGAAAGCACCACAGGATACGGCGAAGAGCTACTATTACATCTTCGATGATGAGAATGTGGTACTCTATGCAGAGGGTGCCAGTGAGCAGGTGACGAATACAGCGATTTACATCAATAAGAAGGATGCAATCGAGCAGTGGAAAGAGATTTCTATTCCTTACAACAGTACGTATTCTGATCTGACCATTATCAAAGCAGAAGTAGTGAAAGCGAATGGTACCAAGATCTCAGCAGAAACATATGACAATGATATTGTGTTTACCCGTCTGGAACCGGGGGATGTGATTTACTACAATTACAAGGTGAGCAATTATGGCATTGGCCGTTTAGGTCGAGAGTACTGGGATAAGTTTTACTTCCAGGCATCGGTGCCATCCAAACTGGCGCGTTATAGTCTGATGGTAGCAGCTCCGCTCAGCATCAACTATGTGATGAAGAATGCAGATGATGTAAAACCTGTGGAAAGTGACCACGAAGACTTCCATATGTATACCTGGGAAATGAAAAACGTACCGGCGTTCAAGGATGAACCTTATAGTCCTTCGCTGGGCGACATCGGAAAGGTATTGCATGTGTCAACAGTGAAATCCTGGGATGTGATAGCTGAATGGTATAGTGATGTGACCCGTCAGCAATCCAAGGAGAACTTCGATGTGCTAAAGACGTTGCAACAGATCTTCCCTAACGGGGAGGCGAATAAGCTGAGTAATGATGAGAAGGCAAAGAAGATCTACAATTTCATAGAGCAGAATATCAGTTATAGTTCAGTGGCATTCAGGCAGGGGGCATACATTCCCCAGCGTGCGAGTAAGACCCTGAATACCCGTTTGGGTGATTGTAAGGATGTGAGTACGCTCTTTGTATCCCTGGCCCGCAAGGTGGGTTTGGATGCTAACCTGGTATTGGTAAGTACCCGCCGGAACGGGCAGCAGAGTATGGTATTGCCGTCTATGGAGTTTAACCACTGTATAGCCCGGTTCAGGGATGGGGACAACTACCGCTACCTGGAGCTGACGGACAATCAGCTGCCTTATAATGCATTGCCTCAGAATGATGTAGGGGCGCAAATCCTGAATATTCCATTCAACTATGATACGAAGGAAAGCATTAGTTTGCTGAAGCCGGCGAATAAGAATGATGTGAGTCTGAACAGGCAGACGAAGGTCCAGGTGGGGGCTACGGACCTGAAGGTAAAAACGATTTTGACGGTTACCGGGGAGTTGGCTTCCGGAATGAGGTCCCGGTTTGCGGACAAGGATGAGGAGGAGATGAGGCAGGCGCTGCAGCAGAGTGCGGCTAGTCATTTTAAAAACCCGGTGAGCCTGGATAGTTTTGATGTGGCCAATTTAGACAACCTGGATGACTCAGTTTCGATCGGTACGGCGTATAGTGTTAAGAATGAGGTAATAGGGGTAGGGGACATCAACATGATCAAGCCGCCTTATATGGATGTGATAGCTACCAGCGATGTATTCAGTAATGAGCCGAGGCAGTATCCGTTTACGTACTGGTTATACGAGAATACGGATCACTATACGAGTCAGATAGAAATGGAGCTGCCGGCGGGAAAAGTGTTTGACCAGGTGCCATCAGATGTAAAAGCGAGCTTCAGGGATATGAAGTATGAGCTCACGTATCAGCGGGTAGCACCGGGCAAACTGATCATAAACAGGCGCTTCCTGACGAATATCATCGACGACATTCCGGCATCGGAGGTTGGTCAGATGAAAGATTTTTTCAACTTGATAGTCAACGCAGAACAAAAATATATTTCCTTTAAATAGGATAAACGGTATGACCAAAGTGGGATAAACAATGTATTATTGCAATAATCTGTAATATAACATCGTTTGTCCCACTTTGCTTTTTTCATCGTCCTCTTTGTTTAATTATATTTCTGCCTATCTTTGCGCAAAATTTCAGAAAGCGGTGATTTCCTCCAAACTGTTTAAACTTAAGCTGGTAGCACTTATTGCAGTTTTCTGCATGAGTGGGTATAGTACGTTTGCAAACCCGACTGAGGGCGAACCTCATGAAAAGAAAGGGTTTAATGCCAAAGAGGTGATCCTTGGCCACGTTAAGGATGCTCATGATTGGCACCTGTTGGATATTGCAGGCACTCCTGTAACGATCCCTTTACCTGTTATCATTTATAGCAAGGAAAGAGGGCTCTCCACTTTCTCGAGCTCGCAATTCCACCATGGTCATGCTTCGCACGATGGTTATCGTCTGGTGACTGAGCACTACCTGGAAGAAAAGGGTCTGGATGCTAACAAGTACGTACCGGGTAAGGTCATTGCAGTAGATGCAGCAGACAATCCTACAAACGAAGAGATCTATGACTGGTCTGTGACCAAGAACCTGACTTCTATGCTGATTGGTGCTATCCTGCTGATCTGGATTATGACAAGTGTAGCGAAAGCTTACCAGGTAAGAGGTTCCAAACAAGCGCCAAAGGGTATGCAAAGCCTGCTGGAGCCTGTGATCATCTTCATGCGTGACGAAGTAGCTAAGCCAAATATTCCTGGTGCATATGAAAGATATACTCCTTTCATTCTCACTATCTTCTTCTTTATTTTGATCAACAACCTGTTAGGTCTGTTACCAGGTGGTGCGAACGTAACCGGTAACCTGGCAGTAACAGCTGCGCTGGCATTGATTAGCTTCCTGGCTACCATGTTCAGTTCTAACAAGCATTTCTGGGCACACACCCTGAATCCTCCAGTTCCGGGTTGGGTAAAGCCGATCCTGGTGCCTGTGGAAATCATCGGTATCTTCACAAAGCCGGTATCCCTGATGATTCGTCTTTTTGCGAACATCCTGGCGGGTCACATCATCATTCTCAGCATTATTTCTCTGGTATTCATCTTCGGTTCACTGCAGCCAATTGCTGGTTTTGGTTTTGCGCCGATTACGATCATTTTCAATATCGTAATGATGATGCTGGAATTGCTGGTAGCCTTTATCCAGGCGTTCATCTTTGCTAACCTGACTGCAGTATTCATTGGTCAGGCGATGGAAGGTGGTCATGATGATCATCACCATGAGGCAAAACATCACTAAGATTCAAAATTCGTATTAAACAATAAATACACATTTATCATGGCTATTTTAACTGTTTTATTGCAAGCTGGCGCTGAAGCAGCTGCTTCTGCTGCTGGTCTGGCTAAAGCTGGTGGTGCTGTTGGTGCTGGTATCGCTGCTATCGCAGCTGGTATTGGTGTAGGTAACATCGGTAAGAGCGCGCTGGAATCTATCGCTCGTCAGCCTGAAGCTGCAAATGACATCCGTGCTAACATGATCCTGGCTGCGGCGCTGGTAGAGGGTGTTGCCCTGTTCGGCGTTATCGCAGGTCTGCTGGCAGTAGTGCTGTAAGGCCAAAACTTATTACTGCATCCGGCGCACAGGGCAATGGATGCAGTAATCTCTTCTCCACGGAAGAAAGTTCGCTGATCTGGCAGTATACCGGTAAAAATGTTTGTGTATTGCATTGGTACACTGGCATCATCAGCAAAGAAAAAATAATGCGAACCAAATAAATTCTAATAATCATGGATCTGTTGCAGCCCGCGTTAGGCTTGTTTACCTTCTCATTAATTATATTCCTCATTCTTTTCGTTATCCTGAAAAAGTTTGCATGGAAACCAATCCTCTCTACCCTGAAGGAAAGAGAAACCTCTATCGCTGACTCTATCGCAGCTGCTGAAAGAGTGAAAGAGGAAATGGCTCAGATGAAAGCAGAACACGAGCATGTACTGGCTGAAGCTAAAGCTGAAAGGAGCAAAATCCTGAAAGAAGCTAAAGACGCGAAGGATCACATCATTGCAGAAGCTAAGACACAAGCTCAGGCTGAAGCGAAGAAGATCATCAGCGAAGCCTATACTGCAATCGACAACCAGAAAATGGCTGCCCTGACTGACGTTAAGAATCAGGTTGGTAAACTGGTAATTGAAGTAGCTGAGAAAGTGCTGCGTAAGGAACTGGCTGACAAGAGTGCACAGGAAGGCTACATCAAGCAACTGGCAGGAGAAATTAAATTAAACTAAGAGCTAATCGCTATACATATGCGGAATCCCCGTTTAGCATCCAGGTATGCAAAATCTTTAATAGATCTGTCCTCTGAAAAAGGACAGTTGGAGGCTGTACAGGCAGATATGCTCTTCCTGCAGCAGCTTTCTAAAACTAATCCAGATGTGGTGAATGTGCTGAAAAGCCCCATCATCAAGCCTGAGAAAAAACAGCAGATCCTCGCTGCCATCCTGGACAGCCGTGTGAGCGCCCTCACTTCCGCTTTCGTGAAGTTGCTGGTAGCCAAAGGCAGGGAAGGCAATCTGCCTGAGATCGCAGTTGAATATCTGCGTCAGTACAATGTATTGAAAGGTATCAGCAAGGTGAAAATCACCACTGCAGTACCGGTAGATGCAAAAGTGCTGGATGTGATCAAACAGAAAGCAGAAGCAGGTTCCGACAAGAAAATCGAACTGGAAACAGCTGTAAATGCTGACCTGATCGGTGGCTTTGTACTGGAAACAGAAGATAAGCTTTTCGATGCATCAGTGCTGCGTGACCTGAACGACATCAAAAAGCAATTCGCTGGTAACATCTACGTACCGGAATTAAAATAATCAAGATACAGCAGCCGCTGCGTACACGCAAAGCTGTTGTCGTTATACATCAACTTAATTAACGACTCTTTCTAAAAGTATATCACTATGGTGGAGATAAAACCAGATGAAATTTCGGCGATATTACGCCAGCAACTAAGCAACTTCAATGCTGCTGCTGACCTCGAAGAGGTAGGTACTGTATTGCAGGTGGGAGACGGTATCGCTCGTGTTTATGGTTTAAACAACGTTCGTTCCGGTGAACTGGTAGAATTCGAAAATGGTGTTCAGGCGATCGCGCTGAACCTGGAAGAAGATAACGTGGGTGTGGTATTGATGGGTGAATCGGGCGAAATCAAAGAAGGTAATAAAGTACGTCGTACCGGTAAGATCGCCTCTATTAAAGTAGGCGAAGGCATGGTAGGTCGTGTAGTAAATACCCTGGGTACCCCTATCGATGGTAAAGGCCCAATCACTGGTGAACTGTATGAAATGCCACTGGAACGTAAAGCTCCGGGCGTATTGTTCCGTGAACCTGTAAAAGAACCATTGCAGACCGGTATCAAAGCGATCGATGCGATGATCCCTGTAGGTCGTGGTCAGCGTGAGCTGGTAATCGGTGACCGTCAGACTGGTAAAACTGCCATCTGTATCGATACCATCATCAACCAGAAAGAATTTTACGAAGCTGGCAAGCCAGTATATTGTATTTATGTAGCGATCGGTCAGAAAGCCTCTACAATCGCGGGTGTAATGAAAACCCTGCAGGATGCAGGTGCTATGGCTTACACCACTATCGTGGCTGCTTCTGCTGCTGATCCTGCTCCTCTTCAGTTCTATGCTCCATTCGCTGGTGCTGCTATCGGTGAGTTCTTCCGCGACAGCGGTCGTCCTGCACTGATCGTATACGATGATCTGTCCAAACAGGCGGTTGCTTACCGTGAGGTATCCCTGCTGCTCCGTCGTCCTCCAGGACGTGAAGCATATCCTGGTGACGTATTCTACCTGCATAGCCGTCTCCTGGAACGTGCAGCGAAGATCATCAGCAAGGATGAAATCGCTCAGCAAATGAACGATCTGCCAGAATCAATCAGACACCTGGTAAAAGGTGGTGGTTCCCTGACAGCATTGCCAATCATCGAAACTCAGGCTGGTGACGTATCTGCATACATCCCAACCAACGTAATCTCCATCACTGACGGTCAGATCTTCCTGGAATCCAACCTGTTCAACGCTGGTATCCGTCCGGCTATCAACGTAGGTATCTCCGTAAGCCGTGTGGGTGGTAACGCTCAGATCAAATCCATGAAAAAGGTATCTGGTACCCTGAAACTGGACCAGGCGCAATACCGTGAAATGGAGGCGTTCTCTAAATTCGGTGGTGACCTGGATGCTGCTACCAAGCAGGTACTTGATAAAGGTGCCCGCAACGTGGAAATCCTGAAACAACCTCAGTTCTCTCCGTACACCGTAGAAAAACAGGTAGCTATGATCTACCTGGGTACCAACGGTCTGCTGCGTGAAGTTCCTGTAAGAAACGTGAAGGCTTTCGAAGAAGCTTTCCTGCATGAAATGGAAGTTCGCCTGCCAGAAGTACTGGGTGAGTTCAAGAAAGGTAACCTGCCTGAAGATGGTCTGAAGAAAATGGTTGCTCTCGCCAGCGAACTGAAACCAAGATTTGCATAAGCCTGTCAAGGTAAGTATTATATTATGAGAAGCCTCTCCTTATTGGAGGGGCTTTTCTTTTTTACCGACTCTTCACCCACTTTTACCGGCAATACCCCCTACATTTGCCTTTTATGGATTGATAGCCCCCCGGCCCCGCTGTAGCTTTGTTAAAAATTCAACACCCCCTATGTATAAGTTTTACCTTATTCTGTTTATTTCCGGCTTATCGTCAACCATTCTGCGGGCACAAACCAAGGTGAGCGGGAAGGTCACCGACAAGAAGAACCATCCATTGCAGGGAGTGAACATCTCCATTAAAGACTCTTACGACGGTGCTACCAGCGCCGCCGATGGTACCTTCTCTTTCACTACCGATGCGACCGGGGAACAATCCATTATTTTCAGCTTAAATGCCTTTCAGACACAGGAACAAAAAGTAAATCTCTCAGGTCCCCTGACGTTAAACATCATCCTGAGAAACGATATCAGTCAACTGAAAATCGTGACCATCTCCGCAGGCAGTATTGAAGCCAGCAGCGAGAAGAATAATACCGTACTGAAACCACTGGACATTGTGACTACCGGTGGCGCCATGGCGGACATCGTGAGTGCACTGAAAACACTGCCCGGTACCCAGCAGACCAATGACAGGGAAGGCCTCTTTGTACGTGGTGGTACCGGGTACGAAACACAGACGTTTATAGACGGATTACTGGTGCGCAATCCTTTCTATTCAGGATTGCCTGATATGCCGGGAAGGGGTCGCTTTTCACCTTTCCTGTTCAAAGGAACGACCTTTAGCAGTGGTGGATATTCTGCCCAGTACGGCCAGGGTTTATCTTCAGCCCTGGTCCTGGAATCGCAGGACCTGCCGGATCGTTCTTCCTATTCACTGGGAGTATCGCCGATCGGTTTCAGTGGCGGACTGGATGAACTGTCAAAGGATAAGAAAGGTTCATTTGGGATAGAAGCAGATTACACCAACCTGGGGCCTTACCTGAATGTAATCAAGCCTAAGTTTGAGCCCAGTGTGAATCCGGAGATCATTGGTACTTCTGCCAACTTCAGGAGGAAGACCTCTAAAACCGGTATGCTCAAATTCTATGGGTATAGTAACTGGACACACATGGGGAGCATTCGTCCAAGTTTTGAATATGAGGGTGGAAAGGAGCTGTTTGAGATGAAAAATCAGAATGTTTATACGAATCTTAGCTATAAAGAGTTATTAGGTAATGACTGGAAGATCAATGCAGGTGTTTCGTTTAGTACAAATACAGACAGGATCACTTTAGACACAATGCCGAAAAACCCTGATCCCTTGAAAATTCATAACCTTTCCCAACTGGCACAAAGCAGAGTAATGCTGACGAAGAACATTGGTAATTTCTCCGCACTGCGCTTTGGCGGTGAGTACCAGTATGCCGTAGAAAATGCGGAATACAATGGGTACAAGGCAAACTACACAGACAATTATTCTGCTGCATTTGCGGAAGGTGATATTTACATTACCCCGCAGTTCGTAGGCCGTGTGGGTGGCAGAATGGAATATTCTTCTAAGATTGGTAAGATGAATCTTGCACCGCGTGTATCACTGGCATATAAGTTAGATCAGAATAGCCAGGTATCATTAGCCTATGGTGATTACTATCAGAAGCCGGAGCAGCAGTACCTGCGGTTCAAGCCAGACCTGGATTACATGAAGGCAACGCATTACATTGCAAGTTTTCAGCGGGTAGCCAATAACTATACGCTGCGCGTGGAAGCATTCTATAAGAAGTATCACAACCTGGTGAAGACAAGTCCGGATACGGCGACTAACGGTACCGGTTATGCTAAAGGTATTGAGCTCTTCTGGCGGGATCGCAAGAGTGTGAAGAACCTGGACTATTGGGTATCTTATTCATACCTGGATACAAAGCGTAATTACCTGACGTATCCATATGAGGTACAGCCCGACTTCGCGGCAAAGCATACTTTTAGCGTAGTGACCAAGTATTACATTTCTTCTATTACTACTAATATCGGTTTGACATACAGTTTTGCAACAGGCCGGCCTTATTACAATCCTAACCTGCCTGTCAGTGAGTTTATGTCGCAAAAGACCATCGATTATAATTCAGTCGGGTTGAGTGTCAGTTACCTGACTGCAATTCGCAAAGCCTTTACCATCTTCATATTATCGGTGAATAACGTAGGTAATTTCAAGCAGGTGTATGGCTATCATTATTCAACAGATGCCTTGCGCCGGGAAGCGATTACACCGAATATCCCCCGCTTTATATACCTGGGTATGTTTATGAGTTTTGGTATAGACAGACGCCAGGAAACCATTGATAATTTATAAAATTTAAACTTGAATATGATGAAAACTTTTGTTCTCTCCTTCTGCCTTTTAGTAACTACATTTTCGATGACTTTTGCGCAAAGTGCGCAGTACCAGGGTGCAATGGCTAAACAGATTGCACTGCTGGATGATCCGGCAAACCATGGGCCTGAAAAGATGCAGGAAATAGCCAATACATTCGAGCGTATTGCTGCTGCTGAAAAAACGCAATGGTTGCCTTATTACTATGCTGCTTATTGCTATGTGATGAATGCACTGATGGAGAAAGACAAGAGCAAGGTAGATGCGATCGATGATAAGGCGCAGAATGCGATTTTGCAGGCGGACGGGCTGAGTCCTAAGAATGATGAGATCTATTGTATCAGGTCACTGATTGCTACGGCGCGTATTGGGGTGGATCCGCAGACGAGAGGGATGCAGTTTGGCTCTGAAGCTGCCACCTGGCTGGCACAGGCGGCACAGATCAACAAAGACAATCCCCGTGTAGATTTGTTGCAGGGGCAGTCATTGTATTACACACCTGAGCAGTTTGGAGGCAGTAAAGAAAAGGCGAAAGAGAAGTTTGAGATAGCGTTGAAGAAGTTTGCGGCATTTAAGCCGGCTAGTGAGATTGCGCCGCATTGGGGAGAGGAGTATACCAGGCAGTTGTTAGCAAAATAAATAAAGTAGTTATTGGTGAACCGGCGTTACGCCGGTTCACCCCTGTTATCCCATTTCAGTCTTTACCGTTAACTTTAAAAGCACACGTTAACCTAAAAACTGAGCCCCATGAAAACCGTGGAAAATAAACTCCCCGTGGCTTCGTCCGCAGCGTTATTACTCTCGGTAGTGAAAAGCCTCTATACTGATGGCTGGGGACATGAATACCTGTCGCACATCGATTTCAGTGCCGTAGAAAAACCCGCACAGGAGCTCTCAGGGATCACCCCTTTATTCAGCGAAATTCTCCTGCTCCGCAAGCAGATGGTGCGCTACCTGATCAGGCAGCTCCTGGTTGATCATCCTCATCAGCAGGTATGCATATTAGCAGCGGGATTAGACCCCCTGGGCCTGCAGATTGCAGAATACTTCCCGGAGCAACTCACCAGTATTTACGAGATAGATACCTGCCATATGCAGGAAAAACAGGCGCTTTATGCAGCTGTGTCTTACAATGACGGCCGTCTGCATACCCTTCATGCGGACATCACTCATACACAGCAAATGATGGAGATGCTGATAGCTGCGGGCTACAGGCCACATGAGCCCACCATTATTGTATTTGAAGGCATCATGCATTACATGCCTGAGGAGCATTTCCTGAGAGTGATGCGTTGTTTTTGTTCCAGGGTACGGAACAATGCGGTGATTATGGATTATACTATCCCTGAAGAGGAGATGTCATCATCCTATATTTCCCTGGCCAGGGCCTTATCAGAAATTATGGAAATCAATATGACTTATACCAGAAAGAAGGTGTTGAACCTGCTTTCTCTCCTGGAGGCGGAGATTACAGGAGTGTATGACATGCAGGCTGCCGAATATGTACTGCATGGCTATAACAAATGGTTCAGGGGCAGGGGAGAGGGCTTGCTTGAGATGGCGGCTTTCCGAATATAAAAAAAGCCTTCTGCGATAGCGGAAGGCTTTTTTTATAATACTATTCAGAAGCTAATTCTATTTTCTTAAGTGGGTTCTGTGTGTTCTCCGCATATATTTCTCTCTTCTCTATGATATCCAGGCAGGTGAAGATTGCCTGGCGGAAAGAGAAATGATCTGCCAGGTTTTTACCAGCAATATCGAATGCGGTACCATGGTCAGGAGAAGTGCGTACTACAGGCAGGCCGGCTGTGAAGTTGATTCCTTCGCCGGTAGCCAGTGACTTGAATGGAATCAGGCCCTGGTCGTGGTACATGGCAAGTACACCATCGAAGGTGCTGTGCATGTTCCTGGCAAAGAATGCATCTGCGCTATAAGGACCAAAGCAGAGGATCCCATTGTTCTTTGCCTGGTTGATAGCAGGAATGATCTCTTTCAGTTCTTCTTCACCGATCAGGCCATCATCGCCGGCGTGTGGGTTCAGTCCCAGAACGGCAATGCGGGGCTGGTCAATACCAAAGTCCTGGATCAGGCTATCTCTCATCATGGCCAGTTTAGCCATGATGTTTTCGCGGGTCACATATTTCGCTACGTCTTTGATGGGTACGTGCTCAGTGAGCAAACCTACGCGCATATTATCGGCAGTCATGAACATGAGCACATCCTTTGCTTCGAAGGCATCCCTGAGGTAAGGTGTATGGCCGGTGTAATTGAACTGCTCGCTTTGAATGTTCTTTTTGTGGATCGGCGCGGTAACCAGACCATCGATTTCACCGTTTTTCAGGCATTCGATGGCTACTGCCAGGCTACGGGCAGCGTATTTACCGCCGGTTTCGTTCAGGATACCCGGGGTGATCTGCACTTCTTCTTCCCAGCAGTTGAACACGTTCACCTGCTTGTGGTTCAGCCTGGAGAATTCTTTCAGGCTCTGGTAGTTGAAGTTGTTCTCATTCATCAGCTTCCGGTAGAAGTTGATGGTTTTATTGCTAGCAAATATCACCGGGGTACAAAACTCCAGCATTCTGTTATCTGCAAAGGTCTTGATGATCAATTCGGCGCCAATGCTGTTAATATCACCAACGGTGATACCAATTACCGGCTTGTTTGTATGGGCGTTGCTACTCATGCGTTTTTGAGAATAATGGGCAAATATAACAAGAATTAAGGGAGAAACTTATTCAAACTGATTTCCGTAATTTTGACACCTGATCATGTATACACTTAAAAAATCGCTTGGGCAGCACTTCCTCAAGGACGAGAATATCTGCAGAAAGATAGTTGATTCACTACCTGTAATTCCGAATCAGCAAGTGCTGGAAGTGGGGCCTGGTGCGGGTGCCATTACCAAATACCTCCTGGAGCTGCCAGATACTTCATTCAAGGCTGTGGAGCTGGATACGGAGAAGGTAGAATACCTTCAGAAGACTTATCCGGCTATTCAGGGAAAGCTCATAAATGAAAGTTTTCTGGATGTAAAACCGCCATTTGAAGGGAAATTTAATGTCATTGGCAATTTCCCCTACAATATTTCCACCCAGATTATGTTTCGTGTGCTGGAATGGAAGGACCAGGTTCCCTGTGTGGTAGGGATGTTCCAGAAAGAGGTAGCGCAGCGTATAGCAGCGAAGCATGGCAATAAGGACTATGGCATTTTAAGTGTGCTCATTCAGGCTTATTATAAGGTGGAGTATCTGTTTGAAGTGAGTGAGACATGTTTCAATCCGCCGCCTAAGGTGAAATCAGCTGTGATTCGCCTGCACAGGCTGGAGGAGGCTTATGACATTCCGAATGAGCGAAAGTTTTTCAACCTGGTTAAAACTGCTTTTGGCCAGCGTCGTAAGCAACTGAGAAATCCGTTAAAACCATTATTTGATAAGGAAGTACTACAGGACAGTTTCTTTACCAAACGGGCAGAGGAACTGACCGTAGCCGATTTTGTAGCATTATCCCACAAGATGATATGAGAAGTAAAGTACTGATTACAGCCAAAGCGCACAATTACTTAATAGACAGGTTGGAGGAAAAGGGATTTGAAGTCAGCTACCAGCCAGCCATTACATACGAAGAGCTGCTGGGATCCATTCAGGAATACGTAGGATTGATAGTAACCACCCGAATGAAGATAGACCAGCCTGTAATAGACCGTGCAAGGCAATTGCAATGGATAGGGCGACTGGGTAGCGGGATGGAACTGATAGATGTAGCTTATGCGGAGAGTAAGGGTATTCATTGTGCCAGCAGTCCGGAAGGCAACAGGGAAGCGGTAGGAGAGCAGATGGTAGGCATGTTGCTGTGTATGATGAACAATGTGCTGAAGAGTAACCTGGAGTTGCGTGAAGGCATCTATGAGCGGGATGCCAACAGGGGATATGAAATAGGTGGCCGGACCGTAGGTATAATTGGATATGGTAATACAGGCAGTGCTTATGCACGCAAGCTGCGGGGCTTTGAGCCCAGGATCCTGGCTTATGATAAATATAAAACAGGTTTCAGCAATGATCATGTGCAGGAGGCGACCATGGAGCAACTGTTTGCAGAGGCGGAGATTGTGAGTGTGCATTTGCCGCTGACGGCGGAGACGAAGCACCTGGCGAACCTGGCGTTCTTCCGTTCCTTCCATAAACCGGTGTGGTTCCTGAATGCGGCAAGGGGAAAGATTGTGAACACACCTGATCTGATCCAGGCATTGGAAGAGGGCTTACTGAGGGGTGCGGCGCTGGATGTACAGGAGAATGAAAAGCTGGCGACTTATAGTGAGGAGGAGAAAGAGCAGTTGCAAAAGCTGTTGGGGTTTCCGAATGTGGTGATGACACCGCATATCGCGGGATATACGCATGAGGCAAGCATTAATATGGCCAGGATTGTGTTAGAGAAATTGCATGTGATATAGGTTCGCAGGGAGAAATTATCATTAGGAATGCTTACAATATTTGAGGGGCAGATTCATGCATTAGGAATACTGTATATGTGACATTCTTTAGGGGATTAAGCATTTTTTCGTTATATTTGCTTTAATACAAATTTACAACGCTTCTGTGCAAACGGGGGCGTTGATTTTTTTTCTTTATTCTTAAACTAAATAACGTTATGTCTGGTATTAACTACGTTACCAAAGAGACCCTGGACCAGATGCGTGAAGAGCTCAACTTCCTCAAGACAAAGGGCCGGGCGGAGATTGCCAGGGCGATTGCGGAAGCACGGGAAAAAGGTGACTTGAAGGAAAATGCTGAGTATGACGCAGCAAAGGAGGCGCAGGGTTTGCATGAAGCCAAACTGGCTACGCTTGAAAATGCTATTGCTACTGCCAGAGTAGTGGAAGCAGATTCCATTGATACCTCCAAAGTATCTATTTTATGTAAGGTGACTATTACAAACATAGGCCTGAAGAAGACTGTCACCTATCAATTGGTGTCGGAGAAAGAGGCTGACCTGAAAGCGAACAAGATCTCAGTGACTTCTCCCATTGGGAAGGGATTGCTGGGCAAAGTAGTTGGTGAGGTTGCCGAAATCACTACTCCTAATGGTATAACAAAACTTAGGGTTGATAATATTACAATATAATTATCCCTTTGAAGATATCAGGGCCTTCCGTATCATGCGGAAGGCTTTTTTTTTACCTTTAGGGTTCTTAAAAAACCCGCATTATGGCATCTGTTTTTACGAAAATCATCAACGGTGAGATTCCCAGTTATAAGATAGCTGAGAATGAAAGTTTCTATGCATTTCTGGATATTTTTCCATTAGTGAAAGGGCATGTATTGATTGTTCCAAAGGTGGAGATAGACAAATTCTTTGATGTGACAGATGATCTGCTGGGCGAGTGGTTGTTGTTTGCTAAGCCCATTGCGCAGGCGATAGAGCATGCTTTTCCATGCAATCGTGTAGGTGTAAGCGTGGTTGGTTTAGAAGTACCGCATGCACACATGCATCTGATACCTATTAATTCAGTAGACGACATGAACTTCCAGCGACCTAAGCTCAAGCTGTCAGAAGCTGAGTTCAAGGCAGTGCAGGAGCAGATTACAGCTGTCCTGGCACGTTAAAACGGAAGCCGACACCATGGAGGGTTTCCAGTTTCACAGTAGGATCTGTTCTGAAATGTTTCCTCAGCTTGGTAATGAACACGTCCATACTACGGCCCAGGAAGTAGTCATCTTTGCCCCAGACGTGGAAAAGGATTTCTTCCCGTTTCAGTGTTTTGTTCGCATTATCGCAAAGGTACTTGAGCAGGTCAGCTTCTTTTTGGGTAAGCGTGCTGGAAACCTCTCCGTTCTTTTCGCGAAGAATGAGGTCATTATAGTCGAAGGTGAGGTTGCCGATGTTATACTGCGTACGTTTCTCTGTCGTATTGTTTACGGCACTTTTTGTTCTTTTCAGGAATACTTCAATGCGCAGCAAGAGTTCCTGCATGCTGAATGGTTTGGTAATATAGTCGTCAGCGCCTGTTTTGAATCCTTTAATTTTATCTTCATCCATTGCTTTCGAGGTCAGAAAGAGGATAGGAATGAAGTCGTTTTTTCTCCGGATTTGTTCTGCCAGCGTGAAGCCGTCTTTTTTGGGCATTACCACATCCAGTAAACATATGTCAAAGGTTCGTAACTGGAACTGCTCCCAGGCCATTTGTCCGTCTGTGCTATGTACCACATCGTAGCCTGCTTCTTCTAATCGCTTCTTTGTTACCGCACCAACATTTTGATCATCTTCCACCAATAGGATTCTTGCTTTCATAGCTTGATGCTGATTATATAAAATACCATAGTTTATGGCGTATAGCTCCATGTATCATCAGGGGGAGCGAGTTATGAAGAATTTAATTCAAAGTAAATACAATTTATTAACTTCTGGAAAAACCTCTGCGCTAATCCCCTATATTTAACCGATGATCCGTCCTGGATTTTTCTGCAAAAATGCGTCCCAACCCTTTGCCTTACTGGTATCCGGCAGCACGCTGGATTCTTGAAAAAAATGACAGACTGCCACTGCAAGGGCATCTGTAGCATCAAGATAATCAGGGCGTTCTGAGAATTTCAGGATCCTTTGGAGCATTTGCCAGATTTGTTCTTTGTCCGCATTACCATTACCGGTGATGGATTGTTTTATCTTTTTGGGGGAGTACTCTGTCACCGGTACTCCAGCCTGCATGGCTGTAGCGATGGCTACACCCTGTGCTCTACCCAGCTTGAGCATACTCTGTACGTTCTTACCAAAGAAAGGGGCCTCGATTGCGCAGGAAACCGGTTTATGCAAGCGTATCAGTTCATTTACACGGGCGTGTATCAATTGCAACCTCTCGTAGTGATCTTTGTGACGGGACAGTTTTAACACATCCATTTCCAGCAGGCTGGCCTTCGTTCCTTCCACCAGTATGAGCCCGTAGCCCATCACCAGCGTACCCGGGTCGATGCCGAGAATTATTTTTGACTTGTTTGCCAACCACAGTTTATTTTTGCCAAAATCTTGATGTCTGAACAAAAATACCAAAATAATTCTCAATTACCTGCTGGGGGCAGTCCTTTTTACCTGGTTAGCCTGGTCCATTTATAGCCAACTGCGCCACCAACCCAATTTAAAGAGTTCTCTTCAGCAAATGATAGATACCCTTGAGCATAAAGGCGTTGTGGCCATGCTGTTGGTATTGATAGGTATGCTGATGAACTGGGGCCTGGAGGCCCGCAAGTGGCAGATGCTGATCAAACCCCTCCAACCCATGTCCTTCTTCCGTGCGTTTAGAGCCATACTTTCCGGGGTCTCGTTTTCTATCAATACACCTAACAGGATCGGTGAATATGGGGGTCGGGTACTCTATGTGAGCAATAACAGAAGCAAATTAAAAGCAATTGCTGCTACGATGGTGGGCAGCTTCAGCCAGCTCATAGTCACTATTATCTTTGGGTTAACCGGCTTTATCTACTTTGTGGCGAACTTCACGCCAGTAAGGCCTGAACAGGGTACAGGCTACGCCGTATGGGAAAAAATATCGTTTGGAGTCCTCCTGATAATTTGTGGCTTGATCATATTGTTATATTTTCGGCTGCAGATCATTCTATCCATCTTTGAAAGGGTACCATTGTTGAGGAAGGCCCGGATCTTTGTGCAAATTATTGTTCGTTACTCCAACACAGACCTCGAACACTTATTGCTCCTTTCGGCCTTACGCTATGTGGTCTTCTCGGCACAGTATTTGATTTTGCTAGACACGTTGGGCGTTGAAATGCTGTGGTGGCAAGGATTTTTGATGAACGCTGTCATTTATCTCGTAATGGCTATGGTGCCTACCATCGCCATCGCAGAACTGGGCCTGAGAGGGAAAGTAAGCCTGTATTTCATGGGATTCCTCAGTATGAACAGTCCTGCTATCATAGCGGCAACGGTCATTATCTGGCTGGTAAACCTCGTGCTGCCGGCCGTACTGGGTAGTGTGCTTTTGCTGGGAATTAAGATTTTTAAGGAAAAATAGCTTCATCAATGAGGTTGATTCTACTCATAGTTGTTTTAAGTCTGGCCACTATCCGCCCCCTGTATGCCCAAAATGATTTTTGCGGTATCACCAATACCAGTTTCAGAGCCGGCGAAAGTATCACATTCAAAGTTTACTATACCCTTGGAAGAGTATTCATTGGCGCGGGTGAAGCCACTTTCAACTGTAACCTTGAAAAGTATAACGGTAAAGATGTATATCATATCGTAGCCGAAGGCAAGACCTTCCGCACCTACGACTGGTTCTTCAAGGTGCGCGACAAATACCAGAGCTTTATAGATACTGCCAATATGATGCCCCTGAAGTTCCTCCGCGATGTAGAGGAAGGTGGGTATCGCCTTCACAATGATGTCACTTTCTATCAGGCACAACATACCGCTGTCAGCACCAAGGGCAGTTTTAAGGTGCCCGGCTGCGTGCAGGACGTGATCAGCGCCATCTATTATGCCCGTAATATCGATTTCAATAAATATAAACCAGGCGATAAGATCCCCTTCAATATGTTCCTGGACGATAAAGTCTACAACATTTACGTACGCTACATCGGCAAGGAAACTGTAGAGACCAAGTTCGGAAAGTTCCGCGCTATCCGGTTCGCCCCCCTGCTGCTGCAAGGCTCCATGTTCGAAGGCGGTGAGAAAATGAGTGTATGGGTGAGTGACGACGGCAATAAAATACCCCTCCGTATTGATAGCCCTATTTCCGTGGGCAGTATTAAAGTAGATATGGTCGGGTACAAGAATATCCGCTATCCTTTTTCCTCCCTCATCTCAAAATAATAGCGTTTAGGCTTATTTTAACTTTATGTGAACATCTGACTAACTATATTTGTTTGTACATTAATACTTTATTATATATGGAAGAACGTAAACCAAAGATATTACTGGCAGAAGATGATACCAACCTGGGTATGGTGCTCAAAAATTATCTTGAACTGAATGACTATGACGTGGAGCTGTGCCGCGATGGTATTCTGGCACTGGCTGCCTTCAGAAGGGAAAAATTTGACATCTGTCTCCTGGATATCATGATGCCTAATATGGATGGTTTTAAACTGGCCGAGGAAATCCGGGATGTAGATCCGGATATTCCTTTATTCTTCCTCTCTGCCAAAACAATGAAAGAAGACATCATCCAGGGTTATAAGCTGGGTGCTGATGACTATATTGCCAAGCCATTTGACAGCGAATTGCTCCTGTTGAAGATCAAAGCGATCCTGAAGAGAAACCAGGAACTGAACAGCAAAGAGGAAGAGCAGCATGAGTTTAAAATTGGCCGCTACGAATTCAATGCCCGCCTGCGTACACTGACACGCGATGGGGAAACACATACCCTCTCTCCAAAGGAGAACGAGCTGTTACGCATGCTGTGCGAGCATAAGAATGACCTGCTGCCGCGCGAACTGGCACTGAAGAAAATCTGGGGTAGCGATACTTACTTCAATGGTCGTAGTATGGACGTATATATCGCCAAGCTGCGCAAATACCTGAAGGAAGACCCGAATATCGAGATCGTGAACATTCACGGTAACGGTTTCCGCCTGGTAGTGAAAGATTAAGACTTTAAAATAGCCTGAGGCTGACTGAAAAGATTCGTATCTTTTCAGTCAGCCTTATTTTTATAGCGCATGAAATTATTGTTAATAGAGGACGAACCGGCAGTGGTATCCTTCATTCACCGATATCTTACTGAAGCAGGATATGATGTGACTGTAGCCATGGATGGGCCAACGGGTCTGCAAATGGCCATGGAACACTCCTTTCAGCTCATCATCCTCGATGTGATGCTGCCCGGTATGAGTGGAATTGCCGTGTGTAAGGAACTGCGCAGCCAACAGAATAAGACCCCCATCCTGATGCTGACAGCACTGGGTTCTACAGAAAATGTGGTATCCGGCCTGGATAGCGGGGCAGACGATTACCTGATCAAGCCATTTAAACAGGCGGAACTGCTGGCCAGGATCCGCTCCCTGCTGAGACGACAGCCGGACAATAATAGTAATAATACTGTTACAGCTCCCCCTGCTGTGAACCTGCTCAAACTGGCCGACCTGGAACTAAATACAGACACCAAGAGTGCCAGCCGTAGCGGAGAAAGCATCACCCTTACTGCTACAGAATACCGCCTGCTGGAATATTTTCTCCGCAATCCCCGTCGTGTATTGTCAAGAATGGAGATCCTGGAAAATGTATGGGGCATCGACTTTAATATGAACACCAAGGTGGTGGATGTATATGTGAATTACCTCCGTAAGAAAGTAAACCGAAAAGACCTGCCAGCCCTTATCCAGACTGTGGTTGGCATGGGATATATGCTGAAAGAAGAAGCATGAGTATACGTGTCAAAATATTGATCCTGTTTACTGCACTGACAGTTTCTATCATCCTGCTGATGGCGGGGTGTGCTTACTTTCTCACCAATCAATACTCCTTTACCGATTTTTATAAACGCATTGAAATACGTGCCATTGTAGCTGCACGTGCTGTGCTGATCAAAGACAGGGATAACAGTGCTACCTATACGGAATTGCGTAATGAGCACCTAGAACGTATGCCTCATGAAAAGGAATACTTCCTGAAACTGGATAAGGAAGGGCATTTCAAACGCCCCGAAGCACTTAATTCGCTGCCGGCATCCTTCTTTGAAATGGTGCAGTTGCAGGGCAAGGCCAATCATCGTAGTGGTGACATCTTCTTTACAGGTGTGTTATTTGGTACTGATCCTGACCGCTACATCGTAATCGTTTCTGCCAGGAACGACTTTGGCAGCCGCTACATGGCCGACCTGAAGCGGGTATTGACGATTTGTCTGGCTACGGCGGGCATCCTGGTACTGGCAGCAGGTTTCTTCTTCTCGAGATACATACTGCAACCTGTGAGGGTCATGACATCGCAGGTAAAGAATATCAGGGCGCACAACCTGCACCTGCGGCTGGATTCGCCAGACAGTAACGATGAAATGTTCGAGCTGGCCCAGACCTTCAATAACATGCTGGACAGGCTGGAGACCGCTTTCGAGACCCAGAACAACTTTGTAAGTAATGCCTCTCATGAGTTGGGAACACCACTTACAGCTATCATTGGTGAGGCAGAACTGGCACTGAATAAACAACGTACAGATGCCGAATACCGCCAGTCAATTCAGGTAATCCTAGGCGAAGCCGAACGCCTGGAGCACATCACTAAGAGCTTGTTACGCCTTGCCCAGACAGGGTTTGGTGGTAAGGGACAGCAGCGTGAACGCATCCGTATGGATGAGCTGATTTTCTCAGTAAAAGATACCATCGACCAGATCAATCCTAACAATAAGGTAGAGATAGATTATTCCATGCTGCCGGAAGATGAGGCGAAGCTTTTTATTCTGGGCGATGCGCAGTTGCTGCACCTGGCATTCAGCAATATTGTACAGAATGCCTGCAAGTATTCTGATAACCGCCCGGTGAGTGTAGCACTGGCTGCTACAGATTCAAATATTATCCTACTGATTCAGGACCAGGGTATTGGTATCCCGGAATCTGAGTTACCATTTATATATGATCCTTTCTTCCGCGCTTCTAATACGAGTGGATATAAAGGATATGGAATAGGACTGCCATTGTCCCGTAATATTATCCGCCTGCATGGGGGCAATATCGTTGTAAACAGCCAGCAGGGAAAGGGTACAGAGATACGGATCACCCTGCCGGTAGCCTGATTCTTACCGGTTTCTTACCCCGTTTTACCGGATTCTTACCACATTTTTAATCTCCTTTTATCTCCTGCTTACGGGTTCCTAATCTCGTGGGAATAGCTTTGTGTTATAAATCGAAGCATATGAAACATATTTTGATTCCTACAGATTTTTCCATCAGGTCTCTTCGTGTAGTTCATCATGTTGTAGAGCGCTTTGGAGCTGGAGAACCCTTGAATATTGTGATGATGCATGCGATGCACATGCCGGGTTCTATCATGGAATTGATGATGTTGTCAAGGAGATCATCACACTATGATCTGATTACCGATGATTATAAGGAAGCCAGTGAAATATTAAAGAATAAATATGGCTCAGCCATTCGGTCGATGAAAACCGAGTTCCTGATGGGCCGCAGCAATGGTGTGTTTCGCAACTTTTTGTTGTACCACAATATTGATGCGATTGTATGTCCTGCTGAATTCAATTTCCGCAAGGCATCACCTAACAGTTATGACCCGGCAGAACTGATCAGGAAGAGCAACTATCCCGTACACCATGTATCGCTGAAGAAGAAAGAAAGGATGCTGGTGTCGGCAATGTCCGAACTATTTGAAATATAGATGTGTCTGTTTGAGTAGTGCTCTTTCCCTCGACGGAGGGGGGAGCGCTATTTGTAAATCACTTTTTAAATCAGGTATTATGCTACTCAAAAAAAATATACCGTTTAGATATGTGTTTGGAAAGATCAAATATGAAATCGCGTTAGTGGTATTATACACGCTTGTGATAGTATTAATACATGACCGATTCAATCTGAAAGAAACCATCAACATACCGCTGAGTGTACCGATGATAATGGGTACAGTGATATCGTTGTTGCTGGCATTCAGGTCTAACCAGGCTTATGACCGATGGTGGGAAGCCCGCACTGTGTGGGGCGCTATCGTGAACGATTCCCGCTCATTTACCAGGGAAGTGCTGACGTTTATAAGCAGTACAGAATTCCCGGAAGAAGCAGAGCGCTTGCGTGAAAGAATGATCCGCCGACAAATGGCCTGGTGTTATTCACTGGGCCAGCAACTGAGAGGCTTGTCAGCTACAGAAGGTTTGGAACGACTGATTCCGAAGCGGGAAGTAGCATATGTAAGCCGCTTTGCAAATGTACCGATGGCGCTGCTGGAGCTGCATGCAAAGGATTTGCAGATTGCACTGCAGCGTGACTGGATCAATACTTATCAACAGGTACAGATAGATAGTACCCTGAATAAATTCAGTGATAGCATGGGTAAGTGCGAGCGTATTAAGAATACCGTATTTCCTTCAACCTACAGCTTGTATATTCATTTTGCATTGAACTTCTTTATCATGTTGCTGCCATTTGGCGTGATAGAGTTCTTTGGCTGGGTAGCAGTGCCTTTGGTAGGCGCGATTGCTGCATCCTTTCTGCTGATTGAGAAGATGGCGATCCACTTGCAGGATCCGTTTGATAACAAGCCGACCGATACCCCGATGACGACGATTGCGCGTACAATTGAAAGGGATCTGCGGCAGATGCTGAATGACAATTATGTACCGGAAACACCGCCCGTGTACACGTATTATGTGATGTAGTAGTTATATATATTGGTAAAGAATGATTGGTACGAGGGGGAGTAAAATTCAGGAAGAATAGATTGGTTAAAGATTGCACATACTCCCTGATCACCGTTTTGAGGAGGAAGGGCTGACCAGCGATACAATGGTCAGCCCTTTAGTTTATTTAGTATTTTGAGAATAATATTTTCTTTAGATAAGAATTGTTTGTTTGAACCCCAGCGCTTCTTATCTTATTCAAAGCCCTGCTCTGTTAAATAACAGGCTATTTTTTTAATTAAATTCCAAGGTCTTTCTATTAAAACAGCAATCCACTGTTAGCCCCACCTCTGGGCGTTTTGCCGAGGTGTATATAAGCTTTCTCTGTTACTTCTCTACCTCGTGGTGTCCGCTTGATGAAACCTTCCTGGATAAGGAATGGTTCATATACTTCTTCCAGCGTGCCGGATTCTTCGCCTACTGCAGTAGCGATAGTAGTGATACCTACCGGGCCACCTTTAAAGTTTTCGATGATGACCTGCAGGATCCGGTTGTCCATTTCATCCAGGCCATATTCATCCACGTTCAGTGCTTTCAGGCTGAATTTCGCAATCTCCAGGTCAATGATCCCATTGCCTACTACCTGTGCAAAGTCTCTTACCCTTCTCAGTAATCCATTGGCAATACGTGGGGTACCCCGGGATCTCCGTGCTATTTCCATCGCAGCTTCGCTGGTGATCTTTGTGTCCAGCAGGCCGGCGGCACGCCAGATGATCTTTTGCAGGGTGGCGGCGCTATAATATTCCAGCCTTGACTTGATACCAAAGCGGGAGAGCAGGGGAGCGGTGAGCAAACCTGAGCGGGTAGTAGCCCCTATGAGTGTAAACGGATGCAGGGAAATCTGGATGGCACGGGCACTTGGACCCGTATCAATCATGATATCGATACGGTAGTCTTCCATGGCGGAATAAAGGTATTCTTCCACCACGGTACTAAGCCTGTGAATTTCATCGATAAACAGCACATCTTTAGGCTCGAGGTTGGTGAGCAGGCCTGCCAGGTCACCGGGTTTTTCGATCACCGGGCCGGATGTTTCCCGGATGTTGACCCCCATTTCATTGGCGACAATGCGTGACAGCGTTGTTTTACCTAATCCGGGAGGGCCGTGAAAGAGCACGTGATCCAGTGCTTCACCTCTCAATTTGGCGGCCTTGATAAAGATCTTGAGGTTCTCAATAATCTGGTCCTGCCCCGAGAAATCTACGATCTCTTTGGGCCGGATGCTGTTTTCAAACTCCTTTTCTGCAGCACTTTGGCGGCTTTCTTCTGGTCTTAGAGGATTCGACATATCAGGGTGAAAGTTACCAAAAAAACGCCTGCGGCAGCTTCGAATTTTCGGTTATATTTGATAATTAGCAACATCCCAATATGAAACACGCGCACATTTTAACCCTCCTGATCAGTGTATCTGCCCTCACTACACATGCACAGGACATCAGGGAGCAGGAGGTGAAACGCATTCTTAGCACCCTTGCTGCCGACGATATGGAGGGCCGTAAAACATTTGAACCGGGTATCGAAAAAGCAGCCCGGTTCCTGGAAAACGAATTTACCAAAGCAGGACTTCAGCCATTAGCAGGAGCTACCAATTTCAGACAGGCATTTCACAGGTATAACACTACTCCAGGTCCACGTCAGGTCCACGTTGGTAAGGCTGAAATAAGGGCTGAAAGAGTCATTGTGCTGGGTGTAGCACCGGCTATCGACTGGAATCAGAACAGCGATGTAGATGTACAGACATTACCCGCTTCGGAACAGTTCTATGACTACCTGCGAAAACTGAGGGATGTGAAGAAAAACACCCTTGTATGGGTCGATACTGCGCATACAGATGACTTCAATAAGTTTTATGAAAATCTGCAGCAAAAAGGGAGTAAAAACCTCGATAGCCTCCCATCAGTAGTTTTAGTACTCAAACAGGCTGAAGATACTGATCTCAAAACCTGGGATGTGAAGGCCAGTCAACAGGTCACACCTTTATACCTGAGCAATATTGTAGGAATGATCAGGGGCAAAACGAAACCGGATGAGTATGTGATCTTCTCCGGTCACTATGATCACCTGGGTATCGTAAAACCTGTAGGTAAAGACAGCATTGCGAATGGTGCCGATGATGATGCCAGTGGGGTCACAGCGGTAGTGATGCTGGCAAAGTATTACAAGCAGCATCCACCTGCCAGATCGCTCATCTTTGTAGCATTTACTGCTGAAGAAATAGGCGGGTATGGCTCCCGGTATTTCTCTCAGAAGCAGGATCCTGACAAGGTAGTTGCCATGTTCAATATTGAGATGATCGGAAAGGAATCAAAGTTTGGTAAAAACAGTGCATTTATCACAGGTTATGAGCGTTCCGATTTCGGAAAGATCCTGGAGAAGAACCTTCAAAACTCCATCTTCCATTTCTACCCTGACCCATATCCGGAGCAGAGCCTGTTCTATCGCTCGGACAATGCAACGCTGGCCAGGCAGGGAGTGCCGGCTCATACGATTTCTACAGACCAGATTGATTCAGATAAATTGTACCATAGTGTAGGGGATGAAGTAAGTACCCTGGATATTAAGAACATCACGAGTACGATACAGGCTATTGCCATCAGTGCGCGAAGTATTGTAGCAGGTACAGATACACCTGCGAGGATAGATAAAGAAGGCTTAAAACGCTAAGATGAGGTTAGGGTCCGGGCAATTGGCCAGGTACCGTGCTCTTTCACTATAACGACATACGCCAGGATAGTCTCCCATCTTCCCTTCCATATCCATAATGAGCTGGAAGTGAAGGTGTGGAGGCCAGTGGCCATTCTCATGCAAAGGTCCGAAATGGGCTATTATCTGCCCTGCAGCAACAGGTGCATCCACGCTTAACCCTTCCAGGTCTGCCACGCTCAGGTGCCCGTATAGGGAATGAAAAGTAATCCCTTCAAGCACATGTTTTAAGATAATAGTAGCCCCATAGTCTCCCATTTGGTTATTGAACTGAAAACTGTGAATCCGGCCGTCCATAGGTGCATATACAGGTGTGCCTGCAGGTCCCCAGATATCTACGCCGAGGTGGAACCTTCTGGGTTCATCGCCGGTATCGAAGTGAGCGCTGCGGGAGTAGATGGTGCGGTGTTCGCCATAGCCGCCGATGCCAAATACAGCATTATGCTTTGCGAGCAGTTGCGTGACATAGTCACTGAAGCGATGTTCGTCGTCCAGTATATCGTTGGTCAGTTCGGTATTGCCCGCTGTGAGATCCATGGGATACAGGTAATCTTTGGTCGGATCGAATAATACGACTGGCTGGAACGGCTGATGAGCTTTTAAGATTTCGGTTAACATAGTAAAGAAGAGAGGTTGTATCAAAAGTAAATTCCGGGTTTAATCCGGAGAGCAAAAGGTTGAGGTACTGCTCAATGCCTTCCTGTTACTTTTAATACAACCTCTGATTTATTAAACGACAATATTGATCATTCTTCCTTTCACGATCACTACTTTCTTTACAGGCTTGCCTTCTATCCATTTCTGTACTACCTCGTTAGCGAGTACGGTCTGTTCGATAACGGCATTGTCTGCATCGAGAGGGAAGCCCAGTTCAGTACGGGTCTTACCATTTACAGCGATCGGGTAGTTGAATGCATTTTCCTTTACATACTTCTCTTCGAATACAGGGTAAGCTGCATCGAGGATGCTGGTAGTATTGCCCAGCATGTGCCACAGTTCTTCACTGATGTGCGGTGCATAAGGCGTAAGGAGAATCAGCAATGGTTCCAGCACGCTGCGTTTGTTGCTCTTCAGGCTACTCAGTTCATTCACACAGATCATGAACTGGCTCACAGCGGTATTGTAAGAGAAGTTCTCAGTATCGCTGTCGATTTTCTGAATAGTCTTGTGCAGGATCTTGAGTTCTTCGGGAGTAGCTTCACCGTCTTTTACAATCAGGCCTTTCTGCTCATCCACGAAGAGGCGCCAGAGTTTTTTGAGGAAGCGGTGCACCCCTTCGATACCTTTGGTATCCCATGGTTTGGACTGCTCTACGGGGCCGAGGAACATTTCGTACATGCGGAAGGTATCGGCACCGTATTTATCAACGAGTACATCCGGGTTAACGGTGTTGTACAGTCGCTTACTCATCTTCTCTACTTCCGATTTACAAGTGAACTGTCCATCCTGTGATAAGAAGATTGCATTTGCAAAATCGGGCTTCCATTTTCTGGCAGCCTCAATATCCAGTACCACACCATCTACAAAGTTTACATTCATGTGGATATGGCTTTCCAGTACATTATTCACCTGCATTGAATCCAGAAATTCAGCTAAAGACGCATCCTGTGCTCTGATCAGTTCAATAATGTCTTTTATACGAATATCGGTATAGCTGTTAGAGATATATACCTGTTTGTTATCAGGCAGGGTGATTGGTTCAATTTCATCTGCACCAACATGGTGGTCACTGTGAATGAATCTTAAACGCTTTACAAACCTGGAAGAACCCTGGATCATACCTTGGTTGATGAGTTTCTTGTAAGGCTCGTCAAAACCGATATAACCGAGGTCGAACAGTACCTTGGTCCACAGACGTGAATACAGCAGATGACCTACTGCGTGCTCTGTACCACCAATGTACACATCTACCTGATTCCAGTAGTCGGTGGCGGCACGGCTTGCAAACTCTTCCCTGTTGGAAGGATCTGCATAGCGCAGGAAGTACCAGCTGCTACCTGCATAACCAGGCATGGTGTTGGTTTCCCGTTTTGTATTGGCATCTATATTTACCCAGTCAGTGATATTAGCCAGTGGACCTTCACCATCTTCACCTGGTCTATAAGTTTCTACGTGTGGCAGTTCTACCGGGAGTTCGCTTTCATCTACAGGGTATGGGATACCATTTTTGTAAACAATAGGGAAAGGCTCACCCCAGTAACGCTGACGGCTAAAACCTGCGTCACGCATCCTGAAGTTAGTTTGTTTCTTACCAATACCCATGGCTTCGACCTTATCGGCTACCAGCTCCATGGCCTGCCGCATAGGTATGCCATTCAGGAAATCACTGTTTTGCAGTACAGCATCTTTTGTTGGATTTGCTTCTCCACCATTAAAAGCATCGCCGATAATATTGGTAATCGGAATGTTAAAGTGTTTGGCAAAGCCAAAGTCACGCTGGTCACCGCAAGGCACCGCCATGATCGCACCGGTACCATAACCTGCGAGTACATATTCAGAGATCCATACAGGAATCCGCTTGCCATTGAATGGGTTCAGCACATAAGCACCTGTAAAGCAACCGGTGATTTGTTTCACCTCTGCCATACGTTCACGTTCTGAACGGCTCTGTACATATTCCAGGTATTTTTCTACCGCGGCTTTGTTCTCGGCAGTAGTGATACTGGTTACCAGCTCATGTTCAGGAGCTACCACCATAAAGTCCACCCCGAAGATGGTATCGGGGCGGGTAGTATATACCCTTAAGCCCTGGCTGCTGCCTTCAAACCTGAAAGTGATCTCAGCGCCCTGGCTCTTGCCGATCCAGTTACGCTGCATTTCCTTCATCGCTTCACTGTAGTTCACAGTTTCCAGGCCTTCAAGCAGACGGTTCGCATACTCAGTGATACGGAGGAACCACTGGCGCATTTTTTTCTTTACTACGGGGTAACCGCCACGTTCACTCACACCATTTACCACCTCATCGTTTGCCAGTACGGTGCCCAGTGCAGCACACCAGTTCACCTCAGCATAAGCGAGGAAAGCAATGCGGTAGTGCATCAGGATCTCGCGCTGATGGGCTTCATTATAGCCTTTCCACTCTTCGGCAGAGAAGGAGAGGTTACGATCACCGGGGCATTCATGGGCTGCATTACCTTCTTTTTCAAAGATGGCGATCAGTTCAGGAATACGTTTTGCTTTTTGGATACTACGATCAAACCAGCTATCGAACAGCTGGAGGAAGAGCCACTGTGTCCATTTATAGTAATCGGCACTGCTGGTGTTCACTTCTCTTTCCCAGTCGAAGCAGAAACCAATGTTATCCAATTGTTTACGGAAGGAAGCGATATTTACAGCAGTAGTCACCGCAGGATGCTGACCTGTTTCCAGGGCATACTGCTCTGCTGGCAGACCAAAGGCATCCCAACCCATAGGATGTAGTACATTAAAGCCTTTTAGTCTTTTATAACGAGCGTAGATGTCAGACGAAATATATCCTAGTGGATGACCTACATGGAGGCCCGCCCCTGACGGATAAGGAAACATATCAAGTACATAGCACTTGGGCTTTTGGCTATTGATGCTAACCCTGTAAGCTTTCGAGCTGCTCCAGGATTCCTGCCACTTTTTCTCAATAGCCCTGAAATTATATTCCATATAATTGTTGAATTAACCGGGCGTAACGCTACGCCCTGTTGACTTAAAATAACGTTAAAGGATGACAAAAGTAAACATAACTGCTAATTTTTATTATTTTCGCCTATAAACGGTAGTTTAATGGCGCAGCAACCCGGGAAATCATCATCAAGAAAATCCAAACCTTCTTATCTGTATTCCATCATTGGAGTGGCACTGGTACTGTTCCTGCTGGGAACATTAGGGCTTATAGTCATCCATGCCAACAAGCTCAGTGAATATTTTAAAGAGAGTATTGAAATTCAGGTGATCCTTAGGGACAATGTAAAGGAAGAGCAGGCAATCGCCCTTCGGGATTCCATTGCCGGCAGGCCTTATGTCAAGTCGATCGAATACGTATCTAAAGATATGGCGGCCGAGCGCTTTAAAAAGGAGTTCGGGGAAGATTTTATCACCTTGCTGCAATATAACCCATTATATGCCAGTATCAATGTAAAGGGCAATGCCCGGTATGTAAATCCGGACAGCCTGTCAGTGATAGAGGCAAATCTGGCCCAACAGCCTATAGTGAGGGAAATTTCTTACCAGAGAGGCCTGGTATCGAAACTGAATGAGAATGTACGTAAGATCGGGTTCGTGATCCTGGGGATCTGTGTGATGCTGGCAATTGTCGTAATCGTACTGATAGACAATACAATACGTCTGGCTATGTTCAGCAACCGCTTCCTGATCAAGACCATGCAGATGGTAGGCGCTACCAGGTGGTTCATTGCCAAGCCTTTCGATCTCCGCAGTATTATTAACGGCGCCCTGAGTGCCATATTGGCTATTGCCGGTTTGATCGGGATTCTCTATTTTGCAGACAAATTACTTCCAGAGCTCAGTACCATGAGGGACTACTTTATGACATCTGTCCTCTTTATAGGCATGATTGTGATAGGGATCTTTATTTCTTTGGTGAGCACACATCGCTCCGTCATGAAGTACCTGAAGCTGAAACTGGATGATTTATATTGATTGATAATTTCTACATCATATGATTAAAGAAACGAAACAAGCTGAAAAAGCAGTGATCGACACCCGTCCTGTTTTCGCAAAAGATAACTATAAGTTGATGTTAGCGGGCCTGGTGATTACTGTGATCGGCTTCCTGCTGATGACCGGTGGTTATAACGACGATGCTACCAAATTCAAGCCGGAAGAGGTGTATAGCTTCCAGCGTATTACCCTGGCACCTATCGTGATCCTGCTGGGACTGGCGGTAGAGGTATTTGCAATTATGCGTAAACCGAAGCAATAAGATCTACAACTTTTTATAATTCAGGCGATGATACCACTTCATCGCTTTTTTTTTATTTAAACGGATAAATCAGCTAATTCCATGAGCATTCTGGATGCCATTATCATTGCCATCGTTGAAGGATTAACCGAGTTTTTACCTATTTCATCCACTGGCCACATGGTGATTACCAGTGCGATCCTGGGTATTGGGGACGATGAATTTACCAAATTGTTTGAGATCGTTATACAGCTGGGGGCAATATTAGCTGTCGTTGTTTTGTACTGGAAGAAATTTTTTGTGTTCGACAAGAACCGCATTCCCTTTTATATCAAGCTGATACTGGCTACAATTCCCGCCCTGATCCTGGGTTTCCTGTTTCACCACAAGATCAAGGATCTGATGGGGTCTCCGATGGTCGTGGCTGCCAGCCTGTTCCTGGGAGGGATCGTATTACTGTTTGTAGACAACTGGTTTACGAATCCAACGATTGATAAGGATGAGAAGGTCAGCAATTTCAGGGCTATCCGCATTGGCTTTTTCCAGTGCCTGGCATTGATTCCTGGTGTGAGCCGCAGTGCAGCTTCCATAATTGGTGGTATGCAGCAGAAGCTGACCCGCAATGCAGCTGCAGAATTCTCATTTTTCCTGGCTGTGCCTACTATGTTCGCAGCTACCTGCTACGATCTGTATAAGAGTAAAGATGCCCTGGCCAACAATACGGGCAACTTTCAGCTGCTGGCTATTGGATTTGTCATCGCATTCGTTGTAGCATTGATTGCTATTAAGTTCTTTATTGGTGTATTGAAGAAATACGGTTTCCGTGTATGGGGTGTATACCGTATCCTGGTAGGAGGTGCGATCCTGGCTGCTATGTTTATGGGGTACAATCTCACTGTAGCCTAAGCAATAATTGATTTTATTATTCCTGGCGGCATTTGCTGCCAGGAATAAATCTGGTTCGAACGTGTCTTATCCCTTCACTGCCAGTAGCAGTTCCAGGTCAGTATATTTTAGTTTGAACTTTTCACTCAGGTGATAATTGGTCAGTGCTCCTTTGTACAAATAGATCCCGTTCCGCACACCTCTCTTTATCCATACCAGGTTTTCAAAGCCGCCGTCATCAGCTGCTTCCAGCAATAAGGGCATCAGTACATTACTGATAGCTTCAGATGCTGTACGTGCAAAACCGGATGGGATATTGGGAACACAGTAGTGTACCACATCATACTTCTTGAACACCGGATTCTCATGGCTGGTAATCTCTGATGTTTCAAAACATCCTCCCCTGTCTATACTTACATCCACGATCACAGATCCTGCTTTCATATTGCTCACCATGGACTCTGTGACTACGATTGGGGTACGGCCATTCTGGGAAGAAAGAGCACCTACAGCTACATCTGCATTGCGCAGTTGTTCTGCCAGGACTTTGGGCTGAATAACGGAGGTAAACACACGAACGCCAATGTTGTTTTGCAGGCGTTTCAGTTTATAGATGTTATTGTCAAATACTTTTACGGAAGAGCCTAAGGCCATGGCTGTACGGGCTGCAAATTCACCTACTATACCTGCCCCGATGATCACAACTTTAGTAGGAGGGATGCCTGTGACACCACCCAGCAGAATGCCTTTCCCTTTGTTGCTGTTGCTCAGGTACTGGCTGGCAAGCAGCATAACGGCACCACCGGCTATCTCACTCATGGCCCTTACAATAGGATAGGTGCCCGCATCATCTTTAAGGTTCTCGAAGGAGAGCAGGGTAATCCGTTTCTCCATCATCTTCTGTACCTGCTCTATTTTGAGGGCAGCCAGGTGGATGGGAGAGATCACTATCTGGTGAGGATGCAACAGCTCTATTTCCTCATCGTTGAGTGGGGCTGATTTTACAATGATCTCCGCTTTGTATACTTCTTTCTTATCGTACAATATTTCGGCGCCGGCTTCTGAAAAATCTGTGTCATAAAAATGAGAGCCATCGCCTGCTTTATGTTCTACCACGATATGATGACCATTGCTGGCCAGTATACTAACCGCATCCGGTGTAAGGGCTATGCGGTTTTCCTGGAAGGACGTTTCTTTTGGAATACCTATAAATAAACGGGAATTTTTCTGAGGAATATCCAACGTTTCTTCCAGTGGTGAATATGTAAAGCCAGCACTCACAACAGGTTTTTGCCTTTGCTCCATATAGTTGTCAAAATTGATCCGGGTGAATTTTTCCTTGTAACCAAAGATACATTATTTGTTCAAAGCAACTTTAATTGTAAATTCCTTTGCTTACTCTGTACGCAGCTGTCTCCGCTGATCAGGCAGCACGGTCAACTGCAATCGAATGGTGTCTGCAGGTAGCAGCTGCGCTATGATATCCGGCCATTCCACAAAGCAGATGGCCCCATCCTGGTAAATAGTATCCTCTACACCCGCGCCTATGGCTTCTTCCTCGTCACGCAGGCGATACAGATCCAGGTGGTAAATATTACGTGTTGCACCGTCATTAGTACGGTATGTGTACTGGTTGATAATGGAGAAGGTAGGGCTGGCAGTGGTGTCTTCCACACCTTTTACTGCGCACAGCGCCTTTACAAAAGTAGTTTTGCCGGCTCCCATAGCACCCTCAAGGGTAAATATCTGTTGCGCTCCATATTGTGCCCAGAAACTTTGGGCTACCTGGGGCAGCTCGTCAATAGTAAAGGTCCATTCCATGACGTAAATGTAATTAAATAACCGTAATGTATTGGTTGATACCGGGTTGCATTAATTAAAGACTTTCAGAAACAATTGATTTTCTGTTACTTTCATCCAGGCGTGCCACTCCGTTGCATTAATATTTTATTCACATGAATCTGCTGTGGATACCTTTGTAACGTTAATCAGTCACTAATGGAAACGATCAGTTGTAAAGTTAAAGGAATGAACTGTACCAGTTGTGCGTTGACGGTATCCAAATATCTTCAGCACAAGGGCATGCAGGACGTGAATGTAAGTTTTGCCACGGAGGAATTAAGTTTTACCCTGCCTGAAGGAGTGGAGACGAATCCCAGAGAGATCCTTTCGGGCATCGATCAGCTGGGCTACCAGGTGGTATTGCCTGACCAACCTCAGCCCAGGGCGGCTTTCCTGCGTTCACTGACCTTTAAGTTTGTATGCTGCGCCATTTTTACAGCTCCTTTGCTATTGCATATGTGGGTACACTGGGCATGGCTCCATGATCCCATCGTACAGCTTTGCCTTGCTACACCTGTGTTTCTCGTAGGGATGTGGCACTTTGGCCGGAGTGCGATCCGCTCCCTTTCCAATGGTATGGCGAACATGGATGTGCTGATTGCCCTGGGAGCCATTGCAGCTTACGGCTATAGCCTTACAGGTACGATCCTGCACCTGGGACCTGATTATATGTTTTACGAAACGGCTGCTGCCATCATCACCCTGGTATTCCTGGGCAACCTGCTGGAAGAACGTTCTGTAAAACAGACGACCACCGCCATTACCGCCCTCGCAAAAATGCAGGTGACAACGGCTCGTCGTATTGAGGAACATGGTGATCATGAGCATATTCATGTTGTAGACAACCAGGCCCTCCGTACCGGCGATAAAGTACTGGTGAACACAGGTGACATGATCCCTATGGATGGCACCATCTACTGGGGCAGTGGTCTCATCAATGAATCCATGATCACCGGTGAAAGCACTTCCGTGCGCAAAGGCGAAAAAGAAAAAGCCATCGGTGGTACTATATTGGAAGAAGGTAGTATCAAGATGTTCATCACCGCTACCGGAAAAGATACCGTACTCTCATATATCATAGACCTGGTAAAACAGGCCCAGGGCAATAAACCACCCATGCAGAAACTGGCGGATAAGATCAGTGCCATTTTTGTACCATTGGTATTAGGGATTGCGGTGCTCACTTTCCTGGGTTGGGCCATCTTCGGCCATATCACCATCGGTGCTGCCATTATGAGAAGTATTGCGGTGTTGGTAATAGCCTGTCCATGTGCAATGGGTCTTGCTACTCCTGCAGCTGTAATGGTAGGGTTGGGCAGAGCTGCTAAAAATGGTATTCTCATCAAAGGTGCGCAGACGCTGGAAGCGTTTAAAGATATAAAATATGTAGTCCTTGATAAAACGGGAACCCTTACTACCGGCAAATTGCAATTGGGCAATTATCACTATGAAGGTATGACCGAAAAGGAATTTGCCCGGACGGTGTATAGTCTGGAGAAATTCTCTTCTCACCCTATTGCCCGCTCCCTGGTAAGCATCTGGAAGAAAGAAGGCGAAGTGAAGCTGACACAGATCCGCGAAATGAAAGGTCGGGGTATGCAGGCAAAAGATGCAGCAGGCAATGAATGGCAATTGGGCTCTTTTGAAATGGCGAAACATACCACTGCGGATGATAGCCATAACCTTTACCTGCTGAAAAATGGTCAGCTGGCGGGTTGGATAGACCTGATCGATGAAGTAAGACCTGATGCTGCCCAAATGGTCTCCATGCTGCAAAGCAGAGGAATTACCCCGGTATTGCTGAGTGGCGATACAGCACGTAAATGCCGGGAACTGGCAGCGCTGACAGGCATCAAAGAAGTATTTTCCAGCCAGACACCGGAACAGAAATTACAAAAGATAGATAGTCTTATGAAAGAGGCTCCGGTAGCCATGGTGGGTGATGGTATCAACGACGCGCCGGCACTGGCAAGGGCTACAATTGGGATCTCGCTGAGCGATGCTACGCATATTGCTATGCAGAGTGCCAATGTGATCTTATTAAATAGTAAATTATCCTCCCTGCCATTGGCATTGGGTCTGGGTAGACATACCTTCCTCACTATACAACAGAACCTCTTCTGGGCATTCCTGTACAATGTAATTGCCATACCATTTGCCGCCTTTGGGGTACTGAGTCCTATATCCGGCGCGGGTGTGATGGCGCTTTCTGATATCGTGCTGGCCGCAAATTCTGTGCGACTGCGGTACAAGAAAGTAATATAGTTACATTTACAGCGTGACTACTCCAACAGAAATACTGAAAAAATACTGGGGCTATGCGCAATTCCGTCCTTTGCAGGAAGACATTATTCAGTCTGTCAGCAAGGGGCAGGATACCCTGGCGCTGATGCCCACCGGTGGTGGTAAGTCCATCTGCTTCCAGGTACCAGCGCTGATGAAAGAAGGACTCTGCCTGGTGGTAACTCCCCTCATTGCCCTGATGAAGGACCAGGTGGCGAACCTGCGAAACCGGAATATTCCTGCGGCTGCTATTTATGCAGGTATGTATTATCAGGATGTGGAAAAGCTATTGGAAGAGGCAAGGCGTGGCAGTTATAAATTTCTGTATGTATCCCCGGAGCGATTGCAGAGCCGTCGTTTTCTGGAATATTGTGATGGACTGCCTGTAACGCTGCTGGCGATAGATGAAGCACACTGTATCTCCCAGTGGGGCTACGACTTCAGGCCCGCTTACCTTGAGATTGCGGAGATCAGAACCCAGTTTCCCGGTGTGCCGGTATTAGCACTTACTGCATCGGCTACACCCAAAGTTCAGCAGGATATTTGTGATAAACTGCGCATGCGCAAGCCGGCTATTTTTAGCAAGAGTTTTGTGCGTAGTAATCTTTCCTATAGCGTCATAGAAGAAGGCGATAAGCAACCTAAATTATTACACATCCTGGAGCGGGTACCCGGTAGTGCTATTGTCTATTGCCGCAACCGGAAAGGTACCCGTGATCTGGCGGATATGCTGGAGCAAAATGGAATTTCAGCAAGCTATTATCATGCAGGTTTAACCGGGGAGGAGCGGACTGCCCGCCAGGAATTGTGGATTCAGGGGCGGATCAGGGTAATGGTATGTACCAATGCATTTGGGATGGGGATAGATAAACCTGATGTAAGAGTGGTGATCCATGCCGATGCACCGGAAAGCCTGGAGGCCTACTACCAGGAGGCCGGCAGGGGAGGACGAGATGAGCAGAAAGCCTATGCTGTGCTGCTATATCATGCTTCAGAACTGGATAGAATGAAGGAGATGGTGCCCTTACAGTTCCCAGGGCAAGACCAGGTAAGGGCTATTTACCAGGCATTGGTGAATTACCTGCAGGTGCCGGTAGGAGGGGGAGAAGGGGTGTATTTCGATTTTGATATCAACGACTTTGTACAGAAATTCGAACTGAATATAACAGTGGCATATAGTGCCCTGCGCATATTGGAGCAGGAAGGTATTCTGCAGCTGAGTGAGAGTGTCTTTATGCCCTCGATGGTGGAGTTCATTGTGAACAGGCAGACTTTGTTTGCTTTTGATGCAGCACAGCCATCGATGTCTCCACTTGTACAAACATTGTTACGCACATATGAAGGGATATTTGACAATCCTGTACCTGTATATGAAAGACAGCTGATGCGGATACTGCGGCTGAAAGAACCGGAAGTGATCCAGGGATTGCAACACCTGCACCAGCGGGGTATCATCAGGTACAAACAACGTAAGTCTGTACCACAGTTATCATTTGTAGAGCAGCGGGTATCGACACAGCATTTGCGGATTGATACAGAAAGGGTAAAGGCGAGAATGAAAGCTTACCAGGACAGGCTGGATGCGATGCTGCATTATGTGCAGAATAAGGAACAATGCCGCACACAGGTGTTAGTAACCTATTTTGGAGAGAAGGATGCACAGCCTTGCGGTATTTGTGACGTGTGTATAGAACAGAAGAAAAAGCCAGTGGATTTTAAGGCGATTTCCGGCTTATTATTAGCGGAGCTTACATCTGTTCCAATTGAATGGGATGTGATTCAGAACAGGCTAAAAGATGTGAATGAAGCGGAATTGATGGAGGTGACCCAATACCTGATCAGTGAAGAAGTAATTATAAGAGATGAAGAAGGACGCTTTTACCGCAGGTAAAAGCGTCCGCTTTTGTTATTTGAGTGAGATGACTTTCTTCGCATGACTGCTTTCAAATGCTGCCTCAATCACCTTAATCACATTCACTGCATCTGCTGCCGGTACCGGATTGGGTCCTTTACCTGTCAGCGCATTATAGATCCCGTCATAGTATTCCAGGTAATCTCCTTTAGGAGAAGGCAGATACTCTCTCACCACTTTCCCGTCTCTTTCAGTATGGAGCAGGCCCCATTCATGAATGCCTTCTATACCCCATCCTGGTGCTCCCGGCATCAATCCCTGCTGTAACATGGTTTCCTGCGTATCAGCCTTCGTTTTGATAAAGGAGCCTTTGCGACCATGAAACTGATAAGATGGAATCGGCTCCCTGGTGATATAGCTACATTTTAATCTCACGCGGAGATGTTCATAGAAGTACACCAGTTCAAAATAATCATCCACCAGGGAATCTTTCCTGATCGTCCTGATATCGGCCCAGATAGCATCGGGCATGCCAAACAGGATCAGGGCCTGATCTACCAGGTGTGAACCCAGGTCATACAAGCCACCGGTGCCAGGCAGTTTTTCCTCTTTGTGTTTCTTATAACTCAGTTCTTCGCGGTAACGGTCGTAATGAATTTCTGCTTCCAGCAACTCGCCCAGATCACCGCTACCCAATACCTGTTTTACGATCTTAAAATCACTATCAAAGCGTCTGTTATGATACACGCTCAGCAGCAATCCTTTGGAGGCTGCCAGTTCCGCGAGCTCCTGCCCTTCGGCAGCATGCACGGTGAACGGCTTTTCAACGATCACATTTTTACCTGCTTCCAGTGCGGCTTTGGCGTATTCATAATGGGTATAGTTAGGCGTATTGACTACGATCAGATCCAGTTCAGGATCTTTGATCATATCAGCTACACTGGTATATACTTTCACATCAGGATAGCGCTGTCTTGCGAGATTTTTACTTCTTTCTACTACAGCATAGAAGGTAAACCCCGGATGTGTGTGAATAAACGGCGCATGAAAGATATGTCCTGACATGCCATAGGAACAGATCCCTGCTTTGATGATTTTCTCCATATCCTAGATTTTAATTAAAACCAGCTACTACTTTTTTTACTGCTCTTGCCTCCTAATCCCAGTGCACCCAGCAAACTTCTTGTAATCATGTTGGCTGCTGTACGGCCCACCTGTCTGGCGACAGGACTGCTTAATACAGTATCCAGCACACTCTTTTCTTCAGCTTGTTTTTTGCCGCCACTTGTTTTTGTCGAAGCAGCAGGAGTACTCTTTTCTGCTGCTTCCTGCAATTTAGCCGTCAGGATCTCGTAAGCGCTCTGATTGTCGATTTCCTGGTTGTACTTCTTCGCGATCCTGCTGCCAGCCACCAGTGCATCCATTTCAGGATCGGAAAGCACATCCATACGGGAGCGTGGTGTCACCAGCATGGTTGCTGCCAGTGGTGTAGGTATTCCTTTTTCGTTCAGACAGGTGAACAGTGCTTCACCGATACCGATTTGTGTGAGCAGTTCATCAGTTTTATAAAAATCGGACAGCGGATAGTTCTCTGCTGTTTGTTTGATTGTCTTACGGTCGTTGGCCGTAAATGCACGCAAAGCATGCTGTACTTTCATGCCTAATTGTCCAAGGATGGAAGGAGGTACGTCCATTGGGTTCTGTGTACAGAAAAAGATGCCTACACCTTTGGAACGAATCAGTTTAATGATGGTTTCTATCTGCTGAAGCAATGCGGAACTTGCTTCCTGGAATACCAGGTGTGCTTCGTCAATGAACAGTACCAGCTTGGGTTTGTCCATATCACCTTCTTCCGGCAGGGTGGCATAAAGCTCTGCCAGCAGGCTAAGCATGAAGGTGGAAAACAGCTTTGGTTTATCCTGAATATCTGCTACTCTTACGATAGAGATGACACCTCTGCCATCGTCGCTGATGCGCAGCAGGTCGTCTACTTCAAAAGAGGCTTCTCCAAAGAACTTATCGGCACCCTGTTGCTCTAAAGCTATTACTTTTCTCAGAATGGTACCTGCTGACGTGGTTGAGATCTTACCATAATCTTTTTCCAGCTCTGCCTTGCCTTCATCACTTACGTATTGCAATACTTTCTTGAAATCCTTTAGGTCCAGCAGGGGCAGTTGACTATCATCACAGTATTTAAAGATCATGGCAACCAGTCCTTCCTGTGTATCGTTTAGCTCCAGGATCCTGGAGAGTAATACCGGCCCGAATTCACTTACTGTCGCTCTCAGGCGTGCGCCTTTCTCATTACTGAGGGAGAGCAGTTCTACCGGGTAGCCGGAAGGGGACCAGCTACCTCCGATTTTCTCATATCGTTCTTTAATTCTATCACTGTTGGTGCCGGCGGCAGCTACGCCACTCAGGTCACCTTTGATATCCATGAGCAGTACAGGTACGCTGGCATCACTCAGGCCTTCTGCAATGACCTGTAAGGTCTTGGTTTTTCCGGTACCGGTGGCACCGGCTATCAACCCATGCCTGTTCATCGTTTTCAGTGGCAGGAACACGTCTGCTCCACTTACTACATCGCCATTCAGCATGGCACAACCCAGTTTAAATTTTTCACCTTTGAAGGTGTATCCATTTTGGATCTGCGACAGGAATGCTTCTTTATCAGTCATGGGGTGTTAAAATTTCTCTGAAGATAAAAAAAAGAGAAGGGAATTAGCATCCGGAAAGGGGGCTAAAGTAAAAAAAGGCCCCACCAAATAAAAAGAGCGTGTATCCTGATTTGATACACGCTCTTTTAGATTTTATGAAAAAAGCATTTAGAGATCTTCTTCTCTTTCCAGCATCAGTATCGCGCTCTGCGGTACGATAAAGTACTTATCGCCCTGGTAAGACACTTCTGTAGAGCCATTGAGCAGGAAGATAGCCAGATCACCTTCCTTTGCCTGCAGAGGAATATATTTCACTTTTTCTTCTTCTCCCTTCCAGGCATCATCGTCCTCGGAGGGTAATGGAATGGCATATCCGGGGCCTGTTTTGATCACATATCCCGATTGTACCTTTTCCTTTTCCTGCATTCCGGGAGGCAAATAAAGCCCACTTTCTGTGCGTTCGTTAGGGGTAAGTGGTTTTACCAGTACCCTGTCGCCTACAACAATCAGCTTTTTCAATTTATTATCTATTGTCAGGTGTGTTGCCATAGTCTCTATAATACAAAATGTATGCAGCAGGCAGGGATCGTGCCAAGATGACATATACTACAGGGCCGACAGCGGGAAGGTTTCACCAGCCCTGATGCCTTTCTCTGTTTGTTGCAGCATTACGCACTCTACTGCCGGATCATGCTCCAGGTACAGCACATATTGCTGTTCCAGCGCCTCAGTCAGGTAAGTTTTCTTTTCCTGAAGGGTTGTCAGTGGAAACATGTCGTATGCCATAACGTAAGGCATTGGAATATGGCCGATACTTGGCAGCAGGTCCGCCATATACAGGATGGTCTTGTCCTTGTATCTGATTTGCGGGAGCATTTGGGCATCTGTATGTCCATTTACAAACCGGATATTGATATTGTCAGTAAAGGATACGCCGTCTTTTACTTCCACAAATTTCAGCTGACCGCTTTCCTGCATAGGCAGGATATTTTCCTTCAGGAAGGAGGCTTTCTCCCTGTCATTAGGTTTGATCGCCCAGTTCCAGTGGTCTTCATTGCTCCAGTAGGTGGCATTTTTGAATGCCGGCAGCAATCTCTCGCCCTGTCTGACAATAGAACCACCGCAATGGTCAAAGTGCAGGTGGGTCATGAATACATCTGTAATGTCATCTTTATGGAAACCCAGTTTAGCCAGGGAGCTATCCAGGGTAGAATCGCCATGCAGGTGGTAATGGCCGAACCATTTTGCATCCTGCTTATCACCAATACCTGTGTCCACAAGGATCAGGCGCTTGCCATCTTCGATGAGCAGGCAGCGCATGGCCCAGGAGCATAAATTATTTTCGTCTGGTGCATTCAGTTTGTGCCAGATACTCTTGGGTACTACGCCGAACATAGCACCCCCATCCAGTTTAAAATAGCCTGTGTCTACGGTATATAGTTTCATACAATTGAAGTTTCTATTGTAGTTCCTTTTGTTTTTTCCGTGCGGAGAACAGCCATGCGAGGCCAATCAGAAAGAAAACAGCCAGTGCAATTACAGAATTACGCATACTGCCGGTTACCTCGTGGATGACTCCAAAGGTGATCATACCAATCACGATAGAAAGCTTTTCCGTCACGTCATAATAGCTGAAAAAGGAAGCAGTATCTTCCGTTTCCGGCATTAGTTTCGCGTAGGTGGAGCGGCTCAGGGACTGAACACCTCCCATCACCAGCCCTACGGCTGTGGCCAGTATATAAAAGTCGGTAGCCGTCTGCATACGGTAACCTGCAAAGCAGATGCCTATCCAAACGAATATAACACCAATCAACACAGGCAGGTTCCCGAACTTGCCGGAGAGCCAGGCCATACCCGAAGCACCCGCAATAGCTACTACCTGGATCACGACTACTACGCTGATGAGGACAGAAGATTCCAGATGGAGTTCCTGTGACCCAAAGATAGTTGCTGCCATCATGACTGTCTGCACACCCATGCTGTAGAAAAAGAAAGCTCTGAGAAAGCGTTTCAGCACCGGCATTGTTTTTACCTGTGCATACACTTTACGCAGCTCCGAGAATCCTTCTGTCAGTGCACCGGCACTGTGTTCGCTAATCGTACCTTTTGATGCGGGCAGTCGTATAAAGGTGATCTGGGCGAAGCCGATCCACCATACACCTACTAACAGGAAGGTTATCAGCACTGCCTGACTATCATCGATACCAAATGGCTTAACGGTAACCAGTGCAAACCCTATCAGCTGCAATAACACGCTCCCGATATAACCCATCGCAAAGCCTTTGGCACTTACCCGGTCGCGGTCTTCTTCCGCTGCAATTTCAGGCAGATAGGAATTGTAAAATACTAAGCCTCCGCAATAGCCGAGGGTAGCGAGGATAAAGAAGATGACACCGTATTCCACGTTGCCGCCCCTGAACAGGTACAAAGCACTACAGCTGATGCCTCCCAGCCAGGTGAACATCATGAGATAACGCTTTTTATTACCCCTGGTATCTGCAATAGAAGACAGGATTGGGGATGCTATAGCAGCGATCAGGAATGCTGCAGCCATAGCGTAATCATAGAGGGCAGAGTTAATAAAGTATTTTCCGAAGAAAGGAATGCGGTCACTGCCAAAGGCAGCATTTGTAGCTTTAGTAAAGTAGATAGGGAAAAAGGTAGTTGTAATTACCAGATTGTAAACGGAGTTAGCCCAGTCATACATGGCCCACCCGTTAATTACTTTCTTACTGGCAGTCTTTTGCATATGCATCTCGTATTATGGGGTTCAATATACGATTAAAGCACTAATCCCCACATCATTTGTAGTCCAAGATACTCATGCGCTGTTCACACATAAAATACTCCTGCTCATCGTTAGAGCTGACAATGATCATCCGGTCTTTTGCATATGTGGTAATCAGTTCCTGGTAGAGTTTTACACCAGCTGCATCGAGGTTGGTACATGGCTCATCGAGCAGTAGCACAGGCACGTCAGAGAAGATGGCCAGTGCCAGTTTCAGCCTTTGCTTCATGCCTGAAGAAAAGTGCTTTACCTGCTTGCGCATGGAGGATTGCAGTCCTACGGTTTCCGCTGCTATTTGTGGCGTGATACCTGGTATGAACTGCTTGAACTGTAAGTGGAAATCGATGCTCTCTGCGAGGGTAAATTCTTCGATCAGTTCCAGGTAAGGAGCTGCGATGGTACAGTGATGGAAAAACAGATCGGTAGCAAGGGGGCTATTATTTTCATAGTAGGTAACAGTACCTTCGTTGTGCAACAGGTGGCCACTGATCACCTGCAATAATGTGGACTTGCCTGAACCGTTTGGGCCAAGAATAGCATAACGTTGTCCCGCTTCAAAGGTAGCGTTGACCCGACGGAAAATCCAATCGTAGTTAAAGCGTTTACCGGTCTGGTCCAGCGTTATTTTCATTCGTCCTCATTATTTATAGAAAAGGCAATACCATATGTTTGCACACATGGTATTGCCCAAAAAGATATTATTTTCAGTCGTCACTGGAGAGAGACGTATATCCTTTCATGATACCACGTCCGGACTCACGGATGAATGCCAGGATCTCATCCCTTTCATCCGTAGCTGGATATTCTGCTTCGATGATGCTGACAGCTTTTGACAGCTTGTAGCCTTTTACGAAGATCACGCGGTAGATATCCAGGATATGATTGATCTTTTCCAGGGAGAAGCCTCTTCTTTTTAAACCGATAGAGTTCACTCCTACATAAGACAGGGGCTCACGAGCAGCTTTTACGTAAGGAGGTACATCTTTTCTTACCAGTGAACCACCGGTTACGAAAGCATGTGCACCGATCTTACAGAACTGTTGTACAGCCACCATACCTGCCAGTACTACGTGATCACCTACGGTGATATGACCGGCCAGCGTGGTGTCGTTGGAAAATACACAGTAGTTACCTACCTCACAGTCGTGCGCGATATGGCTGTATGCCATGATCAGACAGTTGGAGCCGATGACGGTTTTCCATTTGTCTTTGGTTCCTCTGTTGATGGTTACATACTCGCGGATAGTAGTATTATCTCCAATAATTGTGGTGGTTTCTTCTCCGTCAAATTTGAGGTCCTGTGGTATAGCGGATATAACGGAGCCAGGGAAGATACGGCAGTTCTTTCCAATCCTTGCCCCTTCCATGATGGTGACATTAGACCCGATCCAGGTACCATCACCGATCTCGACATTCTTGTGAATTACAGTGAACGGATCAATTTTAACGTTTGGTGCCACCTTCGCGTCAGGGTGGATGTAAGTAAGCGGATGGATCATTGCTATTTTTTGGCGTCTCTTGTTTTAATGATTTGAGCAGTCAGGTCGCCCTCTGTAACGATCTTGTTACCTACAAATACAGTTCCCCGCATTTCTACAATTCCTCTTCTGATAGGGCTTAGCAGCTCCATTTTCAGGATCATCGTATCACCCGGGAAAACCTTTTGCTTGAACTTACAGTTGTCGATCTTAATAAAGTATGTATCGTAGTTTTCAGGATCAGGAACTGTATTCAGCGCGAGTATACCTCCACATTGTGCCAGGGCTTCTACCTGTAATACACCCGGCATTACCGGATTGTTCGGGAAGTGCCCCTGGAAGAAGGGCTCGTTGAAGGTTACATTCTTAATACCTACTACCTGTGTATCAGTCAGATCAATGATCTTGTCTACCAGCAGCATTGGAAAGCGATGTGGCAGGGTCCGCTCTATACGTGGAAGGTCAAATATAGCCGGTTTATTAGGATCATATACAGGCACATCCTTAATGTGCTTGTTCTTCTTAATGTATTGTTTTAAACGACGGGCAAATTCCACGTTGGAAGCATGGCCCGGACGGTTGGCGATGATATGCGCCTTGATAGGATAACCTACCAGTGCCAGGTCGCCCAGGATGTCCAGCAGTTTGTGACGTGCAGGCTCATTAGGGAAACGCAGTTTGATATTGTTCAGGATACCTTCCCGCTGTTCTACGCTGATATTCTTACGCTGGAAAACGGTCGCCAGGCGAGCCAGTTCTTCTTCGCTTACAGGTTTATCAACGATCACAATCGCGTTGTTGATATCGCCACCTTTGATCAGGTTATTATTGATCAGGTACTCCAGTTCGTGCAGGAATACGAAAGTACGGCAGGCGGCGATTTCGGATCTGAAATCAGCCAGGCTGTTCAGATTCGCGTGCTGTGTACCCAGTACAGGAGAATTAAAGTCGATCATACATGTGACACGGTAATCTACTGCAGGCAGCGCTACCATTTCCACATTCTTCTTATCGTCGTAATAGGTAATATTGGTGTCGATGGTGTAGTATACCTTTTTGGCATCCTGTTCAGCAACACCCACTTCATCGATGATTTCCATGAAAGGCATGGCGCTTCCGTCCATGATAGGTACTTCAGGACCATCAATTTCTATTTCAACGTTGTCAACACCGGTACCTACCAGTGCTGCCATGATATGTTCGATTGTATTTACTCTTGCACCGTTATGCTCCAGGGTGGTACTTCTGGAAGTATCTACTACATAATCTACATCCGCTTTTACGACAGGTTGGTTGGGCAGATCAATACGTCTGAACTTAATGCCCGATCCGGGAATACCAGGCTTGAGGGTCATATTTACGCTGGCACCTGTGTGCAAACCTACACCCGATATAGTAACAGGAGCTTTTATCGTGTGTTGATTGGGCGACTGTTGATTATCCATCATATTAATTAACTATTTTTCTGTTGTCTCGCTAGATTGGTCTGCAAATGTTTGTGGTGCAGGGAATTTTCAGGAATTAAACACCTTCTCTTACAGAAAGTAACTGCTTTACCATATCCTCCAGCTCCTTTACGCGTTTTTCAAGGTCCGGCAAATTTCTAAAAATTGCCTGACTTTTTAGTGAACTTTTGTAGTCAAAGGCAGGAGAACCCATGAGGGCTGTATTAGGCTCGGTAATAGATTTGGAAAGACCACTCTGGGCGTTGATCTTGGTACCGTCAGCCAGTTGGATATGACCTACCAGGCCTACCTGACCGCCGATTACACAGTTCTTTCCGATCTTGGTACTGCCGGAGATGCCGGTCTGTGCCGCGATTACAGTATTGGTGTCTATATCCACGTTATGGGCGATCTGGATCAGGTTATCCAGTTTCACTCCCTGGCGGATGATAGTAGAACCCATGGTCGCTCTGTCGATAGTCGTATTCGCACCGATCTCAACATCATCGTGAATCACGACATTTCCGATCTGGGGAACTTTCTTGTATTTACCATCAGGCTGAGGGGCAAAGCCGAAGCCGTCGCCACCGATTACACAGTTAGCATGCAGGATCACCCGCTTACCTACCACACAATTTTCATATACTTTCACGCCTGGGAATATCACGGTGTCATCGCTGACAACTACATTATCGCCCAGGTATACACCCGGATAGATCTTCACATTATTGCCCAAAACGACATTTTCACCCAGGTAGGCAAATGCTCCGATGAATACATTACTGCCTGTTTTTACAGAAGCAGGTACAAAAGACGGTTGTTGAATACCGGTTTTGTTGCCTACCAGCTGTTTATATTGCTCCAATAACTGGGCGAATGCACTGTAAGCATCTTTTACCCGGATCAGGGTAGATTTTACAGGACGCTCCGTAACCAGGCTCTCGTTCACAATGAGTATGGAAGCATTGGTCGTATAGATGAATTCTTCATATTTGGGATTGGCAATGAAACTGAGCATCCCTTCACCAGCCTCTTCGATCTTGGCGATGTTATTCACTTTTACATCCGGGTTGCCTTCCAGCTTACCATCCAACATGGTAGCCAATTGTAATGCGCTAAACTGCATAGTTAATAATTAATATAGTTATCCAGGCGGTACCAGTTTTATGATTTAATTGACAGCCATCTATTTATACATTATCTACAATCTATCATTCATAATCCTGTGTTGCTTAGATTTTTGGATGACAAATGTAGAATTTTTTTACGGGTATAGCCAGTGTATGACTAACCAGTGCATTATCGATCGACGAAATATCCTTGACGGTCCCGTCCTTAAAAAGGATGTTAATCCTTTCATTATTAATGTTGTACGCGCTCAAACTAGCTGTTCCTGTGAAGACAAAGTAATCAAGATCATGGCCAGAAATGCCGTATCTTTCTTGTACCTGTGTTTTCAATAAAGTTATGGCCGAGGTATCAAAAGCCTCATTACTGAGCAGACATTTAAACAAATGTCTGTTTGTCAACCATTTACATAACAAGGAAAGGACAGGGTCCGTATGGTTGGCCCATACCTTGATCGCGCTTAAAATATCATAGTCATCCAGCAGGCAAAACTGTTGCAGACAAGCTGGCTCCTGTTCGAAGTTGGCCGCGGTAATAGTATGGTACAGAAAATATTCCAATGCCGGTGAGGCATACAGTGATACTCCCTTAAGTGCCAGTTCTTTAGCTCGCTTCAGTATTTTGACCAGCATATTCTCTGCACTCAGCACCGTCTTATGCAGGTATACCTGCCAATACATCAATCGACGGGCCACAATGAACTTTTCGATGGAGTAAATTCCCTTTTCTTCCACCATCAGCTCATTCCGTTGCACAGTCAGCATCTTTATAATACGGTCATAACCAATCACTCCCTCAGATACACCCGTAAAAAAGCTGTCCCGGTTCAGGTAATCCATCCTGTCTACATCCAGCTGGCTCGACACCAGCTGATGAAGAAACGTTTTATGATAACGCCCGTTGAAGATTTCTATTGTCAGGCTCAGGGCACCATTCATCTCCTTATTCAACTCCTCCATCAGCCACTGGCTGATCTTTTCATGGGATACCCCTTCAATAATTCCGTTTTCCAGGGCATGAGAATAAGGTCCGTGACCTATATCATGCAGCAAAATAGCCATCTTAGCGGCGATTTCCTCTTCGTCCGTAATTTCTACCCCTTTCCCCTTCAATTCAGACAAGGCACAGCTCATCAGGTGATAAGCCCCCAGGCTGTGATGAAAGCGGGTATGCATTGCACCCGGATAAACCATGTGTGCCAGCGCCATCTGATGAATACGGCGCAGACGCTGGTAATAAGGGTGGGAAATTAAGGCAAAGATCAGCGGATGATCTATCGTGATGAAGCCATACACCGGATCATTTACAATTTTTCTCTTGCGTTCTGCCATTTTTACCGTTACCCTTTAGCTTGGGCAAAGCTACGTTAAGGAATTATTATCTTTAACTTTTTCTAATGTATAAGACGCAATAGGAAGCTCCTTCCCCTATGTCTTCTGCGATTTTCCTATTTTTATTGCAAAAATTGATAATATTTGGACAACTATCGCCCAATCAACTGTTATTTAACAATTTATTGTGCCAATATCGTACTTAGGGAACATTTTTTGACCGTAGAGAATGGTATATTGGCTAAATAGTTGCCGAATGAAACTAATTTTATCTTACTCTAACTAATACTTGCATGAGTCAAATAAATATACTCTGGGTAGATGACGAAATAGAATCACTGAAATCGCAAATCATGTTCCTCGAAAATAAGGGATACAAAGTGTCAGCCCTTACCAACGGATATGATGCCCTGGAATTTCTGAAGGAACAGGTGATTGATGTAGTGCTGCTGGATGAGTCTATGCCAGGTATTACCGGACTCGAAACCCTTGCCAGGATTAAGGAGATAGATCAGCAGATCCCCGTAGTCATGATCACCAAAAATGAAGCGGAAAATGTAATGGACGAAGCCATCGGCTCCCAGATCACCGACTACCTCATCAAACCTGTGAATCCCAACCAGGTACTGCTTTCTTTAAAAAAGATCATTGATAATAAAAGACTTGTGGCCGAAAAGACCACTATTGCCTACCAGCAGGACTTCCGCTCCCTGTTCATGGCCCTGAACTCGGGACCCGACTACAATGAGTGGATGGACCTCTATAAGAAGCTGGTTTACTGGGAAATGGAAATGGCCAAGACCAACAACCCGGAAATGATGGAGGTCTTAAATACCCAAAAGGCAGAAGCCAATACAGAATTTGCCAAATTCATCACCCGCAATTATGCCAGCTGGGTAAGTCCCAAGGCCAAAGATGCCCCTGTGATGTCGCACACTGTGTTCAAAGAGAAAGTAGTGCCTCAGCTGGACAATGAAGTGCCTAACTTCTTCATTATTATAGACAACCTGCGCCTGGACCAGTGGAAAGCCATCCTGCCTATCTTCCTCGATTCATTCAGATTGGTCAGTGAAGATACTTTTTATAGTATACTCCCTACTTCTACTCAGTATAGCCGCAATGCCATCTTCGCAGGCCTGCTGCCTGTAGATATCGAAAGCCGTTTTCCCCAGCAATGGAAAAATGATGATGAAGAAGGAGGGAAGAACCTGCACGAAGAAGAATTTTTTGCCGATCAGCTGAAGCGCCTGAAAATGGATGCCCGCTTCTCCTACACGAAGGTAACCACCCATAATGATGGTCAGCACCTGGTGAACAATATTCATAACCTGCTTGCCTATCCGCTCAATGTAATTGTGTACAACTTTGTGGATATGCTCAGTCATGCACGTACCGAAATGGAAGTGCTGAAGGAACTGGCAGGGGATGAAACCTCTTACCGCTCTATTACTGCCAGCTGGTTCGAACACTCTCCGCTGCACCAGGCACTGCGTAAGGTGGCAGACAGGAAGATCAACCTGATCATCGCAACCGACCATGGCAATGTAAGAGTGAAAACCCCGGTAAAAGTAATCGGTGATAAACAAACCACTACCAACCTGCGTTATAAACACGGCCGCAACCTGAACTACGATGCCAAAGAAGTACTGGCCTTCAGAGACCCGCGCGAAGCAGGCTTACCCAAGCCGAATGTAAACTCCTCCTACATCTTTGCAAAAGAAGATGGCTACCTCTGCTATCCTAATAATTACAACTACTTTGTGAACTTCTATCGCAATACCTTCCAGCACGGTGGTATTTCGCTCGAAGAGGTGATCGTACCTGTAGCAAGGTTGGTGAGTAAATAATCTTATTTTTGTGCCATGAACTTCAAAGTGACACCCAATAACCTGACCCGCCTCGAAAAGATTTTTGGAGAGGCTAAGTATGAGTTACGTTTTGAAAAAGGAACGTTCAACTCAGGCTATTGTGTACTCGAACATAAAAAGGTCGTGGTAGTTAATAAATTCCTGAACCTGGAAGGGCGTATCAATACCCTGCTGGATATCCTGGGCTCTATGGAACTGGATGAAAATGTGCTGACTCCTGAATCCCTGAAGCTGTACAAGCAAATAGTGGAAAACAGGAATACCGCTGCTGATGCGGCCGACGAAGAATCCACTCCTCCTTCACCAGAACAACCATCAGAGAATTGAAAGTAACTTTCTTAGGAACAGGCACCTCCCAGGGCGTACCCGTCATAGCTTGCGGCTGCCAGGTATGTACTTCTACCGATAAGCATGACAAGCGCCTGCGCAGCAGTATTCTCATATCCGATACCCCCGCCGGCAATATCGTGATCGATACCACCCCGGACTTCCGCTACCAGATGCTGAGAGCAGAAGTAAAACACCTGGAAGCGGTATTGATAACCCACTCTCACAAAGATCATATAGCCGGTATGGACGACATCCGTGCTTTCAATTATTTTCAGCAGAGAGCGATCGATATTTATGCGACAACGTTTACACAGGAAAGTATCATGCGTGAATTTGCCTATGCATTTGCAGAGCATAAATACCCGGGTATTCCGGAATTGAACCTCCGTACCATAGCTAGTGAACCATTTGATGTAAATGGGATGACATTCATTCCGATCAATGTTATGCATCACAAAATGCCGGTACTGGGATTCCGTTTTGGCGACTTTACTTATATCACGGATGCGAACTTCATCGCCCCTGAAGAAAAAGAAAAGATCCTTGGCTCCCGCATACTGGTAGTAAATGCCCTGCGCAGGGAGAAACATATCTCTCATTTCACCCTGGAAGAGGCAATTGCCCTTGCCCGGGAATTAAAAATACCCCAGGTATACTTCACGCATATCAGCCACCAGATGGGCCTACATGCAGAAGTGTCTAAAGAGCTTCCAGCAGGAATGGCACTGGCATACGACGGTTTGGAGATCATTCTCTAAGTGTGCCCCCACAGTGAAAAGAGCGTGTATAAAAAGTAAAAGGAGGGCATTGAGAAATGTTCTCCACCAGGTACCCGGATTAAATCCTGGAAATTTTACTTTTGATCCATCCTCTTTTTTCATTTAAATTACAAAGACAAGTTTGTTAACCTATGAAACCATTCCGGCACTTCACAGCGCTTGAGAGAAGAGGCATCGTAGCCCTGCTGCTGTTGACCACTATCAGTATTTATACACCGGCAATAGTGGCACACTATTTTCCACTCCAACCAGGTACAGATACACTGTTCAGCAAGGAAATTGCTGCTTTCCAGGACTCATTAAAAAAAACGCCGCCTCCGCCTAAAAAACATATTACCTTTTCCCACCCCCGGCAATCAGTAATCGCCATCGACATCAACAGGGCTGATTCAACAGCCTGGGAGTCATTGAAAGGAATAGGACCTGTGCTGGCTGCACGAATTATCCGCTTTAGAGATAAACTGGGCGGTTTTTATGCCATCTCCCAGATCAGGGAAACTTATGGCCTGCCAGATAGCACATTTAACAAAATTCAACCTTACCTGCGATTGAATGCGGTTTCACTAAAAAAACTGGACCTCAACAGTGCAGATGAGCAAACTTTGGCCCAACATCCTTACATAAGGTATAAACTGGCGCGCTTAATTGTACTGTATCGCAGTAACAACGGGCCTTTTAGCCAAGCTACTGACCTTCTTGGCATACCATTGGTGGATGACAGTATTTATCGTAAAATTGAACATTACATCAAAACAGAAAAACCCCCAATATGAACTTCGAACCTACAGAAATGCAGCAGCAGATCACGCAAGTGATCAGGGATTTTGGAAAGTCGCACATTCAACCGAACGTTATGGAATGGGATGAAACCCAAACCTTCCCGGCCCCTCTTTTTAAACAACTTGGCGAATTGGGCTTAATGGGGGTATTAGTACCACAAGAGTACGGTGGCAGTGGCCTAGGCTACCTTGAGTATGTCACCGTAGTCAGCGAAATCAGTCGTTTCTGTGGTGCTATCGGCCTCAGTGTCGCCGCGCACAACTCCCTTTGTACCGGCCATATTTTACAATTCGGATCTGAAGAACAAAAGAAACGTTACCTCCCTAAACTGGCCAGCGGCGAGTGGTTGGGGGCCTGGGGCCTCACAGAACCCAATACCGGCTCCGATGCCATGAATATGAAATGCGTGGCAAAGAAGGAGGGAGATGAATGGGTCCTGAATGGTACCAAATGCTGGATCACCCACGGCAAAAGCGGGGATGTGGCAGTAGTAATAGCCCGTACCGGCGATGTAAGGGATAGTCATGGTATGACAGCCTTTGTCGTAGAGAGAGGTACACCCGGCTTTAGCGGTGGTAAAAAGGAAAATAAACTGGGCATGCGTGCCTCGGAAACCGCCGAAATGATTTTTGATAATTGCCGTATACCAGCCGCCAATATGCTGGGCAATGAAGGAGAAGGCTTCATTCAGTCAATGAAAGTGCTGGATGGGGGGCGTATCTCTATTGCCGCCCTCTCTCTGGGTATCGCTAAGGGAGCTTACGAAGCCGCCCTGCAATATGCGCAGGAGCGTCACCAGTTCGATAAGCCCATTGCCAGCTTCCAGGGCATCTCTTTCAAACTGGCAGATATGGCTACAGAGATCATGGCTGCGGAGCTGCTCACCATGCAGGCTGCCTCGGGCAAGAGCAAAGGCCTGAAAGTGACCCAACATGCTGCAATGGCTAAATACTATGCCTCGGAAGTAGCGGTGAAAACGGCGAACGAAGCCGTGCAGGTGTTCGGAGGATATGGATATACGAAAGATTTTCCTGTAGAGAAGTTTTACAGAGATGCGAAGTTATGCACAATAGGAGAGGGAACTTCTGAAATCCAGAAGCTCGTCATTGCCCGTGAAGCCCTGAAGTAATTCACTGTTAAACGCATTCCTGAAGCTGGCCAAAGGCCATCTACACCGCCTAAGATTATTGAGCCTAAGGCATCAGTAATCTTAGGCGGTTATTTTTTATAACCTATTTACTATCTTTCAACTATATAAACTACTATGTCATGACCTTTGAAGAACAATTACATCAAATGTTCCCGACGGCAGATGCCATCCCGGCAAACTTTCTGCTACCGGAAGAGATTCACCAGCGTGAATACCTCTCCGGCGGTGAAATGAGACCCTGGAACGGTGATGTCCACACCGTTCTTTCCCCGGTTGCTGTCCAGACTCCAGAAGGCCTCAAAAGAAAAGTAATCGGCTCCTATCCGCTGTGCGGACAAACAGAAGCCCTCGCTGCCCTTGATGCAGCTGTACTCGCGTACAACGATGGCCGCGGAGAATGGCCTACCATGCCTGTCTCCGAAAGAATTGCCTGCATGGATAAGTTCACAGGCAAAATGATTGCTAAGAAAGACGAGATTGTAAAACTGATCATGTGGGAAATCGGGAAGTCCTATGCAGATTCTGTAAAGGAATTTGACCGTACCATTGAGTACATCAATGCCACCATCGATGCATTGAAAGATCTGGACCGCAATTCCAGCCGTTTCGAAATAGAACAGGGTATTATAGGTCAGATTCGCCGCTCTCCATTAGGTGTCGTGCTGTGTATGGGACCATTCAACTATCCGCTGAATGAAACCTTTACCACGCTTATTCCAGCTCTCATCATGGGCAATACCCTGCTGTTTAAACCTCCAAAGCATGGTACCTTATTGCACTACCCACTGCTGGAGGCTTTTGCAAGCTGTTTCCCCAAAGGCGTAGTGAATACTATATATGGCCGTGGAAACGTGATTATTGCCCCCCTGATGGAGTCCGGCAAGATCAATGTACTCACCCTGATCGGTAGCAGCAAGGTGGCAAACCAGCTGAAGAAGATGCACCCGAAGGTAAACCGCCTGCGTGCAATTCTGGGACTTGATGCAAAGAATGCCGCCATTATCACAGAAAAGGCCGATTTAGACCTCGCGGTAAAAGAATGTGTACTGGGCTCACTTTCATTCAACGGGCAGCGCTGTACGGCTATAAAGATCATTTATGTGCATAAGAAGGTAGCCGATGCCTTCATTGAAAAATTCAGTGCTGCAGTCGGCAAACTGAAAATTGGTATGCCATGGGAGAAAGATGTATTCCTCACTCCATTGCCGGAACCACAGAAACCCGCTTATCTGCAGGAATGCATAGCAGATGCATTGGCAAATGGAGCGAAGGTGATGAATGAAAACGGCGGCACTACCTTCGAATCTTTTGTATATCCGGCAGTGTTATACCCGGTGAATGATAAGATGAAGCTGTACAGGGAAGAACAATTTGGTCCTGTGATTCCGATCCTGCCATTTGACGATATAGAAACACCAATCGATTACCTGATTCAGTCAGATCACGGCCAGCAGGTAAGTCTCTTTAGCAATGATGCAGACGAACTGGCTTCGCTGATAGATCCGCTGGTAAACCAGGTAAGCAGGGTGAATATAAACTGTCAGTGTCAGCGTGGGCCTGACATCTTCCCATTCACAGGCAGAAAGGATTCTGCCGAAGGAACACTTAGTGTTCCCGATGCCTTGCGTGCATTCTCTATTCGTACAATGGTGGCTACAAAACAGACGGAGGAGAATAAAAATCTCTTAAATGAGATCGTAAGTGAGCAGAGTTCAAACTTTTTGTCAACAAAATATATCTTTTAAACAAGATTCTATCACTGCTCTTTTTCGAGTTAGACTCTTATTTGTAAGGTTATTAGCCATATGGTAAAAGTTTAATGTATTGATGGTGTCTAAACTTTTTGATAAAAAAGTGAGTATAAACTAAATAAGGTGCTGGATTTTTGAATTAAGAACGTTAAATTTGGGTTAATTCATCACTCTTTACCAATTTATCAACCTCCTACAAAAAGAAAAGACAATCGAAACAACTTTTACGCAACCAAAAGAAAAAGGCATCCTCTCAGAGGATGCCTTTTTTATTGTGCCAATGTCTTATGCTTAGTGTTCCAGGAAGTCGTTCTCCTTTTCTTCTTTGCCAGCTGCTTCGGCTTTCTTTTCGATGTCGTTAAACCATTTTTCGACAGTGCCTGCCAGGAATACGGGCACCTTACCACCTACATACTCTTTCAGTATCTCAAAGGTCTTGATGGCCTGTTCATTGCTAAGACCGGCTCTTTCTTTCAGTTCTTTTAAGAGGTCCATATTAATTATTTGATTTAAAGGTAACAAAAAAGGCGAACGATCATCGTCCGCCCTTTTTAAAATAATATCATTTACAACTTAGGCAACTTTCAGCTGCACCAGTGTTGATTTATCCAGTTTTTCTTCTGCATATGCCCTTGTCAGCACAAAAGAACTTTCGTTGGAAGAAGGCAGGTTAAACATCGCATCGCTCAGTACTACTTCGCAGATGGAACGAAGACCACGGGCACCTAATTTGTACTCCATTGCCTTTTCTACAATATAATCTACTGCATCATCTTCTATAACCAGGTCAATACCTTCTACTTTGAACAGTTTCTTGTATTGTTTTACCAGGGCATTCTTAGGTTCTGTCAGAATCGCTTTCAGCGCTTCGTTGTCCAGAGAGTTCAGATAAGTGACCACTGGCAGACGACCCAGCAATTCAGGAATCAGGCCGAATGCTTTTAAGTCCTGTGAGTTGATATAACGGAGTATATGTTTCTTGTTCTCTTCTTCTTTCTCTTTATTCACCGTGAAACCGATAGAATGTGTCTGTACCCTGCGGCTGATAATCTTATCGACACCGTCGAATGCACCACCGCAAATAAACAGGATATTCTGTGTATTCACTTTGATCAGTTTCTGCTCAGGGTGTTTACGACCACCTTGTGGAGGTACTAATGCTTCTGTACCTTCCAGCAGTTTCAGCAGGCCTTGCTGTACACCTTCACCACTCACATCGCGGGTGATGGAAGGATTATCGCTTTTACGGGCAATTTTATCGATCTCGTCAATATATACGATACCTCTTTCAGCAGCCTCTACGTCGTAGTTACATACCTGTAGCAGGCGGGTCAGGATGCTTTCCACATCTTCACCCACGTAACCGGCTTCAGTAAACACGGTCGCATCTACGATCGTAAACGGAACATTCAGCAGACGGGCAATGGATTTAGCCAGCAGGGTTTTACCCGTACCGGTTTCACCTACCATAATGATATTGGATTTCTCGATTTCCACATCGTCATCACCAACCTGTTGGTTCAGTCTCTTGTAGTGGTTATAAACGGCTACTGCCAGTATTTTTTTTGCATCGTCCTGTCCGATCACATACTCATCGAGGAATTTCTTGATCTCCTGGGGCTTGGCCACTTTCGGAACAAAATGGGAAGGGGCTTTTTTACCCTGCTGTTGAAACAATTCCTGTTCTATGATCTCCTGTGCGTTGGCCACACAGTTCTCACAAATATGGCCATCTGCACCAGCTATCAATATCTGTACTTCATCTTTTGAACGATTACAGAATGAACAACGTATTTTGGACTCTTTCATAGCTTACAAAGGTACAATTAAAAGGGGGAAAGGGTATTATTTAAAAAGAAAAGCAAAAGTTAAAAAGAAAAACCGGCTGTGAAGACGCGGTTTCTCTTTCTAAATTTTGCTTCTTATAGAATTTAAAACTAATTACTGAGGCGTAGTACCGTCGATCAGCTGTTGCTTTCTAGGGTTCCTGGTCAGTACGTCATCGATGATACCGTATTCTTTTGCTTCATCGGCAGTCATCCAGTAGTCACGATCAGAATCCTTTTCAACTTTCTTTACAGGCTGACCGCAATGTCCGGCGATGATTTCGTTCAGTTCTTTTTTCAGCTTTACGAACTCGCGGGCAGTGATCTCGATATCGGAGGTCTGTCCTTCAGCACCGCCATGAGGCTGGTGAATCATTACACGAGCGTGCTTCAGCGCAGTACGTTTGCCTTTGGTACCAGCCACCAGCAGTACGGCTCCGAAAGAAGCAGCCATACCTGTACAGATTGTCGCTACATCAGGAGCGATGATCTGCATGGTGTCGTAGATACCCAGACCAGCATATACGCTACCCCCCGGGCTATTGATATACATCTGGATATCGCGGGTACGGTCGGTAGACTCCAGGAACAGCAGCTGTGCTGTGATAATGTTAGCTACATAGTCATTTACCGGATCGCCCATGAAGATGATGCGGTCCATCATCAAACGGGAAAACACGTCCATAATCGCCATGTTCATCGGGCGTTCCTCGATGATATTGGGAGTTAAGGCATTGATCTGGTGACGGGTATAGCTATCTACTACCAGGCTACTGATCCCTCTATGCTGGATGGCATATTTCCTGAATTCGTTATTAATGTTCATGATGGTGATGTTTATTAGGTAATTTAGCAAATTCTTCGGCTGTTACTTCCTCTTCCTTCACATTTACCTTTTGTTCTGCCCAATCAAACAGTTTTTGAGTCACCATCTCACGATAAGTCTGATCTACGAATTTCTCATCCTGCAGCAGGCGCTCCAGGTAGCTATCCAGCCATTCTGCACCATCTGCAGCAGCCGCACCACCAAAATAGCCCATTACTTTCTGCCTGGCGCTTTCCTTCAGTTCATCAAAGGATACGTCCAGTTTATTTTCGCGGATCAGTTTGTCGCTGATCAAAGTCCAGCGCAACTGATGATCAAATCCAGGATATTCTTTTTCGGCTTCTTCAGCAGTTTTTGGCTTTTCGCCACCCTGCTGCAGCCAGCGTTTCAGAAATTCTTTGGGCAGTTCAATAGGAGTTTCGTGTACCAGCACCTCGAACAGTTCGTTGTGCAGGTGATTACGGCTCTCGGAATCCCAGTACTTTTCTATTTCAGATTTCAGTTTCTCACGGAAGGCTTCTTCTGTGGTAACGTCATCCTTAGGGAATACTTCTTTGAAGAATTCTTCATTCAGTTCCCTTTTTACAATTACTTCTACTTTCTCAATAGTCAGTTTGAAGTAACGTTGTGCATCTGCATCGTTATGACCATGGAAACCCAGATCGTGCAGAATGTCATGTAAAGCAGCTGCATCAAATGAAGTAGCCAGGAAGAATACGATGCTATCGCCCTTTCCTTTACCCTTCAGCTGTTCCTGAATCGGAGCAGAGAACTGCTTTAACTTAATGGCATTTTCTTTCTGAATACCACCTTCCAGTACATTACCTGCCTCATCGCTCTCTTCGAACTTAACAGTCAGGAAATCATTCTCGGAAGATACTTTATCAGTTTCTTCATTCTTACCGCCTCTTTCGAGCAGGTTCTCAACTTCTTTGTCCAACATTTCGCTGGTCACTTTAATCTTGTAACGGCTCAGGGTAGTTTTACCATCCTGCAGCGGAGTTACCTCAAAAGCAGGCTTCAGGCCAATTTCAAAATCGAAGTTATATTCGGTAGGATTGTTATGATCGAAATTTTTAGCTTCCTTCTCCAGGGAAAGCGGCTGAGCGAAGATCTCAACTTTCTCATTCTGCAGGTAGCCTGTGAGTTCTTTTTCTACAGTTTTCAGAACTTCATCCGCAAAAATGGCCTGACCGTGCATTTTTTTCACCATCCCTGCTGGCACCATCCCTTTACGGAAGCCTGGTATATTGGCGGTTTTGCTGAGCTGCTTTACTGCTTTGTCATAATTGGGAAGATAATCTTCCTGGCTCACTTTCACAGTGATCTTATCATTCAATAAACCGATGTTTTCTCTGGTAACGGTTGCCATAATTAATTTTAATAAATGTTCTTGTATGAAGCAATAATAATTCCTGAATTGAAAGTTCTGCCATGAAGTCACGAAGGCACGAAGGAATGGCAGCTATGTGGGAGTTACTTAGTGACTTAGTGCCTTAATGGCAATATTTTTTATAAGCTGTATGCCGGAATGTATAAAAAAAGTGCGGGTGGAGGGACTCGAACCCCCATGCCGTGAAGCACCAGATCCTAAGTCTGGCGTGTCTACCAATTTCACCACACCCGCATACACTAACGTGTTAAGAACTACTTTCCTCTGCCTTGACATGCTGGGGAAAGGACGGCAAAGGTATTGTTTTTTATGAATTTAAAAAAAATGTCTGCACTTAAATCAATGCCTTTTTGACGCTCGCCGGCCTGAACATATAAAATAAGGCCACATTTATAAGTACTATTACCGTACAACCCCCACATACTACCGGCCACTGCCCATGGTTCCAGAACCATAACCCTATCGCCGAACCACCCGCTCCTCCTATAAAAGTCGTCGTCATATACACCGTGTTAAACCGGTTCCTCGCCTCTGGTTTCAAAGCATATATTATTGTCTGGTTAGTCACCATGATAGATTGATGACCTACATCCAGCAAAACAATACCAATAAGCAATAAAATAATACCACTGCCGGTAAAATAAAAAGTTCCAAAACTCAGCAATTCCAGCACTAACCCAATTATAATGTTCTTTCTCGGGTCCCGGCCATCGCTCAACTTACCTACCAATGGCGCTGCCAGCGCTCCCGCAGCTCCCGCTATCCCAAACATGCCGATCTGTGCCGAAGTATATCTAAAAGGTGCATCGGAAAGAAATAAGACCATCGTCACCCAAAAAGCACTCAGTACGGCAAATGACAGGGCATTCATAATTGATGCCTCCCGCAGCCGGGGATGCGTGCGGGCATAATGTGCTACCGTACGCATCAATTCTCCATAATCGCTCTTCAGCGTCGGTTTACTTTCCGGGAACCTGAAGTACATCAATACCATCAGCACTGTACAGATACCTGCCGCTATATAGTACATCTCTCTCCAGCCAAACAAAGCCCCCACCGTACCGCTTACTGAACGCGAGGCCAGGATCCCTACCAGCAATCCCCCCATGATAGCCCCTATAATACTCCCTCTCTTATGATCCGGAGCCAGGTGAGCCGCCAGGGGCAATATTAACTGCGGTACTACCGATGTAATACCAATCAGCAGACTCGCTGCCTGCAATACGATAAAGTTCTGTGCAGTGGCTGCCAGCAATAAAGCGCCTACCGCTATCAGCGTAGTGATCAGGATCTGTTTCTTACGTTCAAGGATATCTCCCAGGGGAACCAGGAGCAATAAACCCAATGCATAACCGATTTGGGTAAGGTAAGTGACACGCCCCGCGGCGCTTTCCTTCAGCCCCCATTCTTTGGAGATCAAAACGATCAGGGGCTGGCAATAATATATGTTGGCGACGATCAATCCGGTGCAGGCCGCCATAAACGCGGTGTCTGCTTTTCCAAGGTGCTTATGTTCCATGACGGGTGCAAAATTAGCGATACTATTTCAACACCCAATTGACTCAACACTTAAATAGACAATAATTACCGGTAATTATTCAATAATCCTACAGCCCCGGTAGCCAGGAACCGGGCCCCATAAGCTATAGCCCCTTCGTTGAAGATCACTTTCGGATGATGGAGGTAATATCCTCCACATGCCGGATCCTGTGCCCCCAACAGGTAAAACATAGCTGGCACCTTCCGGGAATAGTGCGCAAAATCTTCTCCTGCCAGCAGGGGTATTACCTGCTTGCTGTTGCCCACCCCGAATACGGTATCAAGACTTTGCACCAGTTTGCCATGTACCTGCGCATCGTTCAGTACACTCGGCAGGTTATAGTAGAGGTCGAATTTGATCTTTGCATCGAAGGCCGCCATCAGGCCATCGATGATCTTATTGAGCCGGCTGATAATATCGTTGTAGGTATCCAGGTCCAGGGAGCGGATGGTGCCTTCCAGCACAACCCTGTCAGCAATCACATTCGGTGCTACCCCGCCATTGATTTTTGTAAAGGACAATACGGCTGTTTCTGTAGGAGCCGTATGCCTGGCTACGATCATTTGTGCGGAAGTTACCAGTTGAGCAGCTATAGCTACGGCATCTACGCCCAGCTGAGGTGCAGCGCCTGCATGTGCAGCCTTGCCCAATACTTCGATGCTGAAGAAACCTGTACATGCCAGTGCCGGGCCCAGTGCATACGTGATTTGCCCTACCGGCAATGAAGGATCTACATGCAGGCCCAATGCTGCCTGTACATCGTCCAGGTAACCTTCTTCCACCAGCCTGTGAGCACCGGTCTTGCCTTCCGGATCCCCATTAGGCCCTTCTTCCGAAGGCTGGAAGAGGAACTTGACGGTGCCCTGGAAGTCTGTGTTTTTTAGGAGCGCAGCAGCGCCTATCAGCATTGTTGTATGCAGATCATGACCACAGGAGTGCATTTTGCCGGCTGTAGCAGAGGCAAAGGGCAGGCCTGTTTCTTCCTGCATAGGCAGGGCATCCATATCTGCACGGATAGCCACTACAGGGCCTTCACCCTTACGCAGGGTACCAATAACCCCTGTACCACGGGCTGCCCCTGTAGTATAAGGTATGCCAAGCTGGTCAAGCTCCTGCTTTACCAGTTGAGATGTTTTTTCTTCCTGGTAACCCAGTTCAGGGTTGGCATGAATCTGTCTTCTGATCTGTATGAGTCTGGCTGATAGTTGCTCGTCCATTTATTCCACTTTTCTTAAGGTAGCCTCAAGATAAGCGGTTTTTACGATATTCCCTTGGTGAGCAGCGATACCGTTTCCTGAACACTGCTGTGAAGTAGTTCGCCCCTCTGTAGCCGGTATTGTAACTAATTTCCTTGATACTAAGTGTAGTCTGTGATAGAAGTGTAGCTGCTTTTTTCATGCGCAGGTGTTCAATATACCCTCTGGGACTTACCCCTAATAGCTCTTTGAAAGCCCTCTCAAAAGTGTTGATGTGCATATCTGCTTTCTTGCTCAGATCTGCAATGTTCAGATGTTGATGATAGTGATGCTGTATGTACAGGCATACCTGTTTCAGCTTGCCGGCCTGCTCCCCGTTTTGCAGGTATTTAGGTGTGAGCGCATTAAAATACAGGGTGAGCAGTGCCTCCAGTTTTTCTTCTACATAGGCCAGCTTTTCGTCTTCTTTCATTGGACTCTGCCGCAGTTCGTCCAGCACTTTCAGATCCGGTGCTTCCATCCTGATAGCGGGCAGCGTCGTGCCTCTGCGCGCCTGCTTTTGCTGTTGCTGATAGATGTCTTCAAAAGACGGATGGCGGGAAATGAACCTGCTGAAAAAAGAAGGGGCAAACGAAATACAGATCATCTCATAATTGCCGGAACGCAGGTCGGCAGTATTCTGGGAATGCGATGGAATGTAGTAAATGCCAAACTCCTTTTCAATCAGCATAATTTTTCCCTGTCCCTGCAGGCGGCAGGAGATATTGCCTTTTAGTATGCAATACATCGCCAGCATAGGTGTGGGAGTAGACGGTCGTAACCGTACCTTTTCCCTGATAAAACATTGTTGCCAGCTGATCAGCCAGTCCGGTCCCTTAATTTCCTGGGTGATGTAACTGCCGAAGGGTGCTTCTATATAAGTGGTGGCGGAGGTGGGGGATAGCAGATATTGCTTGAATTGTTCCGGCAGGGAAGTCGAAATACGGACATGGGGCTGCATTTTTTCAGGGATCCCGAAGTGCAGCCCAGGGGGATATTGGTTGGACATCATGCATAATATTTAACGTGTGATTGTGAGAAAATATCATGGGTTAGTATCAGCAAATTAACGGATATTACTGCGGTGGCACTGCATATTAAATACCCTGTTATCCAATAGCATTGCCAAACAGATCATTTAACACATGGGTAATATTCTTATCTTAGCTTCACACCAAATCAAAACCCCCAATCGTTATGACTACACAAGAGATCGCCCGGGAACTCGTGGCGTATTGCGCTAAAGGAGAATTCGGGAAAGCACAAACAGAACTCTATGACGCGAATGCTGTCAGCATTGAACCTTACGCAACACCCAATTTTGCAAAGGAGACCAAAGGTCTGCCTGAGCTGCAAAAAAAGATTAAATTCTTCCTGGATGGATTGGATGCAATACACAGCATCAAAGTGTCTGAACCATTAGTAGTGGCAAATGCTATTTCCTTTACCATCGACATGGATGTGGATATGAAAGGACAGGGCAGAATGAACATGGCCGAAATCTGTGTGTATGAAGTAAAGGATGGAAAGATCATCTCCGAACAATTCTTCTTCTAAGAAAAACTGAAAGTCACCGGCCCGATCCAATCGCTTTTATGCCGCAGGTATAAAAGCGATTGGATCGGGCTTTTTCTTTTACTACCTTGCCATTCTACTGTCTAAATCGCATTTGCTTATGAAACGAATATACCTCCTGGTATGCCTTTTTGCTTTTGCCTCGCCGATGATGGCACAGCAAACACAAAAACCACCCTTGCATGGAAAACACTGGATGGCCGTCACAGGCAAGCCACTGGCTGCTACCGCGGGTGCTATGATCTTTCAGAAAGGAGGTAATGCCGTGGATGCCGCCTGTGCTATGCTGGCTGCTACCTGCACTATGTGGGATGTACTCAGCTGGGGTGGCGAAACACAAGCCCTCATCTACAATCCTACAACGAAAAAAGTCATTGCTATCAATTCGCTGGGTGTAGCGCCTACCGGTGCCACGCCTGAATTCTTCAAAGGCAAAGGCTATAACTTCCCTCCTGAATATGGCCCCCTGGCAGCAGTGACTCCCGGCACACCCGGAGGCCTTTGCCTCATGCTGGCAAACTATGGTAAACTTAGTCTGAAAGAAGTACTGGCACCTGCTATGGAAATGGCCGCCGGATACCCCATCGAAGCACAAACCGCCAACAGCATTGAACGTGCGAAAGATAGAATTAAAGGCTGGCCATACAGCAAAGCAGTCTTCCTCACACACCCCGGTGAAAAGAGAGAAGCCCCCGATGCAGGTGAAATCTTCGTGCAAAAAGATTTACTGGCTACCCTCACCAAAATGGTAGAAGCTGAACAGGAAGCACTGCGCAATCATAAAACCCGTAAGGAAGCAATTATGGCTGCTTACGATCGTTTCTATAAAGGCGATATCGCAAAGGAATTTGTAAGGGGCTGCCAGGAACAGGGTGGCCTGATCACAATGAATGACCTGGCTAAGTGGAAACCTGTTGAAGAAGAACCATTGCACGTTAACTACCGTGGTATCGAAGTATACAAGTTACAAGCCTGGACGCAGGGCCCTGCCATGCTGCAAAGCCTGAATATCCTGGAGAACTTCGACCTGAAAAGCATGGGCTACAACTCTACCCAATACATCAACACCGTATACCAGACCATGAGCCTTGCTTTTGCAGACCGTGATTTCTACTATGGTGATCCCGCTTTCTCCCCCCACTTACCAATGAATGGCTTGCTGAGCAAAGCTTATGCAAAGGATCGGGCCAAACTGATTAATCCTGCCCAAAACGAGCCTAAATTAGGTCCGGGCGATCCATATGCCTACGAAGGCAAAAAGAATCCCTTTACAGCCCTGTTGAATATGCACAATGCCCTGTCCGATACATCTGTTGATCTCAACAAAGGATTTCTGCCTAAACATGATGCTGCCGCTATTTTAAATACGCCGGTGACTGACCAGATGATGGCCATGAATGATAGTGCCTATATGGATAGATTGTGGAGGGGTACTACAAGTGTGGAAGCTGCCGACGAAGAAGGCTGGGTGGTATCCGTTACACCAAGTGGTGGCTGGACACCGGCATGTATAGCAGGTCACACAGGTGTGGGTATGAGCCAGCGTATGCAATCATTTGTGCTGGATTCTGCTGTATGCCCTTTCAATGTAGTAGCACCGGGCAAACGTCCCCGCGTAACCCTCACACCTAGTATGGCGCTGAAGGATGGCAAACCATTTTTATCTTTCGCTGTACAGGGTGGTGATACCCAGGATCAGAACCTTTTACAGTTCTTTCTCGACATAGTGGAATTCGGAATGACGGTGCAGCAGGCTACCGAAGCTGCGAATATCAATACAAACCAGTTATGGCTGTCACTGGGCGGTACCGGGGCAAAGGATCGTGTGCCCCATGCGGGAGAGATCCTGCTCAATAAGAATACGCCAGACAGCGTGCGTACCTCTCTTATTAAAATGGGTTACAAACCTACTTATGGTGAGCGTACCAGTGGCCCTGTCAACGCTATTTTCCTGGATAGGGATCATGGTAGCCTGTGGGGTGGTAGCAGCAATCATGGTGAAGATTATGGCATTGGCTGGTAATATACCAGCCATGCCGGCAACCTGTATTATTTGCCTGGTGTAGTCACCTTTACCAGATTATAATATAACCTGGTCAGCAATCTCATATCACTGGTTATCACAAGTGCATCGGCCTTCAGGCCTGCCTTGTACTGGAGTGTATGCCGCAGGTTCGTTTCCAGGCCATTATCCAGCCTCACTGCTGCCCAGTACCCACTATCTGAAGTCGTCTTGGAAATATATGCCAGCTTACCTCTCACAAATCCTGTTTCCTGGTAAGGGTAGGCATCGAAACGTAACTGCACCTGCATGCCCGTATCTACTTTCCCAAGATTCTGCTGCGGCAGGTAGATCTCCGCATAGAATTTACTGTCCGGTGGATTGACATACCCAAGTAGCTTCCCCTGCTGGATAAACTGGTTCTGCTGCACCCGCATCACAAAGTTAATAGTACCATCCAGCGGGGCACGAAGGGTATATTCATGCATCCAGTCATCCACATTACTTTTCAGTGTTTGCAATGCCTGCTCAAAGGTGGTCTTCTGCTGTATGACATCATGTTCCAGTTGCTCCAGGTCCTTCAGTTTATCACGTTCCTGGTTCTGGGTATTGAGCAGATTTGTATTAATCTGCGGCACAGCTATTTGCTTGTTGACCATTTTACTTTCTTCCTCCCGGTACTCCTCTGCAGAAATAACCTTCTCGTTGAACAGTTGTTGCTTCATCCGGTAAGACTTTTCCGCAAGTGCAATATCCTGCTCTATCAATTGCTTTTGCTTGTCCAGAGATTCCTTTATTAATTTGATGGATGCCAGGTCTGTCAGCAGCATCTGTTTCCGGCGCAGATAGAAGCCATTTACCAGGTAGTCGTTGAACTCCTGCAGGGAATTGATATAAGTTTGATAAGATGCCTGCAGCTTGCCCAGGTTGCGGAATGGCCGGATAAAGAGCTGTGACAGGTTTTCTGATTTTCCGGCGGCAAGCAGGTTCGTACTGCTGTCCAGCAATGCAGACAACTGTATGATCTCTTCTGTGCGGGCACTACTTTCTATCCATCCTATCATCTCACCCTGCTTCAGCTGCTGTCCGTTCTTTACAAATAACCTGGTCAATCTTCCTGTTTGCAATGGTATGATCTCCTTAGGTCCATTATCAGCGGAAAGCGTACCACGTGTCTGAATAATATCCGGGTAATGCACAAACCAGGTAGCACCTGTCAGCACAAGCAATACCGACAGGAAGATCAGTAATGCCCATCGCTCCACAAAGCCTGATTTCTGGCTGATAATTTCCTGCGTAGCCTCTGAGCGGTTCTGAAAATTCTTTGACCTTACCTGCTTTAAAGCTTCTCCATTGAGATGATCTATTGGCATACTGTATATTTTGAAGGCATCTTTTTCAGACACCCAGTTCCAGTTGATTTTTTACCAGCTCATAGTAATTCCCTTTAAGCGCTGTCAGTTCTTCATGAGTGCCTTGTTCCACTATACTGCCATGATCCAGTACAATGATGTTAGCGGCATTTCTCACTGTGCTCAGGCGGTGTGCTACTATGATTACCGTACGGCCTTCGAAGAACCTGTTGAGATTTTCTACGATCTCCCTTTCATTATTCGCATCCAGGGCATTGGTCGCCTCATCGAAAAAGAGATACATCGGTTTTTTGTACACTGCCCTTGCAATCAGCAGCCGTTGTTTCTGCCCCTGGCTGAGCCCCATCCCATCTGCCCCCAGTTGTGTATAAAAGCCATTCGGCAATGATTCAATGAACGAATAGAGATTGGCAATGCGACAGCTTTGTACCAGCCATTCATAATCAATATCCTCCTGCCCGACAGCAATATTCCGGGCGATAGAATCATTGAACACATACCCATCCTGCATGACAGTGCCTACAATTTGTCGCCAGTAGGTATGACTGATATAATCAAAGCGTAACCCATCCTTTTGCCGCTTAGTCCCCGTTTGATCAGGTGCTGCACTGCCTATGCGGATGTCGCCTTCATATTGCTCATAGATCTTCATCAGTATTTTCAGTAATGTAGTTTTGCCACTACCACTCGACCCTACAATAGCTGTTACCTTTCCTTCCGGAATATGCAGGTGAATGTCTTCCAGCACAGGATCATTACCTGCGCCGGGATAGGTAAATGTCAAATGATTGATCTGGATATTCTTTGAACCAGGCAGCTCCGTGATATAGCTTCTGGTAGGATCTTCTTCATCAGGCAGCTGGTGAATCTCATTGAGGCGTTCCATACTGATCTTCGCATCCTGTGCAGCCTGAACGAAACCGATCCATTGTGAAATAGGACCACTCAATTGCCCGATAATATATTGCACCGCCAGCATAGCACCCAGGGTAAGCCGGCCATCTATCACCAGCTTTGCCACTATAAAACTGACGGCTATATTCTGTACCTGGTTGATGATGGTAGCACCGGCACTTTGCCACTGGCTGTAGTTCAGGCTTTTCAGGTTTAACTTAAATACGGAAGCCTGGATATTTTCCCAGTCCCAGCGCTTCTGTTTCTGGGCATTATTCATCCGTATTTCCTGCATGCCCTGGATCAGCTGCAGCGTAGCGTTGTTCTCTTTGGCCGACAGGTGAAATACCTCGTAATTTAACTTGCGGCGTACATGCAGGAAGAGTTGTACCCAGCTGAAGTAAATAATGCTGCCAGCCATAAAGACAAAAAACAGCTGAACGCTGTAAGTGACAAGTATGAATGCATAAATGATAAAATTGAAAGCTGAAAACAGGGTGCCCAGTGCCTGCCCTGTCAGGAAACTGCGGATAGTACCATGATCTCCTATCCGCTGCAGGGTATCGCCTGTATGATGTGCATCGTAGTAAGATACCGGCAGGCGGGTGAGTTTAATCCAGAAGTCTGAAAGGATCTGCAGGTTCAGGACATTAGAGATCCGCATCAGCAGCCGGCTTTGAATAAAACCTACAATGGTCTGACTAAATGAAAGCATCAGTTGGGCTATCAGTACAATCATGACATATTGCAGGTTCTGCGTATTGATACCTGTATCCACTATACTCTGGGTGAGGAATGGGAATACCAGCTGCAGCATCGAAGTAATGATAAAGGCAACCAGCACCTGTGCTATCTGCGCCTTACTGTTTACCAGGTATTGCATCACCAGTCGCCAGCTCAGCTTATGCTCTTTTTCACCTTCTGATTCGTAGAAACCGGGTGCTGGTTCCATCAGCAGGGCGATACCTGTTTGCCCGCCGTCGTCTGTTTCTGAGGAGATCCAGTGTGCCAGGAATTCGCTTGTGCTATAAGTCAGCATTCCTTTTCCCGGATCAGCAATCGTCACTTTTCGTTTAGAGATATTGGTCAGTACTACATAGTGATTATTATCCCAATGAAGGATGCCTGGTAATGGCACTTCCTGCAATTGCCGGTGTGTTATTTTTACTCCCCTGGTGCGGAATCCAACTTTTTCGGCAGTTTCACTGATGCCCAGCATGGACACACCCTGTTTGCTAAAGCCTGTTTTGTGCCTGAGTGTATCTGCATTATAGTGTTTCCCATAATACTTGGTGATCATTCTCAGGCAGGTCGGCCCGCAGTCCATTGCATTCAACTGTCTGTAAAAAGTAAAGGACATGAATTGTATTTTGAATTAATGTTTTTTCATACCTGCAGGTTGCTAAGCCCTGCTTTCAATTTTTTCATTTTCGAGAGTGCCGATCCTATAATCTGATCCATGTCGTAATATTTATATTCTGCCAGGCGGCCCCCAAAGATCACGTTGGCTTGTTGCGCAGCTGCCTGCTTGTACTTTGTATATAAATTATTATTCCGGGAGTCATTTACAGGGTAGTATGGTTCAGCATTTCTTGCCATCGCCTGTGGATATTCATAGGTAATGACGGAGAAAGGCTGTTGCCCGCCTTCAAAATGTTTATGTTCAATAATACGTGTATAAGGCACCTCGCTGTCTGTATAATTCATGACAGCGCATCCCTGGAAATTGGATACAGGCAAGATCTCCTGCTCAAAGGACAGGCTCCTGTATTCCAGCCGGCCATAGCAGTAATTAAACCAGGCATCAATAGGGCCTGTGAATATGATGGTTTCTGCCATTTCCTGCCATGCATCCTTGTTGTCAAGGTAATCGATGTTCAGGCGTACTTCCACATCTGCCAGCAGTGCATCTATCAGTTTGTTATAACCGCCTGCAGGTATGCCCTGATACCTGTCTGAAAAATAACTGTTATCATAGGTAAACCGGAGCGGCAGCCTTTTGATAATAGATGCTGGCAATTCCTTTGCAAATCGTCCCCATTGCTTTTCTGTATACCCTTTAATGAGTGTGTGGTACATATCGGCTCCTACCATACTGATGGCCTGCTCTTCCAGGTTGGCAGGATCTGTGATCTTAGCAGCTGTTCTTTGCTCAGCGATTCTGCCTATCACCTCTTCAGGTGTTTTCAGCTGCCATAACTGGTAAAAAGTATTCATGTTAAAAGGGAGATTGAATAATTTCCCTTTATAATTGGCCATTACAGAATGATTGTAATGCCGGAAGGGTACCAGCTGATTGACATAATTCCAGATGGCCAGGTCATTGGTATGAAATATATGTGCCCCATATTTATGCACCTGGATGCCGTTTACATTTTCACAATACAGGTTGCCACCGGCATGCATACGTTTATCTATCACCAGGCACTTGTGTCCCGATTTCCGCAGTTCATGCGCACATACTGCTCCAAAGAGGCCGGCTCCCACTATCAGGTAGTCATAAGGCTTTTCCATTGCTGCTGGTATTATTGGTGGAATGATACTGTTCAATCACCTCATGGAAAAAATCCGTCAGGGCTTTTACATGGTGGTCAAAAGAGAATAAGTGTCTTTGGTCCCATATGTTTTTCCTCACCTGTTCACATCTTTGCTGGTCCTGGAAACAGTCTGCCAGGGAGCTCATATTATCATAGAAATAACCGACATCCAGTTGCTGCATGTAAGATTGGATCGCTACCATATGCCCCTCGTTCCTTTTCTGTATCATGGGTAGCCCGGCAGCAGCCAGCGTATTCATCCTTGCAGGATAATTGAGATCATTCCAGGAACATTTTATCAGTTCACCACCATTGAAGCTATCGAATGTGTGCAGCCATCCGGCATCGTATTGCCCAAATTCCGCAGCCCATTGTGCGGGGTCGCAGTGGCTGTGGAAGTGAATATGATTGGGGGCTACTTCCTGTGCGGTCGTCGCCCAGTCCTTCCATACATTATGGAAATATTCTCCATAGAAGTGTAAGTGTATTTTTTGATCCGCCAGGCTTTTTAAGCTATTGGGATCTATGCCAAAAGGCCTTCCCGGCATCACGGTATGAATTTCCCCGTCCTTTTGCGACAGGCGTTCCACCGGTTCATTGATGAACCAGTCCTTTTTGGGCAGGTCACCATCCATGATAAAAGTGGGTGATTCGAAAGTGATGAACTGAGCATACCAGTCTTTCAGCTGCTCATTGATAAAGATGGCACCATCAGCATTCGCATACAATTCAATCAGCTCTTTCCACATACCATACTGCCGGGCAAAGAAAGGCCCTTCCTTGAAATGCCAGACAAAGGGAATCCCTGTTTTGCGCAACAGTACATGATGTGCCAGGGGAATGGCACCATAGTTCAGGAGGGCGTATATAATATCCGGCTTGATAGCGGCAATCCTTTCCTCCATGCCATCCAGCGGAATGTCTTCAATATTACCAAAAGGTAAGGGGCCAACAGTATTATAAAATTCGGGGCTTGGAATCCAGACACCATAGAGCTGGTGCCCGTATTCTTCCAGCGCACATATTCTCTCAGCATTGTAGGCCAGTTCGCCCACGATCAGGATCTTTAGCCCTTTCCTGGCTTGAGGGCCCTTAGGCGTATCCCTGAACTGCTTATACATTTCAGGTTCATCAATTAAATTCCCAACCGTGGAATGATAGCGTAGTGGCCTTGTCACACCATAGTGCCGCTTATAAGTATGGATACCGCCCATGGCATTTTCCCTGATCAGTTTATTGCGCTGATGAGGATGCGCTACCCATTCGCAGGTTATTTTGAGGGTGGCCATTCCATTCTTTGCCATCCCGATACTATCCCAGTACATCCTGTTCAGGTCATCTGTTACCAGTGTATCTCTTTCCATCCATCGTGCAGGCGTTTTCCTGTGTAATACCTGTACCAGCTGAAACATGTCCCTGGCGGTAAACAAAGTATTGGCATGACCATGGGAAAAGGTATTGTCAGTACCGCTATGCCACATGCCAGACCAGGCCATTTCATGATGCCCGCTATTGATCGTGTTGTGCAATGTCTGCAGATGATCGGAGAACCATATGTCATCAGATGGCAGGTAGGCTATCCATGAATAGGTAGCCGCATCCAAACCCGTATTAATGGCTTTACCCAGACCTGCATTGGTAGAATAGCTGATATACCTGATGCGCGCATCTGAAAGAAATTCCTGTACTATCTCATCAGTATAATCAGTAGAACCATCATTCACGATGATCAGTTCCCAATCTGAAAAGGTCTGTAGCTGCGCACTTTTAATGGCACGGGCTATAAACGCACCCTGGTTGTAAGTGGGCATTATGATAGAAATCCCGTCTATGCGATTCTCTTTCATAGGCTACATTATTGAAAATGGATATGAACACACTTGTTTACATTCAGCTTCTTCAACGCGGACAATACGAGGGAATGATAATCGCTCAGTGCAGCGTTTACATCCGGTCCGCTGAAAGCGCTTGCAACTGCTTCCAGCAGTGCACCAAATGTTATTTTTTCTTCAAGACAGGCAAGAATGACATAGTCGAGAGGTTCTAACAGCGATGCTTTATAGCGCCCTTCAACTACGTCTGGCAGAATAGTAACCTGGAACGTATCATCGATGTTGGCAAATTCCAGTGCTGTTTCCTCAAAGAGGAAGTTGCCTACCTGCGTACTCAGTCCGGCGATTTTTATCAGCGGATCTCTTTCAATCATCACCTCATTATCCGGTTGCAGAAAGAAGCGGTTACTCTGAAGACCTGCATAATCTCTTTGCAGGAGTGCTGTTTCTTCACGCAGCAGTAGGTCTTTATCAAGTGTGTTTAGCAGGACGTTAAAATCCGATACATCTTCAATGATCTCCGGCCATACCATATCATCTGATACGGGTACTGCTTTTTTGAACACAGGTGTATCGATTACAGTCTGCATATCCGGCAGAACAATAGTATTGAACAACTCTTTTATACGGTAGAAATATTCAGGGTATTCCGCCAGTAGGAACCTCGTCATCAGGTTACAGGCCATTGCATTGCGTTTATGCTGGCCCAGTAAATGGATGTATCCTGTAGTGTATGGCAGGGTAGTAAAGTCACCTATTTCATCGTAGAGGTAGCCATTATCAGTATATTCTTTTTCAAGTAGACCATGGATCTGCTTTTTCTCGCGGGCCGCCATATGGCAGAAGAGCACCTGTTCAAACACGATGTTGAAATCGATAAGCGTCTGATCCGACAGTTTGCTCAGGTCATTCTTATCTACCATGTCAAAGGCCAGCTGGCAATATCTTTTATAAAATGCATGGTCTGTACCTCCCATGATACCGGCGTTGCAGCTGCCGATGTCAGTTGGCGATGTCCTTAAATCGAAGGCTTCCGGCAGGTAATTCAGTTCTGCAATGATAGGTCTGAATTTATGTGCATAATACCCTGTTGCCAGTTCAGTATTCTGTGTAATCAGTGGAGCTTCCAGCAGGGCAGGAGGGAAGGGTTTCCAGATGAACACATCACCATCTACATGTACAAAAGGAGTATCCTGCAGGGAATAGGCTTTTATCTTAGCAAGTGCCCACAGTTCCTTTTTATAGGTATTGAGCTCGTCCATCACCACATGAACCTTGGTATATGGCAGTTGTAGTTTCCCGATCAGCCAGTCATAGCCAGTTTGATCGGTATATAGTTCCACATGGTCGTAGTGTTCCCTGAGCTTAAGGCAACTGAGTGCCCAGGCCATCAGGTGATGCTGTGGTGAAATCCAGCCAGCAGTATCTTTGCTGATATCACGGTCTGCAGACCAGAAAGATTGGATAATTTTCATGCTGCGGTCATTGAATTTCTACGTTATTTAAAAGCAGGTCTATCCGTTCCCTCATCCGGACGAAGTCTTCCTGCATGGTGGCCATTTGCTGCTGGAGGGCAGGCTGAAATTGTTGCCTGAGGGCTTTCAGTTGGCCGGACATAGCCGGGTCCTGGAAATGCGATGCCAGCGAGGCATTGATATCATCCAGCAGGTCCTGATTGATCAGGCGATGCCGGGTATAGAAAAGATGGATCATGGGTTGGTTCATCACGGCCCATTTGTGATAGTGCTCGTCCCTGCATTTCAGGAAGACGATCATTTCGTCGGTGGTCGAGTTAAAGTCTTCCGGTACGAAGCTGAGCCAGAATTCCTTTTCAAACAGCATACAACCAATAGAGTAATACACGGAGAGCGGGATTTCTTTCACCGGCAGTGGATGTGTAATATCGATGAAGCGGGGTAGATCCAACGATGTCCACTGATGTACCCAGCGCGCTATGTAAGGATAATGCCACAGGGTGCCAAAGTCCTGGTAGTCCATCCGGCCGGCCTCCGTTACCCGTCTGCCACCCCATCCGGTATGGGTTTGGTAGCCATGAAGCTGATTGTATTCCTCCCATTTGTCGTAGAGGGTAATCAGTTCTTCGGTCGCCCAGCAGTTATTGTTGATCAGGCCAGTGACGAAGCCTGTCCGCTGCCTGCCGGCGGCAGCTTTGTAAGCAGCCAGCAGTTCTGGTAGCCAGTTAGGTTTTATTGGAATGATATCATCATCTATTTTGCAGATGTACCGGGTATCTTTCAGCTGGGGATATGTTTCCAGTACTTCCCTAATGGCGAAATAGGGCTCAGCGGGTGCACATAAGGGTTTCACCACGAACCTGTTTTGTGGTTGAGCTGCACACCAGGTACGGGCTACATATTCAGTGATGCCGCTCCTTAGTGCATTGTCACCATTCAGGATGATAATTACTTTTTCTCCATTCAGCACAGTATGGTTCAGGGCACCCAATGTAAGCTGCAATGATTCGTAGTCCTTGCAGGCCAGTACAATTATAGCAATCTCATTATCAGCTTTCATACTATCAGTTAATGCTTTTCAGGAAATCGTCCAGCTCTCTGTCGTAAATATTGGTCCGTACAATTTTGCCGTTCCGGTCTACCAGCACATTAGCCGGGATGACGCTCAATTGCAGGAATTCAGATAGGGGAGAGCTGGTAGCTTTCAGGTCGCTGACCTGCAGCCAGGGCATTTTGTCATTGATTACTGCGATTTTCCATGCTTCTGCAGCCTGGTCCAGTGAGAAGCCAACCAATGCCACGTCTTTCTTTTTCAACAGTGGTGTCATTCCTTTCAGGCGTTCATTCACTCTCCTGCAGGGGCCACACCAGCTGGCCCAGAACTCTACGAGGGTATATTGTTGCTTTTTGAAGAATGCTTTATCCAGCATCACTTTCCTGAGTGCGGTATCAATAGTGGCAGTGGCGGGGAATACGCCAGCTTCGTTGTTCTTAAAAACAGATGGTTCGCTGGCTTTTGATTCCCTGGAAGCAATCATACGGCTGTAAAAGTTCTTACCGTAGAAAGTTTGCCTGATGGAATCAGAAAATGTATTGTAAATGCTGATATAATTTTCATAGTTGAAGTCCGGTGCGCCTGGAATAATGTAGGCAGCGATGTAACTGTCAGGATGATCAGTTGCAAGTTGGTGGTAGGCTGCAGCTATAGCCTGGTCAGCCTCCTGGATAGCAGATTTATAATACAGGCTGCTATCTGGATTCGTACAATTCTGGAGAGCAGTGGTTAGCTGATTACGCTTTAACTGCAGGTCCCTTTTCACATCATAGAAATTGCTCCATGCATTATAAAAGGGAGATTGGGTACTAATATTGCTTTCATAGACCCGGTGGGTACTATCGGCAATTTTTAATTCAAGCGTGTATTGATAGGTACTATTGTCAAGTAGTATCAGGTCGCCACCATACTTATACTCAATCATGGCAATGGAGGGGTAAGGAATGTTGCCCTCAAGGTGGAAGCTGCCATCTTGTACCTTAACAGTATCTTTCCTGGGTATATTGAGAAAGTTCAGTACAATGATATCATCATTTTTAATACTGTTTTTTGTTTTTGTGTCCGCGGTATTGTTGATATGACCATTAATATTAAATCTTAACTGGCCTGCTACATCTTTAGCGAAAAAGATCATTAGCCATAAGCAAATCCATTGGGCATTTCTCGTCATGATATTTCATTTTATTAAAAGAAAAATAAGGGTGCACGGGCACCCTTATTTCGCTTATCAGGAAGCTGAAGTGAAGAGGTAGCTGTAGCTTTTGCAATCGCCACCCGCCTGGTTTGCACCAGTGCAATAGGTAGAGCAGTTGCTTTGGCAGTCGCCGCTGGTTGTCCAGGAATTACTGATGTTGGAAGGCAGCGTAAGGGTAACCCCTGTTGAACTTTTCAGCGTACAGGAACATGAGGTTGTTGCACCGCATCCACCGCCGCCGCATCCACCACCGCAACCGGCATAGATTTTCTTCATTTGCTCGCGGTTTAATAACTCAGATACGCTTAGGCCGAGGGTGTCTAATTTTAATTTTTTCATCTTTGAGATTTGAGTAAGTTGTGAAATCTGAGACTTTATCCCATCCTGGATAAAGAATATTTCTTCCTGTTATTACTCGAGTTTAAACTGAAAGAAAATATTTTAGATCCGCTACACTGTACATTTCAGGCAGCTGATATCCATTTACAAAGAGGGTAGGCGTAAAAGAGATTTCCATTTTTTTACACCATTCATGCATCGCAGCTATTTTTTCTCCCTGGGTATTAACAGCCCCGTTTACAGGGTGCGCAGCTGCAAATGTTTCAAAGTTTTTCATCGCTGGCAGGTACCAGTCATCCAGTGCCTGGCGGGTTGCAGTTTCGTTATTGTTTTCCGCAATAGCCAAAAGTTGTGCAACTGGCAGGTTGTTGGGGTCTTTTTCATGTCCGCTTGCAGTAAAAATAATCTGTAACTGTAAGTCCGGATTGTTATGCAGTAAGCGCTCCAGCTCCGGATGTGCCTGTGCACAAGGCCCACAATAAGGACTGCATACTTTCGTGATTTTATAAGGCGCGTCAGGGTTGCCTAAAGTGATCCCTAATCCGGCAGTCGTTTCCGTGATCTGCTTTTGCTTGCCAAGCAAGGCTTCGAAGATCTGCGCATTGTTTTTAAGCCTTTGTAAGCGAATGCTGTTCCCCCTGTTTGCTTTCGCCCCTTTCATAGCAGGCAGCAGCAGCTGCAGTATCAGGAAGGATACCAGGAAAGCAGCCAGAACGCTTATCACATCTGCCATCCCGAATGAAACAGGGGTATATAATCTGCCCAGTATCACAGTAATGAATTGCGTGGCCAGCACTGCCTGTACAGCAAGGCATAATACACACCATTGCTTAACGACTACACCCTGGTAATACAGAGAAAAAGCAACGTATGGAAAAGCAGCAATACTGAACCAGGATAAGATCGTAAGTACCGGTAAATGGTAAACACTATGACAGAGTAATGTGATTAGTCCGCCCGCGAAATAGGTCATACCGATTACACTCCAGCTGATGCCAAAAATACCGGACGCATTTGAATGTATGACAGCATCACAGTTTGTCTTTTTCCCTCCTGTGCATATCTGCTGCAGGAAAGGGTTTGTGCGGTCTACATCATGATAAATGAGCAATGCGCTGACCACTGTACCAATCAATGCAAGCACGGTATAAATAATAGGAAATATAGCAGCTGTTCCCACTTGTATAAAGGTGAGGATGCAGGCAAGAAAAGTAATAGCTGGAACTGCTGATACAGCAAGCCATTGTAATAAGGAAGCTATTTTTTCTCTTTGCCTTAATTGGCTGTATCCCTGTTCGCCAGAGCTTTCAGAGGTTTCAGCCAGCATTACTACGCCAGTAAATACTTTGCTGAAATCATCAATGGCAACCTTTTCCCGCTTATGTTTTACAGGATGCATGAACTCTACAGCGTCTGCTGTGGCAGTTTCAATTACAGCAAATTGTTCCCCTTCTGGTGCTTTAATTTGTGCGATTAATGGAACAGGTAATTGCGGGATTTGTCCTGCATTTACTTTCACCGATATGTTATTGATACTATAGTCATTCAATACATCACTGATGGCTAGCAAACTGGGATAATCAGGATGTACTTCCAATGAATGCTTCAATGTCCTGTCAGTAACAGGAACCTGCAAAAGCCTGCAAAATAATATCGTGCTTGCTTCGCAATTGGGCAAATAGGAGATAGGAGCTCGCATCTTAAATCGGGTTAAGAAGATTCAGATAGCATGGTTCAAATATGCAGGTACATAGCATCCCCCTGACCTGACTCTATTAGTGAGCTGGCAGTGCTATCCTCTAACAAAATTTATGTCTTACAGGGCTTGCATTAACGACTATTCATACCAGCATGGTGAAGGTATACAGCAGTTAAAACATCGCATTAATGTGGCTTACGATAAAAAAAAGAAATAGGTCATAATTGAGAAATTGTGGGTTATTCTTTTTGACAATTTTGATGCTTACGCAAACGTGGAACTATATTTTGCATTTCAAGTATGGAACTGATAACAGGAATGCAAAACGAATATAGAAACAAAAATTTAAAATCCAAATAGTCTTAAATACTTTTAACAAATTCAATTAGGTTGAAATATGAGGGAATTCAAAACGCTTGTCATGGTGCAAACTCAACATTAACTAAACTCCACTCCCGGCAAAAAAAGAGTAATCGAAAAAAAAATTGGCAAATTCCAGAAATATTTTACATTTGCAACCTCGACAACAGGGGAATTAGCTCAGTTGGCTAGAGCGCTTGCATGGCATGCAAGAGGTCACCGGTTCGACTCCGGTATTCTCCACAAGATTAAAAAGCCTTAAAGTGTTTATCGGTAAGCATTTTAAGGCTTTTTTGCGTTTTATAAGGTTTGTAGTTTTCCCGGATACCCATACAAATACCTGCCCTTTCACCTGCAAAACTGGTCAGAAATGGGTCAGCTTTTAAAAGCCGCTAAGGGCGAAATCAACATCTCCAACTTTGAAGGTCGCATTCGACTGAGATGGAGCTATGAGGGACAACGTTATTCCCTAAACCTCCCGTATCCTTATTGTCCTGAGAACATGCATCATGCTACGGTCAAGGTGGCAGAGATAAAGCTGGACATGTTAAAAGGTAGTTTTGATACTACGTTGGTAAAGTATAAGCCACCTAAAGCAAAGAAGAGAACACCCACACCCCCGCAGAATGTTGTAAAGTCGGATATAATCTACATTGGTGAACTGGGGGGTAAGTTTAATATTTGGGTGGCGCAGATCAGGAACATCAATATCGATCATTCCTTTGATTATCTCTACACCCGGAAGCTACTGGAAAAATGGAACGGAGATAAGATTGAAAGCCTGCCAGCAAAGATAGCTGCGGAGATTTGGGCCGATACTACGTATAACAGGAGGTTAAACTACTTACGGAGTTTTCTCGATTGGGTATTGGCTTCAGGAAGCATATCTGTTAATCCATTGACGCATGTAAGTAAACGAAGGGGAAGTAAGAAGCATAAGACAGAGAGATGTAAACCACTTACTATAGATGAAATAGGGCAAATACTGGATGCCATTAAAAGTGATAAGTATTGTCCTAAAGCATCCCGGTTCAAGCATTCATTCTATTATCCTTTTCTAAAGTATATCTATACTACGGGTGTACGTAATGCAGAAGCAATAGGGCTTCGGGTGAAGCATTTAAATTTTGAGGATAGACAAATAGAGGTTTCAGAAGCATTCGCCAGAACAGTGAAAGGGAGCAACCACGCTGCCAGGATAAGGAAGGAAACCAAGACCGGGAATACTCGATACCTGCCTATGCCTGACGAGCTGTATGAGCTTCTTTTACCCCTTTCTGTAAATAAAGACCCTGATGCATTTGTTTTCCTTTCCCCTAAAGGACTTTCCATCAATGATCAAATGTTTGAGCGTAGGATACTGAAGCCTGTGATGATTAAGCTAGGACTAGGTAACAGGGACTTATATGCTGCACGACCTAGTTTTGGTACGCGTGCTGTACAGCAAGGAATGTCGGTTACTGATGTTGCTTATCTTATGGGCCATAGTACAATACAGACAACAATAAGGAGCTATATAGGGGTGCAGAAGAAGGCTGTTAAATTGCCTAATTTAGATTTTTAGTTATACGATAAGTGCTTTAATAATTGTAAATTTATATTGAGTAGATATGTATATACCATAAATATATTTTATGATTTTTGATTTGTTTTCTAAAAGACAGAAAAGGTTGAGGGGAGAAGTTCCTGAAATATTTACTTATGATCATATTCCGGATAATCTAAGAGTTCAGATTGTGCATATTATTGATGATGTAATCGGAGCTGAAAGATTTGCCTCAAACCTTGATCCAGATGACATCTATTCTACTATTCATGGGATATTATGCCGTGAATATGGAGTTTTTAGATTGTGGGGTAAATACGAAAAGGAGAAAGAGCAATTATTTAACTACATTTTGAAAGCTAAGTTAGTTGAAGAGGTGTTGGATGCAGTTGACTTAACTTTTAAATATTTTCTTTCAGTATTGAAACCGTCTTATTTAAACTATAAACATAATACTACATCAAAACTTGATCCGGATGCAGCCATTCAAGAGTTAAATGTAAGATTTAAAGAGAATGGTATTGGTTACTCGTTTGAAGGTGGCGAAATTCTAAGAATAGACTCTACTTTTATGCATAAAGAAGTCACACAGCCGACTCTTTCATTGCTATGGAATAATTGTCTATTACGGTGATACTGGGCCAGCCCAAACGGAGGATATAGGGCCAGGCCGAACGGAGTCATTGGGCCACTTT
>NZ_QTJV01000030.1 GCF_003412465.1 Chitinophaga silvisoli
TGATTTACCTGGAAGAGAAGAACGAAGTTTCCGGTGAATACTCAAGCATGCAGGTAAATCACATGTATTTGAACTTGATGATTTTAATAGTCAGAGAGTTGCTGAACAACTATTTGATACTAACGTGAATTGTGGTCAAGTTGCAGCTATCAAGATGGCTCAAAGAGTTCTTGGTCTTAAAGAAACTGGTAGATGGAACCTTGATTTGCTTAATAAACTTATCGAAATAAAAGATTAACTTAATACTGTATAGAGTCATGAAGAAGATGCTAATAGCAATATTTATAATAGCGATTATCAATTTATGTGTTACTCTGTATTTATCAATAAGTCGTTTTAGTGTAGAAGTCAATTCATATAATAAAAGTGACACTGCTATTAATCATGTTCGGATTGATTCTATACAGTTAGTTATAACTGAAAGAGAAAGTATAGTTTATAAATTAAAAGAACATGAGAAAGATATTGAAGATAAAGTTATTAGTCTTAATGACAGTGCTACTTTGGAGTTATTCAAGAAGTTGGTGTCAGAGTGAGATTGATAACATAGTGCATCCTCCACGGGGAGTCAACACTACTGATACAACTGTTCTTGTTCCTATTAATATGATTAAGGTTGCTAATACTAAAATTATTAAAGCTAAACTTTATAAAGATATTATTAATGAACAAGACAGTATAATTAATCTTCATAAGATTAAATATAATGCTCTTCATAAAGAAGTTGAAACTTTACAATATAATCTTAATAATAGTAATAAAACAAATGATAATTTAAATAAATCTATTGAACGTATTAAACGTAATAATAGATATTTGGTAAGCGGTGGTGCTGTTTGCGCTATCGCTTTTATTGTTTGTTTACTAGTTAAATAAAATATTATGGCTGATGGTAAATATCCTTTTCTAGAATACATTGAAGAACCTGATAAAGAGAAAAAGTATAAGAAAGCTAGTGATTGTGGATGGTATGACCCTCATAATAACTTTTTAATTGGAGATAGTGGTGGTTTTCTTTTAAATATTAGACCTGGCAAATTTGTTAATACTGAACTTTTTAATGAAGCTGCTAGAACATATCAAGCCACAGGTAGATATACACAATTTAAAGTTGATAGTATTCCTCATAGACAATTTAGACGTAGAGAATGTGATAGACGACGTAATGGTTTTTCTGCTCCTTGTTGGCAAAATCCAGATGGAAGTATAGAAGATGTTTGGATAACAGGTGGTCATTATAATTTTCTTAATTATACTCGTATGGAACGCACAGATGAATCATCTGTTATTGTTACTGAACATGGAGCTACTGCTAAAAAGATTTATAGTTTTCCTAGTTTTATTGATGCTCAATTTTGGACTTGGCAAATTATAGAATTTTGTAGACGTAATGGTTTACATCTTATTATTGATAAGACTAGACGTGGAGGTTTTTCTTATATTATGGCTGCTGATAGTTCTAATGAAGTTAACTTATCTAAACATAAAGTTGTTATTCATGTTGCAGCTGATAATAAATATTTAATTAAACAAGGAGGTTTAAGTGACTTTGCTGTTAATAACTTAAAGTTCTTTGAAGAGAAAACTCCATTTAAAAGAGGAATATTTAGTCCTACTACTGATAGTTTTAAACTTGGTTATCGTATGAAAAATGGAGTTGAAGCTGATGATAGTTGGTCTAGTTCTCTTTTAAGTGTTAGTGCTAATAATAATCCGGACTGTGCTATTGGTAAAGATGCTGTTACAATTAAAGTTGAAGAGCTATCTACAATGCAGAACTTTGATGAGTTTATGAATGTAACTGAACCTACAATGACTGTTGGTACTCGTACTACTGGTACTCTTATGGCTTGGGGAACTGCTACTGCTGCTAATATGCAAATATTTGAACAAAACTTTTATAATCCTAGAGCATTTGGATTTATGGCTTTTGAAAATGTTTTTGATAATGATGCTCGTAATGAAGTTTGTGGATTTTTTAAATCTTATGCTTGGGGTCTTGAAGGGGAAATAGATGGAGTTAAAGGATTTGATGAAGATGGAAATAGTAATCTACGAATAGGACTTAAGCTTGCTGCACGAGAAAGAATTGAAAAGAAAAAGACTGCTAAGACTTTTGCAGAATATCTTAATTATCTTGGTCAACGTGCTTTATTTCCTGCTGAATCTTTTAGTAGTGCTAGTGAAAATATATTTAGTAGTGAAGCGCTTAATAAGTTTGAAGATAAACTTAGAGTTGATAATAGTTATAAGTTTTATACTGATGGTGAACTATTTGAAGATGGAACTAAAAAGATTTATTTTAAATCTAATGCTCGTATAAGAATTGAAAATCCTGATATGAAAACTTATGATTATATTCAAGGAGTTCCTAGACGTGGTAATGAAGACCCTCATGGTTGTATAAGAGTTTGGTTTGCCCCAGAATATGAAGAAACATATATTGGCGATAGGCTTATAAGAAGTATTCTTCCCGGTACTTATGTTGCAGTTTATGACCCTGTTGGTATTGATAAAGATAAAAAAGAAATTACTGATAGACATTCTCATAATAGTATATTTGTTATTGAAATGCCTAGAGAACGTAATGGATTTAAACCTAAGTTATGTGCTGCATATTATGGACGTACTGAACGACTAGAAGAAGCTGATGAAAAGTTTTATCGACTATGTAAATGGTATAATTGTATTGGTACTGGACTTGTGGAAATAAATCGTGGTGAAACTGTTTCTAACTTTCGTAAATGGAAAGCTACTAAATATCTAGGTTATGAACCTTTATATGTTTGGGATTCTGCTGTTAAAGAAAAAGTTAGTACTAGTTATGGTTATAATATTGGTAGTGGTCCTAAGAAACTAGATGGTCTTCGACTTCTTAAAGAGTTCTTATATGAAGTTATTGGTAAAAATGAATTTGGAGAAGATATTTATGTTTTTGAAAGATTTCTTGATTATCAAACAATTCTTGAACTTAAAAAGTTTAATGCTGAAGGTAACTTTGACCGTATATCTAGTCTTATACTTTTAGGTATATATTGGAAGTCTATTGATATTAAAGGTAAGCGAGAACTTGCTAGTCGTAAGAAAGTTACAGAAGAAAATGATAAAACAGATATTTTTAATAGACAATGGTTTTAAGATTAAACAAATAAAGATATGTATAATTTTGGTAGACTTGATTTCCCTAATCAGCATGTTAGTTATGCTGAAAAACAAGAAGTTGATTGGTATGCTAAATGTTGTGATTACGTTATAGAAGCTGGTATTGCTTGTAAAGCTGATTTTAATGTAGAAGAAAAGTTTAATATCCTTCTTGGTAATATTCCTAGAGAATATTATAGAAAAACTCTTAATCCTTATAATGAGAAAGATGAGAATTTAACTCGTTTTCCAGCTACTATGCGTAATTATGATATGATGAAAGGTATTATTAGAAGATATATTGGTGAATATATTAAAAATCCGCATGATTTTATTGTTGGAGCTAATAATCCAGAAGTTGTATTTGCTAGAGATGCTGAACTTGGTAAACAAATTATGATGCTTGCAGAACAAGCTGTTGCTAAGAAAATACAAGAAAGTTATATGCAGTTTGTTAATGAAGGTAATAATCCTGAACAATTTAATCCTGAACAAGCTGTTGATATTGAAGCTTTTATTAAAGAATTTAATGAAAATTTTATTGATGATATTAGTGCACAAGGACAAGATTTAATTAATGTTATTGATGACCTTACTGATGCTTTTACTATATACGCTAGAGCTTATTTTGAATTTGTTGCTTTTGGAGCTTGTTATACATATAGAGATGTTGTAGGTAATCAATTAATTAAACGTGTTGTTAGTGTTAGAGATGCTTTTCCTGTTCCTAACGATAATATGTTTGCAGAAGATTATGATATGTTTGCTGAACGTCGTATGTTGACTAAACAACAAATTATAGATGAATTTTATGAATATCTTTCTGAAAAAGAACGTGAAGCTCTTGATACATATTATCAATATAGTGCTACTACTTCTAGCGATAGAGCACTTTTAAATTGGGATAAGTATATGTATTATTTTGGTGATATATGTAGTAAATTTAATAAAGATGATTTGCAACATATTAAGAACACTAATATAATGGCTCGTGATGCTAATAATGGTTTATTTGAAGTTTGGCATACTGTTTGGAGAGGTGAAATAAAAGAAGGTATTCTTACATATAGTAATGGAGCATTTGTTACAACAAGAATTGTTGATGAAACTTATCAGCTTAATCCTGCTGGTGGTGATATTAGTATTGAATGGGTGTGGCGTCCACAAGTTTATGAGAGCGTTAGAATTGGTTCTCGTGCTACAAGCATATATCCTTATAAGGCTCGTCCTATTGCTTACAATAGGAATGGTAAACTTCCTTATAATGGTATTGCAGAACTTTTGCCGGGTTTTGGAAGATTTAGTGTTGTAGATACAGTCATTCCTTATCAAGTATTTCGTAATATAGTTTCTTATCATAGAGAAATGGCTATTGCTAAAAATAAGATGAATGTTCTTATGATTGCTAAATCTCTTCTTGGTAGAAAACCTGCTGAAACTATATATCGTATGGCTGCTGATGGTGTGCTTTATATTGATGATGAAGATGACGCTAATCTTGTTAAAGCACACCAT
>NZ_QTJV01000031.1 GCF_003412465.1 Chitinophaga silvisoli
AGCACAAAGTGTTCGTTATCTTGAAAGTCGTATGAATAATTATATTACTGAACTTGGACAACTTATCCAAGAGATTGAACAGACTGCTAAAATGGAATGTGATATGACTCCACAACGTTATGGTGAGATTGCTAATAGTGCTGGTAAAGGAGTTACTGACGAAGCAGTTATTCGTGGAAGTATGGGTTCTGTTATTATTGAATTTATATTTGATAAAATGAGAGAACGAGATTATCAAGCTGAAATGGATTATACTAAACTTGCTTGGATTGATGGTCTTAATACTTCTTATAAAACTAAAGATGGCGATATTAGATATTTAAGTCTTGATGTTAATAGTCATATATTTGCTAACTA
>NZ_QTJV01000032.1 GCF_003412465.1 Chitinophaga silvisoli
TACTTGTAAAACTTCTGTTAAAGAACGTGAGAAACTTGAACAATATAAACAGCTTGCATTTAGTGCTGCTCAAAATGGTAATATGGATATGGCTAATGCTGCTATTCGTGGAGATAATGTTGCTCAAATTAGCAAACTTATTGATAAATATCAAAATATTCAACGTAAGCATGAACTTGATGTTGAACGTGTTTCTCAACAAACAGAACAACTTCGTCAAGAATTTGAACTTGCTAAGATTGATAGAAAAGCAGAACAAGATAGAGAAACTATTAGAGTTGAAAAATATCTTGATGGTCAAATTGAGGCTATGAAAGCAAATGCTAATATTATGAGTTTTGATAATGGTCTTAGCGATGCTGAAAAGAGTCAAGCTGAAGAACGTATGGAAAATGCTAGACTTAATATTGAACGTAGTAAACTTAGTTTAGATGCTCAAAAGACTTCTGTTGAAGCACAACTTAAAGAAAAAGAATTAGCTGTTAAACTTAAAGAAAGTGATGATAAAGTCAAGATTGCAAAAACGAATAAAAATCGTTATGATAGTAAAAGTAAATAATCGGCTGTACTTCTAAATTTTGTTCATAATAGGGCTGGACTTGCTTGTGAAAGTAGGTTCAGCCCATTTTCAT
>NZ_QTJV01000033.1 GCF_003412465.1 Chitinophaga silvisoli
TTACATCACATGAGCCATTTTAAGCTCATTCTAAGCACTTTATTCATTTCGTGATAGATTAATCATTATGATAAAATTTGATTCATACACGGCTTCTCTGAAAGCGACAGGTTAGGTTATCAGTAATAAATATTCTAGTTAGCAATAGTATGTTAGTCGGCAAATCGGCTTAAAGATGAACATATTTTAACGATACAAGTAAAACTCGTATTATTATTATAGTTTATATTTGTGATATAGTAATTAATTAAAAACAAAGAGTTATGCCTAATTTTGATAGTTTTGGTTTTAATGGTGAAACATCTAATGGTGATGGAAAACCTACTGACGACATTACAGACCTTGATACAGGTAAAACAGGGCAGTTAGATGCTAATGGTAATCATATTGATGATATTACTAATAATGGTAATGGAGATGGGAATAGTGATTCTAATGCTAATAAAGATGACCAATCTTCATCCTCCACGGGGGGTAAGCCTAATGACAAAGCGAATGACGCTGATGCTGAACATGGTTTAGAAGAAGGTACTATTATCGAAGATGGAGATAATAAATATACTGTTGATAAAGACGGTAATCTTATTGACGATAAAGGTAATATCTTTAAAGCTAAAAATGAAGTTGCTGCTTATCTTAAAGAATTTGAAGTAGAAGATACTAAAGAAGAAAATACTATTGATGTTAAATCGATTCAAGAACTTGTAGGTGTTTCTGTTACTTCAGAAGATGGTAAACCAGTTGCTTTTGATAATACTCCTCAAGGAGTTGCAAGTTATATTCAATCCGTTATTGATTTAAAACGTGATGAATTTGCCCAAGCTGGTGTTAATAAGTTATTTGAAGATTATCCTATCGTTGGTGATTTTCTTAATTATTATGTTGCAAATGGTAATTCATTTGAAGGCTTTGGTGAACTTCGAGATAGAAGCGGTATTGAAGTAGATGAAAATAATGTAAGTCAACAAGAAGCTATTGTTCGTGAGGCGTTTAAGGAATTTAATCGTCGTGGTAATGTTGATAAGTATATTCAATATCTTAAAGATAGTAATGAACTTTTCAATGTTGCTAAAGAAGAACTTGAAGCTCTTCAGAAAGCTGATAACGAAATGCGTGAAGCTAATGCTAAAGAAGCTATGCGAGTTAAAGCAGAAGAAGAGAAACAACTTGTGGAATTTTGGAATGGAGTTAAAGAATGTATTGATAAGCGACAGATTGCTGGTTATCGTATTCCCGAAACTGTTATTATTGAACGTAATGGAAAACAAATTTCTACTACTCCAGAAGATTTCTTCAATTATGTTTATCAAGTTGATGATAAAGGACTTTCTCGTTATGAAAATGATTTAATGAAGTTATCTCCTGCTGAAAGACGCGATGAAGAACTGCTTAAGGCTTGGCTTAAATATACAGGTAAAGGTTATGATAGTTTGATAGAAATGGCTGTTTCTGATAAAGAAGCTAAAAAGTTGAAACTTACTGCTAGTCAACGTAAATCTACAAAAGGAGCTATTAAAATAACTAAACCTGATAGTAAAAAAAATGCTCTAATAGATGAGCGTTTTGGTTATTAACATAATAGTAAATTTGTAGATGAAAACATTACGTGTTATTGGACAAACTCGTTATGAAGATAGAGGTTATTCTAATGAAGAATCAATTGCTTATCTTCAGCTTCAAAAGCCAGAAGAAATTAATAGTTTTCTGACTTATAATTATGGTATGGATGATGACCGTTTTCCTTTAAGTTTTATTACTGAAGGTCAAGGTAGTCGTGGTATTAAAGACGTTGCTACTGTACAATGGACTTGGAAAACTATGGGTCGTATGAAGTTTACAGACTTTGTAACTTACTTTAATGCTGCTGTTACTAAACCCGGTCAAAATGGTAGTGAATTTGAAGTTCACTTCTCTACTCATTGGTTTATTGAACAACATGGTCTTACTGCTCCCGATGGTGTTACTCAAGTTCGTATTCAGAAAGACTTAGGTGAATCTGCTTATGGTTATGCTTATCTTTTGAAACTTACTTCTCCTAATCCTGATGCTTATGTTGACCCTCAATGGTTGGCTAAAGGTATGTATTGGGCAATGAGTGCTCCTACTGTTTCTGAATCTTATTCTAAAGGTAATAGAAGCAATACTATGGGGCCTGCTGGAATGACTTCTCAACTTGAGTTTTATCGTTATTCTAAAGAAATAGCTGGTAATCTTGCTAATGTTGTTACTCAATATCAATTCCAAAATGATAATGGTGGTACTTCTAATCTTTGGATTAACGAAGAGATGCGACAGTTCAACTTGCACATGAGAGTAATGAACGAAGAACGTTTGTGGAAGTCTGAATATAACCGTTTACCTGATGGTACTATTCCTTTGAAAGACCATGATAATGGTAAACCTATTCCTCGTACTGCTGGTATGTTAGAAATTTGTCGTGAATCTAACTACGATACTTATGGTGAAGTTCTGACTATTAATAAACTTGAACGTACAATCGGTGATGTTCTTGACCGTGATACTCAAGATGGTGATAAGAATGTAGCTCTTATGGGTGGTAAAGGATTTATTCGTGACTTTGAAATGGCTATCAGAACTGATGCTAAAGAAAACGGATTTATTACACCTCTTGGTGAAAAGATGATTCAAGATAATGGTGATGGTCTTTCTTATGGACGTTACTTTAATAAGTGTAAAACTCCAGATGGATATACTATTACTGTTATTCATAATGCTTATTTCGATAAGGGTACTGATGCTGAAGCTGCTAAGCAAAATGGTATGATTCATCCTACTACTGGCTTACCTATTACTTCTCATCAAGCTGCTTTGATTGATATGAGTAATTATAAAGGTAATCAGAATGTTCGTATAGTACGTCAAAAAGGACAGGCTTATAAAGCTAAAGTTATCGAAGGTATGACTGATATTCCTGCTTGCTGGGGATTGCCTAATACTAATCATGCAGCTACTGAAATTGATATGGCTCGTTATGAAGTTAAAGGCTCTATTGGTTTGCAGGTAGATAACACTACTAAGATGTTCTTATTGAAATGTGTATTATAATCATTTAAAAGAAGCTATTTAAGATATGGATTTTAACAAAGTAAATGAAGCTAATAAAGCAGGAGAAAATACTCCTGCTGCTTCTAATATAAATACAGATAAACAGGTTATACCCCCCGTAGAGGATGGAGTAGATAAACAGCCTGCTAATACAGTAGGATTTAGAGATGAAAGTCTTGATGAACCTTATACTGAAAAACGAACTATTACTATTAATTTAGTTACTAATTATTCATTATATCGTAGAGTTAATGATAAAACATTACCTAAACGAATGGATAAAATTGGTAGTTGTGTTCGTAGTTCTCGTACTCTTTCTTCTAATAAAGGTGAGATTGAATCTTATTTTCCTGCTTTAATTGGTCTTGCTCCTAATAATGAAAACTTTATTTCACGGGTTAAGGCTTATCTTAATAATATTAGTGTTTCAGTTGATGAACTAGGTAAGACTTTTGATATTTCTTTCTTTTGGAATCGTAAACGAGATTATCTTCGTTTTAGAGCTGAAGAAGAAGCTATTGAAACTGCTTATATGAATAGTGACCGTAAAGGAGTTAAAGAACTTAGAGAAGCTCTTGAAGCTAAAATTACTAAGTTAAATCTTCTTGAAAGTGAAAAGTATAAATATGGTTATCCTATTGTTCTTGATGATTATCTAATTTATCGTCATTGTTTATTATATAAAGATGTAGCTAAAGATATTGCTCTTATTAATTCTGACCCATCTATTAGATTTTATTTTAAAGATGACCAAAGAGAAGCTGAGCGTCTTGCTAAACATCGTCAGGAAATTAATTCTGCTAAAGGCAATTATGTTAAACTTCTCACGAATAGTGATTTGTTTGATGCTGTATTTATTCAATATTGTGTTGCCAATAATATTAATATTCCTAACGGTATGGCTATGGATACTGTCGATAAACAAACTCATCTTGATAAATTTAGTACAAATGAACCTGCTAAGTTTAATAAACTTTGCAATGATAAAGATATTACTATTAAATCTTTAATTGAGGTTCTTATTTCTCGTGGAGAATTTATCAGAGCAATTCATAATCAGAATATTACTACTCCTGATGGTGAGTTCATTGGTGCTAATGTTAAAGAAGCTGTTACATGGTTTAAGAATCCTACCAATAGTGCTCTTGTTAGTGCTTATAAAAATAAACTTAAAAACATTTGATTATGAACATTGGGGAGATGCACGTGACGTTCAGAGAACTGGCACAACAGATGGGTATGCAGACCGTTCGTGCTATTCTCATGGAAGATATAGATATTTGTCTTAATGCTGCTATAATTGAAAAAGCTAGAAATGTAATAGTAGAAAATGTCGGACCTGTTCCTTATAATGATAAGGTTGCTCGACAAAATGCTTCTATTAGTCCTGTTAATGCTCTTAGAACTTTATACACAGCGGGTACTGTTAACGGCGGAGATATTACAGGTGGTGGAACAGAAGTTGACCCTTATAAAATTAACATTGATAGCGACGGAATAATGCTATATACAGGCTTTCAAGTTAGTTATAATGGCAAGACAATTTATGATTGCAGAATTATTGAAGCTGAAGATTTAGGTCAAACGCTAAGAGATTTCTGTAATCGTGCTGCGAAAGATGCTCCGATAGTTACTATATTTGGTGATGAATCTGGTATTAATGTTAATATATATACTGGACGTAATAATACAGTTAAACCTCAATTAGTTAAATATCTTTATATCAAAGAACCTGCTAAAGTTAAATTTGATGAAGATAGAGAAGAAGATTGGGTTAATTGTGATTTACCTCCTTATTTACATATGGAAATAGTTATGCGTGCAGTACAGATTTATCTTGCTAGTATTGGTGCTACTTCTAATGGAGCTGATAAACAAAGTTAAACTCTAAATTAAATTAAAAATGAGACAGTTTTTGTTAGCGGGCAATGTCGCTTATGGAGCGAGCTTACCTCTTGCTGCTGGAGCGGTTGCTTTTACTTATCTTGCTAATGGCAAGGAAACTATTGACGCTGACGGTACTAAGATTACCGATAAGTTTTACATTAATCTTGGTCGTGAAGCAAATGGCCCAGTAGTTCTTCCAGCTTATAAGAAACATCTTACTTTTGTTAAAGGTGTTTATCAAGCTGCTACTACTTTCTCTGCTAATCTTACTATCGGAGATGTAAATGCTTATTCTGATTATTCTATTATGATTGTGAAAAAAGGATTAAAGTTCAATGAACGTAATCGTTGGACTGCTACTATTCATACTGGTCTTAATCCTACTGCTAATGATGTAGCAAAGAAATTAGCTAACCAAATTAATAATAATACTATTGGACATGGTATTAAAGCATCTGTTGTTGAGGCTAAAATTACTTTAACTGCTGAGTCTAAAGGTATTGATTATGAAATTCTTGGAGCTGATGAATTAGTTGGTATTGCAGTCACAGTTACAGCTCACGGTTTACCTGCTTATGGTGACGCTGCTTATATTACTGATTTAGCTAATAAGGCTGCTGCTGATGCAGGTATTGAATATACTTACCGTGATACTTATACTGAACTGTATCCTGCATATCCTATTAATCCTTTAAAACAACCTGACAGTGCAGATGCTGGATATACTATCTTTACTCTTCGTTTTGCTGTTCCACGTGAAATGAAAACTAGAGATGAAGTTGTTCATCAGATTGTACAGATTGCGTTCCCTACTGGAGCTGCTGCTATTGCAACTGTTGAAACTATCCTTAAAGCTATTGCTACTGAAGAAAAAGCATAACCTACTACCCGACTTGATTAGGTAAATATTAGGTAATATTAATCAAATAGGGGCTATTGGTGTTAGCATTAGTGTTAATACTGATAGTCCCTATTTTCGTATTCATAAAAATGGAATTAATACAAAATGCTTTTGAACAAGGTCTAGTTCCCGGTATTGTTATTGTTATTTATCTTATTATTAATAAAATAATTGATAATAATAAAAAAGACCCTCTTGATGATATTGCCAAACTTCTTAATATAGTTACTAAAGATATTATTGATAAAGATAGAGAAAAGTCTAAAGCTGTAGTTTCTATTGCTATGGTTAATGCAGCTTCAGAATGTGCTAAATTTGTTGCTTCTACTATTATTACTAATAATGTTGATAGTAACCGTGACCAAATCGAATATAATGCTCGACACTTAGTTAATAGTGTTTATTACGATGCTTATTCTAAACTTAATATGTATCGTGGAGATGAAGATTATCTTAGTCATTATATGAGAGAAGAATGGAAAGAAGATATATATGGCGATATTATTAATATAATTTATAATAAACATCTTGATTCTAATCAACGTATTCTTGCGTTTAATAAACGTGTTGATATTAGAGTTAGTGATTATACTGCATATATTATTAATAAGGCTTTTAAATAAGATAATATTATGATAAGAGGTTATATTAATAATCCAAAACAGCTATCGAAAGAGATGCAATTACGCATTGCAAGCATGGCTGAAAAACAGGTGAGAATAGCAGAATTAGGCTTCCCATTGAACGAAAAAAATTGGTGTAAGCTAACACAAGGACAAATTTTAATTCAAGCACTAGAAGCCTTAGAATTGCTTTCTGATGAGCAACAAAAATCAATTATTAATTCATACAATAACTTGATGATAGAATGAGTGAACAAATAGATGATAGTTATGTTAATGGTGTCTATGTAAAAGCTGATGGAACTGAACAAGTTGAGATTAGTCCTCAATATGTTTATATGACTGTTCCTAGCAAATATGTTTGTGTTTATCATAAACTATTAGTTCTTATGGCACAATATGGTCTTGATATGCTTAATGATTGTTCTGCTACTTGTAAAGGTAATAATAAGAATATTGTTACTTGTTGGAATATGTTTCAATCTGCTATGGCAGCATATCAACTTGGTCAAGATAAACTTGCTGAAACTCTTCTTAAATATATTAAAGGTCAACTTAATATCATTTATGAAGGTAGTGAACAAGTTCAGTATAGTGGTTCTATTACACTTCCTGTTGATGAAGAAGGTAAAATTCATGCAATAGTTAGTTGTGGAGATGCTCCTAAATTTTATGTTGACCCTGAAACTGGTAAACTTTGGGAGAAGAAAGAAGAAGGTAAAGAATATAATGAAACTTATAGTCTTAGTGATGTTGATTATGATAATAAATAATGTGAATGTATTCCATCCTCTACGGGGGGTCTACACTATGAATTTAGTAAACCTAGAGAACGTATGAAAACAATAGAAGAAGAACTTGGTAAAGTTAGTCTTACTTGTAATGGTCAATGGAATGATAGACCTTATGAAAGACTATGTATAGTTCATGACGGTTTCTAGGTTTACTAAATTTTATGTTGACCCTGAAACTGGTAAACTTTGGGAGAAGAAAGAAGAAGGTAAAGAATATAATGAAACTTAT
>NZ_QTJV01000034.1 GCF_003412465.1 Chitinophaga silvisoli
ATCTTTACACAATCACTAATATCTTCTGTGGGTTCCAGTATTGTTGTTTCCCGCCTCAGGTGATCAGGTAATCTGGTCCCATTATCTGATACTGGTATATCGGGATTAGTTTTCTTAGTTTTGGTATAGCTGATCTTCTTCACCTCAGAAAGATCTGTTGCAGGAGGTGCTATCTCCGCATTAAACCCTAACTCCGGCTGTAAATTTGGATACAGCAGAAGGTAAAAAACGCTCAGATTTAAAGCCCTTCAGCAATTTCGTTAATTGCTGTAGCTGGTATTGAAGTTGGGTTACCTGTTCCTGCAGGCTTTGATTGCTCTTCTGTTGCTGCTCAAGGCTTTTATTTAACTGCTGAACCATCATTATTGATGCTTCATACAGCTCCTTGTAATTGATATTTGCAGCAGATTCTGACATTACTCAAAGATAGTATTGATATGCTTTGATGCAAGTCCACCGCATCATTTTTTATACACCAGAGAAGTGGATAAATCGTAATGAATATTTGATTTCACAGGACCGGTTCGTTCCTTAAAACAAAAAAGCTAACATCCTGGTGAATGCCAGCCAACAATTATTGTCAGAACATCTAATTAATCCTCAGGCGCAGTATACCGCTTTCGATAGAATGCCTTTTTCAATGAGACTCCCTGCAATACCAGAGAAAGTTGTTTACTGGATATCTCGCTATGGGTACCTTCCATAAATCCGGAAGGCAAATCAAATGTCCCCTCTTCCAATCGCTTGTAATACATGCCAAAGCCATCTCCTTCCCATTGCAGGAGCTTGATGTGAGTTTGTCTGCGATTCAGGAAGATAAAAACATCACCAGACTCTATCGGCATTTTGAGTTCATTAGTGATAAGGCCACTCAATCCATCAAAACTTTTTCTTACGTCTGCCCATTTAGAATATAGCAGATATCTTGTTCCTGGATGAATCTGTAACATAACTACCCGATTAATTCCTTTAGAAAAGAGGCCGGCACCGGACGATAAATTTTTAATCCTTTGTATTCAGCAAAGATGCCTGATTCTACAGGAGTGACTACATCCGGCGTTACTTGAAGCAAAGTAAAACTTCCATTATCATTATGAGATTCTACGTTTCTTTGCTGGTATCTTTTCTGCCAGTAAAACCAGTTGCCGGAAGGAATTCCATGTCTGGCACAAAAGGATTTAATAGATTGACCACTGGCGGCTTGCTCAGCGATGAGGGAAAACATGTACTCCTCCTTATTGACTTGTGATTTTTTAGTTCTCATTGTGATCTGTTATTGATCATGTAAATTAGAGAACTTATTTATTTTCAAATTTCAATTGCCGGAGGCATACACGGCCTTAGCAGTTTCTTAAAGGCCACCTCTTCCCAACCATTTACAGTTGATGCTGCGAAGCTAATGCCAGTAGTGCTTTTTATATACCGTAACTGACGTGTATATGGATCCCTATATCCAAACCGGCGGCTGTGTAAGTGTGCCAGCAGGTTATTTCCTACTGTTCCTTTCTACCAGACGAGGGGCTACTGTTTGGCAGACAAACTTTTTATCTTCGGTACGATATAGAAGTCGCTCCTGTTGTATTTTAATAATTTTACTTGGCTTGTATTCGTAATAGGTCGTCACTTTTTTGCCCATGGGAATTAGGCCAGTCTTGTCTTCTTCGACATCAATTGTTTCTGTCACTACTTATATGCAAGATGGTTGTATTCTTCTACCTTTATGAGCGAGATGTTTTTTCTTTTTGCGGTTTCTTTCCGGATCTGATCATCCACCTGTTGAACACCGCTTTTTGTGGAGGCTACTTTTATAATCTCTTCCAGTTCGGTCAGATCAAAATCATGTCCTAACGTTTGTTGTATGGCCGTATCTACTTTTTCACGTTTAGGTATAAATTTTTCGCTCCGTTTACCCTGTAGCATCTCACATAATTCCTGTAACTGCCAGCTCTTTTTCTCTCCCTGAGCAACCTGCTCTTTTAAGATCGCATTTTCACTTTTCAGCGCTTCAATCCTGCTTTGCAATTCACTAATCTGATGTTCTCTGTCAAGCATAATCTCATGTGCCTGATTCAGGTAACGGTTTAGTTTATCGCATACAGCATTCTTTGCTTCCAGCTGGTTATTCAGGTCATATATAATCTTACCAGGCGTTATTCCCTCTCTGGTCAGAGATTCCGACAACTCCCCATTGGTCTCCGTTAGCGTGGGAGAATTTTTTAATGCATCTGTTATGGAAGTGAGTCATTCGGGACGCACTGCTTGTGTCATGGTATTGGCGATATTAAGGCAAAAACATCATTATTGGTTTGACGGATCTGCTGATTTTCATAACTTTCTTTCATAACGCTTTCTATACTTAATCTCGATTCCTTCCAGGATTAGCATCACATCCTTGCGCTCAATCATCATGGCCTGGCAACCACGATCATAAACAGGTTTGCCAAAGATACCCCTGGCTAATCTTTTGTAATATAGCGCCTGACCATCACCATCAAATTGTAACATTTTCACCTGGGTGAGACGACCATTAAAAAACAAATAAATGATACCCTTAGCTAATGGATCAAGTGCCATTTGATTAAGTACGATGCCTGACAAACCATTTATTCCATGTCTACCTTTACAGGAGAACCAGAGTGGTATGTCTGGATTTACTTCTTTTGCATCATTAAATTGATGCAATGATCGTAAGTTTTTCTCCAGCTGTATCGCAAAAGAAATTAACCTTAATGCGAAGAACAATCAAGGAGCATCCTGTAATCTCGAGGTGCTACAGTAATAGTATCGAAGAGTGCGCTCGTGATATAAATCCAATTATTCAAGGTTGGATTAACTATTATGGACGGTTTGAAAAGTCTTCATTAATATAACTTTATCGCTATATCAATGATAGGCTAACAAAGAGGGTGATTAGGAAGTTTAAACCGTTATAAAGAAGAATCACACGAGCTGGGAAATGGTTAAAGAATCTGTATTTGCACAATCCTAATCTATTTGCACATTGGAAATACTATAATTGGGTAACTGAATAACAAGAGTCGTATGAGCTGAGAGGTTCACGTACGGTTCTGTGAGAGATTTAGGGTTGAGAATCCCCTTTATCTACTCGACCAGTAAGTGAAAACTTCTTCAAGATCCTTAAGTCTGAAACAGGGTTTAATACTATTTATAATTCCTTTGAGATTTCCAGAATAGAAATATTTGAATTTATAGAAATCTGGTATAATCGAAGGAGAATACACTCCCAGCTGGGTTATATGACACCTGACGAATTTGGTAATTCTATTTTTAAACAAGCAGCTTAACTAGGTGTCTATTTTTTAACAAATCCAAAATGATACATTTACTTCAAGAATGATTTTAGCCTATCAGAATCTAGAATGGCCACTATTTATAAGAATCGTTGGATGATAGAGTTGCTTTTTAAATAATCAAGCAAAACTTTCCGCTACAATACTTTTTGGAAGAAAGTGACAATATGATCAAAATCTAGGTGTATAGTGTGCTAATCTCTGCATTACTGATGGCTGTAATTCGAAAAAAGTCAGCTACTAAAAAGTCATTTGCCAATATTATTACGTTGACAGACTACATCTGATGAGATATGTACAACTACTTAATTTTATAAAAGATATGCATAAAGTATGGATAAAATACATGATATTTCACTGCGATTTTCCCCGTAATCAAATCAAGGTGGAGCTCTCATGATTTTAAGTTAATAAATTTACAGCCTATAAATATTTGCTGATCAAGCAATGCAGATTATTTTATACATGGTTTGCCCGGACAAGAATGATTTTAATGGAAAAATTCTCCATCAAATAAGTTTTAAAATCTAAGTACTAAATAGCACCCAAACATAATTGGATATATTTACAATGTAAAACATAGAAATAAACAATTGCTTTTTACTTTTGTAACATTTGTTTTTTTGCAGTATTTAGCGGATTAAATAGTCAGTTGATGATGAATCATTATAAATTCACAGAATTATATCATTATGAAATAAAGTGAATTGTGATATCGCAAGATATCTTATTTTTAAATAGTATTCGATATGGTAGTTCATTCGAGATATTATGACTATTCCTATAAGGTAGTGTTTAAAAATATGGTAGGATTTAAAGTATTCATTATAATATCCATACCTTGGAAAATCAATTAAAACAAATTAAAGATTTTATCGCGATAAAAGTTAGCAAAACTATCGTCTGCTGTTTAGTTAACTTCCTTCATTCAAGCAGATATTAATAACACAAATTTAGCTTTTTTTTAAAAAGCATTTAATACTATGAAAAAAGCAAATATTATTCTCAGTGCTATTGGTTTATTAAGCGTTGTTGGCGGTGCATTAGCATTTAAAGCCCAGCATAGATTTTCTGGTGAATTTCTTTGCTATACTACTGTAGGTACACCTGCGGGATTATCTAGAACTTACAAAGCTATATTAACTACTAGGTATGACGCTAATAATTTAGGAAAAACCTTATTCTGCACTCAGCCAATAGGTAATGTTACCTATAAAGCAATAAAAGTTGAGGCAGCAACTTTATAAAATCACATTTTAGTTAATAATAAAAATGAGGGTGTCTTCTATATTGAAAAACACCCCCTTGAGATAAAAACAATAAAAACGATCTATAAGGGCTGGTTCTTAAGAGCCGGCCTTTATTATTCCTATAAAACAATCTTTTCAAAGCAGACATTGCTATCAAAGCTGCAATGTCGCTTATTATTTCATGTTGTTGCCTATATGCGAACTCAAAAGAGTGGTCTTATTTCTAAACCACAAACCCTCATACATTGATAGGCAACCAGAAGTTTTATATAAGAATCTATTCTCTTCCACCATTGTTTGAAACCCTGCCGGAAGAGGAAGGAGGAAGGGAATGGCGAAGCCTTCAGCCTCACCTGGTTTAACAAACGAAGACACCCATAAGGTTGTTGCTGGCGAAGTACATATGGATTTGCAACAAAACTAAACAAGTAATACTGCTTGATTAAAATAAAATTATCATATTCTCCTGAGTCATATAATCCAAAACGAAATGTCTCTGTTGCTGTTATACCATATTTCGATGAACTCAAACAATTCCCTTTTTTAGCCTCGACTGAGACATACACAGTGGTTTATAAAAAATGATTGGGGAGACTTGCATCTAAGCATATCAATGTTATCTTTGAGCAGTGAAGGAATTTGCTGCAAATAAAATTCAGTATAAATTAGATTCTACTTATAATCTGTTGCTTTTCCCTATTCTTTTTGAAATAGTTAATCCAATGTTAATTTAAACTCATTTTGTGTCAATAGTGTGTTAATCCCATCTCACCAGTGTTATATTATTTAAAGTTCGGTTATTTACATATATCAAGATGAGTTTTCAATATACCTATTAATTTTCAACCACTTCAGCTCGCTTTTTAAAAACATTTAATTATGGTTAATTTTTTAAAGTATAATTGGGGGTCTTTTCGCGTTTCAAAAATTTGCCCCATAATGATTATTGCCTGTCTAAGTTTAAAGGCGCAAGCCAAAAACAATGTTATGGATAGAGTGATTGAATTAAATGTGCATAACGCTTCGGTAAAAGATATTTTTAATATAATAGAGAAGAGAACTGGAATTATATTTACTTATAATAATGATCAGTTTGATGATAATAGAAAAATAAATTTGTATTCATCTAATTATTCATTGAAAAGTGCTTTAGATGAGATTTTGAAACATACCAAGTTTGTGTGGTATTACAATAGCGGAATTATAGTTTTGAAACCTCGAGAACAGAGTATGGTAAAATCAGATATAGATAATCAATGGTATACCGACCCTGCCGATTCTTTAGTTACTTTGTCTGGAATTGTTAAAGATGAAAATGGAAAGCCATTACCAGGTGTTTCCATTGTTGTGAATAATTCAAAGATAGGTGCCTATACCAATGAAGATGGTACCTTTATTTTAAAAAACGTGCCTTCTCAATCTTATATAACAATATCAAGTATTGGTTTTACAAGTCAACAGTTTAAAATTGGAAAACCCAAGGGATGGCAATCTTTTATTTTGAAGGAATCGGTTAGTATTTTAGATGGGGCAGTCGTTGAGGCATATTCAGTTACTTCTAAAAGATATGGTACAGGATCAATTAGTACTATTTCAGCAAAGGAAATTGAAAGAAAACCTATTACAAATGTACTATTAGCGTTACAAGGTGAAATTCCAGGGATTGTAATACAGCAATCATCTGGAGTAGCAAATGGAGGTATTAGTGTTCAGATTAGAGGATTAAATAGTTTAACAAAGGGTTCAGATCCGTTATATGTAGTTGATGGTGTTCCATATACCTCCCAATTAATGAATACTGTTAATCCTACTTTAGGAGTTTCAGGTGATCCAGATAAAGAATTTGCCAAACAAGGAAATCCTCTTAGCTTTATTAATCCAGCAGACATAGAAAGTATAAGCGTACTTAAAGATGCTGATGCTACATCTATTTATGGGTCCCGAGCTGCTGCGGGAGCTATTTTGATAACTACGAAGAAAGGTAAATCTGGTCCCACGAAGTTTAATGTTAATTTTCAACAGGGACTATCTAAAGTGACTAGGTTTGCTGATCTTTTGAATAGGGAACAATATTTAGCGATGAGGCACGAAGCTAAGGTGAATGCAAATCAGGAGGTCTTGCCTACTGATTATGATATAAATGGTACGTGGGATACAACTCGTTCAACAGATTGGCAAAAAACTTTATTAGGTGGTACTGCAAACTTTTCAAATCTTCAGGTTACGACATCTGGAGGAACAGAAAATACACAATTTTTAATTGGAGCCGGTTACAATAAACAAACAACTGTATCCTTAGCAAGTTTGAGTGACACAAAAGGCAGTGTTCACTTCACTATTAATAATACATCTCAAAATAAAAAAATTAATATTCAATTATCGGGCTCATATATGTTTGATAAAAACCTACCAACTGCCGACAATTTTTCTAACGTAGCTTTTGAACTTCCACCTGTTGCTCCCTCACTATACAATGAAGATGGTTCATTAAATTGGGCTCCTAATAGCCAGGGGCGGTCATCTTGGGCTAATCCATTAGCTGCAACCAGACAGAAAGGTAAAAATACTACAAGTAATTTAATAAGTAATTTATTGGTCACATATAACCTTGCTAGGGGGCTAAAAGTAAAGAGTAGTTTTGGATATAATAACATACAAATTAATGAGTTTCTCGGTACTCCATTTACAGCCTATAGTCCAGAGTCACTGGCAAGAAATACTCCTAACAAAGCTAGTTATTCGAATGGAAGTATGAGGTCTTTTATAATTGAACCTCAACTATCATATGACTTTACCAATGGAAATAATAGAATAGAGGCATTGTTGGGTAGCACAATTCAAAATAATAAAAATTTTCAGCAGGCCTTTAGTGGAACTGGTTATACTGCGGACCAATTGCTTGAAGATATACGCTCTGCCTCAACTGTTCAAGCGCTGAGCACAGTTTCAAATGATTATAAATATAATGCAATATTTGGGCGACTAAATTATAGATTTAAAGATCGTTATATAGTGAGTTTAGCTGCTCGAAGGGACGGAACGTCAAGATTCGGGTCAAATAATAGGTTTCATAATTTTTCAAGCATTGGAGCTAGTTGGATTTTTTCAGAAGAATATTTTTTTTCCAGACTATCAAGGGCAGTTAGTTTTGGAAAATTACAGGCGAGTTATGGAACTACTGGGAATGATCAGATAGGAGATTATCTTTATTTAAATCTATATAATTCCTTTTCAACTCCAGTTGCCTATCAGGGTATTAGCGGACTTGCTAATGGAGGGGTTCCTAACCCTTATCTGCAATGGGAATCTACAAGGAAAATGCAGGTTAGTCTAGATTTAGGTTTTGTGGATAACAGAATTTTATTGAATTCTACGTATTATCTACACCGCTCCTCTAATCAATTAGTAAACTATACATTGCCAGCTTTGACAGGATTTGGAAGTTATACTAGAAACTTTCCTGCGACAATTCAGAATACAGGATGGGAGTTGTCAGGAAATTTTCAACCAATCAAGGGTAAAAGTTCTAATTGGAAATTTAATATCAATTTTTATTTTCCTAAGAATAAGCTAGTATCATTTCCTGATATTGAAAACTCACCATATTATCTGACTTACTTTGTTGGTCAATCTATCACAAGTAGGCGGGTATATGCATTTGCAGGTGTTGATCCTCAATCAGGTCTTTACCAGTTTTATGATTATAAAGGTAATGTAACGAAATCGCCGGATTATAAAACTGATGTGACTAGGGTGATAAATACCGCTCCAAGCTATACTGCTGGATTTTCGAATACATTTACCTATAAAAGTTTCGAATTTGATTTCTTGTTTCAGATTAATAAACAGTGGGTCACGAGCTTAAGAATTGGAAACTACTTACCAGGAATGATGAAAAATCAACCTACTACAATACTCAACAGATGGAGAAGTCCAGGAAATGTTGAAGATATACAAAGAGTAACTTCTAGCCTTGCTGGAAGTGAGGCTAGTCAATATTTTAACGCTCTTTTTAGTGATGGCAATTATATGAATTGTACATATATGCGCCTTAAAAATATTTCGCTTTCTTGGGGAATACCGCAGACATGGTGTAGTAAGGGAAAAATTCAGTATGCAAAATTATACGTAAATGCTCAAAATTTGATTACAATAACAAATTTTGTAGGAGCTGACCCTGAAACTGGTTACGCTGGTGTTTTACCTCCTCTTAAAACTATTATATTCGGTGTTCAGCTTGGGTTATAAACTTACTAATTTAAGTAGGCTCTATAAAATAAATATTATGCAAAGTGCCAATCTTCATTAATAAATTAAATGATTATATGATTAAATATATTATTTCGAATATTAAACATTTGAAATTTCTTCTTAAAATACGTTTATTGACGTATATATTTATCCTTATTTCATTTGCTAGTTGTTCTAATCTTGTGCAGGTTGATCCTCCATATACAAGTATAAATAAGGATAACGTGTTTAATAATGACTTAACTGCTACGGCGGCAATAACGTACATATATACAGTACTTAGTTCATATAATCAATCGCCAAATGTTAATTCAGTTTCAACGCTATATTTTTTTGGAGGGCTGTTAGCAGATGAATTGAATTTATTTGATCGATCTCAACCAAACTATAATATATTCTATACTAATGCACTTAATGCTAATAGCATAGATGCAGGTGTATGGAATATAAGTTATTCCATGATTCTATCTGCTAATTTAGCTATCGAGCAATTAAATTCAAATCAACTTTTAACCAAATCCGTTCAACAGCAATTATTGGGTGAGGCTAAGTTTATGAGAGCTTTTTTTTATTTTTATCTTGTTAATTTATATGGCGATGTTCCATTAGCTATTAGTTCTGATCCACTTGTAAATTCAATATTAGGGAGGGAAGATGTTGACAAAATATATTCACAAATGGTTGCTGATTTATCAGATGCAGAAGACTTACTAAGTGACGATTTCAGGTCAGGAAAGGTAAACGTATCTTCTTCCCAACGTGTTAGACCAAGTAGATGGGCTGCAAAAGCTTTACTTTCAAGAATATATTTATATCACAAAGATTATTCGTTAGCGGAACAGTTAGCTACTGAAGTAATTAATCAATCGTCTTTATTTCAATTGGATTCACTTGATGAGGTATTCTTAATAAGTAGTAAGGAAAGTATTTGGCAATTACAGAATATAAATAATACGCAAGGAAATACGGGAGAAGGCAATTTATTTATTCTACCTACAGGCGGCCCTAATAGTTCAGGGTATCCAGTTTATCTAAGTCATCATGTTGTGGAAAGTTTTGAAGATGGAGATCAAAGGAAAAGTCATTGGACTGATACTGTCATGGATGATAGCGCCAATGTATTCTACTATGCAAATAAATATAAGTCAGGAGTACTAACCTCACCTGGGCAAAATATAGAGTATGAGACCGTACTTCGCTTGGCCGAGCAATACCTGATTAGAGCGGAGGCTAGAGTTCAATTGAATCGTTTAACCGAAGGAGAGTCAGATTTAAATATAATTCGAAAACGAGCAGGTTTAGTCAATTTGAATGGTTTAACAAAAGAGAGTTTGATTGAAGCAATTTTGCATGAACGTCAAGTCGAATTGTTTACAGAATGGGGGCATAGATGGCTGGATTTGAAACGTATGGGTAAGATCAATGAGGTAATGACATCGGTAACTGCTGAAAAAGGAGGAACATGGAGTGCAAATTGGGCATATTGGCCAATAGCACAATCAGAGTTGATTGCAGATCATAATTTAGTTCAGAATGTTGGTTACTAAGAAATGATTTTACTAAAATTTATTCTTTAAGCATAACGGTGTCTCTAAAATAAAATGAGACACCGTTTTTATTTGTGAAAATTAAGACTTTGGCTGACACATTGCAAATATATTTTTTTAGCGGTTTTTAAGATGAAAGTATCTTATTTACTGAATAATAAATAACAGAAGTTTTCCCTACCAGTTTGAGTGGTGGTTCTATGTACTAGCCTTTATAATTAGCTTTTTTCTTAGGATTTCATATGGCGTTTTTCCGTTTAATGCGCTGTTGGGTCTATGATAGTTATAGAAATTTTCCCATTCCTGCTTTTCATAACGCTTAAACTGCTCCATTGATCTCTTGCGTTGATTTTGAGGCAGCTTTTTTAGCCCATTTCTCTTCAAAACAGAATATACTCCAGCTGGGGAAACTGTTATATCATGATAACGCTTTTAATACCAAGATATCCTTACCTGGCCAAGGTAATAGTTTGTCGTCAAATAAATAATTTTCTCCTCAATGGCAGCTGGAACGCGCAATTTCGGATTCTGTGGGCAAGGCTTACTATTAATTAACGCCTTTTCGCCACCTGTTTGGTAATTCTTTAACCATACATAATAAGTTTCTCTAGAAATCCCCAAATACCTGCATGTTTTCGACACGTTAGATGTGTCTTTGCTATGCTGAATAACCCTTAGCTGTAGATTATGTTGATGATAGTTCTTCGTCACTTTTGGTGGTTATTTAATTTACAGCACTAATCGCATTCGTAATAAGTTGAACCCGGCACGTCCGTACATCTGACGCTTTATTGTCTTCAATTTATTAATTTGACCTTCAACCTGTCCATTGCTCCATGGAAGTGAGACCGCGTTTGTTACGGCAGTGATGTCCGATAATAAGCCCTTTTCAAAGCTTTTAAGCTCTTTTAATTTGGTACCAGATACTTCATCTATCCAACTTTGTAATCCATCTCCCTGTCTGGTTTCTATTAGTTAACGAAACCTGTTTACATAGAGTGATGCCATGATGCCAATTGAATATACTTTGACTTTTTCTTTAAATTGGCAATCAATCCCCTCTCCTCTGTAAGCTTACCTATATTTTGATCCAGCTAGGATTAGAGGTTTAAATAATTTTTCCTATACTAATATTTATTGCAG
>NZ_QTJV01000035.1 GCF_003412465.1 Chitinophaga silvisoli
CTGAACTCAATTAGAATTAAAGTTACTAGAGCTAGCTTTAGAACTGTTATTAGCGTTACTGCTAAGCAGAAGCACTGTATCTAAATGTCAATCATCTTAAGAAATATAACCTTTAATATTATTATAATAAACTGTTGCAGGAGTAGTATCGAGAAATACAAAAACAGAAAACAAATTAATTAACCAACTACTCCTAGCAACAGTTCCACGTGGACTTATTTAATCAAGCTTAACTGTGGTAAAGAAGCCGACATGAGCATCAGAATCCGACCGAACCCAAGCAGAATGAAAGTCACCAGAGCCAGCCCAAGAACCGCTAGCAGCGCCACCGCCAAGCAGAAGCACACGAACAGCTTTATCTGTATCTTGTCCATTATTACCTCTTATCCAATTATAATCAGCTTTTTTATTAGTTCCAACTTTATTAGGAACAAAATAAGGACCAAATCTAAAATCAAATTCAGTAATAAAATTATTACTATTAGCTTGGTCACCTATAAAATAACATTTATCTTGAATATTATCTATTGTAATATCAGAATGATTAACACCTTTTTTAAGAAGATAAACGCTATTATAATTTGCGTTACGATTTATAATAGCTACATCTCTAATAAGTGTCCATATATCACCAAAGAAATTTAGAATACCACGATAAACAGCAGGATAAGTATTTAAATTACTTCCATCTGCATTAAAATTTCCTAATTCATAATTGTCACCGTTTGTACTACTATTACCAATATTATGTTCAGCAGTCCAATAAGTTTGTACAATAGGATTATTACCATTAAAAGCTGTCCATCTATCCCAATTTAAATTTGTAACACCAGCACCAAGTCCTCCTTGTTTAAATCCGTCACTAGTTAAATTAATATTTAATGCAGCTTGATTATCAAAATTAGCATATTCAATATAACAAAGAGCTTGTAAAGCACAATATTCAAGATAATCAATCATTGTAATCCAATCGCCACGAAAGCAAAAAATTCATTGCAAAGTCGGAAAAT
>NZ_QTJV01000036.1 GCF_003412465.1 Chitinophaga silvisoli
ACCTTGTAATTTAATAGCAGCAACAGAAGAATTTTTATTTCCACCTAAATATCTAGTATCATCAGGTTTAATACAAGCACTAAATACTTCTTCTTTACCATCTTCTCTAGTTCTAGTCATAGTTTTAGTATGACTTATAATAAAAGGATGAACTCTAGTAAATGTTCCATCAATATTAAAATCGCTTATCCAAAGTTGATATTTAGTACCAGTATCTTTAACACACATATAAAACTCTGGAACTCTTACCCCAACATCGCCATCACTTCCATCAAGAGGAGGAATAAGACCATTTTCAAGAGGTTTAGCCCAACCCGTAGGATTAAGGAAATAACTGATTTTCTTTTCATTATAGACACAACCTTTAAGTCTATTTTGAATAGGAAGTTCTCTATGAAATTTAGCATTACCAATTCTGATTATATCATTGTCATCTTTAGTCCATTCAATACCATACGCAGCATTTTCAAAAGTAGGAATAAATGCAGCAGAACCCCAAGCTGGATTACCTTGTTCATTAATAATTAAACTATCTCCTTTAGATACTCCATCTAAATTAGGTAAATGTTTAAGTCCTTCTGCAAGTTCATTTAGTATATGCTTGTTAAATCTTAACAAGCCATTATACATTTCTACTAAATTAAAATTCATATTAAGCTTGTTCTAGAGCATCAACTCGACCATCAAGAGAATTAATATTATTAGTATTTTGATTAACTTTAGTTACAAGTCCTTGAAGAGCAGCAATTATAGCATCGTTCTTAGTATCATTACTAGCTTTCATATCATTAACGGCAGCAATTAAAGCATTAAACTTACCTTGTAATGCACTACTCATATTCTTTATATTTGTATCAATAGTAGTAAGTTTATCACTAATAGTAGCTAAATCAGAATGAACTAAATCAAATTTTTCAGTAAGAAGAGTTTGAGTTTCATCTGATTCACTTTTATGTTGATTTTCAAATTCATCAAATTCAGCTTTAACCATTTGATGTAATTCAGTAATCTTTTGACTAATCTCATCAAGATTAACTATAACATTATTTTCTCCAAGCTCATCATGTTCTTTATTACCAGAAATACTAAGTTTAAGATTATTAATAAGTTTATTAATAGCATCTAACTTATAATTAACTCTTTTATCATCTTCCATATCTTTAGAATTTAGTTTGTTACAAATATAAATTATATTATTAATAACAAGTAGTTTAACAATATTATTAACATTTTTTAATTAAGCAGTTTTAGAACTATTAATACCTAGATATTTAGTCCAAGTATAATGTTTACGTTCACTAATATAATTAAGATTATCATCATTAATATGAGCTTCTTCTTCAAAACTTATATCTTTATAAGCATCATGTTGTTTAATATGAAATAATCTTATAATAAGATATTCAACACCATACCATATATAGAAAAAGATATATAACATCTCTTTCATTTGTTCTGTATGAATAGCCTCATGATTAAGTTCTTTATTACTTAATTCTCCTTTAGTAAATATAATACCAAAAAGATTAATAGCTTTATAACCATTAAAAGGAAAATGTTTAGTCTTAATAACTCTCATAACTTTACTATTTTAAAATTTAATATTGTAAATATTTATGTACGTTCATAGAGCCACTTTTTAGGCTCATAGCAAGACTTTCATTAAATCATGTACAGTTAATCAGCTAGGCTTAAAACTAGCCAAATTCGGCAAGCTATACTCCCCATAGAGGATGGAGCAGGCTTGAATCAGTCAATCAAACCTAGCTAATCAATCTCATACAATCTTAACCAATAGTATTATCAATATCTTTATAACCAACTCCAAGTTTCTTTAGAATAGGACTAACAACCCAACTCCAAAACACAGGAGCAAGAATAGCACTATTAACAAGCATAATAGTATTATCATACCCAGATGCGATATAAATCATAGCCATAGTAAAAATACTTATAACTAATACACATCGTTTTTGCCAAGTAGGAACTTTATTATCACCATTAAAATAATCAATAACTTTAATAATAATATAAGTTAGAACATTAACAATAAACATAAATCCAAAATCAAAATTACTAAGGATTCCATCTACAATTGTATCAATAAATTTGTCCATACTAAAATTTAGATAAATAAAAAAAGGGAACTATCCGAAGATAATTCCCTTTTACAGTTTTACAATAATGATTAGTTATTCATATGGAAATATTCCCATATTTTATCACCATCAAAATCTACATCTTTAAACCAAAATGTAATAGCACTTTCAAACACTTTATTATCTATATTACCACCAAACCATTCTTCAAATAGTTTAGCATAATCATGGTATTGAGCATTAATTGCAACATAAACATCGCAAGGTTCAACATCATTAGGTAATACTTCTTTATAGCGTTCACAAATCTCATGAGCTTTATTCATATCATATTTTTCACCAATATATTTCTTATTGTCTTTAACATGATACATTTGTTCTACAACTTCTTTAGCTTCATACTCATCAAAATGATATTCACCATCATTGTATCCACCACTCATAAGCATAGTTAAAATCTTCTCTTCTTTGTCATCTTTATGACTAGGGCGACCATAAGTATCATAAGTATCATAACCAATACGATTTCTCATTCCACCTCGACCGCTTCTACCACCTCTACCGCCACGTCCTCCACGAGCATCAAGAAATTCACGAAATTCATCGAGAATACCTCGACCACCATCGCGACGACCGTCAATACGATAAGGTTCAATATAAGGCATTTCTCTCATAATATTACTTTGTTTTTAAACTGATTAATGATTCTTTTAAAACTTCTAAATCAGTTTGATTAAGAGCAACAATTTTATTCACATAAGGAACTTCAAGAGATATAATACCTTTAGAAATATTACCGCCACCAATGAAAGGTATATCAAAATCAAAATTATCAATATTATTAATAATTTCCATTTCTTCATCAAATATACCTTCAATATCAATCATACCATCTTTGTCTGCAATAGGTTTTAAAAATTTGTCAAAACTATCAATATTATTCATAATAGCTCTTTTAGCTAAAGGAGTTAAAAGTCTTATAGCTGTAGAACTTTCACCCATAGATATTAATTGCTTAACAATATAATTTTTAATAACCTCTTTTACACTATTAATTTCAACCATAATATTACTTCTTTAAAAATTCTTCATAAGTTAAATTAGGATTAGTTTTACTAGCTTCTTTAAAAGCTTTAAACAATTCCATTTCTTTGTTAGTAACTTCAACAATTTTACTTTTAAGTAACTTAACAAGTTTAAGTTGTTCTTCAAGTAAATGTTTACCATCTTCACTAGCTTCGATTTTTCCTCTAACTAAATTAAGAACTTCTGCTTGAACCATACTTTGTAAAGCATTATAGTTATTTACATAATCTTGGTTACTAAGAAGCATATTTTGTTGTTCTTGTGTAAGTGGTGCAATTTCAGCATCAATAGCATCCCAAATTCCTTGAGTTGGAACTTGCTGATTTTGAGTTGTACCATTATTTGCATTAGGAATAGCATTACGACGATAAGCTTCATTAATTGCTTGTTTTTGACTTTGAAGAAAAGCAATTTGTTCATCAATGCTATTAGTCATTTTTTCACTAGGGTATAGTAAAGGGTCACTATTACCTAGTATGAATTGAGTAACAGGTATCATATCTCTTTCAATTTTATGTTCTTAATCAAACTTAGTAATATTACTGAGCAGGAGTTCCGCTAGCAGGTTGAGTAAAACCACATGGTAAACATCCACAAGCATTACGTCCAACTAGACCAGTAACAGTAGGTTCATTTGGAAGAGTAACTACACCATAGATAACATTACAAGTCTTTCTATCAGTATAGTTGATACCAGCCGTAAACATCTTTTCCATTTCGCATTGGATAAGTTTATCTTGATAAGGACGAATAGCTTTAGTAACAGCCAATTCAGCTTTCAAATCAGATAACTCTTTACGGATATCATCATCAGCGTCACGAGTATATTTGTAAAGATTAAAATGGTCAGTGTTATTTTTCTCAATAAGAGCATCAGTACGATTACGTCCGTCAATATAAACACCAAACAATTCACTATTAAGACGTTCTCTATCTTCAAAACGTTGATTCTGTTGAGTCAAAGCCCATTGATAAAGACCACCTTGAAGAGCTAAAGTATCTTCACAAGATTTTTCCCATGCTTGAAAAGCAGTAGGGGCACCGCTTCCACTACCAGCAGTAGCACCAAGTACGTTAATATTAGTAGAGCCATCACCTAACATTCCACCACCAGCGCTACCTAATACACTAGAACGACGATTACCAAACAAAGCCCAAGCACCAAGTGCAGTACCGATAATACCAAGAGTTAAACCTGCATTAGCCTTACCGTTTACATCACGACGATTACCACCGTCATAATTCATTCCAGCACCATTATAGCCCTCTGGAACAACTTTCACTTTTTCAATTACTTGCATAATAAATTAAGGTTTAAGTTAAAAAAATAGATTAATACTTGTAGTTTGAACTACATAATCTATAACGCTTAAACCGTTATTTTTGTTTGGTAATTAACATTAATCTAACTTTCAATAGGACTATATATTGTCAATTCACCAATTTTATTAAGTTTAGTATATTTTATTTCACCTATTGAAGTCTTACCATCATCAGCTTTACCACCTTGTGTACCAACATAACATTGAATAGTTTGTTGTCCTCTAAATTCAGAATTACCTGCAACAAAACCAAATCTAAA
>NZ_QTJV01000037.1 GCF_003412465.1 Chitinophaga silvisoli
TTATCATTATAAACAGTGTTATCTTCATTTAACAAAACTGTATGATATTCATAACTATAATTATCATCACTAGTTATATTAAGAATTGGCTTATCAAGAGTTAAAGGAGTACCAGTTGTATTGACTTGATTATTCCAAACTTTATATTTATCATTAGGCTTATTTTCATACCAGCAATAACCATCGCCATAAACAAGTCCACCACCATGACGAATTATTTTAATATCATCTAAACCAATAACTTTATCATTAACAGGATTAACTTTAAAGTACTTTACTTCATTATTAGATTTAGCAACTCTTTTAACAACTTCACCATACCAACATTCTTTATAACCACCATGTCCATCAGGCATATTAATAGTTCCATCAGCCAAAGGAAAAATAAACATTCCTCTATTATCAATATCAATTTCATTATTCTTTAATTGCCAAGCATGAACAATAACACCACCTTTATAAGCAGTACATTCAACAGTAACATGACCTCTACTCAAACTTCCAAACCAATTAGCACAAAGATTCATTTTCATTATATCAGGCATTTTATCTTCAAGGTCAATCATAGATTCAATATTGAACATAACACATTCAGCACCTGAATCAGTATTATCACCACCCCAATATAGATAAGGAATTTGACTTAAATTCCAAGACCAACCAACAGCTATATAATTTAAACTATTAATAGGAGAATTAACATAATATGATTTAGTATCCAAATCTCGACCATCATCACTACCCCAAATATATCTAAGTTGGACACTAGTAAAATCACTAAAATGAATAACAGAAGTAGGCCAAATATGATTAGCACCATCATAAACATGAGCAATATTAGTTTGACCTACTGTACGCTTCTTAAGAGGTTGAGCAATTCCTCCTTGACGTCCAAGAGTTAAACTCATTACTCATCAACAATATTATAAGTCATTCCAGCAACTGGGGTAATAGTTGCATATTGGGTAGCAGTACCTGTCCAAATTGGAAGACTAAGTTTATTACTATTTGCACTAGGCATAGTCATATTAACTCCGCAGCCATCATTAATAGCTTTTTGAATCTTATCAAGATTAACACTATTAGTAATAGTTTGATTTATTTCTTCTTTAAAGTTATTAAATGTATTATTAGTAACATATCCATTAAGTAAATTATTAACTTCTTCTTTATTATAAGTTTCAGATTTAGTATAATAATTTTTAAACATATTATTAATTTCTTCTTTAGTATAAACATTATTACTAAGTTTAGTAATTTGATTAGGTAAAGTTTCATCAAGTTTAACTTTATCAGCAGCAGACATAACTCCAGATTCAGTTTTACTAACAATAGGAAATGTTATACCATCATTAAAAGGTTTACTTTCATAAACATTTGTTGTATTATTAAATTCATAATGATGTGAACCAATTATGATATTTCCACTAGATGACCTAGATAATTTAATTTGTGTACTAGGAATATATTTAGGTAAACTATTAACGATATCAGTAGTTTTCTTACCTTTACCACCATCATAAGCAGTACCTGTAACTTCGCCTAAAGCTAAAGTTTCAGATATAACTGCATATTTAGTTCCAGACCAACGATAAGTTTTACCACTATGATTAGTATCTTCACTTATATCAACATAAATCTTACCTTTCTCAGGAGTATAATACACAGGAGCATCATCAATATATTTTTCAGCAAAATGAGTTTCATCAACATAATATCCTTCAAGAACATCATCAACATAACTTGGTAATTGACTTGCTGGAACTTTACCATCTACATCAAGACTAGCAATACCATTTGCTACACCACGTTTAGCTTCAATAGCTTCATTACAGAATTGAATAATCTTCTCTTTAATAATAGGATAATTATCTATATTACTAAGAATATGTTCAACTGTAGATTCAACCTTATTCTCAATAACAACTTTAAGGTTAGGATGATTATCAATATTATCAAAGATATTTTCTATATTACCTTTAATAATATTAAGTAATTCAGTAAAGTTATTAATATGTTCAAATATATAAGTAACTCTAGCTTCTACTTTAGTTTCAATAAGATTCTTAAGAATAGGAAATCTATCAATATTATTGAAAATATAATCAACTCTACTATTTATAGCATTGTTAATACAAGTAACAAGACCGGGATAATTATTAATATTAGCAAATATATTCTTAACACAATTACAAACTAAATCAGAAAGAATACCAATAAGTTCAGGATAATTATTAATATTATTAAATATATAATCAACACGTTCATTAATATTATTCTGTATAGTTTCTTGTAATTCTGGATATTGACCAATATTCTTAAATATATCAACTACTTTATTAACAGTATTAGTAATAATAAGATTCTTAATAGCAGGATAATTATCAATATTATTAAATATGTTGCCAATAGTAGTTTCTACATGAGCATTAATAGCATTAGTTATAAACTGATTAAGAGCAGGATAAGAAGAAATATTATTAAAGATAGATTCAGTCCATTGTTTAATATATTGATTAAATATCTCTTTAAGCTCA
>NZ_QTJV01000038.1 GCF_003412465.1 Chitinophaga silvisoli
CAGGATATTCATTAATATTATTAAATATATCTCTAATAATAATAGGCAAACTTTCAACTGTACTATTCTTAATAATTTCAACTAGTTTAGGATAATTATTAATATTATTAAATACATTAATAACAAAATCATTAATAAAACTAGTAATAATATCAAGAAAGTCTTTATAATCACCTATATTAGTAAATATCTCTTCAAGTGCTTCTGCTAAATCTTTAATAACAGTATCAAAAGACCATCCCTCCCAATTATCTGGATTAGTCCAAGCAGCATCACTAATATCATCACTATTATATCGTTGTGTCCAATTAATATTAGTTACATCACGATAAGTAATAATATATCCTTTACGACGATAAATTTTATCAAGTTTATTAACAGTATCAGCAAAAGTACCTTCCCAAGTTAAATAAACACTATTACAAGAAGCTAATATTCTATCTAGTCTAGTACCAGTTTTACCATCAAATATAGCTTGTATAACAGTTAAAGGATATATATTATATCTAGTATCATTTTCTTCACAATACTTATCTAGTATATGAATTGGCATATTGCCCTCTTTATCACATTGAACTTTACTAGGGTCAAAAGATTGACAATTAGTACCAACAAAAACATTTTCTTCTTCAGCCATAATTACCACGGATTAGAAACACGTTTAATATAATGTAAAGCAATAGTAGGCATAAGTTTATTAATAGCAAGATAATTACCTGTCCATCTATTACCACTTATTTGACTCCAAGTCATTTCACCATTATTACTAATATTAGGTCCAGTCATATACCAATTAGTAGAACGATTAATGCCAAGATTATCAAGTCTATTTCTATCAGTACCATAAGGATAACCATTTTTAACATCACCATCTAAATCACCTGATATAAATCTCCAGTTACTAGGTGCTATAACTTGATGGTTATTATCACCGGATTTAGTTTTACCAACAGCAACAGCATGTTGATGAAGAGGTAAATCAGTACCACCAATATAAAACGTATATGCACTTACATTACGACCCGGAGCAGCAGGGTCATATGTATCTTTAATATTTTCAAGAACTGTTTTCCAATCAAGATTTCCTTGTTTAGGATTATTATAAATATTAATACCATTAGGTATATAACCCATAACAAAACGTCCTTGTGCAGCAGTATAAACTTCCCAACCATTAGGAGGAGTTGAAGTATCCCAAAGCATAATAGAACCAATAGGAACAACAGCAGCAATCCAAGCTTGAATTTGACTAGCAGCAACTCCACCACCTTGTCCACTTCCACCGCCTTGTCCAAATCCTTCTCCAACTAATTTATTTTTAATATCAGTATAAAGAGAATTAAAATCTACATCAAGTCTACTAGGTTTAGTTTCACTATCTGCAAATTTATTCATAACAAGATATTTACCTGTTCTAGCTTCACCAAGTTGAGTAACAGACATGACATTATGAGTGCCATCTCCACCAGAGCCACCACCTCCTTCAAGACCAGCGATAATATCATTAATTTCTTGCTTAGTATAATAATTATTAAGTATAGAATTAATAATATTACGTACTTCTTCTTCAGTTAGTCCACCACCGCCAGAACCTCCACCGGCAGCATTAATAGTAATAGTACCATCATCATTTTCAACAAAAGTAATATTAGTACGTAATATCATTAATTTCTTGCTTAGTATAATAATTATTAAGTATAGAATTAATAAT
>NZ_QTJV01000039.1 GCF_003412465.1 Chitinophaga silvisoli
GGATGTTCGTTGAATGGAAAAAAGTTATTATTAAACAATTTGGGATATAGTTTATCTTAAGTCAAGCATCTCTCAACTGAGAGCTTGACTTAGGACTCCTAATATTCTCAGGGAACTAAAACCACTAAAACTGTTCCTGTAAAGGTGTCTCCATGAAAATTATTTGTCACTTGTTACTCCTTCATTTTGTATATCATTTTTATGATAGAAAATTGCCATCATGGATGGACAGGAATTGAGCGATAAAGAACGTGTTATTAAAAGATATTGAAATGATATAGTATTAATGTAATAATGAAAAGAATTCAAAAACAAAAATTTGCAGCGCTGATTTTAATTCTCTTATTGACCTTAATAGTCGGCTTTTTAATAATAGGCTCTTATCCTTTAAAGAGGAAGGAGCTAAATTATAATAAATGGAGTGGTCCCAAAATCTTGCTGCAGGACTATATAGATAGTATCTTAAGTAAGAATAAAGATATTGAGTTCTATAATCCGACCAGAGAAAGAGGCCAGGGATCAGCAGTACGTGTTAGATACAAATGTATATTATCACTCGATTTTATTGCAGGAAAGTTGGTTCCGGTTAATAGCCGTAATTCTGATGTTTTGGAGAAGCTTGTTCTCGCGGAAAAGAAGGAGAGTAAATATTTATTTAAAAAAAGATTGGCTGACAGGGTACATGATTTAGAGAAGGCTGGTATTTATTGCATTATTCGTACTGATTCATTTACAAAAGTATGTACAACCTACTATGATAGTACTTATGAGATGCTTGCAGCGGTTCAACCAGAATACATACGTTACCATGAAAGCGAAAAGTCAGATGCTACTATTGGAGAGAAGAAATTTGCAATTGGATTTTTCTTTTTTTCTAAAAAAATGTCATCTGACAATCTGAAATATTTGTCAGGAAGCTATTATCTGTGGAGATTAGACTCATCTACCTTTTACTTTCGGGTACATCTTCCTTTGTAAGGAATTCATTGAATGAGGTGAACAGATAAGGTATGATAGCAGTTCCATGTATGATATGAAATCTTTGAAGAATGAATCTATTTCCAGTACAAAATCAGAAATGCGCTAGCTGCATTGGCAAAAACAGATTCCCAGGCGTTTGAAGCTGTTAGCTGGATTGACATAAAGTTAAGCACCAAAATTAGGCGAGATGTATGAATTACTCTATATTCCTAAAATAAATAAGGTCATAGGGGGACTTAGTGTGACGCTTATTTGGTTAAATCATAAGGATGGATCAAAAGATCAACTTGATAATTTTTTAACCGGATGGGGAAGATCAATAGGTGGAGGATATTACGGTGGTGCGCAATATTCCTGGTCACCTGGTCCCACTAATAAAACAACTGCTATAGGTGTTGGATTTTTTACACCTGGTGGAGGTGCTAGCCTGGTTTATAGTGGCATATAACAGATACAAATTTAACATGGTAAGATTATGAAAGATTATTCCGCAGAGTCTTTTAAAAATTTAGGAGTGTTTATAGTTCATGTGGCAGGCGTATTTCCTTTATTGTTTGGATTGATGTTAGCAATGGTCCATGTTTTTAAAGTGCTGCCTGAGAAAATGTGGATCTATAGGAAGAGTTTGTGGGCAAGGAAATTTATTGATTCAGAAATTGAACAATTGGCTAAAGATAAAGCGTATAAAATAAGAGGATCAGCAGCAGCATTGGGGTTTTTATTCATAGGTACGATTGTAACGATTGTATGTATTATTAATTTGATTAATTATATAAGTGTTAGTGTTCAAAATCTACCTCATTGATTATAGATATGCTAAGTAAATTAAGCTCTTTTTCAGTATGTGGCTTAATAGTATTGGATGTAATGAATAAAAACACTGTCTCATGGATAGTTACATTGAAAACGGAAGAGAAATACCTATTATTAATTTTACATATGGTGATAAAGACCATTAATATTATGCATCATAAACTTGTAGAACTTCAAAAAGTTATTAGAGACAATTTCAGCGTAAACTATTTGAAACTTGAATTGTTCGAATATTTATCGGAAATGGAAGATATTTATGCAGTTTCTAAAATAGATCAGGGTTACGAAGTGCTGATATTTAATATAACATCTAATGAAAACGAATTATGTAGAATTTTGTTAAGTGACAACTTAACAATTTTGCAATATAAGACGCTTTATAATTATGATATTGATTTATATTATCATGTTTGCGTTGCTATTGGTAATTATCAGGAAAATGATGGTGGATTTGCTACTGACAAATGTTTTGCATTATTTAAATTTAATAAAGATTTAAGTTTATATGATATTGAATTTTCCTTTAATGAGCGTTTTTAACCTAACTAAAATTAAATACAATATGGCAATATTGTAATGAATTTTTGTATCAGGAATGTTACAATATTCCTGATACTTTAATCATAGAAATTGGTCAATAATAATTGTTATGGTACAACATTTTGAAATAATTCAGCATATTTTAATGGAGACTTTTGAAATAGGTAAAATGAAAAGCCAACTTTTTGAATATCTATCCATAAAAGAAGATGAAATTAATACTAAACAAACAACTACAGGATACGAGGTTAGGGCTTATAACAATAGTCTGCGTAAAAGTGAATCCTATCTTATCTCTTTACTTGATGAATTGACTATATATACTTATAAAATAATTGATGATTCGAAACTTGGATTTCAGTGTCATATATTTGTTGCTATAGGTGATTATCAAAAAGTAAATCAGTTTTTTACAACGGATAAATGTATCGGTATATTTAAATATGATGATGAATTAAATTTAATGGAAATTGAATTTTTTATGGAAGAAAGCTATAAACCTTGATAATATAATCTTTCTTACTTCGTATTTCATTAGCCTTGGATGAAAGAATTGAATCCGTGTTTCCGTTAATAGGGATACTGGTTTTACTCTTGGTAGCTATTTGGTTGATGCTAAAAACCCGGATTTCCCCAAAAAACGTGATAGGAATATTTACGTACCAGTTCTCCATTTGTGATGGATTCCATGACCTACAATTACCGTCCGGGTACAAATAAACTGACCTATGTAAAGGATACGTTAAACTGGGCCCGTTATGGGAATGATATAGATAACCAGGGGTATGATAACTACAAGTATGACAGTATAGGCAATATTGTATTCGATCGCCGGGTAGGTGTTGACAGTATCAGGTGGAATGTATATGGCAAGGTATCCAAAATTTTCAAGCATGACAGTACAGCGATCTTCTATACATACGATGTAACTGGTAACCGGATCAGCAAGGGGCTAATCAACAAGGCAAAGGATGCCACTCAAACCTGGTATATGCGAGATGCAACGGGCAATATCCTGAGTGTCTATACTTATAATGATACCTCAGTCAATAAAGGTCAGCTCAGTCAGATTCTAACGAACCTGTATGGCAGTAGCCGCTTAGGCACGAATACATTGGCAACCAATGTCCAGGATCTGACAATACCTGCCGGAATAAGTATAACCGGATTGGGTACGGGAGGAAATGTTGCTTGATGAACGATGATGTAGGTAAAAAGAGCAGCAATAGTACGAATACAAACAATTAGAATTTAATTGTATTTATTTATATCAGGTAATGAATTTTTCGGAATAATTGTTTTATAAAATGAGGAAAGAGATCTATTTAATAGCGGTGTTTGGATTACTTCTATTCGGGTGTTATCCATTAGATGCAGACACTGAAGAAAAACACGAGAATTTATTTTTTCCTGAATTTGATTGTTATGATCAAGGGGATAATACGATAGTGACAAAATACAATGGTAGACATTTATTATCTAGACAGGCTTTTAAGAATTCTCAATTAATAGAGTCTGATTCTATTATTTATAAAAATCAGTTACCCATAGTAGTTTCAAGTTTTCCTGATTTTAATGAACATTCAGTTGATACAGTGTTTAAGTTAGGGATTTGTTTGAATGACACATCCAGAAACTTTGTTTTTTTGAAAAATAAAGGAGAATTTAAATTAGTACTTTTGGAAAATAATATTGGTGACTCTTGTATTGAGGTTAAATATTTTAGAAAAAGGTTAAAGTATAATTTGAATGATAAAAAATTTATTGACAGTTTGATTGATTTTCAGCGAACATTAACATTATTTGATGATACATATTTGGTAATAAAGTATTATTATATAGGAAACACGTTGAATTATAAAACAAAAGAAGTACATAAAAATTGGCAAGGTTGGAGTGCATCTTATGATGAAAAACCAGGGTGCTCTAAATTTATAAATTCCGATTTATTGAAAATAGAATTTCCTCTCCCATGGGTAATTATGCAGCAGATTTAATGAACGGAATTTTGTTTAATAATAAATAATGGGTATGCCCTAATTTGACGGACACACGGTTAAGATAGAAAAATCTTAATTTAATAAATACGTCAAAGAGAAAGACTTACAGTAAAGAGTTCAAGGAAGAGGCTCTTCGATTAACCTCCAAGTCCAGTATTACTCAGGTGGCGCAGGATTTAGAAGTCCATCCAAATAAGCTGTAAGTATGGAAAAGACAGCAGAATCAACAAAGCGGGAAAGCTTTTCCTGGTCAGGGTGACCCGGCTGATCAGGAAATGACCAGGTTGCAGAAAGAAAACGCGTGTTTGAAAGAAGAAGTCGAGATACTAAAAAAAGCCGCCTGTATCTTTCTAGACCGCTCCGGGAGAGATACTCTGTGATAAAGACGTTGTCGGAGCAATATAGTGCCCGAACTTTATGTAGAGTGATGGAGTGTAGTATTAGTACCTAATATAGCTGGAGGAAAGGTGAACCCGAAAAAAGAGGACATCACAAACGTCGTCTTACAACTTTAGTGAGAACCACATACTTTGGATCTTTGAAAACATATGCTAGTCCCAGGATTTACAGAGCACTTAAGGCAGAATCAATTAGTTGTAGCCGTTCTCATATTATCTAAATCATGCAGCAGCAGGGATTAGCGGGAATACAAAAAGGAAATATTGCATAACGACAACAAGTGACCATGATTTACTAATAGCTGAGAATCTGCTCAATCGGGAGTTTAAGGCGGATAAAGCAATCAAAAGTGGGTAGCGGATATAAGCTATATCCGCACCGGCGAGGGATGGCTATATCTGGCAGTTGTAATAGACCTATTCTTAAGAAAAGTAATTGGATGGTCTATGGATACCAGCATGAAAACAGACCTTGTATCATCGGCTTTAAAAATGGCAATCCGTATAAGAAAGCCATTTCCTAGGTTGATTCATCATTCAGACAGAGGAGTCCAATATTCTAGTTATAAATATCAGAATGAGCTTTCCAAGGCCAAGATGATATGTAGTTTGAGTAGGAAAGGTAACTGTTGGGACAATAGTGTAGCAGAAAGTTTTTTTTCTCGTCCCTTAAGCGCGAGTTGATCTATCCAGCAGGTACATATAATTTAATACTGCATCCCACTTTCCACGGATCAAATTTTGGAATCTATCCTTAAACTACCTAAATAGTTTTTTATGCGAATTTTTGTTGGACAACTGGTTCTTTTTGTAACTATTTTTTTTTGCCTTTGTTCGAGTTTTAGTGACTATAGTTATAAAAATGCTTTTAATTTAGAGATGTTTGTATGGACAATCTTTCTTATTGGATTGGGAATATGGACATTCTGGTCACCAAGATTGGCTTTCAGTCTTATTTTAATTTATTATTCATGCACAGCGATCTATAGATTTTTCATTTTAGAAATTGATATACTTTTATATGTTTTGTGGCATATTATTTTTATCATTACTACATGCTTATCGATATGGGGTGCATATGTTACAAAAGGGAAAAAAAATGGAGCTAATGATGAACAGATATTGAAAGTATTCTTTAGAAAGTTGATGGACGATTAACACCTATTCGGCTTTAATTTTTACCGAGTATTTTAGTAAGTTGTTATTTAATTATCTAAGTTCCAAGTTCACAGTTGATTCACAATCATGACTTAATGTCAATAAATTCGGTTTAATAATAACTTCAATAATGGTGGCCTCTTTTGAGAGAATTGCTACCATTATTTTTATAAATATTTTGAAAACACAACTATTATAGAAGAAGGAGAAGCTTTTATTTGAAAGTGGTTGTTAAAAGCTGCAGAGGAGCAATGTACATTGAGAGGTATAAAATGAAAAGCAAAGCAATTGTTTTTAGTGGTAATTATCAGGATGCAATTAAGGAGGACACAGTTAATTTATGGGCAACTGATCCCGTGACATTAAATCGTAGACTGATAAAAAATAGAGAATTCAAGCCTATAAAAACAGGGACATGGAAATATTATGATAATCAAGGTAAGCTCATGAAAATAGATGAGTATGATCAAGGAAAGCTTGTGTCATCCAGTTTTGTGTCTGAAGGGAATTAACTCTATTTCCGTTGATTTAAAATATCATAGGAAAGGCACATGGAATAAAAATCCGATTGAAATTATAAATCATATAAACGAAATGCGCCTATTGCTGATTAGTATCTGGTTTTTATTAATATTGCCTATACTTGGTATGTGTCAGAGTTCTCAATTTACATTTTCGGTCATTGCAACTAATAAATTAGTGTTTAATCATTCGCCGAATTTAAGCAATGAGTACAGACTTGTCTTTGATCAGACTAACGATATTGACACCTTTAATTTATGCAACTACGAGGGAGAAATTTTAAAACATATTTATCAATCGTCTATCTCTGAAGGCGTTATTGATACTGTAAATATTATTAGGTATAATAATGAGGAGATAGATTTAAATAAATTGATAAAAAAGAAATTGAGGTCCGGAATTTATTTGGGTAGAGGGCTGTTATTTAAGCAAGGGGTATATAGGGTCAATAGTGAACAAGGGAACTTCTTGATTTTAGGAGCAGAGGATAAAATGTATTTAACATGCCCATATTATCAATATTGGATAGTAATTAAGTTTGAAAATCATAAATTTAATGCAGTTTATGCATTTGCCGATGTTTCTTTTGGGAATCCTGCGTGTTTTGGAGATTTTAATGTATGCCTCCGGGAAGTTTAAGATTGAATACAAATTTTCATAGTAGCTTTGCGTAAGGCTTGTATTTCCTGAACATTATTGTTCTTTCCAGTTATATGGTAGCAATGTTTTGATTTGATTAATAGGCATTTCATTAATATCCCGGCTTAGAACATCTTTCAGCCAGTTATATGGATTAACATTGTTCAGTTTGCAGGTAACTAATAAAGAGTAGAGTAAGCCTGCTCTTTGCGCTGCATCATGAGAGCCACAAAAGAGATAGTTTTTTCGGCCCACAGCCACATTTCTCATGCACCTCTCAATCGCATTATTATCGATCATCAGGTTACCAGTATGGGCATACAGACTTAATTTTTCCCACCTTTTTATGCTATAAGCAAAGGCCTGTGCTATGAGGGATTTCGGTCTGAGTTGTTGGTATTCAATTTTCATCCAGTCACCCAATGCTTTCAGTATGGGTAGACTTTCCTTGTTACGGCGATCTTTTATTTGTTCTTCATTCAGCTGTTCTTCCTGGCACGCCTGTTCAATGGCATACAGTTTTGCGATCTCCTGTAATGCGTAGGATGCCAGTTTCTCATTATTACTCTGTGCATCATAAATCTTACGGCGCGCATGAGCCATGCAGTAGAAGACTGTTATATTTTCTAATGGCAACTCGTCGTACACGGCGTAACCATCAGCCTGCAGATGGCCGTTAAAATCTTTTAAAATATTCAGGGGTCTTTCGCCTCCACGACCAGGTTGATAGTCATAATAGATCATTTTGCCATCACCTGTCAGGAAGTTATGGTAAATGGGGCAATCGCTCATCCCACTCCCAATTCAGAACCGTGCGTAACAGTTTCCCGTTACACGGCTCCTCAACTAATTAGCCATTTTCATTGGCACCTCTTTATTATTTAGAAATATGATATCATGACAATAATTGTGAACCACAGTTGTATTGCTGTAACTTTTATTTCCTCCATTTTTGAGTGGGACAGGATGATATGTTTCCAACTTATCTCCGGGTAGAAAGAATTGATTACAATGCAAACATCGCCCCTTCTGTTTTTTTAGTGCATTGGCCTTGCTTTGATTCAGCAATGGGCTTTTCCCCATTCTTGTACTCCAATAGATATAATCCCCATCATAAGGTGATCTGGTCAATTTTACCTTTACGTGCCTCACAATTGCTTTGTCGCTGTGTCGGTTAATTCTGTATCCCTCTTTTGTACTAAAATGCCAATTTCTCCAATACTTGCTAACCATCTTTTTCCTTGATGAATTAGGATGTTTCTTTTTAGCCCATCGATAGAGTTTCCAAAACAACAAGAAATCCATTTTCGAGAAAGTCTCTTTTGAACATACACTGCTAAAGTAATTTGACCATCCACTAATTTTAGGATTTAGCTCTTTGATCAAATCTTCTTGTTTGCAATGCTTTTTGGATCGGATTACTTGCTTTAACGTTAACTGGTATTTATCTATAGATTTTTTACTAGGAGTAATAATTGTCTTTTTACCACTAAAGTTTTTGACTGTTTTAAATTGCCGAACTGTAAATCCAAGGAAGTCAAATCCCGGCTTGTTACCTTCATATTCATTCAGGGTATGCCGAATTTTGGTCTTTCCCTCATTTATTTCTAAGCCTATCTCATTTAACCATTTTCTGGCAATCAAAGATGCTTGTTTTAGCGCCGTAAGATCAGGATGAAATATTAGAAAATCATCAGCATATCTCACAACTATTGGTTTCCATTTCATCTTACTGCCATTAGCCAGCTTTTTTCGATCAACAAATGCATTTGTGATCTCTGTCTCAAGACCATGTAAAGCAATGTTTGCCAATAACGGTGATACAATTGAGCCTTGTGGAGCTCCTTCTTCACTAGAGAAAAATAGGTCCTTATCTAATATGCCAGCTTTTAACCATCCTTTTATAACCCTTTTTAATCTACAATCATTTTGTAATTTTGATAGAAGAGCATTGTGGTTAATCTTATCAAAACAGGATTTGATGTCTGCATCGAAAACAAACTTAGGCATTCTTGCGATTCCGCAAAAAATGGCTTCGACTGCGTCGTGGGCAGACCTACCCGGTCTAAAACCATAACTATCTCCTTCGAATTTTGCCTCCCATTCTGGTTCTAGTGCAAGTTTCACCAGCGCTTGTCTAGCTCTATCTCTAATTGTCGGAATACCAAGTGGGCGCATTTCTTGCTTCCCTGATTTAGGGATCCAGATTCTTCTTACAGGTTTTGCTTTTTCGTCTACCTGCAAATTATTCATCATTTTAATGCGCCTTTCCGGAGAGAGTTCTTTTTCTCCATCTATTCCAGCGGTTCTTTTTCCACGATTGTCTTGAGTTACTTTTCTAACAGCTATTGCTTTTGAATATTGAGATGATAATAATAGTTTTTGTAACTTTCTTATCTTAACAACATCTCCTTGTAAAGAGGCTTGATAAATACGCTTTTGAAGCTTGAATACATTTCTTTGAAGTTTCTTCCAGGGGATTGTATTCCATTCATACATCGGTTTTTCCGTGTTCATAACATATTAACTTCTAATCATGTCTTTATCTTCTAATTAATTGCGGGCACGTCTGCATATCCATAGGCTTTCCCCAAGGCTTTAGCTTTTTGCCCGATCCTACTTTCATTAGCATACGGTTGGCTGACCTACTCCTCGGGAGAGCATAATGAAAGTTACTTCGTTCCCAATTTCCGTTTTACGTAACCGTAGGATTGTGCTTACTGCCGGAATTATTTAGGAGTGATTGGTAAAGGCTGGACTAGACCTATACCCCATAATTCAACTGAGACCTACTTAGTTCGAATAAGATCCGCCATACTTGACG
>NZ_QTJV01000004.1 GCF_003412465.1 Chitinophaga silvisoli
TGACCATGTAATAGTACCGTTTGATGAGGCGCTAAGGTTGATGGAGGTAGTAGCACAAGTCAGAACAGCTGGTGTTGATATTGACAATGTCGGTTTAGTACCGTCCTGAGTGACTGTTACACTATCCGTTGTAGTACAACCATTCGTGCCTTTCGTGGTTACGTAATATTTGCCAGCGGCAGATACTGTGATTGGGTTCACTCCTGCATTATAACCTGACCATGTAATCGTACCGTTTGATGTGGCGCTAAGGTTGACGGAGGTATTAGAACAGGTTAGAACAGCTGGTGTAGCTATTAACAATGTTGGCTTGGTGATATCCTGAGTAACTGATACACTATCTGTTTTAGTACAACCATTCGTACCGCGGCCGGTAACATAATATTTACCTGCGGTTGAAACTGAGATTTGATTTAATCCTTCATTGTAACCTGTCCATGTAATTGTACCGTTGGAAGAAGCGACAAGGTTAATAGAGGTAGTAGTGCAGGTCAATGTTCCCAGAACGGTTACAGATAATGTCGGTGTAGAAATATCTTGATTTACAGTTATGCTATCTGTGCTTGTACAACCATTGGCTCCTTTTGCAGTTACATAATACTTGCCTGGAGCTGTTACTGTGATCGGATTTACCCCCACATTAAACCCAGACCATGTTATTGTACCATTTGAGCTGGCAGTAAGCGCAACGGAAGTAGTGGTACAACTTAAAACAGCAGGTGTAGTTACTGACAAGGTAGGTCTAGCAATATCCTGTGCCACAGTTACACTATCTGAAATAGTACAACCATTGGCTCCTTTTGCAGTTACGTAATACTTGCCTGCAGCTGTTACTGTAATTGGATTCACACCTGCATTAAAACCAGACCATGTTATAGTACCATTTGAGCTGGCAGTAAGCGCAACGGAAGTAGTGGTACAATTTAAGACAGCAGGTGTAGTTACTGACAAGGTAGGTCTAGCAATATCCTGTGTCACCGTTACACTATCTGAAATAGTACAACCATTCGCGCCGCGCGCAGTTACGTAATACTTGCCTGGTGCTGTTACTGTGATCGGATTCACACCTGCATTATAACCGGACCATGTTATTGTACCATTTGAGCTGGCAGTAAGCGCAACTGACGTAGTGGTACAATTTAAGACAGCAGGTGTAGTTACTGTCAAAGTTGGTCTAGCAATATTCTGTGTCACCGTTACACTATCTGAAATAGTACAACCATTTGTGCCGCGCGCAGTTACGTAATATTTGCCAGGAGCTGTTACTGTAATCGGATTCACACCTGCATTAAAACCAGACCAGGTTATTGTACCATTTGAGCTGGCAGTAAGCGCAACTGACATAGTGGTACAATTTAAGACAGCAGGTGTAGTTACTGACAAGGTAGGTCTAGCAATATCCTGTGTCACCGTTACACTATCTGAAATAGTACAACCATTCGCGCCGCGCGCAGTTACGTAATACTTGCCTGGTGCTGTTACTGTGATCGGATTCACACCTGCATTATAACCGGACCATGTTATTGTACCATTTGAGCTGGCAGTAAGCGCAACAGAAGTGGTAGTACAATTTAACACAGCAGGTGTAGTTATTGTCATAGTTGGTCTAGTAATATCCTGTGTCACCGTTACGCTATCTGAAATAGTACAACCATTCGCGCCGCGCGCAGTTACGTAATACTTGCCAGGAGCTGTTACTGTAATTGGATTCACACCCGCATTATATCCAGACCATGTTATTGTACCATTGGAGCTGGCAGTAAGCGCAACGGAAGTGGTAGTACAATTTAACACAGCAGGTGTAGTTATTGTCATAGTTGGTCTAGCAATATCCTGTGTCACCGTTACACTATCTGAAATAGTACAACCATTCGCGCCGCGCGCAGTTACGTAATACTTGCCAGGTGCTGTTACTGTGATCGGATTCAAGCCTGCATTATAACCGGACCAGATTATTGTACCATTTGAGCTGGCAGTAAGCGCTACTGAAGTAGTAGTACAATTTAAAACAGCAGGTGTCGTTACTGACAAGGTAGGTTTAGTAATATCCTGTGCTACTGTTACACTATCTGAAATAGTACAACCATTTGTGCCGCGCGCAGTTACGTAATACTTGCCAGGAGTTGTTACTGTAATTGGATTCACACCCGCATTATATCCAGACCATGTTATTGTACCATTTGAGCTAGCAGTAAGCGCTACGGAAGTAGTTGTACAATTTAACACAGCAGGTGTAGTTATTGTCATAGTTGGTCTAGCAATATCCTGTGTCACCGTTACACTATCTGAAATAGTACAACCATTCGCGCCGCGCGCAGTTACGTAATATTTGCCAGGAGCTGTTACTGTAATCGGATTCACACCTGCATTATAACCAGACCATGTTATTGTACCATTTGAGCTAGCCGTAAGCGCTACGGAAGTAGTATTACAACTTAAAACAGATGGTGCAGTTACGGACAAAGCAGGTTTAGTAACATCCTGCATCACCACCACCTGACTACTCCCCTTACACCCCGTAACCGGATTCGTCACCGTCAGTATATACGCACCCGCCACACTCACGGAAGGATTCTGCAATGTAGATGTAAATCCTGCAGGCCCCGTCCAACTATACCCCACTCCCGCCATTGTTGAACTACCTGACAAAGTAACCGATGTCACACTACATGAAAGCCCTCCACTCACCACTGCTGTCGCAACCGGTGCCACCAATGACTGCCTCACCGTCAAAGTATCCATCCCCGTACACCCCGTAGCCGGATTCGTCACCGTCAGGATATAATCACCCGCCACACTCACAGATGGATTCTGTAATGTAGACGTATATCCTGCAGGCCCAGTCCAACTAAATGCCACTCCCGCCGTTGTTGAACTACCTGACAAGGTAACCGCCGTCACTGCACAAGTCAATGAATCCTTCACCGTTGCTATCGCCGTTAATGTCCCTGCAGCCGCCGCATTCACCTTCACATTGTCCACATAATAAAATTCATCCGTTCCCGTTGCCCTGGCACGAACCACCAACTGCAAAGTACTCCCACTCAGCAAAGTAGATGTAGACACATAAGAATACGTCGTGCTATGCCCATTAATATCCGACTTCTTCTCCGCAAAAAGCACCTCTGCCCCACCATTCAATTTATAATAAAACCGCAGGTAATCCGCATACACTCCCGCATCATTCATCACCGCTCCTCCCGTCACACCACTCCTCACATTCGCACCTATACTTACATTCGTCTTCCCCGAAATATCTATCACCCCTGATGTCCACACCCCCTCTCCGGAGGTTCCAATACCACTTATCCTAAACTCGTTATTCAACACTGAAAATAAACTACCAGACGGATAGGTCACACTCCAGGATGTGGGCCCATTATCACTCGTAGTCCCACTCGTCAAAGTAAAGTCCTCATTCCAGATCGTTGCCGTTGTAGATACATTATTCACCACCGTCACCGTCTGACTAGCAGTACACCCATTCACAGGATTCGTCACCGTCACCGTATAATCCCCCGCCACACTCACAGATGGATTTTGTAAGGTAGAAGTATACCCTGCAGGCCCCACCCACTTATAAGTCACTCCTGCTGTAGCTGAACTCGCAGTCAATATCACTGTAGCCGATCCGCAGGACAATGGCCCACTCACGCCAGCCGTCACAACTGGCACTGTTACAGACTGTTTCACTGTCACCGTATCCTTGCCCTTACATCCTGTTGATGGATTCGTCACCGTCAGAATATAATCCCCCGCCACACTCACAGAAGGATTCTGTAATGTAGACGTAAACCCTGCAGGCCCACTCCAACTATACGTCACACCCGCCGTAGCTGAACTACCTGACAATGTCACGGATGTCACACTACAAGTCAGCGAATCTTTCACCGATGCCAGTGCCGTTGGATAGCTCATCACATTTGCTCCTGTCAAACTTACATTATCAAAGAAATACCGCTCCGTAGGATCAGAATTTCTAGCCCTGATGATCACCTGTAAACTACTTCCATTCAATGCCGCTGAACTAATTGTCACCTGCGCTGTCCCCGTAGTCGTATTTCCTATCCCCGCATAATCCTCATACACCAATACCTCTGCCCCACCATTCAATTTATAATACACCCTCATGTAATCGTCACTCTCAAACGCATCATTCGTACTCGCCGTCTCACTCCTCAGATCCGCCGCTATCACCACATTCGTCTTCCCCGAAATATCCACCACACCAGAAGACCAGGTCGTTTCCCCAGCGCCCGTATAAGCTACCTTAAACTCATTATTTTGTACCGATGCCGTTCCCGTACCATTGCTTACAATCGTCCATGGCGTACTACCAGTATCAGCTATGACCCCATTCGCAAATGTGAAATCCTCCAGCCAAAACACTGCCGGTGTTGTTGATACTGACTCCACCACTACTGACTTCGAAGCGGTGCATCCATTCACCGGATTCTTCACCGTCACCGTATACGTGCCTGCCACATTTACTGATGGCTTTTGTAAGGTAGAGGTATACCCCGAAGGTCCTGTCCAGCTGTACGTTGCATTCGCCACCGTTGAACCTGCGCTCAACGTCACACTTGTCAAACATCCCAATACAGCTCCACTTGCATCCAGATCCGGAATCACCTTATTCTCTGTCACTGTTGCCGTGGCGGAAACCGTACACCCCGTAGGCAATGTTGCTATTACCGTATAGACACCCGCCGCGGACACAGTAGGATTCTGCGTTGTTGACGTAAATCCATTAGGTCCTGTCCATGCATAAGATGAAACCGTTCCACTGGGTGTAACCGTTATCGTTGCATTGCTCACACAAGTCACCGGTCCACTCACCGCTGTGGCCAGGGTGACTGCCGGATTTATTGCACTTACCTTTACATTGTCGAAATAATAAAACTCATCCGTACCTGTCGCCCTTGCCCTTACTACTATCTGCAAGGTATTGCCCGTAGGGATGGATACTGAGAAGGTAGTATTCGTGGTACTATGATTATTGATCGCAGATTTCTTTTCATAAAACAAGACCTCTGCCCCGCCATTCAATTTATAATAGAACCGCAGGTAATCCGCATATTCCCCCGTATCATTCATTACCGCTCCACCTGTAACTGAACTTCTTACCGCGCCTGATATGGTCACTCCCGTCTTCCCTGTCATCGTCATACTTCCGGATGTCCAGACACCTTCTCCTGTTGTACCAATCCCACTTACCCTGAATTCATTATTCAGCACAGAAAAAAGGCTCCCTGAAGGAGATGTCACACTCCACGCAGTAGTTCCATTATCTACCGTTGTTCCACCTGATAAAGTAAAGTTCTCCTCCCAGGTGGTCGCCACGGCATTGCCCGCCGTTACTGACACTGTCTGTGATGTTTTACATCCATTCGCAGGATTGGTCACCGTCACTGTATAATCTCCCGCTGTACTCACCGTAGGTTGCTGCAAAGTTGAGGTAAACCCGGAAGGTCCAGTCCAGCTATACGTTGCATTCGCCAAAGAGGATGAAGCTGATAATACTACACTGGAAGCACAAGCCAATGAACCACCCGTTGCCGTCAGATCTGGGGGTGTCTTATTCTCCGTCACGGTTACGGAAGCAGTACCTGTACCTGCACTGCTAGTCCCTGTGACAGTATAAGTACCCGCCGTGCTGACAGTAGGATTTTGTGATGTAGATGTAAACCCATTGGGGCCAGTCCAACTATAGGTAGTACTACTTGCTGAGGAGCTTGCAGAAAGTGTTAGTGAAGGAGAAGAACAGGTCAGCACACCGCTGTTGGCAGCTGTAGCCGTCACTGTAATACCCGTGCCGGCACAGGGACCTTTTTCTTTGAAAACCCGGTATTGTTCTATGTAATACTTTGAAGTCTGGGTACCTCCATTATTATAATTGTAGATTCTCACTACCAATTGCACACTACTACCATTCAGTAAACCAGAAGTAAAATCCAGTGTACCAAAATTCCCCGTCCTGGAATCTAACAATGTCTCCGCCCCGCCATTGATTTTGTAGTAGATCTTCACATATTCGGAGCTATTCATATCACCCTCCGCCGTGATCTTGACCGCTGCCTGCCAGTCTGTATACCCGGCAGTAGAAAAGACTTGCGAATACCACACACCTTCTCCACCCAACTCCTGCGCAGTCAGACGATTTGATTTCACAGCAAAATAACCTGTGCTCAATACTTTCGACGCATCCAGGTACCAGCCGGTAGATGAATTGTCTACAGTAGTGCCATTTGCCCCCGAAAATGTACCGGAGATAATCGGGCATGCAGGACTTGCAAATACAGATGTTCGTACAAATAAAAAAATAACTGCAATGAAAAGCATGCAATGCTTTTGCATTTGGATGTGTTGGAATTTCAAGGGTGTCGATTTTAAGGGATATAGGAATTCACTTCGATGGCCACAGTATTCTATAATGACAATATGTAATATTATAGAATATCTTAACAAGGATTACTAATAAAAGTAGCGCTGGACCTTAAAAAGCAGGACAATGGCGTGGATTAAAATGAGTAAGCAGGGTATAAGTATAAGAGTATCATTCCCCTGAAAGGATGAGTACCGTTTATTGAGTAAAAGGGGTATATTACTGAGTATAATCGCTATTTCAGGTGAAGTGCACGTGCAAATTCTTTAAACTCTTCCAGGTTGGCCGCCAGGTCTTTTTTTGCAAAACACTCTATAAACACTGAGCTGCCATTTCGCTCCAAAATGCATATATATAACAGGCTTCGCTGCTCACTTTTTTCATCATACACTTCTGTTTCATAGGCATTGTGTCCATTTATATTTTCCCAATGATTGTTTTTTACTTCCGTTCCGGTAAATCCATATTCCTGTGCCCCGCCTATTAAAATTTCAGCAAATTTGTCAAGCGACATGGAATCATTTATCGGCATTTGTGCCATCAATATATAAGGGTTCTCCTCTTCTTTAGGAATTGCTTTACCATCCGGTGTATAGGTATACAGTCCGCCTTCGTAATTATAAAACCGAAATTTTGAATCCTTCTCATCTATTGAAAAAAGAGCCGTTTCAAAAGGATCCATTTTCTTATCCCTTTCATAATACATACTATTCAGCGCTGCTAAAATTTCCTTCCCTCTCTGCTCATTATTCTTCGGATATGTGGTCAGTACCATCGTGGAAAATGTCGTATCGCCAAACAATACGGCATACCCCTTCAGCTCCTCACCCTGCTGAACTGCTACATATTTTGCATTATAGCCATTCACTTTGATTTCTTTGTATTCAAGTACTTTCAAACCTTTCTGCTCAAATCCTTCCTTTGTAAAGATCTCACTATCGGTCGCAAAACTCTTACCCGGCAGATCATGTACCACCATCGCTGCACTATCACTAATCTCAAGACCTACAAAGCCTTCTCCTATTTTAGCATCCGGCGGCAGTACGACATACAATCTTGTACCGGGTATATTCACATGTTGACTGGTCTTCTTATTATTGATAACGGATTGAATGCCATGTTTACAGGCACTTAAGCCCAATACCAGGAGCAGGAAGCATACTTTCTTCATTGAGACAGGGATATTTCTGCTATGATACGCCAACTTTTTATAGAAAACCAGGACTTTGATCAGAAACACCTGAATTTTGACTAAGCCAAAGCGTAATTCAGCTAAATCTTCCTTCCCGGATTCCCTGACTTTTGTAAAAAAAAACAATGAAAGCAATCAGAGTTCACGCCTTTGGCGGCCCGGAAGTCATGCAACTGGATGAATTACCGGTTCCTGTTCCCGCTGCCGATGAGATCCTGGTAAAAGTCTACGCCTCCAGCGTAAACCCTGCAGACTACATTATTCGTCAGGGGGGAAACGAGCTGCTGAGACCACTCTTAAAATTACCTTTAGGCCTGGGATTGGATGCCGCTGGGGTGGTAGCTTCCGTAGGTGCTGATGTGAAGGATTTCAAAGTTGGCGACAAGGTATACGGCGTGCCGAACTTCCCGGGCGATGGCAGCTATGCTGAATACCTGGCGGCAAAGGCTATCCAGTTTGCCCCCATGCCTGCCAACATCAGTTTTAATGAAGCGGGTGCCCTTCCCTCCTGTGCCCTCATTGCCTGGAATGCGATCGTGGACCTGGGCAGGGTGAAGGCAGGGCAAAAAGTTCTCATCCACGGTGCTGCCGGTGGTGTTGGCAACCTGGCTGTACAGTTTGCCAAAGCCAGGGGTGCTTATGTAAGCGGCACCGCCTCTCCGCATAATTTCGACTTTCTGAAAGCACTGGGTGCCGATGAGGTGATTGACTACAATACACAGGATTTTGCACAGCTGCTGCAGGACATCGATCTGATCTTTAATGCCTCCCCGGTACGCGATCAAAGTATAAGACTGAAGTCGGCCGCAATCATCAAAGAAGGTGGTACCTTTGTTTGCTCCCAGCTGGATAGTCCTTTTAACGAGGAGACGAAAGCAGCGTACCAGGCAAAAGGCGCTACCTGCTCCATGGTAGGCGGAGGCAGTATCAGTTACACCTCTTCCCTGGCTGGTACTACCCAACTGATCGAAGCTGGTAAGGTAAGATCAGTGGTAAGCAAGGTTTATCCACTGGCAAATGTAGCCGATGCGCACAGGGAAAGTGAGACAAAACATGTACGTGGCAAATTAGTGATTGAAATCAGAAAAGAAAACTAATGGAGGTAAAGCGTTTCAGAACAATCAGTGAATTTCAGCAGTTCAGGCATCTGCCTAAACCGGATCATCCTTTGATCAGCGTATTCGAAGTAGCATCTGCCACCCGGGAAGGTCTTCAGGAAGAAATGAGCTGGCTGTATGACTTCTATTGTATTGGGCTGAAAAAAGTGGTGAATTCCCAAAAGGTAAAATTAAAATACGGGCAACAGGCATATGACTTCAATGAAGGCATCATGTCTTTCGTAGCACCTAACCAGGTATTAAGTTTATCTTTTGAAGAAGATGATCAAAGCATTCAACAATCGGGATGGCTCTTAATGGTCCATCCCGATTTCCTGTGGAATACCACGCTGGCCAAAACAATTAAACAATACGATTTCTGGGATTACTCCGTGCGCGAAGCCCTCTTCCTTTCAGAAAAAGAAGAAGAGCTCCTCATTGGCATCATGAAGCATATCCGGCAGGAATGCACATCCAATATTGACCAGTTTAGCAAAAGCATCATCGTTGCCCATCTTGAAACATTCCTGAGCTATTCTGACCGATTTTATCACCGTCAGTTTATCACCAGAGAAAAACAAAATCACCAGGTACTGGAGCGCCTGGAACAAATACTGAATGCCTATTTCAACAGTGATGATTTACTATCAAAAGGCCTCCCCACTGTAGCACAGGTAGCCCAGTCTTTAAACCTATCGCCTAAATATTTAAGCAGTCTGCTCAAGGTGCTGACGGGTCAAAATACCCAGCAGCACATACATGAGAAGCTGATTGAAAAGGCGAAGGAAAAATTGTCCACGACGAACCTGTCCGTCAGCGAAATCGCTTACGAACTGGGGTTTGAACACCTGCAATCCTTCAGTAAATTGTTTAAAACGAAGACGAACCTGTCGCCTTTGGAATTCAGGGCATCATTCAATTAACCGGGTTTTCAGCGTTTCATTGCCCGGCAGGTCAACGGCAATAATAGCCACCGTGGTCCCGGGCGGCAAAACGGCTGCTTTATAAAACCAATCCACACCATTGCGCCCCAATACAGCTTTCCCCTTTTCCAGGATCCTGCCTGCCGAATCAGACACCCGTATTTCGACTGCTGCTACCCTAAATTCGTCTTTTGCCGTCACGACTACTGTCGTGTCTTCAAAACGGATATTTTGCACCTCAGGGGCCTTAAAAGCATCTTTTATCGCCATGTTGTAGGCATTCTGCCCCGGACCTGCTTTTGATTGATAATAAGCCTTTAATTCGGGATCCTTCAGGATCGTTTTGGCGTAAGCGGCCGCTTCCTGTAGTCTATACCGTGCTTCCAGCTGCTTCTGTGTGGGTTTCTTCTTCGAGGGGCCACGTTTTTTGGCCATAATCATCTGACCGTTCCTCCTGTAAATCGTAATCTGGTCGCCGATTGTACCTGTGACCATCTGTAATAAAATATTGTCTTTTATCAGTGCCATAACAAACAATTTGTGGTGTTGATATTAAGTTACAATTAATAGCCCGGCTTTAGTGCTATAAGATCAGTAAATGAGTACTAATACACCATCATATGTTCACTTCGATATCGAATCGATATAAACGTGGACTTATGGTGGACTTATGATATACTTATGATGTAGGTATGATGTAGGTATGGATATAAAGGTATATCAAAAAAGGTGTCCCTTACGAGACACCTTTTAAGTTTTTATCTTTTTTAAACTTTTATGTCAGTCATCCCCAATTAAAAGCGTACCGACTAGTTTTTTTTGCCGAAGGAAAGCGGTATAATATGCGCTGTTGATCCTTAACAACAGGGTATCTCCTATATTCACGCCTTCCTCATTATACAAGCCCGCACCACTATTCTTATCGTAAGTAAAGCTGGTTTTAGGAGAGAGGATCCATACCGTATCTCCCGTATCGTTTTCAATGCATACATATGCAGAAGAGGGAACGAGCAAATCATTACGACTGGAATCTTTTTGAGGAAACTGCTCTAATATGATATAGTTTCCATAGACTTCCGGCAGCGAGTCCACCGCATACTTTACAGACACGATGTGATCATGCTGCGTATGGCAGGCGCACAACATGGCTGATAACAGTATAATCACTGAAAAATTTATGCTCATTTTTTGGGAGTATTAGCAGTAGGTATATTATTCCGGTTCAGGCTGCCCCCCTTATACTGGTTCTCCGCAAATTTAAGTTGATTTACCAGCAAATTATTGCCCGGTGAGAAGTACTTCAAAGTGCTAAACTGGTAGCCTGTCTGATACATCAGGTTATCATTATGTGTATCGTCTTTCAGCTGCAGACCGGAAGGAGCACTTTTTTCGTTAGGGTGCCGGAGTCCTAATGTATGTCCTAATTCGTGCGGCACTGTTTTTTGATTTTTCCCATTAATGATATTTTTCACGGCCAGTTCATTGATCATGACATGTTTCCCTCCTATAGGCGCTCTTCCCAGCGTAATACCTTTGTCCTCATCGCTGGGCAATGCGGATGCGGGTACGATTTCGATCAGGTGATCGTCTTTGGCCAGTTCCTTTTTACTGTTTATCACCCTGATATCGATGTCTATAGTCACATAAGCCTCGGGGGCATCAGCATAGGTGACGTTCAGGGGAACACCGGGGATCTTACTGATGTTCTCTGTTTCCTTGATATGACGGGAATACGCTGTTTGAATCTGGGCGATTGCAGCTTTCTTAAATTTCTCCACATCCTCCGCCTTTGTTTTACCTGAACTCAGGATCGCTCCTTTAAATTTCAATTCAAAGTGTTGTATGTTATCATGGTCCGTAAATGATGACACCACCCAGTCTCTGCCATCCGGGTCAACCCTTGATATAGGATTGTTATCGGTGAAGTTATAGGGCGATGAACCGGGATGCTTGCCCGACAGCGGGTCACTGGACATAAATTTGAGTAATTGCTCCGGTTTCAGGTCCTTGGTAGCCAGTATGCTGTCATGTGCACCCAGCATCAGTACGATGTTCTTTTCTGCATCGAATGCCATGGCTTTGACAGGTGATGTAGTATCCCAGTTGCTCACATACAGCAGTTCTTTTATCCCCGTTTCATACCTTGTATCTGATTGATGGCCAAAGACGGCGTAGGGGTCTTTACCTGTATCCTGGCAATACGTGCTTACAGAAAATATTAGTAAGCCATACAGCAATATATGCTTCTTCATGTTGGATTATTTCAATGTTTATTTAGTAGCCACGACAGCTCTTTTCTTCTTTTCCTTTTCTACGGATTGCACCCATTCTTCATATAGTTCGGCAGGCAATTCCTTATAGCCCAGCTGATCTATTTTCTTCATGTTCTCCTGGTAATGGCCATAGTTTTTGTCTATGACAGCCTGGTCCGGCTTTGGCTTTTTGGCCTCTGCAAGACAGATAGACTTATAATAATTTGCCCGGGTCATCAACAATGGGATACACCTGGGATAATAGCTGAGTGCAGTATTGACTACTTTTAATACAAAGGCATCATAGCCATGCTGAAACTGATAGGCACTGGCCAGGTTGAGCATCGTTAAGGCAATGGATTCCTTTGGACTTAAAGGACTCATGTAAGTGCCCTGTCTGATCGCTTCTACTGAAATGCCCAGTTCCTTGATAATCCATTGATCTCTCGGGAACCCCGCATTTGTCAGTTCGACATTTGTCCATTGACCCTTTTCATCAATATGCTTTATATAAAGATGATTGGGTGCTAATGCCAGGCTGGCACTGGCACCTATTTCCTCGCAGAGGATCTTATAGTAAGTGGGGAGAGAATTACAATTCCCGCTCCTGGTTTTCATCAATTTGGTTACGAACATCTTGCTCCAGTCTTCGTCACCCATAAAATCGGTGAAGTCGTAGGTAAAAGGCTTGTAATTGTTCAGGGCTGTGCTGTCCATCATGTAGGTGTACACTGCCCAGTTAGGCGCGGTTTTGTATTTTTCAAGCCCCCGCTGTTTAATCAGGTCCTTTAGCTTTCGGCCAGTGCTGGCGATGGAATCGCAGAATTCCTGGTAACTCAGTCCTCCATTGTAAAAAACGTTTTCAGTGAGGAAGACTGCCCGTTTAAAATTGATTGGCTTTTCTCCTTTGAGCATTTGTACTTGTTCAGCGAATGCGTTTTTATAGGATTCCGGGTTGCTGGTTTGTCCGATAGCAGCATGGGCCAGGATGAACAGGAAGATGATTATTGTCCGGGTCTTTTTCATAGGTATGGCATTATGCCAGGGTTCGCGCTTCTTGCAATGTACAGTTAAGAATAATGGGCGAAAAATAATAAATATTTTCAATACCTTAAAGAAGAATGTAATAAGTGCTGAATGATATCCAGTACAGTCAATTCTATATCAAAGCATTAGCACCAGCATACAGTTTTTAATCATTATATTCATTGTATGGCGACAGCTCCATTCATTAAGGCCCGGCAAATGGCTGCCCGGTTCAATCTATTTGTCAGTTTGTTCTGGACAGTGCTGTGCCTGGGGCCGGCCGCCTGGTATTGTTATTTGTATGTGCCGCCTGGCTGGCTCTGGGTGCCAGGTGCTGCTTCACTGCTGCCTTATTTTGTACCGAAGAGTTGGCTGAACCATTATGCTTCAACAGGGTTTTATGAACGGATAGGTGTGCGGGGACTACTGAAATTTGTGCAGCATGGGAAGCTGGTAAATGGGATGATCAGGAAACGCTACCCTGGGTACAGGATCATCTATAACAGTGAGACCATTCATAGAAAGGTGGAAGAGACCTATATGTTTGAGCGGTTCCATTATGGGCTTTTCCTTGCGTTGCTGATTCTTACCTTTCATGCCCGGAATTGGTATTGGATACTTGTAATATTGGTCTGCAATATTGGGTATAATGTATATCCTGTTTTCATGCAGCAGTATGTAAGATTAAGGTTAAAAGCCTCCAGACATAAAATCTGAAGGCTTTCGGTTATTTCACTATCTTTTCATCACTTACCTGGCTAATTACTTCATCCAGTTTAAAAAAATTCTTCTCATCCGGATGTACTTTTAATTGATAATTTTCACTGGCGAAAAAGGAATTATAATCATCCATAGAAGAGAAATAGATATCAGTAATTGCATCGTAAGTGGCAGGAGGAAAACCGGCTACATCAACAGGATGAGACACCACATATTTCCTCACGTACTTTTCTGTTTCAGGAATAGACATAAACAAAGGCGCATGAATGTTCCTGTGATATTGAACAAAGTCTTCCCTGCTCATGCCTTCCAGCCGGTGAATTAAAAATGTAAATTTCAGCATATCTTTATTTTGCCTGCAAAGCTATTTTTTGGGAAAGCGGATGGCAATACCCGCACAATTTTATGCGGATATTTGCAGTACAATTGTTTTCACCTTATTTTATTGTTTATGTATAAGAAAAAGGTACCTGTTCAGATTAATTGCGGTTTACATTTTTTCAAGGAATTATTGAATGGTAAATGGAAGCTGATGTTGGTTTATTATATTTCACAGGGATTCCGGAGACCCGGTCAGCTGCAGGAGAAAATACCGAACGGCGACCGCAGGGTATTGGATAAGCAACTGGGGGAACTTGTGAACCATGGCTTCCTGAATAAGAAAGTGTTTAATACCAAGGTACCTAAGGTAGAATATGAACTGACTGATTTAGGCAGGGACTTATTGCCGCTTATTATCACGATAGAGCAATGGGGAGAAGCACATAGACAGGATCTGGAAAAGGTATTGAAGACGGATCCGAAGTTTATGGACGTGCTATAAAAGAACGTGTAACCAAATCCTGTGTACTTGTACCCAAATCCGGGATCCGATTTTATCAACAGGGGAAAACAATGTACATTGCCTCCATGTCAAAATTCAGCCTGGCTTTAGTGATCATTAGCTTCCTTTATGGAAGGGTACGCGGACAGCACTTACCCGTCGCTGTCAATTTTCAAAAATCATATCAGCAACAATCAAGGAGTATTGATGGTAGTCCTGGTAAGAACTACTGGCAGAACGGGGCGAAGTACGCCATCCGCGTGAACTTCAACCCGGATACCAGGGCACTGGCTGGTTCTGAAGGCATCGACTATTATAATAATAGCCCGGATACCTTAAAGAAAGTCGTTTTCAAGCTCTATCCTAATTTGTACCAGGCCCAGGCCATGCGGAATGTGCCAATAGCGGCTGATGATCTGACAAAGGGGGTAAGTATACAAAACATGCAGCTGGATAGTGTAAGCATTGCCGAAAAGAAACGGGTGATCAGGGGTACGAATATGTATGTAACAGGGCTGCGCATTTTACCCGGTCAGCATGTACATTTTGATGTGGACTTCAATTATACCCTTAATAAGACTTCTTTTATACGCACCGGGCAGGTGGATACCGGGGCTTTTATGATCGCCTATTTCTTTCCCCGTATTGCCGTGTATGATGATATAGATGGATGGAATGAATACCCTTATATGGGGAAAGAAGAGTTCTACAATGACTATTGTGATTTTTCAGTGGACCTTACTGTGCCCGGCAATTATGTGGTGTGGGCTACAGGTGAACTGCAAAATGCCACAAAGGTATATCAACCTGGCATTATACAAAGAATACAGCAGGCGCTTGCAGCTGACAGCGTGATTGATATTATCAGCTCTGCAAACTGGGACAATGATGAGGTATTAGTACCCGGCGCTTCACATCACTGGCTGTTTGAGGCAAAGAACGTGACTGATTTTGCATTTGCATTAAGCAGACATTATATATGGAAAGCTGCAGGCGTGCAGGTAGAGGAAAACAGACGCGTACAGGCAAATGCCGTATACAATCCTTTACATCACAGTTTTGAGCCGGTAGTCAATTATATCAGGAAGACAATTGATGTGATTAGTCATCACACGCCGGGGGTTCCTTTCCCCTATCCGCACGAAACGGTCTTCGAAGGCCTGGATGCCATGGAATACCCTATGATGGTAAATAACCTTCCATTTGAAGGTTTAGAAGCGGTGCAGTTTACGATTCACGAAGTATATCACACCCTGTTTCCATTTTATGTAGGCTCAAACGAAACCAAGTATTCATTTATGGATGAAGGCTGGGCTACTTATTCAGAGTTTATGTTATTGAAAGAGATGGGTACTGATTTCAGGGATGAGTATGACCTGCGTTCAATCAACGAAAGTGCGGGTACAGATATTGATATGCCCATTATGACACCGACTGCACAGTTGTACGGGGCTGCGCGGTTTTCAAACAAGGATCTGAAACCGGCCCTGGGCTTCAGGTACCTGCATGAATTGCTGGGTGATGCCCTGTTGAACAAAGCACTCAGGTATTATGTCAGTCAATGGAATGGAAAGCATCCAACCCCATATGATTTCTTTGCGTGTATGAATAAGGGAGCAGGTATAAACCTGGATTGGTTCTGGCAGAACTGGTATTTTGAAAAGAATGTACCTGACCTGGGAATAGACCAGGTGACCGGGAATAGTGTAGTCATTGCAAGAGTGGGTGCCGGTATGGTGCCTGTGCATGTGGAAGTCACTTATACTGATGGTAGTAAAGAACGGATCAGCAGACCTGTTGATTGCTGGAAAGACGGGAAGCGTAAGCTTACGTTACCTTTTACAGCTAAGAAAAAAGTAGCCTGTATACAGCTTGGCGATGATTATGATGCGGATGTAGACCGGGCTAACAATACACGCTGTTTGCAATAATTATACACCCTTTGTTTTGTAATAATAAGCGCCACCGGTAGCCGGCGGCGCTTATTATTTTAGGAGAATAACTTCTTCCAGAATCCGCCATCGCCGGATGCCGGCTTATCGCGCAGCTCTTCCAGCAATTGTACGGCCCGCTCATAGCCCTGATCAGCAGACAACTGCAACCAGTGCTTTGCATGGTCTATATCATTTGGCATACCGCCACGTTGTTCTATATAATACCTGCCTACATTACACTGTGCGACTGCATACCCGGCTTCTGCTGCCCTGTAGAAATAATTGAGTGCTGTTGCATAATCCTGTTCCACACCAAAACCGTTTTCATAGATCCAGCCCAGGTTATTGATAGCGATCACATCATCTTCTTCAGCTGCCTGTTCAAACCAGTAAATGGCCTTTTCATAATCCAGGTATTCACTCTCTTCATCGGACAAGATATTGCCCAGGTCCCGCTGTGCTGCTACTACGCCATTCACCGCTGCCTGTTCCAGCAGTTCCATTGCCAGTTCCGGATCATAGTCCGTATATACACCCTCGTTATAGTACCTGTGCAGGGCATACATTGCATTCGCAGATCCTTTGGAGGCCGCTTTTGTAAACCAGTAAAAGGCAGCATGCTGGTTTTCTTCCACACCGATGCCATTGTCGTACATAGAACCCAGGTTGTACATGCCATGGGGATTATGCATGTAGGCTGATTGCCTGAAATACTCAAAAGCCTTGTCATCCGGATGTTCTGCATTCACGATGCCATTCCTGTACATAAAGCCCAGGTTGACCGCAGCACCGGAAGAACCGTTGTTGGCAGCCCTGAGGTACCATTCAAAAGCAGTGGCATAATCCTGTCCCAGGCGGCCATCATCAAAGAAGCCTGCATAGGAGAACTGGGCAAAGTGATTGCCTTTTTCGGCCGCAGTTCTGACCATTTCCAGGCCCTGCTCTTCCTCCTCCGTATCACCATCTGAATTGACCAGTATATGTAAACCGATATTGAATGTGGCAGCGATATTTCCCATCTGGTGAGCATATTGCATGAGCTGCAGGCCCTGCTCCTTATTCTTCTCTACATGCATACCATTGTAGTACATGGTACCCAGCACATTTGCCGCCAGTGGATTCTGATCAGTATCGTATGATTGCAGTACCAGTTGGTAGGCCTTTTCATAATCTTTAGTCACACCCAGACCATCTTTGTAAATTAATGACAATCTATATGCTGTTGCTGCATCAGTAGGGTCTTTTTCTAATTTCCTTTCGTAGTGGGTTACCTCTTCGTTGACTTTTTGGAGGATTTCATCATAAACTGAATCTCTATACATTATTAATCTATTGATTTCCAAAAAAAGATATCAGCAAATCTAATGAAAATAGCCCATGAGCGGCATCTTTGATTTTAGTAATTAAAGAGGTGGTATTAGTATAGTTTGCCCTGTTGCAATTTGTCAATTTTGAGGTATCAAACAAAAACGATTTACAACATGGCACACAAAAAAACATGGTTCATCACCGGGGCTTCAAGAGGTTTCGGTTTAGACATTACAAAGGCTGTACTGGCTACGGGCGACCAGGTCATCGCCACTGTTCGCAGTAAAGGGGAAGAACTGGCCCGGCAGTTTGACAAGCACCCGGGATTGCTCGTGGTTACCCTGGATGTGACGAATGAAGCACAGGTGCAGGCGGGTATTCAAACCGGGATTGACAAGTTTGGGAAAATCGATGTATTGGTGAATAATGCGGGATATGGTTTGCTTTCCGGTGTGGAAGAGGCAACGGATGCAGAAGTAAAAGCCAATTATGAAGTCAATGTATTTGGTACCTTGAATGTGATCAGGGCGGTATTGCCATTCATGCGTAAAGCAGGTGCAGGGCATATTATCAATATCTCATCTGTAGGTGGGCTTAGCGGTGCTTTCCCGGGATGGGGATTGTATTGTTCCACCAAATTTGCAATAGAAGGAATTACGGAAGCACTGGCACTGGAAGTAGCACCGCTGGGCATAAAAGCGACGGTGGTATCACCGGGATTTTTCCGGACCAATTTCCTGGATCAGAGTTCATTGATCAGCAGTGCCCAACAGATTGGGGATTACAAAAAGACTGTTGGTGCAGTCCGTGATTTCGCTGCACAGATCAATTACAAGCAACCCGGTGATCCGCAGAAGCTGGCACTGGCATTCGTTCAGCTGGCCAGCTCAGCTAACCCGCCGGTACATCTTTTACTGGGGAATGATACACTGGCAATGTACCGTGAAAAGACAAAGGCCCTGGAAAACGATATTGAGAACTGGTATGAAACGACTACCGGCACCGATCATGATGATGTGGCAAAAAAGTAATAGATTTATGATTGTGGACAGCAAAATTATAGATACACTTCGTCACCTGCCGGATATGATCCCGATGTTGCGGGAGTCATATCCGGACTGGAACATCCGGGTATTTAACCGGGAGGAGCAGGATTGCAGTAATTACCTGTCGCCTAACCGGCGGGATTTTTACAAGGCATTGCTGATCTCCAGGGGTGCGGGGGTATTTACGATGGGCTTGCATACGTATTATATTGATGAGCCCACCCTGCTGTTTATTCATCCCAATGATATTATTTCATGGCGCAATCTTTCTACAGAAGCAGCCGGTTATTATGTACTCTTTAAGAAGGATTTCATTAATCAGCATGTGCAGTTGAAAACGGTGATTGATAAGTTTGGGCTTTTCTCTCAGAAGATGAAAAGTGTGATCCGCCTGAATGAGGATGAAGTATCCCGTGTGAGTGAGTATTATGAGAAGATGAAGGAAGAGGAACTGGCGGAAACTGTCTACAAAGAAGATGCGATCCAGGCGTTGTTGCAACTGCTGATGGTGGAGAGTATGAAGATATCCAGGCATCCGAAACCCGATGAGGTAACAGGCGATTACAGGCAGATTCACCAGTTTTTTGACCTGCTGGAAAAGGAGACAGCAGTGATTAACTACGCTACGCCTATCCGGATCAGAACAGCGAAGGAGTTTGCAAGAAGCATGGATATGCACCCCAATTACCTGAATGCCTTGCTGAAAAAACATACGGGTGAAAATGCGAGTACGCATATCCGTAACCGGATCTTAGACGAAGCGAAAACATTGTTATTACAAACTGACTGGAGTCTGCAGGACATCAGTTATAGTATAGGGTTTGCCGACCAGCCGGGGTTCAACCTATTTTTCAAGAAGAATACAGGGTTTACGCCGGCTGAATTCAGGAAAAAGACTTAGTCTACATCCAGCTGGTATTTATAGAGCAGTGCTTCCAACTGAAATACGTTGAATTTTGCCTTTTTCATTTTATTATATTCTGGTTCGATAGAGAAGTTGAGTGCTCCTCTGAAGTCTGCTTTTTCCAGGTTTGTATTAGAGAAACGGGTGAGTGTTAAATCGGATTGTGTGAATTTACATGCTGTGAGGTCGGCATCTGAGAAGTCAGCTTCTTTCAAAGAGCAATCAATAAAAGGTGTGTTTTTCAGGTTCCTGCCTAAGAAGACGGCGTAGTTCAGGTTACACTTTTCGAACTGAAAAGAGAACATGAGTTTACTACAGGGCGAGAAGTTGACACCGAGGAGTTTGCATTCAGTGAAGACTGCATTTCTGAAGCCGCTGTTCTTTACGGAGGCCATTGAAAAATCGCAGCCATCGAAGGTGCAGTCCTCGAAAGTGATATTAGAAAGATCACAATTACTAAAAATGCATTTCTCGAATTTACATTTATAGAATTCCCAATTTTTCAGTGGCGTTTCAGTGAAATCAATTGACGAGAATACCTCTCTTTCGTAAAACTTTTCTTCTTTATCGTCCCATGTAGTTTTCATGGTATTAAGGTAACAAAAAGAGGTTGTATCAAAATTAAATTTCCGGTAATTAAATCGGATACCTGTGGGGGAAGAATGCTTTTTTACATGCTCTTAGTTTTGATACAACCTCTTCCTGTCTTATCGTACGACGGGTGTAGTGCCCCCGTCTACAACGTAGTTAGCACCTGTGATGTATGAGGCTTTGGGTGATACCAGGAAGCTGACCAGTTCTGCTACTTCAGCTGGTTCCGCCATTCTGCCCAGGGGCACGCCGCCTATCCTGGCACTGATGGCAGCGAAGGCCTGGTCGAAGCTAATGTTGGAAGCAGCGGCGATGTCTTCTATAAATGCTTTCATAGGTTCTGTTTTGGTCAAACCCGGAGAAACGGTGACTACCCTGATACCTTTGGTGGCGACTTCCGTTGCCAGGGTTTTGCTGTAAGCATTCAGGGCTGCTTTGGAGATACCGTAGGCCATATTCGCATCCCAGAAAGGTTGCAATGCGCTGACGGAGGAGATGTGAATGATCACTCCACTTTTTCGTTCGATCATAGCGGGTAGTAAGGCCCTGTCGAGGTGAATGGAGGTGAGTAAATTCAGTTGTAATGAATTCAGCCAGTGCTCATTTGTGAGGGCACTAAAACCGCCGCCTGGGGCATTATTACCACCGATGTTATTAACAAGGACGTCTACGTCCTTCACTATATTGGCAAGCCGGTCAATCTCTTCAGGTTTAGAAAGATCAGCGGCAATGAATTGGTGTTTTGGATTCATGTCCGGGGATGGGTTCCTGGCTGTTACGATTACTTCAGCGCCTTCCTGTGATAGTTTATCGGCAATTGCTTTCCCGATTCCTTTTGTTCCGCCTGTGACGAGTACTTTCATTGTTTATTATTTATTGTGAAATGATTGTTTCAAAATAAAATACAAGCCTTCTAATTCTGAATTGATCGTTTCAGAATTGGAGAAAAAAAATGCGCTAGCGCGCAAGTTGTTTGATGGCGAACTGGGCCATCTGTTTGAGCCTATGTGGATCCTGGTGAAGGATGTAGGATTCGTGCCAGCCGGTGATCAGACTGAGTAAATAATCAGTGAGGAGGACCGGGTCGGCATCTGCTGCGAGTTCGCCCTGTTCTTTGGCTTTTTGGAGCAGAGATCCGATTAATTGATGGGTGGCATCGCCGTTGTACTTAAGGATAGCCAGGATTTCTTCGTCATCGTTGGCTATTTCAAAAGTGGTTTTGATGATCATACAACTATTCGCCTTGTTGATGATATCATTGACGGAGTTGTTGATCAGATTGACGACGGCATTGAGGGGGGAGCGGGCAGCCTGTGCATTTTTCTTTGCCAGTTCCATGTGGGAGTGGGTGTAGTGTGTGATACACTTTACAAAGAGGGCGTGTTTATCGCCGATGGTGTTATAGAGGCTGCTGCTATTTATCTTCATGGCATTGGTGAGATCACGCATAGAGGCGGCGCTGTAGCCTTTTTCCCAAAAGACTTCCATTGCTTTTTCGATTGCCTCTTCTTCGTTAAACTCTACGCTTCTTGCCATGAGTGATTACCAATTATGAGGCAAATGTAATGCTTTTTCTGAAACAATCATTTCAGAATTGAAATTTTTCCTGATCCTATAAATAAAAGAATGGGGCTCGTAGCTATCATAAAAATATTTATACCTTTAATTTATGGTAAATCTGGAATGGTACAGGACTTTTAAAGCTGTTTATCAAACGGGGTCTCTAACCGCGGCGGCGAAGGCGTTGTTCATATCGCAGCCGAATGTGAGTCAGCATTTGTCATCATTGGAGGCGCATGTGGGGAAGACGTTGTTTGAGCGGAAGCCGAGGATTGTACCAACGGAGTATGGGAAGTTATTTTATACGCAGATAGTGGAGCCGTTGGAAAAGCTGGAAAAGGTGGAGGCGAGTTTTAATGCGGCTTGTCTGAAGACGCAATGGCCGCTTATCAGGTTGGGAGCTGTGCAGGAATATTTCCAGGCGGTGTTAGCGGCGCATATTTCGGATCTTGAGGCGAACCTGGTTATTGCTTTTGGGCGTACACATGATTTGTTGGGCAGGTTGCATAAAGGCACTTTGGATTTTGTGGTGGCGACGAAGCTGACGGATTATAAGAATATTGTTTTTGAACCGATACGACAGGAGCGGTTTGTGATTGCGGGGAGTGAGGGGATTGATACGACTGAGTTTGACCAGTATGTGCGTGATGAGGATTGGGGTCGTGCGGAGGCGTGGTTGTTGTCGCAGCAATGGTTTGCTTACAGTGCGGACCTGGCGATCATCAGGCGGTTTTGGCAGAAGAATTTTGCGAAGCGACCGGCGATAAAGCCTTATTGTGTGATACCGGATATGAATATTATTTTGAAGTCGCTGAGGTATGGGCATGCATTGACAATAGCGGCGGATTACCTGGTGGATGATGAGGTGAAGGTTATCTGGAATGGGCATGTAGCGGCGGAGAATACGCTGTATTTGGCTTATGATAAGACAAGGGTGACGACGGATCTGGTGGCTTTGATGAAACAGTTTGTTGGGATATAAAAAGGTTATTGCTTTCTCCTTGGTTTAATTGCGGGATAGTATGGATAGTAGATTTTTAATCAAGCCAGGGTTTTGAGCATTTTGAAATTGATCAGTTCTATTCCTTTTACATTTACATGTTGTTTGTTTTGGATGGTAAAACCCATCTTTTGGAAAAACGGCTTGGCAGTGATGCTTACATCTGCGGTGATCTGATTTTGATGTAAGGATATTGCGGCTTGTTCGGTTTTGTTATAAAGGGCAGTGGCGATACCTTGTCGCTGGTGGTCTTTATGGACGTAAAAAAGGTCGATGTAATTGCCATTACAGAGGGTAGAAAACCCGGTGATGTGGTGATCTTGTTCGGCGACAAAAATGAGTTGTGTGGCGAATACTTGTTCCCAGCGGTCAGGGTTTTCTGCGCCGGCCGCCCATACGGAGAGTTGTTCAGGGTTGTAGTTTTCTTTACAAATGGCGTTGATTGTGTTTGCAAAGAGTTGACGCATTTCGGTCAGGTCAATATGGAGGGCCTGGCGGATGGTGATGGGTTGCATAAATTACTTACATTTGGTTTAGAAGTATTTATATTTTTACTTGTCTTACCTGCATCTCTTCATGTAAAAGAGATGGAAGATACTAAACAATCTGGAGTTGATGTATGGATAGCCAGGAATAAGGGTCCGATGATTTGAATTCTCTTAAATACTTATTAAATTCCCGTACTATGAAAAAATTAGACGATATCGAAAATCTGGCGGCCAAAGTTGAAATGGCGCAGAAAAGTTATAACTATCAAAAAGATCTTACGGACGAGTTGGATCAACTAACTGGAGATTTCTCTGAAGTGGATATTCTAAAGATCGTGCTGTGGAAACTAAACCGATATGTGGATGTAAAGCATGATTTAATTACTGCTATTAATGAATTAAAGAAAGAATATTCTACAGAGCAGGCAAAAGAAGTATTGGGAAAATTATTGGCTTGTCGGGGAATTGACTTGCCAATGGCTTCCACAATACTCCGATTTGCAGTTCCTGATGAGTTGCAAATTCTCGATCAAAGGGCCTACCGGATCCTTGTTGGGGATACCTTTAAATTGCCTAGATTAATTGAAGATAAAATTAGAACATACTTTGATTATATAGATAAGCTAAAGGAAAAATGCCTTGCGCTTAATATACCTTTCAGAGAATCAGATAGAATACTATATGAGTTAGACAAAGCTGTCAACAGCGATGAAAAACTTAACGGGTATTAGCTGGCATTCTCTTTTCAATATACCAGCACCCTGCTATAAACACCACCATCGCTATTATATACACCACAATATAAACCGGCATTCCCAGCCAGCCTAAATAATCCTGCTGCTCCTTCGGCAAAAACATAAACAATACGGCAGTTGTATTACTCACGGCATGTACAATGATTCCGGGGATGACTGACTTTGTTTTATAATACACCCAGCCAAGGAACAATCCTGCAAAAAATGCAGGGATTGACTGCCATGGATTAAGGTGGATCAATGCAAAGAACAATGCTGAATATATAATCGCCCTGCGTGCCGGGTAATGTTGCAGCAATCCTTTCAATACGATCCCTCTGCAAAGCATTTCTTCCAGTATTGGCGCTGCCACTGAAATCATGATGATTGAGAAGATATCATTATTAAAGAGGCTATCAAAAAACCTGGCGATACTATCGGGCATTGGAATCAATGACGCAAGGCGATCCATACCTACTGTCATTGCTAAGGTGGTAATGATTAATACAGGAATCAGCCATGCGGGAAATGGATTGAAGCCCAGGCTAAAGGAGTCTGGCTGACTTTTCTTACTTTTCCTGGAGGCATACCAGATCGTTGCCAGCAGGGATATCGTATAAGCGACCAGGTTTTGAAATGATTGTATCAGGGGTGATGTAGGAACATTGGGAATAAGCTGGTAAAGCCCGGCGACTGCACCTATTCCAATCATGAAGAGTAATAGTATCAGGAATAGTATAAGGAGGTCCTTCACATTAGGGTATGCTTGATTGTCCATTATAACAGGGATTTCTGCTAAAATAGTGAATTTTTGAACCCCACGGGATTGCGGGGTTCGAGGTGGCTTTAGTCAGCCTGTCCGTTAGTTGATCTGGCTCAGCACATCAATTTCAATTTCCGCCTTGCCCGTTACATTTTGCACCAATTCCTTAAAATGTGCAGTAGAATTATGAAAATCAATAGCTGCCTGTGACTTCCATCCTTCAAGGATCACAATAATATCAGGATTTGACACATTCGCTGTCACGTCGTAGTATATATTCCCTTCCTCAGCCCTTGAGAGTTCGGCACATTTCAGGATACTTGCCAATACTTCCTCTCTGGTATCGGGAGTTACTTTAAACTTCGCAACAATTTTTAACGTTTTCATTTTGCTGATGTTTCTTTGCCTTCTCTGCACAAAAGTTATGCTACAGTACAAAATGTCATAAGGTTATTTTCGATAGTATTTATCGATAAAAGCGATAAGTATTTGTAAATTTAAGGATGAAACAGAGATTGCTTCTACTTGTCTGCGCTCTCTTCCTGTATATAGGGATGAATGCACAAAACAAGATTACAGTGGCTGTAGCGGCTAACATGCAGTATGCCATTGAGGCGCTGAAGTCGGCTTTTAATAAGCAGCATAAAGTTCAGATTGATGTTGTTTTAGGAGCTTCTGGCAAATTGACCCAGCAGATTATTGCAGGAGCACCATTTGATATTTTTATTTCTGCAGATACTGCTTTTCCGGCGAAGGTACAGGCTGCTGGTATGGCAGTGGCCGGACCAAAGACTTATGCACAGGGCATCCTGGTCTTATGGACCGCAAGAGCGGATATAAAGCCTGACATACAGTTATTAACGGGTAATAAGATTAGTCATATTGCCATTGCCAATCCGGCTACGGCTCCTTATGGAACGGCGGCAGTGAATGTGATGAAGAAGTATAAATTGTATGAAAAAGTGGCAGCGAAACTGGTGAGGGGGGAGAGTATCACCCAGGCGAGTCAGTACATTGCTTCCGGGAATGCGGAGATCGGGTTTACTGCGAAGTCTATTGTGATAGCTGATGCGATGAAGGGGAAAGGGCATTGGGTGGAGATCAGGCAGGAGGATTATGCGCCGATTAAGCAGGCGGCCGTCTTGTTGAAGGATAATGCGGCGGCGAATGAGTTTTATGGATTTTTGTTTTCCGCGCAGGCGAAGCGGGTGTTTGAGGAGTTTGGATATATTGTGAGGTGATGCGACTACTTATTTCCACCTTTTATTAGTTACATCTATTTTGAAATGATTGAGACTGCTCCCATATTACTTACTTTACAACTGGCACTGTTCACGACAGTGATCTTATTCCTGATCGCCATACCAATAGCATGGTGGCTTACTCAAAAGCCCTCCATCTTTAAAACAATTATGGAGGTGATAGTAAGTATGCCATTGGTATTGCCTCCTTCTGTGATTGGGTTTTACCTATTAATGGCATTCCGGCCGGAAGCATTTTTAGCAAAGTATATGCATATCAGGTTAGCGTTTACTTTTGAAGGGCTATTGTTAGGATCTTTATTATATAGCCTGCCTTTTATGGTGCACCCAATACAATCAGGACTGGCTTCCTTGCCGGGGAGTTTGAAAGAGGCTTCTTATTCATTGGGGAAATCAAAATGGGAGACCCTGGTGAGAGTGTTGTTGCCGAATATCAAGCCTTCTTTATTAACGGGGATTATTTTGACTTTTGCACATACTGTGGGCGAGTTTGGAATCGTGCTGATGGTAGGGGGGAATATTCCTGGGAAGACAAGGACGGCGGCGATTGCGATTTATGATGAGAATGATCAGTTTCATTATGATATAGCTAACAGGTATGCATTGGTGTTGATAGGGATTTCATTTGTGGTGTTGTTTTCGATGTATTTTATTAACAGGCGGATCCAGCGGGATAATTATTTTTAGTATGAGGATGGGAGATGTTTCTTTTATAGATAGGATATCAATGTATTTTCTTTGTAGGATAAACACAGCTGTCTGATTATTTCAATTATGAGAATAGTTGAGGGGTCTTTATCGATAGGATATCAATGTATTTTCTCTGCAGGACAGAACCAACAATCTAATTATTTCAATTATGAGGATAGTTGAGGTTTCTTTATCAATAGGATATCAATGTATTTTCTTTGTAGGAAAAAACCAGCTGTCTGATTATTTCAATTATGAAGATAGGTGAGGGTTCTTCATCAATAGGATATCAATGTATTTCCTCTGCAGGACAGAACCAACTGTCTAATTATTTCCTTGTATGATTCAGTTATCATTAGAAAAGCATTTACATACTGCTGATGGGGACATGCTCCTTCATCTTGATCTTACATTAAATAAAGGAGAATTCATCAGCTTATACGGGGCTTCAGGTGTTGGCAAGACGAGCATCCTCCGTATGCTGGCAGGATTTATGTCACCTGATAATGGGAGGATCAAAGTAGAAGAATCATCCTGGTTTGACAGTGAAAGAAAAATCAATGTAAGTCCGCAGCGGAGAAATGTAGGAATGGTATTCCAGGATTATGCATTGTTCCCCAATATGAATGTACGGGAGAATATAGCATTTGCTTTGAAGAAGCAGGATCCGCCTGGAATAGTAGATGAATTACTGGAGGTGACGGGCTTGATGAAGCTGGCATTGAGAAAACCACAAGGCCTTTCCGGCGGACAAAAGCAAAGGGTTGCGCTGGCAAGGGCGATCGCACAGCGGCCAGCATTGTTGTTATTAGATGAGCCATTGTCGGCAATTGACAGGGAGATGCGGAGAGCCTTGCAGGGAACTTTGCAGGAAGTGCACCGGAGGTACCACCTGACGACTGTGATGGTGAGTCATGATGTGGAGGAGATTGTGAAATTGTCGGATAAAGTGGTGCATATTGAGAATGGGAAAGGTATTGAGTATAATTCGCCTGCGGCGTTTTTTGATTTGCAAAAAGGGGATGTGGTAGATGTGAGGCAGGAAGGTGATAAGACATATGTGACGGTGCTGGTGAAGAATGACGGGTGGAAAGCGGGTGATGGGATGGATGTGCATGGTAAGATGAATCTGCATGGTAAAATGGACGAGGATAGCAAGATAGACCTGCGTGGCAAGATAGACGAGGACGGTAAGATAGACGTGCATACCAAGATAGACGAGGACGGTAAGATAGACGTGCATGGCAAGATAAACGAGGACGGCAAGATAGACGTGCATGGTAAAATGGACGAAGATGGCAAGATAGACGTGCCTGGTAATGAGAACGACAAAATGAATGAGAACAGCCGCAAAAACCAGGACGACAGATTGAATATTGCTGGCAAATTTAAAGTAGGCGACAGCGTAAAATTCAAACGGGAGTAGGAAAGCTCCCCTACCTTGTAAGGGAGTAGAAGCGTCCTAATGCCTCATCTGCTCCTCATAACTCTTATAATCCGAATACCTCTCCCCCCTCCTGCCATTCAACTTCAAATAAATCCTCTTCTCCCGATTATCCAATATCATATTAAAATGATTCAACACCTGGTTCCCCAACAAAGTCGCCCTACCCCCCGGCTTTTCCGGATCTGCAGCATTCGTCACTATATCCTTAAACCGATAACCAGCCAGCTCCGCATCCAACCTCACAATCTTCTTCCCATTCAGCATCATCAATTCATGTAGTTTCCCCCAATTCCCATCCCTCCCGGTAAAATCCTCTCCTATCAGCATCGTACCATCCCTTCCCGTATCAAACAAGGTCCACCAGGTAAACGTCTGTCCATCATGATAGAATGACACCTCCAGTATTGGTCTGTTTTGCACATAGCTTATGGGCTGGCCCTTATAATCCTTTGCTTTTGCAGGCAAACGATCCCGTACGATCAGGATTTTCAGGTCATAATCCAATTCAATGACTTTATCCAAAAACAAACCATTACCAACAATCAAATCTTCCTCCGGCCGCATATTCCCTACCTCTGCAAATGGTAAATCTGCCCATTCCAAATGACCGATTGCCAGTTTATTCCGGTTACTCTTCCGCACCTCATTCACACCCTCTGTGTTATTCACCGTTATCTTATCATCGAAATTCAGCTGTAGTCTGCCAGATGAATGTTTATTCACAGCCTGGGTGCCAGCACCCATATCTAATTCAATCGTTACATCACTCGTATCATTGAGCTTCCCTTTCAGGAATACTTTTGAACCACCCAAAGTAAAAGGAATAGTATCCGGTAAAGACTGGGCAACAAGACTTTGCAGCTGCAATAACAATAATGTAATAATGATGATCCTGATCATGGCTAAATGGTTTACATATATTAGTTCCGTTTCAGTAAAAAAGGTTGCACTTTCTAAGAAGTTTTTTTACCTACCTTCACGTATATTATTTTTTACATACAAAGAAACAATGAAGAAAACCCTTTCCCTAAGACCTATGCTACTTACAGTATGCAGTATTTTAATCGGTCAATTTGTATTTGCACAGGATCGTGAAGGCTGGCAGGCCGATGGCAGTTTTGGCGTTGGAACAAGCAGCCCCAAAAAACTGTTTCAGGTACACAACAACAGAACAGAGGACAATAACATTCTCGTATCAGGCCGTTCTGCTTCTATCTGGTTTACCGAACTTCCTACTTTGCCGAAGAATTACAGTTATCCTTTTGGTAGAATAGGCCTGGCTTCAAGAACCGCGGCTTTTTTGCTGACTGCACAAAGTGGTGATTTTGTCATTCATAATGTTACTACAGGCGGTAATATCCTGTTTGGAACCGGCATGGATGATGCAGGTACAAATGGTGTAGAAAGAATGCGTTTATCTGCAAAAGGAAATCTTGGCATCAATGTAACTTCTCCTACCGCCAAATTACATGTGTATGGAGACGTACGTTTTCAGGGATTGCCTACAAGGCCAGGTACAGTACTCGTACTGGATGAAAATGGATACGTCTGCAAGAGTAATAGTCTGGTAGCAGTGCCTGTGAATACAGCGAATGATGTGGCCAGTCTGGAAGCGGAGGTAAAAGAACTGAAGAAAGAACTGGAAGAGTTGCGGGCACAGATGGCTGCATTGAGAACTGCAACAATGCCGGTAGCTTCGAATAATGATTAAAGGTTTTACATACAGTTGTCAGCCACTATTATTTTGTAATAATAATAGCCAATAACCAGAATGCAAACTATAATAATACCTTTTATCAATACCCGTTTTTGCATAAAACAAAAGCGGGTATTTTTTTCAATCATTAACTTTTGCATGTTATAATTTCCCCTATATTAGCGCCATAAAATTAACCCATGGAATAAGACACATATTCGCCACAGTAATACCTATGTTTTTTTAAACCCTAATCATAAAAAATGACACAGACCCAAAGCTGGAAGCTGATACTTATCAGTTTTTGCAGCATGTTAACCATTCAATTCGCCAACGCCCAAGGCTGGGTTGGCACTCCCGGACAGCGCCTGATCGCTGTAAATGATTCCCTCAGGTACGGTAGTTTATTTGTAGGTATTGGCACAAACACACCTACCTCCCAGTTACACACCACAGGTTCTGTACGTTTCACCGGTCTCACACAGTTCAATGCTGCACCTCGTTTTCTGGTCCAAGACAGCAGCGGCAGCGTTTTCTGGAAAGATGCGGCTACCATTGGCAGCAGCAATGACTGGTTGTTAACTGGTAATGCAGGTACTAACCCGGCATCCAACTTCGTGGGGACTAAAGATACTGCCAGACTCGTTTTCAGAACTAACAATGTAGAGAAAGCAACGATTCTCTCCAGTGGCAACACAGGTATAGGTCTGAGTACGCCCATTAAATTATTGCACATTCACAGTTCCAGCACCTCTGTTGAAGACAATACCATGATGATTTCCGGCCGATCTCCTTCTATCTGGTTCTCACAGAATCCAACGCAACCTGCGAGCGGACAAATTTCCACTCCGTTTGCGAGATTCGGGCTTGCTTCCAGGAGCGGAGCTTTCGTAACTACTTCTGTTGCGGGTGACTTCGTCCTGCAGGCATTGACATCCACAGGTAGCTTATTGTTAGGTACCGGTGTTGATTCTATTGGCACAAATGGCCTGGAAAAAGCACGGCTCTCTCCTGCCGGTAATTTCGGTATTAATACGACCGCACCTACTGCTAAGTTGCACGTAAATGGTACGGTACGTTTTCAGGGACTGACAACTGGTACTGGTAGTGTACTTGTAGTGGATGCAAATGGTAACGTGTATAGAAGTGCTACGCAGAGTGCTCGTGTAGCGGATACAGATGATGCACTGCAACAGCAGGTGAATGAATTAAAACAGGCATTGGCAGATGTACAGGCACAACTGGCTGCGCTGAAAAGCGGGAGTCTGCAGGTGACAGGCAACAACAATGCAACTACATCTTATTCACTGTCAAGCGCACCGAATCCTACTTCTGGCAGCACGATTATCAGGTATACATACCCTGGTACTGTGGAGCATGCTTACCTGACTGTAACTGATCTGAATGGCAGGCAGGTGAAGAGAGTTGATTTGAAAACAAATGGTGGTAACAGCGTAAACCTGTCACTGGATGGTGCTACAGCGGGTACGTATGTGTATAGCCTGGAGCTGGATGGTCGTGTGGTGGAAAGTAAGAAGCTGATGCTGGCCAGGTAATTTCCTTTTGCATTAAGGTAAATGATCGTGCAAGGAATGACTTTGCAGATAATATATTGCTGTTTGATTATGCAATATAAGACCCAGGCATACGATTGCTTATTAATATACAAATAGCGGGCCCTAAAAAGCCCGCTATTTTTGTGTTTTTGCTATAGCTTATTTATTTTTAATTGTAGAATGAATTGTTTAGAATGAATTGTTTAGAATGAATTGTTTAGAATGAATTGTTTAGAATGAATTGTTTAGAATGAATTGTTTAGAACGAATTGTTTAGAACGAATCGTTTAGAACGAATCGTTTAGAACGAATCGTTTAGAACGAATTGTTTAGAACGAATTGTTTAGAATGAATTGTTTAGAATGAATTGTTTAGAATGAATTGTTTAGAATGAATTGTTTAGAATGAATTGTTTAGAACGAATTGTTTAGAACGAATCGTTTAGAACGAATCGTTTAGAACGAATCGTTTAGAACGAATCGTTTAGAACGAATTGTTTAGAACGAATTGTTTAGAATGAATTGTTTAGAATGAATTGTTTAGAATGAATTGTTTAGAATGAATTGTTTAGAATGAATTGTTTAGAATGAATGCAATGAGCAAAAACATTCCTACTTACCCCTTGAATATTCTGAAGCAGGATGCAGCTGATCAGTTGGATTTTTTATTTGTTCATCAGAAGATTGAAACGCCCCAGGTGCCAATTGATCTTCCTTACAGGAGCAGCTATTATGGTGTAGGCATTTGTGTGCAGGGAGAGGCATTGCTGCATGCTAACCTGGAGAGTTATAAAATACAATCGGGCTGTGTGGTGACGATGTCTCCACATGTCATCAAGCAATGGCATTATATGTCGGCAGACTTTACAACCCTGACGATATTCTTCACAGACCTGTTCCTTGCAGGAAATGAACAGTTCCCTTTTTTTGAGCGCGTAGCCAATCATGTGTTTGCGGTGAGTGCTGCGGAGGCGAAAGGAATTATTGCTTCATTGAAATTTATTCAGCAGAAATATGAGAAGGCTGCGGGGTTTAGGAATGAGATTTTACAATCCCTGGCAAAGGTTTTATTGTATGAGATGACAGTGTTGTATAATCAGCAAAGCTTTGTTGTAAATACACCTGGCCGGAGTCAGTTGCTAAGCGCTGATTTTAAAAAGCTCGTACAGCAGTATTTTTATACTGAACGAAGTGTGCGTTTTTATGCAGAGAAATTGTTTGTAAGCCGGAAACATTTATCAGAGACAGTGAAAGAGATTACCGGGAAAACTGCCGGAGAGTGGATAGATGCTACCGTCGTTTTGGAAGCAAAGGTATTATTATTAAACCCCACCTATAGTATTGCACAGATTGCAGATATGCTCTATTTCTCCGACCAGTCAAGATTTGGAAGGTACTTCAAGAACCTGACCGGCTTATCTCCATTGGAATACCGGCAGACTTCATAATCCGCCTTTTTGCACAATAAGCCCGTCTTTCTGCCTTTTTGCAATTTTAAGGCTGGTTTACTTTTGGGTGATGATTGAACAATTGAAATGGCGCTATGCCGTAAAGAAATATGATTCGTCGAAAAAAGTGGATGACGAACAGATTGCATTGTTACAGGAGGTGATTCGCCTCTCTCCTTCTTCACATGGATTGCAGCCGTATAAGGTATTATTTATTAGTGACCCGGTAGTAAGGGAACGACTGCGGGCTGTATCATTTAATCAGTCGCAGGTGACGGATGCTGCCGTGCTGGTGGTATTTGCCATTGAGACAATGGTAGATGTGGACCATTATTTTGATCATGTGTGTAAGGTAAGAAATATGCAGCTGGAAGGGAATTTACTGCATCATAAAAACAATGTGGCAGCCAATCTACAAATGATGACGGCTGTAGAAAAACAACATTGGGCTACAAACCAGGCTTATATCGCTTTGGGTAATTTATTGTTTGCCGCGGCGCAGTTGGGGATTGATGCGAATCCGATGGAAGGATTTGTAGCGGCAAAATATGATGAGGTATTGGGCCTGAAAGACCTGCATACTGTGGTGATTGCGGGTATTGGATATAGACATGAGCAGGATCATTTTCAGCGATTTATTAAGGTGAGGAAACCGGTAGAGGAATTGTTTATAAATATATAAGTGATGAAAACGGGGAAGATTATTTTAACGCTTGCAGGTTTGTATACCGCATTTGGGTCTTATATTTTTGACTGGAATCATACGCATATTTATAATGCGCATTGGCCACCGCATGCAAAGTTTCATAATGCGCAGACGATGTTGCTGGGGACAATGCTGGGCTTAATGAGCTTGTGGATGATATGGGGTAAGCGTGTAAAAACACTCATTGATTTTAGGATAACGGTGGCGATAGTGAGCTTTTACTGGCTGGGACAGGTGGGGGCGTATTTCTTTCCGGGTACGGCTTTGGTGGATCCGGAATTTGTGAAGGAGTTGCCACCAGTACAATTAATCGTGTGTGGGATTGTATTTGCAGTGACGGGAGTTGGATATATGTTTGTAACTTCCTCTTATGGAAAAACAAACAACATTTCAACAATTTGCTGACCGGGTAGTAGGTATATTATCGACGGACGATTTTGTGGTAGGGTTGGCTGCTGGTGGTTCGTGGATTGGCGGACAGCTGGATGAATATTCTGATATTGATTTTGTAATGGTGACAAGAAAGGGGATTGGAGGGGATAAGGGGAAGATGATGGGGTATGCGGAACGGTTTGGGCATTTGCTCAATGCGTTTACGGGAGAGCATGTGGGGGAGCCGAGGTTATTGATTTGTCTGTATGATAAGCCTTTGTTGCATGTTGATATAAAGTTTGTAACGGTGGAGGAGTTTGGGCAGCGGGTGGAGAATCCGGTTTTATTATTGGATAAGGGAGGGATCTTGCAGGAGATACTGGATCGGACTACCGCGCAATTTCCTTATCCGGAGTATCAATGGATAGAGGACAGGTTTTGGATTTGGGTACATTATACCTTGCTGAAGGTGGGGCGGGGAGAGTATTTTGAGGTGTTGGAGTCTATTGGGTTTATGCGGAATGTGGTGTTGGGGCCTTTGTTGCATATTAGGAATGGGAATGAACCGAGGAGGTTGAGGAGGGTGGAGATGTTGTGCAGACCGGAGGAGGTGATGGGATTGAAGAGGACTTTGGCGGGGTATGACAGGGAGGCGATGTTGGCGGCATTGAGGGAGGTGGTGAGGATGTATAGGGATTTGCGGAGGGAGTTGTATACGGGTGAGGTGGAATTGCGCAGGGAGAGTGAAGAGCGGGTGATGGAATATTTTGATTCGATGTCTTAGGTGTTGGATATGAGGAACTTCAGATAATTTCTGAAGTTTTTTTTTGTTCTTTTTTTACTGCGTAGAAAGACTGCGCAGCACGGTAGTAATTTTGTTTTATCAACGGGAGAGGGAATGAAAGATTGAATCTCCCGGGGATTTAACCCTGAAGTTTAAGTTATTTTTTTTTGTTTGTAACCTTAGTTTTGAAAGTTATAGGGACAGCATTTGTAGCAAAAGGCGCAGATGGCTATAACTGGATAATGTTAGCCCTGAAAGCATCCATTGTGTTTATTGTTAGCCCCAATGGTATTCATTGTGATGTTGAGACCCGGAAAGCGTCCGTTGTGATTTGTTGACCTTGAGGTGTCCATTGTGTTGGAGTTGACACCCAAAGCGTCCATTGTGTTGAAAGTTGACCTTGAAGCATCCATTTGGATGTTGTTGACACCCGAAGCATCCATTGGGATGTAAGTTGACCCTGAAGCATCCATTTGGATGTTGTTGACACCCGAAGCATCCATTGGGATGTAAGTTGCCCCTGAAGCATCCATTTGGATGTTGTTGACACCCGAAGCATCCATTGGGATGTAAGTTGACCCTGAAGCGTCCATTGTATTGTTAGTTTCCCCAGGGAGGTATATGGTGATATCTCTCAACGGACCGGTAGTTCAGTTGGTAGAATTGTGGATTGTCGATCCATCGGTCGCGGGTTCGAATCCCGTCTGGTCCGCAAGGAATTAAACCCGCGCTAAGCACGGGTTTTAATCTTTATATGAACACTCATAAATGCATAAACTGTTTTTCTTCAATTTAATTGGTTTTCGAATTGAATTTCATGATTCAAAATCTGGCTTTATCAGCTAATTTGTTCTTCTATCTAATGTTATAATAACAAGTTTAGAGATTTCAATTATTTCCATCGATTTTGCATTTTGGAAATTTCAGATCAAATTTTTCCGTCAGGTTTTAAATCATTATAAAATTCAATTTTTCACACGTCCACATCCATCAAACTAAATTCATCCATTCTTTACCCCAAAAAAGAAACACAATCGCCCAACCACCGTCCCTCACCACTCCCCCACTCCCAACAAATGAATATTTAATATATATAACAGCATTGGGCTGAATCCTATTTTTAAACCCTACCTTTAATAAACGACCCCTACCCCATTTTAATACTCAATAGTTGATGCATGTGAATCTTTCAGGGTCGTCTCTTAAATAAGTACTGCCGCATTCAGCACTTACAGGTATCATGTAAATATTATGAAAAACGATTAATCCCTAAATGACAATGACACGCAAATTCGCATTATTATGTATGTTAACTGCCTTCGGTTGCTCCAAAGACCATAATGGGCCTGCTCCAGGAAGAGCCATACTAACATTTCCAGAACAGGATAAGATCTGTACAAACGGAATACTGCAATCTGATTCCACCACCACCCTGATCTTCACGTGGGAGAACTCTCTAAATACCAGCAATTACGAGCTGCATTATAAAAATCTCATCTCGCGGGACTCTACATCTATAATAGTCAACAGTAACATGGCAGCTGTACTCCTTCGCAGAGGACAGCCCTACTCATGGTATGTAGTATCAAAATCAAGTGAGACACCTGTAACCACCAAAAGCGATGTGTGGAAATTCTATATGGAAGGACCAGGAGCAATCACATATGCACCTTACCCCGCAGCATTAACAGCACCCCTATTCGGTGCAAAAGTGGATGCCGGAACTGTAGACCTCACCTGGACAGGTAACGACCCGGATAATGACATCAGTAGTTATGATGTCTATTTTGGTACAACACTCACTCCTCCTTTATTGCAAAGTAATGTTACCAATATGTACCTCAACGGACTGGCCATAGTAGCAAATACAACTTACTATTGGAAGATTGTAACACATGACGCTAAAGGCAATACCTCTATGTCTGATCAATTCCAATTTTTTGTACAATAAACTCCTATTATGTGAAAAACTTTACAATACTCCTCTTTATATGTTTGCTTGCCATCATCAAAGCAAATGCGCAGACCTCTGTATCGATCTATAAGCCCGCTGCAAATGGAGTCGCGTCGGAAAATATGGAAGTTGTTGCTTTCGTCAATTCCACCGTACCGATAGATACAGTATGGGCAGCTGTGGGAGATCGCATCACCCAACTCTCATACAGCAGTATTTATTTTGGCTACCAGGGATACATTGATCTCACAGGTCTTACACAGGGGCCTCAGCAGGTAATTATCACCGTCAGAAAACAGCTCGTAGACGTTGCAAAGGATACACAACAATTTATTTATGACAGGCTGCCCCTCGTCACAATTGATGCACCATCCCCTAATACTGTTTTTTCGGACCTGCTCCATGTAAAAGCACATGTGAGTGATCCTGGCAGCGCGAATTGTGCCGGCAAGGTGAGCTTTGGTAGTTATTCCTTTTCGTTCGTCAATAATATTGATACTTTAATAGATCCCGCTCCAGGCGTCCTCTATACCGATAATAACCTGATCGTACAGGCCATCGATAGCGCCGGCCAAACCTCAAATGCGAAGGTGATGGTGTACCGCGAGAACAGTCCTTTCCTGATGCCTGTATTTTCCACAGCTGGCAGGATTGTGGATTTCAGGGATCATCGGGTGCTGGTGCGCACAGGCACTGATATCAAGCCCGTATATAGCATTATTAATATACAGGACTCCTCGACAAGCGTGATGCTCCCGGATACGGCATCAAATACCATGATTACCCAGGCAATACTTTGTGATACAGGCGCAGCAATTGTCGTATACACTTTGGGGCTACCTTCCCCACCTTTCCGGGATCATCTCTACTATTGGAATGAGACAAGTTACACCGACATTTCCGCGCCAACAAATACGACTCCATTCCAGGGTACCTTTGGTATGCTAAGTAGTGGGAATACCCTGTTATGGCAACAGAACGGTGGTTCTAACGCCAGATTAGGCGTGACGAACCTATCCTCTTTGTCTACTACAACAGTAGGGACCGGGAATATTATAGATGGCTATCTGCAGCCAGACGGCAAAAAGATTTCATACAGTGCACTGTCTGCCGGCACATCAGAAGTGTTCACCTATGATGTAGAAAGTGGCACGAATAGTCAGATTACCACCACCGGATCTAACTTCTATTCGATGGTAGACGGCAATACGATCGCATATAATCACCAGGGAGAAATACATATTAAGGAAGGTACCAACGATCTGAAGTTTGGTGTAAATACTGATAGCGAATATCCATTTGTCTTTTATCAATTGAAAGATCAATATATACTATACGCCATTATGGATGGCAAGAATCAGAAACAAGTATACCTGCGTTATCCTGATAAGAAAAAGATCCAGAAAGTAAGTCAGCTCACAGCTAACGGGAATATAGAACGCCTGGGAGACAGAAGCCGTGTGCTCTATTACACCGGCGATACCAGATACTATACTGATAGTGTTAATACTGGAAAGGCAGTTTCTGGTACGCATGGCCAGGTATATTTTGTGAATGGTGAGTTTTACCTGGCGCTTCAGGGTAACCTGTACAGGTATAACATTCCTTTTGGTATCCAATTGCCCAAGATCAATTCGTTCTTCCCTGATACAGCCAGAACAGGCATGACCGTTATTATTAAAGGCGTGGCTTTTACAGGTGCCACCGCTGTTAGCTTCGGCCACAAACCGGCAGGATTCTTCCAGGTTTTATCTGACTCTGTGATCAGGGCAGTCGTAGGCGAAGGTGCCAGTGGTGCTGTATCAGTGACCACCCCTGAAACCACCGCTTCTCTGGCAGGATTTACTTATTCCTTCTATTTACCGGCAGATTATTTTAAAGTGGCAGTACAAAGCGCTTACTGCAAGGGGGGCATTGGGTCTGTGATAGTAAAAGCAGATCAGCCCGGAAACTATACGGCAGTACTGATCTCCGACGGAGGCTCTGTGTATCATTTTACCGATAGTCTGAACATTACCAGTTTTCCTGCCGGCACCTACCAGTTGGAGATATCCGTAGATGGTCAGCCGGATTATAAACAGATCTATACAGTGATTATTACTGAACCTGCACCATTGTCAGCCTATATTGCAATGAACCCGTCAGGACTTGAGCTGGACATTCAGCTGACCGGTGCCGCCGTCTATCATATTCTCCTGAATGATTCCACCATTACAACTACGGAAAACAAATTGTCCCTGAAGTTGAAAGATGGTGTAAACACGATTGTGGTCATGACGGATAAAGAATGCCAGGGAACCATTACTAAAAGTATCGTGATTGGTAAAAACAGATTACCTTACCCCAATCCGTTTAACGATAAAGTATACCTCAACCTGGGTAATGAAAATGTGCCTTCGGCATTGATATCGATCTATAATTCCACCGGACAGCTGATCTATAACCGTAGTTATAATAACGTCTCCGGTGTTATCTCTATTGACCTCGATAATAATGGGAAAGGACTTTATCTGCTTAAACTGCGGACAGGTAATACTGAATCCTCCTTTAAGCTGATGAAAAACTGATAAATTTAAGTTGTGCGGGGCGATAACCCGCACAACTCTCCCTCTGCCGGATCATTTTACCGGGAATAAAATTCAGACTTATAGTAGAACTGAGATGTATAAATAGTCCCTTCCCTCTTTCCCGGAAGTAAGGAATAAAGGTCCGGGTGACCCAAATAACGCCTAACAGTGTTAATCCAAATACTGTGGCCACACTGTAGATGTAAGCAACAGTTATGGGAAAACCAATCAGTGTCATCATGCGTGGGTTCTTCGCTTTCATTTCATTGATCCAGCCCTTCAAAAAAGGCATACCCCCATAAAAGAAAATAACGGACGACAATAAAAGCAACACATACTTTGAACCCGGAAAGCTTATATGGATACCCAGCCAGTGTTGTATCATTTCAGAAAGCAGCATGGTGGGTACAGTTAACACCAGCACCACGTAAAATCTTTTCCTGAAATCTTCAATCATCATCGCATGATGGTCATGGCCGGCGTGCCCCATTGGCGGGTTTGCATCATGCATTTAATGATGAGTATGAGCCGAAGTTTCTTTTTTCATTTCATGCTGGGAATGTTCATGGGGATGATGTTCCATAACGAAAGCTTTGGTTGCAATTTACTGTGAACAGTGCGTTGAACCGTTATATAATTTCCGGATTGTTTAACATGGGTTCCGGACCGGCAGATAGCAGATGACGCTTTTATTTATACCACCCTGGCTATTTTCTCCATAATACGATAGCTGTCGCCAAACCTGCAAAGCGCATCGCAGTGTTGCCGCAGTTCGGAAAAAAGAATATACTTAATCGGAATGTTGCTGCCTTTGATGGCCGGCCTGGACAGTTGCAGCTTCACATCCTTCTCCCTGCTATCCGGCACAATCAGATAAAGCACCTCATCGCCGTCAGCAATCGTATAGCTTAAATCCGTTAACCTCAATATGCCCGAATAAATACTGGTGCTTTTTTCCACTTCAAACGCGGCTACTACATTATTGGTACCTTTCTGAAACCAAAGCACATCAATGAGCCGGATGGTATTCAGCACGTCCTTCTCACAGTTCATAGCAGGGAATGACTGGAGACTTATGAAAGAAAAATTTTGACCGTTACAGCTCTTTGACCGGTCATTAGCGGCAGCTATCACATCATATCCCAGGGCGCTGCCGATTTTTAATAAATGATATTGCATTTCGGTATGAAGGTTTTCTTCTGCCCGCTCTTCATTTACTTCTTTATGGCGTTTTTCAATGGCCTTCTCCAGTTTCTGTCTTTCTGCTTCCGACAGGTATTCATCCGTGCCAAGTATTATTTTTTGTGCACCAATTTCAAACAGCAGCCCGGCGATAGCACCTAAATCCGATGACAGTTCCTGGCGGTATTGCAGATTGGCATCCAGCACCACCTCCCTTAGTTTGAGGTATTCAGTCCAACTGCCCAGTTTCTTTTTGTCTTTGAACAAAAAATTGAATCCATTGATAATGGCTGTATTGAAAGGAGGAATAATAGTGGGGTGCAGAAAATATAAAATACTGGCAACGGCAGGTCCTAATCCTTTTATTTTATACGCATCCAGCTTAATGATTTCTTTAATAACCTGGTCTTCCGATTTTGCATGCAAACAATTTTCAAGAAATTGCCCGAAGGCCTGTTTGTTGCCTTCATGTTCATAAATATCTGGAATACGCAGTTTGGGTTTCCAGTAAAAGGGATGTGCCGCACCTTCAAAAACCTGTTTTTGTTCCGTAATGCAGGTTAGTACAAACTCCAGGGATGTGCCTTTAAAATCATTGGGGAAGCGCCCGCATTTAATATCATCCACTACCTGTTGCACACCCCGGCGAATAGAACGGAACGCCTTTAACCGCTCTTCATTATTTACAAACCAGGTATTATAAACAGACTCTTTGTCTGCTTTATATTGCTGTATAACGGAACTCAGGGAAGTGCTCATCTTATTTTGCGGGTTATCTTTTACAATTAGAAAACCAGTTTAAAGTACTTATTTTCTGGTAATCTGTCATGCTTCAGGAATGCATTCGCTGCCTGATAGAAATCACCGTACGCAGTGACTGGTGTCATCGTTACCAATAGTCCATTTTTTATAGGAACGTTTGTCTATATGACCGGATCTTAGCTGTACTTTTTTGCTGATCACTTCAGTTTTGCTTTTTGGAGTAACAGTTAGGTTGATGATAACGGAGTCATAAAGCAAAAATAATGGTTGCAGAAAATAAAATCTCATCATCACCTCATAGGCCGAACGCAATTGCTGACAGTTCCAGTTACTATATCCCACCCTGGAGGTTTATTGAGGGTATAATCAGAAAATTAAGTGGGAAGTTCAGCCTGGGTTGCTACTATTTGGTACATAGAACAGTAAAAGCAAAGCTTCAAAATACTTAACGTATTTTGCGGCTTTGCTCTTCTGCTCCCTTAACAGATAAAGGTAATCGACGTTTTTAAAACATCCAATTATTAGTATCTGGGTCTAAATCCTGGTCTTGGGCCGGATCTGGAGAAACGATTATTTTCTGGTCTTTCAGGTTTGGGACGAGCCTCATACACTACTATTGTCTGGCCAGCAACAACTGAATTATTCAATTCCTGGATTGCCTGCCCTGCATTGGAATCGTCTGGCATTTCAACGAATGCAAAGCCCTTAGAACGGCCACTATACTTATCATAAGCAACATTTATACTATATACAACTCCATATGGGTCAAATAAAGACCATATTTCATCTTCAGTTGTTCTGTCACTTAAATTACCTACAAAAATATTCACAATTATAATTTTAATTAAACACACATAATGCTAAAAACCATCGACTTAGGAAGAAAAAGAAACCCAAAACAATTCAGATGGGGCCAAATGCAACCGTGCTAAAGTTAGAGCAATAAATTGGGTAATACGGGATTAATTTATAATGATATTAGATTATTATAAATTTCTCTAATAAGGATGCAGTATTAGTACTAACAGATCAGCTCTACCGAATGCCTGTGAGGGATGCCTGTTTTAATATGAATAGAATAGCGGTGCTAATAAAAAGTGCTTTAGGGCTAGCTATTGCCATATAGCTCCACGATACTTTTACATGGAAAGGCCATACGCAAAATAAAAACGACTAAATGCGCGATTTGATCTAAAAAACCATGCTCTTTGGGTAGAAGGCCGTTGATATTGCAATTTTATCGCATCAATAAGTAGATGTAAAAAGCTAATCACTAAGGCTACTCTCCACAAACCAAGGTTCCACGTAACTAATAGAATAAGTATAAAGTGGATGCATACGTGAATATATAAATAATGAGAGCGCCATTTCTTTAACTCTTTATTGGCCACCCATTTGCTGGTTTGAAAAAAAAGTCACCAAGAATATGGGCTAAAAAGAATTGAAGTAGCAGAATCATATCAACTGATTTTTTCTATGATGCATTTCTCATAAAATGAGACTAAATCCAATATTTCGTCATAATGTGCTCTTTTCTGAGCCTATTTTGATTTTATCGGTAATAAAAGCGATAATTTAAATTATCGCTTTTATTACCGATAAGTATGCTTATTTAGAATCTGAGATAATTTCGGATGAATATATAAGTGCATGTAAAATTACTACATAACAAATCTCGTCAAACGATTTAAAATGTAATAAGACATTGAATTTCAATCAAGTAATTGAGTTATCACCTGGAAAATAGCACAAGCAACTATCAGCCTTTATGTTCAATTTTCATCGTAACTGAAGGTTTTTCATGAGCTATAATAATGAGTCCTTTTTTTCCCGCCCCCAGCTTTAATGTATAATTTAGATACCGTGGCGACATTTTCAATGCTGATGCCATTTATAAAACAGCCGGAAGCCCGCCTTTTAACAAACTCTCATTCGCAGCTTCCAAAAATCCTCCCGTATGCTTTACTTTAAAAAATAATTAACGTATTTTTTGAAGTAATAAGAGAATCCAACATGTAATAAACGCCGAAACCAAACATATAACCGGAAGATTTAGCTTATGAAGACCTCTCTTACCCTGGCTTTTGTTTTTATCTTCTCCATCCATTCGTTGGCCCAGAATTGGCAGGATACAACGAAGCTAATCGGGGAAATTTTCAGCCGTTACCAACCCGGGCATCCCGGCTGTCAACTAGCCATTAGCCGTCACGGTAAAATAATCTATTCCAGGGCATGGGGCCTTTCCGACCTGGAGCACTCCACACCACTCTCTACATCCAGCATCATAGAAGCAGGATCAGTGTCAAAACAGTTCACCGCCGCCGCCATATTGCTCTTACAATCAGCAGGAAAACTCTCCCTTAATGACGATGTCCGGAAGTACCTGCCTGAACTACCAGACTATGGGAAAATAATAACGTTGAAAGACATGATTCATCATACGAGCGGACTAAAAGATTGGGGAAGCCTGATGGCGTTTTCTGACTGGCCCCGGGGAACTAAAATCTATTCGAATGAAGATGTGCTACGCATCATCATCAGGCAGAAATCACTTAATCATAACCCAGGCGAAGAATTTCTTTATAGCAATACCAATTATGTACTGTTGGCAATCATCGTGCAAAGAGTAAGTGGTCAATCCCTCGCTGAGTTCACCAGCCTGAAAATATTTCGCCCTCTACAGATGAATTCCACCCAATGGAGAAACGATATCCGCCGTGTGGTTCCTGGCAGGGCTATTGCATATTCGAAGGAAGGAGATTTGTACTTTACTGATATGCCCTACGAAAATGTATATGGTAATGGCGGCTTGCTGACCACCGCTGAAGATCTCCTAAAGTGGAACGATTATTATACTCATGCTAATCTTGACGGGCCAGGCTTTTTAAAAGAGCAGCTCGACACTATTCCGTTGAATAATGGACAACCCAATAATTATGCTGCCGGACTTCGCCTGGTCAATATTAAAGGATTTAACGCCATCGTCCATGACGGCGCAACAGCGGCATACCGATCCATATTAGAGTACTATCCTGAACTTGATCTGGGAATTGCATGGCTGGCAAACACCTCGGAATTTGATGGAAAAGACGATGGTCTGGATGCACTGAGAAGCCTGCTCCTGGGTGAAAAAACTCCTGCTAAAGAAAATAAGGTGGCTGTTATTTCAAAAGGCAAATCCTCCGGTTCCGAAATGCCTGCGAAGAATATTGTCCTGAACAAGGAGGCACTCCAGGTGTATGAGGGCAATTACAGATCTTCTGAAGTGGAAAGTTCATTGGAAATAGTATTGACTGGAACCACCATAAAAATAAAGCGGATTAAAGGAGATATCTTTACGCTGCAACCTGTTTCTGACCAGGAATTTAAAATAGAAAATTCCAGGATCAAAGTAGTATTTGAAAAAAATGCTGACGGAAAAGTACTTCAATTGAAATTTAGCAGTCCAAAAGTAAGAAACGTGTGTTTTGAAAAAACATAATTGTTTAACCTATAAAATTCCACATTATGAAAACCCACTTACCAATTTGTATTGCCGCAATAATAGCATTACCGCTATTCCATGCATGTACTAAAACATCTTCCTCTACCCTACAGACTGAAAAAGTCAGTGTCGCCATCTCAAATGCTGCCACTGCGGCATACCAGGACGCTAATGCCACCGCGTTCTTCCGGCGGACTACCGGCTCTATTGCTTTTGACGGCGCGCTGTCTGTACCGCTGTCCAATGGGAAAGTCGTATGGCTCTTTAACGACACTTTTTATGATGACATGAATGCAGACGGCACCGTCCCCTGTATTTTCAACAAGCATAATACCGTATTGTTACAACCCGCCAACCATAGCTGGGATCCGGCGCAGACAAGCAACCTGTTGCTTTATGGCAACCCTGACCTGTTCCAGTCTATTACCCCAGGTAATTATTACTGGCCTTCTGCCGGTGTGGAAATCGGTAATACAGTGTACACCGTTTGCCTGGAAATGAGTAGTTCCACAGGGCAACTGGTCAATGAGATTATGGCAGGCTTGAATGAGTCTGATAATACTGTCTCCTATACCGCAATACCTGATTTGAATGGCATTGACTTTACAAAAGGGATGGTGAAGAACCTGGATGGATATGTGTATATCTGGGGTGGTAAATTAAGGCCGAATACTATTGGGCAATGTGATGTGTATGTAGCACGGTTCCCGCAGAATAGTGTTGGTAACTGGACGTTCTGGAACGGTTCTACCTGGGGGAATTCCGCAGCAGCGGCTGCTGTGATAACCACGGCTCCGTCAGGCGGAATCAGCGTCAGCTATGTGAATACAAAGTATGTAATGATCTCAACTAATTTTAACATGCAATGCGATGGTGGAACGGCTATTTACGGAGCTGCCAGCAGTAGTCCAACCAGCGGCTGGGATGCTATTGCTACGAATGTTATTTATAATATTCCGGACAGGTTGCAGGGCCATACACCATTCTTTTATACCCCCTGCATTCATCCGGAATTCAATGCTAATAATGAGTTCTTGTTTACTTATTGTATTAACACTTATCAACCTTGTGTAGCACCATGTAATAATAATAAGTTTGATCCGGATATTTATCGGCCAAGAGCGGTGAGGGTGCCATTTGCACTCCTTAACCTATGATGGGTTAATAAGATTATAGGATTTTTCGTAACCAGAACGCCTTCAGATTAAAAGATCTGAAGGCGTTTTTGTGTTCAAAAGGCTTTCATTTTTTTGCGCAGCCAGGCGCGTACCGGTTCGTCAAAGAGTTTTAAGCTGGCATATGCTACTATAATAGCCGCGATAAAGGTACTTAAGGCATATGGCCAGGATTGCGCGAGTGTTATTCCGGGATGGTTGCTAACCCAACCTACATAAAAATAAACCAGGGTATAATGGGTCATGTAGAGGGGATAGGAAATGTCGCCCAGGAGCTTACAGACCTTCTGCCCGCTGCTGCTGTTCACTTGTCCGCCAGCACCCATTAACACTATTATTGGGAAAATAATGATGATACTGATTGATTCATACAGACCATTCATCCACAGATGATCAGCGCCACCGATACGTGGCATAAACAAAATGATCACTAATAATAAAGAGCACCAGCGGAAAGCATTTTTAACATGGATCTTTTTCCCGAGGCGGGATAATAATAATCCTGCAAAGAATGGATACATCATGCGGGTCATACCGACCTTTACCTGCTCAAGGGTTAGTGTCCAGCCGCCGGTCACGTCACCATTTGAATTGGTGACTGCGAAATACACCAGGGCTGCTGCCGATAAGGCCACCAATACCGCTAATGCTTTATTTGACAATCTTCTGATACCTATTGCGTACAGGATATTCCCAATGTATTCAAAGAATAAAGACCATCCTACACTATTCAGGGGATGCATCTCCTGCCAGCCACGGATATCCATGGACAAGGGAACTGGCAATATGGTATAACCTATGATCATAACAAGCAGCATTTTCCAGACCGGCACGGTATGAATGAGTGGCCATATTGCTGATTCAGTCCAATAGAAACCCAGTGCACCCAATGTCATACCGAGGATAACAAGTGGTTGCAAACGTTCAATACGCCGTATTAAAAAAGAGCCGAAGCTGAGTTTATTCCACCTGTCATCATAAGCGTAACCTATGACATAGCCGGAGAGCAGGAAGAAAAAATCTACTGCAAGGTAACCATGATTGATATATTGGGTAAGGTGGCTGCTGGCATGTGGCTCGCAGAGGTGGAACCATACGACTATTAGCGCCGCTACTCCACGTAATCCATCTAAAATCTGGTAGTGAGGCTTCGTAGGAAGAGCGTTGTTGTTCATTCAGTTCGCTTGTAAAATGAAATACAGCAACTATCAATTGTGCAATTGACAGTTGCTGTATAGACCTGTGTTTAATATCCTTATTTACTATGCAATTTATCTTCCAGGACTTTCATGTAGAAACCGCCGACAACGCTTCTGCCTTTGAAGTTCTCACGAATACCGGTTTCTGAATCGTAAAAATCATTGAGCGGCACACGGGAAGGTGTTTCCAATGCGTGTATATACAGCGGATGGATCAATGCTTCAAACTGGGATTTCTCAGGAGCAAAGGATGCTGTCCACACAATCCAGTCATTCTTGGTATAAGATTTACGGCTATCCAGTGGTATACCAAATTTATTGATCTTAGTGAGGTAGTATTTTGTTTCCGTGTCATATACCTTTTGTGGGAAGAGGTGAAGGTCTAATACCTTGTCCCAAACCAGGTTATACTTCTGGCTCCAGGTATTTTTATTATCGAATGTAAGTGCATAATGATCACCTGCATCAGCCATTTCCATCCATTTAGGCACCATGCTTTCTGCAATAGCACGGTATTTCTTAGCGGTTTCATGATCACCTAATTGTTCGGCCATCTGGGCATAGCAACCAATACCAACGATCGCTTTAACGGATAAATTGGCATTGCGCGCCAGGTGTCCGGCAAAATCATCAGTACACAATTGCGTCTTTGGATCAAGACCTTCTTTGGTCAGGTAATCGACCCAGGTAGTCAGGGTTTGCCAGTGTTTCTTAGCATAATCAGTATTACCCTGTGCCCTGGTAATAGCGGCACATAAGATGATCATATTACCTGATTCCTCTACAGGCATCGGTTCGCCGTAGGTCTGACCATTTGCTTTAGGATATGTACCCAGGTCATGTGCGGCCCATGGGTGAGGATATTTCCCGCTTTCACTGAAGTAGAAGATACCGGTTAACATACCCTGCATCAGTTCAGGGTTGTAAAGCAGATACAGTGGTGCTGAAGGATAGGTTACGTCAACAGTGTTGATGAAACCACCGCTGTTGTTTTCTTTTGAGAGCCACAGGATTTCACCATTAGGGCTTTTGACCAGGGTATGTGCAGCAATGCTCTGGCGATAAGCCAGGACACAAATATGCGCGTATTCTGCACCGCCTGATTTTAATGCAGTAGCATAGATTTCCTTGTCCAGGTCAGCGCACCTTTGCATGATAGTGCTGTATTCATTGGCAGCACTGGTCAGCTGGCCTTCAATTGTTTCGCTTCCATTAGCGTTCCACCAGGGTCTTAAATTAGTGTTGAAGTACTGAATAGCATAGATTTCATCATATCCCAGTTCTACAAAGCGTTCTACCGTATTGCTGCCTACAGTACCGAAAGGGATCACGGTATTCAGAGACAGTGATTTCCCTTTTGCAGGAGAGGATACATTGAGGCCTTTTTTAAAGGCATCTACGGCATCCGCTCCTTTGGTAATGAATTGGGTGGCACCGGTATTCTTTTGCGCAGCTACGTAGAAGTATCCCCAGTCAATCCGCATATCATCCGCACCTTTTTGGAGTACGGGTTGTTCTACAGTACCTGCTTTTAATATAGAGAGGTTGCCCTTTTCATAATGTTGGGCAGTGACAGGTTGAGTAGGCTGGTACACTGCAATGTCTGAGGAGGCACCTAAGAAAACTTTCACCGCGTGTTGTTTACCATCGTTTGCTTTTACGGCGTAGGAAATGTAGGATACCGGCCGGGACAGGACCTTCAGGTCATTCAGCAGGAGTGGTGAAGTAAATTTGAGTTGCAGATCGATACCACCGGCAGTGAACTCATAAGAGGTTTGTGTAGCGGTGATATCTACTTTTGTTTGCTTTGCGAGCTGTGTTTCGCCGGAAGCGTCCTTTAGTTTGTCGACTAAACCGAAATCCAGGAAACGGCCGCCGGCAGTGTTTGCCAGGTGAATGGCAATTGTATTGGTTCCGGTTTTCAGCAGACTTTTATCTACTGGCAGGTATTTGAAATTATTGGTCCAGCCGGTAGCTTCATAAATCTTATTGCCATTTAAAAATACTTCGACATTGTCGTCGTGGTTGAGCTTTAGTAATAAGTCGTTGATGCTGGCCGGGTTTTTAATTGTAAAAATTCTGCGTACCCAGATATTGTCTGATTTCCATAAGGTTTTTACATTTTTCTCATCGTCGCCAAATGGTGCAGGGCCTGATTTCCAGTTGCTGGCTTTGTAATTTTGAGAGGACCAGTTGGCATCGGGCTGGGTTTCGGTATAATTTACATTATAAGGAAGCTCATCGGCTGCAGCCAGGATGGTTTTATATCTTGTTTCCTCTTTTCCCAAAAAACGATAGACTTTTCCATCTACACTGATCATTCCAAGAAGGGAATGATCGGCTCCGGTCCAGTGTGTCGTCGTTGAATTGTTTAATTCGTCTGTATTGGACCAGATGCTAAAGTTGGGATTGTGAGTGATGAGTGGATATGAGGGTGCTATTCTGTTTTGTGCCTGAACCTGGCAGGTGGAAAATAAGCACGCTAGTACACTGAGACCTTTTAACCTGTTGAATTTAATCATTTTTGATTTTTGTAATTATCGTTTGGAATTTTAGCGGGTTAAAATTAGATAACCGGAATTTTTTAGTTTATGATTTTCGCCCCAAGATTATAATAATTCAGGTCAATTTTGAATGTTTTTGGGATTTTTGGGCTGGAGTGATTTTATTTTAGTGGAAATGGAGGGAAGAAGGGGGAAATTTGTTTTGATAATATTATTTGAGAAATCGCGGAGCTGTGGCTGTGAAAGGTACATTCCGATCATAAATTGGCACATGATCACCGCCGGGAATAATCCACGAGGCTGAATCCGGGATGGCGCGGTACATATCCACAGGAATTTCAACCGGGAAAAAGTTATCCCGGTCGCCATGAACGATGAGCGTACGGGCTTTGATAGTGGATAGACTTTGTGCAGTGAAATTCATATCATCGTAATTATCATGTAAGGCGTTGAATTGCGTGATGAGTTGCCGAATCTGCTCATCCTTCCCGGTACGTTTCCCTTACTGAGGGAGGCATATGGCAAAGGAGGCTCAATTAAGAATAGGAATGGTGTTTATATTAATTGAATTTCCGCCGGAACGCCAGCGGCGAAAAATCCGTCTTGGTTTTGAACAAACGACTAAATGACTGCGGATACTCAAATCCCAATTGAAATGCAACCTCCGCCACTGACAGTTCCGATGTTGAAAGCATCTCTTTCGCCTTTTCTATGAGCTTATGATGTATGAGTTGCTGTGCATTCTGCCCTGTCAATGAACGTAACATATCACTTAAATAACTAGCCGATAAATTCAAACGATCTGCAAAGTACTGCACACTGGGAATACCATTTTCCATACTTGTGCCACTATTGAAATATTCATCCATCATCTGTTCCAGCCGGGCGAGTAATTCACTATTTACAGCTTTCCTGGTAATGAATTGCCGTTTGTAAAAACGCTCTGCATAACTGAGCAGCAATTCGATCTGGGCGATAACGACGGTCTGGCTGAAATCGTCAATGCGACTTGTCAACTCTTCTTCCATTATTTTGAATAAGGACAATATCACTTCTCTTTCCTTGTCTGACAGAAAGAGTGCCTCGGCTACCTGGTAAGAAAAGAAGCCGTATTGTTTGATCTTCCTTGACAGCGGGAATCCGAGCAAAAAATCCGGATGGATCAATAAGGTATAGCCAGCATGGTCCTGTGGATCTTCAGGCATACTTAAGACCTGGTTAGGAGCAGCGAACATCAGGCCTCCCTCGTCAAAATCATAATAGCCCTGACCATATCCCATTTTTCCACTTAGTTTGCTCTTGTAGGAGATCTTATAGAAATGCAGTACATGTGGATCAGGTAATTGATGCAGATTCAGTTGCCCCTCAACATTATTGATCAGACTGATCAAGGGGTGTTGCGGGTTCGGCAGACTGAATAGGCGATGAACGTCTGCAATTGAATTTATTTTAGCGGGTTGATTAGACTTTCCCATCTATGAAAGATACGATTAAAATGCCGGGATCATCCGAAGATGCCCGGCAAGGAAATGAATTACCAGGGTATGATGCCTGTCTCCGGATTAAGCTCTTCACTTATAAAGAGGCCTGTTGGACCATCCTGTCCCAGTACTGCATATTTTACAATACGATTGCCGGCTACTTCAACGGTGCCTGTGCCACGATGATTGTTGAAATCAGTTTTGGTAAAGCCGGGGTCTACCGCATTTACTTTAAAGGCGGAATCGCGTAATTCGTAAGCCAGTACAGTAGTGTACATGTTCAGTGCTGCTTTTGAGGACTGATATACAGCACCTTTGAAGTGGTAATACTGACTGCCTGGGTCATTGGCCAGGGTAAGTGAGCCCTGGCTGGAACTTACAATTACTATACGCGGTTCGGGAGCATTTTTCATGAGGTCGATGAAAGCCTGTGTAACTCTTACTACGCCAAAGACATTGGTATCATACACGGTTTTGAACTGATCCATAGTAGCGCCCAGGGCTGTTTGTGGCAAACCGCCGCTCATACCGGCATTGTTGATCAGCACATCCAATACGTTTGTCTTTTTACCAATTTCTATGCGGGCAGCGGCTACTGAATCAGCACTGGTTACATCGATTTCGACGGCTGCTACATTGCTCAGGCCTTCATGCTTCAGTTCTTCGACAGCATGGTTTCCTTTTGCCAGGTCGCGACAGCCGAGGAATACAAAATAACCTTGTTGTAATAACTGGCGAGCTGTTTCAAAGCCGATGCTTTTATTGGCACCGGTGATCAATACTTTTTTCATATTATCAATTTATTGTCTGGAGTTATTCGCTTTATGTAACAAAGGTCGTATGCACAGATTTGGGATACTTAACAGATTTGGGGGAATGCTAAACATTATTGGGGTAGGGCCTTCAGATTTGGATCTTTTCTTTAACTTAACTGTATGATTATTCCTTCAGATATATTACAAGAGGTGGAAATCCTGTTATCTCAAAACAAAAAAGTGCATGCAGTAGCATTGGTGAAGCGGGCGACAAATTGCTCACTGAAAGAGGCAAAGGATTATGTTGATCAGTTGGATCAGCCTAAGGTTGCTTTTACAGGGAATATCGATGATCAGCTACGTGTGTTGTTATTACAGGGCAATAAGATTGAGGCAATTAAGGTGTATAGAGATCATTCGGGTGCAAGTCTTGCTGAGAGTAAGGAGTATGTGGAGCGACTGGATCAGTATGCTGGTCGTAGAAATACGGGGATAGATAGTTTATACCAGGAGCAGGCTAAGCCGAAAATAAATTATACGTGGGTGATCATACTGCTGATAGCTGCTGCGGTGATTGCGTGGGCGGTGCTCAGGTGATTGAATGAAAGTGGGGATTGCAGGTGTGTTGAGGGGGGATTGCAGGTGTGTTGAGGGGAGATTGCAGGTGTGTTGAGGGGAGATAGCAGGTGTGTTGAGGGGGATTTCGTGAGCCTTGCCAGGGTGCTAAGTTAAAAGAGACGATTTGCTTATACCGGTTATAGCAAGCTATTCCCGCTTGTGAAAATCACCTCCCCTACCCGGACAATAATATAATATCTATCTTTGCAGGCGTATGAAGAAAATAGGATTTTTATCATTCGGACATTGGTCCAATCATCCAGCCTATAAGACACGTACGGCAAGTGACACATTGCTTCAATCAATTGATCTGGCTGTTGCTGCCGAAGAAATCGGCTTAGATGGTGCATATTTTCGGGTACATCATTTTGCAGCTCAATTAGCCTCTCCATTTCCATTACTGGCCGCCATTGGTGCTAAAACCAGTAAAATTGAGATAGGAACAGGTGTGATTGACATGCGTTATGAAAATCCCCTTTATATGGTGGAAGATGCCGGAGCGGCCGATTTGATTTCGGGCGGGCGATTACAACTGGGAATCAGCAGGGGTTCGCCAGAACAGGTAATAGATGGATGGCGTTATTTTGGGTATGCACCTGATGAGGGAGAAACGGATGCGGATATGGGGCGTAAAAAAGCCCTGCAATTCCTGGATCAGCTCAAGGGGGTAGGATTTGCACAACCTAACCCGTTCCCAATGTTCCCTAATCCGCCAGGATTATTGAGACTGGAACCTCATTCCGAGGGATTGCGGGATCGCATCTGGTGGGGCGCAGCTTCTAATGCCACGGCTGTATGGGCAGCGGAAAACGGTATGCATTTGCAGAGTTCTACCCTGAAAATGGATGAAAGCGGCAAGCCATTCCATGTTCAACAGGCGGAACAGATCAGGTTATATAAAGAGGCATGGAAGAAGGCAGGGCATCAGCGGGTGCCAAGGGTTTCTGTGAGCCGGTCCATCTTTGCCCTGATGAATGACCAGGATAGGTATTATTTTGGTCAGGATACGAAAGGAGCCGACCAGATTGGTAATATTGAAAAAGGTAAACGTGCGATTTTTGGAAGAAGCTATGCAGGGGAGCCGGATCAGCTCATTAAGGAGTTGGCGAAGGATGAGGCTATACAGGAAGCAGATACGCTGCTTTTGACGATTCCTAATACCCTGGGAGTGGAATACAATATACACGTACTGTCGTCTATTCTGGAGCATGTGGCACCAGGATTAGGCTGGAGATAATTTTAAAAGAGGTGCTATAAAAAGTAAATTCCGGGATCAAAACCGGTAGTTAATGTAGAGAATGTGCGTTAATGTAATTCTTATGCATTCAATTTACTGTTGATAGCATCTCTTTTTTTCTGAAAATAGTTTTCATCCCCTTTGGTGAATTTCCTCTTTCATGAGGGTGTCAATGAAGTTTAGGTACGACAAGTGCCGCCAGCAGATCTTTACTAACTTCCTTCCATTCTATCCAGATATGATCCTGGGGAAGTTCATCTCCGGTCATCCTATCTCTTATATCACTTCTACGTTGCTGATAATATTCGATGGTCTTCAGCACCCTTGCTGTATCAAAATCAACCTCTCCATCTATCAACTCCATGTAGCTTTCCAGCATGCGACCGATATTGATCCTGTTTTCTTTCAGGGATAAGCGGCCATTCGGACCGGCGAGGGAAATTCCCTGTTCCTGTAATACATCCTGGATGCTGTTTGCGTTATCATCCTGACCATCATCTTCCCAATTGCAGAGATCGCAGATATCGAATTCATTCCTGCCTGTAAGGGTAGGAAAGCCGCAGCCGGGGCAGGTATATAGCTGAAGGTCATTGGCCTGAAGGTAGGTATCGTAATGCGCCCTTCGGAGATGAAAAGCAGTAAGCATTTCGGTTTCGGTCATCCGCTGATAATTGTTTGATACATGAAATGTACTAATTAGTTATTGTTTTTTAGGTTTTGGTGATATTAAAACTCACTTACATTTACATACACTTACAAAAGAAAAAACCATATCTCACAATGAAACGTTTATAAGCCTTGCCCTTTTTCGATCCGAATTATTATTGCATATGAAGACATCTAATAATAAGCTTATACGGCAAATAATTAAATCACTAAAAAATCATCCGTTTATTTGACTCCAACATTATCATAACACCTATTAATATTGTAACTTACCCCTCATCAGACAGGCACAATTCGCACGCAACCATATCGTACTGTAAGCAATTCTTTCATATACCCAAATCCCCAATTATGAATCCATTACTACTTATGCTAGTAGTCGGTGCCACATCTGTATCTGCCGCTGACTATCACGTTGCCATCACTAACCATGCAAACACCAATGAAAGCCTTGCAGGTGGCAGTTTTACTATCACGGTAAGCGGCACAGCTACCGGCACCGATACCATCACCGTGAATTTTTCAACCACCGGCACCGCCGTACCTGGTGTACACTACCAGGCCTTTCCACAAACGATCAGCATCCCCGTCAACGCAGGCAATGGCAGCTTTACATTCCCTGTCATTCCTGTTCAAAACAGAATCGTAGAAGACTATGCTGCCGTCGTCCTCATCATTCAAAGCGCCAGCAGCTCCTCGTCAGCTACTGTTGATTTTGACCCTGAACCCACTACCCTCCGGATCTATGATGACGATCAGAGTGCATCTATAAGTTTCACCGGCTCAACAAACGGCAAAGAAGGCGGCCCGAATGCCACTATCACGGCCAGCCTGTCCAGCGACTACATAGCAGGAAAAACTATCTGGATTGGTGCTAATATGACCAATAAGTCAACGGTAGGTTATGGTGACCTTGATGATCCCAGTTTAAGAATTGATTCCGGCCAACATAGCGTAGTTGCCGATATCAATGTCCTTGACGACAAAATCCGGGAAGATACTGAAATGGTATACTACGAAATTACCAGTATCGTCAGTGGCGACTTTGAATTTCGTTACGATCCCCTCCCCTATGGTCCCATTTACATATATGATAATAACGACACCCTTGAACCTTTAAGGGCTGCCAATATTTACATTCATTATGTAGGTAGCCCCAGGGAAAATAATCCCAAATTAGACGGCTCCATTTACGTGGAAGCCTTACCTGCCGGTACGTATCCCGTAGAGGATTCTATTACTGTTAAAATTAGAATGGAAGGAACTGCAGTTGAAGGTGTGGATTACCTGCCGTTGGATAGTGTGGTGATTCCAATAGTACCTTGGGTAGGCAGCTATGTAAGTGTTCCTATCCATCCTATCGACGACAACATCATTGAAGGTGATGAATCTATTCATCCTATCCTCGTAAGTGCAAGTACACCATCAGGTGACTCTATTACTGTGTATAATAATTTCCCTGCCAGCGTGCCGCTTTATGATGATGATTACGATAACAGGTCGATTACTATCTCAGCTAAGACAAATGGTAAAGAAGGCGGCCCGGCTGCAGGTTTTACATTATCTTATCCGGATAGTCTCGTATCAGCCACAGATCTGCAGTTGAATTATCATATCCTTGCGGCGGGTACTACTGCGACTGAGGGTGTTGATTACACTATTTCTCCATTGATCATTCCTGCGGGACAGCACAGCGCAACCATTCCCATCAACATTATAGATGATAACCAGGCAGAGTCTACTGAATATATCAACCTGCAGATAGATGGTTACCCTATGGGTGCGGATAGTGTGGTCCTTATTGCTATCGAGGATAATGATCCTACTCATACTAAAATTTGTATACCTAATGTATTTACACCGAATGGTGACGGAAGGAATGATTTATTCGTGATCCGGGGACTGGAAAATTACCCGGGATCGAGACTTTCCATTTTCAACCTGCTCCGTGGAGGTGTACTGGTATACAGGTCGGAAAACTATGATAATAGCTGGGATGGGCGTGGTGCCGGTCCTGGTTTGTATAGTTATATACTTGAGGTAAATGAGAAAGGGAGGAAGAAAGTTTATAAAGGTAAACTGGTTATTATCAAATAGATTTAAAAAACCAGGTCGGATCAAAAGGTGATTGCTGCAAAAACCTTGTACATGTTGAGAATTAAAAGGAAGGGACTTATCACAAACAGCATGATTGTCCCTTTCCTGTTTTATCGATCTGGAATCAATTATTATAAATGACCATATTTTTCGATGGCGGCTTCTTCGCGAATGATCCGATCTTTATTTAAGCGGGGCCTGTCAGCGATGGTTAGCGCTGACAGAATCCGCGTAATCTCCGTTGCCGGGAGGTCGGCACAATAGATAGGTGAACCAGGATGCTGTTTCCATGAATCTTTGACAGGCCCGGCATCTACAGGGTCAAAACCTAGTTCATCGACTAACTGCATGACCACTTTTTTTGCATGTGGATCATCACCTGCTACCGGTAAACCGATACGACCGGGATCTCCATTGGGCAATCCTTTATCCTGCAGACTTTGGGCCATAATACTATTGAACACTTTTATTACAGGATGAGCAAGTTGCTCCTGCACCCATTCACTATCTACTGTATATTCAGAAAACCCATTTAAACGTCCATCCCTTAAGTCCGGATAGTAATTGCAGGTATCAATTACAATTTTGTCTTTTAAGTCCTTAAACAGCCCCGCAGGCAGTAAAGGAATGCTTTTTTGAGGAATGGTGACAATGATCAGGTCACTTTGTTCTACTAACTCAGTCAGCGGAGTAGGTAATACGCCTGTTTCCTCCGCAAATGCAGTTAAGGACTGCGGCCCGCGTGAGTTTGTCAGCAACACAGGGTAATTGAGTGTTCTTAATTTTCTGGCGAGAATACCTCCGATATTCCCGGATCCAATGATTCCTATTTTCATTTGTATTTTTACTGCAAATTAGCGGGTGGATGACCCTCTAACAAGAACTGAACCGGAGATCAGTCACTTACCGGCAGGTTAGTTTAACTGAAAATAAAGCACTTATGAACACAGAAAAGATATTCACAATTACAGATTTAGCAAAGTGTTATAACAAATCCGAGCGATCTATCCGTATTGTGCTTGAAAGGATCGGTGAGAAATGGTCTATGATTGTATTGCTTTTATTGGACGAGCATGGTACGGTTCGTTTTCATGAGTTTGACAACATGATAGACGGCATTTCGCAGAAAGTGCTTTCAAATACCCTGAAGGCCCTGGAGGCAGATGGGCTGATCCATAGAAAGGTATACCCGGTAGTGCCTCCTAAGGTAGAATATACGCTGACTGATTTAGGCCGCGGGCTTGTAACACCTGTTAGGGCTTTAGTGGACTGGGCGTGTAAACATAGTCTTGACATAGTTGAATCCAGGAAATCACTGATCAAGCAGGCGTAAGCGAATCAGGCTCTCTGCTGTAGCCAGCACGGCTTCTTTGGTGGAGCGTGGGGCCCAGCCGAGGGTGTGGATAGCCTTTGCACTGGTTACGTTTATCACTGTACCCAGGAAGGGGATGACTGATTTCAGTTTCGGATCTTTGAATGCCGCGATTCGAAGCAAGAGCGAAGGGATCTCTTTTACAGGCACCTTTTTCGCTGATTGTCCAAGGTTATCTTTGAGAATCTTTGCTACTTCTACTAACCAGATACTTTCTCCTGCGGTGGCAATGAAACGTTCTCCTTTTGCAGCAGGATGTATCATAGCACGCAGGTGCAGATCGGCTACATCCCGCACATCTACAAAGCCGGAATTGAGCTTTGGTGTACCAGGGATTTTGGCTGTGAGGAGATTTTTGATGATGTGAATGGAATGTGAGTAATCAGCGCCGAGCACGGGACCCAGTACGCCGACAGGATTTATTGCTGAGAGTTCCAGGCCCTTGCCTTCTTTTTCGATGAATTCCCAGGCAGCTCTTTCTGCCAGGGTTTTGGATTTTTGATAAGCGGGGGCTTTCCCGGAAGTGTTAGTCCAGAACGTTTCGTCAAAAGGTGCTGTTTGGGCAGGATGACCACATACCACTGCACCAATAGCTGAGGTCAGCACCACACGCTTTACACCCGCATCCCTGGATGCACGCAAAACTCTTAGTACCCCTTCTCTGGCCGGGATGATCATTTCATCCTCATGTTTATAATTGACAATTGGAGTGGGTGAAGCTACGTGGATTACATAGATACAATCTTTAACCGCTTCATTCCAATTAGTGTCTGAAGATAAGTCCGTCCGGATAAAGGATAAACGATCACCCGCTTCTACCCCACCTTCTTTCAGCATTGCCCTTACTTCCGGTTCCCGGCTCAGAGAACGAAGCGTAGCCCTTACGCGATAGCCTGCATTTAATAATTGAAGGATGCAATGAACGGCGATAAATCCCGCACCACCTGTTACTAATACTGTTTTGTCTGTATACATCGTTATGTATTTGATCAATCAAAATTCGAGATAAAACAGGTTAGTCACTTTGCTGAAAAGTCGTAATTCTGGTTTGTTTAAAAGACGGGGAGTTCTACAGCTTTGCTTTTTCTCCGGGTTGTCTCCATACTTTTCCTTTGCAGCTGTATATAAAAAAGACCTGCTTTCCTCCAGGTAAGCATTGATTTATTTCGCGCAGATCATATTAGCTTTGCCTATTATGGAGTCTATAAGCGCATTAAAGAACTACACAGACAGTCTGCAGATACAAGGCAAAAAGATGCCCGTATTGTTCACCTCTCATGGCAATCCTATGAACATCGTGATGAGCAGGGATGAACACCCGTTCTGGAATGCCTTATACCATCTTGGAAAAGATCTGAAAAGCAATTATGATGTAAAAGCGGCCATTGTCATCTCCGCACACTGGTGCACACAAGGCACTTTTGTGAACCATTCCGCCAGTCAACAGCAAATTTTTGACTATTATGGGTTCCCCGATGAATATTATAAAGTCTATTACCAGGCCAAAGGTGCTCCTGAGCTTGCACATGAAGTAAAGAAAGCCATACCACAGGCGGTGGAGACTGCTGAATGGGGACTGGATCACGGGGCATGGCCTATGCTGATGCACCTGTTCCCTGATGCAGATATCCCGGTTTTTGAGTTGAGCCTGGACTATTATGCCAGGCCTGAATATCATTATTCCCTTGGACAGCAGCTTAAGTCATTAAGAAAAAAGGGGGTATTGATCATCGGCAGCGGATCATTAATTCATAATCTATCACTGGTCAGGGATAAGATGCGGCGTAATGATATGACTCCTTTTGGCTGGGAAGCAGAATATGATGCATGGCTGAAACAGCAGATAGACCAGCGGAAATTTGAAAATATTATTCAATACCAATCCAGTCATCAACTAGGTACCCTGGCATCGCCAACACCGGATCACTTTGTGCCTGTGTTGTATAGCCTGGGTTTGTCGGATCCGGATGATGAGATCAGATATTTTTATGAAGCAGCTCCAGCCTTACCGGCGTTTAGCGAAAGGAGTTTTATTATAGGTGGTTGAATTTATAAGCCATCATGGAAAATTATCCCCAGGCTATGCCGTTTACCACTGTGCACTGTGCTGACACCGTGCTTCATATTCACCCTGTAATAGCCTTTACTCCCTTTTGCCGGGCGAAAGTTCGTAGTGAAGATAATCATATCCCCGGCACCAGGTTTTAATACATTGGCTTTAGATTGCGCACGGGGGATTTGTTCTGTGATAACGAATTCGCCGCCGGTGTAGTCCTGATCAAGGATGAATACCATTTGCACAGGAAAATAGATTTCTCCGTAAAGGTCCTGGTGCAAGGTATTAAAACCTCCTTCTCCATATTTTAATATAAGAACAGTAGGCTTCTCCTGCCCATGGGCTTTGCAAAGGGCTTTCATTTCAGCATGTGTGGGCGGGAACCGCTTATCGATATTTAATTCCTGCATCCATTGATTGGCCACGGGTGTTATCAGGGCGTATATACTTTCTCTTAGTGTGGTAATGAGCGGGGGTAATGGGTATTGGAAGTATTTGTATTCTCCCTGACCAAAACGGTAGCGCTCCATTTTGATGGTCTTTCTATAGGTGTTGTCTGCATTGTAATCAGCAATCAGGGCATCACATTCTTGCCTGTCGAGGACATTCCTGACGATGACAAATCCATTGTCATGAAGTTCTTGTGTAATCGCCTGCCAGTTTTGAGTTGAGATATTCATAGCTGCAAAACTAGCGAGGCTATGGGCAATGAAAAATCCGATTATTGCGGTTTTTAAAAAAGGTTGCAGGTTGGGGTAAAGATGGTCAATTCTATTATATACATGTTGAGACTGCATTAATTACCGCCCCGGCAACACAGGCAATTTGGATACAATTTAACACGCTTTGGAAACACGCATCCATATTTATTCCCGGAGCTTTGTTTTCAAAATACGATCATGCAAAAAGCAATTAAATTTAAGAATAGGACATGGGATGTGGCGGCCAACTTACATTTGCCTGAGGACTTTAATGAGCAGCATAGCTATGCGGCTATCATCTGTGTTCATCCCGGGAGTAGTGTAAAAGAACAAACGGCTGGTTTGTACGCAGCGCGGTTATCTCAGGAAGGCTTTGTAGCACTGGCCTTTGATGCGTCATTCCAGGGTGAGAGCGGTGGAGAACCCCGCTATCTTGAAGACCCTGCTACAAGAGTAGAGGATATCAGGTGTGCGGTGGACTACCTCACTACTTTAGACTTTATTGACAATGAGCGTATTGGCATTCTGGGCATTTGTGCAGGCGGAGCTTATGCGGCCAATGCATCGCTGACTGAGAAACGAATTAAGGCAGTAGGCACTGTCGTGGCTGCCAATTTTGCCAGGGCTAATAGTGAGCGCAATGCACTCCAGATCCTGGAAGCTGTAGGAAAGCAACGTACTGCTGAAGCCAATGGAACACCCGCATTCATTACGAACTGGACACCTGCTTCCATTGAAGAAGCACAACAGGCAGGTGAAGTAGAAATGGATATGGCTGAGGCGATTGATTATTACCGAACACCACGGGGAGAACATCCCCGGGCCTGCAATAAACTTCTCTTTACAAGCATGGGTGCAGTGGTCGCTTTTGATGCCTTTCATTTGGCAGAGAAATTACTCAACCAGCCGCTAATGGTGATTGTAGGTGACAGGGTAGGTGCTTTCGGCTCTTATAGAGATGGATTCGAGCTGTACAATAAAGCGGCATCTACCGACAAACATATTCATGTCGTGCATGGTGCCAGTCATTATGATTTATATGACCAGCCTTTTGCTACCAATGAAGCGTTGGGAAAATTAATTCCTTTTTTCAAGGCTCAGCTGCAAAGCATAAATTTGTAAGCGTGAAAAGTATCAATTCATTATCCGCCTTTCACCGACTGGTATCGCTGCCTGATCCACTGCATCCTTTGATAAGTGTGATCCGGGTAGAAGATATACGTTTGACAGCAGCCTTCCTTTCGGAAAATTTCCTGCAGGATTTTTACACAATTTCTTTGAAAAGAGATGTGCAGGCTAAGGTGAAATACGGACAACAATATTTTGATTTTGACAAAGGCGTTATGAGTTTCATAGCGCCTAAACAAATCCAGGCGCTGGAAGTTGCTGATCTTATCAATGCCAATCCCCAGGCAGGGACTGGCTATGCCTTACTATTTCATGCCAGTTTCCTTACGGGTTATCCGCTGGCTAATGATATCAAACAATATGGATTTTTTTCTTATTCTGTAAATGAAGCCTTGCATCTTTCGGAAAAGGAAGAGAATGATGTCATTGATATTTTTCAGAAAATGGAGAAGGAATATCAACATATTGACCGGCATACGCAGGACATTCTCATTGCCCAGCTGGACCTTTTATTAAAATATGGCAACCGTTTTTATGAAAGACAATTCTATCTTCGAAAAACTACTAACCATACCTTACTCGAAAAAATGGAAAGCCTGTTGCATGAATATTTCAACACTGCCAATTCCTTAAAAAACGGGCTTCCTACAGTTGAGTTCCTGGCAAATCAACTGAACCTTTCTCCACATTATCTCAGCGACATGTTGCGCTCCCTTACAGGACAAAGTGCGCAGCAACACATTCACGACAAGGTAATTGAAAAAGCGAAGGAATACCTGGCCAGCACAAATCTTACCGTGGCTGAAATTGCCTATGAGCTGGGCTTTGGCTATCCTCAGTCATTTAATAAGCTGTTCAAAAAAAAGACGAAGATGTCTCCATTGGAATTCCGGGCTGCTACTTCCCAATAATTTCTTTCCGATGCCTGATTCCCCAGTCCGTCAATTCCTTGATAATCGTCTTTAAGGACAAACCATGCTTTGTTAATTCATATTGCACGGTTACAGGCTGCGTATCCAATACGGTTCTTTTGACCAGCTTGTTCACTTCTAATTCCTTTAGCTCCTTGCTCAACATTTTGTTGGAGATCCCATCTATATCAGCTAATATATCGGAGAACCTTCTTTTATTATAAAAGCAGATAGATGAGAGGATGGAGATCTTCCATTTTCCGCTTAGCACGTCCATTGAATCCTGGACCGCTCTCATCTCCTGTTTGTAATTTTGCTCAAAATTTTTACACACCATATGTTACTTTGTTACCTCCAGGTTACAGTTACTTTTAGTAACAAAATTACCAAAATAAATACAGCTCCACTAATTTTGTATCTCAAATCAAGAAAATATGAAACTGAAGAACAAAGTAGCTATAGTTACAGGCGCATCGAAAGGAATAGGAGCATCTATTGCAAAGTATTTTGCCGCAGAAGGGGCTAAAGTGGTTGTTAACTATGCATCCAGCAAAGAAGGTGCGGACAAGGTTGTAAAGGCCATTACTGACAACGGAGGTACTGCCATTGCGGTACAGGCTGATGTGGCAATAGAAGCGGATATCAACCGCTTATTTGAGGAAACGAAGAACGCATTCGGCGGGCTGGATGTACTGGTAAATAATGCAGGTATTTATGACTGGGCACCCATTGAGCAGGTAACAAGAACATCATTTCATCAGCAATTCAACACGAATGTTTTAGGACCTGTTTTCACCATACAAGCTGCTTTAAAGCTTTTTGGTGATAAGGGTGGTAATATCATCAATATCAGCTCTGGTGTAAGTAGAATGCCAGCGGCTACTGGTTCTGTCTATTCTGCAACAAAGGCTGCATTAGATGCAATTACCGTTGCTTTATCAAAAGAACTGGGTGGTAAAAAAGTACGCATCAATTCTTTGTTGCCGGGTTCTGTTGAAACTGAAGGTACCCATGCCACAGGAATTATCGGCAGCGATTTTGAGCAGCAATTGGTGGCCAGAACGCCATTGGGCCGTATAGGTCAACCTGAAGATATTGCAAAGGCTGCAGTATTCCTGGCTTCTGATGATTCAGCGTGGATCACGGGAGAGTTGATCTCTGCATCCGGTGGTATTTATGGTTTTTAATAAAAAAGCCTCCGGTTGATTCCTGAGGCTTTTTTATTAATTCTCCTGTTGATATGTAAGGAGATTATTACTTTCTTTTCGCTGCTTTAATATGTTGACATATCTCAGCGCCAGTTTATTGTTATAATTTTCGTACGCTTTCTGTGCCCACTCAATTGCGTTGTCTAACTGACCGTTTATTTCACAAATGATGGCCATGTTATAACAGGCACGACCCGCTATGGTACTGCTGGATGCCCTGGTTTCTTTTTCCCATAGCTCAGCGGCTCCATTCCAATTGCCCGTCTGCGCCTTACGCTTTGCTATACTGAAATTGTCAGTACCCTTTACATAATAATCCCTGGTTACTTTTATCCAGTAAGGCAGTAGTCTGTATGCATAATCCTGGCCTACTTTCCTGCTTATATCTTTCACGGCATCTTTTCTATTGATTATAGCGCCTGCTGCTGCTACAGGATTGATGCCCTTACCAGATAAGGTAATGCTGCGGGCAATCGGAAATTCATCCAGGATGAGCCTTTGCACAGGATCATAAATTCGCCATCCGGTCTTGACCGTGGTAAACATAGAAGCATGGTGTTCCACACCCGGGATATTGCCCAATGGTGTTTTGATGTTGACCGGCACTGTTGTGTAACTTAGTTTGGAATCTGTGTCAAACAGCTCCAGAGAGAACAAGGCATCCACATGTTTCTCCCTGCAAATCTGATCGACAAGGTCCCAGGTAAGCGGCGTGGGAAATTGCCCCGGCACATTGCTACGCAGGTTCAGGTTAGTGAAAGCCGTTACGTTTGTGAATCGTTTGTTATTAATCAGTTCATCCGCCAATCCGATGATACCGGCCTGCGATGCCTGGGCATCCAGACTATCCCCCTCCAATGTCATGACTTTATCCACTATATCAAGTACCTTATTCTTTTCGGATACAAGACTTCTGTTGATAATCCCCACCTCCTTTATGCCCGGAGGAAGTGTAACTGGTGACGGTTGTAATACGCTGATATAGACGTGATTTGTCGCACTACAGGAATATAGGCCCACTGAAATCAGCAGCATGTACAGTTTTTTCATAGATAGGTAGTTTAGCTACAATGCAAATTTGCCCCTTTAAAGTTGTTATTTCCGAGCAAGATAATAATTAAATTAATATTTAATATCATCTACAGGGGGAAACTTGCCGGGCAGCTAAAAACCTTCCATATTTCTTTGATTGATTGCTTCTTCGGTTCTGGGAATGAATTTTTCTCTTGCATTCAACTCAGCCTCGGCCTGTACGCTTTCTATAAATGGACGCAGGGCATGATTATAATCCTGAAATGCCATTACATAATCTCCGTGGTGTGTCGCCAATGCATCGGCGAGAGCGGCAGCACCATCCAGTGCCAGTGAACCTCCCATCCCTGCAGCCGGTGACGCACAATAAGCAGCATCGCCTACCAGCGCTACCCTGCCTTTTGTCCAGGAGGGCATCTTTATCTGGCAGAATTTATCAAAGTAGAAGTTGTCTGAATTGGCTACTTCTGCCAATAATTCGGCGGTTCTCCACTGCTGTCCGGTGAACTGCCCGAGGATGATACTTCTTTGTTGATTTACATCCCGGTAATCGTATGGAATTTCATGATCAGCAGCAAAGCAGAAGATAATATCCGTTTTGTTCTTGTAGGCATTCAGCATATAGGCCTTACCCGGCGTATTATAGAAATTCACTGTATTAGGGCTGAGCAGTGACTTCTCTACAATTGAGATCGAAAAATAGGCACCCAGGAAATGTGCGTAGTCAGATTCCGGGCCGAACCAGATCTTTCTTACATTCGAATGTGTACCATCACAACCTATTACAAGGTCAAAGGTACGTTGAGAACCGTCTTTGAATGTAGCCAGGATGTCATCCGGTGTTTCGTTTAAGGCGGTAATACTGTTGTTGAAAATAAATTCAACCTGGTCTTTGATGGTATCGAATAATATACTGACTAATACAGTACGTTCTATTTCGATTTCTTCATCATTGTTGTACCTGTTTTGGGCGAAGGAGTTGACGGTTTCGTCATTTGCATTTTTGAACACAATCATTTCCAGGTTGAGGGCGTTTGCTTTTATTGGTTCGAAGATACCCATGCGCTTAATGACATCAATTGTGCCCAGGCGCAGATCAACGGCTGTACCGCCCGTGCGGGGTGAGGCCGCTACTTCAACTACTGTTACTTTATAACCTAATTTATTCATCCAATAAGCAGTTGCTAGTCCTGCTATGCTTGCTCCCGAGACGAGTATTCTTTTCACTTTCTTTTTTTGTACAAAGTAAAAGCAAGTAATGAAGGCAGATAAGGTCTATACGAAGTAATACTTGTACTAATCGAGGTTTTTGTTCCGGAAGGCCACCGGGGTTTTTCCTACTACTTTGGTAAAGAGCCTGGAAAAATAAGGGTAATCGTCGTAACCTAATTCGGCAGCTATTTCTTTTATAGCCTGGTCGGAATGAGAAAGCAGGCGTTTGGCTTCCAAAATCACGCGTTGCTGTATATGATGAGAAACTGAAAAGCCGGTAGCGTGCCTGACACATTCATTCAGATAAGGTATGGAGATGTTGAGTTTTTTTGCATAGACTGCCGGGCGTTTATCGGTTGTATAGTTACGTTCCAATAAATTCCTGAATGATTTAGCCACCGTTTCAAAACGGGAAAGTTTCTGCGTGGATGTAGTGTGACCCAGGAATTGTGAGATCGCCAATGCCACCAATGCATTGCAGCTGTCTTTGATAGCCGCATGATATAATTTATCTTCCTTTCGGTCAAACAATCGCATGCCCAATGATACTGCGTCAGATAGCAGGGAAACGGCATCTTTCTTTAGCAACAGAGGACTGGTTGGCGTGAGCTCTTCCAGAATCTTCAGGTATTCCGGCTGTAGGTGTTCGTTTCTGATGGACCATACGCAGACCGTTACATTCTCAAAAGCGGTGATGCGATGTACCTGGTTAGGATGTAAATAGAGGAGGGAGGACGGTTTGATATTGTACTTTTCAAAGTCAATTTCAATGGATACTTTTCCTTTTTCAAGGAGGAAGAATGAATGGCCATCTTCACGATGAGGTCTTCCGGCCTCTTCTTTTTCTTTGGGAAGTAATTTTTCTACGAGTAATTTTTCAATTGCAATACCAGCACCGAACTGATTTGCCATGGGATTGACCGGAATTGATGCACGTCTCTTAGCCATGTTTCAAAGATAAGCCTTCCATTCTTTCGAATGGAAGGCCTGCTAAGATTATTGCCTGACAAATTTTATCACCTTGTAGAAACCTTTTGATTTCAGGTGCACGAAATAGACACCAGGACTTAATTTGTCAACGCCGATGGATGTGCCGTATCCGGATACTTGCAACTGTCCGGAGCTATTAAAGACTTTGATATAGGCATAGTCTGCCAGACCATTGATATACAGGGTAGTGACAGCTGGATTAGGGAATACGGTAATCTGCCTGCCGGTCATCTTTGCTGAGACGGCGGCATTTTCCATTGCTGAGAAGGTGGCATTCTCCATTTTCACCAGTTTCCACTGACCACTGGTTTGATTTAGGTCTGTCCATTGTTGCACATTGCCTCCGTTCATTGTACTGTAATCAGAGACCTCTACCAGTTTGTTACTATGTTTGGCAATGATCTTATAATAATCGCTATCCAAGGGTATCATCAGGAATTGCTGGTTAGCACCGGCAACATAATTCCATTGGTGTACATTGGCACCATCGGCGGTACTGACAGCGGATACGTCGACAGACTTACCTGATTTGACACAAAGGATTTTATAAATGTCATTGCCTAAGTGAGTAAAGGTAAACTGTTGATTTGTACCTCCGTTATATTCCCATTGCTGAATGTTTGCACCATCTGTCGTTATCTGGCTATCATCTACATCCATAAACAATCTGCTGTAACGGTTCCGGAGGTAATAGGTGCCTGCGATCAGTTTCACTTTTTTAACAGTATTGGTGCTTTGAGCCCTGTTTACAAGCGGATCAGTGGCACCATCCAAAGGAGCGTAGATTTCCAGACTTGACTTTAGCAAATTAGCATCTACCATTGCGCTTACTTCCTCAGGAGTCATCCCTGAACGATAGAGGAGCAAGGTGCGGTAACCGGCAGTTGGCGCATTTGTACCATTCAGGTCAAAGCTGGTGGTGACGATCTTCTCAGCAACAGTACCCTGTAATACCTTGTCGATGTATAACAGGGTTTTGCCCATTGCATAGTAGTGAGTGAGGGTTACCTTATGCCATTGGTTGTCGGTCAGGGTAGTCGTACCTGTAATACCGGATGAATAATCCAGTTTACCGGAAGCGTTGATCACCAGTTTATTTTGTCCGCTGACGGTACTTAACTCCGCCACCTGCCCGGTTGTGGAGGTTTGGATATCAAAGGAGTAAGTAAATGAATGAAGGATCTCTTCTGGTTTAATTTGCAATTTATACCCGCTGGCAGGACTCAGGTTTAATGAGGTACCTTCTATAAAATAAGGCTGTGTTTTTCCGGCTTTCAGGGCATCGAACAGCGAAGGCACGATGGCGTACTCAAATTCAAGATGCCCGGCATCATTAGGATGCAGGTCGTCGTATTTGTAGCCGCTGGCCCATTTACCAGCACCATTATCAAGCGCACCCAGGAGATTGATGCTGGCTACATTCCAGGAGTGAATCAGCAAATTCATTTGCTTGATGAAATTGTATTCGGTAGCTGTGTAATCTTCCCGGCTGTAGCAATTCGTGATGATGGGTTCTATGCCCTGCTGTCTCGCCTTATTGATCAGCAGTTTCATGTTGTCCCTGAACTGGTCAAAGATGGCCTGGCCGCCGGTGGTAATACCTTCATTGCCCAATGACAATGCATAGATCACATACCTGCTGCAAAGGGGGAGTAAATCCTTATCCCAACGGTTGATGACACTCAGCGTATTGTTTCCCGGCACCGAAATATTCGATACATTCCAGGTCTGCCCTACCCCACTGTTTGCCCTGTTGCTAAGCAATTGAGCATATAATTGAGCATATCCCTGGTTGTTTGTAGCCCCTGTACCGGAAGGAACGGAAGACCCCATGATGGCAATGCGGCTGGCATCTTTGGTGGTGCAATATGGTTCAAAGGTGACAGGATTTACCTGGTTTATTTTCATGATACCCAGGTATCCAAATGTACCTTCGTTCCGGGTGAGGGTAAGGTTTATCTGGCCGTTATCATCCGGCATTATTATATCAGAAGTCAGGATAGTTTTGGTATTACCATTATAGCCAGTACCACCCAGATTAGTACCAGAGGTTTGCAAGGTACCATTGTAGAAGGTGGATCCTGTAATGGCATAACCTGACACTCTTTTTTCAGGATCATTGCGGGTGCCGAAGACACTGAAAACGTAGCCTTTTGTTTTATCCAGTCCCCTGATGGAAAGGCTGGAAGAATTGGTAGTATGGAAGTAATCCTGCGTGGCTGTAGGAATGGCGAAATCACCCAGCAGACTGGCATCGGGAGACAATAAGCCTCCATTGAGAATACCATTGGAAGAAAAGCCGGTGATGATTTTAATGGATGCGCCTGTGGGGACATTCGATTTATCTGACAGGTTCACAACTGGTGCCGTGGCAGCAGTATTCGTAACATTGTTCCAATAGTTGCCATTGATGTCCGGACTGGTGGTGCTATTTCCATTGGTGACATCGTTAGGTCCGAAGTCGATATAGGTTGTTTTCAATGGTGTGACAGGCAAGCGGACTTCTTCTATTTTCAGTACCCCGATATAGGCGAATGTCCCTGTTTCCCGCCTGACAGTGATCGCGATCTGTCCTTTCGTATCAGGTGTAATTGTGCTGGTTGTCAGGATAGTGCTGTTATTACCATTGTAGCCGGTGCCACCCAGATTCGTGCCTGAGGTTTGTAAAGTAGCACTATATGTTGTGCTACCTGTCAATGTGTAATTTGATTTCCTGACTTCAGGATCGTTCCTGGTAGCGAAGAAATGAAAGATGTATCCCTTGCTTACATCGAGACCTTTGATGATAAAGCCGGCAGTATTATCAGTGTAGAAATAATCCTGCGTGGCTGTGTTGATAGCGATATCATTCAAAAGAGAGGCACTGGGAGCCAATAAACCACCGTTATTGATCCCATTGGAGCTAAAGCCTGCAGTGATGTTGATGAGGGCACCGGAGGAGGCATTTTTGCTTGTCAGGAGATAGACCGAAGCAGCAGTTGTGCTGGTATTGGTAATGTTGTTCCAGTAATTACCATTTGCGTCTGGACTGGAGGTGATGTTACCATTAGTAACATCATTGGGTCCGAAGTCAATGTAAAAGGTTCTGAGTGTTTGAGCGTACGTGGTAACGGAACATAGGAGGAATAAAAGATAAAGTAGTTTCTTCATCGGTTTTCATTTAGTGGAAATTAGGTTGACATAACAAATTAAAGCACCGGGTTGCGACAAAGGTGCAGGTACCTAAGTTACCCCAAATTTTGATATAAATACCCCATTCCTTTTATTGATGAAGCATCCATACTTTCGTCTCTTTGCATAAAATAATCATTGACAATGAGAATAGTAACGCTGGAGGAACATACATCGTTCCCGGAAATGAGCGCACTGCTGCCTGAAAGTATATTGAAAGAAAGACGTTCTTTGGGGCTTATGCAGGATAAACTGGCGGATATCACTGGTGAACGTTTAGGATCTATGCAGGAAACCGGGATTTCCACACAGGTATTATCAATTGAAAATACCGATGTATACCTGCTATCCGGAGGGGATGCAGCCAACTTTGCGTCAAAATATAATGACTTGCTGGCGGAGAAAATAAAGGGCCACCCGGAATCATTTACAGCATTTGCACTACTTCCTGTAAGCAATCCGGCAGCTGCAGCAGCAGAACTGGAACGTACTGTAAAGACTTATGGTTTTCGTGGTGCCATGATTAAAGGCACCATTAACGGGGAGTTCCTGGATGCGCCAAAATATGCCCCTATTTTTGAGCGGGCGGAGGCACTTGGGGTACCTATCTATATTCATCCCGGGATACCGCCTAAAGAGGTTATAAATGCCTATTACAGCAACGTAGGGGATACCCCGGGACCTAATGAAGCCATTGCCTGTTATGGATGGGGATGGCATTCAGAAACGGCCATTCATATTTTACGTTTATTAGCAGCAGGTGTGTTTGATCAATATCCTAAGTTGAAAATCATTATTGGGCATATGGGTGAGATGCTGCCTATGATGTGGTCCAGGGCTAATAAGGTTTTCACACCGGGAATGGCAGGAAAGAACAAGCGGACACTGATTGAAACTTTCAAAGCCCAGCTCTTTATTACTACCAGTGGTATTTTCACACCCGCCCCCTTACAACTTGTCATTGATACCATCGGTATTGACAATATTATGTTCTCTATAGATTATCCTTTCAGCAGTAACCAGGTAGGTGTTGATTTCTTACATGCGCTTGAGTTGCCGGAAGAACAACTGGCGAAAATTGCACACTTAAATGCAGACAAGCTCCTGGGACTTAAATAGGCAGGAAATGCTATTTTTGTTGCATGAAGCGTGTTCCAGTCAGCAAGTTACAGGATAAAAGTAAACTGGGGTTTCAGTTGAAACCATCGGCAAAGGAAGCAGCCACTGCTCAGCAATCGAAAGCGAAGGGCGCACACCGGGATGATCATTATATTTTCTTTATTACGCTGGAAGGCAGTGGCTCTACGGTTGTAGACTTTGAAGAGAAAATTGTAGGACCTAATACCCTGTATTACATTCTTCCGGAACAAATACACTACCGGATCATTACTAAAAAAGCAAAGGGGTGGTTCTTAGCTGCCGATCCGGCGCTGGTCGATCCGGCTTGCAGGGATATTATTGAAAGCTGGTCAGGGTTCCAGGAACCGATTGTTTTAAGTGCCGGAGAGATCCAAGACTATGATATGCTGTTGGGTATTTTATATCGCAAAGCATATGAGCAGGAAGCTAATCTATCAGTACTTCATTCTTTGCTCCGTTCTTTTTTTGAAATGGCTGCCAGTACGATTCAAATACATTCAAAGGCGGTATCCCACAACTCCAGGCCAGCTATCATATCTATGCAGTTCAAAAAGTTGCTGAATGAAAATATACAGCAATTTAAAACACCGGCAGCGTATGCAGAGATGCTCCATATCTCGGAGCCCTATCTCAACGAAGCATTGAAAAAAACGACTGGTTCGACTGTATCTTTTTGGATTAAATATAAAATGCTGACTGAGGCTAAACGTCTCTTATATTTTACTGACCTGAATGTAAAACAGATTGCGGGTGAATTGGGGTTTGAGAATCATTCCTACTTTTCTCAGATCTTTTTAAAGGAGACAGGTATGACAGCGCTGACCTTTCGCAGGCAATCAAGAGAAAGGGAATAACAGGCAGCTTTTTATGCCTTTACAAATTCTCCTTTTTGCGTAGCTACCATATTTCCCCATCCCAGTATTGCATTCAGCATCGGAGTACAGGATTTACCGAATTCAGTCAGGCTGTAGACAACCTTAAGCGGGGGCTTTTTCCCATAGACTTTCTTGGAGATCAGGTCATCTTCTTCCAGCTGTTTCAGTTGTATGCTCAATGTTCTTTCTGTAACACCCGGCAATGCTTTTCTTAATTCACTATATCGCTTCTCCTCATCCATTAAGTGATACAGTATGACTGCCTTCCACTTCCCTCCTACCAGATCCATTGCCACACTTACTGTACAAGGATATAATTTATTATTGACCTTTATAAATTCACTTTGACATTCTATATCCATAACACCAGTTTTATAGAACTATCCTAATGGATAGTTATTGCAAATTTATCGAAGCCCCAATAGTTTTGCAACTATAAATTTTACTTATGGGAGAAGATAAACCGCTCATTACCATCGTTGGTATCCTGGGCAAGCAGGGTCATAGTGCAGCAAATACACTACTGAAGGACGGACGTTTCCGTGTGCGCGGGATTACGCGCCGGGTAGATTCGCCGGCGGCGCTGGAATTGATCAGACAAGGTGCAGAATTGGTGAATATACCACTTGATCTGGGGTATAAAAATGAGTTTGTAAAAGCGTTCCGTGGCTCAGCAGGTGTGTTCCTGATGACCCCGGGAATAGTGCCACCGCAAACACATGAGTTTGAATTAGGAAAAGAACTGGCAGACGCAGCGGCAGCAGCGGGTGTGCAACACATTGTGTTCAGTAGCCTGGAGAATGTAGATAAGATAAGCGGCGGGAAGCTCTTTGCACCACATTTCACGGATAAGGCACGTGTAGCTGAATATATTAATACGCTCCCTGTGAACAGTACCATGATCCAAATGGCATTCTTTTTCACCAACCTATTAGAGTTTTATCCTCCTGTTTTGCGGGGTGATACACTCGTGTTTCCCATCTATCTGCCAAAGGATTTTAGAGCGCCATATGTGGATCCTATAACAGCTACAGGGCCTGCAGTACTGGAGATCCTTTTACATCCGGATAAATATGCCGGGAAGACTTTACCAGTGATTGGAGAATTTTTATCTCCGCAGGAAATGGTGGATACTTTTGTCAGGGTAACAGGAAAGAAGGCTGTATATGGCGATGCCTATACAAGAGAAAAATTCCTGCAGTTACTACCTGCTTTTGCATCAAATGAGTTGTTAGTGAGTGAGATCCTGGGAATGGCAAGGTATGCAGTTGAATATGGTTATTACAGCAAAGAGCGTGATTTGAACTGGAGCCGTGAGATCAACCCCGGTACTTTGAACTGGGAACAGTTTCTGCGCACCACGGGCTGGCAAGGGCAACAGGTATCTTATTAATAACAGAGGTTGGATCAAAGGTAAATTCCTCTGGATTAATAAGGATACCTGATGGCGGGAATTATGTTTTTTTAATGCCCGATGCCTTTAAATTATTTTTGATCCAACCTCTTTTTTTCTTAGCAGCTCTTCCAGTTTCAGTTCCCCCGTTACCGTTTGAGCACCATGCTGCAGGGCATGCATCATGATCTCCGTTACTGCGGGATTAAATACGAGTGATTCCCAGGCATCATTTTCTGCTTTAAATCCTGCTATATTTTTTACAGGAGATAAAACCTGTTTTGTTTTGGCAAGTACCCCCTCAGGTAAAGCGGCGATATTATGTGCCAGCTGACTTACAAAGGTATCTAGTGAGGCATCCGGCAATGCACGATTGATCCATCCATATCGTTCTGCCGTAGCGGCATCAAACAGGTCAGCACCCAGGATTACTTCCAATACCCGGCTACGGGTCATTTTTTCTGATAGATACTGTGTAGCGCCACCGCCGGGTATAATACCCATCAATGCTTCACATTGCGCCAGTTTCCCTTTTTCAAGTGAAGCAAAGCTCATATCTGCAGCTGTTACAAATTCAGCACCACCACCGCGTGCAATACCTTTCAGTTTTACGATCGTCACCTGCGGCTGGTCTCTCAACATCTCTCCTACTGCCTGAAATAGATTGAAACCTTCCGGAGCTGTCGCCTGCAATTGATTAAAGATCTCGCGCTCTTCAAGGATATTGATATCTACATGTGCAATAAAAAAATCAGGGTTGGCACTGTCGAACACAATTACTTTTACATCGTTGTTATCAGACAATTCTTTCAGCATCTGCTTTAATGCAAGGATCAGTGAACCGCTCAGCACATTGACCGGAGGGTTATTCAAAGTGATATTTGCTACACCGTTTGCTATGCTGAGTTGCAATAAATTTGCTTTCATTTCACAAAGTTTTAATTTTACTTAGCAAATGTAACCGTGACACAAACTGATTTTAAAAATGCTATGGTAGACGATAGCACCCTGACAATGAAAGATAAAAAGACAAAACCATACATCTGTACCACAATGGATGAAAAAGAAATCAGGTATGCCCAGGATGCACTGTATGTGCTGAGTGGTAAATGGCGGATGCCTGTGATATTAGCCCTGCATAACGGATTGCGCAGGTACAGGGAGATTGCGCAGAGTATACCGGGGATTACGTTTTCCATGCTGTCGAAAGAATTGCAGATCATGGAACTGAATAACCTGGTGCTGCGGATGGAAGATCCTGACTTCCCTAAGCATGTGGAATATAAGTTGACTGAATACTGTGAATCATTATATCCGATTGTAGAAAGTTTAGTGAATTGGGGAAGAGAACATCGAAAAGTCATCAGTACATGATGTATTCCTCAAGTTGTGAATGTTGTTTCCCCAATATGTGACAGGCTCATACTCGCGCTTTCTCAAAATACAATTCTCTGATTTCTACTTATTTGGGTAGTTTTTTAATCAGGCAATTTCCGCTTTCTACCGTGGAAATTCACATGTATTTTATCTATTATGCAACAAACTGATTAAGTTAACTTCTATTGGTTATCAACATCTTCGATTTTTATCTGGTACATACGGCATACTTATTGGCTAAATCCTCAATGCGTTTTTTTCCCATATATTTCTATTTGTAAATATTAATTAGAACTATGCTACATCAACTTGCAAATTTGCCAGACAGTGAGCTCATGGCCAGAGCAAGAAAATTGAAAGATGAGGAAGCAGCTGGAATTTTACTGGAGAGATATAGCCATTTGCTGGCCGCAGTGTCCTTACCTTCTTTAAATAACTACGACAATACCCCTGATGAATTTTTCCCGTCTTTATTAAAAAGGCTCTTTAAAAGTTTGCAGACACAGACGATCCCTAAAATAGGCGAATGGATGCAGTTCTTCATCAAGTCACAAAGTAACAGGGAAGCGAGGAATACTTATTATTTCCCTACTTCTGCATCCAGCGATATTACCAGGCTTGAAAATAAGGCAGAAAAAGCCAACAGTAATTTACTGCAAAGAAAAGAACTGACGGCTACCATGAAAGAAGCCTTTGATGATTTAGACGCATCCCACAAAGAAGTATTGAAAGAGTTCTATTTTGATCAGAAGACTTTTGCTGAAATAGCGGCTGACAGGGAATATACCATGGATAAGATCAGGAAAATGATTAAGCGGTCCAAACAGGAATTAGCTTCTCTTATTTTGGAGAAACTGGAATATGCGAAAATCAATAAACATACAAGACCGGTAAATGAGACACCTGAACCAGTATTGGTAATAGAAAATGAACCACCCAAAAAGCGGAAAAAGAGCAGTACTTCATCTCTGAAAAATGCAGCTCCCCGGAAGCAAAAACAGAGTGACACAATGGTAGTTGAAGAGAAACAGGAACCGGCATTAGTGCTGATATCGGCAAAATCAGCCATACAGGAACAGGAATCGCAGCCAGCAGGCATACTGATATCTGTAGATGAGGGACAGGAAGCAGCCACGCTAAGGGTAGCTGTACAAGCTGAGGAAAATCTCCAGGCAATTAAACCGGCACCTACTTTAGTACTGGTCTCTGCCAATTTAGAAACGGAAATAGAAAATTCAGGCAATCAAGAACAAGATTCAAATCAAGGATATGCAAACTCCCGAAAACAAGGACAAGATATTAAAGATCTTCAGCAAGGTTCGTTGTTTTAGTAAAGATCAACTTCCCCGTTATGTAGATGGCCGTTTAACGCATGTTGAAAAGCACCTCCTGGAACAGCATCTTGTGAATTGTGAGCTTTGCAGCAGCGCTGTTGAAATTCTTCAAAAGCCAAAGTATCATGCACAATACCAGGCGATGGGTGTGAAAGTGCAGGAGCTGATACGCAGCAATGAAATAGCCCCGGTGTATGAGACTGAACGCTACCAGAAGAAAATAGAAACAGAGGAAAAGTTCCTCACCTACTTCTGGAGTGTAGTTGCGGCGGCCCTTGTAACCGGTCTCGTATTCCTGATCACGCAACAGACAAAAACAGACAACGGACATCCTGCTATTGTAAAAACGGAAAAGGTAGCTGCACAGGAAACGGTATCTCCCGGCACTGCCCATACCGATACGGTGGCTACAGGAGAAGGAGACAGTACTGCTGCTGCGCCTCCTGTATTAGCAACAGCAGCAACAACAACTGAAACAGATCAGTCTATTTTTAAAACAGCCATGGCACATTATTACAAAGGTAACCTGGATGATGCCATGCCCTTACTTACAAAGTTGACAACAGATACCAGCAGCAATTACAGGGAACTAGCCCGGTATCAGCTGGCCATGTGTTTTAAATATAAAAAGCAGAAAGTCAAAGCGCGGAATATGTTTAAGGAATTAGTGAGGATGGATGGACGGATGAAAAAAAGAGCCCAGTTAGCATTGAATAACCTATAATTATCTGAGAGGAAGAATGAAAGATCATTCTTCCTCATTTTTTAGTAGCTACCTATCTTCCTTCAGGTTTTTACTCCCCGCTTTTCAGGCTGGTATAATCATAGAACCAGCTATTGAGTGGTTTAGGGTATGGCTCTGCATGCACACGGGTATACCAGGCATTGTATTTGGCCTCCAGGTCTGCCGCAACTTTTGGGTATTGACGGGATACATCTTTCAGTTCTGAACGATCCTTTTCCAGGTCGTACAACTGCCATCTTTCTGAGCGCTCCGCCACCAGTTTCCATTTGCCTTCGCGAATGGCCCTGTTACCTTCATGCTCCCAGAAGATAGGATTTTTCCGGTCAATATTCTTTCCTGTGAATGCAGGTCTGATGCTGGTACCTTCCAATGGCTGTATTTTATTGCCATTATATTCGGAAGGATAAGTGGCATGAGCCAGATCCAGGAGGGTAGGAAGAATATCTACCAAATGGGCCGGTTGCTGCTCAAATTTCCCGTTTCTCTCCTTAGGGATACCAGCAGGCCAGCTCACGATTGCAGGACTGGAAATGCCTCCTTCGTGCGTATGGTGCTTATACATCCAGAATGGCGTACACGCTACCTGTGCCCATCCCTGTCCGATATAAACATCTGAATTCACGGTGCCGGGATGCGCGCCGTCATATCGGCCTTCTATGCCTGGTTCTGCGTTGCCTCCGTTATCTGAAACAAAAAGGATAACTGTGTTATCAAAGACTCCCCTCTTCTTAAGTCCGTCTATGAGCACACCTACTTCTTTATCAAGATGAGTAATCACGGCTGCATATATTGCCATCATATCATCGTACTGTTTTTTCTTTGCATCGCTCAGGGTATCCCATTTGTAGATGATTGGGTTACCAGGTGCTGGTTTCAATGAGGAGTCTATTAAACCAAGTTGAATTTGTTTACGATAACGCGCTTCTCTTACTTTATCCCAGCCTTGCAGGTACTTGCCCCTGAACGGCGCAATCTCGCTTTCTGGTGCCTGTAACGGGAAATGAGGCGCATTGTAGGCAAGGTATAAGAGGAAAGGCTTTTTCTCTGTCAATGCCTCATCTATGAATTTGAGGCCATAGTCTGTCCAGATATCTGTAGTATACCAGTTCTTAGGCAGTTCCGGCGCATTGTTCACATCCAGTTCTCTCCCATTCAGGAAGAGCCGGGATCTCTTGTCAGCATAGTAGAATCCACCATTAGGGGCTGCCAGGGATCTGTCGAAGCCCCTGTTGGCAGGATTTACATTGAAGTCAAAGCTCACATGCCACTTTCCGGACATGGCTGTAAAGTAACCGGCACTTTTTAAGGCTTCACCAATAGTGACTGACTTGTTGTTCAACTGTCCGCGGTATGCTTCGTGATCAGGCCCCTGATCATTCATCATATGCCCTACTCCGGCCTGATGGCTATACAGCCCTGTCAGTAAGGTGGCTCTGGACGGGCAACAGCGTGCGGTATTATAAAACTGTGTGAACCTGACACCGTTCTGCGCCAGCTTATCCAGGTTGGGTGTGGGAATTTCACTACCATAACATCCCAGATCGGAGTAACCCATGTCATCAGCAAGAATAACGACGATATTCGGTTGCTGCCTGGCTATACTCTTTTGTGGAGACAGCAAGCCAAAGGCCAGTGCACTGATGGTCATGAATGCAGCATGTTTCATATGATATTATTTATTTAAGAGGTACTTAGATAATGTCAGTTCGTAAGTAGCAGATAGGGTGTTGAATTTCTCCCGGAACCTGGTTAAATCATTCTTGTCTACTGACTGCAGTACATTCAGGGCCTGTAGTCTTGCCATTTCATTAGGACTATCAATGGCCGACAGGAGTACATTCAGGGCCGGTTCTTTCTCTCCCAACTTATAGGCAGCTTCTGCTGCAGCGATTCTGACTGCGATACTCTCATCCTGTAGTAAGGGCAATACATCGGCTTTTGCACCCAGGATAATAATACCTGTGACCGCCCAATAGCGGGTGACAGGATCTTTATCTTTTAGTTTTTTAATTAATGAAGGAAGGTACTTTACATCTCTGGAGGACGCTGCTTCTGCTGTAGCCAACACCTTATCAATATCATAATTTACTGAATGCGCATATTCATAAGGAGTTGTTTTCCCTATGATCTCTGTGAGCTGTGCTTCAGGAATAAATCCGGCATCCTTTGTATGGATCAGTTCTTTGTGTAGTTCCTGGTGCATTCTCGCCAATACCTGCTTATATTCTTTTTGTCCTGCCAGGTTATGGATGTTATCAGGATCATTGATTACATCATATAATTCTTCTGTTGGCTTTTCTTTCCAGAATCTTGATTGCAGTTCATTCAGGCTGCCTGCTTTGTATGCACTTTCCCATGACCGCATGGAAGCTGCATTCCATAGGAACCCGACATGCTGACCGTAGATCTTGTGCGGATAAAAATTCCATACATACCTATATTGTTTGTCCCTGATGGATCGTACTTTATCATCACTCTCATCCATTCTTCCACGGAAGTTGAAGGCATAGTCATGTGGAGCCGGCAGATTGGGGCCGGCAAATGCCTTGCCTTGTATATAAGCCGGTATTTTGACACCTGCCAGATTTAATACTGTAGGTGCAAAGTCTACGAAGGTCACCAGTTGATCAGTGCGTGTACCGGGGGATAAATGTTTATACTTTTCAGGGAAGCGAATGATCAGCGGTACATGCAAACCTGATTCATAAATAAAGCGTTTACTTCTGCCTAATACGCCGCCATTATCTGCATAATAGAATACAATGGTATTATCTGCCTGCCCGGATTCTTCCAGTTCCTGCAACAACTCTCCTACCCGCTTATCCATCAGTTCCACCTTATCATAGTAGAGCGCCCAATCATGTTTCATTTCTGTAGTCCTGGGCAAATAGGGAGGTATGGGTACTTTCTCCGGATCATGTTTCAGGTCAGGCTGATTGCCGAAGATGCTACTTTCATGAGTAGTGAAGATATTGAAGACGGCAAAGAATGGCTGACCGGGTTTACGGTTTTTGTAAGTCGCCTGATCACTTGATTCATCCCAGGCATCTGTCTGATCAATCGTGTTATAATCCTTCTTTGAATTGTTGGTGGTATAGTATCCGGCAGCACGCAGGTACTTTGGAAAGAACTGTACAAAGGAAGGAACGGGATAAGTGCTTCTCATATTCTCCGTACCCAGGCTGGTTGGCAACATGCCTGTGATAAGCGTATTCCGTGAAGGTGCACAAACAGGTGCGGTAGAAAATGCATTCTCATACAATACACCTTGTTTTGAAAATCTGTCAAGATTGGGTGTTGTTGCAAACTGATCACCATAACAACCAAGGAAGGTCGTGTTATCTTCACTTACAATCCAGAGAATATTTGGCCTCTCTGTTTTTGTCTGGGCTGCGACATGGAAGACAGGAATAGTCAGCAGCGCAAGCATAGCTCCTATACTTTTCATTAGATTTGATTGAGATGAATTGATTGGTGGGAGAGCAAATATAATTATTAGTCTATTAATTTTGTAGATTAAACATTTAATTGTATGTTTGTTCTGTTATAAGGTATGTCCCCACCAAACCTCCCTTATACACGCAAACAGAGCATGTCATTCTGAGGGTGTTGATTTCTTACAAATTCATTTACTTTTTCCATTTTTTATTTTCCTGAGCGAAAGCTTTGAGGGATGCTATGTCCAGCTAATTGCATTTTTAGCCTGTTCACACTAAAAATCAACCTAATAATATAACGATGAAAAAGAATCCAATTATCTATTCTCATTCCATCCCAGGCAGTGTTCTATGCAATAGCACTATTAGCTGCTGTTGTCAATAATCCTCTCTTTTCATTTCCTGTAATCATCATCTACAGGCCATGCGCTCATGGCCAGGGGGAAGTCTTTGTCTATAATCAAAAATGTCATGTATAAAAAGTTAGTATTACTGGCTTTGCCATTGCTGTCTGCAATGCTATCGCCCGCGCAGGATAAGCCACTGATTAATTCTTCTGTGAGCGGAACAGTGGTGGATGCCCGAACTAAAGAGCCATTGCCCGGCGCATCTATCAAGATCGAAGGTGTGACCAATCAGACTGTCACGGATGACAAAGGGCATTTTCAATTGGTAACAGGCCAGAAGTTACCTTACTATGTTGTAGTCCGCTTTATTGGGTATGATACTTTAAGAGTTCAATTAACGGCCTCCCCGGCGAGACTGGAATTAACACAAACATTAAACCAGTTAGATGGCGTGGTTGTAGTAGGTTATGGTACACAAAAGAAAAGTGATGTCACCGGTTCTATTGCATCTGTTCCTCCTGCTGTAAAAGAACAACCTGTCAACTCCATTGAACGCCTGTTACAAGGCTCTGTATCAGGTGTAGTCGTTACTCAGACCAATGGTCAGCCGGGAGGTGGTGTGAGTGTGCAGATACGTGGAAACAACTCCATCTCTGCAGGTAGTGATCCGCTCTATGTCATCGATGGTTTCCCGATCAATAATAATTACAGCGTGGCCAATGCCGGTGTAACCAATGGTCCTAATATCAATCCCCTTTCTACCTTAAATACAAATGATATTGAATCTATCGATGTATTGAAAGACGCTTCTGCCACTGCGATCTATGGTTCAAGAGGTGCGAATGGTGTAGTATTGATCACGACCAGAAAAGGATCCAGGAACAAGTCTTCTGTTAATTACGATGCTTACTATGGCATCCAAAAAGTAATTAAAACGATTCCTTTGCTGAATGCCCGCGAATGGTGGGAGCTACGTAAAGACGCTGCAACGAATTCCGGTAAGACTGTGACACTCCCTGCTGTATCTGGTTATACCCTCGATACAAGCGGCGTGGGAACTGACTGGCAGGCAGCAGCATTTACTACTGCACCGGTGCAGAGTCATAGCTTATCTATCTTTTCCGGAGGTGATAAAACGCGCCTGGCAATTGCGGGCAACTACCTGAAACAGGAAGGGGTGATTATTAAAACCGGGTTTGAACGCATCTCTGCACGTGTAAATGTAGAACATGATTATAGCTCTAAATTAAAACTGACTTCCAGCATCATCGGCACGCATACCAAAGCGGATGTAGCACCCGCCAATATCGTGCAGGGCCTGCTTTATACGCCACCCTCCTTACCCATTTACCAGGATAATGGTGCCTATGTAGTGAACAGTCCTTTTGAAACAATATATGCAAATCCCATCAATACCTTAAACAACCAGACAAATGAAACCATCACCAATCGCTTTCTTGGTAATGTAACAGGTGAGTATACCATCCTTGATGGATTGAAGGCAAAAGTATTGTTAGGTGCAGACATCGTAGATAATAAGCAAAACAGGTACCTGCCAAAATCTACCTATGAAGGTGCTTCCTATAACGGATATGCTGCTGTAGGTTCACTCTTTACCAGTAACTGGCTGAATGAGAATACCATCACTTATGACAAACAGTTTAACGACAAACACAGGATCAGCACTGTTGCAGGTTTTACCGCCCAGCAATCACAGTCAAAAGGTTTAACAGCCGCTTCCTATGGCTATACTTCTGATAAGCTGACTTACAATGACCTGGGTAGTGGTACCAGTGCTGCCACACCAGGTTCCTCTGCGCTCAAGTGGGCACTGGCATCTTATCTCGCCAGGGTAAATTATGCTTTTGATGATCGCTTCCTTGTCACTTTTTCTTTCAGAGCAGATGGTTCTTCCAAATTTTCCGCAGGCAATAAATGGGGTTACTTCCCCTCAGGTGCCATTGGATGGAACATCTATAAAGAAAAATTCTTTGAAAATGTAAAAGGTATCAGTGTATTGAAGCTGAGAGTAAGTGCCGGGTCTACGGGTAACCAGGATATCGATGCATATCAGTCACTGGCCAGGATCTCTTATTACCCTTACAACTTCTCAGGCACTGCTGTATCAGGATATGCACCCCGCACTGTATCTAACCAGAACCTTACCTGGGAAAAAACCTTCCAGGTTAACGGTGGCTTAGATCTCGGATTGCTGAATGGACGAATCTCTATCGTGGCTGACTACTACTATAAAAAAACGACGAATCTGCTGCTGACAGGTACTGTACCTGGTAGTTCCGGTCTCGCTGACCTGAGCAATAACCAGACATCTACGACCTATCAGAATATAGGGGCTATCTCCAATAAGGGTTTTGAGCTGAATGTGAATTCCAATAATCTCACCGGTGAGTTCAGGTGGAACACGATCCTGAACTTCTCCAGGAATACTAACAGGATCCTGCAATTGACGGAGGGCGTAAACGAGTACATTCCGAATAGCGCAGCACCTTCTATCGCTAAGATCGGTCATCCTGTAGGTTCTTTTATCGTATACCAGACTGACGGCATTATACAGGAAGGTCAAACAGCATTGACTCCACAGGCAGATAATGGTCCGGGAGGGCAACAGTATAAAGATGTAAATGGTGATGGTAAGATCACTTCTGCTGACCGTATTGTTATCGACAACCAGCTGAAGTTCACCGCTGGCCTGACAAACTCATTCAGCTATAAAGGGTTTGACCTGAATGTATTCTTCCAGGCTTCTGTAGGTGGTAAAATATATAATACCAATGAAGCGCAGCTGGAGCTGGGAACCGGGTATACCAATGCATCGAAAGTGATGCTGAGAAGATGGACTCCTACCAATACCAACACTGATGTGAAAGAAGCTTACCAGGATCCCGCAATCACCATGTCCGACCGCTTTATTGAAGATGCCACTTATTACAGGCTAAAAAACGTATCGCTGAGTTATACTTTCCCAAGGTCTTTCTTAACAGCTGCGAAGTTAAAAGGGTTAAGGCTTTACATCTCCGCACAGAACCTGGCTACCTGGACGAATTATACAGGCTTTGATCCTGAGGTAAGCAGTAATGGCCAAAGTCTGATTAATAAGGGCGTTGATAACAACTCTTACCCTAACAATAAATCTTACCAGGCAGGTCTTACCCTCACTCTTTAAAAACTTGATCATGAAATTTTATTATATACTCATTGCGCTCCCTGTTTTTTTAAGCTCCTGCAAAAATTTCCTGGAAGAAGATCCGGAGTCTTTTGTTTCGGAAGAACAGTTTTACCAGACAGAATCTGATGCAGAAACTGCTATCAACGCCGTGTACTATCACCTGAATACAGGCTCTGTACAAAGTCCATACAATACCCTGTTCAATACCGGAATGAATATGGCGGATGATGATGAAGATCCCGGTCCTGGTGCAACTAATTCAGATGTACGTTCACTGGCAGTATTGTCTCATACCACCAGCAATCAGCGTGTATATGAGCTATGGCAACAACATTATGCGGCTATCAGGAAAGCGAATGTGGTGCTGGCAAAGGTGCCGGACATTAGCTTCAGCGATGAAACAAAGAAAAACAGGATCCTGGGTGAAGCAAAGTTCCTGCGTGCCCTTTTTTATTTCAACCTTGTGCGCCTGTTTGGCGATGTGCCATTGATTACTACTTATCAGTCTGAAGTGCTGGCATCTTCCTATTATACTACAAGAACAGCATCTGACTCCGTATATGCACAGATTGAAACAGACCTGGCTGAAGCAGCGACTGCACTCCCTGCTTCCTATACCTCTCCGGATGTAGGTAGGGCAACAGCAGGCGCAGCAAAGGCATTGCTGGCGAAAGTTTATTTATATGAGGCTTCCCTGCCACTGAAAATCACCAGCAAATACCAGCTGGCTGTCAGCAAAGCAGAAGAAGTGTTGTCTGCACAGGATGGAGGAACCGGTACTTATGGTTATGACCTGTTCACAGACTATTCACATACCTTCCTGCCTGCTTATAAAAATGGTGTAGAGCATGTCTTTTCCGCGCAAATGCTGGCCAATTCCAATAACCAGGATAACAATGAAACACAGAGAGCTATTTTATCTGCAATCCCTGGAATTACTGGCAATAACTATGCTCACATGGTACGCTATTATACCGTGGGTAGCGACAACTATTACAGCATTTATAAAATATTCAGGGCGGATGACAAAAGAAGAAACGTCACTTTTGTACGCAGCTTTACCAGTCCTACGAATGGTAAGAAATATGGACTGCCGCTTTCGAATCCTGCTGTACCCAATGACTCCACTCCTTTCTACAATAAGTGGTGGGACCCTAACTATGCCAGTGCAGGTGAGTCTTCTACCAATGTGACTATCCTTCGTTATTCAGAAGTATTACTTATTCATGCGGAAGCGGAAAATGAGCTGAATGGTCCAACGGCCAAGGCATACAAATCCATTAACCGGGTAAGGACCAGGGCAGGATTGCCTGATTTGACTACGGGCCTTTCACAGGATCAGTTCAGGGATTCTGTTTATTTAGAGCGCAGACTGGAACTCGTGTATGAATACCAGCGATGGTTTGATCTGATCCGTGAAAAGAATGCCAGTGGTGGTGGTATCCTGCTTAGCAGTCTGCAGAAGGTGGGAAAGACCAACGTAGCGGACAAACATTATTTATATCCTATTCCACAAACAGAAATTGACAATAATCCATTACTCACTCAGAACCCTGGGTGGTAGTAAAACCCATTCTTTATAATTATGAAAAAGAAATTTTTGCTATTGTTCATGACAGGAAGTTTTTCTTCCTTTTTATACGCACAGGATACTACCTATAAGGGCAAGATAGGCAAAACGCTTGCTGAATCACAGGAGTGGTGGGCACCTGTTCCGAAAGCACCGGCGGGTGCTCCCAATGTAGTCCTGATTCTTTTGGATGATGTTGGCTTTGGAGCTTCCAGTAGTTTTGGAGGATTAATCCGCACACCTGTGCTGGATAACCTGGCCAATAATGGATTGCGGTATACTAATTTTCATACGACTGCCATTTGTGCACCGACACGATCTGCATTGCTAACGGGCAGGAATAGTCATTTTGTACATGAAGGTGGATTCTCGCATATTGCAATGTCTGCAGGCTTCCCGGGTTGGGACGGACGTATTCCTTCTTCTGCGGGTACGATTGCTGAGATCCTGAGAGACAATGGGTATAATACATTTGCGGTAGGTAAGTATGGGTTGACACCCGATGAAGATGCTACTGATGCAGGACCATTTGATCGCTGGCCGAGTGGGAAAGGGTTTGAACACTTCTTCGGATTCCTGGGTTCCGCTACGGATCAATATAAACCAGACCTGGTGGAAGACAATGAGCATATCAAACCAGATGGCAGACACCTGAATGAACAGATTACAGATAAGGCCATTGCTTACATTGACAGGCAACACAGGGTCGCTCCGGATAAACCATTCTTCCTTTATTATGCACCAGGGGCTACACATGCTCCGCACCAGGTAGATAAATACTGGAGTGATCAGTATAAAGGGCAGTTTGATGAAGGCTGGGATGTGTATAGAGAAAGAGTACTGGCCCAACAGAAAAAGCTGGGAGTGATTCCTGCAAATGCACAGTTGCCGGATCGCAATTCAAGAGTGAAGGCATGGAATAGTCTTTCTGCTGATGAGAAAAAGTTGTTTGCACGATTCTTTGAGGTATATGCGGGATATCTTACTTATACTGATTACCAGATTGGCCGACTGGTGAATTATCTCCGTGAAAATAACCTGGAGCAGAATACGGTAATCTATGTGATCATTGGGGATAATGGCGCGAGTAAGGAAGGTACTGTGGATGGTGTGATCAAACCGGGATTAAACAAAGTTACCCAGGCTTCTGAAGCAGAGTATTTGAAAACCAACCTGACCTTTATTGATTCTATCGGTACGGCAGCCGCGAGTACTAACTATCCGATTGGGTGGGCGCAGGCAGCGAATACGCCTTTTAAAGACTGGAAGCAGGATGCGCATTCTGAGGGAGGTACACATAATCCCCTGATTGTTTATTATCCAAAAGGGATTCAGCAAAAAGGCGGGATTCGTGAGCAGTATGGACACGTGATAGATATCTTGCCGACTACACTTGAACTGGTAGGGATTCAGCAACCAAAGTATATCCGGAGTGTGAAGCAGGATTCTGTTCAAGGTACTTCACTGGTCTATTCCATCAATGATGCGCAGGCGAAATCAAGACATTTGATCCAGCATTATTACATCTTTGGTGCCAGGGCATTGTATTATGATGGATGGAAGATTAGTGCGGCACATAGGCCGGATGGGATTGATTATAATTTCTCAGAGGGGAAGAAGCTGGAGAAAACCAGGTTTGAGGATGATGTATGGGCTTTGTATAACCTGAAGGAGGATTTTAATGAGCGGGTGGATTTGGCGAAGAAGTATCCGGAGAAGCTGGAGGAATTGAAGAAGTTATTCGAGATCCAGGCGACGGTGAATAGGTTGTACCCGTTTATTGACACGTATGACAGGAATAATAAGTTGTTCCATCATCCGAATGGCAGTGATCAGCAGGGACCGATAAAATAATTAAATCCGGCTTATAATAAGCCGGATTTTTTTAAATTATTTGCCGGATAGCCTGGCGTTCAGCCAGGTTATATTTCTCTCCTCTGGATAATATATGCAGCAAAATAAAATTCCACAGGTAGAAGTAGTAAGTGAACTTTCAAAGTTCTTACCGATACTGCATTCATATTTGTAAAAGAGTCACTATCCATTTTCTCTGAATGGGAGCCATCTATAATGATACGACTCCACTTCCAATTATTGTTGCATTCAAACCATCCCCTACAATAATTGCTGAATCTTCTTCAATCCCCAATTCCGATACAGGTAGGATTGGTAATGATGATCTGCGCCATTCGTACAAAGGGCCCTCTGTGTACCATTACCTCAGGCCGGGAATTATGATGGATATGACGGGAACGTTTAACCCCAATCTTTTTGAACACAGCCACATATTCTTTATAAGATTCTTCGCCTTCTGAGCTGGCAGTAGTAATTATTTCTACCAAAGGATCTGGTTTATTGATCAATTTTACAATTGTTTTCAGAATTTCAAGAGGAGATCCATTTTCTTCCTGCACTTCAGAATCTGGTTTTTCGCCTTTGTTTTCCTTTCCGCCAATGATTACCAGTATTCCTTTTGGAACCGGACATTCCTGTTTGCTTTCATTTTCCATTGTGATGATTTTTGTTGATTATATGCAAATTTAAATCCTTAACCAGTAAGCGTTCCCGACCATTTGCCATGCATAATTTTTGAATAGAATTGATTATGGACAAATCACAGATTAAGCTAACAGATCTAAAACGCATCTTTATAGGTGATGCCCCGATGGTGTATATGATAGAGGTATTTTGCCGCACTGTCATTATTTATGCATTTCTTCTGATGCTCATGAGGTGGCTGGGCAAACGCATGTCAGGACAACTTACTATTATTGACCTGAGCATTACTATCATGCTGGGTGCCATTGTAGCCCCTCCGATGGAAATGCCTGACCGGGGAATCATTCAGGGAATTATGATTTTGTTCCTGATATTATTTTTCCATCGCGGGTTAAGCCTTTGGGGTGTAAAAAATAGTAAGGTTGAAGATATCACCTTTGGTAAAATGTCTATCCTTGTAAAGGATGGTTTAATGGTTACTGAGGAATTAAAAAAAACACGCATTTCACGTGGGCAGCTGTATAGCTTACTCAGGCAAAAAAAGATTTTTAATCTTGGAGAGGTAGAACGCGTATACCTGGAGGCCTGTGGGATCTTCAGTATATTTAAAATGGAAAAAGCAAAACCGGGCTTGTCTTTGCTGCCACAAAAGGATGAACAGGTGCATTCCTATCAGCAACAGGTAGCGGATGATGTTTATGCCTGTAAGAATTGTGGTGCTACTCAGCAAATAATTCAGGCGGATACTACATGTGCCAATTGTGGCGAAAAAAAATGGGATAAGGCTGTAATATAAATTATAACATATGAAAGAGAATGAGATCTTCATCGATGACTGGATGCGCATATTAATAGGTAATGTACCGGTAATATTCTTCATAGAAGTAATCTTCAGGGTACTCTTTGTTTTCCTGTTATTACTTTTTTCTATGCGGATGATGGGGAAAAGAATGTCCTCACAATTAAGCCGTAATGAAATGGCAGCTATGTCTTCACTTGCAGCGGCTATTGGTATTCCTATTCAGTCGCCTGACAGAGGGCTGTTACCAGCAGTTATTGTCGCTATGATTGTAATTCTCGGACAACGCATTATTGCCGCTTTTTTTACAAAAAGTGAACGGTTTGAAGAGAAATCGCAGGGCGATATTGGGGTGCTGATTCATGAAGGAACCATGAATATAAAAGCGATGGTATCCTCCCGCATTTCGCGGGAACGTCTCTTTGCACAGCTGCGTAAAGAGGGGGTGAAACACCTTGGACAAGTGGGACGTTTTTACTTTGAGGCAGATGGAACCTTTACGCTTATTAACAAAACAGTGCCTAAACCAGGTCTCTCCGTGCTGCCGGAGGAAGATGAAAAATTCATTAATCGCTTACATATCAATGCTGACGGACAGGTATGTTATAATTGTGGCAATGATGAAATAAAGGCATCGGATAGTTGTCCAAAATGTGGTAAACATAAATTCGTTCATCCTGTTTCGCAAAAATAATTATCCTACTTTTGACTGCATGTCACAGGAATTAGAAAAGCGCCCGGGGGAACTCAATATCAATAAGTCCAGTCTCAGCAAAGAGCAAAAGACTTTCAACAAACTCATCCAACAGATCGCCAGCCTTCGGCAGGAACTGGCCGAACTCACCATAGTGCTGGATAAACAACGCCAGCACTACATCAAACACATCTACCCTTTCGTTCAGCAGCTCACCGGTCTGCGTGCACAACTTGTGGTACTTATGAATGGTTTTATGACCCTTTCCAAAGGCCTCTCAGACCATGAAAAAGAAGACCTGCGTATACTCATCCTACACTTGTTACAGGATATTTTCAGGTACCAGCAGGGAGAACCTGAAGGCGAATTACTCGACATCTTCAATGCCCTGTCCGATACCAGCTACCAGGATATCAATGAACAATACCTGTCGAAATTAAGGGCCGCTGCAGCTACCGAAGAAACCTTGCCTGCAACCGTAAAGACATCCAAACGGGAACGCTATAAGGAAGAAAAGGAAAGACTACTGGATGCACTGCGCAGAAAGAATATTCAACAGCTCTACAGGCAACTGGCCAAGTTCTTTCATCCTGACCTGGAGCAGGACCCGGCAAAGGTTCAGCTGAAAGAAGACCTCATGAAGCAGCTCATCATCGCAAAAGAAAACGAAGATTTGCTCACCATGTTACAGCTGGAACTGCAATGGATCGAAAGGGAAGACAAACACCCTGATCAGCTCACAAACGATAAATTACACCTGTATAATACCACCCTGAAAGAACAGGTGAAGGATCTGCAGGAACAAATTAAATCCCTTTTCAATCACCCAAAATATGAATTCCTGCAAGGCTTTGCAAAGACACCACAAAGCGCCCGGTTCATCGACTGGAAGAGCGAAAAGAACAACCTGGATAACCTGCTGTACGGGTTCAGGGAAATCATCAGCGGCTTATCCCAGGATACTAAAAGCGCCTTGAAAGTGCTGAAAAATGTACTGAGAAATAATACCTAATGAACCAGGCTGTATTATGACTAAAATTCCCGGGATTTAATTCGGGTAACTGATGAAGACAATTTTGTAAATGTTATTCTCTATGGTTTCAGGTTACCTTTGGTACAACTTTATTCTACTATAGATTTTAAAGTAAACTTAGCCAGTTCCAGGTTGCCCGTCGTCACATCCGGAGAAAAAATCAGGTCTCCCAGCAGTTTTTTCGCTTCCTCCTTTTTCCCCAATCCATTCAGGTTAATCGCTTTATTAATCAGCAACACACCTTTCGTTTCCAGATCCGGGTTCTTTGAAAGCCCCAGGTTGATATATTCCAGTTTTTCTGCCGGCTTATCTGCCAGGATCGCCATTTCCTTCCAGCCCGGTGCAAAATCAGGCACCTTCTCCGTGATAGTCTGGGCTATTTCCAGTTTCTTATTTTCGTCCGCCGCCCATTCTATTTGCAGGTAAGCAGCATACATGCCTTTTGGGAACTTCCCTGCCTTTTCACCTTCCAGGGTGTAGACGGCCGTCTTGGCAGTGAAAAAACCTTTGGGAGATAAGTCATCTGCGGCCTTATAATACTTCAGGGCATTATCAAAGTCTCCCTTTAATAGATACACGAAAGCCAGGTCATAGGGTGGATAAGCCCATGCGGGCTGTATTTTGATTGCCTGTTCCAGCTTAGCGATCGCCTCCTCATACTTTCCCGCCTGCCCCAGCTCCCTCGCTTCATTATGCAGTTCCTTTGCTTCAGGATTGATGCTTAGCTTATCCATCACTTCATAATTGACCTGCCCCGTAGCATTGGAGAGCACGGCGCTGGTGATAGTATGACCAAGACTGTCCTTGAAAATAACCCTGTTTCCTCCCGCATCCGGGGGTTGCGAATGACAGGAAAACAAGGTAAGGAGCGATAAACTCAGTATGCCGATCGGGGATTTCATAAATATAAGAGATAATTTGGGGACAAATATATGAGTAAATATCAATGCAAAAACGCGTGATAGCTAGGCCAACACGCGTTTCTTCGCCACAATGGGTTGCTTTTTCTTTCTGCCCAGGTATATAAGTAAGCCGGTAACTGGCAGTGAAGCCGCCACCAATGCGCTGATCAATGCAATGATCCGTGTCGGCCAACCAAAGATGCTGCCTGTATGAATGGGGTATACCAGTCTTCTCGCTTTCATACCCGCACTTTCATCTTTATGGAGTCTTTTCTTCAGCAAGTTCCCGGTCCCTGCTTCGAAATAAAGAAAATCGTATGTGTTAGCTGTGGAAGCAGCGATGTTGTTCTTAAAAGCGGTGATTGCCAGGGAATCGTTGCCATAGGTAATGGTCACCGGCCCATCATAGACCAGGGTTTCATTGGTAGTACGATAGATCTTTTCAAAATAGCCACTTCCCTGTCGTGCAATACTGGGTGGCGGGGTTACTTTCTCCGCCTTAAAGCCGCCATTGAAGGTGTAGAATAACAATCCGTTCACCCACTGATAACTCCACACCAGTCCTGTCAAAGAGATCGCCAATAATACCAGGTGAATGTAAAATCCAAACACTGCATGCAGATCCCAGTTCAAGCGCTTAAACGAAGCCTTCCATTTCACACGGAAACGTTGCTTCCTGTTATTTCTTTTTGGCCACCATAGTATGAGTCCACTCAGGGTGAGAAAGACGAATATAGCGCAGGAAATGCCGGTTATTGCCTTACCCACCGCTCCCATGCAGAGGTAACGATGCAGTTGCAGTACGATCGTAAAGAAGCGCCTGCTGGCAGGCATTGCCTCTATAATGTGCCCTGTATAGGGATTGACGGCGATATACAGTTGATTTGCCTTATTTTTCTGCAACAGGAAAATGATGCTCCGGTTGCCCGCTGGCTCTATTTTCATGTTAGCGGTTTTGTAGCCGCTATACTTTTCCTGCACGGTCGTCACCAGCTGATCCAGTGGTAGGCGATTTACATGTGCAGGTGCTGCTACATAAAAAAAGGAAGAGTGGAACGTGTGTTCCAGCTCTTCTTCAAATACCAGCAGACTTCCCGTCAGCGCCACTATCAGCACTACGATACCCGAGGCGATGCCCAGCCATAAATGTAGCCAGCCTAATATTTTCTTCATGCTTAGAATGTATAAGAGATGGTCGCCTGCCAGCTTCTCGGTGCTCCCGGGAAGAGACGCAGGTAATCATAACCACCTACCCAGTAAATTTTATTTGTCAGGTTATTGAAGTTCACCTGCAACTGTACCTTATTCACCTTGTAATACAGGGCAGCATTCAGCAATGCATATCCCGGTAATGTCTGTGTAGAATTCAGCGATACATTGCGGGTCGTTACAAAGTTGGCACCTACACCAAGGCCGAGACCTTTTACTTTGCCTGTGGGAATGGTATATTTAGTCCAGAGGTTCCCCTGGTGCTTTGGTGCATTTGGTTTCTGACGGCCGATCAATGTGGTGTCAGTACCTTTGGCACCAGTGATCACCGCATCATTGTAAGAATAGTTAGCCATAATAGTCCAGTCTTTCGTCACCTGACCTGTGATGTCTAATTCCACTCCCTGGGCTCTTTCTTTACCTATCTGTGTATACAAATCAGGTTGTTCTGCCACTCCGGCCAGGTATAATGTATTCTTCTGAATGATGTGATAAACAGAGAGATTGCCGGTCAGTTTACCCTCCAGCCATTCTGTTTTCAGACCACCTTCTATCAGCTCACTTTCGATCGGATCGAATGGACCGCCTGATGCCGGATTGCTCTGAATGCTGGCATCCTGTGGGTTGTAACCTCTTGTATATACACCATATACATTGACATTTTTAGTAGCGGAGTATACCAGGCCTACACGAGGCAGCAAAGCATGCTGGTTTACCTTTGTTTCATTCGCTTTTTTATAATTAGGTCTGTCGGTGTAAGTTTCGTAACGGACACCCAGCAGCAGTTGCAATGCACCAAATTTGATCTGGTCCTGTACATATACACCACCCAGGCTATTGAAGGCAGGTTGTACTGCACTGTTTTGAGGCGTGTATACATACCGGGTCATATCTTCCAGGATATTATTAGGGTTCAGCAAATCGAAGGAAGGTACGTTGGGTTTGGGAATGTTAATCACCTGACCTGAGGCTGTAGTATATTTATACATCACATAATCGGCAGCATTCGCCGCTTTGTAAGGAGCCACTCCACCATTTTTCAGCTGGTAGTTAGTCGCCGTCATCTGGGATGCGCCGGGAGAAAGTGTAGCCTGTGAATAGTCATATCCTGCGAGTAACTTGTGCTCCACCTTTCCTGTATTGGCATCGTAGGTCAGGTACATGCTGGCATTGGCACTGGCAGGATTCTTTTTACGTACGAAAACCTGCCTGGCTATCAGACTGGAAATTACATTGCCATCCGCATCCACAGCATATGCATTGGCGCTTCTGTGCTCCAGCAGATCTTCTGTATAACCTGTACGCAGGTAAGCAAGATTGAATGCCAGGCGACTGCTGAACTGATGATTCAAAGAGGCCATTACCGTATAGGTTTCCTCGTTCAGGTAGTCGTTGGTAGCGTTGAGTGACTGTGAGATGGGGGTTGAATAGAGGTCCTGACCCAGGAAAATGGATTGACCACGATCCAGGCGGCTATTAGACTTATTATATACCGCGTCAAAGTTGATACGGGTTTTCTTATTTGGAAGGAAAGATACTGATGGTGCTATCACCAGGTTCTTATCGAATTGTAATACACGGAATGACTCGGCATTTTCATAACCCAGGTTCAGGCGATACAGGATCGTCTTATCCTCATTCAGCGGACCGGTAAAGTCTAATAATGCACGGGTGGTATTGAAACTACCCATGGTAAAGCTGAGTGATTTACGATCTTCATCGAGAGGCTTTTTGGTCACACGGTTGATTACACCACCCGGAGAAGCGTTTCCAAATAATGCGGATGCCGGCCCCTTGATCACTTCTACCCTTTCCAGGTAGTTCACCATGGGTTGTTTCCAGAAGCCGGTGAAGGTACGCATGCCGTTCATGAGCTGTGTGGTACTCCCCCCATTGATACGGAAACCACGAATCGTCAGGTCGTCGTAAAAGGTGAACTGGTTCACACCACTCATATTCTTTACGACATCACCGATTCTTACGGCTGCCTGATCCTGAATTAATTCCTTGGTGACATAAGCGATGGCCGCAGGTACATCTTTCAGGGGGGTGGCGGTCTTGGTACCAATGAAGGTATTAGTGTTCTTATACCCTATTTCTTTTCTGCCTGTGATTTCGACCGTCTGCAACTGTTCCAGAGATGGCAACAATACAACATCTACTGGCATAGCCGAATCTGCATTGAAGGCTACATCCTGCCCCTGGAAACCAGTGTGAGAGAAGTGAATGGTATACTTCCCTGCAGGCAGGTCTTCTATATGAAATGCACCATTTCCATCTGTAAAAGTGCTGTTTTTGTGACCTTTTAATGAGATACTTACTTTCTGAAGTGGTTGGTTATTAATATCTTTTACTGTACCACTGATGCTATGCTGTGCAAAAGCACAAAGAGTAGATAATAGCAATATTGCTGCTAAAGTTGTTGTAGTCCGGATCATTGTACAGAATATAGTTTAGGGCTGCAAAGGAAATAAGTAAAGCGACTGATAGTTATGCGAATCCGGAATTTCATTTACGCAAAAGGAAAAAATTAACTGGCTGTGGCTATTATCAGCTTCACCATACAAATCATCTGTTTTACCCGGATTATTAAAATTCTCTATCAGATTTTTATTTTCTTTACTGTATAATTATTTACTACCATGAGAATGTTCGTAATCGCCCTAATGCTGATCTGCTGTAGCTGCAGAAAATCTGACACTACCACAACCAATTATACTGATGACGATCTGGAAGGCCCCGTATCAAGACCTGCCAGCGGGTATGGTGCGGATGGTTCTTATACAGTTGCCAGCGTGAGTTTTGACAGCCCTACTTATAGTGGTAAAAAGGTGACCCTGTTTTATCCTAAAGAGGCTACCGGACCTGTACCTGTTATTTTCTATTCACATCCTTATGGTGGAGAGGAAGTCAGTTATAATATAGGTTTGTACAATTTTATTGCAAAGAAAGGTTATGCCGTCGTATTTGCACCTTATCCGACCACAGGTGTTACGGTGGATTCAAGATATAATACACTGTGGCAGAGTTTTCTGAAAGCGGTGAATGACTATCCTGGTATCATTGACACAAAGAAGGTCGGCTTCATGGGTCATTCATTTGGCGGAGGCGCTTCCTTTGCACTGGCCTATAAGGGATTTGTGGAGAATGGATGGGGGGTAAACGGAAGGTTTATTTTCACCATGGCACAGTGGTATTCTTATAACATTACAGCCACACAGCTGCAAAGTTTTCCTACCAATACAAAGCTGATTTCAGAAGTATATAATGACGACGTAACCAATGATCACAGATTGGCAATCGATATGTTTAAGCATATCAATATTGCAGATGCGGAGAAGGATTATATTTTAGTAAAGCAAAGTGTGGTAGATGGATATACTTATACGGCGGCGCATGATCTGCCCAATACGAGAACGGCTTATGATGCATATGATTATTATGTAGTATACAGATTACTGGATGCGATGATAGATTATAGTTTCAACGGCAATGCAAATGCGAAGAATACGGCCCTGGGAAATGGCGCATCAGTACAGGTGAGTCTGCCACAGGGAATGACACCGCTGGAAGTGACGGATAACCCGGTGGCGGCCTTCCCGCAAAGTAAATATCTCTTCCCTTGCGGATCCGGTGATAATCCAAGGATTGCAAATTGCGAATAGTTTCGAAATTTAAATAAAATCGTCAAGAAAGAGGGAATTCACTAAGGGAAATGAAATCTATTTTCAGAAAAAAAGCTTCTGTCGATGGCAGAAGCTTTTTTATTTTCCTTAAATTTAAATATTGTTTGTTCACTGTTAAATTCCACTTCCTTATGAAAATCCAAAATCTACTCTTCGTATTGCTATTACTTTGTTTTACAGGTCATGCGCAGGTATCCTGGCTCCATGTAGATGGTAACCGAATCAAAGATTCCAGCGGGAATAATGTTACGCTGAGAGGCGTATCCATCCTGGCACCTGAGCATAATAATGAATGTACTACCTGTGCTGCCAAACCTATCAGTGAAATGCTGCAATGGCAGGCGGATGCCGGCAGGGGCTGGCATTCACGCATCGTCAGGTTGCAGGTTACCTGCGCAAAGGTGAGCGATCCGGCACAAAGTTTTGCAGACATTATTGACCCTTATGTACAGCAGGCGATTGCCAAAGGATTGTACATAATTGTAGACCTTCATTTTGTATCCAATTATGGTTCGGGTGGGATCCCTCAGGTGTATGTGATGAACTTCTGGAAGTATGTCGCCCCCAGGTATGCCAACACGCCCAATGTACTGTTTGAGGTCTATAATGAACCGATTAATCCGGATGTATGGACTACCTGGAAAAGCTATATACAGCCGGTGATTGATACGATCAGGGCGGTGGCACCCAGGAATATTATTCTCGTAGGTGGACCACAATGGAGTACCAGGGTAAATAGTGCGGCGGCGAATCCCATGACGGGGGCAAACCTGGTGTATGTGTATCATATTTATCCGAACCAGGGAGCAGCTACAACAGCTAACCTGGACACGAAGTTTGGTACATCGGCACAGACAATTCCCGTGATGCTGACCGAGTTTGGCTGGAATGATAACAGTAGTTATTCAGACGGGGTGACGCATGGTACAACGACTGCCTGGGGCACGCCTTTCAGAACTTATCTCGACGCACATCCTGAGATAGGTTTTACGGGTTATATTTTTGATAATTACTGGAAGCCACAGTATTTCGACTGGAGCTGGAACCTGATGAGTGGAGAAAACCAGGGGTTATTTATGCAGCAATGGTTTGCAGATAAACAAAATTCAGATCAGCCTCAGCCAGCGCAGCTGAGTGCCTATGGAGTTTCTCCTACCGCTATCAACCTTTCATGGCCGGCTGATACTGCTGTAACTGCTTATGTTATAAAAAGAGGCACTGTGAGTGGCGGACCTTATACTACGATTGACTCAGTGACAGGAACCAATTATGCTGATACAGTATTGACAGCCAATACCACTTATTATTATGTTGTGAATAATGGTCCGGAAGTGCAGGCCACTACCACGGGTACAGGCTTTGCGCCTGACCTGCCCATGTACCTCACGAGTGAAGCAGGCAATCAGACCATACAGTTAAACTGGTGGAAAGCAGCGGTAGGCGCAACCAGTTATAATGTATACAGGGCAAACGATGTAACGGGACCTTATTCCCTGATTGCTTCAGGACTTACCGGCACAACTTATACAGATGCCAATGTGACGAATGATGTGAATTATTACTACAGAATTTCTTCCGTAGGTGGGGCAGAAAGTGCACTGGGGCATGTAACAGAAGATATGCCTTCGGCAAATATTGTATATGTAGACAACACAGCTGCTGTGGCTACAGGTACCTGGACGGGCAGTACATCAAGTCCGGGGTATTATGGTACAAATTATTCTACGGATGGTAATACAGGTGCCACAGGTGGGAAGAGTATGAGGTATTCTCCCAACCTTCCGGTAGCAGGCGCTTATGATGTATATATGCGATGGTCCTCTGGTACAAACAGGGCATCCAATACACCTGTGGATGTGAATTATGATGGTGGCAGTAATACATACCTGATCAATCAGCAAATAGATAATGGCGTGTGGAAGTACCTGGGTACTTATGACTTTGCAGCGGGCACTAGTGGCAATGTATTAATACGGAATGATTCAGCGAATGGGTATGTAATTGCAGATGGGGTAAAGTTTGTATTGCATCCGGAGACGGTGTCAGATACGTTTATGAAGACGGTGAAGAGTAGTGCATTGCAGATCTATCCTAATCCTGCCAGAAATACGATTACATTCTCCGGGGTAGATGTAACAGGTAAGTACATTACAATTTATGATTTATCCGGAGTAAGAAAGTTAATGGTAGTAGGGCAACAGCAAACGTTGGATGTTTCGGGCCTGAAAGCGGGAATGTATTTTGTGGTGATTGGTGGTGTGAAGCAGCTGACAGGTAATTTCATAAAAGAATAGTGGGATAGCTCTTTTATAAAAGAATAGTGGGATAGCTCTTTCATAAAAGAATAGTGGAGATAGCTCTTTCATAAAAGAATAGTGGAGATAGCTCTTTCATAAAAGAATAGTGGAGATAGCTCTTTCATAAAAGAATAGTGGAGATAGCTCTTTCATAAAAGAATAGTGGAGATAGCTCTTTCATAAAAGAATAGTGGAGATAGCTCTTTCATAAAAGAATAGTGGAGATAGCTCTTTCATAAAAGAGTACTACTGATAACTATTTTATAAAAGTAGTGCTGTCAGCTATTTCATAATAGTAGTTCCGGTGGCTGGTGCCTGTGGCATCAGCCATCTCCTGTATTTCATCAGGATTGAGTACCTTTGCTCACATGAAATGGTTCATTATTCCGGCATTGTTAATCTTTTTCCGTCCGGCTACATTTGCCCAATCCAAATTGCAACAGTTCGATGATCATGTGCTCGAGGACCTCGCCGCCCACCGTACACCCGGGCAAACAAAGATGTGGCGCACTATTTCCAATATGAATGACTATGTTGATGTGGGAATACCTGTAGTTGTATTAACGGCCGGGCTTATCAAAAATGATCCTGACATGAAACAGAATGCGCTGTACATTGCCAGTAGTACAGCCTCTACTTTCCTGTTGAATACACTGATAAAGGTGATTGTGAAAAGGCCAAGGCCTTTTGTGAGTAATGTAAGACTGAAAGCAGTGTACGAACCTACGTCATATTCATTTCCTTCGGGTCATACTTCTTCTGCTTTCAGTGCTACTACGGCGCTTTCCAGGGCGTATCCCAGGTGGTATATCATAGCGCCTTCCATGCTCTGGGCTTCGGCGATTGGATATTCCAGGATGTACCTGGGTGTGCATTATCCTACTGATGTGGCAACGGGTGCTTTGCTTGGTGCAGGTGTTCCCTTTGCTTTAGGATTTATACGCCCGGACAGACATTAGAATTTTGTGAATGATTCTCCGGGGCAATCTTGCCGGTTTATGTCAGCAATCCGGAGCAAACATTAGAAATTTGCTTCTTTAGTGAATTCCTTATCAGCGTAAAATTTTACGCTTAATTCATATTGCAGGATAATGTTTACGGCAGCCATTGCTTCGCGGGATGGATCGTCAGAGAGATTATCCCTGGAATACCAGACAATACCGTTTTTTTCTTTCAATTGTTTTAATTGATTATCTAATTCATCGATGGTGACCTGAGTGCCATTGGCGAAGATGGTACCGTTTTTTTCGACGTACACTTTCAGCACATTTGCATCATCGGCTTGTTTTGCAATAGGAGGTGCTGACTCGAGAGAGAAGGTACTGTCGCTATTGGCAGTATCTATGGCCTGTTGCCGGCAACTCGTCATTAGCATAAATGCTGATGCGAAAAGGATGGTATATTTCATAGTCTCAGAATTCACGTTCGTATTAGGCCTTTCGATATGCTAAAATTGGAGGGTCAAATATAGTATATAAAATTTAAATGTGATGGATTGGTATTAATGATTGAAATTATTTTTGGATGATCTTTTTTTGGAGAATAAATTATTTCTTTTTGGCCCGCGGCAGCAAGGTAATTGATCGTTTTTCCCCCTTTTATAACGGAAATCATTTAAGATAACAGCCCTTTTGTATATGCCGAAGGTCTGATGCCCGTAAACCGCATGAAAGTATGACTAAACGCCGTGATACTATCATACCCCACCATAGCCGCAATTCTACTTATTGAGAAATCTTTCTCTGCCAGCAACTCCATGGACTGAATTATTCTCAAGGACTGCAGGTACTCAATAAAACTCGTTCCCTCCGCATTGAAACTTCTACTCAGCGAGCGTGTGCTAAATCCAAATTTTCCTGCCACCTGTCCTAATTCTAATTTTTCATCAAGGTGTTTCCGCATATAATCAATCACTTCCTGTAATCGCTCATCCCGCGGTTTTATGAAACCTAACAAAGGGAGTTGCCTTGTCTTACTCACTCCCGGCAAAATCGCTTTCAATGCCTGTAAAAACTGATAGGAAGAAAACTCACTTTTCCCGATATGCCCCTCCCAACTCAATACAAAGCGAATCATCTCATGCAGCAGATTATTGACCATATAAACGCCGGTAGTCTGATAGAAATCATCCTCCAGATGCTGGTTGTCAAAATAAATGGTAAACATCCGCACAGTAGCATTGTTTGTCCACATCCTGTGTGTAACACCCCTGGGAATCCAGATAAAATGCTCTACCGGCAGAAAGTACTGCCTGTCTGCAGTAGCAATGTGCAGGGTACCTTTCTCTGCATAAATAAACTGCCCTTTATTATGCGTGTGAAAAGGCGTAGCAATCTCCCCTTTTTCCGATGTACTGCAATAGGCTCCCAGGCGGAACCGCTGTACATCCTGATAAACCTTATCAAATGATAATGCCATAGTACAAAGATACCTGATTGGCGTAAATGAGCGAAACTTTGACTTTCCACGTAAAAAAGCCTACTCAAATGCGGGGTAATTTTGTGATAAATTATTAATCATGAAAGAATTTATCGGCGCTCACTTTATCTATACTTACGATAATGGCTGGGAATATGAACTGTATGTAAAGAATGAAAATACAATCGACTATAGAATACATAGTGGAATGGTAGGCGGCAGATGGGTAAGGGACCAGAAAGTAGATCTTGTACAACTTGCAGACGATGTATATAAGATTTCATGGACGGAACCCACCGGTACTGATGTATGTCTGAACATTATGCCTGAACAGAAGAAATTGCACGGGGTTATTTTCTTTCCAAAATGGGTACATGAGCATCCTGAAATCACGGTTTGCTTCCAGAACGATTTTATCAATGTAATGCATGAGTCCAGGTTGAAGTATGAGACTTATCCAAAGTATGTGGTCCCTGAATTTGCGACCATCACTTTTGCAAAAAATGAAGGGGTGAACAATGAGAAGGTGATTGCAGTAGCTCCCTATAAGGGAATGACAGACGATATCAGATCAGGTAAGCTATTATTCTTATAAAAAAAGAGGGTGCCTCCATCGAAGCACCCTCTTTTTTTATTTTTCTTTTATCAAAGTAAATACCTTCTCTCCATATGTCTCAAACGTACACGCTTTCGTTCGTGCATTCCGCTGTAGACATTTCGTTTTATAGATCGTCAATGTATCCATAAAAAACTTGTATCCGTATGTCTCCCTCGTATTTGTGGATGTCTCAAAATCGATAAAATCCACATCATTTTCTACTTCCTCCGCCAAACCATCAATGACCGGTGTATACCTTGTGAAAAGATCCAGCCCAATGATCGTATCATTTTCTCCAAATATCACCTTCTTGCCATTTTCAAAATGGTAGGTACCACTGAACAATAATTCTTCCAATATTCCCCAGTCAGATTTTTTCACATCTCCTTTCCCTAATTTATACAGGTAAGTGTTACGGATCCTGATTCTCGTAGGTGAAAGCACCTGGATTGTATCCACATTCTTTTTAGAAAGGTCTGGTGCTGTGAAAAGATATTGATTGCCGTTTTTCACGACCACCATATCCTGTGCTCCATCATGGAAACCACTAATGTACCTGGTCACCATCAATGTGCGGGCAGGAATCTCAATACAGCTAATACTGTCCGCCCTGCAAAGACGGGGAGACTGGGTGATATGCAGGTCATTGACATACCCTTCATTCACCCATATTCCGGCAAAACTCAAAGCCGTATCCAATGCTTCAAAGGTACCAACAGAATCAGGCTCTGCTACAGGGGGCGCGGATTCAGTAGCGGTTTCAATTTCAGATTCAGGTTTACTGGCAACTGAGTTTTTACAAGCAATAAACCCCAAGGTAATTCCAAGGATAAATAATGTATATCTCATAGCGAACCACAAGATAATATATTTTTATAATATAAAAATATATTAATATCAGCGGTTAGTTTTGCTGATAACGGGTAGCGAATTCTTCCGCGAAGACCTCCAGCGAACGGGAACCTGTCTTCTTTCCATACGGCATCCACAGGATTCCTGTGCGTACCGCTACCCCCACTTCTACCAGCAGGCGGGCAATTTCTTCCCTGATTCCACCCTGTATCATACCCGTTAAAGCCTGTTCATCACTGAAAGTCACCCAGGGCAGGTCCGGCTGACCAATAGCCTGTCCAAGCGCCTTTGCTACCTCTCCCGTAGTACGATCATCACTCACTACATAGATGATTTCATTCCCTGCAAATGGTGCCTGAATTGCCTTTGCCACCGCCGCTGCAATATCCAGCGGGTGCGCCATCACCAAACGGGTATTTGCATCATAATTAGCCCCCAGCATTCCCATATGCCGGATCATGGCAATATTGCCATAAAGGTTTGTGAAGATGTAAGGTATAGCCAGGTGTTTTATAGATATCCCCGGAATTTGATTGAGTATTTTCGCCACCTCGTGAGCGCCCACTGTCAATCCCGTTCCTTCACTGAGATGTGCGCCCATACTGCTTAGATTCACAATATGAGTCACACCTGCTGCCTGGATAACCTGTGCATATATTTGCCCGATAGTGGCACTGTAAGCCCTGTAATCAGGCACATTGAAATTAGGTGGAATCATCGTATAAACTACATCCGCTCCTTTAAATGCTGCAGTCAAAAACGCCAGATCCTGCAGATTTCCGATAGCAGGTATACCTCCCAAACTTTTAATCGCTGGAATATTCCCTTCCTTACTACTAATGATCCTTACCTCATGTCCCGCACTAATCAAAGTTTCCGCCAGTGGTTTGCCGATATTACCTAATGAACCTGTGAGTGTTATTTTCATGTCTTGTCATTTTACTATCGCAAAGCTACCTTTGTACAGAACCTAAAAGAAGAACTTACCCTAAAGTAGGTAGCTATGACCGCTGTAAAAGAAAGCTCGACTATTCAGGAAAATAAAAAGACGGTATTCCAGGAATGCCCTGTCACTTATGTGATGGAAAAGATAGGCGGATACTGGAAACCCATTATCCTTTTCCAATTATTATCCGGCAGAAAACGATACCATGAACTGAAAAAAAACATTCCGGGTATTAGTGAGAAAGTATTTATCCAGCAATTGAAACAACTGGAAACAGATGCATTGATTCTAAGAGATGCTACTGGTAATGTCCCGCCTGTGGTGCATTATAGTCTTACACCTTCCGGACATGCACTCAGGCCGGTCTTGTATGCAATGGCTGTATGGGCGATCGATGAAACAGAGATGCCGGTTTCGAAAAAGCTGGAAGATTTTCCAGGAGGGAATGATTGATTTATCTTTTTGAATTTGCCCTGTATTGCCCCGGTGTAAGGCCCGTGTACTTTTTGAAAAAACGAACAAAATAGGATTGATCTGAAAAATTCAACCTGTAGCAGATCTCCGCAATTGTAAGCTGAGTGTGGATTAGTAATTGTACTGCTTCCTTAATCATCCGCTCATGTAGATGCGTACCCGGAGTCTTGCCCGTAACAGCTTTTACCGTATCATTCAGGTGATTTTGTGTCACATTCAGCAAGCCTGCATAGGTAGATAATTTCTGTTCAAAATCCTTATCTATCAATGCCGTGAAAGCTGCTGTAAGCCGAATGGCGGCATTGCTGCCTCCCATTGGTTCAGTAACTGTATACAGCTGTTGGGTTTTTATAAAAACAACCGTCAGCAAAGCCTTTATTAATTCCAGTTGATGCGGCTGGCCCGCTATATATTCCTGCTCTATTTCCTGAAAATAATGATAGAAATATTGCTGCTGTGCTTCATTCAATGTGATGACCGGACAACCATCTACCTGGAAGAATGGATACGCATGCAGGTTGGGCAATATGTGCTCATCAAATGTCATAATGTATCCCTCATGCTCATCTACCACAGACTCCCAGTTTGTGACCATGCCCGGAGGTATAAAGCACAACATTCCCTTGCGGATGTAATATTCTTTGGTTCCAAAAGTTTTGATGCCTTCTCCCCCTGTCACTAATACCACCATGTAGAAATCCAGCCTGTTTGCAGTGATCAGGGGTTGACAACGATATGCTTCATCTTCCCTGCGATGAATTTCGAAGCGTCCTGAATCTATATGCGTATCCGCAGGATAAAAATATTTATCCCGGAAATTACTGCCGTTAATAACAGGTATTTTATGCTTAACTGATTTCATTTTTGATATGAGCAAAGATACCATTTATTGACGGTTGCCAGCCCAGCATGCGGCGGGCTTTTTCAGAAGATGCCCTGCTGTTGGAAGCAAGGCCATAATGGCTCATATCAGGGCCGAAAATGCTGATTGCCTCATCCATAGAAAGTGATAATGTCTTTTCTACACCTAATTTCGCACTCATGGCTGCTGCAAGATCTTTAAAGCTGGCTTCGCCATTTTCTGCATAAAATGCACTCCCTGCCGGCGCATTTTCCAATGCTTTCACATATAATTCAGCAAGGTCAGCTACATGCACATTTGACCAGATACTTTCTCCTTTTTCCACATAAATACCCTGCCCTTTTTCTTTGGCCACCTTATATAATAGTGGAAGCTGGATGCTTTCTTTGTGCAGCCCTGTACCTACACCATATACCATGGTAGGAATAATGACTATGGTACGGATGCCCGTCCTTGCCGCCTGCAAGACGTGGTTATTGATCCCCGTCCAGGCAATCCGTTCTATTCGTGGAGCAATGGGGTAATCTTCTGTGTAAATAAAGCCGGCAGCTGCACCATATTCCTTTCTTCCTAAAATACTGGAACCAGAAGTGTGAATAAGTGTCTTGCCGGTACCTTTTAGTGTTGCTAACAGTACTTCAATACTATATGGATCTACATGAGAAGCAGTGTGAATAACGGCATCAGCTCCTGCTGCTGCTGATTGTAATAATGCTGCATTGTCGATATTACCGGCAATTGCTTTGATGCCCATGTCGGCTAAGGGTGACAGCAATTCCGGGCGACGAACCAAACCTGAGACTTCGTAACCTTTGCTTATTAATAAGTTGGCAATTGTACCTCCGATATATCCATTAACTCCTGTGATGAAAACTTTCATTTTGAATGATTTAGAATATCAAAGGTCGGTGACATCATACAGGCGGAATGGAGTTATACCCGGTATTTATGGTACTTCATACAGATTATTGAAGCGGCTGATGGTACCTGTTGTTATATAGCTGAGCAGCAATGCGTTGTCCTCTTCTTTCAGATTGATTCCCAGAGATTTGAATACCGCCGATGCCCCGGCTATAAAGAATGCATTTTCACTGGAATGCGCTATATGTCCTTCTATCTCCTCCAGGGCAAACCGGTAACTACTGCGCAGCAATACATTGCCAAGGGCGAAATTCATACCCTGAATTGCAGCTGCGCGCCAGGGTAATTCTATCCTGTCACAGTTATCTTTTATAGTACCTGCATGATCCCGTGTAAGCGAAATAGTTACCTCGGCGTAAAAGCCCAGGCCACCAGTTTGGCGGGCATATTTGAAATGAGTTTTCTCCATAATTGTCGTGCATTGCGAAGGTAAAATTTCCTGATTTAATCCGGAGCTCCGATGGATAGAATTATTGTTTATGTCATCTCAATGCTTTTAAAATTTTTTGGTTCACCCACTTTTTCTTTATTTATAATTTACATACTGCTCTGCAAAGGTTCCATCCGCATACAGATCTATCAACCCATAGCCCGGTGCTGTCTCCCTCCTGTTACCTTCCCACCATGCACCACTTACTGCTCCATTGCATATATATGTCACATTGTTATACACCACCTTATCTCTCAGGTGAATATGCCCGCTCAAACACAATTTCACATTTGGATGCTTATAAAACAAACTGATAATAGCAGCTGTATCCGTGTGCATATCGCCGCCTAACATCGTCCATTTATTGACGATGTTATCTTCAATCATTAAAGTAGCGGTAAGTATAGGGATATGTGATAAGACACATACAGGCATGTTCCTGTCTGTATTACTCAATTCATTTTCCAGCCAGTGAAACTGCTCTTCTCCCAGCTTGCCGATATACCAGGTATTATCTATATCCAGGTGCACACTATCCAGGCAAATGAATTTCCACCCACCCTTTACAAAACTGTAATAAGGTTTTGCAAGTTCCAGCTGATGCAGTGCATACGCTTTCTCATTTTTCTCCTTCCACCAGATGTCATGATTCCCTAACACTGAATACACAGGCAGATTGGATTCCGATCTGAACACACTCTTCACCAGTTTCCACTGCGCTTCATTCGTAGCCAGGTCCTCTTTGTTCATGTCAAATACCAGGTCACCACCATTCAATATAAAATCAACAGCGGGTTGCCGGGACTGTACATGATGTAAACAATCCCGCAGGTGAAGGGGAGCATCAAACTTGTCTTTCAGATGAATATCTGTAAGGTGGGCGATGCGCAATGCAGGTTTTGCACCAGTATCCGCCATACTGCTCAATGGCAAGGCAGGGGCGAGTAACAGGCCGCCCATTCGCTTGAATAAGGTTCTTCTTAAGATCCTGGCAAAGTTATACATCCCATGGAATGCCCTGTGTTAAGTTATTGTTTATAAATACCAATCAGGTGAGTGCGCAGGTAGTAAGTACCCGACAATACAATCTTTGAGGAAGGTAATTGGGGCATATGACAATCCACACAATTCAATACCGCCATTTTATCAAACTTACAAGCCGGAGATGGCTGTTGCTGATGACACTGCATACATTTCTTTGAAAATGCCACCATATTATTCGCCTCGTTCTGATGCGGATCATGACAAGTCGTACAATTCATCTGCCGGCTTTTTTTAAAACACTGACTCGCTGTGAACAACTGGTATTGTGTACCATGAATATCCAGTTGCTCCGGCCTGGAAGGCCCACTGATATCAGGGAAGAAATAATCGTCGTAAGCATCTCCCGGTTGATAGTCAAAAAGTGATTTCTGCGGTGTCTTCAGACCCGAATGACACAAGGCACACATATCAAGTTGCTGCTGATTACCCAGGGAGCGAACAGCTGTCATATGCATTGGCTTCTTCTCCTCCGGGTGTGCTGTATGATAAGCCACATGTTCCGCTGCCGGCCCATGACAACGCTCGCAATCTATTCCATAAATGATCTTACCTTTTTCAAACGTTTCTTTCAATCCCCGGCCTACCATCGCTACACTTTTAATACCAATTGCCGAACTATGACAACCAAAACAGGTACTTGGAATCTGCCTGTCGAACTTAGGATGGGAGTTCGGGAAACCGGGACTATTGGCCCAATGCCCTGCACTTACATAGTAGGATACGGGCAACTGGTAATAGTTCTCATTATTCCAGTACAAATAGGTTTGTGCATGCCGCCCTGAACCCACTGCCAGGTGAAATAAATGTCCGCCCTGTACCTTGCCGCTATCCGTCACGACCATCTCTACACGGGTACTATCATCATAGGTAAAGGAGCCCGGGAAAGTACCCAATACATTGGTACTACTCGTTTTAAAATGGGTTGTCTGTAAATAATGATTGTAAATGTCCTGGTGACAACTGATACAGGTATTGGCACCGGCATATGCCGGCCCTCTCAGGTCCTGCGCCGGCTGTGTGATACATTGGGATAATAATGCGATCAGACTTATAATGCCTGATGCCACCCACAGCATTCGTTTATTCATAACGTAGAAAAATATATTACACCAACCACTCCTTCAGCGTAAGGATGCTCAGGCAGCCCATGATCAGCACTACTATCCAGCCGATCAAAGACAACAACAGCGGATGATTATATCCCTGCACCAGTCTTTTATTGTAAGCTGCCAGCAACATCACTGCCAGTGCTACCGGCAGGATCAATCCATTTAATGCACCTGCTATGATGAGCAACTGCACCGGATTTCCCACTGCCGCAAAAATCACAGTACTGAACACGATGAAAAAGGTAATAAACCATTTTTCATTTTTCGCTATAAAAGGATGAAATGTTTTTAAAAATGATACCGAGGTATATGCAGCACCTACCACAGAAGTAATCGCTGCACTCCACATCACCATACCAAAGAAACGATACCCGATCTCCCCTGCAGCACTTCTGAACACGGCCGCCGCCGGATTTCCGCTATCCAGTTTCACACCTGCCGTCACTACACCCAGTGCTGCCAGGAATAACAGGATCCGCATCACACCTGTGATCAGGATCCCCTTTGTTGCACTCCGGTTTACCTGCGGAATAGATTCGGGGCCTCCTATTCCCGCATCCAGCAGACGATGTGCGCCTGCAAAACTGATATACCCGCCTACTGTACCTCCTACCAGTGTGATGATAGATTTTGTATCAATGCGATCCGGCCAAACCATTTGCCGCATCGCATCTATTACAGGGGGATGAGAGCTTACCGCTACATACAGGGTGAGTAAGACCATTAAGATACCTAAATAACGTGTAAACTGATCCATGGCATTCCCCGCCTCCTTCATCCAGAAGATAAAAAGCGAGATCGCCCCACTCAGGATAGCGCCATACAAGGTATCAAGACCAAACAAGGCTTGTAATCCCAATCCACAACCACCAATATTCGCGATATTAAAAACCAGTCCACCCAATACCACCAGCAATGCCAGGAAATATCCCAGGCCGGGTAGTAAGGCATTGGCCAGGTCCTGTGCACGGGATTGACTCACTGTCAAAATTCGCCAGATGTTTACCTGTGCCCCAATGTCCAGCAGGATAGATACCAGGATAGCAAAGCTGAAAGCAGCGGCATGCTGCTGTGTAAATACGGTTGTCTGGGTCAGGAAACCTGGTCCTATTGCGGATGTCGCCATTAAAAAGGCGGCACCCAGGAGAACGGAAGCGCGTTGTTTATTCAAGAGTGTTGTATTCTTTGTAAGGTCTGATGCACTGCTTTTGCGAATGTGACGGCATGTGCCCCATCGCCATGCAGGCAAATTGTTTCGGCACGCAGTGGCACTACTTTTCCACTGACGGCGGTGACTTCCTGTTTCGTCACCATTTGTATGACCTGTGCCAGGGCATCTGCTTCATTTTCTATCAGGGCATTGGGTTTGCTGCGTGGTGTGAGAGAACCATCATCCTGATAAGTCCTGTCGGCGAACACTTCACTGGCTGTTTTAAGGCCCATTTCAGCCGCTGCTTTGATGAGCCAGCTGTTAGACAAGCCAAACAAACAGAGCGCCGGATTGGTATCCCTGATCGCCTGTGCGATGGTGGTTGACAGCTGTTGATCTCTGGCTGCCATGTTGTACAAAGCACCATGTGGTTTTACATGCTGCAGGGTGGCACCCAGTGAGCGGCATACTTCCTGTAAACTGTGTATTTGTGTGGTGATGAGGTCGTACACTTCCTGATCGGCTAATTGTTGTTCTGTTCTGCCGAAATTGGCTTTGTCATTAAAGCCCGGGTGTGCGCCGATGGCTACTCCATGTTGCAGGGCCAGGCTCACTGTCCGCTCCATGGTTGCCTTATCTCCGGCATGATAGCCACAGGCAATATTTGCACTGCTGATGTAAGGCATTATTCCGGCATCGGTAGCCATACCTTCGCCCATGTCACAGTTAAGGTCGATGTACATATTTACTTTTGGTTGTGTTGCAGCCATTCCTGCCATCGTAAGTTACAGGCATTTTGGAGAAAATGCAAGTGTTGTTCGGCTGCTATCAGCAGCTCTTCGGCTTCATCATGTGGTATGATCTGGAATATAAATTTGCTGTGTGGCAGTAACTGCGCCAATATTGGAAGGTCTGCACTGACCACGTGTGCGATGCGTGGATATCCCCCTGTTGTCTGGTGATCGGCCATAAGAATGATCAGGTGGCCATCAGGTAATAGTTGTACGGTACCCCTGGTAATGCCGGCCGAGAGCCGTTCCTGTTCGTGTACCATGTGTAATGCGGGGCCTTTGAGCCGGTATCCCATTCTGTCACATTGTTCCGACAAGGTAAAGAGATGAGAAGTAAATACCGATTGCGATGCAGGTGTCAGCTCAGGATATTCCAGGCTTGTCACCACCCTGATCACACTTCCATCCGAATACAGGTCACGCACATCTGCCCGCCAGGGCAAGGGCGTACCCAGTTGGGTAGTATGCAGATATTTCTGATGCAATGCCTTGTCGATATCCTCATCTACATGATTGACAGGAATGCGGTCGTTTTTTTGCAGTTTTCTGCCTTCGAAGCCACCGGCACCTGCCTTCAGATGGGTACTATGGCTGCCTAACCAGGGTGTATTGTTCAAACCACCCCTGATAGCAAGATAGCAACGTGCGCCGGAAACTGGTTTGGTAAAACGTAATATAGACAACTGGGAAATCCAGATAGGTTGATTAATGTCCAGTGGCTGCTCATTCACCATCGCTCCAAAATCGCCTCCCGAGAGTGCAATCAGGGTATCCTCTTCAAAAAGTAACACAGCTGCAGGAAAATGTAACTCTATAACAGCAGCTTCCGGATCGTTGCCTACGAGAATGTTGGCCACATACATAGCGGCACGGTCCATGGCACCACCCGGGTTTATGCCCAGATGCTGGTAGCCATATCTGCCCCCATCCTGTATTGTATCCAGTAAGCCCTGTTGGATAACCTGTATCATTTATATCATTTTATGGAATTCACGCAGCGAGATAGGTATGAATTTCACCTCGTCGCCGGGATGACAATAGCAGGGGGATTCCAGTGCAGGGTCAAACATTTTCACAGGTGTTTGCCCGATGATGTTCCAGCCCCCCGGAGATGCTAATGGGTAGATGCCGGTTTGCCCCCCGGCAATGCCGACACTGCCCGCCGAAATGTTTAAGCGGGGCTTTTTTTGCCTTGGCGTAGCCAGGCGATCGTCTACCTTGCCCATATATGGGAAACCCGGGAGAAAACCCAGCATGTAGACAGTATATGTTTGTGAAGTGTGCAGGTCGATGATGTCTGCTTCGCTCATGCCTTTTTGAGCCGCCATTGTAGCCAGATCCAGCCCAAGCGATGGATCATAGCATACAGGAATCTCTAAAAGACGATGTTTTTCTGTTTTGTGTACGAGCGGAGCTGTTAGCGCAGGCCCAATTAATGACTGTATGGTAGTAAAGGCATTATTGTTTTGTTCACGGCGTACTAACAGAATATCGTATACGATTGTAAGCGATGCGTAAGCAGGAATGATATCGAGAATGTATGGCAGCTGCATGGTGAGCAGGTGATTATACACGTTCATGACCTGGTCGTGAACTGCAGCAGAGATTTCCTGTGACCATTCTATGATCAGGGAATGATCGCCCAGCGGGTTGATAGTATAATCCGTGTTCATAATTCTGCAATAAGTTACGTGTTATTGCCGAAAAGCTGTCAATTATTTTTAGGATTGCATGCTGCTGCAAGGATGGAAAGTCCTGTTTCTGGAATCAGGACCTGCAACAACAAGGAAGATTTTTTTGATTTTTTACGGTTGTAATAGTTGGCGGGTATATGCTAACCCAATATTATAGATCTCTTCAAAGTGCTTAAAATCAAACATTCCGAACTTCCCTAAGCCCTCCGGTTCGATGAACTCACGGCAACGTGCTTTATTTTTCAACACCGGCTCCCGGATAGCCAGGTGCAGGGTACGATCGATATTGGCGAGGTAACCATTTTCAGGATGGTATGCTGTGAGCGGATTCACATGCACCCCAATGATATCGTCATGTTTTTCAAGCAGGGGCTCAGCAGGCAGATTACCTGTCAGTCCGCCATCCACATAAGGAATGCCGTCTATCACGATCGGCTGGAATAACAGTGGAATGGAAGATGCTGCCAATACAGCAGGGATGATCGGCCCTTTGTCAAAGATCATCTGGGTCCCCTTGTTGAAATCGGTAGCCGCTATATATAAAGGTGCTTCCAGGTCTTCAAAGTTCCTGTGGCGCAGGGTTTGGGTCAACACCTTCTCCACGGTTTTTAAGGAGAGCAGTCCTGTCCGCCAATTGCGCCATTCCATAGAAAGGCCTATCTTATTGTGCTGGAATATTTCTCTCACCTCATCTGTCGTATACCCATCACAGATAAAAGCAGCGGCGATAGAGCCGGCACTTGTAGCCGCGATTGCGGATGGTGTAACCTGTTGTTCTGCAAAGGCTTTCAGTACTCCCAGGTGGGCATAACCCCTGGCTCCCCCTCCTGATAATACAAAGGGACGCGTAGATGCATTCATGTAGCTGTTCTTATTTTGGTGCCGGCAGTTCTCCTCTCCTTGTCCAGAGATAAATAGCCACCAACAGGCTCAAGATAGGAATTACTATCCCAAATTCATCATAGAAGTATTTAGTTTTCTCCGAAGTAAGGGTGAGTGGTGTAAAGATGGCCTGGATAAACAGGTTATGGCTGGCATGTAAAATCACCGCCGACCACAGACTACCTGATTTAAGACGAAACCAGGTGAATATGAAACTGCCACTGATTACTAAGATAGAAAAGCAGGAGAACCCATACCAGGCAGGGGTACCACTATTATAATCGGCAAAGAGCAAGATGGGCAGATGCCAGAGCGCCCAGATACAACCTGTGATAAAGGCGGTTTTTGTATAGCCCAGGATCCTGTACATCTCAGGTGCCAGAAATCCACGCCAGCCGATCTCTTCTCCCAATGCGGTAGACATACTTCTCACCATGCCATAGGTGGCCGTCAGAAAAATATACAAGGCAATCACAATGACCTTCGGTAACTTTTCCAATCCAAATGATTCCGCTACGCCCCCTACAAACTCAGGGTCATAAAATTTGCCCCATCCTACTGTCCAGATTATTAAATAGGCGGCGAAACTATATAAGAAGGGCACCAGGTAACTCCATAACTGGTAACGGGCCTCCCCCCATTTCCAGGCCATGGCACTGATGGGTCGTTTGATAATCAATGATGTCAGGAAAGCAGCCAGGGCAGGACTCCACATCATACCAATAACAAATGCACCCCTGCCACCCATGATTTTTCCTGTATGAATGATAAAGGCGTAAAAAATAGCACTGATGGCAAAGGTGATCAGCAGGAATATTACGATAGTTTTGCGTGGATTTTGTTGTGTCATGCTCTCAATATAGCAAAAAAATTAGGACTACAAACTACTTTTAAACTGTCCATTTTTCCTGCCTGTAAGCACTGTCCCAAAACATATATTCCAGCCTGCAGGCCTTTTCATATGCCACATGCATCGCCTCTTCCTGGGCAGGTGTCGCTACAGCATCACAAAAATCAATGGCTTTCTTTACCAGCTCACCAAAAGCCTCTCCTGCATAAGTATCTATCCAGTTACGATAAGGATGATCTGCCGCTGTTTGCTGTGCATAGATGTAATCCCCTACTCTCTTATAAATCCAGAAACAGGGCAGTACTGCTGCCATGGCTACTTCCACCGGGGCCAATGCACAGGTACCCAGTAAGAAGCTGGTGTAATGATGGCAGGAAGGAGAGATGCTGATCTTTTCAGTAATATCGTATTGTTGAAAATAAGCAGCATGCAACGCATTTTCTACTACAATGGCCCCTTCTGCAAAACGTGTATATTGCAATACCTGTTCTACTGTATAAGCCCTCGCTGCTATCAGGGATAATGCACGCCCGAACTGTTCCAGGTACAATGCATCCTGCGAAATATAAAATTTGAATTTCTCTACCGGCAATGTGCCATCTATCAGTTCTTTGATAAACGGCATGGTGATGATTTCGTCATAGATATGGGCAGTTCGCTGCCAGGCTCTTTCACTCCAACTCATGTGTAATTAGTTTTTCCGGTGCAAAAAAATGATTCAAAGGACCATGTCCTTTCCCTGTTTGTACATCCTGCCCTGCGGCAATAGCAGTATGGATATAATGACTGGCTTTATCGATTGCAGTAAGCAGTTTTTCGCCCCTGGCCAGGTATGCAGCAATGGCGGATGATAAGGTACAACCCGTACCATGCGTATTCTCCGTGGCTATATGCTGACTGGAGATGATATGCGCATTATGCTGCTGATCTTTGTATACATCAAAGAGTTCCTTTCCTGCCAGATGGCCCCCTTTTACCAACACGGCATTGCACCCTGTTTGTAAGATTCTGTCTGCTGCTTCCTGCATATCTGAAAGATGATGCAGGGGCATATCTGCCAGTATTGCTGCTTCATCCAGGTTAGGAGTCACGAGCGATACCAAAGGGAATAATTTCTCTTTTAAGATGGAAATGGTTTCGGATTCTATCAACCTGTCTCCACTCGTAGCCACCATAACAGGATCGAGTACCACCGGCACATCGGGGTAGCGCTCTAAAGTCGCTGCTATTGCCAGTGCCAGATCAGGAGAATGGATCATACCTATCTTAATTGCAGCAGGTTGTATATCGTCCATCACTGCACGAATCTGACCTGCTACGATATCAGGTGGAATACTGTGAATACCTGTTACACCCAATGTATTCTGTACAGTAATCGCTGTAATCGCTGAGGTGCCAAAGCACCCAAGCGCAGAAAATGTTTTGAGGTCTGCCTGTATGCCAGCCCCACCCCCACTGTCTGAACCAGCGATGGTTAACACTCCTACATATTTATATTTTGTCATAGTGCTTTTTCTATTTGAAGACGAATAGCAGCGGCTGCCTTTTCAGGATCCGGGGCTGCACAAATTGCGGATACAATGGCCAGACAATCAGCTCCGGCCCTGATTACACCGGCAGCATTCCCTTCGTGGATAGCACCAATTGCTACCAGGGGTTTGTCTGTCATCGCACGGATTTTCCTGATGCCTTCCAGTTTCCATTCGGTAACGGTATCTGTTTTGGTAGCGGTGGCAAAAACAGGACTCAGTGCCAGGTAATCAGCCGCAGCAGCATCTGCTGTACAGAGCTGCTTTTCATACTCTATGGAATAGCCTAAGATCCCACAGGAGGGCCATTGTGCCCTGATATCCAAAGGCGGCAGATCGCTGTTACCTACGTGGATCCCTGTAGCACAACATTGCTGTGCTACCCATAAATTGTCGTTGATGACCAGGGGCACTCTAAAGGGTACGAGCGCTTCTTTCAGGCGGAGTGCCCGCTCCAGAAAAGCCGGGTTATCCAAATGCTTTTCCCTTAGCTGGATCACGTCTACCCCTCCTTTCACCGCGGCTGTTGCCACACTGACCAGGTCTCTGCCTTTACAGGCATCCTCACTGATGACCAGGTATAATCTGCGATTAAACATGCGACTCCTCCAGTTTTACCATTGATGCCACTGCTTCATCTGTGAGTTGATATAACTGATCCAGGATATTCACCTGCATACTTCCAGGACCATTGGATACCTTGGCCGCTTTCTCACCTGCTATACCCAGGAGTGCCATGGCCGAAACAGTGGCACAGAAAGGATCAGCCGGGTTGGCGGCAGCAAAAGCCCCGATAAGCGCGGTCGCCGTACAACCCATACCCGTTACTTTGGCCATCAGCGGGTGTCCGTTTGACAATAATATGGTTGTATCTTTTCCAACTATGATATCCACGGCTCCTGATACGCATACCACGCTGCCAAACTGCTGTTGCAGGTAGCGGGCAGCGTCTACAGCTGCCGTACTTTCCTCCGTGCTATCCACTCCTTTGGTAGTAGCTACATTCCTGCGGGCCAAAGCCATAATTTCGGAGGCATTGCCACGGATAATGGTCGGTTTCAATTCCAGTAACTGTCTTAAGATCTCATCTCTGTAAGGAGTAGCGCCTGCCCCAACGGGATCCAGGATCCAGGGCTTGCCGAGGGTATTGGCTTGTCCGATAGCGAGTTCCATACTCTTTACCCAATATTCATCGAGGGTACCGATATTGATTACGAGCGCCCCTACAATCTTAACCATGTCTGCCATTTCCGAATGGGCATGGGCCATTATGGGCGATGCCCCTACTGCCAGCAAAGCATTGGCAGTATTGTTCATAACTACATAATTAGTGATACTGTGAACCAGCGGGGATTGTTGCCGAACAGCCAGGATCTGTTCCCTGATAGACTCCTTCATAATGCCATATAAGTTTTATAGTATAATGGCCAGGAGTACGCATGCGTTAAGCTGCTGCTTTTCCCTACGCCGGTATTAACCGGATCAGGTTCGAAGAGTAATTCTCAGTTCCTTATCAGGAACACCCCTAAAGCCATCTCAAATTTAGTAAACAAGCGGAGAAAATGACATAATTATTTTTTATACTTGTGGCTATGCGCTTATTTGTATCACTGGCGGCACTTGCCTGCCTTTTCCACATAGAGGTGAATGCACAGTCATCAGATCTTCTACGTTATGTTCAGCCTCTTTCGGGCACTGCAGCCAGCACCACGGCTTCTTCCCGGAAACATGGCAGCGGCACTGAGTCTTATGCCAATACCATCCCGGCTGTAGGCCTGCCCTTTGGTATGACGCAATGGACACCGCAAACAAACACTACGGAAAATAAGTGCGTCCCACCCTATACTTATAGAGACACCCTTTTGACCGGGTTCAGAGGTACTCACTGGCTCAGTGGCTCCTGCACACAGGATTACGGCAGCTTTACGATCATGCCGATCGTAGGCCATTTCACTACCGACTATGCCGTACCTTTCTCTCACGACAAGGAAACCAGTACTCCTGCCTATTATAAACTGTCATTGCCGGCAGTGACTACTGAAATTACGGCAACTGCCAGGTGTAGCATGATCCAGTTCACCATGGAGAAAACGGATAGCCTGTACCTGTTACTCACCCCGAATAGTGACCGGAAAGAGGGTATTGTAAATATTCATAGCTACAGGCGTGAAATTTCAGGTTACAATCCTGTGCACCGGATCTACCAGGGATGGGGTGAACCGGCAGGTTTCTGTGGTTATTTCGTCATGCAGATCGAGACCATGGCTACTGTCGCGAAACCCGGTTACGCCGCTTTTTACCTGCAGAAAGGGGAACAGGTCAGGGTACGTATCGGTACCTCTTTTACCAGCATTGACAATGCCCGCAAAAACCTGGAAGCAGAAATACCCGATTGGGACTTTGCTGCCCTGAAAGCAAAGAACGAAGCCGTATGGAATACGGCGCTGAACCAGATCCAGGTATCTACTGCTGATGAACAGGACAAACGTATATTCTATACCGCATTCTATCATGCCATGCAGCATCCCCGTTTGTTCAATGATGTAGATGGCAGTTATCCACGCTTTACAGGGGACTATCAAAATGAGCGGGTGAGCAAAGGGAATTATTATGACGATTATTCCATGTGGGATATCTACAGGGCGCAACTACCATTGTTTGAAATATTACAGCCGAAACTGGTAAATGATTTTGTTTCCTCTTTGATACTGAAAGGACAACAAGGTGGATGGCTACCTATTTTCCCCTGCTGGAATAGTTATACTGCTGCCATGATCGGAGATCACTCCACGGCATTTATTGCTTCTGCATTTAACAAGGGAATCAAAGATTATGATGTGGATGCAGCTTATGCATTGATGCGTAAAAATGCTTTTGAAATGGCCACCGGTGATGATTATAAAAACGGGAAAGGCAGAAGGGCACTGGATTCCTATTTGAAATACGGATACATTCCAATGGAAGATAGCGTACCCATGGCATTTCACAAAAAAGAACAGGTAAGCAGAACGCTGGAGTACGCTTATGATGATTATGCATTGTCTACAGTAGCAAAAGCTTTAGGCAAAACAGAAGATTACGGGGTATTAAGCAGGCGCGCGCAGAATTACAATAATGTCATTGATCCGAAAGTAGGTATGGCCAGAGGGAAGTATGCTGATGGCAGCTGGTATACACCCTTTAATGCCGATAAAAAAGAACCATATATTACTGAAGGCACACCCAGGCAGTACACTTTTTATGTACCGCATGATATAAGTGGACTAGCTAAGAAAATAAACCTGAAAGCAGCACTGGATAGTTTATTTGCAAAAGATGAGTACTGGCATGGCAATGAGCCCGGGCACCAGATTCCATTTTTGTACAACTTTACATCTACCCCCCAGAAAACACGTAAGGTGGTACGGAAAATATTGGACGAAGAATATTCGGACGGACCGGGAGGCCTGAGTGGCAATGACGATGCCGGACAAATGTCAGCCTGGTACCTGTTTGCTGCAATGGGCTTCTACCCCGTAGATCCTGTCAGTAATAATTATGAGTTGTCCGTTCCAATTTTTAACACTGTAACTATTTTACTGCCCAACAATAAAAAATTCCAGATGAGAGCCATTCAGACAGGAGACAGGAGGGCTGTGATTTATAACGGGAAAGAGTTGAAAGGACACGCAATTACATATGAACAAATCATGCAGGGTGGTGACCTGGTTTTCTTTTTTTAAAATTAAAACCAATGACTTAGGTGATTACGTAAGCTTATTATGCCAGGCATTTTTGAGTCTGGCATAATTATGGATTTTCTTCCATTACATATTTTTTCTGAATCACCTAAAACCATATCAACATGAATGCACGTTTCAAATTCCTGCTGACAGCAGGTGCTATGTTCATTAGCTATGCAGGGTTCTCCCAGGTTAACCTGGGTGTTACATCCGCTACCAGCAGTTCGGTGGCAGCAAAAACGAATGCAGCAGTAGTGAACAAAACTACCAGCAAAGTAGCCAGTGCCACCCAGTCTACTGTAAGTAAAACAACAGCAGCTACAAGCAATACAGCAGCCAATACAACAGCAGCTGTACAACGCGCTAAAGGTAGCACCGGCGTATCAGTTTCTTCCAACACGACTGCAGCTGCAAGCGGTACTAATGCCACTACATCTTCTGCTACTACAGCCAATGCGAATGTAGATACAAAGGCTGCCAGCAGCGAGGTTAAAAGCACTGCGCACAAAGCAGCAACTACTACCAAAACAGCAGCTGCCAACACTGTGAATGATGTAAAGTCTACTGCCAATGCAGCAAAGACCACTACGACCAACACAGCCAATGCTGTTAAACCTTCTGCCAGTGCCAGCGCCAACGTATCTGGTCATGTGAATGCCAATCATTAATTACTCCCCCCACAAGTAACCATCAATTATTAGTCATGATTGCCCGCATACAATTCCTTTTGCTGGCTGGCATTGCCATGCCTTTATTCCTCCGTGCACAGGACACTACGCAGACTACAAAGCCTGATACACGCAGGAATGTATTTACCGCTAACCTGGATTTCCAGTCAAGGATCTCCTATTACGGCCGTACTGACAGCCTGAAAAGCAGTCTGCTCAATCCCAGCATTGGCTACCAGCTCAAAATGGGATTGTATGCGCAGGCAAGCATGATCTTTATCAATAATCCTGTCCAGTCACTGGATTATACAGCCACCATTTTTGAAGGGGGCTACCGCTTCGGACAAAACAAAAAATTCTCCGGCAATATCTTTTACAATCAATACCTGTATGAAAAAGATACCCGCCTTATCCAGTCTGTCGTAAAATCACAAACTGGTTTTAATGTAGCGTACGAAACAAAGGTGATCACTTTCAACATCAATGGGAACCTCAAGTTCAGTAATAAGACCGACGTAGGCGCAGCAGCAGGCCTGGATCACCTGTTCCTGATCCGGTATCCCAACCAGCATGCCGCTATTGGCATCAATCCTTCTGCATATGCGTACTTCGGAACACAGAATTTCAGCCATACTTATTACGAACAAAAGAAGCTCTTCAACCTCATTCCAACAACACCGGAAGTGGTGACTAAAAACAGTGAACAATTCAATGTACTTTCTTACGAATTTTCACTGCCCGTGGTATTTGTTTATAAGAAATTCAATGCCACCCTATCAGGTACTTATGTCATGCCACAGCACCTGATCAGTGGTGTAGAAACAGGTAGTAATATGTTTTATTTTTCTGCGGGAGTAGGTGTGCGGATCTGATTACAGGCCGAGTTGTTTCAGGAAATTTTCTTTATAGTTGCTGCCTATAGGTATTTCTGTGGCATTGATAAATGCCCTGTTGCCTTCTATATGTGTAATGCTGGCTTTGTTGATTATAAATGAACGATGGATCCTGATAAATAAATTCGATGGTAATAATTCCTCGAAACCAGAAAAAGTAATGGTAGGCAGGATGGTGCGCTGCTTCGTTACCACTTTTGTATAATTACCGCTGGCTTCTGCATAATAGATATCTTCATACAGGATCTTATAGATCTTTCCATCTGCTTTTATAAAGATGAAATGCTCTTTTTTGCTCACTGTAAATTCAGGCCCGGTCAGCTTCTCCAAGGCCTTATCCACAGCTACAATAAATCTTTCCAATGAAAACGGTTTCAATAGGTAATCCGTTGCATTCAGGTCAAAAGCTTCTACTGCATATTCCTTGTATGCCGTTGTAAAGATCACCTGTGGCTGGTACTTCAGCGTTTTCAGAAATGCCAGTCCATTCAATACCGGCATATTGATATCGAGAAAGATCAGTTCAATGTCTTCCTGCTGCGCAATGGCCTTTGCTTCCAGCGCATTACCGCAGGAGGCTACGATGTGCAGCATCGGAAAATGACTACAATACGTTTGTATTATCTGCCTGGCAATTGGCTCATCGTCTACTATCAGACAATTGATCTTTCTCATTATTCTTTATTTTTAGCTGCAACTGTACTGTGAAATATTTATCGCTCTCCTCTATATTCAGGTCATATTGATTCGGGTACAGTAAAGATAAGCGCTTACTTACATTCTCCAGCCCCAGGCCACCGCTGCGTTCATGAGGGGCCTCACCTTTAGAGTTTTTCACGGAGAAGAGGATGGTATCGCTCCAGCGCCTGATCATGATTTCTATATAGATTTTTTCGCTGGTAGTATTCCTGGAATGCTTGAATGCATTTTCTATAAATACAATCAGGAGCATAGGTGCAATCATATCCTGTACATCATCAAATGGCTCTATCACGGTATTCAGGTGCAGGCGCTCCCCTATCCTGATCTTCTCAAACTCCATGTAGTTGTTGATGTAATTCAGCTCATCTTTTAAAGGTACGAACATTTCCTTGGCATCGTATACAGAGTAGCGCAGCAAATCGGACAATTGCAGCAGCAGGGACGGCACCTTGTCCGGAGAGGTGATAGAGAGTCCATACATGTTATTGAGCGTATTGAACAGGAAATGTGGACTTAACTGGGATTGCAGGTTTTGCAGTTCACTCTGGCTATTGGCAGCCAGAATCTGGGCTTCCCGCAGGTGCGTATAGATCCGGGTGCGGTATAGCTTGATGAGCATGCCCAGTGTAAGACTCATGACCAGGAAAGACAGGGGGAACAGGAAGTCGTGGAAGAAGTCCTGCCGCTGAATAGCCTTGCCTATAAACAGGAAACAGAGACCGGCGGCCAACAGGAAGATCAATGAGAGGAACGACAATATGGTCCAATGTACATGCCTCCTGCTATCGATGAATAAGAGAGATAGAAACCGGCCGGTATAAACAGCACCCAGGAACCCGACAGTCATGGCAAAGGCAATCTCCTCATCGTCCATCGTTGTGAAAGAATGTACATATTGTCTTATTACTATAAACAACACCACCCCGGATACCATGCCGGCTATAAGATGTATTTTCAGATTACTCACCGTTTTCATATCGATTGTGTTTCTATGCTACAAATATGAGTAACATGTCTCAATCTGCCAGCTTATAATGACGAACCTGTGAAAAGGACTGACGAACCCTGAAAATAAGGTTTTCGTCACGGATCCGGCCAGTTACATCACTAAAATTTCTATTACCCCCGCTACCAGACAATCTTTGCTAAAAATCACACAGCAATGAGACCCATTTTCGCCATCTTCATCCCCCTTCTTTCCTTTGTCCAGGTATATGGGCAGGATACTACCAAACCCAAACAGGTACAGCTGAAAAGTATAGAAGTAACCAGCAAAAAGCCCTTGCTGGAACAGAGTATTGACAGAACCGTAGTGAATGTAGATGCCATGATCAGTGCCGCCAGCAGCAATACCCTGGAAGTACTGAATAAAACCCCCGGGGTAACGGTAGATCAGAACGGCACCATCAACCTGAATGGGAAAGGAGTGCTGGTATTGATCAATGGCAGAACCACCTATATGTCCGGCCAGGATCTGGCCAATTACCTGAAAGGCCTGCCCGGTAGCACACTTGATAAAATAGAACTGATGGATGCCCCTCCTGCGAAATATGATGCGGGTGGCGGGGCGGTGATCAACCTCAGGTTGAAAAAGAGCACCATCCTGGGTTTGACAGGCAATATATCGCTGAGTGCTACCCAAGGTATTTATGCCAGGACAAATAATTCACTTAATGTCAATTATAACTATAAAAAAATGAACTGGTTTGCCGGCCTTAGCTATAACAGGGATGCGGAATACAATGACGACAAAACCAACAGGGATTACTATGCAGAAAATCTGAGTGTATTTCTGCATTCCCGTGTGAAAGGCCGGTCTAATACCAAAGGTATCAGGTTGGGAATGGATTATAATGCTAGTGCCAAAACCGTCCTGGGATTTGAGGTAAATGCGCAACAAAGACCGAGTATCTACACCAGGAACTATACCAGTGAAGCCAATAATGACAGTAGCAGCAGGGGCTATACCTATAGCGATGCCAATTGGAAAAACCTCAGCGGCAACCTGAACTTCCTGCACAGGTTCAATAACAAAGGACATGAAATTTCCGCCGATGCCAGTTATATTTCCTATAAGAATAATGACATGCAGGACCTGAATAATGACAACGATTATTTCCACTACAAGCTCTTATCAGACATGCGGATCTTTGCAGTGAAAGCTGATTACGTGCACCCTATCGGGATTGAGGCAGGCGTAAAATCCAGTTTTGTCAAAAACGATTATGACTCCCGCTACCTGAACGAAAAGATCATGCAGGTAGATAGTAATTCCAACCATTTCATTTATGATGAAAACATCAATGCAGCATACATCAGCGCCAGGAAGAAATGGAAACGCTGGGGAGCCCAGGCAGGTTTGAGGATAGAAAATACCAATATCCAGGGCAGACAACCGGGGAATACAGCGATTGCTCCCTCCTTATTTACCCGCAGTTATACACAGGCATTCCCTACTGTATTCCTGAGTTATAAAATGGATAGCGCCGGCAACCATACCCTGAGCTGGAACCTGGGCAGACGGGTGAACAGACCTAATTACCAACAGTTAAATCCTTTCATCGCCTTTGAGAATAGTTATACTTATTCCACAGGTAACCCTAATTTGAAACCACAAACCAACTACAGAACCGAGTTAAAATATCAATATAAACAATGGCTGGGATTGGGCTTACAATACAACTGGTTTAAAGATATTATTTTTACGATGAGTGATGTGGTGGACAACATCTATATTTCGAAACCGGACAATGTAGCAAAGGGATTTATCTTCATGTTCCTCGCCAATGTAAGTGCACATCCTGCGAAGTGGTGGTCATTGAACGGTAATATAATGACAGGACGTGCACAGTTACATGGAAAGGCATTTACAACGGCCCTGAATTCCGGTATCTTTTCTGTAAGAGTCCGTTTGTACAACCAGTTTGATTTATCACATGGCTGGAGCGCGGAAGCCAGTGGAGATTATTCAGGTGTGAACCTCAATGGCCAGGACATCACGAATCCAAGGTATATTATGTATGCGGCTGTGCAGAAAAAGCTGTGGCATAACAAGGCTACTCTAAAACTCAATATGGACGACATTTTCCATTCTTCCGGTCAAACCGGCCATTCTGAAGGCGTAAAGGACAGTTATTATACACACAGGGGAATCTATGATTCTCAGAAAGTAAGTGTGGCGTTCACCTATCGCTTTGGCAGAGAAACGTTTGCGCGTAAACGGAACCATAGTGATAATACAGCTGACCAGGAACAGGAAAGGGCGAAGTGATTCTGTTGTATATTTAGGGCATGAAGAGAATTATAATCACATTGTTTGCCCTGATGGTTTTTATAAATGGGCATAGCCAAACGAAAATTTTACTTAAAGGGGAAATGGATAAATTATTCCCGGAGGGTGTACAACAACAGTTGGGTTTCAAGTCCCGGATCAGATTAGTGTATAACTTTACCGATAAGAACGGGACCTATTACCTGCCCATCTGTGAGAGCTTTGATGGTGTAGGAGAAGATGACACTACGCATTACAAGATCAAAGCCATCAACCTGAAATATGAAGGCGGGCAGTTTGTAAAGCAGTGGGAGCTGAATGATTATATCCTGACGGCACAGATGGAAGAAAGTATCTGGTTTTATACAAAGTATGTGACGATCAAAGATCTGGATGGAGATGGAGAAACAGATCCCCTGATTATTTATGGCAGCACGGGACAGAATGGGAAGAGCGACGGAAGGTTGAAGATCCTCATGTATTATAAGGGGAAGAAGGTGGCGATCAGGCATCAGAATTCAGAGTTTGATGGAAGCCGGACCACGGAGGTAGATAAGGAGTTTTATGAATTGCCGGAGAAGGTGCAAAGTTTTGTGAAGGGAATGATGAAACGGCTGGCGGATGACGGGCAGGTGATTTACGCTTCGAACTGGGTGCAGCAAATGAGTAAGAAAGCAACATTTATACAATAAATATGGGCCGTCCATGTGGACGGCCCATATTATTCAGGGGTGTTGTGCATATGCTATGATAGATGCTTTACCCAGCATCGTCATATTCAGATTAAACCCAACATACGCCGCTGTCGCTCCCTTATCCAGGGTTAAAGGACTCTTCAAAGCATATACAGTGATCAAATACATATGCGGTAATCCCGGAGTCGGTGCAGGACCACCATAACCCGGCTGACCAAAATCCGTTACTCCCTGCACAGCACCGGCAGGCAATAACTGCTTCGCCGGATTACCCGCACCCGCTTTCAGCTCCTTCACATCCGCAGGAATATTGTATACCACCCAATGCCAGAACCCACTACCTGTTGGCGCATCAAAATCATACATGGTTACAGCAAAAGCCTTTGTACCCGCGGGCGCATGTTCCCATGACAGGGCCGGAGACTGGTTCTCACCAGTATATCCCATAAAATTGTTATACTGTTTGTTCGAAAACTGACCACCCAGGTCACTGCTCTTCAGGGTAAAGGTCTGGGCATGTGCACTGATAGCGAAGATGGCTATCATGGCTAATAAGGTGCTTAATTTCTTCATAGTTCCTCTTATTTGTTTGTGATACAAAGTTAAGGGGAGCCATGGGGGCGGGTTTATAGCTAACAGCTCAGAACTTATGGCAAAACGTTCATTTTTTGTTGCTGGTATTCACTGGGACTTACACCGAAGACCTGTTTGAAAGACTGGCTAAAACTGGAATGGTTCTCATACCCTACCTTATGGTATACATCACTGGGCTTTTCGCGGTTGTTTAGCAATAAGGTAGCCGCTATTTCCATTCGCTTCTGTAAATACCATTTACTGGGTGCTACCCCATACACCTTCGCAAAACGACGCTTGAAGGTAGAAGTACTCATATTACAGAGGAAAGCAAGTTCTTCGACGCTAATGTTGTTTTCTATGTGTGCTTCCACTGCCTGGCGGAAATCGTGTTCCTCCCTGTTGGCAGTACGCAGACTTAGCACCTGCCGGGGGTACTTGTCCACCATATACAACATGAGCTCTTCGAACTTCAGCACCCGCATAGCCCTTGAAATAGGCCTGCCGGTCGCCAGCATCAGTTCCAGGGAACGCAGGAAGTTCAGTAAAAAAGCATCGTGCCGGAAGGTGATGAAAGGTTGCTCAGTCGAATAAGCGCCCTGTTCAACGTGGACTTGTGGTGGACCTGGATACTTGATAAAGAAGTCTGAAAGAACCTTATTGTCGAAGAAAAAAAGGATACTGCGATAAATGCCATTTTCAGGCGCATTTTTCTCACTCATCAAACAATTGCCACCGGAGAGCAGGATGAACTGAGTCGGGTCAATCTGCGCGCTCTTTTCTGCATAAAACGTGGTTTTTACCCCCTCCAGCAGGAAACTGAATAAATTGGTATGCATCGTGATCTTATTCTTCACCAGGTTCGCTGATGACTCATAGCCGATGATATGCAGGTTGTCACTTTCCTGTACCAGGTCCATTGGCAGATTGAAGGTATCCATTTTACAAAGATACAATGCTACTATTATAAACAATTCAAATCCCGCCAAACAAAGATGATCAACTACTCAAACAAGTATAATTTCATTCAAACTCAGCCTGCTAAATAAAAATCCAACTTAAATGTTATAATTTCCTTTAGGACACAGACCAACTAAACCATTATCTTATATTTTGCTGTTATGTTATTTAACTCCTTAGAGTTTGCAATTTTCCTTCCCATTGTATTTTTTCTGTATTGGTTCGTAGGAAAGGAAAATACCAGATTACAGAATATCATTATTTTGATTTCCAGCCTCTTCTTTTACGGTTGCTGGGATTATCGTTTCCTTTTCCTCTTATCGTTTTCGATTCTCCTGGATTTTTACAGTGGGATCAAAATCAGCGAAGCAGCCACTCCAAGGTCTAAAAAGCTATGGCTGATTACAAGTATTACGATCAACCTGGGCTTCCTGCTCTTCTTCAAATATTATAATTTCTTTGTACAGTCCTTTGCGGACCTGCTGATGAATTTTGGTTTCCAGCCTAACATCTGGACACTCAAAATCATCCTTCCTGTAGGTATTTCATTTTATACTTTCCATGGTCTCTCCTATGTCATTGATATCTACAAAGGACGAAGTGAGCCTACCAGGAACCTGATCGACTACTCTGTATTTGTGAGTTTCTTTCCTTTGCTGGTGGCAGGTCCTATTGAGCGTGCCTCCCACCTGTTACCGCAGGTACAGCAAGCCCGGCACTTTTCTGCAGAGAAAGCCAGCGATGGTTTAAGGCAGATTCTATGGGGGCTTTTTAAGAAGATAGTGATTGCAGATGTAAGTGCCATGTACGCCAATGAAATTTTTTCATCCAGTACACACCTCCATGCAAGTACCCTGGTTTTAGGGGCCATCCTCTTTACCTTCCAGATCTACGGCGATTTTTCCGGTTATTCTGACATTGCATTGGGCGTGGCCCGCTTATTAGGTTTTGAGCTCTTAAAGAACTTCTCCTATCCATATTTTTCGAGAGATATTGCTGAGTTCTGGCGGAGATGGCATATCTCCCTGTCCTCCTGGTTTAAAGACTACGTATACATCCCGCTGGGAGGTAGCCGGGGTGGAAAGCTGAAAGCAGTGCGTAATACCTTTATTATCTTCCTGCTTAGTGGTTTCTGGCATGGTGCCAACTGGACCTTTATTTTCTGGGGTTTATTAAATGCTATCTATTTCCTGCCCCTCCTGCTTTTTGACAGGAACAGGAATAATATTGAAATCGCGGCAAAAGGGAAAACACTGCCTTCTCTCAGAGAATTCTTCGCTATCCTCATCACCTTTGCACAGGTGGTCTTTGCGTGGATCTTCTTCAGGGCAGAAAGTCTCCGGTATGCATTTAACTACGTAAAAGGCATCTTTAGCCGCACCCTTTTCAGCACGCCCGAAGTGTTTCCTAAAACCCAGTTGGTGCTGATTGCGATCTTCCTCGTCATCGAATGGCTGGGAAGGGAACAACCTTATGCCATTGCGGGCATTAGCATTCAATGGCCCAGACCTGTCAGATGGTCGTTTTACTTTATGATCATATTCATTATCGCAATATTTAAAGGTTCTCCTCAACAGTTCATTTATTTCCAGTTTTAGTATGAAACAGTTTCTTGCCAGATTATTTATATTCTCAGTTATCTTAGGCGGCTTAGTAGCGCTCCTGAGCGCAAATTATGCGAAGTCAGCAGAAGGCAATTTTGTGAGTGCAATCCGCTTAAAACACGAAAGACTGAATAGTTTTAAAGGACCTAGAGTCATGTTTGCCGGAGGGTCTAATGTCGCATATGGTATAGATAGCAGGGAGATTGAAGATTCTATCAAATTGCCGGTTACCAATCTTGCCATCCATGCAGGGCTGGGCCTGGACTTTATGCTCTCTGAACTGAAGCACAGTGCACGCAGGGGTGATTACATTTTTCTTTCTCCTGAATATTACCTGGACGAAGGCCGTTATAAACTGGATGAAGAAGCGGCTGACAGTTACCCCGAGGCCAGGCAGTACCTGAAACACCTTGCACTCAATGATTTCCCGATCCTGGTGGATGGCATCATGGAACAGTTAAAGACCAATAAGGATGTGATGTTTGATAAGCTCTCGAAAAAATTCTTTGGGGCTAAAAAAGAAAACACGATCGCTTCCATCACCTCATTCAATGAATATGGTGATGTGGTGGCCCACCTGAATCGTCCTGCTCCTGCTACCATCAAGGATAAGAAAGCTTTTGAATACAGGTACTGGGATGGGATCCAAAAAATAAACGCACTGGCGCAATATGCCAAAGACAATGGCATACATCTTTACTTCGTGTTTCCAACTTATTCCAGGAACGCTTATAACATCAATAAAGCTGTCATTAAAAAGTACCAGAACGACCTGGCGATGAATCTGCAAATACCGGTCATTAATTCCCCTGAAGATTTCGTTTTCGATGACAGCGAATATTATGACACGGTTTATCACCTGAGAAAAAATGCCAGGGAGCTGCGTACGCAGAAGCTGATCTCTATCATCAAGCCATATACAATGATGTAATCTTATTGCCTGTATTGATAAAAGATGCCTTTATCAAAAGGAGTCCAGAGGCAGGCACGTTGTCCACATGCCTTCAGCCCATTGTTTGCCCAGGTATTGCAGGTATGGAAGAGGCTGTAGCTGCCTTTTGCCTCGTAGAAGGCATCTGTACGGCCATAGTTGGCATTCGTTACGATGTGTATGATCTGGTCATTGCCATCTCTCCTGAAACTTTGCTGTATATAGGCAATGAGCCGTGCATACCTGGCGCTGTCAATGCTGGTACGAATACAGTCTTTCCCTTCGCGGAGCTGATGGTAGTAAGTTGCATGGATGGCAGCTGTACTAAGACCTGTAGCCGCCTTAAAAGCTGTGCTGAACTTCAGGTCTGCCCAGGTAGGAGTTTCGAGGTAGAAGCCTTTGTCGCCCCAGCCGAAAGCGATCCACCGGGCCGTCGTATCCCTGCCAATGGTGTTTTCAAATAATACGCTTTTGCTCCAGTCGATCTGTGCATTTCTGACTGGTACCACCAGGTCTGTATGCACACCATTGGTGAGGATGTACATGGGAATATTGTTATTGGTTGATGGCTCTGCTGCTACAGCAATGCGGGAAAGCCCCCAGGCAGAAAACAGGTAAAGTGCTACAAGTACTACAGGTGTAAGAATCGTAAACAAGATGATTTTCAGTACTTTCTTCATAGTTTGGAGTTATCTTCCAGTGTTTTTCTTTCTTTTTTGGTGAGACTGCGGAGCCCGTTTTTATGGATTTTTTCCAGCAGCCCGTCTATTTCCTGTTCCCTAATTACACGTGCAGAGTTGTATTTGTCATCTATGGTCAGGTCCCCTTTATGGTGGCGTTTGAAATACAGGTTATCAACCAGCAGGAGATGCGGATGCCGGATGACCATGTAAATAAAAAAGATACCAGGCACCAGGATGAGTAGTATAGTTGAGTAGTTGTAAACCATTGCCAGGGGCTGGAAAAAGAGGGCTGTCACCATTCCTACCATGGCCCCGCCCAGGTGTGCATCATGCCCGATATTATCCCTTTGGGAACGGATGCCATATATGGAATACAATACATAGCAGATGCCAAAGAGCCAGCCAGGCACACGGAAAGGGAGGAATAACAAGCCTACATGGATCCCGGGTTCCAGTGCTATAGCGGCGAATATAATGCCGCTGACCGCTCCTGAGGCACCAATAGCCGTATAATCTCCATGATGCCGGTGCAGGAAGAGTGATAATAAGCTGCCCCCTACCAGGCTCATAAAAAATACGGCCAGGAAAGCTGCATTGCTAAGTACATAATCCAGGCTGGTACTGAAGAAAAAGAGCGCCAGCATGTTAAAAAACAGGTGCATCTTATTGGCATGCAGAAAACCTGAACTGATAAGGCGGTCATATTGCTTATAAAGAATGATGCCGTCTACATCAAAGGCGTAACGGTTAAAAAATGCTTCGTCCCTGAAACCTTTGAACGAGACGATGACGTTAACGAGAATAATTAACAAACACGTTATTCCAATTGTCCCCATCTTTTTGCGGTATTGAGATATTATGCCTAAAAATATACAAAAAAATCCTGATTCCTAAACTATATTGTTGTTAAAATTACCGCCATGATAACAACCAAACCACAGCCAGGAGAATATGTTGACTACCAGATGAATTACATTAAACAGGTGGGAGATGCCCCTGTTCAGCAGTTGCTGCTGGAACTGAAGGACAAGGGTTACGATTTTTATACCAGCATCCCGGAGGAGAAGGGAAATCATGCTTACGCCCCGGGCAAATGGACCATCAAGGAAGTATTAGGGCATATCATAGATACGGAAAGGATCTTTGGGTATCGCCTGCTCGCCTTCATCAGGGGAGAAAAACAGGGTTTGCCAGGCTTTGAGCAGGATGATTATGTAGTCAATTCAGATGCCGGTGCAAGAACCATCCGGGACCTGGCCGAAGAAATGAAACTGGTGCGCGCAGCGAATTATTACCTGGTACGCAACCTGACGGAAGAACAGGGAGCGATCAAAGGCCGTTCTGCCGGCAACCCGATTTCAGTAAGGACGATTTTGTATATTATGGCAGGTCATGAACTGCATCACATGCAAATTTTGAAAGAACGCTATTTATAAAGTTACGCCGTTGCCTTTGGCAACGGCGTATTAATTATTATAGTTTAAAGAAAATGTTTCGCTTATATAACCAATAACATAAACCCCATTCCAGTCCCCAGGTCACAAACGCCGCCAATACCTTCACCGGCACAAAAATCCCTACTACCCCATTCACCCACTGAGCACCCACCGTTTCAAAAAACAGGTAAATGAAAATCGCATTCATCCCTACTACCACCGCTATCCAGGTGTACCTGCTATGCTCCTGAAGATCGATCCACCAATACAGGAAAGCTAAGATCAATAAGACCCAGCCTGCGGATGCCAACACAAATCCAGCCGTTGCTATTCTTTTTATGATCGGGGATAACTCAAACCAGTCTGCCGCAAAACCTAATATCAATCCTGCCAGGCCAGCCACCAAAAGCGCCATGATCTTCTGGTTGCCTGTTCGGGAGCCCGTCAGCAATTTCCCCGCTGCCATTCCCCACAGGGTATGTGCCGCCGTAGGAATAATATTGATCGCTACCCAGCCATCTGTATTGATCTTTCCCATCAATACCGTATCCATGTATGCACCAAAATTGTGGTATTCTACGAAAGGCTGATCAAAACCCGGCACCAGGATCGTTCTATACAACACATCGTTGAGGATGATCAACAGGAAACCCTCGATTATCTGTACTGTAAATGAATTGCGGATAAACAAATAAGCGATGATGCTGGTAAATGCCAGTTGTGTCAATACATTCCATAGCTCCCATACCGGTTTCCCCGCGTAGATGCAATGCAAACCCACTCCACAGATAAAGAGTTTCAGACTCCGGATCAATATATGCCGGAAGTTCTGCGACCAGCTCACGCCTTTTCTCAACTTACTTTCGTAAGAGATATACATTGCCGTACCCGCCATAAACATAAAGGACGGCTGTACCAGATCCCAGAAACGCAGGCCATGCCAGGGATGATGAAAAAACTGCTCTATAAATGCATTCGGCCATACTTCATGCAGGCTATCATACACCCGGCAGCTCTCTCCTGCCAACAGGATCATGATAATACCACGCATTACATCCAGTGATAATAAACGTCCGGAAGATTTTATCATATTATTGGATTGTGATCTGATGATTCAGGTTGTTATAACCTGTGGTGGATTCCCAAACATTGTTATTCGCCAGGCGGATACTATATGCCGGCATATTGCGCAGCGAATTATATCCATCCGGTAAGTTAAGCAATACTTCGTAGGTACCTGCTACAATACCTGCCGGCAATTTAAAGGATTGTCTCAATGTAACAGCGCCCGTCAGCCATTTGCGTACTTCTGTTGAAAAGGTAAGGGTATCTATTTTCTTCGTCTCTGTATTGCGCAGCAGCAATTGTACCGGCCGTGGATTGTAAGGAGCCGCATAGCCTTCATTTTGCATATGGATGGTAGCTGTCAATGAATCAGTAGCCGATAATTTTGAAGGGAATGTAGCATCTTTCAACACTAGCCTGTAACCCAGTTTCCGCTTGATATTATCCAGGCATCCACCCGTCTGCCAGTCATTGTTTACCTCCGAATTATAATCTGCATTCAGAAAACTATAGTGCATATCGCTGAACTCCTGCTCTGCATGGCCTGAGGGTTCACAATCATTCTGCGGGCTATATGCATCACTACAGGTCTCCCCTCCTACTACCACATACTTACTGTCCATAGCTGTAAAGTTGTGCATAGCGGTGGTGGCTTCTACCGGTGTGGCAGCGGAACTGTCATAATCAGCAAAGGTGCCGTAGTCATTTGCGCTGGACAGGAAACAGTCATTGTGATAACCGATCCTGGCCTTGTCAGTACCTGTGGCTGCTTCCTCTGCCGTCATTGCACCGGATGTGGGCAATGCACTTACACCATATACAAACTTCTGTTTCAGCTGTGGCAAACGGATCTGCACCATTCTGTCTACCGGCAAGGCATCCAGCATGGCCTTCAATACTTCTGACCTGTCCTGCCAGTTTTTATCCAGCAATTGCTTCTGCCCATTGGAGGAAGCATCGCCAAAATAGTCTGTATAAAAGTTTTCGCCCCATACACCGATAAAACCTAACTGCACGGTAGCTATCACATCTGCATTTGCCTGCAGTACCGGTTTCAGTTGTGCGATATGATTCAATACAATGTTCTTTGGAGCATCTCCATACGGGGTACAGATCCAGCTCTCCGGACAGCTGCCTGCCGTTACGCTGATGGTATATGTAAATCTTGGAATCAGTTTTACACCAGCTGCACGGGCTGTCGCAAAGTCTTTTGCCAGGTTAGTAAGAAACGCATCCGGTAATGCCTTGCCGGTATACCCGCTCATAATAAAATAGCGGAACACCAATGTACTCATCACACTGAAACTACCACCTGAAGGCGTTGCACCACTTTTGTAGGAAGCTAAGGTTGTCGCATTCAACGCCGTGAAATTATCAACCGTTGTTTCTGAATACCGGTAGAAACCTCTTTCCGGATTTGTAAAATCTTCAGTACTGGCAGTGTAGGTAATAGTAGTACTATCCTTGCCCACATTGCTCTCTCCTCCGCTGGTTTTATCACATGCTACGGTGAGCAGTATAATGGGGAATAATAAGCGTATCGCCCTCATGAAATTATCTTTAATGTTAAAATAAAAAGGGCAGGTCATGCAAATTAATGCCTCCCTGCCCCCCTTTACCAGCTACGGCAAAAATTTATTCAAATACAACCTGGTATGCTGCTACGCCGGATCCCGGCAGTGAGCCATAGGTAACAGACCAGTCATTTTTAGAGGCCTGTATACCTATTCTGAATCCGCTGGATGCAGGCAGGTTTTTGATCTTGCTTCGTACAAATCTCATTTCGTATTTCAAGGTGCTTCCATCCTGTACTGTTGTACCTATGGAGTAATATTCTGACGCACCGGAATCATTCCAGGCCCATGAATTATTGGTACCTCCATAGTTATACACAGCAGGTGCTACCGTGGCAGGATCCAGCAGGGTACCTTCTATCAATACATCTATACCTGCATCCAGGAATGTACCTGTGACATAACCTGTAGCAGGATTGTTATCTGAATCCATATAGATGTCAAAGATATCATTGGCTGCTTTGGTGGATTTCATTTCAAAGTAGCAGTATACATAGTTCGCGTCGTAATCGAACTTCGCTTTCTGGAAGTATGTTTCCCCGGCTGCAGGTGTAACTACATAGGTAGAAATCGTATCCCAGTCGGACAGTGTATTATCATTCAGTTTTACCGGTGATGTTTTAGCGATGTTGATCACTGTAGACCCTTCAGCTACCCTGCCATCTGCCGTATAAGCATACAAGGTAGGTACATACTTCCCTTTACCGGGATAGGTATGTACAGGGCTTGCTTCGGTAGAAGAATCCCCATCCCCGAAATCCCATTTATAGGAAGTGGCACCAGTGGTTTGATTTGTAAATGTAACGTTGTTACCATCTACCGCCACTTCGTAAAACACATCAGCAGATGCGGTGTCATTATCTTTCTTACAGGCTCCTGCTACTACCAGCAGTATCAGGGCTATCATGATATATTTATTGAAACGCATGATCTACGGCTTTAAGGATTAAGGATTCTGTGTGCACAAAGTATTGGTCTGCATCTCATCTATCGGGATGTAATAGATGGTCTTTGTATTGTCCCAGTTAATGATCATGTTATCATAATTCGTCGGCAATACAGACAGGTTAATATCAGACTCTTTCAGACCTGGCAGGTGATACCCCCAATACGTGCGGTTCAGCGCCAGTTTATTGCGGTATACGTCAAAGGCACGATGACCTTCGAATGCCAGTTCTATTCGTCTTTCCTTCAGCACTACATCCAGGATCGTTTTGCCTGCAGGCAATGCTGTATACTGGGCATCTTCCAGGCCACGGTGCTGACGGATTATATTTACATCTGCCAGTGCTGCGGACACATTGCCGGCCTTGGCTTCTGCCTCCGCCCTGTTCAGGTACATCTCTGCCAGGCGGAACAGGATAGGTGAACTTAAGGTAGGACTACCTCCCTGACCGGAGAACTTAGAGATCATGTACATCTCAATACCGTTCTTCTTAGATACATTTCCATCTGCATCTTTGAAGGGAACGATGTAGCTCCAGCGAACATCCTTGTCCGCATATTCTGACATGGTATCTCTCAGTGAGGTAGTGGCAAATTCTTCGCCCCAGCCAGAAGTACCATCTGTATAGATCATAGAGGCGATAGATGCTTTTTTATAATCGTCCACTGTTGTGAAAGCGATACAGAAAATCGTCTCTGCGCTGGAGGTGGCATTGGCAAACATGCTGGGGAAACCAGCAGCTGTCTCCAGGTTGAAACGACCTGAATTGATCACCTGGTTTGAATAATAAATGGTGCTGTCCGTATTATCTTCATAGAGGAATGCTCTTGACAGGAGTGCATATGCAGCTTCTTTAGAAGCGTATTGTACACCGCGGGATGTATTCATCAGGCTTGCCGCCATTTCAGCATCGGAGATGATCTGCGCATATGTTTCGGCTACTGTAGACCTGGCTTTGGAAGAAGGATCTGTCGTAGATGTACGAAGAATAACACCTGGTGCTGAAGGATCCTGTGTGTAAGGCTTTGCATAAAAACGCGCCAGTCCCAGGGTGGCCCATGCACGCAGGAAATAACATTCCCCGATCATCTGCTTCACCTCATCACTGGGGTTCGCGATCGTTGCAGCGGCAGCGAGTACTGTATTGGCATCGCTGATGATCTTATAAGACACGTACCAGAAGAAACGGCTGTTTGTCTGTGTAGGCGTATGTGCCAGCGAGAAACTATAATAGAAGGCATCTGTTGTCGTTTGCCCACATACTATATCATCACTGGCAAAATCATTCATCTGGAAGTACTGGCGCAGGTACATATTGTTATCATCCCGACCACCGGCAAAATCCATGTGATCCTTGAACAATGCATATGCCCCGTTCAGCGCATTCTTCATACCAGTCACGGTGCTGGTCAGATTTTCAGTTGTAAGCGCATCACTGGGACTCACATCTTTCAGGCAGCTGGCCAGAAAGACTGGTAATGTAAGTATGATAAAGAAAAATCTTGTTCTCATGGCCTGATAGTTTTTAACTAAAACCTGATGTTGATGTTAAACAGAAACTGGCGGTTGTTTGGATATTTGAAATCCGAAACACCCGGCATCACATAAGCAGTGGAGGTGATGGATGTATTTGGATCCTGACCCAGGAATTTGGTAAACGTATACACGTTATCTGCTGTCAGGGATACTGTCACATCGTTCAACAACCATTTTTTCACCAGTGATTTAGGCAGCTGGTAAGCCAGTGCGATATTGCGGATAGAGAGGAAGCTACCATCTTTCAGATAACGGGTAGATGTTTCTGTAGAATTAGCAGCGTTCTGCGGACTAGGCTCTGTTGCGTCGTCGCCTGGTTTGGTCCAGATCTTATGATCCTTTGGCAATACAATCTGGTTGTAGTAAGGTTCATTGCCATCGTTTTCCACAAAGCGCAGTGAGTTACTGAATACCTTGTTGCCAGTGATGAAGTAGGTATTCACGCTCAGGCTGATACCTTTATATTTCCAGGTAGATGACAGACCGCCCTGGAATTTAGGCAGTGCAGAACCAACTTCCTGGTAAGTAGCGCTGGCATAGTCAGAAGTCGCTTCGCGGCTGGTCACCTTTCCATTTGTATCATAGTTCACTACTTCCCACTGTGGTGCACCTGTTTCCTTGTTTACACCTAACCATTTAGGCATGTAGAATTCATAGAGGTTACCATCGTTGCGATAGATCTGTGAAATGCTCCAGGTAGATTGTGTACGGGTAATGCTGCTGGGCAACTGGCGCAGTTTGTTGGTATTCACATTCACACTTAAGTCTGTGCTCCACTCAAAATCTTTTGAACGGATATTCACTGAATTGATGCCCAGTTCAATACCATTGTTCACTACCTGGCCCACATTTTCCCAGCGTTGTTCAAAACCAACTGACAGGGGTTGGGATACCTGCAGGAGCAGGTTCTTGGTAATATTATTATAAGCATCTGCAGTGATGTTCAAGCGGTTGTTGAGCACACTCAGATCCACACCTACGTTAATCTGTTGCTTGCTTTCCCAGGTCAGGTTCGGACTTGGCAGCTGTGAAGGAGTAGCGGCTGTAGCACCATTGTACTGGCTGCCCAGGGAGTACAGGCCCAGGTAACGACCGGCACCAATATCCTGTGTACCTGTCACACCAAAGCTACCTCTCAGTTTCAGGTTGTTTACAAACCTGGAATCCTTCATGAAGTCTTCGTTGCTGATCACCCATGCTGCAGATACTGCGGGGAAGTTACCATAACGTTTATTGGAAGGGAAGGCAGTTGATCCATCCACGCGGAAGGATCCTGTGAGGAAGTACTTCTCTTTATAACCATAGCTTACCTGGGAGATCAGGGACTGGATGATAGACTGATCTGCGGAGCCATATACCTGCTGGGTATTGGATACAACATTCAGTACCTGCAGTCCTAAAGGCAAGCCCCTGCCGGATGCACCCAGTACTTCTGCTTTACTGTTTTCAATGGCCACACCTGCTAAACCTGTGAGGGAGTGATCCCCAAACCTGAATTTGAATTTCAGGAGGTCGTTAGAAATAAAGCCATAGCCAAGGGTGCTGTATTCGTAGAGGTAGCCATCATTGTGATAAGCCACCGTTTCAGGAGAATAATAATCTTTGGATTTGGAATAGTTTACAGCACCACGATTGCTGCTGCTGAATGACAACCATGGCGTGATGTTTACGTTCAGTCCCAGGTCATAGTTTACATCAAAGCTCTTATATGGATGTGAAGAATTGGCAACGGTATGCACGGGGTTTGTTCTATCTCTTGACCACCATTTGAAAGTGGAGCTGCCATCTACATATTTAGGTGAGCCGTCTTCATTGTATGGATTATCCCATGGCATGCCCAGGTATGCATAGTATACATCTTCATAGTTGTAAGACTTACCGCTGGTACCGCTGATATTGATATTGTTGGTAACAGCCACATCCCTGGTGAAATGATAGGTAGAGTTTGCACGCAGGTTTACACGCTGATAACCTGAATTCATGAAAGTACCTTTTTCATTGTAGTAGGTAAGTGCTGTATAGTAGTCATTCTTTTCAGTGCTACCGCTGGCAGCGATATAGATGTTCTGCATAGGTGCTGTGCTGAACATGGTATTTAACCAGCTGTAGTTTTGATCTAAGAGGCTTTTCGGGCGCTCGCTGTAAAACTTGAGGATATCAATTTTATAGGAGTTATTTGTAGTACCCGGAATATAATCGCGGTAGTATTCTTTCTGGTGTTCATACAGTTCGCTGCCGGTCATCATCTTCATTTTTCCAAAGTCAGGTTTGCGCAGACCGGTGGTTACCTTTGCTTCGAACTGTGTTTTACCAAGTTTTGCTCTTTTGGTTGTGACGATGATTACGCCTGCATTTGCCTGTGAACCATACATAGCAGTGGCACCGGCATCTTTCAGTACGGTTACGTTTTCCACATCGTTAGGATCGTAATTACCACCGATGATCCCATCTACGACTACCAATGGAGTCTGCGATGCATTGACAGAGGAAACACCACGCAGTCTTATTTCAGAAGCAGCACCTGGTGCACCGGAACTATTCACCACCTGGAGACCAGGTACTTTACCCTGCAGCATGCTACCGAGGTCATTGGTGGTTACGTCTTTCAGTTTCTCAGCGCTCACTACAGCAACAGCACTTGTCAGTTCGCCTTTCTTTTTATCACTATAACCAACTACCACTACTTCGTTGAACTTCTTAGTATCTTCTTCCATCAGGATACTGATGTTACCATGTACACCAGCTACCGGGTATTCTTTTGTAGCGAAACCAATATTGCTGATCACCAGTACATCGGACTTATTCAGGTCGCGAATGGTGAAGTGACCATCGGCATCAGACTGTGTACCTTTGCGGGAACCTTTTACCATCACGGTAGCACCGGGTAAACCAGCGCCGCCGGGTGTAGTGACACGGCCTGATACGGTAATAGTGGTATCAGCCATGGGAACAGGGATCCGGGCTTTGTGAATCACGAAACTGCTACCTTCCAGCGAGTAGGTGACCTGTTGATTTTTAAGGCATAGGTCGAGTACATCCTGTACATTGGCATCTCTTACCTGAAAAGATACAGGGATTGTGTTGGACAATACCTTTTCAGAATAAACGATAGAGACCCCTGTCTGGGTGATGATCTCGGCAAACACTTTCTGGAGTGGCGCTTCTTTAACCGTTAAGGTTACCTTCTGGGAGTACCCTGCAGCAGCAACGTGCAGACAGGTGACCAGGAGAAGCAGGGCGGTCAATTTCATAACCAGGCAAATTTTGGTTGATAGCCCGCGCACACAGCGGGCCATTACATTACAATCGAAATGCATACTTTTGTAGTGTTTGGTAGTACTTAAATGGTCTTACAGTGATTATGCAAGGAATGCCAGATACTTAAACCGGGGATGTTGCGAGCGTCTCCGGTTTTTACATAGGTATCCCTTTTAGCGGCTGCTTTTTTAGAATTCTTCTGCTGCTTTTAAATTTTGGTTCAATTCTAAATTTTGGTTCAGATACCTCTCGGTAACAATAGCTATAAATTTTGGTTTAAATGTTTACGGTAATACGATGACCTTTCTTCCTTCCAGTTTCAGGTGATTATATCCGCTTGCTTCCAGCAAACGTAACACTGATGATAGTTGCAGGTTTCTGCTGATTCCCCCTCCATATAGTTCAGCACTTGGGCTCGCATTGTATACGATCTCTACATCGTACCAGCGGGCTACTTCTCTGAGAATGGCTGGCAAAGCTGTATTATTAAACACGAACACACCGTTTTTCCACGCGGTTACTTTTTGGATGTCTGCGGGTCTGACAGTGATGGCATGGTTCTCATTGTCCATGACAGCCTGCTGACCGGGTTGCAGGGTTTGTAGTGTGTTTCCTTCTTTTACTCTTACGCTTCCTGAAATGAGGGTAGTGTTGACTGTGGCTTCGTCGGCATAGGCCATTATATCAAATCCGGTACCCAGTACCTGTACTTCCATACTGTCCCTGTGTGTGGAAGGTACTTTTACGAGGAAAGGATGTGTGGCGTTGGATGCTACTTCAAAATACCCCTGGCCTTCCAGTTCCACGACACGGTTGCTGCCTGTGAAAGCGGTCGGATAGCGGAGGGTGGTAGCTGAGTTGAGCCATACTTTGGTTCCGTCGGGCAATACGATCTGGAATTGTCCTCCCCTTGGGGTAGATAATTTATTGTAGTGTACAGTACTTGTGTTCCCCTGTCCTGTGTATAGTAATTGTCCGTTTTGCTGTTTGATGGATTGGTTGCCCTGGTGAATGGTTTGGTTGCCGGCGCTGTCCAGTGTTACGACGGTACCATCTGCGAGGGTGAGGGTGGCTTTGTTGCTACCCGGGTTGATGCTTTTTATGGCATCAGTATTGGTTTGGGCCAGGGCAGGTTTTTGTTTGCCTGTCTGGCCAAGGTACCAGAATGCGGAGCCTGCGAGCAGGAGGATTACAGCAGCGGCTGCCAGGCGGCGGAATGTGATGATCCGGCCCCGGGGAGGGATGAGCTGGCTGTAGATGTGCTCGTAGTCTAAGTCAGGAGCGGTGTGTGAAGCCGCTTTTTCAGCGTAGTTGTCGAGGAAGCTACTCAGGGCTTCCTGATGATGTTCATCATTGATGTATATAAATAGCTCGTCCAGCTCTTCGCGGGTGCAAGATCTATTCACATAACGATCCAACAAATATTCTATCCTTGACTGATGCTCTGGCATATACTATAAAGACGTTTGATGTTTGGGATAGGACCGTGAAAAAGTAATAATTTTTTAAATCAGGCAAAAAATCCTGCTTCCACCCGTTGCAGAAGCAGGATTTTTTGCTGTATTCATGGCCTGCGGCCGGCGCTTAATGCAAAAATGAAAAGCCGGCTACTTCACCCAGATATTTACTGTATTTAATCTGGTTTCAAGAACAATCTTATAAAAAGAACCACCCAGGTTTTTCACATCTATTAATGCATGCTCCTGTTTCAATGGCACTTCCTTTATTAATTTATATTCATCCTGCCCACCTTCTTTAAACTGGTTAGTGGTTGTTACATAAATCTTCACATTTCCGGCATCTTCCAGCGCCTTCCACTTCAAATCGATATTCCCCTGTATAAAAGTACCTGCTGCCTGCGCAATGGCCACCTTACCAATGAGGGGCGTACCATCCACTTCACGGGCTACTGAGTCCGGAATATTGATTTGTAAATAGCGTGCTATTGTAGGCATGATATCCACAATCCCCGGTTCATAATACTTTGCATAATTATTCAGGGGGCGATAGCTCGTCACCATCCAGGTACTGCGCTGGCGTGCTGACTGCCCGCCATGATCACGACCCGTTTTTTCATCACGACCATGGTCTGTAGTAATCACGATCATCCAGTCTTCAGGAAAATGCTGTCGCCGATACTGAATCGCCTCCCATAATTTTCCCATCTGGGCATCCATCAGGCTGACAGCCTTGTAAAATTCGGGGCTATCGCCATGCATATGCCCCATATCGTCCGTGTACTCGAGGTACACCCAGTTCAGGGATGCTGCGTCTTTTTTGATGCCTGCTACGGCTTCAGCAATCACCTTTTCATCGATGTTATGCATGAAATCACGCTGCTTGTCATGATGGAAACTGGCAGTATCCAGTTCATAACCATCTGCATGCAGGTCTACATATTCAGACAGGGCAAGTTTTGTACGGTTATCTTCCCAGCTGGAATATACCGCTGTCTTCTTCGTCGGGTAGGCCTCTTTGAAAAGGCGGAAGATATTATGGTAGTGATAGTTTGGAGCCTTGATATCATTGTCAGGCACATTGTGTTTATTGACCCATGTACCTGTGAGCAGGCTATTGTACCCCACTGCCGAGATAGTAGGTGTTTCTGAATAGGTGTTTTTGCCCCCACCTACATGCATGCGGGTATAGGTCCCTGCGGCAATGATTTTATCTATATTTGGGGTGGCTACCTTCTCTATTACATCGGCAGGAATACCGTCTGCAATGACAAATACCACCTTTTTCTCACGTTTGGATTGTGCGCTGACAGTACCAGCCAGCAACAGTAATATAAGTAATTGTTTCATGCCCTAAAATTGGAAATTATTCAATGAATTGTATGTTAGCTTTTCATTAAGCATATGAACAGGAGTACCCCTAATGGCCCTCCATAACGTGACAAAAATGTACGGATATGTTTCAATGTCTCTACCTGCAAATTCTTAACCCTGCTTTTTGACAAACCCAGCTGTGCGGCAATATCATCATGACTCAGGCCCTCTACCCTGCTGAGGCGGAAAATGGTCTGTTTCTGCTCCGACAACTGTGCCAGGGCATTGGAAATCAGTTGCTGGCTCTCCCGGGCGTTGAGCTGCAGATCCAGGGCATCGGCCACTTCCGATATATTGGCCCATACCTGGTCCACGAGCTGTTGCTGCCGTGCTACCTTGCGGAGATGATCGACCGTCTTGTTGCGGGCTATTATAAAGATGTAGTTACCAATGTTCTCGATAGCGGGAAGCTGGTCGCGGCTGGTCCATAGTTTCAGGAAGGTATCCTGGAGAATATCTTCCGCATCTACCGAGGAGTGGGTTAACTGGTATATAAACGCGGCTACCGGCCTGCTATGCCGGTCATATAGCTGCCGGAAGGCACTTTCGTTCCCCTTCCTCAGCTGTTGTAGTAATTCCGTATCCGTGGTAGCCTGCATGCGTAAATAAACCCGACTATCGCTCCTTTAGCTGCTTTGAATTGATGTTATCCTGCTAAAAATAATTAAAGTGAAGCATTGTTTCAGTAAATTTATTCCCAATTTAGATCCCCTATGCCTAAAACCCACTACCACTCTTCGGGAAAATATGCCCCGATCCCCCTTACGATAGCGACTCTTCTGGCTCTCCCTGCCAGCATCTGGTGCGGGAACTTTTATGGGGCACAGACAGGTTCCTATAACCCTACTATAGCTGCTGAAATGGGGCTCTTTGGGCGGATTCTGGCCATGTCTTTCTGGACAGCGGCCCTGTCCCTCATCTTTTACCTGTTTAAACGTTATAATCATAACAGAAATGCCAGGATCAATGTTGGAATCGGGGTCTTCCTTAGTTTGTCTTCCTGGCTCACCAACTGGATTTTTTATTGTAATATGGAAATGAAGGGGATTCATTTAGTAGAATTGGTGATGGTAGCCCTCCCGCTGTCTATAATGCTGATGATGAACTATTACTGTGAGAAATGCAGGCAATACTATTCCAGTACATCCATCTTTATTTTAGATTCAGGCAAGTTTTACAAACACGCCAGGAAGCCAGCTGATTATGATTTTCTGTTGGATCTGGTAATGGATATGAATCAACTGCCGGAAAAAGGGCCGGCTCAGCCAAAAGAAATCATTAAAATTATCTTTTACTATTGCGATTCCTGCGGAAGCCGGGCGATTGTAGATATTGATTCTTATACATGGAGTCAAAGTTCTAAACATTCTTACTGGAAGAAAGAAAGTTATTATCATCACAGATCACATCACAAGTCAGTGATCTCCAGACAGGGGACTGTGGTACAGGGTGCTTACCTGGGTGATGAAGCAGGTAGAAATCTGAAGGCTTACCTGGTAGGATAAAAAAACTGTCGCTCCTGTTGAATGCAGGAACGACAGTTAAAATATTAACAGGCTGTTTCAGTATTAATATGCAGTTTCGTCTGCACCTTTATCCACTCTGCTATTCTGAATCCTGCTCTGTTTATCTATATCCAATTCCTGGTAACCTAATACAAATGAAGGATCACCTGCATTGATAGCCGGTGAAGTACTGCTCAGGTGCAAATTCGTGGTACTTACATAGTTTGGATTGCCATAAGTAGAATGTGCATCCAGGCCTGTAGCTGCTGTAAAGGCGGCCAGTGAACCATAGGTAGTGCCGGTAGGATACCAGTCGAAAGTAGAAGATGCCGCACTGCCTGATGCTCCGTAATACAGGTTATAATCACTTACCAGGTTAGTAGAATTATACCCCCAGAGTGCAATAATCATGATATCGCTGGCAGAATACACGATGTTGTTTTTGATGGTGAGATAATCAGTGTTCTGCAGACTGATTTCTCCACCCCATCCACCATCTGTATTGTTCTTATACAGCGAATTGTTCATGATGGTAGAATAAGTGACCTTACTGTTTGTCTGGTTGGAGCCTACAAGGATTCCTGCATTCTTACTGTTGTAGATAAAGTTGTCCCTGATGTTGATACCAGTCGCCGTGTAATTATTATTTTCACAACCAGCTGAAATACCTGCATAGTTATTATAGCAGATATTACCTTCGATGTTGATGTACTTACCACCATCTACATAGATACCGCCGTTGAGTGCAACTGGTGAAATACAGTTGTATACGATATTGTATTTCACATTTCCATTACGGGCCATGTTCACACTATCATTGGGATTTGCCCAGGAATAATGACCTGTCATGTCGATACCGATGTTGCGAATGTGATGTACCACGTTGCTTTCGATGAGGAAGTTCTCCACATTACCAGCCATGGTCAGCCCTTCGCTATAACCGGTATTACAGCTGTAGATCTGGTTGCTGCCAATATACACTTTGTTGTAAGAAGCGAGTGCATCGCCCCATACCATGAGTGGATTGGCATTGTCGGTAGAAGAAGGTACGGCAGTAGAATCCGTGGTCCAGCCGATATTGTAGATCTTACAACCGGTGACCTGGATGTCGGTACCGCTGCCCTGGAAGAGGATGCCTACGGCACTGGAGGTAATGTTGTTTGCCACGCTGATGTTGTTGATGCGGACATGGCTCCTGGAAACTGCGGCAATCATTGCTTTCTGATCACCATTGGCAGCGCCTACTCCATCGAGGATCACCGTACCACCATTGTAGTTGGTGAGGGTAATGGGATGGGTAGAGTCTGCCCCTGAATAAGGCCACCAGAGCTTTTCCTTGTAGGTACCGGCGGCAACCCAGATGGTGGCTCCGACCCCATCAGCAGTTTTCCACAGGGCGGCCTGGATGGTCTTTAATGGCAAGGTGTCTGAGGTACCGGCATTGGCATCGCTACCAGTGGTACCATTGACATAATAGTTGGTGACTGAGGACGTGGTCACGGCGGTAGTAGCGGTGTTCTTTAACTTATCTTCCGCCTCTTTTTTACAGGCAGAAAGAATCAGCAAGCCACTACAGGCAATTAAGAGGGTTTTTCTCATGGTGTTACAATTTTGGTTAACGGGTTCTCAATTAATAAAGCTGCTTTTCACTATAAAGACGAAGGGGCGAATAGATAGGACCGCTATTTTCATAAAAAAAATAGCCGCCCTTTTGCAAAGGCGGCTATCTGTTAAAGCATCAACTGCTAATTACTTATTAAAACGGGGAATTACCAGGTAGCGGCAAATGGTGTGTGCGGTCAGTGATAATACCACTACTGCGCCCAGGATCAGCGCCTGCTTACCAATGGTGTCAAATACATCCAGGACAGGGGATACTTCTTTGCCGGCGTATAGTGCTGCCATCGCGAACAGTAATATGCCTGTTATCCACAGGGTCAGGTGTGAATAGAAATAGCGCTTTTTCTGGTATCCATTTTTACCAAAGGATGTAAATAACAGAATAACGTGGGCGACGAAAAATACAAGGGCCAGGATGGCGAGCGTTGTGAACATGGTCATAACAATCCAGTTTAGTTGTGCGGTATGGTGTTGATCTTTTAAAAAAACTACAGTGGAACCTTTAATTATAAAGTTAAAAACTTTATGCTTTCGACCAAGTTAATTTCAGGCAATCGGCGTAGGCCGGCTGCCTGAAATAAATAATTAATTATTTTGTGGGGGAGGCGGAGGACCATCATGGCCACCACCGGGAGGGGTTGACTCGGGGAATTTCTGCCCGTTGTGGCAAGTGTAGCAGGTCACAGTCATAATCTGTTTACCATTCTCATCCTTACCTGATTTAAAATACTTCTTGTTGATCCGCATTGTCAATTTCATCATATCCCTGGCCGTTTCCTTTTCTTCCATTACATCACTGGCAAAATCCATCTTCTTAGGATCATCCTTGGAATGCGCATGGCAAAAATCACATTTTACACCCAATGACTTGTTGAAAACACGCATTGTCTGCATCAGCTCTTCATGACTGGTGTTCTTAGGCAATACTTTCAGGTTCTTTGCCTTCTCCTCAGGAGGCATTGAAAGTGAACAAAGCGACACTGCCACTAGCAATGACAATGGCACTATAAGGGACTTCTTAAATTTCATGACCATGGGTTTTGTAATAGTAATAAGCTTCCGGAATGAAATTAGGAAACTCAACAGATATTACAAACTTATTATGACGAATGGATGACATTTCAGGATAAAAATGTAGCCTGTCCCTATGAGCGGGACAGGCCATCGGCAGTTGAAGGTTTAAGAAAAAAGCGCCGGAAAATTACTGCTTTTCACATTTTTGGCCGAATCTCAGCAGTATATTTAACGTTTCGATTACACGGCGTTACCACACATTTCGCGGGCAACCATCGTCATATTTATTGCCGAAAGTAAAGCCCAGTACCAGCTCATGGGTACCACGGTTATAAGCCGCCAGCGCAGTTGTCGCATTGTCATATGAGTAACCCAGGTTCACGGTATTGGAGATATTGAAACCCACCATACCCGCAAAACTGTCCTTATGCCGGTAGCTCGCCCCTATCCAGATCATGTCCCGGTATTGCAACTTAGTATTCACTTCCACCTGCAGCGGCAGGGGGTTGATATATTTGACCATCAGAGATGGTGTCAGGTTTAGATCCTCTGTTATTAAAAAACGATACCCTCCAGTTATGAATATGTGTGGTACCGTTTTCCCGGTTGTTGTTGTGATAGTATGATCTGAATAGCTCAGGGTATTGGGCACAATCTGCTGTGCAGATACACCGATGAAATAATCTGCTGAATAGAGGTATACACCCGCTGTCATATCAAACTTCGTCCTGTTCAGGATGCCGCTGGAATAGACCACCGGATCCACGGTCGTATTATTAAAATTCAGGGAAGAACTGTTCAGACTAAAGCGGCTGAAACCCGCACCAAATCCGGCTGACAGATTCGTTCGCGGTGTAAGACCTATATGATAGGCATAGGTGCCGTACAAACTCAGGTTAGACAAAGGCCCTGTCACATCATTGATCAGCTGCATACCTACACCGTGATGAGGCGCTGCTGCCGTATAATTTTCCCAATATCGTTGTCCGCGTGGATTTTCGCCAGGTACAGCAAAAGAAGTGGCGGTAGTATGATAATCCTTTTTATTGATCGGCCCCTGGATCGTAACATAACTTGTAACCGGCCCTCCGCTCAGCCCCGTCCACTGATGGCGATGACTCACCTTCACGTCAATATAGTTTTCTATACCTGACAATGCAGGATTGATGATATACTGGTTAAGGATATACTGTGTATAGTGTGGCTTTTGCTGTGCATACCCATTTATCGCCAGCAGCATGGAAATACCTAAAATGATCACTTTGTTCATATCGCTGGTTTTCTTATCGGAGAATCACCACCCAACCACTGGGATTAGTGCCAAACCCAATTTTCAGATCTATTGTATAATAATAAGTGCCTACCGGCAAGGGCTTACCATTGTAAGTACCATCCCATTCCGTACCATAGCCCTGGCTGTGGAAAACCACCTGTCCATACCTGTTGAATACATTTACGATGGCTTCAGGGTAGGTATCCAGCTTCGCTATCTTCCAGGTATCATTTATCCCATCGCCATTGGGAGAAAATGCATTCGGGATGATGATCGTTTTGTACACCCGGATATATACATCATCTGTTGCATCACCACAACCCAGGTTGGAGCTGACGGTCAGGGTATAGGTGGTATTGTCCGCAGGTGTCACGATGGGATTTAGAATCGATGCATCAGTAATATTATACACCGGGGTCCATGCATAGCTTACATCCGTGCCACCTGCAATACCTGCCAGCTGTGCGGCTTCGCCTTCAAAGATGTGCTGATCCGCACCAGCATTAGCTGTTGGCAGTTTCCATACATTCACCGTCACTGTATCATAAGCATTGCAGGTACCATTGCTCACTGTTAATATATAAGAAGTAGTATCGGTTGGAGAAGCATTCGTAGTCGCACTCGTAGGAGCTGTAAGTGTAGCTGATGGAGACCATAAATAGGTACTGCCACCACTCCCTTCCAGTGTTACGGAAGCGCCTTCACACATGTTTTGATCTTCGCCCGCGTCCGCATCGGGTGCCGGGTTTACATCGATGCTGGTGGTATCTTTATTGGTACAACCTACTGCCGTCGTCAGGGTTACAATGTAGTCTCCGTTGTTAGCATCCGTCACTTGGTAGATCACGGGATTTTGTTCACTGCTCGTAAAGCCATTAGGACCAGTCCAGCTATAGGTGGCCCCGGAAAATGTAGTGGCACTTAATGCAAGCGTATCTCCTTCACAGCCCGGATCATTACTACTGGCCTGCGGATCAGGGTTATCATCGACCTGGATCGTGATCACATTTGAACTGACACGACAAGCAGAAGATCCGATATTGGTAGTGGATGCGGCAGTCATTCTATATAGATAAGTACCTGCTGCTGTAGGTTGGCGTACATAAGTTGTACTGGTCGCACCACTGATATCTGTCCAGGTAGTACCACCATCTGTACTCAGCTGCCATTGATAAGCAGGATCTGTATAGCCACTGGATACAGTGCCATTGAATGTGAACACGGTGGCATCATCTTTACACAGTTCCTTAGCAGAAGCGCCATCGCTGGTATAGGCGGTCACGGTAGGTCCGCAGGCACGAAATGTAATGTCATCCAGGGCCAGGTCATTGGCTGGCGCACCACCCGGACTACTATTGCTGATTTTGATTTCTACATCAGTTACCCCTGCGGGTGTGGTGAAATAAAAACCAATCTGTTTCCAGACAGCGCCCCCACTGGTGAGGGGAATAGAGCCTGTGGTATAGCTGCCATAAGTGGTAGATTCGTCGGTTGACAGAATGGAGAATGTCACGTTAGGAGGATTATTATCCTGTGAACGCAGCAGGTTCACAATCCATGCTGCAAATTCATAGGTAGTACCTCCACATAAACCTGTTACTGTTTTCTTATAGAAATAATCCTGTACTGAAGTAGCGGCATTTACGACCATCATATAGCCACCCCCCGTATGATCCGTGGTACTCCACCATACCGAACCTGAATTGGCAGTGGAACTTTCTATTGTATAATATCCATCACTGGGAAATGCTTTCGCTACATATGTATACGTAGTAATGCCCGATGCCAGTGCACCGCCAAAATCGGAAGTGCCTGATCCGAAGTCAAGACTTACAACGGGATCACCCAGGCTCCCGGTACATAACTGGGCCTTCATTTCGTGTGAGCAAAGTAGCAGCAACCACATCGACAGCAAACACTTGAAACAAGCGCTCACTCTTGCACGCTTACGTTTTAAGATAGCAATGATCATTATACAGGTATAGTACTTGGAAATTGGGTATTGACAGCATTTCGATTTTAAAAGTGGCCGCAGGCCATCCTTTCGGCATTCTTTTTTAATAAAATACAAGATGAGTCAATACCGGAAAATGCTTTGAGATTAACAGAATGCTAGGTCGAGTGGTGAGACAAAAATATCCTATTAACATTAACAGGGGGAAATACTATGCAGAAGGGGGGAATTTATAGACGAATGAATAATAAAGCCGGCCACAAATTATGTGGCCGGCTTACAACTGAACTTCAGTGTTTATTAGAATGATGGATCTGTTGGCGTATTTGTATTATCGTTCCGCTCTACGAATGGATAAGGAAAATAAGAACGCTTGCGCTCGGTAGTAGGTCTGCCAAAGCGACGCTCATCTTCCAGTGCCAGTCCACCCATGAACAGTTCGATACGGCGGTGTTTGTAAATCAGGTCCAGCAGTTCACTTTCGGTGGCAGCTACTACTGGTTGCAAACCAGCTCCCACACCAAATGCATCCTGCGATGCGGTTTTGGTCACCACTTTATTCAACTCGATTAAACCATTTGCCACATCATGCTGACGGGCATAACACTCTGCCTTGATCAATGTGATCTCTCCGGGGAGGTATACAGGAATAGCCTGTGACACTGCGTTGTAGAAACCTTTGATACGGAAGCGCGGACTGCTGCTGATCGTTACATAAAATGGATAACGCTTGTCATCAGTATCAGGACGGAGGCCTGCAGGCAGGCTCATAGTAGAGTCAGTTACCTGGTAAATGTTGTTGGTAGACGTTACCAGTGTGAAGATGGGATTTGTGGTCAGTGCATTGTAGTTATAAGTAGAGGTAGTACTTAGTGTTACAGCATTAGCTGCTGCAAGTGCTGTAGTATAATCGCCGGCAAACAATGCATAGCGGGCTTTCAGCGCATACAGGGTGTTTTGCAGATCGATACCCGCAGGGATGTTTTTAGTAAAAGTACTGCTCACTGCATTGGCACTGATCGCTGCCAGCGCATTGTTAATAATGGCAATGGCTTTGGCATAACCAGCAGTATTGGTAATGAAGGGAACATTTGTACCTGTAGTATCCGGAATCTGCTCCCAGAACTCCGCCATATCACCAATAGCCAGCGCCTTCCAGATGGAGGTGTAGGCGATGAGCCCACTGGCATAGCTTTTATCGGCAACTACGGCATCCACATGACTCAGTACATTGTTGGCATCGAAGATGATTTTATTGCTGACGGTCCAGAGGCCTGTCACAATTGTATTGGTGTTCTGCACATTGGTACCACCCAGGTACAGCTGATTTTCATCTGTATTACCTGCGTTGACCACATAGGTTTCGCCGGTCAGCAAACTGGCAGCAGCTATCTTAGTATACACATTCCCGGTTCTGTTGGCTGTGTACCAGTTTTGTAAACCTACCGCTACATCAGTCAGTGCATTCGGAGTATTGAATGCATTGTCCGTTGAAGGCCCGGAAGGATCTGTATAATCTTTTTTGCAGGATGATGCAGCAAAGAGAAGAATCCCTGCCATAATGGACCTGCTATAGTTATTGATATACCTTTTCATGAATCTCCTTTTTGATGGTTTAGAATTTGGCACGAATCGCTACGTTGTAAGTTCTTGGAGCAGGCACTGTACCGAAGTCAATACCACGGAGTATTGTACTTTGTCCTGCTGCGTTTACTTCCGGATCGTATCCTTTGTAATGATCCCATGAGTAAAGGTTTCTACCACCCACGCTCACTGTCAGATCTTTGATCCCTTTAACTTTGCCAATATTGTAGCTCAATGATAATTCTCTCAGTTTTACGAAAGAGCCATCATCAATTCTCCATTCCTGAATAGCATATACACCTGCGATATAACCACGTGGCAGCTGACCTCTGTCTTCCTGTTCTGCCACCTTGCCATTATCCACACCCTGCCTGGTTCTGAAGTCAGCATTGAATACGCTGCCTCCCTGTACGGCATCCAGCTGTGTATGCAGGTTCCATCTTTTGTAACGGAAATCGTTCGTCAGGGTACCTGTCCAGTCAGGATTCGGATCACCAATTTTCTTTTGCAGGGAGGAGCCTGTTGGTAAGCCATTCGCATCACGACCAGCGGTATAGCTCATCGCACCGTTTTGTGTACCCAGTTCTGTCAGCGGAATACCGGCTGCATTGGTGATTTCTTTGCCATTCGCATCGCGTGCGAAGAAAGTGCCATAGAAGAAACCTATAGGCTGACCATTTGCAATAGCTACCGGGGCACCACTGTTTGTGCTGTACAGGATGAGTGATTGTCCGATATCCAGTGCTTTGTTTCTATTGTGGTTCCAGATAGCAGTCAGGTTCCATTCGAAATCTTTTGCCTTCACAGGCGCTACATTCAGCAATACTTCCACACCATTGTTCTGGAGCGAACCGATGTTGTCCAGGCTGCTGGAATAGCCTTGTGTGGGTGCAATGGCACGGCTGATGAGCAGGTCATTTACACGCTTATGATATACGTTCACAGACACATTCACACGACTGTCCAGGAAAGCGAGGTCTGTACCAAATTCAAGTTCTTTTTGCCTTTCCGGTTTTACATTCGGGTTGGTGTAAGTGGTAGGTGAAGTGAAAGAAGCTGCACCTACGAATGCCACTGCATTGTATGTATTGTAACGTCCATAGGCAGGGATGCCTGTCAGGTTGCCGGATTCACCATATGCCGCACGCAGTTTTAACACATTCCACCATTTGGATACACCGAGGTTCTGCCAGTAATCGGTACCGGAGATCACATAGCTACCACTCAGTTTTGTATACAGCTGGTTTCTTTCTGACTCTCCGAATACGGATGAACCATCTATTCTCAATGCACCTGTTACAAAGAACTGGTCGCGGTATTTAAAGTTCTGCTGGATGTATTCGCCGGAGATAGAAGTTTCTGTACGCTGATCATAACCCGTGATAGCAGTAGCTGCACCACTTACAGTCGTTACGTAAGGAGGCAGACCACGGCCCTGCTGCAGAGCATAGTGCATTCTGGAATATTGCTGGGAGAAACCAACCTGTGTTACTGAAGCCAGGCGACTACTGATTTGTGCATTGTAAGTAGCATTCAGATCATGGTTGATCAGGAATGAATTGTTGTTACCTGCACTGGCGTAACCATTCTGGGTAGGGTCCAGTGAAGCACCACCACCAAAGAAGCTGGAACTTACATTGTAAGCATAAGGAGGAATGAGGGTAGTACCATCCTGACTATAGTTGTCAATACCCATATGATAGTCGATAGTCAGGTTCTTCACGGGTTTGAGTTTAATACCCGCCCCCGCGATGATCCTGCTCGTTTGCTGCTGCTGTTTGATGTCTTCTATTACGGAAACAGGGTTTACACGTCCACGTTCTCCCACTGCCTTTATATTTCCCTGTGCATCTCTTGCCCAGATGTCGTAATAGTTACCAATGATGGTGACAGAGTTGGTAGGTGAGAAGAAAGAGTTACCATCCGGTTTCTCGTTTGATTTGCTATACACATAGTTCATGCTGGCGTTGAAGCTGATCCAGTTGTTCAGTTCCTGGTCGAGGTTTAAGCGGAAGCTGTAACGGTTGAAATCAGTATTCCTTACAATACCCTGATTGTAGAGATAACCGGCTGAAGCATAGTATTTGGTTTTATTCTGGCCACCGGTAACGGAGATATTGTTGTCAGACCCTACACCAGTGCGGAAGATGTAGTCCTGGTAATCGTAGCGTTGTACATCGGTAGTATTGGTGATAGTAGGTGTCAGGATTGTCTGTGTGGATGTAGCCGGATCACCGCCAAATTTGGTAGGGGCTTCGTTTACATCCAGTTTTTTGCGCAGCTGGTTGACATTGAAGCTGGTGCTGAAATTCACGATAGGCGCACCACCTGAACCACGCTTGGTAAAGATCTGTACCACACCGGCATTTGCACGGCTACCATAAATGGCCGCTGCTGCTGCACCGTTCAGTACTTCCATGCTTTCGATATCCGCAGGGTTGATATCCACCATACGGTTCTGGCCTACACTACCTACAGATGTACCACCATTGTAGCTGGCATCTGCATTGGTTACACGGGTAGTAGAGTTGTCAATGATCACACCATCTATAATGTACAATGGTTCTGTTGAACCGGAAATGGTACTGATACCACGTAGTTTTACGGAGATACCGCCTGCAGGATCACCGGAGTTCTGAGTAATCTGTGCGCCCATGGTTTTACCCTGCAATGCAGCGAGTACGTTGCCGGTAGCACCTTTGGAAAGTTCTGCTGCTTTTACAGTGCTCACATAACTCCCCAGTTGCCTGCGGGTAGTACCTGCGGATGTACCTGTAATGACTACTTCATCCAGTTTGGATACAGCAGCACCCAGTTGGGCATCTAATGTATAGGTGGTGCCTGTACCAATGACGAGCTCACTTTGTTTAGCAGCGAAGCCGACACCGGAGAAGCTCACAGTGTAAGTGCCTGGTTTCAGTTCGGCGTTGATCACAAATTTGCCATCCACGTCAGTCATAGCACCTGATTTGGTGTTTTTGATGGCTACAGTGATGCCGGGCAATGGAGTGCCGGTTTCGTCTGTTACTTTACCTGTCAGTTTTACCTGTGCGAAGACGGTGGCGGCAGTTAAACACTGCATGACAAAGAAGAGTAACAGGTACCTGCACCTGATGTGCCGGAATAATTGATACATTCTCATAGCTAATTTTTAAATGTAAAGACGATAGATCCTGGCAAAGTATCCCCATGTCCCGTAGGGATAAATGTTTTTTTAAATGATACAATGACTCATGCATACAATGAGTCAATAATGCTTAATAAAAAAATGATTACAGGTGTTGACTGGTGGCAATTGTTGCTCCACACCAGTTTTCAGGCGATACACTTCACTGTTTACGACAACGGTCCTGCAAAATGAATTACTGATTATCCTTTGCGCATAGCTTCCATACTGAACGACGATTTTGATTTCCGGGTTTGCATCAAAAGTAACCAGGAGGTATGTAGAAAATGAAAATTAAAATTCCTCCTCCCCTTACCCGAATTTAATTGGGTGAAATTTACTTTTAAAACAATCCTGTAGTTTATTCACAAGTGTTTATTACAATATCTGAATGCCTTTCTTCCTGTAAGGTTGCAATTTCTTAGAATTAGGTGGCAACTCTGTAATCAGAATATCTATCTCTTCCACATCACAGATCTTCAGCTGCTCTGCTGTATCCAGTTTCTCTGAGATGGACAATACCACTACTTTTTTCGAGGTACTGATCATGGCACGTTTTACCTGCACCACTTCCCAGTCATTGTCCGTCAAACCATCATTGGCATCCATCGCATTATTCCCCAGGAAACACAGATCTGCTTTGATCATTTTGATTTTTGAAATCGCCTCTCCACCTACTGTGATCTTGGAACCTTTGGCCAGTTTATCGCCTATTACGATCACTTCGATGTTAGGATGGTTGGCGTATTCAAAAGCTGCCGGTAAACTAACTGTTATAAAAGTGGCCTGCAGATCTTTGGGCAGCATCCGCGCCAGTTCCGCAATGGTGGTACCACCTGTTGTTAATACAAACATGCCATCCTGTATAAGCTGTACCGCTTTTAACGCGATGGTCTTTTTATCTTCTACAGCATATACATCCTGAGAAGTGATACCGAGATGAAAAGAATTTGACAACGCACCACCATGTACCTTGATGATTTTACCTTCCTGCGCCAGTTCAGCCAGGTCCCTGCGGATCGTATCTTCAGATACCTGGATCTGTTCACTCAGATGTGAAGACAGCACCTTGTTATGTAAGTTCACCTGGTGTAGTATATAGGCGTGGCGTTCTTCTTTTAGCATCCCGCTATGATTAGTTGGTTGAAAATAATGATTGGTGCGATCTGGAAATGAAATTCAGCAAAAAAACGCACAAATCCAAATATAAATCCGCATTTTTTGCTGGTTCACGCCAATATTTTTGAGAATCTTGCCGGTTTATGCAGGAAATGAGCATTTGCCCATAGTGATAGCCGGCATCCCGGGCTTCCCGAAATTGATTCCCTCTCCCATCACCGCTTCATTTGCCAAGATAGCAAATAAAACCGCTTCTTTTGCATCTCCGGCTATCCCCAGCTCAGCGGTCGTTTTAATTTTCAGATGCGGCATGCGGGTTTTAATCAATTCTACCAGGAGCGGATTGTGTGCACCACCACCACTCATGTATACGGCGTAAGATTTGTTTGCATCCAGTACACTTAGTAATGCATCGGTGATTGTATCTGCACTGAATTGGGTGAGGGTGGCCATCACATCAAACGGGAGCAGACCGGTGGTCTGACTTTTTGATTGCGCTGCCAATACGTATTCCCTGTTAAATAATTCAGGGCCTGTCGTACGTGGGAATCCTTCTTTGAAAAAGGAATTATCTTTTAAGGCAGCCAACAATTGTTCATTTACTGTTCCCTGCTTTGCAAATGCTGCATCTTCATCAAATTCTTTCCCGAAATAATGACGGGAAAATGCATCCAGCAAGGTATTGCCCGGTCCCGTATCCGTTACAAATACTTTACCTGCATCCAGTGATCCGGGCAGGAATGTGAAGTTTGCAATTCCTCCCATGTTCAGCATGATCCTGTCTTCTCCCTGTTGAGAGAATAAACAGTAATCACCATACAATGCAAGCGGGGCTCCTTCTCCTCCTGCCGCAATATGCTTCTGGCGAAAATCACTCAGGGTGATAATGCCTGTTTTGACGGCGATGTGATCCCCATCTCCTATTTGCAAAGTCGCATTTGGAAACGCTGCCTGCTGATGCAAAATCTTAGGACTATGATATACTGTCTGACCGTGCGATGCAATCAAATCGACTGCTGCAGGTGCTATATTCCATTTTTGTAAGCACTGTAGAATCCAGGCTGCATGATGATTTGCAATCCATGGATTGAGCAGGCAAAGCTGCTGAAAAGCGATGGTTTCCTTTGCAAAGATTTTGCGGATTTCATCTTTTACTTCCAGTGGATAGGGTACTGTTTCAAATTGCTCCAGTACTACTTTCGTCTCCATGCCACTGCCACTGATTGCACACAAAGCTACATCCAGCCCGTCGAGCGATGTACCTGACATCAGGCCGATAATACGTCGTACCGGCTTTTGCGTAATGGTAAAGAGTCTTTGTAAATTACTGTTCATGCATACGGCTTTCGATGGCGGCTCTGATACTGCCATGCTCTTCGATCAGTTGTTTTGCCTTGTCCTTGTCTACTCCCAGTTCACTCATCACCATCCTGATGCCCCTGTCTATCAGTTTATGATTGCTCAGTTGCATGTCCACCATCTTATTGCCCTTTACCCTGCCCAGTTGGATCATGACGGTAGTAGAGATCATATTCAACACCAGCTTCTGTGCAGTACCGGCTTTCATCCGGGTGCTGCCTGTCAGGAACTCTGCACCTACCGGTACCTCTACAGGGTATTCCACTTCTGCGGCCAATGGACTGTTCTGATTGCAGGTAATACATCCCGTGAGAATACCACGTGCCCGCATTTGTTTCACACCACCTATTACATAAGGCGTGGTCCCTGATGCTGCTATTCCTATCACTACGTCATGCTCATTGATATGATATGCATCCAGGTCTTTTACCGCCTGTTCTTTATCGTCTTCTGCAAATTCTACTGCTTTGCGGATGGCGGTATCACCACCTGCTATCAACCCTATGACCAGATCAAAACCTACGCCGAATGTGGGCGGACATTCTGATGCATCCAGGATCCCCAATCGCCCGCTGGTACCTGCCCCGATGTAAAAAAGGCGACCCCCTTTTTTCATTCGTTCTACGGTAGCCGTTACCAGCTTTTCGATTTGCGGCAGCGCCTTCGCGACCGCCTGTGGTACAGTATTGTCCTCACTGTTGATCCCTTCCAGGATGGCTTTTACGCTCATCTTTTCGAGGTTGTTATAGTGAGATGAACTTTCAGTAGTTAGCATATTATAATAATGTTTTTTCTGCGGGTTTTGAGAAAATCCATAAGCCGGCGAACATGAGCAATCCGTTTATAAGTAGTAGTTCCAGCCCTATTTTGAAATCGCCGAGTATTGCTGATTGATAGGTATCCAGTAATAAACAGGCCAATGGTGCTACCACCGCAATTACAGGCACCGCCTTGTCATGCACACGACGATTGGTGAGTATGCCAAAGGAGAATAAACCCAGCAATGGTCCGTAAGTATAACTCGCTACAGTAAGGATTACACCTATCATGCTCGCACTGCTGATCCATTTAAAGACCAGTACGAAGAGCAGGAAGATAAATGTGAAGACCAGGTGTACGCGCTGCCTGGTAGATTTCTTTTGCTTTTCGTTCTGCTCAGCGTTCCTGTTAATACCCAGGATATCTATACAATAAGAGGAGGTCAGTGCTGTAATGGCACCATCTGCACTTGGGAACAGGGCAGAGATCAAGGCCACGATAAAGATGATAGACATGTAAGCAGGCATGTGATTCAGCGCCAGTGCAGGGAAGAGTTTATCGCCCTTTACATCTACATTCAGCTGCTCTGCATACAGGTATAATAAACCGCCTAAGAACAGGAACAACAGTAATACGACCATCAGGATGAGTGACAGGGTCACCACATTCTTCTGTGCATCTTTCAGTGTTTTTACAGAGATGTTTTTCTGCATCATTTCCTGGTCCATACCCGTCATGGTGATAGTGATAAAGGCACCACCCAGTATTTGCTTCAGGAAGAATAACTTACTGTTGGGATCACCGAAGAAGATCCTCGTCATACCCTGCTGCGACATCCTGTTGATACTTTCACCCATGCTGATGTCCATGCTGTGCAGGATGTAAATGGTGCAAAGTACTAAGCCCAGGAGCATACAGGTGGTCTGCAAAGTATCTGTGTATACGATGGTCTTTACCCCACCTTCGAAAGTATAAAGCAGGATCATGAGCAGGATGACCAGCGTCGTAACCCAGAAAGGGATTCCGAACTGGTTCATGATTGCTTCCTGCAGGATATTCACTACGAGGTACAACCTTGCAGTGGCCCCCAGTGTTCTGGATAATATAAAGAAGGAAGCGCCGGTTTTGTATGATGCCACGCCGAAACGGGTCTCCAGGTAATTATAGATCGATGTCAGCTTCAGCCGGTAATAGAGCGGCAGGAGCACAAAGGCAATGACAAGATAGCCAATCAGGTACCCGATGGTCACCTGGAAATAGGAGAAGGAATTCTTCGCCACATCGCCGGGCACACTTACAAAAGTGACACCGCTCAGGGAGGTACCAATCATACCAAAAGCTACCAGCATCCAGTTGGAATTGCGGTTGCCAATAAAAAAAGACTCGTTACTGGAATTACGGCCGGTATACCAGGCTACTACCAATAAGACAATAAAATAAACGACTACGATTGAAAATAAGAGCACTGGTGACATAACCGATATACAATTTTGGCAGATAAAACCGCATAAAAACGCATTCCCTCAAATAAACTTACAGAGAAAAACGCAAAAAAACTAAAATAATGTGCAAAAAGACGAATAAATTTACATTCATCCTGATTCCACAGACAAAGATAAGTGTATGAAAAAATTATCCATACTATTGCTGCTGCTGTTTTTACATCTTTCGCTGCGTGCAGACTGGATCCGAATTAATCAGCTCGGATACCGCCCTGCAGGAATGAAAGTCGCTGTTTGGTGCAGTAAGGGCCAAGATACATTAAAAATTTTTGAGGTTGTTGATGCCCGTACCGGTAAGGTGATGTACAGGCATGCTGCCGGAAAAGCCGCTGGTGCTTATGGCCCCTTTGCGCAAACATGCAGACTGGATTTTTCGCCTTTGCAGCGGGCAGGGCTATATTATATACAGACCGGCGATACAAGGTCTCCACAGTTTGAAATCAATGAAAATGTGTATGGGGGAGCCGCGGAGTTTTGTCTAAGATATATGCGGCAACAGAGAAGTGGTTTCAATCCCTTTTTGAAAGATAGCTGTCATACCCATGACGGGTTTACGGTGTATGCACCTAAGGATACATTTATTAATGTATCAGGAGGATGGCATGATGCTACTGATTACCTTCAATATGCCACTACTTCTGCTAATGCCACTTACCACTTATTAGCTGCCTGCAGAGACTTCCCCGATGTATTTGGAGATACTGTACAGGCTAATGGGTTAAGCGGCAGAAACGGCTTCTCTGATGCCATGGATGAGGCGAAATGGGGCCTTGACTGGTTGCTGAAAATGTATCCTGCTGATGACTGGCTATTTAACCAGATTGGGGACGACAGGGATCACCAGGGTATGCGCTTACCAAAACAGGATACAAACTTTTACCAGCATGGATTAGAGCGGCCCGTTTACTTCTGTTCCGGCCAGCCCCAGGGATTGTTGAAATATAAGAACCGGGCTACAGGAGTCGCTTCTACAGCAGGTAAGTTTGCCAGTTGCTTTGCATTGGGATCACAATTATTTTCTTCTTCCCTGATGAAGGATAAGGCAAATGCAGCATACCAGTTAGGATTGAAATACCCGGGTGTCTGCCAGACAGCACCCGGCAGGTCACCTTATTTTTATGAAGAAGACAACTGGGTAGATGATATGGAACTGGCAGCCGCCATGCTCACAAAACCTGCGGAGGCAATGGCCTTTGCCAGGCAGGAACCGGTGACTCCCTGGTTAGGGAAAGATACTGCCCGGCATTATCAATGGTATCCTTTTATTAACCCGGGGCATTATGAACTGGCGAAACAACTAAAGGGCGCACAAAGAGATAGCCTGGTTCAATTTTATAAAGAAGGGATTGAAAGGGTTTGGCAAAAAGCGAATCACAATGCTTTTTATCGCGCCATTCCTTTCATCTGGTGTAGTAATAATTTAACAACTGCATTTACCATTCAATGTTACTGGTACAGACAACTGAGTGGTGATAATACTTATCTGCCACTGGAGCAGGCTTGTTTTGACTGGCTCTTTGGTTGTAATCCCTGGGGTACGTCCATGGTGTATGGATTGCCTGCAAATGGCGATACGCCAGCTGATCCGCATTCATCTTTTACACACCTGAAACAATATCCGATAGATGGCGGATTGGTAGATGGGCCTGTATATACCAGTATTTACAAGGGTTTGATCGGGATCAAACTGGAGAATGAAGATGAGTATGCACCTTTCCAAAGTGATCTCGCTGTGTACCATGATGACTTTGGAGATTACAGTACGAATGAGCCGACTATGGATGGTACGGCAGTATTGATTTATTTGCTGGCAGCACAGGAAAGTGCTAAGAATACGGTGGTGCAACGGGGAATTGTAAGAACCGATACTACTAAAAAAGAAATCTCACTTGTATTTACAGCAGATGAATTTGCAGATGGTTTACCTGCTATTACACGGGTATTGCAGCAACAGAAAGTAAAGGCTTCTTTCTTCTTCACAGGCAGGTTTTATGCGCAACATGATGTACGTGCTTTGATCAGGCAAGGTCATTATTTAGGACCACATTCTGATCAGCATTTATTGTATTGTGACTGGAATAAGAGAGATAGTTTACTGGTAACAGCCGCTGAATTCCGGGATGATATGAAACGTTGCCTGGCAAAGATGTCTAAGGCTGGTGTGGATACTGCTGAAGTGAGATATTATATTCCTCCTTATGAATGGTGGAACAGTACGATTGCTGCATGGTCTGCTGAGATGGGATTACAGATTGTAAACTTTACGCCGGGTACAGGCAGCAATGCTGATTATACCTATCCGGAAATGGGTGCCGCTTACAAAAGCAGTGCGGCTATCCTGACATCCATCTCCCGGTTCAAGGGAGGATTGAATGGTGTGATCCTGCTGATTCATGCAGGCACTGATCCCCGGCGTAAAGATAAATTGTATGATCATTTGGATGAGCTGATCACCTCATTGAAAAAGCAAGGATATAGCTTCCGGAAAATAAATGAATCGGTCAATTGAATAAGAAATCCATTCAATGAATGATAAAATTTTTTCCATGAATTTCGAATCAGGTCAATACATTAACGCACCTGCCCATCTCCTCTAACGAACCATTTTTCTGTCACCAGCTTTTCCAGTGCAAAAGGTCCGCGGGCATGGAGTTTCTGTGTAGAGATCCCGATCTCTGCACCCAAGCCGAATACACCGCCATCGGTGAAACGGGTGCTGGCATTGACATACACTGCAGCGGCATCTACTTCGTTCAGGAAGCGTTCACTGATGGCTGCATCGTTGGATACAATGGCTTCGGAGTGTTTGGAAGAGAATTCCCGTATATGCGTTAATGCTTCTTCTACTCCATTTACCACTTTCACAGAGCATTTGAAGTCGAGAAATTCACGACCGAAATCTGCTGGTGCTGCGTGTTGCAGATGTGGATAAGACAAGCCTTCCAGGATCTTGTAAGAAGGTGCATCTGCAAAGATCTCCACATTATACGCCGCCAGTGAAGGAGCTAACAATGTCAATAACCCGGCAGCTACCTGCTGATCTACTAACACTGTATCCAGTGAATTACACACTGAGGGACGGCTCACTTTTGCATTCGTCACGATCCTGCTGGCTTTCTCCAGATCAGCTGTGGCTTCCACATATGTATGGCATACACCTGCACCTGTTTCTATCACAGGTACCTTACTGTTTGCACGTACAAATTCGATGAGTTGCTGGGAACCTCTTGGAATGATGATATCGATATACTTTACTGCGCTGAGCATCTCCTGGATCAGGGCACGATCCACAGGCAGTAATTGTACGGTATGTACATTGACGTTGAATTCCTGCAGCACATCCTGGATGATTTGTACCAGGATGGTATTGGTATGGAAAGCATCGGAGCCACCTCTCAGCACACATACGTTGCCTGAACGGATACAGAGTGCTGCCACATCGAGGGTTACATTGGGTCTTGATTCATAGATCACCCCCACTACACCCAAAGGAACCGTACGTTTTTGTACATGCAGCCCATTGTCCAGCGTGCGTTCTAATACTACTTCATTGGCAGGATCAGGTAAAGCGGCAATTTCGTTCAGACTCTCTGCGAGTTGTTGTATGCGCAGTTCATTCAGTAATAAGCGATCTTTCTTAGGGTCTTCGTCAGACATCTTATCCAGATCCTTTTTATTTTCGGCAACGATTGCAGCTGTCTGCGCTGTCACCTGCACTGCCAGTCTGCGCAGCAGTTGTTGCTTCTGCTCATCGGCAAGTGATTTTATAGCGCTGGTAGCCTGTTGTGCATCTACCAGCATTTGTTGTATGCTTTGCATTGTAATTTCGTTTCCGGTGGCTACAGCAGTACGATATCGTCTGCATGTGCTACCTCAAGGTCATGTTGTTTGTTGTCTTCCGAGAGTAAATCAGAAGAAACTTTTGCGCGTGCCACGGCAATTACATTGTGCTCTTCGTCTACTATTTCAAACACCTCTCCTCCTTCAAATGTTTCCAGCACGGTTAATACACCTACTGCCAGCAAGCTACGTCTTTTCTGTAGTGCTGTCAGTGCACCGGCATCTACCAGTACTCTGCCTGTGACCAGACTACCGCTGGCCAGCCATTTCCTTCTTGCAGGCATGCTGCATTCCTGTGGTAAACATACGGTGCCTGTGGTGCCTGCAATGGCATTGAGGATGCCATCGGTGGTATGAATACCGAAGATCACCACACCGATTCCCATTCTTGTAGCCAGGCGGGCAAAGGTGAGTTTGGACACCATGCCACCCAGGCCTACTGATGATTTCTTTGTATCTGCCAGTGATAATATTGATTCGTTGATTTCCGGGATTTCCGGGACTACCTTTCCGTCTTTACCCAGCAATCCGCCTACGGAGGTACTGAATAACAGCAAAGAGGCACCAAAGCCTACGGCAATCAGGGTCGCCAGTTCATCGTTGTCAGAGAATTTCAATTCCAGGTCGCTCACTACGTCATTTTCATTGGCTACCGGGATGACATTGCTGGCCCACAGCTCTTCGTACGTTTTCTTCAGTTGCAGGAACTGCTGCCTGTTGCTGAAGTGACGGCGTTCGCAGAGACTTTGGGCAATGGCGATGTTGTAAGGAGCGAAATAACGGGCATATTTGCTGAGCAGCAAGGGGTTGCCGATGGCAGCTGCCGCTTTGCGCTCACTAATGGTGCCACTGTATCCCTGCAGGAATTTTTTGCCTGCAGCTACTGCTCCTGAAGAAACTAACACGATATTGTACTGCTCCTGTAATTCTGCCACCTGACGGGCTATTGAAGCTATGATCGTCTCATCCAGCTCCCCATCTGCATGTGTGATGGAGGCTGATCCAAATTTGATTACGAGTATCGGTTTAGTCACTGTCCCAAAAATTTGTTGCCAAAATTATTCAAATTGCTGAGTATATTTTAAAAAAGTATTTTGTTGCCAGGTCTGGTTGCGGCCTGCGGCCGGTTAAAATGAGAAACCCATGAAAAACAGTCGAATTCCTACCTTAGCCATGATAGCCATTATCAGCCTGATCTGCGGCACTGCTTATGCTCAGCAGGATACCGGGTATCACTGGTATACCCCTGCCTGGATTGAAGGTCAGGGCTTCCCGGTTGCCGGCAAGTATGACAGACTACCCGCCAGGGCGGAAAAAACAGTGCCTCCCAAAGTATGGAGTCTATCCAGGATGAGTGCGGGACTTTCCCTTCGCTTTCGTACCTCTGCCCCGGATATTATGGTCAGGTATGTGGTAAGTGGCAAACAGGAAATGCCTCATATGCCGGCTACAGGTGCCAGTGGTGTAGATTTATACAGCATAGATCCTAATGGAGAATGGAAATGGAGTGCTGGGAAATACAGTTTCGGGGATACCATCACTTACAGGTTTTCCGGTATGAGTAAGGATGTGGGGGAATACCGCCTGTACCTGCCACTCTACAATACGGTACAATGGCTGGAAATAGGTACCAAAGCCGATTCTATTCACTTTCTGCCCCTGCGGCTGGAGCAGCCTATTGTCATTTACGGCACTTCTATTGCCCAGGGAGCCTGTGCCTCCCGCCCGGGATTAGCCTGGGCCAATCAATTGGAAAGGATCATGGACCGGCCCCTGGTCAATCTTGGTTTTGCGGGAAACGGGAAACTGGATCCGCCGGTAACGGAATTATTGACTGATATAGATGCGAAGGTGTATGTGCTGGATTGTCTGCCCAATATCTCAGGGCTCCCCGCGGCAGAGATCACTGAAAAGGTACTGACGGCTGTAAAGCAAATCAGGAAGATGAAACCTGCGACACCGATTTTACTGGTAGAACATGCCCGTATCAGCGGCAATGCTGCACAGGAAGCCGCTTATGAGCAATTGCTCCTGCATGGCGAAAAGCAATTATACCTGCTGCCGGCGGCTCAATTAGGCTTAGACCTGGAAAGTACCGTAGACGGCACGCATCCCAATGATATAGGAATGCAGCAATATGCCAAAGGCTATGCGCAGGTACTCAGGCAGATTTTTAATGAGCCGGTGGGCAATATCAATACGACCATCCCCTGCCGGCAATACCGCGAACTGGTTCGCTATGACTGGGATCTGCGCCATTATACGCAGTTGCGCATGAACAAAAAGGAGGCCCCCAAAGTTGCCATCATTGGTAATTCCATCACACACTTCTGGGGTGGACAACCTGCGGGGCCAATTGCAAGGGGCACAGATTCCTGGCCTGCAGGCGCACGGAATATGGGTTTTGGATGGGACAGGATTGAAAATGTGCTCTGGCGGGTTTATCATGATGAACTGGATGGTTTTGAAGCAAAGAAGATCCTCATCATGATAGGTACGAATAACCTGCAGATGAATAATGATGCGGAAATCATAGCAGGACTGCAGCAACTGGTACTTGCCATTAAAGCAAGACAGGCAAAGGCGGATATACTTTTAGCAGGCATACTGCCAAGGGTAGATATGGCTGAAAGAGTAGCAAAAATCAACAAAAGCATTCTCCAGCTGGCAGGCAGTACACAGGTGCAGTTCATCAACCCGGGGCAGGTATTGCTGAAGGCAGACCAGACACCTGACAGTACTCTTTACACAGATGGCCTGCATCCAAACAATACAGGGTATAGTAAACTGGCGACTTACCTGCAACCGTATTTGAAATAGATTTACAATTCAGGCCCTGGATTTACATTTCATTTAAACTCTTTGACCCAACTGTGACACGTGTTTTGAACCGTGCCTGTACTTTACAACGCTTAAAAATCAATTGAACCAATGGGTGCACGTTTTGCTTTTCACCTTACAATGTTGACCGCTGTTACGCTCTTTGCCAGGGAATCTTCACAGGCACAGGAAAAAGACCTGACCCGGTATGTGAAACCTATAATCGGTACTGCCAAAATGGGGCATGTATATCCCGGGGCTACCGTACCTTTCGGCATGGTGCAGCTGAGTCCTGACACGGATACCATTCCTTATGAAATGAATGGAAAATATAACCCGGATGTGTATAAGTATTGCGCGGGTTATCAGTATTCGGACAAGACGATTTGTGGATTTAGTCATACCCACTTCAGTGGCACCGGTCACTCTGACCTGGGTGATTTTCTCATTATGCCGACTACCGGTCAGCTGCACCTGAACCCGGGTACAGCAGATCATCCTGAAACGGGTTACCGCAGTACATTCTCGCACGACAATGAAACCGCTGCTGCCGATTACTACAAAGTGAAGCTGGATAAATACAATATTACAGCGGAACTGACGGCTACCAACAGGGTCGGTTTTCACCAGTATACTTTTGCAGAAGCTACAGATCAGGCACACATCATTCTCGATCTGATGGCGGGTATTTATAATTATTCCAACAAGAACGTGTGGACATTTGTAAGAGTGGAAAATGATACCCTCATTACAGGTTACCGCCAGACGAACGGCTGGGCAAGAACAAGGATCGAATATTTCGCCATGTCCTTCTCCAAACCATTCTATCAGTATGGGCATCAGAACCAGACGAACGATGTATACAGAGGTTTCTGGAGGAAGTTCGACACGAACCACAATTTCCCTGAAATGGCGGGAAGACAGATCCGCGCTTATTTTGACTTCAAGGTAGCCGCCGGCGAAAAGGTGAAGATCAAGTTTGCATTATCACCAGTGAGTACAGAAGGTGCATTGAAGAACCTGAGAGCAGAAGCTCCGGGATGGGATTTTGAAAAAGTGAAAGCTGATGGTCAGGCGCTGTGGAATAAGGAACTGCACAAAATCGATGCGCAGCTGCTGAATGAGGATGAAATGGTGAACTTCTATACTGCCATGTATCATGCATTCATCAGTCCTACTACCTATATGGATGTAGACGGCAGCTACCGTGGTTTAGACCAGAATATTCACCAGGCAAAGAATTTCACCAATTATACGACTTTCTCCCTCTGGGATACTTACCGTGCATTGCATCCCCTGTTCAATATCATCCAGCCAAAACGCAATGCGGATATGGCACAGAGCATGCTGGCACACTTTGACCAGAGTGCACAGCATATGCTGCCGGTATGGTCACATTATGCAAATGAGAACTGGTGTATGATCGGTTATCACAGTGTATCGGTGATTGCGGATGCGGTGATCAAGGGTAATGCTCCTTTCGATGCGAACAAGGCTTTGGATGCCTGTGTAACGACGGCGCGTCATCGTAACTATGATGGTTTAGGCTACTATATAGACAATGGCTATGTACCTGAGGACAAGAGTGGTGCTTCGGTATCCAAGACGCTGGAATATGCGTATGATGACTGGTGTATAGCACAGATGGCGAAGAAACTGAACAGAAACGATATCTATACGGAATTCATGAAGCGGGCTGAAAATTATAAGAACGTATATGATCCTGCTTCGGGTTATATGCGGCCACGCCTGAGTGATGGTAGTTTCAGGAAAGAGTTCGATCCACTGAAGACAGACAACCAGGGTTTCATAGAAGGCAATGCCTGGAACTACAGTTTGTATGTACCACAGGCACCTGCGGCCATGATAGCACTGCGTGGTGATAAGAAGGCGTTCTCCCGTCACCTGGATTCCCTGTTCACGATGCACCTGCCGGATGAGTTCTTTGCAGAGACGGAGGATATCACGAGGGATGGTATAATTGGTAACTATGTACATGGTAATGAGCCATCTCACCACGCGGCTTACTTATATAACTGGACGGGTGAGCCATGGAAAACGCAGGAGCGTGTGAGGATGATCCTGAAGAAGATGTATAAACCGGCAGCTGATGGTCTGGGTGGTAATGATGACTGTGGTCAGATGAGTGCCTGGTATATTTTCACTTCTCTTGGTTTCTATCCGGTTTGTCCTGGATCTACTGAGTACATTTTGGGTAGTCCGGCGGTAAAGAATGCGGTATTAGAGTTAGAAAACGGGAAAACCTTTACAGTAGAGGCACCGAATCAGAGTGAGACGAATGTGTATGTGCAGAAGGTGACGCTGAATGGTAAACCGGTACTGAGTAATTCAATTACGCATGAAGATATTATGAATGGTGGTAAGCTGGTGTTTTATATGGGAGCGAAGCCAAAGAAGTAGGTTGTAACATTATTTGCTAAAGCATAGATCGAAAGGTCTCTTTGAGGTTGGAAACGGCCTTGAAGGGGCCTTTTTGAGTTTTAAGCGGGTAGTAGGCTTCGATGGAAACAGTACATCGAAAGGGCACTATAAGGGCACCAAAAGGTCACTTCAATATCCCCGGGATATAGAGGTGACCTTTTGGTGTCGAAGAAGTGTCGAAGAAGCGTCGAACAAGCATCGAAGAAGCGTCGAACAAGCGTCGAAGAAGTATAGAACAAGCATAGGTATTTACCTGGTACTTAAGTATCCATGCCAGGTTGAAGGGAGCATCATGATAAAAGGATTTCGTAAATTTATAATAACTAACCCTGCACATATGAAATCTTCATCGCAACCAACCCGTTTCAGGTTCCACAACCTGGGCATCGGCGATATTCAGCTGGGCCGTAAACCTGGACACATTCCAGGTATGTTACCTTTTAACTTATACACTGGCAAACATCATTTTACTGTCTCACCACATGCCAGTCTTTACCATGTATTTAACAGACCTATCAGGTGTATGATTGAGCAAAAAGACAGTGGGATTGCATTGAGTCATCTCTTTGCGGGAGTGAATGAGAATGGATTTATCAACCGACTATTTATTTACCCGGATCAAGCTGGTTTTCAGCTGGCTACAAGGCTGAGCCACTTATACGGAGAGCCCGCTGCTCAAAACAATTGGGTAACGGAGAGTGATACGGAGATTACATTGCAGACTTCCAATACACTGTTGCAAACGGTGATTGCATTTCGGTTTTTGTATGACGTGACGGCTTTGAAGGAATACGAAGTGAGAGTAGTATAAAAAGAAAAGGCCTGCTAAAAAGCAGGCCAGTTATGGTACTTTGGGGGGGACAATACAATTTAGGGTTTTCAAAGGGTACAATATTTTAAATCAGCATTCAGGCTAATTGCCTGATCAATATTATTAAAAATAAAGTTGACGTAGCACGCTTGATGAATGAATATGTTAGGTGCATTTGTTATGTTTGGATTAACTGTTATAACATCCGAATAAACACGCAATGAGCAAAATGCCTGTCAGTCATGCTGGTAGGAGGTTTTTGGTGGATAAATTACTGAGATACAGTCTCAGTTTTACGATTTCGTGGGTATAAAAAACCGGCAATGAATCAACACGAAACGTACCTATACGTATATAAAAACTGCGTGAATCACGGTATTTGAAAGACCGGGGTTTCCCGGTATTCAAGATCTCCATTCTAAAGTGTAATCGTAATAGCCCTGAATTGACCGAAGGAGTATCCCTAAATCAGGTAGTATGTAGAAAAAAAATACCCACACCGATAATTCCCGGTATACACGTACCGTTATTAACGCAAATATTACTGCATCTTTACAGGAATTTTGAGTAGAAAAGGGCGGTTTTTGCATTATATAAAATCATATATGAACTGATTATACAGTAATTACGAATTTATACACATTGTAATGTTATGATTATTAATAACTTACAGTGATAACTGTATTTGTTTATAATTAGTTTTATGTTGTCAATGAGATTTTCAAAACCTAAAACAATATCTTATGTCAGCCGCTACTATTATGAAGGCCGGTCAGTTTGTAAACGATAAGCATGTTACCATGCTCCGGAATAATTACAAGGAAACCAGATGGAAAGCGAATTCTGAACGTCTGGGCAAATTGGATTCCCTGAGTGTTTGGTACAGCCTGGCTGAACTGAAACACTATATCGAGACAGCTGAAGCTGCTGGTGCGGACGGTATCAGAGTCTATTTCGGGGTATATCCTTCTTCCTACCCGGAAAACATTCTGCTGGAAGACAGACAAACCATTGCTTTCGTAGCTACTCAACAGAAAGTAAGCGAATCCGGTAAAACTGAAAATAAAGATCTGTATGTTTCCACACCTAATGGTGCTGAGATCGTAGCTTTTAATATTGGTTATCCTTGCCCTCCAGCCTGCATCGGTCAAGCTGGGAACGAGTTAAAGGGTGTTAAAATTGATGCTGCAGTTACCAGTAAAATCTAATATATACCCCATCTATATACAGATTTCAAGTTATACTGCCGGATGAGTCATCCGGCAGTTTTATTTCAAGCAAAAAAAATTTCACGTTGCTTTTACTAACTTTCCACGACCAATAACAGTTAAAAGCTATCGTATTATAATTTTTATGTCCTGTGCACTACTGAACGTTTTAACGTTATCACATTTTTCGCTTTATCAGCAACCGGTGATTGTCATGACAATTTCGTTATGCTTCATTGTTGCACTCCTGGCCAAATTGCAGAAACAACCTCCCAGCTACCTGAACTCGTTCATTATTTATATACTGGCCACTATATCGGTCGAAATTATTACCTGGTGGTACAGCCTTCATAATATGAACAACCTGAAATTCTATAATGGCTATATCACGCTGAATTTTCCTTACCTCCTCTTCCTGCTCCGTTCCTTCTTATCGACACCTAAGGTCATAAAAGCACTGAGCTATACCATTGTCATCTTTCCCATTTGTGCACTGATCAACCTGCTTTTTATTCAGGGACCTAATATTTTCAATACATATACTTATATGGTAGGCTGCCTGCTGGTAGTGATCACCTGCATATTTTACTTCTATGAGCGGATTAAATATCCCGGTCCGCATAGCCTGCTCCAGGATCCTACTTTCTGGACAGCTACCGGATTGTTGTTCTTTTATACATGCAGCCTTCCGCTGAATGGAATCCTGAATTTTATTTCAAATATGCCATGGCTTGTATTTACTACGCTACATGTAACAAATATTATGATAAATATTATTCTATATTTATTCTTTAGTATTTCGTTTATATGCAATCTGATTTTCAGGAAATCTTCCCTGTAGTATTTACATCGATCTTCCTACTTGTATTGCTGGTAGGGTTCATTATCATTATGCTGATTCTGAATCAGAAAGGCCGACTTGCGCAGGCCCAGGAGCTACGATTGCTCAAGGAAAGGTATGAGCAGGAACTACTGCGCTCACAGCTGGAAATCCAGGAAAACGTGTTTGGACACCTATCCCAGGAGATCCATGACAACATTGGTCAGTCCCTGACCTTTGTAGCCCTCTCCCTGCTCACCGTACCCGTGGAAAACAACAGTGAAGCGCATGAATACATAGAGGAAAGCCGAAAAGCCCTGCAGAAAGCCATTACAGAGCTGAGAGACCTGTCGCGCAGCCTCCATACTGACAGAATTACGGAAGTCGGTTTAGGACAAAGTATCAATTTCGAACTCGAAAGACTGAGACGAACTAATTTGTACGAAACTTCCTTTAATTTTGCAGACATCCGGAACCTGCTTGACCACCAGACAGAAATCATTGTCTTTCGTATTGTACAGGAAATGCTGAACAACATTGTGAAACATGCCAAGGCAACGAAAGTGGAAGTAAGACTTTCCCATAACATTGACTTTATTGACCTGGAAATAACTGATAACGGAATAGGTTTTGACCAGGAAGCCCTGTTTGCCGACTCAAACCAGCACAAGGGCCTTGGACTCAGAAATATTCGTAAAAGAGCCAGTCTTATTGGTGGAACCTTTCAGATCAACAGCGCTAAGAACAGCGGAACTGCTATCCGAATCACTATACCCGTAAACAAACAATCATTCCATGAGCATAACCAGGAAAGCGAAATATAGTGTTGCCATTGCTGATGACCATGTACTTGTCAGAAAAGCCCTTGGGCGATTAATTAACACTTTTACGGATTACTTCATTCTCTTCGAAGCGAACAATGGAGAGGAAGTCATCAAAATCATTAATAACCGGGAAATGCAGCTCCCCGATATCCTCATTCTCGACGTGAATATGCCGGGTATGAACGGATATGAGACTGCCACCTGGATCAATAACCATTTCCCCCAGATCAAGGTACTGGCACTGTCCATGCTGAACGATGAATCTGTGATCATTAAGATGCTGAAATCAGGCGCGAAAGGCTACATTATGAAGAATGTAGAACCCGATGACCTGAAGGAAGCCTTTGATTCTATCATCAAGAAAGACTTCTACCTGCCTGATTATATCTCCGGCAAGGTGATCTCCGGTCTGCAGAAAGATGTGTTGTCGCTGAGTGAAAAGATCGAACTCACGCCGAAGGAAAAAACCTTCCTGCAATATCTCTGTACGGAATTGTCCTACAAAGAAATTGCGCAAAAGATGTTCGTCAGCCCACGCACGATCGACGACTACAAGAGCAGTCTATGCGATAAGCTGAAAGTCAAAACCCGGGTAGGTCTGGTAATCTTCGGCATCCGCTATGGCCTGATCGACATCAATACTGATTAAGAGAATGATGTTTGGGTTGTTATTTGAATTATTTCCCGCTGTACAGGATTTTGTATTCAGACAAACAACTATGGCAACAGCTGAATAACCATTATAAGGCATGGTCCTTCACAACCGGTTTCCCTTTCCAGGCTTTTTGCGCTGTCCATTCTTCCGCTGCCCCGGTCCAGAATTTATGTCCGGGCGCTAAACCTAATGCGAGAAATGCGACTGTACACAAGTAAGAGCTGCCTGTAGAAGTATAGATATCTGCTATTTCCGGCTGATGGCCACAGAAACCCAGCTGCATCCAACCCTCCTGATCAAAAGTACCGGGCGCTTCGAAGATGCGCTTCTTGACTGCTGTCAATGCACACCTTACCTGTGCCGGTGACAGGCTGTCCGGTAACTGATCGTATAAAGCCAATTGCACGAGGGGCTGGAAACCTGCATTCCTGTAAGCCATAGAACGGCCTACTACAGGGAATGTGCCTTCAGGAGAAATCAGTCTTTCCTGGATCACGGCATAGCGCTGCATCCGCTGCAGTGCCTGCTCATACTCTGATTTATTGGCTTTGCCATTGGCAAGCAGGACCTTTAGAATATCCACGAGCATAGGCTGGATCACGAAACCATTGTAGTAGTCAAAGTGAAAGTCGGCACCATCGCCATACATGCCATCGCCTTTGTACCATTCCTGGTGTTTCTTTACGGCAAAGTCCACCCGCATGGCATCCCAGTCTTCGCCGAACTGCAGCAGGGCTGTTTCTATCATGGCAGCAAAGAGCAACCAGTTATTATAGCCCGGTTTGATGCTCCGCAGACTTTTGAAGGCGGCTATGACCTGGCGCTTTACCTTATCTGGCAGGGGATCCCAGAGTTGCTTCGGGGCACGGATAAAACCATGTGCCAGGAAGGCACCGTCTACCAGGGGCTGGGCATCGTACTTAGCTGTGAAGTTCATGAAGTCAGGTCCGGAGGGGTTCACAGCCTGGGCGGTAGCCTCCAGGGCAAGTTTGATCATACGCCCCCTCATTTTGCCTTCTTCCGTATCGTCGGCTCCCAGTTCCAGCCAGGGGGCGATACCGGCCATAGTACGGCCAAAAGCCTCAAGATAGGTCACTTTTTCAACGGGCTTGCTATAAGCAGGAGCTACTTCCAAAGGCATCAGCTTTTTCAGTTGTCCTTTACTCAGGTTGAACAGGACCGGTTCTGCGATGCGGACCATCAGTGAGGTCCAGTATTCCCTGTCGTTCGGGGCATCGGAATGGGTTGTAGTGGATGTGGGTAACATACTGCCTGCTTTTACGGCGGTGGCCAGACCGGCTAGTGGTACTGCCTGTATAAAACGCCGCCTGTTCATTTACTGTATTTTTTATAACGGAGTAATGCTTCTACAAAGTAATAGTCCGCATAGGTCAGCGGTACATCTACTTCTGAATTTGCCGGCAGGTGGCCTACGCTGTGTTTGAGAATGAAGTTATTGTTAGTACCGGCTTTGGCAAGGTATTCATCGCTGCTCAGTGTTTGCAGGATTTGTTCCGCCGTCTGGAAATAAGTCTGGTTCTTTGTATACTGACTCAGTTCCAGCAATGCGGAGGCCATGACTGCACCTGCTGAGGCATCGCGTTTTGCATTTGGAATATCGGGTGCATCAAAATCCCAGTAAGGAATTTTATCAGCCGGCAGATGAGGAATGATATAGTTGGCTATTTGCTTTGCCTGTTCCAGGTAAGCTCCATCTTTTGTTTCTCTGAACATCATGGTATAACCATATAAGCCCCATGCCTGACCGCGGGCCCAGGCAGAGCTGTCAGCAAATCCCTGCGCGGTATTTCTGGCTACGACAGCACCGGTGGCGGGATCATAACCGATGACGTGGTAAGAGCTGAAATCGGGTCTGAAATGGTTCTTCATGGTAGTGTTAGCATGGGTACGGGCAATGTGTGCGAAGGAGGTATCGCCTGTTTCTTTCGTGGCCCAGGTGAGCAATTCCAGGTTCATCATATTGTCGATGATCACAGGGAATTTCCACTTGCCATGATCCCATGATTTGATGCAACCAACTACCGGGTTGAAACGGGTAGTGAGTGTGCGGGCACTGGTAATGAGCACCTGTTTGTCCTTAGGATTCCCGGTCAGGCGGTAAGCGTTGCCAAAGCTGCAATACATCATGAATCCCAGGTCATGGGTGGTCTTGTTATATTGCTCTTTTTCCACCTCTGTAGTGCGCTTGCGGGCTTCCTTAAGAATGGTTTTATCTTTTGAATATTCATAGAGGTACCATAGTGTACCGGGATAAAATCCGGAGGTCCACCATTCGGTACCGGAGGTCACCAGTTTACCGGTTTTATTATCGGTTGTGCGGGGCAGCAGGCTATCCGGCACATGGGTCATCATTTGCTTGTATTGTTGAATAGCGAGGTGCAGGGCTTTGTCTGCCGCCACCTGTGCGTTTACGGGAATTACAGCACCTGTAAGCAGCACGCTGCCCAGGAGGAAGAGTAGTTTTTTCATACGTGACGAACTTTCGTTTATACTGTTAACTCTTTTTTCGTTTTGTTGATTTTACTTCGGAAGAAGCACGTTTTATTAATTGAATGGGTACCATTGCCGCAGCGTGGCGCTGTGGCGATTGCCTGGGTTGTTGCATCAGGTCCAGCAATGCTTCGGCCACCCGCTCTCCCATCAGTGCGGGAAACTGGTCTACTGAAGTGATGCCCGGGTTGATGATTTCGGCTCTCGGGTCGTTGGAGTAGCCCACTATCTTCAGGTCTTCCGGTACCCTGACATTGATCTTCCTGCAATATTCCAGGATGGTAATGGCAGTGGTATCATTGGCAGCGAATACACCATCGGGGTAGGGTTGTTTTGCAAAGATCTTTTCGCATGCCTGCCATGCATTTTCACGGGTTAACTCCTGGTAAAAAACCCTTGATTTTTTAAAAGGAATTTTGTGTTGCTGCAGGGCAGTTCTGAAGCCAGCTACCCGTTCTACATAGAGGCTGCAGGTGAGCGGACCGGAGATATGCACAATGTCTTTACAACCTTGTTCTATCAGGTGTTTCGTGACAGTTAAACCACCCAGGTAATCATCGCCTTTCACGACGGTGACATCGTAGTCCGTTGGTACCCTGTCAAAGAATACCAATGGAATATTGTTATCCTTAAAGATATCGAAGTGGGAGAAGTCGGTAGTATATAATGTAGTGGATACTGCCAGTGCATCGATTCGTGCTGAATAGAGGGTATTGGTTAGCGCCACTTCCTGTTCATAGGAATCGTTGGACTGACAGATGATCACATTATAGCCATGCTCCTGGAGTTTGTTTTGAACGACAGTACTGATAGTGGCAGGGAAGAACATGGAGATGCGGGGCACGAGCAGACCGATTGTTTTACTTCGGTTATTGCGCAGGCCAGCAGCCATTGCATTGGGACGGTAGCCCAGTTTACGGGCCATCTTTTTCACTTTCTCCTTGGTGCGTGCGCTGATATTGGGGTGGTCATTCAATGCCCTGGATACAGTAGACACGGAAAGACCCAATTCTTCAGCAATATCAACGATCGTTTTTTCTGTTCTTTTATTCATATATCAGTGTGTAGCCATCGTACTACCGACCCATCCAGCCTCCGTCAACTGTTAGTATGGTACCATGTACATAGTCCGAGGCAGCTGATGCCAGGAATACGGCAGGTCCCTGGAAGTCTTCGGGAGTACCCCAACGGCCGGCGGGGATGCGTGATAAGATGGCAGTGCTGCGTTCTTCATCTGCGCGGAGGGCGGCGGTATTGTCAGTAGCAATATAGCCCGGGGCTATAGCATTGACATTGACCCCTTTTCCTGCCCATTCATTGGCAAATGCTTTCACCAGCGATCCTACCGCGCCTTTGCTGGCAGCGTATCCCGGCACATTGATGCCTCCCTGGAAGGTAAGTAGCGATGCTGTAAAGATAATCTTTCCGTGGCCGTGGGAAAGCATCTGTTTACCAATTTCGCGTGTCAATATAAATGGTGCATCGAGGTTGATGCCCAATACTTCGTCCCAGTATTCATCCGGATGCTCTGCAGCCGGTTTGCGAAGAATGGTACCTGCATTGTTGACCAGGATATCGATGACAGGAAAGCGGGTACTTACTTCTTTTATAAAAGTATACAGGGCTTCGCGATTGCCCATATCGCAGGTATAGCCATAGAATTTTCTGCCGGCTGCCAGCACCGCTTTTTCTACTTCACTCCCTGTGGGTTCCAGGGAAGCAGATACACCTATAATATCTGCGCCAGCTTCTGCCAGTGCTACGGCAATACCTTTACCAATACCTCGTTTGGCACCGGTGACCAATGCCACCTTGCCTGAGAGGTTGAATGACTGCAGTATCATAAAGTTTATTTTTTTCAGGTTAACGTAAATCAGGCACTGCACATACATCCATGTCGCTATAGTCGAGGTTTTCGCCAGCCATGCCCCATATAAATGTATAGTTGCTGGTGCCGGCACCTGAGTGAATGGACCATGGCGGAGAAATCACTGCCTGTTCATTCTGCATCCAGATATGCCGTGTTTCCTGTGGCTGGCCCCAGAAGTGGCAAACGGATTGCCCGTCGGGTACTTCGAAGTAGAAGTAAACTTCCATGCGACGGTCATGTGTATGTGCAGGAATGGTATTCCAGATGCTGCCGGGTTTGAGTTCTGTCATGCCCATCTGCAACTGGCAGGTAGGCAATACGGAAGCAACCAGCAGTTTATTGATGGTACGGTGGTTGGCAGTTTCCATGCTACCCAGGGTTACGATCTCGGCTTCCTTTTTAGTGACCAGGCGTGTTGGATAAGTTTGGTGAGCTGGTGTAGAGTTGAGATAAAACTTAGCGGGTTGTTCGCAGTCATTGCTGCTGAACAGCACTTCCTGTTTGCCTCTGCCTATATAGAGTGCTTCCTTGAAGCCTACTTCAAATATTTCTCCATCTACCTTTACCTGGCCGGGAGCGCCTACATTGATGATCCCCAGTTCTCTGCGTTCCAGGAAGTAGGTAGCTTTCAGCTGATCGGGTGCCAGCAGTTTTACGGTTTTATTCACCGGCATGATTCCCCCGGTGATAAAGCGATCATAATGACTATATACAAGTACTGCATCGTCGGCAATGAAGAGCTTTTCAATGAGCAGTTCTTTTCTGGTTTCGTCTGTCGTCCACCGCAACACGGAGGTTGGGCTGGTGGCATATCTCGTTTCGGCAGTCATATGGCTGACAATTAATTTTTAGAAATGATATTAAATAGTGGGTGATGCGTATCAGTGCATCTTTTCATAACTGAATGGAAAGATAGTGCTAAATGCTCATAAATGCAAACGTTTGCATAGCCAGCAAACTGATACTTTTTTATCACCGATCACTCTTTTTTTGGCTAATCTACCTGGTTCCGGGTGTTTGAGGGCTTTACCGGCATTTAATCACATTATAAATAATTGCATAAGGTGAGAACGCTGTATCCGGGGGTTTCCTTTTCTGACGGGGATTTGGGCTGCCCGGTTTGGCTAAAACCTTTTAGCCAACCTATCGAGTGATTTTGCATCATTCTAAAGGCAAAATCTCATTATAGATTAAGATTTTAGTATTAACAGGCAGTAAGGTAATTTTATACTTTAGCTTATATGAATAAGTATCTGCAAATACATCCCGGCGACAATGTACTTGTTGCTTTGCAAGACCTGCAGCAAGGTACGGAAGTCGGGTTTAATGGTTCCACTATAACCTTATTAAAAGACGTTCCCGCTAAGCATAAATTCATGATCGCTGATGTAAAGGAAGGCGATCCTATTACTATGTATGGTGTACTGGTAGGCAAAGCTAATTGCGCCATTGCAAAAGGAGAACTGATCACTATTACAAATGTTAAGCACGATGCAAGTGCTTTTCATGAGAAAGAAGGAACTGTAGCATGGGAACAGCCTGATGTGAGTAAATGGGCGAACCGTACTTTTATGGGGTATCACCGTAATGACGGGCAGGTAGGTACGCGTAATTACTGGCTGGTGATCCCGATGGTATTTTGCGAGAACCGCAATGTGAGCGTGATCAAGACAGCTTTTGAAAAAGGGCTGGGGTTTGCGCCTGCGGAAGTATATAATGAGCAGGTACAGGATCTGGTTTCTTTATATAAGAAAGGAGATCTGAATGCGATAAAGACTTATACGGCAGAAGCTGTAACCCTGAGTAATAAACGGCATACTGTATTTAATAATATAGATGGTATTAAGTTCCTGATGCACGAAGGTGGTTGTGGTGGTACAAGGCAGGATTCTGATGCGCTGTGTGCGCTCCTGGCCGGGTACATTCACCATCCGAATGTGGCGGGTGCGACTGTGCTGAGTCTGGGTTGCCAGCATGCGCAGGTATCTATTCTTCAGGAAGCATTGAAGAAACTGAACCCGGCGTTCGATAAACCGGTATTAGTATATGAGCAGCAGAAGAGTGCTTCTGAATTTGCGATGTTGTCTTCAGCGATTAAAGATACTTTCCTGGCGCTGATTGAGGCGGATAAACAGGGTCGTCAGCCAAGTCCGCTGTCCAAACTGGTGATTGGCCTGGAGTGTGGCGGGTCTGATGGTTTTTCAGGTATTTCTGCGAATCCTGCGGTAGGTCATACATCTGACCTGGTGGTGGCATTGGGTGGTACTTCTATCCTGTCTGAGTTCCCGGAATTGTGTGGTGTGGAGCAGGAGCTGATCAACCGTTGTGTGGAGAAAGATGTGTCTGATAAGTTCATTCGTATTATGCGTGCGTATGAGAGTCAGGCAGAGTCTGTGGGATCTGGTTTTTATATGAATCCGTCTCCGGGTAATATTAAGGATGGTTTGATTACAGATGCGATCAAGAGTGCGGGTGCGGCGAAGAAGGGGGGTATTTCTCCGGTGATTGATGTACTGGATTACACGGAGTATGTGAAGAAACCGGGATTGAATTTACTTTGTACACCGGGGAATGATGTAGAGTCTACTTCGGCTGAAGTGGGATCCGGGGCGAACATTGTGTTGTTTACAACTGGCCTGGGTACGCCGACAGGGAACCCGATTGCACCGGTGGTGAAGCTGGCAACGAATACGAAGCTGGCGCAGCGGATGCCGGATATTATTGATATTAATACAGGCACAATTATCAGTGGAGAGGTGAGTATCGAGGAGATGGGTGAAGAGATTTTGGAGTATGTGATAAAGGCAGCGAGTGGGGAGGTGCATACGAAGGCAGAGTTGCTGCATCAGGATGATTTTATTCCGTGGAAGAGAGGGGTGAGTTTGTAAGAAGAATTGATTTGAATTTTGAATATTAAACAAAAACGCTTTTGCCTTCGGCAAAAGCGTTTTTGTTTAATACAAAGTATTTTTTTAATCGAATGATACCCGTTCCATTTTTGGTGCGAAGATGTGCATCATTAGCCAGGCTACAAGGTAGATACAACCACAGATTACAAAGAGAATATTGTAACCTACTGTGATGTTGCCTAACAGTTTATAATGATCCAAAAGATAACCTACGATAAAGGGGAAGAAGCTCCCTCCTACTGATCCGGCCATACCTCCCAGGCCAACTACTGAGCTTACCGCATACTTCGGGAACATATCAGAAGCTGTGGTAAAGATATTTGCGGACCATGCCTGGTGTGCAGCTGCTGCAAGTGCAATGAGCCCTACTACTACCCAGATACTGGAAGCATATTGAATAAATATAATCGGCGTTACTGCGATCGCGAATATAAACATCGATGTCTTTCTTGCTTTGAATACAGGCCATCCTTTTTTGATGAGGAATGAAGACAAATAACCACCTCCGATACTACCAATGGTTGTAGCAGTATAAATCAGCATCAGTTGCGGATTGGGCTTCGTAAAATCAAGATGATAAGTATCTGCAAAATAAGAAGGCAACCAGAAAAGGAAGAACCACCAGATAGGATCCGTGAGCAGTTTGCCGAATACAAATGCCCAGGTCTGACGAATGCTCAGCAGCTTTCTCCAGGACACACTTTTGGGATGAGGGTCCACATCTTTTACAGGTGCTTCTATTGCATCATCGCTATGAATGTAATCATATTCAGCTTGTGTGAGTTGCTTATGGCGTGCAGGAATCTCATACCAGATCACCCAGAAGATGAGCCATACAAAACCAATCACCCCTGTCCATATAAATGCCTGTTGCCAGCCATATTTACCATTTAACCAGGGTACGACTATGGGTGCCAGTACGGCACCTATATTGGCTCCTGAATTGAAGATACCGGTGGCCAGTGCTCTTTCTTTTTTAGGAAACCACTCTGCTACAGTTTTGATAGCGACAGGGAAATTACCCGATTCACCCAATCCCAGGAATACGCGCGCAAAGCCGAAACCCAGGGTGGTTTTGGCCAGTGCATGGAGGATGGCAGCTACACTCCATACCACGATGGAAAGTATATACCCCATCTTCGTACCTATCTTATCTACCAGGCGGCCGAAGAATAATAATCCGACAGCATAGGCAGCAGAAAAGGCAGTCATGATATGGGCAAAGTCAGTTTCGGTCCAGTGAAATGACTCCGATAATGTTGGCTTGAGCAGGCCAATCACCTGACGGTCTATATAGTTGATGGTAGTCGCAAAAAACAATAACGCACAAATGCGCCAGCGATATCTACCTATTGATGTGGAATCCATGCCTTTCATTTTGGAATTTATAAAGAGGACTTAAGATACAAAACCGGCGCGAATTGTGCAAACGTTTGCACAAGATTGACAGTATATTAGTCCATGACTGGTTACAGCTGTTGATTACAGGCTTTTTACGATGTCCACTACTTTGGACAATTGCGTTTTCAGGCCTTCCCAATCTTTTTTAGCGATCAGGTCTTTGTTCAGCAGGTTGGAGCCCATGCCTACGCATACCACGCCTGCATTGAGCCAGGTTTGGATACTTTCTTTCGTGGGTGCGACTCCTCCTGTGGGCATAAATTTCATGTCAGGGAAAAGTGGCTTGATGGCGGTGACATAATCCGGGCCTAAGAGGCTACCAGGGAACAGTTTTACAAAACGGGCACCTGTTTTTTCCGCGGTAGCGATTTCTGAAGGTGTCATACATCCCGGTACCCATACGATGTCCAGCGATTTGCAGGCATCTGCAATACTTACATCGGTGATCGGGCTGATGATGAAATCAGCACCTGCGCCTGCAAATGCCTTTGCATTTTCTGCATCCTTGATGGTACCAATGCCCAGGTACATATCAGGCATGTCTACCAGTTTTCTGTCGCGCATGGTGGCGAAATTGCGACGTGCATGCTCTCCCCTGTTCGTGAATTCAAACACCCTGATACCAGCGGCATAGCAGGCTGCCATCACCTGACAACAAACTTCTTCATCATCATGATAGAACACAGGAATGATTTTGCTTTTTTCGAAAGCTGAGACGATGGTAGATGCGGCTATTGCCATATTAAATGAGTTTTAGGATATCTTCTTTAGCTGTTAAATTGAAATCTCCTTTCAGGAAGAGTTTTGACCATGCTGCGGCAGCGGCAAATGAAATGGTTTCCTGTGCATCCATCCCGCTTAAGCGGGCATGGATCAGGCCTGCCATGAAACTATCGCCACTCCCTACCCTGTCTACAACATCATTGGTTTCGTATTGTTTGGATACACTCAATGAACCATTGTCATACCAGGTAGCGTAGTACAGGTTATGTGCAGGTGCATGTGAGAAGCGGTAGGTAAATGCCACCTGTTTGCAACGGGGGAATTTTTCTGTGATCTCCTTTGCTACCGCCAGTGCTTCCTGCAGGTATACTTCCCGGCTGTTTGCTTCCAGTGCTACGGTATTCAGGTTGGTATCCAGCATGGTGTGTGCTGCCCAGATATTGCCCATTACCAGGTCGCAATATGCTACGAGTTCAGGCATCACGGCAAATGGTTGTTTGCCATATTGCCACAGGCGGCTGCGGTAATTGAGGTCTGTAGAAATGAACAATCCTTTGCGGGTAGCTGCTTCCAGTATTTCCTTACAAATAATGGCGGTATCCTCGTTCAGCGCCGGGGTGAGTGCACTCCAGTGGAACCATTCCGCATCTCCCAACAGGCTGTCCCAATCTACCGTTCCCGGCTGTAACTGGCTGAAGGAAGAATATTTGCGGTCGTATACTACACCGGCATTTTTCAGGTCTTTGCCCTGCTCGAGGTAGTAGATGCCGATGCGGTCTCCACCTTTCAGCATACGATCTGTGCTGACACCTAAGGCCTGTAACTGTTGATCTACTTCGTGCGCAATACCATTGTCAGGCATGCGGCTGATGTAGGCTACAGGTGTACCCCACTTAGCCAGGGCGGCTGCTACATTGGCTTCCGCCCCTCCTACATAGAGGGCAGCATTGTGCTGTTCCCATTGTGGTGACAGGCGGAGCAGTATTTCTCCAAAGGAAATGACTTTAACTGGTTTCATATAGTTCGGTTAACTAAAATCCAAAATACGCGCTGGCATTATTATAACAAATATCCTGTACCATCTTTCCTAACCAGTTGATATCGCCAGGCAGTTCTCCGTTTTCCACATCATCACCCAGGAGGTTGCACAAAATACGGCGAAAATATTCATGACGTGACCAGGAAAGGAAACTTCTTGAATCGGTGAGCATTCCTACAAAGCGGCTCAGCAGTCCCATATTGCTCAAAGTATTCATTTGTTTTTCCATGCCATCTTTCTGGTCCAGGAACCACCAGCCGGAACCAAACTGCATTTTCCCGGGCACCGTGCCATCCTGGAAATTGCCGGCCATGGTAGCAAATACTTCGTTGTAAGAAGGATTCAGGTTGTATACGACGGTTTTAGCTAATTTATTTTTCCTGTCCAGGCCATCCAGGAAACCAGACATTGCAATGGCTACCTGCCAGTCGCCGATGGAATCTACTCCTGCATCGGCACCTATCTGCTGTACCAGACGACTGTTGTTGTTACGGATAGCGCCTACATGAAATTGCTGTACCCAGCCTCTTTCATGGTTCCATTCACAGATTAAGTGCAGGGTACCGGTTTTGAATTGCAAGGCTTCTTCGGTTGTGAGATCCTTACCGGCCCTGAGTTTGGCGTAGATGGATTCAAGTGCTGATGCGGTGAATGCTGCGGAATAAAAGGTGCTGATACCATGATCAGAAAGGCGGCCACCTGCTTCATGAAAATAATCATGCCTGCTCCGCAGTGCTTCCATAAACTGCTGATAGCTACCTGTAGGCATATTAGCGACCATTCCCAGCTTATCGGCGTATTCATTGAAGGCTTGTACATTTTCTACTGCAATCGCCTTATCGGGGCGGAAAGTAGGCAATACGCGGATGTCGAAACCAGATTGCCTGATGGCGGTATGATGCGCCAGGTTATCGCAAGGATCATCTGTTGTACACAGCGTGGTAACTTTAAAGTGTTTGAGCAGGGATTGTGTACGCCATCGGGAGAGTTGTTCACCACAATGATTGTAGACCCATTCAGCATTGGAAGCATCCAGTAATTGCTTTACCCCAAATGGATTTTGCAGTTCCATATGGGTCCAGTGGTACAAAGGATTGCGCATGGTATAAGGGACGGTGGCAGCCCAATGTTTGAATTTGGTCAGGTCATCTGCATCGCCGGTGATGAATTGCTCTGCTACACCATTAGCGCGCATGGCTCTCCATTTGTAATGATCCCCTTTCAGCCAGATGGCTGTCAGGTTTTCAAACTGCCGGTTATTTGCTATTTCATCAGGAGGTAAGTGATTATGATAATCGATGATAGGCATCTCTTTTGCATAATCGTGGAATAATCTCTTTGCTGTTTCTGTTTTTAACAGAAAATCGGCATCCATAAAAGCCTTCATAACTTGAATTACTTGATTAACGCTGCTTGATTCTCCAACATTTCCTGTAAATGTCCTGCTACTGTTGTTGTGAAGCCGGACAATGCTGACAGGTCAGCTTCCCATAAACTGGTATCAGCACTGATAGCCTGTACCAGTTGTGGAATATCGGTATACTGTTCCCAATAAGCTGCAAAGATGGCTGCACGGTCATCGGTGATCGGGTAAAATTCTTTACCTCTTGCGCCAAAGTACTGACCGTTTTCCTGTTTCGCAGGGCGAAGGAAGAGGATCATGGCGGCAAACCCCTGGCACATAGCGGCGGGAACTTTGCCCTGCTGTTCGTAATAGCGTACAAAGGTGCGCACATTGCGGGCATTCATCTTACTGCTTTCCTGGAAGGTAATGCTCAGCAATTTATGGGCGATGGACGGATTGGCAAATCTATCCAGCACATCTTCCGCAAAAGCGGGTGCCTGCGGGCAGGTATCCTTAATAGTAGGGAGTATTTCGTCTATCACCACGGTTCTGAAAAATGCACGCATGTAAGGGTCTTCCATACATTCATATACGGTGTTCAGTCCCCTGAGATAGCCCAATGGTACGGATGCCGTATGACTCCCGTTGAGGATACGCAGCTTCTGCTCCCTGTAGGGAGTGATATCAGGGGCTATGAGCATGCGGGCATCAGTCTTATGGAAGTTCAGGACCTGGCGGATCTGGTCATCGCCTTCAATGGCCCAGAGCAGGAAGGGTTCTGCATTGATCCAGAGCTGGTCGGTATAGCCAGCAGGTGGCAGTTCCTTAGGTTTACCGGGAACGATCCTGTCTACCAGGGAGTTGCAGAAGGTGTTGTCCTTTTCGATCCATGCCCGGAAATCGGCCGGCATCTCATTGTAAGCTGCCAGTTTGAGTACGGTTTCCTTTAATAAGTTGCCATTGTTCACGACCAGTTCGGTGGGTACAATGACAAACCCGGTATGGGAGGCACCTTTAAAACACTGGTAGCGTTCCCAGAGCACGGCGAGTAATTTGCCGGGATAGGATACGGGGACGATGCCTTCAATCTTCTCGGGAACGTATTGGATGCCTACTTCGGTGGTATTGGAGATAATGATCTGTAATGCAGGCTGGTGGACGGCTTTCAATATTTCGCCCCACTCTGCATTCGATTGCAAAACACGACTAATAGAAGCGTTGATCAGCTGTTGATCTACCAATTCCCCCTGGGCTACGCCCTTGATGTGGGTAGTGAAGAGATTGTCTTGCGAAGTAAATTCGGTGGTTTCTCCATCCGTGGATTTTACGACTACGATCCTTCCTTCGAACTGGCCGGCTTTGTTGGCTTTGTCTACGAGGTAGTCGACAAGGCCGCGAAGGAGTACGCCGGTACCGAACTGGAGGATTTTCTCCGGGAAAGTAAAGTAGCGCTCATTGACACCCAGCTCGGGGTGTTGCAGCAAGTATGCTTTATTTAATGTTGGTAACATATTTAAATTTAGCTAAATCCGCGAATTTGTTTTTTATTTTTTTTACACCCAGCAGACAGCTTATTTATAAATCGAAAAAAATCGATCTATTCAGTACCCCTCTTTTTCTGTAAATTTGCACTCTTAAATCATCAAAAATGAGCAGACATGGCAAAGTGCTGGTAGCAATGAGCGGCGGTATTGATAGTACCGTTACCGCCCTGATGCTGCACGAGCAGGGTTATGAAGTGGTGGGTATCACCATGAAAACCTGGGATTACGCTTCTGCCGGCTCCAGTAAGAAAGAAACCGGGTGTTGTAACCTGGACTCTTTTAATGACGCACGGGCTGCGGCTGTACATCACGGCTTCCCCCACTTCGTCCTGGACATCCGGGAAGAATTTGGCGACTACGTCATCAACAACTTCGTCGAGGAATATATGGCCGGGCGCACGCCGAATCCGTGTGTACTGTGCAATACCCATATTAAATGGCGTGCCCTGATGAAACGGGCTGATGCGATGGATTGTGCTTTTATCGCCACCGGGCACTATGCACAGATCCGTGAAGAGAATAGCCGCTGGGTACTGAGCAAGGGACTGGATGAGCTGAAAGATCAGAGTTATGTGCTCTGGGGACTGGAGCAGGATGTATTGGCCCGGACTATTTTACCACTGGGAAAATACAGGAAAACTGAGATTCGCCAGATGGCGGAAGATTTTGGGTATCCTGAGCTGGCGAAGAAGGCGGAGAGCTATGAGATCTGTTTTGTACCGGATAATGATTACCGGGGGTTCCTGAAGCGTAGAGTAGATGGATTGGAAGAGCAGGTGAATGGTGGAAACTTTGTGCTGAGTGATGGTACGATTGTAGGGCACCATAAGGGGTATCCGTTTTATACCATCGGGCAGCGCAAGGGATTGGATATTGCCCTGGGTAGGCCGATCTATGTGACGGAGATTATTCCTGAGACGAATACCGTAGTGCTGGGAGATGAAGAGGAGTTGAACAGGACGGAGACGCTGGTAGCGGGAATCAATTATATTAAGTACGATCATATCCCGGAAGGGATGGAGGCGATTACCAAGATACGGTATAAGGATAAGGGGGCGCTGAGTAATTTGTATAATGTGGACGGGAAAGTGAAGGTGAATTTTTATGGAAATGTGAAGGGGATAGCGCCGGGGCAGTCGGCGGTGTTTTATGAGGGGGATGATGTGATTGCGGGTGGAATAATACAAAGGAGTCTTTAATAAATAAAAAGGGTTTGCCTGACGGCAAACCCTTTTTTTATGACATTCTTACTGCGAACATGCTATCGGCCCCTTTTTCGTAGCCTGTGATCACCCCTCCCTCCTGCTTTTTCAAACCGGTGGTATTTTCCAGGTGAGCGACTACCTCTTCATTCTCCTGGCGGAATACGGAGCAGGTGATATAAATCAATGAGCCTCCTGGTTTTAATAACTTCACGACATTTCCTGCAATGCTTTGTTGCAATTGCTGGAACTCCCTGATCTGTTCTTTTTTGAAGAAAGAGAGACTCTCCGGTGTACGCCCCCAGGTGCCGGAGCCGGAACAAGGCGCATCTAAAATGATATTATCAAAGCGGCGTTCGAGGGTGATTTCTTTCGTGAGATCCATGACCATACTGGTATAATCCCTGATGCCGGCTTCTTTGAAGCGCATATGGAGATTAGAGATGATAGTGGAACGCACATCACTTACCATCAGCTTTACTTTGGGCTCCTTATCCAATAGAAGGATAGATTTCCCTCCACTGGCCGCACAGCTATCCCACCAGGCCTCGCCTGGGTTTGGATGGAAGAGATGGCCTACCTGCTGAGAGGAAGCATCCTGAATTTCGTACCAGCTTTTATCTGTTACGATGGTATCTATTTTTGTACTGTTGGGTAATGCGAGCGTGTGAGGCCCCCACTCTTCGAATATGACCTCCGCGCGTGTGAGCAGTTTTTTAATGGCCTCCTGTTTATCTTTCCGGGTACGGATAAATAAATAGGGTTGCTTTAAAAATGACTGTGAAAAAACTTCCGGATTTATGTCAGCAGACAAGGCTTCCTGCCATGGGAAGATCTTATTGAAGGGTATGTCAGCAGGGGTTTCGATCGTGAAGTTGTCCGCTTCCTCAGCTTTACATAAATAGCTACCTAAGAGGATCCGTTCCTGTACGGATTTTTCATCTTTATACAGGTATCCCAGGCGGTAATAAGAGTACACCAGCTGCGAAATGTGCCGTCTATCCCGGCTCCCCATATATGGATGCTGCTTAAAAAAACCTTTCAGGAAATGGTGTAAAGGCAGGCTTCCATCATATTCCGCTATTATCTTTTCAGCAGCTGCTAAGTAATTCTCCCAACGGGTCATAATCACATAATGTAAAAGCAAAACGCCCAATGCCTTTAAAGCAGCATTGAGCGTTTAGCCAAAGGCTTATTAAAAACTAGTTTAGAGTTTCAGTAATGCTTTCAGCGGATCTTTACCGAACAGCAGTTGTTCAGGATTTTCCAGCATTTCTTTCACACGTACCAGGAAGCTTACTGATTCACGACCATCGATGATACGGTGATCGTAGCTCAGGGCAATGTACATCATCGGGCGGATTACTACCTGACCGTTTACTGCCATTGGGCGATCCTGAATTTTGTGCATACCCAGGATGGCAGACTGAGGGATGTTGATAATAGGTGTACTCATGAGAGAACCAAACACACCACCATTGGTGATGGTGAAGGTACCACCGGTCATTTCATCCATAGTCAGTTTGCTGTCGCGGGCTTTAGTAGCCAGTTCTACTACTTTCTTTTCGATCTGTGCCATATCCAGGCTTTCTGCATTGCGGATCACCGGTACGACCAGGCCTTTTGGTGCAGATACGGCGATGGATACATCACAGTATTCGTGGTACACCAGTTCTTCCCCATCGATGTAAGCATTTACCGCAGGGAATTCTTTCAGTGCAAAGCAACAGGCTTTGGTGAAGAAGCTCATAAAGCCCAGGTTCACCTCATGTTGTTTCTTGAACACTTCTTTGTATTTAGCGCGCAGCTCCATGATGTTAGTCATGTCCACTTCGTTGAAAGTGGTGAGCATAGCGGTTGTATTCTTGGCTTCTACCAGGCGGCGGGAAACTGTCTTACGCAGGTTGCTCATTTTCTCACGACGTTCGCCGCGGGTGAAGAGTTCCTGATCCAGTGCTACGCCAGGGTTTTGTAATGCAGCCAGTACATCGCCTTTCTTGATTTTGCCATGAGCGCCGGTGCCCTTGATGGTAGCCGGATCTACATGTGTGTCAGCGATAACTGCGGCAGCTACCGGGGTAGCTTTCACATCGTTAGGAATAGCGGTTACAGGTGCATTCTGTGCCTGTGGTGCAGCTTTAGTTTCAGCTTTAGGTGCTGCGGTAGCAGCTGCTGGTTGCGCTTTGCCTGCAGGGCGGCCAACACTGGTATCGATTTTAGCGATTGGGTCGCCTACTTTCAGTACATCGCCTTCTTTACCCAGGGTGATCAGCGCACCTGCTTCTTCTGCATTCAGTTCGAAAGTAGCTTTCTCTGATTCCAGTTCGCAGATCACTTCATCACGCTCTACGTAATCACCTTCTTTCTTTATCCATTTGATTAAAGTAACCTCACTGATAGATTCTCCCACAGTTGGCACCTTCATCTCAATCGTTCCTTTATTTACAGCCGGAGCAGCAGGTGCAGCTTCCGCTACAGGTGCCGCAGGGGCTTCAGGAGCCGGCGCTGCCGCAGCAGCTGGCGCAGATGCCGCAGGGGCAGCCGCGTCTGTATCAATTGTACAGGCCACATCTCCAATTTTTAATGTAGCGCCTTCAGGAGCAGCTATTTTCAGGATACCTGCTTTCTCTGCGTTTAATTCAAAGGTGGCTTTTTCAGATTCCATTTCACAGATCACCTCATCCTGTTGCACATAATCACCGTCTTTCTTCAACCACTTTGCAATTGTTACCTCGCTAATAGATTCTCCTACCGTAGGAACTTTGATTTCGATAGCCATATTTCTAATTTCTGTGTGCGATTTGTATTAAGTGAATTGCTTCACTTGTTCTAAACTTCCCTATATGTTAAATGCTGTTTCAATTATCTCGAGCTGTTCGCGGGCATGCACTTTAGCATAACCTGTAGCTGTAGCAGCGCTTGGATTACGGCTGATTACACCATAATTCAACTGCTTCATGTTCATCTGCAGGTAAGAAGCAGCGCCCATGTTCAGGGGCTCTTCCTGTACCCAGAACCAGGTAGCAGCTTTGTACTTCTGATTCAGCGCCTCGAGTTGTACGGAAGGCAGCGGATATAATTGTTCCAGACGAACGATTGCTACATCCTTACGGTTATCCTTTGCCTGCTTTTCAGCCAGCTCAAAGTAGATTTTACCGGTACACAGCAATACTTTCTTCACTTTTGAAGCATCGTCTACATATTCATCGTCCAGTACTTCCTTAAATCCGCCTTCAGTGAATGCAGAGATTGGGGAGTAAGAACCTGCATGCCTTAAGTTCGCTTTTGGTGAGAAGTTTACCAGTGGCTTACGGAACTCCCATGTCAGCTGGCGGCGCAGTGCGTGGAAGAAGTTGGCAGCAGTAGTAATATTTGTAACGATGATGTTGTATTCAGCACATGACTGCAGGAAACGCTCAGGACGTGCATTGGAGTGGTCTGGTCCACCGCCTTCATAACCATGAGGCAGTAACATGACCATACCATTCTGATTTGTCCATTTTTGCTCTGCACTGGTGATATACTGGTCGATCACAGTTTGCGCACCGTTGGCGAAGTCACCATATTGCGCTTCCCAGATCACCAGTGATTTTGGATTGGCCATTGCATAGCCATATTCAAATCCCAGTACAGCAAATTCACTCAGCAGGGAGTTGTAGATACGGAAAGTACCTTGTTTTTCCTGTAAGTCGCCCAGGCGGCTGTAGGTAGCGTTGGTATTCTCGTCGAACAGGATAGCGTGACGGTGGGAGAATGTACCTCTCTTTACGTCTTCACCACTCATACGAACGTCTTTACCTTCACTGAGGAGCGAAGCATAAGCCAGCAGTTCGCCGGTTGCCCAGTCTACTTTACCTTCGGTTTCATACAGTTTGATCTTATCCTGCAGCAGTTTTTCCACTTTACGCAGTGGCACGAAATCCTTGGGCCATGTCATAAGGCGGCCAATGAGTCTTCTTACCTCTTCTTCTTTTACTGCTGTAACCGGTGATTTATCGAAATCTTCCGGTTTTGATTTACGGAGTTCCTGCCACCATTGTTCAGGTTTCTGGTAGGTATAAGGCAGCGGGTTCTGTCTTACTTCGTCCAGACGTTCCTGCAATTGTGCCCAGAAGCCTTTCTCCATTTCCTTTGCCAGGTCCTGTACTTCAGATTCTCCGTTTTGCAGGAGGTACTGGGTGTACACCTCGCGTGGGTTAGGATGCTTATCGATCAGTGTATACAGGCTTGGCTGTGTAAACTTAGGTTCATCACCTTCGTTATGGCCATGTCTGCGATAACACAACAGGTCTATGAAAATATCTGAATTGAACTCCTGGCGATAGCGGGCTGCGATTTCAGCTACTTTTACCACAGCTTCAGCATCGTCTCCGTTTACATGAAATACAGGTGCCTGTACGGTGGAAGCGATAGAGGTACAGTAGTCGGAAGAGCGGGCATCGTCGAAATCAGTGGTGAAACCGATCTGGTTGTTGATCACCAGGTGCATGGTACCACCGGTATAATACCCTTTCAGGTTGCTCATCTGGATGAGCTCATAGATTACGCCTTGTCCGGCTACCGCAGCATCGCCATGGATGAGGATAGGCAGGATCTTGTCATAATCGCTGTTATAAATTACATCTGCCTTACTACGGGCAAAGCCTGTTACCAGCGGGTCCACTACTTCCAGGTGGGAAGGGTTTGGCAGCAGTTGCAGGTTTACTTTTTCACCGCCGGTGGTATCAACGATGGAGCGGAAGCCCAGGTGGTACTTCACGTCACCGCTACCCATGGTCAGGTCAGGTACAGCATGACCTTCAAACTCGTTGAAGATCTGCTCATATGTTTTACCTAAGATATTAGCCAGTACGTTCAGGCGGCCTCTGTGTGCCATACCGATCACAGCTTCCTGCACACCTTCGCTGGCAGCAGTATTGATAATAGCATCCAGTGCAGGAATGGTGTTTTCACCACCTTCCAGACCAAAACGTTTCTGACCTATATATTTTGTGTGAAGGAATTTTTCGAAGATAACGCCCTGGTTCAGCTTGTGGAGAATGCGTTTGCGCTGTTCCAGTGTGAGCGTCCTTTGCAGGGTGGTTTCCATTTCGCGCTGCAACCACTCTACTTTTTTTGCATCATTAACGTAAGCGTACTCCAGACCTACTGCGGCAGTATAGACCTGTTTAAGCCGGCTGACAATATTTTCAAGGCTGGTTTTTCCTAAACCCAGTTCCTGGCCGATAAAGAATTCTGTCTTCAGGTCGGCTTCGGTGAGTCCGAAGAAGGAGATGTCTAAGTTGGCCTGACGATCTTTACGCTCCCGGATTGGATTAGTTTTCGAGATAAGGTGACCTTTTTTGCGATACGCCTGTATCAGCCTGTAAACGTTCAGCTCTTTTGTTAACTGATCACTGCTAACCGGTGCTCCGGCACCTGGCGCTTTGCCATTTACATTGTTTACCGCGAAGTCAAACCCCTCAAAAAACTTGCCCCATTCCGGGTCAACAGCACCAGGGTCTTTTCGGTAATCCTGGTATAAAGATTCAATGTAGGCAGGATGTGAGTTGGTAACAAATGAGAAGTCCTTCATTTACAACGAGTTTTGCTAAAGCTTCGATTCAAATTGCTATTCTGTTGAATGCACCCATATATAATATATGGGTTTGCAAATATCGTTCTTCTTTTGTGAAAAAAAATGGAAAAATGATATACGTAAGAAAGATTAACCATGCAGCGGGCAAGCCCCGGGCAGGCGCGAGTTTTCAGCGCCTTTAACGCGAAGGGAAAGAATTAAATTATTCATTTTCCTTCGATTTTTATTTTGTTTCTAAAAAACTAATCCCTACCTTTGCAGTCCGAAACTTGAAATTAGAAAAATGGCAAACCATAAAGCAACGAAAAAAGACGTTCGTCAGAGCAAAGCGAGAAATGAGCGTAACCGTTACTACGGTAAAACTACCCGTAACGCGATCCGTGATCTGAAGAAATTGACTGACAAGGCTGCTGCTGGCGAGAAACTGTCTGACGTGATCTCTATGATCGACAAGTTGGCTAAACGCAATGTTATTCACAAAAATAAAGCAGCCAACCTGAAGAGCAAACTTTCTAAGAAAGTGAATACACTGGCTTAAGCTCTTTCAGAATAAAATATTTATGAACAGCTCTTCCTGCAAACAGGAAGGGCTGTTTGTTTTGCATTAAAGTCAACCAACGTCCTCCTTTTATGAGAATAATCCTTGCCCTGATGGCCATCCTTTGGGCCTCTCCTCTCCTTGCCCAGGATTTCACTACCCGATTTGAACGCAGCCAGGGAAAAGAAACTGCCACTTATGGCGAATGCATTGCCTATTATAAAAAACTGGACCAGCGCTATCCACAGATCAGTATGCTCGAAATCGGGAATACGGATGCCGGGTATCCGCTGCACCTGGTGATTTATTCAGGGGATAAGGACTTCAATTTTGTAAGTCTGCACAAGAAAAATAAACGAATTATCCTGATTAATAATGGCATTCACCCCGGTGAACCGGATGGCGTGGATGCCAGTATGATGCTGCTGAGAGACCTGGCCCAGGGTAAAAAGCAATTGCCCGCCAATGTGGTGCTCGCCGTCATTCCACTCTACAATATCGGTGGATCCCTGAACCGGAGTGAATATTTCAGGGTTGATCAGAATGGCCCGGATGCCTTTGGCTCCAGGGGCAATGCCCGAAACCTGGATCTGAACAGGGATTTTATTAAGACCGATTCCCGGAACAGCTTCACCTTCCAAACCATTTACCAGCTCACCGACCCGGATGTGTTTATTGACAACCATGTGAGCAATGGTGCCGACTACCAGCACATCATGACTTTGTTATGCACAGAGTATAACAAACTGGGCGGTAGCATGGGTGAGTTCCTGCACCATACTTTTACCCCGGGATTGTATCAACTGATGAAGGAAAAAGGATATGACCTGGTGCCTTATGTGAACCATTTTGGTGAAACGCCTGAGAATGGCTGGATGACTTTTGCTGATGTGCCCCGATTTTCCAGTGGATATACGACCCTGTTTTCCACCTTTGGCTTTGTTCCGGAAACACATATGCTAAAGCCTTATCCCCAAAGGGTGGCTGCAACCTATGCATTGATGGAGTCATTTATCAGTTTTGTGAGCTCACATAGTGAAGAGATAAAAGCATTGCGTGAAAAAACGAAGGAGTCTGTAAAAACGCAAAAGGAGTTTGCCCTGGAATGGAATGTAGATACGACCCGGTTTTCTTATATCAATTTCAAGGGCTATGAGGCAGGACATAAACCCAGTGAGGTGTCAGGCATGCCGAGATTGTATTATGACCGCTCCAGGCCTTTTGAAAAACAGGTGAAGTTTTATGATTACGTGACTGCGGGCAATTTTGTACAAAAGCCTACAGCTTATATCATACCGCAGGGATGGTGGAACGTGTTGAACATTTTAAAGAACAACAAGGTGCTGATGCATCCACTGGTACATGATACCACGATTGCGGTGGAAGTCTATCATATTGCTGATTTCAAAACAGCTTTAAGACCTTTTGAAGGACATTACATGCACAATCATGTGAAGGTGACAAGTAGCCGCGACAGCATTCATTTCAGAAAAGGGGATTTCTATATCCCGATGAATCAGTCAGCGAATCGCTACCTGATAGAAACATTGGAACCGACTGCCGGAGATTCGTTCTTTGCATGGAATTTCTTTGATGCGATCCTGACACCTAAAGAGGGTTACTCTGCCTATGTGTTTGAAGATACTGCAGCAGCCTATGTAAGCAGGCACCCGGAACTGCGGGCACTGATAGATGAGAAGAAAAAGGCTGATAGTACATTTGCAGGCAGTGCAGATGCGCAATTACATTTTGTATATGAACATTCGATTTATGGAGAACCGGGTTATTTGAGATACCCGGTATTCAGGGTCAGCAACATGTAAACGTGTTGCTCTCCGAAGAAGTGATTGTAAATAAGGATATTTTTATAAGGTCCGGCAGGCACTGTAAGCATGGGAAACCAGTTGGCAGGTACCTGTTGGGCCTTTAATATTTGTGCGCCTAACCAGAGTGCAAATGCACCGGAAGTATCATATTCCCCGCAGAGGTGTTTAAATGGCAGTTCGTTGGGCAGGCCATCATAGTAATGATCGAAATTGCTGTCGCCATTACGGCCACTGATGACAAGATCAATGTCTTCCAGGTTTAATTCATGCGAAGCCAGGAACTTTTGGAGGTAGGATTCTTTTGGTTTGTACACCATTTTCAGCCCTGATAACTGTACTTCGCCTGGGGTATCTGACAAGAGGAAGAATGCGGCTCCTTCGCCTGAGATGGTGCCTGGCGTAGGATGCTGATACAATTCATTGCTGGCAATCTTTTCTTTCTTCCAAAACCCAATCCGGCTCTTGATATAAAAATGCTCGGCAGTGATTTCTTCAAATGCACCTACCAGGATATCTTTATTCCCTTCTGCAATTAACAACATCGCATCCAGCAATGCATTCTCAAATGAAAAACCGCGATGTACAAATGTATTGTTGTACTGTGTACATTTCTGCTGCAATGCGATCAATCCATTGACTGCATTGTAGGTAGACTGAATGAACGGTGTCGCATTCAATGCTGTTTCCTTGTATTCCCTAATCTCTTTCAGGAAACGTTCTGTATCAGAAAGGCTTCCCTTTCCTGTACCGGTCACGATGGCACCGGGTACTGTGATACCTGCATCCTGCATACATTGCAGGGCAGCCGTCAATCCAACCTTCAGGATACGCGTCATGCGGCGTATACTATTCGGCGGCATATAAGCACGATAGTCAGGTTCTACACAGGCGAATACATTCTCACTCACCGTCATCAGTGGCTGAGAAAATACATTCTCTCCAAAAGAGTGTTGCGGCGATATAGCCGACATGCCTTGTATGTAATATTTACCCTTCATATTTGCTGATCAGCAGGGAGGCATTATTACCTCCGAAACCGAATGAGTTGGAAATAACGTTGGATACCGGTACTCCTTCTTTCAACTGAGTTTCCGGTGTGATATATAATTCCTCCATTTTCTCTGAGAAATGAAGGTTAGGAAAGATCAATGCATGTTGAATAGCCAGTACGGCGTAGATGGCTTCGATACCACCGGCTGCCGCCAAAGCATGTCCTGTAAAGGGCTTCGTACTACTGAAGGGAGGTACTTTATTCCCAAACAATCTTTGTAGTGCGTGGCCTTCTGCGAGATCATTGCTGAGGGTAGCGGTACCATGCACATTTACATATTGCACATCCTCCGGTGCTACACCGCCCATGGCCAATGCCTGTTGCATGGCTGCAAATGCACCGTCGCCTTCGGGTGAGGGTGCGGTAGGGTGGAATGCTTCGTTTGTATTGGCATAGCCTTTCAGTTCTGCCTTTACTGTTGCATGCCGCTGCCTGGCAAGTGATTCACTTTCGAGTACAAGATATGCTGCTCCTTCTCCCAGATTCAGGCCATTCCGGTGCTGATCGAAAGGACGGCAATGTTGCTTGTCAATATTCTTCAGGGAATTGAAACCATTCAGGGTAAAGCGGGTCAGGGCTTCTGTACCGCCACAGATGACGCGGCGAACGAGTCCTGCCCTGATGAGGCGTGCACCAAACATCAGTGCATTGGCAGATGAAGAACAGGCAGTGCTGATTGTAGCGATATATTCACTGATACCTACGGTATCTGCTATACGCTGTGTACAATCTGCACAATCCAGTGTATCTATATACTGTAAAAAATTTCCTTCTTTTTCAGGGTTGATTACATCGAAATAGACTTTTTCTGTATCGCACATTCCCCCTACGGTAGAAGCATTGATAAAACCTGTTGGTTCCTCACTGGCATCTGCAATGCCTGCATCAGCCAGAGCTTCGCGCATAGCAATCAGGCCAAGCAGGGTTGTACGGGTATATCCGTCCTTACCTGCTACTCCTGCCATTTCCTGCAGGGTTGCAGTTGAATGTCTGACCTCTGCTACCGGCAGGCTATCCTTGTAAATGGTGTCTATGTGTTGTGTAAAACCAATGCCACTCTGCTGCATGCGCAGGCTTTTTAAATTGCCAGCTACATTATCGCCGATGGCAGTCACCATTCCAAGGCCTGTTATCAATACGCGTTCCGCCATAAGCCTGCTTACGCCGGTTGTTTGGATTGGATGAATTCAGCCATAGATTGTACAGACTGCAGGATTTTTCTGCCTTCGCGAGGATCTTCCACCTTGATATGATAATGTCTTTCGAGCAATACCATCAGTTCCAGTGAATCAATACTATCCAGTCCAAGTCCTTCTCCGAACAATGGTGCATTGTCATCAATATCTTCAGGTTTAGTATCCTGCAGGTTCAGCGCCTCAATAATCTGTACTTTCAATTTCTGTTTTAAATCTTCCATAGTAGTCGTAGGTTTATACTCTCTGTTTTATTTGGAAAGCTAAGCCTCTTAAGCAATTTTGTTGCCAAGTGGCCGTAAAAATACTGTTTTACATTCAATTATCCCCCATCAGCTCATCCTTCTTTGCTCCACACCTGCTGCTATACACAGCATGAGCACGGCGCAGGCGATCAATTTCCCTACGTGTAACCAGATGTGCTGTACGCCACGATTGCGCAGGTAAATATCATTGATGGCATCCAGTCCCCAGCTAAGTGGAGATAAATGCCCGATTAGCTGCATTTTTGCCGGCATGACTTCGAGTGGGATCCAGATGCCTCCTATTGCAGACAGGATGACGATGGAGATGGCACCAAAATTCAATGCCTGATTAGGTGTTTTAAACACGGTACCTACCAGTATACCATATGCAGTAGCGGTCAAACCGATGCTCACTGCAATGATGAAGGTGGCGAGCTGACTATTGCCCAGCATCAGTTTTGGTAATCCGAACATTGGCAGTAAAAAAATACCAACCATCATCATCAGGTAAAACTGCACTACGGTTACTGCCATGAAGAAGAGCATTTTTCCACCAAGGATGTCCAGGAATGAACCGGGTATGAGGCGGATGCGTACCAGGCTTCCTTCTTCCCGCTCACGAATCATATGTCCACCAATCGGAATGGCGATAAAGAACATGGCGAAAATACTCCAGGCGGGCACGTTGTGCTGCACGGAATTCGAGATCACATCCAATTGTTGCGAAGGCCCTGTGAGCTGTTCTTTCAATCCCACTGCCTTGAGCTGGATCACCATTGAATCCTGCTGTGCAATGTCTTTATTCTTCAGTTGTTGTTTGATCCTTTCCAGCAGCAGATCTGTTTCTACCTGTGTGAGAAAATTATCGATGGCCTGATGTATGGCGCTCTTGAATGCCTTCTTGGAAGCAGGGTCAAAATATACCAGTACATTCAGTGAATCTTTGCGTGTGCTTACCGGCAATATAGCGGGTACGCCCATTCTTTTGGATAGGTCATTTACGATACGGTTTGCATTGCTCACGATAGATCCTGTAGCTCCCTGTGGTATGATGATGCAGATTTTGTAGTCACCTGCATTTACTTTTTCCAGTGCCTGTGATTCCTGGACCGGTTTACCATTGAGTGAATCAATTACATTGAACTGCCCTGTGTACTCGAGTCCTTCCCTGATATATTTACCTAAGCGCCCATGATCATTATCTAAGGTGAGTACATCGAACTTCAGTTCCTGGTAGTCTCTGAAGGGAGCATCTTCTATCAAAGCCATCACGGTGATCAGCACGACAGGCATGACAAAGAGCAGGGATAAACCTGTTCTGTCACGCAGCAGTAACAGCCATTCTTTCTTTATGGTAGCGAGTAGCCTTAACATCACATTCTATTAATCTCTTACCGCATGACCGGTATAATGTAAAAAAACATCTTCCAGGTGCTGACATGCTGCATGTTGAGCAATCAGGTTGGCAGGTGTGCCCTGTACAATCAATTTACCTTCGTCGATGATGGCCACTTCCTGGCAAATGGTCTGTGCTTCATCGAGCAGGTGGGAGGTATATACAATGCTCGCGCCCTGTGCATTGAAGTCACGAAGAAACTGCAGGATCATGCTTCTCGATTGTACATCCACTCCGGCTGTAGGTTCATCCAGGATCAGTAGTTGTGGCTGATGCAGGATAGATGCGATGATATTAGCACGTCTTTTCATGCCACCCGAGTAGCGGTGTACGGCTTTGTTGCCGTTCTGTTCCAAACCGAATTTCTGGAGATATTCATCTATCAACTTGCGCAGTGGTTTTCCTTTCAATCCATACAGGTTACCGAAGTATTCCAGGTTTTCAATAGCTGTCAGTTGGGGAAACAGTGCAATCTGTTGTGGTACGATACCTACCAGTTTCTTAATCTCCTCTCTGTGTGCAGCGGTCTGGGGCAGGTCGAAGATCTTTACCAGGCCGCTGTCAGCACTCACCAGTCCGCATAAAATAGAGATGGTGGTGGTTTTCCCGGCACCATTCGGGCCCAAGAGGCCAGTGATCATTCCTTTTTGAAAGCTGAATGATAACCCTTTCAATGATGGTTCCAACGCACCTTTATAGGTTTTATGCAGGTCCTGTACAAGTATGCTGGTCATAATTTCAATTAAAGTTTCAAGGCTGCCAGTTTCCTGAAAAACACTTCTTCAGAGGCCGCACATTGCATCATCAGGTCACTCAGTTCTGCATATCCATTGCCTGTTGCGGTTCTGCTTTTACATACCCTGCCGGCAGTGAAGGCAAAGTTTCTCCAGATGTCGCCTACTGCTGTCAGTTCCTGTGCCATCTGGCTCAGGTCATCTCTTTTGAGCAAACCTGCTGCCTCCTGTAAGAAAGCGGCGTACATAAAGCGGAAGCCGGCACCACCGGTACCAATTTCTTCCTGCATACGGATGATATTGCCCAGGTAAAGTGTGGCTCTTCTGTCTCCTACTTTCTCCGGATAATTGCGAAGTCTTTTTGCCAGGAAGCGTATACCTTTTACACCGAAAAATGGCAATGGTATATTGAGCATATCGCTGCAAGTCTGTTTGATACCTGCCTTGATAGGTGCTGCAAAATTAACTTCTTTGGGTACTACCACGGGGTAATACATTTTTCCTTTGGGAGCCGGGAAGCCTTTTGCGAAGCGGGCTTCGGCCAGGCTGGCAGGATCTATTTCGGTGGCGTGCTCCATGATAGGATCGCTGACGAGGTAGTTCCCGTCTTTCTTACCATAGACCACGAGGTTATGTGCATTGAAATGAAAACGGTAGGAAGGAGGAAAGTAAGGCAGGTAGTATACGCTACTCTGCAGGCCTACGGGCATTCCTTTGTCCAGTACCCGATCCAGTTCTGCTGTTGCTTTTTCCACGCTGGAAAAAGTATGTGATTCCATTTTCACACCCAGTCTTTTGCACACTCTGCTGAAGATGGCACCGGGCACAACGCGATAGGTGGTACCTGGTACACCATTTACCTTTACGAAGGGCAGGTGTCCGAAAAAGAGGCCGGCACCGATACCCAGTGCCATGGGTTCACTGATGTCGAGACCATAGAACCTGAAAATATTTGAAATCACCCCACATTCACAGTGTGCTGTCTGAACGTGGTTGAACTGAATTTCGCTCATATTGATTGGTATAAATTACTGGCCAGCCTTTTTTAGTTCTTCGAGGCTGATTTTGAAAGCAGCGGCGTATTTTCTTAAAATATCGTCATTCAGTTTTCTGAATACGGATGGTTTCAGATGGCGTTTCACCTGCCACTGGAACTTATTCACATAACTGGCTAAGAGGGGCAGATCCATAATGGTCTTTTCCATGTAGTACAAAATAGGGCTGACTTCTCCCGCCTGCATGCGCCTGCGGGCATCTTCTATTTTTGTATTCACTTCTTCCCATGCCTGCTGCATAGCGATATTTTCCGGCTCCCAGCCTACGCTGTTCACCTTTACGTATTCGCCGGCATCATCTGTTGCGTAAAAAAGCTGTTTGAATTTCCCTTCATGCATGTTATCGCCATCCTGGGGAACTTCTTCTTTTTTCATTTGACAGGTGTTTGATTATGGAAAAAAAACGCTTCTGCCGCTGGCGGAAGCGTTTTCTCAATGGCTTTATGAAAATGAAAATTATACTACCGTCAGGTGTGCATATGCATAAGAGAAACGCGCACTCTCAGGAACCATCATCACGATTGTCTGTCCTTTTTTCAGCATACCGGTATTCATCAGTTCTTCCAGCATGAAGTAAGGAGAGGCGGTACCTACGTTCCCTACTTTTACCAGGTTGGTAAACCATTTTTCCTGTGGAATGGGTACGCCCAGGCGTGTAATTTCTTCATCTATTTTAAAGCGGAAGAATTCAGAGGACAGGTGAGGCAGGAAGAAGTCCAGCTTTTCCAGGTCCAGGTTGTATTTTTCCACCAGTTCTTTCCACATTTGTGCACCGGATGGTACGATGTTTTTACCCAGGAGGCGGGTATCCTGTTTGAAGGAGAACACGCTATCCTTTGCCCATTCTTCAGGTGTCATATCGATCCAGCCTTTGGTGGTGCCGTCTTCGTTTTTCACAGCACCTGCATACATACAGGTTTCCAGTTCATTGGCATAGGAAGCGATCTCAACCCAGTCTACACGGAGGGAGAGGCCGTTTTCATTAGGCTTGTTCTGGAACAGGGCAGCACTGGCACCATCGGAGAGCATCCAGCGAAGGAAGTCTTTTTCGAAGGCGATGATCGGATTATTTTCTATGAGTTTTACGCGGTCAGTTTCAGGTTCGAATTTCTCTGACAGCATCCAGCTGGAGAATTTTTCGGAACCGGTGCTCACAGCGTTTGCGCTGTTGCCACACTTAATGGACATCCAGGCATATTTAAAGGCCTGCATACCGGCAGCACAAGCGCCAGTAGCAGCGATCAGTTCTACCGGCTGGCATTTCAGCAGGCCGTGAACCATAGCAGCATGGTTAGGCAGCAGCTGGTCTGGCGAGGTAGTACCACAGGCTAATACCTGCATTTTATCGATCGGAAATTTATCATCAAAAAGGCCCTTTACCGCTTCGGCGGTCATTTCAGCGTTGGAATGGGTCGATTTACCATCCTTATCCAGCGAATAGTAACGGGTCTTGATTTTATTATTCCCCAGGACTCTCAGTCTGGCACGGGATGGCTTACCATCCACCAGTCCTAGAATATTCTCCATTTCATCATTCCCAACAGGCTCATTCGGCAGAAATTTAGAGAGCCTTGTAATATAAACTTCGTTCATTTGAAATATGGTTCCTGTTTTTTGTTATAAGTTGATGACCTTCCGTTGGTAGCGGCAGGAATTGTGTACCACCTGGCTTACAGTCTTTGCACTCGTATTTGTCCCTTTTTTTATTCACAATTATACTCCCTGGACAGATAAAAGCGCCCGTAAATATAGAATATAATATGCTATGCTATTGATGATCCCCCAATATAAAGCATCCTCTTCCTCTCAAACACAATAACAATGCCTTTTATTCTGATTATCTGATATTTAGTTATTATTTTATCTTAACGGAGGTGAATGCCTTTATAATATTCCACCCTTTCGGCCAGTTCCTTTTTCTTAAAAGTCAGCTTGAATAACGATGAAATCTTGGCGATAGGCGACAAAACGAAGATACCTATCAGTAACAAACCGCGGTACATGCTCACTCTACCCTGGCGTTCAGGGGCTCCGGGGCCGCCTTTGGCACTAATAAATTTAGACCAGTAGCGGAAAGCTCTGATACCTCTGTCTTCCAGGAGGATCAGGGGGGCTAATAATTCCACTGCCTTTAGTTCTATCAGTTCCGGTTGCAGGGCATCCCAGGACCGGGTGGTCAATACTTTACGGATTGGGTTGGCGAATCTTGCTGATGCTATAATGTCTGCTTCCTGCACGCCGGCTGGGGGCAGTAAAGCGGTTGCTTCCTTTTTGCCTTTGAACTGCCAGCGTAAAACTGTGATCAGGGCAACGAGATTCGGTGATTTGTCTACCAGAACTATATTTCCAACCAGGTGCGCACCCGCAGCCTGTAAATATCCTTTTACAGTTTCCTGGGCACTCAGCCACATGTTACGGCAGCCCATGAGGGTAATTACCGGTTTGCCATGCAGCAGGCGTTTGCCCTGTTCGCTTTGAAGAAAAGCAGCTGTAGGCTGAGATGGAGACAGGAACCAGGGTTGATAGGCCAGCACTACGAGGTCGAAATGCGCATTGGGATCCACATTCAGCGCCTGAATAGCTCTGGGCTTGCCTAATACAGTCTCCGGCATTGTATCATAGAAGGTTTGTTTCTTCCAGGGAAATGCAAATGGCTGCACAGGTTTCAATTCTTCGTATACTATATCTGCCGTATCCTGCAATGGGCCTATTACAGTATCTACTATCCGCTTTAGTTGTCCGGTCTGTGTATAATATATAACCAGGATCTTAGGTCTTTCGTTCATATTCAGGAATAGGAGTTAGAACAATTGAAATCGTAAACTTACGAAAAACAACCGTAGAGTAAAGATATATTTTTATTATATGATACGAAAGCGTGAAAGGGAGGGGGTTGGATTGTGCCTTAGCCAGGTACTGCCATAACCTCTGCATATTGTTTACAGCAGTACCTTGGCCAAAGGACTTAATGAGTTGTTTTACAGGTGCAAATATGAGGTAAGTACTATAAAGAAAGTGTTAAATACTACTTAAATTTTTTAACGCCCCGCATACATACGTTCTCCAGTTGTACGAGCATACTCCCATCAGCAGCGGGTTTCGGAGGTTCTACTGTTGTCAGGATTTCACTCACACTGTAACCAATATTTTGTAACATTTCCTGAACTGTCTCTGTATCGTACAATGTAAAACCATGATCTACGAATGGCAGTTGCTCCATGGTACGCTTTGTGCGAAAGGCCAGTACCAGCTCAGCCCCGGGTTGTAGTACCCGGTAAATCTCCTGTAGTGTAACAGCGGGTGGTTGCCAGAAGTACAATACATTGACTGCAAAGACTTTCGTAAACACTTCTTCCGCAAATGGGAGCCTATCCGCAGTGCCTTCCAGGATCTGTACCCTGCCGGTGCGGATTGCGTCCTGGTTGGAAGCAATGGCTTCCTGCACCATTACATCGGAGAGGTCGAGTCCTGTATATTGGATGTTATTCTCTTTTTCGAGAAGCGCAGGGATAAAATGTCCGTTTCCCAAGCCCAGTTCCAATACATGGTCGCCGGCTTTCAGTTGCAGGAAATCGAGTGTCATTTCATAAATCAGGCGGTTGGCCTTACTCATTTGTACGCCCATCTTCACCCCATCCTCCCCGGTAGGGCGGCGGAGCTGTTTTGCAGCTTCCGCAGCCGTCATTTTCTTTTGCTCCATTAATCTCTTTTATGCACAGAACCTGATCCTGATGTACTTGAATTTACCTGTGGGTTACCGTGGTAGTCTACACTTCCAGAGCCGGAAACCTGCACATCCAGTTTTACGCTGGCGTGTACCTGGGCATCGCCGCTACCGCCTACGTGAACATTGGTATTTTCAGCGCGCAGGTCATAGCCTTTGAAGGAGCCGCTGCCTGCGATATCCACATCCAGGTCTTTGGTTTCCCCTTTCAGTTTTACATCGCCGGAACCTGTTACAGCCACACTTACCTGTGGAGCATCTACAGCACCGATTACATCGCCGCTGCCGGTAATAGATAATTTAATATGATCATCCTGCTCCCAGTCGTTCATGACATGAATAGTACCTGAACCGGCCAGGCTCAGTTCTTCAACATCGGGGGCGGTCACTTTCACCTTGATTTTTTTGTGCAGGTTGAGGTGGAAATGATCTTTCTCCCTTACAATGAGCTGACCATCTTTTACTTCGGTAATAATTAATGGCAGGATATTGTCTTCTGCTTCTATGACCACGTCTTCTGCCGGGCCGTCGGTATATTCAATATCCATAGCGCCTCTCAGGGATACGGCGTGGAAATCGCCTACTTTCCGGGTTTCAGAACTGCCAACACCACTGCCTTTGATTCCCTGTTCATCGCAACCGGTGTGTGTAAGTGCTAACAATACAAGGACGGCATAGCCGGTAATTTGTTTCATAAGGTAATTGTTTAAATGGCGGAATTATCAATTGGGTTTGGAACGAAAATACCATTATAACTTGAGATTTGCTCCAAGCCCTTTATCTTTGCACCACCATGACAGAAAAGATTCTTATCCTCGACTTCGGTTCCCAATACACGCAACTGATTGCGCGCAGCATCAGGGAGCTGAATATTTATTGTGAAATCAAACCTTGTCTGCAACCAGTACAATGGGATGATACAGTGAAAGGCATTATTCTTTCCGGCAGTCCGTTTTCAGTGAACGAGCCGAACGCACCTACCGTAGATATCGCTGCCATGGCGGCAAAGGTGCCCGTGCTCGGTGTTTGCTACGGTGCACAGCTGATGGCTAAAAACTTCGGTGGTGAAGTGGCTAAAAGCAATATCCGGGAATATGGCCGTGCCTTTATGGTACACGATAATAAAGAAGAAAAGGCCCTCTTCGACATTTCTCCCCGGAGCCAGGTATGGATGAGCCATTCTGATACCATCGTACGGATGCCGGAAGGTTTCGAGATCATTGCCCAGACTGACAGCATCCCGGTAGCTGCTTTCAAATGCGATACTAGGACTCCCTTCCCAATGGTTGGGTTCCAGTTCCACCCGGAAGTAACGCACTCTCTGGAAGGTAAGACCATGCTCCGCAACTTCCTCGTACACATCTGTGGTTGTAAACAGGATTGGACACCTGCTGCTTTTGTACAGGAAACTGTAGAGAAAATCAAGGCTCAGGTAGGTGATAAAAAAGTAGTAATGGCCCTCAGCGGTGGTGTTGACTCCACTGTAGCTGCAGAGCTGATTCATAAAGCAATTGGCAGCAACCTCTACTGCATATTCGTAGATAACGGCCTGCTTCGTAAAGATGAGTTTGAAACCGTGTTGGATTCATATAAACATATGGGGCTCAACGTGAAAGGTGTAAATGCAAAAGACCTCTTCTACGGTGAACTGGCTGGTGTAAGTGATCCTGAAAAGAAACGTAAGATCATCGGTCGTCTCTTTATCGAAGTATTCCAGCAGGAAGCAACCCTCCTACAGAACATCTCCTTCCTCGGTCAGGGTACTATTTACCCGGATGTGATTGAGTCTGTATCTGTAAATGGTCCTTCTGTAACCATCAAATCACATCATAACGTAGGTGGCTTGCCTGAGAAGATGAATATGGGTCTGGTAGAACCGCTCCGCTTCCTCTTCAAAGACGAGGTAAGACGCGTAGGGCGTGAAATTGGTATCAGTGAAATCTTCCTGGGTCGTCATCCTTTCCCAGGTCCTGGCCTGGCTATCCGTATCCTGGGTGAGATCACCGCGGATAAGGTAGCGATGCTGCAGGAAGCTGACTCCATTTATATAGAGGGGCTGCGTGAACATGGTCTCTACGACAAGGTATGGCAGGCAGGTACCATCCTCCTTCCGGTACAAAGTGTAGGTGTAATGGGTGATGAAAGGACTTACGAATTCACGGTTGCCCTCAGGGCGGTAACTTCCGTGGACGGTATGACTGCGGATTGGGCACACCTCCCCTACGAGTTCCTGGCTCAAATGTCAAACGACATCATTAATAAGGTAAAAGGTATTAACCGCGTGGTATACGACATCAGTTCCAAGCCGCCGGCTACCATCGAATGGGAATAGTTCCAGACAGGCTGTAAGTGTAATAGTATTTTAACTTACAGCCTGTTCCTTTTTAAGGAGAGCTGACCAACATCATTTGCAACAGGAACCATATCTCCTGTGCATTTGCATGATTTTTGTATTTTAACGATCGCTATGAGTAAATCCATTTTATGCAGGCCATTGATTACTGCATCCATTGTGGTTGTACTGCTGTCTGCGTGTTCTTCCAGTAAGAAGACTACCAGTACTGCTACACCACCGCCAACAACTGCGAAAACTGTGAAAGACGAAAAACCTAAGGAGGATTCCAAGACTGCTAAGGTGATTCCGTTTAATGTACCAGCTTTTGCCCGGGAGATAAAAAAGGACACCTATAATATAGCGTTGTACGCCCCACTTTACCTGGATTCAGTAAACACAGACATGCCTACCCGCTCGCTGCCCCGTTATATTCTGCCGGGACTGGACTTCTACGAAGGTGCGCAACTGGCACTGGACAGTTTGCAGAACCAGGGTATAAAACTGAACGTAACCGTTTACGACAGTAAGAATAAGCAGAACCTGTCAGGCGCAAACCTGATTAATACAGACCTGATCATCGCTGCCGTAGGTACGCCAGAAATTAAAGATCTGAGTGATATAGCCAAGACCAAACAAATTAACCTGGTATCGGCTACCTACCCAAATGATGCGGGTGTAAACGGCAACCCGTTTTTCATTATCACCAACAGTTTGCTGAAAACACATAGCGAAGCCTTACAGCGCTACCTGCAGGATGGCTTTGCGACTAAAAATATTGTGGTGATACACCGCGATACGCCTTTCGAAAAACGTATCGCTGCGGACATCAAGGCTGAATATGAGAAATTGCAGAGCAGCAAGAAGACCAGACCCAAAGAAGTGGTTTGGGACGACAACATGTCTGACCTGGCACTCTCTCAATACCTGCTGGCTGACCGCCCCAACCTGGTGATCGTCACTTCCCTGGATGAGGCCAATGCAAAGGCTATCATCCGCCGACTGAGCACACAGACGGCTTCGTACCCTATCCAGGTATTTGGTATGCCTACATGGGATATCATGAAATTCAAGGAGCCTGAATTCAAAGGCCTGCCGATCTTTTATACCACACCGTACTTCAATGATAAAACGGATGTTTACAGCCACTATATCACTGACTACTGGAAACGTGTATATAAATCCCGCCCATCGGATATGGCGTTCAAAGGATTTGAGCTGACCTGGTACTTTGTAAAGCAACTGAGCACAAATGGTGTGTACTTTAACAAGGACATCAATGATCCGAATAAGAAAGTATTCAGCAGCTTCAACTACCAGCCTATCTACCTGAAAGAGGGTGATAAGGAACCTGATTATTTCGAAAATAAAAATATTTATATCATACAGAAAGGAGATTCGAGTGATATAAAAATGAACTTCTGATAAGTTTTAAAAGCCTTGCCTCAGTGCAAGGCTTTTTTTATGTGCATGATAATTGTACATGCTCTCTCATGCAGTTACTTCAATTCACAGACAAGGGCATTTATTGCCCTGTAGGAGACTTCTACATAGACCCCTGGCAGCCTGTACAAAAGGCGGTGATTACACATGCACATTCCGACCACGCCCGTGGCGGCAGTCAAAATTACCTTTGTCATCATGATAGTGTACCGATTCTGAAACTCCGGTTGGGGCCAGACATCAGTGTGCAGGGAGTGGCGTATGGAGAAACCATCCGGATGAATGGCGTAACAATTTCTTTGCATCCTGCCGGGCATGTGATTGGGTCTGCACAGATAAGAGTAGCGCTTAATAATGAAGTATGGGTAGCCAGCGGAGATTATAAAACTGAGCATGATGGCATCTCTGCGGCTTTTGAGCCGGTACCTTGTCAAACGTTTATTACTGAATGTACGTTTGGTTTACCGATTTATAACTGGCAACCACAGCAGGTGGTATTTGATAATATCCGGCAATGGGTGCACGAAAATCAGCAGGCCGGTAAAACCAGTGTGCTCTTAGGTTATAGCCTGGGTAAGGCACAGCGCTTGTTGTATCATTTAAAAGATATCAGTCCTGAGATCTGGGCGCATGGCGCTATTTATATTACGAACCAAATGCTGCGCGAGCATGGCTGGGATCTGCCTGAACTGCATCGTATTACGCCGGAGACCCCGCATAGTGTGTTTAAAAATAACCTGGTGATCGGCCCTCCCTCGGCTGCAGATACTACCTGGATGCGGCGATTCAATCCTTATTCACTAGGTGTATGTAGCGGCTGGATGCAGGTACGGGGGCATATGCGGAGGAGGAATGCAGATGCGGGTTTTATTCTTTCTGACCATGCTGACTGGAATGGGTTGCTCTCCGCCGTGAAAGCAACGGGAGCCGAGAAGGTGTATACCACGCATGGGTTTAGTAGTGCCTTTGCCCGCTACCTGCAGGAGAATGGGATTCCTGCCGAAGAGGTAAAAACAGAATATGGTGTCACTGAAGAAGAAGAAACGAATCCATCATGAAAGCATTTGCAGACCTCATCAAATTGCTGAGTAACAGCACGAAGACAAATGAAAAACTGGATGCGCTGAGCAAATATTTTGGCAGTGCTGATCCAAAGGATAGCATTTGGGTCCTGGCACTGTTTACAGGGCGGCGGCCAAAGAGAACCGTGAATGCAACCCAGTTGGCCACATGGTGTTTGCAAATGACCAATTTACCTTCCTGGTTATTTGAAGAGTGTTATCATACTGTAGGCGACCTGGCAGAGACCATTGCACTGTTGTTACCTGAAGGAAAAAGTATTGCGGTGCATCCATTGCATTACTGGCTGGAAGGGCTGCTGGCGCTTGAAAAAGCATCGGAAGAAGAGAAACAAAAATTCATTCTCAATGCATGGGAAGAATTGGATACCAGTGAAAGATTTGTGTTCAATAAACTGATTACTGGTAGTTTCAGGATTGGGGTATCGCAAAAGATGATGGTGAATGCGCTGGCCAATACACATGATATTCCGGCTCCTACTTTGTCGCATATGATCAGCGGGAATTGGGATCCCCGCGAGATTACACTGGACAGCTTATTGAATGAGGATGTAACTGGTGCTGACGCATCGAAGCCTTTTCCTTTTTATCTCGCTTATCCATTGGAGACGGCACCTGATGTACTGGGTTCACCAGAGGAATGGCAGGCGGAGTGGAAATGGGATGGGATCCGGGGACAGATCATTAAAAGGCAGGGACAATTATTTGTATGGTCAAGAGGGGAAGAACTGATCACAGAGAAGTTTCCGGAGTATGGGCCACTGCTGGAGCATTTACCGGAGGGTACGGTGATAGACGGGGAAATCTTAACGTATACAAACGATTTTCCATTACCATTTCAGACTTTGCAGACGCGTATAGGCAGGAAGAATGTGACGAAGAAACAATTGCAGGAGGCACCGGTGGTGTTCCTGAGTTATGATTTGCTGGAGTGGGAAGGGAAAGATATCCGGACATCGCCATTATCTGAAAGAAGAGTGTTGTTAGAGCAGGTGGTAGAGCAGGTGAATCATCCGGCCTTGCGGTTATCGCCAGTGATCACGTTTCATAACTGGGATGCCTTGATTGAATTCCGGTCAAAGTCCCGCGAACAGGGCAGCGAGGGATTGATGCTGAAGAAAAAGGATTCCCCCTACCAGGTAGGCAGGAAAAGAGGGGACTGGTGGAAATGGAAGATAGATCCATTGACTATAGATGCGGTGATGATCTATGCACAGAAAGGGCATGGACGGCGCTCAAATTTGTATACTGATTACACATTTGCGGTGAAGGATGGGGATCAGCTGGTGTCTTTTACAAAAGCGTATTCAGGATTGACGGACAAAGAAATCAATGAGGTGGATAACTGGGTGAAAAGGAACTCGATAGAGAAATTTGGGCCGGTGAGAACTGTGAAACCGGAACTGGTTTTTGAGATTGCCTTTGAGGGAATTGCCGCTTCCAACAGGCATAAATCAGGGGTGGCGCTGCGTTTTCCCCGTATCAACCGCTGGCGGAAGGATAAGCCGCCTGAGGAGATTAATACCCTGGAAGATCTGCAATTATTATTAAAAATGCACAAGCAATAACGGGGGAAATTTAGTATATTGTACTTATTTTCGCAGGCTAATTGGAATAATATTCTATACAATATGAACCCGGGTAACAACATAATTAAAAAAGATACCGCAACCGAAATTGCGCTGGACGAAAAAGACATCGCCATCCTCCAACTGCTGGAAGAAGATGCCAAGATGACCATCCGCGACCTGGCAGCGCGTCTTAACCTGAGCGCTACCCCCGTTTACGAGCGTATCCGTAAGATGGAACAGGCCGGCGTTATTCGTCAGTATGCTGCCATTGTAGACCCCAGCAAAATCGACAAAGGCCTGACTGTATTATGCTATATCTCCCTCAAAGAGCATGGTAAGAAAGCAGGTAGCAAATTCATCAAGGAAATCACCTCCTTCCCCGAGGTGCTGGAATGCCTGAACATCTCCGGACAATTCGACTTCATGCTGAAAGTACAGGTAAAAGATATGATCGCTTACCACGACTTTAATGTGAATAAGCTGGGAGAACTGGACAATATCGGTCACATGGAGAGTGTGTTCGTGATGTCTGTAATCAAGGCTACACACCGTGTAGTGTATTAATTCAGTACCATAATCATCCCTTATCCGGAATATACCAAAGACTTTAACCGGACTTGTTTTACAATCCGACTCTTATACTTATCCTAAATATAAGAAGGCCATCGGTGCGAATAAGCGGGTTATCGTCATTGGGCGGAAAAGCGTATTCAACCTACATAAAAATTGCCGATTAATGCTTACATTAATAACATGAATCGTAAGCATTTTCTTTCTTCTCTTGCCATCACATCGCTGGGGCTTTCCGCATTTTCTCATCTTCCTGCACCGATAGCAGAAGATGAGAATTTTACTATACTCCCCCCCTATCTTAAGCCCGGTGATACTATTGGTATTACCTGCCCGGCAGGTCATATCACGCAGGAAGAAATCATGCCCGCTATACGTACTATGCAGAGCTGGGGTTTCAAAATCCGTGTAGGTAGTACCGTAGGGAAAAGTGATTTTAGTTTTGGCGGCACTGATGCGGAACGGCTGCAGGATTTGCAGGCGATGCTGGATGATCCTTCTATTCAGGCGATCATGTGTGCAAGAGGTGGCTATGGCAGCGCCCGCATTATCGACCAGGTGAATTTCAATAATTTCAGGCAGCATCCTAAATGGGTGATTGGGTTCAGCGATATCACCGTATTACATTGTCATATCAACCGGCTGTTCGGCATTGCATCGCTGCATTCCAAAATGTGTAACAGCTTCCCTGACGATTTTGCAAAAGCAGAATCTGTGGTGCAGGAAACGATCCTCTCTATTCAACAGGCACTAACGGGTAAGCCCATGCAATACCTGACACCGGCAGATCCTAATAACCGAACAGGTACAGGGAAAGGTGTGCTCATTGGCGGGAATCTTTCTATGCTGGCAAGTGTATTGGGTACCAACTCAGAAATCAATACCATTGGTAAAATTCTCTTCGTGGAAGAGGTGAGTGAATATCTGTATACTATAGATCGTTATTTCAATAGTTTACAGCGTGCACATAAACTGGATAACCTGGCAGGACTTGTGATTGGTGGGTTTAACAGGCTCAAACCGGATGATCCGGGAGAGGAATTTGGCAGGACTGTTTTCGATATCGTGAAAGAAAAAGTAAAGGATTTTTCTTTCCCTGTTTGTTTCAATTTTCCGGTAGGTCATCAGAAGGGAAATTATGCCTTGAAATGTGGGGTGATGCATCAGTTAGAAGTTCAGAATAACCGTGTATCTTTAAAAGAAATAATAAGTTGAATTCATGAAAGCTGATCCTGTACTGTTAGCCCTTATGTTTTTTCCTTAATTTCATACACTCATGAAAAATACCGCGAGTGGATGGAAAGTGATTACAGACTGGCTGACCGCCAGAGACCGGCAGCCTTTTGCTTTCCAGGAAGAAGCCTGGACTTATTATTTGCAGGGTAAATCAGGCCTTGTCAATGCACCTACCGGTTACGGTAAAACCTTTTCTCTTTTCCTGGGAGTCGTTATCGACTGGATCAACCGCCATCCGAAGGATTATCATTCCAAAACAAAGAATGGCCTGCAATTACTATGGATCACGCCGCTGAGGGCGCTGGCCAAGGATATTGCGCGTGCCATGGAAGAAGTGCTGCAGGAGCTAAACATCCCCTGGCAGGTGGGTATTCGTAGCGGAGATACGCCGGTATCTACCCGTGCCGCCCAGAAAAAAAATATGCCGGAAGTACTGCTGATCACTCCTGAGAGTCTGCACCTCCTGATCGGACAAAAAGAATATCCGAAAGTCTTTACATCGCTGACTACAGTTGTAGCAGATGAATGGCATGAACTGCTGGGTACCAAGCGGGGTGTGATGATAGAATTAGGCCTGAGCCGACTGAAAGGATTAGCGAAAAAAGAAGGGCGTTCTCCTTTGCGCATATGGGGTATTTCGGCTACTATCGGGAACCTGGGAGAGGCAATGGACGTACTGCTCGGAACGCCTGATCCCGAAGCCGTGATCGTACGGGCCAAACTGGATAAGAAAATAGAGCTGCAAAGTATTCTCCCTGACGAGATAGAAAAATATCCCTGGGCGGGACACCTGGGTACAAGGCTGCTTTACAAGGCATTGCCGATTGTGAATGAGAGCAAGACTACTTTGATTTTCACAAACGTGCGCTCTCAAACGGAGATCTGGTACCAGGAGATTTTGCGGCAATGTCCTGACCTTGCCGGTGCCCTGGCCCTGCACCATGGTTCTATTGATATGGAACTACGCATCTGGGTAGAAGAAGCCCTGCATACCGGCACGCTTAAGGCAGTTGTTTGTACTTCGAGCCTGGACCTGGGTGTGGATTTCAGGCCGGTAGATACGGTGATCCAGGTAGGTAGTCCTAAAGGGGTGGCGCGATTTTTACAACGTGCCGGCCGTAGCGGACATCAACCCGGCGCTACCAGCAAAATATGGTTTCTGCCTACACATAGTCTCGAACTGGTGGAGGCTGCGGCACTGAAGTCGGCTATTGCACAGCAGATCGTTGAAAGCCGTATGCCTGTGATTCTCGCCTACGATGTATTGCTGCAATACCTGATGACACTTGCTATCTCTGATGGCTTTCATGCGCCTGAAATATGGGAAGAAGTGAAGGATACCTTCTGCTTCCGCGATATGACGGAAGATGAATGGGAATGGACGCTGGCTTTTCTGACTACGGGGGGAGATGCATTGTATAGCTACGATGAGTTTAAAAAGATAGACAGAGAAGGTAATTTCTTCATCTGCCGGAGTCGTATGCAGGCTATGCGTCATCGCCTGCATATTGGAGTGATTGTAAGTGATGCCATGCTGAAAGTGAAGTTCATGGGTGGTGGATTTATAGGCATGATCGAGGAGTGGTTTATAGCCCGGATGACTGCTGGGGATACATTCAGCCTGGGAGGTCGTATCCTGGAGTTTGTGATGATCAAGGATATGACGGTATTGGTGAGAAAATCCAATGCGAAGAAGGCGATTGTACCCAGTTGGATGGGAGGAAGATTGCCGCTTTCGCCGAACCTTGGGAAAGTGCTGCGCGAGACATTTAATGAAGCGCTTTCAGGGAATACGACGGAACCTGAATTGCAGGTTTTACAACCACTTTTTAATTTACAGGAATATCTGTCTCACGTGCCAAAAGCGGATGAGTTGCTGATAGAGATGATTCATACGAGGGATGGGTATCATTTGTTCGCATATCCGTTTGAAGGGAGACTGGTGAATGAAGTGATGGCCACTTTGCTGGCTTACAGACTGAGTAAGCGCACGCCGATTACTTTTTCTATTGCGATGAATGATTATGGTTTTGAATTGCTTTCTGATCAACCGATTCCGCTGACACCGGATGATGTGTATGAATTGTTTTCATTGGATCATCTGAGTATCGATTTGCAGGCGAGCGTGAACTCTACGGAGATGGCGCGGCGGAAATTCAGGGATATTGCGGTGATAGCGGGATTGATTTTCCAGGGCTATCCGGGTAAGCATAAACAGAGCAGGCACTTGCAATCATCGGCTTCATTACTTTTCAATGTATTTACTGAATATGATTCACAAAACCTGTTGCTAAGGCAGGCTTTCAATGAGGCTTTCTTTTACCAGATGGAAGAGGCGCGATTGAGGGAGAGTCTTGACAGGATTTATAATAGTAAGATTGTGATTACTTATCCTGAGGAGTTGACACCGTTTTGCTTCCCGATTAAGGTGGATAGTTTGCGTGAGCAACTGACAAGTGAGAAACTGGAGGATAGGATTAAAAAAATGCGTCCGGAGTTTTAATTAAAATCGGACCTTGCAGAGATCTATGGAGGAAGTGGTATATAATTTCAGGAATCAAACATGGCTGTTATCGGCCCATAGGGCTGTATTCTGGAAAGAAGAGCAGGCACTGATTGTATCGGATATTCATCTTGGAAAGTCTGCGCATTTCAGGAAGGCGGGTATTGCTGTTCCTGCCCATATCGGGCAGGATGATTTGTATCGTTTACAAAAGCTGATAACTGTTTATCAACCGGCGCAGGTGATTATTGTGGGTGATATGTTTCATAGTAGTCATAATAATGATGTGCCTTTGTTTAAGTTGTGGCGGCAGCAGTTCCCGAAGATCCGGTTTAAGCTGGTGAAGGGGAATCATGATATTATGAAGGAGCAGGTGTATGTGGAGCTGGATGTGGAGGTGTATGATGAGTTGCAGATTAATGAGATCCATTTTGCGCATGAGCCGTGTGAGGAGGGGGATGATACGAAGTATACTTTTTCGGGACATATTCATCCGGGGGTAGCGGTGTCTGGTGCTGGGAGGCAACGATTGCGGTTGCCGTGTTTTTACTTCGGGCGTAATTGTAGCATATTGCCGGCTTTCGGGAGGTTTACGGGTTTGGCGATGCTGGATGCAGAGGAAGCGGATGCGGTGTTTGTGATTGCGAATAATAGTGTTTTAAAAATTGGGTAGGCGAGATGGGCTGCGTAGTTGAAATGGTGCTCCTGATTGATGGGGGATATTTCTGAAATAGTGTTCTTGCAGGTTGAGTAGTAATATTCCCGATCATGTTTTAAAGATTAGTTTTAGTTATTTAGATAAGGTCATGTTGATAGCTTACGATCCCATATTTGCACATCCTTTACCTGCGGGGCATCGTTTTCCGATGGCGAAGTATGAGTTGATTCCGGCGCAGTTGCTGCGTGAAGGAGTTGTTACAGCGGATGTGTTTCATAAACCTCAGCCTGTGAGTGAAGAAACGATCCTGTTGACGCATACAGCCGGATATTGGGATAAATTAAAAAATCAGCAACTTAGTGAGAAGGAAGTACGCCGGATAGGGCTACCGCAATCGCCGGGACTTGTAATGAGGGAAAGGGTGATTTGCCAGGGGACTATTGACTGTGCGTTGCATGCGCTGGAGCATGGAATTGGGTTGAATGTAGCGGGAGGTACGCATCATGCGTTTGCTGACAGGGGTGAAGGGTTTTGTCTGATGAATGATTTTGCAGTAGCGGCTAATTATCTGTTGCATCATCAACTGGCGGGGTATGTGATGATTATTGACCTGGATGTACATCAGGGAAATGGGACGGCTGCCATCTTTGAGGGGCATAAACAGGTGTTTACATTTAGTATGCATGGTGAGCATAATTATCCCTTTCATAAAGAGCGGTCGATGTGGGATATTGGTTTACCTGATGGCACTACGGATGAAGAATATTTAAGTAAGCTGGCTGATAGTCTGGCGTTGTTGATGCAGAGGGAGCGGCCTGATTTTGTGTTTTATTTATCCGGGGTGGATATATTGTCGACGGATCGTTATGGCAGGATGAAGATAACTGAAAATGGATGCCGCTGCAGAGATGAATTGGTCTTAAATACGGTTAAACAATATAACATTCCCTGTGCGGTAGCGATGGGTGGAGGGTATTCCCCACAGCTGAGGCATATTGTGAATGCGCATTGTAATACATTCAAAACAGCGGCAGCCATCTTCTGATTTTTTCTCTAAGAACGGCGGTGTTTAGATGATAATTTTCTGCAAGAGGGTCGTATCTTTTCTTTTACCTGAAGGCAGGTTTCATTGAATAGAAGATTCTTTTTTCAATTAATAAAAGCTTCCTTTTATTGAATGGAAGTTTTCTTTTTAGTTAATAGAAGATTCCATTTTCGTGAAAGGTTTATTTCATTTTTAGAAAAGAGTCTTTTTATTACAAGTGAAAATATTTCCCGCTTTAAAAAATCTTATTAACTAATAATTTTCCAAAGCGTAAAATCCTCTGTTGCATTAATGAATTGATGCCAGGTTCCTGCGGGTACGAAAAGATAATCCCCTGAATCAAGGTCTATGGTCCTGTCTTCATACTGCAGTTCCGCACATCCTGACATGACGATGTACGTTTCATTTTGCGAATCCGGTTCTTGTGTGTAAACATCCTCAGGGGCTACCAATACTACCCTCATTGTATTGTGTTCCCATAGGGTCACGGCTGCTTCTCCACTGTTTTCCAGCTGGCGCAATGCGTCAACGAATGCTATACGCATAGTTCAATCTTTGAGATTATTAAATAAAGGGGGTTGGAGTAAGTAGCTTTAATTATTTATTGAATGACTTTCTTTGGTTACTTTGATTCTCGTTTTAAGGTTGAGTGAATGATTGATTAAGCGGTTACCTGAATAAGCTATTTTATGCCTGAACAAGCTACTGAGTGCCTGAACGATTAATGGAACGAACGATTGATTGGAATAATTCTTTTGATCAGGAGACGACATACGTCGTCCCCGCGCATAGCTCTCCCAATGCTTAGAAGCCTATGCATTTTATCTATTCAAAAAGTAAATTGAGGTTGTAATTAATTCCTTGCCTTTTTCTTCAGCATATTCACCTGGTCCTGGAGATGGCTTACCATATCAGCCAGATGATTCACACTCAGTCTGCTTTGCGGACCAGCTTTGCTAATCACAGCATCGGACTGCCAGAGTTCCAGCACTTCATCCATTCCTACGGAATAAGGCTCAAATTGGGGATTATCTGATACCAGTGTCAGTTTACCTTTTGTGCGGTTACTCTTTAACAAACGTTTGTACACGATCCCTTCCCTGCTGGTCACCACGACATAGGCTTCATTGTTACGGATATCTTCCCAACCGTCTACTTTGTGGCATACGATGACGGAACCGGAAGGGGTAGGTAACATTGAATCTCCGGCGATTTCGAAAGCCCTGTAACTACCGGCACCCATCATAGGGAGTGTGAAGGTGTTCAGTTCTTCGATGAATTCATCATCATTATAACCTGCCAGATAACCGGCGGCAGCTTTTACGGGTACAAACTCTATGACCTGGCGGTTAGTTCCCAGCTTTTGCTGACGGCGCTTTTCGAGGAATGTATCTTTTTGGGAACCCACATCGCGGCGTAACAGGTCGTCAATAGATACACGGAACATATCGCTGACCAGTTCCAGTACTTCTGTACGGGGCTCTGCACGCTCTTCTTCATAAGCACCCAGGAGGGAACGTTTGATCCCTAATTTATCAGCAAACTCCTGCTGCGTCCATCCTTTCTGCTTCCGCAGAAACTTTAAATTGCGGCATACAACTGACATAATCTAAATTATTTAGTAGAATTACTAACAAATTTAGTATATAATTTTTGGAATAACCAAATAAATCCGGTGATTCTCACTTATTTTTGTCCGGAAATCCAACTCAAAGATTTATGTATACACCGTTGCTTATTATTCACTCCCTGTTAAGGTGGGCAATTTTACTGGCTGGCATTTGGGCCGTTTACCGTTCATGGAAAGGCGTTAGTGGCAAAACACCTTTTACTGGTGCTGACAACAAGGCTGGTTTATTCTTTATGATTTTCTTTGACCTGCAGTTACTCGTAGGTCTGTTATTGTACTTTGTATCCAGTCCTTTTGCTTTCAAGGCAATTTCCGAAATGGGCATGGGCGCTGTGATGAAAAGTGGTGTACACCGCTTTTACGCAGTTGAGCACATTACCATGGCTGTACTTGCATTTGTACTGGTGCATATTGGCCGTGCAAAAGTGAAAAAGGCTGCAACTGATGCATTAAAGCACAAGAAAGGACTTATCTTCTTTGGTATTGTCCTTATACTGGTGCTGTTGCTGACTCCATGGCCTTTCCGTGAGGCAGGTGCTATGAGAGGATGGTTATATTAATCGACGCTATCTTACAATAATACAGAGGGGCTGATGTGATCACATCAGCCCCTTTTACTTTCGTCGTTTTTTCATCATTGTCACCCCTTATCCGTATGATATAAACGGAATGAATAGATATATGGCAACGCTGCCAGTATACCCCCTATAAAAATCAATACAAATACCCCGCTTACTACGGGTAAAAAGAATCCTGACAGGAATGTGGCTATACCTGTCCACATCCATAAATTGCCCGCCATCAGATGCGTTTGCTGCCATATTTCCGTGCTTTGCAGCGTCCACGGTGTACGTACCCCCACAAAATAATTAGGTTGTAATCTGCGCAAATAAAGTCCTATTACGGCGATTAATATACCCACTCCCGTAAATACCCAACGCTCCATCATCAAGGATTTGCCTGTACTAACCATCCAGATGATGGCGCTGGTAAAGACTGCCAGGTATATGTGAATGGAGAAGCGGATTCTATAGTACTGCTGCCGCTGCAGGTGCTCGTTTGCTTCGGGAAAGTCAGCATGATCTACGTGAGGTAGATAACGGAAAAGAAAGTATAACATGAGATTGGTGAGAAACAGGAAGGTCATGAGTAAAAGGAAATCACCCTTGGTGCCTACCCGCTCCGGAATGCCCGTCACGCTGTAATTGTTTGGAAACAGATCCGGCATAGATGGCCAGATGATTCCTAAATATGCCATGGGCATCAACAGTAAGAGCAACAATAATAGTTCTTGTCCTAAATCCGTCTTTTTCATAACAACATGGATTTGGTGTAAATGAAATGCGACAAATACTATACCGTTGGCATACATATATATTACACTTGTGAAGGGCAATTGTTTGAATCCGGGCGGCTAATTTGTGCGAAAGGCCAAATAACTAAACAGCTTTTGTTATTGACTTGTTATTATGCTAATATTTTTAGTATTTACTAATAATGTTAGTATTTTTACCGCCGAGGCTTTCCCTCACAATCACCATAAAAAAACAGGTCGTCCCCTTTATTGGAGACGACCTGTTCCTTTATAAAAACTTTCATGACTATTCCAGACCAAACAGCCCTTTATTCAGCAGCTGCAAAGTTTTCTCCTTATGCTGACCACCAATCAGGATAGATATATTATGACGGCTACCGCCATAAGAGATCATTCTCAAAGGCACCTCATTCAGCGCTTCAAACAGCTTCTTCAGGATAGAAGGTGTTGCTGCTACTTCATTACCTACGATAGAAACGATGGTTTGATGATGATCCAGTTCTACTGAACCAAATGGCTGCAGTTCTTTCAGCAACTGGTCCAGCTGTGGTGTATTTTCTATTGTCAGGGAAACAGCTACTTCTGAAGTAGTGATCATATCGATAGGTACTCGGTATTTCTCAAATACTTCGAAGATCTTGCGCAGGAAACCATATGCCAGCAACATACGGCTGGATTTGATCTTGATGGCAATGATGCCATCCTTGGCTGCTACCGCTTTCACACCATCGCCGTTAGGCAACTCAGTGATAATGGTACCATGTGCCTCAGGCTGCATTGTGTTCAGCAGCTTCACCGGGATGTTGAAGTGCTGTGCAGGCCAGATAGACGCGGGATGCAGGATCTTGGCACCAAAGTATGCCAGCTCTGCAGCTTCATCAAATGAGAGCTGATCGATTGGGAATGTTTTATTTACTACACGTGGATCGTTATTGTGCATACCATCGATGTCTGTCCAGATCTGCACTTCTTCAGCCTGGATAGCAGCACCGATCAGGGATGCAGAATAATCACTACCACCACGTTTCAGGTTGTCTATCTCTCCCCTGTGATTGCGGCAGATATAACCCTGTGTAACGAAGATCTTTTCTCCTTTATGTTTATCCAGCAGGTTGCCCAGGCGGATTTTAATCTTAGGAATTTCAGGCTCTTCGTACTCGTCGATGCTCATGAAATCCAGTGCTGACAGCAATACGGACTTAATGCCTGCTTCTTCCAGGTAAACACTGAACAGTTTGGTAGACAACAATTCGCCCTGTGCCAGGATATCCTTGTTCAAAGCTTCATTGAAGCTAATCTTCAGGATGATGTTCAGGAACTCAAAATGTTCGTCAATAACAGCACCAGCCTTTGCGCGTGCTTCAGGCTGTTTCACCAGCACCTCAATAAATGAGCGGTAGTGAGCTTCCAGCTTGTCTATCTGCCCCTTAGCCTGCTCCTTTTTACCTTCAGACAGGGATGTACCTATCTCAACCAGGGCATTGGTAGTACCGGATAATGCAGACAACACTACGATTTTTGGAGCGTCATCAGCAGTCACCAGTTGGGCCACGGCATGCATGCGTTCAGGTTTACCTACCGATGTGCCGCCAAATTTTAAGATCTTCATTACTGTTGTATTGTTATGTGTTTGACGTAACTGTTATAAAAAGCGCAAGTTCGCGCTTAATTCCTGACTTTAAAAGCTCAATTTAAATTTCTCCCCTACTTCTCTCAGATCTTTCACTACCGGATCCAGCAATGGAATACCTCCCTGACGGCGATGGGACTCCATTTCACGTTCAGGATCACCGGGAATCAATACCTGTTCCCCGGCCACCGGTGTTGCATTTCTAAAACGGGTGATCCATTTGTCCATATGTTCCTTAAATTCATCTGCAGGGCGGAATGCATCTACACGCATTGCTCCCAGGAAATGGCCCAGCCCCTCTCCTACCGGATCAGGTGCCAATGGCAGGAAACTGACAAATGGAGGTGCCCAGGGGCCATAATTGGCTCCTGACAGCACTGCTGAAAATATATCTACGATTGCTCCCAGGCAATATCCCTTATGACTACCGTGTTCACGGTCGCCTCCCAGTGGCAGCAAGGCACCGCCATCTTTGAGTTCATGAGGATTAGTGCTGGAATGTCCTTCTTTATCCTGGATCCATCCGGTAGGTGCTTCCTGGCTTTTACGCTGCAGGATTTCGAGTTTACCGTTGGCTGCAGTAGTAGTAGCAAAATCCGCTACAAAAGCGGGTTGGGTTTTGGCGGGGATGGCCACGGCGATAGGGTTGGTTCCCAACATGCGCTCTGTGGCAAAAGTAGGCGCTACCAGTGGACTGGCATTGGTCATCGCCATACCTATCATATCTTTATCCAGCGCCATCATGGCGTGCTGGCCGGCAATACCGAAGTGGTTGGAGTTCTTAACGCTTACCCAGCCGCTACCTACATTGGCGGCTTTCGCGATGGCTACTTCCATGGCATAAGGGGCTACTACCAGCCCCAGGCCACGATCACCATCTACTACAGCTGTACTGGGCGTTTCATGCACCACCCGGATATTGGGGGTGGCATTCACACGACCATTTTCCCAAAGGCGTACATAACCTATAAGGCGTGCTACCCCATGAGAATCAATCCCTCTGAGATCTGCTGATAATAAAACTTCACTGGCTGTAGCTGCATGCTCGTCAGAACAGCCCATGCGTTTAAAAACTTCCTGGGTAAATTCCCTTAAATGAGGATAGGAGAAAATCTGGCTCATGATGGATTTCCGTGCTATTGATTTTTGTATCAGTTGATCCGGTGCTTATCAGGCCTGGGCGGTAGGTCCTCCAAAATTCATAGGGAGGGATACCGGCTCCTGGTCCTGGATAGGTCCATGAATCGATTCGTATTTCTTAATGTTGTCCAACATTGCCTTCATAAAACGCTTAGCGTGCTGAGGGGTCAGGATAACGCGGGATTTTACCTTAGCCTTAGGCATTCCGGGCATTACATTCACAAAATCGACTACGAATTCTGCATTGGAGTGGGTAATTATCGCCAGGTTGGCGTAGGTACCTTCTGCCATATCCTCGGTCAATTCTATATTAAGCTGGCTTTGTTCTTCCTGCTGATTTTCCATGTTAGATTTAATTTTCGGTACAAATGTAAAAAAGAGGATGTAAAATAAATTCTAAAAAAGAAATGGCCGCCCAAAGGCAGCCATTTCTTTTAGAATTTCCGCTTAATGAGCATCCCACCAGACCCTTCTCGTCAAAGTGGTGTTCGAAGGGGTATTCGTATTATACCTTACCTCACTGCTCGGATAATAAAGTGACCTTGGCAATGAGCCATTCAGCACATTACCGGGAGGTGCCGTGAGTGCCGGATACCCGGTTCTGCGCCAATCCGTCCATGTCTCGGGGCTTAAGAACAACGCAATGTACTTTTGTACCATAATATCCTGCAGTGTAATATTGGCTGCTGTCTTTGATACAGTTGCCAGATATGCCGTACTGTTAATAGTTCTCATCAGGTTTGCAGCCACTGCTGCATTATATGCGGTTGCTGCGGCAGTTTTGTTGCCATTCCTGAATTGTGCCTCTGCTTCGATGAACTTCAGTTCATCGTAGGACATAAAGTACACAGGGGAATTGGGTGAACCATACAGGGAACCCAGCAAAGTATTGTCTGAAGGATCAAAGTAGACATCGTACCGGGGATCGCCCGCAGCAGCCATGGTATCGTTCAGATATCCCTCAAATGATATATCGGCCCGCTGATCATTGAACTGGAACCAGGGGTTTTGAGTGGTTACTGCACTGCTGCCTACAAAACTGATATATGCGCCCTCCCCTTCAGCAAACCCATCATCTATTTGTGCCAGCGTATTGGTGATAGCTGAAGAATTCACCTTTACTGTATGCAGATAGAATTTGGCTTTGAGTGAATGCGCATATTTAATCCACATTTCAAGGTCTCCCTTGTACATGAGGTCATCACCAGTACCTGGCTGAAATGCAGCTCCGTCGTCAGTACTTAAATAAGTGATAGCTCTGTCCAGCAGGGCATGCAGTGTATCGTACAGCGCCTGTTGTTTATCGTAGGCGGGCGATGTGTTATTCAAACCCTGAAATGCCTCTGAATAGGGTACGTCTCCCCAAAAATCAGTCACCTGACCCAGGTTAGTAGCCATCAGAATCATACCGATTGCTGCATAGTGGAGTTGTCCTTCTGAGATAGCTATTTTAATCAGCGTATCACAGTTTGACATGATACCTGCATAGAATCCGCCATTCCACATATTATCCACATCGTCTGGTGTCAGGTTGTAGAGACTGTAGTTAGCAGACTGGTTTGCAGCGCCTGTGGTTTGCTGTGTAAACAGCGATGCAAATCTGGAAGCATCACCGCCCCAGTTGTAAGCCGAGGTCAGTTCCACTCCCGCTAACATAGAAGAGGGCGTTGGATTGTGCAGCTGCGAAGGATCTTCGTTGATACCGTCATAAAAATATGCCCGTTTACAACTTCCTGCCGCTATCACTAATATCAATACGGGTATGATAAGTTTGATTGTTCGTAACATGATCTTACTTTTTAACGGTTTAGAAATGGAACTTCAAATTCAGACCAAAACTGCTGGTACCGGGCATATTGAAGTAATCAATACCCTGTGCATTTGTAGCCCCTGTCAAACTTGTTTCCGGGTCAATTCCCTTGTAGGGTGTCCATAAAATAATGTTACGTGCAAACGTACTTACCGTGATCCCCCTGATAAACTTAGATTCTCTGAATCCTTTGAAATCGTAGGATAAGGTTACTTCACGCAATTTTACATAAGAACCATCATCGATAAAGGTCTCTGTTTGTGCACCGAAACCACCGCCATTACCCAGGTACCAGGCTTCATCCAGTGGTACTGCTGTGGTATTGGTTGGACCTGCACCGGCTACTTCCGTACTACCTTGTGTGTGCACCAGTTCACCTGCGTCATTTAAGTGCCCCATTACCCCTGCAAATGTATGTTCCTCTCCCCGGTTCAACGTATATTTGGATGTCCCGATGGCCTGGAGTGAGCCACGGGTACCATTCCAGATATCACCCTTACATTTCCAGTCTACGAGTGTATATAATGTGAATCCTTTATAGCTGAATGTATTTCCCCATCCCATCAGGAACTTAGGATTCGGATTACCTACTGCCCTTTGTTCTGTAGATACTACCGGATAACCGTAGTCATCAGCTTTATCGCTGATCACGATATTTCCATTACCATCTCTCAGCCATCCATATGCATAGATGATACCTGCGGGTTCATTAGGCAGGTGTGCGATCACTGTACCTGTAAAACCGTTAACTGTAATCTGGCTGATACCTGGTGCCAGTTTCAGTACCTTACTCCTGTTCATGGAATAGTTAATATTCATATCCCAGGTGAATGGTTTGTCTGCAATGATCTTACCGTTTAAGGTAACTTCCACACCATTGTTCCGGATGCTACCCGCATTCAGGGTTACAAACTGGAAGCCGGAAGTACCTGCTATCGGTGATTGTACGATCAGATCTGTACCTTTTGAATAATAATAGGTCGCATCCAATCCTATTCTGTTGTGTAAAAACTGGAGTTGCAAACCGGCTTCATATGAAGTTGTTTTTTCCGGTTTCAGACCAGGGTTACCCAGTACATTGTCCAGGAAGAAACTACCCTTACTATCATACGGGAAAGAAACCCCTGATGTATAACCATCTGCAAAGGTGGTAGGTGCAAAGAATGAGCGGGTACGGAATTCACCAGGATCCTTACCTACCTGTGCTACTGATAAACGGATCTTACCAAAACTGAGCACATCATTATCCTTCAGCCCTTCCAGCTCTGTGAATGCCCATCCTAAGCTGGCAGAGGGATAGAAGAAGGAATTACTGTTCTTGGGTAATGTGGAGGACCAGTCATTACGACCTGTTATTTCCAGGAACAACATTGATTTGAAATCAAGGTTGATATCAAAATACCCGGATACTCTTCTATAGGGTGTAACGAAATTATATGACTTCTGAACAGTCGCATTACTGATGTTGTCATACCCTGCAGCTGTCAGACCATCCCCCTGTGCATACAGCTCATCCAGTTTGCGGGAGTAATAGTTATTACCGAGTTTGATATCCAGTCTGAAATCTTTGGAGAGTTGTTTTGCCCAGGTCAGAATCGCATCTGAGTTCACACTCCTATATGTATACCTGTCATCAAACACACGACCACCGGAATAAGCACCGGATTGGATTTCATAATACTGGTGGCGGTTATCCTGGTATACATCCGTACCTATCCTGTATGTGAGGGAGAGGTCTTTCCAGATGTTCCAGTCAAGTTGGGTGCTACCGATCAGGCGGTTAACATTTGTTGTATATGGGTTTTTATTGATGGTCCAGTAAGGGTTGTCATAAATACCATTTCTATATGACCTGACTAAGCCATTTGATAACAGGTATGTTTTGGGATCATCTGCTTTCAGTCCTCCGTTAGAGTTATCAAAATTGATAGGCGTTCTTGTCAGGCCGAGCATAATACCTGAAGTATTACTACCGTTCTGAGGCATATTACCACCATCATTTGTATAACTCATATTGGCAGATACTTTCACTCTTTCAGAGATTTTCAATGTACCTGCCATGGAGATCGTAGTACGTGTATAACTCTGTAGCGGAACAATGGAGTTCTGATACATGTGAGAAACAGACATGCGGTAAGTAGCAGCGTCTGTACCACCTGTAAAGGAGAGTGAGTTATTGTAAGTAGCGCCTGTACGCCAGAAATCCTTCGTATTATCGTAGGGAACAAACTTTGTTTTTGCATTAGGATTAGAAGCACCTACTACATTACCGTGTTTATCAAATTCATTGGCATTGCCATCCCAGTAGAGGGTATCGATATTGGCACCCCATGAATAACGGTTGCTGGAGCTGTAGGGTGCGATGGCACCACCTGAGCCTTTTACAAATTGTTTCTGAATACCTGGCAGGCGGTTTACTACATCGAAGGAAACGCCGGTGCTGAAATCTACCTGCATTCTGCCTGATTTTCCTTTTTTGGTAGTGATGATAATTGCACCGTTTGCAGCATCGATACCGTACAGGGCTGCGGCGGCTGGTCCTTTTAAGACGGAGATACTTTCAATGTCTTCGGGGTTGATATCCGCACCGCGGTTGGTATTGGAAGCACCCTGCAGCAGGTTGTTCGTACCATCTGAAGGGTCGCCTGAATAGTTTTGTCCATTATCCACCGGAATACCATCTATTACAAACAGTGGCTGGTTGTTTCCTGTGAGAGAGTTCGTACCTCTCAATTTGATGAATGTAGCGGCACCTGGTGTACCACCGGAGCCGATGACCTGCATACCGGCCACTTTACCGGACATAGCCCTGAGCGCATCGCCCTGACTGGCTTTGGTGAGTTCGTCACCTTTTACGTCCTGTACTGCATAACCCAATGCTTTCTTTTCACGTTTGATACCGAGACCTGTAACGACTACTTCCTGAAGATTTTGATTGTCCTGTGCCAGCGAGACATTGACCACCCCACCGCTGGTTGCTGGCACTTCTTTCATGGTATAGCCTACGCTTCGAATTTGTAAGATTGCCCTTTCGGTTTCCAGGGCTATCTTAAAATTACCGGCCTGGTCGGCAGTAGTACCTCTGGTAGTTCCCTTGACCTGAACGGTAGCGAAGGGAACGGGGGCACCATCAGGACCGGTGACTTTACCGGTTACAACATACTGTTGAGCATGTATCCCTGTGATGAATGTAACAATAATGAAAAAGGTAAGTAAGTGCTTTAACATAACGATGTTGATTTATTATGTTTACCATATGGCATAAAACAGTCGTATACCGCATAGCGGTACAGTTTCATGTAGTATGAGGATGGTATAGAATAAAAAACTTACAATTGAGAGCTCCTGACGATTAGGATCAGGGCACGGTTCCTTTCTTTAGACTTTGAGTTACTTAGACTTCGAGTTAATTAGATTTTGAGTTTCCTTAAAGCGTCAAATTACTATTATAACATACAGTTATTATAAATGGTTCAATTGCGCAGGAAGGTATGAAGATTGACTGCGGCGGTAAGGATCCGGAAATTTAGGGGACGTGTTTTTTACACTTGATAAGGAGGCGCTTAGGCAAAAAAAAGGTTACCGGTAAAAACCGGCAACCTTTTCTAATAATTAGGGTATTGCTTATTAAAATTTATCCCAGAATAATTTCGTCTCTGCTGCATCTCCGCCAATAGCTGAAGCTGCCTGATTGTAATTTTCTGTATTCAGGTTCTGTTGTGCTATCGGGTAAGTGAAACGAACAGGATATCCGGACTGTGCCTTTGGTGGAGGTACCAGTTGTGGATAATCCAGGTGGCGCTGTGCTGTCCAGGCATCAAAGCCGCGGTTGTACAGCGCAATCCATTCCTGCATGCCGATTTTTTGTTTCCAGTCGCCGGCGGCAGTCAGATAATTTACATCAGGTCTGGCCAGATAAGTCAGGGCATCTTCTTCTGTACCACCCCAATATAATATGGAGTTGGTGATTGCGTTGTTATAGTGGGTCATAGCGGTACCGCCTACTGCCCAGCCTCTTTCTACGGCTTCGGCCCTGATGAATTCTACTTCGGAATAATCAATGAATACACCGGGCAGATCTTTCTTCTCCAGCAGTGAACCAGGATGAGAATAATTTGCATACGGGCTCTTCACACCATTTGTACCACCTTTATAGATACCGCCAATTGTTGTGAAATAGAAAGGTCTTCTTGGATCTTCTACCGAGTTGATATAATCAACAAATGTATTGGAACCTACGAAGTCCTGGCGACCGCTTTGTACCAGGTCTTCCCACAGTGGGTTGGTGTTTGGCGGAATAGTTGAATAAGGGAATTTTGCATATTCTCCCTGTGTATCGAATGCACCTGCAGATGCTTCTGTTACGATGGTTTGTGCTGTAGCCGGATCAACATCAGCCAGCAGGATACCGAGGCGCAGTTTCAGTGAATTGGTAAATTTTTTCCAGTTTACGATTTCATCACTGCTGAACAGCATGTTGGAAGCACCCATACCTGCTGCGCTTTCGTCGAAGTTAGCCAGGTCTGCATTCAGGCGTGCAATCAGATCTGTATAGATGGTATGTGCATCATCGTATTTGTTGAACAGGCTATCTGAATTCAGTGACTGGGAATATGGTACGTTACCGAATGTATTCACCAATACTGATGTACCATATACTGACATTACATCAATCTGCGCCAGCATATTTTTCTTTACAGTAGCATCTGTATTTACATCTGCTTCCAGTACTTTTTTTGCTTCTTTCAGATCCATTAAAGCATCTGTGTAGAAAGCATCCCAGAAGTTGTCTGGAATGGTTCTGGTGACGAGGTTATAGTTACTCTCATCGATGTAGGTGGTCTCTGTCCATTGCTGAACAATGAGTCTGAAGATGCCCAGGTTTACGTTTGTACTGGTGATCGCATCTGCCATTTCTTTTGTAGCGCTTGCATACAGAGCTGAGGAACTGACAGCACTGGGTTTAGTCGGGTCTGTATTTAAGTCGGTAATATTTTTGGTACAGGATACTGAAGACAGTATGCCCATAGCAGCAAAGGAACCGTATATGATATATTTTTTCATGATTGCTTTTTTACTTTTTTTAAACATCTACTCCACTGATTAGAAACGTAATCTCACATTAGCACCAAATGTTCTTACTGCAGGATAAGCACCTACTGTAAAGCCCTGTGAGTTGCCGGAGCTGAGCGCATCATCAGGATCTGCATAAGGCAGGTTCTTGTGGATGATCCAGAGGTTACGGCCTGTCAGTGAAAAATCAACTCCTTTGAAAGGATTGATGTGTCTGATCACAGATGTTGGTAAAGAGTATGTCAGCGATAGTTCACGCAGTTTGATATAGCTCGCATCGTATACGAATGCTTTGTCAGGATTGTAATAGTAACCATAGGTACCGTATTCGTTTGCGATACGTGTAGCGTTTGGTTTACCATCTTCAGTTACACCAGGCAGAATTACCCCACCGCCTTCGCTGAGGGGTGCTCTCGACTCATTGCCCAGATCATTAACAAGTGCTGTTTCAGGGAAGAGACCTGTAGCCAGACCATAGTACATATCCAGTGAGAACATGTCGCCACCATGACGTACATCGACCAGGAAGCTCAGGGCCAGGTTTTTATATTTCAGTGTATTGGAAATACTACCAATCCAGTCAGGGTTTACATTACCAATTGTGTGATTGGAAGTATTGGTGATTTCATAATAACCATCTGCATCTACTACTTTCTGACCATCTTTATAGATGAAATCAGATCCGGTGATAGTTCCATAAGGCTGGCCTAATACTGCATTCACAGTGATACCTCCCTGGTAGTCACCCAACTGCAGTTTGTCGATACCAGGCAGGGATACTACTTTATTACGGTTACGTGACCAGTTTACATTGATGGTCCAGGAGAAGTCTTTTGTTTTGACAGGAGTACCGAATACAGACAATTCAATACCCTGGTTCTGGATATCACCGGCGTTGATCACTTTGTAGTCATAACCAGTGCTGGTTGATACTGGCAGGGGAACGATCTGGTCAACGGTATTTTGTCTGTAGTAAGTTGCATCAAATCCTAAACGGTTGCCCAGGAAAGACATTTCCAGACCTGTTTCGAAGCTCTTTGTTTTTTCTGGTTTCAGATCAGGGTTGTACTTGGTACCACCTACTGAAGCTAATGGTACACCATCGATGCCGGTTGGTACGTCGTAGTAATTCCGTGTGTATAATGCAGGTGCTGTATTACCCACCTGTGCCCAGTTTACTCTTACTTTACCATTGGTTAACCAGGTAGCCTGCGGAATCAGTTTAGAGAATACAAAACCGAGAGAGGCAGAGGGATAATAGTAACTGTTATTACCTTTAGGCAGTGTAGAAGACTGATCCCTTCTCAGGGTCAGGTCCAGGAATAATAATTCTTTGAAACCGAAGTTAGCCGCAGCATATACACCATCCACTTCTTCTCTGCTGGCTTTTTCTGTTGGCGCTTCCATTGGGTTTGCTGTGTTCAGCAGGGCATACAAACGAGGGATGAGGAGACCGCCGTTGGTAGAAGATAAAATAGAGCTGATGTTTGTCTGGCGAACGTTGCCACCCAGGATACCTTTGAAACTCAGGTCCTGTGAGATGTTCTTGTTGAAATTCAGCATCAGGTCGTAGTTATACTCGCTGAATGTACGTTTGTATTCACTGAACTTAGATACATCGATAGAGCCGATGGCGGATCTTTCTTCCTGATGTTCATTGTAAGTATCCAGTGATACACGGCCTACTACATCTAACCAGTCTGCAGCTTTATAGTTCAGGCTGATGTTGCCGAAGTGACGGGTACGGCCATCCGTTTCATAGTTTTCGTACCTGGTCCAGTAAGGGTTATCCCAGAAGATAGGATTCAGTGCGCCTACATCTGCCTGGTTCCAGGTGATGTTACGTTTCTCAGCGAGGTACATTTCCTTCTGTTCCTTTACATCTACGTTGGTTTCCCACCATTGTCTCATGTTGGTCATCAGGTTTTTGGAATCATAACCTGTACCATAACGCCCGAGACCATCGATCATAGTAGTATTTATGGAAGCACTTGCGGTTAACTTGCTGGAGAGATTGTAAGATGCACCAAAGTTGATCAGATCCTTAGCGATACGGCTGTTAGGCATGATACCCTTATCGATGAATTTGGAATAGCCGAGTTTGAAATAACCTTTATCGCCAGCACCATCTACAGTGATACTATTGTTAGTACCAACAGCAGTTTCAAACATTGCACTTGGATTGTTTGAAGCTGCTACCCATGGGCGGGTTTTCATGTAATAGGGAGATTTATCATAGAAAGCATCCCAATGATATACCTGCAGGTTTGGATCGAATTTACCACCATAGGAGGCATCTTCTGTAACAGGTACTACACGGTCTTCAATACCATCACCATTTACATCGGTATAGTAGAAATAACCATCAGGAGAACCGTATCCGGAGCCATAACCAGCACCATACTTGTTCTGATATTTTGCAAAGGTAGAAGGGTCGTATTTACCAATATTCACACCAGAGTTGATGGTAACACCTAATCCTCTTGAACCTTTTTTGGTTGTGATCATCACCACACCATTTGAAGCGCGGGAACCGTACAATGCAGTAGCAGCGGCACCTTTCAGTACACTCACTGATTCTACATCGTCGGGGTTGATATCTGCTGCGGCGTTACCGTAGTCATAACCACCCAAACCTTTTAACTGGTCATCGCTGTTGGTGTTGGAGTTATCGATAGGCACACCATCTACTACGAAGAGCGCCTGGTTATTGCCTTTGAGGGATTTGGCACCACGCAGTACAATGTTCGTGGAACCACCCAGGGTGTTATTCTTACGAATTTCGAGACCGGAAACTTTACCTGCCAGGGAGGTGGTAATGTTTACATCTCTTGTTCTGTTTAATTCTTCTGCTGCAACTGTCTGCGCGGAGTAAGGCAGTTCGTTCTTGTTTCTTTTTACGTTGAGGGCAGTTACTACAACTTCCTGCAGGTTTTGGTCATCTGATTTCAATGCCACGCTAACAGTACCGGATGAACCTACCGGAATATTCTGAGAAATGTATCCTACGCTACGCACAATCAATACAGCATCTGGTTTCGCATTCAGTTTGAAAAATCCATCCTGATCTGTGGTTGTCCCAGTGTTAGTTCCTTTGATTTGTACAGTGGCAAAAGGTACAGGTGAACCGTCCGGGCCGGTGACTTTTCCTGTAACCTGGCGCTGTTGCGCATACGTCAGGGTTACACTCACCATGAGCATGGTGAAAAAGAGTAACGCTCTTTTCATAAACGATTTAGATTTTAGTTGACAATAAAAAAAATAATAGGTTCCCCTGTTTTTGACAGTAAAGATTTAGATAGGTTCCCCTAGTACAATAAGTTGAATCAGAACACAGTGTGCTGTTATTACGATTTAGAATTTTTACGATTTAGAATTTTTGATTCAGGTTTTTACGATTTAGGTTTTTACAATTTAGTTGTTGTTTTAAAAGTTACCATCCGGGATGAAGGCGGCAAGAACCTGGATGGTAGTTTGAAGCACAGAATGAATCTTATCCTAGTTCATAAGCAAAAGCGTACTGCTATACCGCTGTACACAGGTTGACAAAGTATTCATAAAAAATGTAAACTGGATAAAGAGATGCTGGCCCCTTTCATAATTACGATTTAGATTTTGGTTGAGGAGCACAATTTAGAGAAAAAAATTACTCACCACCAAGAAAAATTTAACCTTTTTTTAAGAGTGCAATTTTTTTTCATATGTATATAAATTATTTGCAATATTCTATATGAGAAAATTTAACTTTCGATAACACTTCTATTTCTGCGATATTTTAGCATTTATTGACTGATTTTTTGAAATTGTAATCAGATTTTTGCTCTTTTTTGAGATATTATGAAACATTTACTTTGATAGTAAGGTGATATTTTTTGTTGCTATCAGATGGCATATGTCACTTGTAGTGTAACAGGGCCACCTGTTTCAAGCCTTGCCCAGGCTTGTAAATGCTTCCCTTTTTTCCACCTCAGTGTGCAACTTTGCCTGGATCCTTTGCCATAGAGTTGTGATAAATTATAATCGTATAATACAGTTCTGTCAGGTATATAAAACCGCGTATCTGTTCCTGTTGTATTGTACCAGATATAATTCAGGGAGCAACGCAGGGGCCACTGTGGGAACTGATAGGCCAATTCCTGTTGATATAAGCCACCATATTGTTTGCCATTTTCATCCTGCCAGGTGTTTGCCTCCACCCTGGTTTTCCAGGTAAGGTCTTTCGAAGGTGAAAAGGACAATTGAAATCTATAATTCTCATGGATGGTTTGCATCATAGGAGGCAGGAAATAGTTTCCTTTTGACTGCCGGAATTTTTGTTTGTATTGGTACCTGAAGTAAAGACGTGTTTCTTTGTCAGGCGTATAGGTGAGTGCTGCAAACAATTCCTGGCCATCTGCAGGAGCGGTAGTGTTGAATTGTAACCATGGAAAGTGAAAGATGTCTGCGTAAGCATCCAGTTGCCAGTGTTTGATAGGATGAATGCTGATACCGGTATAGAGGCCTTCTTCATTGACCGGACGCGAGTTTTCACCCATTGCATTGGCCTGGAGAGGTACATAGCCGGTGTTGAAATGCCTGTAAAACATGGCAAGGTCTGCTATCTTCCCGATACCTGCGAGCATACCTATAATCATTGCCTTTCCTTGATTGACAGCAAGCTCGCCGAAGAAGTGATAGTTGCGTAAAGAGATGCTATAATCCATTCCTACATTTTGATTGAGCCAATTGACACCTACATGTGCCTGCGGCAATTTGTAAGAAATATTAGCCCCTACCTGTGTTAATGAGATGATGGCTGTGCTTTCCCAATGCCCTTGTTGTAAGGTGATTGCAGCCCCTCTGTTTACGCCTGATGAGGTAGCGCCCCTGATGATTTCCCCTTCTCTTTTGATATGGGTGATCATGCCGTTTTTCCCCAGGGCATAGGCCTGCCAGTTGATTAAACCCTGGCCCATATTTACTGTAAAATCACCGATAGCAAGCGCTTTTATTTTGCGGTAATTTTTAATAAAATAATAAGCATTGTAGGTATCTTTTTTTAGTTGTATCCCGATGGTAGATGAACGGTATTTCAAGAGGTTATTTCTTGCAAGTATTGTTTGCTCTCCTTCTTCAGTTTTACTATTTTCTGTAACTGTAATATAAGGTAAGATCAGCTGAATAGTGGTTTCATCAAACCCGGGAACGGCCTGCAATTCATAGATGCTTAACAAATTTCCGAATTGCTTTTTATAATTGATCAATTCATCAATTTGTAAGCTGGTTAAAAGACCTAATGAAGCCAGTGCAGCTACATCTGCTTTATTCAATGATAATGGATGTTTCCTGTAGGTTTCCAGTTGCTGCCATTGCATGTCCTCATTCACAAGATCGTCTTCCTGTCTTGCAAATGTTGTTAAGGGAAGACACAGGCTTATCAGCACTATTAATTTTATACCTGCCATATGACTGTAGTTCCGGGTGAAAAACCTAATTGAGGATGATGGGCAGCGTATACTTTTATAAATAGCCTTTTAAGCTCAAAAGACACGGCCATGTTTCTTTGCATAGGGTCGTTGCACCAATCTAATTCCAGGAGGAACTGAGGGATGAATGCGTATTCGCACATGACTTTGAGGGCAGGCGGAATACCTTCCTGCTGGATCAGGGCGGTGCTGAGTAGTAAATTGTCGCTGGCTTCGTAACCCAGGCCAGCGGAGAGGATGGCGGGTAGTGTGGGTGTATTGACAGGATTGAAGGCGTGGATGCCTGCGAATAACCGGGGGCTGAGTTGAAATAGGGTGCCTGCTTCTGCTGTCAGTGTATGCGTACTGCCATATCCCTGGGTAGTGGTGTTGAAGTAATTTACCTGCATGCCTGCACTACATTTTTCACCCATGTTGTGACTATAGGCAAAGGCAAATAATTGTTCGTGCCAGGCACGAAAACCGGTTTGTTTCAGGATACCTGCAAATGTGCCGGCATGAGTGGGCCAGGCGATGGCGAGCGTGTGAATACTAAGGGCGTTTAGTAAAAAACGTCGTTCTGTATTTACACCAATGGTCGTGGATTTCAGCCAGCCGAGTGCAGCCTGGTTTTGTAGTGCGGTAAAGAGTCGTTGATGATGTTTGCTGTATGTACCTGCGGTAGGCTGAGCACAAATAGTAAGGATGCACCAGCAGGTGCAACAGATGGTAACAACAATGGATTTCATATGATAGAAGTTACAAAAAAAAATGTCTCACACCATGAGTATGAGACATTTTTTTTGTGTGGCATGCGGGATTGCCTGCCTATCAAAACAGCCCGTGCAGCTGTGAGTCTATCTTTGAAATAATTTCTCCCAAATCTTCATCACTCTCCGGAAACTTATTCTTATCGATATCGATGATTAATAAAGGACCTTCCGTATATCTCTCTATCCAGTTATTATAATACTCATTCAGGCGCTTCAGGTAGTCTAAACGGATGTTCTCCTCGTACTCCCTGCCTCTCTTCTGGATCTGTGCTACCAGTGTAGGTACAGAAGCCTTGAGATAGATCAGCAGATCCGGTGGTTTCACCATTGACTTCAGCGTCTCGAAGAAATTAAAGTAGTTGTCAAAGTCGCGCTTTGTCATCAGGCCCATCTCGTAGAGGTTGGGGGCAAAGATGTGTGCATCTTCGTATATAGTACGATCCTGAATTACAATGTCATTGCCATTCTGAATATCCAGCAGTTGTTTCAATCTTCCATGAAGGAAATACACCTGTAGGTTGAAGGACCAGCGGGGCATATCTTCATAGAAATCATTAAGATATGGATTGTGCTCTACATCTTCAAACTGCGGGTCCCATTTGTAATGCCTTGCGAGCATTTCAGTAAGTGTAGTCTTACCGGCACCAATGTTCCCGGCTATCGCGATGTGTTTGAGCTTGTTATTTTTTGCCATGTTGTATCGAGGTCACTAATCATTTATTTGAAGCCAGTGAGCAGCAACTATCATTAGGTGACAACCCATAATTTACAATTTTATCTGATTATCACCTTAAAAATGTTGCGGTTCCTTCGTATGATCAGTAGTAATTAATGCCGATGAGTTTTCTCGCTTCATGCAAAGTCTGTGCCGCACTTTCCCTTGCTTTCTCCGCACCGTGCTTCATGATCTTGTTCAGGTAAGTCTGATCTTCCTGTAAGGATTTAGCTTTTTCGCGGATAGGGGCAATAAATTTCACCATGTCCTCGCCTAACTGCTTTTTCATATCACCATAGCGGATGCTGCCATCCTCGAATGTTTTCTTAAAGTGTTCGATTACATCCGGGGTGGATACCAGGTCCATAAGGCTGAAAAGGTTTTTCACTGCTTCGGGCATACTGCCATCTTCTTCTTTACCGGTGGCTGACTTAGCTTTGCTCATTTTTTTGATGATCAGGTCATCGCTGTCAGAAAGGTATAAGGTAGCCATCTGGTTCTCGCTCTTACTCATTTTACCCTCACCATCCAGGCTTGGAATTCTGATCAGGTCATCGCCGAAGTTAAATGGCACCGGCTCAGGGAATAACTGGCCATAGCGCTTATTGAAACGCTGTGCATAGTTGCGGGCCATCTCCAGGTGTTGTTCCTGGTCTTTACCTACAGGTACCTTTACACCACGATGCACGAGGATATCGGCACTCATGAGTACGGGATAAGTGAGCAGGCCGGCATTTACGTTGTCGGGGTTCAGGCGTACCTTATCCTTGAATGTAGGTACTTTTTCCAGCTCGCCTTTGTAAGCTAACATGTTGAGCAGCAGGTATAATTCTGCAATCTCAGGGATATCGCTCTGTACATAAAGCGATACTTTTTCCGGGTCGAGGCCCGAAGCTATATTTTCTGCCAGTACGCGGTAAACGTTGCCACGCAGGTCTTTGGGATCAGGATGGGTTGTCAGGGAATGCCAGTCTGCTACGAAAAAATAACAGTTATAGGCTTCCTGCATCTTTACATAATTGCGGATTGCGCCGAAATAATTGCCTAAGTGTAAAAATCCGGTAGAGCGGATACCGCTTACTACTATCTCTTTGTTTGCCATAATGGGGTGCAATTTAGGAAATTCTTAGGAGCTACCCTGTGAGGGGACTGCATTTTCTTTCCACCGAAAAACGGGCTTCCGCCTTCGGAAGAAGCCTGTTTTTCGGGACGGGGAATTGCCTGTGGCCGGCCTAAGGCAATACCTGGCAGCGAATAATGATACTCTCTTTAGTATTTAGTAACTTTAACGCCGGTTTAATAAATATTTCATTATCTTTTCATTTAATTTGAACTATGGAAGTGAACGAACAACTGGTAGATCAGTTAGCAGACCTGGCAAGACTTGAATTTACCCCGGAGGAAAAAACATCTATTCAGGGAGATCTCCAGCGAATGATCACCTTCGTGGAAAAACTGAATGAGCTAGACACCTCTGCGGTTCAGCCAATATTGCACATGACTGCCGATCGTAATGTGTACCGTGAGGATAAAGTAGTTCCTTCCATCACACGGGAAGAAGGCTTACAAAACGCACCTGCTGCCAATGATCAATACTTTAAAGTTCCTAAAGTGATCAAAAAGTAATCCTTATACCCATATAAAGGCACACATCAAGGAAATCATCTTGTATTTAATACTGTACGTATGCGCCCACATTCCGTCATCCATTTAGAAGAGATCCGTAAAAGCTATTTCATTGGTTCCAATGAGCTGCCCGTGCTGAAAGGTATAAACATGGACATTTTTAAAAATGAATATGTCGCCCTCATGGGCCCTTCCGGTTCCGGAAAGTCTACCCTTATGAATATGCTGGGGGCACTCGATACCCCTACCAGCGGAAAATACATTCTGAATGGCCATGACGTGAGCCAGATGGAAGATGACGACCTGGCGAGAGTGCGGAATAAAGAAATAGGTTTCGTATTCCAGCAGTTTAACCTCATGCCACGCCTCACCGCCTATGAAAATGTGGCTGTGCCGCTGATTTATGCGGGTATCGGCAAAAAAGAAAGAGAGGAAAAAGCTATCTATATGCTGGAGAAGGTCGGTCTGGGGCAGCGTTATAAACATAAGCCCAACGAGCTCTCCGGTGGTCAGTGTCAGCGTGTGGCGATTGCCCGTGCCCTGGTGAATGACCCTTCCCTGATCCTGGCGGATGAGCCGACAGGAAACCTTGATACCAAAACCTCTGTGGAAATCATGGAGATTTTTGGGCAGATCCATGCCTCAGGCAATACTGTTGTACTCGTTACCCATGAGGAGGATATTGCCGCGCATGCCAGGAGGATTGTTCGTCTCAGAGATGGTCTGATTGAATCAGATAAGTCTGTAGAGGATAGTCTTCTGGTGAAGGCGTAATAGTATTCAGCCTGGAATAAAGCTCACTATTCGTTAATGACCGGGATTTACACCCTCGGTGTCCACTTAATTTCTTCTATTTTCAACCGGTGACCTATCCATCTTGCCAACACGAAAAGATGATCGCTCAGCCGGTTTAAGTACTGCAGTACCAATGGTGCTATAAACTCTTCATTTTCCTGCAAACCCACACAAAGCCGCTCTGCCCTCCTGCATACACAACGGGCTATATGGGCCGTAGACACCGCCACATGGCCCCCGGGCAAAATGAAACTCTTCATTTCCGGCAGCTCCTCATTCATGTTATCAATACTGGCTTCCAGGGCTTCCACGTCCTTCTCATACAGGTCCGGAATACGCATTTTTATGTCCTTCTCAGGATCACAGGCCAGCGAAGCACCCACCGTAAATAAACGGTCCTGTATTTCGCGCAGGAAAGTGACCATTTCAGGCTCTGTAGCCAGGTAGTCACTCACCAGTCCAATATAAGAATTGAGCTCGTCTACAGTGCCATATGCATCAATGCGCAGGCTACTTTTAGAAACTTTAGTACCTCCGATCAGGGAGGTCTGTCCCTTATCACCGGTTTTGGTGTAAATCTTAAATGACATAAGATGGGTTTTAGAGCATCTTCCCGTCCTTCATCACCAGCTGCCTGTCACTCAGGGGGGCCAGCTCTTCATTGTGGGTTACGATGATGAAAGTTTGCTGAAACTGGTCTCTCAGCTGGAAAAACAGCTGGTGCAGTTCCCGGGCATTGTGCGAATCCAGGTTACCGGTCGGCTCATCGGCCATCACGATATCCGGATTATTGATCAGGGCCCTGGCTACTGCCACCCTTTGTTGTTCACCTCCTGACAATTCATTGGGTTTATGATCGACCCGATGACCTAATCCCAGGGTTTCCAGCAAAAAAACGGCCCTTTTTTTGACCTCATTTTTGTTGTGACCGGCTATGAAACCGGGCACACAAACATTTTCTATCGCGGTAAATTCAGGTAAAAGATGGTGGAACTGGAAAATAAATCCCATGTGCCGGTTACGGAAATCAGCCAGTGCATTGCCTTTGAGTGCTGTCAGGTTCACATCATTCAGCCATACCTCCCCGGAGGTAGGCGTATCCAGGGTACCCAGAATGTGCAGCAGGGTACTTTTCCCGGCTCCGGAAGATCCTACGATGGTAACGATCTCCCCTTTGTTCACAGTTACATCCACTCCCTTCAAAACGGGTAAGTTGGAATAATTTTTGGTAAGATTGCGTGCGGTCAGCATACTTGAATAAAAGTAATTCACCGTTAAGATAGTAATAGTTGTTTATTTCAAATTAAATAATACTTTTGCCAAAATTTAAGACAGTAAAAATTTCAATAACATGTACTGGACCTTAGAATTAGCTTCATACCTGGAGGATGCTCCATGGCCAGCTACTAAAGACGAATTAATTGATTACGCCATCCGTTCCGGTGCACCAATTGAAGTGATTGAAAATCTTCAGGAACTGGAAGACGAAGGTGAAATTTACGAGGGAATAGAAGATATCTGGTCTGATTATCCGTCACAGGATGACTTCTTCTTTAATGAAGACGAATATTAGCGCATAGATATTCCATTTATTGTTGCCTCAGCAAATTTGCCTATGCTAAAAAATTTCAAGCCGCTCCTTCAATGAAGGACCGGCTTTTTTTGTATTAATTTTCCCGGCAAAAATCGGCGCAAATCCGCGCCAGATAAAGCAGCTGCCATTTTTGTGGGATAGCATTCATTTGCAGGGAGATGGCTTCGGGCCGGGCGTAAAATCAGATTAAGCCACCCACCCTTTCTAAAAGAAAAAGCCGTGAAAATGAATAATTGCTTACTCACTTTCACGGCTATTATTTTCAGATCGTACTATTTTATTTTTCCATCTGCAGCATCACATCCATTGTTACACCGGTAGAAGAGAAGCCACCGTCATGGAACAGGTTCTGCATGGTCACCATTCTTGTCAGATCAGAGAACAGTGATACGGTATAGTCAGCACATTGTTTTGCAGATGCATTCCCCAATGGACTCATTTTCTCTGCATAGTTGATGAAACCATCAAATCCTTTCACACCGCTACCGGCAGTAGTACGGGTAGGTGACTGAGAGATGGTATTGATACGTACTTTCTTACTGATACCATAATGGTAACCGAAGCTCCGTGCTACTGATTCCAGCAATGCTTTTGCATCAGCCATTTCGCTGTAGTCAGGGAATACACGCTGTGCAGCGATGTAAGTCAGTGCTACTACAGATGCCCACTCATTCAGCGCATCCAGCTTATAAGCTGTTTGCAGCACACGGTGAAGGGACATTGCTGAGATATCGAATGTTTTATGGGAGAAGTCGTAGTCGAGGTCAGTATAAGGCTTTCCCTTACGCACGTTGAGGCTCATACCTACAGAGTGCAGTACGAAATCTATTTTACCGCCAAAATGCTCCATGGATTTAGTGAACAGATTGTTCAGGTCTTCAAGGCTGGTCACATCCGCTGGTATGACAGGGGCGTTGGTAATTTCCGCCAGTTTATTGATCTCCCCCATACGTAAAGCGATAGGTGCATTTGTCAACACGATTTCAGCGCCCTCTTCCACACAGCGAAGTGCAGTTGCCCAGGCAATGGAATTTTCATCCAATGCACCAAATATGATACCCTTCTTTCCTTTTAATAAGTTATAAGCCATTGGGTTGATAATTATTTTGGGCAAAAATAGGCGTTATAGTTGAAAAAAAAAGATTAATTGATTGGGATAGATCGGCCTGCGGCAGCATGGAAAATCTTTTTTCTCCAATGGGGTATTTTCTTTGCTAAAAAAGGAACCGGATTCTTTATTTCAAAGAATCCGGTTCCTTTGTATAAATATTTTCGATTGCTATTCTCTTTACTTCACCAACTCTCTTGCGTTCTCCAACGCTGCGGCCGTTGGCTTCTCCCCGCTCATCATCTGCGCGATATGATTGATCCGCTCCTCCCTCGTCAGCAATCGTACATTCGTTGTCACCTTGCCGGACTTCATATCTTTAAACACAAAATAATGGGCATCCGCCTTGCCCGCAATCTGCGGCTGATGGGTGATACAGATGATCTGGTGTCCCTTTGCCATACCTTCCATGATGAAGCTGACCTGACGCGCTGCCTCTCCTGAAATCCCTGTATCTATCTCATCGAAGATCAGTGTAGGCAAGGCTACCGACTGTGCTACCAGCGATTTGATACACAGCATCAGCCTGCTCAGTTCACCACCGGAAGCCACTTTCCGGATTGGGGCAAAATTGCCGCTCTTATTCGCATCAAATAAAAACTCAATGGTGTCCTGTCCAAACTGGTTCAGCGCTCCTTTCGTGATCGCTGCCTTTAGCCTGGCATTTGGCATACCTACCTGGGCCAGCAAAGCATTTACAGATTTCTCAAACGGTACTGCCGCTTTTTCACGACCTGCTGTTATTGCTGCCGCCTGTGCCAGTAACCTGCCCTGCAAGGTTTCCAGTTCCTTTTCCAGGCCTTCCAGTTTTTCGTCGAGGTTCAGTACGCCATCTACTTTCACTGCCAGTTCTTCCTGGATAGCCAGCAGTTCAGTTGTGGTTTGTACCGCATGTTTTTTCAGCAACCTGTAGCCAAGGGATAAACGTTCGTTCAGGTGTTCCAGTCTTGCGCCATCCGTTTGTACCTGGTCATTCATATGCCCGATTTCCCCGGTGATATCCTGGAGTTCTACATATGCCGATTGCAGTCGGGCGGCAATGCCCGGTGCATCCTTATGAAAATTAGAGAGGCCTTGTACTGAAGACTGAATCTGTTTCAGCTGCTGCAATAAGGGTTGCTCATCTTCCTTGAGCTGGAAATAAACCCTGCTCAGGGTATTCCTGATTTCCTCTGCATGACTCAGTACTTTCAGCTCCGCATCCAGTTCCTCTATTTCATTCGGTACGAAGCTGGCATCTGTCAGTTCATCCAGCAGGAATTTATTATAATCCAGTTCTTTATTCGCGTTGTTGCGCAGGTCATGCAGTTGTTTCAGTTCACGCTGTACGGCTACATACCTGCTATAGCCCTGCTGATATTGTTGGAGGGGTGCAGGTTGGTTCACCAGGGCATCCAGTACCTCCCGCTGAAAATCGGACTTTTCCAGTTCCAGGGTATCGAACTGCTGATGCAGGTCTACCAGGTACTGGCTTAGTTCATGGAGCTGAGACAGGTTTACCGGTGTATCGTTAATGAATGCACGCGACTTTCCGGCAGTGCTGATCTCGCGGCGGATGATCAGCTGGTCTTCCAGGTCCAGTTCATGCTGCTGGAAAAATTCTGCTACCTGCGATTTCTTCACTTTAAAATTCCCCTCTATTACACATTTATTATCCTTGTTGTGCAATACTCCCGGATCTGCTCGTTCGCCAAGTATCAATGACAATGCGCCCAGCAGGATAGATTTACCTGCACCTGTTTCTCCCGTGATGACATTCAGGCTTCCGGAAAAATCTACTTCCAGCTGTTCAATAATAGCGTAGTTCTTAATTGTTAGTTTTTGTAGCATATGGGAAAATATTCCGCAAATTAAATTTCACATTACGAACTGTATCTGCGTAGCGAACCCTCAACCTCCGTTCAATCGCTGAATTCCGGCCTTTGCACGCTGATCCAGTGAGTTCTTATAATCATGTCCTTTCATGTCCAGACAAGTCTGATAACATTGTTGTGCTTTCACCTTGTCTTTTCTCTTTTCATAAATATAACCCATTTGCAGGGATGCTCTCGCAGCAAAATATTCTGGTCTGTTAGCACCTGATTTTACGGTGACTTCGTACATGGCGATAGCGCTATCATCCATGCCCATTTCATCGTAAATCCTTCCCAGCCTGTAGGCATATTCCAGCTTATCTTCCATTCGTGGATAGTCTGCCGCCTTCCTGGTCTGCAACATTTTCAGGGCTTCGTTGAAGAAACCTCCATCGCTGAGCAAACGGGCTTTCAGCAATACGGCATCCGGCCACTTACCGCTTTTGGCATCTTTAAGTGCCTGCTTATCAGCATCGGTTTCTGTATTTCCCCTGGTCAGGATTTGCGCCCGGTATTTGTTGGCAGCTTCCATGTTCCCATGCAGGTAATAATACCAGCTGAGGCGCTGAAGGCATTCCTTGAGATAGAATTTGCCCCTGAAGCTGTCGGTAAAGCGCTGGAGGTACACATTTGCATCTTCGTCCTGGCGGTCCAGTTTCAAGACTCCCCAGAGGTAGTTATTATATTTGATATCCAGGTAGCCACCGCTATCACTCCTTTCGGAAAGGGTTTTGATACCCAGTGCCGCTTTCTGATTGTTCATGGCAATATTCGCCACCATGAGGGCAAAGAGGTAGTTATTTTTCGTATCCAGCTGATGTTTCTGGATGAATGTCCAGACATCTTCCGGTTTATTTTCAATGAACAGTTTCAGGTAGCAAAAATAATAAGAAGCTTCGGGCCGGAATATTAAGGCTATATCATTATTACTTTCAGCTGCCTGCTGTACCTGCCGCATACCTTCACGGATGTTCCCTTTCATGCCCAGGATATTTGAAATCCAGCGATAGCCTTCGGGGATAGTACCGAATACTGCCTGCAGGGCACCTATCATCATGGTGTTTGGCTGGAACTGGGGAAACTTCCGCTGGTTGTCTTTGAACTGCACAAATGCCTTCCTCACTTCCCATACGGCATCCCATTTTTCGCTGAACTTAATGCGGATCATGGCCCACTGAAAGCGGATCACGGCCTGGGTATACAGGTAGTAGGGGCTATTTTCCGGTCCCGATGCCAAAATATCCAGCCGCTGATCGCGCAGGTCTTTTCTTTTTGCATAGACAGCGGGATCTTCGTTGAAAAAGAGATTGAAAAAGTCGATATAATTCTCGAGAAAGTAAGGTATCAGGTTATCGGGATGTTCCTTTTTTTCTGTTTCCAGCAGGGCGGTGCCTGCGGAGACCTTCAGTTGCATAATAGCATCATAGGCTTGCTGGCAGCGGGGATTAAAGTCATATACTTTTTGCCGGGCCACAGCAGGGAACATAAGAGTGAGAAATAATCCCAACAGGAATATGGTACGCATGGAAACAAATATATTTACAATGCCGGCTTTACGTCAAATTCCAAACCAAAAACGACTGCAATGAAAAAAGGTTGTACCGAACGATACAACCCTTTTCAAAATTATTCCTGGTATTACTAACTATTAAATTGTAACTGTTGCTTCCAGATCATTGTCTACCAGCACGCGACCGCAATGCTCACAGATAATGATTTTCTTGCGTTGACGGATTTCCGCCTGACGTTGAGGAGGAATAGCATTGAAGCAACCACCGCAGGAATCGCGTACCACGGTAGCTACTGCCAGGCCGTTACGGTAGTTCTTACGGATTTTTTCGTAAGCTGCCAGCAGGCGGGGCTCTACCTTAGCACGAGCTTCATCGCTCTGCTTGCGGAAAGCTTTCTCTTCTTTCTCAGTTTCACCGATGATCTTTTCCAGTTCACCTTTCTTATGCTTCAGGTTCGCTTCTTTTTCAGCGATCGTTCTTTTTGCAGACTCCAGGGAACGGCTCTTGTCCTTTACCTCATCGTTTGCATCGCGAATGTGTTTCTCAGCCAGCTTGATTTCCAGGGACTGCATTTCCAGTTCCTTGGTGATGGCTTCAAATTCACGGTTATTTTTTACGTTATCCTGTTGCTTCTCGTATTTCTTAATCAGGGCTTCTGATTCCTTGATCTGATTTTTCTTGTTAGAAATGAAGTCCTGAATGCCACGGATTTCGTCTTCCACATGGGACAGACGTGTGTTTAACCCTTCGATCTCGTCTTCCAGATCTTTAACTTCCATCGGCAACTCCCCCTTCAACACCTGGATCTCGTCCAGTCTGGAGTCCATCTTCTGTAGTCTAAGTACAGACACCAATTTTTCCTCTACGGAGTAATCTTTATTTACAGTAGCCATGTAATGTGTTTATAAATAATTTACCGGGTTTGTTCGAATGGTAGATTTAAGAGGCGCAAAATTAGGGAATTTTTCAGTCAATATATGAAAAAATAAGTCAACCGTAAACTGCTCACTCTCGAAATGTCCAACATCCGCTATAACTATTTGATTTTCAGCATCAAAAAACTCATGATATTTAAAGTCCGCAGAAATATAAGCATCCGCTCCTGCCCCAATTGCCCTTTTCAGGAGGAAACTTCCGGCTCCTCCGCAGAGTGCCACCCGTTTTACCGGCCTGCCCCTGAGTGGGGTATACCGAACGCAGCCGGTATCAAACTGTTGCTTCACGAACTTCAAAAATTCCATCTCGTCCATTGGCGCTTCCAGCTCCCCGATCAGTCCTGAACCTACCTGTGCATATTCATTTTCCAGTTTCACCACGTCGTAGGCCACTTCTTCATAAGGATGACTGGCTATAAGTGCCTTGATCACATATTGTTCCAAATATAAGGGAAAAATAACCTCAAGTTTAGTTTCTGCCTCAGAATGACGGCTGCCGATCTCCCCGACATAAGGCTGGGTCCCGGTTCCGGCCTTAAAAGTCCCCTCTCCTGCCCCATTAAAGCTACATTCACTATATGCGCCAATATGTCCGGCACCGGCTGCAAATAATGCAGATCTTACCTTTTCGGCAGATGCATGGGGCACAAACGTGTATAATTTTCTTAATAAGTCTTTTTTAGGTGCCAATACCCGTGTATTTTTCAGGCTCAGCCGCTGGCCCATCATTTCGCAAACCCCGTTTCTTACGTTATCGAGGTTAGTATGGGCAGCATAGATAGCGATGTCATGCTTGATAGCCTTTATAGCTACCCGCTCTACATAATTATTACCATTGATCTTTTTCAGGCCTCCGAATACTATGGGATGATGTGCCACTATCAGGTTGCAACCCTTGCTGATAGCCTCGTCAACCACCGCCTCGGTTGTATCCAGGGAAAGGAGTACCCCGCTTACATCCCAGTCAGCATTGCCGAACAGTAAACCAGCGTTATCATAACTTTCCTGGTACTGTAAGGGTGCAAATGCGGCAATAGCCGCTGTGATTTCTTTGATTTTCATGACAAGCAAATATGATGGGAATTATTTAAAATTGCAAAAAACTAAATGGCATGACGACACAATCCTCGGGAGAATTGTACGCATCGTACAAAACGAAAATGCAACAGATTGCCGATATACGCAATGCTATTGCTGTATTGGGATGGGATCAGGAAACTCACCTGCCGGAAAAAGGAGCCGCCTTCCGGGGGCAGCAGATCACAACCCTCAGTACCCTGGCCCATGAATTATTTGTTGAAGACAAGCTGGGCGAACTGCTGCAAAACCTGCATACCCGCCAGGATCTGGACATCATTGCCTCCAAAAATGCAGCCCTCTCCCTGGAGGACTATGAGAAGAATAAGAAATACCCGGCCCGCTTCGTAGCTGAACTTTCTAATGCCACGAACGAATGCTACCATGCATGGATCAAGGCCCGGAAAGCCAATGACTACAAGATCTTTGAACCGGTGCTGGCAAAAATGGTGGAACTTAAAAAACAGGAAGCGGACATCCTGGGATACAATGGCCATCCCTACAACGCCCTGCTGAATGAGTATGAAAAAGGGGCCAATACCGCCATGCTGGATACCATCTTTGCGGATGTAAAAACTGCCCTTGCACCCCTGTTACAGCAAATTGAAGCCAAACCACAGGTTAATAAAGACTTCCTGCACCTGCATTACGACCGTAATAAACAATGGGAATTCGGTATCGAAATACTGAAAGCCATGGGATATGATATGAACGCCGGCAGGCAGGATATTTCAGAACATCCATTTACTACCAGCTTCAATCCACAGGATGTAAGGGTGACTACCCGGATCGATGAAAACGATTTTGGCAACATGACCTGGAGTTGTATCCACGAAGGCGGTCATGCACTGTACGAACAGGGCCTGCCTGTTGATAATTATGGATTGCCATGTGGCGAAGCAGCCAGTTTAGGCATTCATGAATCACAGTCAAGATTATGGGAAAATAACGTAGGCCGCAGCCTCCCCTTCTGGCAATATCATTATGCTGCCCTGCAGGCCCGCTTCCCTGAAAACCTGCAGCATGTATCGCTGGACGACTTTTATAAAGCGATCAACCAGGTAAAACCCTCCCTGATCCGTACCGAAGCCGATGAACTGACTTATCACTTCCATGTGATGATCCGTTATGAAATAGAAAAGGGATTGCTGGATGGCACTTACTCTACCAAAGACCTCAATGAAGTATGGAATAAGTACTATCGTGAATACCTGCACGTAGATGTACCAGATGATAATCAAGGAGTATTGCAGGACATTCACTGGTCACATGGCAGCTTCGGTTATTTCCCGACTTACTCCCTGGGCAGCCTGTATGCAGCACAGTTTTTTATAGCTGCCCAGAAGCAGATCCCGGGATTGATTGAGCAGATCACAAAGGGAGACTATAAACAATTACTTAGCTGGCTGCGCGATGAAATCCATCATCATGGCCGGTATTACACCAGCAATGAATTGTGTGAGAAGGTCACGGGAGAACCATTGGCTTTCAAGTACTTCCTGGATTATGCAACGGAAAAGTACCATCACATTTACAACGTATAAATTAAAACAAAAAAGCTTTTGCACGATGGCAAAAGCTTTTTTGTTTGGATAATGGCTTGCTGGTATAGGGATACGGTCCAGCTAATAGCAATAAAATAAATTCAATTGGCTTCGGCTTGCCACAGATGACATTAGTTTAATTCTACAACGCCTGTTTTTCTCCAGACTTCCTGTCCCTCTTTGTAAAGGATAAAAGTAGGTAAGGTAGTAGCCCCCAGCGTTTTAATTACATTAGTATCTTTGCTACCATCTACTTTTAACAGTTTAACACCTGCATGCGATTTCAAATAAGCAGCTACTACAGGCTCCATTTTCTGACAGGGAGGACACCAGTCAGCGCCTATCTCGATTAATACATCACCTTCAGATACCTTTCCTGTAAAGTCGATCAGCGTGAGCTGAGGGATATTATTCCCCCCTTCTACTTCGAGACCCGCACCTTTCCAGGCAGCTAGGCCACCCTCCAGTTCTACAACATTCGAGAATCCCTTATCGCGCATTTGCTTAGCTGCCGCAGCTGCACGGGGACCACTCAGGCAATATACATATACCGGTTGCTGCTTATTCAGGTACTGGATTCTTTCATTGAATTCCTCTTCCCTTGCAAAGTCAGCCTGCATAGCGTGTGGCAGGTGCCCGCTACTGTATTCAGCCAAGGTACGTACATCAAATACCTGTACTCCCGATTGTTTAATTCCTGTCTGAAATACGTCAGGTTTTACCACATTGTTATTCTGTGCAAATACAGCAGTACTCATGCATAAAAGGAAAATGCATATAATAAATTTACACATCGTAAATTTGCCGTATATTGTTGAGCTTGTGCCAACAGATAAAGCTGGAATAACTTTTGTGTGATTTTCTTTTCTACTCTGAACCATTAACAATTTGTTTACGTTTACTTAACGTTACTCTTATACCGGACTAACGTTAAAAAATTGAACCTTTATTATTTAAAACCTATGCTACTGTCGAATGCCGAACGACATTAGCCATATCCGGAGAATGAAACACCAACGCCTAAGCCCTCTTGTCCGCACCTGGTATGCAGCTGCATACACTTGTGTAATGATTCTGCTCTCTGCTTTCAGCGTGCAGGCTCAAAACACAGCAGCATTCACTGCTGATAACTTTACAGGATGTGGAACTGCCTATGTACAATTTATTAATCAGTCTACCACAGGAGGTTCAGCTTCCTGGGATTTTGGGGATGGAGGAGCGAAATCGACCCTCTGGAACCCCACGCGCTCCTTTACTAAACCGGGCACATACACTGTAACTCTTACAGTTACGTTTGCCAACGGCACTACGGGAAGCGCTACCCACACTGTAAATGTATATAAAAAACCAACAGCACAGTTTACTACTGATGTTACGAGCGGTTGTACGCCGCTGCCTGTAAAGTTTACAGACCAGTCGACTGCCGGTGATGGTACTATAAGTAGTATCAACTGGGACTTCGGCGACGGTAACGGGACTACGGGTGCCACTGCCAACTATACTTATACGGTAGGAGGCGATTATGCTGCCACTACTATCGTGACCAACAGTTATGGTTGTACTAACAGCTTTTCCCAGATTATTCATGCAAGCGCCACCCCTGCCCCTGCATTCACCAGCAATACCCAGGGAAGCTGTAAGGCCCCGCTCACGGTTAACTTTACCAACAATACGACTATCAATACTACCGGTAACCCGGCTATCACCTACCTCTGGGATTTCGGAGATGGCAGCACAAGTGCTGATATGAACCCGATTCATACATATACCTCCGAAGGTAAATTCAATGTTACGCTGACGGCCACTTCCGCTGATGGGTGTTCAAAAACGATTTCTCAAACAGCTTATATCCAGATCGCTACTATTGCGGCAGACTTTAGCATCACAGAGAGTCTTTGTAAGGGTACCGTCCTGCATTTTGTCAATACGACTCAGCCAGCTCCACAGAGTGCTACCTGGACTTTCTCTGACGGTGATGTACAAACTACAGTTGACGCAGTCAAGACTTTTAATACCCCGGGAACCTATTCGGTTACTTTATCCGCACTGACCCAGGATGGCTGTCAGGCCAATGTAACCAGGACCTTCACCATCTCTGATATTCCTACTGCGAGTGTTGGGGTTACCCCCACTACTGCCTGTAAAGTGCCTGCTACTTTCAATTTTACCGGTAATACCACCGGCGCTACCGCCTGGCAATGGGACTTTGGAGATGGTGGTACCTCTACTGTAAAAAATACCAGTCACCAGTATAATGCGGAAGGTGCCTTTACCATAACGCTGCAGGCCAGTAATGCTGCGGGTTGTACGGCCACTGCTACCAATACTGTCAGGGTACAGAAACCAATCCTGACCATCGATGGTTTAGCAGAAGGTTGCGTACCACTGGAAGACAAGTTCAGTCCAATCATAGCCTCTGCAGATCCGGTAGTAGGCTGGGCATGGGATTTTGGCGATGGTACAACTTCCACCGATAAAATACCTACTCACATCTTTACACAGGAAGGTAACTATATTGTCACCTTAACCATTACTACGCAGGGCGGTTGTACTCAAAGCGCTTCTATGACAGTGCGGGTGGGTAATCCTGTCAATGTGGATTTTACGGTAGATCAGACCACCGGTTGTCAGCCTACTGTTTTCCATTTTACCAACACCTCTACACCTGCAGGTACTGAGTGGCAATGGACATTCCAGGAAACAAACGGGAATGGTTCTTCTTCTTTGCAAAACCCTACTTATACCTGGACCTCCATTGGTACACATACTGTAATCCTGACTGTGATCAACAATGGTTGCCGGCAGACGCTTACGAAAACGAACCTGATCACCATTTATCCGCCATCAGCGGCATTTACTGTAGCACCGGTGAATTGTACGAATATTTACCAGCGTTCATTTATTGACGGATCTGATTTTGGTACCAGTACTACCAAATTATGGAACTGGGATTTTGGTGACGGCAGCAGTTCTACCATTCAAAACCCAACACATGTATATGCTAAGGGTGGTACTTATACAGTTACCCTCACCGTGGATAATGGTAGTTGTCAATCCGTATACAGCACGACTGTTACCATAATAGACGAAACACCAAAGATCTATGCAGATGTTACGACTATCTGTAAAAATGGTACTGTTAACTTTGCAATGGATCCCGTAAGCGCTAATCATTTTGCCACCTATCTCTGGAAGTTTGGGGACGGAGCTACCTACACTACAGCGGCACAGGGACCTATCGGTTATGTATATCCAACTCCTGGCGATTATACGGCCAGCCTGGAATTGACCGATATATATGGTTGTCCGCATATTTCCAATACCATTCCTATTTCAGTGAATGGTGCAAATGCGAAGTTCTCTATTGAAACCAGGCAATGTAAGGGTATTGCGATCACCTTCACCGATGAGTCAACTACTAAAACAGGCAATACGATTGTATCCTGGACATGGGATTACGGTGATGGTTCTACGCCTGAAGTATTTACCACTGCTACTCCTACTGTAACACATACTTATACAGCTATCAACAATTATCCTGTGACCCTGACAGTTAAGGATAATACTGGTTGCGAAGACAGTTATACCGCTACTGCCCGCGTGGCAAATATCATTGCAGCATTTGGCGGCCCGGATAGTATAGCATGTCTGAACACTCCTTATCAGTTCTCTAACTCTTCCATCACCACACCACTTACTTACCAGTGGGATTTCGGTGATGGCACGACCAGTACTGATGCCACACCTGCACATACTTATACAGTGCCTGGCAAGTATACCGTATCGCTGATGATTGAAGGTACTACCGGTTGCCGCGATACGATCACTACTGTAGATTACCTGCGTGTACCAAACCCGATAGCAGATTTCAGCTTCCCTGCTGTAGCTGCGGATGTTTGTCCACCGGTAAAAATTCAGTTTACCAACCTCTCTTCCGATTATGTAAGTTCTGCCTGGAGTTTTGGGGATGTCAGCTCTTCTACTGAGCAGGATCCGCTGCACAACTATATCAAGGCAGGTACTTTCGGCATAACCCTTACTGTTTATTCACAGGGTGGCTGTGCGAGTGCTGTAGCAGGACCTAAAAATATTTTTATCGATGGGCCCAATGGTAGTTATACCGTAACACCGGAAACAGGTTGTTATCCACTTGCGGTAACAATGAATGCTAACTCTACATCGGCTATTAAATACATCTGGGACTTTGGGGATGGTCATTCTGAAACCACGACTACCCCTACTTCTCCTGCTTACACTTATCCACAGGAAGGTGTGTACTATCCTGTAGTATTGCTGGAAGATGCCCGCGGATGTCGTGTTGCAGCAGATGGTGAATCCAAAGTAATTGCTGATAAAGTCACTGCTAATTTCGGCACGGATGTGACCCAGGCTTGTGATGGCGGCACTGTACTCTTTTCAGATTCTTCTCACAGCGTATCATCTGAACTGGGGATGGATATGACTTATGCCTGGGATTTTGGTGTCACTACCAAAACTGATGATGTAGGTACAGGTCCGGCACCTTCTTATGTATATGATGCACCGGGTACTTACAATGTAACGCTGACTACGACGAGTGCCTATGGTTGTGTGAACACCATTCAAAAAGAAATTGTAGTAGAGCCTAAGCCGGTAGCATCTATAGATGCAGCAGGTCCATTGTGTACGGGTACTACCCTGCAACTGACCGGACATGAGTCTAAAAATATTCCAGATACCAAATGGAGCTGGGATATCCTGGGGCAAAACTATTTAGTTCAAACACCGCCTGCTACGACATTCAACCAATCAGGTGACCAGGTAATCACCCTGACCATTACTACTGCCAGCGGTATTTGTAGCAGTACTGCTACGCAGACTATCAGTGTAGTAGACTATCCTGCGCTGAATCCGGATCCCGTAAGTGCAAGTCTGTGCCGGGGGGGTTCGCTCACGTTGCATGCGAATACTGATGCTGATGCAACTGTGACCTGGACAGATTATAAGATTAATGATAGTCATAGCGCCAATCCTGTGATCACGCCTGACATTGATACGACTTATCATGTAAAAGTGGAGAATGCGGCGGGGTGTGCCAAAGAAGCGGATATTCCGATTGTGGTATCTCAGCCGTTTACAGTAACAGCTACTGATACCTTTATCTGTAAAAATGGTTCTGCACAGCTGCATGCTTCCGGAGCGGTAACTTACCAATGGTCTCCGGCTACAGGGCTGAGCAACCCTTCAGGACAAAATCCAATGGCATACCCTGATACGACGACCACTTATACAGTAACTGGTTATGGTAAGGATGCCTGCTTTACTTCGCAGGCACTTGCAGTAGTCACTGTACATCCGCTGCCTGAAGTGAATGCAGGTCCGGATATCACATTGGCTACGGGTAGCAGTTACCAGATTCCGGTGGTAGGTAGTAATGATATTACAACTGTAGAATGGTGGCCTGTGAATTACCTGGATTGTGTGGATTGTCTGAAGCCGACAGCGACACCAAAAACTACGACTACCTATACAGTAACGGCGACCAATGCATATGGCTGTAAGGGTGTGGATGATATCACGATCAAGATGGTGTGTGAATCAGGCAATACCTGGCTGCCGAATACTTTCACGCCTAACAATGATGGACAGAATGATATTTTCTACATCAGGGGGCGTGGTATCAAGACGATTAAATCATGGAGAATATATAACCGTTGGGGACAATTAGTATTTGAAAGGACAAACTTTAGTGTTGAAGATCCTACGAGCGGATGGGATGGAAAAGTAAAAGGTGTGCCTGTGAACCCGGATGTGTTTGTATATGTGGCCGAAGTGGTCTGCGATACGAATGAGGACTTTACCCTGAAGGGTAACGTAATGCTGTTACGATAAACAGTGATTACCATATTCCTATTTAAAAATTTGCCAAGCATGAGAAGGAATTGTAGAAAGCTGTTTGTGGCACTTTGTTTATGTCTGAGTTCCAGACTAATGGCGCAGGATATTCACCTGTCGCAGTTTTATGAGACCCCCATTCTGCGAAACCCCGCACTGATAGGTCTTTTCAATGGCGATTACCGGGTACAGGCAGTGTACAGGAATCAGTGGAATAGTGTGACGATTCCTTATCAAACGGGTGCTGTGAGTGGGGAGCTGAAATTCCCGATAGGTCGTGGGGAGGACTTCCTTACAACAGGTGCACAGTTTACCTACGACAGAGCGGGTACTGCCAAATTGCAGGCCGTACAGATCCTGCCGGCGATCAACTACCATAAGTCACTGAGTGAGGTGAAGAACATGTTCCTGTCAGTGGGCTTCATGGGTGGATTTGTGCAGAGACAATTTGATGCCACTAAGCTCACGTTCAATAACCAGTATACGAATGGGCGTTATGATCCTACCGTTGCTTCCGGCGAAGAAGGCAGATTAGCGCTGCGTGGATATGGCTATTGGGATGCTGGTGCTGGCATCAGTTTCAACAGTACCATCGGTGAAGATGTGAATTATTATATAGGGGCGGCCTTGTTTCACTTCAATCGTCCAAGAGTGTCTTTTTATAAAGACAACAGTATTACGATGGATCCCAAGTATACTTTCAATGCGGGTATTACCATCCCGATGGAAGACAGGTTGAAACTGATAGCGCAGTATAATGAGATTCATGAAGGCGCTTATTCGGAGTATAATGGTGGCGCGATATTAGGGTATATGTTATACAATGAGGGCCTGGAAAGTACCCGGGGCATTTATGGGGGAGTGTTTGTACGCTGGGGAGATGCCGTGATACCAACCATGCGCCTGGATATGGACAAGTACGAGATCAGTATGACGTACGACTGTAACATTTCAAAACTAAAAACGGCGAGTCAGAGTTTTGGGGGATTTGAGTTAGCACTGGTATTTAAAGGATTCCTGAATAGCAGGAATAGTACCCTGGATGCCGTGCATTGTCCAAGATTTTAATTCCCTTATTAATCCTTTACTATATTTGCCCGTCTAAAAAATTATAAAATGAGCATCGCAATCGGCACAAAGGCACCAGCATTTTCTCTGAATGATACAGAGAAGAAGAAAGTAACCCTGGAAGATTTCAAAGGACAGAACCTGGTTATCCTGTTCTTTCCGCTGGCATTTACCAGTGTATGTACAGCAGAGCTGTGCAGTGTAAGAGATTCCCTGGCTACGTATAATGGTTTGAATACAGCAGTAGTTGGTATTTCTGTAGACTCACCGTTTACCCTGGGTAAATTTAAGGCAGAGCAGAACCTGAACTTCCCGTTGTTGTCTGACTTCAACAAAGAAGCATCTCAGGCTTATGGTGCTTATTATGACAATTTCGTACTGGACCTGAAAGGGGTTTCCAAGAGAGCAGCTTTCGTGGTAGACAAAGAAGGTACTGTGAAGTATGCACAGGTGCTAGAGTCTGCTGGAGATCTGCCTGATTTTGAAGCAATTAAGAAAACACTGGCTGATTTGCAATAAAAATTGCCGAAAAGCGTTAATTTTTGTTAAAAACTAATGGCAGTGCTTCCTTTTTGGCCTGCCATTTGTTATTTTTACAATAGGAAATTGGATAATGCGGGTTTCACTATAATAATATATTATATAATATGATAGATTATTTTATTGTGCCAGCCCCGCTATTTTAGAACGAAAATTAATAGATATTCGAAAAAATCTTTATCTTTACGGGTATGTGGAAAACCTTTACTCTTTTACTTACATGTTTTATGCTTCTGACCACCCTGGTTACCAGGGCGCAGACGTATAAACCTGCTTCATCAGGTACTGATGGGGGGAGTAAAATTGTGAAGTTGTATCCTAATCCTGCATCCTCGAGAATAAATTTTGAATTACAGCATAATAACGAACAGGTTTATGATCTTATTGTATTCAATTTTCTCGGAAAGATGGTGAGCCAGATAAAGAATGTGAGTAATAAGACAACGGTGGAGCTGGATGGGTATTATAGTGGGTTGTATATATTCCAGTTGAGAGACAGGCAGGGAACCCTGGTGGAGTCGGGGAAATTTAATGTGGTCAAGTAGTTTATAAAGATATTTAATAAAAAGGCTGTCTCGCGACAGCCTTTTTTATTTGTAGTTTATTCGATCTAAATTATTGCACCTCAACGATCAGGAACTTCAGATAAGTGGTGTTTTCGATATTCCATAAAATCGGATGGTCCTGGGCCTGTGTCTGGAAAGTTACCTGTCTCAACTTCTTCTTCGCATCTTTCGCAGCCATATCAATGATTTCCAGGAACATAGACGGCGGCACCAGGTTGGTACAAGATGCTGTCACCAGGAATCCACCTGGTTTCAGTAATTTCATCCCTCTCAGGTTGATTTCTTTATAACCTGTGATCGCCTTCTGGATATTCTCGCGGCTCTTGGTGAATGCCGGTGGATCCAGGATCACCACGTCAAACTTCTTCTCCTCTTTTGTCCACTGTTTCAACACATCAAATGCATTGACAGCCTGGAACTTACATTTATCTTCCAGATTATTCAATTGTGCATTTCTGCGGGCGGTATTCACAGCATGTTCAGAAATGTCCAGGCCTAATACGCTTTTAGCGCCATAGTACCCTGCATGACAGGAGAAAGTACCGGTATAGCAGAATGCTTCCAGTACATCCGCATCTTTTACAATGTGCTGAATGGCCCGGCGGTTATCCTGCTGATCCAGGAAGTAACCCGTCTTCTGACCGTTTTCGATATCTACATGGAACTTCAGTCCATTTTCATTCAGAATGATATTGGTATCGAAAGGTGCACTCAGGAAACCTTTCTGCTGTTGCATACCTTCCAGCTCTCTTACTGGCACATCATTTCTCTCATAAATGCCTTTGGGGGAAAAAATCCTGTTCAGGGCATCTACTATAGCGCCTTTCCACTTATCCATACCCAGTGCAAGGGTCTGTAATACAAAGTAATCGTTGAACTTATCGATGACAAGGGCCGGCATTTCGTCAGCTTCGCCAAATACCAGGCGGCAGTTTTCCACATATCCGATTTGCTGGCGGTATTTCCATGCCTTGAGGAGCCGGCGGTAAAAGAATTCCGCATCGATCGTCTCATTTTTGTCGCGGGTCAGGAGGCGGACAAGGATCTGGGATTGCGGATTAATATATCCTCTACCCAGAAAGAAGCCCTGATGCGTGAATACATCCACAATATCACCTGCATCTACCGGTCCCTGGATCTCTCCGACTTCATTCCCGAAAATCCACGGATGGCCTTGTAGTACGCGGTTCTGTATTTTTTTCTTTAAAAAAACTTTGGTCATTATCAATAGTTCGAAGGCGCAAAGGTAAGAAACGGGGAGGAAATTATCGGAAAGGGGGCATTATAGCTTATTCGAACAAGCATCGAACTAGCGTCGAACAAGACGTGGACTTAAGGTGGAGTCAGAATAGTATCAGTGGGGGACGAACTTCCAAAATGACATCTTTCAGGAAGGGCTTTGTCATTTTGGCGGCATTTGATTGCTTGGCAAGTTAATTGTCTGACGTACCTTTGTAAATTTACATTTAATAAACGAAAACATTACCATATGCAGACAAACGAACAGGACACCGAAAAGGGTAAAGGCATGCCAGATATTAATGCGGATGAGAACCTGGCTGGCACTACCCACCTTAACGATGCCTTGGCGGATGAAAGCGAATTCGACAAGAAACAACAGGAACTGGACGAGATGAAGGATAAATACCTCCGTCTGGTTGCAGAGTTTGATAACTTCAGAAAACGCACTGCCAAAGAGAGGATTGAGTTAATGCAGACTGCCAATAAAGAGACGATTGTCGCTTTGCTGGATGTGCTGGATGACAGTGAGCGTGCTGCCAAACAGCTCGAAAACACTACCGACATTAATGCTATTAAAGAAGGCGTTATGCTGGTATTCAATAAATTGAAATCAACACTACAAGCCAAGGGCCTGAAACCTATGGAGAATTTGCATAAAGAATTTGATGCTGATCTTCACGACGCTGTCACAGAAATTCCTGCACCTACTGAGGAACTGAAGGGGAAAGTACTGGATGAGTTGCAAAAGGGCTATATGCTGAATGACAAATTGATCCGTCATGCCCGGGTTGTAGTGGGAAAATAAGGTGACTTTCTGACAGAATAGTTTTTCTTTAACCATGCCGGCGCAATGCCGGCTTTAGTGCGATATATGTCTACCAAAAGAGATTATTACGAAATACTGGGCGTCGCCAAGTCTGCCTCCCAGGATGAAATTAAAAAAGCCTACCGGAAGGTAGCTATGCAGTACCATCCTGACCGCAATCCCAATGATAAGGAAGCAGAAGAAAAATTTAAGGAGGCCGCTGAAGCCTATGAAGTATTGAGCGATGCGGATAAACGCGCCCAGTATGACCGTTTTGGTCACGCGGGTATGGGTAACCGCGGTGGTTACGGTGGCGGTAACATGAACATGGATGATATCTTCTCCAACTTTGGAGACATTTTCGGAGACGATATCTTCGGCAGCTTCTTCGGTGGCAACCGTGGTGGCGGTGGTGGAGGCAGACGTGGCAGAGGTACACGTGGCTCCAATCTCCGTATTAAGATCCGCATGACCTACGAAGAGATCGCTAAAGGTGCCAACAAGAAAATAAAAGTTAAAAAGCATGTACCCTGTCAGCATTGTGGCGGACTGGGTGCGAAAGATAAAAATGCTTTCCAGACCTGTAATACCTGTCATGGGTCCGGCCAGGTCAGGAAAGTGACACAGACATTCCTGGGTCAGATGCAGACTGTAGCTACCTGTCCTACCTGTCATGGCGAAGGCCAGATCATTACCAGCAAGTGTGGTCACTGTAAAGGTGAAGGCCGTATGTATGGTGAAGAAATGGTCAGCATCGATATACCTGCAGGTGTACAGGAAGGTATGCAGCTGAGCATGAGTGGCAAAGGTAATGCAGGCGAAAGAGGTGGTGCTCCCGGGGATCTGCTGATCCTGATCGAAGAGGAACCACATCCGGAACTGCAGCGTGACGGTCTGAACGTGGCTTATGACCTGTACATTTCATTCCCTGATGCGGTATTTGGTACTTCTGTAGAGGTGCCTACCATTGATGGAAAAGCGAAGATCAAGATTCCTGCAGGCACACAATCCGGTAAGATTTTCAGACTGAAAGGCAAAGGATTCCCTTCTGTAAACTCTTATGAGAAAGGCGACCAGCTGATCCATGTGAATGTATGGACACCTCAACAGGTGAGCAATGAAGAGAAGTCTTTCCTGGAAAAGGTGCAGAACTCGGATAATTTCCAGCCAAAGCCGGAGAAGTCAGAAAAAGGATTCTTTGAGAAAGTAAGAGATATTTTTAGTTAAGTGATAGCCGTTATTTGTACGGCCTTCAAAAACCGTTGATTGCTATGCGATCAACGGTTTTTTCGCTTTTTAGCTATAATTTTACCGCACATGTTCGATCCTTCCAAATTACAAATGCTAGAAAACCGGCTGGTAAAGGTTTATCGCCATATTGGGAAAATCGCCCGCCGCCAGAATATTACCTGTTTCAGGGTGTATGACGATGATATCAATGAATTTCCATTCAGTATTGATCGTTATGACGACCACGTTTATGTATCTGAATACACCCGCCCCCATGGGATGGATGAGGAGACGCATGAAAACTGGCTGGATAGTTCATTGGAAGTAATTGCTAAAGTGCTGAATGTACCGCTTGGCAACATCTGGGTAAAGCAGAGACAGCGAAAAGTGAGCAGACAGGAGCAGTATGAGAAGGTATCTTTTGAAAACCATGAGGTAGTGGTACATGAGGCCGGGCTGAAGTTCAAGGTGAATCTATCCGATTACCTGGATACCGGGCTATTTCTGGATCACCGCATTACCAGGGGCATGGTTCGGGAATCTGCAAAAGATATGAGGGTATTAAACCTTTTTTGCTATACAGGGTCTTTTTCTGTGTATGCTGCAGCAGGTGGCGCGAGTGAAGTGGTGTCTGTAGATTTGTCTAAGACCTACCTGGCATGGGCGGAAGAGAATATGCAGCTGAATGACCTGAAGGGCAACTTCCAGTTTGTACATGCAGATGTGTTGCAATACCTGGATACCCTGCCTGCTGATTATTTTGATTTGGTGGTGCTGGATCCTCCTACCTTTTCAAATAGCAAGCGTATGAAGGAGTTCCTGGATATTCAGCGGGATCATGTGGCTATCCTGAATAAGGTGTTGCATGCTACGAAGCCAGGAGGAGTGGTTTACTTTAGTAATAACTACCGTAAGTTTCAGTTAGAGACAGATCAGATCCAGGCAAGTGTAATTAAGGATATTACCGGGCAAACCATGCCGTTTGATTTTCAGCAGAAGCTGATTAGAAAATGTTTCAGGATCACTAAATAAGGTTTCCGGATTACTGGTTTTGGATTACTGGTTTTTGGATTACTGGTTTTTGGATTACTGGTTTTTGGATTACTGGTTTTTGGATTTACTGGTTTCTGGATTACTGGTTTCTGGATTACTGGTTTCTGGATTACTGGTTTTTGAATACTAAAAACGTTTCAGGATTACTAAATAAGGCAAGATCACACGATGAAGATATTGGTAGCCGGAGATTTCGAGCCAGACTACAACCGTACAAAAATTATCCTGGATGGTTTGCGGACTATTCCTGCTGTGTCCCTTTCTTTTTACAATTACAAAGAGAAGAGTAAATGGAATTTTGCAGCGCTGCGCAAAGCCTGTAAGGAGGCAGATATCATTTTTCTACCTGCTTTTACACACCAGGATGTGGCGGCCATTAAAATCCTCTCCGGCAAACCCATCTTGTTTGATCCCCTCATCTCCCGCTATCTTTCCAAGGTATTTGATTATAAGAAAGTCAGCAGGTTTTCTCCAAGAGCATTGAAGAACTACCTGAAGGACAGGATTTCTATGCAGCTGGCAGACCTCGTCATGTGCGACACCTCCTGCCACAGGGATTATTATCATCACACTTTCAGCATTCCGCTGCACAAACTACATGTGGTACCTGTGGGTGTGAATACGGATGAATTCCCGCCTGCCCCGGCATTAGGTGAGCGGGATACTTTCGTGGTGGGGTTTTATGGCGGCTTTATTCCTTTGCAGGGTACACGTATGATCGTGGAAACGGCGAAGCTATTAAAGGAGCATGCAGATATCCATTTCCGGCTGATTGGAAATGGATTTGAGTATAAAGTAATCCAGCAATTAGTAGCGTCTTATCAATTGGGAAATATTTCTTTACCAGGTTGGGTAGCTTATGATCAACTGGCTGCTGAAATGAATAATTTTGATGTTTGTCTGGGGATTTTTGGAGAGACATTGAAGGCGGATCTCGTGATCCCTAACAAGATCTTCCATTATGCTGCGCTTGAAAAAGCAATGATCAGCAAAGAGTCCCCGGCTATCAGGGAGATATTTGAGGATGGAAAGGATATCTTATTAACAGCAAATACAGCAGAGGCGATTGCGGAAAAGATCCTTTTATTAAAGAATAATGGCGCTCTCAGAGCGCAACTGGCGCAAGGGGCTTATGAAACAATCCGGACAAAGTATAATCATCGGGCGATTGGACAACTGGTATATGAGCTGGCCCGGCAACTTATGCCTGCGTAGCCTGCATATGCGACACCGGTTTTTCGAACCTGGAAAGGTCAATTCCCGCTCCCATTTCATACAATAATTCCAGGTAAGAACGGGTGATGCATGATAAACTATGTCTTTCTGTTGTATATGCAAAGGCCCTTCTGGCCACGGACTCTCTCCTGGCTGGTTCTTCCAGTAAAGACTGGATACCGGCCGCCAGTTGTTCCGGGTGATGTACTTCGCAGGATACTGCTCTCCCACCCTGCACAAGATCTGACAAGCCACCGGCATTGGTAGAGACTACAGGTACCCTGTACATAAAGGCATCCAGCACACTACTTCCCAGGCCTTCCTGTTCAGAGCTCATCGTAAAGATGTCGAGTACGGAAAAGATGTCTTCAACATTTTCATAAAAGCCCATCAGTTTATACACATCTCCCAGGCCATATTCTTCTATTTTATCCCGCATTTGCTGTTCCAGTTCCCCAGTTCCAAAGTGAAGGAATACAAAGTCACGACGAACGGCAGCCAGTTTGCGGATGGCCTCGATCATGGTTAGGGGATCTTTGTGTTGCACAAGCGCGGCGGTGGTACCGATCAGGTGTAGGGAAGGATCGACACCGGCATCGCGGAGAATCTGTTCTGCCCTGAGTTTGTCCAGCTTTTTAGCTATAATGGCACTGGAAATCAGGCGAACATCTTTAGCTCCGAAGTCTGTGAGAATATGTTTGATTGCATTGCTGATCGCAATGACCTGATCAGTCAGCTTATATTTGAATAAGGTCATTTTACCATGGGGAACAAAATCCACGCGACGGGTGAAAATGATTTTAGCCCTGTGAAAGGGCTTGGAAAGAATAGCATAAGTCAGGATATGAGAAGATTGCGCATGAAGTACATCATAACGGCTTCCTTTAAAGATCAGGAAGAAGAGTGCGCCAAAAATATTGGCAAATGAATGGGTTTTAAATCCTTTTTCGTTTGCCTTTTTTTCCAACGGGTAGTTTTTTCTACATAGTAATTCTACATTCAGGCCGGCATCTTTGAATCCGGACATTGTATACATAGTCTGCCGCTCTCCTCCTCTCCATCCACGCTCGAAGTTTAGTTCAAGAATCTTAACTGACTTGCTATGCATTGGTCTCCGTTTTAGTTCAGTTCACAATAGGTCGAAATAACAAGAGGTTAGATATTTTCAGCGAACAAAGTTTAAATCAAGGGTTACACCTTTAACAAAGTTTAACAGTTGAGGCAGTAAATCCACGAAACATGTAGAAATGTAAATCAAGCAGATATGGTTATGCTCAGGACTTTTCTAGTTAACGTTCTTGTTCTTTTTCAGGTCTTTAACCAGCTTGATAAATTCTTTGCGGTAATTTCCAGGATCATCGCCCAGTGCTCTCTTAGCGATCTCCAATACCATTTTGCTGTCACCTTCCCCTTTGTAAGCAGAATGTCGTAAAATCATGCCACATAATGCGACTGAGGATGCAAAACGAAAATCAGGATCGGCATCTTCAAAAGCGACACAGGAATCAGGGATTTGATGCCAGATGGTATGGAAAGAGGAATCGGTGGGGACTTGATAATTGATTTTGATTTTAGCCAGAAGGCTGTCTGCGGGATTAAAAACGACATCGGTATCCCGAAGGCTATGACTACCTTCGGTTCCGGGCACTATTTCATACATAGCGAGGGCACAATGCCCCGCTCCTACAATGCCTCCGGATACCCTGCCCCCGGTAGTATCTGCGTTACTGATTACTTTATTTTCATAGCCGATCAGGCGATAAGATTTCACCATTCCGGGATTGAAGTAGACTTCTGCCTGCACATCTTTGGCGACGGTGAAGAGGGTACCGCCAAATTCACGGGCAAAGATCTTACTGGCTTCTTCGAGGTTGTCGATGTAGGCGAAGTTGCCATTGCCTTTGCTGGAAAGTGTCTGGAGCTTGCTGTCCTTATAGTCACGCATACCGAAACCGAGGCAGGTAAGGAGTACGCCACTTTCTTTCCTGCTCACGATGAGTTGTTCCATATCTACGTCACTGGTCTGCCCTACATTGAAATCGCCGTCAGTAGCCATGATTACGCGGTTGTTACCATCTTTGATAAAATTATCCTGTGCCAGCTGATAAGCGAGTTTGATGGCAGCTTCTCCTGCGGTAGCGCCACCTGCACTGAGGTTGTCGATAGCATTAAGGATTTTATCTTTCTGATCTCCTGAGGTACTGGGCAGGATTATGCCTGGGGCACCTGCGTAGGCAACGATAGCAACGTGGTCGTTCTGTCTGAGATTATTCACCAGGATGCGGAAAGCGGCCTGCAGTAGGGGTAGTTTATTGGCGGGTGCCATGGAGCCGGAGGCATCGATCAGGAATACAAGGTTGCTGGGAGGCAGGCTATCTGTATGCATCACAGCGCCTCTAACGGCGATTTGCAGTAAACGGTGTTCTGGTTTCCAGGGGCAGGTACCGTAGCTGCTGTAGATGGCTAAGGTTTGGTCCCTGGGGGGAGGGGGATAGTGGTAGGTGAAGTAGTTGAGCATTTCTTCGATGCGCACAGCATCTACGGGGATTTTTTCTTTGAGTCGGATGAAGCGGCGGATATTGCTATAGGCGGCCCTGTCTACATCTACGGCGAAGGTAGAGTGGCTGCGGATCAGGGTTTTCATGAATTGATTTTCGTACAGGGTGCCGTAGGTTTCGTCGAAGAAGACGCGGGTACCCATGCTGGTATTGCCATAGTTTGGATTGGAGCCATTGGAGGAGCGGTCACGGGCAATAGCTTTGGCTTTGGCGATGGCATCTTTTGGGTTGTCGATGGCATCCAGTTGGACGAGGATACGGTTGTACACACCTACGGGAACCCGTTTAGGGCGGTATTTGTCCAGTTGGAAGAGTAATATAGCGTCCTGGGAAGGCACCGCAATCCGAAAAAGTCCATACTGATTGGTAGCGACTTTTGCGGTATCATTGATCACTGAGATTAATACACCGGGTAAGGGATTGTGTGAAATACTGTCCTCTACGGCTCCGGTGATGTAAATTTTCTGTGCATTCGCAGGTACAAGGATTAGCAGGCTGGCGAGCAGCATCAGGAGCTTTTCCATTGGAATTCTGCATCAGTTAGTGTAATATAAGCAAAAAATCCCTTCTGTTTTTAGGCAGAAGGGATTTTCTGAAATATTAGTGGGCCTGCGGAGGTAGGGAGATTTTCTTTTTTTTGCTAATGCCGGAGGGCGTTTTTTGCTGGAAAAAGAACCTACCTCTTTTGCTAAGGATTAAGTTCCTTCGAAATCGCCTTAGGCATTTTCAACTAACTGGTAGATTTCCGGCAGGTTTCTACCCAGGCCATCATAGTCCAGGCCATAACCCAGGAGGAACTTGTTAGGTACACTAAAACCGAGATAATCGATCTTAATGGGGAACTTCATTGCTTCCGGTTTGGTGAGCAGGGAAGTAACGAGCAGTTTTTTAGGTTGCTGATGTTCTAATTGTGGGAGGAACTGGCTCAGTGTTTTTCCTGTGTCCACGATGTCTTCCAGGATCACGACAGTACGGCCGAACAGATCTTCATCCAGGCCAATTGCCTGCACTACGTTTCCGGTCGACTTCATGCCTTTGTAGGAAGCGAGTTTGATAAACGAGATCTCTGCTTCTATGGTCAGGTATTTAAACATATCAGCGGCAAACATGAAGGAGCCGTTGAGGATGGCAATGAATAATGGTTTTTCACCTTTGAGGTCATTGCTGATAGCGGCTGCCAGTTCCTGAATACGCGCCTGGAGTTTATCTGCGTTGATGTAAGGTGTGAATTGTTTGTCATGAACCTGAATAACAGACATGTGTTTCCTTATTTACGATTGATTAAATTGTTCTTATTGTTGTGCTTTTCCTACTAAAAGCCTTTGGCCGATTTTAATATCGTAGGCTTCCAGTTGATTCCATTCCCTTAACTGTTCTACGGTTATGTTGTAGCGTTTTGAGATGCCGTAGAGTGTTTCTTTGGAAGTGACATCGTGATATAACAAGTTTCCCACCTGAATAGTTCCTTCTGGTAATCCGCCTGGTGTGGTGGATGGAGGGGGCTGCTGAGGACCAGGCGTGGAGGCTGTCGGCTGAGCAGGGGAAGGTGTTGGTGTGGAGGTTACAGGTGTTGGTGCTACTGGTGCTGGTGCCACCGGAGCAGACGTTTGAGCTGCTGGTGTTGATGTTTGAGTAGCTGGTGTTTGAGCAGGAGTAGCAGGTGTGGTGGCTACAGGTTTGGAAGCCGCAGGCTGCGCAGGTGTGGTGGCTATTGGTTGTGAAGGTGCGGTTGCTGCAGGTGTGGTGGCTACTGGTTGAGCAGATGTTCCTACACTTGCAGAAGCATTCACAACAGGTGCTGAAGTAGCAGGTGCCGGATTGTATGCCGGCTTAGTTGCTGAAGTAGCTGGTTTTGCAGCAGTAGTGCTGGTGCCTGCCGGTGTCACATCTCCAATCTTCTTCAGATCATCCACCATACCGTCAGGCAGTTTATTCACCTGCGGCTGTGATTGCGCCTGTTGTTGCTGTGCCTGTTGCTGTTGTGCCAGCTGTTGTTGGCGCTCCATTTCAGTCTTCACATCATCTACAATCTGCTTAGGATTCAGGTCTCCTTCAGTTGGATCTTCCGGAGGCGGAATCTTTGCGAGATCGGGCTTAGTACTTGCATAGCCCTGCAGTGCCAATCGCTGACCAGCTGCTGGCTCCTCTCCTTCTTTCATCCTGTTACGACGGCGTAACCAGCGTAACTGGATACCTTCTGCCTGGGAAATATCATACATGGTTTCTCCCTGCTTAACTACGTGAAAATCGTTCTTGCCTGTCTTCCCTTTCTTCTCCAAAAAGATGTAATTACTCTTTGGCAAAGGATCATCATTGGCAAGGTCATTATACTTCACCAGGTTACGCAGTTTGATATCCTTTTCATCAGCGACCTGGATCAATGCAGTACCTGCCTCGGCATACAGTACTTTGCGGCCATTGATTTCAAATACACCGGATGGAATTGGTTTGTCAGCAGCAGCAGCTGTATTGCCTTTCCCGGTGGTAGTGGTGGAAGGTTTCGTATTCGTAATGGTTGAAGGTGTAGACCTGGCTATCCGCCCTTCTCCTTCCATCGTATATTGCTGTAAGTTATAGTCTTCAATCACCTTGATCAGCTGCTGTGGATAGGTTTTGCTGGTGGCATAACCTGCCTGCTTCAATCCATATGCCCATGACTTGTAATCTTCCATCTGGAACTGGAAGAGGAAAGAATAACGAGGGTTATTCTTCAGGAAATCAGAGTGATCTTTGTAAGAGTCTGCAGCTGTATTGTATTTTCGAAAACATTCCTGGCGTGCATCATCATCATAGTTCACAGTTTGACCAGTCCAGTTGTTTTTACATTTGATACCAAAGTGATTGTTGGAATTCTGTACCAGCCAGCTGTTGCCGGATTGGGTTTCCAATACACCCTGTGCCAGGGTAATGGAAGCCGGGATTCCACTCCGCTTCATTTCATCGATCGCGATGTCTTTGTACATCGCAATGTACTGCGGTGTCGATGTGGTCTGTGCTTTCACAAATGGCATGCAGCCAATAAGAAAACTGACCGCGAAAAAGCATCTCCTTAGTTGCATGTACATGAATTTAATGGGTTCGTTTTTGAATAAAGTTGCGACTCCTGGTAGTTAGTAAGTATGTATGCAGGAGGAGCAAATTTGCCTTCAATTTTCCACATCACTGATCCTAACTCTTTTTCCTGATCATCAGCAATCCATCCCGCAGCGTAAGCAATAACTGTTCCGAACGCCCATCTGCAGCTACTTTCTCACAAAACTTCACCATTGCTTTCGCATTATTGCTCTGCTGTGCAGGTTCCAGCAAGGTCTCTCCATGAAACATCACATTATCTGCTAAAATAATCCCGCCGGGACGTAATTTTTCCCACACGAGATCATAATATTTCTCATACCCTGCTTTGTCTGCGTCAATAAATACCAGATCAAATACATCGTCAAACTGCGCTATAACATCCGCTGCCTTGCCGATGTGCATTTTGATCTTATCAGAAAGGCCTGCCTTCTCAAAGTAACGCAGGCACATATCTTCTCTTTCTTCGTTAATGTCGATAGTATGCAATATGCCTGTAGGTGTAAGTCCCTGCGCCAGACAAATGGCGGAATAGCCTGTATATGTCCCCAGTTCCAGGATCCTTTCCGGGCGCAGCATGTGGCTGACCAGGCTAAGGAACTGCCCCTGCAGGTGACCGCTCAGCATATGTGGCTGCTCTACCTTCAGGTTTGTTTCCCTGTTCAATTGTTTTAGCACCTCGCTTTCCGGGGTGCTGTACTTCTCTGCAAACGCTTCCACGTTGGCTGGAATTATATCCATTGCGTTTAATTTTTGCAAACCTACAGAAAATACCCCGAAGGATAGTGCTTTTGGAAGTTTATGGGTAGCCAGACTGTAGGGAAGAATAAGCTGGAATATCCCTTTAATCCGCTTAAGTTCCCTGTCTTTTTACCCAAAATTCCCTTAGAAGTTAGGCCGCAACTTATTCGTCGTGTAAAACACCCTGAAATATTCCACCACCTCATCCGCCGTATCAAACAGCTTCAAAAGGCCCAGATCTTCCGGTGATATATTACTCTCTTTTTCCATCATCGTAGTCCGGATCCACTCCAGCAGTCCACTCCAATACTCTTTACCCACCAGTACCATCGGCGTTTCCGTCATCTTCTTCGTCTGGATCAGGGTCGCTACCTCAAAGAATTCGTCCATCGTACCAAAGCCTCCAGGCATCATAACAAAACCCTGTGAGTACTTGGTAAACATCACTTTACGCACAAAGAAGTAGTCAAAATGCAGGTTCTTATCATGGTCTACATATGGATTCGGGAACTGTTCATGCGGCAATGTAATGTTCACACCTACGGATTTCCCCTTCGCTTCCTGGGCACCGCGGTTGGCAGCTTCCATTACGCCGGGCCCTCCGCCGGTGATGATACCAAAGCCTTCGTCAGCAAGGCGACGACCTATTTCATGGGCGAGTTCGTAATATTTATTGCCAGGCTTGGTTCTGGCGGAACCGAAGATGGAGATGCAAGGGCCCATTTTGGCCATGGCTTCGAAGCCTTCTACAAATTCGGCCATGATCTTGAAGATCTGCCAGCTGGAATGTGCTTTGGTTTCTGTCCAGTCCCTTTCTTTCAAATTCATTAAACGATCGTTCATTATAGCTATGGATTTTTTTTATATAAAGCTAAAATACTAAAGAATTGGCCTGCGGCAGCAAGGAAAAGGCTTTTTTTTAGGCTAACGCCTCAGCAAAGAATGGAGTGAATACAGGAATTTACCTTCCCCTCAAAGGAGAACGACGACAGTTAGCATAATCACCTTAAAGAAGCAGGTAACTTGAAAGAAACCCGCTTAACATTTAACACGTTATGAACATGCAGCAGCCTATAAGGCCCACCGCATTATCTTAAATATCTTTATGCTGATTTACACATTAACCTGATTATATAGCATAGCAAAAAACAGCACAGGTGCTGGTCACTTCAAGGTTTTCCTCATATAGTAATTTGCTCTCTGCCGCAGCAGATTTGTATACAGTACAATGCCTTCATCCTAACGTGGTTTATCGGATTGGCCAGGCAACGTGGAAGGCCAATTTTTACAAAAATTACTGATAATAACCCATAAAAACAATTATGACACTGAAATAATCATGATACCTGTGATAACAAGTTTTTTAACAGTGTCAATTATACAATTTATCTATGCTAAATGATAGCTGGTAAAGGGAAATAAAAAAGGCTGACCCTAAAAATGGCCAGCCTTTTTTTTATAAAATGATCTTATTAAAGTCCTAATGTAGCGCCTACTCTCAGGATCAAACCGTTTGAATATGGTGACCTGCTATCCTGAATCACATCGTACAGTGCCATAATATTGATGGCCGCCCTGTCACTGATTGGCTGCACATAACCACCACCCATCAGCAAACTAGGTACACCGTAATGATCTGAGTATGTCTCCTTTGGATCATACAGGGTAGTCTTTACATTGATAAAGTTATACTCCGGCTGTATGTGGATAAACATGAAGTCAAACGGGTAAAAACGACCCCAGAGTCCGCCACCTACGATGGAATACTGGTTGCGCTGCGAAGTAGTTCCGTCATAATAACGGAAACGCTCCGAACCGTATTGGGCATTAATAGCGACACCTGCTGCAAACATATCGTTGATGCGGAGACCGATCAATGGAGAAAAATCAATATTGGTATAATCCCCAAAGGCAAGTCCTACTGAACCTCCGATCATAAGACGGGAAGCGTCGAACTCTTTCTTCCTTGCGGTGTCTGTTTTGTAGTACTGCGCCTGCGCCAGGTGAACAGTACCTAACAGGAATAAGCAAAACAATATTCGTTTCATAGTATACTTTGAGTATTATTTGATTGTTGAAACCACCAATAGTTTAACGGCGATGGTAAGCAGCAAGTTACAGTATTTGCTATTACGAAAAAACCCGGGGTTGTATCAAAAGTACCATTCCCGGGATGAATCCGGGTACCTGATGGAGAGAATTTTAGTTTATGAAATTCTCAATGCCTTCAGATTACTTTTGAAACAATCCCGGGTTGTAAAGAGGAAAAATATATCATCAGAAACTTGGACAAATCGTCATCCTTTTCGCCCCGTTAAACGCCCTGTTCGGGTACAAACCGGTATACACTATTCCCACTTCATATGCTCCTCTATGGCTATTTGCTGCCGACAATGAAGACATCGTCGCGTCATAACTAAACATCATCTTCACCCCTTTCAACTGATATCCCACCAGCAACACTGCCGCATCCTTCACCCTGTAATATACCCCGCCGTACAACTGCGTCTCTCCGTGTTCTGACAAATTATATGCAAGATTACCTCCCATTACCACCTCATTAGACCCTGCCTGCCTTGCATAATAAGCCGAAGGATTAATGATCACCTTATCACTCATCTTGATACTCGCATTGATAAATCCGGTATACAATCTCGGAATCACTGTATTCCCTTCATAGAATGTCTCACGGGGCTTATTCACATGCTGTGCTGATACACCCGCATTGATATAGATATTATCAGTAGGGAAATAAGCATAGTTCATACCCACCTGCATATCATAATAAGTCACACTCGTTGCATTGAAAGGCTCTGCTGTCGGCACCTGTGCATCGAAGAACTTTCCGTTCCACTGATCCCCGAATGTCAGTTTGGTGACATCCACCCGCTTATTTGCACTCCCTACATTAAAACCTAGTGACAACAGGCTGCTTTGTCCTAACAACTGGTGATATGCTACTGAGGCATAAGCCTTGGTCGATGTCAGGTTGCCGGAACCTGCCACATCCCGCAGCAGTACTCCTCCTACCCCTACCCAGCCATATTCCAGTTTGTCGCGAAACAACTGGAAATCGCCGAAGGCGGACATCGTTCGGTAGGGCACAGGGATGCTTGCCCACTGGTCGCGGTAAGTCACTCCCAGGCGGTAGTTACCGTCCGGAATAAATCCTGTATTTGCCGGGTTAGTCAGCAATGGAGCATTGAAGTACTGAGAGAAATGCATGTCCTGCGCATTCCCCTGTATTGCTGTTCCCAACAGCATCGTACAACCCGCGATAAATTTTACAAACTGCTTCATGTTCGTCATCTTAACAAGGTTACACTACCATTCTTTGTTGCCGAAGTGCCATCACTGAACTGCACATTGATGACATAGGCATAGGCATCCATTGGCTGAATCGTTCCAGCGTATACCCCGTCCCAGCCAATATTCGCATCATTTGTTTCGAATACCAGCCGGCCTACGCGGTTATAAATTTTCATATTAAACTTAGCGATACCAAATCCTCTCACCAGGAACACATCATTCACGCCATCTCCATTCGGAGAGAATGCGGAAGGAATATCAAATAATGGTATCACGATTGCACTCACCTGTTTCAAAGCTGTGTCCTTACATCCTGCTGCATTCGTAGCTATCAGGTATACATCGTACACACCTGTTGAATTGTATTGATACACAGGATTCGTCTGTGTTGAAATAGCGCCATCTCCATACTCCCACTCAAAAGCAATCGCATCTGCAGATGACTGATTGGTAAATGTTATCGGCGTATTCTCAACCGGCGTTACGGGTGAATAGGTAAAGTCCGCCGTTGGCGCATCGAATACATGTATTGTAACGGTGGTATCATCTGTCTTGTTACAGGTATTGTTATCTACAACACTCAATGTAACAGGATAATCGCCTGCCGTATAATAGGTGTGTGTTGGATAAATATCTGTTGAAGTAGTGCCATCACCGAAATCCCATGTGAATGTTTCACCACCTGCAGTCGTGTTATTAAATTCCAGTGTAGCCGGTACACAGGAACTATCAGGTACTACAAATGATGCTTTCACGTTGGCTGCTACACGCAGTGTAATGGTATCTACATCAGGTGCATTACAATAGTTTGTATCCACCAGTGTAAGCGTTGCATTGTAGATCCCATCTGCTGCATAAGCATGTGTGTAAGGGAAGTCTGAAGGGCCGACTGCAATAGCACCTGTACCATCACCGAAATTAAGCGAGAATGAATTGCTTTGATATGGTTTAGGCGGTGTGCTTACCAGGTCAAACTCATAGGTGAGCGACTCACATGGTGGTTGTCTGGTCGCTGTCATGTTGAATACTGCTTCGTCTGTTCTGATCCGCAACTGCAGTGTTGCTGTATCACAACCGTTACAGCTGGCAGGATCACATTTGATGAGGCTTACAGTATAGTTACCCGGATTATTATAAGTATGCTGGATGGTATCACTTGTACCGGTTACGGGTGCTGAACCATCGCCAAAATTCCATGTCCAGGTAACTGCGCTGGTATGTGTGGTATCGATGAAGGTAATGGTTGCAGGTACGCAATAGTTTGTTTTTCTATCTTCTGTTTTGATACCTGCTCTTACACCATCCAGGTTGAATGCAATCTTCAGACAACCCAGGTTACATTTGTTATCCGGGGGTGCGGTAGTGGCATATGCACCGGGTGTAGTCGGATATCTTGGCCTGTAATTGGGGCTTGTACCACACCATGCACAGATACCCTGGTAGATTACACCATTCCTATCGAAACGGCTGGTACCGCCATCTACGTGTTCATAGGTACCATTACCTCCAAAGTAGCTGGCAAACAGCACATCCCGGGCATCCCGCTGTAATACGAAGAAGTAGAAGTCCTGCGTATCTGTTGTTTTCTGCAATGCATTTTTGGTAGGCAAACTTCCGGTATTGGAGTTAGGATAAAGTAAGTCGATATCGATGCCACCACCCCATCCGGACACGTATACATTCTCGCAGCGGTCCACCAGGAAGGCCACGGGAGATATACTTGGTGTGGAGGATGCTTTACCAAATGTAGTGCTGTATACAAATGCAGACAGGTCAGGTTGTAATTTTGCAATGAACTGCCTGGAATTGTCGTTGTAAAAAGTGGTGGTTCCTGTAGGTTGAACCACCGGCCAGGTGCCTTCTGTTGTACCCATGATGTACACAAAACCTTTGCTGTCCATTTGGATACCATATACCTGATCAGCGGCTGCAGTTGTAGCTCCCATGTAAGTACTCTGTGAAATAGCCGTACCATCTGAAGTAATATGTGCTATCCAGCCATCGCAGGCACCGCCTTTGTATGACTTGTATAAACCATTTCCTCTCATAGGGAAATCATTGCTGGCGGTACCACCGGCTACGTATAAACTGCTGGTTCCGTTCAGTGCCAGTACGTAGGCAGCATCTTCATTGCTACCACCTATGAAGGTAGCCCAGACCAGGTCAGTACAGGTAGGGTTTATTTTCATGATCACACCATCCTGTTTTCCGCCGAAATTAGACTGCAATACACCTGCGGTAACGGGGAAATCGCTACCACGTGTACAACTGGCCACATAGATATAACCAGCATCATCGATCACAACTTCACTACGAGCATCATCGCCATAGTTACGCAGCAGCAGGCTGGGTCCCTGTGCCCTGTCTTCCCGGATATTTACACCATCGTCAACAGAGGAGCCGATCAGGAGTGAACCAATAAATGCAGAACCATCTGCATTCAGTTTTGTCACTGCAATATCCCAGCCACCTCTTGTTCCAATCATTTTGGAATAAGGGTAATCAGCAGAAGTGGTTCTGCCTGATATCACGAGGTTATTATCTGCATCTACGAATAAGCTATGAGGTTGTTCTTTGCCATTACCACCCAGATAAGTAGCATAAATGAGCTGACGGCCATTGGAAGAAAATTTACTGATTGCGATATCAAATCCACCACTGCCAAAAGATGTCTGGAAGGCACCTGTGGTAGCGGGATATCCATTTCCGAATACGATACCGCCGCCATAGAAATTACCTGCACCATCGTAGGTAGCAGTAAAACCCCAGTTGTCCGCAGTAGAACCGGTTACAGTGGAGAAGATATAACTTGGATCGATGATCAGCGGATAAGCGGTGTTGTAATCACTCACTTTATATTTCAGTTTATTGCCACTAAGTGAGTAAGCTACCTTTACGCTTACACGTTCGTTGTCAATGTACTGATATGCGGTGGGCATTTGTTCAGTTACCGTACCTACAGAAGTGGTGATGATGAGGTTTCCTTTCTTCACTTCTACTTTGTTCGCACCTGTATATTGCATCTGCACCAGTGAGGGATCTGCTCCTGGGGCTACAATCAGATCATATTTCAAAACACCTGCATCTGAATATACCTGCATATCAATACCGGTATATAAAGATTTGTAATTGACCAGGCCATATGATTTCACATGTGAGGCCCATTTGGATTTATCATTTCCGATCAGGTAATTGGAATATGTTTCTTCTGCTTTATCCGGGGAGATTTCAGGATTGTTTGCATTCAGGAAGGTCACTTCGTAGGCATGGCTTCTGATTACCGGTAAGGAATCGGAAGTATTGCCGGGGGAAGAGGAAGCCGTGCGGGCGATTGAGCTGCCGGCAGTTACTGTACCGGGTACAATCTTCCATGTGGTATCGCCGAGGCCTGCATGCCCGTGCATTTTTTCAGCCAGGGCAAACATGTCGTCTTTGTTCTGTAACAGGAACCTGAAGCCGGTGCGCTTCAGGAATACCGCACCGCCACCCATATCTGCCTGGTATAGGAAATCGCCTGTCCATTGCCCTTTATTCTCTGTGAATTTCAGAGCTCTGCTATAATACATTTCCTGCGTCGTCGCCGTCTGTGCCATTATTTTTCCGCCTGCGAACAGCGAAATGATAAAAGCTAAGCAGCCTATAGGGAACCTACATTTCATCCGTATTGTATATTTCTTGTTTCTATCCATTGAGATATCAATGGATAAGGAGTATTTTATGTCTTGATCAATGTCACTAAGCTTTAACGCAGAAGTCGGTAATATGTTACCGCAATAACAGCGCCAACCTTTAGTCTGTATTATCCCAACCTGCCTGCTACGGGAAATTAGATGAATAAATCCCGAGGGAGTTTAAGTTGAACCTTCTTTATATCGATAAACCGGGGCGCATTCTATAGATAAACGTAAAACCCCGGCAGGAAATTTTGCATGCACAGGTTATTTTCTGACAATGGGGCGCGGGTATGGTTTTATGAGATTTTGCTCCATTGTGATTTTCCTTGCTGCACGGCCAGATATCGCTGTAATGGCTGATTTTCAGGCAGTGCGAGATCAGGATCTTCCTGTAATATTTTTTCTGCGCTGGCACGGGCAGCTTCGAGGATGGCTTTATCCGCCACTATATCAGCCAGTTTTAAGTCCAGTATTCCACTCTGGCGGGTACCTTCTATATCACCGGGTCCTCTCAGCTCCATATCTTTTTCTGAAATGATGAAACCATCGTTGGTTTGTACCATAACATTAATACGTTCTTTGGAGTCAGCTCCCAGTTTGTTTCCTGTCATGAGGATACAGTAAGACTGCTCTGCGCCTCTTCCTACACGGCCTCTCAGCTGGTGCAGCTGGGAAAGGCCGAACCTTTCGGTACTTTCTATCACCATCACGGAGGCATTGGGTACGTTTACCCCTACTTCGATTACGGTGGTCGCCACCATGATCTGGGTATCGCCGGTCACGAACCGCTGCATGTTGGCATCTTTCAGATCCAGCGGTTGCTTGCCGTGTACCATACTAATATAGTACTGTGGCTCGGGGAAGAAGGCTTTCACCTCTTCATACCCTTTCATGAGATTCTCATAATCAAGGGTTTCAGAGTCTTCGATCAATGGGTATACGATGTATGCCTGGCGACCCTTTTTGATTTCATCTTTGATGAAATTCATCACCGAAGGACGCTGCCATTCCGTACGATGTACAGTGGTGATAGGTTTACGGCCGGGGGGCAGTTCATCGATAACAGACACATCCAGATCTCCGTATACCGTCATTGCCAGTGTACGGGGGATGGGTGTTGCTGTCATGACCAGAATGTGCGGGGGCATGGTGTTTTTTTGCCATAGCCTTGCACGCTGGGCTACCCCAAATCGATGTTGCTCATCTACGATGGCGAGGCCCAGGTTGTGGAAAACCACCTGGTTTTCCAGCAGGGCATGGGTGCCGATGAGGATATGTATTTTTCCTTCTTCCGTATCTTTCAGAATCTGCTTACGGGCTTTGCCTTTTACATTGCCGGTGAGCAGGGCGACCCGGATGTCCATTTTTTCGAGGAATTCAGCAATGCCTTTGTAGTGTTGCTGAGACAGGATTTCTGTGGGTGCCATGAGGCAGGCCTGAAATCCGTTGTCAATGGCCAGGAGCATGGTGAGCAGGGCTACCATGGTTTTACCGCTACCTACGTCTCCCTGCACAAGCCGGTTCATTTGCCTGCCGGTGGCGGTGTCCTGCCTGATTTCCCTGAGCACTCTTTTCTGGGCACCGGTGAGGGCGAAGGGCAGGTGTTCGTTGTAAAAAGTATTAAACGTATCACCAACACTTGTGAACAGGAACCCGTGCGAAGCGGCTTGTCTTCTGATCTTGAGCCTACAGATGCGGATCTGGGCGAGGAACAGTTCTTCAAATTTCAGTCTTCTCCTGGCTTGCGCAGCATCGTCTTCACTGGCAGGGAAGTGAATTTTGAAAAAGGACTTAGCCCTGTCCATCAGGCGGTATTGCTGCAGGACGGGGAGCGGGATATTCTCCGGGATTTCGTGCGGTGACAATTGTTCAAGCAGATTTTTTGTAAGCTTGCCGATTGCCTTGGCAGATAATCCTCTTGCTTTTAATTTTTCGGTGGTGGAATAGACTGGTTCCAGTGTTGCTTTGCCGGTGGCAGTTTCTTCTGTGGCCAGGTCCATTTCCGGGTGAGACATTTGCAGGTAGCCATTGAATACGGAGAGACGACCGAATACAAGGTAGACTGCGTGGAGCTGGAGGGATTTCTCCATCCATTGATGTCCCTGAAACCAGACGAGCGGTATTTCGCCGGTATCATCGCGGAGGGTAGCTACCAGGCGTTTTGCGCGTTTTTCGCCGACGGTTTCTATCCTGGTGATGCGGCCCCTGATCTGCACGAAATCCATTTGCGCATGGAGGCTGATGATCTTTTCCACCTTGGTACGGTCTACGTAGCGGAAGGGGAAATAGTTCATCAGGTCTCTGAAAGTGTGGATGTTGACTTCCTTGCGCAGGAGTTCTCCCCGTTGAGGGCCTACCCCTTTCAGGTACTCTATTGGATTGGATAATATGGCAGTTCTAGTGGAGGATTCCATGATTTTGTGAAATACAAAAATAGCGGAAGTGCGAACTATAAAAAAGCCATTTATCCTTTTGCCGGGAAACTTGCATTTGCCTGCGGCAAATGCAGGTTTCCCGGGGTGGTCGGCTAGTGCTGGGTAATGCCAGCTAATGCTGAAATTAAAAAAGCGAACTAATTGAAGTGTTACCTTCATTAGTTCGCTCCTTAAAAGATATAGAATTGATTATTCTGCTTCTACTTTTCCTTCTATAAACTGCTTCATCCACTCAGTAGTCACACTTTTGGGTCTCTCCAGAGAGAAACCAAGTGCACGATCCCAGCAAAGCGAGGCTAAAACTCCCAATGCGCGGCTTACACCAAACAATACTGTATAGAACTCATACTCTACCAAACCATAGTGTACCAGCAGTGCACCGGAATGTGCATCTACGTTAGGCCATGGATTCTTTACCTTACCCAGGTTTTCCAGGATTGGTGGTACAGTTTCATAGATATTCCATACGATATTTACCAGTTCATCATCAGGCAGGTGTGTTTTTGCAAACTCCATCTGCGCGGTGAAGCGAGGGTCAGTTTTACGCAATACGGCGTGACCATAACCTGGAACAACCTTACCATCTGCGAGTGTCTTGCGTACGTAATCTTCAATCTGCTGTTTGGTGGGAGCATTGGTACCCAGTTCTTCACGCATATTCAGGATCCACTTGATCACTTCCTGGTTAGCCAGACCATGCAGCGGACCAGCCAGGCCATTCATGCCAGCAGCAAATGATAAATACGCATCGCTGAGTGCAGAACCTACCAGGTGAGTAGTATGTGCACTTACGTTACCACCTTCGTGGTCAGCGTGAATAACCATGTACAAACGCATCAGTTCCTTGAAGCCTTCATCTTCATAACCCAGCATGTGGGCGAAGTTGCCAGCCCAGTCCAGCAGACCGTTTGGTTGGATATGTACGTTGTTTTTGTATTTACGGCGATATATATAAGCAGCGATACGTGGCAGACGGGCAATGAGATCCATTGAATCGTCGTACATATAGCTCCAGTAGTCTTTTTTATTGATCCCCTCTGCATAAGCCTTAGCAAAAGAAGATTCGGTCTGCAATGCCATCACTCCAACAGTGAACATGGTCATTGGGTGAGCGCTCACCGGCAGTGCATCGATCGCAGCAAATACATGGTTTGGCACATGGGAACGACGTGCAAACTGGCTGGATAAATGTTGTACATCTGCTTCCGATGGCAACTCTCCTATTAACATCAAATAAAACAGTCCCTCCGGTAATGGTTCCGCTCCACCTTTCACTTTAGGCAAATTGTCACGCAGTTCCGGAATGCTGTAGCCCCGGAAACGGATACCTTCATTTGCATCCAGTAGTGATGTTTCTGTAACTAAACCAGTGATGCCGCGCATCCCCTGGTATACCTGTGCAAGTGTTACATCCTCAATCTTTCTGGTTCCGTGGTTTTTAACAAGGTCTTTAATCTCAACGTTCAGCTCATCGGCCTTGACCTTAAATTTTTCTTTTATATGACCCATTTTAAACTGTTAATTGGTAATGATAACAAAAAGACGATCAATTGTCAAAAGTAATGATTTGTTAATGAACTTAACATTAATATGATCAGCCCAAACCGGGCATACATTCATGCGCAATACTATAACCTACTGGCTATCAAAATACTAATAAGTAAAGAATGCTAAATTCACTAAATATTAAAGAAATGTGAATTTTTTACTTGGGAGCCCGCATGTACAGGTAGAATCCAAGTGCCCCGAATACGAAATTGGGTATCCATACGGCCAGCATTGGGTTCAGGTTCGCCTTGATGGAGAATACTGTAGAGAACTGCAACATAATGATGTAGGTCGCACTGATGACGATACCTACTGCCAGGTGCAGGCCACTACCTCCACGGACTTTTCTGGATGCAATGATACCTCCGATGAGGGACAGGATCACCACTGCTGCAGAGGATGCGGTACGACGGTACTTTTCCACATAAAATACATTCAATCCTTCGGCACCACGCAGGTTTTCCCTGTCAATGTACCGGGTCAGTTCCGGGGTGGTCATTGCTTCCTGCATGTTCTTTTCTTCATGCATTTCGGCGGGGTTGAGGGCCAGTTTGAGCACGGTATCCCTGGTTTTGAACCAGGTTTCATGCAGGCCATTAATTTTACGAACAGTCACAAGGTTGAGTTTCCATACTTTCTTAACAGAATCCCACTCAATTCGTTCAGATCTCAGTTTCATGCGCATTTCCTGCCCGTGGATGTCTTCCAGTTCAAAGTTCCCCCCACTTTTGTAGTTAGGGTCATAAGAACCGAAGGTGACATAAGTAAAGCTGTCGATACGGATGCTCTTGTCGTACATACTTTCTGATGCCTTCTTCTTGTTCACGTACGTGTTTTCGAATTTGGTACGGATCTTATTGGCAATTGGTACGGTCCAGAAGTTGCCCAGCCAGAGAATGCCACCGAAAAGGATTGCTCCAATCCAGTAAGGGCGGAGAAAACGTCTGAAACTTACACCTGCACTCAGGATGGCTACGATTTCTGTACGATACGCCATCTTCGACGTGAAGAAAATTACGGAAATAAATATAAAAAGTGGAAATAAGAGCGCGGCAATGTGCGGAATAAACCCAAAATAGTAGTCTACGATGATCCGGTAAACAGATAAGTTACTATTCATAAAGTCGTCTACCTTCTCTGTAATATCTATCACGACAGATATTATAAGCAGGATAGAAAGGGAATAAATGAAGGTACCTATGAACTTACGTAGTATATACCAATCTATTTTAGTAATCATATGGCGGCAAAATAATAAATTCTAAAGTCTTTGTTTCAGCTGCGGCACCATCCTGTTCTTCCACCGGGCATAATTTCCTGTTAAAATTTGCTTCCGGGCTTCCTTCACCAGTTCCAGGTAGAATGCCAGGTTATGGATACTGGCCAGGGTCATACCCAGGATCTCCCCGGCTACGAACAGGTGACGGAGATAAGCTTTGCTGTATTGGCTGGAAGCGAAGCAGGGACTGTTTTCGTCGATTGGCGAGAAATCGTCTGCCCACTTTTTGTTCTTGATATTGATGACACCGTTCCAGGTGAAGAGCATACCATTACGTCCATTGCGGGTAGGCATGACACAGTCAAACATATCCACGCCTAAAGCAATGTTTTCCAGGATGTTCCATGGAGTACCCACGCCCATGAGGTAGCGGGGTTTCTCTTTTGGCAGGATGTTGCATACCAGTTCGCACATTTCATACATGTCAGCTTCGGGTTCGCCTACACTAAGGCCACCAATGGCGTTGCCGGCACAATCCCGGGCAGCGATTTCGGTAGCAGAAATGGTACGGAGGTCCTTGTAGGTACTTCCCTGAACGATGGGGAACAGGGTCTGCTCATGTCCATAGGCAGGCTGTGTTTCCTTCAGGCGGGCAATACAACGATCCAGCCAGCGATGGGTCAGTTCCATAGACTTTTTCGCATAGCGGTATTCGGAGGGGTAAGGCGGGCATTCATCGAAAGCCATGATGATATCGGCTCCGATGGTTCGCTGGATGTCCATTACATTTTCAGGGGTGAAAAGGTGGCGGGATCCATCGATATGACTTTGAAAAAGGCAGCCTTCTTCTTTGATTTTTCTGTTTGCGGCGAGGGAAAATACCTGGTAACCACCACTATCTGTGAGGATAGGACGATCCCAGCCGTTGAATTTGTGGAGACCACCGGCTTTGGAAAGGATGTCCGTGCCCGGACGCAGGTAGAGGTGATAGGTGTTGCCAAGGATGATTTGTGCCTGGACATCATTTTTAATCTGCTCCTGGGTCAGGGCTTTTACACTGCCTACGGTGCCTACGGGCATAAAAATAGGCGTTTCAATCACGCCGTGGCCGGTGGTAATAACGCCGGCACGGGCTTTACTTTCACTATCAGTTGTTGTCAGTTCGAATATCATCTGGCAATTTTCAGGGGGCAAAAATAAGGTAAATCCATTCATTAGCGCTTTTTAAGGGAGAATCGCCGTTTGGTTTGGAGAAAACCGGGGTCCCGTCTACCTGAAAAATCTTTTTTTCCACAGCACTATACAGATAATCGAAATCATATATATTTGCTACGCTATGTTGTATAACTTAGGCTTAATAGCCTTTTACAGTTTTGCTACCGTTGCAGGGATACAGATCCTCTATTACCTGATCGTCTTTTCCAGGGTAGCTTTTTATCGCCGTACCTTCGACGTTGATGCAGAGCCGGAATCACAGTTCTCAGTTATTATATGTGCCAAGGATGAAGAATTGAACCTTCAGAAAAACCTGCCTTCTGTACTTTTACAGCGATTCCATGATAAAAAAAATCCATCTTATGAGGTCATTGTTGTGAATGACAATTCAGAGGATGATACTAAATATTACCTCCGTTCTATCGAAGCTGGTTATCCACATTATCGTCATATTGAGATTAAACAACCTGCCAAGTTTATTCCTGGTAAGAAGTTTCCGCTTTCTATGGGGATCAGGTCAGCCAAATTTGAGAATATCCTGCTTACGGATGCGGATTGTAAGCCCAGCAGTACTTATTGGTTAGCGCTGATGAGTCAGGGGTTTTCAGAAGGGAAGGAGATTGTGCTGGGGTATAGTCCTTATGTGAAGAAGCCGGGCTTGCTGAATAAGGTGATCAGGTATGAGACCTATTTCAGTGCTTTGCAGTACCTGGGATTTGCGCTGAGCGGGGTGACTTATATGGGTGTGGGCAGGAACCTGGCTTATAAGAGGGAGTTGTTTAGTCGTCAGAAAGGGTTTACGGCGCATCATCATATTGCTTCGGGCGATGATGATTTGTTTGTGAATGCGGCGGCGAACAGGCATAATGTGGGGGTGGTGATTAATAAACAGGCATTTACGTATTCTGAGCCGAAGACGAGCTGGAGGAAGTGGTTTCATCAGAAGACGAGGCATATGTCGACCGGGAAGCATTACAGGTTTAGTCATAAGTTCCTGTTGGGGTTGTTTAGTCTGACGCATTTCCTGTTTTATCCTTTGTTTATAGCGAGTATTTTTTATCAGCCGATGATGGTGTATGTGTTGTCGATCTTTGGGGGCAAGATGTTGTTGCAGAGTGTGATTACGTTTATGGCGATGAAGAAGCTGGATGAGGGGGATCTGTTTAAGTTTAGCTGGTTTATGGATATATTTATGTGTTTTTATTATGTGATATTTACGCCGGCGTTGTTGTTTAAGTCGAAGAACAGGTGGTAAGCGCAGAGGCAGGATATTTTTAGTAAATTTGTATAAATGTTAAGTAATGATACCCGTAGAAAACTTGAACATATCGTTAGAGGAGATAGCCTTGAAGGGGCAAAAGATCATTGCACAGCAGCCCGTAATTACTTATGCGCAGGCTTTAGCACAAGTAGAACGGTTAAAAAAGACTTCGAACGTAACGCAATCATCAAAAAAGAGCAGGCCGAACACCTAAAGGAATTTGCTTCTGACAATAACTTATGGGTGAGCAGCCTGCCGGATCATGCTTTTTATTTGACCAGGGGTGGAGAAGCGGAAGTCTATTTAGGCAATGACGGGCAGAGTGTCATAAAATTAAATGATGCTATCTATTATGCAACCTGGCTTGAATTCTTCAATAGTATTACCATTCATAACCTCCTTTTCCCCGCCACTTCTTATACTTTCCTTGGATTTATTGAAACTGCTGGTGTTTTAAAAGCAGTATTGAAACAACCTTTTATCATAGCTGATGACCTGGTTGATCTAAATGACGTTAAGCAACACCTTGCCTATAATGGTTTTGAAAACATTAAACGAAACGATTATAAGAACAGCTCCCTGGGCATTCTTTTAGAAGACATCCACGATGAAAATGTCCTTTCCAACTCAGGCCTTTTATTTTTTATAGACACGGTTTTTTACACAATTTCAGAATAGACCCTACCTTTGCACCCACATATGGACATCATTCAAAAATACTTCGGGGACTTCACCCCTACCCAGGTCGACCAATTCTCTGCACTGTTCGAACTCTACAAAGACTGGAACGAGAAGATCAACGTCATTTCCCGTAAAGACATCGATGCCTTATATGAAAAGCACGTCCTCCACTCCCTGGCCATTGCCGCTATGGCTGATTTCCCGGACGGCTACCAGGTCATCGACCTCGGAACCGGTGGTGGATTTCCCGGCATCCCGCTGGCTATCTTCTTCCCGGAAGTAAAGTTCCACCTTGTGGATGCTATTGGCAAGAAGATCAAGGTGGTACAGGGTGTAGCCGAAGCCCTCGACTTAAAGAATGTAAGTACTGCTCACTCCAGGGCCGAAGAAATCAAGGATAGAAAATTTGATGTGATAGTATCCCGTGCCGTAGCGCCATTAAAGGACCTCTGGCGCTGGGGAAAACCATTATTGAAAAAAGCTCCTGCCCACGAGCAGCAACCGGGCCTCATCTGCCTGAAGGGCGGTGACCTGGCGCTTGAAGTACAGGAAAGCGGCCTCAGACCTCGTCTTACCAGCGTTTACCAGTTATTCCCTGAAGAGTTTTTCAAGGAGAAATATGTGGTCGTAGTAAATAAGTAAAAATAATTCCTCTCTTAAATTATTGATTTTCATTATTTATAGTTTAAATTCAAAAAAACTTTCCTGAACTTTAAAATATCCTGCATTTCCCTTCGTCTCCAATAGTAAGATGAAAGAATTGCTCCTAACAAAAACGCCTCTAGCTATGGCTGCTGAACAAAATGAGCGCATACAGGAAACGGTGCGTAAGGAGCGGCAACGTCTACTCCATTTCATCCGTAAAAGGGTGAATAATGTGGCGGATGCAGAAGATATTTTACAGGATGTTTTGTATCAGTTTACGGAATATTCCCGGCTGGGTAGTCAGATCGACTCTATTACCGCCTGGTTGTTTACCGTAACCCGCAATAAAATTACCGACTGGTTCCGCAAGAAACGGGAGACTACCTTCAGCGATCATACACAGGAAATAGATGGAGAAGAGACCTTATTCCTATCCGAACTGATAGCCGATCAGGATGCCAAAAGTGACGCACCACTCACACGCAAAGTTTTAGCAGAAGCCATTATGGAAGCCATTGACGAGCTGCCGGAAGAACAGCGTTATGCATTTATACAGCATGAACTGGAAGGGAAATCCTTCAAGGAATTGTCTGCTGAAACCGGCATCCCCGTGAACACCCTATTATCGAGGAAACGCTATGCTGTGCTGCATCTCCGCGAACGGCTGGCACAATTGTACGAAGAATTGTAAAACACATTATATGTTTAAGAGAGGAAGAAAGCCGAAGGCTTTACATATTTTAAAGTTCATTGTCATGGGGGTGGTTTTCATCACCGCGCTGGGCTTTGGTATCCGTGAACTGTGGAATTGCCTGATACCTGAATTATTTCACGGGCCAGTCATTACTTTCTGGCAGGGTTTAGGCCTTTGCCTGTTGGGTAAAATGCTCTTTGGATGGCATGGCGGTCCGGGAGGTGGTTTCAGAAGGAACAGAAGGGCCTGGGATGAGAAGCTGAAAGAACGCTATGCGAATATGACACCGGAAGAAAGAGAGCGAATGAAAGAAGGGTTGAAGAACTGGTGCCGCCCGAATAACCGCTTTAGCCGCTGGTATGATGATATCGATGCAAATGCTGCCACTCAGTCTAAACCAGAAGAAACAAAACCAGATACAGGAACCAATATATAATTTAGCCATGCTCTCCTTTGCCATTCAACCATCAATAACTTTTAATGCTATGATTGGAATATTCAGAACTAATATAGCAACACCGGAAGAGAGAACGAATGTACTCCATGCGATCCGGAATAATTATGAAGTAGGCCAGTGTCATGTGGACCTGGAGGATTGTGATAAGGTGCTGAGGATTGTAAATATGAATGTGGAGGAGGATGAGATTATCAGGTTTGTACAGGAACAAGGGTTTAATTGTGAGATATTGGATTAGTGATTAACAGAGAGATTATAGATGAGCGATTACTATACGGATTACAATCATTGAAAAAGATGTACGTTTTGTACATCTTTTTTAATTAATATTATGCTTTAATCAGTTGTTAATCTTTACACATGAAACATTTATCCCTATTCCTGCTATGCGCGGGTATCGCCTCTGTCGCCCATGCACAAACACTGCAATCCGTTACAGAAGCGACAAACGGCAACTACACCAGTAAAAACATCTGGGTAGGTACCAGCATAGTGAGTGGCGTTTCTGAAAATGCATTGAACGTAGGCGGACGAATCAAGCTTTTAGGCACCCAGAGTGCTTTTAATACAGGAACAGATGCTAATGAACCCACTATTTACAGGAGTTATACCGGTGGTTCGTATCCATTTACCGCTGCTAATCACCTGGTCCTGCAGGCTGGACTTTCAGGCGGGCATATTGTATTTGCGACAGGAAATGCGCCCCTGCCTGTGATGATGATTAATAACACAGGTAACGTTGAGATTGGCGGTGGGTTTAATCCTACTGCGAGATTGCAGGTGGATGGTAATATTGCGATGGGTGGTCCAGGATACTCTTTTGGGATCTCTATGAATGACAAGTTCACGTATTCAGGTTTATCACAATTGCATTATGGGCTGCAATGGGTAAAGGATCCTGACCTGGTAGGTGGTTTTACCATGTACCAAAGTGGTTATATGGGGATTAAATTCTTTACGCAGGGTTTACCACGTTTAACTGTTGGGTTTAATGGATACGTGGGTATTGGTACCACGAGCCCACAGTCTGAACTGGCAGTAAATGGTACGGTCACCTCCAAAAAAGTGAAGGTAACGGCAAGTGGATGGGCGGATTTTGTATTTGAACCGGGTTATCAATTGCCTTCTTTGAAAGAGGTGGAGGCGTTTATTAAAGAGAATAAGCATTTGCCGGAGGTGCCGAGTGCTGCAACAGTGGAGAAAGATGGGCAGGATCTGGGAGAGATGAACAAGATATTGTTGCAAAAAGTGGAGGAGCTGACCTTACACATGATACAGCAGCAGAAGGAGATAGAGGAGCTGAAGGCATTGATCAGGAAATAGCTAAAAAAAACGCTTGCACCTTCGGTGCAAGCGTTTTTTTTAGCGTTAATATTTAAAATTTGAGTGTGTTGTTGCTGCGGTTAATATCTGCCATACGTAAGCTGGGATCAATTACCACTTCACCAAGATCACTCAATGGCGTATCAATCATCACATCATAGGTAGGGCTCGTCCATCTCCACGCTTCATGCACGGTACGCATAATATTCCCATCTTCATTAGGCTTTGTGCCATACATTATTGAAAGCGGTATATAATGCATCACCTTCTTGCCTGCCTTTGTCGTTACCAGTAAATCGATCGGCATTGGGAAGTCATCTACCCTGCGTAAACGAATTACGGTTTTGTTATTATCATTTGTGAACACTGTATCGATTCCATAATCAATATGCTTCACTGAATATACTAAATACTGCTTGTACCAATCCAGCGCAATACCACTCTCCTTCTCCATTTCACGGATGAAATCATTTGGATTCGGATGCTTGAAACGCCAGTCTGAATAATACCGCAGCAATCCTTTATCCCTGTTTCCTGTACCGATCACATAACCCAGCTGCTCCAGGAATACAGCTCCTTTATTGTATGCCGTCTGTGTATACCCATAGTTAGTTTTGTAATGATCAGCATGAGTGCTCATCGGTTCTTCATAACCGCTTTTTACAAGGTTGTAATAGCCATTGTAAGCACTTTCCTGTGCAAATGATTCTTTGGTAGAATCCAGTGTATGATACAATACATTGTTTTCTGCAAATGTGGTGAAACCTTCATCCATCCATGGATACAGGCTTTCATTCGTACCCAGCATTCCCTGGTACCAGCTATGCATCCATTCATGTGCTGCCAGTCCATACAGGCCTTCTAATTTACCATTGCCCATGATCAGTGTAGCCATAGGGTATTCCATACCACCATCGCCACCTTGGATAAAGCTATAGCTCTTGTAAGGATAGGGACCATAATGAGCTTTGATATATTCATATGCACGTGGAATCATTTTTGCAAACGCAGGCCATGTTTCTTTTGTGATATCATTTTCGATATAGAAGAAGTGTGCCACGAAGCCATCTACCTGTTGGGTGATGTGCTTATAATCCGGATCTGCTGCCCATACAAAATCATGCACATTGTTTGCAATGAAATGCCATGTCAGTTTCTCGCCTGTAGGACGGATCACTTTGGTACCCGGCATTTCATAACCATAACCAACCTGATTAGGGTTCTGCAAATAACCGGTAGCGGCGATCACGAATTTTTTATCCATCGCGATCTTCACATCATAATCCCCCCATACACCATAGAACTCACGGGCGATGTAAGGAGTAGCATGCCAGCCTTCATAATCGTATTCACACATCTTAGGATACCACTGTGACATGGAGAAGTCTACACCTTCTGAGTTATTACGGCCACTACGGCGGGTTTGCACAGGTACCTGTGCTTCGAATTCCATTTCGAAGGTAGTAGTGCTATGCGGAAGGATTGGTTTTTTCAAAGGTACTTCCAGGATGGTTTCCAGCATATTGAATGACTGGGGCACACCATCGCGCTTTAGGGAAAGTACGTGCTGGTAGCCGGTTTGCTCAGGTGTGAATTTAGAGATCTTATCTGCCACACGGTAGTCCCAATCTCTTCTTTCATTCCCTTTTGAATCACGACCAATGACCGTTTTGCCCAGTTCACGGCTGCGCACATCCATCATGCTGCCTGGCTGAAATGCATTCCAGTAAAGGTGATAGAACACCTTGTACAATGTATCGGGTGAGTTGTTGGTATACTCCAGTTTTTGCTTGCCTGTAAAACGGTTAGTGGCTGCATTTACATTTACATCCATAACATATTTTACCCGTTGCTGCCAACGGTCAGGCTGTGCCTGCGCAGGGATGAAACCTGCTGCCAACAGGCACACCATCAGGCCTTTAACTACTGACATGTGCTTCATTTCCAATTACTATTTTCGTTATATGATAAAAACAGCGGGAGCTGTAGGCCGCTCTATGCTTTCGACTTAGCTGTTAGTTACGTTTTACGTTTACGTGTGGAGATACTGCAAATCTCCTGCCTTAATGAAGATACTGAGTTATTCTTCTTCTTCCTGCGATTTTTTCTTGCCTATAGCACCCTGCAGGATCAACACGATTTCTCCTTTCACGCCTTTTTCCTTGTAGTAGTCATGTACCTCCTGTAAGGTTCCCCGTTTGTTTTCCTCGAACATTTTGGTCAGCTCGCGGCTAACGCAACAAGGTCTGTCAGCACCGAAGTAGCCCATCATGTCTTCGAGGGTTTTTACAAGGCGGTGTGGAGATTCGTAAAATACCAGGGTACGCTCGTCAGTTGACAGTTGTGTAAATAATGTATGGCGACCTTTTTTCAGGGGCAGGAAACCTTCAAAAGAGAAGCGGGTCATCGGGATGCCGCTGTTGACAAGAGCGGGCACAAAGGCGGTAGCCCCAGGCAGGCATTCGACGGGAACACCGGCACGAACACATTCTCTTACCAGCAGGAATCCCGGATCAGATACACCGGGGGTACCGGCATCGGTGATCAGGGCCATCGTTTTGCCGGCCTGTAACTGTTGTAACAGGTGCTGCAACACTTTGTGTTCATTGTGCTGGTGATAAGGAGTGATGGGTTTGTTGATGTTGTAGTGCTTTAACAGCACGCCGGATGTGCGGGTGTCTTCCGCAAGCACCAGGTCTGCCTCTTCCAGTACTTTTACAGCGCGGTAAGTAATATCGGCAAGATTGCCTATGGGAGATGGAACGAGATAAAGCTTCATAAAGATCGTATGGCGCATGACATACCGGCAACATCCACCGGCAGGGCATTATTCCTGAATAAAACACGTAAGGCTGATTTCCGGCAACTAAGGTAGTTTTAGCGCTGGCACTCAGCCTTATTAATTATTTATTGAATAGTTACTTCAAAAGATTCCATTACCTGGTTAGCCAGCAGTTTCTGACAAGCGATTTCGGCCAGTGCCTGCGCTTCTTCTTTTGTAGCAGCTTCGATATGGAGGGTAATATGTTTTCCGATTCTCACATCATTGATCTGTGTAATACCAAGGTTCTTTAAACCACTCATTACCGCTTTTCCCTGAGGATCCAGCAATTCTTTCAGCGGCATTACGTTGATATGTGCAGTGAAGGTCATTTTTTCTAAAATTTTGACGCAAACCTAACACATAAATCGCAAAAAACAAGCTGGCTTTGTTGAGAGAAGGCAGTTGAAAACCATATAAAGGGCGAAAAAAAAGGCCTTTACCGGGGTGGTAAAAGCCTTTTCAAAATTATCTGATAAGCTATGCCAGTTATTTATCTGAAGTAGCAGGGCGTGCCGCCATAGATAAGACCACGTAAATCACGAATACAAATGGCACTGTTGCGAATTTCAAGACTGGTATAGCCAATATTGCTAATATCAACAGCAGGAACCTTGGCCAGTTCTGTGCCGGATTGAAATTCTTGAATTTCATGCTCAGCATTGGCATCTCCGCCACCATGAGGTAGCACAGGATAACTATCATGATGTATAGCACCCAGATATTCTGCAGGTAATGCGCGAGATTAAAAGGATTATACAGCATGATGAGTGGGAAAGATGCTACCAGCAAGCCTACTGCCGGGGTAGGTACTCCAATGAAATTCTCTGACTGACGGGTATCCAGGTTGAACTTAGCCAGCCGGAATGCCGCAAAACAAGGAACCAGTAAGGCTGGAGCCAGGTTGATATAAGATACGTCAAATACATCCGGCATCTGCATATAAGCACTACGCAATAAGCGGAAGAAGATCATACCCGGCACTACACCAAACGTCACCATGTCGGCCAGTGAATCCAGCTCCTTTCCAAACGGAGAACCCAGTTTCAACAGGCGAGCCGCCATGCCATCCAGAAAATCAAAGATCGCGGCCAGTACTACCAGGGCAGATGCCCAGTAGATAGGCTCAGGATTCGTTACGGCATAGTCGTGTCCATTGAATTCAGCAATGTATTGTGGTGCATGCAGGATGTAAATGATTGCCAGCGCACCACAAAACAAGTTACCCAGTGTAAGGATGTTAGGAAGTTGTTTCATTGTGATAGTCCATGAGCTTGTCCCGAAAGTCAGCCGAAAGAAATGAGCATTGCATTTGCAAACATTCGCTCCATCAGTTGGTACAATTACTTTTGAGACAAGCCCGATGCTGTTATTTTTTGGTAAATCTAACGCTAATATTACGCAATAGCGTACACATTACCTTATTTTTTCATTAAAGCTTCAATTTCATCGGCTGTGACAGGAATATTCTTCATCAGGTCGATGTTGCCATTTGAAGTTATCCACACGTTATTTTCGATCCTCACGCCCATTTTTTCTTCTTCAATATAGATACCTGGCTCGATGGTCAATACTGCGCCATCAGGGATTGGCTGCCAGAAAGAGGGACCTAAATCATGTACACCTACACCCAGGTGATGGCTGATGCCATGGTACAGGTATTTGCGGTATGCCGGTGATTCAGGATCCTGGTTCTTAATATCTTCTTCCTTCAGGAGATTGATTTTTACGAATACTTTACCAGCTTCCTCACCCATCATTTCATGGTACTTAGCGATGGTCAGACCTGGCTTCAGGATTGATTTAGCATAGTTATGCAGGTGCAGACAGGCATCGTAAACTTCCCGCTGGCGGGGTGTGAACTTACCATTCACAGGCACGGTACGGGTCAGGTCAGCATTGTAGCCACCATAAGCAGCACCGAAGTCCATCAGGACCAGTTCACCATCCTTACACTCCTGGTTGTTGAAGATGTAGTGCAGGGTGCGTGCGCGGTCGCCGCTGGCAATGATAGAAGTATAGGCTTCACCGTCAGCACGGTTAGAGAGGAATTCGTGTACGATTTCCGCCTGAATCTGGTGCTCAAATACACCGGGGCGGATGAATTTCAGCAGGCGGCGGAAGGCACCTTCTGTAATATCCATGGCCTGCTGCAGTACTTTAATTTCCTCCGGGGTCTTGACAGCACGCAGTTTCTTGAAGATAACGGCAGCTCTCAGGTAGTTGTGCAAGGGATAGCGGGCACGCATTTCTTCTGCATAGCGGTAATCCCTTACAGCGATGAGGCTGGATTTACGATTATTTTCGTTGGTATTTAAATAGATATTAGTGGCTTCGTGAATCCATGGTTGTAATAATCCGTCCAGCACATCCAGCCACACTACGGTACCGATACCCGATACAGCCAGTGCCTCGTCTTTGCGCAGACGATGACCATCCCATTTTTCTTTTAACTCATTTGGACGTACCAATACAAGCACTTCCCTGTACTTAGGATCCGGATTATCCGGGTATAAGATGAGCATTGTGTCTTCCTGCTCAACACCCGTCAACCAGTACAGGTCGTGGTTTTGCTCGAATCGATATAAAGCGTCTCCATTGCTGGGCAACTCATCGTTGGAATTGATGATAGCAATGGAATTGGGTTGCATCTCCGCAATAAAGCGCTGGCGATTTTTGATAAAAATCTGTGAATCCAGTGGCAAATTTTTCATAATTGATCCTATTGATTAAAACACGCGTCAAACCTACTGAAATTTTAGGAAGTAACCCTGAAGAGGTGAATATGCGTGTAGAATGGATGAGGATAAGTGTATTAGCTGACCATAATTACCTGCTGTTTCCTCCAAAACAGTCCCGGCCATTTTAGATTTTCTCTAATTGAATATCCATTTAGCATCTATTTTTTCTAAATTTGTGTTAACAGGGGGCTATTAATTTGATAATTTCAAAAAAAGACGCAGCTTTGCTTTAACACACCAAAACAATCTTACTATGCAAGTCAGCAGCGTAAGGAACCCTGTTGCTCTCCTATCAGCTATAGGTATTGAGCAAACAGCAGCTATCTATTATCAGACAGCACCTGCCGTGCTGGTGTCGCAAACACTGGCACGGAAACAGGGAGCCCTCACAGCCAACGGAGCATTGTCCGTAAACACCGGGAAATTCACCGGTCGCTCTCCAAAAGATAAGTTCATCGTGAAGGATGCGCTTACTGCCGCAACAGTGAACTGGAATGATTTCAACATTCCGATGTCCGCCGATCACTTCGACCGGTTGTACACAAAAATTACTGCATACTTTAAGGGAAAAGAAATCTGGGTACGTGACTGCGTTGCCTGCGCTGATCCTGCATACCGCGTAGGGATCCAGGTTGTGACAGAAACGCCGTGGGCAAATCTTTTTGCCTATAATATGTTCCTGCGCCCGGGTGACGAAGAACTGGAAGACATGCATGCAGAATGGACTGTGATCCAGGCACCGGGATTCTTTGCTGATCCTGCTACAGACGGCACGCGGCAGGGTAATTTTGCGGCCATCAGTTTTGAGCGCAAAACCGTATTGATCGGAGGCACTGCATATACCGGGGAAATAAAGAAAGGTATATTCACCATCCTCAATTATATACTGCCACAAATGCATGGTGTACTGCCTATGCACTGCTCAGCCAACCAGGATGAGCATGGAGATACTGCTATCTTCTTTGGCTTGAGTGGAACGGGTAAAACCACGCTCAGTGCAGATCCCGCCCGTAAACTGATTGGGGATGATGAACATGGCTGGTCCTCTCATCACATCTTCAATTTTGAGGGTGGCTGCTATGCAAAGTGTATAGACCTGAGTGAAGAAAAGGAGCCGCAGATCTACAAAGCCATCCGCGAAGGGGCGCTGCTGGAGAATGTCTCGTGTTTTGAAGGGACTAATAAAGTAGACTTTGCCAATAAGTGTATCACTGAAAATACGCGGGTTTCTTATCCACTGGATTATATTGACAATGCGGTAATTCCTTCAGTAGGCAATATCCCTTCCAATATTTTCTTCCTGACCTGCGATGCATTTGGGGTATTACCTCCTATTTCAAGACTGACACCGGCACAGGCCATGTACCAGTTTATATCCGGCTATACAGCCAGGGTAGCGGGTACAGAAACCGGGGTAACAGAGCCGACTACCACTTTCAGTACCTGCTTTGGGGCACCATTCCTGCCATTGCATCCTGTACAATATGCACAGCTGCTGGGGCAGAAACTGAAACAACAGGACGTGGCTGTATGGCTGATTAACACTGGTTGGACAGGAGGTCCTTATGGTACCGGTCAGCGCATTTCATTGAAATACACCAGGGCGATGGTCACAGCAGCACTCAGTGGACAGCTGGACAGGATTGCGTATAAAGATTTCCCGTTCTTCGGTTTTGGTATTCCGGAACACTGTCCGGGTGTACCTGCCGAATTGCTGGATCCCCGCAATACCTGGGCTGACAAGGAGGCGTTTGACAAGCAGGCAGCAGACCTTGCCGACAGATTTATACAAAACTTTAAAAAATACGGAGCGCAGGCAGATCCGGAAATATTATCTGCATCTCCGAAAATTTAATTATATTACGCTCTTAAGCCTGCCTTTAAAATTTCCACTATTATTTATCAAGTTCTATTTAGAGCAAAACGAGTGACCTAAATTTGAAATTTTGAAGGCGGGGAACTTGTTTTGCGGAACTTGGGAGGAACTAACATCGGGATTAAACTATTCGTATATATGAAACGCTTTTGCCAACAGGCAGAAGCGTTTTTGTTTTAAGCATAGGGCCTGGGACCCGTATTAAAATCAAAAATGAGTGTCCTGTTGCATTTAATCATTAGTAAATCTTCCTAATTAAGCCTACCTTTGCGCATGCAAATTTTAGACGGTAAACTTGTATCAGCGGCTATTAAAGCCCAACTGGCAGATAAGGTAACTGAACTGAAGGCTTTAGGTCAGAAAGTTCCTCACCTGGCTGCCATCCTGGTTGGTAACAATCCAGCCAGCGAAACATACGTTGCTTCAAAAGTTAAATCCTGCGCAGAGATTGGCTACCACTCTACCCTGCTGCGTTTCGATGAAAAAATTTCCGAAAAACATCTGCTGGACAATATCACCCTGCTGAATGAAAATGCAGATATTGACGGTATTCTCGTACAGTTACCACTTCCCAAACATATCAACGAAGAAGTTGTAATCAATACCATCGATCCAAGCAAGGACGTAGACGGTTTCCACCCGGTAAATGTTGGTAAAATGGTCAGTGGCCTGCCTACCTTCATCCCTGCTACTCCTTACGGTATCATGCTGATGCTGGAGCACTACAATGTTCCAACCAAAGGCAAACATGCTGTAGTAATCGGCCGCAGCCACATCGTAGGTACGCCTGTCAGCATCCTGCTGAGCAGAAACAGCAATCCTGGTAACTGCACCGTTACCCTCACTCACTCACACACGCCTAACCTGAAAGAACTTTGTCTCCAGGCGGACATCATCGTTGCAGCCATCGGTCGTCCGAACTTCGTGACTGCTGATATGGTGAAAGAAGGTGCTGTGATCGTGGATGTAGGTATCAACCGTATCGAAGATGCTTCGAAGAAATCCGGTTTCAGGCTGGTAGGTGATGTGGATTATAACGCTGTAGCTGAGAAATGCAGCTTTATCACCCCGGTTCCGGGTGGCGTAGGTCCAATGACCATTGCGGCACTCCTCAAGAATACCTACCATGCAGCCGTAGGTCAGAAAGGAAATATGAACTAATCACAGCAGTGATTCATTTTCAATTTTAAAGGCAGATCTTTCTGTCCGGTATGATGTAAAATGGATTACTAACAATTATACGGTACGCATAGCGCATAACTGCATTATGCGTACCTTTGCATTATGTCAACTACTGCCACATATCCAAACGTACGCACGCTCCCGGTAATGGAACGCTTTTACACGATTCAGGGTGAAGGTAATTATCAGGGCTGCGCAGCTTATTTCATCCGCCTTGGTGGTTGCGATGTAGGCTGCCATTGGTGTGATGTGAAGGATAGCTGGGAGGCAGATCGTCATCCTCAACTGGAACTGACAGACATTGTGAGTGAGGCTGCCAGCTACCCCGGCCGTATTGCCGTGATCACCGGCGGCGAACCATTAATGCACAACCTGGATGCACTGACAGCAGATCTGCATGCAGCCGGTTTCCGTACACATATTGAAACTTCCGGTTCCTCTCCCCTCTCCGGTAAATGGGACTGGATAACTTTATCCCCTAAGAAATTCAAGGCCCCCCTGCCTGAAATCTGTTCACTTGCCAATGAACTGAAGGTGGTCATCTTTAACAAAAGTGATTTTGCCTGGGCAGAGAAATATGCTGCGCTCGCAGGTCCTCACTGTAAACTGTATATTCAGCCGGAATGGAACAAGGCCGCTGAAATGACACCACTGATCATCGACTATATCAAGGACAACCCTAAATGGCAACTCTCTCTCCAGGTGCACAAATATATTAATGTACCATAAGCAGGATTTTTAATACCAGGTTTACTGATGACTTTGGGGCTTGTCTGGCCCTGTTGCTAATTTACCCGATACCTGGTACAATACGCGTTTGGATCATAACGTTTATTGTGAAAAAAATATGTAATCGCATTGATTATCTGATAGAAAGATATTCATCTGGCGATTTTTTCATATATTGGACCCACATTCCCAATCATAAGTTATGGCCAAATTCCCAATATTGCTGAGTTGTCTTGTGATTAGCCTGGGTGTGCATGCTCAGGTGGTAACCTATGATAACGCTAAGAAAAAAGCACAGAAGAGTTTTGACAATGCACAGTTGGCGGTTTCGGAGTATAAAACGGAAGATGCTATTATTTATTTGCAGGAAGCGGTACGTGCTGAGCCTGGATTTACGGATGCCTATGGACAAATGACGATTTCCTATGTAGAGTTAAAAAAATACGACGAGGCGATCAATGCTTTTGAAACACTGAAAAGACTGGATAGCGCTTCCATCCGGCCTGCGCTGCTGGCTTACTCGAAAGCCCTGGGAGGTGTGGGCAGATTTAGTGATGCCCTGGCCAGTATTAATCTTTACATCGCGACTACCAAGATTAAGAATCCAAAAGCAGAAGCCCTGCAAAAGACTTTTACTTATGCTGCCCGGGAAGCCGCCCACCCGGTACCCTTCAAACCTGTGAACCTGGGGGATAATATCAATACAAAGGATGGTGAATACTTCCCTTCCCTGACGATCGATAACCAGATGCTTGTATTTACCCGCCGGGTAAATGGCAAGAACGAGGATTTTTATGTGTCGGAAAGAGATGACAGTATGCACTGGAAGAAGGCTTATAACCTGGGGCAACCTGTCAACTCCTCTGCATTTAATGAAGGTGCGCAGAACATTTCGCAGGATGGTAACATGCTGGTATTTACAGGCTGCAATTTTCCAAATGGAAGAGGTAGCTGTGATATCTACTATGCTATCAGAACGGAAGAGGGCATGTGGGTGGAGCCCATGAACCTGGGCAACCCAATCAATACAAGAGACTGGGAATCCCAGCCTTGTCTATCTCCTGATAAACAGACCCTGTACTTTGCCAGGGAAACTGCAGATGCCGGTTCTGATATATTTATGAGTGTCATGCAAGCCAATGGCAGATGGGGTACTCCTGAGAGACTTGGGCCTAATATCAATACACCTGGTGATGAGAGCACGCCCTTTATTCATGCGGATAACCAGACATTATATTTTGCTTCCAACGGGCATCCAGGTTATGGTGGTATGGACCTGTTCTATTCCCGCAGACAAGCTGATGGCAGCTGGGGTCCTGCTGTGAACCTGGGTTATCCTATCAATACAATGGACGAAGAGGCAAGTATGGTAGTGGCAGCTGACGGTAAAACTGCGTATTATGCTTCTGACCGTACAGACAGCCGTGGATCACTGGATATTTATAGTTTTGAATTGTATCCTGCTGCAAGGCCGTTGAAGACGCTGTATGTAAGGGGGTATGTGTATGATGCAAAGAGCCAGAAACGCCTGGTCGCGAATATTGAGTTGCAGGACCTGGAGACAGGGCAGACCATGGCGGATATCAAGAGTGACCTGATGGGGAATTACCTGGTCGCATTGCCGGTGGGCAGGGATTATGGATTGAATGTGAATAAGAAAGGCTACCTTTTCCACTCAGAGAATTTTTCTCTGAAAGGTGCGGATAAGGATACCGGTTACTTCAGGGAAGTACCGTTGGTGCCGCTGGATACGAGTGCGATAATGGTATTGAACAATGTGTTCTTTGCGAGCAGGGAGTATACGCTGAAGACAGAGTCTTATGTAGAGTTGAACAGATTAGTGGGATTGATGAAAGAAAACCCGACTATGGTCGTGGAGATCAGCGGGCATACGGATAATGTGGGTAATGATCAGATCAACCTGACACTGTCTGATAAACGTGCGCAGGCAGTGGTGCAATACCTGGTGCAGAAAGGGATAGAAGCAGAGCGATTGGTAGCGAAAGGGTACGGTGAAAGTAAACCGGTAGCGGATAATGAAACGCCGGAAGGCAGGGCGCAGAACAGGCGAACAGAGTTTAAGATTATCAAATTATAACAAACATGTCGTGCAGATCAGATGATTCAGATAAACCGATTCGGATTGTTAAATGAAAAGACTAAACTTTAACGATTTGGAATAAACTTAAAGGCCTTACAAACCAATGGTTTGTAAGGCCTTTACATTACCGGCTGTGTCAAAATCCCCCTTACTTTTATAGCTTCACATTCACACTCATCCCTTTATATTCTACTACTTTTCCTGGATTAGCACCCTGATTAGCGCCGACCAAAAAAACGGTGAATTTACGGGATGCAATCATGCCAGGGAATTTACCTTTTCTATCTCCAATGGTAAGCATCTTCGCCTTATCATCCCATTTAAAAGTGATAGTTGAGTATATTCCTTTCTCATAGTTGTAATTGTCATTTTCATCCTCATACAATACAAACCGGCCATCATTCCCCGGATATACACGTATTTCAAGGTTATCCCATTTCTTTTCTTCAGCATATTGCACTTGTGGACCCAGTGGCAATATGGAGCCTGCTTTTACATACAGGGGAATTATATCCAATGGTGTTTCTTTCTGCAAGGTTTTACCACCAGCTACCGGCTCGCCTGTCCAGAAATCGAACCAGCTTGTACCGGCGGGTAAATATACTTCTGTAGATTTATTAGCGCTGAAATCTTCAGCCCAGGCTGTATCATTTCCGTTTACCACCTGTTTCAGATACTGTGCCTGGGTCACAGGTGTTACCAGTATAGATTTCCCGAACATGAATTCATTATTCACATTCCAGGCATTGTGATCTTTTACAAAGTCCATTACCAGTGCCCGCATCATGCTGGATTGGTTGGCTGTAACGTCCCAGGAAGTTGAATAAATATAGGGTAGCAGGCTATAGCGTAAATATATAAACTTCTCTATAGCATCATACACCTTGTCGCCTTTGCTGCCGAATTGGTATATTTCCCTGGGAGCATCTGTTCCATGAGAACGCATCATCGGGCAGAAAGTACCAAAGGCCACCCACCTTGCATATAATTCGCGGTATTCCGGATCTGCCAGTTTTTTATGAAAATTGCCGAGAAAGAATCCGCCGATATCGCTGTTCCAGTAAGGAATGCCGCTTAAAGAGAAATTAAGCCCGGTAGGTATCTGGTTTTTTAATGTCTCCCAGGAGGATGTAATATCACCGGACCAGGTATTTGCACCATATCTTTGCTGGCCAGCAAATGCAGAGCGTGTAAGGATAAATACCCTCTTATCACCACTCACTTTTCGTTGATGATCGTATACGCCGCCTACTGTCATCAGTGGAAACGCATTACGCACTTTACGAAAAGAACCCAGGAAAGATTGCTGCTCAAGGTCTGTATCTTTAAATGACAGATGATCGGGTTCTGAGGAGTCCATCCACCAGCCATCGAACCCGATAGCATATAAGCCCTTGCTTAGATATCGCCAGTAAATATCCCTCGCCGCAGGATTATAGGCATCATATACACGCACGCCGGAAGGATAGTTCATATCCGGGGGCCACACGTCTTTTGCACTCTCCGGCCAGGTGCTGAAATTGAAAAGCATACCACCTGCGTTGAGATCTTCATAAGGTTTTGTTTTGGGGCCGAAAGAAGCCCAGATAGAAATGATCGCATGTGCGTTCATTGCATGGATATCATCTACCATTTTCTTAGGCTGTGGGAATTCCGGGTTTAAGAAACTCATGCCGTTCCAATGGTAATTATCACCCCAGTATTGCCAATCCTGGATGACACCGTCCAAAGGTACTTTCAGCTCACGGTATTTTTTCACGACATCCACAATTTCCTGTTGTGATTTATACCGTTCCCTGCTCTGCCAGAAGCCATAGGTCCACAATGGAAACATAGGTGCCTGACCGGTTAATTTCCGCATGCAGGCTATCACGCCATCAGCATTGCCGCCGTACATGAAATAGTAGTCTATACAGTCTCCTACTTCTGATTTAAAATACATTTCATTTGGAGTATCTTCAAAAGTAGTGGGCGAATAATTATCCCAGAATACGCCGTAACCTTTTACGGACTGGAAAAAAGTGATGGGATCATCTGTATTGCCCTGCATCATCATATTATACTTTTGATTGCGTTGACTCAGGTTCCCTCTCTGATGCTGACCCAATCCATAAATAGGTTCATCCTTCGCAAGCTGAAAAGACTGAGATACAGAAAATGTTTTGCTTCCGGCATCATCAAAAGGTGTAAACGAAACGCCATTGGGCTTCTCACTAAGGAGGGCTTCGCCTGCAGTGGTTTGATAGCTGATTTCACCTGTTTCAGTATTTAACCTTACACTGAGCTTATCACTTTTCACGATGATGAAGTTAGTTCCCGAACTTGTTGTAAAAACTGTCTTTAAGGGACTTGCTATTACTGACAAACTCGTTTTGGAGAACATGTTGTTTTTAGGCGACTTAACAACTCTGACAATAGAAGGCGTATAGAACTGAATTTTCACTTCATTGCCGCCAACTGTGGTGGTGATGCCTGAACTGTTCTTTTCGAATTGCCGGGCATAACTGCCCATACTGATCATCAAAAAGATCAAAAAGTGTAGTGGTCTCATTTTATTCTGTTAACATGTTTATTAACCTATTGTATCGTTCCCTGTTTATTAACCTGTTGAATTATCCTGCCGCTATTTTACCGGACCATCATGGTCTGTGATAACACATTCTCTGCGCCGGCATTTTCCTTTCCCGGTTGCCCTCCTCCTATGCTGATTACTGCTTTTCCTCCCGGTTGATAGCTGTTCCCTTTTTCATCAATAAGGGAAAGATCTTCCGGTGTAAGTGTAAATGATACTTCTTTACTTTCGCCACGTTTTAATGATATGCGTTGAAAACCTTTTAATGACCTTACAGGTGCGTTTGCCTCTGCAGGGTAACTTACATAAAGCTGTACCACCTCATCACCATCAAATTCCCCTGTGTTCGTCAACGCTACACTGACATTGACCGGAGTTCCTTTCCGGGCACTTTCTGCCATCTTAAGCCGGCTATATGTAAAATGCGTATAGCTTAGACCGTAGCCAAACGGATATAAGGGTTTCCCCCTGAAATAGCGGTAAGTCCTATTATGCATAGCGTAATCTGTGAACGGGGGAAGATCGTTGTCTGAGGCATAAAAGGTCACAGGCAGGCGTCCTGAAGGATTGTAATCACCAAATAATACATCGGCAATAGCGCTTCCTGCACGTTGTCCTCCATACCATGCATTTATAATGGCAGGTATTTTTGCCTGTTCTTCAGGAATGGCGATAGCGCTGCCGGTCATCATCACAAAAATGACAGGCTTACCTGTTTGCTGTAAGGCTTTCAGGAGCTTTGTTTGCACTGAAGGCAGCATAATGGTTGTCCGGTCGCCTCCTTCAAAACCAGGTACTTTTACAGGCATTTCTTCTCCTTCCAGTTGCGGTGAGATACCGCCAGCAAAAATGATGGCATCTACATCCTTCAACCTGGCGGCCAAAGCCGCAAAGTCAGTTTTAACCCTGTCACCAACTTTAACCCGGATGGAGGCATTCCCTTCATTCTGATAAAATTCCACTACCAGCTTGTAGCTGCTGTCCTTCTGAACAGGCAAAGCAAAAGGTCTTGCTCCCCAGCGGTTTTTCGTCCAGGCATCGATAACCAGGCTGTCATTGATAAACAGGCGATATCCGTCATCTCCATCTATTTCAAAATTCATAGTTTCAGTAGCTGCTGCTTTCAGGAATGTGGTATACCTGGCTGAATAATGGATGGTCTTCAGGTTGGGTGCGGGTGTTTGTCCTTCCGTCCAGTAATGATCAATATCTTTTTCGATGAGCGTTTGCAGGGGTGCACCTTCGAGCTGCTCGTTTGCAAAATACTCTGCCTGTACTCCCGGGCTGCCTTTAAAGGAAAGCATGGGTGTTAAATCCCGGTAACTTAGCAGGGTATCGTTGGTATAATTGATCGCCTTTTCGTAGATAAGTGTTGCATCCGGACCCAGTTTTTGCCTGATCCCTTCAACAAGGGTCACTACCCTGGACGGCGTGCCATTATAGTTGCCAAGAACAGCTATTTTATTATCGGCATTGGGTCCTATCACGGCTATCTTCCTGATCTTCTTACTAAGGGGAAGCACTCCATCGGAGTTCTTCAGTAAAACGATGGATTCTCTGGCCATTTTCAGGGCATGGTCATCATGTTCCGGGGATTCCAATACTGAAGCCGGCGTTTGTGCATATTTGACCTGGGATACCGGGTCAAACATTCCGAGCCGGAAACGTATGGTAAATAATCTCTTTAGTGAAGTATCCAGTTGAGCTTCGCTTAACAACCCGGTTTTTACCGCGTTAATGAGCGAATAATAAACTGAGGTGCCGCACTCAATATCTGTTGAATGAATGAGGGCATCTGCAGCTGCGGCGGTAGCGTCTTTATGCGTTTTATGGTATTTGAAAAAATCGTCTATGGCCCAGCAATCGCTTGTTACGTAGCCGGTGAATTTCCATTGTCTGCGAAGAATGCTGGTCATGAGCAAATCATTGCCGCAGCAAGGCTGACCGTTCACGGCATTATATGCGCACATAACGCCTGCAACATGCGCATTAACGACCAGTTCATGAAATGCAGGCAGATAGGTATCCCAAAGATCATGCAGTGAAGGGTTAAAGTTATCTGAATGCCTGCTGGATTCCGGGCCGCTGTGCACGGCAAAATGTTTGGCGCAGGCAGCAGCCTTCAGGTACCTGGGATCATTCCCCTGAAGTCCGCGTACAAAAGCGGCCCCCAGTTTAGCGGTCAGGTATGGGTCCTCCCCGTAAGTTTCCTGTCCCCTACCCCACCTGGGATCGCGGAATATATTGATATTTGGTGTCCAGTAGGTTAAGCCCATATACCGTTCATTGTCCTTTCCTTCTGCGATTGCCCTATTATGAATCGCCCTGCCTTCGGTGGCTGAATAATCTGCCATCATGTATAGTGAGGCAGTATCCCATGTGGCAGCCATTGCAATGGCCTGCGGATAAGAAGTTACATGGTAAGGGGTGCGGGCCACACCATGGAGGGTTTCATTCCACCAGTCATAGGCTGGTATACCAAGACGGGTGATAGCGGGAGCAGCATTGAGCATTTGCCCGACTTTTTCTTCCAGGGTCAGGCGGTTAACCAGGTCGTTGACACGCTGCTCCACAGGCAGGGTGTAGTCCCACATAGGGAAGCTTTTATATTGCTGGCCCATGGAAGTACCGGCAATACATATTCCAATAAACACAATTAGTTTTTTCATAACATGGAGGTGGTCTTTAACGGAGAATATTAAACAAATCTAAATAATGTCAATCAGACAATTATTAAACTTATTTCAAATAAACCAATTATCAAACTTATTTTTTTGCAAAACAGTATAAATAAAATGGGGAGGGGCCATGGTAAAGGTTCTTCCATCTGCATTGAAGCTTTTGGAGAGACAGCTTTTCAGCAAAGAAACGGCATTCAGCGGATCAAAAAGTTCAAAAATGACCGTTGTTGGTTTTTAGCAGTAGTCAATAAGGGTTGGGAGACAAAAAACAGGACAACAGGAGCTTGTATCAAAAGTAAAATTCACTGGTTGTATCCGGATGCAGGGTAGCGTGCATTTTACTTTTGATACAAGCTTTTTTTGTTTGGGTCAGCTAGCAGTGGCGCTGCCGTGGGTTTAATAATTTTTCAATTGCGTTTGCAATATTGAATCGATATTTTGCTTGTAATTGTATTGGAACAAAGCCGGTAACCAATCACCATACATGGGATTTGGTAATACGATAAACCTGTTTCCAAATTCAGCAGCAGACTGCTTTGTAGCTGCATCTCTTTGATCAGCGGGTTGCTTTTCGAAGATGGCGGAGAAGTCACCCAGGTTATCACCCATGAGCAGAATTATTTCATGTGTTTTTGCAACTGCCAGTCGTCTTTCTTCTTTGCTGGAAGTGGTGGTTTTGGGGATCAGGTGTTCATTATCTGCATCAGGAAAATTCCAGCGTTGTAAGTTTTGTAAGGTTACGCCACGTTCTGCTTCTGAACGGTTGGTGATGTAGTATACATGGATGCCTTTTTCAGCAGCGTATTTTAAGAAAGACAATGCGCCGGGAACCGTATCGGCCATGGCTTTGCTGGTCCATTCCTGCCAGGTTTTATCGCTGTAGTTTTCGCCTTTTAGTGCAACGTGTACATTGTATGCACTGTTGTCCAATACCGTTTCATCAATGTCAGTGACAATAGCCATGGGCTTAGCGGAACTGCGTTGCAGGTCTTCGTTGAGGCGAAGACGGGCGAAGTTGTATGCCTGGAAACAGAGGGCTTTATATTCAGCAGCGCGTTGTTGCCAAAGGGCTGCAAATGCAGGACCATAAGGCACTAAGGCCGTATGTTGTGCTGCGGGTTTGGGTGCCTTGCATGCGAATAAGAGGGTGAATGCAAGGGAAAGTGGGAGGAATTTAGAAAACATGAGAAAAAAGTTGTAACTTAAGGAGATACAAAAGTAGGGGAAATGCAGGAAGAAACACGTTATCAGATTGCACTTACAAGGATACCACAAATAGGAAATAAGATAGCCCAACAATTGATGACTTACTTTGAAAATGCCAGTAGCATATTTAAAGCGAGCAGAAGAGAACTGGAATGCCTGCCGATGATGGGGAAGGTAAGAGCGAATGCCATCAAGGAATTTAAGGACTTTAGGTGGGTGGACAGGGAAATCGCTTTCCTGGAGCAATATAAGATAGCCGCTATCAGTTTTCAATCTCCATTATATCCACAGCGCCTGCTGGATTGTTACGATAATCCTTTTCTATTATATTTTAAGGGGAATGCAGATTTAAATGCAAAGCGCATCATCAATGTGATTGGAACCCGTGTGCCTACTCCGCATGGCAGGGAGGTGTGTGCTAACCTGATAGCGGGGCTGGAAGCCAGTAATATCATGGTAGTGAGTGGATTAGCCTATGGCATAGATGTGCTTGCCCATGCTACGGCATTAAAATATGGAATGCCAACGATTGGGATCCTGGCGCATGGGCTGGATAGAATATACCCGGATGTGCATACACATACGGCAAGGCAGATGGTAGAGCAGGGAGGATTGCTGACGGAGTATTCGAGGGAGACGACACCGGATAAACCTAATTTTCCCAGGAGGAACAGGATTGTGGCGGGGATGACAGATGCCACCGTGTTGATAGAAAGTGGGATAAAAGGAGGGTCGATGATCACGGCGGATATTGCCCATAGTTACAACAGGGATGTATTTGCCATCCCGGGGCGTGTAGGAGATTCCAAGTCAGCGGGTTGTCATCACCTGATAAAAAATAATCAGGCAATGCTGATAACAGGTGCAGATGATATATTAAAAGCCATGAACTGGGATGATGAGGTAAAGCAGGCAAAGGCAGTAGTGCCGATGCAGCAGGAGCTGCGTGCAGAGCTAAATGAGGAGGAGCGCCAGATATTAGGCCTTTTTAATAAGAGTGAAGATTATCATATAGATCATATATATAGCAGAAGTCCATTGCCAGAGAGCAGGGTAGCATCTGTAGTATTCCAGCTGGAGATGAATAAATTGTTAAGAAGTATGCCGGGACAGCGCTACCAGCTGGTTTGAGGCAATTTAAAAACAGGGGAGCGGATGACGGGCATCACAACAATTTTTGTATTTCCTTAAATAGCTGTACATTTGCGTGCAATTATTTAATAACTGACAAATAGTTGCAACATGCCTGCCGGAAAATCAAAACCGAAATTTGTAGAGGACGGACTTACCTTTGACGATGTACTTCTGGTTCCAGCCTACTCTGAAGTCTTGCCCAGAGACGTTAATATCAGCACGCAACTTACCAAAAACTTACGCCTGAACATTCCAATGGTCTCTGCTGCCATGGATACCGTGACAGAAGCTAATCTGGCCATTTCTTTGGCACGCCAGGGTGGTATCGGTATTCTGCACAAGAATATGTCTATTGAAAAACAGGCCGAGCAAGTACGTAAGGTAAAGCGTAGTGAAAACGGGCTGATCCTCGATCCGGTAACCCTGCATGCAAATGCATCTATCGGAGAAGCTCTCCGCCTGATGAAAGAAAATAGCATCGGTGGTATTCCTATCGTAGATGAACAAAGCAAGCTGGTTGGTATCCTCACCAATCGTGATTTACGCTTCGAAAGGAACATGAAACGCGTAGTAAGCGAAGTAATGACTTCTCAGAACCTTGTTACTGCACCAGAAGGTACTGACCTGAAGAAAGCAGAAAAAATCCTTCAACAGAATAAAATTGAGAAATTACCAGTAGTTGGAAAGAATGGTAAACTCGTAGGTCTGATCACTTACCGTGACATCCTGCAGCTGACCAGCTATCCAAATGCTATTAAAGATGAATATGGTCGTCTGCTCGTAGGTGCAGCACTGGGTATTACCCCGGATGTACTGGACAGGGCGCAGGCGCTCATCAATGTGGGTGTGGATGTAGTTTGTCTCGATAGCTCTCATGGTCATTCAGTAGGTGTACTGAATGGTCTGAAGAAACTGAAAAAGACCTTCCCTAAATTACAGGTGATAGCAGGTAACGTAGCAACCGGCGATGGCGCACTGGCACTGGCTGAAGCAGGTGCTGATGCAGTGAAAGTAGGTGTAGGGCCTGGTTCTATCTGTACTACCCGTGTAGTAACAGGTGCTGGTTTTCCTCAGCTCTCCGCTGTAATGAACGCGGCTACGGCCCTGAAGAAACTGGGTGTTCCGGTAATTGCAGATGGTGGTATCCGTTATACCGGTGATATGGTAAAAGCTATCGCTGCAGGTGCATCCTGTGTAATGGCTGGTTCTATCTTTGCTGGTACTGAAGAAAGTCCTGGAGAAACTATCATCTACGAAGGACGTAAGTTCAAGTCTTATCGTGGTATGGGATCCCTGGAAGCAATGGTAGAAGGTTCCAAAGACCGCTATTTCCAGGAAGAAGATGATATCAAGAAACTGGTACCGGAAGGTATCGTAGGTCGTGTACCTTACAAAGGAATGCTGGCAGAAGTGATTCAGCAGTATGTAGGCGGTCTGCGAGCTGGTATGGGTCTGACAGGTTCTAAGGATATCAAGGCACTGCAGGGAGCACAGTTCATTAAGATCTCTCCTGCTACTGTGAAGGAAAATCACCCGCATGATGTGGTGATTACCAAGGAAGCTCCGAACTATAGCAGATAATTCATCGCATAATAATAATAGAAAAGGGCATTTCATCAGGTTGATGAGGTGCCTTTTTTGTTTTCCGGCTGATACAGTTCCTCTTCTTTCATCTTTGAATTTCGATGGTGGAGATAGCCAATTTTATCCTGATGCTGCTGATTATCCTTATTTTTGAGCCGCTATGGCAAAACGTTACTTACCCGCTATTTTGAGTCTTTCCGGCAGCCTGCTCCTTTGGGCGGCGTGGCCAACTTCTCCCCTTACCTTTTTGATTTTCATTGCTTTTATCCCCTTGTTTCGGCTGGCGGATATTGTGGAAAACAGGGCCCGGTTTTTTGGCAGCGCTTTCCTCTTACTTTTCTGCTGGAATGTGGCCACTACCTGGTGGGTAGGTAATACGACGGTGCCTGCAAGTGGTGTAGCAGCGAACCTGCTCAATACCCTGTTTATGCTGGTGCCGGTGATGGGTTACCGCAGAACCCGAAAATGGGTGAGCCCTACCCTCGCCTACTTTACCTTCATTGTCTACTGGATGACCTTTGAATATATCCACCTGCAATGGGAACTGAGCTGGCCATGGCTCAGCCTGGGCAATGCTTTTGCCATGCACCCGAACTGGGTACAGTGGTATGAATATACAGGCGTAAGCGGAGGGACTTTGTGGATCCTGGCTACGAACCTGGCGATCTATCATGTGTGGTTTCAGTATAAGTTTTACAGGAAGCCGGTTTTAAAGCAGATCTGGAAACCCGTTCTCATTTTAGCAGTGCCTTTCGGTATCAGTGCGTACATAAATATGGGGTTGCATGTCCCAACTGAAGGAACAGGTGCCGAAGTAGTGGTCGTACAACCCAACATTGACCCTTACGATAAATTTGCAGACGAAAATGAATCCCTGGAAGTCAATAAAATGCTGCAGCTCACCCAAAAGGCAATTACGAACCGCACCTCCTTTATCGTATGGCCAGAAACGGCCCTTTTTGTACACGGTGCCTGGGAGAACAAACTCACTTATGAAGATTATACCCAAAAGATCAGATTGTTATTGCAGCAGTATCCCAAAGCAACTCTGGTAAGTGGCGCAGTAACCTTGAAACGATATAATCAAAATGACGAGATTCCTTCATCTGCCCGTCGCAATTCAGATGGAGATATGGTTTATGATGTATTCAATGCGGGTGTACAAATTGATACTTCGAACGTAGTGGGTGTTTATCATAAATCTAAACTGGTACCGGGTGTTGAGTTAATTCCTTATGTGCACTACCTGAGTTTTATGAATAGTCTTGCGCTGGATTTTGGCGGCATCAGCGGTAGTTATGGCCGCAGTCCGGGTGTGGAACTAATGGAAAACAAGGCCACACACATTAAGGTATTTCCTACTATCTGTTATGAATCTGTGTACAGTGAGTTTGTCGCTGAGCATGTAAGAGAGGGTGCGAATATTCTTTTTATTATGACGAATGATGGCTGGTGGGGCAATACGGAAGGTCATCGTCAGCATTTACAGTATGCCCGTCTCCGTGCCATTGAAACCCGCCGCTGGGTAGCCCGTAGTGCCAATACCGGCATCTCTGCCATCATCAATAAAAACGGGGAAATTGTGGACTCACTCCCTTATTGGGAAGAAGGAGTTTTGAAAGCAACTGTAACACCGAACTCTTACCTTACGTTCTATGTTAAATATGGAGACTTGCTTTCCAAGGCAGCGGTTCTATTTTGTATATTGCTGATCCTTTATAGTTTCTTTCTGCGGCTGACGCGTAAACGGATAACCAATACATTATAAACATCTATAAAATATCTTTTACGTTACAGGCTGCCTATCAATAGTTGTAGCCCAGGCCTGCATTATAGTGTGTTCTTATAAATATTTTTTCTGATGTCGAATAAACTTTCTGCCCAAAATAATCATCTAAGTGTAGGGAAGAAGCCCGTATTAGTATTACTGCATGGATTTGCTGAGAATGCCGCCATCTGGAATGTGCAACAGGCATATCTGAGCGAATTTTTTGAGGTAATTGCGCCTGATTTGCCCGGAGTCGGCAATAATCCGCTCACGACTGCGTTGACTATTGATAGCATGGCTGACAATGTTTACAGCTCGTTACAGTCTGCCGGTATTGAAAAAGCAGTGATTGTAGGCCATTCTATGGGCGGATATGTTGCCCTTGCCATTGCAGAGAAATACCCATCAATTTTACAGGGAATGGGCCTGTTCCACTCTACAGCCCTTCCTGATACCGAGGAAAAGAAAGACGCGCGCCGCAAATCCATCAAACTGATGGAACAATATGGTAGTGAAGCATTTATCAGACAGGCATTTCCGAATATGTTCAGTCCCGGCTTTAAGGCCAGGCATCCGGAAAGTGTGGAAGCATATGTGAATATGGGTATCACCTGTCCCCTCGCTTCCATGGAAGCGTATTACGAAGCAATGATAATAAGACCTGACCGCACAAGCGTGTTATCATCTATACAAGTACCAGTGCTGTTTGTAATCGGAAAAGATGACACAGCCGTTCCTCTTCAAAGCATATTGCCACAGGTATCCCTTCCACGGACCAGCAGCATTTATATTTTTGAAGAAACAGGCCATATGGGCATGTGGGAAGTTCCCGCAGCCAGCAATCAGCTCTTGCTACAGTTTACTCTTTTTTGCCAAGATCAATAATTGTGAAAAGAAGCACCCTTCTATTGCTATTCATACTCTCTTATGGATTCATTTCCAAAGCTTCCCATATCATCGGGGGAGAGATGTCCTATAAATATATTTCAGGTACCACTACTACGGTGACCTACCAGGTTACCCTGAAACTTTACAGAGTTTGTGAGACAGCTCAGGACCTGGCTGAATTGCCCAATTCTGTATACTTTGCTGTATTCAGTAAAGCTGATAACAGGGAGGTAAGCGGCTCTCCTTACCTGATCTCTCAAACCAGCAAGGCCACGCAAACTTCCGGGCAGGCGGATCCCTGTATCGTAAATCCACCCAAGGTCTGTTTTCAGATTGGCACATATACCGGCACCATCACTGTGCCGATCAACGCTGCAGGATATACGGTGTCGTTCCAAACCTGCTGCCGTGATTATACCATGGCAAATATTAAGGACACACATGTGGCAAATGACCAGGAACATTTTCCGGGGAATGGTGCCTCTTACTTTACTGAATTGCCGGGTACCAATGATATCCTGACCAATTCAAGTCCTACTTTCAATAAAGATGAAGCGATCCTTGTTTGTGCCAATAAGAAATTTTCTTACGACTTTTCTGCCAGCGATCCTGATGGTGACAGCCTGGTGTATGTTTTCTGCGCTGCTTATGGGGGTGGTAAGGTGACTAATGGACAGGATAAATATGCGACACCACCTGCTGCTGTTGCTCCTCCTTATTCGAATCTTCCTTACGTCAGCCCTTATTCAGGTGCTGCTCCCCTGGGGCCTGATGCTTACATCGTGTCTAATAGCGGTTTAATTACAGGTGTGGCACCCGATCCGGGAAAATATGTAGTGACTGTGTGTGCCTATGAATACCGGAATGGTAAATTACTTGGCATTCACAGGAAGGATTTCCATATGATTGTAACCACCTGTGTGCGTGTGGTGGAAGCTGCCATGCCTGATAAATACAATGATTGCAGCGGTTTTACCATTACTTTCCTGAACAACAGTACTGAGGACAAAACCTATGACTGGGATTTTGGCGATGGTACAACTTATACGACTACCAGCACTGCTCCTTTGCAGCATACCTATGCTAATGAAGGAGTGTACAATGTGACATTATGGGTCGATAAAACCAGCAATTGCGGTGACAAGGCAACTGCCGTTGTATATGTATATCCTTTGTTAACGCCCGATATGCGCATTACGGGATTGTGCAGTAATACCACCACTACTTTTACCAATACCTCTACAACGACCAGTAATACAGATGCCATTGCTACTTACCGCTGGGATTTCGGGGATACGGGTGCCACAGCAGATACTTCGCGGTCATCAGTGGCCAGCTATAAATACCCGGGGGCCGGTACCTATACCGTTATCCTGGATATCACTACTAAGAATGGTTGTGCAAGATCGGATACGAGCACGATCACCGTTTACGAAAAACCACCTATCAGCACCACACCAGATACCTTATTATGTATCCGTAATTCACTCCAGCTTACTGCCAGCAGTGAATCGGGCGGCCAAACAATCAATGGTACTTATGCCTGGACACCTGATTATAACATTATCAATCCTAATACGGCTACTCCTACTGTATCTCCAAAAGTGGATACTGGTTATACTGTAACGTTTACTGATGCAACGGGTTGTCAGAATTCAGCAACCGTAAACGTTGATGTTCGTGATACACTGTATGTAAGAACAATTGCTGATAGTACGGTTTGCACCGGTGATACGCTGAATATCCGCGCTTTCGCGGATGGGAATTATTCCCTGACCTGGTATGAGCTACCATCCAATACTCATGTGGGTGATGGTGCCATCCTCAACATCGTACCACCTGCTCCCTCTGCCACCTACCAGGTAGTGGCTACTTTGGGTGATTGTAGCGGGCATGATGATATGAGTTTAAAAATCGTGGATGCGCCTGTTGTGCAGGCCAGCGCAGACACAACTATCTGCTATGGTGACCAGCTTACGCTGACAGCATCGGGCGGCGCTTTTTACCAGTGGACCCCGACCTTTTCTTTGTCGACTCCGACCCAGGCAACGACGCTTGCAAAACCAACAGATACGACACAGTTTATTGTGACTGTGACCGATAACAAGGGATGTCCTAAACCAGTGAGGGATACTGTGATGGTCAATGTGGTTCCCCCCGTACCTGCCTTTGCCGGTAATGATACCATTGTGATCCTGAACCAGCCATTCACCCTGCATGGTTCTGGAGGTACGAGTTATGTATGGTCTCCGGTAGATGGATTGGACAATCCAAATATCGATACGCCGACAACGATTATCAATCATGACTTTACATATACCCTTACTGCCTATACGGCTGAAGGATGTAAGGGCACTGATGATATAAAGCTCCGGTTTATAGCGGGGCCTGATATTTATGTGCCTACAGGCTTCTCACCTAACGGGGACGGACAAAATGATATCTTCAGACCTCTGCCGGTGGGTATTACGGAACTGGAGTTTTTCAGGGTCTTTGACCGCTGGGGAAAACTAATGTACAGTACGACGGAATACCTGCAGGGATGGGATGGGAATTTTGACGGGAAACCTGCTGCCATTGGCACTTATGTATGGGTCGTGCAGGGTAAGAATGTGAATAATGAAACGGTGATTCGTAAGGGCACTGTCACCCTGATCAGGTAAATTTATGCCTTCAACTATATTACAATCGGAATCTGCGAATGCAGATTCCGATTGTGTTTCAAACCCCTTCATATGGCGATTTAATTCATTCGCCCGTCTCCTTTTTTTTATTTAAATTCCTATAGTAAAGTCTTCATAGCGCCCATGCACAACCCCATTTAATGCATAGATCTGTTATTCTGGCTATTTGCTGTAGTTTAATCCACGTTACTGCAGCTGCTTACCACATTATTGGTGGCGAGATCTATTATGCTTTTATTGCCATGAATCCTGATGGTTACTACAGGTACGAGATTACTCTTAAATTATACAGGAATGCTGAGTTCACCTGTGGAGATATTCAGGGTTGCCTGGATCATTTTGAAGATCCTGTACCTGTGAATATTTACACTTCCGGCGGCTCAAGGGTGTCAGATGCCAGGCTGTTATTTATCAAAGAGCGACATCCCCTGCGGGATACCCTGCGCAATCCCTGCCTGGCACCGCGCTCCCAGAATCTTGAAGTCGCTATTTACAGAGATACGATTACTCTCAGACCTATATTAGGAGGTTATTATGTAGCCTACCAGCGTTGTTGCCGCGGAGAGAAACTGGCAAATATCAACGATTCTGAACATGAAGGTTCTACCTTCTACTGCATCATTCCTGGTACTGAAAGCCGCCCGACGAATAAGAGTGCATATTTTGCCAAGGACGTAGCGATTGTAATCTGCGCCAACCTTCCGCTCCATTATGATTACTCTGCTACGGATCCCGACGGGGATAGTCTTGTTTATTCACTGTGCAATGCGCTGACCGGAGGTGCTAACCGCAATGAAGCTGCCAGCGCCAATCCTCCCCCCTACGATAATATTGTAAACTACAAGCCACCTTATTCAGGATCGAATCCCATGGGAGGCACACCACAGGTCTCAATCGACAATCATGGATTTTTAACAGGTGTTCCCCCCAGAGAAGGTCAATACGTAGTTTCAGTTTGTGTAACAGAATTCGACAGGCATACGGGCAAAATGATAGGCACTCATCACAAAGATATTCTCCTCACCGTTTTTAACTGCAATACCAAAATCACCGCCGGTTTCCCTCCCACTCTTCAGAATTGTGTACCCGAGCCTGACCTCAGCGTGCTCATGCCCAACACCAGCAATGCAGGGTATACTTCCACTTATTACTGGGACTTTGGTGATGGCACCGATACTGTAGTGACTGACAAAACATTATTCAGACATCTCTATCCTGATACCGGAAAGTATGTAGTAAAACTGGTGGTGAACAGAGGACTCACCTGTACTGACAGCACTACGGGTATAGTCAGTAATTACCCGGGCTTAAAAGGCGACTTCGATGTCAACGGGTTTTGCAAAGGTGACCGCATTCAGTTCGACGATAAATCCTCTTACACCTATGGTCATATTACTGAGCGGAGATGGGAACTGGGATCAAATGGTGACAGTAGCATCAGCAGGGCATATGGTGAGCATGTGAGCCATACCTATGAACATGGTGGTGTCTACACCGTTTCGCTGGTATTGTATACGGATCATTCCTGTGTAGCCACCGTCACGAAAGACATTACGGTGTATGAAGTGTTCCCCTTTGCCGGCAATGATACTATCCTGGCAAAAGGACAGGCACTGACCCTGCATGCGAGTGGCGGGGAGTTCTTTGCCTGGGCACCGCCTGATGGATTGAGCAATCCGAATATCGCAGATCCGGAACTGAAGTGGAATGAAGACATTACTTATATTCTGCGTGTCTCCAATTCACAGGGATGCGTAGGTTATGATACCATCAGCATCAAATATTATACGGGACCGGAGATTTATGTACCAAATGCATTCACCCCAAATGGCGACGGGCGCAACGACCAGTTCCGTTTTATTCCTGTAGGCATTACTGAATATAAATTCTTCCGCATTTTTAACCGCTGGGGACAGGAAATCTACTCCTCTACAGATTTTCACCAGGGCTGGGACGGCACTTATAAGGGACAACCCGCACCAATAGACACCTATATCTGGATCCTGGAAGGAAAAGATTTCACCGGAAAAACAATTTTAAAGAAAGGCACTGTAACTTTGGTGAAGTAAATAATCATTTTTGACATGGGGATAGTACTTATTACCGGTGCCACTGCCGGATTTGGAGAAGCATGTGCGAGAAAGTTTGCAGCCAACGGATATGACCTTATCATCACCGGAAGAAGACAGGAAAGATTGACGGCTTTGCAGCAGGACCTGGAAAAAGCGAATGGCGTGAAGGTATTGCCTTTGACATTTGACGTGCAGGATGAAAAAGCTGTGAGCAGTGCACTGGAACAAATCCCCGATTCGTGGAAAGCTGTGGATATCCTGATCAACAATGCGGGCTTAGCCTTAGGTTTGTCTACAATTGATGAAGGCAGTTTGTCTGACTGGGATACCATGATTGATACGAATGTGAAGGGATTACTGTATGTATCCAGGACGGTGATTCCATGGCTGAAAGCCCGCAGGAAGGGGCATATAATCAACCTGGGATCCACAGCTGCTAAAACCGTATATGCGAAAGGGAATGTGTATTGTGCCACCAAAGCTGCAGTAGATGCGATTTCGCAGGGTATGCGTATAGACCTGCTGCCTTACTTTATCAAGGTGACGGCGATACATCCGGGTGCTGCGGAGACAGAGTTTTCAGTAGTGCGATTTAAAGGTGATGCGGGTAAGGCAGATGATGTGTACAAAGGGTTTACGCCATTGCGTGCAGAAGATGTGGCGGATACGATTTATTACTGTGCTACGCTGCCAGCACATGTGTGTATCAATGATTTAGTGATCACCTGTACACAGCAGGCAAATGCGATTTACACTTATAAAGAGTAAAAAGTTATAATATAACACATAGATGTTATTCCATTAGCAGAATTTTCTATATATATTTGAGACAACTTACTTTTTGTCTATAATGAATGTGGTATAATGATGGCAGACAAGAGGTTAAATGATGGTATGACGAACTACCATTAAAGGGGAATGTGATACCTAACTAACTATGAGCTTTAAGAGTTTACTAACAATGCTAACTATCTATCCTAAAAAACCATATCCCTATGCTTACATTTGCAACACTGTATTTGTTGCGTCTCTACTATCCGAGATGGAAAGCAGAATGGCGCTTCTACTCCGACAGATCTAAAAGAAATAACTACGGTCGCTGGGCTACCCGCCAGGACTGGGCAGGTGCTTTTAGCTACTGAGAAAAAAGAAATCAAAAGGTGTACCAGAAGTGGTACACCTTTTTTGTTTTTATATATTCACCCATCTATAACAAACATTTCCTTTTTTCGTATAGGCTACCAATACCGTCTTTTCATTTATTGCTTTGACTACCGGGAAAGTGACATATAAACTATCGCTTGTTAATAAGCCTGTTTTAAGCACTTCTCCGTTTCCTTTTCTCAGCTGGTATCCTACCCTACTATTAAACTCCTTTCCTACCTTCACCGGCTCATCCCATACAATCATTAGCTTATCATCACCGATTGTTGTTATCTGCGGATGTTTGGCCATTGGGGTTGTGCTGACTGTATCTCTTTTTGAATAAGTATTGCCTTCATCTGTAGAATGCGTATAATACACACCCTGGCCTCCACCCATTGTAAACCATACACAATGCAATCCGAAACTATTTGCTGCCATTGCAGGCCCTGTATGCGGGCAGCCACGTACTACCCAATTATCTGCGCTGATCCTGACCGGTGCAGAAAATGTAACGCCGTTATCCACTGATAACAAGTGCACCATATCACGGATTGAATCATTGATGATATCCCTGAATGCAACATGCAAATGTCCTTTGGGATCGGTGTATAGATCGGTACGGCAACATTGACACGCCGTTTCTGCTATTGCGTGCTCGCCTTTGAAACCATCATATCCACTGGTCTTCGCAAAGTATAAGGTTGATCCCTCTGCATTGATGTCTTTCCTGTTGTCCAGCCAGATAGCCCCGGCTTCTCCATCAGGTAACAGGGCCATATCAAAATAGCGCTGATCATAACTGCTCGTATCTGTCACGAGCTGTTGAGGGGCAGACCATGTTTTACCTGTATCTGATGAATGTGTATAGAATACTCTACCTGCCCATTGATTGCGCGGATCATGTTGCTCTACTCCATACATCGCAATGATCTCACCATTGGGTTTGAACAATAGTTTCGGCATATTCTCTGCATGCGGCAACACATTATTTGCCACAGGAATTACATGTGGCGTGGAAAAGGTATCGCCCTGCTGTATGGCATAATACATTGTTCCTGTATCTGCTCCCTGCTTTGTTTCTATCCAGCTGATGACTTTTTTACCATCGGTTGTTTCGGATATAAATGCACAGGATGCCTCTCCATGCGAGAGTGTGTATTCTTTATCTTTACCCGGATGGCAGGCCGATAAAAGGCCTGCCAATACGATCCACAATTTGTTCTTCATTATTTAAATGTATATGCGATCCCAAAATCAAATGTCCTCTTCTGTCCAGGATAATAGCTGGTGCTATAGGCCGTCTTCTCCGCGGTTGTTGCATAAATCACATCTGCTACGTTGCGGCAATTGATCCAGCATTCAAAACTCTTCCATGCATAACCGGTACGAAGATTCAGTAAATCATATCCCTTGTACATTTTGGTATTCTGTGGGTCCATGTAATATTTACTGATATGCTGCCACTCTGCACCAATCCTGAAACCTTTGATAAATGCAGGTTTGAAGGTTACTTCAGTATTCGTGATCACGTGTGGTGCACCATTCATCTGGTTGCCACTATAAGATACTCCTTTCTCCGTGTAGTCATTGAAGAAGTGATCTGCATATTGTCCACTTACGCGTAATTGAATCGCTGTAACTGGTGCATAACGTACATTCCATTCTACGCCCCTGTGTGTAGTTTGCCCTGCATTCTGGTTCAGGTATGAACCATCTGACTGGCGTACACTGATTATTTCATTCCTGCCTTTCATCTCATACACACTCATATCCACATATCCTTTATCATTTGCAAACCCAAACCAACCGCCTACTTCATAGTTATTGTAATTAGCCGGTTTTAACACAGGTACTTTCACACCTGTGAATAACTCTGTAATATTTGGTGGTGCAAAACCGACACTGTAGTTCGCATATAATCCACGACTATGTCCGAAGTCGTAAGTCAATCCTAATTTAGGTGTAAATGCATTGAAGTTATTTTTCTGACTGGCGGCACCTGTATAAGCCGATGCAGATAGATGGTTTTCGAATTTATAATCCATCCTGTCATAACGCAATGCTGCGACCAGTTTCAGCCCGGTTACCAATGTCATGTTGCCCTGTACATAAGCAGCCGTGTTCAATAACTTTACATCGTAGTTAGTGAGCACGGAATCGGTAGGTGTATAATGTGTGTAATAACCTGCTGCATTTTTATCTACATCGATGTAATTAGCAATGTAAGCGGCGGGGCTGTAATCCATGCTTACGCCTGCGATGATAGCTGCATCCTGCCAACCGAATTCTTTCTTGTGCTGGAGGATTAGTCCATAACTTTTAAAACTATCGTTATTGATTTGCCCGGCAGCTTTCAATGGATCTGTCTTTGAATCTGTGATGTAGTAGAATGGATTTTGTTTGATACTACTGCTTCTGAAGAAGGCTGTAAATGTAGTATGGTTCAGGTCATTCCAGTCATGCTCTACTGTGCTTCTGTAGCGCAATGCATTTACTTTCCTGTAAGAGAATGTCTGGAAGTTGGTATAGTTCTTTCCAAAGAAGTGGGCGCTATCCAAACCACCTATCTGGTCGGTATAATAATCTACCAGGGTAGCGGCGTTGATCCATTTGGTATGTTCGCTGATCTGGTAATCGCCTCTTAAGGTGAAGGCGAATTTATGGTAATCACTATGATCCATGTAACCATGTTGCTGGTTGGCATAATAACCACCCATAGTGAGTCCTACTTTATTAAATGTGTTTGACACATTGAAGTCTGCACGTTTGTAGCCTCTGTCCGTCACCCCGGCCTGCACGCGGCCTGTAGGATTTAAGGAAGGTGCTGCGGTGATAAAGTTGACAGCGCCGCCTACTGCTTCGCTACCATATAAGGAAGATGCAGGGCCACGTACTACTTCGATTGTACGCAATGCCGCCATGTTAATTTCAATGAGTGCATTGTGGTTAAAGTCGCCGGTAGTACGGATAGGAATACCATCTTCGAGATACAGGAATAAACTCTTATAACCGATCGGCTGACGAATGGCCATCGTATGTTGTTCATTTTGTAATGGCACCATGTATACCCCACTTACCTTGTTCAATAACTGGTCAAGTGTAGTTGCTTTGGTATCGTGCATTTCCTGTGTGGAGATCCGGCTGATCGCGATAGGTGCATCTGTACGTAATTGTTTATCCCTGCTGCTGGTCACTACAAATTCATTGAGACTGGCAGTAGATGGTTGTAAGGAAATGATACCTGCTGTCAATGCCATCTTCTGTGGTTGATAGCCTACATAAGACACTAACACGGAATCACCGTTATGGCCAGCGATATTATATTTACCCTGTGCATCGGTTACACAGCCTTTGCTATGATGTAATAATTGGATATTCACGCCTGACAATACCTCGCCTGTCTGTGCATCGATCACGCTGCCCTGTACCTGGGCATAAGAATGTAAGGACAATAGTACTCCTGCTATTATCACTAATAGATATTTCATGTGGATAATAAAGTCAATAGTTATGAATTGAGCAGTCTCTGCTCAGCATTTAAGTAATTTCTCATTTGAATTTAGTAAGCATGCCACTGGCTAATCGCCTCAGCAGACAATTCTATTCCTGTAGTAAAATGCAAATGAGGAGTGATCAGGCTTGTGGGGGACGGAAGGTATCAGATAGAGGAGTATATGGTACAGAGCTCTGATAATATGCGATGACTTGTGTAGATGGGGCATAGGCCTGGAAGTCGTATGAGTAGAGATCGTCTATATACGACACTTCGTATTTTTCTTTTCCGGCTGTGCCATTGTTTTGTTGTTGCTGGTCGCGTTCCTGTTGTTTTTTCAGGTAACATTTACCGTTACAGTGCATGTCAGGTTTATCCCTGTTCACGCACAGCACGCTGGCAATGTATTTTTGGTTGAGCTTATATTCCAGCGAAATCAGGTACTGGCTACAGTTTTGTAGCAGTAGTCCTGTTAAGAGCGCTATGAATAAGAAGTATCTCACGGGACAAAAGTAGGTAAAATTTTAACCAGAGTTTATGAGTTGGGTCATAAAAAAAAGCTTATGTCGGAGACATAAGCTTTTTTTTTATTTAGTGAACTATTGTGCAAGCATAAATCTCAGTGTCAGACCACCCCGCGTACTTATGATCGGATACGCTGTAGAGATCACTGGTATCGTCTGCCTTCGGTCGTAGAAGAATCGTAAGTTCAACCTGTTATTGACCACATAATCTATGGACGGTGCTATTCCTATTACCTTCTGTCCACTTGTTGGTATTACAAGGTCTGCATCCAGTTTATTATTCACCGTCTTATCATCACGCAAACTTAAATCCAACCTGAAGTTCATATCGTTCGACACCTTCTTGCCCGTCTGCTCGCCGAGGAACTTGAATTTCACATTCCTGATACGATAGCTACCGCCCATTGTGATTTCTGTAGAGCGCAGCTCGGTCAACTGGTAATCGATCAGGCTCAAACTCAGTGAACGGCTCTTCTTGAATTCCACACGCAGATTCAAACTGCTGGTAAATGTCATATCTACTCCCAGCAATGGTGCAAACTGCTCTGTCATGGTCAGGTTTGGTACCAGGAAGTATGGGATATAGTTACCTGAAACGGTATCAATAAACCCGGGATAACCTGCCAGTCTTGGATCTTCGTACAGCAACGCAGAGTTATATGAGCTCATGCTCAGTGAACCAACATAGGCGTGTGTGATAGAGAAGTTTGTAAAATAGTTCTTGAATGGATCCAGTTTTGCCAGGCCATTATATGTGACACGCCAGTTTGGACGAGGTATATAATTACTGAACGGATTACTACGCACATTTGCAGGGCCACCATTTTTGAGCAAGCCTATCTTTTCAGGGCTCTTACCTGTATAAGCTGCCAGGAATGCAGGGATCAGCACATCCTGTGCATAACGGCTGTAACCATAGCGATACTCAGGATCCTTGGTGTTGTAGGTAGGTGTACCTGGTACGCTATTGTAAGGGTTGGCTGTAGCCAGGCGGTTAGAGATCGTTTTACGATAGCGCTCAAAATCCTGGAAGGTCGTTGTCGTTCCTGTTTCTGAATCTATCTTACCAAACATTGTCTTCACGGCTACATAAGAGATCTCAAATCCACCAGCATCGTATGGTGTGAGGTGTTGATACCCTGCGGAGTCCATGTTCTTAAACAGCTCTGTATGTGTCTTGGTGAAGGACTTGGTGAGACTCAGGTCGATACGCCAGTCATTGTAAGGTTCCAGCTGTGCCTGTACCTGCAGTCGCTGTGTGAATTGCTGCTGGAACTGTACGTTGAAGGTAGTATCCGGAGTGATCAATCCTTTTTTCGCAAAGTCATCCAGCCATGCTTTCGTTGGCTGCTGTCCTGTCACAAATCCCAGGCCGGGTGTAAAGTGTGCCCAGTTCATACCCAATGCTTTCGTACTATCAATATAACCCGGCAATTTGGTACCACTGTTTTCAGAGTAATCCACATTGATACGTTTCAGCATCAGCAGTGGTTTCATCACAGCTTTCAGGATAGGTGAAATCTCCTGGTCGGCGGTATTATTTTGTGCTGGCTGGTTTTTGCCTGGCGGTTGTTTACTGTTATTGTTCTGTTGCGGTCGTTTGTTAACTGAGGTACTGAACTGTCGCAGGAATTTGGACCGGTTATACAGATCAGAGAATTTAAACTCTGCCATCACAGTTTTGTTCTGTGTATTCTCGATCGCATTACCCAGGTATTTAGCGAGCAATGAAGCGCCTGTCCAGCGGTAGTCGAAACTATACCCCAGTGCTACGTTTGTCCAGCTGGTCAAAGGCAGTTTGGCTGTAGGCAGGGTATAAGTAACGTTTGCGGAGTGATAGTAGTTTGTGGTTCTTCCCAGTTTAAAGAAGTTGCGCCACATAGTATCTTTCTTGGCTTCTGTGTTCAACCTTCCCTGCGGCTCATCGATACGTGCATTGTTGACCGCATTGAAGTCAATACTGATGCTCCTGGTCAGGTCCCATTTCACACCATAATACCTGTCGAACGTAAAGTATTTATTGAAAGTTTCCGGCAACTTATATGTTCCGTCACCACCTACATTGCGGATGCGTGTGGCACCAAACTGTCGCGTGATGTCTGCCCTGAAACTGAGCAGGGAAGGTACATAGTTGAAGTTGAAATCTTTCACCAGGTCCAGCCATTTTGTTTTCGTTTTGAAGAGTTTCTTAAACGGTGTTACATATTTCGGCTGACCGGTAAAGGTATATCCAAGGCCACCTCTGTGCTTGGTGAGCACATCATTTTCAATGATCGGAGAGTGTGCCAGTGTCTGAGAGAATGAATAGCTGATGTCGAAGTTTTCCAGGTCCCAGAGGTGATATTTCTTCCTGTTCGGATTCACCCTGCGGATATTGGTAAAGTTCAGGCTCTTGATAGAGGTAAAGGTCTCTGCTGCTTTGCGGATGGAGTCTCGCTGCCAGTCAGATTTCGCCATACGCAGTTTATCTTTCAGCTTGATGTCCAGATCGTATGGATCGTATTCCGGACGGCTTACCGCTCTTGAATAACCTGCATATACAGGAATCACCATACCAGCTTTCTTTGGCAGGAGTTTACCCAGATCCAGGTTTGCAGCGGCATCGTATTGGGTATAGTTATCCCTGAAGCGTTCATTCACGCGTTGATCCAGGTTACCGAATCCGGCAGTGTGCATATTACCGGATATCGTGATCGTACCGAGATCGGCCAGCTGCAGGTCGAGTCTACCCATACCTGCATAACCACCTTTTTCATCCAGGCCTGTGAGGCGTAATTCATTGAACCAGACTTCACCTGATTTCTTCAATCCATTATCACCGGGGTTGGTTACACCTAACAGGATGGTACGTACATCACCTAAGTTTGGATTACCTAATACGCTCATAAAATTAGCGCCATCAGATTCCTGGTATACTTTCAGTGCGGAACAGGTATCACAATTATTACGGCGCAATTTCAGGTCTGTCAGTTTTGTGAGCACGATATCCATATCATTGGCAGTAGGCCAGATATTAGTTGGATTACTTGGCTGGTCTGGTTTAGAAACTGCCAATGGTATTGAGTACTCGTAATAGTTTTCAACGAAGTCACTACCGATTCTTACAATTGCTCTCAGTTCGCCATCCTTCAGGGAGTTTGGATCTTCTATAGGTTCAGCATGCAGGTACATTTGCAAGTGCTTGTACTGGCGCAGGTCCATACCCAAGTTCTTGGTTACACCACGCGTATCGCCATCTTCAAGTCCATTGATCTGTAATGACATGGATTGTTCGTTCAGCTGTAAGGTAGTATTGTTGGTACTTACCGTGTTCTGACGTGTTACACCCGGAGGCAATACATAATTGAATGGTTTACGTGAAGAGTTCTCTTCAATATTTACTGCTGTTAAGTTAAAGGAGGTAGCTGCATCATTTGGAATAGGATCACCTGGCTGCAGTTTATAATTATACTGACGCCATTGGTTACGCACCAGTTGAAGTTTACCGAAACGAACTACGACAGAGTCATTGAAGTTCGTGAGGAACATACGCATGAAGCGGATGGACTTGAAGTCAGGTATAGCTCCAACTTTCTTATCATATTTTTCGATCGGCACTTTGAACTGGTACCAGGTTTCTTTTGTCTTTGTACCGTTTGCCAGTGTTACATCTGCATCGAACTTATCCACGATATTGTTAGTACCTATTGCCATGTTTGGGCGCAGGTTCACTCTATACTGGAAGTATTCTTCTGTTTCATTCAGCGTGTTGTCCCTGTTCAGGTCTTCTGTTTCAGGAATGTTGGTCGCTGCCCTGGAATAAGTAGAATTAGTGGATACCGGAGAGTTGCCTTCCGGGTTGTTAAATCTCTTATAGCGCACCAGGATGTTTCCACTATCCAGGTCACGGTAGTGTACGTAGTCATCATTCGCAGCATCTTTTGCAGCCTGCTGATAGATTACGGAAGAGGTTCCAAAGTTAGCAGCCAGTCTGGCCAAATAGTCTTTGTAGTAATTCTGTTCGTATCCGCTCTGCAGACCATCGTAACCCACGTCCTGGTATTTGCGGATCTCAGGATCATTGTCAAATGCCTGTGTGATCTGCTGCTGGAACTTAGGCTGGCGACCCCATTCAGTGGAGTCTAATTTATCGAGGCCAGTGGTAGGATCCGGCATACCATTCTCAAAGAATTTATGAGAATCTTTCAACACGTCTTCAGAGATATTACCGAGGTTGAAATACAACTGACCACCGGTGCTGTTTGGATTATCAATGAAAGGGTCCTGGATCCAGAATTCGATGAACTCTACGTTGCTGGTTTCAAAGTCACTGTTGTCCAGGGCACGCATGATACCGGCCCATTTCTTTGCCGGGTTTCTCATTTTACCATTTGCATCGATACTATCCCTGCCAGCGGTAAAGTTGTAAGGGCCTCTTTCTGTAGGATAGTATGCCAGGTCAAGGGTACTTAACTGTGCCTGACCAAAGTCGGTAGACTTGTTCGGGAATATTTCCTGCTGGTATACGAGACGGGTACGGTGATCAGACTGTACATTCGTCGTAATACCTGTAGGCAGACCGGAAGAATTTGGAATCTGCAGGGTTGGTTCGATGATATACCAGGCCAGTTTTGCCCTGTTGGCACCGTAGCCCCACTGATTGTTCAATTCAGATTCCGGGAACAAAGTCAGTCCTGCGCTATCTGTAGCCTGTGAAGGCGTAGATGCCAGTGCCCAGCTGGTAGCGGGGTATTTCAGGTCATAACCACTCTGTGAACCTTCAAAGTCATCGATGTATACCTGGCCCTGGCTGCTACCTGCTGCATTTACCAGTTTGCTGTGACCAGGGAATAATTTGGCCACCTCACCGGTGAACATGATGTTGGAAGGCGTGGTACTATTAAAGTTCGGCAGTTTATTCAGGAGGCGGGTCAGTGCTCTTGACGGAGAATTATAGTTCACGTCAAAGCCTACGACCGTATTCTTGATCGGGTCTTCGCCATAGTTTACTTTCTGGTAGTAAGGGCGCTCACTCATACGGGCGATGGTAGAACCAAGGCTCAGTTTTTCATTCACTACATAATCGAAACGGGTACCAAAATAGTTCCGGACCTGGGTTCCGAAGGAAGCATTGTTTTCAAACTGTACGTTGATGGCCTGACCGGAAGCCAGGACCCCGGAGTTCACGATCTTGATACGACCCAGGTTATAGTCAATAATGTAGTCAACGTTTTCACGGAGCAACTGGCCGCCTGCAGTGACGGTTACTGAACCCTGCGGAATGTTGTAACCACCCAGCTGAATTTCGGAAGAGTTACTGGATTTATAAGTACCCTTCAGGAGGTATCGGTTCAATTGCGGGAATTGCTGTGCCACTACTTTGATGGAGTCGTACAACACCTTGAACATATATTGTTTTTCCAGTGCCGGGTTTCCGCCAAAGGCTTTCTGGATCCCCTGAGCAAAGGGCTCCAGTTGTGGGAACATGACGCGTCCTGTATTGGAATTGATCGTATATCCTTCCACATAGTCGAACACCCCATCTGGTTGCGGGTCATTCTGGTTATTCAGTCTGTCCAGGTTCAGTACAGAGATCAATGGCGCTCCTGCCCACTGTCCTGTAGCATCCGGTAAATATCGTTTATCGCTGGGGGTGCGGGTTTCGCTACCGGGGTCTTTATAATAGATGTCCAGACTAAAGTCTGCCCTGTTGATCTGGTAGGCACCTGTAGAATAGATGTTTTTCATCATCAGGTCCCAGATGGGTAGATTAGGTCTGGCAGAGGTTGCCTTCAGGAGTTTGAGGAAGAGGATTTTCTGGTTCGCACTGTTATTCTGATCCGGTGGTACATCCTGTGAGAACTCACCCACCTGGTATACACGACCATTGTAAGTATATTGGTAAGCGACGGCCAGTACTTCATCGGCCTGCAACTGCTGGTTGAGGGAGATGAAACCCAGCTGACGGTTCAGGGTATACTCGGAGGAGTCGAGTTTACGGGCAAAGGTCTTTTCATATTCCTGTACGCCCTGCAATCCCATAGCCTGTAACCTGCTGACCACTGTTCCTGTATAGCGGCTGGCGGCATCAGCGATCACGTTGGAGTAGAGGTTGTTCGTTCCGTTTGCCGGCAGGTGAGCACCGGGGGTAACTGTGACCGTCTGGTTATAAGGTGCATATTCTGCAAGGTCCATCAGACCTACGATGTCGCGGGTATTGGTGGTGGCTCCGGTTTTGTTGGTTACCCACACCTCAATACGGTTTACGTATGCCAGTGATTTGATCACGGGCAGGTTGCTCATGCTATAATTAAATGTATCGCGGAAGAACTGTCCTAAGAGGAAGTGCCGGTTATCTTCATACTCGTCTGCCCGGATGGTGAAATCCTGTACCTGGGTACCGCCTTTGATGAGGAGGTTTTGTTTCTGGGATTTCTGGTTAGAGAGAACGGAGGTAACGGTGAGGCGACCGAACTGCATTTGGGTTTTGACCCCAAACAGTGATTGCACCCCGGAAATGAGGGTGCTGCGGAGTGGGAAGCTCACGTTGCCGGCTTCAATCTTCTTGATGATCTCGTCGTCGTAGCCGGTGTATTCCAGTTTGATCTGGTTTTCAAAATCAAAGGTGGATTGAGTATTATAGTTAGTGGTGATTTTCAGTTTGTCGCCGATCTTACCTGTCAGGTTCATATTGATGTTCATATCAAAATCGAAACCGCCGGTTTTCCTGGCTTGCTCGGTAAGTACGGGGTTTTTGATATTCTGCCCCTGGTAACCGAATGTCAGTTCAAGGCTACCTTGTGGGCGGATATCCACTTTGTTGCCACCGAAGATCCTGTCAAACAGTTTGGAGCCTTTATACAGTTCGGGGCCTGAATTTTTTTGGTTCAGGGAACCGAGGGTACTGGCCCTTTTTTGCCAGTAGTCCTGCTCACTTTTCTGTGCCTGTAGTCTGTTAAATTCTTCGAAGCTGAGGAGGGTGGGGTTGCGGTAATAGTGGTCGCCTATTTTTTCCGATACAGTATATTCTTTGGTAACAGGATCATAATCAACTGACTGGGTGATGTTTTTGGGATCTTTGAGATCGATTTCATTACGCACGGGGTCAGTAATACGGGTGCCGAACCTGTCTTTGATGGGGTACTTGAGAGTATCCCGTTTGACAGTATCTTTCACCGTGGTATCCTTACCAACAGTATCTTTTGGTTGCCAGTGTTTGTTTAAAATATCGCTGCTATAACCCGAACGATTCCTTGCTGCAGTATTAACAATAAAAAAGGAAGCGACTCCTATTACTGCTATAGCACCATAATTTGTCTTCCTTGACAAGAGAAATAGGTTTTAATAGAGGTCAGGGTAAAAGTTTACAGACCTGTAACTCCCCTTAGTAACCCAATTTATTGAAAATGAAGGGCTACTATGGTCATTTCAGATCTGACATAGTGGTTTTGCTTTCAGTACTGTTACAGTCTTTTTCTTCCAGAATTTGCAATAGTGGTGCTGTTTTCAGTACTGTTTTTTACAGCGGAGGCGAGCCAATGTTACCTGGCGGCCGGCTATAACTAAAAAATAAAAATCCAGCTTTAATTGGTGCTACGCTTACAGACTTTTTAACGACTTTTTGATCAGTCCTTCTAAATCCTGCAATTGTGGTTCTGCTTTCAGTACCTTGTTTATAGCCTGTTCTGCTACATTACGGGCTATTCCCAACGTGACTAATGCATTTAACGCATCTTCCTGCATTGTATTGTTTACAGCTACAGATATTTGATGCCCAACGTCTTTTTGCTTTTTGATCTTATCTTTTAGCTCCAGGATGACCCTTTGAGCTGTTTTTGCGCCGATTCCTTTTATGCTCTCCAGCATTTTCGCATTTTCCATCGCGATAGCGCGTTGAATATCTTCAGGTTGTAAAGAGGATAGCATCATTCTGGCGGTATTCGCACCAATACCGGACACACTTATCAGCAACAGGAACATCTGGCGTTCAGCATCGTCGGAAAAGCCGTATAATGTGTGGGCATCTTCTTTTATATGAAGATATGTAAGCAATTTACAGTTGTCCATACCCTGTATGCGGGAGTACGTATTCAAACTGATCTGCACTTCGTATCCAACCCCTTGAACATCCAAATGTACCATGGCAGGGGATTTATAGGACAGTTTTCCATTTAGGTAAGCAATCATACAGGATTATTCAGGATTCTAATTTGTGGCAAACCTAAGGATTTTTGGGAAGATGGGGGGCGGGTATTTTGGCTTATAAGTTACATTTCCAAATTCTTATGTATTTTTACGGCCTGTTAAAACATCTATTTTATTAATATGAACAAAATAACGGCCGCTATTACTGCGGTAGGTGGGTATGTACCGGATTACGTTCTCTCTAACAAAGAGCTGGAGAAACTGGTTGATACTACTGATGAATGGATCATCACCCGTACAGGAATTACAGAAAGAAGGATTCTGAAAGGCGAGGGGAAAGGGACTTCTGAGTTATGCGTACCTGTAGCGCTGGAAATATGCCGTAAAAGAGGGATCACACCTGCTGATATAGACCTCATTATTGTAGCTACTGTCACTCCGGACATGGTATTCCCGGCTACTGCCAATATCGTTGCAGATAAAATCGGTGCCAAGAATGCCTTTGGATTCGACATCGCTGCTGCCTGCTCTGGTTTCCTGTATGCACTGGATACTGGTGCCCGGTTCATTGAAAGTGGACGTTATAAAAGAGTAATGGTGTTGGGTGCTGACAAAATGAGCTCCATCATTGACTATACTGACCGTACTACCTGCATCATCTTTGGTGATGGCGGTGCTGGCGTACTGCTGGAACCTAACGAGGAAGGTTATGGTTTGATAGACAGCGTGCTGAAAAGCGATGGTCATGGCCGTGAATACCTGCACATGAAGGCGGGTGGTTCTGCTAAGCCTGCTTCTATTGAAACCGTTACCAACCGTGAACACTATGTGTACCAGGAAGGTAAAATGGTCTTCAAATATGCTGTGGCTAACATGGCGGACGCTGCTGCAGAAATCATGGAGCGTAATAACCTGAGCTCCGACGATATTGCATGGCTGGTGCCTCACCAGGCTAACAAGCGGATCATCGATGCGACAGCACACCGCATGGGACTGCCTGAAGAGAAAGTGATGATGAACATTCAGCGTTATGGTAATACTACCGCTGGTACTTTGCCACTGTGCCTCTGGGACTATGAGAAACAACTGAAGAAAGGTGATAATCTTGTATTAGCTGCTTTTGGTGGTGGTTTCACATGGGGTGCTACTTACCTGAAATGGGGTTACGACACTAAATAATCATATTAATACGAGGGCGTATCAAAAGTAAATATCCCGGATTCAATCCGGGTAAGTGACGGCGAGAATTTTTGATTTTGTAATTCTCAATGTGTTCAAATTACTTTGATACACCCTCTTTTTTTTAACTGAATGAGGGCAGTGCATAAATCAATTGCAGTTGCTCTCCTGTTACATTTGCCCAAATCTGCCCACCCATCTTATCCATAAAATCTTTGCAGATGATAAAGCGCATGGCCAGCTCCTCTCCTTCTCCCTGTACACTATAAACAGCATCTTCATAAGCAAACAAATTCGTGGCCTGCTGCGTCGTCAATACGGTAGGTGAGCTGATTACCATGACCTTCACCCTATCAGCCTCCTGCACGGCTACGACCCTTACATCTCTGCCAAGCGTTGCTGCACCCTGCAGCAAACTCCTGTGTACGAACTGCAGCATTGCCTGGTCGCCTGCTACCTGCAAGCCTTCAGGGATCTCTGCTATTACCCCGCTGAACATGTCTTTGAGGTTACAGGGGGCCGGGGCATATACAAATCCGGATAGCTGGGACTTGATCCATCGTAAGATGTTATCAAAGATTTCAAGGGTCTTCCTGCTGCTGCTTTCCGTATCCTTTATCAGTTTTTGCCTCAGGGCAGGATCTGCGTCTCCATTCCGGAATAAGGCAGATACTTTGATAATATTCTGCAGGGGTTCCCTGAAATCATGCGCTACTACTGAGATGAGCTTGTTCTTAAAATCGTCCTGTACCTGTAGTTGCCTGTTCTTGTCAGAGATTGCTGCGTTCATGTTTGCAAGCAGCTCTTCCTGCTGCTGCAGGTAACGGTAACTGCGATAACGGGAAAAGGTAAAACCACCGAGGATCATCAATAGGCCAAACAAAAAAGCAATCAGCTTACGCCGTGCTAACCGCTGGGTATTGGCTCTCGCGAGTTTTTCCGTTTGTATTTTATTGCTGAGGTGCCATTCGTTCAGCTCCTGTTCTTTCAGGAAATAGTCCAGGTAGTTCACATGCCGGCTGTCTTTCATCACCTCCTGCCTGTCAGTTAGCGTCCAGAGTTCATGCCCGTATTCCGCCATTTTCGCCGCATTATTCACCCTGGTATAATAGCGGTAGATACTTATTACCTGCGGCAACATCAGGTCCGTATAACCCGCTATTTTACCCAAAGCATAAATCTTTTCCTTGTATGGAATGACATCCAGCTGATAGCCTTGTTTGTAATAATTTTCGATGTGCCGGAGAATGTCGATTGCCACATAGATCAATCCATCTTTCTGTGCCTGTGTGGCCAGTGAATTGATCCATGTCACTGCTTTGGCGCGCTCTCCTTTTCTGAATAAATTATCGGCTTCAAATGCATGGATGTAATAGAGGTCCCTGCTGCAACCGGGATAATTGCCGGCTATCTTTTTGGCTTTTTGTATTGCCCACTGTACGGAGTCTCTTTTGGTACTATCATCGTTAAACCGGATGGCATAATTGATCAGTACGAGGCTATAGATAGAATCATAGACCAGCTTCTTACCCAGGTCCATGGCCTGGTACAGGTATTGTTGCCCTGTTTCATTCATGCCTGCGAGGCTATGGAAGACGCTCATGTTCATGGTCACCTGGCAGATGTTGCTGTTATCTTCCATTTGGCGGTAATACACCAGGGCCTTGCCTTCGTATTCAATGGCCTGTTTGATATTTGCTTTGAGTGCATAGGCGATGCTGAGATTATTGAGTGCATCCGCAATTCCTTTCCGGTAATTCAACCTGTTTGCCACATCCCTTGCCTGCACTGCATACCAGAAGCAACTATCTGCATTGATGAGGTGCCACTTCATGCTCAGTTCATTCAATACATTTGTGTATACAATACTATCCTGCACCTTCGCCAGTTGACGGCGCAGTTGCTGTACGGCACTCTTTTGTGCACATACCACCTGTGTGAACAGGAGTAATATGACGGCTAGTTTTTTGAACACGGTAATGTATATGAAAATGAACAGCCTTTGTCGGCGTGGTTCTCTGCTACAATAATTCCTCCCATTTTGTCCATGAAGTCTTTACAGATGATCAGTGCTAAACCTGCTCCTCCTTTTGAAGGTTTTGTTCCTTTATTTTCGGGGCGATATTCGAACAGGTGATCCAGCATGTCTGTTGAAATGCCCGTTCCTTCATCGGCGATGTTTATTGTTACCATTTCCTTGTCAATACCGGCAGTGATGGCGATGGTGCCTCTTTCCGGGCTGAACTTGACGGCATTGTGCAGGAGGTTGCGATGTACAAACTGCAACATCTCTTTGTCTGCCAGGACCTGCAGATCAGCAGGCACCTGTACTGAGATCTGCACCTGCCTTTCCAGTATTTCTTCTTTCATAGCATTCATGGCTTCTTTTATCAGGGCGGCAGGGGTACAGGGCACTGGCTGGTAGATAAAACCACTGAGCTGTGTCCTGATCCAGCGAAGAATGTTCTCAAAGATCTGTAAGGTATTTTCTGCGTTGTTTTCCAGTCTTTTGAAGAGGATGGCAGCTTCCTGCACAGAGAAAGCGCCCTGTTGCAGGTAAGCGGTGATTTCAATAATCTGGATCAGTGGAGAACGGAAATCGTGTGCTATGAGTGAGATCAGTTTATTCTTGAAATCATCATGGGTACGCAGCAGTGCATTTTGTTCACTGATATATTTATTCATTTCGCGCAGGCTATCTGCATTCTTACGGGAGCTGCGGTGAGAGCGGTTGAGGTCAAGCAGTAATAAGATCAACAGGATCAGTAATACGATCAGGCACACAATGACCAGGTAACGGCTTCTGGCTTCCAGTGCTTTTCTGTCCAGTTGTTGCTGCTGAAAATCGTGTTGTAATTGTAGTTGCCGCAACTGCTTTCCCTGCAGGTAATAATCCATGTAATCCTGTTCACCCTGTGAACGGCTTTGTTCGTACAGCTCAGTAATATCTGCCATCAGGTCTGCATAATAATCGGCTTCTTTGGTCTGATGCCGCAGTTCATAAAAGCGGTAAAACTTTGCGACCACCGGCAATACAATTTCCCTGTAACCTCCTTCCAGTCCGAGCCTGATCACTTCTTTCTGATAGATTACAGAGTCGGCACTATGTGCCTGTATGGCATAATCTGCGAGTTGTGCATATCCATATAATGCATGATAGAGGAAACCTTTTTTCATGGCAATGCGCACGAGTTCTTTTACTTTGGCGACAGCTAATGCAGTATCTCCCTGGTCATAAATTTCATCGGCTTTGAGTAATCCTGAATAAATGATCATACGGGTATGCCCGCCTTTCATGGCCAGTTGGTAAGCGTTTGCGAGGTAACGGCTGGCGAGTGCCTGGTGGGCGGTATCGTTGCGGTAAATGAAAAAGTAATTGGCCATTACTGCGGACATTACACTATCGTTGCGCATGTGCATAGCCATGGCCAGGGCTTGTTTGATATAGCCTTCGGCTTCGCTATGCTGCCCCTGGTAATGCTGGTAGACTCCCAGTTTGATATTCACGAGGGTCATACCTGTGCTATCTTTTAGTTCCCTGTATAGTTTTAATGCATCGAGGTAAAAACGAAAAGAGAGGTAACTGTTGTCACGATAGGCATAATAGCCACCCAGCCCTCTGTATACTTCTGCTTCGCCCCATTTGAAGCCGATGCGTTTGGTAACGCCTCTGGCCATGTTGAGGTATTGAAAGCAGGTATCCAGCTGGCGGTTCTGGTATTTCTGGGCGAGGGCTATGAGGATACGGGAATAGGTCACACTGTCCTGGGTTACAGCCAGGGCATTCTTTAGCTTTTGGATCTGGCCAAAAGACTGCTCACAGCGGATCAATAGTCCGACAGTTGCCATTACACTGTATAATAGCCATGTATTATAGTTACGGAAGATCAAATGTTGCAGCTAAATAGCTATCACGATTTTATCAGGGACAGGTCGACACCCATTTTAGTCAGGGCCTGTTCACCTGTTGGGGTAATGTAAAAGTGTTTATTGTCAGCTCCATCCCTTGCGATCCACCCATTTTCAATAAAAGCGGATGCCAGCAGTTCCCCCAGTTTACCGCCAATGTGCGCATAACAAAATTTTGCTGGCTTAGGCACATCGTTCGTTTGCTTTTTCATATAATGCTGGATTAGATTTCAAATACCAGTCCCCTCGTCTTTAGTTCTTCATATTTCAGTTTATCAAACCGGTATAGGTGTGCACCTTTCTTGGAGGTGGTTTTATCCTTTTCTTCCAGTTTTTCCAATATGTTCATGGAGAGGATTTTCTTTCTAAAGTTGCGTTTGTCCAGCTCATGCTGGAAGATTTCTTCGTACAGGCTGCGGAGCTGCGACAAAGTAAATTTCTCCGGCAGCAGTTCGAACCCGATGGGATGAAAGTGCGCATTGTCGCGCAGTTTCTTCAGGGCATCGGCTATCATCTGCCTGTGGTCAAAGATCAGGTTAGGGATCTGATGCAGTTCCAGCCAGTGGGCGCTGTATGCCTGTGAAGGAACATTCTCCTGTTCTGTGATGCGGATCAGTGCATAGTAAGCCATGGAGATCACCCTTGCACCGCTATCTCTACCTACATCGCCATAACAGCCCAGTTGATCCATGTAAATGTTTTCCAGTCCCGTGGTTTGTTTCAATACGCGGGCAGCAGCATCGTCTACACTTTCATTTTGTTGTAGAAAGCCTCCCATCAATGACCAGTCGCCCTGCATGGGATCGACTTTCCGCTGCATGATCAGTAATTTCAGCCTTCCATTTTCAAATCCAAAAATTATACAGTCTACTGCTACCAGGTGCTGAGGTACATTTGCATAAAATGATTGTGCACTCATTGAAAATTAATTGTCTGCGTGGTTGACGGCCCTCTTATATTGCAGCTGACAAAGCCGTGAAACCAGTTTTTTTTCATCTATAAGCTGCAAAGATGCTACATTTTCCTGCTACTTCCGGGATGAGCAATAACTTTTGCTGAAAAGACGGCCACGTGGAAGCGCTGTCATTGGCCAGCTGGTATTGTTATTTTCAGGGTATTTTTCATTTGTTCCCAGATAAAGTACTGTTGGGAGCATGAATCATCAGCCCTTTTTAACATACCCGCTAAAATCCATACCCGGAATTTTCGTCACGCCGACCTGTCTTAAGAGTGTGACCAACTGGCCACGGTGATAAGTAGCGTGATTAAAAACGTGCATCAGTATTTCTATAACGGTTAATTTACCATATTGTTTCTGGCTGTTGTAATAAGCTACCGTATGAGATAGTTTTGCGGGGTTGATCTGTTGTACCATCTCCAGCAATTGCCGGGATACTGTGATCCACTCATCGCAGGCAGCTTCGAATGTACCCCTGAATCGGGGGGCCGGCTTCTTCGTTTGTTCTACCAGTTCTAACCGTTGTTTCCACACACTTTCCGCATCCCACATGTGATACACCGTTTGGCGTATGCTGGGAAAACTACTCACCAGTTCCTGATCCAACTGTGCTTCGCTCAGCTTTTTCAGTACTGCTGCCAAACGCTGATTAGCCCAGTAGTGATAAGCAGCCATATTGAGTACGACTTCCTTCAATATTATTGAGTTTTTGTTACCTTTCAACAAAATACCGAAATTTTATACAACAGTAAAAATATATATGACACCAATTACCATCAGGAATGTACGAAGAGAAGATTGTCCACGCTTGCTGGAACTGATCAGGGAACTGGCGGAATACGAGAAAGCACCCGATGAAGTGACTGTAACACTAGAACAGTTTACCGATGCAGGGTTTGGCGAAAGCCCTGTCTGGAAAGCCTTTGCAGCGGTAGACGGCGACCAGATCATTGGTTTTGCCCTCTATTATATTCGCTATTCTACCTGGAAAGGTTGCCGCATGTACCTGGAAGACCTGCTGGTAACGGAAAGCTACAGGGGTCGGGGAATTGGTAAACTACTGTTTGACAAGCTGTTGGAAGAAGCCCGGGAGAAGAAATACAATGGTATGGTGTGGCAGGTACTTGAATGGAATGAGCCGGCTATTAATTTTTATAAAAAATATGATGCCAGCTTCGACCCTGAGTGGTGGAATGCCAGCATCAGCTTCTGATAAACTTTCGTTATGCTTTATAGATTCCACCACCTGAAAGGCGTTGCTACAAATCAGCTTTGCCAGGTTTTTAACGAAGCCTTCAGCGATTATGTGATTCCTATGCAACTGACAGTTTCCCTGTTGCAGCAAAAGCTGACAGGGGAAAGTATACAGCTGGATTGCTCGGCAGGGGCTTTCCAGGGGGATGACTTGTATGGGTTTATATTGCATGGCAGGGAGGAGAGCAGGCCGGAAGTGCTGTATAATGGAGGTACAGGGGTGGTGCCTATGGCAAGGGGAAGGCACCTGGTGCAGGAGTTGTATGAGTATTTTATACCGAAATACCAGCAGCAGGGGGTGAAGGAGATTTTGCTGGAGGTGATTGCGACTAACCAGAAGGCGATTAAGGCTTATGAGAATGCGGGGTTTGAGCAGCAGCGAAGATTTCTTTGTTTTAAAGGGGAGGTGCCGCTAACAAAGAAAGCAATGAAGGGTGTTTTGATTCAGAAGAACTTATTACCTCCTGAAAGCATTGTACATCCATTTGCTGACCAGGTACCCAGCTGGTCGAATAGCATAGCGAGTGTAAGAAGGGAAAAACAGCATACTACCACCTGGGTAGCGCTGGTGGAGCATGAGATAGTAGGTTATATCAGCGTATTTCTTGCCAGCAGGCGGATAAGGCAGATAGGGGTGAAAAAAGAGATGCGGCGCAGGGGAATAGGAACAGCTTTAATGCAACAGGCTGCAGAGGCTTTGGGGAATCCATTTACATTGATTAATGTGGATGCGCAGAACAAGGGATTGATCAGTTTTTTAGAACATATGGGGATGTCAGAAATCCTGACGCAATATGAAATGAAAATATGTATTTAAGCTGGCCATAGCTATATAAAAAAAGACAGCTTTTGCCAGGGAGCAAAAGCTGTCTTTTTTATATAGAATTAATTCAGGTGCTTAGTTAATGCCGTTCACCACAGCTTCTTTATGAATCTTCTGGATCAAGCCCTGCAGCACCTTGCCCGGGCCCGCTTCGGTGAAATTAGTTGCACCATCTGCTACCATTGCCTGCACGGACTGGGTCCACTTCACCGCACCTGTCAACTGATCAATCAGGTTCTGCTTGATTTCTGCCGGATTGCTTACTGCTTTCGCTACCACATTCTGGTACACCGGGCAGGTAGGCGTACTGAAAGTTGTTTTTTCGATCGCCGCCTTCAGTTCTTCTCTTGCAGGGGCCATCAGCGGACTATGGAAAGCACCGCCTACAGGCAATACCAGTGCACGTTTTGCACCTGCAGCCTTCATTCTTTCACAAGCTACTTCAATCCCTTTCAGAGAGCCGGAAATCACCAGCTGACCAGGGCAGTTATAATTTGCCGCTACTACTACCTCACCGGTTTCTTCGCTCACCGCTTTACAGATTTCTTCCACCTTTGCATCTTCCAGGCCCAGTACTGCTGCCATAGTAGAAGGATTTTGTTCACATGCCTTCTGCATAGCTGTAGCCCTGATATATACCAGTTTCAGGGCATCTTCAAATGTAAGTGCACCATTTGCTACCAGTGATGAAAATTCACCCAGGGAGTGACCGGCAACCATATCAGGCTTAGCACCTTCTGCACCGCAGAGAAATGCTATTACGCTGTGCAGGAATACAGCCGGTTGTGTAACACGGGTTTGTTTCAGGTCCTCATCAGTACCTGTAAACATTACATCAGATATACGAAAGCCAAGGATTTCATTAGCCTTCTCAAATAAGTCTTTTGCCGTTGGATTGGTGTCATACAGGTTTTTACCCATACCCGGGAACTGAGCGCCCTGACCGGGAAATACGTAAGCGTGTTTCATTTACATTGATTTACGGTTGCCTATCAGACATATGTATTAACATTAAATACATATCTCAGTGATTAGGATTGCAAATATTCATAGTCTTTGTGATATATCAAAATTTGCATCCAATAAAAAAACCCTCTCTTTCGAGAGGGTTCAGATTTTCGTTTAAATACTTTGACCGAGCAATCGCATGAACTCGCTTCGGGTTCTGCCATCTTCAAACTGCCCTGAAAAGGCGGAAGTGGTCGTCACAGAGTTCTGCTTCTGTACGCCTCTCATCATCATACACAGGTGCTGTGCTTCTATCACCACTGCTACGCCCAGGGGCTGCAGGGTATCCTGGATGGCATCCAGGATCTGGTGCGTCATGCGTTCCTGTACCTGTAATCTCCTGGCATACACATCTACTACTCTGGCCAGTTTGCTCAGGCCGGTGATGTAGCCGTTCGGGATATAGGCGATGTGCGCCTTGCCAAAGAAAGGCAACATATGGTGCTCGCACAGGGAGTACAACTCGATATCCTTCACAATTACCATCTCACTATATGACTCTGTGAATTTGGCACTGTTCAATATATCTCTTGCATCCTGCTGATAACCTGTGGTGAGGTACTGCATTGCCTTCGCTACCCGCTCAGGTGTCTTTTGCAATCCTTCTCTTTCCACATCTTCACCCAATAGGGTGATAGTATTTTTGTAATGCCCGATAAGATCGGAAGTTACCTTCTCATCGTAAGATTCTACCTTCTTGTAAGCCATTGCTTATTCATCTTAAGATCAACTAATTAATTACTACCCTCCGTAATATTCCACATAGATACGGGGTGTTTCGTACAACTTAATGCAGTGGAGCTGTACGCCTTCCGGCAAATGAGGGGCCAGCTGCTCCCAGATTCCGATGGCCAGGTTCTCCGCTGAGGTGAACTTGCCAGCCATGAATGCTACATCCATATTGAGGTTGCGGTGGTCTACCTGTTCCACCACATATTCTTCGATTAAATTCCCCAGTGTTTTAGCGTTAAAAACAAAGCCTGTTTCAGGATCAGGATTGCCTTTTACGGTAACATGCAATTCATAATTATGACCATGCCAATTCTCATTAGCACACTTTCCAAACACTTCTTTATTTTTTTCCTTACTCCAGGCGGGATTAGACAATTTATGCGCCGCATTGAAGTTTTCCACACGCGTTAAATAGATCATGTGATTAGCTGCAATTTTCCGCAAAAGTACAACAATTGAAGGACAAGCCAATCAACTGATGCCTACGGCATCAGTTGATTGGCGGTGAGGCAAAGGGCGGCGGACCCGCTAAAAAAACGAAAATGAGGCAATACCTTTTATTCCGATATTTGCAACATGAAAATTCTGGTCATTGCTGCCACACCTTTCGAGATGCAACCTTTCTCCGACTACCTGTCAGGTTTCAATCACCCTGATATCCAGATCACTACCCTTGTTCATGGCATCGGCATGATGCACACTGCCTATCACCTGGGTCGTTATCTTGCTGCTAATCGCCCTGACCTTGTTATCCAGGCAGGTATCGCCGGCTGCTTTGATCATTCCTGGGAAATGGGCAAAACCGTCATCATTGACAGGGAGCAACTGGGTGACCTAGGCGTGGAAGACGACCAGGCCTTCAAAGACCTCTTTGAAACCAATCTATGGCAACCTGATCAGCCACCGTTTACTAACAAACAACTGGTCAATCTGTTCGAAGGAGTGCCACATTTACCTGCGCTCGAACGGGTAAGCGGCGTGACCATCAATACTGTCAGCGGTAGTGAGCGTACCCGCCAGCAACTCGTAGATAAATATGATCCTGCGGTGGAAAGCATGGAAGGGGCCGCCTTTCATTACGCCTGTCTGCTGGAGAGGATTCCTTTCTTCCAGCTCCGCAGCATCTCCAACTACGTGGAAGTACGCGATAAGTCAAGGTGGAAAATTCCACTGGCCATTCAACAACTGAATGAAAATTTGATCACATATATTGAACATCTGAGACAGGGATCTGCCTCCTAAAGCAAAGCAATATGGAATTAACACTCGGATTTTCGCCATGCCCCAACGATACTTTTATCTTTGATGCCATGGTGAACAACAAGATCGACACGAAAGGCTTAACGTTCAACACCCGCCTGGAAGACGTGGAAACACTGAACAAATGGGCACTGGAAGGTAAACTGGATATCACCAAACTAAGCTATGGTGTACTTCCTAAAGTATTACATCAATATGAGTTGCTGAACAGTGGTTCTGCCCTGGGCAGAGGTTGTGGTCCACTGCTGATCGCAAAGAAACCGATCGATAAGGAAAAGATCAAAGATTGTAAGATCGCTATTCCTGGTATTAACACTACTGCGAACCTGCTTTTCTCCACTGCATTTCCTGAAGCAAAAAACAAGGAGATCCTGGTCTTCTCAGACATTGAAAACGCGGTACTGGATGGCCGTGTAGATGCGGGTGTGATTATTCATGAAAACAGGTTCACTTATCAACAGAGAGGTCTGGTGAAGATCATTGACCTTGGAGAATATTGGGAAAGCACTACTGGCAGCCCGATTCCATTGGGTGGTATCGTCATCAGAAAATCCCTGCCTGCTGCATTGAAACAACAGGTAGACAAACTGATTCACGATAGCCTGCAGGAATCATACAAGCACTATCCTAACCTCTCTCCTTTCGTGACTGCTCATGCACAGGAAATGGAGGAAAGTGTGATGCGCCAGCATATTGAATTGTATGTAAACGACTTCTCACTGGATCTGGGAGAAACCGGCAGAGCTGCGATAGAGAGATTAATGGCAGCTGCTAAATAAAAAAATTACAGGAGCAGTCGCGTTAACTTTTCGCGACTGCTTTTTTATATACTTCCAATACTCTTTTTCTTGCCTCTTCATGGATGACCATTGGACGGGGATATGTTAACTCATCCAGCTCCGGTACCCACTTCCTCACATATTTCAGATCAGGATCGAATCGCTCTGTTTGTAATGATGGATTGAACACCCTGAAATAAGGTGCTGCATCACAACCACATCCTGCGGCCCACTGCCAGTTGCCATTGTTTGCAGCGAGGTCATAGTCGAGTAATTTTGCTGCAAAATATGCTTCTCCCCATCTCCAGTCTATCAGCAAATGTTTGGTTAAAAAGCTTGCAGTGATCATACGCACCCTGTTGTGCATAAAGCCGGTTGCATTCAATTCGCGCATGCCTGCATCCACAATCGGGTAGCCGGTTTCGCCATCACACCATTTCTTAAATTCCGCTTCATTATTTCTCCACTTAATCTTATCATATTCTTTTCTGAATGACTGCTCTACTACCTGTGGATAATGCCATAGGATCATATGGAAGAAATCTCTCCATATCAGTTCTCCCAGGAATGTTTGGTTCAGATGATTGGCACGCTCTGCCAGTTCCCTTATACTGATGGTGCCGAAACGCAGGTGCATGCCTAAATGCGTGGTACCGTGAATACCTGGCAAATCTCTTGTTTTATCATAGTTTTCAATGAGACTGTCCTTTACTTTTACGGAAGGGAAATCTCTTTCACCGGGCATGAATCCCATGGTACGCAATGAGGGAATACGAGTGCTTTTTTGTTTGTAAAAGTTGCGGAAATACTTTTCTACAGGATATGCTTTCAGGTAAAAATCATTTAGTCTGGCCCGCCATTTTTTACTGTAAGGCGTGTATACCGTATATGGTTCGCCGTTATCTTTCAGAATTTCGTCCCTGTCAAAGATTACCTGATCTTTGTACAGTTTGAACGCAATTCCTTTTGCTTTCAAAAGCTTGCCGATGGCCTTGTCGCGATCACGGGCATAAGGCTCGTAATCGATATTGGCATACACTGTATGCACGTTGTACTGCGTGGTGTAATACGCAAAGGCTTCTTCGGGCGTACCATGAAATACATCCAGGCTGCTACCCAGTTTTGATAATTGTTCCTGCATTTCTTCCAGCGTATCGCGGATAAAGGTAACCCTGCGGTCATATTTATCTTCCAGATCATTCAGGATGACGGTATCAAATACAAATACAGGTACGACAGGATGTTCTGATTTTAAAGCGTGGTATAACGCTGCATGATCCAGCAATCGCAGGTCACGGCGTAACCAGCATAAATTAACGGTGGCAGGCATAATATGAGGTTAGTTTTGCAAATTCTCAATGAAACATTCCGTAGACAATATTAAGATGTAATACTTAAAGAAAGTACTACAAAAAATACACCACTGCTACGCATCTTCAGCGTATTACCTTATTAAAGATGGGGCGATTTTTCTATAAGACTCCTTCATGCAGCAATTCGTGGAGGATCACTGCTGCCGCATTGCCGTAATTATTATCGCGGAATTGTCCGACCCACCTTACGCCGGTAATGGCATTGGTGAGGAAGATCTCATCTGCATTCTCCAGGTCCGCTATTGTCAGGGGTCTTTCAATCACTTTATACGGGAGGTCCATATCGATGATATGCTTGCGCATGACACCACATACACAGCCTTCACTTAAAGGGGGCGTTATCAGTTTTTTATCATTCACGATGAAGAGGTTCGCTATGGTCGTATCAGCGACTCTGTCCTTTGCATTTAAAATGATTGTTTCGTTGAGGCGGTGTTGCTTAGCGTAGATTGCTGCCATGATATAAGGCAGGCAATTGTTTGACTTGATTGTTGCAAATTTATCACAGCTTTTGCGTGCTTCGGGAAAAACGTCTACTACCAGTCCTTTTTCATTCAGTTCCAGCACCTGCCTGTCCAGTTCCCAGCTTTGAATAATAAAATTGGGGTGGTTATTCTCGGGGGCATACAGGCCACCATCAGAGCGGAAAATAGTCAGTCTTATTCTGGCCAGGCGGTTGTGATTATTCCTGCTGCAAAGCTCAGCTATGAGGCGTGTAAAATAAGTCCGGGTAAAAGTGTGGGGAGCATCAAAATGAAGCAGATGCAAACTAGCCATTAAGCGCTCAAAATGCAGTTCAGAGAGCTGCACTTCTCCCCTAACTGCGCGCATGGTCTCAAAACATCCATCTCCATACCGGAAGGACCGGTTATCTGCCGTTAAAACCGGCTCAGATGCTGCAATAAACTTTCCATTATAACATATAAACACCTGTTGCACTTCGAACGCATTTTTAAATGTTAGAAAGGAACTGAAAGGTACGAAATATTCATGGCATGGAGATAGTAGCAGCCGGGGCTGTATCCCCTTAAAATAGGTAGCGGTCATCCCAGCTCCTGCCAGAACAACCGCTTTTATACATAGGACAGGGGTACTTCCCGGATTTCATCCCGGAATCAACACCCGTCTATTTAGTTTTCTTATATAATTGCCCGAAACGGAACCCGATAAATACATCTGCCTGTTTGGAATTGCCCATTAAAGCAGTGAGTACGCTACCGGAACCCAGGTACAGGGGTCCTGCCCGGAAACTTGTTCCTGCATTGAACTTTGTTAACCCGTTATAGCTGAGAGGAAGATAAAAACCGAATTTCCTTCCTTCATAACGTGGAGTCAGGGTAAAGCCGCTGTAGTACTGGCCATTGTATGGCTTAGTGGTACCTTTTGCCAGCGCCAGCTGCACATTTGCATTCACATAAAAATGATCCTGCAAATGGTAGTCTACATTGATCTGCATCGTTGTAGGCAGACTCACCTTATAACTCGTTTCACTGTTTGTACCATCGGGGGCAAAATATTGGGGATACTGATCTAAAGTTGCCTTATAATCATCCAGCGACACGCCGTTTAACTGGCTCAGGTAAAACCTGTCAGATGCCGGGATATTCAGATTATAACCTGCACTCCTCGTCATGTCTTTAGTAAACTTAAGTCTGCCGAGATCGAGAACAGCAACCCCTACTTTAAACAAATAACCTTTGCTTTCTGCTGGTCTGTATTCGTATACCACACCCAGATCCAGGCCTACACCATGACCTGAGGTTTCGGTGAGCTGACTGGCATCAAAGTCTGAAACATTCACCCCGGATGAAGCCAGGCCTACTTTTGCAGAAGTATTGGTGAGGTACCCATCCTGCTGAATGAGATCTTTGTCAATAGTCCCTTTAAAGTTGCCCAGGTGCAGGTTCATATTTCCAATGCCTGAGAGGTATTTTACAGTACCTCCTGCCTTGAAATAATGTGGTCCTTTTGTAAATGCTTCACGGGCGAAAGACAGGCCATATTCTGTCCAGCCACTTACATTTACGCGCATATTACCATTGCTACTGATGGTATAGGGTAAATTGGAAGTTTCATCAATGTTCCGGATCTGGTCTACCAGTTGTCCGTCCATATCTGTTACATTGCCCAATACCCTTGCTCTGCTGGTGAATGCAAAAGCCATTTTTGGTCCCACGCTGATCATTACAGAGGGCAGGTGGATAGCCACGTTCACTAAGCCGCTCGTTTTACCGGCGTTTGCTCCGAACAATTGATCTGTAAGTTTGTCCCCGTCAAATGTTTTCCCGAGGTCCCCCAATTTAAATTGCGCCTGATTATTGCCAACGCTGGCATTAAGCCCCAATAAATTTACGTCCCAACGATAACGACTATTTGCGATGTTAGCGGGGTTTGAAAATACACCGTTTACACCGGTATAATTGCCTGTACGGTAGCCCGCAAGGTCTTGTTGTGCGCGGGCATTCATGAGCATGCCCAGACACACAGCTAAAATTGACACAGTTTTAGTCATAGTAGTACAGTTAGATAAACAGGTAGGTTCAAAGAACTTTCAAGGCACAAGATATTAAACTTTTTTAATAAGTGTAATATAGTTCCTATCCTGCTTATCAGAATACTATTGCCTCGTTGGCACAATAAATATTAGTGTGAAGTATTATTCACTGACAATCTGATGCACACGGCATCTCCAATTTATTTTGGTTTCCCCGAAACTTTATTCAGGTTTCATGTTCCCGTCGATATGCTCCTTACTTAGTCTTAGTTACGCTGCTGATGAATGGACTCTTTCCTGTATCAGAAGTTGGCAGAGCAAAGATGCTGTTTTTAATTTATTATACAATAGCAAGTTATGGGTATTGCTAATTTCAAAGAGAATGATTATCTAATAGCGAAGGGACTTGTGGTACAAGCCCCTTTTGTTATAATTTCATTTCCGGTACTTCACCGCTTATGATCAAACGCCCTGCTGTCTTGGATTTGATCTCATCTACGCTCACCCCGGGGGCTCGTTCCAGCAGCCTGAATCCTTCGGGTGTTACATCCAGTACAGCCAGTTCTGTTACTATTTTTTTCACGCAGGATACACCTGTCAAGGGCAATGAACATTGTGGTAATAACTTGCTTTCTCCTTTTGGATTTGTATGCATCATGGCGACAATGATATTCCGGGCGGCGGCGACAAGATCCATGGCACCGCCCATTCCTTTCACCATTTTGCCTGGTATTTTCCAGTTGGCAATATCACCTGTATCAGATACTTCCATTGCGCCTAATACAGTCAGATCTACCTTTCCTGCCCTGATCATTCCAAAGCTCTCTGCGCTGTCAAAGAAGCAGCCACCGGGTAGTACAGTGACAGTTTCTTTTCCTGCATTGATCAGGTCAGCATCGATATCTGCTTCTTCGGGGTAGGGCCCCATGCCCAGCAAACCATTTTCTGATTGCAGCATAATAGATACGCCATCCGGGATGAAGTTCGCTACCAGTGTAGGAATACCGATGCCCAGGTTTACATACATACCATCGCGCAATTCCTGCGCTATTCTTTTAGCAATGCTATATTTATCTAAAGACATACATTACAATTTTAAATCTTAACGGTTTTGCGTTCGATACGCTTTTCGTAGCCAGTGCCCTGGAAGATGCGGTGTACATAGATCCCGGGTACATGGATCTGATCGGGATCCAGTTCTCCCGGTTGTACCAGGTGTTCTACTTCCGCAATTGTAATGTTGCCGGCTTTCGCCATAGAGGTGCTGAAATTTCGGGTTGTTTTTCTGAATACGAGGTTGCCCATGGTATCACCTTTCCAGGCTTTAACCATGGCGAAATCGGCATGCAGGGCCATTTCCATCAGGTATTGCTTGCCATTGAACTCGCGGGACTCTTTGCCTATTGCTACTTCGGTACCGTAACCGGCGGGCGTAAAAAAAGCAGGAATGCCCATTCCTGCCATCTGGATACGGGTTGCCAGCGTACCTTGCGGGATCAGTTCTACTTCCAGTTCGCCGGAAAGGAGTTGTCTTTCAAACTCTGCATTCTCGCCTACATAAGAGGCCATCATTTTTTTGATCTGTCTTGTTTTCAGCAGCAGGCCCAGGCCGAAATCGTCTACACCTGCGTTGTTGGAGATGCAGGTCAGGTCCTGAATACCTTTGCGTACCAGGGCAGCAATGCAGTTTTCGGGGATGCCGCATAGCCCGAAACCGCCCAGCATCAGCGTAGTTCCATCGTGGATGTCATGCAGTGCTTCATCAGCATTTGCTACAACTTTGTTCATGTTTTGGTGTTTTGAAATTTTTGGGGGCCGAAACAATGTTATTGCTGTTTCGGCTTGAAATCAGGTTTATGATGTCCTGGTAAACCTTTTTCCTGTAATGATTTAGTTCCTCCTGGCAGCGGTTTTGCCTGCATCATACCTGTTCCCATCGGCACCGGTCCGTTATTCGGCTTTGGTTTAGGTGGGGCCGGTTTAGGAGGTTCCGGCTTAGGAGGATGAGGTGCGGGCAAATTCAGCTGTTTGATAAAAGGAGTTGGCAAACCGTCCTTCTTTGAAATTAGCACATTTTTGCCAAAAGGTAATTCAGCAAAGGGGTTTTCGAGGTATGCCTTTGCACGCATTTCTTTGTCCAGGTCTTCCCTGCTGGCAGTGGCTACTTCCAGCATCATATCATATACTTCCTTCAGCCTGTCAGGGCGGCTTTCGTACCAGTCATAGCTCTTCTGAAACTGCTCCCGGGTCAGGTGGTGCAGGTCCAGGATCTGCCTGTAATATAGTTTCTGCCTGTACCGGTGCACAGAATCAGGCAGTGGTGTACGTGGGTCTTCATTATTACTGCTGTATGCATCTGCCATAGTCATGTCGAGCAGTACATCCCGCATTTCTTCCTTTTGCAAAATGCCTTCCGGCACTTTTCCAGCCTGTCCGCATGCCATTAATCCCAAAAGAAAGAAAACAAAAACGATTCTATATTGCATAAATACTATTCCGTTGTTAGCGCAAAGCTATTTCATCTGCTGGTATTTCACAGCATTCGTTACGTCCATTTGAGACAATAACTGTACCGCACGGGATTTTTCCTGGGGTGGTGCCTTGGAAAAGATCTTCTGCAGTTCTTCAGATTTAGAGGTAAAAAATACTGCCATCAGCATGGAGTTAGGTATATCCTGGTAGATGGCATACATCATATTGAGACAGTTCAGGATTGCAGCCCTGCCCTTGTTCATATCATCGTACATCACATCCAGTCCCTGGCGGTGATACTGATACATGACATCGTGAAAACGGGCAAACTTTACATTCAGCAGGTTGTCCTGCAGCCAGTAACGGTTACGGTTGCCTTCGAATGGTTTCCAGCCGGATACATCTTTGCCATCCGGTGCATTGTTCACGATGTTCAGCGCCTTCTTGAAGAAGTCGTCGCCACCACGTGGGGAGAAGGAGTCGGCATCCAGGCCCAGGATGATATAACTATAATACGCCAGGATAGCAGTGAGATTAGAGGCAACCGGATCATTGCCGCTTACCCTGTTGTCGCTGAATTCCAGAGGTTGGAATTCCACGTAGCGGAATACCACGTTGTTGTCCTGCATGTTCAGCAGACTGCTTACATAGCCGGCGTTGTACACAGGGCGGGTAGCCTGTACTGTCAGGGTGGCTTTGAAGGTATTGCTTCCGAGATCGCCTGTTACGTTCAGCAGGAAATTGCATTCAATACGTTCGGCAGGTGTATATACATCGTCTCCCCAGCGGCGGCCGTTCAGGAATTCCATCAGGCTTTTCTGCAGGGTTGTAAATACTTTCTTGTCGGTACCGGTGATCTGGTTGGCGTTGACGGTGACATTCACCCTCAGTTCCTGGGCCAGGAGGCCGGAACCAAAGAGCAGAAAGAGTACAAAGCAGGTGAGGACTTTCAACTGTGGAGGATATTGCATGTTATCATACGATTATAGAGACTGTTATTGCTGTCCGGTCATGGCAGTAATGGCCTTTACAATATCTTCCGCTACTTCCTTTTTGGATTTGAGCGGTAATTCTCTTGCGTTGCCCTGCCTGTCAAACAGCGTTACTTTATTTGTATCATGATTGAAACCGGCACCTGCATCATTGAGGGAATTCATCACGACGAGGTCCAGGTTTTTCTCATGCAGTTTTTTCAGTGCATATTCCTTTTCGTTGTTGGTTTCCAGGGAGAAGCCAACGAGTACCTGTCCGGCAGGTCGCTGCGCGCCGAGCGTGCGGAGAATGTCGGTGTTTTTTTCCAGTTCCAGGGTCAGTTCATCGCCGGCACCTTTCTTAATCTTGATGTCTGCCACCTGTTTAGGGCGGTAGTCTGCCACAGCGGCTGCCATTACAACGATATTGCTGCCGGCAAAATGGTCTGCACTCCTGTTATACATATCTGCTGCTGTCACGACCCTGAGTGTGTGTACGCCCGGGTGTGTGGCTGACAAATGGGTAGGTCCCAGCACTAAGGTGACATCTGCACCGGCAGTTGCCAAAGCATCGGCGATGGCAATGCCCATTTTACCACTGGAGTGGTTACTGATATAACGAACGGGGTCCAGGGGTTCTTGTGTAGGCCCGGCAGTTACCAGTGCTTTTTTTCCTTTCAGGGGTTGATGGGAGGTAAAATATTGTTGCAGGAAGGCGACGATGTGTTCAGGTTCCGCCATTCTTCCTTCGCCGAAGAGGCCACTGGCCAGTTCTCCTTTTTCAACAGGCAGTTGCTGATGACCGTAGCTGAGCAGTTTTTGCACATTGGCGCGGGTGGCGGGGTGGTGCCACATATCTTCGTCCATGGCAGGAGCAAAAAGTACGGGGCAGGTGGCCGAGAGGTAGGTTGCCATGAGGAGGTTGTCACAGATTCCCATTGCCATTTTGGCCAGGGTATTTGCCGAAGCGGGAGCGATGAGCATGACATCGGCCCAGCGGCCCAGCATGACGTGGTTGTTCCAGCTTGAATTGTCACTGATGCTCACGGGCACCTCACTTTTCGATAAGGTAGCCAGGGTGAGTGGCGTGATGAAATCGCAGGCAGATGGTGTCATGACCACCTTTACCTCAACACCTTCCTTTACGAGCAAGCGGACGATCGTAGCAGCTTTGTAGGCAGCGATGCTTCCGGACACACCCAGTAGTATTTTCTTTCCTTGCAACATGTAGCTTATACCAATTATAAAAAAGGCGACAGAAATAGATTTCTGCCGCCATGAAGGTAGATATTTTTCAGTACACCAAATTAGCTGTACAGGTCATCATCGTTTCTTCTGAAGTAGATCTTGTCTTCCAGGAATTCCATGGTAGCCTGAATAGCAGGGTTTGCCATTCTCTCATAGAAACGGGAGATTTCGATCTGTTCTTTATTCTCGTGCACTTCTTCCAGATTGTCTGTATGACTGGCAAATTCTTCCAGTTTAGAGTGCAGTTCTTCCTTCACAGATATGTTGATCTGGTTGGCGCGTTTAGCAATTACTGCAATGGATTCATACAGGTTGCCAGTTTTGCCTTTGATCTCGGTAGTATTTTTGGTTTCTACCATTGGATTAAGACTGCTGGTAAGACCTCTTTTTATTTTGCTCATTCTCCAGAGAATTAATTATTGATTACTAATATTGTTAAGGGTATTGTTTGTTGCCTTAGCATTTTTGGCTGCTTTCTCTTTCTTCCGCTCTTGTTTCTTGCTGATTGGTGCGTTCAGATTATCTATATCCTTGATATTGTTTTTTGCTAAGGTATACCATTTTTCGGCATCCGGCTTCAGTTTACTTGAAGAATAATGGTCTGCGAAGTCCATATACTCGGAAACCACGTCTTCATAGCGTTCTTTTTGCTTATCCCAGATGCTGTGTTCGGCATACTTGTAATAAGCTTTGATAGCCATGTATTTGTATCCATCGCTCTTATCGGAGTCAGGATAGTTGCGCATCAGGCTTTTGAAGCTGATAGCGGCGGCTTTATAATAACCCAGGTTGTAGTACAATTCTGCGTTATTGAATTCTTTTCTTTCCAGTTTCTGGCGGCACAGTTCAATTACCAGGTTACCTTCGGCCACCTTGTCGGAGGTGGGGTAGTTGTTGATAAAGGTCTGCATGGCAGAAATGGCCTTGATGGTATTCGCCTGGTCCAGCGGGATTTTCGGAGATTGTTTATAATAGCAGTAGGCCTGCATATAATCCATTTCTACCGCCCTTGGACTGTTAGGGAAGTTGTCAAGGTAGTTTTTGAAATAAAACCCTGCCTGAACGTAATCTTTCAATTTATAAGAGCAGTAGCAATAGTTATAGTAAATCGGTTCATACTTCTCTGTGCCTTTGTATACCTGGAACAGGGATTCGTACAGGGATTGTGCGGTCATGTACTTCTTTTTCTCGTACATTTTGTTTGCATAAGCCAGTTTGGCTTCGTAATCCTTGCTTTTTTCGATCCGGCGCAGTTCTGTATTACAGGACGTAGCGATAACAATTACTAAAAGACTGATAAAAAAAGAAAATATCTTCATTTTCCGCATAAAGAGGGCAAAGTTAAGAATTAAATGTAAATGTAAGATAGGGTAGCATATACAGCTGTTAAAATTTTGCAAAAAGGGGGATTGTGGGGATAAACACTTTTTCCCACGGGATGAGAAATCGGGCGGTTTGGGGCTGGGTTGGGTCGAAGAAGCGTCGAAGAAGCGTCGAACAAGCGTCGAAGAACGGTCGAAGAACAGTCGAAGAACAGTCGAAGAACAGTCGAAGAAAAAATGTCAACAAAAATAATAAACATTACTAATCAGCAAATTAACATACTTACTAACACATATTCACATACTTCTCACATATTATCAACATACATCTTCACAGAATAAACACAAGCTCATCAATAAACCATTCAAAACCCCATTATTATAGGCAAAAAAATACTGTGGAAAAAATTTATAATTCATTTTTTCGTTAGAGAGTGGGAAAAAGTGTTATTTTGTGTTAGAAAATGGAATTCAAGGACTTTCGCCCCCAAGTATGACAGGTTTTCTGGGAGAATATGAGGCAACGCTTGACGCAAAAGGACGCTTTCTACTCCCTGCTGGCTTTAAAAAGCAGCTGGCAGAAAGCGCCGGAGAGCAGTTTGTCATCAACCGGGGATTTGAAAAATGTCTGTCCTTGTATCCCATGAACGAATGGCAGCCAATTTTCGAAAAGATCAGTAAACTGAACGATTTCGATCCGAAAGTCAGGGAGTTCCGCCGCTATTTTTTGAACGGGGCTACCATTTGTGAACTGGATAGTGCAGGCAGATTATTGGTGCCCAAAAATCTGATGGCTTATGCATCGCTCGATAAAGAGATCGTGCTTTCAGCGGCCACCAATAAGATTGAAATCTGGGATAAAGCAAAATACCAGGAGTTCTTTGAAAATTTCTCACCAGGAGCCTTCAGTGACCTTGCGATGCAGGTCATGGGAGGTGGAGATAACAATATTTCGATTTAACAGCTACTATGGGAGAAGCGTCACAATATCACCTGCCCGTTCTGCTGCAGGAAGTAGTTTCTCATCTGCAAATCAATCCCGAAGGGACATATGTAGATGCGACTTTTGGCGGCGGCGGTCATTCCAGAGCCATTCTGGAACAACTGAACGAGAACGGACGGCTCATCGTGTTTGATCAGGACGAAGATGCCTATAATAACCGGATCGATGACCCAAGGGTCACATTTGTACAACAAAACTTCAGGCACCTTGCCAGGTTCCTCAAACTGTATAAAGTTCCCCCGGTTGACGGCCTCCTCGCGGATCTGGGCGTTTCATCATGGCAGTTTGATACAGCAGAAAGAGGATTTAGTATCCGGTTCGACGGAGATCTGGATATGCGCATGGACAAAAGAACAACCCTCACAGCAGCAGCGTTGCTGCAATCCTACTCAGAGCAGGAATTACACCTTCTGTTCCAGAACTACGGAGAAGTAACCAACGCACGCACATTGGCTAAAGTCATAGTCACAGAGCGAAAAGCCCGCCCAATGAGGACCATCAACGAGTTCAAATCCGTTATTCAGCCAATCGTAAAAGGCAATCCGCAGAAATACCTCGCGCAGGTATTCCAGGCACTCAGGATCGCCGTTAACGACGAACTGGGCGCCCTTAAAGATTTGCTCACACAAGCAACGGAAGTGTTAAAACCGGGCGGTAAACTGGCTATCATAACTTTCCATTCACTGGAGGACAGACTGGTGAAGAACTTTATGAAAACAGGACAATTTGAGGTGCAGGACGATCCATTTTCTTTTACCACACCCCCCAAATTGTTCCGGTTAGATACAAAAAAACCAGTCACCGCCGGCCCCGAAGAACTAAAGCGTAATTCCCGGTCCCGCAGCGCAAAACTGAGGGTAGCCGAAAAATTATAACGGGTCCGGACTGACGAAACATTTTAAAGGGTACAACTAGAGATTAAGAAAACTAGCAAACTAAGAGAAAGCGTCAATCCCCCAATCACGTTGATCATGTGCGAAGGATGTGATACCATATCATTCACGTTGACTAATAAAACCGAGCTGCTTGGAACAGGAAGAACATATACCAGTTGCAGAATTACCGGATGAACCGGAACAGAAAAAAGAATGGCGCCTGCGCATCAATTACAGGGCCATCACGCAAAATATGCCCTTTATTCTGTTTCTTTCCGCGCTCGCGCTGATCTATATCGCCAACAGTCACCTGGCTGAAAAAAAGATCCGACAGATCAACAAACTGGGACGTGAGATCAAAGAGTTGAAATGGGAATATCTAAATGTGAAAAGTGAATTGATGTTCCGTAGCAAAATGAGTGAAGTCAGCAAATCAGTGGAACCCTGGGGCCTCAAGCCACTCAGTTCCCCACCCCAAAAAATCGTACTGAAGAAACAGTAATAATCATATCAGACTGTGGAAGTAAAGAAAGACATATTGTGGAGAGTGTATCTGTGCTTTATCGGCATGGTGCTGTTTGGTGTGGCTATATTAATAAAGGTGTTCTTTCTCCAGAACGTTGAAGGAAATTACTGGCGCAGCATGGCCGACAGCCTGCATACCCGTTATGTAACCCTCGACGCAGACCGGGGTACCATCTACTCCGAAGAAGGCAGGATGTTATCAACATCTATCCCTTACTTCGACGTAAGAGTCGATTTCGCAGCAGATGGGCTCACCGATAAGAATGGAAAGATCTTCAAGGACAATGTTGACTCATTGTCCATTTGTCTTTCAAAGACTTTTCAGGACCACACGCCGAGGGAGTATAAAACACTCCTTCAGGAAGGCTACAAAAACAAAGACAGATACTTTCTCCTGAAAAGAGATATTTCGTTCACCCAGTATCAGCAAGTCCGCCAGTTCCCGATGTTCAGACTAGGGAAAAATAAAGGAGGCCTGATCGCGGAAACGAAAAATAAACGCATTAACCCCTTCAAACTGCTGGCTAACAGAACCATCGGTTTGAGCAGGCAAAATGCACAGAACGTAGGTCTCGAAAGGACCTACGATAACTATTTAAGCGGCACCACCGGTAAAAGACTGATGCGCCGCATTGCTGGTGGTACTTTCGTACCCGTCGAAGGTTATGATATCGAACCGGAAAATGGTCATGATGTCATCACTACCCTCGATGTAAACATGCAGGATATCGTTGAAACCGCCCTCATGAATATGATGGTCGCCAACGAAGCCGAAAACGGAACCTGCATACTGATGGAAGTAAAAACCGGTAAGATCAAAGCGATCGCCAACCTGGGCAGACAACCGGACGGCAGCTACTTCGAGGATATGAACTATGCCCTGAGAGCAACAGAGCCCGGCTCTACTTTCAAACTGGCTACCGTCATCTCCGTACTCGACGACAAATACGCCACCATGAACAACATGGTGAACCTGCAGGAAGGTAAGTGGCAGATTGGACGCAGAACCGTATTTGACTCCGAACCACACCCCGGCCAGACGAACGTAACGATCAAACATGCGTTCGAACTGAGCTCAAATGTGGGAATGGCAAAACTGGCTTATCAGTTCTATAATAAAAAACCAAACGACTTCGTCTGGCACCTGAGAAAACTCAGACTCGACAAGCCCACTGGTATAGATCTCGTAGGTGAAGACCAACCGGTCATCAAAACCACTGCCAGCAAAACATGGAGCGCTACCAGCCTTCCATGGATGGCCTTCGGTTATGAAGTGTTAATAAGTCCGCTGCAAACCTGCATGCTCTACAACGCTGTAGCTAACAACGGAAAAATGATGAAGCCTTACCTGGTCAACTCCATTAATGAATATGGTAAACCAGTGAAGAGCTTCGAACCCGAGGTTTTATTGGACAGCATCTGCTCTTCCAATACACTCACTCAGGTAAAAGCAATGTTGGAAGGAGTTGTAATGAATGGAACCGCCCGTTCATTGTGGTCACCATACTACAGCTTTGCCGGTAAAACCGGTACCGCCCTGGTAGCGAATGCTAACCGGGGTTATGCCGATAAAATATACCAGTCCTCTTTCGCAGGATATTTTCCTGCCAAAGACCCGCAGTTCACCTGCGTTGTGGTGATCAAAAACAAACCACATGCAGTCAAGTTCTACGGTGCCTCTGTAGCAGGACCCGTTTTTCGCGAGGTAGCAGACAAACTATATGCTATCGCTGTTGAAAAACAACGACCCATGAGAGCGAACCTGATGCTGGATACATTGCTGGCATTCAAAAACAGCAAGGGCCGTGATTGGAAAGAAATTACCAATACACTGGACCTGCCCGTTGAAGGTGAAGTCAATAACAACAATTGGGTAAGTGCAAAAGTGACCGACAAGAAAGTCAACTTCGCACAGGTAACGCAGGCAAAAGGCAGCGTACCAAATGTAACAGGGATGGGATTAAAGGATGCATTATACCTGCTTGAGAATGCAGGATTGCGTGTGGTGGTCAGAGGTGCAGGTAAGGTAACCAACCAGTCCATTCCCGGGGGAACACAATTAGAGAAAAATCAAACGATAGTCATAGAACTGAGTTAATGAAAACACTGCGTGACATATTATATAATGTAAACATCGTGGCTGTAAAAGGGTCGACCGATACAGCCGTGAATGCACTGAATATCGACTCCAGAGCCGTAAAGCCTGGAGATGCCTTCATTGCAATCAGAGGGGTACATTCCGATGGTCACCTGTTCATTGACAAAGCTGTACTGCAGGGTGCCGCTGCCGTGATCTGTGAAGAACTGCCTGCGCAGACAGCTGACAACGTTGTCTATGTACAGGTAAATAGCAGCACAACTGCAGCAGGGGTAATAGCAGGCAACTTCTACGACAACCCTTCTCACAGGGTACAACTCGTAGGCGTAACCGGTACCAATGGCAAAACCACCATCGCTACCCTACTGTTCAAACTGTTCGGCGCTCTGGGTTACCATTGCGGATTGCTCTCCACCGTTCAGAATCAGATCGGCGATAAGATCGTTCCGTCTACCCATACTACCCCGGATCCCATTCACCTGAATGCACTCCTGGCTGATATGGTCAACGATGGCTGTGATTATGTGTTCATGGAAGTAAGCTCTCATGCTATTCACCAGCAAAGAATCGCAGGGTTAAAATTTGCCGGAGGCATCTTCAGCAATATCACCCACGATCACCTGGACTATCACAAGACCTTTGACGAATACATCAGGGTAAAAAAATCCTGGTTCGATGGCCTGCCGGCAACGGCTTTTGCCCTCACCAACCTCGATGATAAAAGAGGCAGTGTGATGCTGCAAAACACCAGGGCGAAAAAACAAACTTACAGCCTGCGCACCGTTGCAGACTTTAAGGGAAAGATCCTTGAAAATAACCTCACTGGCCTGATCATGATGATCAATGAGACAGAAGTACACTTCCGCCTCATCGGTGAGTTTAACGCATACAACCTGCTGGCTGTATACGGCGCTGCTACCCTGCTTGGTCAGGATAAGGCCCGTGTATTACAGGCACTCAGTGACCTCTCGGGGGCTGAAGGACGCTTCGATTATATCGTTTCTCCCAATCAGCGCATCATTGGTATTGTGGATTATGCACATACTCCTGATGCATTGCTCAATGTGCTGGCGACTATCAAAAACCTGCGCAAAGGCAACGAACAGGTCATCACCGTAGTAGGCTGCGGCGGCGATCGTGACACAGCAAAACGCCCTGTCATGGCCGAAGTAGCAGTAGAACGCAGTGACAGGGTTATCCTGACTTCCGATAATCCACGCTCAGAAGATCCGAACGAGATTATCAGGCAAATGGAGGCCGGTGTACCAGTACATCTTAAAAAGAAAGTATTGTCTATCACCGACCGTAAAGAAGCTATCAAAACAGCAATCAGCCTCGCAAATCCTGAGGACATCATTCTCATAGCCGGCAAAGGCCATGAGAAATACCAGGAAATACAAGGTGTGAAGCATCCTTTCGATGACAAACAGGTGCTGGAAGAAATGATGAGGATGATGGAGAAATAAAACTAAACGAGCAACAACAACTAACTAACAACTAACTAACAACTACTAACTAACAGTATGCTCTATTACTTATTCAATTATTTGAAAACGTTAAATTTCAGCGGTAGCGGGATGTTTCAATTCATCACGTTCCGTGTGACGATGGCGTTACTGTTATCCCTGGTAATCTCTCTCTTGTTAGGTAAACGCATCGTAAGATTTCTCCAGAAAAAGCAGATTGGTGAAACCATCCGTGACCTTGGTCTGGCGGGCGAAAACAGTAAGAAAGGAACACCTACCATGGGTGGTCTGATCATCCTGGCAGCCATTGTAATTCCTACCCTGCTGTTCGCCCAGGTAAAAACCGTTTACATCTGGCTCATGCTCCTTTGCACAGTGTGGCTGGGATTGATCGGTTTCCTGGATGACTACATCAAGGTGTTCAAAAAGAACAAAGAGGGTCTTGCCGGTAAGTTCAAGATCCTGGGCCAGGTTGGTTTAGGTATCATCATCGGCAGCACTTTGTACTTCAATGAAAACGTAGTGATCTCCCGCGAGATCCTGGGTGCAAAGAAACTGGCTCCTTATGAGAGAGTAGTCGCCAAATCGGAAAGAGTAACGAAGGAAGGACATCGCTTTGCCGATGTAAAAACGCCGATCACCTCTATCCCATTTGTAAAGAATCATGAGTTTAACTACGCCAAACTGATCTCCTGGATCCCTGGCGCAGAAAAATATACTTACATCCTCTACATCCTCATCGTGATCGTTATCATTACGGCAGTGTCTAATGGAGCGAACCTCACAGATGGTTTAGATGGATTGGCTACGGGTGTCTCCGCGGTCATAGGCGTTTGTCTTGGCATATTCGCCTATGTTTCGGGCAACATCCAGTTTGCCGAATACCTGAATATCATGTACATCCCTAACCTGGGTGAACTGTCCATCTTCATTGCTGCCTTTGTAGGTGCCTGTGTAGGTTTCCTCTGGTACAATGCTTACCCGGCACAGGTGTTCATGGGTGATACAGGTAGCCTGGCTTTGGGTGGGATCATCGCTTCCCTGGCCATCATTGTAAGGAAAGAATTATTGATACCAATATTCTGCGGTGTATTCCTGGTAGAGAACCTGAGTGTAGTATTACAGGTTTCTTACTTTAAGTATACCAAGAAAAAATATGGTGAAGGCAAGCGTATATTTTTGATGTCTCCACTTCACCACCATTACCAGAAGCTGGGTTACCACGAGAGTAAAATAGCTGTAAGGTTCTGGATCATTACAATCATGTGTGCAGTCGTTAGTATTGCAACTTTAAAAATCAGATAAGCAAAATGACAAAGAAACTCATCATACTCGGAGCCGGTGAAAGCGGAATAGGTGCAGCCCTGTTAGGCAAGCAACAGGGGTATGATGTATTCGTGTCAGATGGTGGAACCATCAAGGATATTTATAAACAGGAACTGGCTGTCAACCATATTCCTTTTGAGGAGGGACAGCATTCCTGGGATGTGATTTTAGGTGCCGACGAAATTGTCAAAAGTCCTGGTATACCTGAGAAAACGGAACTGATGAAAAAGATCCGCGCGAAGGGAGTACCGGTGATCTCTGAGATCGAGCTGGCTTACAGGTTTAGCAAGGATGCCAAAATTATCGCCATTACCGGCAGCAACGGAAAGAGTACTACTACAGCACTCACCTTCCACATCTTTGAGACAGCAGGTCTCAATGCCGCTATGGTAGGTAACATTGGCCTGAGTTATGCCCGTGTAGTAGCCACCGCACCCGCTGATTATTATATCGTCGAAGTAAGTAGCTTTCAATTGGACGATATCGTGGAATTCAAGCCCAACGTAGCCATCTTGTTGAACATCACTCCAGATCACCTGGATAGATATGACTACAAAATGGAGAACTATGTGGAGTCAAAATTCCGCATAACGATGAATCAGGGACCGGAAGATTTCTTTGTGTATTGCAAAGATGATCAGGAGATTGACAATTATTTGAAGAAGCAAACTATTTATTCAACATCAATACCCTTTACTATCATGGAACCGTTAAAGCAAGGAGGATTTATGGTAAACGATCAGGTAAACATTCAGGTTAATGATGAACCAGTAATCGTATCAATGTATGATCTCGCGCTTAAGGGCAAGCACAACTTGTACAATTCCATGGCAGCGGGTATTGCTGGAAGGACCATGGAGATAAGGAAAGAAAAAATTCGGGAGAGCCTGACCTCTTTTAAGAGTCTGGAGCACCGTATGGAATACGTTTCCACTGTGCGTGGAGTGGATTTCATCAATGATAGTAAAGCCACCAATGTGAACTCACTGTGGTTTGCATTGGAGAGCATGGAAACCCCGGTAGTGTTGATTATGGGTGGTGTTGATAAAGGAAATGATTATAGCGCTATCAGGGAACTTGTAAAAGAAAAAGTAAAAGCAATTATCTGCCTGGGTATAGACAATGCGCCGATTCAGGAAGCGTTATCCAAAGATACCCCGGTAATGGTTGATACGCGCAGTATGAAGGAAGCTGTTGATGCAGCCTTTCAGCATGCAGAAAAAGGTGATGTAGTATTACTTTCCCCGGCTTGTGCAAGCTTCGATCTGTTTAAGAATTATGAAGACAGAGGAAAGCAGTTCAAAGACGCGGTGAGGGAACTATAAAAATCCGGGTTATTCCGGAAACCAAAAAAGTTTAAATGGACGGTTTACTTCATAGGACAAAGGGTGACAAAGTGATTTGGACGATCGTGATCTTCCTCTCACTAGTGAGTCTGCTGGCAGTTTACAGTGCCACAGGGTCACTTGCCTATCGCCTTCAGGGCGGTCATACGGAGTACTACCTTTTCAAACAACTGAGTGTACTGGTCATGGGATTGCTGATCATCTACTTTGCACACAGGGTGAATTATACTATTTACTCCCGTGTGGCACAGATAGGTTTCCTGCTCTCTATCCCCTTGCTGATCTATACACTGGCTTTTGGTAGTCATATTAATGATGCAAGCCGCTGGATTAGACTCCCCGTTATTAATCTGACTTTTCAGACTTCTGACGTAGCTAAACTGGCTATATTCATGTATGTGAGCAGACAGCTTTCCAAAAGGCAGGGCAACATCACGGATTTTAAGAAAGGCTTTCTGCCTATTATTGTCCCGGTAGGGGTTATCTGTATGTTGATCATGCCTGCCAACATGTCTACTGCATTGTTGCTGGGAGCCAGCTGCATGATCCTTTGCTTTATAGGCCGGGTACCTGTTAAGTACCTGGTGGCTATGGTAGGTGCAGGTATCGTGCTGATTGTCCTGATGTTTGCGTTCGCATCACTCACCGGCAAAAAAGGACGTACAGAGACGTGGATCAAAAGAATAGAACACTTCAGATCCGGTGATGATGATAAATCTGACTTACCGTACCAGGTGCAACAGGCAAATATTGCTATCGCAGGTGGCGGGGTTTTAGGTAAAGGTCCTGGTAACAGTACCCAGCGAAACTTCCTCCCACATGCTTATAGCGACTACATATACGCAACAATTATTGAGGAGTATGGTATCTTTGGCGCTTTTTTGATATTGATGGCCTATATGTTGCTATTATTAAGAAGCATCAGCTTGTTTAGAAAATGTCCCTATGCATTCGGCGCTTTTCTGGCAGTTGGTCTCAGCATCACATTAGTCATACAGGCACTGACAAATATGGCAGTGAATGTAGGGCTCTTTCCCGTAACAGGTGTGACATTGCCGCTGGTGAGTATGGGTGGATCATCCGTGATCTTTACCAGTCTTGCTATTGGAATCATACTCAGTGTATCAAGAAATGTGGAAGAACTGGAAGGGAAAAGAATCGAGCAGGAAAGGATTGCGAGGGTAGTAGCCCAGCAAGCTGAAATCGAAGAATTTTAAAAACTAACATGACAATGCAACGCAGAATTATCATAGCAGGTGGTGGTACCGGAGGACATATCTTCCCGGCGATCGCTATTGCCAATGCGTTGAAAAAGATAGAACCGGAAACGGAGATCCTCTTTGTAGGTGCCAAGGGAAAGATGGAGATGGAAAAAGTGCCGCAGGCTGGCTACCGTATCGAAGGATTGGATATAGCAGGATTCAACCGCAGCAATATGCTCAAGAACCTGTTGTTACCATTCAAGATCCTGAAAAGCCTGTCGCAGGCACGTAGGGTGATTGATACCTTCAAACCGGATGCCGTGGTGGGTGTAGGTGGTTTTGCCAGCTTCCCTGTCATGCGCAAAGCACAGAAGAGAGGTATTCCTACGCTCATACAGGAGCAAAATTCATTCGCAGGAAAAGCCAATATTTCCCTGGGAAAGAAAGCCGGAAAGATCTGTGTGGCCTACGAAGGCATGGAAAAATTCTTCCCTGCTGATAAGGTAATGATGACTGGTAATCCTGTAAGGGGGAACATTACACAGTCCGCAGTATCCAGGGAAGATGCCCTGGCTCACTTTGGTCTCCGCACAGGCAAACAAACAGTGTTCGCTGTAGGTGGAAGCCTGGGAGCTAAAGCGATCAACGAAGCACTGGCACCGATACTTGCCACTTTTGTTGAGAAAGACATCCAGCTGATCTGGCAAACAGGTAAGCCTTACTTTGAAACAGCGAAAGCCGCTGCTGCACCATATGCCTCTCATGTGAAAGTGTATGAGTTTATCAACGTAATGGACTTCGCCTACAAAGCTTCGGATGTGGTGGTATCACGTGCAGGCGCACTGGCCATCGCTGAACTGTGTGTAGTGAAGAAACCTGTCATCTTCGTGCCTTTCCCTTTTGCGGCCGAAGATCACCAGACATTCAATGCGAAAAGTCTGGTAGACAAAAAAGCAGCGCTCATGATCAAAAATGATGATGCCGCCGCTCAACTGGGAAATACTTTATTCAGTTTGTTACAAAACAAAGCGTTACTGCAACAACTGGAAGAGAATATAGGAAAACTGGGTAATACAAATGCTGATATGGTCATTGCTAAACAGGTTTTAGCACTGATCAAATAAAAGGAAATAGAAAAATGGATCTGAACAACATACAACGCATTTACTTCATTGGAATCGGAGGCATCGGTATGAGCGCCATCGCCCGCTTTTTTAATGAAAAGGGCGTGCATGTAAGTGGCTATGACCGTACCGAAACACCGCTGACACGTCAGTTAGCGGAGGAGGGTATGCAGATCCATTACTCGGATGATGTGAACCTGCTGGATAAAGATGCACAGCTGGTTGTATATACACCCGCTATTCCCGGTACCCACGAAGAGCTGATCTGGTATCGTAAAAACGAATACGAGGTAGTAAAACGGAGTGATGTATTGCAGGAGATCACCAAAGAGTTGTTCGCCATCACTGTAGGTGGTACACATGGCAAAACAACCATCTCTACCCTTACCGCTCACATACTGCGTCATAGTGGCTATGGATGCAACGCTTTCCTTGGTGGCATCAGCGCTAACTACGACCGCAACTTCTGGAGCAGCGACAAACAGGTGGCTGTGATCGAAGCTGACGAGTATGACCGTTCATTCCTGAAACTGCACCCTGATATCGCAGTGCTCACCGCCATGGATGCAGATCACCTGGACATTTACGGTACAGAAGCAGACATGCAGGATGCTTTCATACAGTATACGGCGAACATAAAACCGAATGGTACACTGATCGCAAAACTGGGACTGCCCCGTGCAGCAGAATTAAAAGGTGATAATAAACGTTGGTATCACCTGAAAGATGCAAAAGCAAATATTTATGCTACCAATATCAGAACAGTTGACGGTGCTTACCTGTTTGATGTAGTAGAGCAGGACTGGCATATTCATGATGTACAGCTGCCTATCGGGGGAACACATAATATTGAAAACGCAGTGGCAGCCATCACCGTGGCGCACCTGTTAGGTATCGATGCTGCAAAAATCAAAGCAGCAATTGCTGATTTCAAAGGCATCAAACGTCGTTTTGAATACCTGGTGAAGAACGATTACCAGGTGTACATAGACGACTACGCGCATCATCCGGAAGAATTACGTGCCCTCATCAGCAGTGCGCGTGGCTTATTCCCTGACAAGCGCTGTACAGTTATCTTCCAGCCACACCTGTACTCACGTACACGTGACCTGGCAGATGGATTTGCAGAGAGCCTGTCACTCGCAGATGAAGTGTTACTGTTACCCATCTATCCGGCCAGGGAATTACCCATCGAAGGCGTGCACAGCGAGATCCTGGCGGAAAAGATTACAGTACCAGTGCAGGTAATACAAAAAGAAGATGTATTGGCCTGGATTAAATCGAATAGCGCACCATTGCTCATCACGGCAGGTGCCGGTGACATTGACCAATTCAGAGATCCGATCAGAGAAATACTGAATGGAGAGAAAGTGAAAGAGTAGAAAAAAAATTAAAACCCAAATGCAAACCAAGACCCGCCGGGCATTAAAGCGAATAGGTAGTGTACTGCTCTGGACAGCGGTATTGACTGGTTTCGTGGTCCTGCTTGTAGCGGCAGTGCAGGACAAGGAAGAGGGTAAATGCAAGGGGATCGTTGTAAAACTGGTTGGTGACGAGAACAACTTTTTTATAGAAGAGAAAGATATAAAAGCGTTGGTGGCTGGCGACAAGAATTTAAATCCTGTAGGCAAGCCCATAAAAGAGATTAACATCGCAGCATTGGAGAAGATTGTGGCCCGTGATCCCTGGGTAAAAACTGCGAACATCTTTGTGGACAACCAACGAAGACTCAACATCAAGGTCGCTCAGCGAGAGCCCGTAGCAAGGATCTTTACCTTAACAGGCAATACTTACTACCTTGACAGGGATGGAGACAGGATACCGGTATCGGCCCGATATACAGCAAGAGTGCCGGTGTTCACAGATTATCCGTCAGATGCTGCTAAGGTGCAAAAGGCAGACAGCGCATTGACTGCAGGCATACTGGAAATAGGCAGCTTTGTAGAAAGCAACCCTTTCTGGACTGCACAGGTAGAACAGGTGGTCATCACCCCCCAGCGTGAGTTTGAAATCATACCAACACTGGGAGATCACGTGATACTGTTTGGCGATGGTACCGATGTAGAGAAAAAATTCAACAAACTGCTGGCGTTTTATAAAGAAGGATTGAGTAAGGTGGGATGGAACAATTACGCAAAAATCAACGTGGCATTCGAAAACGAAGTAGTGTGCACACGAAGAAGCGGGGAGGAATTATCGAAAAAGCTGGCCGCTGAAGACAGCGCGAAATTAGCCAGCACCGGCGATACACTATCGAGGATCATGGTGCACGGAAATGATTCAGTGCAACCGGAAGCTGCAAAGCTGGAGGCCTCGGTCAGAGTGGTACCTGCCAGACCTACGCCTTCGAAAACGAGCCATCAAAAGGACAAGTCGTCTGGAAAAAAGGAACCAAAGGCAGTGTATAGGCCGGGTAGAAATTAGTAACACAACAAAAAACTATAGAAACGCCATGAATCAGGAAGCTCCTATCATTGTAGGCCTTGATATTGGAACTACAAAGATTGCTGCCATTGCAGGTCGAAAGAACGAATTCGGGAAACTGGAAATCCTGGGTTTCGGCAAAGCGCCGTCTTTTGGTGTTCAGCACGGAATGGTGCTGAATATTGATCAGACGATCAAGGCGATACGTCAGGCCCTGGAGAACTGCTATGCTTCTAATCCAAACCTGGAGATCAATGAAGTGTATGTTGGCATTGCAGGTCATCACATCAAGAGCCTGCAAACCCGTGGCGATATCGTGCGGAACGATACCGAAGCGGAAATATCCCAGAAAGACATTGATCAACTGATAAATGACCAGTATAAAACGGTGATCCCAGCCAGTGACCAGATCATTGATGTGATCCCACAACAATATATTGTTGATAGCCTCCAGAACATCACTTACCCGATTGGGATGAGCGGTGTGAAGGTGGGTGCGAACTTTCATATCATCACCGGTGATAAGAATGCTATTCGCAACATCAACCGTAGCGTTGAGAAATCCGGACTGAAGATCCATGACCTGGTACTTCAGCCCCTGGCTTCTGCCGCTGCCGTAATGTGTGATATGGACTTCGAAGCAGGCGTAGCCATCGTAGATATCGGCGGTGGTACTACAGACCTGGCTGTGTTCTACGAAGGTATCCTGAAGCACACAGCCGTAATACCTTACGGTGGTGAGAATATCACCAACGATATCAAAAACGGTCTCGGTGTACTGAAAACACAGGCAGAACAAATGAAAGTGCAATTCGGTTACGCACTGGCTGATGAAGCAAAAAGCAATGCTTACATCACCATTCCCGGACTGCGCGGACAAAGCCCTAAAGAGATTTCTGTGAAGAACCTGGCGCACATCATACAGGCACGTATGAGTGAAATCATGGACTTCGTCATTTATCATCTCAAGCAGATTGGTATGGACAACAAGATGCTCAATGGTGGTATCATCCTTACGGGTGGTGGCTCCCAGCTGAAACATCTGATCCAGCTCACTGAATATACAACCGGTGTAAGCGCACGAATCGGGTATCCGAACGAGCACCTGGCCTCCGGTCATATCGATGAACTGACCAAACCAATGTATGCAACATGTATCGGTCTTATTCTCAAAGGATACAACGACTATGAGAACGACCGCAGAGCATTGGAAGAAAATTATGTTAAGATCAACACCAGCTACGTCGCCAAGGAGCAGGCCTCAAAAGCCGCTACAGAAACGGATAACAGCTGGGAAGATGATGCCACCTCAGTTGAAGAAATTCAGGCAAGAAAAGCGAGAGAAAGAAACGCCTCGCTGAAAACTTTCCTGGACAGAATGAAAACGAAGATCATCGACATGTTCACCGAAGAAGAGGATGCAAAACTTTAACAGGGTATTTTCCGAGAATGGCGTAATTGTTGCAGCCATAAACGATTTCAAATCAGATAATTAATATTCGGATAATGGTAGTGGGTTCTACCACTACCAATAATTACTAACTATAGAAGAATTTGTGGGCATTATTAATTATACTTACTAACCCATAAAAGAGATAGAGTCATGATACATTTTGATCTTCCCAAAGAAAAATCTTCCATCATCAAAGTGATAGGCATTGGTGGCGGCGGAAGCAACGCGGTGAACCACATGTTCAACCAGCGTATTGAGGGTGTGAATTTTATCATCTGTAATACAGATGCACAGGCTATCTCCAATAGTCCTGTTCCTAATAAAATTCAGTTAGGCCCTCACCTGACTCAGGGTCTCGGAGCCGGTGCCAACCCCCGCATTGGTGAACAGGCGACTGAAGAATCCTTTGAAGAAATCAAAAAGATCCTGGAGGTGAATACCAAAATGGCATTCATCACTGCGGGTATGGGTGGTGGTACCGGTACAGGCGGTGCTCCAATCATCGCCAAGATCTGTAAAGAACTGGGCATCCTCACAGTGGGCATTGTTACCACTCCCTTTTCTTACGAAGGAAAGAAGAGAATGCAACAGGCAGATGATGGCGTAAACCGCCTGAAAGAATACGTAGATACGCTGCTGATAATTTCTAACGATAAACTGCGCCAGAAGTTCGGCGACCTGAAGTTCAAAGCTGCTTTCGAAAAAGCAGATAACGTACTGGCTACAGCTGCTAAATGTATCACTGATGTGATCAACAGCACTGGTCAGATCAACGTGGACTTTGCGGACGTTTGTACTGTAATGCGCAATGGTGGTGTTGCCATCCTCGGTGCTGCTACTGCTGAAGGTGAAAACCGCGCGCAGAAAGCAATCGAAGAAGCACTTACTTCACCGCTGCTGAATGATAACGACATCCGTGGTGCGAAATGGATCCTGCTGAACATCTCTTCTGCAGAAGGTGAATTCGAACACACACTCGATGAAATGGATACCATCCAGGCTTACGTACAAAGTCAGGCAGGTGAGGATTGCGATGTGATCCTCGGTGTTGGCTATGACCAGGACCTGGATCGTAAACTGGGTGTGACCGTTATCGCTACCGGTTTTGAACAAAAACCGATTCAGCAGGTAAAACAGGCCCCACAGGATCCATCTCATAATCAGCCTAGAATCGTAATGGAACTGGGTCGTGAAGGTGATGAAAAAAAGATGAACACTCCTGTTAGCTCCAGCAACAACTCTATGTTCATCGAACCAACCGACCACATGGCGCCACGGTTGGTAGAGCCTGTGGTGACGCAGCCGGCTACTACGTTTGTAACCCCGGAACCTCCTGCTGAAAGCGGAAGGTCAAGCTTTGCACTCAACATTGAACCGGTAGGATCAACCGCTCCTTCCAGCTACAACAATGTGAATGTAATACAGCCTAATAATCAGGCGGCTGGCGGATATCCTGCCAGACACATTTTTATTGAGCCAACTACCACTCCGCCTCCGGCAGAAACGCCAGAGATGAAGATTGTATTCCGTGAAGAAGAGCCAGGCACAGAGATGTCAAGTGATATGCAGCAACTGCATGCATTTGAAGAGCAATTAGAAGAGCAAAAGCGTAAACAGGCGGAGCGCGTGGCAAAGCTGCGTAGTCTCAGTTTCAACGTGAAAGGCATCGATAATAATTCAGAAATTGAAAACGTTCCTGCGTACATTCGTCGAAACATCAACCTCGATAATGGCGCTGGTTCTGCCGAGAATTTCTATTCTAACTATACTATTTCAGATAGTCAGAATAATCAGGCAGAAATCAATACGATCAATACTTTTTTAGATGGGAAAAAACCCGATTGATTTAATTCGAACGTTTGATTGTTTTTTTAGTTGTGTTAAAGAAAGTCCTCTGGTTCTCCGGGGGACTTTTTTTATTACCGTTAACATGGTATTAACAGTTTGGGGGAAAGGAATTAGGATATTGCTTTAATAGTCCACCATTTACCGAATCCAATCCATCCCCCACTCTATCACCCCTTCGTACCTTTGCCCCATGCAAAGATCAATTAACAAAATCAACATGAACCACCCCATCAGTGGTTCCCTTTCCTCATATCACTTCTACAGCCCGCTGCCACTCCCCGATGGCAACACCATCGACCCGTTCCTGTTACTCCATCACCATGGTCCCATGACCCTGCCTCCTTACAACGCAGGTATGCCATTCGGCCCTCACCCACACCGTGGCTTTGAAACCGTGACCTGGATCGTAAAAGGACATGTCGTCCACAAAGACTCCCACGGCTTTCACAGCCGTATCGATGAAGGTGGCGTACAATGGATGACTGCTGCCCGCGGCCTCATTCACAACGAATATGTAGAAGATTCTTTTAAAGAAAAGGGTGGCGACTTAGAACTGCTGCAATTATGGATCAACCTGCCTGCAAAGCAGAAAATGATTCCACCTAAATATACCGGCTTACAAAAAGAAGATATTCCCCTGGTTGAAAACGATAAAGTAAAAGTAGCTATCGCAGGTGGTCAGTGGAATGGTCATAAAGGGGCCTTACAGTCGATTACAGACATTAACGCCATTTTGATGGATATCAGTGCAGGTGGCAGCACAACGATCAATGTAGCCAAGGAAAGAAACATTCTTTTCTACGTGCTCCATGGAGAGCTTAGCGTGAACGGGCGTACGGCAGGCGACAGGAGCATGGTGGTCTTTAATAATGACGGTGATGAGATTGCAATCACTGCCAGCAAAGATGCGCTCATCCTTTATTGCGATGGGTTACCATTAAACGAACCCGTGGCATGGCATGGTCCTTATGTAATGAATACGCAAACGGAGATTATGGAGGCGATGAGGGATGAAAGAATGGGGAAATTTGGATTTTATATAGATTAAAACAGGATTTTATACAGATTAAAAAGGCCGCTCGTTTGAGCGGCCTTTTTGTTTATCAATGTATGATTCGTTTCAGTTGCAGATTCGTCACCGGCGCTACCACCAGCGGATACTTCTCAATCGTCACATAACTACTATCCAGACCAAAACCACGCTCTTCAGAAAGACTCACGCGTTTCAGCCAGAAATACATTCTCATGATCAGACGCTCATACAGCGGCAGGTCATTGTCGTGTGACAGGAATTTCTCCATCACGATGAACTGGAAGTCGCCCACCACATTGTTCTTACTCAGTGATTCGTAGCGGCTGGTGATATTCACCTCCTTATTCCTCACCATATCTTCCACCACCATTCTGAACATCAGGTTAATGCGCTGTTCGACCTTGAAGCCTAAACGGAATTCCACGCGAATCACTTCGTTCGGAATAATCGTCTGTACAGAGTATTCACTCAGGTAAGGTTCGTCCACCACATCTACGTGCACAAACCAATAGATATCTGCACGCTTGGGTTTCTTATTCAGAATAGAATAGATGATCTTATGCTCAATCTCCTTCGGATTATCAGCACTACTCATATACACCAGGTGAGTAGCATACTTGGGGATAGTCGTATCGTTGCTCAGCTCCTGGATTACAGCAAGATGATCTTCCAGTCGTACGAATTCCACGTAACGGTTTTTGATCTTGCGTGATTTAAACCACACCAGCATAATCAGGAAGAGCACACCTGCCACTATCACTGTTACATAACCTCCGTGCATGAATTTTACGAGGTTGGCGAACAGGAAGGAGAACTCTATCGTGAAGTAAATAATAAGGTAAAGCAGGATCAGGCTGACGCGCACCCTTCGCGTGTAGAGATAGAAGGCAAAGAGACAGGAGGTCATCAACATACAAATTGTAATGGAGAGACCATATGCTGCTTCCATAGCTCCCGACTCCTGGAAGATGAGTACGATGGCCACACAACCTATCCACATCATGGTGTTGATACCTGGAATGTACAACTGACCACGCATTTCAGTAGGATAATTGATCTTCAGTTTCGGCCACAGGTTCAGTCGCATCGCTTCTGAAATGAGGGTAAATGAACCGGAGATCAATGCCTGGCTCGCGATAATAGAGGCCATTGTAGCGATGAGGATCCCTGGGATCACAAACCACTCAGGCATAATGGTAAAGAATGGGTTCTGATCCTTTGGCAGCATTGTGCCTTTGTGTGTCAGCAACCATGCACCCTGACCCAGGTAGTTCAGGAGCAGGCAGGTCTTTACGAACGTCCAGGATACCCGGATATTCCCTTTACCACAGTGGCCCAGGTCAGAATAGAGGGCTTCGGCCCCTGTGGTACACAGGAACACGGCACCCAGGATGAGGAAACCACGGGGATAGGTCGTTAACAATTGAATGGCATAGTGTGGACTGAAAGCTTTCAGTACAGAGAAATCGTCTGTCAGGTGTGAAAGTCCCAGGATACCGAGCATGGAGAACCAAATCACCATGATAGGACCAAACAACTTACCAATAGAATTGGTACCAAACTGTTGCACCACGAAGAGCAATGTAATAATTGTCAGTACAATCTTTACAATTGTCCACTGACTAAGATCTTTAAATACTTCCAGTGTGCGGAGACCTTCGATTGCGGTCGTTACAGTAATAGGTGGGGTAATAATACCATCTGCCAGGAGAGCGGCACCGCCTATCATACCAAAGATAACGGCCCACTTGGCGTGTCGGCGTACGAGTGCATATAATGAGAAGATACCACCTTCTCCCTTATTGTCTGCACGCAGCGTGAGGATTACGTACTTAATTGTGGTTTGTAAAGTCAGGGTCCAGAAAATGCAGGAAATACCGCCGATGACCAGTAGTTCGCTAATATAGTTCGTACCTATAATAGCCTTGAAAACGTATAACGGAGATGTTCCAATGTCACCGTAAATAATACCTAATGCTACTACTAAACCGGCCAGGCTAACCCTGTTAATGTCTTTTCTCACGAAATATGTAATTAAATAAATAAGAGTAGTAATTCTTTTGATGTCGTAACTACCTCCCTTTAGGAGTGTGCATTCAAACAGTTCTGCTACTCAAAAAAGCCATCAAAGTTAGTGCGAATTAAGGAATATAGAAAATTTTTTGGTGAGAGTTAATATGGGTGCTTCGGCAGGTAGCAAAGGCGGCTATGGGGAGTTTAGAGGAATGTGGGGGCAATAAAAAACCCCGTCTCAACAGAGACGGGGCTTCTATATTTTTCTCAGTGAGAATTAGTTAGCTGGAGACAGATCTACAGTACCAGACTCACCAGGAGTGTTTTGTTTGATGAAGCGACCACGGTCGATACCTTGCTTGTCAGCCAGGTAGTCGATCACTGAATCAACACGACGGCTGCTCAGGTCAACACCACCTTTCTTACCCTTAGCACCTGCGTGACCTGTTACCAGGATGTTACAAGTTGGGTTAGATTTCAGTGTGCTAGCTACAGAAGCCAGGATAGCTTCGTTATCGCTGGAAACTTTGGTAGAAGAACCTTTGAATGCTACGCTAGGCAGAACCAGGCTAGAGCAATTTGCAGTAGGTTGCATGTTTTTGCAGCACTCAGGATCTGGGCACTTACCAACACCATCAGCATCAACTGGCTGGCAATAAGTTGGAGTGATCAGTTGTTTGTCTTTGTAGTCAGGAACGCCATCACCATCAGTATCTTTAGCTACACCATGAACATCAACCGGAGCACCAGCTGGAGTGTTTGGTTCGCGATCGAACTGGTCAGTAACGCCATCGCCATCAGCATCAGGCAGAACTGGAGTAGGCAGTTTCATGTGACGAGGAGCGCTCAGCTCATTGTAAGCATAGTTGAGCGGATTAACCCACCACAGTGGTTCAACTCTCTTAGAAGAGTTACCCAGGTTGAAGTTCAGACGTACGCTAGTGTAGCTGAATGCATCCTTGTGGTTAGAGTATGGAGAAGAATAACCGTCCAGATAATCGTCGAAATACATAGTGTATTTTTCTTCTACACCGATGTTGAATCTCTTAGATACTCTGAAAGCGATACCGGTACCGAAATCAGCACCATGGCGCCACAGTTGGTTATTGTCTTTACGACCGATGTTACCTCTGTTACCCTGAGATGGAGCATTTGATTCGTAATCACCATCGTAGATATTTTTCAGCTGATCCTTGATGTCCTTACGCGGTGCGTTGAAGTTAACACCTGAATAGCTATAACCGTTACCGCTACCGTCTACTGCATCAACGTCAACGTCGATCAGACCCAGTGAGTAACCACCAAATACATACCAGTTAACTTTTGGCTGAGCTTTGTAGAACAGGATGTTGCTCAGGGAAGCCATCAGGTCAAAAGACAGCTGGTGAGTAGCCGTTTTATAGTTAGGAACAATCAGACCATTGTTCAATGCAGCAGTCTTAGACCAGATAGTAGCAGCACCACCACCTGCACCAGCTACTGTACGCAGTCTGTAATCCTGACCCTTGTCAAAGGAACCGGTATACTCTGCTCTGATTGAGAAAGTATGACCCAGTGATTTTCTCAGGGAGATACCACCACCGAAACCTGGTTTAGCAGGAATGGTACCGTTGATTACGTGCAGACCACCGTGGAAACCCAGTTCCCACATATCACGTGGTTTTGCAGGGAAGTCATACTGGTGATTAGCGAAATTGTTTTGTTGTGCCTGTCTTGATGCTGGAACTTTAGTTGAATCCAGGGCGTCAAAAACAGGGGTAACTTGTGCATAACTGGAAGACGCCGCTAGGAGACTCATAGCGCCAGCCAGTAATAAGTACTTTTTGCTTGCCATAATTGTTTTCTATTTAAAAACTGTTAAAAATTTACTAATAACCCGTTTTTTTACCCAGCAAAGGTAAAATTCTCAAATGAATATTCAAATTTTTGTTGCAATATTATTTCTATTGATAACTAATTAACTATTAACACTTAGGCCAAACTAATGTTGTGCCATACTTTGTTGGAGTATATAACGAATAAGCATATTTGTTATAACTAAAACAAAGTAATGTTAAAGTTTTGTTACTCCCTTATATACAAATTAGGGGCCAAATTGTTAAAATTTGATATTTTAAGCATAGATTAGCAATCTTTTTCAATCAACCATGGACGAGATTAAAAACCTGATCAGTAAGGAATTAAGGGATTTCGAGAGCAAATTTTCTGATGCAGTTAAGAGCAATGTCGCGCTATTAGACAGGATCATGCATTATATCGTTAAACGAAAAGGGAAGCAAATGCGCCCCATGTTCGTCCTGCTCTCGGCACGCCTGTTCAGTAATGATATCCAGGAAAGCACGTACCGCGCAGCTGCCCTCGTAGAACTGTTGCACACCGCTACCCTTGTACATGATGATGTTGTGGATGATGCCAATGAGCGCCGTGGATTCTTCTCTATCAACGCTTTGTGGAAAAATAAGATCGCTGTGCTCGTAGGAGATTACCTCCTTTCCAAAGGACTCCTCCTCTCCTTAAATAATAATGACTTCAGGGCCCTCCAGATTCTCTCACAGGCCGTAAAGGAAATGAGCGAAGGCGAACTCCTCCAGATCGAGAAAACACGTAAACTCAATATTAAAGAAGATATCTACTTCGAAATCATCCGTCGTAAAACAGCCTCCCTCCTCGCCGCCGCCTGCGCAGCAGGTGCCTGGAGTACCTCTAACGACGAAGATACTACCGAAAAAATGCGCCTCTTCGGCGAAAAAGTAGGTGTTGCCTTCCAGATCAAAGACGACCTCTTCGACTATGGCAGCGAAAAAATCGGTAAACCTACCGGCATAGATATACGGGAGAAAAAAATGACCCTCCCCCTCATCTATACACTGGAACACGCCACTCCTGAGGTAAGAAGGAAAATAATCAATATTGTAAAAAATCATAATACCGATAAAGCCCGCGTGGAAGAAGTCATTACATTGGTGAAAGCTTCCGGTGGTATCGAGTATACACAAAAGAAGATGTTCGAATACCGCGACGAAGCCATGGCGATCCTCCATAGCTTCCCCGATAGCAATATCAGACAGGGACTCGAATCGATGGTCAGGTATACAACCGACCGCAATTTCTGATAATAATATATAAGGCTGTATTAATGTAATGTCCCCGGTTGATTCCGGAGAGCTGGTGGAGGAAATTCTTATACTGCCATCAAATTATTGCTGAGACAGACCTAAGAATAATATAGGGACAATATAATTGCTTGTTGGTCAGTTCTTCGTGAGAACGGGCCATACTTTTTGAAATTTATACCCTATCTTCCGTTCAAACAAGAATCGCTCATCCTTCTTTAGATTATAGATGCAAAAACGCTGGACAGTCCGATCGTATCAACCAAAACAGGAAGCTTTGCTGCAGGCCTCCCTGCGCATACATCCCCTGTTATGCAGGTTGTTGGTGCAGCGCGGCATGCATACCTATGATGAATCAAGGTTGTTCTTCCGCCCTACACTGGCAGATCTCCATGACCCATGGATCATGAAGGATATGGATAAAGCCGTATCCAGAATTGAACAGGCCTTCTTCAGGCATGAAAAAATTCTCGTGTTCGGAGACTACGACGTAGATGGTACTACCGCCGTAGCAACTGTATTCGATTTTCTACACTCCTTATATAATAATATAGAATTCTACATTCCTCACCGCTACCGCGAAGGCTACGGCATCTCTACCCAGGGTATTGAATACGCCAGGGACAACGACTTTAGTCTCGTCATCGCCCTGGATTGCGGCATCAAGGCCATCGATCAGATTACCTGGGCCGCTGCACATGGAATAGATTTTATTATATGTGATCACCACCTGCCAGATGCAATTCTGCCCCCGGCTGTGGCAATCCTCAATCCTAAACAATACGATTGCCCTTACCCTTACAAGGAGCTAAGCGGCTGTGGTATTGGCTATAAACTTATTACCGCCTTCGCCCAGAAAATAGGCTTACCCGAATCGGCTGCTCACCGCTACCTGGACCTGGTGGCAACCAGCATTGCCGCCGATATCGTACCTATGACCGGCGAAAACCGTGTACTGGCCTTTCATGGATTGAAAAAGGTCAATGAATCCCCCCTACCCGGTATCCAGGCCCTCATTCAGCTCAGTGGTCTCAAAGAACAACTCACCATCTCCAACCTGGTCTTTGTAATCGCCCCCCGCGTAAATGCGGCCGGCAGAATGGATGATGCCCGTAAAGCCGTAAACCTGTTCATTGAAAATGATATGGAAAAGGCTATGGAGATCGCTAAAGTGTTGCATGCGGACAACTTTGACCGTAAGGAAATAGATGGCAACATCACCAAAGAAGCGGTAGAACTTATTCAAAACGATACTTCACTCCATCATAAAAAGTCTACAGTCCTCTATAAGCCGGACTGGCACAAAGGAGTCGTGGGCATCGTGGCCTCCCGCCTTATTGATAAGTATTACTACAGACCGACCATCATCCTTACCCTCAGTAATGATAAAGTAGCCGGCTCTGCCCGCTCCGTGATCGGATTCAACGTATACGAAGCCATTCACCAGTGCAAGGATCTGCTGGAAAACTATGGTGGCCACTTCTATGCCGCCGGCATGACCCTCAAACCTGAAAATGTACCCGCCTTCCAGGAAAAATTTGAAGAAGTCGTTGCCACTACTATCAATCCGGACCTGCTGATCCCGGAAATCACCATCGATACCGAGATCTCCCTGAAAGATATCACGCCCGCCTTCTTCAATATCCTCAAACAGTTCGAGCCCCTGGGCCCGGACAACCAACGCCCTATCTTCCTCGTACGCAACGTGGTAGACAGTGGCTATTCCCGCCTGATAAAAGATGAGCACATTAAATTTTCAGTGAAACAGGGTAAACATTCTATTGCTGTGACAGGCATAGGGTTTTACATGGCTGACAAATTTCCCATCGTGAGCAGTCGCCAGCCTTTCGACATGGTCTTTACCATTGATGAGAACGAATGGAATGGCAAGATGAATCTGCAAATGAAAGTAATAGATATCCGCTCTCACTGACTTTTCTCTACTCAATCCGAGTAATGATTACCACAAATTGCAGGGAATCAAAACATTCGCTTTGATCCCCTGCGGACGGAGATCTGAGAAGGTCTCCTATGATAGGGCTTTCTGTTTTTCCTTTACTGTAAAGGTAAGTATGGGGAAATGATGCCATAGTGCATGGCCTTATTCCATAATTCCTTTTCTTTTTACATATTTCCCTTTAACTAAAAATCCCGTCCCACAGTAAAGCGGGACGGGATAAGGGCTTGTGCAATGCTATCAAAACGGCATTGCCAATGATTTATTATATCTTAATTACTTTTTTCACCCATCAGTTCTACACTTCTGGTTACAAAAGCCGTCAGATCTGCACCTGTCAACAGGTTCTGTGATAACAATGCCAGGTCGGCCAGGTTGCGGATCTGCTTCTCCTGCAGCTGGTCATTACCTTCTTTGAGGATCTGCTGGTAGATCGGGTGATTCGCATTTACTGTCATATTGATTTCGTCCGGCATATTTGCATACCAGGACATACCACTACCTCCTACTGCTGCCATATCTTTCATACGACGCATAAACTCAGGACGTGTTACAATTACTGGCTGTGACTCTGCACTCAGACCTTTCAATTCTACTTTTACATGTTGCTGAGGGATCTTTTCGAACAATGCTTTCAGGCGTGTTTCCTGATCCTGTGTCAGTACATGGCTGGTATTTTCATCCTTGTCAATCAGGTTGTCAGCGATGTCTGCATCCACACGTGTGAACTGTACTTTCTCCCAGTGCGTTTCCATTTGATTCAGGAAAGCAGCATCTACCAGGCTATCCAGTTTCACTACTTTATATCCCTTTGCTTTCGCAGCAGAGATATAGCTATCCTGCTGTATAGGACTGGTAGCGTAAAGGATCACCTGCTTTTCTTCCTTGTTGGTTTGAATAGCGGCAGTCTCCTGTTTGTATTCATCCAGGGTATAGAATTTACTACCATCTACATCTTCAAGGATGAGGAATTTGTTACCTTTTTCACGGAACTTATCGTCCGTCATCATACCATATTTTGCAAAGAGGCCGATGGATTCCCATTTCTCTTCGAATTCTTTACGGTCGCTTCTGAACATTTCATCCAGCTTATCGGCTACTTTCTTGGTGATGTAAGAGCTGATCTTTTTCACATTCGGATCGCCCTGGAGGTAGCTACGGCTCACGTTCAGCGGAATATCCGGACTATCGATCACACCGTGCAGCAGCATCAGGAATTCCGGTACGATATCCTTTACTTCGTCAGTCACGAATACCTGGTTGGAATACAGGCTGATCTTGTCCTTCTGGATTTCGTAGCTCTTGTTAATTTTAGGGAAGTAGAGAATACCGGTCAGGTTGAATGGATAATCTACATTCAGGTGGATCCAGAACAGTGGTGGCTCAGAGAAAGGATACAGTTCTTTGTAGAAGTTCTGATAATCTTCTGTAGTCAGCTCACTAGGTTTCTTTGTCCAGGCAGGGTGAGTATTGTTGATCTGCTTATCTTCATATTTCACCGGAACAGGCAGGAACTTACAGAATTTCTCGAGGATGGTTTTGATACGATGCTCATCCAGGAATTCTTCGCTTTCCTCGTTGATGTGCATAATGATATCAGTACCTCTGCCTGCTTCGCGGGTGGTTTCTTCCAGGGTGTATTCAGGGCTGCCATCGCACTCCCAGCGTACAGCCGGTGCATCTTTGTGAGATTGAGTTACAATTTCCACCACATTGCTCACCATGAATGAGGAATAGAAACCAAGACCAAAGTGCCCAATGATGTTGGTACCTTCGTTCTGACCTTTATATTTATTCAGGAACTCTTCCGCTCCGGAAAAAGCTACCTGGTTGATGTATTTATCTACTTCTTCAGCTGTCATACCGATCCCATTGTCGGAAATGGTCAGCGTCTTTTTCTCCTTGTCCAGTTTCACAGTGATAGCCAGCTCGCCCAGCTCACCTTTGAATTCACCTACACTAGCCAGCGTTTTCAGTTTTTGGGTTGCGTCAACCGCGTTACTTACGAGTTCGCGGATAAAGATCTCATGATCTGAATAGAGGAATTTTTTGATAATGGGGAAAATGTTCTCTGTCTGAACACGTATTGCTCCTTTCTGCATGGGTATCTGTGTTTTTGGTGTATGTTTTTCAAAGGGTATGCCAGTGGAGCCGGGGCTGACAAACTGGCGGAGGAGGCCGCAGGCCCCTCTCAGTTAACAATTAAATCATGCAAAATATAACACAAATGTAGTAGATTTAACAGGTAGTATATCACGACCCTGAAGCGATTCATTAGACCAGTAGACAAAATTTCCATTTAAACATATTTACCCACCCCTAACAAACCATCTATTCATTACATGAAAAAAACTCTACTCCTTTTATTTACTGTTTTCGGTGTTCTACGCTCCTTTGCGCAAACCCAACCCGCGCCACAGGCACTGCCTTACCAGCAAAACTTTGATGCACTGGCGACCACATCCACCACTTACCCTGACGGATGGCAGGGCTGGACACTCTCCGGCTCCCCTTCCTCCAACTTCAATACCGCCACTCCCGCATCAGACAAAGCACTGACTACCGGCACCGCCTCCAGCACCGCAAACGGTGTATATAATTATAATGGTAAACTGGGTTTCCTTAACAGTGGCAGCGTGGACAACTGCCTCACCCTCGCCCTCAATACCAGCGGGCAGGTGAACATCTCATTCACATACGACGTAATGACGCTTCGCAATCCTTACGATGGCAGCAGCAATACGCGTATCAACGAAGTTATCTTACAATACAGGATCGGTAGCACTGGCAACTTTACCAACATCACCGGTACTGAATACCAAAATGGGACTACCCTGCAGACCACTTCGGGTGTTACTACCCCGCAGGATCCATCCACCAAAACCCTGGTACTCCCCGCAGCCTGTGAAAACCAGCCACTGGTGCAGCTTCGCTGGGTTAACCGCCAGATCAGCGGTGGTGGTTCCCGCCCCTCATTTGCCATAGACAATATTATTGCCGGCAGTGGTGGTGCAGATACCACGCCTCCGGTCATCGATTCACTGACTCCTTTGAATCACGAAACGAATGTGCCTCCAACTGCTACCCCCAGCATTATTTTCTCAGAAAATATCATTGCCGGTAGCGGACACCTCATTTTGCACAATGTGACTAACGGCACCCAGCAAACCTTTGACATCCCCAGCTCTGCAATTGTAATCAGGAATCAGCTGCTCAGTGTCATCACCTCTCTCGCTGGTAACAAATCTTACTACATCACCATCGATAGCGGTGCAGTTACTGACAATAGTGGCAACGCTTTCGCAGGCATTCCGGATAGCACCATATGGGCTTTCAGCACAGGTGCACAACAACTGGATTTTGATTTCAACAATTGTACAGGCGGCACTGGTGTAGTAGGCGGCTTTACTGCCTACAGCGTAACAGGCGCACAGGTTTGGGATTGCACTACTTTCGGTCAGACCCTGAATGGTGCACAGATCAATGGTTATAGCGGTGGCGCTGTCGAAAATGAAGACTGGCTGATTTCTCCTGCTTTTGATTTAACAGGTTTTGATTATCCTCTCCTCTCCTTTGCCAGCCGTACAGCATTTGTAGGACCATCCTTACAATTACTGATTTCTACCAACTATGATGGCAGCAGCAACCCGAATACTGCCACCTGGACTGCGGTAAATGGAAGATTCCCTGCAATGTCGTCAGATGCCTGGAAAACTGCTGACAGTATTAACCTGGCAGCTTTTAAACAACCCAGTGTATATATTGCATTTAAATACGTTTCATCTCCTACTCTGAATGCCGCCCGCTGGACCCTGGATGATTTCCATGTCTACAACAGCCCGCAGGCACCATTACCATCAGTAGACAAATCTGCAACCAGCCTGGATTTCGACTATGTACAATCAGGACAGAAATCATCCGCACAATACTTTACCTTCAATGCCAGCGACTTCACCGGAGCACTCACACTTGCTACCAGTGCAGGTTTCCAGCTGTCAAAAGATAGTGCAGGTACATATAGCACCTCACTGAACTATCTACCTGACTCACTCACCGGCACCGTAAAAGTTTGGGTAAGATTCGCGCCCACAGCTGCTGACCAGGCATATACAGGTTCACTCACCTTCAGCAGTGCAAGTCTGACTACCACGCCTATCGCGCTTTCAGGCACTTCTTTACGCTCCCTGAAAGTGGTGAACTGGAACATGGAATGGTTTGGCAGCCCGGCACAAAATCCGGCGAATGATAGTCTGCAGCAGGCAAATGCCACCGTGGTACTAAAAAAACTGGATGCCGATATTTATGCATTAGCCGAAGTGGTAGACACGGCCCGCTTTAGAGCCGTAGTGAGCCAGATGCCAGGCTATAGCTACATCATTTCTGACTTTGGTTCTTATGCCGATAGCATTACAGATGCAGATTATACCTCCGCACAAAAACTGACCTTCCTCTATAAAACAAGCGTAATCCGCTCTATTCGTTCTTATGGCGTACTGAGAAAAGGTGGTAGCTCAAATGCTTATTACAACTGGTCTTCCGGCCGCTTCCCATTCCTGCTGCAGGCTACTGCGAACCTGAATGGAGACAGTGCCCGGATCAACTTTGTCCTCATTCACAGCAAGGCGAACACCGGTACCACTGCGGAAAAGATTCAATCCTGGCAGCGTCGTAAAGATGGCAACCAGGAACTGAAAGATTCCCTGGATGCACAGTATCCAAACAGTAACTTCATCATCCTCGGTGACTTCAACGATGCCCTGGATAAGACTATTACTACTGAACTGGCACCGGATACCACTACTTCTTATATAGATTTCATGAATGATACCCTGCACTACAAACCACTCACCTTACCACTGAGCCTGGCAGGTGATCAGTCAACCACTGCTTATCCTACCGTAATAGATAATGTGATCGCTTCCGATGAAATGGCGATCGCTTACCTGCCGGGTTCGGCTAAGATCCACAAAGAAGTAGCACAGCTCATCAGTAGCTACAGCAGCACTACCAGTGACCATTATCCGGTGCAGACCAATTACAACCTGCACATCCTGGGTAATCCCGTAACTGCAGAAAACTACAGGGCAGTAGTGGATTCAGGCAATGTAAAAGTGAGCTGGTCTACAGATTACGAAATCAATACAGACTATTATGTAGTAGAGAAAACCCGTAACCTGCGTAACTATGAGGCAGTGGATACCCTCGCAGCACAGGGTAATAAAGATGTAGCGACTTCTTACCGCTCTTACGATTATCAGCCATGGCTGGGCTTCTCCTGGTACCGCCTGAAGATGGTAAGCAAGGATGGCAGCGTTCGCTACAGTGCAGATGCCAGAGTATATGTATCTTTGATAGACCTGATCAAAAAGCTCATCTGGTGCATCATTGGTCATAACCTCCAGTTGTCGGTAGATATGGATAAACCAGGTCCTGCACAGTTCGAACTGATAGACATGCAGGGTCGCAGCCGTTATAAAACACAGCAGTTTGTGAATAAAGGCCGGAATACAAAGACGATTGATGTGAATGGTTTACCTAACGGGGTGTATATATTGAGGATCCAGAGCCTGGATGGGGTAACTAATAGTAAGATAATGATAACCAAGTAATTAGGAAATAAATAATTATCTAAAACCACTTCTGTCTACGGCGGAAGTGGTTTTTTGCATTTATTAATAAGAAAGCACTATCTTTGCGATCCAATTTTTTTCTAATCAAATTTAAAACAGGGAAATTATGAATTACGAATTGATGGTGATTTTTACCCCTGTGCTGTCTGAGGAAGACTACAAAGCTGCTCAGAAAAAATTCGCTGACATTATTAAAGAAAATGGCGGTGAATTAACGCACGAAAATCCCTGGGGATTAAAATCACTGGCGTATCCAATCCAGAAGAAAACCACGGGCATGTACCTGGTTCTGGAATACAATGCGCCATCCGACCTCAATGAGAAGCTGAAAATTCAGCTGAACCGCGATGAAAATGTGCTCCGTCACATGATTACTGCACTGGACAAATACGCTGTACAGTACAACAATCGCAAGAGACATGGCGTAAACGCTGATTCTAAAACCGCTGAAGCTTAAAATTATGGCAGTAAAACAAGAAATTAAGTACTTAACGGCCGTAAAAACCGAGAAACGTCAGAAGAAATACTGCCGTTTCAAGAAAATGGGCATCCGGTATGTGGATTACAAAGACGCTGAATTCCTGAAGAAATTCCTGAACGACCAGGGTAAAATGCTCCCTCGTCGTATCACTGGTAACTCCCTGAAGTTCCAGCGCAAGGTAGCTCAGGCAATTAAAAAGGCTCGTCAGATGGCGTTGTTACCTTACGTTACTGACCTTTTAAAGTAAACCGACAAATTACTTATCGTAAGTAAAAGGTCCTTAAAACTAATTAACATGCAAGTAATCTTAATACAAGACGTAGATAATCTGGGTCAGAAGAATGAAGTGGCTACCGTAAAAAACGGTTACGCCAGGAACTTCCTGATCCCACAGAAATTTGCGGTAGAAGCATCTCCATCTAACATGAAGCAACTCCAGGAGCGCCTGAAAGTGCAGAAAGTAAAAGAAGAGAAAATGCTCGCCGAAATCGCTAAGGTGGTTGAAGTACTGAAGGCAGGCCCGGTAAAAATTGGTGCTAAAACCGGTACATCCGGTAAGATCTTTGGTAGCGTTACCGGTGTTCAGATCGCTCGTGCGATTAAAGAACAGAAAGGTTACGAAATCGACCGTCGCCGCATCCACATCCTGGATGATGTAAAAGAATTAGGTACATACAAAGCGAAACTGGATTTCGGTAAAGGCAATGAAGCTGAACTGGAATTCGAAGTTGTAGCTGAGTAAGTCTTACATACTTCTATAAAAAATCCCGGGCCCTAAAGCCCGGGATTTTTTTTATACCCTGCCACATCTATCTATGGCACAATTTTCGTTTATATTTGTTTCATCATATGAAACAGTACCTATCTTTATTAACCGCCGCAGTGATTTATACTGCCTGCCATCCAAGTGCCGCATCAAACAGCACTCCGACTGCCGAAACCGCCGTTGTCGCACCGGCATCCACCAATGAACGGCCAATCGATTCATTCCGCATTGCCAACAAACAATTCCTGGTATACAGCTTAGCAAAATCATCATTCGGTCCTGCGACCGAATTAGATTATGATAGCCTAGAAGGGCCACAGCTGACCAAATATGCCGCTAAAGTGCAAAGGAAAGGTGATTCCCTCCTCTTCGTACTGAAGAATGGTAAGACTGCTGTACTGGCCAACGTTAAGCATCCGCCTATAGACGAGGATTATGCCGTATACTACTATGCCGGTTACCAGGAAGACCTGCAGCAACACCTCGCCTTTGGCAGCTATTATGAATCCAGCGATTTCCTGCTCGTCAATCCTGCTACAGGCAAGCAAACGCACATATGGGGTATTCCACACCTCTCACCAGATAAACAATTTGTACTCTGTCCTTCTTTCGACCTGGAAACTGGATCCAACAATAATGGGTTTGAACTCTACAGTTACGAAAATGGAAATGTGAAATTGCTCGGAGAAACAGAGCTGCAACACTGGGGTCCTGGCCGTATAAAATGGTTGGATGCCCATACTCTGGAAGCTGAATACCAGACCATAGATACTGCAATGACTATCCACACGAAACCCGTGAAGATAGTCATGCAATAAAAACGGAAAGAGGTTGTATAAAAAGATACAACCTCTTTTTACTTCGTATACTTCGCGATGAAATTAAACATCTTATCCGCTGCATCATTCGCTACCTGCTCCGACGAATACCCATGATAGCCATCGAAGGTATAGAATACATGATCTATCTTATGCTTCGACAAGGCACTGTCTAACTCCATACCCTGAGCTATCCTCACTAATGTATCCAGCTTGCCATGCACCAGAAATGTCGGCGGACTATCTGAAGACACATAAGTAGCAGGACTACTCACCGCATAAATTTCCGGGTTCTCTGCAGGCGTAGCCCCCAGCACCAATTGCATCAACTCAGGTACACCGGAAGATCCCTCCTTATACATCCGCGCCAAATCGTAAGGCCCCCAGTTACTCACCACACACTTTATATGCTTTTGCTCATTGTGCTTATATGCAATCAGCGTAGTTAAATGCGCACCGGCACTGGCTCCTATCAGGGCTGAAGATGGCGATACCAGGAACGAATCTGCATGTGCATACATGTAATTCATTGCCGCTACCAAGTCCTCCTCTGCTGCCGGAAATTTATTCTTTCCATCTTTCACCAGGCGGTAATTAATATTTACATAGGCAAATGCAGGCGAGAAAGTAGTATTCCTGAGCAGGCCTTCACAGGCAACCGTAAAATCACTTTTATCTCCACCCAACCATCCACCCCCATGTACAAATACCATCAGGTGCGTACGCCTGGGCGACCTGCCCGCCGGCAGATAAATGTCCATCGTTTGTAAAGAATCATCCCCATAGTGTTGATTGAGTAAGATCAACTCCTGCTTTGCACCAGGGCTCACTGCCAGCGTGGTATCCACAGGATTTGCCTGGGAAGCAGATTCATTTTTGCATGCAGGTAAAATGTATAAAAGGATAGCGCATGGTAATATCCTATTCCAGGAGCGAAACATCATATATAGACTAATAATTGCTGTAACTTCAAGTTAAAACCTGCTAATATGAAACATACCCTCCTGCTCTCATTTCTTTGCTGCATACTGACAATAACATCCTTTGCACAGGCCCCGATAACCAATGTAGAAGGTCATACCAATGCAATCATAGGTAAACTGACAAAGTCGCTTTCCCTCAAAGAAGATCAACAGACAAAACTGCGGGCATATATCTCCGAATTTATTACACAACGCAATACCGTTGTGGCCGAAACAAAAGCCAACCCCAAAGCCTATGATGCTAAAATTAAAAGCATGCACAATGGCTTTTACAAAAAACTAAAAACAGCCATGACGACTGAGCAGTATGATAGCTTTCTACAGTTAAAACCTGCGGATAATGATCCGACAAACGTATTGTCCCAATTATATTACTAATAACAAAAAGCCCTGCAGGATGTTCCCGCAGGGCTTGATAATTTTTGTTAATAGTTTGTTATGCTCCCCATGCTTTACGCAGGAATCTTAGCCAGTTGCCATGCATAATGTTTTCCACATCCTCATCTGAGTACCCCCTCTTCTTAAACAATGCAGGCAGCTTTTGCACATCTGCAATCGTCTCCAGGTCGTAAGGACACTGTTCCTTTCCAAAGGCACCATCCAGGTCTGAACCAATGCCTACATGCAATGCATTGCCTGCCAGCTGACAGATATAATCCATATGATCTACCAGCTTTTCCAGGTTACAATCCATGCCCTTAGGGTCAGAAACGCCCCTTACCCATCCGGGTACCATCATCCATGCATCCATTGCGCCGCCAATCACAGCACCACGTTTTACCAGTTCAAGGATCATCTCGTCGGCAAACTGGCGATTATGATTTACCAGTTTACGCACGTTGTTATGGCTGGCCCATACATGTCCGTTGAAGTGCTCCATGGCTTCCCAGAAGCTGTCATCGCACAGATGCGTAGCGTCGAGAATGATATTCAGGCGTTCCATTTCCTTCAGCAAAGCCCGGCCTTTTTCGCCCATATACCCTGTAGCATCCGTCCCTTGTGCATATCTGCCCGGGCCATAGTGAGCCGGGCCTACAGCACGCAGCCCATTGTTGTAGGCTCTTTCCAGGTAAGAGATGTCTACGATAGAATCAGCCCCTTCCAGGCTTAAGATATACCCAATAGCTTTGTTGTCTGTAGGTTGGCCATCATTCCAGTAAGCAAGATGCTTTTCCAGCGATGCCAGGTCAGTGATCGGAGTCAGTTCACCGGCTTCTTCCATCGCTTTGTACCATGCCAGCTGTCCCTGTGTCTGCGCCCAGGCCTGCTCCGGCGAAAACCAACCAGGCAGCGGGTTGTCAGGTGCCACAAAACGGGCTATCTGGGTACCTACTACCAATCCTATATTTCCTTTGCGCAGCTCAGGAAAAGATACAACACCCTTAGCGCGGTCTGGTTTATCTGTGAGCCCTTCTTCTATCTTCCTGATGTCGTTGACAGGCAGGCGAAGATTACGGTTCCACTCCATCGCGTTCATGCTGAGATCCAGATGCGCGTCTATTGCAAACATGCTTATAATAGTTTTAAATTTCAGATCATGATCTTCCTGTCTCTCGCAACTACTTTCCATTGCGCAATACAGGTATTATTTTCTACAACGCCTACACGCTCATACAGGGCAACGGTAGGACATATGTGATAAGGTACGCCGTAGAATACAGTGCCTACAGGATACTGCATAGTATCAGCTACTTTCACAACCAGGTGTTCTTCACTCTGCGATAAAGGCGATGCTTCAGGTGCATTCAGGAATACCACCCTAGGCTGTGGGTTCTCGGCTGCGACTGACTTATGTCCCAGGTCAAGGCACAAACGTTCTCCGTCAATCACAGAGATCACTCTTGTTACCAATACTGCTGCATAGTCAAACTGCTGATCCGGCAAGTGTTGCTGATACCCCCAATCCCAGAAGATAAAAGTACCGGGACTACACTCCACCCCCTGCCTTTCGGCATGAATAGGAAATGTAGGTGAACCACCTGCCACAATACGTGGAGCAGGCAATCCGACATCTGTAATCATCTGTGCAAGGGCCGCTACAGGCTCATAGGCGGCATCGCATTTCTCTTTGCGCACAGCAAAGTCCACATCATGCAGGTGACCATCATAAGCGTGTAGTCCTATCGGTGATAGCCCCGGCAGGTCCGCCAGTTCCTGGTATAATGCGAGTGCGCCTGAACCTGGCACAATGCCTGTCCTGTTCATCCCTACGTTCAGATCGAGATACACAGGCAGCACTTTTTGCGCGGTAGCAAATTGTGCGGCGATAGCTACTGCCGAAGCAGCGTTGTCCACCAGGCAACTGTATTTTGTATCCGGGTATTGCTCTGTGAGTTCCAGCAATCTTCCAATCTTCGGCCCTACAGGCTGATAAGCGAGCAATACATCTTTTGCACCTGCCAGTCCAAGCATTTCAGCTTCGGCGATAGTGGCGCATTTAAATTTATGAATACCCTCTTCTATCATCAGCGCTGCGGCTTCTGTGATCTTGCTGGTTTTCACATGTGGGCGCAATCGCTGCACATCCTTCACAGAAGCTTTCACTGCAAGGATATTGTCTCGCATACGCTCAGGATACACCAGCAATGCAGGTGAATCCACCGTGTTAATGTTGTGCAGTTCGTACCAGTTCATAGCTGATTATGCTAATTCAAATAATGCTTCGATTTCTACAGGAATATTGTCAGGCAGGGAACCCATACCGACAGCACTACGCACACCAATCCCATTTTCTTCGCCCCAGATCTTTGCAAACAATTCACTCGCCCCATTGATCACGTAAGGATGACGACCAAAATCAGGTGTACAGTTCACCATACCCAATACCTTGATCACACGCTTCACCTTGTCCAGGCTACCCAGATTGGTAACGATGGTAGAAAGCATGGTCAGCGCTACTTGTCTGGCAGCCAGCTTACCCTTCTCAATATCCATGTCCTCACCAATACGGCCTATGATCAGGCTCTTATCGTCCTGTACAGGGCCATGGCCGGAGAGATACAGGTATTTGCCATCGATCAGGTAAGGTTTGTAAACACCTAATGGAGCAGGTGCTGGTGGTAATGTCAATCCTAATGCCTGGAAGTTTTCTGTTGCTGTCATTTCACTGAAAAATTTCTATAGTTATTAATTCGGTTTCCTATTCCTATTATAGCATCAATTTCCTTTTTTTATCCCTTTCAGGGTATTAAATTTTAATGTACGAATACACTTAATATCAAACACCCTATCAGTCCGACCACACTCACAATCGTTTCCATCACGGACCAGGTCTTAAAGGTATCCTTGACTGTCAGGTTAAAGTACTCTTTAAACAACCAAAACCCGCCATCGTTCACATGACTGAACATGAGGCTGCCCGCGCCTGTTGCCAAAACCATCAAACTGGGGTTTACCCCCAGCGTTCCCACCAGCGGTCCCAGCATTGCAGCCGTCGTCAATCCGGCAATAGTAGCAGAGCCTACCGCCACTCTTACCAGGGCTGCCAGGCTCCAGGCCAGCAACAATGGATTCATATGAGTGCTCATCATACCCTGCGCTATAACATCGCTCACCTTGCTATCCATCAGCATTTGCGTCAGGGCACCGGAACCACCGATGATGAGGATGATAGGAGACACATCCTTGATCGATTCATCCAGCGATTTCATCACCGCCTTCATTTTCAATCCTCTCTTCAGGCCCAGTAAATAAATGCCATTCAATACGGCGAGCAGCATCACAATGATGGGGTCTCCCAGCCAGTCTGCGATCTTCAATACAGGTCCTTCTGTAACTGTTAGTTTCACAATAGTTGTTCCAGCCAGCAGGATGACAGGTAGCAGGGCTGCAAACAGGCTCTCGGCCATGCCCGGCAGTTGCTCATCCGGAATCGGCGCTATATGAAACAAAGCAGCAGGTTCCTGTTGATAGCCTCTTAAGAAACGGCTGAAAACAGGCCCTGCGCATATGATAGCAGGAATTGCCACCATCATTCCGTACATCAGGGTCATGCCCATATTCGCACCAAAAGCGCCTACCAGGGCAGTCGGCGATGGATGGGGCGGCAGGTAGCCATGTGTGACTGACAGTGATGCCAGCATAGGAATACCCAGGTACACCGCAGGCAGTTTTGTCCGAGCTGCCACCGTAAAGATCAGTGGCACCATGAGCACAAAACCAATATTATAAAACAAGGGAATGCCTACAATAAAACCCGTCAGCATCAGTGACCACTGAATATACTTCCGGCCAAAGAGATGCATCAATCCATTTGCAATTCTTTGCGCCGCACCGCTCTCCGCCACCAGTTTACCCAGCATACTGCCAAATACAATGATGGTGACCAGTCCACCCAGGGTCTTGCCAATACCGGTAGTAATAGATTGCGTAATTGTATTGATATCCATCTTCAGGGCTAAACCCATGAACAGACACACGACCAGGAAAGCTATGAATGTGTTGAGCCTAAACCCCGCTACCAGCAATACCAGCAGCAGGATTGACATAAGTACAATGATTAAAGCCATCGGAATTCTTTAGATGTTGGCGACTAAAAATATCTGGTTATTCATATCTGAGCGCAATAATAGGGTCGAGTTTAGAAGCCTTGATAGCGGGGAATATACCTGCCATTAAGCCTACACCGGCACACAGGCTGATACCCATAAAGATCCAGAACCAGGGTATTACAAAACTGGTATGCATCAGGAGTGAAACCACATTGCCCACCAGCATGCCCAGCAGCACTCCAAGAGCACCTCCCATGACACTGATGATGATAGATTCGTACACAAACTGCCTGCGGATCACTGTTTTCGTTGCGCCCAGTGCCTTGTTCACACCAATTTCACGCGTACGCTCAGCTACAGAGACCAGCATGATATTCGTCAATCCTATTGCGGAGCCGAACAGGGTAATGATCCCGATCAGCGCAGCGGCACCTGCCACATATGCCAGGTTGCTAAACAACATTTCGCCTATACTGTCACTCTTGCTGATATAAAAATTTTCCTCTTCATTCACATGCAGATGCCTGATAATGCGGAATAGGCCGGTAGCCTCTCCTACTGCAGCATCCATATGGTTAATATCTTTTACAGAAACACCGATATTGTAGGTCATCGTGTTACCGCCAAATACTCTTCTCGTGTTCGTCACAGTGGTTACCACCACCTTGTCGGCACTCATAAATCCACTGTTCCCTTTCGTCTCCAGCAACCCGATCACCCTGTAGCGCACGTTCCCCACACGGATATTGCTGTTAATCACGTTTTTCATAGCATCTCCGAACAGCTTCTTTGCTACGTCTGTTCCCAATATAGCGACATTCCGCCCTGTTTCCATATCCAATTGATTAAAGTTCCTGCCTTCTTTCAATTTATAGTTGGAAAAATCCAGGTAGTTTTCATCGCCACCTATTACCTGTATGTTTGGATTTGTTTTGCTGTCTCCCCTGTACACAGTTACTCCCCCACTTGCAGTCACAGATACACTCACTGTAGCAGGAAAAGAAAAACGTCTGCTAAAGTCTCTCGCTTCTACCCAGGTGATGGGGATATTGGCATTCGAAGTTTTTACTTTCTTCTTTTTCTTATCACTCTTTTTTGCATCCGGCCCATCCCCCATAAAGATGCGTAATGCCCTGTTCTGAATAGAGAAGCTGTTCGCCCCCATACTGGCAAAACTGCTATAAATACTGTTTTTCATGCTTTCAGTAGCAGTCAGAATACCTACCAGGGCCATGATCCCAAAAGCGATAATGGAAATAGTAAGCCCTGCGCGTAATCTATTCGCGCTGACAGAACTGTAAGCAAGGGAAAATATGTCACGGAATTGCATGATTTAAAGATAACAAAAAACATTTTTCCGCTATTTTTATTATATAAATGGCGAACCCTCCTACTATAAAAGAAATTGCAGAGAAACTGAAGCTGGCAAAATCTACAGTTTCCCGTGCACTGCATGACCATCCCAGTATCGGGCTGCGTACCCGGATGAAGGTACAGGAGCTGGCACGTGCCCTCAATTACGAACCGAATCAGACTGCCATTCACTTTCAGCAGAAAAAGACCTTTACGATCGGGATCGTATTACCAGAACTTTCAGAGGCTTTCTTCTCCGCCGCCATTAGCGGTATTGAAGATGCAGCGAACCAGAACAATTACATGGTACTGCTGGGGCAATCACATGATGATGCTGCCAGGGAGAAAAAGATTGTGGAAATTATGAAGAATCACCGGGTAGATGGGCTGATAGTTTCGCTGGCGAAAAATACCGGGGATTATGCACATTTTGAGGCCTTGGAAAAGTTCAATATTCCCGTGGTATTCTTTGATCGTATTCCGGATAAAAAAGACATTCACTATGTAGCCTGCAACATGGAATCAGGCACCCTGCAGGCAGTCTCTCATTTGCTGGAAAAAGGCCATCGTGTAATCGGTATGATCAATGGGCCGGAACAACTCGTAGCCACACCACAGCGGGAGGCTGGATTCAAGCAGGCATTGCAGAAGAAGCGGTTGAAATTCGATGCCAGCCTGATTGTAAATTCAGATCTTACCCGGGAAGGAACGCGGGCTGCTATGCAGCAATTATTGGCTAACAAAAGGAAGGCGACTGCTATTGTAGCATTCAATGATTATGTGGCGCAGGATGCAGTACAGTATGCACTGGAGCAGGGAATCAAAGTGAATAAAGAGTTGACGTTTGTGAGTTATGCCAATCTGCCTTTGAGCAGTTATATGGCGTTTCCGCCGGTGGCTTCGGTGGAGCAGTATCCTTATGAGCAGGGGTATAAGGCTACTGAGATTTTAATTTCATTGTTAGGTAATAAAAATGAGCAGGATTTTCAACACATCATTATCGATTCGCGCCTGGTAGTCAGATAGCCTGCATACTCAGCCGGCGGCAAGCCTATCACCCCAAAATTCACGCAACCGTTTGCGCAAACTTCCTATCAATCTTTCCCTTAAGTTTGAATCATCAGCAACATTTTATCAATCCAAACATCATGCAGGCTTCGATACTGGCAGCTTATGGAATAGTGGCAGATGAATGTACTATCCAGCCTTTTGGCAGCGGACTTATCAACACCACCTGGAAAGTCATCCATGGCGACAAGTCCTACATTTTACAGCGGATCAATCACCAGGTGTTCAAACAACCCGAAGTGATCGCAAACAACATCCGTTATATCGGCCAGTATCTGCAGCAACATTCACCGGAATACTTCTTTGTACAACCCGTGAATACCCTGGATGATGAAGGACTCGTAATCACTGAAAACGGTGAATACTTCCGCCTGCAGCCCTTTGTTCCCGACTCCCGCAGCTATGATGTCGTAGACGATGAACAACTGGCCTGGGAAGCAGCTAAACAATTCGGCAGATTCACCCGCTTATTATCCGATATCGACACAAATAAAATCGGCTATAGCTTACCTGATTTCCACAACCTCACTTTACGATATCAACAATTTGAGGATGCGTTGAAAAAGGGCAACAAGGCGAGAATAGCAGAATCTGAAGAAATGATTTTCAGAATCAGGCAATACGCTTATCTCACCGATACATTCGAAGCCATCAAACAGAATCCTGCTTTCAAAATCAGGGTCATGCATCATGATACCAAGATCAATAACGTACTCTTTGACAATAGCGGAAATGGAATCTGTGTAATTGACTTAGACACTGTGATGCCGGGATACTTCATCAGTGACTTCGGGGATATGATGAGAACTTACTTATCCCCGGCAAATGAGGAGGAAAAAGACTTTAGTAAGGTAGCAGCAAGACCTGCATTCTTTAAGGCGATTGTAAGCGGTTATCTGAGCGAATTGAAAGATGAATTAAGCCCTGACGAAATTCATCACCTGGTCTACGCAGGACAATTTATGGTCTACATGCAGGCCATCCGCTTCCTTGCAGATTATCTGAACAACGATATTTATTACGGCGCCAGATACGAAAAACACAACTATGTAAGAGCAGGCAACCAGCTGGCCTTATTAGACCGTATCAGCGAGCAGGAAGGAATATTTTTAAGTGCGATCACTACACCAGATCGCGTCGTTTGAAAAGCAGCACCATTTGAAAACAAAAATGCCGGCATATAGCCGGCATTTTTTATGGATGTAAAATTCGTTTTTATGCAAACTGTAAGAGCAATCCAGGGAACACACCCAGCAGGATCACGATAGCAGCAGTCACTACCAGCAGGAACTTAAATCTTCCATTCATTTCTTCTACACCTGGTTCACCGGATTTAAAGTACATCGCCATGATCACCCTGAAATAGTAGTACACGCTGATGGCAGCACAAATCACTGCAATGATCACCAGCCAGAACAGGTTACCTTCCTGTACCGCTGCTGTGAGCACATAATATTTAGCAAAGAAACCTGCAGTCAGCGGAATACCTGCCAATGATAACAAACAGATCGTAGTCACAGCAGCCACCAGCGGCTCCTTCTTCGCCAACCCGTTAAAACCATCGAAAGTATAATCCTTCATCTTGATCAGTACTGCGAAGATGCCGATAGTGGCAATAGAATAAGCAGCAGCATACAGGATAATACCTTTTACAGCAAAGTCACTGAAGGCAATAACTGACAGCAGCATAAAACCTGCCTGCGCAATACTTGAATAAGCCAGCATACGCTTTACACTCTGCTGGAATACCGCTGTAAAGTTACCAATGATCAGCGTAGCAGCTGTAACCAGTGCCAGCAGCAACTGCCAGTCCTTACTGATTGTACCGGTAAACGCACCATGGAATAAACGGATAAATGCAATAAAGCTACCCGCCTTTACCACAGTGGCCATAAAGGAAGTAAATACAGAAGGAGAACCATCATATACATCCGGAGTCCAGAAGTGGAATGGTGCGGCAGAAACTTTAAAGCTTAGTGCAAATGCAATCAGGATCACACCACAGAGTGCCAGCGGGCTTATCGCTCCGTCCCCAATACCTAATTCACTGATCAGGAAAGATCCGGTTGCTCCATAGATCAGGGTAATACCCATCAGCAAAATACCGGTAGAGAAAGAACCCATCAGGAAGTACTTCAGGGAAGCCTCGCTGCTCTTAGGACTCTTCTTGTCACTACCAGCCAGGATATACTGAGGAATAGAAATAATTTCTATCGCCAGGAAAAGCATTAATAAACTGCTGAACGAAGATGCCAGCGAAATACCCGACAGAATGAAAAATACCAGTGCAAAGTAATCAGACACATGTTCTCCTACTTTTTCAAAAGCACTGCCTGACAGCATAAAGTACAATAAGGTAGCTCCAAAAGCCACGGCATTGAACAGTACACTGAAGTTAGTCACAGTGATCATACCATACAGAGTGCGGCTACCTCCCTGTAATGTGCACAATTCAGCCAGGTTCGCTGCAAAGCAAATGAGCAACGCCACGATGGCAACAAATTTAATGGACTGCTTATTTTTCACGAAAAGCCCCGCAAACATCATCAAAACGCCCGATAAAGCAGTAGATATTAATGCATTCATATTCCTGTGTTACGAAAGAACAACTTTTTAATAAACCTTATTAACCAATTCAGTAGTGCTCTGAACCAACTCCAGCATAGGCTTTGGATATACACCTAATACCAGGATGATCGCCACTATCACACCCAATGCCAGCAATTCATTGCCACGCAGATCAGTAGTGGTTTCTGTCAGCTGATTAGGCTGTCCGAAGATCACTTTCTGCACCATGTTCAGGGTATACACTGCACCCAGGATCACACCCAGACCAGCTACTGCCATAAACCATGGATTATACTGATACAAGCCGCTGAACATCAGGAACTCCCCGATGAAACCATTGGTCAGCGGCAAAGCAATATTGGCAAAACTGATAATCACCAGGAAGGTAGCCATACGAGGTGCATAAGCTGCAATACCACCCAGTTCATTCAATGATTTTACTTTCAGACGATCCTGGATAATCTCTACGATAATCCACAACCCGATGATGTTGATACCGTGGTTGAAGAACTGTACCAGCACACCCTGTAAGCTCTGCTCATTGTTCGCGAAGATGGCGGCACTCATCAACCCGATGTGGGCGATGGAAGAATAAGCGATCAGGCGTTTGAAATCAGATTGAACAATAGCGATGCAGGAAGCATATACGATCCCGATGATAGACAATACAATTGCTACATCAGACCATACATAAGCACCCTGTGGTAACACCGGCAGTAACCAGCGGATCACACCAAAGAGACCCATCTTCACCATGATACCTGACAGTACCATTGTAACCGGGGTGGGAGATTGCTCGTAAGTATCCGGCTGCCATGTGTGGAAAGGGAAGATCGGCATCTTTATTGCAAAAGCTACAAAGAACAACCAGAAGAGGCAGGACTGTGTTTCTTTTGGCAAAGCTGCCGTCGTGAAGCTCGCATAACTGAATGAGTGATCAGGTGTTTGCAGATAGATATAGATAATACCGATCAGCATCAGCAGTGAACCTGCAAACGTGTATACGAAGAATTTGAAGGTAACAGGGATTCTCTTTTCTCCTCCCCACAGTGAGCAGAGGAAATAGACAGGAATCAGCGCCAGTTCCCAGAAGAAGTAGAACAGCATCGCATCATAGGCAGCAAATACCCCCATGAGACCTGCCTGCGATAACAGCATCAGTGCATAGAAGCTGTTAGCACGGTCATACTCCCTCTTATTGATAACAATAAAGATCAGTACAAATGAAATAGAAGTGAGCAGGCTAAGCATCATGCCCATACCATCCAATCCTACACTAAAACCAGCTCCCAGTTGTGGTATCCAGTTGCAGCTATGGCTGAGGCTTTCAGGTGCAGACCTGAACTGGAACAACGCAGCGATAGTGACTGCCAGCGATGCCAGAGATGATATCAAACCCAGCGTCTTAGGGCCTGATCCCTTCAGACCAAATGCAATAAGGCCCGTCACCAAAGGAATCAAAATGAGTAATACTGTCAACATAATTTTATCTAAACTTGTCCTTTTTGAATGATGATGCAGGTAATACTATCGAACCAGGAACCCGATTACGAATAATATAACCATCCCTATAACCATGGCAAATATGTAAAAACCTACCTGCCCGCTCTGAAGCAACCTTACCTGTTGACTACCCCACTGTACACCACGGCCTACACCGTTTACCAGTCTGTCAATACCGGAACGCTCAATCGCCTCTTCAAAGAAACGGCTCAGCATACCCAGGGGCTTTACTATGATAGCATCGTAAATTTCGTCTACATACCACTTGTTCTCCAGCACTTTCGCAATACCTGTACGTGGCTCACCATTGTCAGTGAAGTTGCGGTACCAGTTGCGCGCCAGGAAGATAGTGATGATTACCAGCACAGAGCTCAGCCCCATCAGCAACCATTCAGTGCTGTGTGCCATCTCATGCAGCTCTACCTTTTCTGCAGAGGCAGCGAAGATAGGATGCAGGTAATGTTCTAACAGGTTAGGTGCACCAAATACTGCTGGTAAACCTACATAACCACCAATCACAGACAGGATAGCCAGTACGATCAGCGGGAACGTCATTGCCCCCGGACTTTCGTGCAGGTGATGCTCCTGTTCGTGTGTACCGCGGAACTGACCACAGAATGTGATGTAGTATAAGCGGAACATATAGAACGCCGTCATCAGTGCCGTCAGCAAGCCTACTACATACAGCAGCTTGTTGGCAGCAAAGGTGTGGGATAAAATTTCATCTTTAGAGAAGAAGCCGGATAAACCAGGGATCCCTGATATAGCCAGACAGCCGATCAGGAATGTAGCATTCGTAATGGGCATGTACTTTTTCAGACCACCCATCTTACGAATATCCTGCTCGCCGCCCATTGCGTGGATTACAGAACCTGAACCCAGGAACAACAGCGCCTTGAAGAATGCGTGTGTCATGACGTGGAATACCGCAGTTGTATAAGCACCTACACCCAGGGCGAGGAACATATAGCCTAACTGAGATACCGTGGAGTAGGCCAGCACTTTCTTGATATCATCCTGCTTCAGTGCGATAGAAGCCGCCAGCACTGCTGTAACCAGGCCAATGATAGCTACTACGTTCTGCACACAGGGAGCAAGTGTATAAAGAATATTGCTGCGCGCAATCATATAGATACCAGCTGTCACCATCGTAGCAGCGTGGATCAGGGCAGATACCGGGGTTGGACCCGCCATCGCATCAGGCAACCAGGTATAGAGCGGCACCTGTGCTGATTTACCCATCGCACCTACAAAGAAGAGGATCGCAATTGCAGCGAGGGTACCATCACCCTTAGCCACACCTGCAATCTGTGGTAATACTTCAGCATAGTTTACACTGCCAAAGTGTACAATCATCAGGAACATACCCAGCAGGAAACCGAGGTCACCGATGCGGTTCATGACGAATGCTTTCTTGGCAGCATTGTTGTAATTAGTATTCTTGTACCAAAAGCCGATCAGGAGGTAAGAGCAAAGGCCCACACCTTCCCAGCCTATGAACATCATCACGTAGTTGGCTCCTAAAACCAGGATCAACATAGAGAACACGAAGAGGTTCAGGTACGCGAAGTAACGCGCAAAACCCTCGCTGGTCTCATCGTGCATGTAAGAAGTAGAGTAAATATGAATCAGAGAGCCTACGCCTGTGATGATCAGGAGAAACAGTGAACTTAACTGATCTACCTGAAAGGCAAATGGAATATGCAGGCTGCCTGCAGAAATGAAGTCAAACAGTTGTACGGTTACCGCCTGAAAACCCGGGGTGCGTACTTCCAGGAACATCAGCAAACTAATCACAAAAGCCGCCAGTATAGCCCCGCTCCCAACGATACCTGCCAGTGATTTGGAGAGGTATCTTCTTCCCAATCCATTCACCAGAAATCCTAATAGTGGTAATAATGGTACCAGCCAAACTAGATTAATCATCTATCAAATACGAATTACGATTACAAATTACGGTTTGCCCTATGGTTAATTCTTCAGACGGTTCATGATATTCACATCTACTGACTGTGAATTCCTGTATACCATAACGATAATGGCCAGACCTACAGCTACTTCAGCTGCTGCCACGACCATGATGAAAAACACAAAGATCTGGGCCCCGGCCGCATCCACTCTACCTGCATCCGCCCACATTTTAGAAAACGCCACTAACAAAAGGTTCACAGCATTCAGCATCAACTCTACACACATGAAGATGATGATGGCATTTCTGCGCATCAATACACCCATCACCCCGATACAGAAGAGCGCAATGCTTAAAAAGATATAATATTGAACCGGCATAAAAATGAATTACAGATTAGGATTAATGTTCTTTCTTACCAATCACGACTGCACCGACCATGGCACTCAAAAACAGGATGCTGCTCACTTCGAAAGGAACAACATATGTTTTAAATAAAGTCTGACCAAGGTTAGCAATTAAGCCAATATCGTTAGATGCCGGTGTTAATGATGGCAGGCTCGCTTCACGCAGTGCAGCCAGCAGTACTACCAGCAGTGCACCACCACTGATGGCGCCTGCATACTTCAGCCAGTTCCGCTTTTGCGGCTCCCCTTCAGCATTCAGGTTCATCAGCATGATCACGAACAGGAACAATACCATGATCGCACCCGCATATACAATGATGTGCACCACCGCCAGGAACTGAGCATTCAGCATCACGTAATGGCCGGCTATGGTAAAAAATGTAAGGATCAGGCAAAGGACACTTGTAACGGGACTCTTACTAAACACCACGCCCAGCGCAGTGATCAGTGAAATAATAGAGAGGATCCCGAAAACGACTTGTTGTAAATTCATTCCCATTGCTATATTGTCTGATTGTTGTGTTTGGAATTATGCATTTTTCTGCTCTCCTGGCAATGGAATCAACAGATCCTGCTTACCATAGATGAAACCTTCACGTTTGTAATGTGCTGGTGCAAATGTTTCTGAGAGATAAATCGCATCCTTAGGACAAGCTTCTTCACAAAAACCACAGAAGATGCAACGGAGCATGTTAATTTCATAACGTGCAGCATATTTCTCTTCACGGTACAGGTGCTCTTCACCCGGCTTCCTTTCAGCAGCTTCCATCGTGATCGCTTCCGCAGGACAAGCCACCGCGCACAGACCACAAGCCGTACAATTCTCACGTCCTTCCTTATCCCTGTTCAAAATGTGCAGACCACGGAATACCGGGCTGAACTCACGCTTTTCTTCAGGATAACTTACTGTTGGTTTCTTCTGGAATATGTGCTTGAAAGTGATCACCATCCCTTTCCCGATAGCAGGCAGATACATCTTCTCCAAAAAATTCATCGGTCTGCGATCTACCGGTTTTGCCCTGTTTGTTAAAGTTTGCATGATTAATAATGCGATTAAATAAGTTTACAATTTCATTCTGTTAGTGTTGGTGCCATAAGATCCAGCCACCAGTAATCAGCATGTTTAATAACGCGATCGGAATCAGGTAGTTCCAGCCCAGGCGCATTAACTGATCGTAACGGAAACGCGGGATAGTCCAGCGAACCCACATAAAGAAGAAAATGAAGCAAATAGTTTTTATAAACAGAACCAGTGTACCAAGTATAGTCACAATGTTTGGCGATACATGCAGACTATCCAGTCCCCAGATGTGGTATCCACCAAAGTACAGTGTAGACATCAGCGCAGAGCTGATGAACATATTGATGTACTCAGCGAACAGGAAGAAACCCAGTTTCATGGAAGAATACTCCAGGTGATAACCACCGTTCAGTTCATTCTCCGCTTCTGCCAGGTCAAATGGAGAACGGTTCGTTTCAGCAAAAGAGCAGATCAGGAAAATGATGAAGCCCAGTGGTTGAACAAATACGTTCCAGACACCACTCTGACGTTGCTGCTCTACGATATCTTTCAGGCTCAGGCTACCAGTTACCATCAGCAGTGCAATCAGTGCCATACCCATGGCCAGCTCATAGCTGATGATCTGGGATGCCGCACGGATAGATGATAAGAGGGAGAATTTGTTGTTGGAAGACCAGCCGCCCAGCATAATGCCGTATACGCCTAAGCTAACCACACCAAAAATGTAAAGAATACCAATATTTACGTCAGCTACCTGCAGGGATACGGTATGACCGGCAATGGTCAGGGTATCGCCCCACGGAATAACTGCACTGGTCATACAGGCTACAGTCATAGCCAGTGACGGACCTAAAATGAAGAGGAAACGATTGGAGGCTCCCGGGATGATCTCTTCCTTGAAGAAGAGTTTACCACCATCCGCCAGCGGCTGGAGCAATCCCAAAGGACCCGCTCTGTTTGGACCAAGCCTGTCCTGCATAATACCCGCTACCTTTCTTTCGCCCCATGTGGAGTACATGGCCACGACCAGAGATATTATCAATACACCAGTTATCAATAATACCTTCTCAAGAATGAAAAACCAGTCTACTTGCATCAAATACGAGTTATAAATTTACTTACTTGTTAAAATCATCAGAGTGTGCAGGCCCTTCGATCTGCGACAGATCGATATTTGGACGGTTTACCTGGCTAATGCTGTGAATATCCATCAGCAGTTTTGGCTGACGGCCATCCAGTACTTCTACCAGGGTATCCTTTGGCTTGTTTACACCTACATAATGGTTAGCAGAAATTACGCTCTGGCGTTCAATCTTACGTGGACCTTCGATCACCCAGTCTTTCGCTTCTTTCTTATCAAAGCGGCAGGTATCACAAATGAAGTCTTCCACCTCACCATATTTATCTTTCCGTGCAGTTACACGGAACACCTCATCACCACGCATCCACAGTACAGTTTTACCACAGCACTTAGGATTATCACAATCACGGTGTGCATTTACCGGTTTCAGGAACCATACACGGTTTTTGAAACGGAAAGTTTTATCGGTCAGGGCACCTACAGGGCAAACGTCAATGACGTTACCAATGAAGGGGCTGCTTAAGTTCTTGCTCAGGTAAGTGCTGATTTCAGCATGTTCACCACGGCCCAGTACACCATGTTCACGGTTGCCGGCTACCTGATCGGCAGTGAATACGCAACGGTAACAAAGAATACAGCGGGTCATGTGTAACTGGATCTTATCACCCAGATCTACTTTATCGAAAGTACGGCGTTTGAATTCGTAACGGGTAGCTTCTGCACCATGCTCATAGCCCAGATCCTGCAGGTGACATTCACCAGCCTGGTCACATACCGGGCAATCCAGCGGGTGATTCAGCAACAGGAATTCCACCACACCTTTACGTGCTTCCAGCACTTCAGGAGAGGTGATGTTTGCTACTTCCATACCATCCATTACAGTAGTACGGCAGGAGGCAACCAGTTTTGGCATAGGACGGGGGTCAGCTTCCGAACCCTTGGATACTTTTACCAGACATGTACGGCATTTACCACCACTACCCTGCAGTTTAGAATAGTAGCACATTGCAGGCGGCACTATATCTCCTCCTATCTGACGGGCAGCATTCAGGATGGTAGTACCTGGTGCCACTTCCACGGTGATCCCGTCAATCTTGACTTTAAAGAGTTTCTGTTCTTCAGCCATTTTGTTCGCTTAAAAAAGGCGCTCGTTCTTTACACGAAACGTCGTGTTAGATATTGTTGATTCTTATACTGCAGCAGGGGCAGCGATTTCCAGCGGATCTGCATAATGTGCAAGACCGAAATTGCGTTTTTGCGCTTCTTCAGGATGCAACACATGCCACTCAAATTCATCGCGGAAGTGGCGGATAGCCGCAGCTACCGGCCAGGCAGCAGCATCACCCAGCGGGCAGATGGTGTTACCTTCTATCTTACGCTGAATATCCCACAGCAGGTCTATATCGCTCATTTTACCCTTACCGTTCTCGATGTTTTTGAGTACACGCTCCATCCATCCGGTACCCTCACGGCAGGGACTACACTGTCCGCAGCTTTCGTGGTGGTAGAAACGGGCAAAGGTCAGGGTGTTCTTCACAATACACTGGTCTTCGTCCAGTACAATGAAACCACCGGAACCCAGCATTGTACCGGTAGCAAAACCACCGTCAGCCAGGCTTTCATATGTCATCATACGCGGTTCACCCTTTGCAGTTTTCAGCAGCAGGTTAGCCGGCAGGATAGGTACGGAACTACCGCCAGGGATACACGCTTTCAGGCGCTTTCCATTTGCGATACCACCGCAATATTCATCTGAATAAATAAATTCTTCTACAGAAATGTTCATCTCTATTTCATACACCCCTGGTTTGTTGATATTCCCACAGGCAGAAATGAGCTTTGTACCGGTTGATTTACCAGTGCCGTATTTAGCATATTCTTCACCACCAATACGAAGGATCGGTACTACGGTAGCCAGTGTTTCCACGTTGTTTACCACAGTCGGACAATCGTATAAACCTTTCACCGCAGGGAATGGAGGTTTGATACGTGGGTTACCACGTTTACCTTCCAGGCTTTCGATCAGGGCAGTTTCTTCACCACAGATGTAAGCTCCTGCACCACGTTGTACATATATTTCAAGATCAAAACCGCTGCCCATGATATTTTTACCCAGCCAGCCGTTTTTCTTTGCGTCAGCAATTGCTTCTTCCAGGATGTCAGGAATCCAGGCATACTCACCGCGGATGTAGATATAGCAGGTATTTGCTCCCAGGGTATAGCTGGAGATGAGCAGACCTTCGATCAGCAGGTGAGGAATGAATTCCATCAGGTAACGGTCTTTGAAAGTACCTGGTTCAGATTCATCGGCATTACATACCAGGTAGCGGGGTACGCCTTCTGGCTTTGCAATGAAGCTCCATTTCATACCGGTAGGGAAACCAGCACCACCACGGCCTCTCAGACCACTTTTCTTCACTTCGTCCAGCACCTGATCAGGAGTCATGCTTTTCAATGCTTTCTCCGCCGATCCGTAGCCGCCGTTGGCCCGGTATACATCATAATACCGGATGTTTTCTATATGTGCTTTGTCAAAAAGTAATTTGCGTCCCATCTTACTGTTATAGTTTGTAGATTGGCTTTTAGTTTGCGTTCGCCCTGCATTCTTCAATGATGGCATCCACCTTCTCTGGTGTCAGGTGTTCTTTGTAGTGTTTACCCAGCTGCATCATCGGCGCATAACCGCAGGCACCCAGGCATTCAACTGCTTTCAGCGTAAAGAGGCCGTCTTTCGTGGTCTCTCCTACTCCTATGTCCAGTTTCTTTTTAATATAGTCGATGATATTGTCTGAACCGCGCAGCATGCAGGGGCCGGTCTGGCACACCTCGAATACATGCTTACCTACCGGTTGCAGGTTAAACATCGAGTAAAAGGTTGCCACTTCATACACTTCAATAGGCTTGATCTGCAGCAGGGAAGCTACGTAATCCATAGTCTCTGTGCTGAGCCAGCCGCCAAACTCACCCTGTGCAAGGTGCAGCACCGGAATAAGCGCACTCTTCTGTCTACCCTGGGGATAGCGGGCGATGATCTCCTTTACTTTATTCAGCTTCTCTTCTGAAAACATATTCTATAGTTAAAAAAACAAAAAGGCGTTTCGTTTATGCATCCAGCTCACCTGCTATCAGGTTCAGGCTACTCATACAGATCAGGGCATCACTCAGCATGGCACCTTTGATCAGTTCACCGTAAGCCTGGTAATAAATGAAGCATGGACGGCGGAAGTGGAGTCTGTATGGGCTACGGCCACCATCACTGATGAGGTAAAAGCCCAGTTCCCCATTGGCACCTTCTACAGCATTGTACAATTCGCCTGGTAAAATATCGGACTCACCCATGATAATCTTGAAGTGATAAATGAGTGCTTCCATTTTTGTATACACATCGCTCTTTTCCGGCAGGTAGTAAGCAGGAACATCAGCATGGTATACATCGGCGGGCAGTGCTTTCACCTTATCCATCGCCTGACGGATAATGCTAAGACTTTCCCACATTTCGCCGTTACGAACCAGGAAGCGGTCGTAACAGTCACCGGTGGTGCCTACAGGTATAGAAAATTCAAAATCTTCGTAAGAGGAATAAGGATGCGCTACGCGTAAATCGTAATCCACACCGGCAGCACGCAGGTTAGGACCGGTAAAACCGTAGTTCATAGCCCTTTCGGCACTGATCGGACCTACGCCCTGTGTACGCTCCATGAAGATACGGTTGCGGTTCATCAGGGTTTCGAATTCCTTCAGGGCTTTTGGAAACTCTACCAGGAACTTTTCGATCTTTTCGAAAGCAGCGGGTGTGAAGTTTCTTTCAAAACCACCTACACGGCCAATGTTGGTAGTGAGGCGGGATCCGCAGATTTCTTCGTAGATCTCATAAGCCAGCTCACGCCAGCGCATGAGGTACAGGAAGCCGGTAAAGGCACCGGTATCCACACCTACAACCCCGTTACAGATCAGGTGATCACAGATACGTGCCAGCTCCATGATGATCACACGCAGGTAATCCACACGCTTAGGCGTTTGAATGCCCAGCAGTTTCTCTACCGTAATGTGCCATCCCATATTATTAATAGGAGAAGAACAGTAGTTCAGACGGTCTGTAAGAGGAGTAATCTGGTAGTAAGGACGGCGTTCAGCAATCTTTTCAAATGCACGGTGGATATAACCCACTGTGGATTCGGAACTAACAACGCGCTCACCGTCTATTTCCAATATATTTTGAAACACCCCGTGAGTAGCAGGGTGGGTAGGTCCGAGGTTGAGGGTTTGTGTAACCCTTTCAATAGATCCTTCCGGAAGTGTTATATGTTGCTCTGACATGATCAACGAATAATTAATTATATGCCAATATGCCCGCCGCGGCCGAACATTTCATCATCTTTATCGATACGAGTCTGGTCTTCCAGTGGGAATTCCTTACGCATGGGGAAATAATCCATTTCATCCACGTTCAGGATACGTTTCAGGTTTGGATGCCCTACGAAGTTCACCCCGAAGAAATCGTAAGTTTCCCGCTCCATCCAGTTTGCAGCTTCAAACAGGCGGGTAGCGGTGAATACTCTCGGATCTTCCACACTGGTATAAACCTTCATACGAAGTCTTACGCGCTGGGCAAAATTGTAGAGATGGTATACTACTGCCAGCTCCTCTCCTTTACGATCAGGATAGTGCACGGCAGTGAGGTCTGTTAAAAAACGAAATTGCAGCTCCTCATCGTCGTAAAGGAACTGCATCACTTTCAGGTTCAGATCTTTAGGTACTGTAAAATTAAGCATCCCAAAGGTTTCTTCCACCTGTGAGACAGCCTCACCAAACTTGTCGGTTAGTCGTTGTTTAATATTGTCGTTAGTCAAGGACATTGCAGTGTATGTTTAAGATCACAGATACAGGAGTAAAGTGTATAGTGATCTTTATTGTATGCCGTAGGAATTCAACAGTTCTTTGTACTTATCGGAATGGCGGCGACGCAGGCTTTCCTGACCAATCAGGTCCTGGATGCGCATAAATCCATCAATAATTGCTTCAGGACGTGGAGGGCATCCTGGCACGTATACATCCACCGGGATTACCTGGTCGATGCCCTGTAATACTGAATAAGTATCAAATACACCACCACTGCTGGCGCATGCACCTACAGCCATCACCCAGCGTGGCTCAGCCATCTGCAGGTATACCTGGCGTAATACAGGTCCCATTTTCTTGGAGATAGTACCCATTACCATCAGCAAATCACACTGACGAGGGGTAAATGCCATTCTCTCTGCACCAAAACGCGCCAGATCATAGGTAGACGCCATGGTGGCCATGAATTCGATTCCACAGCAGGAAGTGGCAAAAGGCAGCGGCCAGATAGAGTTTTTACGTGCAAGACCTATCGCTTTGTCAAACGAAGTCGCAAAAAAACCTTCCCCGGAATATCCCTCAGGGATTTCCACTGTCTTCACTTTCGTATTATACTGAACCGGACGTGCCATACTTTCAGATTTAAAATTTCAATATCAGATTTGTTCCCTTTTGCAAACACAGCCTCACATGGCGCTGTATGCCGTAATTACATTAATCTTCCCATTTCAGGGCTCCCTTCTTAAGAATATAAAGGAAACCTACCATAAAGAATGCCACGAACATCAACATGGCAACGAAACCTTCCCAGCCCAACAGGCGGAAATTGATCGCATAAGGATAAAAGAAAATGACTTCCACATCGAAAAGTACGAACAGGATAGCCACCAGGAAGTACTTAATAGCTACCGGCTGGCGGGCGTTACCATGACGTTCAATACCACTTTCAAACGTTTCGAGCTTGTCCTGTGTCTTTCTTTTGGGACCCAGGAAGTGAGTGGCGAACATGGTGAGGCCTACAAAACCCAGTGCAGCTATTAACTGTAAAACAATTGGAAAATAGCTAAAAGGAGTGGTTGCTGACAATATTACTGTGTCTATAAACATAAGCTTCCCTATAAATCGTTCATCAGAATGAGCAAAAATAGGCTAAGTCTAGCAATATTCAAATCTATTGAAGGATTAAAATATTATGTTTTTTCCCCAACCGGAAATAAAAAAACCCCGGCAGTCGCCGGGGTTTTCTATTTAAAGCTCAGTTTGCTTATTTCTTGTTTCCCTGAGAAGCAGGTTTGGATGCGGATTTAGCTCTGTTAGCCAGGTTTTCCTTGATCGCTGCAACGGTAGCGTTGTTAGGATCAATGGAAGTTACCTTATCCATCCAGATCTTCATGTTAGCATCATCATCCTTGTTATAATAGTAGATCATCAGGTACTGATAAGGGAACATCAGCTGGCTTGGCTTCAGTTTCTCATCACCTTTGATCTCAAACAGGTGCTGGAAGTGTGGCAGTGCCAGACCTTCTTTTGCTTCAGGATCTTTCGCCATGTTTGCACGGCCTCTCCAGTAAGTACCCAGTATTTCCTGTGTAGGATATTTGGTTACGAACTGACCCCAGGTAGAATCTGCCTGATCGTATTCGTGTGCATAGATCTCCATGGTACCTTTCCAGAACATATCCTGGATTTTGCCGGTATTTTTCTCGTCAGAGAAGTCATTTACCAGTTTACCATACCATTCTGCAGATTTTTTGCTTGCACCCATTGCTTTGAAGGATTCAGCTACGCTTCTGTATTTTTCTGCATCTTTTGCAGTATCAGCCAGTGCATATTTCTCCAGGTACATAGCCGCAATTGAATCGTTTGCTACTCTCTGAGCGGAGTCACCAACGTTTGCCTGGTAGATAGCGCTCAACAGTTTGTAGTCGTTAGGAGCCAGTTTAGCATCGCCAACTGCTTTTACGTAAGCTTCCATTTCAGACTTAGCGGTAGCGGTATCACCTTTCTGCAGGTAAGCATCGGTCAGCAGGCGGGTAAATTTACCTCTGTTTGACTCGTTTGTCTGCGGTAATACAGATTTCGCTTTGCTGATAGCTGCATCATATTCTTTCTTGTAGAAAGAGATGGCAGCCAGGTTGTATTCATTTTCCAGTTTACCAGCGCCTTCACCTACTACAGCCATATATTTCTCCAGGTACTTAGCTGCGTTTTCCAGTGACAGCTGAGCTTTGGTTGGAGTGATATAGAATTCATACAGCTGGTAGTAAGCAGGACCATAGTTAGCATCCATATTGGTAGCCTTGGTCCAGTCGTTTACAGCATCCTGCAGCAGCTTGGCATTGTAGTTTACAATACCTTCTTTCATGGTTGCTTCAGCATTGTTAGGATCCAGCTCTAAAGCCTTCTCATAAGTATTGATTGCTTTACCACCATTTTCACCACCCAGCATACGATAAGCATCACCCAGCTCGATATAATCGGCAGCGGTAGCTGTATAAACTTCTTTTTTCTTACGGCCTTCGTTGTTCAGCAGTTTCTCCATTACACTCGCAGCATAACCGCGGTCACCACCATGGATTTCAGAGTTAGCATCAGCGATCGCGCGGGCTACATCGCCGTTACGACCCTGCGTTGCAGCACTTGCAGCTTCAAACTTCTGCTTTGCAGCAGCAGCATCGCCTTTCAAAAGGTCCAGTCTGCCCATACCCACCTGCAGTAAAGGGGAAGTAGGAACTGCTGTCAGACCTTTCTGGAAGGTAGCAGCTGCGCCATTATTATCACCCAGGCCCAGCTGAGCGATACCGAGATAATAATATGCTCTTTCTTCATTAGGTTTAGCGGCTATTACTTTCTCCAGGTCTTGTTTGGCTGTTTCATACTTGCCATAATACAGGTCTTTCAATCCATCTTCTACAGATTGAGCCATTGCGCCGTTCGCGACGCACAGCATTGCAACAATTAAACTTTTCCGTCTGTTCATGAGCAATCCGGTTTTTAATTTTAGTTGTGTTAGTTTTTTACTTGATGTTCGCTTCCCTAAACACGATGTTCAATCTCGCAGGGAACAATTTGAATTTACCTATCACCATCTGTCCTTCTTGTCCTCCGAGGAAGGTTGCGAACCCGGACCCCAATCCGCTGTAAGGTTCTTTTAAGCAAAAGAATAATCCTCTTTTGAGCGGGTATGAACCGAGAGCAATATATGCCTGATATGGTTTTACAAATTCTGAACCATTATCAGCGCGCACCTTCACTACGTTCACCTTATTTGTAAATTCTATAGCCTGGGCATCGTTGGTATCTGATATCCAGCTTACCCCGATTACACCCAGTGCATCTTTTGATTTAGCCACGTAATCAATCACTTCGGGATTGGTTTTCGCCGCCATTACGTTCTTTGGCAGGGCCTTCCCCTTGTTGATTGAATCCTGGATATATCTAACCGTACTTGAATTCGAATTGTCGAAAATGATTTGCCACTTCCTTTCCGTGTCAGTTCCGTCCATTATGTTGCGAACCTGGTCCAGAGTGAGGATAGAATCCGGATTACTGTGATTAGTAATCAATGCTACACCATCCCAGGCGAGCATCATACTTTGTGGCGATATCTTAACTTCTTTCAGATAATCCAGCTCCTGCTGATTGAAACTCCTGGTTACAAGGATCAATCGTGCACTGTCGGCCATCAGGTCTCTGAAGCAATCTACTTCGGGTTTATATTCCGCAATGATATGCGCTTTCGGATAAAGTGACTCAAAAACTTTAATTTCCGATTCAATCAGCGGCCTGTATGTCTCGTCTACACTTATTTTGATAGTGCCGGATGTTGGCGTATCCTGCACCTGACCGGATTTGTTGTTCGATGTACAGGATGACAAGATAACAATTGTCGCTAACAATGCGATATAATTCCGGTTCCTTTTAATGATACTGGTAAACATATGCCTGACTATTAATTCGTTAATTCCTGTTAAAAAATGAATTCTTCACTCCCCGGTACACGCGGAAAATACCATAAGCGATCAGGACCCCTCCGAAGATATTGAGTACAGTTTGCGACACGCGGAACTCCCCCATATGAAGACGTTCTGCAAATATTGCAAATAATCCAAAGAGCATAAAAAATAACCCTCTTATTAACTCTCCAAGTGAGCGATAATCGATGCTCATATTCCTTTTACCAGATCTTTCCTGTTCCATCAGCATTGTTGCGAATTACAAGTATACAAAAAAAAATTTCTAATCAAACACCTGTTCTATTAGAAGATTGTCAAGAAAAATGGGTTGCATGCTAAACAGATAAGTAGAAAAACCGCCACTAGCGCAGGTTTTGTAAACGTCTGGCATTCATACATTTTTTCATATTCAATCTACATCTAATTATGAACGAAGTTGTTAAAACCTTGTTAATACTAATCAGCGTCAAATTTCCGGCTATTTGCAGTATATACGAGAATAATCTTCATCATAGTATCACGTAATTATTATATAGATGCTGCATAATTTAAATTCCATAACCCATGCCAGTATTACTGCACCGGGCCTGACAGTGGCCGGATTCCCGCCCTGCGGGCTTTCAGGCAAAATTGAGGTGGATTAATAAAATAATGTTAAAATCTTGTAGGTTTGCGGCAATTATGAAAATATTAATGGTTTGTCTGGGCAATATTTGCCGCTCCCCCCTGGCGGAAGGCATTCTCAGACATCTGGCAGACGAAAAAGGACTGAACTGGGAAGTGGATTCAGCCGGTACGGGCAACTGGCACGTGGGCGATCCGCCTGACAGGCGCTCTGTTAAGGTAGCCAGACAACACGGCATAGATATTTCCGGTCTCAGAGGCCGCCAGTTCCAGGTAACCGATTTCGATGATTTTGACCGCATCTTCGTTATGGACCTGGACAATTACCGCGATGTACTGCGCAAAGCACGCACCGATGCTGACAGGGACAAAGTTCAGCTGCTCCTTGATAACCAGCAGCCTGTACCTGATCCATGGTACGACGATGCCCTCTTCGAACCGGTATATAATATGATCTATAAAGCCTGCCAGCGCATAGTAGCAGGCACTGATATATAAAAATCAAAACGATGATAAAACCCAGTATACCAAAAGGTACCCGTGATTTCGGCCCTGTGGTAGTAAGGAAAAGGCAGTATATCTTTCAGACGATTCGCGAAACGTTCGAACTGTTTGGCTTTCAACCCCTGGAGACCCCTGCCATGGAACAAATGGATACCCTGACCGGTAAATATGGTGAGGAAGGAGATAAACTGATTTTTAAAATTCTTGATAACGGAGACATCCTGGGCCGCGCCCAGCAGGCAAAAGATAGCCGCGAACTCGGCATCCTGCTGTGTGAAAAAGCACTGCGCTATGATCTCACGATTCCTTTCGCCAGGTTTGTGGTGATGAATCAGAATGATCTGGCGTTTCCTTTTAAAAGGTATCAGATGCAGCCGGTATGGCGGGCTGACAGGCCTCAGAAAGGAAGATACCGCGAGTTTTATCAGTGTGATGTAGACATCGTGGGTAGTAATTCCCTGCTGAATGAAATAGAATTGCTCATGATCTATGACTCCGTATTCACAAAACTGGGTATGGAAGGCTATGAGATTCGCATCAATAACCGAAAAATTCTCAGTGCACTGGCAGAAGTAGCCGGAAAACCTGAGCTGTTAACAGATATTACCGTAGCCATCGATAAATTGGATAAGATCGGTATCGAAAAAGTAAAAGAGGAACTGAGCGAACGTGGCCTCAATGAAAGTGAAATCGCAATTATTGCAAATTTCCTCAACATTGAGGGGAATAATGAGGAAAAACTGCAACAATTAGGCGAATTGTTCAAAAATTCTGAAACCGGCAAAAAAGGTATTGAAGAGTTGACCTACGTACTCCATTCTCAACCGACAGCCTTCAAAACCACGCCTATCCTCGATGTCACCCTGGCACGCGGCCTGAATTACTATACAGGTATGATCGTGGAAGTAAAAGCACCTTCTACCGTGAAAATGGGCAGCATCGGCGGCGGTGGCCGCTATGACGACCTCACAGGTCTCTTCGGCCTCCCCAACCTTTCCGGTGTCGGTATCTCCTTCGGCGTAGACCGCATCTACGACGTACTCGAAGAATTACAACTCTTCCCCGCTACCGCCCAGCAAGGTACCCGTGTCCTCATCTTCAATATGGACGCAAATACCACCAGCACCGCCTTCCCCATGCTCGCCAGCCTCCGTGCCCGCGGTATCGCCGCCGAACTCTATCACGAGCCATCTAAAATGGATAAGCAAATGAAATACGCGAATAAACGCGGCATCCCATACGTAATCATTATGGGCGAAAGCGAAGTGAAAGAAGGTGTCCTCAGCATCAAAAACATGGTGAGCGGCCTACAGGAAAAAATCGCAGTTGCCGATCTGGCAAACTATTCCTTCCAATAAGATCAATCACTCCTCATATAGTAAAGCCAGGGTATTCCGATATCCTGGCTTTACTATTTCTATAAGGTAATAAGGTCACTAAAAGGGCACCATAAGGTCACTTCAATATCACCTCAATATCGAATCGATATACAAGTGCCCTTATGGTGACCTTATGGTGACCTATTGGTGACGAGTTGGTATAGGGGCCCGGATATCCACCCCTTCATACATTCGGCATACTTTTCACTGGCTATCCATATGCATCCGAATAGAACTATTTATATCGCCCTGGCCGCAAACCTGCTCATCGCCGTCATCAAATTTATCTCCGGTGCCTTTACCCGTAGCACCGCCATGCTTTCCGAAGGTGTCCATTCCCTGGTAGATACCGCCAACCAACTCCTGCTCCTCCTCGGCATCCGCCTCAGCAAGAAATCCGCTGATGCCAAACGCCCCTTTGGCTATGGCAAGGAACTCTATTTCTGGTCCTTCATCGTCTCCCTCCTCATCTTCGCCATCGGCGGCAGCATCTCCATCTTCCAGGGGATCAGTCATCTCCGCCATCCCGTACCTCCCGAAGATCCATTCTGGAACTATATAGTACTGGCATGCTCCTTCCTCTTCGACGGCGGTTCCCTCGTCGTGGCAATTATCGAATTCAAAAAAGTAAAGGGTAAAAAGTCCTGGTGGACAGCGGTGCATCAAAGTAAAGACCCCGCCAGTTTTCTCGTATTATTCGAAGATAGTGCTGCCGTATTGGGATTAGCAGTCGTAGGCATCATGCTCTACCTGGGACACAAACTCAATAATCCTTATTTAGATGGAGTGGCTTCCTTAATAGTCGGTGTGCTGCTCACAGTCGTTTCTATACTGCTGGCCCGTGAAAGCCGTAGTCTGCTCATGGGCGAAGGCATTGCCACTGCCACACAATTCAAAATCCGCGGGATTGTGGAAAGTGATCATACGGTGGAAAAAGTATTGCAGATCTTCTCTACTTATCAATCACCTGAAGAAGTGATGCTATTGCTATTAGTCCGGTTTAAAGAAGACCTTGATACACAGGATATTACGGATGCGATTTCACGCATTCAAGCGGCTATCAGGAAAGAGTTTCCATTTGCACATTATATTATTATCACTCCAGGCAAATAATAAGCCGCATCCCTAAATTACTTTTTTGCCGTTCTAATAAGAACCGCCAGGCAACGGCGCCAGCCGAACAAATGAGACCTTCCTTGCTGCCGCAGGCCCACCAATAAAAAAGGGCTGCGATCAGCAGCCCTTTTTCCAAATCTTATTTTACTTTCTGATAAGCTTCCAATCCCTTCTTCAACCAATCCGCATACTTATCCACATCCGGCGTATACCCCACCGGTGTTGTCAGCAACTGCTCATCCGGACTAATCAACACATAATACGGCTGGGAATTATTAATAAAATTCTCTGTCTGCATCGTCGCATACTTATCCCCAATCGTCTTAATCTCCTTCTTCTGACCATTCGTCGTCGTATACAAAAACTGCTGATCTTCCGGCAATACCTTCCTGTCATCCACATACAATGACACCAATATATAATCCTCCTCTATCAATCGCTTCACCTCACTCGTCGTCCACACATTCTCCTCCATCTTCCGGCAATTCACACAAGCCCAACCCGTAAAGTCAATCAGAATCGGCTTATGCTGTGCCTTCGCCATCTCAAGCGCCTTCTCATAATCATTCACCACATTGGCCTCCACACCCTTCGCACGGTTATTATAAATACTATAACTCAAAGGAGGAGGGAAACCACTGATCAGCTTACGATTCGCCCACGCTGTATTCGTCAACCCAGGCAGCATATACACTGTAAACACGGTAAATACCACGATGAATGCTATACGGGTCACACTGAACTTCTTAATTGGAGAATCATGCGGGAAACGAATCTTACCCAGCAGGTACAACACGATCATAATACCACAGATAATCCACACCGCAAAGAATATCTCTCTCTTCACGATACCCCAGTGCTCCACCAGGTCAGCATTAGAAAGGAACTTAATCGCCATACCCACTTCTATAAAGCCCAGTACCACCTTCACGGAAGACAACCATCCACCGGATTTAGGCAATGCACTCAATAAATTAGGGAACAACGCGAACAACGCAAATGGCAATGCCAGCGCAAAACCAAATCCCGCCATACCCGCCGTCAACTGTACCGCACCACCATCTGCTGATAAGGCACCCGCCAGCAGTGAACCCAGGATAGGACCCGTACAGGAGAATGATACCAGCGCCAGCGTAAGCGCCATAAAGAATATACCTACCAGGCCACCTACACCTGACTTGGAATCTACCTTGCTCGCCAGGCTACTCGGAATGGTGATTTCAAACACCCCAAAGAACGAAATAGCAAAGACAATGAAGATCACAAAGAACACCAGGTTCAGCCACACATTGGTAGAGATATTATTAAAGATCTCCGGTGCAATACTGTTCAGGAAATAAAATGGTGTGCTCAGTAACACATAAATCGCAAAAATGAAGAACCCATAAGTGATCGCATTCGCTACACCCTTCTTCTTGTCCTGGGATTTCTTGGTGAAGAAAGATACTGTCAGCGGAATCAGCGGGAACACACAAGGTGTCACCAACGCCACAAAACCACCAATCAGCCCCAATAAGAAAATCCCCCAGAGGCTCTTCTTCTCATGCACCTGCTCCCCGGTTATAATCACCGGCTGATCCAGCTTGATATTACTACGCTTCAGCGAGTTCACCGCATCGGCAGATGCTTCCTGCAAACCTGCCGCTACACTCACCAGCGTACCGGAAGCATCCGCTTTGAATTTGAAAATAAACTCATCAGGACCACCTGCTTCTTCTCCTTTCAGGTACATGTAGTTCACTGATCCATTCAGTGTTTTTACATCTCCATTCAGGTGAACAGGTACATTCAGTACCACCTTATCTTCAAAGAATTTCACCTCGGCATTATCCAGTATCTCCTCTTTCTCCTTTTTCAGCGCGCCTTCTTCTGTGATCGTACCTACGCTCACGACACTGTCTGCCACCACACGGCTGTACACCAGGGCATCATCAGGCATCGTGGTGGAGATTAATTTCACTCCTTTTTCAATAGTCCCTGTAAAGTGCAGCACATAATCCTGTGCGCCTTTCTTCTCTGCGGTATATTGCCAGTGAACTACAGTGTCGCTCTGCGCTTGCACTCCAAAGGCTGTCGCAATTATTATTATGAATGTTAGCAAATGCTTCATATAGATAATAGGATTTAGGGACTTATTTCCCTTTCAAACAATAAACGAGTTCCCGGGGGAACTCGTTTCAATTGACGTGTACGGAATACTGTGGTGTACAGCTTCCTGTATTAATTATTTTCCTCCCACGGAAATAGCAAAATCTACTGATTTAGGAGGCAGACATTCATGATCATCACAGGTCATGAACTCTACGGATCCTTTCACCTTTGTAGCAGCTTTACCTTTCACGGTTACTTTTTGTACAAAGTCTACCTGGTTCTCGTAGTATTTCAGTTCTGAGTCAAAGTTCTTGTCGAAAGCTTTATGCAGCTTTCCTACTTCAGTTACCTTACCCTCGGTTACTACCAGTGGGCTTTTGGTAAACTTAAAGGAGGTAGGTACCGGACCTTCTCCGGCTTCCTGTGCATACAGGTGCCAACCACCTTCGATGGTGGCTGTCATGTGCAATTCATACGTGGTCGCGTTAATCTTCTTCGACGTAAAGCTCCACTTCACCGGATTCTCTATCTGTGCACTCGCCAGCAGTGGCAAAGCGAAAAGACAGATCGCTGTTAATAATTGTTTCATACGTTGTTTTTAACTGGTTGGCTGATTTTTTATACTATACTTCTATAAACAGAATCAGTTGTTGTTGATAAGGCTCTGGAATATCAGCTGCCCATCAGTATTACCCAGCACCTCGCGGGTTGCCCTTTCAGGGTGCGGCATCAATCCAAATACGTTTCGCTCCTTATTGCAGATACCTGCAATGTTCAGGGTGGCTCCGTTTGGATTTGCATCTTCAACTACATTACCAAATTCGTCGCAATAGCGGAACAGGATCTGGTTGTTCGCCTGCAGCGTTTCCAGTGTAGCCTGATCTGCATAATAACGGCCTTCCCCATGTGCTACCGGAATCATCAGCGGACGACCAGTTACATCTTTGGTGAGAGAAGCTACCGGATTATCACTCTTCAGGTACACATTCTTACAAACGAACTGCTGGTTTTCGTTACGTAACAGTGCCCCCGGCAGTAATCCTGCTTCTACCAGGATCTGGAATCCATTACAAACACCTATCACACGACCACCTTTATTTGCAAATTCAATCACGCTCTGCATCATCGGACTAAAGCGTGCAATAGCACCACAACGCAGGTAATCCCCATAAGAAAAACCACCCGGCAGTACAATGCAGTCTTCTGTACTGAACATGCTCAGGTCTTTGTCTTTATGCCACAACTCAATTACTTCCTGCCCCAGGTCATTACGCAGGGCATCTATCATATCATGATCGCAATTGGAGCCAGGAAAGGTGACTACGCCGAATTTCATATTAAATAGTTGAATTTTATGGTCTTAAATATATCTCATTGATTTTAACCAACTTTTACGTCCAGGACCATTGAACGCAAAGTACCGGAAAAACCACAAAATTACTGTGCCGCCTGCACATTTCCATAGCCGTTCAAAATAAAAGCGGCCGGGAACGCTGCTAATGATTGTTACTAAACCATTGCATAACAATCACATAAGCAACAGTTAGAATATGAATGACATTCGCCATCGTGTTGTTCCGGATCGACCAGTAAACATTGGCGACAAACATAGACAAGGGCAAAATGGCCAGTACCCAGTAAGCAGGTGAAAAATGAATATTGAAGAAAGGAATCAGCATCGCTACGAACACATAGATGACCAATACCCCCCAGATCTTCCTGCCCTGAATCAGCATCTTCTTCAGACTCCGCTGCAACAGCAGCCAGCCCAGCAGGAAAAATACCACGCTGAACACAATGGCACCCCATACCTTATAATGCAATATGAGCTCTATGGAAAAACCAATTCTTGGGATCTTTGTGAACAAAGCCCATTGGTCTGTCAGGAAAAGATAAGTACCCAGCAAATACAAGGGGCCCACCAGTCCCAACAGGGCTATAATCCACTCTGCCAGGCGGAAAGGCCTCATTATCAACAAACTCATTAACAAGAGCAGACAGAATATAATTGCCGGGAAATAGAATAATCCACAAATCCCGAGCGCAAAACCTATATTAAAAACCACATCTCTCGCAGAGGTGCGGGTATAAAGCAAAGTGATGGAAGAGAATACCCAGAGCATAATCAGGTTCACCAGCAAGGCAGGTGAAAACACATTCCAGTCATGCAGCAATGACGTAAAAAGCATATACGCCATAGCAGGTAAATAATTCGGCTTCGCAAAGAGACGCTGGTGATTCACAATCTTTGTGATCAGCAGGGCCTGCAAGAGCAGCAGCAAAACCGCCAGCGAGGTAAAAAAGAATGGACTCGGGCCTACAAGTGCCTTGAGCCATTTCACCAGCAAGTCATATAATAAACCTTCGGAACCGTCGGCCAGGTAAGTGGACGGATAATAGAGGTAATGAAATTTTACCACCAATGTATATATTAACAGCAGCAATACTGTTAGAGGGTTGCCGGAGCGGAAGAATTTAACCACAATCTGATTCTCTTTTCTACTTTTTTGAAAGCGTTCCAAAGGTAAATCAAAATATTAGGAATTTTGGTAGTGTCTCCTTTGAACTTTTCACCGGCCCGGGGCCTGCTTTTCCTTCTTTTTTTATTTCTTCTGCATCCTTTTTCTAATCCGGCTCAGAGAGGGCCCCGCTATACCCAGGTAAGAAGCAATATGATACAAAGGCACCTGGTTAAAGATCTCCGGATGCTGCTCCACCATCTGCAAATACCGCTCCTCCGGACTCTTGAACAGGAAATCCTCCGTATGCTCCATCATGAGGTTAAAAGCTACCTCGGCTATATACCTGCCAAAACGCTCCCACTCATGAGACTGTTGATACAATGCCTGCAAATGATCCACATGTATATATAACACGGTGGACTCCACCATACTCTCCGTATAAAAATTACAGGGCCGGCGGGTCAGAAAACTCTTAAACGCCGTTACCATCTGCCCGGTAGTATAAAACAACATGTTCTTCTCCTCCCCCGTCTCCGCATTCACATAATAGGTGCGGAAAACACCGTTTACAATGAAACCCAAATGCTTACACACATTCCTGTATTCATTATAATACTCACCTTTCTGGTAGGTTCTCAACTCCCAGTAGGGCAATGACAATGCAAAACTTTGCTCATCAATCCCCGAAAAACTCCTGATCGTCTGTTCTAATATTTCCAGTTCCGTCATACACCTAAGTTAATACTTACCTCTATAAAACTTATTCTCCTCCGTGATCTTCAATGGATTCTTTTTAAACCACGTTATGAATTCCTCCCATTCCTTCTTATGCTCACTTCTCCATTCCTCAAACTGCTTTTCATCCCCTTCCGCCAGGATCCAGTAATTATATGCCTCCAGGTAGCCCGCCTCCTTCACCTGCTGCTCATAGTCAAACAATACCACCGGGTTACTTTTAGCCAGAGGCATGGTTTGATAGTTTTCCACAAAGCGGGTCCTGATCCTGTTCAGTGCAGGCAAACTTATAATCTTCTCCCCCGCCAGCGATATGAGTAACAAAGGCTCATACACCGCAATCCCAAAGGGCAGGTGCAACTTACCGTCCGGCGATACCGCCATGGTATTCTGCTTACAGAAACTCACTGACACAGAAGTATCGTCTTTAAACTGGATCTCTCCTTTATATGTCAGGTACAACTGCCTGCTTATCTCGTCTGTGCGCTTCGACCCCCTCTCCAGGTTCAGGAAGATCTCCCCATAGATCATCCCCCACACCTCCTCCTGGGTACCCAGGAAGATTTTTGATGCCCAGTAATAATTGGAAGGAAACATTGGATCCACTTCTATCCCCTTTTCGAAATAACTCATGGCCTTCGTATAGTCTTTTACATTCACTTCCATTACACCACGTTCCAGGTACAGGTTACCCGCCGCCGGAAACACCTTCAGGCCTTTTTCATATGCATCCAGCGCCTTATCCCGCTTTCCACTCAGGTCATACGCATTGCCTAACAGCTGGTACACCCGGCTGTTGATATCTTTTCGTTTGATCAGCTTTTTAAGGATCTCTACAGCGCCATTATAATCCTGCTGCATGTATTTCGAGTACGCAATCTCATAATGATAAGCCCATTCATCCGGATTCAATCGAATCGCTTCTTCAAGCAATGGTATTGCTGCCGCTGGCTTTCCGTCCTCCATCATCGCTATCGCTGTTTTATACCTGGCATCTGCTGTGTCCCTGTCAGCCTGAGCCATCGCAGCTTGTCCCATACATATGCTTAGTAACAGTAATAAGGTAATTTTCTGCATAAGAGGTTAAGTCGTTACGAATATAGGATGAAAAAAAAGCCCGGACTCCATAAGGCGTACCGGGCTTTTCTTTTTTAACATTTCTTTTTACTGGGTCACAATCCCCTTTTGCTCAAAGTAATTGTAGATCGCATTGTTAATCTCTGCCTCTACCACAGACACCTTCATAATATCCCTGCACCAGAAAGCAATCCTCACCGACATCACTGTAGCACTTACAAAATTCATAATGATTTCGATCTCCCTTCTGGCCATCACCTGGTCATTGGCTGCAATCAGATCTTTCAGTTCCTGCTTCACTGTGGCTGCATCTTCAAGTTTAGCGACCTTATAGTTGAAATTGATCCTGGCATTGTTATTACTCAGGGTCCAGTTGGTAATCTCTTTGGAGAGCACATCGCCGTTTGGCAAAATCACCTCTGCCCCATCTTCGGTAAGCAGGGTACTGCTGCGGATCCCGATTTCTTTTACACGCCCCTTCTTACTCCCTATTTCCACTGTATCTCCAATACGTAAAGGGCGGTCAAAGATCAGGATAATACCAGATACAAAGTTGTTGACTATACTCTGTAAACCCAGACCAATACCTACACCCAATGCACCAAGGATCACTGTGATCTTATCCACCGGCAAGCCTGAAGCACTGATAGCCAGCAGGAAAGCAAGCACCAGCAGGATCAGCCTCGTCACCAGCAGCCTTGAACGCTGCCCCTTATCATCAAAGGCCGCATCATCCCCAATATCCCCAAAGAAGTAAGCAATGTACTTCTGCAGGAAATTAGCAATCCAGATAATACCCAGGAACAATACTACCCCACCAATAGTAAAGGAACTGCTACCAATCACTATTGATGCCTGGAACAATGCCTTCAATCCGGTGCTGAATGCATCGTAGATATTCAGGTTGGTGCTGAATACAATTGCCCAGATCAACACTGCCAATACAGATATAAAACGGAACAATGATTTCTTGATATCCGCTACATCAAAGTGCTCCGGATAGCGCTTCCTGATACGGCTACCCTGTATCTGTAAGAGGAAGGCTTCAATAACCAATTGTACAAATATACTGAGACTCGCGGCCTGTGCCAGGGCATATACCGCTGTAGCACTAAAGATCTGTGACAAGGTGACACGGCCAAATATATTCATCAATACCGCCAGTGTATTCAGGAAGGTATACAGGATCACCGCCCACCACATCAAACGATATTCTTTGCGGAAACTTCGGATTTGTATGTACAACAGGCCAATCACCACTGCCACCAGGTCATGCACCACATTCGCATACCGCATCAGCCGTATTGGCAAACCTAATACCCTGATGATAGGCAGGAAGAGAAATAAGAGCATAAACAATCCCCAGCCCATGAAGATCTGCCGGGGGAGTATTTTGTAAAAGACAGGTGTCAGCAACACCATCAGCATGAACTGCGTGGTCTCTATGTAAATAGCAGGTGCATTGTGATCAAATAAGGGAGCCAGGTTCAAAATCAGCACACAGGTCATGAGCCAGGGCAATGCCTTTACATACTTGAAATCAAATTCCTTGATGGCACTGAGCTTATTCAATTTCTTCAGACTCCGGAAGTTGTAATTGATCCAGACAAAGAAGGCAATACCAATAATCCATAACAGGGAGCGCTTACTACGGGTATTCCTGAAATAATAGCTGGCAAGTTGCTGCTCCGCATTTACTGATTTTTTAAATCCACCGGGAGGAGGTCTGCGACCCTGCGCTGTAACAGGCTCCCACAGGAAGAGGCGTTCCTTTGTAAAAGCACGGCCACCCGCAGTTTTAAGTGCTTCTTCTGTCTGGTATCCCAGTTCTTCAATGACGATGGCATCGGTGGAAACCTTTGCTTTCAGATCATTGAGAATAGCTGTATTGGCTTTCACCAGACTATCAGCTCTTCTGAACTTTGTACGCAGGGTTTGCAGCTGCGGGATGAAAGTAGCTCGAAGGGCAGAATCCCTGAACAGACCACGCATTAGCGTATCCTTACGGAGATCCCTGATTTCCTTTCTTACATCATCCAGTTTCTGGTCATATCCATTCAGCACCTTCCCGAATTCATTCATGGTGTTGTCCAGTTCTTCCAATAAGGACTGGTACATCTGAAGGTTGCGAATATTGAGACTTTTGTCATTACCGGCAAAACGGTCTTTCAGAATTTCCAATATAGAATCAGCATCTTTCAGATGCGCCTGAATGTCTTGTACACGGGTAAAGGAACTGGTGACAAGAGGGACCTTGTTCATGGTCTGAAAAACTTTTTCAAACCCTGCCAGGTAATCACTTCTTGTTGCTTGGTTGTTGTCGCCGAATAAGGTGGTATCGACAGCTCTTGGAGGTGCTTTTTGCGCAAGCACGAAACTACTGGTTAGAGCAATCAGTAGCAGGAGGAGAATAGGTTTTTTCATATCTAGCGATAAATCATGGCGGAAATATATGCCAATTTTCGCTATAAAAAAGGGGGCTTATCGCCCCCCTTCCTGATATAGTGTGTTGAAGAGTAACTTGAACGTGCCGTGCGACTGCCCCCTGAAGGTCACCTCAGGTCCATAAGCATAGAACATTCCCTTGCCGACAGGTGCACAAAAAGCGGCGACACCGCCTTTCAGGTAAGCCTGGCCCCAGGCCCAGCCACTGTGCAAAGGAGTATCTGTGCTGAACCAGGCAATAGGTTTCACATCTTTTGCCCCCGCATCAATTTTGAAGACAGGGCTGTTATCGAAATTGATATCACCATTGGCAGGCATGCCATAAGCAGCCATCAGGGTACTATCAAAACTGGCTTTCAGGATACTGCCAGGTATAAAGTATTTCGTTCCCGGAAGGGGCTTCCCATTTTCAACCAATGCATTCGTAACAGGTAAGCCTAAATGATAAGCAAGGTTGGTACTGGTACCAATCGTAACAATATTACCACCCGCTTCTAAAAATGCCTTCAGCTGGGGAATACTCGTATCCTTTGTGATCTTGCCCAGCATCCCCCTGTATTGTTCAGGAATTTCATCCGGAGCAGGTGCTTTCTGCGAAAAACCATAACGGTTGGTTTCCTCACCTTTTAATGGCGGAATAGCCCTGGTGACAAATACAATGACATCATAGTCTTTTTTCAGGTCACCCTTGTCGATGTCTTTGGCGTAAATCACTTTGAACGGGAACTTGTATTGTTCCAGCAACCACCTTACCCAACCAGAAGGAATAGAGCCGCCGTAGCTGTCCCACAAACCAATACGGGCCGGTTTAATTTTATCCAGGTCAGCAGGTTTCTTACTGACTGCCTGCACATTCACCGCCACATCCTTCAATGTCTTTACATAGAAATCTCCTGTCTTTGTTCTGTACACATCTACACCTGCATTCAATAATTGGTTGACTACAGTAAATGCATCATTCTGTTTTCCACTTATTAAATATCCACCTTTGCTGGCTGGCAATTTTGTTGCTTTCACTTCCTGCAATTCACCATAAGGCAATTGTGTAAACGGACCGCTAAAATCATCCAGGATCCTGTCAAACTGCACACCCATCTGGTAAGCCAATGTCCAACCCGCAGCATCATAAGGATGAATAGGAGGACCTCCAGGATACTGAAAATCATTCGGGTGATCCTGTGGCTCAAACATATCCAATACATGCGGGCGGAACGCCTGGTTGGTACGTACAATATAGGATCCCGCCGGATACTGCTTACCGGCTATCGTAAATGCAGCACTTGCTTTTTGCACGCTGATACCTGTTTTAATCAGTGCATTGATGAACTTCACTGCTGTAGGGAAATCTGCCTGGTCAGCTGAAATGATATAGCCTCTTGGATCCCTGGTATCAGGATTCTTGTATACCGCATCATAGTAAGACATGGGGATATTATTGCCTCTCTTCATCCAGCCATAAGGATCACTGCCATCATCTTTGGTGGTATCATTCTTATCTTTTTTATATGCAGCAGTAATTGCATTTGCTCCCTTTGGCGATAAGGTCCAGTTATCCCTGTTACCACGATCAATTGCATGCTTACCCATCTTGTAAATGTTGTACAGGACCTCATCACGCTGCCTGGCAGCATAATCCAGCACTGAATAGTTCAGCGATACGGAATAGTCAATAGACTGACGGAAGTGCCATACATCCTGTGGTAATACCGGGTTCGGCGTAGCGCCATTCGGGATTAAGCGCTGGGGAACCACGGGAATCTTCTCCGGCGTAGGGTTACCAATGATCTCGGTGAGTAAGCCGATCATATTGTGAAATTGCGTTGTGGTCCGCAAGCCACCATTATACCATGTAGAAAAACTGGAACCATTCAACCTGGTATAACCTGGTTTATCCTCTGCATTCAGGCGATTGTACATCGCAGCCCCCAATGCATCGATACCCGTGATCATCAAAGGATCAAATACATAGTTGAACGGATCGCGGTATGGAGGCCCTGCCAGTACAGAGCCTTCCGGACCGCGTTGGTGATGATTATACATGATCTGGGGCATCCATTCCAGGAACAGCTGCTTACCCATGTTGAAACTTTCGCTCATATTCATCATGTAAAAGTCACGGTTATTATCATGCCCAATATATTTCTGGTACAGCACAGGCACCTGGTCAGTACTGCGTTTCAAGGTATCTGCATTACGCATATACCAGTTAGCCACCAGCTCCTGTCCATCCGGGTTGGCATGTGTCATCAACACGATCACATTATCCAGGATGCGTTTAGTTTCATCATCATTCCTGCTGATCAATTGATAAGCCGTTTCTACCAACTGATGTGAACCTACTACTTCGGTAGCATGCAATCCACCATCAATCCATACTACCGCCTTACCACCTGCAGCCAACGCTCTTGCCTGCAGCTCACTGATCCCTTCGGCCCGTGCCAGTTGCTGCGAAATCTTCCTGTATTTTTCTAATTGCTGAATATTCCCGGGCGAAGAGATGACAAGCATATACTGATGCCTGCCTTCTTCTGTAAGACCAATATCCACCAGCTTTACCCGAGGGCTAGCTGCCAGCTTTTGAAAATAAGCAGCGGTCTGTGTATAATTCGCCAGCTTGTAATCATCTCCCATATTGAAACCAAAATGTTCTTTGGGAGAAGGAACTGTTTGCCCATACAAAGTAGTGGCACAACACAATATGATAACAGACAATAAATATTTCATAAGATGGTTTTATTTCTTCCGGTAATCCAGTGCCGGTGCTCTGTCGCCCAGCATGGCTTCATACTTGAAATCTTTTCCCCGACGTTCTTTTAGTTCTGCCTGTGCAGATTTTACAGCAGCAGGGTCATTGAACAGGTCATAGGCAGTGAGTGCAATCGTCTTGGCAGCCACCATCATTCCTTTTGCACCAATGCTGGAACCGGCAGCAGCTACATTCTGCCAGCTATGACCACCGGAACCTGCTACGAAGGTGGCAGCACTCATACCAGCAGTCGGTGTAACCCAACTTACATCAGCTACGTCAGAAGAACCGATACCTCCCTCTTTGACAATGGTAAATGGTTGTACCGTCATAGATGCACTATCTATGTCCGGAACATTCTTCTGATCGATAAAAGTTGCCTGAATCTTCTTAGCAAATTCCTTTTCTTCCGCAGTATATTTAAATCCTCCCACCAGGTGCAGGTTTTTATCCATCATGTGAGACAGGGTTTCATTCGGCATCATGTTGTACACACCACCGATTACTTCATACTTCATAGTCGTACCAGTACCTAAAGCTGCTCCTTCTGCACATTTCACCAGCCGGTCCCAGGTATCTTTTACTACCTGCATATCCGGATGACGTACGTAGTAATAAACTTCTGCAAAAGCAGGAACCACATTCGGTGCATCACCACCCTTGGTGATCACATAGTGAATACGTGTATCCTGCTGTACATGTTCACGCATCATGTTCACCATATAATCCATGGCTTCTACCCCATCGAGCGCTGATCTCCCTTTTTCAGGAGCACCGGCAGCATGGGCAGCTACCCCATAGAACCTGAACTTCGCATTTTTGTTGGCTAACCAGGGTGCGATGCCTGCAGCGTTGTCATTGCCCGGATGCCAGTGCAATACAGCACTTACATCATTGAACAATCCGGCTCTCACCATATACACTTTACCTGAACCCCCTTCTTCCGCCGGGCAACCATATACCCGCAAGGTGCCTTTACCACCACTTGCTTTCATCCAGTCCTTTACGGCTACAGCAGCAGCGACAGATGCAGTACCAAATAAATTATGCCCACATCCATGCCCTGCACCTTCAGGAATGATGGCTTTCTTTTCAGGACTGGCTTCCTGCGATAATCCCGGCAATGCATCAAACTCTGCGAGAATACCAATTACAGGTTCACCACTCCCATAAGTAGCTACAAAAGCTGTAGGGATGCCGGCAATACCAGCTTTCACCGCAAAGCCCTCCTGTGTCAGTTTCTCCTGTAACAATGCAGAACTCTTCACCTCCTGGTACCCCACTTCTGCAAAACCCCAGATCTTTTGCTCTATTGTTGTATAAGCAGGCGCTTGCGCATCGAGTGCAGCAATGATCGCCGTTTTATCTTTATTTGCTTTTTGTGCATACACGAAAGCCGGTGCACAACATAGCAGGGATACTATTACGCGCTTCATCATTTATAGAGTTGATTGAATAGTAATTTAAACGTGCCATGTGATTGTCCGCGGAAAGTAATCTCAGGACCAAAGGCATATAATTTTCCACTGCCTATAGGTGCTACAAATGCAGCCACTCCATCTTTCAGGTAACTTTGTCCCCAGGCCCATCCACTGTGCAGCGGAGTAGCGGTTGAATACCACATCAATTTCTTCACATCTCCACTGACATTGAATACCGGACTACGATCGAAATACACATCGGTTTTTGCATGCATACCCGCATTCTCAGCAGCAGTAGTATCTACATCTGCAATGAGTAAACTGCCCGGGATGTAGAGCTTTGCACCTGACAATGTCTTTTTCGTCTTAGGATCGATGAGTGCATTCTTCACCGGCAGTTTTAAATGATAAGCCAGGTTGGTGCTGGTACCTATGGTAACAATGCTGCCACCCGCTTCCAGGAATTTCTTCAACTGGGGCACAGAAGTATCAGCTGTAATACGTCCTAACCAGGGTTTGAATTCAGCCGATAATTCTTCCGGTTTAGGCAGTTTGCCAAACCAGTAACTGTCCCGCTTTGGCTTGCCTGTATCAGGAATAGCACCTGTAGCAAATAAGATGATATCATACTTCTTGCGCAGCTCACCCTTGTCAATCTCCTGTGAATAAATCATGGTATACTTGTAATGATATTGCTCCATGAGCCATTGCATCCAACCTGCAGGAATAGAACCACCATAGGTATTCCAGATAGCAATGCGGGCAGGGCTTACAGGTTTTAGTCCTGCGGGAATTACATCAACAGGAGCAACTGTTACCCCCCACTCATTCGCCGCTTTTGTTAAGAGTGCTGTTGATTTTGAAGAAACAGGCACATAAAATGCACCTGATGCCATTCTTGAAACTTTTATCCCTGCATTCAGCAAATCATTCACGGCAATGAAAACATTATTTTGCCCGGGATTCAATAAATATCCTTTCTTCGCTATCGCAATCGTATTGCCCAGTGGCGACTCTATCTGCCCGTAAGGCAACTGTGTCAATGGCACATTCACACCATCCAGGATCCGGTCAAACTTCACCCCCATCTGAAATGCCAATGTCCAACCCGCAGCATCATAAGGCCTGATAGGAGGTCCACCGGGATACTGAAAATCATTCGGGTGGTCCTGCGGTTCAAACATATCCAGTACATGCGGACGGAATGCCTGTGCAGTCTTTACTACATAAGACCCCCCAGGATAATGTTTACCAGCTATCGTAAAATCAGCTGTCGCTTTATGAATTGTAACACCCGCACGACTCAGGGCATTGATGAACTTCACCGCTGTCGGAAAATCTTCCTGGTCAGCAGGGATCACATAGGCCCTCGCATCCCTGTAAGCAGGATTCTTAAAGTAGGTAGCAAAATAAGTATTGACAATTGTATCTTCTTTTCCCAAAGACAGGTCGCCACCACTCTCTTCCTTCTTTGCAGAATCTTTTTTAGCCGCAGCAGCAGCTGTTCTGATACTATCTACAAAGCGGGGATAGAATGTCCAGTGATCTTCATTCCCCCTGTCAATCGCATTCTTACCCATGTGATAAATATTGTACAGCAGGGTGCTCTTATACTTCGCTGCATAGTCCAGCACTGCATAGTTCAGCGACACTGAATAGTCTATCGACTGGCGGAAATGCCATTCCTGTGGCACGACCGGGTTCGGCGTTGCACCATTTGGAATTAATCTTTCCGGTGCCAGTGGCACCGTCTCAGGTGTGGGTCCACCAATGATTTCCGTGAGCAGGCCAATCATGTTATGGAAGTAAGGGGCCGTACGCAGCCCACCATTCCACCAGGTAGAAAACTGGGAACCACCCCGCTGTGTATAACCCGGCTTATTCTCTGCATTCAAGCGGTTATTCATCGCAGCACCTACTGCATCAATACTCGTTACAATCAGCGGATCGAATACATAGTTAAACGGATCACGGTAAGGAGGCCCTGCCAGCACGGAACCTGCCGGCCCACGCTGGTGATGGTTGTACATAATTTGCGGGATCCACTCTACGAACAGCTGCCGGCCTATGTTCTGACTCTCTTTCATATTCATCATATAAAAGTCCCTGTTGTTGTCATGGCCTACATACTTCTCATACAACCTTGGAATGTTCATCGCCCGCTTCTTCGGATCTTCCGTACGCATATACCAGTTGGCTACCAGCTCCTGCCCGTCAGGGTTCGCATGTGTGAAGAGAATGATTACATTTTGCAGGATGTTCATGGTTTCCTCATCAGTACGGGTCACTAACTGGTACATACTCTCGATGAGCTGGTGAGAGCCCACTACTTCAGTAGCGTGCAAACCACCATCAATCCATACAACGGCTTTACCTGTTGCAGCCAGTGCCTTTGCCTGGTCATCAGTCAGGCCTTCGGCATGAGCCAGTTGCTGAGAAATCGTTTTGTATTTCTCCAGTTGCTGCATGTTCTCAGGTGCAGAGACGATGAGCATGTACTGGTGCCTGCCTTCTTCCGTCAGCCCGATGTCTACCAGCTTCGTTCGGTTGCTCGCTGCGAGTTTTTTGAAATAAGCTTCCGTTTGAGTGTAGTTCGCCAGTTGATAATCATCTCCAATGTTGAAACCAAAATGTTCTTTAGGAGAAGGGATTTGCTGCTGCGCCCAGGCTGTGGTCAGCGTGAGTGTTAACAAGAGCAGCATGCCGTAGAATGGTTTAGTCATAAGCCTTTTTATTTTGCTATACCGGCTTCCGCCAATAAGATCAATAGTGCCTGCTGGATGCCCTTATATCCTTTGTCATTCACCCACCACTCAGGGAGTGCATGCGCATTGCCGCCTATACCACCTGTACCAATGGTAATAGCGGGAATACCTTTGGAAATAGGAATATTCGAATTGGTAGAACCTACCGTCAAAGAAGGTGTATCACCCATGTAAGTGATCACCGCCATCATATGCTGAATCAGGGACTGTGCAGTATCACCCACCCCGGAAGGCCGGTCGCCAATCAGCTTCATGTCGACAGTAAGATTAGCACCTGATTTTTTCATCTTGTTTTCTTCTGCCAGCGCACGGGCTACAGCAGCATGTAATAGTTGATCACAGGCCGCTACACGCTCCGGACTTTCTGATCGCATATCCACTTCCATCCAGCTCTCAAATGGAATGGAATTTACAGAAGTACCCCCACCAATCACACCTACATTGTATGTGAGCCGTAAGCCGGGAGCCTTTGTAAGAGAGTCAGCCGCCACACACCAGTAAGCAATCGCCCTGCCCAGTGCATTGTGCGGATTACCCAGGCCAAAGGAACCAGAGGAATGTCCGCCCGGTCCTTTGAAAGTAATGCGGTAACGATGCGACCCCAGGCCCCTGTGATTTACATGTGCGCTCATCCAGCCATCAATCGCGATATAAGTATCTATCTTTCCCGGACCTTTATCGCTGAACAGGTTTTTCACACCTCTCAGATCCCCCTGCCCTTCTTCACCTACAGTACCGATAAAGAGTACATTGGCATTTGTTTCAATCCCTGTTTTCTCCATCGCCGTCAGCACAGTAAGTACTACAGACAGTGCCCTGGTATCATCCACTATTCCGGGCGCTGCCAGGGTATCGCCCCTGTGTTTTACTTTAGTATCGGTACCCTCCGGGAATACAGTATCCATATGCCCTTCCAGTACAACAGTTTTTTTTCCATCTTTACCTTTGCGCAGGGCGATCACGTTCCCCACATTATCCGTCCATACACTGTCAGCACCCGCTGCCTTCAGCATAGATGCATATTGCTTTGCCCTTACCTCTTCCTTGTAGGGAGGTGCTGGTATTTCTGTCAGTAAAATGTGATTAGCAATCGTCTGTGGTTCCATATCCACAATCGTCTGAAACGCTTTCTTCACCACTGGTTTCTCTGCAAGCGATTTGATTTCGGTCAGGTACTTTTTATCGGCCACTCCTTTGCGGTCCTGCGCATACATACTCATCACCGTATGCAACAGTGCAGCTGTCAAAATTATTTTCTTCATTGCTTACTGGTTTTTAAATCTTACTCCAACCCTACAATCTCCCGGTTCGCCACGGGATTCATCACAGATATTATTGTAGAAGGTGACAATTCTCCTGCCATCGGACAGGTTCAGAATGAATTTGAAAAGGAAATAATCGTTGACAGCCACTGCACTAAGGTCAACATTATTTAGTGCAGCCAGTTCCGCTGCTGTGAAGATAAAAGTTTTTGGGAATTCTGTAACTGTTTCGTACAAATGGTCATTCGCCCCTACGATACTTGGCAGCGGAAACTGTGCTATATTGGTATATTGGTTACCCGGCGATGAGATTACCAATGGATAAGCGGGTACACTGCTCTCCGCTTTATTGTAACTATTGTATACCTCGATAGAAGTAACCGTCACTTTATTGAACCCCGCCCATTCCAATGTAAAGGAAAACTGCTGCGATGCCAGGTCAGCCGCCTTCTTGTTGAAGAACACTACCTTACCTGCCTGGCGGGTAGGCAGCGCCGATTTGGTCGTATCGATCGTTACAATCGGTACAGCAGTGTATTGATAATCTTCCCACTCATAATGTGCCTTTTTACAGGCACAGATCAATAATATTGAAAGCATGAATATTGTTGGCTTCATAAATAATAATTTGGTTGATAAGTAGCTTATTTATCCCAGAACACCGGCGTAATTTGCTGTGCCACCTGCAGACTGCTCACATCCTCTCCCAGGCTGGTATTCGCACTCAGCTCTGTCTGTGAATAATAGAGGCGCAGTGGGAATGTATTGAGTGGCGACAATGGCGTGCGCAATACAGGCAATGCTGTTCTGCGGTAATCATTATATGTCTCCATGCCATTGCCATAAGTCGCAATATATTTCTGCGTCATCACCAGCGATAACCTGCCCGCAGCATCAGCAGCATCGTAAGCAGCCAACTGCTTATTCACAAATCCCGTAATCGTTGCTCCTGGTATCGTCACACCTCCCCGGGTAGAACTGAAGGTACTTACACTATTCAGGTGCGCCGTGATACCATCTGCAAAATTCTGCCGCGCATCGTCCCCCGTACCCAGCGTAAGTGCAGCCTCTGCCCTGATAAATTTTACCATCGCATTTGTGATCAACGGAATGATGCCTGATCCCGTACCATCAGTAGAAGCAACCACCTTTACACTGCCAGTGGCATCAGTATTGGTGAGATACACATTTGCAGATGTGAGATTGTTGATACTCGCATTGTCATACAAACCACCAGCCGGATAAATACCAAAAGTAGAACGGCGATTCAGGTCCGCAGGAGCTGCCGTTCCATCACCCGGATTACGGCCATAATAACCGTTGCTGTTAGTAGAGTTGTTCAGCCCCGCAGTAGCATTCTGCCTGAAAATGAAATAGCGCAATCTTGGATCATCGTTATTAAACAGCAGATCGATAAACGCCTGGTTCATGTAGAACGTTTTGCTGGACTGGTATTCTGACCGATGCCATGGATGCCTGTTGTTCGGGTTTTGCAAAGGACCGAACTTAAATGTATAATCCAGGTTATTATTATTGATCAGCGTTGAATCAGTGATCAGTGCCCTGATAGCAGTAGCTGAGCGGTTGGCATCTACAAGCCTGATCTGGTTGTAGAGTTTTAACTGCAGTGAATGTGCCATTGCTATCCAGGAAGCCTTTGCACCACTGTACATCATATCAGCAGATGCAGGTACGAGTGTAGTAGTGGATACTTTATTAGCATCAGCAATTGCATCTTCAATCAGGCTCAGCACACTCTCGTAAATAGTTTCCCCTTTATCGAATGCAGGACTTACATTCGTTTGTCCATTCTCCGCTTCCGAATAAGGAATGTCGCCCCACATATCTACCATCATACTCACCAGGTAGGCCTTTTCAAGTTTTGCGATAGCTACATATCCCCAGTCATTTTCAGTAGTACCACTGTTGATGATCGCCTCCAGGTCATTCAGGGTCTGGCTGTAAAAACCATCCCAGGGATCATCAAAACTGGTGCCCTGCTGTTGGTAACGACCCAGATCAGAAGAAAAGACCGTATGCTGTACAAAGGTTTCCGTGCCACTGTTCAGCTCATACATGTTAGCTGCCATCGATACCTCAGTAGAAGGCAGCAACAGGGATCGCTGGGCAGTAGTAGGATTGTTCGGGTCTGTATTGATATCTACAAACTTCTTACAGGAACAAAGTCCTGCTAAGAGAGAAATATATAAAAGCGTTTTTGACTGCATAATTATACAATTAGAATGAACACCTTAAGTTGACACCATATCTCTTGGTAGTAGGTACAGAGAGGTTATCATACCCCTGCGAGTTACCCACACCCAAAGAACTTACCTCAGGATCGAAATTGCTGTACTTAGGGAAGTTCGGCGCGTTGTACCAGAGGTTACGACCTGTTATTGAAATGCTGGCCGAGCCAAAAGGCGTTCTGCCCAGGAAGCTCTTTGGCAGTTCGTAGGCCAACGCGACTTCTCTCAGTCTGAATACAGTGGCATCAAAGATGGAGCCTTCCATTACCCCACCGGGGCCCATACCACCATTGAAGAAATGATCTTCGTAAGACATCGCCACATTGTTTGGAATCTTGTTCCCTTTATCATCCAATAATGGCGTGAGGGTATTGGCATCTCCAAGTACACCCGGCGATACGATCTGGAATTCACGTTTCTCTGTATCACGGGTCACACCGCGCGACATCATCTGACCTACAGTATTAGAGTACATCTGTCCACCCTGTTTCCAGTCGAACTGCACATTCAGTGAGATGTTCCTAAAACGGAAAGTGTTCGTGATGCCTACGATGAAATCAGGATTTGGATTCCCAATCGCTTTCAGTGAACCGGATACCAGTGGCTTACCCGAACTTGGGTCAATCAGGATATTTCCTTCATCATCACGTGCATAAGCAGTACCCTGAATCAATCCATAAGGACTGCCTACAATGTGCACGCTGCTGGTACCATTTGTACCACCGTAACTGAATTTTTCATAACCTCCCAGGTCCTTGATCATATTCCTGTTGCGTGTGAAGTTGGCATTGATATCCCAGTTGAAACCATTCCTTTTCTGAATTGGCGACGCATTGAAACCAATCTCAATTCCTTTGTTGGTCGCCTCACCCAGGTTCAGGATCTGTGTAGTATAACCGGAAGAAGGTGCAGCGGTTACTTCAAAGATCTGTGAAGTACTGCGCTTGTTGTAGAAAGTGAAATCAATACCGATGCGGTTGTTGAAGAACTGCAATTCAGTACCTACTTCCAGTTCTGTGATGAACTCCGGCTTCAGGTTAGCATTTGTCAACAGGTTAGACTGCGTAACGATATTATAGGTGCTACCACCAGCAGGCGTGAATGGCAGGCCTACATTCGAAGGTGTGGTAGCGCCACCCAGAATGGCATTGATCTGGTAGAAAGCAGCTGTCTGATAAGGCGATGCTTCATTACCTACGCGGGTATACCCTGCTCTCACCTTACCAAAGCTCAGCACATCTTTCGGCAACTGAAAGGCTTCGGTGAACACAAGTGATCCATTCACCCCACCATAAAAGTAACTACGGTTATTGGCAGGCAGTGTAGAAGAAATATCATTACGGCCTACAAGGTTCAGGGATAAATAGTTCTTGTAGTCAAAGGTGATGTCCGTGAAGAAGGCATAATACCTTTGCTTCAGCAGGTTCCTGTTATTGGTGAGCTGAACACCGGTCACAGAGCTGGTGTTGTTAATATCATGCAGATCAGCCACGATGATATTATCTCCGTAAAATGCTTTCCGGTCTGTAAATCGCTGGTTCACATTATTACCCAGGATGGCGCGTACAGAGATATCGGAAGTTACTGAATGGGTCGCCGTTAATAAGAGGGTGTTATCCAATTCCTGCCTGTAGATATTATCAGTAGTGATACTACCTGCGGAGTAGGAAGAAGAACCTTTTCCTCTTACACTCATTCTACGATCGGTATAAGCATTGAAACCGATTGTATTTTGAACGTTGAGCCAGGTGAAGGGATCGAAACCAACAATCAGGTTACCATAATACCTGTCTACATCGCTGGTGTTAGGACTGTGCTTTACAGACCAGTAAGGGTTGTCTACGCCTGTGTAGTCGTACACGTTACTACCATCAATAGGGTTTTCATAGGGATAGTTTGTAAGGTCGTAGCTGGTGGGTACATACATCAGTGTAGACATGATAGAGCCGGTGAGACCTCCTACCGGTGGAGTCTTCTGGCGGGTTGTCACATAGTTGATGGAACCACTGGCATAGAATTTATTTTCGAGTTTGATATTCCCGCCGATATTCATCGAAGTACGTTTGATTTCATTTCCAGGCACTACACCTTTGTTGTCGGTGTTGGAAAAACCAGCTGTAAAATTGCCTCTTTCAGTACCGGAAGAAATGGAGATTGCATTCTCAAATACATTCCCCGTGCGGAAAAAATTCTTTGCGTTCTGCGTTGCATAAGATTTATAAGGCACCTGGATCGGGGTAACACCGTCCGCTTCATAGAACTCAGGAAACACCGCGGAAGAAAACTGCCTGGTCAGCTGATGAGGGATAGTAGACCGTGTAGGCAACATACTCTCCACCCCTTCAAAAGGTTGGCCCCAGGAGGCATATACACCCTGGCGATAATCGTTGTTCGTACCCTGACCATATTTGGTTTGATATTCGGGTAAGCCTGCCACCTGTTCAATAGAATAGCCGGCATTATAAGTGATCTCTGTGCCTTTGCGGGTTTTCTTCTTACCTGCCTTAGTGGTGATGATGATGGCTCCATTCGCAGCCCTGGATCCATACAATGCGGCGGCTGCTGCACCTTTCAGCACCGTCATACTCTGAATGTTATTCGGGTCCAGGTCAAAGGCGCGGTTGGTCACACCCACACCACCTACCGTAGATGCACCTACGCTGGCAAAGGTGCTGTTATCAAACGGTACGCCATCCACCACGAAGAGCGGCTGGTTATTACCATTCAGGGAGGAGTTACCACGGATAGTGATATTGGTGCCACCACCTGCCACCCCACCTGCGGAGGAGATATTCACACCTGCTACTTTACCCTGGAGGGCACGAACAGGATCGGGTTCTGATTTCTGTGCTAATTTGTCGGAAGATACGGTGCTCACTGAATACCCCAGGCTCGTCTTCTGGCGGGCAATACCAGCCGCAGTCACCACCACATCATGCAGTTGTTTTACAGCGGCCTTCAATTGAATCACGCCTGATTCAGCAACAGGTATTTCCATGACATGATACCCGATGGCCGTCACCACCAGGGTAGCGCCGGTTTTTACTTTCAGGGAGAAAGAACCATCCCCGCCGGAAGTTACACCATTGCTGGTACCTTTCTCCACAATAGTAGTACCTGGATAAGGTTCACCGTTTTCGCTCAATACCTTTCCCCTGATGGTGGTGTCTGCAATAATATTTTGTTCACTGTGATCTTTTAAAATAATAAATCCATCATTGACTACGTATTTGATATCCAGTTGTCCCAATACCTTATTCAGTACACTCCCCAGTTCTTCATCCTTTGCCCTGGCACTTATTTTCGTATCCATGGCAATGTGATTGGAGCTGTACACAAACTTTACATCGGCTTTGTTTTTGATCTGACTGAGTACATTGCGCAGACTTTCATCATCTGCCTGTAGTGAGATCTTTTTGTTTAGAATACTCTGGGCATAGGCGATCCTCCCGTATAGACTGACGAGCAGCACTATCCCGATAAAAGCTTTTACACTCATAGACGAATTACTTTGTAGATTTCTGGTTGATTAAGGCAAAGCATTCCCTGACCACGTTTGCGCGTAGTGCATGCAGGGGCGATCATTCATTCTTAACAGGGGATTACATCCTGTAGTATTGTAGTTGTTTAGCTACTGTCATAGGCAATTGTTTTTTTGTGTGATACTTCCTGATCCTGGTTGATAGTTCATGACGACTTATTTTTTTAGTTGCATTATTACGGTCTTTCCTTTGATTGTCACCTCCAGGTTGAGTGCCTGGCTAATCATCTCCATCGTAGTATGTAAAGACTGGTCTGTCAGATCTGCTGTGAACAGACTATGGGCGATAGCAGTGTCTCCGGTTTGTATATCTATTTCGAATTTTTTCTCTATTCGTTGAATCACATCTTCCATGCTGGCATCATTGAATGCCATGTCGTATTCTGTTCCTTTGGTAAATTCGTGTACGGCTTCCCTGCTGGCATGGCCTTTCGTTACAGTGGATTGAAGCTCTGAATACACGGCGTTTTCATGTTCACGAAGTATGTTTTTTCCATTGATGGATACTGCGCCTGTCAGCACAGAAATGGTGACTTCCTTCCCTGTTTTCTTTATATTAAAACTTGTCCCTAATACTTTGGTGGTGAGCGATCCGCAATAAATCATAAAAGGATGATGCGCATCTTTTGCTACTTCGAACAGGGCTTCTCCATCCAGGGTGACAGCTCTTTCCGCAGTGCCAAATTTCACCGGGAATACCAGCTTGCTCTCACCTTTCAGCCACACAATGGTACCGTCAGATAAAATTTGTTTTGTAATCTTTCCTTTTTCACTGGTCGCATAAGTGGCCCGGTGAGGTGCGACAAAATTGAGTAAGGTGGTCCTGAAAATAAATCCCGCGGCTAACAGTACAGCCACGGCAGCAGCTGCTTTTAATAAATAAAATACAGGTCGCCTTTGATCAATACGATGCCGCAGTTGCAGGAACATCGCATCTTTGGAAGCCTGTAGTTCTTCGGCAGACAAAGCATCTATTGCAGTTTTATCTTCCAATGAATCCAGCCATGCTTCCAGTTGCTGGTTTTGCTGGCCCGCGGTATACTGATCGAGAATATGTTTGAATTCCTTACTATTCATCCAACCTGTTTTCTATATAGTAAGTAAACTGAGAAAGGGCAAACACCCAATGACAATCAAAATATTTTTTATAGCAGCCAGAAATATTCCCTGAAGGCAATACGCAGGTGCTTCAAAGCCCTGGTCAGGTGGTTTTCCACGGTCTTGTGCGAAATGTTTAGGGCAGCTGCAATATCCTGGATAGACTGATGCTCGTTGCGGCTCATGCGGTATACCTGCTGGCATTTTTCAGGAAGGCGCGATACTTCCTTTTCTACGGCATTCACCAGGTCGGTATATGCCATGTATTGTTCATTACTATGGTCTGCATCCACATATTGTGCATAACTGCTGGCATAAGCTCTCCGCACCTTGTCCGCCTTCATATAATTAAACAACTGGTACTTCACCGCTGTGAATAAATAAGCACTTAGTGAGTGGGTGACTGACAAGTCCTTCCTCCGGTTCCAAAGGGAAAAAAATACTTCCTGGAGGATCTCTTCTGTGACTTCCTTAGACTTTAACCGGTTGTAGACATAGGCAAATAACCGGGGCCAATATTCATGATAGATAGCTTCGTACGCTTCCTTATCGCCGTTTATTAATAAGGCAATACTATCAGCTTCACTGTATGTATCTATTTTTTTAATAATATTGGCGATTTTAACTGAAAGATGTGGTTGATAATATAAACAAACGAAAAAAAATCAATAATTCATAGCTATTTAGGGATTTTTTGGGTTTCTGGAAACAAAAAAGCCACTTTCACCTTCCGGCAAAAGTGGCTTTCTATGAAATTGCTAATGCTAAAAATCTACTTTAGCAAAGCAGATATAGCTTCTGTAAATGCATGGTACCAATACAGTTCTGGCACTGATCTGCTTACCATATCTTGGCATCCAGGTAAACCCTTTATCCAGGTTTCTCAGGGTAGGCTTGCGCGAACTGGTGCCATCCGGTTCAATACCCGTATCTGTTACAATAAAATCTCTTCTCTCCAGTTCGTTGTACAGGAATCGCAATTCACTGCCGATATTCACCATCAGGTAGGAAAGGTATAAATCATTCCCCTCGTCAAACTGGTTCTTACGGATAAAGTTGCTCCACAGCAGATTACCATCATCATCCACAGACAGGACTCCTATGTTGTCATAGTTATACCTGGTACCCATGCTATAGTTATTATACCATGGATTGTAGTACCATGGTGAATATGGAGAATAGTAGTAAGGCGTATACATACCATAAGGACCGTACATATAGTTCCACCTGTTCCATGGCTGGTTATTACGGTTCGTGGTATAGAAGGATTCCGCAGTCAGAATGAATCCTCCATTTTTAGTATTGATGATCTTCCTGATAAAGTAATCGTTGAAAGCCGCATTGGTAGAAGATTCACCCCTGGCATTGCTTTTCAGCTCGGGTGAGAAGACCACTTCTTTTTCATACAGCAGTGTCTTCGCCGCATAATCATATTTACTCACATACAGCCCTTCCACATTCCCGCGTTTTTGCCTGTAGTAGAAGGAAGTAACCAGGGCCTTATGGGTATTGTTATCGATCTTCATCTTCACCTCATCCAGCAGGGTTGTTTTCAGTTCCATGGGCACAGTTTCAAAACTGTCAACTGCTGCACGCTTGATGACAAGACTACCGCTCACGATATAATCCCTGTTATTGGTACGTTCCAGTTTATTGAACAGGAGATCGCCGTCATTCGTCAGGGTGAAGTTGCTGAGGAAATGCCGCTTGGACTCCATAGGCAGCGAGAGCCTGCTGTTGTTCATAAAATGGAAAGCACTGTCATACAGGAAGGTATAAAATACGTTGTCGTTCTCCTTGTCCTGGTTGATCTTGTAGACCAGGATCTTGCTTTTGTCTTCAGAATATTCAACCGAATAGACTTTGTTATTGTCCTTGGCATAATAACCAATACGGGTGGAATCGACCAACACCGGAGCGTCGTTGAACTTTCCATCCCCGTTCATGGTCGCACAAAAGCTATACACGGCCTCTTTACGCTGGAACTGGTATAACATATATACCTTGTCGGCATAATTGATAAAGTCGACACTAATCAGTTTTTTGGGAAGAAAGTCCAGCTTTACCCTGTCTTTGAGTTGCATAGCATTGTCGTACACGGACACTACATAATCGCCCCTGTCACTCTTATACACCAGGATATTACCTGAAACGCGGCCGATAATTTCAAATTCGGTGCTTTTGTAATCATCTTTCTCTGGTTCCGTATAAGTGATCTTTTGAGCCATTACTGCCCCACTCCACAAAAACAGTAAAGCATAGAGATATAATATGCGCATTGCTGATTTATTTAAATAATTGCAGTTTTAGGATATAGATTTAACGGTAAACGACTGGAATTCATTGTATCCACTGCCAACCGGTTACACTAAAATAAGGAATTACGGGTTACCAACGCCAAAAGCATGATTAACGGCAGCCGGCACCTAAATTGATATAAATAAACAGTACTTTTGAGTTTAACTATGGACACGGTCTTAATTACAGGTGGTACGGGACTCGTAGGCCGCGCACTCACCAGATTGCTTACTGAAGTTGGATATAAGGTTATTATCCTGAGCAGGAAAACTGAGCTCCCCGCAGAAAACGGGTTGGTGACCTATGCACACTGGGATGTGGATCGCCAGACAATTGATGAAGCTGCCCTTTCACAGGCAGATTATATCGTTCACCTGGCAGGCGCTAACGTAGCTGATAAACGCTGGACAGCCGAGCGCAAAAAGGAGATCCTAGATAGCCGCACCCAAAGTACAGTGCTCCTTTTCAATGCGCTCTCCCGTATACCCAATAAGGTGAAGAAATTCATCAGCGCCTCTGCTACCGGCTATTATGGCCCCTACAAAGGTGGAGAACCCTTTACCGAAAATGATCCTCCTATCGACGATTACCTGAGCACTACCTGCGTAGCCTGGGAAAATGCTGTACTGAAAATGCAGTCCCTGCAAAAGAAAGTACTCATCTTCCGCACCGGCATCGCACTCAGCCCCGAAGGCGGTGCCCTGAAGGAATTCTATAAACCACTGAAATTTGGCTTTGCCACCATTCTCGGCAATGGAGAACAGATGGTGCCATGGATCCACATCCATGACCTGGTCAGACTATACCTGAGTGGTATCGTCAATCCCGATCTAGCCGGGATCTACAACGCAGTAGCTCCTAACCCGGTGAGACACAAGGACCTGGTCATGACACTGGCACAGGTAGCCCGGGGCAAAAGCTTTATCCCGGTATATGTACCCGCATTTGCCCTGAAAATGGCATTAGGTGAAATGAGTGTGGAAGTACTGAAAAGTGTAAGTGTCTCTGCTGCTAAAATCAGTAATACAGGGTTTGTGTTCTCCTATCCGGACATCAGGAGCGCAATGGAAAATTTCTTTAAGCGGTAATAATCTTTTTCATGGCAGCAGCTTTGAGCAGACATTCTTCCCATTCCTGCTCTGCACTGGCATAGTAAGTAATAGCAGATCCTGTCTGGAAAGACAGGTATCTGTTTCCTGCATTGTACAGGATACTCCTGATCACTACATTGAAATCAAAATCCCCATCAGGGCTAATATATCCTACAGCCCCGGAGTACAATCCTCTCCTGGATTGCTCGTATTGCTCAATTAATTCCAGTACCCGCTTTTTGGGAGCGCCCGTCATAGAGCCCATGGGAAAGGCCTGCTTAATGGGTTCAGTCAGTGGCAACCCCGGATCAGGCATAGCCGTCACCGTAGAAATCATGTGATGCACCTGTGCAAAGGAATAAATACCAAAAAGTTCTGCTACCTGCACTGTACCCTGCAGTGCAGTATGAGAAAGGTCATTGCGTACCAGGTCTACGACCATTACATTCTCTGCCCGCTCCTTGCTATTGTGGAGCAATTCGAGCCTGCGCTGTTTATCTTTCAGCACATCCCCTTCCCGTTTAATGGTGCCTTTGATCGGCTGGGATATGAGTAAAGGGCCTTTTTTCTGGATAAAGCGCTCGGGACTTGAACAGACCAGGTATTTGTCCTCAAAATGATAATAAGCTGAAAATGGGGCGGGAGAAAGCTGATTCAGTCGCCTGAAAAGTTCAGAAGGATCAGCATCCGTATCACGGATAAAGTTTTCTCTGCAGAAATTCACTTCATAACAGTCTCCCCTGTGAATATGTTCCTGCAGGGCACGTACAGCATGAATATACTGCTCACGGTCCATATGGGCTTGAATGTCAGTATTGGACACTGCTTTGGTCACTGTGGGTACGGCAGTGTGCTGCACAGCGGCAAATATGCCGGCGGCAGTCTGCTGCTCCATGTTCCACCCTCCAATACTCACTTCTTTCTCTTTCAGCAACAATACAGTTTCCGGTCTGAAAAAGAACAGGTCGGGCATATGTAAGCCGTCAGCATTTCCGGAGCTGATGCCTGAAAATACTTCATTTTTGAGGTCATAGCCCAGGTGGCCGAAAATCCAGTCGGAATGAGTGTCGTAAAATTGCTGTAACTGGGAAAAAGCAGTGCCGGCATTGCAGGAAAGCGTGTTGATAGCGCCAGCAGCCAGAATGGCTTCGTACCGGTTGTAGGAAGATGAATAATGATTGTTGTCTAAAAAACAACAGATGTTGTATTGGTTAGCCCAATTCAACATCTGTTGTTTAAATAACGTTTGATCATTAAGCGGGAAATGGTGAAATATCCTGATAATGCTGATTTTTAGTGCTTAAAAATCGTCGTCGTCATCATCAAAGCCACCTCTGTCGTTGAACAGACCCATGTCTTTGAATTCATCATCGATGCCCAGATCGTCATCGTCATCTACACTTTTCTTTCCAGGACGGCCACGTTTGCTCTTAGGTTTAGGCATGTCAAACTCTTCGAAGTCAGGATCGTAATCCTCATCTTCGGATTTTCCCCAATTATCATCATCATCATCGCCCAAATCATCATCGTCATCATCCAGGTCATCCTCATCATCGTCAGATTTCTTTTTTGATTTTGAGGCCGGCTTATCTGATTTTTTAGAAGCAGCAGACTTACGGGGAGTTTCCTCCTCATCCTCATCATCGTCGTCCTCCTCTTCCTTCTTGGGCTTACTAGCAGCTTTAGGCGCTGCTTTAGTAGTCTTTGGAGAACTCGTCTTTTTGGTCTCTTTTTCGTTATCAGATTTTGATTTCATAATAGGTTCACTTAAGTCTTTAGCGTATTACTTTAGCGTAAAGTTTTAACAGTTTTTTTGATTAGCCAAATTTTTTTTGCCGATTTTTTTTTGTAATTTATTAGTATTTTACTGTGGCAGTATCTGATCCCTTCCAGGCCCGTTGGACACGTATTTCACAGGTACTCCCAAGTAAGTTTCAACAGCTTTTACAAAGGCTTTCATCTCGGCAGGCAATTCGCTGAAGGTCGTGCTTTTCGCAGCAGTCTCATCGCTCCAACCTTTATATTTTTCCCAGATTGGCGTTACATCCAGATCATTAATCTGGAAAGGCATCGCTTTGGTCTGTTTTCCATCTATTTCATATGCGGTACAAGCGTACACTTCTTCAAACACATCCAGTACGTCACTCTTTGTCATGACCAGCTGAGTCACACCACTCAGCATGCAGGTATAGTTCAGTGCCACCAGGTCAATCCAGCCACAACGACGTGGACGGCCGGTAGTTGCACCAAATTCATTCCCCTCTTTACGCAGCTTCTCACCCACCGCATCGTGCAGTTCTGTAGGGAACGGACCACTACCTACACGGGTACAATATGCTTTGGTTACACCAATTACCTCTTTTACCCATGATGGCGCAATACCCAGACCACTGCATACACCAGCACTGATCGTGTTGGATGAAGTTACGAAAGGATACGTTCCAAAATCCACATCCAGCATACTTCCCTGTGCACCTTCTGCCAATACTTTTTTACCAGCTTTCAGGTAATCATTCAGGAAATATTCTCCATTTACTATGTTCATGCCTCTCAGGAATTCAACCGCCTGAAAGAATTCAGCTTCCCATTCAGCAATATCATTCGCAATCTCGGCTCTTACTTCAGCAGCAAAATCATAACCAGCCAGCAGGTGCTCATGCTTTGCCTTCAATTTAGCATAGCGCTCCCGGAAGTCAGCACGCAGTACATCGCCCACTCTCAGACCATTACGGCCTGTTTTATCCATATAAGCAGGTCCAATCCCTTTCAGGGTAGAACCAATCTTCTCAGCACCCTTGGAAATTTCTGATGCCTTGTCCAGCGCCCTGTGACTAGGCACAATCACGTGCGTTCTCTCAGCAATGAACAGGTTAGCCTTCAGGTCTACGCCCAGTGCAGTAATCTTATCACATTCCTTCTTGAAAGTAACAGGGTCCAATACTACCCCGTTTCCAATCAGGTTGATGATGTTTTTGTGAAACACGCCGGAGGGGATCGTGTGCAATACTACTTTTTGACCGTCGATATATAAGGTATGACCAGCGTTTGGACCTCCCTGAAAGCGGGCAATGATATCATAATTGCCTGCAAAATAATCCACAATCTTTCCTTTGCCTTCGTCGCCCCACTGCAGGCCCAGCAAAACATCTACCATATGAATTGATATTATTTTTAAAAAGAAGTGGCAAAATTACGGTGAAAAAAGGAATAATAACAACTATACCCTGTTGACAAATGACAAAAAAAAGGGCTGCCAGGCGGCAACCCTTTAAATATTTTACTCATCCTCCAGCCGGTTTACTGACTGAATACCATCCAGCTTGCCTAAACGCAGGAACAATTCATCCAGCTCCTCCTTATCATGCACAAACACCTTGATCAAGCCCTCAAACAAGCCTTCCTTCGACTCAATTGTCAGACCGGCAATATTTATCTTTAACTCTCCGGATATAATATTAGTGATCTTGTGAATGACCCCCACATCGTCCATCCCTACCAGGCGTAAGCCCGTAAGGAAGGAAATCTCCCTGTTCTTCACCCACTTGGTCTTCACTACCCTGTGCCCATAGTTGGCCAGCAACTGGGCGGCATTCGGACAATTGGTACGATGAATCTTCAGGCCTTCACTGGCAGTAATAAACCCAAATACATCATCTCCGGGAATCGGCCGGCAACAATTGGCCAGTTTATAAGCAATCTTGTCGGAGCTCTCCCCAAAGATGATCAGTTCTGCATCCTTCTTGGCAGGCAGCTGGTGTTTGATGTGATCTTCGGCAATGTGCTCCGGAGTCTTCACCGGTGGCGGTTTTGGAGCCTCCAGCTTATCACCCAGTATATTGAATTGCTTCAATTCTTTCAGGTCAATATTCTTCACCGCTATCTGGTAATACAGGTCCAGTGGAGAAGGTTGCTTATAGAATTGTACCAGTTCATTAATATTATGTTGACTCGCTGAGATCTTCAGGTGATCCAGCTTGCGCTCCAGCACATCCTTACCATCCATGGCCACCTTCCGCTTCTCTTCCTTCAGGGCATCCTTGATCTTGGATTTCGCCTTCGCAGTCAGTACGTAGTTCAGCCAGTCCTCAGTAGGCTTCTGCTTATTGGAGGTGATGATCTCCACCTGGTCCCCGCTACGCAGCTTATGACTGAGAGGTACCAGTTTGTAATTCACCTTGGCACCTATACATTTATTACCTACCGCACTGTGAATAGCATAGGCAAAGTCCAGCGCAGTAGAATTGACCGGCATGATCTTGAGGTCCCCTTTAGGGGTATACACATAGATCTCTTCGGTGAACAGGTTGCTCTTGAAGTCAGCCAGGAAATCGAGGGTATTGGAATCAGGGTTGTTCAGGATCTCACGGATCTGGTTGAACCACTGATCAAACTTGTTCTCAGTATCCTGCTTCTGGTTGCTGCCTTCCTTGTAGCGCCAGTGGGCAGCCAGACCTTTTTCAGCGTAATCATTCATACGCTTGGTACGGATCTGAACTTCCACCCATTTACCCGATGGCCCCATTACGGTTACATGCAGGGCCTCGTATCCATTGGATTTTGGATTACTAAGCCAGTCACGGGTACGTTCAGGACTGGGATGGTAAAAGTCGGTGATGATGGAATATACTTTCCAGCAATCTGACTTTTCCTTGTCCACAGGGGAATCCATGATAATACGGATCGCGAAAAGGTCATACACTTCCTCGAAAGTGATCCCCTTCTTCTTGATCTTATTCCATATAGAATGAATGGATTTAGGCCTTCCGAAAATTTCGAAGTTAAATCCTTCTTCCTGTAATACTTCCTTGATAGGCTTGATGAACTCGTTGATATAACGGGTCCGCTCACGCTTGGTCTCCTTCAGTTTACGGGCAATGTCACGGTACGTTTGTTGCTCCGTATACTTCATAGACAAGTCCTCCATCTCCGACTTGATGTTGTACAAGCCGAGGCGGTGGGCCAGGGGAGAATAAATAAATACGGTTTCGGATGCGATCTTGAGTTGTTTTTCACGACTCATGCTATCCAGCGTGCGCATGTTGTGGAGGCGATCTGCCAGCTTGATCAGTATCACACGGGGGTCATCTGCCAGGGTGAGCAGGATCTTCTTGAAGTTCTCCGCCTGTGCGGTACTGGTGCTGGAATCAACTACGATCGATATTTTGGTGAGACCATCCACAATGTGGGCGATCTCCGGACCAAAAGCCCGCTCAATATCTTCCAGCGTCACTTCAGTATCTTCTACGGTATCATGCAGGAGAGCGCAGATAGCAGAGCGAACCCCCAATCCTATTTCATCCACACAGATCTGGGCTACAGCCAGGGGATGTAATATATAGGGCTCACCTGATTTACGCCGCATTTCCTTGTGAGCATCCGCTGCCATTTCAAAGGCAGTGCGAACCAGTTCGCGATCACCTTTCTTCAAGCGCGGTTTTAAGGCACGTAATAAAGCACGGTAATGACGAACGATTTCTTTTTTCTCTTGTTCCTCGTCGAGGTTATATGTTTTGACTGCCACTGTATCCATCTGCACTAAAGTTACAATTTTCTTGCATAAGAACCATGGCCCGGAATCCCACGGTAGTGGTATCTTTTATGGAGGAATAAAGTGCCTGCCCCCTGCCGGGAAGGCTCATTTGGTTGATTTTTTTAATCAAAGCGCAAACTACTCTCCGCCCAATCTACATTTGTGCAATACTTCCCAGGCTGTGCCGGTATGCCGCAGCAAATAGAGATTGTTGACCTTAAAGACTGCCTGGAACTCCTTTTCTTCGTATTCCTGTTTGGCTACCTCGAAAGCGCCCTCACCTATATCATTCAATGCCAGTGAGATGTGAGGATTAAACCCATACTTGGCCAGCATATTGCTGAACCCGAAATCCTTTCTCAGCAGTAAAATCAACTGCTTATGCAGGTCCATGATGGAAGGAGTCTTCACCACATTGATAAAGATGAGCCGACGGGTCTCCAGGGAAACTGCACCAAACCCATCCAATTTCACATCAAATGGTTTCATGCCCCCGGCAAAATCCGTCAATGCCTCGCACAGGTCCTTTTCCATTACCGGATCAGCTGTAAATGGTACCTGTATCGTAATATATGGTAATACCTTCAGCGCCTTGCGGGCATCGTAAAAGTCCGCAAACTCCTGCTTCATCCTGATGATTTCCTTGCCTACAGCGGCATTGGGTAATAAAGCAATAAAATAGATCTTACTTTCCTTCTTTGGCTTTTTCGGGCGTGGTGGTTTACGGGGATTTACCTGTCTTCCCTGAGAGTTGCCGTTCCGGCGGCGATCATTGTTCTGCTGCTCATATCGTGGTTGTCCATGCCCGGACTTACCGCCGTTTACCAGCCCGGGCCCTTTTCTTTCATAGTGCATTGTGTACAGTTAGTGGATGGTGATGGGGTTCTATTGCCTGAATCCTTGCTTTGTAATATGATTGTGCTCTTTTTTTTTACTTAGTTCGTTCGTCCAAATGCTTCCTGCCTGAGACTGACAGATATACTCCCTTATATATTTGATTAATCTTTTGGTATATTCAACCTGATGCCCACGTTGTGTAAGGTTTCCAGGTCAATGCCCGGTTCCAGCTTAAAGTGCTTGCGCAGGCGGGTAATGAATACATCCATACTCCTGCTGCTGAAGAAACTACTGTTGCCCCAGACTTTCAGTAATATCTCATCTCTTTTGACAAGCTTATTGCTGTTTTCTACCAGGTACTTCAGCACCTTCGCCTCCTTCTTCGTCAGCGCAGCAATCGGTATTCCATCTTCCTTGGTGAGCTCTTTTTCATCATAATTAAAACGTACATGCCCGATACGATAAATGCCATCTCCCGGTATTTCCTTCGGCAAGGTTCTGCGCAAAAATACCCGGATCCGCATCACCAGCTCCTTCATGCTAAACGGCTTTATGATGAAATCATCTCCGCCAATCCGGAAACCGTGTAACCGGTCTTCGTCCAGAGATCGGGTTGAAATAAAGATGATAGGAATCATGCCATTGCGCTTTCGGATGTCCTGTGCCAATGAGAAGCCATCCCTCTTCGGCATCATCACATCAAGTATGACAAGGTCAAAATCATCTCTCTGAAACTTTTTCCAGGCTACCTCTCCATCAAAGCAATGCACCACATGATAACCCTGCGATTCCAGATGTTTTTTTACTACGTTCCCGTAGTGATAATCGTCTTCTGCAAGAAGAATCGATACATTACTCTCCATACGTAAAAGTTTTCCCCGTTACATTTAAGGTTGTTAACAAAACTTATTGTACCCTTTTCTGCTTTCTTTTACAATATTGATAAATAAACTTATGATTTTAGTTAATAAGAAGTTATTGATCAGAAATACTCGTTCTGGACAACAGTTGTAACGGTTTTGATTGAGGGTTACTCAAAATGGTTTTTTCATTTTCACACTCGTTATTTGTCTTTAAACCTATTAACAAAAAAAATGGCCGCCAGTTCACCAGCAGCCATTTTTTTAAATTCTTTTTTCTCCGGATCAGGATGCAACAGCAGATATTCTGATCGCCACAGCATGCTGAAAACCCTTCTTCTGCAAGGTTGCAGGGATCGTAATAGTAGTACCACCACCCGTTGCTTTCCAACTGAGTTTATCTTTAGCGCCCAGCATTTCCAGCTTCGCACCCTTAGCAGGTGTCAGCCCTTTAAATGCAATGGTAGCAGGCACCTGCTCATCTTTATCCAGCAAATATATCGCATATACACTGCCGTCTCTCTTCCGTGTAAAACATACTTTTCCATCCTTATATGGAGCAACAGATTTTGTTGCATAAATCGCATCGCCATTTATATGCATCCAGGCACCAATTGCAGTCATAGTTGTATATGCTTCGTCGTGCAACTGACCATCAGGACCAGGCCCCACATTCAGCAGGTAGTTACCACCCTTCGCAACAATGTCAACCAGGTTGTGTATCAGAACATTTACTGATTTGTAATGATCGTTCGGTACATATGACCAGCTGTTAGCCATCGTCATACATGTTTCCCACGGATAGTCCAGTGGCTTGTCAGGAATCTGTTGCTCTGGAGTACGATAGTTTTCATTCGGACCATGTACCTCACGGTCTACCACTATCAAACCTGGCTGGTGAGTGCGTGCCATCGCTGCAATACCATCCATGTCTATATCCTCATCCTGCTTTATTACCTTCTCACCGGTTTCTGCGGCAGTAATATCTGCTGCTGCTTTTTTATCCTGCTTGCGGGGACGTACCCAGCCACCATCCAGCCACAGAATGTCCAGTTTGCCGTAACCCGTCATCAGCTCTTCAATCTGGTTGTAAGTATATTGACGGAAAGCTTTCCAGCGATCAGGATATTTACTTACATCATAATTCACATGCCTGTCCTTTGGCGGGAAGTAAGACCACCAATAATCCTGGCTATGCCAGTCAGGTTTTGAGAAGTAAGCACCTGCATGCAAACCTTCCTTGCGGAATGCTTCAAATACTTCCTTCGCAATATTAGAACGGGCATCCTTACCAAAAGCATAGTTTGGATTGGAAACTTTATAATCTGTCTGCTTCGTATCAAACATACAAAAACCATCATGATGCTTGGTCGTGAATACCACATATTTCATACCTGCATCCTTTGCTGCTTTTGCCCATTTGGAAGGATCAAACTTTGTAGGATTGAAAGTTTTACCCAGTTCTTCATATTTCTTTACATAGTCGTAATAAGGAATACCATAAGGCTGACGTTGTGTCCATCCCTCATCTTCAGGACAGATACTCCAGGATTCCACGATCCCCCATTGAGAATATGCACCCCAATGAATCAGCATTCCGAATTTCCAGTCTGACCACTGTTCAAGGTTCGCCTGCACAGCTTTGTCAGTCGGTGGAATATAGGGTGGAATCTGGTGCTGCGCACGGGCCGACCCCATTAGCAATAGTGCACTGCTTAAAAGCAAACAAAGTTTTCGCATGATTAATTTTTAAATGTATCTCTAAGACTTATAACCTTTAGTTGTTCCGCCGGTACTTTTTTATTGAACCAGATCACCTTAGACTGACCAGGTAACAGGTCAAAATAGTTATCGCTGAATTGTACTTCCGGATCATCATATTGCAGGAATACGTTTTTCGCCAGCTTCTTTGCAGTAATTAATATGCCTGTGGCCGTGGTGTCAAATGCAGGATAGGAAACCCCGATTTCCGGATCCGGCAATGTCAGATCTTTGGTTTTAGCAAAATAATAAACATTCTCGCTCAGGAGCTTATCGCCATTTACCACATTCGTGTACAATATTACCCTTCCCGTATCCTGCTGTGACAAAATACTGTTCAATGCGATCTCGTGAACGACAGCGCTTTTATTACCTGCAATATTTACATCCTGTGATTGCTCCCATAATACCTTCCCTTCAAAATCCATCAGCTTCATGCCCAGTTTTGCCTTTTGGTCTTTTATTTCATCAGATATAATATACGTCTTTAAGTTACCATTTTTTACGATATTACTCACCAGTACAGGCGTATATGCTTTCTTTACAAAATACTGCAAGGCTTTCCAGCGACCATAGTAATCTATACCTGACCATGACGGGCCAGGCCAGCAATCATCCAGCTGCCAGTAGAGCGTACCCATACAGAAAGGCATCGCCCTCCGATGGGCCTCAATACCCATCTTTATACCTTCCGCCTGCAATACATGATTCACATACAGGAAGGACTCAAAATCTTTGGGCTCTTTATAATAGTGTAATAAATAAGTCCTGATAGCCGCATTCCCCCTGCTCAGACTCTTTTGGTGAGACAACATGACCGGAGAATAAATATCCCTGTCCTGCACTGAAGTAAACCTCTTCACAGTCTGCATATCAGGGAATGACTGGAAACCATATTCACTCATGAATCTTGGAATACGTTCATCAAATGCTTCGAACCATTCCATACCATGCCATACACCCCAATAGTGATTATCCCCAATTGTGAAATCTTTTTTGCTGCCCCAGTTGCTGATAGGAGATGAGGGAAAATAAAATCTGTCCGCATCAAACTGCCGAATGATTTTTGGAAGCTGCACGTTGAAAAGTTCATCATAGCCAGCAATCATATCAGCCCATTGTTGCTCCGTATACCCATATCCGTTTTTCCAACCCCAGTGATCAATCGCCACACCTATTTCATTATTACCACACCACAAAGCCAGTGACGGATGATTACGCAAACGGGTTATATTCGCAGCCAGTTCACTTCTTACATTATCCAATATTTTCGGTGTAGGATAAGTAGAACAGGCAAAGAGTAAATCCTGCCATACCAGAATACCATTTTCATCTGCAAGATCATAGAAGCGATCTTCTTCGTATGTGCCACCACCCCATACACGCACCATGTTGAAATTAGATGTCTTCATATCGGTGAAGAGCTTTGCAAACCTCTCGCTGGTCACTCTTGGCAGAAAATTATCCATAGGAATATAGTCCGCACCTTTCATGAATACAGGCCGCCCGTTTACTTTTACAAAGAAACTAACACCCATACTATCAGGTTTGTTTACGACTTCAAGCGTACGAAGACCAATGCGTACATCCTTTGACTGCAGCAGTTCTTTACCATCGTAAAGAGATACTTTTACTTTGTATAAGTAAGCATCTCCCAAACCATTAGGCCACCAGCGGCGAGGATTTGCGATGGTGAATACAGCACTTGTGGAATCACCTGCAGTTTGTTTTGTAACAGTGCTAAACAACTTATCAGGACTTTCTATTTTAAGCGTATAGTTCTTTTGAACAATTGTATTCAACTTAAGTATCGCCTGTATGCTTGCGGATTTATCACTGAGCAGTTGCTGATGCAGGTATACATCTTCAATGCTTACTTTATTGCCATATTCAAGATATACAGGTCGCCAGATACCCGAAGTCACTAATCTCGGGCCCCAGTCCCACCCGTAATGATAGGGCGCTTTCCGGGCATATACACTCAGTGGAATATCACTCGCATCATTGCCTGCAGGATAGATCACATCATCGTTCAGAAAGTGGTGCATATCATGCCTGATTGGACTGTGAAAAACAAGTCGTAAAGTGTTGTTACCCTCTTTTACTTTTTGTTTCACCTGTGCCTTCAGTGGTACAAACATATTTGCACTGCTGGCAATCACATCTCCATTGAGATAGATATCGGCATAAGTATCCAGTCCTTTGAAATCAAGTGCAAGCCAGTCATGCTGTAACATCTCTTTTGTAACAACGAAAGTGGTTTGATATTGCCAGTTCTTCTTATCCACCCATTGCACCGATTTTTCATTCATACCCACATAAGGATCGGGAATCAGGTGATGAGCCATCAGGTCTGTATGTACAGTGCCCGGCACGGTGGCGGAACGCCAGTTGCTGTCGTCAGTACTTGAAAACTGCCAGTCTTTGTTAAGCTCAAATTGTTGAAAAGACTGTGCGCCTGCAGTGGCTGTTAGCAGACACAGGCAGACAATGTTCACATAACGTCTCATTATTTTAAATTGATTATTGTTTGAAATGTTAGCTTGCTGCCGCAGGCCAAAAAGATTATTTCATTGTAAAAGAATAACTGTCTTTATTAATTAAGCAACTTATCCTCATTCTTCCTTGCTGCCGCAGGCCAATTAACTTATCTTTACTTCATGAAAAGCATCTGGCAACAAATACTCCGTTACCTCTACATAGGTAAAAAAGATGAAAACGCACCAAATAACACGAGCGTAAAACTCATGCATGGCATGAACAGGATTTCAATTCTGGTATTCCTCCTTGCATTAATTCTCTTCGCGGTTAAAATGATTTTCTTCAAACATCACTAGTCTAAACACCCAACGTGCAAGCGTTTTTACTTAGTCTAAGCACTTAACCCGCAAGGGTTCCTTCTTAATCTAAGCACCCAACTTGCAAGCGTTCCTTACTTTCCACGTTTCGCCTCCTCTACAATCACCTCCGCAGCCCTCCTGCTCGCCTTCTTCTCACCCAGTTTCGACCAGAGCTGGTCATAATCCTCTTTAATCCGCTTTCTCGTAGCATCGTCCTCCAGCAATAAACTCAGCTCCCTGAGCAGGTTTGCCTCCGTCAGATCATGCTGAATTAACTCTTTCACCACCGGCTTATCCATCACCAGGTTCACCAGGGATATATACTTCACTTTTATCAGCCGCTTGGCAAAGAAATACGAAACTGCACTTCCTTTATAACATACCACCTCCGGCACACCGAACAACGCCGTCTCCAGCGTAGCAGTGCCAGAAGTAACCAATGCAGCTTTCGCCTGCCGCAGCAAGGCATAGGTTTGATTTTTAACTGTAGATACATTCGGGTGAGCACCTGTCAGCCCCTGCATAAAGGCATCATCCAGGCTGGGAGCCTGCGCCACCACAAACTGATATTGAGGAAAATGTTTCGCCATCGTGAGCATGATCGGCAACTTCACACTTACCTCCTGCCGCCTGCTGCCCGGCAATATCGCAATGACAGGTTTATCAGCAATTGCCGGCTCTGCCGGTGCATCCTTCGCAGCTTTGACTACTTCTACCAGCGGATGCCCTACATATTCTACAGGATACTCCCACTTATTGTAAAAGTCCTGCTCAAATGGCAGGATGCAAAGCATCTTGTCGACAGACTTCTTAATCTTCTTTACACGATTCTCCTTCCAGGCCCATACCTGCGGAGAGATATAGAATACAATCTTATAACCCAATGGCTTCGCCCACTCCGCTATACGCAGGTTAAAACCCGCATAATCAATCAATACCAATACATCCGGCTGATATGCTTCAATATCCTGCTTACACCAATCCATATTACGCAATACAGTCCGCAGGTTCATCACCACCTCTATAAAACCCATGAAAGCCAGATCCTTATAGTGCTTCACCACAGTTCCCCCGGCCTGCGCCATCAGGTCCCCACCCCAGCACCGGATATCCGCGCTGCTGTCAAGTTGTTTTAACTGTTTGATCAGATTGCTCCCATGGAGGTCACCGGATGCCTCTCCTACTATTATGTAATATTTCATTTTGTCATTAAATCAGCCAGAGGCAAATATAGTGTATCACCCCCCAAAAAAAAATCGGTTTCACCTGCTGGCAAAACCGATCCAATAACTCATGCAGGGCAATTACCTACCCATGCAATATCTTCAATAAGATTATCAATATCGCGTACAACATCGTCACCAGAAAAATCCCCTTCGCCGTCACATCCCTCCTTACCCGCGTACACAAATAAAACACTACTCCATTCAGCAACAAACAAATACTGATCAGCTTCGGCTGCATCTGCTTGTTATCACTCAGCATCATAAAAAACTCACTCAGGCTGATATGCCGAGGCATCAACACAAAAAATACATAGTACAGGAAAAAGGCGATTACCGGAGTCAAGACCCCTAATATAATGCCCAAAGGAAGATTATCTTTTCTTAACATAAATAAAGTTATAATGTGCGGTGATAAGGGTTTTCTTGCGCTAATTCTTATTTCCAGATTTTTTCTAATTCCTTTTTCATTTTATAATCCGTCAGATCAAACTGTACAGGCACCAACGACGCATAGTTATTCGCCAATGCCCACACATCCGTATCGTCTCCATTGTCTCTGTTAGTAAACTCCCCCGTCAGCCAGTAATACTTTTTCCCTCTCGGATCCCTTCTTTCATCAAAAGTCTCTACATATTTCGCATCCGCCTGTCTGCACACCTTTACACCTTTAAAATCTGCCGCCGCCACAATAGGAACATTCACATTAAACAACGTTCCCCCCGGCAAATTTGTTTCCAGCATCTGCTTCGCCACGGAATGAGCCACCTCCTTACATAATGAAAAGTCCGCCTCAAAACTATAATCCAGGTAAGAGAATCCCACTGATGGTACTCCTTCTATCGCCGCTTCCATCGCTGCAGACATAGTGCCTGAATAGATGACGTTGATAGAATGGTTGGCACCATGGTTAATACCACTCACACATAAATCCGGCAATCCATGCAGGATCTTATCCCTCGCCAGCTTCACACAATCCACCGGCGTACCCGAACACTGCCATGCCTCTATACCTTCAAAAATATCCACCGGATCTAATCTCAATGGCACCCCGATCGTAATCGCATGCCCCTTCCCCGACTGCGGGCTATCCGGTGCTACCACCACAACCTTTCCCAGCGGCCTTACCGCTTCTATCAACGCTTTGATGCCCGGAGCCGTAACCCCGTCGTCATTTGTCACCAAGATGATCTTTTCCGCTTTTCCCTTCACGATAATTTTATTTTAAAGCTTAATAGTCATTGCCTTCCGACAACAAATTTAATATTCTTAAATATATTCCATTGCCAAAGAATGTTAAATTCTTTTAATAATCTGCCTTCAGCATCCTCCGGCACGTCAAACCTATAAACAGTGCGATGTACAGGATTATTGTGATCTCGTACACCCCATGACTATAATCAGAGCTGGAAGGTAGCACCTTATCCACCACCGGGAAAGGCAATAACTCATCACCAGCCTGCAATGGCAGCAATCCGCCAATTGCCCCTACCGAATGTTTTAACCCCACCGTCAGCAACTGCTCAAAGATCATAGCATACCCCAGGTAAATCACCGTTGCCAGTCCTGAGCGCTTGATAAACATACCCAGCATCAGGGCGATAGATAAAGACACCAATACCTGCAGGAAATAGAAAAACAGGAACTGTACCCCCTCAAAACTAAAAGGAGCTGTGCTATAAATCATTCCAAATACTATGGCAGTAATAAAAGATACCACCAATGCAAGCAAAGCGAGTGCCACGACCCAAAAAATCTTTGACAATACCAGGTCCAGCCGTTCCCAGCCATCAATCACCAGCTGGCGGTGCGTCTTGTATGTAAATTCATTGGTCACCAGCGTCACCAGCAGCAAACCAAAAATGATGGACGTAAAACTATTTACATTCGCCACCGTTTGCCAGGCGACCGGGAAATCATAGAAATTCCGGCCCAGAATATCCGTGGCCTGCTTCGGAATCCTGCTCACCACATCCGCCACAATCGTATTGGAAGCAGGAATGACGATCACCGCCAGAATCAGTAAAATCCAGAATGTCCTGTAGTTTTTAACCTTCAGCCACTCTATTCTAATTATATTCAGCATACCTTTAGTTTTGTGTCATTTCGAGGAAAGCTGCTTCCAGGCTTTTCCTTCTTACCTGTAAATGATTCAGCCAGATGCCTTGTCCCGCCAGCCAGCTATTCAGTTCTGAGGGATCTACCGCACCCGTAAAAAATGCCTGCAATACCCCACCAGTCAGCGCCAGATTTCCCAAAAGTGGATGCTGCCGCAATAAAACCTCCAGCCTGCTCATATCATTACAAGCTAATTCCACAAAATCTTCCCGCACCATCACCGTATTCACAGGACCCGATGTCAGCAACTTCCCTTTCTGCAATACGGCAACATGGGTACAGACTTTTTCCACCTCATCCAGCAGGTGACTGGCCATGATAATGGTTTTGCCGGACTGCGCCAGTTGTTTGATCAGTCCCCTGACCTCCGCAATCCCCGCAGGATCCAGGCCATTCGATGGCTCATCCAGGATCAGTACATCAGGGTCGCCCAGCAGGGTGTTGGCAATGGCCAGCCTTTGCTTCATCCCCAGGGAATAAGTTTTGAATGCAGCATGCTGCCGGGCACTCAACCCCGCAATCTCCAGCACCCTGGCTATGTCTTTTTCATCCCTTTGTTTGACTGCTGCTGTAATCTGTAGGTTCCTGTACCCCGACAGGTAGTGGTAGAAGTTAGGGGTTTCCAGCAATGTGCCGATCTGTCGCCTTTGGGTGGCGCTGGGTAACTGGTCAAAGAGTGTAAAGTCCCCTGTATCCGCCTTCAATACATCTGTCACAATGCCCAAAAGGGTGGTTTTTCCACTTCCATTGGGGCCAAGGATACCAAAAACACTGCCGCGAGGTACCTCAAAAGAGACCTCGCGGAGTGCTTGCAGGGAACCATATCTTTTCGAAATGTTCCGTAGTGTAAGTATAGACATAAGTTAAAATGGTACGCTAATTCCGTATGGGTTTGCCGGTTTTGATCACGCTCTGCAATCTTTCCAGGGTCTTTCTTTCACCAGCCAGGCTCAAAAATGCCTCTCTCTCCAGGTCCAGCAGGTATTGTTCACTCACCACACTGGCCTCTGTCAGGTCGCCGCCACACATTACATATGCCAGTTTACCTGCTATCTTCGCATCATGATCTGAGATATAATTACCAAAGCGCATACTATGTATGCCTGTCAGCAACATACCCAGGGCACCACGCCCCAGCACCTTAATATCTTTCCGCTCTACAGGGCGGGTATATCCTTCTTCCGCGATTTGTAAGATACTACGCTTTGCGTCAGCAATCAACCTGGATTGGTTCATGGTAATTTCATCATGACCCGCTCTCAGGATGCCGAGGTCAAAAGCTTCTTTGCCGGAAGTACTTACCTTGGCCATTGCAATCGCCATAAAACGATCTTTCAGTGGCTCTTCCTCAATCCTTCCTTCCTTAAACTCATCACTGGCTCTCACCGTCATCTCCTTGGTACCACCGCCTCCTGGTATCAGCCCCACACCCAGTTCCACCAGGCCAATATAAGCTTCCGCTGCTGCCTGCACCTTATCGGCATGCAGACACATTTCACAACCACCACCTAACGTCAACGCATGTGGGGCCACGATAGTCGGAATAGAAGAATAGCGCAGGCGCATAGTCGTCTTCTGGAAAAGTCGTACCGCCATATCCAGCTCATCATACTCCTGTTCTGCCGCCAGCATGAAGATCATACCCACATTGGCACCAGCAGAAAAATTCGCACCTTCATTGGCTAAGATCAACCCACGGTAATCTTTTTCCGCACGGTCAATTGCTTTATTCACACCTTCCAGTACTTCACCACCGATGGTGTTCATCTTGGTTTTCCAATCCAGCGTTACAATGCCATCCCCGATATCATAAAGGGTACATGCACTGTTTTTCCACACCACATTGCCGGAGAGGTTTTCGAGAATAATAAAAGTCTCCGCCCCAGGCAATACTTTATAATCCTGGCTGGCGATGTCGTAATAATATTTCTTACCGTTTTCTACTTTGTAAAAATGCTTAATGCCTTTGGCCAGCATCTCCTCTACCCACTTCGCTACCTTAATACCTTTCTCTGCCATCGCCTGCACCGTCTTTTCCACACCCAGCAGATCCCAGGTTTCAAAAGCGCCGATCTCCCAGCCAAAGCCGGCTTTCATCGCATCATCTACTTTATAAAGGTCATCTGCTATTTCAGGAATGCGGTTGGAAATATAGGCAAACAATAAAGCATGAAACTGTTGATAAAACTGCCCTGCCTTATCAGTAGCCGCTGCCAGCATACGTAAACGCTGCTTCAGGTCTTCCACAGGCTTCGCCGCTTCCAGACTGGCAAATTTAGGTCGCTGTTTAGGACCATATTCCATGGTTTGCAGGTTCAGGGTCAGGATTTCCTTGCCCCCTTCGCCCTTGGTCTTTTTATAAAAACCCTGCCCGGTTTTATCGCCCAGCCATTTGTTTTCCACTACTTTTTCCAGGAACGGCGGAATCACAAATATGTCTATAGCTTCGTCATTCGGACAGTTCTCTTTCACACCTTTAGCCACCTTTACCAGGGTATCGATACCCACCACATCGGCAGTACGGAAAGTAGCAGATTTAGGTCTGCCGATCACCGGACCAGTGAGTGTATCTACTTCATCAATATTCAGGTTCATCTCCTGCATGATGTGGAATATGGCCATGATAGAGAAAACCCCTACCCTATTGGCAATAAAGGCAGGCGTATCCTTACATAGTACCGTAGTCTTACCCAGGTACAGGTCTCCGTATTCCATCAGGAAACTGATGATGGCCGGATCTGTATGTGGAGTAGGAATAATTTCCAGTAAACGCAGGTAACGGGGAGGGTTAAAAAAGTGAGTACCACAGAAGTGTTTCCGGAAATCTTCACTTCTGCCTTCCGCCATCAGGTGAATAGGAATACCGGAAGTATTGGAGGTAATCAGCGTACCCGCTTTCCGGAATTTTTCTACCTGCTCAAAAACGGATTTCTTCACATCCAGGTTCTCTACCACTACCTCTATGATCCAGTCTACGTTGGCAATCTGGGACATATCGTCAGTAAAGTTCCCGGTACGAATCAGTTTTACGACATCCTTCGTGTATACCGGGGAAGGATTCGATTTTAATGTGGATTGCAGGGCATCGTTGACAATACGGTTTCTGACCGCTTTGCTTTCCAGGGTTAATCCTTTGGCCTTTTCTGCATCATTGAGTTCTTTGGGGGCTATATCCAGCAACAATACCTGTACGCCTATCCCGGCAAAATGAGCTGCTATACGGGAACCCATCACGCCAGAACCTAAAACGGCCACCTTATGGATGTGTCTTTTCATAGAACGCGTAATTTTTATCGGTAAATGAATATAGGATATTATGTCGATACCACGCATAAAAAACCCTCCGGCTCATCACCGGAGGGTATCTATCTTTTTACATATGAATCCGTTATCTCACCTCGCTTCCCGGTGCAGTCTGCACATCAGGATTGACGAATACGAGCTTGCCACCCGCATCTTCAGCCATCAGGATCATACCCTGACTATCGATCCCCTTCATTTTGCGCGGAGCCAGGTTGGCAACCAGTGTCACCTGCTTGCCGATGATTTCTTCTGGTGAATAATGCAGGGCAATACCTGAAACTACAGTACGTTTTTCCGTACCAATATCCACCAGTAATTTCAGCAGTTTATCTGCTTTCTTTACTTTTTCGGCTTCAATGATGGTACCTACGCGCAGGTCCAGTTTTGCGAAATCGTCGTATTGAATGTCTTCTTTCACAGGAGCCGCTTCCGGTGCAGGCGCTGCTTCCACTGGTTTTACTAAACCAGCATGTAATTTCTCCACCTGTTCCTGGATTTTATCGTCCTCAATATTTGTAAACAGGTATTGCGGTTCGCGCATTGGATAACCCGTATTTACCAGTTTCAGGCTACCAGCATTCTCCCATTCCAGCATACGATCCACCACCTTCAGCATATGACAGATTTTTTTGGAAGTACCAGGCATGAATGGATTGGACAAAATAGCCAGGTTAGCAGTCAGCTGTAAACATAAATGTAAACAGTTGTCAATCAGTTTCTGGTTTTCTTCCTGCATCTTTGCCAGTGTCCATGGAGCCTTGCCCTGCAGGAACACGTTCCCGAGTCTGGCCACATTGATTACCTCTGCCAGCGCTTCCCTGAAACGGTAATTTTCCAGTGCATCTTCAATTTTCTTTTTGGACTCCAGCAGGTCGCTCAGCAATTTATCATCCACCTCATCCTTTACGTCCATGTGGAAAGGAGGTACTTTACCATTACAGTACTTATGCACCAGCACCATAGTACGGTACACAAAATTGCTATAAATGGCGGTCAGCTCACTATTGTTACGCTGCTGGAAATCCTTCCAGGAGAAGTCGTTATCCTTTGTCTCCGGTGCAGTAGCACACAGCACATAACGCATAATGTCTTCCTGACCCGGGAAATCCTTTACATAATCATGTACCCATACCGCCCAGTTACGGGAAGTAGAAATCTTATCCCCCTCAATGTTCAGGAACTCATTCGCAGGTACATTCTCAGGCAATACAAATCCACCATGCGCCTTCAGCATAGATGGGAATATAATACAGTGGAATACGATATTATCTTTCCCGATAAAGTGAACCAGCTTGGTATCCTCTTTACACCAGTAATCCTCCCAGTGAGGAGTCAGTTCCTTGGTAGCAGAAATATAACCAATCGGTGCATCGAACCATACATACAATACTTTTCCTTCAGCATCAGGCAGGGGTACCTTGATCCCCCACTCACTGTCACGGGTCATAGCACGGCTCTGTAAGCCACTGTCCAGCCAGCTTTTACACTGACCATACACATTATTCTTCCATTCTTTGTGGCCTTCCAGCAACCACTCTTTCAGGAATGGTTCATAGTTCTGGAGTGGCATGTACCAGTGTTTGGTTTTCTTCTTCACAGGCACCGCATCACTCAGGGTGGAGCGGGGTGAAATCAGGTCGTCAGGACTGAGAGATGTACCACAGCGCTCACACTGGTCACCATAAGCACCAGGATTACCACACTTAGGGCAGGTACCAACTATATATCTGTCAGCCAGGAATACCTTGGCTACCTCGTCATAGAATTGTTCAGTCTCCTTTTCTTCAAACAGGCCATCGTCGTACATCTTCTTAAAGAAGGCAGCAGCGGTTTCATGATGGATCTGTTTGGTGGTACGGGAAAAGATATCAAAAGAGATCCCCATATCAGAGAGGCTCTCAGATATGATCTTATGATACTTGTCCACAATATCCTGTGGCGTTACACCTTCTTTCAGGGCTTTGATGAGAATAGGAACTCCATGCTCATCGGTGCCCCCAATGAATTTAACGTCTGCCTTCTTTGCACGCAGGTAGCGTACATAGATATCAGCAGGGAGGTAACAACCCGCCAGGTGACCAATATGTACCGGTCCGTTGGCATAAGGCAGGGCAGCCGTGATTAGATATCTGTTAAATTTTGCCATGTTAACTGAAATAATCTTGAAATCTATTTTATCCTTTGGAAGAGCGAAAAGTATTTATCAACTTAGCCCTGTTAAAACTCCCAGCAAAAAAGTGGGGCTTGTCTCGCGAATCGTCGTTCGCAGGTTGCAAAGGTAACTTAAAGCGTAGAACAATGAAAATTCCTCCATATCTGAAAAAAGGTGACCTTATAGGCGTCACCTGTAGTAGTAGTAAAATGGACTTGCAGGCTGCTGAATATGCAGCTGGTGTACTCACATCCTGGGGTTACCGTGTACACCTGGGAATCACGGTGGGCACCAGTTTTCACAACTTTTCAGCACCTGACGAGCTGAGGCTGGAAGAACTACAGGATATGCTGGATGATCCCGAAATCAAGGCGATCGTCTTTGGCCGCGGAGGCTATGGTATGATTTGCCTGCTGGATAAACTGGATTTCAAAAAGTTCCGCAAGCACCCTAAATGGATCTGTGGCTATAGCGATGTCACCGCACTGCATGGGCATATCAATAAGCAGTTGGGCATTCCTACCCTCCATTCCGTGATGTGTAGCGGTATCCGTGCCGAAACCGTGGAGAATGTATATGTAGAAAGCCTGCGCCAGGCCCTGAAAGGGAAAAATTACAAATACAGCTTTGAGCCTAATGACCTGAACCGCACTGGTAAAGCATCCGGCCAGCTTATAGGCGGCAATCTCACGCTGCTGGCCAATTTATCAGGCACGGTATCTCAACCTGATACAAGGGGCAAAATCCTGGTGCTGGAAGATGTAGGAGAATACCGCTACCGGGTAGATGGTATGATGTATAACCTGAAGAGAGCAGGGTGGCTGGATAAACTGGCAGGATTGGTAGTAGGTACCTTTACTGACGCACAGGAGACGGCTACGCCATTTGGTCAGAATGAATATGAGATTATACACAATATTGTAAAGGATTATGACTATCCGGTGGCCTATGGATTCCCGGTAGGACATACAAACGAAAATTATACACTGAAACTGGGGCTGCCACACGAGCTGCAGATTGGAGAAAAAACGTGCAAACTCATCGATCGCTCATAACTGCATGTGCAAAAAAAAACGCTCACGACAAAAACGTGAGCGTCTTTTTTGCAATTATTTCAACCTTTATTTAACCAACCCTTCCAGTGTCTGCCCAAATAAAGGATACTCCTTCAGATTATTATGCCCCGCCCCGGAAATCGTAATAAAACTATCCCCTTTCTTAAAAAACTCCTTTAGCTTCAACCCTGACTCATAAGGCACCGTCCTGTCATCCGTACCATGAATAATAGTTATCGGAGCCGTCACCTTAGGCAAATACTCATTAGTAGGAAACTTATAATTCAGCATAAACCCATAAGGATAAATCGGTGCCATCTTCATTGCCAGATCCGTCATGTTATAATAAGGGGCTTCCAATACAAGTCGTCTACAATCCCGTACACTGGCCAGTTGAGCAGCAATACCTGTGCCCAGTGACCTGCCATAAATAATAATACTATCCGGGGAAAAATGCGTTCTTGCCACCTGGTACATCTGCAGCGCATCGGCATACAAATCCTCCTCAGTCAGGGCCCCGGTGCTCTTTCCATATCCCGGGTAATCCATCATCAATACCTCATACCCATGTTTGGTAAAATATTGACTGGCATAAGCATAATAGGAAACATTCTGTGCATTCCCATGAAAATAGACCACGATACCCTTGGGCTGTTCAGCCTTAAACAGTATCGCATTGATAGTAGTTTTATCATTCACCCTCACATTCAGCTCCTGGAAAGGCACATCGAAATGATATGCATGATCAGCCGCCGCCACAATCGGATGGAAGATCAGTTTCTTCTGAAAAAAGTACAGGAGAGCGCCTGACAACACATATACCACTAAGATCCAGGTTAATATCTTACGAAACATGTGCGTTCTTTTTAATCTTCTATTTCAGGTACTATTTCCAGTCCATAAGCCTCTGCAGTGAGCAGGCCATTCGCTTTGGTAGCAGCCAGAATACCGGCATCCGGGTTGAGAGTATGGGTTTGGTATACGTTATGGAGATAATCCATACTATAAAATTTATTCGCCAGGCCATCAGGTACACCAGCCAGGTATTTCAATACCTCATTCACCATTAGCATACCGGTAGCACCATGTGTGACACCGATCGCACCTGCATCGAAATTGGTATATTCATCAATCAGGTTGATGCTGCAACGATAGGAAGCGGCTGCATCACCACTGGAAGGCGCGATGTTAAATCCTGCCCACCAGGAGATCCAGTTATGCACAGCTCCGATTACAAAAGGTTTGCCCTTCGCCACACAGGCATCATTCACTACCAGGTGAGTCGGCATATGCTGGGAACAATCAATAACGAGATCCATCCCTTCGAGCAACTGGTTGATATTTTCTGGCTTCACCTGCAACAGCAGGGGATAATGTTTGGTAAAAGGATTGCTGGCCCACAAACGGCTTGCAGCCATCTTCGCTTTGTGCTTTCGCAGATCCTGCATGTGATAAATGGGCTGGCGATGCATATCCTCATCCTGTATCAAACCATAGTCAGCAATACCGATAACACCTACACCACTCGCACTCAGGTATTGAATAACCGGGCTCCCTAAACCACCTGCCCCGATTACAAGTATGCGGCTTTCCTTCAGTTTTTCCTGCATAGCAGTGCCCATACCGGGAACGGCTATAGGATATCTAAAATGTGCTAATTCTTTTTCGATTAATGCCATTTGAACAACCCCGTTTTAAAATAATGAATTAGTCCTGTGGAAATTCAAGCGTAAACTTACTACCCTTGCCCACAGCACTTTCTACCTTGATTTTCCCTTTGTGCGCATCAATGATGGCTTTAACATAGCTGAGACCCAGGCCGAAGCCTTTTACATTGTGTACGTTACCTGTATGCGCACGATAGAATTTTTCAAAGATACGTGAAATCGTATCACGACTCATCCCTATGCCATTATCTGAAACAGTGATGACAAGGTTTTTGCGGGTGCTGTATGTAGAGATGATGACCTCCAGGTTCTCCTTGGAATACTTGATGGCATTGTCCAGCAGGTTGAAAATAACGTTGGAGAAATGCACATCATCAGCCTGTATAATTGGGTTGATCGCATCCAGTCGCAATTCCACATGACCATTCTTGGAAGCCAGCTGCAGCTGTATGTTTTCAACAGTATGCGTAATCACTTCATGCACATCAGTAGGCTGTAATTTCAATCCTATTTCATTCTTCTCCAACAGGGCAGATTGCAGGATACTTTCCACCTGTTTGTTCATGCGCTTATTCTCCTCTTTGATGATGCCGGAGAAGTACCGGATCTTCTCTTTATTGTCCATCACCTTCTCATTCCCGATCGCATCGATAGCCAGAGAAATAGTGGCCAGCGGTGTTTTCAGCTCATGGGTCATATTGTTGATGAAGTCAGATTTAATCTCGGAAATCTTCTTCTGGTTCAGCATAGTACGGATAGTAAGCGCAAAAGCAGTGATGATGACAGCGGTAAACAGAATACCACCAGCTACCATCTTTCCGAGAGATAAGAGGAAAGACATGTTGTTGCGTGGCTGCAGTACCACCATGGTTTCCGTATTGTCCGTCATGTATTCATAACTCCCCAGCAGCGGCATGTATTTCACGAGGTAATTCACACTATCCCTGGCTACTGCTGTGGCCATGTTAGGGAAACCGGCAGACTGCATTTTAATACTGCTTTCTCCAAAATTCCCCTTGCCTACAATGGCGAATTCAAAGGTAGTGTCAAGCCCTTCGCGTCGCAGCCCACTAATTAGCAGGTTTTTCACCTCTGCAGTAGTAAAGCGGTCACTCACCCCAATGTTGAGGTCCAGGGAATTAAACTTATCAATAGTAAGGCCTCTTTCAGTAGGTCTGACCACAGTATTATTCATTTTCAGGCGAATAGCCGGGCCGGTGCGTGCAAGCATTTCTTCCCGCACCCTATCCAGTACATTGATAGCGCGTTCTTCAATCTGCTCTCTGCGTACAATAGAGGCGTTATGGATCCAGCTAAACTGGATGTAAATGAGGCCCAGCAAGGACAGTGTAATTAACACCACAATGATGGGAAAGACTTTCTTCAGTGGTACCATTTCAGGATTAGTCGTAAAGCGCACAATATACTCACATTCAGTGAGCGTTCCAGCGCATATTTTGTTAAAACTCGATAATTGCTATAGCAACGTTAATATAAAATTAATACGCTAAAACCTTTTACCAGCTTGGATTAAGCAAATAAATACCACTTTAACGTAATTTTAACTGCACAAAGACGTTTGTAATTCTCATTCTTTACGTACATTTGCTGTATCAAACTGGTACTAAATTTGATGTAACAGTTTAACAAACAAGCAATTTTAATTTTTCTACATACATCGACATGGATTCGTTCCATAAAGCGATTTAGATTTTGGTTGATAAAATGGTAAGGAGGCTTTCTAGCCTCCTTTATTTTTTGTGGAAATCAAGCTTATGCAATGCAACTGCGCTCTTATCAGTAGTAGCAGACATTCTCTTATCCTTCATCTCATCCCATCCTCTTATCCTCCATATCACCACATTCTCTTATCCTTCATCCCCCACCCCATTCTCTTATCCTCCATCTTACCCAAGCCATCTGTCCCCCCACCAGCGCGCCAGCGTAACAATGCCCATTTCCCCTGCCGCCGCAGGCCAGCTACCCTAAATACCTCAGCCTGTTAAACTTTCCCAAAACCCTAACGAATTCTCCACAAAATCCTACCATACTTTAATTCAATTAGTTAAATTTGAATAAGTGATAAAACTGAATGTGTATGGTATCATTGTCGCCCGGTATTTTGCTTATTGCTGACCCATTTCTGAAAGATCCAAACTTTGCCCGCACTGTAGTACTACTCTGTGAGCACCAATCCAATAAAGGTAGCTTTGGCTTCGTCCTCAACAAACGTTTCGATCAGAACCTAAACGACCTCGTTCCGGATATCCTGATCCCCAACATTTCCGTATACTACGGAGGTCCGGTACAGATAGATACCATTCACTTTATCCATCAACAACCAGAACTCATCAAAGGTGGTTTTGAAATACAAAGTGGTATCTACTGGGGCGGCGAATTCAATCAGGTCGTAAAAATGATCAACACAGGTAAACTCGATCTTAATAAGATCCGATTCTTCATCGGCTATTCCGGTTGGAGTAGTGGACAGCTTGAAAATGAATTAAATGAAAAAAGCTGGATCCTTTCACAAAGTAACAAAGCCCTCGTCTTCGATGAAAAAGACGACAATGTATGGAAACAAGCGCTCAGGAACCTTGGCAGCAACTTTGCCATCATGGCCAATTTCCCTATAGATCCGCTCCTGAATTAGTAGCGTATATACTGCACCGTATGCCGTACATCAGCGGCAAATCCCTCTTTGTGGAAAAAAAAGATTAAAAAAATTTATATGCCTAAAGACTCAGTTCCAACGACTAACGTTGTTGGCTGGATTTTAGTATCCCTCAGCAACCACTCAGCGCGAGGATATTTAAAAAAAATCAAATATCTTGCTTACGCAAAATAGTAATGTAGTCAGAGCAATCCATGTTTGGCGACCCTGTTTATCAGTATTATGATAGGAAAAATGTGAACTAAACCGAAGTATAAACACCTATGAAGGACAAACCGATACACATGTTACGTATGCCTTCCTGGACTATAATTGAAACAACTAAAATATAACTCACCTACCCTCTATTTCCGGTCAGGGGTTCGTGATAAATGTGACAGTTATACAATTAAAAAAATCATTACATAATATAAGATATTCATTTTCATAGGAACAGGCCCAATTGCGGCTGTAGGATACTTGTATCCTGCGCGGCGTGGGTCCTGATTGTAAGACGCCCTGGCCAGTAATCCTACTGCGCTCTTTAAACAGGGTAATTATTAATTAGATTGGAATAGTTAGGACAAAACGAAGGCCGGGTAATCCTACCCGGCCTATTTCATTTATAGCTTACCGCTACTTCAGTTATATCGCTGATGCGCCTTCTACAAGCACAGTCGCTTTATTTCTTAATACCTCCACAAAACCTCCTTCTATGTTATAGAATTCATTCTGTGACTTATCTTTCAGCACCTTCATTCTGCCCTTGCCCAATGCAGCGATCAACGGCGCATGATTATTCAGCACTTCAAAAGAGCCGTCTATGCCTGGCAACTGTACACCATACACTTCGCCGGAGTACAGTTTTCTTTCAGGTGTTAATACTTCTAATAACATATTAAAAGTTAAGGGTGAAAAATGAATTAGTTCTTAGCTGCTTCCAGCAGTTTCTTACCTTTCTCGATAGCCGCTTCAATGTTACCTACCAGGTTGAACGCTGCTTCAGGATACTCATCAACTTCACCATCCATGATCATGTTGAAACCTTTGATAGTTTCTTCGATCGGAACCAGTACACCCTTCAGACCAGTAAACTGTTCTGCTACGTGGAAAGGCTGAGACAGGAAACGCTGTACACGACGTGCACGGCTTACTGTGAGTTTATCTTCGTCGCTCAATTCATCCATACCAAGGATAGCGATGATATCCTGCAGTTCTTTATAACGTTGCAGAATCATCTTCACACGCTGAGCACAGTTGTAATGCGCTTCACCTACAATAGATGGAGAAAGAATACGGGAAGTAGAATCCAGTGGGCTCACCGCAGGATAAATACCAAGGTCAGAAATCTTACGATCCAATACCGTAGTAGCATCCAGGTGCGCAAATGTTGTAGCCGGAGCAGGGTCAGTCAAGTCATCCGCAGGTACATAAACCGCCTGTACAGATGTGATGGAACCATTCTTGGTAGAGGTGATACGCTCCTGCATCAGACCCATCTCAGTTGCCAGCGTAGGCTGATAACCCACCGCAGAAGGCATACGACCTAACAGCGCGGATACTTCAGAACCTGCCTGGGTGAAACGGAAGATGTTGTCAACGAAGAACAGGATATCCTTACCACCACCTGCAGTACCATCTCCATCACGGAAATATTCTGCAATAGTCAGACCAGACAACGCAACACGCGCACGGGCACCTGGAGGTTCGTTCATCTGACCGAAGATAAAGGTAGCCTGAGATGCTTTCAGTTTTTCCTTATCAACAGCAGCCAGATCCCATCCACCATGCTCCATGGACTCCTGGAATTTCTCACCATATTTTACGATACCAGCTTCGATCATTTCACGCATCAGGTCATTACCTTCACGGGTACGCTCACCCACACCTGCAAACACTGACAAACCTTCGTAACCTTTCGCAATGTTATTGATCAGCTCCTGGATCAATACTGTTTTACCTACACCAGCACCACCGAACAAACCAATCTTACCACCTTTTGCATATGGCTCGATCAGGTCAATTACCTTGATACCTGTATATAATACTTCTGTGTCTGTAGCCAGATCCTCGAAACGAGGAGGCTTACGGTGAATAGGATAACCATTTGAAGTATCAATATCACCCAGACCGTCAATAGCCTCACCTACCACGTTGAACAAGCGACCCTTGATACCATCGCCCACCGGCATTTTAATAGGAGTCCCCTTGTCGGTTACCAGCATTCCCCTAACGAAACCATCTGTAGAATCCATCGCAACGCAACGAACGCTATCTTCACCAAGGTGCTGCTGAACTTCCAGCACTACCTTCTGACCATTTTCGCGGGTAATTTCCAGTGCGTTGTAGATTTCGGGCAGCTTCCCGTCGAAGTGGACGTCCACCACGGGACCGATAATTTGCTTGATCTTACCTGTGTTAGGCATATTTTTAAGAGGTTTATAAATGCTTAAAATGAGCGGTTTGTTAATTTTGCCGCAAAGGTAACAGTTAATGAGGGAAATTCAAAATACCGTGGATATTCCCGTGAAATTCCCTTAAAACGTGGCTTTGCGCTAATTACGTTACACATAATTAGTATGCATTCTCAGTGTAAAAATAACAGTCCCCAGGCATTTGTCATGCATGATTGTCATCATTCTTATCCACATAAAATATCATGTAAATGTTAGCGTTTTGCTAAAATATACACCCTTCAAACCCTCCAAACCCTTTACAGCTCAGCATTTAACTAATCCGGCACAGGATTTGTTTTTATCTGATCAAGCTAAATTCTGACACCGCGAACATCCTACATGAATGCAGCAGGCCAGCCTAAAGCCAGCAATAACACTTGATCAATTGTTATACACTACATTCGTAAACTATTTAAAATCAATTGATTCTTTTACTGCTGTAGAAAGAAATCCTATACATTAAAGAATCAGCCGCCAAAAGAATTACATATATGAAAAACATCAAACGATATATTTCCGCAATAGCTATAGCAGCCTCTTTTGCTGCACTCCCAGGCATGTCCTGTGTCGCCGCCCGCCCTCCACAAGATTATCAGGTTTCCGCTGGCGGTTTCTACGATGCCCTCAGCCCATACGGCCGCTGGGTCAACTACCAGGGATATGGAGAAGCCTGGATTCCCAACGCCGGACCCGACTTCCAACCTTATGCCACCAATGGTCACTGGGTTTACACCGACTACGGATGGACCTGGATGTCTGATTACGACTGGGGATGGGCCCCATTCCACTACGGTCGCTGGACATTTGACGACTATTATGGATGGGTCTGGATCCCAGGCTATGAATGGGGACCTGCATGGGTAAGCTGGAGAAACAGCAGCGATTACTATGGCTGGGCTCCTTTAGGCCCCGGCATGACAATAGGCGTGAATGTAAATATCCCGGTTTCCTACTGGTCATTCGTTCCCTGCCAATACATTACCAATACATATGTAAGTCGCTACTATGTTCCCCGCGCTACCAGGGTAGAAGTGTTTAACCATACAACCATTATTAATAATACTACTATTATTAATAACCGTACATACTACCGCGGTCCAGCTACCAGGGATGTAGAGCGCTATACAAGAACGAATATCCAGCCAAGAAGAATTATGGATAGCGACCGCCCGGGCCGTGGTTCAATTGCAAATGACCAGGTTCGCGTATACCGCCCTAACCCTAATGACTTACGTCAGGGTCAACAGAACAGAAATTTCTCAAGCGGTAACGGTAATACCAGGAATAACTTCGATAGACCTAATAGCCCAAATAATAACATTCCTAACAGGGGAGATAGCCGGAATAATAACAACTTCCCTAACAGGGGCGATAACAGAGGCGATAGCAGGAACAATAACAATAATAACTATCCTAACAGGGATAATAACAACAACAACGTCCCCGGCAGAGTAGATAACAGGAATAACAATAACAACATCCCTAACAGGGTTGATAATAGAAACAATAATAATAACAACACAAACAACATTAACAATGACAGGAACGACAATCGCAATTTTGACAGGAGCTTTGACAGGAATAACAATTCTAACAGGCCTGATCGTACCACGCCTTCAACGTCTACGCCCAATCCCGGTACGCGCACGCAGGTAAATGACCAGCAACGTATCCAGCAGCAGCAAATGCAACAGCAGCAACAGGAGCGTATCCGCCAGCAACAGGATCAACAGCAAAGAGCTCAGCAACAGCAACAGCAACAGGAACGTGTTCGCCAGCAACAGGATCAACAACGCATCCAACAGCAGCAAATGCAACAGCAGCAACAGGAGCGTATCCGCCAACAACAGGACCAACAGCAAAGAGTACAGCAACAACAGCAACAGGAACGTATTCGCCAGCAACAGGATCAACAACGCATCCAACAGCAACAACAGCAAAGAGCTCAACAGGAACAACAGCGACAACAGCAGCAAATGCAACAACAGCAAAGGCAACAACAGGAACAACAGCAAAGAGCTCAACAACAACAAATGCAACAACAACAACGCGCCCAGCAGCAGCAGCAACAGCAGCAGCAAAGGATGCAACAGCAACAGCAATCACAACCTTCCCGTACTGCGCCACGCAGCAGAACTGAGAGGTAACATTGCTTCTTAATTATCAGAGACCATAAACCTCACGATATATTTCATTGCTGACTTTTGTAAAGGTATGTTCCTCCAGGGACATACCTTTCTGCATTAAAACCAATTGTAACGGTTCCCAACCCGCCCTGTAAGGCGGCTGTAAATAAAGTGCAGGAAAAGCACCAAAACCCAGCGCCTCGTAAAAACGAATTCTCCGCCGGGCATCTGTCGTATGCGGTAACTCGGTCTCCAAAACCAGGCGACCATAGCGCTCAAATAATAAGGTAATCACCCTCGTCCCCGTTCCTTGTCCCCTCTTCACAGGATCAATCGCAAAATGCTCTATAAACGTGAAATCCGTCAATGCCCAGCAAAACACAAAACCCACAAAATGCACGCCCTCCACTACCTCCAACAACTGCAACGCCCCCTCCTCCAGCAATCTTTGCTGCGCAGGCAAAGGCCGCCGCTCCGCTTCAGGAAAGGCAGCCTCATATAGCTCAATAACTTCAGGTGAAATACGCTTGCTCGGCCGGAATGATACCATGTCCCAAAGATAATCACTTATCCGCGGCCAATTTGATTTAACAAATACATCATCCTATAAAGAGAGAAAACTTATTTATCCGGCGTACACTTATAAGGATCCGGATTTACAGGATCCGCCACCTTATTCACAGCCCAACAAAAATTCATCGACTGACTCGTTACACTCATCAATTTAATCACCACCTTCTGCCCCTTCCTGCTATCAGCCGCCCTCACTGACTTCGTCCCCTTCGCTCCTATATCACTGATCGTATACTGCTCCGTCTTAAACACATCCCCATTACCTCTCTGATACTCTACAGCCACCACCACATTATCAATCACAAACTCCGTCTGGTTCTTCACAATTACATCCAGGTTCTTAATCCCTCCCAGGAAACCAGTCTTATAATCACTATTCGTCACTGCAATAAACTGCTTCCAGTTCTTTCTATAATAAATCCGTGGATCCACAAACTGCCCCTGACTACTCTCCCGCTGCCTCACCTCAGCCCTGTCAGCAATCTGCTGCGCTGTACTGCTACTCAGGTCCAATGACTGCTTTAAATGACGGTTCTCATTAAACAAACGCTCATTCTCCGCCAATACCTGCTTCACCCGCTTCTGCTGACGTGAAAAACTAAGCACCAGAAAAATGCCGAGAAAAATGATGACGATGATATATCCTGTATTCCGTTTCATAACGAACTAATCAGAAAAAATAATGCCAGTATACACCCCGCCACATTACATCAGCCATCTTCTATTTTTTAAGCCCCCCCTTAACCCATCCCTCCTCCCATCCTTCCCAACGCTCATCATGCATTCTCCACACCCACTACTTTCTGCTTACTACTTTTACTTCCCTGAATCACATCCTGCTCCGGCAACATCTCCGGACTAATCGCCACAACCGCAGGCAGTATCCACTGTATACTTATCGCATCTGCCAACGATAACCCTTTCTAAATTTCGCCTCCGACATTAAGTTCTGCCTTGAATAAACTATTATCTAACCCTAAAATCCTTTCCTGTAGCCCTTCTCCCGAACCTCATTTCCCCTACCACCCCGAAATAATCAAATTAAAACACCTCTCCCTCAATATATATTGAGCAATCGTTATTTTTGCACCTCTAAATCTTCCCTATGGAACTGGTGATTGTAAATGATAAACGTACAGCAAAGCAGTTTTTAGACGTTCATGTGCAGCTGAATAAAGATGTTCCCGGATGGGTTCGTCCGCTGGACAAGGACATCAATGCAGTGTTTGATACCAAAAAGAACAAGGCATTCCGCCACGGAGAATTGATCCGCTGGTTGCTGAAAGATGACAATGGCAAACTGATAGGCCGTATAGCCGCTTTTGTAAATAAAAAATATAAGAACAAAGGAGATGAACAACCCACAGGTGGCGTAGGATTCTTTGATTGTATCAATGATCAGCAGGCGGCCAACTTCCTCTTCGACCATGCCCGCGACTGGCTCAAAGAAAGAGGCATGGAAGCGATGGACGGCCCTATTAACTTTGGTGAAAGAAATAACTGGTGGGGATTGCTGGTAGAAGGTTTCCACGAACCATTATATGGTATGAACTTCAATCCTCCTTATTATAAAGAACTGATGGAAAACTACGGATTTAAACCCTTTTTCCACCAATACTGTTATGGTCTGAATGTAAAAGACCGGGTTCAAGATAAGTTCTATGCCCGCCATGCCGCCATCTCAGCAGATCCGGCATTCTCCTCCAGCCATCTGAAAAAGAATAATATGGAGAAGTATGTGAGAGACTTTGTGCATGTGTATAACAAAGCATGGGCAGGCCATGGTGGTAACAAGGAAATGGCCTTCCCCCAGGCAATGAAACTGTTTAAGCAAATGAAACCGGTGATGGATGAAAAGATCGTATGGTTCATTTATCACAACAATGAGCCAATCGGTGCCTGGCTGAACTTACCATCCCTGAATGAATATTTCAAACACATGAATGGTAAATTCGGTCCCTTACAGATGCTCAAACTGCTTTGGTTGAAATGGACCCGCGGTACCAAAACATTCACAGGAATTTTATTCGGTATAGTGCCTGAATTCCAGGGCAAGGGAGCAGATGCTTATATGATCCTTGAAGGAGGTGCCATCATCCAGCACAAGCTGCAATATGAGAAATATGAGATGCAGTGGATTGGAGATTTCAATCCTAAAATGATCAATATGGCAGAAAGCTTAGGTACCACCATCACCCGCAGGTTAACGACCTATCGCTATTTGTTTGACAGAACAAAAGAATTCAAACGACATCCACAACTTGCTTAAATTTAAAACGAGGTTGTATCAAAAGTAATTTGACCACATAGAGAAAGAGAATTTCATAAACTAAAATTCTCACCCTCAACATCCGAATTAAATCCCGGAAATTTTGCATTTGATACATCCTCATTTTTTTACAACACCTTCACACCTGCCGGAGGCAAATGCCTGATAATTGTATTGTAAATATCCCGCTCTTTAAACGGCTTCAACATACAATCATCAAACCCTAACTCCCGGTACCTATCATTTTCAGTCATCGTTATATCAGAAGTAATCGCCAGCACCGGTACAGCTGCCTTTATTGCATCACGATCCTCCCGTATCTTCCTCACTACCTCAAGGCCCGTCATACCAGGCATCTGCACGTCAAGCAACACCATATCATAATCGTGATGTAAAAACAAATTATAAGCAACAATACCATCTGTCGCCTTATCAAAATTACACTTCCACCTGCTCAAAATCCGCGATAGCAATACCAGGTTCATTTCCTGGTCATCCGCCACAAGAATATTCCTCCCTTCCATAAAACTACCGGTCATATCTTCCAACTCTCTCCGTGAAATGATCAGCGTTTTTTTATCCGGTACGGGGTAAGTAATTTCAAAAGTAAAGCAACTACCTTTCTCCTGACTGCTTTCAACATGCACCTTCGTTCCATGTAAATACAGGATATGCTGCACAATCGCCAAACCTAATCCGGTACCACTCACCGCTGCCATTTGCGGCGGACGGGGAAAAGAATAATAACCAAACAGATAAGGAATCATATCTTCAGCAATACCGATACCCGTATCTTTTACCTCCAGGTAAATTACAGCTTTGTCCTCTTCAGCTTTCGTCACACGTAAAATGACTTGCACACCTCCCAGTTTGGTATATTTAATTGCATTATCAACCAGGTGTTGCATCACCTGTATCAATCGCTGTTCATCACCCAGTACACGCAGGTATTGATCACCCTCATAAAGCGCATCAAAGTATAAGCCTTTCTCCTTCGCAAGGGTACGCTTCTCTTCCATTACACTATAGAAAGCGGCATAAATTTCAAATGGATTTGAATCTAATTGTATATCACCTTTTGCCAGGCTATAAACCTCCTGCGCATTGGTCATAATACGCAGCAACATCCCCGCAGCATGTTCAATAGCATGCAGCAGATCCCGTTGTTCTTTATTCAATGGGGTATGTGTCAATTGTTCACTCAATCCGATCACAGCATTCAGTGGGGTACGCACTTCCCTGTTGAAGTTTGTAATCATATTCAGCTTGCCTTTTATAGATTCAGACAAGGCAGATTTAGTTTTGTTTAATTGCATTCGAAGCCGGTAGTTCATGACAATAGCAACAATTGCTATTAATAGGAATAATAGTGCGATGCTAATGACAAAAATACTATCTGGTATTTGTACCAGAAAGGGTACAATACTTGAGGTCAACCTGCGTGCGACCATTCGCGACATCTTAAGAGATTGTAAATATGAAAGATTGCTTCCTACACGATAATTATGGTCCTTTCTGTGGTGCTGTTGTTTATTAAGTTAGTGTTTGTTCATTTCCTTCCTACCTGTGCCATAATGAAACGTCTAATATAAAGATTCCTTCCCTGGCACTGGCGGCCATTAACAATTCGTTTTCAAATTCCATTTTTCCCACCTTCAACTTCTCAAAATAACACTATATTTATTAAGCAATCATCATGCTAACTTGCTTGTAACTATGTCCAACAGTTTTTCGGCCGGTCCCGAAAATTCAACTACAGTCCAACCGGCAAAATCATTCAGATTGCAGGTCCTCAAAATGATGGGAAGCATTCTGCTATTCTTCGTCACCTATGGTTTGCTGCTCATATATGCAGGAATCCTCGCCGCCATCTTTCTCTGGGCAGGTGTCAGCCTTATCATGTTTGCACCTCTTCACCCCATCACCATCTTTTCCATCCTCCTTTTCATCACTGGCCTGGGCATTATCTTCATGGGTATGATGCAGGTCTTATTCCTGATCAAATTTCTCTTCACCCGCCAGCAACAGGACCTTTCATTGCGCATCCCTATCACCCGCGAGGAACAACCCGCACTCTTCGACTGCCTCCACCAAATTGCGCGAGCCACCAAAACCCGCTTCCCTAAAAAAGTTTACCTCGCCCCAGGTGTTAATGCTGCAGTCATTTATCCCGTTCGCTTCATGAACATGTTCTGGCCTGTCGGCAAAAATCTGGAGATCGGCTTAGGCCTTGTCAATAGTCTGAACGTAAGTGAATTCACCATGGCCATCGCTCATGAATTCGGACATTTTTCACAACGAAGCATGAAACTCGCCAGCTACGTATACACTGTAAACAGGATGATCTACAACATGCTATACGAAAACCAAAGCTGGCACAAAACCATGAGCTGGATCTCTGGCAGATGGATCGTATTTGCACTGCTGGCACGCATCAATCTCCGCATCGTCAGTGATATCCAAAAAGCCTTACGACTCATGTATGGTATAGTGAACAAACAATACATGGCACTCCGAAGAGAAATGGAATTTCATGCAGACGAAGTAGCAATGAAAGTAGCAGGTTCAGATGCTGCCGTTTCAGCCATGCGAAGACTGGAAATAAGTGGATTCTTTTATGAGCATTGCTTGCTGCAACTTCCGGAAATGGCAAGACAGCAACGTCGCTTTGGAAATATATACGAAGTACACCGCTCCCTCATCCGCCTCTATGCCTCCCAGCACGAAATTGCACTGGATGAGCACCAGTTGCCAATGGTAACGAATAGTTATTTTAGCTCCTTCCTGCTGAGCAGGGTGCACCTTCCCGATCAATGGGCCACGCATCCTTCCAGGGAAGAAAGAGAACAACGCTACATAGCCGCCAATATCAACAAAACGCTGCGCCCTGAGAGTGCATGGCAACTCTTCCGGCATGCAGAGGAATTACAGGAGCAAATGTCCAATTTGCTGAATCAACCTTTTATTCAGCAACCGGGTCAATATGCGGCTTACCCTGTGGAAAATTTCATAGCTGAAACGGCCACCCGGATCAGGGATTACTCAATGCCGGCAGTCTTCAATGAGTATTACGACAATCGCCCTTTTCCGCTTTTGTCCGAAACCAATATCACGCCATTGCCCAATGAACAGATGGCGGCATTATCTACTGCTACATTATATGCAGAGAATAATGTACAACGCCTGCGTGCCTACTTCAGAGATATCCAGGATGCGGAGACCCTGCATGCAATTCAACAGGGCCAGATCAAAACAAGATATTTTGAATTTGAAGGAAAGCAATATCCTGCCAATGCTGCGGGCAAAGTGCGCATCAAACTTCAATCCAGTATCCGCCAGGAAGCAGAATGGCTGCAGGCGCATGATATACTGGCTATACACTACCATTATACCATCGCATTCCAAAAAGATCCTGCTAACGCCAAACTGCTGCTGGAAAAGTATTTCAAACTGATCGAACACCAGGGCATCTGCTGGCAGCTAAATGATATCGTTGGCAGAATTCTCCATTCAGTCAGCTCACTCTTTAGTGAACAAGGCCTGACGATGGCCAGCGCCCAACCTTATTTTGATAGTCTGGTGGATGAAGGAGCATTGCTCAGGAAAATTTTGCAGCGCATGAAGCAGATGCCGGAAGTATCGGGAGGATGGGATGCCGCTTTACAGGAAAAGGTGAGTCATTTCATGCGGTATAACTATAGTTATATAAATGGGAATGAGCCGGTTATGGAGGAGATAACGAACTTGCATGAGATTAGTACAACGGTGATGGAGCAGTATAATAATAGTATAATTCTGATGAAAAAAGCCTGGTTGGAGGCGGTGCTGTAAAATGTTGGAAGCGGTGCTATAAAATAGCCTCCTTTCCCCCAACCTCGCCCAAAAAACATCTCTTTCCCGCCATCATACCCAACCAACCACCGAAAAACGATCCTTCCCCATCATTATCCCCAAACCAATCACCTAAAACATCTCTTTCCCGCCACTAAACCCTCCAAACCACGGCACCAGCCGAATATTCACCTTCTTCCATGCTGCCGCAGGCCACTCTCAAACTCTCCATTCCCCAACCACCTCTCCCCTTATTAACATTTCTCCTGAATTTTGTGTACTTTCGGCCTTCGTGAATAGCCTTTGAATATGGAGAATTTTATCGTTTCTGCCCGTAAATACAGACCACAGAACTTTTCTACAGTAGTAGGACAATCCCACATTACCACCACACTCAAAAACGCCATCCGCAACAACCAACTTGCGCACGCATTTTTGTTCTGCGGTCCCCGCGGTGTGGGCAAAACCACCTGTGCCCGTATCCTGGCAAAAACCATCAACTGCGAAAATCTCCAGCCCGACGGTGAGGCCTGCAATCAATGTCACTCCTGCGTTTCCTTCAATGAAGGCTCCTCTTTCAACATCCACGAACTGGATGCTGCATCCAACAACTCAGTTGACGACATCCGTACCCTCGTTGAACAAGTACGCTTTGCTCCTCAAGCCGGTAAATATAAAATCTATATCATAGATGAGGTGCACATGCTCAGTTCCTCCGCCTTCAACGCATTCCTGAAGACACTGGAAGAACCCCCCTCCTATGCTATTTTCATCCTGGCTACCACCGAAAAACATAAAATCCTCCCCACCATCCTGAGCCGATGCCAGATCTTCGATTTCAAGCGCATCACCATCCAGGACACCGTGGATCACTTACAGGAAATCTGTCAGAAAGAACACATCCAGGCCGAAAGCGATGCCCTGCACCTCGTAGCGCAAAAGACCGATGGCTGTATGCGTGACTCCCTCAGTACCCTGGATAAAATCGTCTCCTTCACCGGCGGCAGACTTACCTACCAGAATACCCTGGAGCACCTCAACATTCTTGACTATGATTACTTCTTCAAAATCATGGATGGCGTACTGCAACAGGACGTAGCTTCCGCCCTTCTCATCTTCGACGAAATCCTGCAAAAAGGTTTTGAAGGCGACAACTTCCTCAATGGCTGGGCCGAATTCCTCCGCAACCTCCTGTTGTGCAAGGAAGACAAAGTTCTCCACCTCGTAGAAGTAAGCGGTAACCTCAAAGACCGCTACCGCCAGTTATCCGGCAAACTGAGTCCTTCTTACCTCATCACCGCCCTCCACCTCCTGAACGAAACAGAGATCAACTACCGCATGGCACGCAATAAACGTCTGCACGTAGAAATGGCCCTGATCAAACTCTGTTTCCTGCAACAGGCAGTTACCTTAGTCAGCGATGACCAAACCGGAGAGGTAGTAAAAAAAAAACTGGTAGCTGACGGTTCCGCCCCTCAAAAGCTCCGCGCTCCTATCGCTCAGGCCACACCTGCCAAAGCAGGTCAGCCAGCTACAAGTGCATCTATTGCAGCCAATGAACCTAAGCTCACTATAGAAAATAAAGTGCCTGTACAGCAAACCGCTACAAGCACACAGTATAATTCAAATACATCTGCTCAGCAGGCATCCGGACAATCTGCTTATTCTCAGACTACACCCGGACAAACTGCAAGCCCTCATACATCCGGACAAAATGGAACCCAATCTCCATCCGGACAAACCAGGTCTTCGACAACTTCCTCCGGACAACCGGGATCTTCCCAGTCATACACCTCCCAATCATCCTCATCCCAAACGGCTTCCAAACCTGCAGCCACCGTACCTAAGCTGACAGGCCTAGCCGCCATGAAACAGGCATTTGCTGCCCAGCAAACCGCCGAAACAAAGCAGGAAAGTATCCCCATGACACATGGCGCACTTTCCGTATACTGGGATGAGTTCATAGACCGCTTCCGCCAGGCTAACAAAATGACAGTCGTAAGTAACTTACAACTGGCCGTTATCTCCATGCTGGGTCCTGAAGAGATCGGAATTACAAGCAGAAATATTGTGCAATTCCGCTTCATGGAAGAAGAAAAATTGGCCATCTCTCAATTCTTCAAAGACAAGTTCCGGAACAACAGCCTCGTACTCACACTTCATCTCGATGAGTCTCAGCAAACAGCGGATATTGGCCCTGCGCCGCTATCCAGCCGCGAGAAATTTGCTAAGATGATAGAAAAATATCCGCTCGTGAAAGAGTTGAAAGACAAACTAAATTTAGAACTCGATTTTTAATACCGTTTAGAATCGGCAGAAGAACAAGAATACGACTTTCACAATTCGCAATTCTTTTGTAGGTTTGAGCAAAATTTGGAAAAATACTATGGCAGAAGTTATCAGAATGCCCCTTTTGAGTGACACGATGACAGAAGGGGTGATCGCGGAATGGCATAAAAAGGTAGGCGATACCGTAAAAGCAGACGATGTAATTGCTGAGGTGGAAACTGATAAGGCCACCATGGAAGTGATGGGATATGTAGAGGGTACGTTATTATATATAGGTGTAGAGAAGGGAAAGGCTGCTAAAGTAAATGAAGTTATAGCTATCGTTGGTAAACCGGGTGAAGACTTCCAGTCTTTACTGGGTGGTGCTGCTCCAGCTCCTGCTGCTGCACCGGCTCAACCTGAAGCTCAGGCACCAGCTCCGGCTGCTGCTCCTGCCCCAGCCGCTGATAATGCAGCTGTTGCAGAAGCACTGAAAAATGCAACTGTAATCCGTATGCCGCTCCTGAGCGATACGATGACAGAAGGTAAGATCGTAGCCTGGAATAAGAAAGTAGGTGACACCGTGAAAAGCGATGACGTACTGGCTGAAGTGGAAACCGATAAGGCTACCATGGAAGTAATTGGTTACGCTGAAGGTGAATTATTATATGTAGGCGTAAAAGAAGGTGATGCTGCCAAAGTAAATGGTATCATCGCTATCGTAGGTAAGAAAGGTACAAACGTAGACGCAATCCTGGCTTCCGAAGGTCAGGGTGGTGCTAAACCAGCTGCTGCTTCTGCTCCTGCCGCTCAAACTGCTGCTCCGGCAGCAAATGCAGCTCCTGCTGCAACTCCTGAAGCTACTGCTACTGACGCTAACGGTCGTGTGAAAGCATCTCCGCTGGCTAAGAAACTGGCACAGGAAAAAGGTATCGACATCAATAAAGTAACCGGTTCCGGCGATAACGGTAGAATCGTGAAGAAAGATGTGGACGGATTCGTTCCATCCGCTGCACCTGCTGCTACCGCTTCTGCACCTGCTGCCAGCGCTGCGAAATCAGCTCCTGCTTTTGCACCTGCAGGTCAGGAAAGTTACACCGATGTTCAGCTGACCCAGATGCGCAAAGTAATCGCTAAGCGCCTGAGCGAAAGCAAATTCTCTGCTCCTCACTTCTACCTCAAAGTAGATGTAAATATGGATAAGGCAATGGAAGCCCGTAAAGCAATTAACGAGGTTTCTCCTGTTAAGATCTCCTTCAATGATATGGTGATCAAGGCAGCTGCCCTGGCACTGCGCCAACATCCTGATGTAAACAGTAGCTGGATGGGTGATTTCATCCGCCAGAACCACCACATCCACATCGGTTCTGCAGTAGCTATCGAAGATGGTCTGATCGTTCCGGTAATCCGCTTCGCTGACCAGAAATCTCTGAGCCAGATCGCTGCTGATGCTAAAGGTCTGTACGACAAGGCGAAAAACAAGAAACTGCAACCACAGGACTTCACCGGCAATACCTTCACTATCTCTAACCTGGGTATGATGGGTATCGATGAATTCACTGCTATCATCAATCCTCCGGATTCTGCAATCCTGGCCGTTGGTGGTATCAAGGAAACAGTAGTATCTGAAAAAGGACAGTTCAAAGCTGTTAATATCATGAAACTGACCCTGAGCTGTGATCACCGTAGCGTAGACGGTTCCGTAGGTGCTAAGTTCCTGGCAACACTGAAAGGTTACCTGGAAAATCCAGTTACAATGCTGGTATAGTCCAATACGATATAATTATGAAGAGCGGCTTCCTGACAGGAAGCCGCTTTTTTTTATTATATTTATATCAAATGCAGTAACAATGGAACCTCTCCGGAATGCATTAAACTGGTTCGAAATCCCCGTACACGACTTCGACAGAGCCAGGAAGTTTTACAGCCATATTCTAGGCTATGAGCTTCCCGAACAAATCTCCGGACTCAAAAAAATGGCCTTCTTCCTCTTCGACCACACCAGTGGCGCTGGCGGAGCTATTGTCCATGGTATGGAATACCTGCCCAGCCAGCGCGGGGCTTTGATTTATCTGAATGCAGGTGAAGACCTTTCACCTATCCTGGACCGCGTAGAAGCAGCCGGAGGTAAGATTGAACTGGATAAACGCCCCATTGCTGATATTCCCATTCCCGGGTATTTTGCGATTATCTATGATACCGATGGCAACCGCATCGCTCTTCATTCCCGCACCTGAAACGAAGCTTTTGATGCTCACATGGCCTTTTAATATTATACCTACCTCGTACAGAACAATGCTTCATTTATACAAAAACTAAAAGACTCCCTTGCTCTCCCACCTTCCATCTCTCTCCTCTTTCATCTCACTCCTTTTCGCTTTTCTCTCTATCTACTTTCCCTCCTTCTTTCTTTCCTCCTGCTTCCTTTCCATCCTTCCAACTCTCCCGCCTTCCAACTCACTCCCGTTCCCTCCTTTCTCCCCTTTACCCCTTTTATCCCCTTTATCTCCTTCCCCCTTTCGCCTCTCTCCTTTCTCCTCTTCCCCCCTCCCCCTTTTCACAAACTTTTGAAAGTTCAAAAACATAATATACCTTTATACCTTCAATAAGGAAGCAATGAAATTAGCCGAAGCAAAAGCACAATTCATCCAAACATGGGGCTCCCTCGGAGCCCAATGGGGTATAAACCGAACCATGGCCCAAATCCACGCTTTGCTAATGATCATGCCTGAGCCCCTAAGTGCAGACGAAATCATGGCAGAGCTAAACATTTCCCGGGGCAACACCAACATGAACGTACGCGAACTCATCAACTGGGGCCTCGTAGACCGCGTCCTCGTGCCCGGCGAAAGAAAAGAATACTTCACCGCTGAAAAAGATATTTACAAAGTTGCCAAAGAAATTGCCCGCGAAAGAAAACGCAGGGAACTGGATCCCATCCTCAAAACCCTGGAACAACTCCAGGAAGTAGAAGGTGATCCGAAAGACAAACACCTGAAATCCTTCAAAGACTCCATTACAGAAATCAACAAATTCGCTCATCAAACAGACAAAACCCTGAACGCATTTGTAAAAGCAGATGCAAACTGGTTCTATTCCACCCTGATGAAGCTGTTCAAATAAAGTCATCCCGATGATAAATCTAAGGCGGCCCCCCGCCTTGTTTTTTTCCAAACAACCTTTCAAAAACTGAAAGTCCGGATACGACAATCCGACCTCAACGGCAGCTCCAATTGCAGTGCTCCCCACCGCACCTCTAACCGTCCATTCATTCGCACATCACAACCAATAAGCAGATAACCATCCTTCCCGCCAGGCTTCCTACCCTGCATGGCTTAACAGATCAGCACCTGTCTCATTGGCACAAAGCTAAACCCTGCTTAAAAGCTTGCCACCCACACAACCCAGGCTGGCCTTATATCTCCCCCCCCACTTGGAAACCTATGCCAACCACATCATCTCCCCTGCCAGGAAGGCGGTACCGCCCCTTCCATTCATGTTCTGGTGTAAAGTTTGTTACTATATAAGTATGAGCGACAAGAAAAAAACAGTGGTATTAGGTGCATCACCTAATCCTGACAGATATAGTTATCTGGCTGTAAACAGATTGACTGCCCATGGCCATCCTGTTGTTGCCATCGGCAAAAGAGCTGCCCAGATAGGAAGTATCCCCATCACTACCGACCACGGTACTCAGGAAGATGTGGATACAGTGACCCTGTATATGAACCCGGGCAACCAGAAAGAATATTATGATTACATCATGAACCTGCACCCTAAACGCATCATCTTCAACCCCGGCACCGAAAATGACGAACTGGCGAAGATGGCGGAGGACAAAGGGATTGATACAATGGAAGCCTGCACATTGGTACTCCTCAGTACCGGACAATATTGATTGCTTTTTTCAAAAAAGGGAGGGTTCGGCCAAAAGTCGAACCCTCCCTTTTGCATACATACCACACTCAACCTATTCAAATAAATTGTATATTCGGTTATCCTGATATCCCTCTCCGCAAGGCGCTGAATCACCGACTGGCTTTATAACTCAACACTGCCTTTTCACTCTAATCATATATATCATGAAATGGAGAAGATTCAACGGCGAACAAATCCAATTGCCAATTAAGGAAGAAGTCCGCCAGGCCATCATCCGCGAAACCGCCAAAGGCTTTCACCTCAAAGTATGCATCGGGACAGACTCCCAGGTCAAAGGCATCGACACAGAATTCGCTACCGTCATCGTATTTCTACGCGAAGGACATGGAGGTTTCATGTTCATTCACAACGAAAAAACACACGATGCCTACTCTATCAAAGAGCGTATGCTCATAGAAGTAGCCAAAAGCATCGAGATCGCTTACGAACTCTGTGACCTGTTTACCGAATACGATGTAGACATGGAAGTACATGCGGACATTAACACCAACCCCCAGTTTAAAAGCAACCTTGCTTTACGCGAAGCAATGGGTTATATACTGGGTATGGGCTTCGCCTTCAAAGCCAAGCCAGACGCGTTTGCCAGTAGCTGCTGTGCCGATAAGGTAGTGAACTGATAAACGGGTCTGCACATTTCTCACTTTGCTTTAGGATGTGTAACCACACATCCTGGGAAACTATCCCCCTTAAAAAACTGAAAAACTGCATCTGAAATAACCCCACCCTACCATTTTTCAAAAATTCTTCGTATCTTAAATTATACCTAACAACCTACAATTAATTAAAGGGATCAAAATGAGACCCATATCTGTCACTGTCACACTATTAGCGTTATTAGCAACCTTTGCCTGCAAAAAAGAGAACCTTGCAGACAACCCATCCAGCAAACTTCAAGGTAGCTGGCGACTGATACAAACCGTTTCCGGCAAGCATCTCAGCCTGGTAGATAGTAGTGCGCTTAACACTATTACTTTCAATGGGAATAATATGCTGACCTATCGCCACGATACCCTCATCAGCAGGGAATCTTTTCTCATGGCCTTCAAAGCAGATCGTCTTCCTTACCTCGTTTCTGACAAAGACCCGTGGAATCCAAGGATCTACAGCTGCACCTTCTGCAACTCTAACGATACGCTCTACCTGTCTGCCGTGCACATCGCCGATGGCACCAAAGCCACTTATGTTCGCGTAAAAAATAAAGGAGCACTGTAACAGCGCCCCTTTATCCATATATTATTAAACACAGTTTTCGCAAATTGCCTAAACTGTGTTTTTGCATTTCATATACCATCATCCCTCTATTGCAATAATCCCCTTATACCACCCTAATCACCCTCCAGTACTATCACCTACCATCACCCCTCTCCTATGCAATACCCCTCTTATACTATCACTCTTTATGCTATCGCCATCCTATGTAATCATCTCCTTTGCAATCAACCTCCTTTGCCATACCCACCTATACTATCACCCTCCAATACTCTCACCTTATATCATCACCCCTCCTATGCAATCGCCATCCTACGTAATCACTCTTTTGCAATCACTCATACCCTCACCCCTCCTATGCAATCGCCCTAAACTGCATATTCATCTCATCTATAAACTCCAAAATCTTATCCCTTCCCATCTTCTTCACCGTACTAGTCACAAAATTCGCCGGCAAAAACTCCCAATTCTCCCTCAACTTATTCAAAAACGCCTTCACATTCTTACTCGTCTCCGCCTGCGTACTTTTATCCGCCTTCGTAAACACCAGGTTAAATGGAATCTGCCACTCGCCCAACTGATTAACAAAATCAATATCCAGCTTCTGAGGCGTATGCCTGCTATCAATCAACACAAACACATTCACCAGGTTCGGACGCTTCCGCAAATAATTCTCAATCATCTTCTCCCAACTCCTCCGCTGAGACTGGCTCACCTTCGCAAACCCATACCCCGGCAAATCCACCAGGTACCAATCCTTATTCACCAAAAAGTGGTTGATCAGTTGCGTCTTTCCCGGCGTACCCGATGTCTTTGCCAACTTCTCATTATTAGCTAACATATTGATCAACGAGGACTTACCCACATTCGACCTACCAATAAACGCATACTCCGGCAAATTCGGAGTAGGACATTTTTCCCACTCTGGACTACTAATTAAATATTCCGCAGATTTTATAATCATAATATCTTTTTACAAAAAAATCAAAAATTGGCCCCGTACATGACTTTTAGCATTTTACTTATCAACAAGAACACCCTAACTTTGCGGGCTATGTCAGACAAGAAAGTAGTACCGTTTGCCGCGTCAAAATTAAGCAAGAAGGAACAAATAGCGACAATGTTCAATGATATTGCCCATCGCTATGACTTTTTAAACCACTTTATGTCCCTCGGGATCGATATCATGTGGCGAAAAAAAGCCCTCAAACTGCTGAAATCCCTCCAACCCAAAAAAATGCTGGACGTGGCCACCGGTACAGGCGACTTCGCCATCATGGCCAACAAGATGCTCAACCCTGACACCATCACCGGTATCGACATCTCTGAAGGCATGCTTTCCTTTGGCCGGGAAAAAATTAATAACCTGGGCCTCTCTGACAAAATTACCCTGCAGCTGGGAGATAGCGAAACAATAAGTTTTCCTGATAATACGTTTGATGCAATAACGGTAGCATACGGTGTTCGCAACTTCGAGAATCTGGAAAAAGGACTGGCTGAAATGTTGCGTGTATTGAAGCCGGGCGGAAAATTGGTAATATTAGAATTCTCTAATCCAACAGTTTTTCCTATTAAACAATTATATAATTTGTATTTTCGCTATATTACACCCCTGATCGGAAAATGGATTGCAAAGAGTCAGGCAGCATACAGCTACCTTCCCGAATCTGTGAAAGCGTTCCCCCAAGGTCAGGAAATGTGTAATATTTTAACTAATACCGGCTTTCAAGCAGTGACATGCAAAAAACTCACATTCGGCATCAGCTCTATTTATTGCGCTTCCCGCTAGTACTGATACTGGCTATCCTATGGAATACAAGGAGCGCTCAGGCGCAAACCGTACTGAATATGGAAGAACATGATGCCAAGCCCTATTACTTTGGTATCACGCTCGCGGCCAACAACTCTTATTTCAAACTCCTGCACGATGCGGTTTTCCTGCATCAGGACTCTATCATGGTAGTAGAGCCCCTCAAGACCTTTGGATTTAACCTCGGTCTCCTGGGCAACGTACGCCTGAGCGAATATTTCGACCTTCGCCTTAATCCGCAATTGTCATTCGCCTCGAAAAACTTATACTATCGGGAAAACTTCCCCACCCGGGAAACCACTAAAAATATCGAATCCATCCTCCTGCAATTCCCCTTACAGATCAAATTCAAGTCAGATCGTATCGATAATATGCGGGTATACGTAATCGCCGGTCTGAAATATGACTATGACCTGGCCTCCAATGCCCGCGCACGCCGCGCAGAAGATCTCGTGAAGATCAAAGCAGGTGACTATGGCTATGAAGCAGGTGCTGGTTTTGAGTTTTACTTCCCCAGCTTTATCTTCTCCCCTGAATTTAAGATCAGCAATGGTCTCTCCAATATGCAGGTGAAAGATAAGAACCTCCGTTACTCCAATGTGATACAGTCACTGAAGTCTCGTATGATCGTGTTCTCCATCCACCTGGAAGGTTAATCAGTCAATTACTTTGTTGCTTTAATAATTGTTCTCTATTAGGAGAATCAGTTAACTATTCCCTCAACGAAAAAGGTCCCCCATCACCCATTTCCCTTTCCATCTCTTCCCCCTTTCACCTCTTCATCCCATCTTCTACTCATCCCATCTTCTACTCATCCGTCATCAGCTCATCCCTTCTCCACTTCCCTTCCCCTCTTCCCTTCTCCTTCATCCCACCTTTCCCCTTCTACTCTTCCCCTTCCCACCTTTGCCCTTCTCCTCCTCTCCCCCTTAAAGTTTGACAAACCTTTCTTTCCCCTATCTTTGCGCCATGCAGACATATATCATCCGCAATATATCCGTAGTCAATGAAGGCAGTACCACTGTCCAGGACGTCCTTATCAGAAATGGCCGTATAGAAAAAATCGCTCCGCACATCACCATCAGCGGACAATACACCGAAATCAACGGCGAAGGCAAACACCTCCTACCCGGTGTCATCGATGACCAGGTCCACTTCCGCGAACCCGGCCTTACCCACAAAGCCACTATCTACACGGAATCCCGTGCAGCCGTAGCCGGCGGTACCACCAGCTTCATGGAAATGCCAAACACCGTTCCCGCCGCCCTTACACAAGAGCTGCTGGAAGACAAATATAAAATCGGTGCACAACACTCCCTGGCCAACTACTCCTTCTTCATGGGCGTATCCAACGACAATGCTGATGAAGTACTAAAAACAAACGAAAAGAAAGACCGCATCTGCGGTGTAAAAATATTCATGGGCTCATCTACCGGCAATATGCTGGTGGATAACTACATCACCCTCGAACGCATCTTTGGTGGCAGCGAAGTCCTCATCGCTACCCACTGCGAAGATGAAAAAATCATCAAAAACAACCTCGAGAAATACAAACAGGAAGTGGGCCCGGAAAACCTGACTGCCGCCTACCATCCCCTGATTCGTAATGAAGAAGGTTGCTTCGAATCATCCCTGGTAGCCATCCAGTTTGCCAAGAAACACAATTCCCGCCTGCACATCCTGCACATCTCTACCGAGAAGGAATTACAACTCTTCAGCAATATGCTGCCACTCGCAGAAAAACGTATTACCGCTGAGGTTTGTGTACATCACCTCTACTTCACAGCAGATGATTACGCACGCTATGGCAATCTCATTAAGTGTAATCCCGCCATCAAAGCGGCTCACAATAAACATGGTCTCTGGCAGGGCCTGCTGGACGATCGTCTGGACATCATTGCCACCGACCACGCACCGCACACCTGGGAAGAAAAACAACAACCCTATTTACAGGCACCATCCGGCGTTCCATTGGTGCAGCACAGCCTGCTCATGATGCTGGAACACGTATCCAAAGGCAATATCACGCTGGAAAAAGTAGTGGAGAAAATGGCACATGCGCCTGCCATCTGCTTCCAGATCAAAGAAAGAGGCTTCCTGCGCGAAGGCTACTTTGCTGACTGCGTCATTGTAGACCTGCAACAGGCCACCATGGTAGATAAGAGCAATCTGCACTACAAGTGCGGATGGTCCCCACTGGAAGAGCATACATTCCCGGCAGCCGTAACACATACATTTGTAAGCGGCCACCTGGCTTATGAGAATGGTGTGTTCAATGAAAGTGAAAAAGGACAACGCCTGCTGTTCAACAGATAAACGATAAATACTAAAAATGGCCCGGATCTTTGCGACCAAAGGAAGCAAAGGTTCGGGCCATTTTTTTCCCCTCCCCTTATGGAATTCTTCACATTGCTCATCTGTAAATAAAGCGGCATATTTCCGTATATTCACCTAAAAGCCTGTGCAATGGAATTAGATAATACGACCTATTACGACCTATCAATATTCAACAGGGAAGAAGAATTCTCCCTGTTTCATAAACTGGATTTCACCACGACAACAGGCGGCAGACATTATCTCAGGCAGATGTATGCAAATCCGCTGAAAGATATAGTTGCCATAGAGCACAGACAAAAATCCTTAAACTACCTGATTCAGCAGGAAGACCGCTGGCCTACAGATATTACCAATGGTACCATTGTCGTGATGGAAAACTATCTCGAAGCCCAGATAGAACCCATCGGCAACCCGGAAGGATTATCTCTGGTAGTAAGTTCAGTCGTAACAAAACTGATGTACAATCCCGATTACGGATTCATCAAATTTTCCTTCACACAGTTGCTCAATTTGCTCAAAGGTTTCCGCTCATTAGTAGATACCTATAATGCTGATAATACACCCCGCGATCTGAAAAATTTACTGGACAGAGCGCATCATCTCTTATATCAGAAAGAATTCAACGACATCATCACAGCCGATGCAGCAGGACCCGTATCCTTCATGCAGATCCTGCGTCATGATCACTACATCCGTAAGAAGCATCGTAAAACCATCCAGGAATTATTAGACCTGTATAGCAGACTCGATGCAATGTATGCCATGTCAAAAGCAGTGCGTCATTTCAATTTTAAATTCCCGACATTTGAAGATACCCCACATCCCTATGTAGAGATCAAAGATCTGTATCATCCCATCTTAGCAAAACCGGTATCTTACAATGTATCCATCACACCTCAGTCACACTTCATGTTTCTGACAGGTGCAAACATGGCAGGAAAAACTACATTCATCAAAGCAGTAGGTGTAGCAGTATTCCTGGCGCATATAGGCATGGGCGTGCCTGCTACCGAAATGAAATGTAGTTTCTTCAATGGGATCTTTAGTAATATCCAGGTACAGGATAATATCTTCAAAGGAGAATCATTCTTCTTCAATGAAGTGCAGCGTATAAAAAATACAATCATCAAAATTAATGATGGGAGAAAATGGTTAGTACTGATTGATGAAATGTTCAAAGGAACCAATGTGGAAGATGCAAAGAATTGCTCCTTGGCAGTGATCAATGGGTTGTTGAAAAGTACGAACTGTTTATTCATCTTATCCACACACCTGTATGAAATAGCAGAAGAGCTGAAAGGTGCGTCAAATATACGGTTCAAGTACTTTGAATCAGAAGTGACAGATGATAACCTACATTTTACTTATCAGTTGAAAGATGGTATTGCGAAAGAGAAAATTGGTTACCTGATATTGAAACGGGAGAAGGTGTTGGATTTGTTGAACGAGATAAAATAAGCGGCTAATTCATTTGTAAAAAATCTCATCTGCTCATGGTAGATGAGATTTTTTCGTTATATTCAGTAACAAACTTTTTCATCCATGATTGTTAAAACCTATGGCAGTGCGCTGCAAAGCGTCAGTGCCATTTCCATTGTCATAGAAGTGAATGTGTCGCCAAAAGGCACCCGTTTTTCAATCGTAGGTTTACCTGGCAGCTCAGTCAAAGAAAGTGAAGACCGCATAGAATCCGCCATTCACAACATCGGCTATTTCTTCCCCCGCTTCAGAACTATCGTAAACATGGCCCCTGCGAATATCCGCAAGGAAGGCGCTGCTTACGATCTACCAATAGCAATTGGCTTATTAGCTGCCTCCGAACAAATAAGCCCCGATTATTTAAGTCACTATACCCTCATGGGAGAGCTCTCTTTAGACGGTACTTTACTTCCAGTAAAAGGGGCACTCCCCATGACCGTACAAGCAAAAAAAGACGGCTTCAAAGGAATCATCCTCCCTATACAAAACGCGAAAGAAGCCGCCATGGTAGAAGGAATCAAAGTATACGGTGCACTCGATTTAAAAGAAGTCATCGATTTCTACGACAACCCCAAAACTTTATCACCCACCAACTCCGATGTCGCCAACATCTTCTCCCAACAGACACACAACGACCTTGACTTCAATGAAGTAAAAGGCCAATACATGGTCAAACGCGGCCTTGAAATCGCAGCAGCCGGCGGTCATAATATTATCCTCATCGGCCCTCCTGGAGCCGGCAAAACAATGCTCGCAAAACGCTTCCCTACCATCCTCCCTCCCATGACCCTTCCTGAAGTTTTAGAAACTACTAAAATTTACTCCGTCGCCGGTAAACTTGATTGTGATTTAATCACAAAACGCCCCTTCCGATCCCCACATCACACCATCAGTGATACCGCCTTAGTAGGTGGCGGCATCAATCCTCAACCCGGCGAAATCTCACTTGCCCACAACGGTGTCTTATTCCTCGATGAATTACCCGAATTTCAACGCGCCGTCTTAGAAGTCATGCGCCAACCCATCGAAGAAAGAAAAGTCACCATTTCCAGGGCCAATTACACCGCCGACTTCCCCGCTGCCTTCATGCTCATCGCCTCCATGAACCCCTGACATTGTGTTGCCTTTTTCCACTATCATCAAAAAAAGTGTGCTTGGGCAAGTAAGCCAATTTCAAATGAATATCATCTTCTCCCACAACAATTTCATCTGTTATCGTTTCAACAATACTCCTCTTTTCATGCAATTCAAGATCGGCCCATCTACTGTAAAGGTCTTTGGCATCTGTGAGAATTGTATCCGAAGAAGCTAGGTGAATGGTTAAGACATCTATTTCGCCTTGAAGTTCAGCTAATTGATGTTGCAATTCCTCCAAGCGATTTTTCTCAGGCTGATAGTAATACGCAAAATCTTCCTGGCTGATCTCTTTCTTCATTCTCATCTGTAATAGCTCATGCGTTTTGTTCCTCAATTCACCTATTTCCATTTCGGTCACCTCAACCAAACTCGTCTTTTCTTCTATCAATGCTTTTGTCTCCTGCCTGTAGGTGTCTATTTCTAAATTTGTAAATAAGAAATTTTTCAGCTGCTCTTCATAAATAAAGTCGATGTCCTTTACGCTTATCTTATTTCCGCAATTTTTACAATGGAAAGTATCTACCCCATGATAGACATACATTTTATTATCACACTTACACTTAAGAATCCCAGCTAATAAAAAATTACTTTGTCTGCCTGACTTATTTCTCTTTTTATATTGTTGGTCAAGAATACTGTTACACTGATTCCATAGATCCTCAGAAATAAGACTTGGACACTCTATCAGCACCCATTCATCACTGGGCTTCAAGTCCCAATGCTTTTTGTTTCCCCTGCTTTTTGTATAATTGGCACGACGGACACCTTTAGCCATAGGGTCCCTCAATAACCTATCTATAGTAGTGTCAGAGAACATCTCCCCTTTCCTTGTACGATAGCCTAAATCATTTAACTCTTTAGCTGTAGTTTTTTTTCGTTTAGTTCTTAAAAAAATCTCATACATTAATTTTCTGACAGGGGCCTCATTTTCATCAATTTCGAGTTGCTTTTTAAGCGGATCATCTCCCCATGTATAACCATATGGAGCGGCCCCGCCCAATGGTTTACCTAACTTTGCACGTATGGGGACAGATGCAGCAACACGGCTGGCTATTTCTTCCCTCTCCCATTGGGCCATCGCTGCTATAATTGTATAGAAAAGTCTCCCAGCGGGGGTGCTGGTATCGATGGATTCTTGTAAAGAAACAAGATCTGCCTTATGGTCTTGAAAATAGTCTGCAAATGTCAACAACTCTTTGGTATTACGCGCCAAACGTGCCAACTTCGAAAAAACTAACGCTTTTATTCTACCCTCCCTCACATCCTTAAGCATCCGCTGTGCCTCAGGTTGGTCCATGACAGATTTCCCTGAAATGGCCTCTAAATGATACACCGTAACTACATCCCAACCCTTCAGTTTACAATACATACGGGCGCGTTCCTCGTGATGTTCAGGAGAGTCGCCTTTTGCTTGGTCCTCTGTGCTCACACGTATCCATATACCTATTGACTTATTTTCCTCCATTTGGCAAAGACTTTAAATCAAATAATGTCTGTTATTAAATTTTTCATAAAGTATCTATCTACAACGCCGTTAAGCTAATTTTTTAAAGCTATGTTGGTTAAACCTTTCTCATTTAAACTAAAAACTGATAACATTTCACCATACCATTGCTTAGACGATCCCCTTTTGCTCACCAATATCAATCTGGTTTTATGAGTTTGAAACGTTTGAACGATTGCTTTAATCTCTTCTGGATTACGTGAAAGCCTTGAAAAACTTAAGACAACAAGGCCGATGATAACCGCCTCTCTAATGTCATTAAGCATTCTTAGCATTTCTTCATGTTCCCCAACTGGCATACCTTGTTGTATCCATTAATCTATATACTCTTGTTAGCTCCCATCCCTTTTTCTTACACCATTCCTGCGCTTGATTTTCATACGACAAAATACAATCCCCAGTTGATAGAGATTCATTTGCAAACCTGATCCAGGCACCTACCGCCTTTTTGTTTTCCATTTGGCCATATTCAATTTCTATGATCAATATTTTAGACTAATTTTCATTATTCTGCATATAAATAGAGGATAAGTTGGTTTTACCAAAAAACTCTTTCCAAGCTGGGTTCACAGTTATTTTAATAGGGGCAACTTTCATAGTGGCCTCATTTAGGCTCATTACCTGCATTCCAAAATTTTTCAAGATAATTCCGATAGAATAAACAATATCTGGATATGGCTTAGTATCATTTTCCAGTATAATAAGCCTGCTTATTTTCCCTTCCATTACATCATTTAGTATTCTTCTATATTCCGGATAATTCATATCATCTGTCACAGGTACATCGCCTAAACGATAAATGTCTGCAACATCCCAGCCATTTTGCATACAGAACCTTCTTGCATTCTCTTCAAAATGAATCTCTATATTTGCATTTGCGGGATCAGTATCACAAAGTTTCCATATACCAACGTTGTTAATCTCCTGCATAAAGAATTAGGTTTAAATTGTTAGTGTTAGTCATTAGATCGGTTAGCCTATTTTATATTACTTTAATTGAGCCTTTGATAAGATGCGAATAATAGCATTACTTTTCACCTGCGCGTCCTCGTTCGATATTCTTGTATATTCAACAATTACTTTTCTTCCCTTAAAAACATTCTCTGTTCGCAAATTTTCGAATCCAATATTGTTTAAATAATCAGGTAAACCGTCAAGTGATACAATAGAAATATTTATAGTATTTACTGGTAAGTAACTATAAATTTCATCAGTTGAAACTTTACCAGGTGTACAGATCAGCATCCGATTAAAACCAGAATGCACACATAAATTGATAGTAGAAGGTTCACATGACAATCTGCCACAATTGAACATAAAGCACGCGACAGTTGCATTTTCTCTTTTTAGAGCAATGTCAACTATTGCCTTCCCAGCTAATGAGACAGCAAACTCAACGGTAAATTCTAATCTTTGGGCTATTCTTACAATCTGTCGTTTTAATCGCTCCCGCTCTCGAAATTCAGCACTTTTGATAATAAGTGCGGCTTCTTTGGAATCAGATAATATTGGGGAATTCTTCTTTGTATAATCTTTTGACTTGCGTTCTTCATAATCAGGCTGGCTATTCTCACTCGATTGTGATAGTTTTTGAGCGACTAGTGCCGCTATCCTGTCAACCATTCCTCTTTCATCCTCACCAGGAATTAAATCCTTTTCCAACATAACACGACCTTTGCCGTGTTGCTCCCCTATATCATCAAATATACAAAATTTGAAAGCCGATTCCAAGTTTTACCTTATACAATATGTTACACATATAGGCCATAAATAACATTCTAATTAGATCTATATTTTATAACATCAACTAAATCTATTCTAAAATTTTTCGCCGCCATTCCGAAGGAACAAAATCATTTTTAAAGAAATGATGAGCCAAAAGCCGTACATATGGAAATCCAGCTTTTTCAATCTTCCACTCGTGTGATTCGATCGGTATTGCCTTTAACTTTTCTAAAGCCTCGGTCATGCTATCAGGATATGTCAGGCTGGCTTCTGTAAAATATTCGTCAGGTGCATTATCAGAAAACAATATCGTTTCAATATCGCTGCCAGGTACAAATTGGGGTAGCTGAAAGTTTACAACACCTGCAAACTCCCCCTTCATGTTCTCGTAAATATCTTGAAAGCCCAGGATCACCGATATTTCCAACAAAAAGGGAATTAGCATCGAAGAACTGTCAGTGTAAGCAGTGGGGCGCATTTTAGTACTCACAAATTCTATTAATGCTTCAACATTGCTATGCAATTCAGGTAGTCGTTGATGGTAAATATAATTAAGGCCGATATTATCAAATGTATTTTTGATGAAGGCGTGCAAGAAATTGCGATCTCGTGTTGAAAAATCCGTTCTTTTCATGAAATAGAGGATAACCATGCAAATAACAATTGAATGATTATCCAATAAAGGCCGTACACAAGTAGAGTTATTATTTATGACTTCTCTTATAATACGTTTATGTTCTTCTCGGAGAGTTTTGTTATAAGGGTCCTTTTCATTTTCCTTAAATTCCAGCTCTGTAAAATGATAAATCATATAACCAAGAACATCGTATGTCCTAAGCGGCCCACCAACGTATTCAAAAAATCCCCCTTTTTCAGAATAGAAACCATCTCGCTTAGAAATGATAGGTAAGAGTTTATTGAAATACTTCTGAAGAACAACCGAATGAACGGATACTATTTTTCCAAAATGTTTTAAAATTGGGCGCTTCCGTTCCCACTTATTTTCAATTATAAATCGCCACACCCGTAAAACAACGTATGTTATCGCTTCCTTTGCCGGATTTAAATTGTTGTTATTCTCGCTATAATTTAAGATAATCGCGCTTAACAGGTTCATAGTCGCAAAAAACATCGTGAGGGACCGACCATTTACGGTGGTTATCTTTCGTAACTGAATTTCTATCAATTGATAAAAATCAGACAGGTCATAATCAGGCGCATCAAGTAAAACCAAAGTTCTCTTAAATAACCTAGTACTTTCCGGATCAGTAAGAAGATATTCACTGAAAAGATGGGTGCTGAACAAATCTGTTAAGTGGTTAATATCCCAATGATCGAAATTACCATCCGGAAATTCCCTTTTCACAAAGCCGTCCAATGTCCTTTGGGCATTGACATTTACTGTACCGGTATGAACCAAAACAAATTGACGGGGAAGTTCATTTAATCCTGGTATTGAATGGTCCTCATACTCTACATACTTGGCCGTCCGAAAAGAATCAATTATTCCGTCTTGCTTGGTCATGGTCGTATCATCGATATTCTTATCAGAACCAGCCTTTAATTCAAAATAAAAGAGTGCTCTTGTACCATCTGAAGTTTTACCAATTGCAATAACGTCCTTGCCAAATTGGGGGTTCCCCTTCGCCTGTTTGGGTGTTACAATAACCCTGTAACCTAACACAGTTAAAAGCAAAGGGAAAATAAAATCTAACTCAGTATCTTCCTTTAAAGAATCGAGATAATCTCGAACCATTAATTTGTTACTATCCATTGTGGTAAAAAGTTACTCCAATCCTCATTTATACTTGCAAGTCGCAGATATTCAAACAAGTCTTGATTAATAAATAATGTTCTTGGGAAAACCATTGAGGCGCTAAAAGTGGTAAACTTACTTATCTCGTTGCTAGATTCCATTTTCCAACCACCGCCTTTCGCCACTTCAACTTTGGTAAATAACTTATGAAAAACACTTTTTTGCTCAACGGTCTTGGTTAAACCCTGATTAAAAGATTTTCCATATTTACTCATGAAAGCCTTATAATATTTCATTTGAGTGTAAAAGGGGTCTAATTCCCGGATAAGATTCTTTTCATGTAATTCATTATAGAACTCCTTTGAGTAGTTTTCGACCCGGTTATATAATTTTTGCTGTTCGTTACTCATCACAGGCCAATAATTCTTAATGGCTTCCTTCACAAGGTTTGAATAATCCTCAGTCAGTAATTCCAGCCTGCATATTAGAGCCTCCCTTACCACTTCGTTTCCAGAGTTAACTAAATCAAGTATTAGGGGCAGTGAGTATTTGGGTTCCAAATATTCTGAGAGTACAGAGGTAAAAAACTTGAATTGTGATTTAGCGTCCAAGGTTAATACATCAAAATGTAATTTAGTAACACTATCGAAGGCTCTTCTTAATTGGCCTAAGATACGATTCGCCATAAGCCTTACACGTCCACTATTATCAATAAGTAACGTAACAAGCTGCTTGTCAAATTCACCAGGGTTCGAATGTCTCAAATTCCTAGCTGTATGTATAAAAGGGGCATCGCTACTTAGCACCTTCGAAAACCTTTTTCTTACACAAGAAAAGTATAATAAGACATCATTAATATGGCCCAAAATTCCTTCCGCTAAGGAAAGTAAACGCTGATCTAATGCTTCGTTACCTACAACCTCCAACAACAAATTATTTTTTTCAGCAATAGGAAATCTCAATAAACGGCTTAATAAAGCGTGAATGATGCTTGGCTTACTATCATTAGCATATCTATATAGCACATTCAGATAATCCTCTCTTCGGCTCCATTCACTGGTTGCCTTACAATGAAGTAACGACAATATAAAGGCGGGTGCTTTTTCCTTTGCTTCTCCTTTTAACTCACCTAATCCCTGAAACCACGAATCAACCGGCTCAATTTTATCTTGGGGAAAATCAATGCCTGTCAGGGCCTCCAAAATAAAAGGAAGTTTATCTGCATCATCAGATTTTGTCAAGAATAACGGTAAGTCTTCCAAAGAATTCATTAATAGTACATTCCAAATCCCGCCCCAACATTGAACGCTCTTTTTACTAAGATTTGCTTCCAAGGTATTTGCAATCTCCCTACCAAGTAAGGGATTGCTATATGTAAGCTGGCGAATAGATTGCTGAAACGTCATCAATTGTAGATCCAAAACGTTATCCTCATATTTTAAAAAAAGAAGGAGGTTGTTTATCAGTGCTGCAAATTCCTGGCTGGTTAGCTCAAATAAGGAAAATGCCTCAAATATTGAATTCAGATAAAAAGAGAATATAAAATCAGTGTTTTCCCTATAAATGGCTAAAGTACTATAATCAGGTTTATATGTCCGTTGATGAAACAAAGTAGTTACCTGGTATAGATGGTGCAAAAAATCACTAGCATCATGGTCTCCACTCGAAAAGAATTGATCACACTTCTCAAATAAGGTAACAATGCTATTTACCGTAGCATCAAGATGCAGATTCATATTATTACGGAAAACCGTAAAAAAATAATAGCATAAGCCATTTTCAGAACCTACAAGGTAGTTTCCGCTCTGTTCAACAATGATCTTATTTTCTGTAAGAATATCTAAATGCTCTTCAATTTCAGCAGCATCAAATTTCACCTTCTTATAAGCAAAAATCTTCTCTGCTAACTGGTACTTAGCTACAGCAAGTAAATCTAAACGATTTAAGCTATCATCAAGTTGTCGGAAATCAATCATCCAATTGGGTATTAAAAGCAATATAATTTTTTTAGCAGTCATAAAAAAGTAAAAGCACCGTTTTATGACAAATCATGCTCAGACATAAGACAGAGCAAGCAACACAGCCAAATAAATAACGGGTACGCTTGCTCATGAAAAATGAAATACTTAAGATTCAATTACAACGAAGAATAGAACAGGATAAGCCGTTTCTTTGTTACTTTCTTTGCGGAGGTCAAAGAAAGTAAGGTTATCAGGGTGGTATGACTATTGACAGCGGCAGTGCTTGGTGATAGCCCCACCGTTGTACAATAATCCCTTTTAGATTAATAATTTTCCACTAACGCCCTGCGCACTCTCCCTTAAATGCCCCCGCAGGCAATATCCATTGTTCACCTTGCAGCATTGTAATACTAAGGTTATAACTATGAGAGGTGGAAATCCGAATGTATCGGGCATCCATTTTATTAAAAGGCTTCCCGGATGCGATCAATTCAGAAAGGGTAATGTTGCGTTTCATTGTCACACCAAACTCCTTTTCATAGGCTATTAACTCGTTGCCTTCGGCGGGGCTGATGGCGTAACTGGTTGCAAATTGATCGGCATTGCCAAAGATGCAAAATTTACAGGAACAGCGCGAATAACCAAGATAATAACAGGGGTGCACCCGCACGCCGTATTTCTCAATGATCTTCCATACCTGTGCTTCACTCCAACTTAAAACAGGTCTATATCGGTCAACATGCCTGCGTTTCTTTCCTTTAATGATTGTACGTTGTACATTTCTGGTAATACCGCTGCCTTCCCGCGTTACTGTTTTATAATAAGTCCCTTTATATCGGCAGTCGGCTTTATCTTCTTCCCACCTATTATACTTTTCTCTGGCGGTGCTTTCCTCTCCACGTTCCCCTGAAATAAACAGGGTACGTTTTCCATTAAATCTATTTTGATTAACAAGCGCCTTCACTCCTACATCAATCTTCAGGTAAGACGAACACCAGCGCAGTGATAAGTCAGGTGTGATCTGTGGAAACTTTAACCGTGTGTTAGGCTTACCGGTTTTCCCTCCGGCTGTCCTCACCTCGCCACCTAGACATTCAAAACTCACTGGTGCGGTTAATGCATTCTTCCGTAACATTTCCCTCCGAAACCCTCCGTGCTTCCACGAAAAATATATCGGCACATGAAATGCCTCTGCAAACGCCCGGCAATAAGCAGGCGTTACTTCCCAATCCATCAATGTTTTTTCCCGCCCATCAATGTCATGATGCCACAACTCAATTTTAGACACTGGTATACCTTGATCAAGCAAGTATAAAAAACAGGCTGTAGAATCTTTACCACCGGAAAAGGCAACAATATATTTGTCGTAATAGTGAATGTTATTAATCTCTGACATAATAGTAATCGTTTGCTCCCCTGAGCGGGGAAGGTGAAGTGTGATAAATGTGTAAAAGCAGAGGAAGGCGCAAACGCCGTTTCTTTGTTACTTTCTTTGCGGATTTCAAAGAAAGTAACCCCGGCCCCAGGCCGGGGTAAATGGCAGCACTAATAGTTTACCTTACCTGGTAATCTTAAAAAAGCAACTCAAAAGGGGCTATTAACCATTGCATACGATCCGAAGGCAATGAGGGCCGGTAATAAATGTGCTTCGTTATTTCTTTGGAAAGGCTAATACACTTTTCGGAAAGCATACATTTTAGCCCTTCGTAATCTGCAGTAATAAAAAAGTAATACGGCTGGCAGGTGAAAACATTAAAATCTATTTCAGTTTTATATGGAAAGTCTGAACCTTTTATAATAAGGGAATTTTTAAAATGCTCCCCGTTAGGTAAATAAATCGAATCACCGACCAAACTACTTTCTATTTCATAACAGGACAATTCAGCATTATACCCGGTAACTTTCATATGCCAGCGGCGTGTTGTATTATAAGGCAATACTTTATCTATAACGGAGTAGTACTCGCCAATAATTAACGGTTTCATAAATGGCGTACCCTGATTATTCCGTCAGGATAACGGTTAACAACTAATCATAAAATAAATTGAATCTAAAAAGCTAACCTCAAACAATACCAGTGCAGTATATCTACCGCCTTAATTGTAAATCTATTTTATAAAATCCCTTGGGATCGATCCAGTATTTAAACCCGCCGTTATCACAGGTGTCTGTTTCCTGTATTATCTCGAAAACAATATTGGCCAATGCCTCGTGTGAAATTTCTTTTGCGGCATCTTCAGATATACCGGGAATCCCTTTTTGAATAGCCGTTTCGTTAATGGCCTCCAACAAAAAATGTTTCTCACATCCGTGGCAGGCTTCATATATTTCATTCCAGCCCTCCGGCGTGATAGATATACTCCATGCCATAAAAAAACGCGCTCCTTTTAATACCGGCTGCGCCCCCGGCTTTAGGTTAGAAAAACAAAAATCTCGCTAATAACACAAATTTTTCGTTTACAGTGTTACGGGGTGGCTTTATGTATAACCATAAAAAATGAATGGTAGCGTATGCCATCAGGTGATAAAAAAGTTTATCCTTGAAAAGTCTCTGACTTGTCCAGAGTTTGGATTTATAAACTGCCATGTAGTTATATAATTCCTCCATTAATACAGGCCACGCTTCCTGGTTAATAAAACTGTCCGGGCATTTCGGTTTTACTTTAGTATAGCGCTTTATTATGAACTGAACGAATTGTTCCATTTCAGCCGGGAATAAAGAATACAACAAATCGGCCTTGTTTAAATTTGTTAACTCTTCAAATGATTTCATATAGAAGCGATTGAATGAGTAAAAGAATTATGTTACCTACCGGTTATTATCAACCGGCCAGTATTGACCGGTTGATAATAAGATTTATGCGGCGATATTGTCTTGCTTATTCAATAATGTGAAGACCTTCGCCGGTTCCTGTTTATTGAGGGTGCTATTCGCTACAATGGCTTTCAAAGCGTAGTTTGCAGCGAATATGCCATCATTATTTAAATGACGCTGCCAGGCTTTTTCTGACGGAGCCCAGCGGAATCCATACTTTTTTAAAATAGTTCTAATTTCTTCCGCTGGTTTACCCGGGAAAATCAACTGTACGCGGTTGGCTTCTACGTTCTTTCTATATATAACGCCGTTGTATTCTGATTCAGAGGTTTCCATTTTCTCCAATTTCTCTAATTGGGCAATGCGTTTTTTAAGCCTCCGAATTTCGGCACCGTTATTTGTTAGTTTATACCTTGCAAAGCCTTTAGAATTAAAGCAATCCGGCGTATTTACAACGATCCATTTTGCTTCACTAGTTCCTGGCAGTTTTAAAAAACCTTCCTTATCCTTCTTTTTGATACACTTATTTACTTCCTTCATGAAGATTTGCAGGTCTTCACATTCTTTCAATGCTTCACGTAGTTTAGTAAGGGCTTGGGGATCATCGGAAGATATAGCGGTGTTTTCTTCAATCGTTTTTGCTTTTGCTTCATAATATCTTGCCTTTTCAGCGGATTGAATAGATTGGCCGTGTAAATTGTGTATTCTATCCAGGTCACGGCGGTGTCGTTTCTCTGAGTGATGCCCCACTAATATAGGTTGTCCCATTGGGATATATGAGGCTATCTCTTGCGCGGCGCTATACTGCCTGTCTGATAACAAACTATTTTTTTCTGCCTGCGCTTTAGCATTTTCAATGCGGTTTTGTTTGCGTTGTTCAAAATTGTGTTTCATAATTATATTTTTTTTATGGTTACTGAAATTTTACAAGATCCACGGCTCACCGGATGCCGGATCTTTAGGCCAAGTATCAATCCATCTAACATTTAGTATTGATACATGAGGAGTTCCGGGAAAATTGAATTCTTCCTTTTGGCTTTCGAATTGATCAATTAGTTGCTTTTTGTCCGTTAGGGCCGTATCTACGATAACCCTAACGATGACGTATAAAGTGTGTCGGGCCATTTTCAAAAAGATGTAAATAAGATGATATAAAGCCGGGGGCCTAGCCCCCGGCGGCGATGGGTCAATTAAATTGTAATGCGTCCCCTCCGTATTGGGCGAATGCTTCGCACAGGTCGAAGGCTTTTTGTGCTTTCTTTTCAGCGGTACCACCGTAGAGGATGGCGTTCACCTGGTCGGCAGAGCTATCATATCTGGAGACATTTTGAAAGTAGCCGGTAACAGCATTATAGGCCCCGTATAACTTTCCTTTGGTGGTATCCATCAATTGCGTATCACTACCGAATGCATAAGAAAAAGCATCACTTAACTGATTTTTAAAGCGTGTACTTACTTCCTCCCATTCCCCTTTTTTAATATTGGCAATGGTCTCCACGTTGGGCGCTAATGCCAGTGTAATCAATTCTTTTACCTGCTGGTCTGTAATACTGATTTTAGCCCAGTGATTAAAAGTTTCAGACATAGCAGGTATACATTTGTTAACCATGCCCATGACGCGGTTGGCCTCTTTTAACCTATCTTTTGCATTCGCTGTATGGCGTATTTTCGTTTTATTGGGGCACCCTCTTAAAGCGGCATTTAGTGTATTGTTACACACAATACGCACAGGAGTAAAACCCGCAACAATAGACCCGCTTCCGTCGTGTGAGGTGGTAAGGAATAGATAATTCTCCATAGTATCTATACCGGCAACGGTAATATGGGAAGGTAGTTTTGCTGTGATAAAAATACGCTCCCCTTGTCCCAGCGCTCCCGCTGTCTCATAAAAGATATTTTCAGCACCTGCAATAGAATCAAAAAAACTAAATGCGTCTATATTCTGGATCACTTCATAACCACTTCCGACAACTCCAAGTACCTTGTTTGTATCTGTGCGTACAGTGGCAAAAAAACCGGGGACTTTAACATCTGGCATTATTAACTCGCCTTCACCTTCGCCAATAGCATCATATGTAATTATTGGGCGTTTAACTACATCAAAATTGAGCTGTGCATCTATTAACACATCGTCACTTTTTTGATACTGGTTAACAATCTGGCCTTTATCATGCCAAGCCTTTTCCCGTACTGAGTAAAAAGCGTGTTTACCTGTGATTTGATTAAAGTTTATATTATCTGCCATAGGATAGCCGCTTATTTTTAGAACTGGCGGCGGCATACGCCAGGGTTAAAGATGATTAAAGGAAAAGTGTGAGGTTGTTTGTAGATGCCTGGGGCTTCTGGCGGGTGCCATGCTTTACAGCCAAGCGGTACAGCATCACATTTTCATTTAGGAAGATGCCCCAGGCATAGCACAACGCGCGGCTTCTTGTTACACGTGTTTCAGACTGGATCGCCCAGGATGTTGCCATGATTTTAGCTAAAGGGGGCGGCGTGTGTAATTTTTCAGGATGTTTCATTTGTGTATTTTTTTGCGTGATCATTTTCAAAAGAAAAAAGAGAAAAAGAAAGCCCTGATACATGGCGCGGAGAAAAGAAAGCAACCCTGGGCTAAGAAAAAATACTACCTCATATGAGGTCCGCCTTTGGCGGACACCAAGCTGTATGAGGTGGAGATTTTTTTTGCCCTCAGACTTGCTTTCTTTTCCCCGTGCCATACTTTTGATTTCTTTTTTCTCTTTTCTTTTGGAAATGATTAGAGACCCCGTGCCGCCCCGGCACGGGACCAATGAAAAAAGCCGCCTATTATTAGGCGGCCTGTTAGCCAATCGATAAAAGTAAAATAACTGGTGTCATTAAAACACCAGTTATTTTTCCAAAACATCAACCATAGACTCTATCAAATTCCTTATCAATATCCTCAACATTTCTTCTTAGGATTACCTGTCCTGTAGTGGAATGGAACACTCTGCCGCAGTACTGGCAGAGTATTTTGTGTTTTTTCATCGGACCGTTGGGATCAATCAGATTGCCGTAATTATCACAAGGCCAGAAAGAATCACGCATAGCGTCAGGTCCGCAGGGGCACTCCCATTCCTCTTCTTCAATTTTGGCGAATTCCGGTTTATCATCCGCGTTGCGATAGAGGTACTTGGACTGCTTTTCTTTGGTTTTCTTGTTCTTCATATTTTTTTCGAGGCATTCACCACCTGCCGGTTCGAGACAAGGGACGTGGAATAGCGGAACGCAGTGAGCATATGCCGCGAAAGCCCTTGTAGAGAATGGAAAGGCAGGTGGTATTTTTGCGGAGAAAAGATGATTGAACAAGAAAGAAAATAACAGCCGGCCATCGATGCGGAAAAAGAAAACCGCCTTCAAGTTGAAGACGGTTTTGGGGATCATTCCCGCAATAGCCCTATCGCTGACGATTTGCGCTCCCGCATTGCTCGTTTCCTTTTCGGACTATAAGTTAATATTACTTTATCGTTTTACCGCGCCAGTTATCGGGTTTAATAACTCTGGTAACTGGCTGCCGCTTTGGTAGCGCTGAAATTTCTTTTTCCATCTGCGCATAAGAAACGATCCGATAGGCGGTATTAGTGCCAACAGTAATACAGGGATAGCTTATAAGATCCTGCCCGGATGAGTTATTGAATTCTTCGGTTGTGATACCATGCAAGGATATATAGATTCCAGGAGGGGTATCACGCGTCCATCCGATATAGTTTTTTGTAATTTTAATAATCCCATCACTATCATGAATGACTGCATAATCCAATGATTTGCCCAGCTGATGCTGAAGAACCAATGCGTCACTAAAGTAATAGTTAGGGATATTATTTAATGCAATAATAGCTTCGTTTAAATTCTCAAAGGTTTCCCGTTTATTAAACACTTCCGCTGAACCGCTGATACCCAGGTTTTGTTGTTCATACGTCAACCCTGTAGTGACAAGGAAAGCTTGTTCGATATTCATCTGAAGAAGCATTATGGAAAAAAATAGTTTACTAAGAGTTAAATAGCGAACTGAACTTAAAACGGAGCGTCGCAACGGCGGCAAAATAGCCCTGTTAAAGCCGGTAAACTCTGAAAGCGACAATGTGAAAACTGCACGAATAGATTGATCCTGCTGCCCTGGTAACTAGATCTTCCTGCTAATGTTGTTGTTATCCTCGCCAACCTGTCTGTTACGGCTAAAAAAGGATCGAACCTGCTGCAAAACCCCTTGGCTGGGACTTTGACTATTTTCATTACCATTTGTTTGACTGCCAGTATGTTGCTGTGCTTGTGAGGGCTGATTGTCCACTACTTCCCGATTAGATTCTTCATTTTTCACCTGGCGGTCAGGTGAGCTTGTCACCACAGGCCTTGAAAAATTTTTCTTTTCGGGTTGTATCTTCAAAAAAGGTACTGGACTAAGCACTTTCCCTTCCATGTTGGCAATCTTCAAGCCTTCCGGTGGATTGGCAGCAACTATTAGATTAGATGAACCGGAGGCATTTGGAAATTTTACAACAACCTCACTTCCTTTTCTAATATGGTACGCCAGCTTATCAACATAATTAGCGTCATCCATATCCTGAAAGTTGAATTTTACCAATTGTGATTCGACATTACGCAAGCCTCCAACAAACTCAATTACCTGGCTCCCGTTTGGTTGCTGTTTCAACTTCAGCCATGTATCGAATTTTGAAGAAACTTGTCTCAATTCCGGGCGGTTCTTCAAGTTATCGCCCTCAACAATATTTCCTTCACTATCCACAAAGTTGTACTGTTTCAATGTTTTGTAAACAGCCCTACCTTCCAGGAGGTTGAACATTTCCATTGTGGTAAGTTTGTAGTAATCGCTAAATTCAAATGTTTTATTATGGTCGGCATCTATTCTGGCTTGCCGATCCAGCGAAGTCTTATCCATTTGAATATCCACATCAGGATGATATTTTACTATCAGCCTATTAAATATCTCTGGCTTTTCCTTTTGAACGACTAATAAATCCTGCGTAATTTTACTCTGATAGTTTTCCAAAGCCAGATCATATTCAGTGCTATTCTCGGACGTTCTAAATTCAGCGGTCGGCGGATTTGCCAGGCGAGATTCCAAATCTGCGGTATTGAGGTCACCGATCTTCCCATGGGTAATTTCGATTTCTTTAGCGACTGTAGCCTGGGTTCTATTGAGGTAATACTTATTTTCTATTAAATAGAAAGTAGCCTCAATTCCTATTACTGTAGATACATCCTCAAACCCGACCAATCCGTAAGTCTTAATTTCAGGTTTTCCAGTAGCCATTTGTTCAGGCAATGTATCCAGGACTGTTTCCGGTAACTGGCGGATACGAACAGTATCCTCTAGCACCGCTAAGTTGTGACCTACATTAATTTCAAGTTCATTCTGCACATTATCCATAACTTAATTTTTAAATTGTAACACTATCGCAAAGTCCGCATCCTGCCGGTTAATGTTTTTATTTCGTTATTCCGTTGAAATGACTTTCGCTGCTGGAGAATAGTCGTCTCCGTTGTAGTCTCATTAGGAGATTGCGGAGAAACTTCCGGTGATTGTTCAACAACAAGGGAGGGTTGCGGAGCCGGGATAGCAGCGGATACAGCGGTTTGTACAACTACATTTTCCGATTGCGGAGAAATTTCCGGTGATTGTTCAACGACAATGGCGGGTTGCGGAGCCGGGATAGCAGCGGATACAGCGGTTTGTACAACTACATTTTCCGATTGCGGAGAAATTTCCGGTGATTGTTCAACGACAATGGCGGGTTGCGGAGCCGGGATAGCAGCGGATACAGCGGTTTGTACAACTACATTTTCCGATTGCGGAGAAATTTCCGGTGATTGTTCAACGACAATGGCGGGTTGCGGAGCCGGGATAGCAGCGGATACAGCGGTTTGTACAACTACATTTTCCGATTGCGGAGAAATTTCCGGTGATTGTTCAACGACAATGGCGGGTTGCGGAACCAGAATAGCAGCGGATACAGCGGTTTGTACAACTACCTTTTCCGATTGCGGAGAAATTTCAGGAGATTGTTCAACGACAAGGGCGGTTTGTGGAGCCAGTATAGCAGCGGATATAGCGGTTTGTACAACTACATCTTCCGATTGCCGAGTAGGTAATTGTTTGTCCGCCTTTAATTCGGGGGCTATATATACTGACGAAAGTCCATTTTTTTCAGACTGGTGGTTCACATTGCCTTCTTGATCTGATTTTGTGGCCACTGTTATCATTCCCGAATCTTTTAAAAAAGTCGGCTTTCCAGTAAAGATCCGATCAATTGCCCTAGCAATAGAATAATTCAGCTTTTGAAAAAAGCCTTTTATACCGGGAAAAAGGGCGGCATCCATCTGGCGGATTTGTCCTTTGACAAACTGCAAATCATAAAATTCATCTTCAGAAAGATTCAGCTTTCTGTGCTGCTTAATAATTCGCTTCCATACCTGTAAGCGAAGCAAGTTGAATTCCCTGTCCTGCAACAATTCCTGACCAAATTTCTGAATATAACCGGCTTGTTTCGTATCCCACCGATCTAATGCCGTTTTCACCCTATTTAATTCCATATTACCTGTGAATTGCACTTTTATGAAATACCCTTACCCATGCGCGGAACATTAAGCATTGCCCTTTCATGGCTTTTGCGCTTAATCTTAAGCAGTCTTTGGCTCTGTGATTGGGAAGCATCTTTTGCCGTGGTCAAATCCTGCGTATTGTCATTTTTTGTCGTAGCGTCATAGATGGAATTATTCAAAGGAACTCTTTGGCGCTGCTCTCCAATCGTTCTTATAGTTACATCCCGTGTATTTTTAAAAAGCCAGGTAGCCATATTCCAAACAGCTCGCGCAATATCTACGGATAACCTTTGCCACAAGGGGTATAACTGCTTTCTGGTAGCTCTCAAATGAGCTTTTATTATTTTCAAGGAAGCCTTTACATCTTTGTCCTTAACGTTTTTAAACTGCTGGTAAAGATTACGAAAGTGCTTATACTTGATCTTCAAATATTCTCTTGATTTCGTAGTGCTTGCTCCCAGAGTTTTCTGATACAATTGCTCCTTCACATTCCACCTTTGCAATTCTTCTTCCAGTGGATTTACTTTAACCTCAGTATCTTTTTTCATATGATTTCATTTTATGGAAACAAGGGTTTTGCTTTTAGAATGTCCTTTCCCTTGATCTTCAATTGCAGGTGCCTATCCCCATTTTTTTCAAAAAGATCGATAGTCATAAACTTAGAATCGGCAATCGTAAACTGAGGAAATGTCAATATCCAGGTTTGACCCGATTTATTGGAAATAATATCACCGGGTGTTAAGAGTTGGTATAGCGGATAAATTTCCTGTTCTAAAACAGAAGTACGTTTTGCTTTGGATTTGTCTCGCTGATAGGTTTTGCTATAATCAATGATATATGGAATGTTTGATTGATTGGCTAGTGTGACGTGGAAGTAAAGTATGCCATTGTCAATATACACGCCACGTAAGTTGATTTTCATTCCATTATTTCGTGCTTTGGCATGACAGGCCATTTTTTTGAATGACGATATGGTATCTGCATTCTTTCTAACGGTGTTTAACAGCGCAGAAGCCGTATCAGGTTTAGTCAAGCCAGCACCCTCAAATTTACCCTGCGCTTTAATGCGATATTCCAAAGAGGGGGCATCATCGACAAAGAATACCCGTATGGAGTAAATGGCACCATCATCTGTAAAAACAGATAAGGTAGTCGGTTTAAAATTCTCCCGATTTGCTTTGATCTTAATTACATGCTTGTTTTTACTGACAATTTTCGCCAGTATATCCGAAGATCCCCTGTCAAAGTCTTGTATTGGTGCATCAAACACCACTAAAACCGTTTGATAAAAACTGATGTAAACATTGTTTATATCGGCAGGCCTCTGAGCATGCAGCCTGGAAAAGAAAAAAACAACGAAAAATAAATTAAACAACAGCAACTTTTTCATTTTCACGTTATTATAAGTCAACAATAAATTTTAAGTTGTCGGATTAGGACTTTTGCTTTTTACTCCTTCCTGCTTTTTTAGCAGGCAGTTCTGCGAGATGCCAGCCCTTTATTTTTAATTCATGCCGCATAAAAGAATGCGCTTCTTTGAGGGAAGGGAAATGATTCTGGAAAGATTGGCTAGGATAGTAGTTCTTGCTAAGAGATTTAAGTCGAAAATCACCAGCAATTGAAACAGCAAACGGGGTTCCGGTAAAATACTTTACCTGTAGTTTTTTGCTCAGTGAATATCCTTCCTGTCCTGCCTGTTCCAGTTCGTATAACTGCACGGCCAACGCCAGTCTAGCAGCGCAAGCTGAATCGGTATCCTGAACAGGCGCACTCCAATCAATCTCTGAGATTTTCTGCTCCAGCGCCGCCGTATCTATGCCTCCAATCTCACCATGAGCAAGAACAATAGGTAGTTTTATTAAAACCTCATAATGGGTTAAATCTATTGTTTTCAAGTCCGGCAGCAAGTGAAATGTCAGGTAAACGATCATATCATCTTTACCCTGTTTCGCGTGGAAACTTATTGCAAACTGTGTTCGGCCTTCCTGAACTGCTTTATCCAGGGGTGATCTTGCCGCCTGTAACCCCAACTTATCCAACTGTTCTAATGTTATTTTTGCCATTGACTACTATTTTACTCCTGATTACCGTCGAGTAACAGGATGGGATGGCCACTTTTTACAGTTACATTAATTAGTTTCGTCTTTTTTGACAATAAACTTTTGGCAGCGCTTATACCGGCAGAAGCCGCTTGCGCACCAATATTAGGATCAAGAGAAGCCATTTGTAATGTCTGTATTGCGTTGGCTGCCTCGTCTTTCGCCACATCTCTGCTGATCGCACCAGGCACACGGATACCTGCGATACCATCGCCGTCATAAATTATTAATGATACCGGATAGATGTTTCCCTTATACTGTATTTCCTTGATTTCCCCGGCTAGCCGTTCATTTCTAAGATCACATACAGCAAAGGCATGTGTACCTTTCGGAATGAGCTGTCCTTTGATAAAAATATCCTGTGTTAACCGGATCTTTAATGTTGATTCTGTAACAAGTGTCTGTTTCTCGTCTATTACGGCGGACACCGCATTTGTCTGGGCTTGCTGTTCTTCCATTCCATTGAGGTCAAAAAACTGATTTCGCTTACTTGGCTGAAAATAGGGGTTAATAACTGAATCTTTCCATTTATTATACATGGAATCCGCGCCGTTTATTTTTACTGGGAGCAAATCATCCCCTTGGTAAGAAGGAGAAATAGTAACTGGATAAACTTTCCCTTTATTTTTCAAAGACTCTTCCTTTAATTTATTCTTGATCCTGGAAGGATTTTGAATATCCAGTACTTTATCCAGCATATTGTCTAATTGAGCCATCTCTGGATCAGGCGTATTTGTTCCGGCCTGCATTGCCTGCATCATCTGTTCAAGACGTTTTATCTGCTCGTCGGATTGTGTAGAGATCGTGTCTCGCGGTGCAAAGTTTTTGTTGTCGGGTATTGCCTTGTCAGGAGTTGATAACTGTTTTTGTAAAAAAGCAAGCTGCTCCTTTATCTTATCTTCGCCCTCTGTAGGGTTATCAGCGTTACCTTTCTTAAAATTCATCGAAGGAACCGTTGGTTGATATAAGTTACCGCTGTCTGTTAGTGGAGTTATTGCATACGGGTCGCGCTGAGCCAGGCTACGAAAGGAAAGAGAATCATTCTCCGCTTTACGGTATAACGACAGCTTATCCATTCCTTCTTTTTCTTCTACTATTGGAGAAGGAAGTATCTTGTTGAAACCGGGATTTACCATTACAGGGTTTTCACCACTTTCAGCACCACCCATAGCGTAAAAAATCAAGCATAGAAGTGGAATTACTACCACTGGCATGAATAACAATATCCTCACTTTCAATTTCTCTTTTTCCATAATTGTTATTATTTCTTTGGATACAATGAATTACTAACTTGCAGCATACTATCTATTAGACCAGGATGCTGATTTTCGAAAGCCTCAATTTCTCTTCGCCCTTCTTCCGTTTTTCTTAAACTGTCCAATAAGACAGAAAAATTATAGGCTCGTAAAGAATCAATGGTACTGTAGTATGCATTTCCTCTAGTTTCGGAAGGGAAAACAGGGGGCGGCGAAAACAGTACAGGCGGCATATCATATGCAGGAAGAATATTAATTCCTGGAATGGCACAAATAACACCTGCAGCACCGAAAAATACTACAAACAAACCCCAAAACGCTTTATTCTGCTTTACTGTTAATTTCCCTAACTGCCCGTTTAGAAAAGTGGCTATTCTTCGTAGCCCCTGATCTGTCCAAGCTGCCAGAATACGCCACACAATTGTTGCTGCTCCATTACTATTGATCCTGCCCTTCCACCACATATGCTATTTTTGTTTAACAGTCAAATCTGTATTATCGACGATATTCCACCGTTCAATAAGAAATCCATGCGGATTATTTTCAGTACGCGTATTCAGATCCCGAATCAAACCATTGGTAACCAGATTGCGGATAACTGTAGACGTTGGTCTTACAATTTTCAATTTTCCATAAAACCGAAATGGATAAGGGTGCTGATTTACGTCCACATGAACACTATCACAGGTCACCTCCTGGCTGATATTGCCAGACACTACCTGATCGTAATAACCGGCTTCTTTCAAATCGTCGTACTGGTCCTTCGCTGATTTATCCGCGAGATACATGGACTTGCTTAAACTAGCCTGAATCGCCTTTTCGTCTGGGGTGAGTGAAAAAAATAGGTTATGGAACACCTTGATATGGTCAACTGCTTCAATGGCAACATTGTCTTTTCTGCTTGCCGCTACTGCTTGGATCGCTTTTCCATTTACGATTACAAATACTCTTTGCTGTGCCTCACCAGCATACAAATAGCTTTTATATACGGTATAACAATTAATGATGACAGTTGCCACAATCACTACCGCTGTAAACAGCTTAATGTGTTTGAAGGCTGATTCTATATTTTTAAATTGCTGGAACATTCAACACTATTTTCACGATCTACATTATCAAATCTCACATTCCTATGATCGGATTCCAAATGGATTAGTAGCAACATCAACTGCTTTACCAGTGACGTTATGTGCATGGCCGGTCACCTTATGCTGCAATGCTGATCCACCGCCCGCATGAACAATCCAATCGGCAATGCTAGGGACGGTAGTATAACATATGATACCAATCACCATAAAAACCAAGTAACCGGCATCATACAATCCGAAACTGGTCACACCATTATTAGCAAGCGCATCCAAATCGAGTTGAATCAAATGTTGCTGAATGGTTCCCAGCACTGAGCCAAGTATATTACAAATCGGTAGCCATAAGTAAATATTGATGTATCTGGCAAGATAGACCGACAGGGTATGATGAAGGCCATCAAATACGCTCAACCCTAACACTAATGGTCCAAGAATACCCAATAAGATAAGATTGAAAATTCTCAGCGTGTTAATGCAAAGAGCGGCGGCCGCATAAAGTATTTGCAGAATAGTGGATAGTGCCATCTTAAGTTCATTTTGCATATTATACTTCATTTTATCCCATATAAACTGCATTTCCTTCCAGATCTTAGAGAACATTCCTCCACCGCCGTCACTTGGATGCGCATATTTCACCCATAGCGAATAATCACCTAGCTGGGATTCTCCTACCAACGCCTGCCATTCTTCTGTATTTTTGACTGCCGCCTCCTTTTTTGCAAACAGTTCTTTTACTGCTGCATCGGAATTGGTTACCATCGTTTTTGTACCGTTTGCTATGGGAGATAAAATACCATTAAACACCGCCAGGACGGCGCTAAAGTTTATTATGACAAGCGTTATAGCGAAGGGTCTTAACAACGGATATACGTCAATAGGTTCCGCTGCCGCCATGCTACGCCAAACCCTGTGACCGATGTAAAAAACCGAAGCAAAACAGGCGATGCCTTTTCCCACCCCAATCAGACTGCTACATTTAGGAAGCATATCTTTATACAACTTATCTAAAACAACCTGCAATCCATTAATATGATCTGCAACAGCTTGCGCTGATGCCACAGAGGGTATAAGTAACCCTATAGCCAAAGCCATGAAAACCAGACAACTCCATTTCATATTTACACTATTTTAAACAGCTCAAAATCACTTCAGGTTTAGCAGATTTTGCAGGCCATCGTTTTCACCACTTTCACGAATAAGGTTGACCATATAAGTCCTCGTGTCAATATTGAACAACCGAAGGAAAGTAAGTTTCCCGTGCACATCGGTATAAATCCTGTCAATCGCTTTCAGACGTTCATCGTCCGACATTCGTAATGAACCAGATGTGATTACCATTGTCAATTCGGACAAATTTCTAAGGGAAGCATCATACAGATTGTTAAAAACACGACTAATATATTCCCGGTAGGAACTTTGAAATACTGTGGCTGAGCCAAAGTTTATCCAGGCTTCCTTTCCTTCTTTCAGAATGGCTAATTGACAAGAGATAATATCTCCGACCCGCTTATATTTTTTCACTTCCGGACTAACGATATAAAGTCCATCCAAAAAAACCTCGTGCAATTTGTAATTACCGCTGGCAACATCTTTGACCTTATTATACCCTTCAGAAAGTATTTCGTACCCCTTATACATATCCTGCAAAATGCTTTTCAACTGCGAAAGTTTCTCGACATTCAGCGCTAATTGAGCTAACTCTGTTGCTTGTGCATTCGCCTGACGGGGTATTATAAAAAGTAATACCAATAGTCCAAAAAGCCATTTCATAAATCACATTTTAACATCTAACAACACCTGCAAAGCGTTGTCTTCCGACAATTGCTTTTCAATACTTTTATCTATAGAAATTACAAGCTGGTAATATCTTCCTGCATCAGCAGCCTGTGCACGATTGGCTTTTAAAACTTTATTAATCCTCTCTATGCGTTCATCATCCGTCATCTGGAAACGACCATTTGTTGTTACCGCCATGAGGTCATCCAGCGTAACGGCTATTTGACCAAGTAATGTATCTAAACACCTTATGTAAAATTCCCGTTGCGCTGGCAGAAAACGGTCATTACCTTTCATCCTCTGTTTAGCCTCTGTACATAGTTTAATAGCAAAGTCAATATTGTTAGCCGCTTCTATTAGGGAAGCGTTCTGCCGAACAGCAGGGCTTACCTGTTTTAGAGAATTGAAATAATCGCGGTGTAAACCGAATTCGCCGTTCTCAATATCATGAATAGCGTTTAATCCACCTTTTGCAATATCATACCCTTTCTTTAAATACTCTCCATAAGTGTGAAAGGCAGCAATTTGTGCTAGTAAGTACTTCTTTTGGGTTTTCTTTTGGTTAAACCATTCATCCCAAGTCTGGGAATGCGCAAAAGGAGCCAATATTAAAAAGTATAATAATAAAATTACGGTTTTCATAAAAAGCACATAAATACAACACCACTCAATTAACAATACTTATAACCAGGTTCTTTAACTCAGCTGTTTTTTATGATGGTAAAGCATCCGTATTTATCACCTCTAGCCCAACTTATAAACATCGAATACGTTTCATCGCAGCTCGGACATTTGTGCGAAACCTTCTAATCGGTATCTCCATACAGCTGCCTTAAAGCCCGTAGGTCGTTTTCATCCCTTGCCCTATTTATTGCCTTTGCTTTATTCGTACTGTTATATTTACATAAATCATTATATTTTTCATCAATGGCCTCACTTGCCTCATAAATCATAAGTAACCGCGAGGCATCATTCATCGAGAGAAAGGATTTTATGGCCAGATTAATAGCCTTTAGATTCTGCGCACTTTGAGATAAGATTCCGTCGTACACTTCTCCCATATGAATAATTTCATCTGGTGTAAAATGATTATCGTTCCTAAAAAGATTGTAGGCCTCTTTGTATTCGTTGACCATATCGACTTGTTTTTGAATGATAATCCTGATCTCCTGATAATAAGCGATCAGGCTCTTTACCTTCACCAACTCATCATAGTAGGTCTGGTACAGATCTTTTTGTTTGTTAACCCAACCCGATATTTCATTCAGCTTTGCCTTTGACAACGCATTTTCCACCACTTTCTGTGCATTCTGAAGACCAATAGTTTTGTTTTGTAATCGTTGCACTTGTAAATCTATCGCCTTGATAATTTTCTTGGCTGCTGCTTTCACTACTACCCAAACAATAGCATGCGTTTTTTGAGTTGGCGTTACTGTAAACAAAGCACACAAAAACAAGCCAATCAATATAGATTTTTTCATCACAACAGATTTTATTTAAAAAACCGAAAAAAAGGTTTTTTCCCGTGGGAATCTAGTCGGCCATATAGTTCTGTAATCGCTTTATCAACCGGATAATAAGCTACACCGTCAGAAAAGTCAACATTAATAAGTAAGTCTTTGGGAAGTACAGTAAAAACATCGCGAGTTAAGTAAAAAGATCCCAGCATAGGTAACGGCAGATAATTCAACGCCAGGTAAATACCTACTAGTCTTTCGTTGTTTGATGGGGAGGATATTATCCAAACCAGTTTTTCTATTACGGAATAAAGTTTGTTCCAAGCATCCAAACGGGAGCGGGCATCACTTGAATACCGCTCGTTCCAGGGAAGTTGGTTTAAGTCTTCTTCCAGATCTTTAATAGAGACTGAGCCTACATAAACCTGATCGAAATCCTTATTAATTAATAATGCCGCCGTGTAGCTATCCAGATGATAGTTTTCAGAAGCATCCTTTTTAAAATCAATTTTAAAATGGAAATTGGCTTTATCCTCTCTTTTCCTGCAATACAAGGAGAAAGTAGGCAGCTTCTTGGAGGCCATTAATTCAATTTCCTGTATAGGCAACAGTGCATCAAATCCCAATGCCACCATCATCGATTTTGCGAAATAAGTATCACTCATACCATCTATTTTTAAGGTTATGCCGCTCTCACTATTGCCTGAATGCCTTTTTCCATGCTTCCATGAATGGCGGCGAGTTGTTGTACTTTTGTTTTTTCTGTTTGTTCTGTAGTGTAGGTGTAATATTCCTGCGGAGAAACTTCTGTTCTGTACACCTTGCTTACCGTTCCTCCGAGGCTAATAAAGACTTCTTTGTATTTTCTGCCTTGTTCATTAGCCTTATTCATACTGAGAATAAGTGCTTTTTCCTTATCCGACAATCCTAATAGCTCTTGAATCTGGTCAAACTTATTTTGATATTTACTCTGATCCAGGAGAATTTTTGTATCGCTATTGTTTATGATAGCTTGCTTCACTATAGGGCTGGCGATCATGTCGTCAGCTTCCTGGGAAACGACGATTGCTTCCCCATAAAACTTGCGAACGGTTTTGTAGAGGTATTTAATGTATTCTGCAAATCCCTCTTTCATAAGCGCCTTCCAGGCTTCTTCTATTAGGATAACTTTCCGGATGCCTTTCAGCTTGCGCATTTTATTAATATAGAGCTGCATCACCGTGATCGTGGCAGCTGTAAACAGGACCTGATTATCCTTAATATTATCCAACTCAAAGACTATAAACCGCTGCTCCAATAAGTTTAAATTTTCGGTAGCATTCAACAGGTAGTCAAATTCTCCCCCAACATAATAGGGTTTCATGACAAACAGGAAATTGTTAATATCGAAATCTCGTTGGTGTACTTTTTCTGCTTCTAAAATAGCAGCATAGTCATCCCGGAAAAATTCGTAGAAAGTATTGAAACATGGAAACACTGTTGCATTAGCATCCAAATAGACATAATAAGCTGTCAGCGCATTAGATAGTGCTACATATTCACTGCGTTTAAAGATTTCCGTATCTTTCTTCCAAAGCGCTAACAAAAGCGTTTTGATACTTTCCTTTTTCTCGGTGTCTAATGTATCGCCTACCGAAATGTAGAACGGATTAAACCTAATCGGGTTCTTTTCTTCATAGGTAAAATAATAGCCATTTACCAGAGAGCATAAGCCTGAATAGGAATGTCCGACATCTATAATAACCACATGCGCCCCCTGTTCATAGCAAGAACGCATATAGGCATTAGTAAAGAAGCTCTTTCCAGAACCGCTAGGGCCCAAGATTACACGATTGAGATTTTGGATTACTCCATTGGCACGCGGAGCCAGGTCCAGGTCTACAAATAGTGGCTTACCTGTTATTCTATCTGCCAGACGGATACCTACGGGAGCGATCGAAGTCTCTGCCGAACTCTCCTGATTAAAGAAACAAATTGCCTGTTCCGAAAAAGTAGAGAATGTTTCATTCATTGGAAGGTCTGCAGCATTACCTGGCATTCCTGCCCAAAACAATTGCGGTGCACCTTTGATTTCCAAGCTGGGAACCACATTCATTTGTGTAAGTGACGTGGCTACCTTGTTGCGAAGATCCTTTACCTCCCCAGCGTCGTCTGACCATGCGAGAATATTGAAATGCGCACGGACGAACTGCCGCTGCTCACTAATGGCCTCGTTGAGGAAATCATTAGCCGCATCCCGACTAATACTATTCTCTCTAGAATAGTTCGATAATGACTGCATACGCCTTCGTTTCGCCTCTAACTGCTTTGTCTCCTTAAGCGGGTCTTGGATAACAACATATTGGTTATAGATATGATTGCAACTTAAAAGCTGCCCTACAGGGGAGGCGAATCCAACAAAGAATTTAGTTTTGTCAGTCGAGTACTTTTCGTTTTGTATTTTAGGACTGCAAACAGATGGAAGGTTTTCCACATCACCAAGGGTGTAAAGCTGGCAGTGGTTCTCCCCAATTCTTAAATCTGGTTTGAATGTGATGTCTTTTATTTCTGGCGCTTTACCACCTGGAGCTAGGAATAAATACCTTTCTAACACTCCTGCCTTTCTTTCATCACCTATATAATCTGCTGTAGATAGCTTACTGGATCGGATTACACCACTAGCTGTTATTAATTTCTCAAATTGCCCGGCCTTGTCCAGAAAATGCTGATAAATAGCTGGATTTAGTGCTTGCGGTGGTACAAAAGAGTTTCGCAATAAGTTTGAAAGCACCGAGCTTGCCGGTCTCCTTCCTTTTGCCGGTAGTGTTAACATAAGGTAACAACTATGATCTAAGTAAGGCCGTTCATGAAAGTATTTCTCACTGGCATAACTCAGAAAGGTATGATCCTCTTTATTAAAGTTACCTTTGTAAGCCATATCTACATACCAATCTTGTTTATGCAAAATGGTACCGATCGGCAGAATACGCATCGCCTTCACCCAAGCATGATGAATAGCATCTAATTCCTCCGGGCTTAATGTAAAAATTTCGGGAAGGTGTAACTGGAAAGCAATCGTTATGTCGCCATTTTTGCTAACAACAGCATCATTTTCAACTTTATAAATCGGGATTATACTTTCCAGCTTCTTTGAAGTATCAGTCGGCGGCTTAATTTGTAGCACTACGGTTGTCACTACAACAAGGACTAAAGCTAACACTACGATCATTATTTATCGCATTTTCGGTTAATTGGAAAAATAGTTTCCTGGAAGAGGATAAAATTGCAGAAGGCACCCGGCGGTAAGCCATGGCTTTCATCAATCCATGTTCACCATACTTTTTAGAAGCCTGACTTACCCATGTAAACAACAAGAAACCCAAAACACCCACAGCTGGCAATAAAATAAAGCCGGGCGCTCCTGCAAGATGGCTTATGACGTAAATCATCAGTAAGACGATCACACCTATTGTCAGATAAATAAGATACTGCGCTTTGATACCTTTAACTTCCAGTGGCTTATTGACACCTTTATTGATCTGGTATATTTTCATCTTCTTGTTATTATAATGAAGGAAAAACAGGAACACCCGGTATTCCAACCACACTGCTTCTTATCAATAGCTGTATGCTTACGTCAGGAGAACAACACGAGATCAACAATCACCGCATACACGCTATAAACCGGGCATTCCTGTTTTGTATTATTGGGTACTTGCCGCAGCCTAACCGGCTGTTAGTTTCTGAATGCTCTAATTGCTAAACAGTAAAATAGTCCGGCCCTTTTCCCCAATTTTTTGACAGCCTTACACTTTATAAAAGGCTTTTAATATGGTAGCAACCACGACTAGAAAGATACATGCACCAAACCATGAGCTTGCTACCTTTGATGTATCCTGATCACCAGCAGACCATTTATTATATACCTTCACGGCACCGACAATTCCTACCAGCGCACCTATGGCATACATCAGATTTACAGCGTATGGAAAATATCCTTTAATAGTTGCTTCAGCTGCTTGCAGGCCTTGCTCTCCCTGGGCCGCGGCCTTTAAGGTTACTACCATAGCGGCAAGCAGTAACAACATTATTTTCTTTTCTGAAAAGACATGACCCTTCACACGAACCCATGCACTACAAAGTCGTTTCATTACAATATGTATTTAGAATTAAAAAAGCTCAGAATTGAAGCAATTAGGCAGTGGGAATCAATGCCTCGGCTTCTTCAAGAGTAAGCTGCAAACGTGCAATTTCAACAGCTTTACGGATAATCACATTAGCTAGCATGCTTCGATAAGGTGGGAGATGTAATACAGGAGCTGACGCTATTTCCTGTGTAATTTCCGCAAATACTTTTTCCTTGTCAAAATCATGACCTGCGTTTTCAAGCAAGATTTCAATATTATCAACGACTAAGGACATGGCATCCAGTGCTCGTTCTTCCGGCCCTGGCTCAAATAGAAATCCGGGTTTTGCTGTTTGTTGAGAATTAGACAATGCAGGTTCTAGTATATTTTCTACTTCAGGAGGCTGTTCGTTATCACCAAATTCATCCTGTGTTTCGATATGCCAGATGCGTTTTTTGTTTGATGGAGTGGGCGGCGGCCCACTCTTCCATAACACTTTACCAAACCTCACCATCACATAACCGTAATACACAACCGCCGCACCACCCAACAAAGTGACATACTGGCCCCAACTCATTATCCCTGCTAGCATCACTATTTTATTTTGTGTTATTAATATGTTTATCAATTATTACAACACAAACATACGATCAATGGAAGGGGGCTTTTATACACCAGATATACACCTGTACAATTTTTTTTACCGAGGATTATCCAACAAAGCAAGCTACCTGGATAAAGAAAAAGTACTTTACTATTCAAAAGGGACAAGACTGGGTGTTCTTCGGAAAAGAGGTTACTTCCAAAGGAATTAGAGATGTATATCTTAAATAAGATTCATATGGTTCCTATTAAAAGGCATATTAAAGTAAAAGGGAACTTCACTGATAACCCGGTACTAAAAGAATATTGGGAGAAAAGGCGGTATGCATTGACAAAAATAGGTTCACAGAAGAAGGTTACCGGAAAATCGCTGAAAAGCAGAACTACTGGTGTCCAGTTTATTTAGGATTATTAAATGGCTATGAAGCAGATATTTTAGAAAGAATGATTCTATCAGCAGGTCCGGTAATAGACAAAGGTGCAGATGCTCCCAAACTTAACCATATAAGCTGTTTTGCAAGAAACCGAAAACATATTGCATAAAAGTTACTGAGGCTTGAGCCACTTGAGAGGAAACTATCATGGTTGGTTCTTAGGGGAGAGGGTGAAGGTGACATCCGCCCTCTTACCTGACTTATATCCAAAGATCTTGACCACTAGGCATATGAAAATAATGTACCCTTGGACTTCCCAAGGTTAGGAAAACCTACTGACAATGCATTTATAGAGTCATTTAATGGAAGTTTTAGAGATGAATGCCTAAATATGAACTGGTTCCTTTCACTGGAAGATGCAATTGCCAAAATCAAATATTTGACATATGAAAAACTACTTTAGACCATATAGCTCACTGAATTATCCTACACTGGCTGAAGTGGTGAAAATGTACAAAATTTAACTTCCGAAATTCTAATAATCCTTGGACTCAAATATCCGAGAACCTCAAGGCAACAGTGATATTAAATTAGTGTGTAAAAAAGTATATTAAATTTAATTAATTTTTAAATAAAATTATACCTTCATGGGGAGTTTTTAATAAAAGATCATGTTATATCAATTCCATATTTCCTTAACTGATAGCGATCCGTTGATTTGGAGAAGAATTATTGTCCCGGTAGACCTTAACTTATATCAATTTCATTTGGCGATTCAGGGTGCATTTGGTTGGGAAAATTGCCATTTGTTTCTATTTTCTAAATCTGGTTTTTCTGATAAGGTCTGTTATGGAATTCCAGGGGATGATATCAATGATGGAAATATTATTGAGGCTAAAGATGTAATGGTGAGCCAGGTAATTAAGAAAGAAGGACAGAAATATTGTTATATATATGATTTTGGGGATAAATGGTATCATCAGGTCATTTTGGAGAAAATTGAAAAAGATATTATAGATTTTCCCTATTGTCTGGATGGTAGTGGAGCGTGTCCTCCGGAAGATATTGGTGGTTTGTCGGGTTATTATTATATGTTGGAGATATTGAGTAAGAGAAGTCATCCGGAAAAGGCTATGTATAAAGAAATGTTGGGGATTGGTACTGGTAAAAAGTGGGATCCGGGAGAATGTAATATAAAGGAGATAAATAAGCGATTGGTACTTTTAGATAGGGGGTAGTATTTTCGGAACGGTGCCTGGATCACCTCTAATTATTTTATTCGGTTTTAGTGACATCGGTCATATTGCATTGAACGGCTTCAAGATTTTGTTCATCTTGCTTTCGCTTAATTATATTAAGAAGGATTATATCCTATTTATGAAATAAGCTCTAGTTAATTGAAATAATTAAACCAATTCTACTCAGCCTTACGGCTATTGCGTTGATCAGACTTTACAAAGAGAAGGTGTACTAAATCTGGATCAGATTTTATCCTCTCAATTTCACTTTCAATTATTTCAACTACGTCATTCTTTATTCTAATATAGTTATTATCAACTTCATTGACGGATAAGTGCCGGATTATCGGCAAGGGCTTGTAAGACCTCTCTTCGGTCTTTATTGCTTCATGATCATTTATTATCCGAGAATGGAAATTCTTTAGCTTAACGATCTTCAAAGGATCATCTGCCACCTGACCTACGAATTCACCAGAACTAAGTGAACTGATACGACTAGGAGGAATTGCCGAATCCATTTGTGTTGATCTACTAATACTAGTATCGTTCCTATTTATACTTACACTTTCTCTCTCCTGTACAATCTTACCAATTCGTTCACTTAGCATTTTTGCCGTATCTCCTAACACCTGCCCACTAATGATATTTCCGCACACATTCATCAATACCTCTGCCTGCTCCCTAGAATAGTCCTTCTTCATCTGAGAATAATCCTGGATGCAAATCGTATGTGAAACCAGATTACTTCTGCTCACAGAAACACTATAATCCAATGGTTGGTAAATAGTAGGATATTCATCGAAAACCAGACTGGATTTTAGTTTACCTTTTTGATTAACCTGTTTCAATAACCTATTTGTATACAAAGATAAAACTGCGCCATAAGTCTGCGTTTTGGACGGATTATTCCCCATACAGACAATTTTGGGAGCCTCGGGGTTATTTATGTCAAGCGTAAAATCATTTCCACTAATAACATAATAGAGAGTTGGCGAACTTAATCTAGCTAAGGCAATACGGGCAGACGCAATTTGGCCTTCAAGTTGTTCAAGCGCTCTATTTAAATAAGCAGAAATAAAACTTTGAATTAAAGATTCACATTCAGGCTCAGTACCTAATACTGGAAAAAGGTCATCGTAATCGGCTTGGATCAGCTCAATAACATGAGCAAGTGTACAGTACTTACCATCTTGATATTTTCTAAGCCACCATATAACAGCTGTAACAAAAATAACGGCACTTTCAGTGAAAAACTCACCACTTTTTTTTATCCACTCCTTGTTGAGCGCTAAAAGAATACTACGAGCGGATTCACTTGCATCAGTAATATCAATCATCTGAGATGGTTCAAGAGGATTACATCGGTGCGTTCTTTGAAGATCATCGAAATTAATCACATAAAATGAGGGCTTATTTTTATACTTATGCTCGTTCTTTAGGAATGCATTATATGCTATTCGTGTGAGGTCATCAAACTTAAAATCATACACAAACATTGTAAAGCCCTTAGCCAAATGTTGTGTAATTACATGTCTGACGATAAAATAGGTCTTACCAGATCTCTACTACTCCTTTCGCCTGGACCCGGGCGTACCCATAATGAGTAGCGCCCGGAAAGGATTTTGAATGTTAATCCACATTTTACGAATCTTACCTTTCAAATTATATTCCCCAGGAAGATTAATACTGTATTCGTTATTAATTAACTCTTCTTGCTGTGGAAAAGTTTCATTTAGTTCATTAAAAATGTCCTTTTTAAAATTCAGGCTAATCAACCTGGATAGCTTTGCTCCACCAGCGAGCATAAGTAAGTAACCAAGAACCACAACAAAAATGTAGCAAACCGCAATCACATTCGGATCTGTATGCAAATAGAAAAATAAGGTAGCCCCAAAATATAAAAATAATCCGGCAGCAATATATGCCAAGATATTCCTAGGTTTTAAATCCTCTTCTTTCCTGCCATTATTACCGAAAAGAGATAGGATTAAAAGAAATAAGGAGAATAACTTTGTGGACAATGGCTCTTTGACAATACCAGTTTCTCCAATATTCAATAAAATCCGTTCAACGATCCCAGCAGACATACCAATGTCAACAAAAAACGAATAGCAAAACACATAAAAATGTAATGCCAACAAAAAGACACTAGCCTTCCTGACAAAATCAATAATGCCGCGAAGGCCCTGTTCATTTTCACCTGTACTCATAGATTTGACAATTAGATTTAGGTAAATATTACACTCTAACCCCTCTTATACTTTTTCTTCTTTCTAGCTTCTTTTAATAATTCGTATGAAATCCCACTGTCTTCAACTACATCAAATGCAGCGTCTATTAAATTACTTAGTTGGGTATTTACATATTCAGATAGCGCTTTTATTGTATCACTACCCAAAACCTTTGACGTAATTCCAGGCAAATGCTTGTTTATGTAATTAATCCGTCTTGCTGTAAGTCCATTTGCGGACAAATAATTACTAATCCGCTTGTCACTTTTCCAATATTGATCCATTTGTATTTCTGAATATCCCATTGAAATAATTGGATTGGCATCTTCATTACTTATAGACTGAACACGCATTCCAGCACCAAGCCATTGAAATAATACACCTTTAATACCTACCTTGAAATCAGTATTTGATATGGCAGAGTTCACAAACTGCTTGTTCCAGGCAACTGTTGGGATGTCTTCATCTGGTTGAAGACGAGAAAAAATCCCTTTAGCAGAGTAGGATTTATCTATATCACTTCCTTTAAATACAGTTAAAGTAACGTTATCAACAAAAGTAATTCCGTAAGGTAATCCCTCTTTGTTTTTATAGATTTGAGCAGAAATTCCTTTCTCTTTTAGAGCCGTTAAAAACCGTTTCTCATCGACAGCTTTGTTCAAAACTTCATCGATGATTCTAAAGAGCCGCTCCTTATGCTCTGCTTTCCCCGATTTTTGCTTAAAATGCCTCTGAAGAAAACTCAGGGTAGGTCCACCATAAATTGAACTTGATTTAATCGGTTTTCCAACTATTTCGCCCCCCTCCTTTAGGACACGATAAACAAGGCCATTATTTTTCCGCAGGCGACTTCCCTCTTCACCAGGATCGGCAACTACATTGTATTGTCTTAAAATGGAATTAAATTCAGAAAGGCTTCCGAACTTATAAAGAGATATTACGGATCTAACGACCCTAGAAATTTCCTTTTTGGTAGGCTTCTCCCCATATTCGATAGCTCCAATATCAGCAGCTTTGATAGCAATACAATCATTAGATTTTTGTTCTTTAGCTTTCATCAATCCATATTTTTCCTCTAATTGTTCCGTAGCTGGTATTGATTTCTTTATTCCTATAAAAGATGTATCGATTGCCCTTCCATCCTCCTTAATCTTGGTACTAACAATATGAACATGCTGTATAGCCGTATCAACATGCTGATAAAGCAAAAAGGGTTGGGTTCCAAAACCAATTTTCTCCATATACTCAACTGCTAGCTGTTGTAAAAGCTCTTTGGAAATATTTTCTGATGGATGAAAACCGATAGAAATATGTTGGCAAACATTATCAGCCTTCTGCGTTAACTCTGCAAGATGTTCCAGGCGAAATAGCTTTTCTTTAAATGAAAGATCGCAAGCATCTTTAGGATATAGATGTGCATACAATATCTTAGCATTACCTAATGCGACCTTTTCCTCATTGTACTCAACAGCACCACGTAAATTTGGGCCTTCGTTTACGACTGCAACCATTTCTCAGAAAATTGATCAATGCGAATTTGAATTATCCCAATTTTAGAAAGTAGTTGTCGTTGTAAATCCTCCGAAACTCCCAACCAAGTCAAATATTCCTTAGATGGCGGGATACTATTTAGCTTCTTTACCACTTGGTTAAAATTATTACCCAAGTAGTTCAATTCTTGACGTAAACCAATAAGCTCATTCATAAATTCATCTAGTGATTGGTTACGGACTTTGAAATTAACTGGCTTATTAAATATGATACTGCGTAAATAATCACTTAGCTTATTGTATGTGGTGTCATTTAATTTACCCAAAAGAGTTTCATGCTCCTTTTCAGTCAATCGAATATTACACCAGCAGGTGCGCTTATCATAGTTCTCTCTTACGCTATTTTTCATCTAACATAGATTTAAATACAGTTTTATTTCCCTAATCATGATTTAATCAATCCAGATGACACGACTTTGTAGCAATGGCATCGAGGCGGGTTTGTGTAGCTATGAGTATTCTTATTCATAAATAGAATTCCTCTATTTCTGTACAAATATGGTCTCTCTTCAATACGGATTTAATACACTTGCCATACAGGTGTATTAAAATTAACAGGTAAAAATGATCTTCAAAGATCAAGTAGAATAAAGAATATTGGCTTAACTCATAAACAGCATTTTGTATTATCAACCTAAATTGCATATAATCAGTTACGGATGAGAATAAGAAAATAATTAGAAAAATATGGAAGTCTGAGATAAGGAAATTGAGAATAATCTCTATGTAGTCATTAATTTAAGTATTTCTAATGATGCCCCAATTTTAGCAAAAGAAAGAACAATTATCAGGATGACATTCAAAGAAAACATCCTAAACAAAAAAAATATATTTGCGGAAACAACTATGACCCATCTGATGAATACGCAGGAGTTATTTTGATCCCTCATTAATATGGTGAAATGAATAGACTTGTTCTTATTGGTAATAGTTTTGATTTAGTACATGGTATGCAGACCTATTACAGCCACATTTTAATTGGTTATTTGAAGAAGTGTTTTAAGATGGCTGATTAAGAGCAAAAAATATGAAGATTGTCTTCTTTCTATTAGCGTAAAAAAACAAAGTAATTCAGCTTTTAGGTTTCATAATATTGAAAATACAGATTAACTGATCGATTACTCTTTATGAGAAGGTTTTTTTGTTAAATTTCTCGCTAATGGATGTATTGACTATTCCGAATGGCAGGTTTTCGTCATCATTTTAAAGTCAGAGTAAAATGGAATTATTTCTACATTTAATATCCATATGTAACAACTTTTCCTGCGTAGAAATTGAAAATGAGTTTTACGATGCGTAAAAGACACAATTAGATGTCCTCTTCCCTCCACTGCAATAGAGAGTATAATTAAACCAAGAAGTAACTAGTTTCGAACTGGAGCTGTATTTGTCCGGTATTACTCCTATTGGTTATTCTCAAGAATATGCTAATATTTTTCAATTATTTTTAAGGTTAAAGTCCCATATTTATGTACGTTCTTTACATCCGCATAATAATCTCGCTTCCAAGTCATTTTCCCAATTCTTAAACTTGTCAAAGTAAAACTAAAATATTACCTTTCCAAATACTACAAAAACTGTAAAGTATAGACACCTAAACTATTGTCCCCAAACTGATTATGAGAAAAAATTTGTTTTTTTCACTCCTCCTTTCCTGCATATTCACGTCAGATCTTGTCAAAGCACAACAGGCAGGTGTTTCGTTTGACCACGAAATACATCTAAAAAGTAATTATTTGAGGCAAAAACCCTTTATCCATAAAGGCATTTTTTATTTTTTAAAACCCAAAGCCTTAAAACGGTGCGAGATTGACTTGACACTACGCGTTACTGGCCGCTCACAAAATGATTCTGTAGAGGTTACAGTTGATGCAATTAAAGGTGTAGGATTACCTATCAGGACGACTATAGCACGTGATGCAAATATTTCGCAATCATTGGTAGCGTTGTTGGATGGCGCCGTCAAGTCATTTACCAGGCGAAGCTGTGACCAGTGTGTAGAAAACTTTATTGATTATTATTCGAAGTGTATCGGACACAATTGCGACAGTAACCTTTTTGTACATTATCCGACGAGAAAAGAAATTAAGCAGAACATTGATACTTCTTCCTACAGTTTTGTTATTGATAACAAGACGAGCGCGGAAAGGTCATTTGCCATTTTCCCGGAAAACGCTTCTGCAGGTGGAACTTATTTCGTCCGCCAAGGTGAGCAGTCTATTGCCCACGGTGGCACTTTATACCTTCCTGATAATTTCACATTGAAGATAGATCCTGCTATCAGGGAATTACAATGGACATTTGACCGCATATTGTTTGGTAAGGGAGCAACAATTGATCTTTCCCATCATGAATTGGAGAAGCCAAAGCCTGCCACTCCGGTGCCAAAATTCAGGAGTTGGTACCGGAGATCCTGTCCTTCTGGTAGTACCAGCGTGATAGAAACAGTAAATGGCATTTCCGGAGTGGGTAGTAATGGCGAAAACGGGGACAGTGGAATTGCAGGAGAGGACGGAATTAGTGGAACTACACTACACCTCGTCAGTTTCTACCTGCCAAGCAAAGGGAACCTTTGGATACGGATAGATGGCAGCCGTGGTCAGGATGGTGGCGACGGGGGAAATGGCGGCGCAGGAGCATGGGGACACTGTGAGAGTTGTACGCATGGCATAGATGGAGGAGACGGCGGCAATGGTGGTGTCGGTGGAACTGGCGGTAGCGGCGGAAATACGGCGAGCGCATTCATTGAGCTGCTGGACCTTGAATATAACCCTATCAGGGTTTATACTCCATCCTCTGTTCAGTCTTGCTCCGCCAGCCAACGGCCGGCTGAGCTCAGTGACGATGATGGTCAAATTATCCTTTATGGAACACCAGGTTGTAATGGAAAAGGAGGCATAGGTGGTGTAGGCGGCGAGCGGGGGCATGGATGTAATTGCGGGCGCTTGTGTCCCGCACAAAGCCACGACGGCAGGAACGGAGTATCGTATAATGCTATCTCTGCCCAGGATGGAAAAGCAGGCAATATTGGTAATATCAGCATATTAATTAATCACCGTTAATATCCGCAATAAATGCATAAGAAAATAAAGCGCTATCGGGAGGTTTTATCAATGCTCCTGCTGTTTTTTTGCTTGGCTAACGCAAAATCTCAAATAATAACTAACCAGGAGATGATCAGGCTCGGAACTATTATCAATGTTCCATATCAAAATAATCCTATCCAGATTGACACTATTGTAAAAAACTATATTACAAGGGGATTTATCCTGTCGCAATATGTTGATTCTTCTAAAGGGAATTATACAAAGCGTGAGTTTAGCCTCGTGAACATCGGCCAACCTGAAAATGCTGAAATGATAGTACTGCGGACGGAAACTAATAGTGGAGGCTATGCAAAGGTGCTATCGATTACTTTTTCGACGCAAGACTTTATAACTTTCAAAAAATGGCTAAATTACCTTGATACGAATAGTAACTTTTCCCTTACTGATTACATAAAGAATGCCTACCTGTACAAATATGGTAACAGGTCAGTGTCTGTAGGAATGACCTCGAACACGACGGATACAAATGCCGGGGGAATAGAGACTCATATTACAAAAGTAAATCAGCCAGTTACATACGTAATGTCCATGTCTTATACGTTTTAAACAAGTGCGGAAAATGTTCCCTGGAATCACTCCTGGGTTGAGGAAGTAAAAGAGAACGGATTGCTAGCCGCTGGTTTAATAGAGATCAATTTAAATATAAAGGACTCTTCCTATCCCTACGTAATCCTGACAAATAAGGCAAAGCTTTTTTGTCAACGTCGAAAAAGGACGCAGAACACCAGATTCAGCGTGTGATGGTATCGGAAATGGTGCAGGATAAGGTAACTGGCATTCAAATGCAGTCTGATAATAAAAATGTTGTAGTGACCTACACTGTGAAGAATAGCATCGTTGTACCATTTTACGCCTTTACCCGGATGGTTTCTACCAAGCCCGATGAGAGGAAGGCAGAATTTTCCTTTATATGATGACGGATGAAGAATGGAAAAGAAACAAGGCATAGAATTTCTTTGAAATTAGCCAAAGAGCATTATTTTTAAATCTAATTAACTGTAGATAATGCCTCTAAATATCGGATCTTTCTGGATCGATTTTGACTGCCCGAATTGCTCATATAGTGTGGAGGTTCAGCTGATAGATGTTAAATTGCAATCCTCCGTAATTTGTCATAACTGTAAAACTATTATCCATATTATTGATGATTCAGCTTCTACAAATCGATCCATAAATGATATTAATACGGCGTTTGATAATTTATTTAACAAATTTAAATAATTCGCTTAGTGTGCTATAACCATAATTTAAGAAGCAATCTACAGGAATGGAGAAATCGGCTTTACAAATCCAACCAAAGGAATGTAACCAATAATTACAAGTTCTTTCTGGAGAAGTTGCAGCAGACGGTTCCTATTATGTCTATCCTTCAAACAGCAAAAGATAATTATCCATTCACCGAAGAAGTAGTCGTTAGCTATAATGATCATCTTTTCGATAAAGGAAGAGGATCAATAGGGGATTATACATTTGATAATGAAGAACAGTTAGCCTCTGCACTTTTTCACCTATTGACTTATTTTCAGCAGCAAAGCTATGATGGACGAACTCTGGTCGAAAACCTTGGGACAGGCAGGACTTATACAGAAAATATACCCAATTTTGTAGATCTGTACATTGATCCTATTACCAATTTTATACATGACAAACTTGATGAAACAAGCAATATTATATATCTGTTGGAGAAATATAAGAAACGGACGGAGTGGTTTATGTACAACATACTTTTAGCTAAGTATAATATGGTTGACAATAAACAGTATGAGCAAGTATTTGAGGATGATTTGCGACTCTACTTATTTGATCAAGGTATTGATTATCCGTTTTCTACTCCAAAATCTGCATCCGGTAGGGCAGATATAGTGGGACAAATACATACAGATGATCCGCTCATTTTAGAGATTAAGATATTTGATACAGAAAGAGGCTATCGTAAAAACCGAGTAATAGATGGTTTTTCTCAGGTTGTTAAATACACAAATGACTATAACAAGAACGTTGGTTACCTGGTTGTCTTTAATGTCGATAATAAAGAGATTGAAATCAGTACAGGCGAATCGGACAGAACATTTCCCCCTAGGATTGTGCTCAATAATAAGGTTTACTATATCGTGTTTGTCAATCTTAACTTCGATGTTTCTGCTAGTAAGACTGGGGCCTTAAAAGTTGAAACAATTACTATAGAAGAATTATTAGTCGCGATTACACCTTAACAATTGTTACTATAAGCCAGTGATTATGTACTTATACAAGACCGATCTGAGAAATTTTCGATTTAATAGAAAGGCATACTGTAGGTAACTTACAATTGTATGGTAAAAATTGCCAACAGATGACAATGAGCACGAATGGGGAACTCCTTTACAATGGAGGAACTTAACAAATTTTCAGAGCTGGCAGTTCCAGCTACATAATGAGTATATGTTGATGGAGGAAGGCTTATACCTCAACTTCTACTAGTATTTTAAAATAATCCGTCCCTTGTGCATCCAGAATATATCATTTACGTAACAATCCTATTATTGTAAATGCGGGTATAATGAATGTAATGAATATAAGGCTTCTTATTCCACTGGTAGGAATTGGCAGTCGAATATTCTTCCAATTGAAGCGATAGGCAGATGGTAAGTGAGTTTGGAGGAATTACTTGCTGTGAAATCTTATGGGTACTTAGAAGTTGAATTTATACGTGAATAGCAAACTGTGTTTCTACTTTTGATCATTGTACTTACAAATGTCTATTGAATTCAAGATCGGACATGAGATAATACAGGTTATGTTTCATGTTGCCATATCTATTGTCTATTTTTCTGTTGATCAATAACATCAAACTTGTACTGACTAAAAGATTACCTACGCTAGGGTAGATGAAAGGTACAACATCGTTTATACTATTTCATAGCCTACACAAACATTTCTAGTCAGTATCATTTGGGGGGGAAATTTGATATGCCACTATAAAAAATTTGCCGGATCCCAAGGGCCTCTCACAATAACGGTCTATTATATTTAGTCTTCATCCTCATCATTTTCATCCCTATATTTGAGTTTGTTCTCATGATGGAATAGAATGGCTTCCCCTACCTTATATAACGGCTTGCATATGCTTATGAACGCCAGAAAAGTATTCATGATTTTAGCACGCGCAGCTTCTGAATGCCCCTCTCCAGCTGAGGAGGTGTGATAATAGCTAAATATGTCTGTTACAGTTTGTTTATGCACCTTGGGCGAGGCTATATCAATGTAGTGCCTTAAAAATAGGACATCTCCTTTAAAGTATAGGTGTGTTTCAATTTCCGTGCTCTTGTCAAACTGATAAGTTATGCGATAAATCACATTTATGGACTTAAAGAGAAGCCGCCAGATTCCCGCTATTCTTGACCTTTCAATTTTATTTAAAGAACAGTACTTGTCGTCGCGCATCGTTGCCTCTGCCCAATCCAGTACTGCGATTAGATATTCATCAGGCAGACATCTATTGCGGAACAGTAATAATTTATTTAGATGCTTTTCTTTCATTATATTTTACATATTTATTAATTTCTACCAGTTTATAATTATGGGATAGGCCAAACAAGCGATATTATTCATTGCTTTTCCATTTCAAGTTCAGACTTCATTGATTGAAGTATTTGTAACCGCTCTTCCACTATATCCACATAGATTTTAATAATGGTCTTTAACTCTGCATGACTAGTTACTTTTAATGTGGATCCATTGATAAGAGACGGGCTTATATCTACACGAAACTTATTGTAATACATACTCTCAGACCAGTTACAATCTGCGATAATTTTTCTCTGTAATGTTCTAGGAAGATCATTCACGATTGAGATGATATCAAAAAAGCGGATTTTCTTTCCTGTCCCTTCATTATCCTTCTTCCTTTTCTTATAGCCTGGTGGATTTAGGGTTTGCTTTATCTCAAATTCTCCTTGGACTACTGTAGCTACAGCGGAGGAAACGCCACGCCTAAGATCGATCTGCTTATTTTTTTTCCTGTTTTTCCCACTCTTGTGTTGATTTTCATTATTTTTATCTACCTTTTGTTCCTCCTTAATTTCGTGTTCATTTTCACTAACTCTGCTCATAAATGCATTTGGTTAAATGGTCAGAATTTTCTCAGTTTTTCGAGCCTTTCTTTTGCTGACTTCAATTTTTCATATACCTTATTAACGTTAATAAGATATATATCTGCAATTGATCCTAATTGTGCAAGACTTACTCCTTTCTTGTCTTTCCCAGAAAGTTTCCTGTAATATGTTGGAAGACTCCAGTCGCATATCTTGGCTATTTCGTTACGTATTTGTATTGGAAGTTCATTAACCGGTGAGAACATCTCATTTAAGAGTTGTACGTCCTGCCTTGTAGCTGTTGCTAGATTTTTATTCTCATTATTTGCATTCTGATTAACCTTCTTTTTTCTATTCATAGCTTATTTATTTGATTGGTAAATACTGGTGGTCATTCATATAAGTCAGCTATGAGAAGGGACTCTGCTTTAAGAGTTTAAAAATCCGCGAGGTAAAAACCACACAGAAATACATACGTTATGTTAACTTTTTTTACCGCAAAATATTCTTCTGTTCAGCATTTATTAGCGATAAACGTCCTACAATTTATTTAGTTGAGAATCGCCACAGGTAATATCTACCGACGCTTAAAATATCTTATTATATATTTTTTTTATTAAATGTAATATAAATCAGTGTGACGGTAATTTAATTTCTAAAATCCGTTTTTTATATTCTTTTTCTTATTTTATGTAAAAATAGGAAATAAAGTAATTAAAATCAGTTTTTAAGTAAAAAAAATCAGCAAATAAGTATTTAAAATAGCATCAGTATTGATTTTCAATTATTTGGGTATTCTTACCTTCGCTCTACTATGGAGCCACTTTATAAATTGAATCGGATAAAGTCCTTACTTGCTGATAAACGGATTAAAAATGAGGTTTTAGCAAATTACCTTGGTTACAAGAGTGTTGATATAATTTCTAAGTGGAATTCAAATAAAATTCAACCTCCTGTATCAGTATGCTATCAGATAGCTCTCTTTTTTAAACTTAAAGATTGGCGTGATATTTTTGAACCTGAGCCTTTTGAAATTCTTGATTTCAAGGATGATATCGATGAGTGAGCGGTAATATTAGTTGGTTAATAATACTTTATGGAAGTTTGGCCTATCAGCTTTCCCTATTATTTTATTAATTTAATTGCCACCAGGTAAATACCCGGCGGCTTCTCTCAAGCTTATTCTATGAAAAACCTTCTTTTATTATTAAATGTAATATTAATCAGTTAAACAGCAATTAAATTACTTAAATCTGTTTTTTTATTCTTTTCTCAATTAAAATCAAAAATACATAATAAAGTAATTAAAATCCGTTTTTAAGTAATAAAATTCAGTAAATAAGTAATATAGATACTTTTTATGCTGATTTTCAATTATTTGGGTGTGCTTATCTTTGCTTTTACTATGGAGCCACTTTATAAATTAAATCGAATAAAGTCTTTACTTGCTGATAAAGGTCTTAAAAATGAGGATTTAGCAAAGTATCTTGGTTACAAGAGTGTTGATATAATTTCTAAGTGGAATTCAAATAAAATTCAACCTCCTGTATCAGTGTGTTATCAGATAGCTCTCTTTTTTAAACTTAAAGATTGGCGTGATATCTTTGAACCCGAACCTTACAAGATTTCGATTAATGAAGGTAATGACAAACGTTAAACTTTTGGTGGTAGAACCAATGAAAAAGGTATAGCGCAGTGAACCATACCTTCTTGAACTATTTCAAATGCAAGTTTTTTTATTGGAAATAATGGATTAAGGCTCTCCATTATTAGATTCCCATCTAGCATGAAGTTAGAATCCAGATTGCGAATTATTAATGCACTTGGATCTCTACTATAAATAAAGCAGTAACGGTAGATCCACTAACGAATAACCAATTTCTCCTTTTTCAGATCATAGCTTTTTAATAAATAGGTGAAATTTTCAATGAATGTAGGCCGGATTGGCATGGGATAAGCTATGCTTTCCCATTGCCCAATAGCTTTTGACAATTCTGCAAGATGCTGTTCTTTTTTCTCTCAAAGCTGCAAACTCTTTACTGATAAGCTTTTTAGCTCTACATGTGCCTCACGATAAGCCTTTTTGTTTTCGATTTTCATGTTATTTGTCCTTGTGACGGTATTCCTGCGGTTTTTTCAAGGTTACATCTTTATTTTTTGGCATCGTAAGTCTAAGTCAGCATGTGTGAACACTCCACAGATATATACAAATCCTATCCAGAATACCTGTTCAATAACCACTCCACCATGAAAACACTTTTTCTCGCATAAGGCAAAGGCTTTTAAGCTATTATACTAATCAAAATCTTCCTCAGATTATATTACGTTATCATCCTACAAACATATATTCATAAATACCGAAAAACATACATCGCATATATCAATTTATATTCATTAGATTTAAAGAGTGCATTATTCAAAAATCTTATTCTCGATTTTTACTTTAAAGCATTGGCATCAATTAATAGGGTTCACTCCTTAAAATACCTTATTTACTCCCCAGAAAGAGCTGTTCACTCCATAATTTTGAATTATAATAGGTATAAGTTAATTTTATATCAGTTTGTAACCAATTAAATGACATCTTATGAAAACCCTGATTATGCCTAGCCATAAGAAAATGGCTATTTCAAAAATTATAGTATCTAAATTTTTACTACCATCTAATAATTTAATCGCAAAGAACACAGACAAAACCCTTACAAAGTTTGCTTGTAATTCTGCTGGCAGTCCTATTTGTAGATGGGAATATCCTACAAGACAGACAAGATTTTGCAATAACAGATTAAAGAAAGCGTAAAATGAAAAAGATAATAATAACCATTATCTGCATTGTATTACTCTGTAATCTTTTAAAGGCCCAGGATTGTAGCTGCAAGGCGAACCTTGATTCATTAATTAAGAGTATTGAGGGAAATTACGTGGGATTTAATACAAAAATGAATAAGATTGGATTTTCTGCTTATGATTCGGCAGTCAAAACTTTAAGAGACAAATCAATAGACGCAAAGAATTACGATTGCTATGAAATATTAGTAAGGTATGTAAGTCTCTTTAAAGATCCACATTTACGAGTGCTGATAAATAGGCTAAGTCCATCAAATGTCAATTATGATTCGCTGCGAATGATATTTGCCAGGCTTCCAAAGAAGAGAATTAACCTCGATTCAATTGTCAAAAAATATTCATTAGAGAATACAAGTGGGATTGAAGGCATCTGGAGCTTGCCCGAATTCAACTATAAGGTCGCTATTATCAAATCAGATTCAGCAAACAAATACGAAGCTATAATTATTAAAGCAGACAATTTTAAATGGCATCCTGGACAAGTCAAAATGATATTATACGGTCAAAATTCGTATAAAATAAAATTCTTTATTGCCGATCATACTCCAGTAATAACCAAAGGCAAAGCCCAAAATAATATAATGAATCTAGGCGAATATGGTTTATGGAGAAAAGAGCAGTTTGGAAAAGTTATTAATTCGTCAATGGATACGATGATTGAATTTAAAATCCTATCAAATAAAACATCTCTTATAAAAATTAAAAGCTCGGATATAACTCTCAGAGATACGTTGGACCAAGTTATAGGCAAGAATTGGAAGAATATAACAAGCAAAGAGAATTTAATTATTGATATAAGAAATAACTCAGGCGGTCACATAATGACATTTGATACCTTGAACCGGTTATATATAACCAAACCAATACACACAGACGCAGTATTCATTAAGGCATCTCAGGATAATATTAGTCTATACAGTGAAAGCCTTATTAACCCTAATTTTAACGAGGAAGAAAAAAAGGATTTTAAGGAGTTAATTGACACCTTAAAGAAGCATATAGGAAATGTAACAAAGGTCAGTAATGAGGATTCCATTTATGTCAATGGAACAACATATCCAAAGAGAATTTTCATAATTACAAATTCAGGCACAGGAAGTGCCGCGGAATTATTCGTAATGCACGCCAAACAAAGTCAAAAGGTTACCGTTGTGGGAGAAAGTACGAAAGGCGCATTAGACTTTACTGAAATTGGAAGAAATCGAGATTTGCCTTGTCCATTTTGGCAATACATGTGTCCAATGGGAATGGGTGAGCACAAATATATTCCTTTGATAGACAATATCGGTATTCAACCGGATCGAAAGATTACTGAAGATATTGATTGGATATCCTGGACTTTAAAAGCCATAGAGAATGGTATATAAAAATTCTTTAAAGTCTGCTTGCATGCATTTCATTTTGTGGGTACTATATTCATTAATGAACTATGGTATTAATTTAATTGCCTACCATGGTGATGCATACATAGGAGATACAGCTGTTAAATACTCCATTGCAGCTTTAATTTTCTATTCATGTTCTTTATTCATATTTCCCAAGTTCTTTAATTATTCAAGATGGTACTTACTGTTGCCATTCATGTTGATTTTGTTAGTAATATCTTTTATAGGACGAGAATTATGCAGTAACTACTTGTATCCCCTTTGGATGACTGACAAAAGTCCGTACACACATGGTGAATCATTTATTATGCATTTATGGTGGTATTCACAGTATTCAATATGGGGATGGGTTTATTGGTATGCAAAAGAAAACATTAGAAAAAAATGGGAGACTACTAAGTTGGAAAAGGAAATAATTCTTTCGGATTTCAATGCATTAAAGGCACAAGTTGATCCACATTTTTTATACAACACATTAAATTATTTTTATTCAAAAGCCCTAGACGTATCAGAACCCTTGGCAGATGCTATTGTGGATTTGAGTGATGTGATGAGATATTCAATAGAAAAAAAAGAAGACGAAAATGGCCAGGTCTTACTAATTGATGAGATTTACAATATAGAGAAACTATTATCGCTCTTCAATTATAGATTTAATGACTTAGGGCAAGTTATATATTCTAAATCTGGCAACTTAGATAAACTAAGAGTTCCTCCATATATTTTAACGATACCAATTGAAAATGTATTAAAACACGGTGATACAACGCAAGAAATTATTATAGACATAGACTATGACCAATTAAGTTCATCTTTGCTAATATATATTGCAAATAGCAAAAATGTTAAGGAAGCCTCTTCTACCGGTATAGGTTTGGAAAACCTAAAAAAAAGATTGCATTATCATTATGGAGATAAGCAGAAACTTACTGTAAATGAGGATGCTCAATTTTTCGAAATAACTATTGAAATTATGTATTAAATGGAAAATAAATTATTATGTTATATATTAGAAGATGAGATGGCAGCAGTAAATATAATCAAAAAGCATATTGAAAAACTATCTGACATCTTAGACCTGGTTGGATATACGTCCGATTTCTTAGAAGCAAAATCAATTCTTGACGGTATAAAAATCGATATATTATTTCTGGATATTAGGTTACCTAAAACTACAGGATTCAAATTTCTAGATCTCTTAAAACAAAAACCGCAAGTAATATTAACAACGGCTCACACAGATTATGCTTCTGAATCTTATGAATACAACGTTATAGATTACCTTTTAAAGCCCATTAGCTTTGAAAAATTTGAAAAAGCTGTTTATAAGGCATTAGGGAAACATGGTTATAACAATAATAGTATTCAAAAGAATTTATTACCTAGAGCAAAAAAATTCGTATTAATTAAAAGCAGCGAAAACAGTAGAATTTTAAGGGTAAACTTTTCGGATATTTTATACCTGGAATCCAAAAATAAATCAACTTTATTTAAAACTATAAACAAAGATATATTGTCAGCTTATGTATTGGGTCAATGGGAAAAAAATTTGCCAGAAAATGACTTTTTAAGAATTCATAAGTCTTTTATAATAAACATAAATTTTATTGAGTCTATTGAAAAAGGATGTATTAAACTTTCAAATATAGAAGCCCCTTTCCCTATTGGTGATCAATATAAATTTAAATTACAAGACCATTTAAATAATAATAGCATTCAACTTTAATTCGTTAATAAACAGCATCCTCAATCGACACAAAAAACATGAAGGCCTTCCTACCTATTATGAGTTCTACTGTAATATTCAATAGAAATTTTGCTTTGGAATAATAAGCAGCGGTTATTAAGCAGAATAATTATTGTTAACTGTATTAATAGAAAAACCATGTTAGAAAAAGCTAGATCAATGAGAAATGAACTTCGCAACGAATTCTACGAAAAAATTCCTTTCGAAGAAAATGAAATAATTGCAGCAATTCAAAAAGTAAGCTCAGAAACTGCCCATTTAAAATCCGTGATGGCTAACCACAATTTTGATAATGAAAATGAAGAAATAGAATTTTACAAAGACATCAAACCAGAATTTGATAGCACAATTATTTTCCTATTTAGATTACTTAGTATAATAATCAATTGTCCAACATCTAAGGATAAACAAATTGAATATTATGATATAGAAATCACAAAAATTAAAAAATTCTATTCAAACAACAAGGAATTCCTATTATATAATAAATCTGGTGGTACTCATCTCGATAAATTTTACTTCCGAAAAAGAGACGAGTTCGTTTGGGTAAACCCTGACGAAGGTATATTATATGATGACAGATTTCTTACCCCAATGTCATCCAAAATGGCTTGCTTAAAAGCATGGATTAAGCTTGAACTAAGATTAAAAGAAAAAATTGAAGATTTAACACCAGCTACTCAAAATGGAGCTACAGAAAATAATAAAAACAATCCAGTGTTATTAAAATGGACTGGTAAGATAAATGACCTAGTTGAATTGGGTTATTTTATCTACTGCTCACATCATATAAACAATGGAGAGGTAAGCATTAACCAAATCTTTGAATGGATACAATCTACCCTACATATGAACGTAGGCAACCAATATAGAACCTGGCAGGCGAACCTGATAAGAAAAAATCCTACCCAAGGAATAGATAAGATGGTGGATAATTATAAGCAGTACATCGACAATACATTAGCGAATCCCAGGTACTACAATAAATAAATCCACCTAGAGAAATGCCTTCGGCCCAATAGACCGAGGGCATTTCAATTAATTAATCAATTTACCATCAAAATTGTTTATGGCTAAAATGTTTAGTTATCTTCACTTCATTGGTGGTATATTAATACTGTAATCGAATACATATTTAATTATAATCTGATTATCACATTCATCAAATATCAATTCAGATGGCGCGACTCCGGAGCAATGCCATCAAGCGGGTTTGTGTAACAAACCCACAGCTTGCTGTGTGCGGCGAAGCAGGCACACAAGCACCTGATATGACTGTTAATAAAGCATCCATAAACTGATATTAAGGCTAATCGAAAAGGAATTTCTTACTTTTAAGACTAGGATTGTGATTAGTTCTATCTATAATGATTGTATCGCCCATATAATTATCGCTTCGGCACCCTTCGACATCCTCACCATAGAAAAACTTACAAATTTGACTTTCAGGTGTTCCGAATTTATTATTACAATTCAGTTCCTCTCATAAGTATCTTGTTGATTGTAGCATTTCTATTTAAATTTAAATATCGTGTTCAAATGTAAAATCCATACTAATGAAATTGAATAATTCTATCCTTATCTTTCTTCAATCAACGCCATTTCTTTCTGGCACCGGAATTCTTTTCTCGATATTTCAAATCTTTATTAGCTTTTAAGTTAAAGTCTTTCCAATTTTTCAATGTATCATTAGTAAAGGTCAAATTTACGACTTGTCTACTTTCATCTATTTCTCCGACTTTAAAAATGCCAATGTATGTGGGCTTAGAAATCATCGAAAGACCCAAAGGAGCAAGTTCCTCACGATGATTAATATGAAGATATACTCCGTCATCATGTCCACAATTTCTTTTGATATATAAATAACAGAATAATTTCTCCTCATGAATAACTTCACTATTGGTAACACGATAAAAAGATTCCGAACTATTATTTTTGAAATAAAGTTGATTAAAATCCTGGTTCAGCAACTCAATTATTGCATCACAAGAATTATTAAAAAAGTATTTCCTACCTGAAGATATTCTACGGCTATCAAAAGTGTTTACTTCTTCACAATACTGAAACTTTGAATTAAAATTAACTTCTTTAGTAATCATTTCAATTAGTAATTTCAATCCATTTGACAGCCGAAACTCCCCGTTAATACTAGCAGAAAGAATCAACGAATATTCCTTAGCCCCATAATCGTCAAAGCAACTTAATGAAAAATGCAAATGTTTCTCAAACTCTTCTACACCTTTATCAAAAAAGAAAATAATTCTATCAATTCCATCTTGATATTTCTTAAATATTTTGCTTTCACATATGTCTACCAGTAAGACATCACCATTATAAATAGCACAATGGGAATATTCTTCATGATTCCGCTTGGAAAAGAAAGATCTTTCATTACCAAGTTCTAATAACTTTGTCATAGCCTCTTTCATTGTTCCAAAATAATATTCTTCGGTATTATAATAATCTGGAAGATCTTTTTCAATAATGAGCATATAATCTAGTTCCCGCATAAATCCAGCGATTTAATATTACTATTCAAAAGAGATTTAATAAATTTCCATGGCTTAACAAATCTATTGCCTTATAAATCCTATGAATAATTTGTAGCATAATCGCATTTCCATAAGCTCTTATTTGGTCATACTGGATTTTAAATATCATTCTCAAACTCCAAATCCATACAACACATAAAATAAAAACTGTTGGCGCAAAAACAATACCTCCTAAATTCTCATAGATTTATCGTTGCTATTATCTTTAATTAGTCGCTGTTTCTTAGAAATTTCTTCGGACGTATATGGCTTTAGAACGTTATTCTTAGACATATCAGTTAAATAAAAGTCACTGTAGGTCTTGCCTTTTTCCTGGCTTTTCATAAGTTGTTTTACATATGCATCAGATTCGGAAATGCTACCTACAGGATGAAATATTTCAAATTTTTCTCTTAAAAAATGCGGCTCGACATTGTAATGTAAATACATCTTTAACAGTTTTTAAATATGGTGAATAAAATCTATTGCTTTAAAAATTTCATAAGCAATTGCAGGAACTATTGAATTTCCATATCCCCTTATCTGGTTTTTAACCAGCCTGGAGGAAACCCCATCATAATTCTCAATAAGTCCGGGTTCGGCAAGGAGGTCTTTCTCGATCTGCTGTAAATTGAAAGTTTTGAACCGTGTAAAAAATGACGTAGATAAGATAGTTTGTGTTTCGCAACTCCCGAGCATCCCCCTTTCATATCCGAAACAGTCGGCGTAGGCCAAAAACCAGACCCTATCGCGTCGGTGCCATGTACCAATGGCACAAGCTGGAATAATAATCGGCTGGACGGAATATCCCATTCTTTCAAGATCCTTGCAGATGGTTCCGATAATGAATTCTTCTTCGATTGTAAAATTTTTATCTTCTTCCCATAAAGCGGCTTGGTCTGCCAAGCTAATTGACAAATTGGATTGTACCATACTGGTGATTCCAACAACATTTTCACCGATGACCCAAGTGGGTCTGACCTCATCAATAATTCTGAGCATCTGCGGCCAGAGATAACGGTTATCGTTGTTTCCTTTCCGTTTTCCAGCTGTTGAAAATGGTTGGCATGGCCATCCGCCGGAAATAACATCAATTGCTCCATAATATTTTTTTGCATTTACCTTCCTTATATCATCATATCTAACACAATTGGGAAAACGATTTCCTAATACTTTCCGACAAAAAGGATCTATTTCTATCTGAAAAATATTTTCCCAATTCAAATAACTAGCAGCTAAATCAAAACCGCCAATTCCAGAGAACACACTGCCATGTTTCATTTTCACATTTCATTTAATCACAGGCATCTCATTGGCTGCCGCCAATGGAGTTTTCTTTAGCCATGCATGCAAGAATAAATCAACCAGGTAGCCCCTTTCACTTTAGCTTTCCTTTATTTGTAATATGTGTATTGTTCGATACTTCCCGTGGCCTTGTCCATTGAGCACTCCATTTCTTCTTTTGGAATTCAATTATTCGTCGTTCAATAGATTCCGCCCTAATACAGCGAAAATAAGTTGCATTGGCATCGTCAAATATTGCAACGGTTTCAGAATTAACTTTTCCCTCCAACTCTAATCTGTCCAATTTCGCTCTAAGATGTTTATGATCAATAATTTTAAATTTAATCGTGTTACCTTCAGCTATTAATCTGGCAACTTCCACTTTCTTTGACTTACCCTCCCTCTCAACGTTTTCGTGAACTAATATGCCTTTAATCCGTTCTGCATAGTAACCTCTAAATAACATTAGGTCAAAATCGGATTCCAGCGCATGTTTGATAGCAGCTTTAAGAGAAGGAAAATAATAAGTATTTGTCCCAACCTTAGATTTTCCAATTGGAAAATTATCTACGCTTTCACTCGTTGAAACTGACACATAAGTAGTTGAAAACCTTGTATTAGATTTAAAGTCCTCATTGTTTTTGTCTGAAAAGCCTCTCATATAGTGCCAAGGAGAATGTATACCGTCGCCTTTCACCTGCATAATTGGCAAATGATTATCCGATTTATTGTAACCATGAAACAACTCAAGTGAAATCTTGTACTTTGTTTCGAATTCTTTTATTTCCTCAAAGAAGTTAAAATAAATGAAAGGCGGATTTCTTTTATCCGATATAGGATCTGCTACCGAAAGAAGCATCTCTACAATCTTATTACCTGCATGATCAGTTATAAAATATCGGGGGGGTATTAATTCATTTTGCCTTAATAGTATGATCGGAGCCTGATTGCACAGCATCATAAATGCTTTCTTCATATCCTTGAAATGATGATTCGAATTATCGATATAAAAATCATCTGGTTCAGCCGTAAGATTATAATCTGTTCCAAGACTAGTCATAACATCGTGTTTTGATTTATTACCATATTAAGCCGGGATCGACCCTTTCATTTAATAGGGAAAAGATGCCCAGCTATTTTTGCACCGTTACTCCTTTTCTTTTTGAATGGATTAGATCTTGCGAAACTTAATATCCAATTGTATGCGAGCACTTTCCAGTTTTTAAACTGTTCTCCGGTGTCATTCCTCCACTCTTTAAATTCATAGTATAAATAGAATGCATCAGAATGCTTATCAGACAGGTTGAGCAATCGGAAGTATATGTACACCTCATTGCGCGTGGGTGGGGTAAATTGATTACGCTTTGCCATAAACTATCATTTAGCTATGTCAAAGGTGGTGTAACAAAAAGGTGATTCTATACACCAAACATACAGGTGTACTTTTTGAAACTAGACGAGGAAGCAGGTTTTTGACTTACTCGGTTAGGACGGTTTTGGCAGACAAGATCTCTAACGGATGATCGTGGAGGCGAATTCAGGAAAAGAGCTTCTTCAAAATTAAGCTACTAAAGGACTTGTAGAGGAGAGGCTATAAGAGCCCCTCGTCAGCAAAAGAATAATAATTACTCTTAGTAAAAATAAAATGATCTAATAGTTTTATTTCCAATAGTAAAGCAATTTCTTTGAGTTTAGTAGTCATTTTAATATCTGCCTGGCTTGGCACCAGAATACCAGATGGATGATTATGAGCAATTATTAGCCCTATTGCATTCAATTTTAGGGATGTCGCAAACAGTATTCGAGGATCTACAACTGTCGAAGTACAAGTGCCAGTAGAAACCTCAGATATAGCTAGTACAGCATTGGAATTGCTTAAATACATTACTTTAAATTGTTCTTGCAATTCAATTATATTATCATCCCAACACTGTCTAAATATTTCAACCGCAGTTACTTGACAGTTAATTGCAGGCCGTGTGGTAATATCATAATTACGCTTATAAGTAAGCTGAACTTCTGAAACTTGAAAATTTGAAATAAAAGCAAATGTTTCCATATTAGTAATTTTAATTATTAATGATGGAACCATCACCGGGCAGCAGGATCGATAAGCGCCAACTTTCGTCGCCGCATAAATACGTGGATGTTGTAGGTGACCATTTTTGGGAGCTGGTGCAGGATCTACCCTTGCGCTCTTGACACTGCTTTAAGCGCGGTTTCGTTATTGGCCTTTTCGATCACCTGCCCGAACTTTGTGAAAACATTTATAACAAAACGCTTAATCAAAGGCACTATAGCTTGCCTTCGACACATTAAAATTTCTAGTCAATAATCGTTGTTGGGGTGATCACCTTATTAGGTAGTGCAATTAATTCCTGGTTGGTCTTTTCGTTCAAAATTCCTAAGATTCCTATTTCCGTTAATTCAGCTACTCCAATTATGCCCTTCTCTGTTTCTACCTTGATACACGTAAAACGCTCAATAATAAATAAGCTATAATATAAGATGTTTTAATTTGAGTCAAAGTTTTATCCCTGGAATCGTTCCATATAATGTTCCCTTTTTTATCTTGAAACCAATTTCTTCCATGCAGGTCAACAATATTAACTGGGTTATTACCTACATAATGATAAGATGGGTGGCTCAACCAGCCTGATACTGGATGAAAATTTCTTTGGCGCATTGAAGATATTGAAGCCTTTCCGTAGGAGGAAAAGAAAAATTTATTACGTCATCGATTTATAACATATCAAAACTAAAAAAGCATATAAACGATAAATGCAAAAGCCGCAGGAAAGACCTGCGGCCTTAGTATCTTCAAAATATCAAACTAAATCAAATTTCCTGGTGTCTTTTAGATACTTTATATACTTGTTTAATTTGGGGGTGGAATAATAAAAGGAACAACAGGATACCTATGATTCCATTAAACACCCCGTATTCATCCAAGTACTTTTGAGAAGTAAAAAAAACATACATAAGATATTCTGCAACGGAAATTAAGCCAATCAAAGCAACGAATGTTAAAAAATTCTTCAGCCTAAATGAAAAATAGACAACCGCAGAAAACAGGACCATGTTTATGATTGGTAAAAATAAAAACATAAACATGTAATAATACCAGTCGCCTACACTACTAAGTTTATCAACTCTCAAGAACGCATAGTCTTGCCTAATAAACATAATTAATATGTATAATATTAAGTACTTTAACAAAAAGTACAGTAAAACAATTCTAAACTTAACTGTTGCCATTTTATAATCTTTTATACCACATTGCTGGTTTATATTCTCTTACTAAATGATTATTTACAATACGGAACCTATGAGTTTCTTTAAATGAAGGCTGATTATATTGCATTATAGTACTACCATTGAGTTTGAGTGTAGCTGAAGGGAATACATCAGTTGCCGCCGAAACAGAAACTAACCCTTTGGGAGAAATATTAACATCTAATTTCTGGCCAACATTGACAATGTTATACCCCATAGTATTTAATGCAAGTTCTTCGATCTTAGGCACACTCGCATGCTGCTTAAAACTAACGTTAATTCCTTCAGATGTAGTTGTTGCACTCAACTTATTTTGATCATCACCTAATCCGGGATAATTATCTCTTGCTGTACCGACAGGAGTTTCCCCAATCTTCACTTTACTTGTAGCTGTAACTCCCGTTAATTCTCCATCACTATTTTCCTGCCCTGTGATAGTTACTGTTGAAGTTAATTTATCCCCAGCTGGCACATCTCCTCCAGGCCCATCCCATAGTTTCGCATCAATATAGCTGTTAAAATTAAATGTCAATGATTTTCCTAAATAAATCTCACCATCTTTTGTTGTCGCTTGTGAATTAGCGTTTTTGTCCCATCTAATGTTTCCATCTTTATCTTTTACAAAATCAGTTGGCCCCATTCCATCAGGATCAATAAAACGAATAGGATTATCAAACGCATAATTATATGGTGAGTGCCTACGCATTTGGTCTGCCAGGGGATCTATTTCATGCCATCTTCCTATCTGCGCATCATACATCCTAGCTCCATAGTCATACCACTCCAATCCAGCCCCATCACTGAATTCTCTATTTTGTAATTCTTTGCCATTATATTTAAGTCTATTCGCGGGATACTGTGTGCCTTTAAGGGCATTCGAACTTATTCCCGCCATCGTCAACCCAAACGGATAATAATGGGTCTCTTCAAAAACCTTGCCGGTAATATGTGTTACAATTAGATTATCAAAATAAACATCTTGCCCACTCTCATTACTGGTATAAATATAAATAAATCCAGTCTTATTTACAGCAAATTTATTTGCAGTCAAACTGATCAAAGAATCCACATTCCCCTTCACTTGTCTAACCCCTGAGTTTTCATCCACCAGGTAAAACTGGTCATCAAAGGCCGCAAAATTTAGATAAGCCTTAGGTGATGTTGAAAGATTTTGATTAGGATCTTTATTCTTTAAATTATCATACACCACAGGCGTTAAAAACGAAATCGGCGACGTACTACCTGTACCACCATGCACTCCATCATTTACTCCCCCGGAAGAGAATGCCTGAACTATAGACATGACCATACCGGAAGACGTGGTAGCCGATGTACTGGCTCCTGAATTCTTATAAAGCGCTTTACACGCAATTACAATACTATCCCCTGACATCACCCGCAAGACCAGCGAAGGGCCTATTTTCGAGCCATTAGCGGCATTTAACTTCGCTACAAATGCATTTGGATTCGTCGTATTGTCTATAGGGTATCGATATGGAGTGTCTACACGGGTGGTGTTTATATTACTAAACAAGGCGTTCTCAATAGCACTAGCCGATGTTTCCATCGTCGCTGCATAAATGGCCGTATCTGATCTGGTCCCTAAAACAACCCTTACATTCCCTAAGTGATCTTTTAAAAAGTAATCATAGGTATAACCAACCGGTTGCCCCGTCTTATAAAGCAGCCTTATTCGTCCTTCCTCCGTTTGTATATACCGTAGAGTATCAATCCCATCTACCCCTGCTTCATAGACCATATCCCCAACATAATGTGTCCAGAGATATTTAGGACCGGCTGTATCACTTACCAGTTTAGATACTTTCTGACTTCCCCCCAAATACTGGTAGAATATCTTACCTTTATTTTTCACTTCTACAATAGACGGCAGATTCATATGGTTATATAAAATAGTATCTATGTTCTTATTTTTGTCCTTAGATAAACTTCCTGCGGCGTTATACCAATAGTCTCTGCTTTCATCATTGACAGACTCCTTAAAATCACCTAAAATACTCTGTGCATCATTCCGCTTATCTGTGACGTGGCTTAACTTATTACTATAATTGAAATACCCATACTTTAAACTATCCACTGCTTTAATAGCCGTTCCATTCATTCCGACCTGTTTCATGGAATTAATATTGCCGGCAATATCATAAGCGAGTCCATTAACAGAAAAATCTATTTTATCCTTTGTCCAGTTGGTACTACCGCTATTCTGTTGATTAAAATTTGCCTGTGTTAGCCGGCTTAAATTATCATAATTGAAGCCATAAGCCCTTGAAAGTCCATCAGAACGGCTTTTCCATTTTACGCCTGCAATATTTCCATTTACCTGCTTCAAATCAAACCCGAAATCATAGCTAATATCCTCTCCAAAATAATTAGCTGTGCTGCCAGAAGTATTTACATATAACCGGTTTACGCCCCTGAGCCAATTTTGAATGTTATATTCGTAGGTCAATGTCTCCAAAGCAGAAGAGGCAACACCTAGCTTTTTAGTATTTAATCGTCCTAATTCATCGTAGTCATTGATAGCCAGCGTTTGCTGAAGATTGAGATTATCATTGATCCGTTTTTTTACAGAATCTATCCTTCCTCCCGGATCATAATGATTCATCGTCAGGAGGGTAATTTGAGGGGTGGCAGTACTCTTAGGGTTTGTATGCCTGAGATAAGTGCTTACCACTTTACCACTAAAATCATAGAGGCTATTGGTAATATCTTTTCCTCCCTGTGTATTTTCTGCTATCTCCTGGATTTGCCTGCCCTTATCGTTAAAATAAAATGTGGACATCAGAAACTGTCCATCATAGTCAACCTGCTGCCTAGAACCAGTAACAAGACCCCTTGTTTGTTTGGAAGATGCCACCGGTAACGGTTCTGCATACAGATTTCCGCCGGCAAATGGCTTGCTTAAATCAGTGGTAGCATAAGCACTTGCACCGGAAAAAACATAGTCGTCATAAAAGGTATAGACCTGCTTATTGATAGCTGAAGTATCAATAAAAGGAAATGGGTTTAACGGATTAAAAGCATAATGCGAAATAGAATCCAATAAATCTTTTCGGCTCAGCTGGATATTACATAGCCCCCGCAATCTTTCTCTGTTCTGGGTATCATAGTAATAGACCTCCCAGAACCCTAATGATTTCAGGTTTCCATCACGAGTGGCAATTACCCTATCTCTTTTATCATGGACAATTTCAACAGAATCTGCACCTGGCATCTTTTTAATTATATTCCGGCCCCGGGCATCATATCTGTATTGGAAACAAAGCTCAGCTGCCACCGAGTCTGTTACGATCCAGTTACTCTTAATACTTTCAACTGCCTTTGGCGTAATGACAAACCTAAGTCTGTCCAAATCGTCATTGACATAATAAGTAGATGCCCATCCGGTATATCCCGGCAGTAGCTGATCGGAAAGCTGGGCTTTGGATAGCAAAAGGTGTCCCTCCATATCACTGTACTGAACCAGTCTGTTTGCATTCTCATCTATAGATTCCTTTACAGTCAGGCTACCAGGAAGATAATAGCCTTTCCGGTAAGGCACACTTGCACTATCGATACTCACTTTCCATATCACCACAGAGTCATAGACAGTATTTACCCTTTCTATTACTCTTTCTCCAACCCTTTTCCCTGTCCAGGATTTACCGGGAGCAGTGGTTTCTAATGTCCTGTTCAGCGGGGAAGATTCATAAACAGCATTGGCATAATAGTACCCCTCCTGGTTGTTATAAAGGGAATTATAGAAACCTGGCTGCCTGGTATTAGAATTTGTTCTGAAGTCTCCGGTTCCCAGGCTATCTGTATAATCCAGATACTTTTGTGGTTCCCGGCCAAAAGCATCGTAAAAATTGGTAGATATCAAATCAGCCAGATCAGGTGTAGCTTGTTTGGCAACGGTTTGAATGGTTCGACCCAGCCCATCAAAATAGGTGGTGACCTGTTTAACATCCGTTGGCTGGGTTTGCGCATCTGCTGTAGCCTGGTCAGTGATCAGGGGCTTTGTGAATACCCGCTTCCGGACATAGTTCATATTACCGGCGTTCATGCCAGTATAGGCCGGCATAGCTATAGAAGCCTGAGTACCTGCAGAAGCGCCGGTTTCTGTATTGGGGACTAATTGAGCGGAGGTGTTTACAATCTTTACCTGAACAATGTTAGATGAGACACTATTCGATGCACAGGTTGCCATTCTTCTAAACCATGTGTTAGCAGTTAATCCGGATACCGTTGTGGAACTGATATTGTTCCAGGTATAAGTATCTGTAGAACTTTGATATTGGTAGGTATAACTGCTACAGATTCCTCCTGACGCATTTTGTGTTACTGATAAGGTAATGGTTCCACCGCTGGCAACAGCAGCTGTATTGATATTAATAATTCCGCCATTGAATGTTTTAAAGACAGCTACCGTGTCACTATAGGCCACGAAGCTGGAACTGTTTATTTTAAGCCTGTAAAACGTCTTTGCAGTGATTACAGGTACTGCATAAGACAATGAAGTTGCCCCCGATATATTGACCCATGTTGTTGCATCGGATGACGACTGCCAGTTGTATAAATAGGTGCCTGTACCACCGGTCGGCGGGGCTGAAACAATCGTAAGTCCATATGTGTAAAAGAAGGAATCTATAGGGATGTCAGCCGGTACAATGGCGGGATATACATTAAATATTGCAGTATTTGAATTTGCTGAAACACTATTGCTCGTTACAGTTCTCCTGATCCTGGTTGTCAGGTTTAAAGCTGGAGAAGTATAATTCTGTGATGTTGCACCGCTAATCGCGTTCCATGTGGTCCCCCCATCTGTAGAACTATACCATTGATAGTTATATGTACCATTTCCACCGCCTGGGCTTGTTCCTGAGATCAGGCCGGGGGTATTACCCTGAATATATTCTCCTGACGCAGGAGAAATTGTCCCCGGGCTGAGTTGCGGATAAACATTTACAGTAATAACATTACTGGTAGTGGTTGCTCCATTACTGGTGGTATTCACCCGGAAGTACCTTGTGCTTGTCAATGCAGGCGGGGAATAATTTTGATTCGTCGCGCCACTGATATCTGTCCATGTCGCATTATCCGATGACTGTTGCCAAAGGTAGGTGTAGGTACCGTTACCTCCACTCCTGGTATTGGTAATCTGACCCGGAGCGGTGTTGTAATTGATGTAGCTACCAGACCATGATAGCACACTGGTCAACTGCGGATATACAGTAATGGTAATTACTGCACTGGTAACCGATACCCCATTGCTGGTGGAGATTAACCTGTAATATCCGGTAGCGGTTAGATTGGGCGTAGCATAGGTTAATGAAGTTGCCCCGGATATATTGGCCCACGTGCTGTTATCGGTAGAATTTTGCCATTGATAAGTAAAGGAGCCATTGCCGCCTGTCGGCGCTGTGGCTGTAAGATTTGTTGTCGTGTTGTAGTTAATGCTGACTGCTGTCGGGCTGACAGATCCTGCAACTAATTGCGGATAGACATTTACAACCGCCGAGTTACTATATACATCTACGCCATTGCTACTGGTCCAGACCCGAAAATAGGAGGTCTGAGTTGGTTGCCCGGAAGTCCATTTTAGCAGACCTATTGTACTATTTATAGTACCCCAGTTGGTATTATCATTGGAGCTTTGCCAGACTATAGAATAGCTTCCATTACCCCCACTTGGGCCAGAATACCGTAAAGTATCAAATTTAGTATTGTAATTAATTGACTGGCTGGCTGGTGTCAGCGTGCCTGAGATCAGTTGAGGATAAACTGTGATCTGACTTACATTACTGTAGACGGCTTCAGAACCCTTTGTTGCCTTTAACCGGTAATAAGTAGTCGAGGTTAAACCAGGAGGAGTATAATTAACAGTTGTTGCTCCTGTTATATCAGAATACGTAGTCCCATCACTGCTCTGCTGCCACTGATATTGCAACGTTCCTATACCGCCTGTTGCACCGGAATTAGATAGCTGGCCGGGACTGGAATTATAATTAATTGTGGAAGAAGAAGGAGTTGTGGTGCCAGCCGCCAGATGACTGGCCACAACCACTGATGCAACGGGACTTACATCTGTACTTCCATTAGTATTGCTTGTAAAATAGACCCTGTAATACCAGGTTTGGGTCGCTGCTCCTGGATTGTAGTAGGTAGCAGTTTCCCCGGAAATAAAATAAAAGTCTACATTATTGGATGATCGTTGCCATTTATAACTATATCCGGATATGTCTGGTCCGCCTATAGTTATCGTTGAAGCTGTAGCTCCGCTAAATATTTGTTGTGATACAGGCGAAATATTTCCTCGCTGCCCTTTTACACACATAGAAAAAGCTATGAAGGTCAAAAGGCAAAGCCAGGTTTGGCTATAAAAAGATTTATTCATAGTCGTCGGGGTTATTATTGTACTAAATGATACTGTAAAGTCTGGATGATATTATTGTCCTTATCCCTGATCAGCTTCAAGCGGCCTAAGCCATCATATTCATAATAGGAAGTAAGGTCTCTGGCATCGGTTTTAGAAGTCATACCTATACCAGGCGAGTAACTGTAAGTCTCCATTTGTGCAGTCGAAGGATATAACCGTAATTCATCTATACCTCCGCTACCTGCTACTTTAACGGAAGTTACCCCACTTACCTGATGCTCATAGTAGGTCCAGGTGACACTTCCTCTTGTTACCGAAGGACCTGTTTTAACAGGAGCTGTTCCCGCTGCTGTATAAGCCCCACCCTTGCTCCAGTAGCTGACAATATAAGTGGTTGTTGACGTAAGACCAGATTTGGTTAACCCGGCCGTATTCAGTGTATAGCATTTAGTCCCCGTTACAGTGGCGGCGCTGGATACATTAGCCAGAACAATACCTGTCCAGTTTCCTGCTCCGTCCGCTTCAAAACTGGTGTAAGCAATATCTGAAAACACCGCATTATTAGCTATAGCGACGGGTAGGGTTGATCGGTAGTCCCGGATAACGGCTTGATATGCATCACTATCTTTTTGTTGCTGAAGAATGTTTCCAAAACTATCATACTGATTAAATCGTGCCCTTACTTCGGAAGGATATGTAGTAGTTTGGGTCTCCAGCGTAGAGGGAACAAACAATTTGGAGTTACTCAAAAAGTCAGTGTAGTTCTTCGTCACCGCTGAAACCTGAGTTCCGTTCACCAGTTTCCTAACCTTTATCAAAGGGGTGACGATATTTCGGGATACCATTTTTTCATAGACATTGCCTGTAGCCGAAAAATCATTGGGATACTGAAACAATTGCAGGCTGCTATCACCGTTGCTTTTAACTGTTTGCCTGGTTACGGGCAGTAGATTGTAATTATAGGATGTGCTTGTAGTTGTTCCCAATTGATAACCAAAGTCATCGTTTAGCGTATCATTCTGTATAACGGGCAGCATTGCGCCGGTTGTTATAGGGACGGCATAAACGGTTACATCAAATGTACTAAACTCCTCACATCCACTTGAACTATACCTTGGCTTAATTTTCAGCACGTTCTGCTGACTCTCCATGGCGGACAAATAGGTTATCCGCTTTCTTTTTTGCAGAATATAGTTTCCGGAGACATTTTTATAAACATCTTCACCTGTCTTAAAACCATTCTTCCAGTTGTTGCTGATCAGATAAATGCCGTTTACAAAGAATTCAGATGGTAACTGATCTTTTATGCCATTATTACTTAAGGTAGATCCATCCTGGTAAACCTGAAAGTAATGAACAGTTTTCCCGTTTGTATTACCGATCGAATCAACACTATACTCAGATACTTTCCTGTACAAAACGGGACTACCGGAGAATTGCGTAATAGGATATACCGGATTGGAATAATATACCATAGAATAACCTATAGGATTTAATTGAGGGTCGGATTCAATGTAATCAACACAAAATGGCTCCGTTGCCCCTCCATTACAACCAACTCTACGGATTATTTTTTCAAAGTTTATATTTTGATAATATTGCGGAGTCAACACCACTCCTTCACCACTATCACCATATTCATAAAATTGCCTGGATAAAAATTTTCCGCTTAAATCGTAATCGGTAATTCTTTTCACTCTTAAACCTCCACCAAATTTTATTTCCGATGAATTAGGTATAGAATCAATCCAGTTTACCAGAACGTTTGCATTTACCTGGCTGCTGGTTGAGTAGATATTAATACTTATCAGGTAGGTATGCCCGGCAACAAGATTTAAAACACTGGGGCCAGGTTGATAGGGAGTTCCTGTTGATCCTGCATTTGCCGGTGTTTCCTGATGGCTGAAGACAACCTGGTTAGTGGCCTGATCTTTAATTTCAATTATAGGTTTATCAGAAACCAGATTTGTATTTATAGCTGATATGTAAGGCGTACATGTGAATCCATAAGAATTATTACTGACAGTGAAAGTACTTGTCAATGATTGCTGCACACCTCCTGTTACATACAGGGAAGTACTTTTTTCCTCGCGTTTAGGAAAACTGGTTTTGTACCGGTGAGGTTCATATTCAAAAACGGTTTTCCCCTTTGTTGGATATTGAATGGATTTTAAAATACATGCCTGGCTATATAATGAATCTGCATCTTTGTTAGCCGAGCCGAATGAATAATAAACACCTCCGTAAATGGCGAATTGCTTCTCCATATTCCCTCCGGCACTAAATTTTCCATTATTAAATCCCCAGCGATCCATAATTTGGCTTTCCCTGGGGGCAATGGCTGTCGTATCATATGTCATCCGGTAAGTGATTGGTTGATCAGATGTACCAAGGGGCAAAACAGCAACCGAATCAAGTCTTAACCTGTAAAACTTCTCATTGGCTGTTGCGTTAATCAGCGGATTGCTAAAGAAGTAACCCTGATACAGCTTTATGCGTTTGGTTTGGGTGTATACACCACTAGTCTCCGAATAAACGTCAACCTCGTCCAAACGTTCCCCTGATCCGGTAACATCCTGCCTTCCGCAAACATTCACAAACGTTATTTTTCCACCCCTCCACTTAATTTCTTTTAAATAAGTATCGTTGTGAGAAATATTCTGATAATAGGTTTTAGATTCCGGCCCAAACCCGCTGGTAAACGTGGAAAAATACTGTCCATTTAATTCCTGAAATCCACAATCACCTCCGGTCATCCCAAAGGATTGAGTTGAGGTCACTAATTGCTCATTCGAGGTATTACAAGTAGATTCATACGAAAAAAAGAGGGTATCAACTGTATTAGGATCTACTATCTTGGTCAACTGCCACTGTGTTTTGTAATTTGAATTATCGCCGGCATTGGTGGTAGTAAGTGCCAGGTCGAAAATATATTGCGACCCATTTGCATCCACCAGTTTAAAACCTACGCCATCAAAGGTTATCTTATTATTAGTGACAGGAATTTGCATGATCGAGCCATCGTGTTTAAAAATAAACTTGCCTGATTGTCCGTTACAGTTGTATTGGAAAACATCGGGTTCCGCTTCTGAAAGCCCTTTGTGAACGTCAAAAATATACTGCTTGTAGGTACTACTCGTTGTTCCTCCGGCCAGCGCGACATCGGTTGCTTCAGGAGCGTCAATAAATCCATGTTGATCCAACTCGTCAGGTAACCCGACCACATTGCGGGAGATAACGCCATAACCATCAAGTGCCCAGCCCAGTCCTACACAGCTAGCAACTTCGTCCACATGTATACCTCCGGAATGGTAGGCCAGGTTGATTGGAAAATTGATATTTCCTACATTCAAAACGTCTATTGGTATCGAAATACCCGGAACACCTGTAGCAAAGCCAACCGGAATGTTGCCGAATTTGCCAATGCTGGCGGCTTCAGGACCTACCGAACTAACGGCAACGTAATCTATAGGCGGGGCGCTGGTCTGGGCTAGACATAAAGAGGCCAGCATTGATAACATCAATGACAATGAAATGAACTTCATAGATATAATATTTAAAAATTATAACCGATACGAACTTTTATATGATTGGATAATGACTTGTTTTGTGGGATAAAATCGTATAGTATCTGAAGGTTGCCCTTCAATTTAGCGTTAATTCTGTACTTTTTAGAAATTCCAAGAAGCGCACTTTCTGTCCAATGGTGTAAATGATAAAGCTCAGTAAAACGGGAAAAAGACTGAAAATAGTTCTTTTCGTATCCCCCGGTGATGTAGAAGCTGCCCTTTATCTTGTGGTCAATGTAGGAGCGAATGCCGATTCCCTGGTGAGAAAAGGCAATGTGGTTCCAACCACTTCCCAAACCAAGTTTGTAACTAATACCTATTCCAATGCTTCCATTTTTATTAAATTTATACCCAACCTGACCGGCTATATCAGTTATTGTAGGGTAATATGAACTATTCTTTTGAAATTGAATATTTCCGCCAAATTCCAATCGTTTCAGGAAGGGCTTTGTTTTCATTGGATTAGGTTTAAAATCCGGCATTTCTGCGGCGCTATTTAATTCCGGATACTTATTCTTTAATTCCGATAGCTTGTCTTTCGCCTGTTCCAGCTGTTGACTTATAGCCGCACGAGCATTAGGATCAGTACCTACACGGGTCTGGACTATTTCTTCCACCTGCGTTCTAACCTGTAAACCTTCGAGGGAACGGGTGTTATTGTAATCTTCACCTAGATTAAATAAGCTGCCAACAATGGAATTATTTTTAACGAATTCATTATAGGCAGGTAGTTTCTTGAGTTCACTAAGGGCCTTCCTTTCAATCTTAGAGGGGCTCTCATAAGTTGATTTATATTCCGCTAACTGCTCCTTATAGTAATAGGCTTGTTTACTTAGACTTTGCAGGTTTTTAGAGAACTGCGTATACTGTACTAATTGTTCTTGAAGTTGCCGTTTTCTACTCTGTATATAGGCTTGAATATCCTCGGTAACTTTTAGCTTACCTTGGAGCGCCTCCTGGTTTTTCCGGGCCTGATCCATATACTGATCTGCAAAGCCATTTTTTTTCAAAAATTGCAGGGATAATTGCGCAGTATCCAGATGACCGCTAAAAGGGATTTTGGAATACACTTTACTTTTTACGGCATTTGAATAGGACTGAACGTCGCTCGCAAAAAGCTCTTTTGCCTTTTGAGGGTCTAATTTCACAAGTTTGTTTTTAATCTTTAATTCTTCCCTACTAAATTTTCGTAGCACCTTTTGGGAATATAGACTTATCTTTTTTTCGTAAGTACCTGTTGATTGTTCAACGTATCTTATGTATCTAATTTGGTTCTTTATACTGTCCTGAGCACTAACAAGGCATGGAAGTAGCACAAAGGCAATCGGGATGAATGAGATTAACTTCATATAGGGGGTTGATCCTTTAGGTACAGATTCGATAAAAACATTTTGAAAGTAATACATTTTTTTTGTCCTAAATAGTTAATCCAAGGTTAACGACGATCATTTAAAACAATCATTAATGACAAATGACTACGATTTAAATTCGATTTCAGATTATAATTATTTCTCACATAAAAACAGTGTTTAATGTAATAAAACCCTGTAAAAGTGCCATACTCAACCAAAGTGTCATTTTCCCTTAATGGAAAGATCTCTCATAACTTACACCTATATATACTGGTTTTAATAAACGAATTACCCCAAAAATGAAAGAAGAAAATTCAGATTAATATAGAGGGAATTACCTATTACTAAGAAACAATAAAGCACCTTTCACTCTGAGATATAAACGACAAAGCCGAAATACGTCATCTTGTAATGAACTTCAAACTAATCTAGTAATTGAGGTAGCCACCAATGAAGTGGTGGGGTTTTAATGGCCGATTTTGAGAAGATGTTCAATATCCCGTTACCGCCGTTTCTTTGTTACTTTCTTTGCGGATTCAAAGAAAGTAATCCCCGGCCCGGTGGCCGGGGATTACGGGTTTCAGCATTTGCAGCCTTGGCCTGGGCACTGTTAAAATAGACGTTCAAAAGGGGTAACCCAGCAATGTCTGCGATCTGAAGGAAGGAAAGGCCGATAATAGATGAGCATTAACAGGTCATTGGAAAGGCTAATACATTTTTCCAAAAGTATAGACCTTAACCCCTCGTAATCTGTAGTGATAAAGAAATAAACTGGCTGAATAGCGGAAATACCAAAATCAATATCAGTTTTAAATGGAAACTCTGTCCCTTCTATAATTAAGGAGTTTTTAAAATGCTGCCCATTGGCTAAATAAATCGAGTTGCCCGCTAAACTGCTTGTTATTTCAAAGCATGACAAATCCACATTGTATCCGGTAACTTTCATATGCCAACGACGGGTTTTATAATTGGGGAATAGTTTATCTATAACGGTGTAATATTCACCAATAATTAGAGACTTCATAAATGATGTACCTGAGTATTTCCGTCAGGATAACGGTTAACTTCAGAAAGTAACAAAGTTAGAATCTGAAGTAATCTGCCTTTAGGTTTATGGCTCCCTTTCTCATAATGGAAAACCGTTGATTCATTAACTCCCAAATTTTTAGCAAGATCCTCTTGGGTGAACCCGTTAATATAACGATAATATTTAATCTTACCCGCGAGGCTAGAAGTATCTATTTCAAATGGAAAATAGCCTAAAAACTCTATGATTTTGGGATAGTATTTTACCGTTGGATTTGACCGGTTATTCTCCCATAGTGTTACACAATCTTCTGTTACGCCTATAAAATTAGCTACCTCCTTTTGTAACATCCGCTTTTCCAACCGTTTATTAAGAATTTTTCCATTTAAAGTCTTAGGGTTCTCTAAATGTCTAAAATTCAAAGGCTTAGGTATAATTTTGGAAAATGTGGAAAATGGCAACGCATTTATGAAAATGTGTAACATTTTGTAAACATGAACTCTACTGGAAATAAATGTCAAACACACCGTAAATAAATATTAAATCTTTCTCTGGTAAAACAGAATGCATTGCCTTGTTTGGTACGGAAAGCCGTTTCAAAACAAGCAGCATATTGTTACCAAGAGCTACTGTTAAAACGATAACGAAGGTCCTGAACGAGACCGACCTTATAGCAAAAAATAATGGACTGCAGGAAGAACACAAGCTTAATTCTCTTGCAGTAAACTCTAAGTGCCAATATGCGCCTGGTGACTAAGGCTTAAAAAATTATATCGAAGGGTAAGCCCACCCCAGAAAAGCCGCATAAAAAATGGAGCGATTCAGTGAGTGACACAACAGGCGATGCCAGCTACACTACAGCCCAACACAAATAATAATTTTAACAGTAACAGCTTATAATAAGTAAGCCGAATCCTGTACAGATCTATAACATTTAATCTGCCCGTAAACCAATACAGCCTGTCGGGTTAAAATATCCAGCAGGAGTTCCCACAATTCTAGTGAGCAAAACTTTCGCAAGACTATCCCCATCGGCGGCGGTTGGGAATTTGCTTAGTAAACTAATTTTGGTGGACATTATGCTATTGCTGCTTCTACTATGGTTTAGTCCAAAACAATGACCTATTTCATGTGCCAATATAGGAACAAGGTTATAATAATTCTCAAACGTTAAATCAAAGGCCCTCTGATTATAAATCATCCTGTGATCTCGCATATTGATAAAAAGCGTTCTTCCCTGTACCTGCGCTTTAGCCAGTACCGCATTACCATCCGGAAATTTCTTACCACCATCAGTATATACGTGAACTACCATATTTGCATTCTCCGGACATTCAACTAAAAATACAGGCGGGGCATTATAAGTTGAATGCCCTGCTTCCTTTAAAGTATAGTTATCTAAATACTCCTGAACACTTTTAGGCATTCTTTTATAATTGATCAGCATGGATACTCCCCAATTTGTCAACGCAACTCGAAAACTGTTTGCTATTAACGCATTAACAGAATCTCGTAACTGGGCAATATGCTTAGGTTTACCTTCAATAACTACAAAGACAGTGAAACCTTTGCTGAATATTTGATTCGCCAAAAGAGGCTTTTTACTATAGTCTTCAAACTGCCAGTTCATACTTTCCTCGCACGGCTTTCGTCCCTGCCTTGACCCCACACACGACAACAGGAAAAAGGAATAGATGAATACATTACGGCAGGAAATAGCCATACCATTAAAAATTTGGTGATACTGTAAAGGATAAATAACCGCTGAGTTTATCTTTGATATTGTCACTACCCCAATATTTAGTATAGGAGATAGTAAACACATCCTTTATATTGACACCTATATTATAGTTATTCAGCCAGAAGCCTTTCCGACTCCCCTCTTTCAATTCAAGAGCATTATAAAAGGTCGAGTTACCAGCTACGTAGCTTAATCGCGTATTACCAAAAAACCTAAATATCCCCTTTATACCTCTCAACTCTGCCTGTAGGTCGGTGCCTATCGCCGTATTATGAGCGAAGCTGCCATTAGTTACACCAAAAGATGGTGGATCAATAGAAAATCGCGGTGTAAAAGACATCGCTGTTCCGAAAATTGGTGAATCATAAGAAAAAATAGGAAGTGCAAAATTGAACACAACGGCGCCTCCCCCTGTCGTGAACCGCTGGATAAATTTCTCTCTATTAATCTTTTTTTGCTCTACCGTATTTGTGTCCGATTTCGGATATGCCAGTGTAATTCCAGCACTTACACGTACTGGGCCAATAAAGTCTGCGGCCAATTCCGAATACATAGTAATATTAGAAAGGCTGTCATTATATGAGATTACATTGTTTTGAAGAAACTGGGTGGAAGCCTTCTCAAAATATTCAATATTACTTATTGATGGTAGAAATAAAAAGGCATGATTAGAAGGTATTATTGAGCTATCATACAAGTAGGCTCTTGATTTTATTGAATCAATTTCTTTCAAGGGCTTTTTAAGATAATTCGCTGGAACGATAGTTTGGCTAAAGCCAATACCACAGGTAAGCAGGAGCAATAAAATAATAGTAGAATGTTTCATGATTATTATATAGGTTAAATAATTATGAGGCTATTCAATATTTGGACGCTTGTAACCTGAAGCCTAATAAAATAAATTAGAACTTATACTCCATCCAGAAAATCCGAAAACGGATCAGGCACAACCCTTCGAGCAATGAATACTCCAATCACTTTAATATCAGGAAAAGCGTCTTGAATCACCTGTTTACATGCCTTAAAATGGGCCCCAGCCGTAATTAAATCGTCAAAAAGTACTACTGTCGATTTCAGTTCTTCACACTCTTCCAGGTCTAACTCATAGTTTTCAACGAGATCGTCCAGTTTGGGGCGATGATCTCCGCTAAGATGCGATGCATCCCTATCTTCAATAGCATTAATAATCTCTCTTACATCCAGGTTTCCCTCGCTATTCAAACGATTTAATACCTGTGTCATTCTATCATCGTATTGTGGATTTGTTTTGATTTTCGACGGAGGTATCGGAACCAGCGTGCATCCTGCAAGGTCTAAATCATCAATTGCATCTTCTAAATACTCAGCAACTTTGCTTATAGCCTGTCCTTTGTATTTCCATCCAGATGCGCCACGCTTTTTCTTAAAATTAGGAATTAGCTGGTTTGCCTCGCTGTAGTCAAAGTCCTCTCCTGGCATATATTCCAATAAATAATAGCAATCATCATGACCATTTAAATAATAGTGGTCTCGCAGATTTTTTTGTTCAATTCTTTGGAGCTTCATCGTTAGTCTTTTATGGTAAGAAGTGGTGGTGAAATAACCTATCTATCTCTTTAATCACAAGATTCAATACAATGTAATTCGAGGTTCTAAAACAACATGGGGCTTATCTATCTACAGTTACACAAAATTTAGAGCAGAAGGGTTAACAGAACCTACAGCACTATTTCACTCACACAAGCTATATATCCCTTTCTATGGCTCGAAACAAAAACTTTCTTCTTTCCAGGGTCGGGCGTTGAGAAATATAGATTAACATGTTTTCTAACATGCCCCTGTCAAAAAAACCTTTTTAAAAAATCAGGTAGCTCTTCTGAACGCTCAACGATATAATGAGGCTCTGAAGCACGTAATGCCGCGGTATTAAAACTACCCCATAGGCACGCGACGGAAATGGCACCTGCTGCTTTGGATGCTTGAATATCTTTTGGCAGGTCACCTAAGGAAAGAATTTTACCCGGATCTACCCCCATCCGCTGGATTGCCAGATTGATAGGATCAGGATGGGGCTTTCGTCTGGTAGTATCATGATAACACACCTTGTTGTCGCAAATAATATCGAAATGGTCAGTTATTTTCCCACAGTATTTGCTGGGACTGGATGTAACAATAGCGAAGGGTATTCCCTTCTGCCTAAGATATACTAACGCCCCCTGAACTCCAGGATACAAAACGAAATCCCGTATTAACGGGTATACTTGTTCCCATTTTCCAGTATTGCGAAATTTTTCAGCTATTGAACTATCTACAATAGTTTGATCAAGGTCAAAGATTACTCCTCCCATAATTTATATTGAGAATCGTCAGTTTCGCCCCCCTTCGTCTTAGATAAATCATCCCCCGACGGGTTTACTTTGTTGTTTTGGTTGTTAGTATGTTGCACAAAATCCCATAACTGTATTAAATCGTGTTGTATCTCTTTGGCAAAAGTGCTGTAAAGCCTTCTTCGCGTAAAAGCCACCTGATTTACTTTTTCTGATATGTGCTCTTTAAAGAGGCTGTTAGCTGTTCTATTAGTGCTGTCTACTGGTCGAACATAATCAACTCCAAAGTCCAACTTGAACTCCCCAGCAATTCTTAAACATATAGACTTGTATGCCTCATAAAAATATGAGGATTTATTTGATCCTGTATGAATTTCGACACTTTTCTTCTTTAATTCTGGAAAAGAAACAAAATAGTGTCCCAAAGCATCATAAAAGTTTTTAATGTAAATTTCCTTAGTAAATGATGTTTCAAAATAATTATCCAATAACAAGTACGACAGTACATCTATTTCTTCCGGCGTAGAAATTCCATATGCACGGCCTTCTCTAATAAGCATCTGGTTCCCTTGCACCTTTTCATGATTTAACCATTTGTCAGGATGCGCAATACATACTAAAGATCTTTTGTATTCTTCACAATATTTAACCGTGTGCATGGTACCACCTTTAACCCCGGTTTCCACAACAACTACCAATTGAGAAAGCCCGGCTTGTATACGATCGCGTTCCACGAAGAAGTTCGAAAGTGCCCTGGTTTTTACAAAGTATTCGGATAAGAGCACGCCGTCATTTTGTAGTATCTCGTCAGCGAGCTCTCTATTTTCTTTAGGATAAATATGATCCAGCCCGTGCGCAAGAACAGCTGTAGTAGTACCCTTACCCTTTAAGGCTCCCTTATGCCCAGCAGTATCGCAGCCAATGGCCAAGCCAGAAACTATGTTAAACTTATATCCAGCGAAAACCTCTGCAATCCTCTCTCCGATTCTTGCACCATACTCTGTAGGCTCTCTAGTTCCTATTACAGCAATATTTGGCTTTTCTGATAGCGATTGAATATTGCCCTTGTAACTAAGAACTATGGGAAAATCTGGAATCTCAAGTAATTGTTTTGGATACAATTCATCTTTGTAAGTAATAATACTCACACCTAGCTTCTCAGACAAGGAAACAATGCCTTCTGCCTCTGCAATGGCGGCTTCAATATCAGCCCTAGAATAATCAGGTAACTTGGTGCCTACAGTGCGTTCCTTTAAAAAATCGTACAGATCCTCTTTATTGTTAATATTGTAAGTCAATGCATCTAGAAAACGAGCAGCCGTTTTCCTTCCTATTTTTGGTAGCTGTAATATTGCGATAACGTATTCTGTACTAATCATATGCTTTAAAATGTCAATTCTATTCTTTTCACCACTCTAAAAGAGCCTTAAACCCTATCAATAGTTTCTACAAAAGGAGTTAGTATATCTTTTTAGTCAAAGAAGCAACTGGATTCATTGTCCGGTCCTCGCTTATAAATGCTAAAAATTAACCTAATTTAATAAATTTCCGAAAAAGTATTATTGTAGTTATTTAAATTACCAAGTGTCCTTTTTATCTTCCTCAACCCATTCTCTGTAGGTTTCCCGTTTGGGGATTGCTCCAGATGATACTGATATTTGTTTTATGCCACATTTTGGATTCCAGCGTAAAGGCATAGGCTTTCTGTGAATAGCCAATCTTTAGTAAGAATAACATCACAATCATAAAGGCAATGGTTTTTTTCATACATTGAGGCTAAGGAGTTTTAGTGATATAACATCAGGCTTGAGGACTCAGACAATAGCATAAGCTGTTTAAATCTAATTTATAGCAAATTTTATATACGGCAAATACCCACTAGTTGGTATTTTCATCCCAACGCGGACTTTACACAAAGAGCAAGGGCTCGGATGAACTTTTGCTGTAATTTTATATAGGCCAACTAGATGTACCAGCAGAATGTAACTTCCAAAAATGAGAGAGAGAGATTAATCAAGGACTATTAAAATACTTAAATAATTAATATGGCAACAACTATCCATAATATTGAAATTCTCAGAACATACCTTTCGGGGGTGTTGGACAGAGCAAACCACCACGCCCAAAATGTCAATGAAATTGCACTTGCTATTGCAGGAGGAATAATTTGGAGAACAACAGACAATATTCGTGTAATGTCCCGCGAAGGTGAAATGAAAAACATATTGTGGCTCCAAGTAGGTGATAGAACTTTATGCTTCGCATATAACCATGATACCAGAAACATAGAGGTAAGGGAGGGGTCTATTCAGGGAGCCGTAGTTATTAACTTTAACAACGTTACTCCTCTAACGGATGTTAAGGTATTTTTCGAGAATTTATAACCGTGCTAATATGAAATCAAACGTCAAAGCTAGCAATCCTTTATATTAATTTATCTTTTCATACATATTAGTGGATAAAGCCTAGCTAAGTGAAAGTATTGTTTCAGCAAGAGACTTCTATCACGAATTCTTTTACACCATAAATGAGACTGCACTGTTTTATGTGATTTTCCCTCATCTGGTCATAGCATCAAGAATATCCTTTAAGCTTTCAACATAGGCGTAGGAGTATTGATATGTATTCGGCCGTGGCTGGTTCGTATTGCAAATTTTCCGGCTTGACAAGCTGATTCATCACTGCAAACTCATTTTTATTAACCTTTTTATATGTTATCTACGCGTCCGAAAGCAATAAAGACAAAACCTGGCGCAGCCTTGCTTTAGGTTTATGGGTTCCTTTCTCATAATGGAAAACTGTTGATTCATTAACTCCCAATTTTTTAGCAAGATCTTCCTAGGTAACCCCTTTGATATAACGATAATATTTAATATTACCGGCAAGACTGGAAAATATCAATTTGAAATGGGAAATAGCCTAAGAATTGTATGATTTTGGGATAGTATTTTACCATAGGATTTGACCGATTATTCTCCCAAAGTGTCATACAATCTTCTGTTACCCCTATAAAATTGGCAACTTCCCTTTGTAACATCCTCTTTTCCAACCGCTTATTAAGAATTTTCTCATTTAAAGTCTTAGGACTCTTTAAATATTTGTCTCCAAATGGCTTAGGTACAATTTTGGAAAATGTGGAAAAAGGCAACGCATTCATGAAAATGGGTAACAGTTACAACCATGAAGCTACTGGGAAGATAATCTAGACTTACTGTTGATCAGAAGTAAACACATCGAAAACTTATAAAAACTCGTAGGCAAGTCTACATTGTAAATATAGTACGGAAATTACTACTTCAACAATCATTTGTTATACCAAAGTAAATTCAATATATTTCGCAGCAATTAAAATCTATAGAATATTGACGCTCAACAAATTTTCCACAAGTCCAAGCCCACTATTTGTTGAAATTTCCTTGAAAATCAACATTTTTCGGTTGAACAGCATCTTATCAAATAGCTCGGTTTCAATTGCTTAATTAGCACCACATGATCAAAATACTCGAAAACGGAAAAAGGCGGAAAAAGAACCTTATACTATTTATACATGGCCTGACAGGAGATGAGTCAACTTGGATGAATGAAAAGGGCCAAACGTTTCCACAATTACTATTTTCTAATAGTATCGTGAAAAAAAACTATGACATAGGATTGTTCGACTATTATTCTAAAATTTTTAGCCCAGTCCGTGTAAAACTGCTGGGTAAGCTGTTTAATAAGTTGACAAATATAAAAAGTGGTCAGGTTGAGCTAAACCTGGATGTAGAAAGTATAAGCGATATTCTGGTGACCGAGCTTGAGGTTCACTGTAATGACTATAAAAAAATTGTCGTAATCGCCCACAGCTTAGGCGGACTGATAGCAAAATGTGCTGCACTGAAGCTGGTCGAAAAGGAATCGACAATAAATATCAGTAAGCTTATCTCGCTTGCAGTACCACATATCGGTAGCAGCATTGCGACGATCGTAAGGTTAGTCGCATCACATGCCCAAATAAATGACCTTGCTCCCTTGAGCGATATAACAACAAAGCTTAGTAATAATTGGATTCAGGACAAAACGGAGAGGTTGCCCCAGATTATTTATTTCTATGGTAAATACGACCTAGTCGTCCAACAGAATAGCGCATTAGGTGTGTCTAATGAAAAACAGATCGCAAAATTTTTTGAGGCAGACCATGAGAATATTGCAAAACCGTCTTCAAATCAGTCATCCATCTATAAAGCAGCCGAACAAATTCTGTTGGAAGTAGTATCAGAAGCGGAAGTAGACAATGCGCTTACAGTCCGCTCACTTCCAGATAGCGATACTTTCAACGATGAGTTTTTCGTACTCAAGCTTCTAGTGGCGGACGTACACGAAAAAAGCATCCATACAGCCAAAACCTCATTTTATAATGCGGAGTTTATTAGAAAGGTCGGCCTACAGAGAAAGGTAATTTCACAAAGCAATTTTGACGATCTCATAAGCAGGATCGAAATCCTTTATAATAATGCCTATGCACTTTTGACTGCCGGTAAACTGAAGGATGGAAACGAACTTGTAGCCCACATCCATGATCAAATCAGACAGGAGGATAATGGCGTTCTGAAAACTTTGGAAAGGATCTCTTTTATTCACAAGACAGGTATGCTGCACCAGCTTTCCAACAATTCCAGTAAGGATATCTGGTGGGGTAAGGATCATAATAACGATACAATAGAAGCATTTAAAAAGGGACAGTCATAAAATGGCACTATCATTTATCTACCCCGATAAGGAACTCGACATACAGATAATACGTTTGTTGATTATCCTTAAACATAATTCCACTAACAGAGCCAATAATCCAATACTTTCTTTGGACAAAATATCGGCGTTTGTCTTCCTTATAGAACACCCTTATATATTGTTCAGGATACTTATCGACATGGAGAAAAGGTCCACCTTTGTAGCTGATGAAATTGAGCAAAATTCAATTTCTACAAAGTTCCCGAATACTTACAGCTTACATTCGTTTTCCGAAACTAAGGAAGTATTGAAAATCATGATTGCTAGAAAATTTGCAAATGTTTCCCTGGTAGCTAACATACCATATTACACCATAGCGGAAAATGGTGTAATGTACCTTGAAAGTATCGAGACTTCTTATACCGATAGACTTCACATTATATCTGGTAACCTTAGCCACCTCAGCTCAGAAAGCTACAAAGACCTATTAAACTTGATAAAACCATACACCTATGGCAAATAACGAGACAAAATCACCAACAATTATTATCAACCAACTTCGTGTGGTGGGTATAAGAAAAGACTATACAATTTTCTTCCATACAGGGCTCAATATTATCAATGGTGATTCTGATACTGGAAAATCTAGTATACTTGATCTAATCGACTATTGTCTAGGTGGGCATGATATTGACATGTACGATGAACTTAGGAGCAGCGGTAAATATTGTCTTTTGGAAGTAAGTCTAAATGGAAAGATCTATACCATACAACGCGACATTTTCGAGCCGAATAAGAATGTCGAGGTCTATAGCTCCACAATAGATGATATGGGCAATGTTTTTCCTAAAGAGTACTCGCCAAACTTCTCACGACGTGCAGATGAAGGATTTATATCTGATTTTTTTCTGGATGCGTTGAGCATCCCTAAGATTGAAATAAAGCAGGCTCCGAGCAAATCGGATTCGAAAATGATTAGGTTAAGTTTCAGGGATATATTAAAGTTTAATATCCTGAGCCAAGATGATGTTGGTAGCAAACAGTTACTAGATAGCGCTAATTTCGCTGTGGCCATTAAGAACCAAGAGACATTTAAGTTTATTCACAACCTGCTTGATATAAACATCGCAGAATTGAACGCGTTGATCTCTGAAAAGAGTACGGCACAGAAGGCACTTGAACAGAACTACAAGACAATATCAACGTTCTTTAGAGAAACGAATCTAAAAACGAAAGAGGATCTCAATGCTGAGCGAGCAAGAATGAAAGAAAATGTAAACTTACTTAATGAACAGATAGAGTCCATCAATCAGAATATGAAAGCTGATACCCGTGGGCTGGATGAATTAAGAAATATTAAGGAGGATTTGGAAAAGCGCATAAAGGCCGAAAGAGAAAAAATAGAAAATCTAAACATCCAGATGCGCCAGCATATACTGCTTAAAAATGATTACCTACAGGATATCAACAAACTTGATACAGCCATAAGAGCATCACGGCACGATCTTGCACATGATTTAGAAACCCCCTGTCCTGTTTGCGATAACGCCCTGCGTGTATCAAGCATTTCGGAAAAATTCCAACAGTCGGGAACAGAACTTCTTGAAAAGGAAATCAAAAGTGTAAAGAACCGCATGTCGGGGATCGCCAAACTTATTGATGAAAGCAGAAACGAAATTATTCTTTCTGAGATAAGTATTGCTGAACTTAATAAAGAGCTTGAGAAGGTAAATGTACTTCTCGATGCGGGCACAAGCGAGATAATCAGCCCTTACCTATCACAAAGAGATGGTTACACCATTGTCAGGGCACAGCTTCTCGAGAGGATAGATCAGATCGAATATACTTTAAAGATAAGGAACCAGCTCAACGAGATTTCCAACCAGTCAGCTAAGTTGGACCTGGAACTCACAAAACTTCATAAGGATCTTGAAGAGCTGAAGGCATCGACTCCGACCACCGAAAAAATCACAGCCAGATTGGCTGATATACTAAATGACTTTCTTATTAAATGCAAAATGAACAATGTTACCGGTATTTCGGTAAATGAAAGGACATTCATGCCAATTGTTAGAAACATAGAATATCATAAATTGACATCTGGAGGTGTTAGAACGCTTGTGTCTGTTGGTTATTTTATAAGCCTTCTAAAAAATGGTTTGGAAACAACAACAAACCATCCCAACTTTCTCATGATTGATACTATTGGTAAATATCTTGGAAAAACTTCACCCCGATACCTTGGGGATACAAATCCAACGGAGGATAACAGTGAGGGCTTCGGAGCAAGCGATCCTACAAAGTATCTGAATATTTACAACTACATTTTAAAGCTTTGCAAGGACAGAGAAGATATTCAGATCATCGTCGTCGACAATGATATTCCTTCTGTAATCCAGGAAAAGCTACGCTTAAATGTTGTAAAAGAATTCAGTAGTACGGGATTAGGAGGGTTACCAATAGGATTTATTGACGATGCTAGATCTTTTGATATATAATAATTTCGGGAAACAACAACAATAGGACATAATCTCAACAGGTGTTGAAAATATGGGAGTGATAAACAAATTTTACCAACCTTTACGCAGTGATTGGGCGGTAGCCTGAAGACGGACTGTATTGTAATAAATGGTGACATAGGATCTACTTTCTATTGTATCTATTACTTAAAAATCACTTTTTTAACCTAATTCTCTCTTTCGCCGATATTACTTCGTTCTTATCAGCAGTTAGGTAAATTCCATATGGTTAAATCACCAATGTTTAAACTAAAGATATTAGCAAAAAAATCGTAGATTAGAATTTTATAGTTGGCAATGAGGAAATCTATTTTCGATAGCAAAGGAGAGGAAAAGCTTTTCAAAAGGTTAAAGACCTATTGGAGCAAATATTTAGATGTTTTTCCGCAACTGCCGCCTAGGAACGTGTTTGGCTATGATGAAATCATGAAGTCAGATATGAAGACTGGCGCAAAAAATTTCCTGCTTACAACCAGTTTTGACTTTGTGGTTTGCGACATCAATAACCACACGCCATTATTGGTAATCGAATTTGATGGGGTATCAGGCGGATTTTCAAGGGATGCGGAGTATTTCACCCAAAAAACATTTCGATATGATCCATACCGCAAATTGAAAATGAAAACCAAACTTCAAGCATGTCGAGATTTCAATATACCTGCCGTGGTTGTTTCGTATCAGGAATGCGACCTTTTAGAGGAAAGCGAACAAATGATCAATATCTTAGATGTGATCATTGCCGATGCCATAGAGAAAAGTGAACATGCCCAAAACTTTGGAAAGTATACTGACATGCTCGCTGAAGCCTATAATTATGGCGGACAAGACTCAGTTGATGATGCGATGATTGAAATAGAAATAATGAGTGAAAGAGCCAATCCTATAAAAAGAAAGATACTTGAATTAACCAAAAAATTTCCGCATTGGGGCACGCAATTTTATTTCGCAAAGCCTGACGAATATGGAAATCTTAGTGCATCTTTTAACCTCAATATTGATATAGAAACTATTGAAGGTGAGATGTTTACTAAAAGGCTACTTTCGGTAAATGTCAGCATAAGACAAGCAGGAGTATCTACAAATGATCCATTATTCCTACTCAATACCATTGGCGAATATTGTCTTGCTATGAAAGCTAAGAAAGCCCTAGGTTTTGACTGGAAAAACTGGTCGGAAGCCAGGGAAAAAGCCGAATGGGTCAGGTATTGATTGCTGATAATTGCAAGATAACAAAGTGGGCATTTACAGAAATCTCTCTTTTAATTGAGCCAATCTAATAAGTTTTTTTCTCAGTTCTCTTGCGCGCGGAGATAATCTTTGTATTTAATAGGAGTTAAACGTTATATGCGGACATTATTTTTTATATGCCGATCTACTTCAGAAAGTAACAAAGTTAGAATCTGAAGCAATCTGCCTTTAGGTTTATGGCTCCCTTTTTCATAGTGGAAAACCGTTGATTCATTAACTCCCAAATTTTTAGCAAGATCCTCCTGGGAAAACCCTTTAATGTAACGATAATATTTAATTTTACCTGCAAGGCAGGAAATATCGATTTCAAATGGAAAATAACCTAAAAACTCTATGATTTTGGGATAGTATTTTACCATAGGCTTTGACCGATTATTCTCCCACAGTGTTACACAATCTTCTGTTACACCTATAAAATTGGCAACTTCCTTTTGTAACATTCTCTTTTCCAACCGTTTATTAAGCATTTTCTCGTTTAAAGTCTTAGGATTCTCTACATATCTTTGATTCAAAGGCTTAGGTATTTTCTTGCAGAATGTGGAAAAAGGCAACGCATCAATGCCCCTGTGGCTACTTCAATCACCCTGAAAGATCCTGCTCCTGCGGCCCGGGCATGGTACAACGTTACATGCGCAAAATCTCCGGCCCCCTCCTGGACCGGATCGACTTACACATAGAAGTCACCCCGGTCTCCCACCAGGAATTAACCAGCTTATCCACATCAGAATCCAGCAATAAAATCAGGGAAAGAGTCATCGCCGCCCGAAACATCCAGAAACAAAGATTCGCCCGGCACAAAGGCATTTACAACAATGCACAAATGCATGCTTCATTATTAAAAAAAGTAGCCCAGCTGGATGCTGATTGCGCAGACCTCCTCAAAAGAGCCATGCAAACATTACACCTCTCGGCCCGCGCCTACGACCGGATCTTAAAAGTCTCCCGCACCATCGCCGACTTAGCCCAAAGCGAAAAGATCCAATCCGATCACATCGCAGAAGCCATCCATTTCCGCAGCCTGGACAGAGAAAATTATTGGATATAGAGGTCTATGCCCATTGAATGCCGTAATTCACATACCAGGTAGTCGGGAAACAACACGTAAACCTAAAGCGGCAAATAATTACTTAACCTGCATACGCTTCATCGGGAACTGTCGTTTGACAGCTTTCCCTTTCAAGGTGCCGGAAATCTCAGCAATCAGGGAATCCGGTGCATGGAAGGTATAGGTAATTCTCTGCGGGAAATCATGATCCGGGTTCTCAAATACCAGCCGCGTAGCATTACCTTCGACTAAGGTGAAACCCACAGGCTGTTCGTTATTCTGCCCGTTGACAGCGGCAATGTAAGTCAGCTTATCCAGCCTCTGTTCCAGCCTTACACGCTCCAGCCAAATGGTATCCTTTCCTTTCAGGTAATAGCTGGCTGACACCATGGTACTGTCATCCTGCTTATGCCAGCTCTCATAAAGGGTATAGTTTTGCTTATCCTGCTGCCAGGTACCCTGTAACCAACCTAAATCCTGGATGGAAACCTTTGGAGTAAAAAAAACAGATAATAGAATAGCGATGGGAAACAACAAATACATAGATAATTATTATTACTCAATATACAAATTTGGGGCTGTATGCCGCGATAAATATAACTACTCTACATTTCGCATCATATCCTTATCATTTTAAAATCAAATTCAACATTCCTCCCAGTCAATTAAACTAGAAAAAATCAGCTTCTATCTGTCCTTTTTATTATTTTGTTATCCGAACCCTTATACAATATGAAAAAGACATTTCTATTCCTGGTTTTCCTATTGTTTGCCAACACCACAAACACCTTCGCCCAATCCCTGGGAGAACAACTGAGAACATTCAGAGATGCCGTATACCAAAGAGATAAAGCAAAGACAAAACAATTCTTTAAACTTCCCATCTCTGATCCTGGACCTCATTTCTGGACCGCGGCCTCAATGAATGCTAAAGGAACGACGCAAACGCATCTTGAAAAATTAGCGGAAAAGCATTATCCCCTGACAGAAGAACTATTTACGCTCTATTTTGATCAGATTTTTCATAAGAAGTTCATCACATCCTTTCTTAAATTAAAGACGAAAGATCTTCAGGAAATTGGAGAAACGTCAACTCCTGAATTTTCAGATGATCAGATAAACTTCTATTACATGCTGGCAAAGTATGATGCGGATACAGGAAAACTAACACTGAGTATCATTGGCCATTCCAAAGGAGGTGAGGATGAAAATGGAGGCGAATACGCTTATATTTATCAGTTCAACATCGTAAACGGACAACTAAGATTTGATAACCTTTCTATGGCTGGATAAGCCTTCATTGAATATCTTATGTAATAATTCCAGGATTTCGATCTATTGAAAAAGGAAGCCATTCCAGCACAACTATTGCATTTTAATTGTAATTTCTCTCTTACCCCATTATCCAGCCTTCCTTTGATAAAATGCACAAAATAACCTATCAATAATTTCTAAATAAATCCAACTCCAACATCACACCCATATATTTAAATTTCCCCCCACAATCAAACATTATTCTTTTTATTACTATATAATCTCGAAGATCAAATTAAGTGTTCCGCAGACATTTATGTACCTCCTACACATAATTCACCCCCAAATCATTTTTTTCAAAAAAAAATAAAGAATTTAAATATTCTCATTATCTTCAAACCGAATTCCATAGTTAATAGGAAGATATACCGAAGAAAAAAACAACCAATCGACAGTGGACGACGCGGGGAAACGCCTGAGACAACCGCAACTAATAAGGAAGTGGTGTACATCATAACTCTGTAGAATTCCATTTAGGAGGGACGAATTCCTATATTATTTATCAACAAAAATGTGAACAAAAACTGGCTAATATCTAACGATACCATCCAGCATGGCCTGCTACACTCACGTATCTGGCCAAACCAAAACTAAAGAGTGCGCACAAAACAACTATTTATAAACCTAAACACGGAAAAACTATGAAGCTGCCTGCTATTCGCAGAAATTGCAATCGATTGCAGTTTAGACCAGGGACCACAGTAAGAATGGTATCATTCTTACTGTTGACTGCCGGGATTCAGATCCAAGCCAGCGCATCTCCCCTCCCTATCATTCCAGGGAGCACCAATACCAACGCACGCTTTGGTCCACCGGTGAAAGGTAGAGTTACCACAGCTAACGGTGAAGCAATGATCGGTGTGACCATCATGGTTAAAGCCACTAAAAAAGGAACTAACACCAACGAAAAAGGAGAATTTACTATCAACGCTTCCCCCGAAGATATCCTCGTAATCACTTACCTGGGATATGAAACTCAGGAAGTTAAAGTAGGTAACAATACTACCCTCAACATTGTTCTCTCTACCGGCGCTACCCAACTAAACGATGTCGCCATCGTAGGTTATGGTAAACAAAAGAGAGCAGCACTCACCAGCGCCATCACATCCGTGAAGCCCGGTGATCTCAACAGAGGTGCCATCACCGACCTCGGACAACTCCTCCAGGGTAAAGTTCCAGGCCTCAACATTACCGCCAGCGGTGACCCTAACAGACCCGCTGCCGTTATCCTCCGCGGTACCTCCACCCTCAACTCCTCCCAGACACCCTTCTACGTGATTGATGGTGTACCAGGGATGGATATCTCCCTCATCGCACCAGACGATATCACCAATATCGAAGTACTGAAAGATGCTGCCGCTACCGCTATCTATGGTAACAGAGCCTCTGCCGGTGTTATCATCGTGACCACCCGCAAAGGAAAATCCGGTAACCTCACTGTTAGCTATAACAGCTACGTAGGTGCCGAAAAAATCTCCAGCAACCTCAAAGTGATGAGCGCCGATGAACTACGCTCCTTCCTTACCAAGAATGGATCCGGCTTCTCTCCTAACGACGACCTGGGCGCACATACCAACTGGCAGAAAGAAATCGAGAGAGAAACCGCCGTTTCACAAAACCATAATATCGCTTTCAGTGGCGGTACCGATCATAGTAACTACGTCGCTACCCTCAACTATGCCAATAAAGAAGGTATTATCCAGAAAACCTCTCTGGAACGTATGATCGCCAGACTGGCCGTGGAACAATATGCACTGAACGATAATGTGAAGTTCGGACTGAATATCTCTAACTCTATCAGCAATGCAAAGGACCTTCCTTACAGAAATACCATCCTCCTGCAATCTGCCCTCTACCTCCCCGTTTCTCCAGTGAAAAACGCGGATGGTACCTACTTCGAAAACCTTCAGTATAGCAACTACTACAACCCTGTTGCCATGCTGAACAACAGCGAAATGGTTACCAAAAACAATAACTTCTCTGCCAACTTTACAACCAATGTGAAACTGCCCTGGGGATTCTCATACGACCTCAGTGCGTCTTACATGAATGTATCCACACTGGGTGGTCAATATCTTAGTAAGTACTACACCAGCAAGTACAATGGAATGTACGACAACCCAGATCCAGCCGGATATGGCCACAGTCAACAAACATTCGGTACTAACGGCCAGGCTACCAGGTCTTCTTATACCAACACGTATAAAATCCTGGAAAGCTTCCTGACCTGGAACAGACACTTCGGTAATCATAATATCAACGCAGTAGCAGGCTACTCCTGGCAAAGCAATGTAATCGGTGACGGTTTCTCTACTACTACCTACAACTTCGCTGTTGACAACACAAGCTTTAAAAACCTGGCACTGAGCAATCCTTATGCTTACTCTACGCAAATCAACCTCGGTTCTGATGGCGTATACCAGGAAACAAAACTGATCTCCGACTTCGCCCGCGTCAACTACGACTACAAAGAAAAATACTTATTACAAGGTTCCATCCGTCATGATGGTAGCTCCGTATTCGGTGCTAATCACAGATGGGGTTACTTCCCTTCTGTAGGTATCGGCTGGCGCATCTCACAGGAACCATTCATGAAAAACCAACAACTGTTCAATGACCTGAAATTCAGGGCCAGCTACGGTGTTACCGGTAACTCAAGTGGTTTCAGCGCATTCTCCGCTCAATATATCATCGGTAGCAACGGTAGCTTCTACTATAATGGTTCCACCCTCGGCGCATTCGGTCCTACCCAGGCACAAAATGCTGACCTGCAATGGGAAAAAACAGCCACTACCAACATCGGCCTGGACTTCGCTATCCTGAAAAGCAGGTTAACAGGTTCACTGGAAGTGTATAACAAAAATACCACCGGTATGATCTGGTCTTACTCCGTAAACCCTGCACTGGTACCAACCGGTTCTATCGTGGCAAACGGTGGTAGCATGAACAACAAAGGTATTGAGTTAAGCCTGTCCGCTGCCATCGTTGAAGGCCACGACTTCAGCTGGAACTCTACCCTGAACCTCGCCAGCAACAAAAACAGGATCACCAGCCTGAGAAACCCACTGTTCTCCGGAGGCGACTCAGTAGCGGTTGCCTATCCTGAAGGTGCTTCACAGTCCGGTGCAAGTCTCCAGTTGTTGAAAACAGGCCACCCACTCGGCCAATTCTTTACCTTCGAATATGCAGGTAAAAACGCCAGCGGTATGTCCCAATACATAGCTGGTGATGGTTCTACTACCACCGCCCCTATCAATGGAACCGACTACCACTACCTCGGCAGTGCACAGCCTAAACTGCTCTACGGATGGGCAAACACCTTCAAATACAAACACTGGGATCTGAACGTGTTCGTAAGAGGTGTGTATGGCAACAAGATCTTCAATGCTACCCGCGCTGACCTGTTCCGTCCCTCTACAGCACAATACTCCAACATCCTGGCAGATGCGAAAGATGAATCTACCAGCGATGCTAACTCTTACAAATACTCTTCACGCTTTATTGAACCAGGTAGCTACCTGAGATTTGATAACGCTACCTTAGCTTATACTTTCGGAAATATCAATCCTACTATCAAAAAACTGAGATTGTACTTTTCTGTAAACAACCTCTTCGTAATTACTAAATATAAAGGCGTAGATCCTGAAGTGAATCAGGGAGGTATCGCACCTGGCGTAGACTATAATAACTTCTACCCCAAAACACGCACCTTCCTAATCGGCGCAAACCTGGCCCTCTAATATTTATCAATTAAACAAATGAGAAGTATGAAACGCTCAATCATAAAATATTTCCTTTCATCAGTATTGGTCGCTGCAAGCTTTGCGTGTCATAAGTTAGACGTGCCCATTACGACCGAACTGACCACTGATACTTACCCACAGGACTCTGCTTCCTTTATTACCGCAGCCGGTCCCGTATATGTCGTGCTGAGAGGTAACTTTGCCGTAGAATGGGCAATGCAAAACTCCTTAAGTACAGACGAAACAATCTTCCCTGCCCGTGGTGGTAACTGGTACGATGGTGGACAAAACGTACAAATGCACTACCACACCTGGACCAGGGACAATGGATATGTAAACGGTAACTGGACATGGCTCTCCACCATCATTGGTGTATCCAACCAAACCCTCGATATCCTCGGCAAAACAGAAAGCGAAGGTGATACCAAAAACAGGCACCTGGCTGAAATCAAAATGGTACGTGCACTGGCTTATTTCTGGATGATGGACAACTACGGACGGGTTCCCCTCGATACCGTGGCTGGCGATTATACCCCGCATTCTAATGTAGACCGCACCGTAACCTTCAGCTTCATCGAAAGAGAAATCCTCAATGCATTGCCCTACCTCAGCAGAGCAACCGGTGTCTCTACCTACGGCAGAGCCAATAAGTTCATGGCATTTGCCCTGCTGGCTAAATTGTACCTGAATGCTGAATATTATACCGGTACCCAACGTTACAACGATTGTATCACCGCCTGTGATAGTATCATTAATTCAAACATGTATACATTAGCCGGCATTGGCAACTACCTGGATATGTTCAAGTATAACAATGGTCCTGCTACACCTGAATTTATCTTCGCCGTTCCTTACGATCCGAACTTCAATAATGGTTCATGGCCTTTCAGAGGTGTGAGTCTCAACAGCCGTTACGATGTGCCACGCTCTATGGGTAATGTTGCTCCCGGTGCAGGTTACAACTACTTCAACATCCCATTTGTACCAGGTGCACCAAGAAGTACTATACCTTCTTTCTACGCCTATTTCTACGATGCGAATGACGTACGTAATGGCCAATGGCTGCATGGTAAACAATTCAAACAGGATGGTACACCTATCACCATCACCACTACCTATGCAGGTTATGACGCTATTACCTATGCCGGTAACAACGCTCCTTACACCTACCAGTTAGATATCACACCAGATGTTATACTGAGACAAAGCACTGAACTCTTTGACTGTGGAAATGACGAAGTAGCATGGAACATGGGTTATCGTAACATCAAGTTCTATCCTGATCCTACTTCTCCTAACCGTAACCAGAATAACGATATCCCTGTATTCAGATATGCTGATATCCTGATTACGAAAGCCGAAGCCATCCTCCGCGGTGGTAGCCCTACCAATGGTGCTACTGCACTGAACCTGGTCAACCAGATCAGAGCTCAACGTACCACCAGCCCAGGCTGGACAAATATCACCCTCGATTCTATCTACAATGAAAGAACCAGGGAGTTCGCAATGGAAGCATGGCATAGAAATGATATGATCCGCTTTGGTAAATTTGAAAATAGCTGGGGTTTCAAAACGGATAATGATGTCAATCACCGCATATTCCCAATCCCAACAAATGCAATCAAATTGAATCCAAACCTGACACAAAATCCAGGCTACTAATAGAGATTGAAATAGAAAAAGCCTGTATCATTCCTGATACAGGCTTTTTTATTTCAATAAATCATTCAGCTCTTATTACCCCACCAGCTCCACACCCTTATACTCCTCCATCAACCGCTTCTGCAAATCCCCCGGCACCGCCGCATACTCCGCAAACACCGCCTTCACCCTCGCTTTTCCCTGCGTCACATTCCGCAATGCTGCATACAACTTATCCAACTCCGCCTGCGGTGTCCTCGCCTTTATCACCTGGTACCCATGTTCAGAATCCATCCCCGTTATGATACTTCTCCTGCTCTGCAATTCCCCCATCACATCACCCGCCATCTCATCAGGAATAGTCGTCTCCACATCATACACAGGCTCCAGTAATAACGGTGCCGCCTGATGGAAAGCATCCTTAAACGCCATCATCCCCGCTATCTTAAAAGAAATATCATTGCTATCTACCGGGTGCATTTTTCCATCATACACACTCACACGAATATCCCTGACATACGAACCGGTTAATGGCCCCTCATTCATCTTCTCCATGATCCCTTTCATAATCGAAGGCAGGAACCTGGTATCAATCGCTCCACCTACAATACAATTATTGAACACCAGTTTTCCTCCCCAGTTCAATTCCACCGTTTCTGTATCCCGCACAGGATGCTCCTTATAGGGTGGCATACCATCAAAATAAGGCTCTATTTTAATATACACTTCTGCAAACTGCCCCGCACCCCCCGATTGCTTTTTATGCCTGTAAGTAGATTGCGCCGCCTGCCGGATCGTTTCCCTGTAAGGGATTTTCGCTGGAATAAACTCAACCGGCGTTTTATAAATATGTTCCAGCCTCCACTTAGTCAGCGCCAGGTGCAATTCCCCCTGTCCATGTAAGATGACCTGTCTCAGTTCACGGTTATACTCAATTTCCAAAGTCGGATCTTCCATATGAATCTCCGCCAGCACCTCACTCAGTTTCTCATCATCCCCTTTATTCACCGCTTCAATCGCCACCCGCACATTCGGTGCAGGAAAATGAATCGCTTCCACCTGCACACCTCCCTTCTCTCCCAATGTATGATTCGTTAAAGTATTTTTCAGTTTCAAGGTACAGCCAATATCTCCTGTACGTAGTACATCCACATTATTACGGTTCTTACCATCAGCAATGTACAGCTGGTTCAACCGCTCCACGGTATTCCCCTTCTCATTGTACAACTCAGCTCCCGCCTTCACTTCGCCCGACAACACTTTAAAGAACGATAACTTACCAATATGCGGCTCCAGCAAAGTCTTGAATACAAACAATACCGGAGGTCCCGCCGGGTCGCAAACAATTGCTTCACCTGCCTCCCCTTTTTCTGCAGGCATTTCCACAGCCGATGGTGCTACATTGTCAATAAATCCCATCAGCCTTCCACTTCCCATATCATTCAATGCTGATAAACAAAACACCGGAAACACATCATGTTTCAACATCCCGATTTTCAAACCCTGCCGCAGTTCATCTTCATCGAGATTTCCTTTTTCAAAATACTGCTCCATGAGCGTATCATCATTTTCAGCGGCCTTTTCTACAAGTTCATTGTGTAGCTTTTCCGCCTGCTCTTTCTCACTCTCAGGTATCGGTAGTTTTTCGGGTTTGCCGCCATTGGCAGGAAATTTATACATCGTCATTTTCAGGAGATCAATGACGCTGTTAAAACCCGTGCCCTGGTTCACAGGGTATTGCATCACAGTCACGGCATGCCCCAGTACCTGTTTCGCCTCCTCAATCGTTTTGGAAAAATTTGCCTGTTCTGCATCGAGCTGATTCACTGCCAGGATGGTGGGTTTGCGGTATTTATCCACATAATCCCAAATCAGCCCGGTTCCGACTTCTACGCCATGCTGCGCATTGAGCAGGAGCAGGGCCGTATCACAGATGCGGATAGATGCAATTACTTCCCCTACAAAGTCTTCCAGACCGGGGGTATCAATGATATTGATCTTGTAATCACGCCACTCTGTGTGCATACAGGTGGCGTATACCGAGCTACCCCTGTCATGCTCTATTTCATGATAATCGGAGACGGTGTTCCCCTCTTCGACCCTGCCTCGCCGGGGAATAATGCCAGCCTCAAATAACATAGTTTCGCAAAGTGTAGTTTTACCGCTCTTCGCTGCTCCCAATAGAACAATGTTCTTGATGTGTTTCTCATCATAGGTCTTCATAACAATTAGATTAAATAAAAATTGTGAAGAAAACGTGGAAAGCCGTTTTGGTGGAATTGTTGCCGTAGCATAGCTGCTGCCGAAGCGTTGCTGTTGATTTATAACCTTTTATAAGCTATATAAACCCTTTCGTAGTATTAAGGTAGTCAATTTTTGGTAGTGACCATCATCCCCCGGGCGGCTATTTCTTAAAATAAAATCTTAGAACCTCAACCCTAAAAAATGCGTCAGCACTCAATTTTTATAACCACTGGTACAGTCAAACATGTTGCAACATTTATAATATCGTATATTTGCGATCTAGACTGTTCTTTGCATCATGAAATTGTTCTTACATTATCTGAAAAGATATAAATGGTTAATCGGATTGGCTTTATTACTGGCAACTATTAACCAGGTCTTTTCCCTGCTTGATCCATATATTTTTGGCAAGCTGATCGATCAATTCGCGAATCACCCGACGACCACTGCTAAAGGAGTACAACGAGGTCAAAGTGATTATATCAGCGGCGTTATTCTGCTACTACTTGCATCCATGGGTGTCGCCATGGTTTCGCGTATCGCCAAGGCCTTCCAGGATTATTTCACAAATGTGATCATCCAGAAGTTTGGTGCCAGTGTTTATACCGACGGACTGAAGCATTCCCTCCGCCTGCCTTACCAGCAATTTGAAGACCAGCGCAGCGGCGAAACCCTCGCTGTATTACAGAAAGTACGTACCGACAGTGAAAAGTTTATCACTGCCTTCGTAAACGTACTCTTCGTAGCCCTGGTAGGTGTCATCTTTGTGATGGTGTATGCTTACACCGTTCACAAAAGCCTGGTATTCGTATATACCGGTGGCTGTTTGCTCCTGTCCTGGCTCATGAACGTACTCAGCCGCAAGATCAAGACCATCCAGAAAACGATTGTCAAGGAAACGACCATGCTGGCAGGTGCTACTACCGAGTCCCTGCGTAACATCGAACTCGTTAAAAGCCTTGGTCTCACCCACCAGGAAATCCGCCGCCTGAACTCTACCACCATCCGGATCCTGATGCTGGAACTCAAAAAGGTGCGTAGCATCAGGAGTATCAGCTTCGTGCAGGGGACCTTCGTCAACTTCCTGCGCCAGGTGATCCTGTTCCTGCTCCTGTACCTGATCTATGGCGGTACGGTAACGGTAGGCCAGTTATTCACCCTGCAGCTGTATTCCTTCTTCATTTTCGGTCCATTACAGGAATTGGGCAATATCATTCTCGCTTACCGCGAAGCACAGGTATCCCTCCTGAACTTCCAGCGAATCCTGGAAACACCGGTAGAGGAAACTCCTCCCAACCCTGTTCGGATCAGCAATATCGAATCGCTCACTTTCGACAATGTAGGCTTCCAGCACCTGACCGCAGCCAGCAAGGCCCTCGATCAGATCAGCTTCACGGTGAAAACCGGCGAAACAGTGGCATTTGTCGGCCCCTCCGGCTCAGGCAAAACCACCCTGGTGAAACTGCTGGTAGGTTTATACAATCCTCCTGAAGGCAGTATCTCCTACAATGGCATTAAAAGCTCCGAGATTGATATTGAAGAATTGCGCGCTCAGATCGGATTTGTAACACAGGATACCCAGTTATTCTCCGGAACAATCAGGGAAAACCTCCTGTTCGTAAACCCGCGGGCAAATGACGAAGATATGCTGCGTGTGCTGAAGCAGGCAAGTTGCGATACATTGCTGGCCCGTGGTGATAATGGGCTGGATACTATGATTGGTGAAGGAGGTATGAAGGTGTCAGGCGGCGAGAAACAACGTCTCTCCATTGCCCGCGCCCTGCTGCGCCATCCGCGTTTGCTGGTATTTGATGAGGCCACATCTGCGCTGGATTCGCTGACGGAAGAGGCGATTTCTAATACCGTCAGGGAAATCACCGCTACCCGCGAGCATATTACGGTGATGATCGCACATAGGTTGTCCACGATTATGCATGCCGACAGGATCTTTGTCCTGGAAAAAGGTAGGATTATTGAAACGGGGAACCATATTGATTTGCTGGCTGAAAAAGGGCTGTATTATGCCATGTGGAGACAGCAAATTGGAGAAAGGTAGTTTTGTCTTCTTTATATTGGAGAGGGGAAGTGCGAAAGTGCTTTCCCTCTTTGTTTTAATGGTACGTTCTCTTTTTGCATTAATGGGAGCTTCACTCTTTGTGCTAATAGGAGTTTTTCTTTTTTCATTAATGGGAGCTTCTCTCTTTGCGCCAATAGGAGTTTTTCTCTTTGCGCTGATTGTGCTATCCCTCTTTGTCTTATTTGCAATTTCCTGCTTCGTATTAATTGCAATTTCTATCCTTGTTTTAAAATCCCCTTCCGGCAGATACGTCTCTTCCAACCTCCGCCCGACCTCCGCTTCACTCACCCCTGTCTTCAGCCACTTCGCCGCCTTCCCCGTCATTTCCCTATACACCCCATGCTCCTTCTCTGCCATCTGCCTATACACCGCCGAAGCGATCTTCGCCGCCTTCCCCAACCTTGCTGCACTCCTCCTCGTACCCTCAAATGCAGGCAAGGTCATCACCTCCTTCGCCGTCAGGGAACTTTTCGTTCTCATATAAAATTTCCCATTAGCCGAATAAAGTGAAATATTTCCGTAAGTGCCTTGTAAAGGATTGGGATCTAATATTTTAGCCATACTATAAGTTAGGCTTTTTCAGCGAACTGAACAAACATCTTTTTTACAGCTAATTTCGGGCTTGAATGAATTAAATCCTTCCCTGAAGGCCACCCCAACCCTTCGCCTTTCATATCGCTTCCCCTACTCAATACCGTCGCTTCGCCGTACATACTGCGCACTTTCATGACAATCATGACAAATCACAATCATGACAAATCACAAATTACAACTCCGCTGTATCCTCATCATAATACACAAAGAAATACAAATAGATCACCCTGCTGATCCGCATCATCCACGGCTGCAACAACACCAATAACACCCCATTCACCCCTAGCCACCAAAACACACTATCATCCTCCCAGGAAAGCCCCACAAAAAGCCAGTAACAAATCACCGTAAATACAGAAAACGCTACCCCCAATGCATAACTCACATATCCGGTCCCAAACCAGAACCCTGTCTCCAACTCATATACCTGCCCACACACCGGACACCGATCATACATATTGAAGATCTTCTTAAAACTCAAATGATAAGGATTCTTATCCTTAAACATATCCCCCCTCCTGCAATGAGGGCATTTCATGGACAACATGCTCAGGAAGTAATTTGGTCTTTTCTGGCTCATACACCAAAATTACAATTATATTCTATATCTCCTTTTGCACGACTTTTGTATTACCTCCCCAAAACAAAAACACACCCATTATGCGTCCATCAAACCTGCTTATCATCGTATCAATGGCCCTACTCTCTGCCTGCGCAACCGCCTCGCAGGAAGCAACTGCCGATACCACCGCCGCCCCAAAACAAATCGTAGCCGAACCTACCCCTACTAACGCTGATGTAAAAGATTCCACCAGCACCGTACTTAAACCCCAAGCCGGCTCCTACTCCCCAGAATGTTACAAAGTCATCACCGATATCGTCATGAGCTCCAGCTTCAAAACAGAAGCCGCAAAGAAGGAAAATATCAAAGTGAGAATAGACAGGGAAGAAGGAAGCAAACTCTTTCTGCAGCTTTTCGCCAGCGAAAAAGACCATGAATCTACTTTAGCCTGGCTCAGACTGGATAAGGCCAATGAAAAACTGGAAGACATTACCGTAGATCCTGCAAGCCCGGTGCTTCTGAAATATAACAACGCATTGATCAGTGAACTGAGACAAAATTGCCCATAAAATCAGAAAGGTCGTCCACGCCCGGACGACCCTTCCTTTTCTATCTGTATACGCAACGACTATTTAAAAATTCATCTACGCACTCACTATCTAAAAATCCACCTATACACTCATTATTTATAATTCACCTTCACACCCACTATTTAAAATTCAACGGTATAGCCACCTTCACACTATAATTCCTCCCCATATTAAACACCCCTGTCCTACCCGTCACCTCATTCTCCGGTGCATACTTCAACCTGCTCAAATGATTCTGATACGCCACATCCGTAATATTATTCGCCGCCAGGTGCAATGAGAACAACACCTTCTTATTCTTATTCACCACATCTGCTCCAATCCCCGCATTCCACAACGTATACCCCGGTGTAGCCGTCTCCGTTTGATAAGCATAATACACATTGTTCTGATCAAAAGTCCAATCCATCTGTATCCCCGCATACGCATTCTGGAATATTCCACCTACATGCCTGAACTTCCCTTTCAACTCTGACAACCATCTCGCTGCCGGAATATTAGGCAGGTACTTAGTGGAATCAGCACCATTTGCAATCACCGCTTTCACATAAGAGAATGTATTCTCAAAATGCAGCCAGTCAATCGGATGAGGATGTATATCAATCATCACCTCACCACCATACAAGTTCGCTGTAGACTGCTGGTACTGAAACGCTGCATACCCCTCATCATTATCAGTAGCAGGAATTGAATCCCCACCATTCACACTGCTCAGCTTACGGCTAAAAATGAAGTTACTAATGTGGTTATAAAACAGGCTACCAGTCAATGATACGTGCTCTGAATTAAAATCCACCCCCACATCACCCTGTGTACTCACCTCAGGCTTCAGCGCTTCATTGCCATATTCATACTTAATAGTTCCTTCATGCACACCATTCGCCCCCAACTCTGAAATATTCGGTGCCCTGAAACCTCTCGCTACATTCACTTTCAATGTCACCTTATCACTCGCCGCATAACTCAGACCCGCACTACCGGAGATGTTCGAAAAGTTCTTGCTCAGCGCATGGAACTTCTCTTCTCCTCCACTGCCCACTGGCTTGCCATCTCCATTCAGCATCAATCCATCCACACTGATATGCCTGTTGTCAAAACGTAAACCACCGCTGAAAGTCAACTTATCCCATGTCTTACTCGTCACCGCATACACACCTGCATCAAACAGGTTGTAACCAGGTACCAGGAACTCAGAACCAGAAAGTATATTATTATGCTGCTGCATACCATTTACCCCCACACTTGTCTGCCATCCATTCATATCCACAAATGAATATTTCACACCATAATTGAACGTATTCAGTTTCAGGTACAACTCAGGTTCATCAGGATTTAATACATCCCCAAACTCCTGGCGCCTGTTCCACTGATAACCCAGGATGACATTCAGTCTGCCGCCATTGTGCATATAAAAATTGTTGTCCAATACCAACTTCTGGTGATTGATCTGCTGACGGGGCAAACCAATGGTATAAGATTTAAAATCTTTATTGGTCGCCACAGCTTCACCCTCTTCACCATTATCATTGATTGGTTTAATAAACTGACCCAGTTCATTACGGTCACCTTCCACCAAACCTAACTCCTGGTTAAAGGATGTAAAACGCAGTACAGAAGATCCCCAGTTCTTATTCAAACCAATGCTTCCACCATAGTTGGTGTTATGGAACTTAGAATTATACACGTACCCATCATACTTATTCTTATAATCGTGCGCAAACTTCTGCGTACCATACACACTCCAGCTAAAACCATTTTGAGTTGTGCCTGCCAGGTCTGCGTGATAGGAAATCATCCCATTGTTAGACAGATAATTGGCGGCTATATTGCCTTTCACATGACCAGCCGGCTCAGGACCAGGTGGCACTATATTCACCACCCCTGCCAGCGCATCGGAACCATATACCAGTGATGCAGGGCCTTTCAGCACTTCTACTTTGCTTACATTATAATCGTCGATTTCTATACCATGCTCATCACCCCACTGCTGACCTTCCTGTCTGATCCCATCGCCTATTACCACCACACGGTTGTAACCCAGACCACGGATGAACGGCTTGGAAATAGCCGGCCCCGTCGTCAGCTGACTCACACCTGGCAGCTTGGCCACTGCATCAATGATATTGGTAGATATATTTGCATCCAGGTAATCTTTCCTGATAATGTTCACCGGAGTCGGGTTCTGCTTCAGCGATGTCGCCTGGCTCACACCCGTTATCACCACCTCATTTTCCTCAATCACCTTCGTACTCAAACCAAAATTGATATTGGTAGCCCCATTCACCTGCACAGTTTGCGTGAGGGTCGCATAACCAATAAAATGCACCTCTACCAGGAACTTTCCTTTCGGTAAATTTTTAATCTCATAATGGCCCTGTGCATCTGTAGAAGCACCTACATGCAAATCAGGAAAATAAACTGTCACTCCCGGTAATGGGGTATTATTTGTTTTGTCTGTAACCGTACCACTTAAAGAATTGCCGGCATCTTCATCGGCAAAGGCAGGAGAATAAATAGAAAGTCCTGTCAGTATACTTAATATAACAACACGCAGGTAGTGCATACAATAAATTTGTTTAGATCAATGCATGGCATACATGCATAGCTATTGACATTGCGTCAATTCAATCAGATAAAAGATCACAGGAATAAATCCTGATTTAATAGAAAAGAAAATACTAAAGGAAAGCAATCGCAGGTGGTGCGCGGGGAGATAACATGCGGTAATCGCCATGCATAATAGCCGGCATTACCGGACCAGCATAGCGCCACAATACTGCCTGCTCCAGCACCGCAAAGAAAGTGCTGGTATGCTGGTAAGGTTCCGGCTCTAAATGAAGGAACTGACAGTGCGTGTGTTTAGTTGAAAAAGCCAGGCCATCATGCGTGACAGGGGCATCCTTGGTATCATGGTGATCCATGAATACCTGGTGTATGAACTCCCTGGGAGTCGTATTAAAAGTAAATACACCCAGGAGCAGGATTGCCAGTATCTTATGTAGAAACCTGTTCTTCAAAGTGAAACAAAGGTATGTGAATTCCTTATAAATGCAACAGTGTTGTTAAATTTATTGATGAGTGGCGAAAAAGAAAAAAGGGACGCATGTTGCCATCCGTCCCCTTTATATATTTTAAAAATTTGCTTACACCTTCACTTTCAGCATCGATCTCACCTCCTGGTATACCCCATTCTGCAATCGGGCATAGTAAATCCCCGCCGCCAGTTTTTTACTATCAAACACCGCTGTATATTCACCTCCTGCCATCATATTATTTACTGGCACCCCTACCAAACGCCCCATCGTATCAAAGATCTGGATCATCGTATGCCCGCCACGGGTCTTATACTTCAGCGTGGTAGTATCCACAAATGGATTGGGGTAGTTGGTAATCAATCCCTTACTTCCATTATTCACATCGTCGATACCCGTAATCGTGCCACAGGCAATACCGCTGACAATCGGTAAACGCTGATAATCCTTGAACAAAATAGATTGCAAAGTGGTGTTATCCACACAGAACCACTGCTCCAGCAAACTCGCATATACAGATCTGAAATCGTATTGCATCGGGGTATTATCCGCCACTGACCCGCTATCCGGGATATCCGGCGATGTACCCAGGATCCCCTGCTGTACATAATCTCCAAATACAATCATCGGTGCAGCTGCACCATGGTCCGTACCCATACTGCTATTGGATTTGATACGGCGGCCAAATTCAGAGAAGGTCATGCCGACCACCCTGCGACTGGCTTTCAGCTTGGTCAGGTCATCCATAAATGCCTTGATCCCTTCTGACAGTTCCTTCAGCAGTTCAGCATGGTAACCGGTGGTGTTATCCCCACCCTGGGTCTGACTCGCGTGGGTATCAAAAAAACCCATACTCACCATATACATTCTCGTCTTCAGACCACCCGCTACCAGTCTTGCTACAATCTTCAGCTGTCTGCCCAATTGTGTATCAGGATATTCGCTTTGAGAAGTCACATTCTGTGCAGCTTTCTTGATCGAATCAGAGAATTTGTTGGTCTGCTTGGCTATCAGTCGCACATAAGCCAGCTCCACTCCCGCATGGGTATTGGGCACCGGGTCCACCACATCATCGAGCAGGTTATAAAAGTCCGTAGCACTGGAAATCGCAATACCTGTATTCGCATTTGCTCCCTGGAATGCCGGAGATACAATGGAACCGATCTGGATCGCCAGCGGATCCGGATTATCATCATTCGGATATCCATCAGGATAACCGGGATACTGCGTATCGAGGAATCGACCTCCCCACCCGGTTTCCACAATCTCGTTGGCATCAGAACCTGATACCCAGATGTCGGTAGCGCGGAAGTGGGAATAGTTGGGAGAAGGATAGCCCACGCTCTGGATGATGCAGACCTTACCTTCTTCATATAATTGCTGTACGCCTGACATAGCAGGGTGCAGACCAGTTTTCACATTATTCACCAGGGGCAATAACTTACCCTGGGGGATAGCGATGTTCGGACGAATCGCCTGGTACTTATCATAGAGATCGATAGGCACGACCATGTTCAGGCCATCGTTCCCACCGACCAGCTGGATCATCACCAGTACGTGATCGTTGTCCGCAGCAGCATTTTCCAATGCCGACAATAATGAGGAAGAGCCAAAAGCCTTTACAGCAAACCCGTTGATGAAGGTTGGCAGAATAGTGGCCGGCGCAGTATATTTAAGAAAATCTCTACGTTTCATGTTGATAGAGTATAGGTTCTTCTAAAGATCAGGATAGTTGATATTCGGATAGGTTCATCATGTACTTGTACAAAGTACGCAGGCGACTTTCCACGACTGTGCGCAAAGCAGTATCGGTCGGATAAGCTGCCCAGGCATTCCAGGCATCCGTCCAGTAATAGTCGCTGTCAGGGTTCTGACCACTGAGCAGGATCGTGTTTTTCAGCCATGCCTTGAAGGTGTCTGATACATCTATGCGGTACAGCACAGCTACAGAGTCAGTAATTAACTGCACAGGATCAGAAGGATTAGACAATCTTTGGGCAAAGGCCATCACATCGATAGCAACACCACCATAACCACCTTCGCTCACAATTGCATCGGTGAACTGGTTACGTTTCGGCAGGGTATCGGTATTGATCCACATCTCATGGTACTGAGGTTCCTGGTAGTAAGGCTGCCAGCCGGCTACCTGTGGTGGTTCGCCAATGTCCTGCAGCATACTGGCGGCATGAGAGCGGATTCTGTCCCAGGCATCATAAGCATCCATATAGGCTGTAGGGAAAGTAACACCAAATTCACGCACTAATCCTACGTTGTGATCAATCGGACTCTTGATGAGTGCTGACATATTCAGCGGATCAAAAAAGTGCTCACTCTTGAAAAGGGCTCTGAGCACAGGCAGCAGTTCATAGTTGTTATTCCTGAAAATGTCGGCCAGTGGTGTGATCACGTTAGCCTCTACCGCATCGTCTATGAGGTAGTATACAAACCAGCGATAGAGTTTGCGAACGATAAATTTCGCGCACTCAGGCTGTGCAAAGATGATAGTCAGCAGGTCGTCGAGTTCAGTCGCACCATCCTGACCGGTTTTGCCGGTGATCTTTTTATTGCTGTAGAAGTCAGAGAATTCCTTGTTTTCGATATCATGCTCCGTACTCTCAAAGTAAGTGGTAATGGTATTCGCATTAATGCGGAATCCAGTGAGTACACGGGCGGTAGCACGCACATCTTCTTCCGTATAATGGCTATCGGGGCCTTTACCAACGGTGAAGAGTTCGTGCAGTTCACGGGCATAGTTTTCATCCGCACCTGCTTTGGAGTTGAGGTATCCGTTCAGATATCTCAGCATGGCAGGATCGAGGGTGATAGCTTTCGTGAGTGTTTTAAAATTACCTACAGCATTGGCGCGCAGGGTTGTATTGTATTTGTAGATGTAGCGGGAATCGTGGGTCATATCCATTTCAGTGACGAAGTGGTTATGCCAGAAGAGCGTCATCTTTTCCTGGATACTCCTGCCCTGGTTGATCATCACACCGATCCACCATGCTTTGTAGGAATTCCAGCGTTTGCCATCTTCATCATCAGAGGAAGGTGGTGGTGAGTTCACCCAGGATTCTCCGGGTAAAATACCATGTTCATCCTCACCATAGATGTTTACGGGCTGGGTAGTCACGGGGGTGACGGTGGTGAGCAAGGCCTCCACTGCCTGGTCCAGGCCGAGACCTTTCACCCATGCGATATCTTCAGGAGTGGCACCAAACATAGTACGTTTGAGCAGGTGCACTGCCTGGGCGGTATCGAAAGTGCCGGTGTATGCGGAAATACCTGAATCCGTACGCGAACCGGTGGTAGTCGCTTTCACTGCTGGCTGTCGTTTTGCTGATAGCGAAAGGAATTGTCTGCGATCCATAAAGTAATTGATATGGTTATATGGTATTAGGGATGAGTTTTCTAAATATAGGCTTTCACACGGTACCTGAATAAGGGTACAAGTTAATAAAAATTTTAATGAATGGGAGGAAAAATGTTGCCGGAATCTTTGATCCGCTCCGTATCACTTTCCTCTTTCAAATTGTCATAATTGCATGCAAAGGATCTAAACAACAATCAATATATCATTATGTAAATCAATTTATTGAGAAGGAAATTATCATCTTTTTTAGCTTGTTTTTAGGGGGAATTGACATAGTTTTATGACAGGCGAAAATCTAAATTAAGTAACATGGAAACAGATCCTGGAAGGAATTCGGAGGACAGGTATCCGATTAGGATGGGGATCAACAGCGTGGAGCGTATTTTCAAAAAGTACGAGGTAGATCTTCCTGTATATGAGGGGAATGTGCAGCTTGGAGATTTGGAGCAGGCGCAGGTGGCGTATACATTGAAGGGAGATATTTATAGAAGGGGGGATTTTTTTATTGCATTGAAGGATGAGCGTATGCTGCCTTTGTGGGATAAGGGTGACCTGGTGTTGTTAAAGTATGAGGATCAGGGGGAATTGATTGTGGGAGATAGGTATTACCTGTTGTTAGGAGATGGGCGGGAAATAATTGGGGGCTTGACAAAGCTTGCGGATCTTATCGTCATTACTCCGGAGAATCCGCAGTATGGGCGGCTGGAATTGAAACGGTCGGAGGTATTGAAAATCTATAAGGTGATGGAGGGATTGAAAAGGGAGGAGGCCATCAGGGAACGGGAGAAAAATATGTAGAAGCGAGCTTATATCAAAAGTAATTTGAGGGCTGGAGAATTCAATAAAAGAAAATCCTGCTCATCAGGTATCCGGGTATCCGGATTAATTCCGTGGAATTTACTTTTGATACAAGCTCGCTTTTCGCTAAACGCAGGTGGAAAGAGACAAATTTTGATGCCGCTTTATTCCCATTCTAAACCTACCTCTTTACAGTAATCTTCAAATTCTTTCATTTCTTTCGCATTGATTTCTTCCTGGGTTGGAGGCTTTCCTACACTAAACGTAGGTACAAATGGTTTTTTCAAATATTCCACATGTTTCGGGTTATTGGGATCAAAATCACTGTACGCTTTATAGCGTGGTCCGACTTCTATTAACTTATTACCACATGCAAACCTATATCCGGTAGACTCACTAACCGGCGTTCCTTTTCTGGACATTTCGCTCAAATAGTTTATTTCCGCGACCAATTCGTCGGCTTGCTCCTTCGTTCTAATAGCTTGTTCCAGGGAACTGGGTTTTGGAGTCCATCCCTGTGTATAAACCGGATGTTTAGGTTTCTTTACCCGTATTCTAATCATATTTTTCTTTGTTTTTAAAAATGAAATAATTAAACATTTTTTCTAAGTCTTTATTATTATATAACTCATCCTTTAAAAGCTCGTAGTAGCGGCATGCCACATCACTGGTATCAAAAGGGTTTTCAAATAATTCCGGCCCCTTTCTCTTTACTCTCATGTAATACTTTATGCCGTACATATCAAATCGCTCGCTCAGGAAATCATAATTCTGTTTAATCATCCGGAAGTATACATACGCCCGGGAATTTGTCGACCCATCCAAGCCGACCATGCGGTATGGATACCATTCCAGATACGCTTTCGCAAATTTTAAAATGGTCGAAAATACCATCGAATAATCAGCATGCTTTACACTCACCGTATCTCTGATCCGACCCTTTCGATCCACTGGTCCATATGCCAGGTTATATGCTCCGTCCAGTAATGGCTGTGGTTTATCAGCAATTTGAATCTTGATCCTCTTCTTTTTCCCATTTCTCAACACCGTATAAAAGAACCCCTCATTTCTTTTCTCAAATTCAACCTGATACACCTTCTCGAAATCCAGTTTAACAAACATTGGTTGTTACATTTTAAGGTTAACAATACTTCTCCACCCCGCACTTCCATGCGATTCAATTCCCATCATGTACTATCACTTATTTAAAAATCCGGATGGTAATAATTATGACAAATTATACTACCCTAAATGGCTAAATGAATTGTAGATTCTTCATTTGATAATGATAAAATAGCCCCCTTTAAAACACATAAGCCGCATGGGTCCTCAGACCCGCACGGCTTATGTGATACACTTATCAAATGTAATATTCCTCTCCCTAAAAATAAACTTTATTCCCGTTCATTTTTGTTCATTCATAGTATGAACAAATTAAAAACCATAAACACAACTGCAATTCAAAAAACACAACCCAGTCCTTCAAATTGCAAACTTCCTCTCAACACCCCTAAAAAAAATAAAGCCCTGTGTAATACACAAGGCTTTAAATATTCTGTGACCCCGCTCGGGCTCGAACCGAGGACCCAAAGATTAAGAGTCTTTTGCTCTACCAACTGAGCTACGGAGTCTTCTTATTCCCACACATATCATGTGGTTGGGGTTGCAAAACTACAACCTTAAATAATATTTGACAAATATTATTTAACTTAAATTTCATTAATTTTTAAAAATCTCCGGATATACCCCCGGTAAAATATACTCAGTTATGGAAACAGCATACATTGTAGCCGGATACAGAACCGCTGTGGGAAAGGCTAAACGTGGCGGATTCCGCTTTTACCGCCCCGACGATCTCGCCGTAGATGTCATAACAGGTTTGTTAAAAAGCGTACCCCAGCTTGACCCGAAGCGCGTAGATGACCTAATTGTAGGGAACGCCGTTCCCGAAGCTGAACAAGGCCTCCAGATAGGCAGAATGATCTCAGTGAGAGCCCTCGGTATCGAAGTCCCCGGTGTAACCGTGAACAGATACTGCGCCTCCGGACTCGAAACCATCGCCATCGCCACCGCCAAAATTCAGTCAGGTATGGCCCACTGCATCATCGCAGGTGGTACCGAAAGTATGAGCCTGGTGCCCGTAGCCGGCTGGAAAACAGTGCCTAATTTCAAAGTGGCCAGCACCACTCCTGAATACTACCTCGGCATGGGCCTCACCGCCGAAGCCGTAGCCAAAGAATATAATATTTCCCGCGAAGACCAGGACCTCTTCGCCCTCAACTCCCATCAGAAAGCCATCAAGGCTATTCAGAACGGCTACTTCAAAGATGGTATCCTCCCCATCAATATCGATGAAGTATACGTAGATGACAAAGGGCGCAAGCAACAAAGAACCTACACCGTCGATACCGACGAAGGACCTCGTGCCGATACCTCCGCCGAAGCCCTCGCCAAACTCAAACCCGTCTTTGCTGCCGGTGGCAGTGTGACCGCCGGTAACTCCTCCCAGACTTCCGATGGTGCCGCCTTCGTCATCGTGATGAGCGAAACCATGGTCAAAGAACTGGGCCTCGAACCTATCGGCCGCCTCGTAGGCTGCGCTTCCGCAGGCGTTCACCCACGTATTATGGGCATCGGACCCGTAGCCGCCATCCCTAAAGTGCTGCAGCAGACAGGCAAAAGCCTCAATGATATCGACCTCGTGGAACTCAACGAAGCCTTCGCCTCACAGTCGGTTGCCGTAATCCGTGAAGTAGGTATCGATCCTGATATCGTGAATATCAATGGTGGAGCCATCGCCCTGGGACATCCCCTCGGTTGTACCGGCGCAAAACTCACCGTACAGATCCTCAATGATTTGAAAAGACTGGATAAAAAATATGGCATCGTCACTGCCTGCGTAGGCGGTGGCCAGGGCATAGCCGGTGTCATCGAAAGACTCTAAAAATCCAGCAATAAGACCTTAAAAATCTGTAAATATATTGAAATGCCTCCCTCACAAAGGAGGCATTTCGCTTTTTAAATCTATATACCCCAGTTGAAAAATCATTTGATTACCATACACTTACATCCAATTCCCGCCCCTTTCTTCTATATTTCCCCCATACTCTTAGCCCCCTTATACCTTGATAAGTACTTTTACGTTTTTAAAGTACTCAATCAATAACCATTTTAAAAAATCACTATGAAAACATTCACCTGGCTCTGTTGCTGTGCCCTCCTACTCTTTGCGTGCAACAAACAACAAGATGCCGCCCTGCTATCAAACAAACAAACCGTAGCTGCCACCTCCATCAGCAAAACCACAGGCAAAAAAATCTTTATCCACTACATGCCCTGGTTCGAAACACCCGAATCCAAAGGCAGCTGGGGATACCACTGGAAAATGAACACTCAGAACCCAGACATCATCACCAATGGCAAAAGACAAATCGCCTCTTACTATTATCCTAAAACAGGTCCCTACTACTCCGCCGATCCCGCCATCATCGAGTACCAACTCCTCCTCATGAAATACGCCGGTGCCGATGGCGTTTTTATCGACTGGCCAGGTACCAGGGTATTGTATGACTACCCGGACAACCTTGCTAACTCAAATGCCCTCATCAACAAACTGAACGCAGTCGGCCTGCAATTCAGCATCGTTGAAGAAGACAGGAACTGGGATGCCGGCAATACCGCCGGTGCTCATGGCGACTTCACCTACATGCAAAACAATTACTTTAACAAATCCAATTACCTCACCACAAACGGTAGCCCGGTAGTGCTCAACTTTGGTCCCATCACCTTCCACCAGTCTTCCCAATGGGATGCCATCCTGAGTGGTATCACGCCCAGGCCAAAGATCATCCCGCTCTACGGTTTTACCTCCGAAGTAGGTGCCAATAATGCGGGTGGTGAATTTCCCTGGATCTACCAGGATCACCCCACTGTTGTGAATAACTACTATGCACAGGCAGCCAGTTTTGCACTGCCTATCGGTGTAGTTTACCCCGGCTTCAACTCCTTCTACGCCGCCGGTGCTGCCGATGGCCCTACCTGGCAAATCGCCTTTAATGGTACCGGCACCTTCTCTACCATGCTGGACAAAGCCCTCGCCTCTTCCGTGAGCATCATCCAATTCGCTACCTGGAATGATTATGGAGAAGGTACCATGATCGAACCTACAGAAGAATTCGGCTATTCCTTCCTCACCACCATGCAGCAAAAACTGGGCGTACCCTATGGACAACATGAACTGGAACTGATCTTCCAATTATACCAGGCCCGCAAAGCCAATGCTGGTAACAGCACGGTCCAGGCACAACTCGACCAAGTCTTCAACTACCTCGCAAACCAACAGGTAGCACAGGCAGAAGCATTGCTGAATAACCTGGGCGGCGGCAATACAGGCACCGGCGTGTATATCAAAAACAAATGGCTGAGCACCTATCTCTATGAAGAGAATGGACAGGTAAAATATAGCACCTCCAATACCGGTAATCAATATAAATGGGTACAGGAAACCGTGAATGGACATATTCGTTTTAAAAACCTCTCCACAGGACATTACTTGAATATCGAACACCTGTACTCCTATGTAGAAAGTAGCAATGTACCGAACACCTACTATAGCAGTTACTGGGTGCTGGAAAATTATAATGGCTATACCAGGTTGAAAAATGAATGGCAAAATAGCTACCTGAATCTTGAAAATCAGAGTGGATTAGCACAGTGCACAGTAGTGCCTGATTATTTCGAAAGCAGTCAGTGGACCTTACAACAATAATTTTCTAAGACCGGTTCCCCTTTCTTAAGGAACCGGTTTTTATTTTCCTCAAAGCCCTGAAAATAAATTTTTAAGTGAACGATCGCTCACTTATCTTTACTCCCGAATGAGGCAACGCGACGAAAATAAAATCCTTACCATCACCGAAAAAGCAATCGAAATGATTGCCGATGATGGCCTGGAAAACTTCGGCATCAACAAACTCGCAAGAGCCGCCGGCGTATCGCCCGCCACCATTTACATCTATTACAAAGACAAGGAAGACCTGCTCATACAACTATCTGAAGAAGTAGGCAAAAGAATCGGTCAGGCAGCTCTCAAAGGCCTCGAATCAAACATGCCTTTTGAAGACGGCCTCTGGCTGCAATGGCAAAATCGCGCAAAATATGCATTGACTAACAAACGCTACATCTCCTGCGGAGACCAGCTGCAACACTCCAATTACAGGGAGATGTTCACCAAATCTATCTCTTCAGAAATGAAAAAAATAGCAGGACCGTTTTTTAAGAATGCAGTAGAAAGAGGAGAAATCAATCCAATCCCCATCGAGATCTATTGGTCAGTGGCATTCGCTCCACTCTATTCAATGGTACGATGGCATAAAGACGGCTATAGCCTGGATGGAAAATCATTTACACTCACACCCAAAATCATGCGCGAAGCTTTTGAACTCGTGATAAAAGCATTCAAGAAATAAACCAGTTTTCATGTAAACAACAACTAGGACTCGTCCTAAATACATTCAGGAAATAAACCAGTTTTCATGTAAACAACAACTAGGACTCGTCCTAAATACATTCAGCAATTAAACTTGTTTTAAAATAACAACTCGTCATACAGTCATTTAAAAAACCTTTTTACCCAGGGCCTGAACAAAGCCCCTTTTTTTCACAAGATAAGTAAGCGATCGCTCACTTATCCCCATTTTTAATCCGCCTTCTATGAACCAGACAAACAATTTTTCACCCTACCAGAAACTGGTAGTAGCCCTCCTGGCGCTCACCCAGTTCACGGTCATCCTCGACTTCATGATCGTCTCGCCATTAGGTGACATGCTCATGAAATCACTCTCCATCAACCCACAGCAATTCGGCCTGATCGTCTCCGCCTACGCCTTCAGCGCCGGCATCTCCGGCCTCCTCACCAGTGGCTTTGCCGATCGCTTTGACCGCAAAAAACTCCTCGTATTCTTCTACGCAGGATTCATCATCGGCACCGCCTGCTGCGGTATCGCTAACACCTACCCCGTGCTCGTTGCCGCCCGCATCGTCACCGGCCTCTTTGGTGGTGTCATCAGCTCCATCTCCATGGCCATCGTCACCGACCTCTTCCCCGTTCAGCAACGCGGCCGCGTGATGGGCTTCCTGCAAATGGGATTCGGGGCCAGCCAGGTACTAGGCATCCCTATCAGCCTCTATCTCGCCAACGCATGGGGCTGGGAAGCCCCCTTCCTATTAGTAGTCGGACTCGCCATCATCATCATGCTACTCATCCTCCTGCGCATACACCCTATCACTGCACACCTTGCACTGCAACACGATAAATCTGCTTTAATACACCTCTGGCACACCCTGACCAAAGGCAACTATGCTATAGGCTTTGCAACCACTGCCATGCTCTCCATCGGAGGCTTTATGATGATGCCCTTTAGTAGCGCCTACGCTATCAATAACCTCCACGTCACACAACAACAACTCCCCCTGCTCTTCATTGTAGCAGGTATCGGTACCCTCATCGTCATGCCCATGATCGGAAAACTCAGTGATAAAATGGATCGCTTTACTATCACCAGCATGGCTACACTGCTCATGATTATCCTGATTGCAATTTATACACACCTGCCACCCGTACCGCTATACACCGTGATCGCCATCAATGTACTCATGATGGCCGCTATCATGGGCCGCGCTGTTCCCGCCATGGCCATCATTACCAGTGTACCCGATATGGCAGACAGAGGTGCCTTCATGAGCATCAACTCCTCCTTACAACAAATAGCCGGTGGTATCGCCGCCGCCTTCGCCGGGATGATAGTTGTACAAAAAACGAAGACTAGCCCGCTGGAACATTTTGATATCGTGGGGTATGTAGCAATTATTATCTCCCTCTGCTGTTTAATGATCTTAAGCAGAGTCAGTAAAATGGTAAAAGCAAAATTTACACCTGCGCTATAATATAAATGTGCTATAAAAAAAGAAGTTGTATCAAAAGTAAAATTCCAATGCCTTCAGATTACTTTTGATACAACTTCCTTTTTTAAAAAATTATTCCACCCAGTAAGTCAACGTCACTACTATATACCCATCACTCCCCACCTGACTATCATCCAGGGTCACAGTCTTAGCTACCACACCATCCCAGTTGCCCGGGTTAGCACCAAACTGATAAGTGCCCGCCGGCAGATCATAGATCTCATAACTTTCACGGTCAGCATTGTAAGTAACACCACTGGACTGATTCACCGCCCAGAAACCATACAAACCAGTACTACCCGTGTATGGATTACCGTAGATGTCTACCAGCGCTATACGTACATTGTAAGTAGTGGCCACCGCCGGCTTGGGTGTTGCGGCAGCAGTGTTCGCAATGAAGAAGATGGACAGAAAACTGCAAATAAGTGCTAATCTCATGGGCTAAACAATTTAAATTGAGGGAATTGAGATATCGCAACCAAGATAATTTTTTTTGATAAAAAAATAAGGTTACTATAAAAAAGGAGCCACAGCTCCCTTCTTCTTTTACTACTTACTTTTTGATACATAATCATACGGCACCTGGTCCGCCAGCTTCTCCCATCCCCAATATCCACTAAACAACAGCGCCAACGGATTCACACAAACCCCCTCCTTACTAAACGTACAATCCGGTTGCATAAACCGTATCATCGACTCCTGCTCCTTCGGCAATCTCCCCATCAACCTTGCGTATTTATTCGCCTCCAATTCCTTCATATAAGTCACCAGCAACATATTCTCACAATGCAGCTCATACTTATCCTCCAGACTATCTGACGGCTTCATCAAATCTACAGGCTGTAATGGCCTCGGCATTCTATAATTCACATAATTACTATCATCTGAATATGCATCCCTGTTCATCATAATCTTCCCATTCTTCACAATCGTATCCTTTACATACCCCCGCTGCCGCGGCCGCCGCACCACCTCATTCACCACAAAACCTTCTTCCGCCGTATTCCCATTGATCAGCGACCTGAAAAAATGTAATGAAGAACCATGAAACACCTCCTCCCTATTCGCCGCCCACTGCCGCTGCTGCGCCTTTTTCTTCGTTGTCATATTCTCATAAAACGCATACCCATAATAAGAAATCACATGATCCCTGTCTGAATTCACATACTGCTTCAGCAAAAACCGGATCTTATACCCCAACGCTGCATTCACTATCACCAGGTAATCTTCCGTACTCGCCTTCAATGCCTGCTCCGCATTATCATACCCGATATCCAATATCTCATCATTCGTAATCACACAGGTCTTTGCAAACTCCGTCTTCCCTATAAATGTCTCTTTAAACTTCTTAATATTTGCCTCCCGCTTCGGATCACGCTTTACCTCAAATGCTTTCAACACAGTCGCCTTCGGCTGCAACGCGATCTTAATATCCACATCCTCCGTATTCACATCCAAAAAATTCGACACCGTTTCATACCCCACATACGATGCAATCAATTCATACCTGCCCGGCACCACACCACCTATATTAAAACTACCACCCTCATTAGTAGTACCTCCCTTACTGGTATTATTAATGAATACCGTTGCAAAACCTAAAGGTTTGCCATCAGTAGCGGAGACAACCCTACCCGTAATTTTGACCTGTGCAGATACCACTTCCGTCAATGTGAGCAAATAACAGAAGAATAAAACTCTTTTCATGCCCGCGAAATAACATCGAAGCCCGAAAGACATTTTGTTAATATCGATGTAAAGGCAGGATGTGCAGACAAAACACGCTTTTTTAAATCAAAACACACTGTAGAAACACCAACACACTTTAGAAAACCCAAAAAGGCTTCTGCAGATCGCAAAAGCCTTTTCAGATTTTCGGTTATTAGAAAGACATCAGTAATTAGGATTCTTCGTCTCCGCACTACCCTCTCCTCCCGGATTCAGATCCGCCTCATCCGCCGGCACATCCCAGTAATCCATAAAGTTGAAATTGATCGTTACATTCTTATTCAATTTCCCCGCTTTCGTCAGGAAGTTATTACCATAACTACCTCCACCTGATCCGATGTCATAAGACCATCCCCATCTGCGCATATCATAAAATGATAAGCCCCTGAATACCAGTGACACCCTTCTCTCCATCACCAGTTCCTGCATAGCATTTACTGCAGACAAGCCAGTTCCTGTCACAGCACTTACACCAGCACCCTGGTAAGCCCTCACCGCATCTACATATGCCAGGCCCGCTTCAGTATTGCCTAAACGGAGATTCGCCTCCGCCAGCATCAGCGCATTCTCTTCATAACTACCTGCTATGTATTGCTCATAACCACCAATCGCAGTACTACCATATACATACACACCAGAAGTACCATTGCCACCATCTACAATACTCCACCTGGTGCCAAATGATAAATCATCCAGGTACTTGGTAGCCGTATCAAAATTGTTCGACACACGCTTATCCCCATCATGGAAATTCTGCATAAAACGCTCTCCTAATCTGAATGTAGTAGAAGTATTCACACCCGTCGTCAATACAGATACCGTACCACCGGATGCAGAGAAAAATCCATTCGCCGCCGCACTCCTTCCGGTAAATACATAGTCTCCATCTTTTATGCCCGCCGTGGCCAATGTCAATACTTCATTCCAATCCGCCGTCGTCATGGGTGTCGTAGATGTCGTAGTAATAGTTGCACTCAGGTTCTTATTCACAAATGGAGCCAGCTTATTCACCAGCAGGTTTCTTGCCATCAGGGTATTGATATTCCTCAACCACATATCTGTTGTTAATACACCACCATGCCCCACCTGGCAGAAGGAAGGTATCAGCTGTGCCAATACAGTTGAATAATCAGAAGAACTGCTGATGCCTGTCTTTAACAGGTCAGCTGCCTTATTCAGGTACTCGTCGGACAATGCAATGATACTATCTTTGACCAGGTACCTGTTAGTCGTACTTCCAAAAGTATCCACTCTCAATCCTGAATAATACAGTGACCCGATCTGTGAATACGCATATCCCTTCCACCAGTAGCACCAGGCCTTAATAGTATTGGAACGCGTAGTGCCATCACCGGCAAATGAAATACCATCTACCAGACTCAATACCTGGTTCAGCGTATTATTCATAGCATACATATTCAGCCATTGGTAATAGGTAGGGTTATAACCGGAACCTGTCTGCGCACGGGTATTGTTCGCACGCATGAGCGATACATTCGAAATACCTGTTTCGGTTTTTGTACCATCGTCCAGTGTAAAGTATTCAGGAATACTCATGGTACTTACCAGCTGGTTCGATGCCTGTGCACCTACCACATCGCCCAGCAATTCCATATACCCGAAAGGCAATGAAAAATAACTATCCCCCAACCAGTCGTCCCCGGTTTTAAAACCATTGATATATACGCCACCAGTAGCCAGTGAAATCAAACCAGATTCCGTATTCACATTTCCATCTACCGTAGGCAGATTCGGATTACCTACATTCAGTTCTTTCTTGCAGGACAGTGTTCCCAATAATAGCAAACTGCAAACAAGAGATAAGATATATTTATTATTACTCATGATGATGTTCCCTTTTAAAATAAAAATTTAGAATCCTACATTTAAGCCTACCTGATATGATCTCATGTTAGGAATGGTACTATGGTCAATCCCTCTGTCGAATGAAGAGTTAGCCGCACCGGAACTGATTTCAGGATCAAAGCCGGTATACTTGGTCACTGTCAGCAGGTTTCTGCCTGTGAATATCAGCTGCAGCTTGTTGAACTTCTGTGAGTGAAGGAACTTAGCAATATCAAATCCTAAGGAAACATTTCTCAGACGCAGGAAAGAAGCATCTTCATAAAAATAATCCTTGGTAGCATTGTTACCCGGTCCATACAGGCTACCCCAGGAGCTGGAATATGCACTACCATAATATGCCGTGTAAGCAGCTCTTCTGCCATTGATTGTAACAGGCTTGGCGAAGTCGCCATCTATACCATCACGGTACATCCATTCTTTCGTCTGGTTGTAGAGGTGACTACCATATACCCAGTCAAACTGGAAAGACAAGGTGATGAAATTCTTGTAGGTAAACTGGTTGATAAATGATGCATTGAATTTAGGATTGGGATCACCAAAAGCTGTAGCACTTTCTGCAAATTGAATAGCTTTGGTAGCTGTATCTACCACACGACCTTCTACTATTTCATACTTGCCCCTGTTTGCGTCGGAGATGTATTTGGTACCATCTCCTTTCACCGCATCCAGGCTTCTCAACGCCTTGTAACCATAGATCTGTCCGATCTTCTGACCTGCTGTCAGCGTCAGCGCTGTACTACCCGCAGCAGATGTTAAGATAATGTCGGCCCCACCCCGGATATTGTCAATCATAGAAGTTTGCTTACCAAAGTTGGTCGTGAAGTCCCAGCTGAAATCCCTTGATTTATACACAGGCAGGTTTACCTGGAACTGGATACCTTTCGAAGACATATCAATGGCATTTGTCAGTACAGATGTACCACCGGTAGACAATGCTGCACTCACCCTGTAAATCACATTCTGCGCCTTACGTGTCCAGTAAGTGAATGAACCATTTACTGCACTCAGCCAGTCACCTTTAAACAATGAAACAGAGAAATCTGTACCCACTTCAAATTCTTTGGATACTTCTACTTTCAGATCAGGATTCTGTGCAGTAGAAGGATTGGAATAATACAAACCGGAACCCAGTGTACCCTGGTTCAGTGTAGGATACCTGTCGGTTACACCCGGCTGTGTACCCGCCTCACCATAAGCAGAGCGGATCTTGAAATATGGAATGGCATGTTCCAGGCCACTCCAGAAATTAAAGGAGGAAGGCAGGATATAACCATTGACGTGAGGAAATGTAAATGGCTTGGTACCACTACCAAATGTAGAAGACCAGTCACTTCTGAATCCACCGGAAACACCCGCCCAGTCACCGATATCAATCTTCTGATCGATCAGGTAACCGAAGGTCACAAACGTCTCCTGGTAATCACCGTTGGTAGGTTCAGTTGTAGAAGTAGACATAGGCGCTACATACAGAGCAGAAGCAGAGGCAAGGTTAATAGGAGCGGTAGTAGGCAATCCTAAACCATAGATGTCATATTCCCTGTACTTCCGCTGGCGATAGTCATAAGATGCCAGGGTCGTTGTCTGGATGGGCAGGTTCCATCCGAAGTCTTTCTTAAAATCAGTTCTGAAATAAGCACTACCCAGGAAGTTCTGGAAAGTAGTGGTATAATTCCACTGGTCAATTTCACCGGTGCGGTCTGTCGCAAAGTAAGAAGACTTCGTATCCCAATACTCTGCATTCGCATTGCCTGTCTGGTTCAGGTAGGTCCATGTTGCGCGTTCAGTTCTGTAGTTGATGCCATACTTTGCATCCAGTTCCAGGAAGTGGTTGATCTGGTAGTTGGCACTCACACTCTGTACGATATCAATTTTATTATCCAGCCCATCCGCATACTCCTGTACATAGTATGGGTTGAATGCATTGATACTTAAGAAGTCGGCAGTCTGAAAGGCAGGTGAATGTCCATCCGCCATTTTCCATTTTAAACTGAAGAAAGGAGAAGTGTTCAGGAAACTGTAGATGTTGCCGACATTACCTGCCACGTTACCTCTGCCGTAAAGGTAACCACCTGGAGCCCCAAGGCCCGGTGTCAGTGTATTTTTGGTGTAGATAACCTGTGTAGTGGAGCGGATACGGAATCCTTTGAAGACCTCAGTACCAATGTTTGCAGTCAGGTTCGTACGATCTACATAACCGTTATGCATAACCGGACTAAGTGTATGGTTGTTGGCAAATGCCATATTGAAATCTGTCTTATCAGTACCGCCGCTGAAGTTGATTGCATTGTTCCAGGTAGTACCTGTCAAAAACATTTCTTTGAAGTGATCATAGTATTTCAGGTTCATGTTGTAAGGCTTGTCCGCAACGTTGTTGGGGTTCAGCATTGCATAGCGGGTAGCTCCGCCATAGGTATAACTGATACCGGAATAATCGCCATACTGATCAAGAGCCAGGATATTGCCATTGGCATCTACTACATTGTTATTAGCATCAGTGAGCCAGGGGTGTTTGTCAGCTTTAGTCACACCACCACTGTTGATATAATTATTAAAGGAGTAACTGGTAGAATAGTTCACTTCCATTTTACCCGCCCTGCCTTTTTTAGTAAAGAGCTGTATTACACCATTCGCACCCTGTGCACCATATAGTGCCGCAGAAGCAGCACCCTGGATCACTTCGACCCTTTCTACGTTGGACAGGTCAAGACTATTAAAATCAGTAGCTGCTACCTGTACACCATCTAAGAGGATCAGCGGTCTGGTACCACCCTGAATAGTATTCACACCCCTGAGCAGGATGTTCACAGGATCGCTGGGGTTACCACTTACAGTAGAAATCTGTGCACCCGGTATTTTACCTACCAGTGCCTGGTCAATGCTCGTAGATGCACCGGCCAGTTTTTCAGCAGAAACAGATTCTACGGAAATACCCAGCTTTCTCCTGCTGGTAGGGCTTCCTGTCCCGGTGACAACAAATTCTGTCAGGATCTTTTTGTCGTTCCCCAATTGTACATGAATAGGCGCACCATCTACAGCGACTTCTTTTGTTTCGTAGCCAACTGCTGTGATGATAAGCTTCTGGCCTTTGTTCGCCGTAATAGTAAAAGAGCCATCTATGTCGGCGACAGTCCCTCCGCCCCCTTTAATTTTAATGGTAGCACCTGGAATGGCTTGCCCCGATTCATCTTTAATAGTACCGGTGACCTTGGTTGATTGTGCAAATAATGAAAACGTATAGACATGGCACATCAGCACCATAAGGCATAGAAAACCCTTGATTCTCATAATTGTGATTTAAAATGACAGTAGATAACCTTGTGATTAAATAATAGCTACCTGCGGGTTGCTGGCATCGCCCACCGTAGCAGTCTTTTCATTGTTTCTTTATTTTCTCATAAACAAAATATAATAGTAAATCAGGCATACCGGAATGGTGGCGGCATGCGCTACAGCACAGGAAACGGGTTATTACCTTAACTAATCTTACGGTAAAAGGTTCGTCTTTTAAATCATACCATTTATTGAAAATGGCGTCTTCATCTGGTTAGAAATAAGTTAAATAGTTATTCTGTAAAAGAAGGCTTTTACAGCGGTAATCAATAAATTCTCATCACAATGTCAGCAGTATAAAATGTATTGATTCGATTTTGGTTATTGGATTCTGATCTTGGTTGTTGTTATAAATATATAGAACTGGTTTATAATTTCATAATTTTTAGAACAAAAAATGTAAATATTGTAATATAGAAATAATTACAATATAATAGAAAGTGGCTGAAGTATTGAAGCTCAAAAATTTGTAAGTAGCACTGAATGATGATATTGAATGAGTGTAAGGTTAACATGCAATGCAATCTGCTGACATCCATCAGCGAAAAAAGAGGTTGTATCAAAATTAAGGTTCCCGGCTATTAATCCGGGAACCTGATAGAGAGAATTTTTGTTGATGTAATTTTCAATACCTTCAGATTACTTTTGATACAACTTCTTTTTCTTTATAAGGTAATCCCCACCATCACCGTCACCCTGCTGAAAGAATATTCAGTCGTGGTAAAAGTGCCTAATGGCTGTTGCGTGGTCCAATCCAGGATCGCATTCTTTGTCTTAAATGCTGCATAAGAATAGCCTGCCGAAATGTGGAATGCACTATTATGCTGCCACCTGAATTTATAACCCAGGCCAGCATGTGTATAAGTACCTGCCACATTCTCATCCGGCTCCCTGCTGTTCTGCAGTTGCCACTGATTCTTTGTTAACCAGGGCAGGGCCTTCCCCGCCCCCGCATAGGCAAAAAATGTCCGCTCCGCTTTATTGAAATCATAACGAAAATCACCAAATACCGGTACTGACCTCGCCTGGTAATCGTCTAATCCGATCCCCACACCTACCTGGTATTGATAGGCAAACCGATAACCCACAATACATCTCCACACAGATCCTTTCCTGTCTGAAAACTGCAGCCCCCCTTCATCGATATTATAGAATCCATGGGGTGTTATTTTAGGCGCTACGATCTCCTGTTTCGTACTATCCAGCTCCGACTTATTAATCACCAGGGTATCCTTCACCCTGTTCTCCAGCTTAATTGTTTCATGCGCTGTTTCAAAAATATGTCCCCTGATCACACTGCCGTTCTTAAAGTAAAGTACATCCAGCTTTTGCTGTGCAGTCAATCCCTGCATGAGCAGCAAACCTGCACATAACAACAGTATATATTTCATAGCAGCTATTTATTAACAATACCAATTTTACTTAACAAGGCAGGTTCGCTCAAATGAGTGTAATCATATTGATATAAGCCATCGCTGGCAGTGGCCAGGAGTATATTATTGTTGGGAATCACATCATAGGCAGTGATATTTGTCAGCGTCTTCCTGGTAATAATGTTCAGGGGATCGCTTGCATCCATAAAATGAATCCCGTTGCTGCCCTCACATACAAAAAGTTTATTGCCGTCAATACCTAATCCATAAGGACTGCTCATAGGATAAATCTTCAACAGTGCAGGATTCTTTACATCCTCCACATTCAGCACATCGAGTTCATTCGCAATGCCGGCACAGCTACCGCCTGATCGCAGGGTCACATAAGCTGTCTTACCATTTACGACTACCGGATCACAGGCACGCAAATGCGCGAAAGTACCTAACGCCACAGGCAGTTCAGGATTGCTGATATCATAAATCAACATTCCCACATCACTGCCAATAAAAATATAATGATCATAAGGGAAGATGGTTTCAACATTCACATTCACCCTGAAATTATTTCTCTTCACAGGCTCCGCTGCATTTTGTACACTGAAGACCTGCACGCCAAAGTCAGCTACCGTATAGAGCGTATTATCCTTTAATCCAAAACGTGCAGTAGAACCAGCTTTGCCTATAGCAGAAGGTGCTGAGACGGTTGATTTGTTCGCAACAGTCACACTATTATTGGCAGTGGTATATACATAATCACCATTCCAATTAGCTTCATAACAGGTATTCGACAGTACTGTATCCCTTATGCTGAAACTGGTGATTATTCCTCTCAGTGTATCCGCGGTTATACCATATTCATATTGACGATGCGGGAATACACCCTGCAGGCGCCTGGTCTCATGAATGTTGTGCGGATCACTGATGTCCAGTGCTACCAGGTCAATATAACTGTCTGCATACATAATCTTATCCTTGACTACAAGGTCAACATTGCCCGGGACGTTGATAAATGCAATCTTTTGCGGAGCAGCAGGATTTGTATTGTCGATGACGTGGATGCCCTGGTTCAGCTCGTTCAGGAAGATGTAGTTGCCATAAAGGTAGATCTTCCCCGGGGATGCTATATCGTGTGGGGATTCACCGCGGACAGCAGATCTTAAAGACGAAAGCGATGCATAGACAGGTGTGTAAACTTTTGATGGGATGCTGTTGGTACATTTGTCCTTCAGACAACTACTCAGGACAAACAAATAGACAGCCAACAGCGCTGTCGGCAACAGTCTGGTTGATGCTACGTACATAGGGGTGATTTTTTATTTAAACGAGACAAGAGAGAATAAAGTTACAGCCGGGAAAAACCTGGCCGGGAAAGACAGCATCAATTTACCCGGAAAGCTGGTTTAAATCCTGCCTTCAAATCCACCAACCTGCTAAAACAAAAAGGCCCTCCCAAAAGGGAAGGCCTGTTACCGATCGTTTTACGTTTTTATTTTACCTCATCCAAAATAGCATGATCTATCCCCCTCACGACCTGTACTTCCGGTTTTACTAACTCCAATACTGCAATACTATTCTCTCCCTGCTTCAACCACTCTGCGGGTACAAACACCGTCTGCTGTGGCCCCACTTCCCAATACCTGCCCAGGTTATGCCCATTCACCCAAACCACACCTTTTCCCCACTTGCTCATATCCAGGTACGTATCACCCACCTTCTCCAGCCTGAAACCACCTTCTCTCAGCACCGGCTCATTCACACCTGCCTTACCCGCTTTCACCGCAGGTACAGCACTAAATGGCAAAGAATACATCTCCCATCCTTTCAGCTCTTTTCCGCCAAATACCACACGTTCTGTAATCCCTTTCTTATTCTGTAATAAATAAGGTCCAAAATTGATCCTTCCCAAATTCTCTACCAGGATCTCCAGGCGTACCTTGCCCTTTGGCAGGTTCAACTGCATACTATCCTGCTTCAGTCTTCTATCCAGCGTACCTACTCTCTTTCCATTCACAAACACAATTCCATAATCCCTCAGTACATCAATCTTCAGCATACCGGATTTACCACCATCCACTGTTGTTCTATATAACACAAAACCATATGCCTGTTTCAAATCTTCAAAAGTCAGTGGAGTATCATGCTTCACCGCGGCAGGCAACAAACTGAATATCCCTGCTGCACGTGATAACTGAATATCCGGAATCGTAATCACTCCCCTCCTGGCCGGCACCTCAGGCAATGTTTGCCCTGGCTGTAAATGCTTTGCAATCACTGCACGGAACTGCATAAATTTCTCCGTTGCATTACCCGCCTCATCCAATGGTGCATCATAGTCATAACTACTTGTCTGCGGTTCATAAGGATCCTTATCATTCCCATTCGCTCCATTCATAAATCCACGGGTAGTACCTCCATGAAACATATACATATTGATAGAAATACCCGCACTCAATACACTATCCAATCTACCCAGGTATTGCTGATAAGGCACCGTATGATGCTTTGTACCCCACCAGTCAAACCAGGCAGGATACCACTCAGCGATGTAAAAAGGCCCTTTTCCGCCATGATTTTCGCGGATCAGTTGCTTTACCTTCACTGGGTTGTCCTGACCATTAATAGCCGGTAATAAGCCCGGTAAATGGCCATTCTTAATCGCTGCTTCCGGATCGCAGGTAAACAGCAATCCATCAAAACCCGCATCGATAAACATCTTCCTGTTGATATCCAGGTATTCCTTATCATCGGAGTAAGATCCATATTCATTCTCAATCTGCACCATCAGAATATTCCCGCCATGATTTACCTGCAGGGGGGCTAACTGCTTCCCTACCGCATGGATATAATTGCGGTAAGCCTCCAGGTAATGCGGATCCTTACTCCTCACCACCAATGCCTTCTCATTCTGCAACCAATAAGGGTAGCCACCAAACTCCCACTCCGCACACACATAAGGACTAGGCCGCAGTACCACATACATCCCCTCCTCCTTCGCGATCTTCACAAACTCAGCAATGTCATTATTGCCCGAAAACTCATAATGCCCCTTCTCCGGCTCATGCACATTCCAGAATACATAAGTACCAATCGTATTCAAACCCATCGCTTTCGCCATCTGGATCCTTGCCCGCCATGCTTCACGAGGTACCCGGGGATAATGAATCTCACCCGATATCATCTGAAAAGGATGGCCGTCCAATAAAAAGGCACTGTCTCCCAATGCAAAAGTGTGCTGAGACTGTCCCATCCCCTGCATACATAAAGCCATCAGGGCGATGATTGCTACTCTAATTTTTTTCATCCTATGTCGTATTTAACTTAACTCCTTGACAATAATAACACTATAAGTAAACCACAAGATCACCTAAGGCTCACCATAAGGTCACCTCATTATCGATTGGATATAGAGGTGATCTTATGGTGCCCTTTTGGTGACCTTTTAATGACGTGCTGATACTATAGCTATATTATAGCCTGCATGTAATTATCAATAACCTGTGTTCTGGGTCAACTGACCATTTGCCGCCAAAATCTCAGCCCTTGGTATCGGTAACCAATAGTTCTTGTCAGCAAATGCACGTCCTGCAAGCGCAGTCTTTCTTGTATAGGTAAATGTACCGTCAGCATTCTTCACCACCGCCATACCATATGCCGGTACATTCTCAGTTGTCGTTGCAATTTTCCACCTTCTCACATCATAAAAACGATGCTCTTCAAATGCCAGTTCCACCTGCCTTTCTCTCCTGATAGCCGTTCTCATTTCATCCTGTGTCAGCCCCGCTGGCAGTGCAGGCTGATTCACACTGCTACGCTGACGGATCTGGTTGATCGCTGAATATACTGATGCATCCGGTCCCACCGCCTCATTCTGTGCCTCTGCATAGTTCAGCAGGATCTCTGCATAACGCATATAGATCCATGGCTGCAAACCTGCCACATTCCAGGGGTTGTCAATCGGGTTACTGTCATCCATGAATTTCTTCAGGTAATAACCCGTCTTGGTAGCATTCCAGTTATTATCACCACCCTGACCATCTTTACCATTCGGCGTATACAGCTGGATAGTACTGTTTCTGTAAGTCGCTCCATTGTACAGGATAGTCGCATAAAAACGTGCATCCCTGTTTACATATGGATTCGCCTCACTATAACCGGAAGCCGCATCTGTGATAGGCAAACCATTATTCATTTCATAGGCATCTACCAGGTTCTGTAATGGCGTATTACCACCCCAGCCTCCATAACCATTAGGTCCGTTCGCTATCTCCAGACAAGTATGCCTTGTACCAATCACATACAATCTTTCAAAGATGATTTCTTTGCTGGCAGAGTTCTTAAACAAACCACCATAATCCGCATCCAGTGAATATTGCCCCAGGTCCATCACTGCCTTTGCTGCAGCCGCTGCCGCCGCCCAGGTACCTACATTGTAAAGCGGACTCGCTGCATACAATGCCAGTCTTGACTTCAGCGCCAGTGCCGCACCCTTGGTAGCACGACCCAGTTTCCAGGTGCTGCCATCATTTGCTACAGGTAAATAATAAGCCGCTGAATCCAGTTCCTTGATCGCATAATCGATAGACTCCTGCAGCGTTGCACGGGTGTACAAAGCAGGATCATTCAGGTTATCATCCAGGTTATACACCTTATCACCCATCATCACCACACCACCATAGTTACGAATCAGATCCTGGTAACGGAACCCACGGATAAAGTGCAGTTCACCTCTCAGCCTGTTACGCAGATCATCACTCATGTTTACCGCCGCAATATTGTTCAGCGCATAGTTTACTTCCCTGATGCTGCGATAGCTTCTTGCCCACAGCGTACCGGCGATACCCAGGTTCTCAGGTGCCAGCAAGCCCTGTTGAATTAACCATGTATTATCATCATTATTATAAATGGATTCATCTGTGACTGAACTCCACATCGCGTACTCAAATCCTCTTCCAAAGCCGGGAGGTGTACCCTCTGCTTCTTTATCCTGCAACTTTACACCCATGTAACGGTTCACCACATAATCGACAAATAAGAGGGAGTCGGACAATACCGAAGCATCAGACACACGGTCCGTTGGCACGATATCGAGATAGTTCTTCTTACAGGACATAAATCCTAATGCAAGAAGGAATATAAAATATTGAATCTTTCTCATGACTGCAATTTTTCAGAATTAAAACTTAACATTCAGCCCCAGGTTCACAATACGCTGTTGTGGATAGAATTGTCCACTGCCGCTGCTACCTTCCGGATCATAATCTTTCACCTTGGTAATAGTGAACAGGTTGTAAGCGCTGGCATATACACGCAGTGCATTGATCTTTGCCTTATTCAATACAGCTGCATTGATGGTATAACCCAGCTCCACGTTCTTCAAACGAAGGAAAGAAGCGTTGTTCAGCCAGAATGTATTTGCATACTGACCACCATTGATGGAAGAAGATGCACGGGTATCTACTCTTGGATATGTACCATCTGTATGGGTTGGGCTCCAGCGGTTGTCTGCCCAGCTGCTGTAGAAGTTACCTATTGTACCTGATTCAGGCAGTACATACTGACTCACATGTGTCTGACCTGCAAATACAACTGATGCATCAAAACCTTTGTACGCACCATTCAGCAGGATACCATAAGTGATCTCAGGAATGTTGCCATACTTGGTTCTCGTCTGGTCGTTCGCATCAATCTTGCCATCCTTGTTGTAATCTTCATAAATCAGGTCACCCAGTTGTGCTGTTGACAAATGCGTATATTTATCCAGGTCTTCCTGTGTTCTGAAAATGCCGATTGCATTATATAATAATGATGTGTTCATCGGGCGGCCGGTCTGGCGTTGGTAATCCAGTGTACCACCTGCTTCGTCGATGTATATTATCTTGCTCTTTGCATAAGTAAAGTTGGTGTTGATACCATAACGGAAACCACCTTGTGTTACATTACTATAACCCAGCGTTGCTTCAATACCACCACTGTTTACTTTACCAATATTCTCTGCAGGCACCAGCGGATCAGAACCATTTGGATTCACGATACCTGATGAACCAGGAATAGAGGCATTACGCAGTGTCAGGATCTTGCTACGTTTCTGCTGGAAGTAAATAAACTCCAGGTTGAAGTGATCCAGGAAGATCGCATTCAAACCCACATCGAGTTTCTTTGCTACTTCCCAGGTTACATTCTGGTTAGCCAGTTTAGTCAGGTCAATACCTGCCTGTACTGCATCGCCTATTACATATTGACTGTTGAAAGAGTAGTTGTCAAAATACTGGAACAGTGCAATGTTATCATTACCCAATGAACCATAAGAACCACGCAGTTTCAGGTCATTGATGAATTTGATATCCTTAAAGAATGGCTCCTGTGAAATACGGTAACCAGCAGAAATAGATGGGAAGAAACCATACTGATGTCCGGAAGGGAATGCAGATGATCCATCCACACGTGCCTGCGCTTCCACCAGGTATTTTTCCTTATAGTTGTATGCCAGTCTGCCGAAATAACTCTTACGGGTAAAGTTGTAACTGTTACCAGAGTTATTCTTGTCAGCATTCGCAGGACCACCCTGTGATAATTCAGGAGTAGAAGTAGAAGGGAAATTCTGACGATATGCACCCAGTGAATCCTGGGAAGTCTTACTCTGCTCATAAGCCACAAATGCTGCGATATTGTGCGCACCAAACTGACGTGTATAATTCAGCTTGATGTTAGACACCATCATCTGCCTGTTTAATTGTCCTTCTGACAAAGTAGCCAACCCGTTTGAACCTCCCTGAATGAACTTCTCATAGGTATCAGTATCTGCATGATACTTATATACGGAATATGGCTTGTTGAACGCCTTCTGGAAACTCCAGGATTTATCGATGGAATAGAATCCATCCAGTGACAAACCTTCTACACCCGGAATCTGGTAGGCACCTTTCAGTACACCATTGAACACCTGTGTAGGATTGCGGGTAGTACCACCAATACTGGTACCCAGCAATGCAGGGTTGGAACCTTCAATACCATAAGTAGGCAATCCATTCGGGAAATAAGGCGCTATAGTAGGATACGCTCTGTAGATAGCACGGAAGATGTCGCCCGCACCAGTGATGGGGTAGTTACGGTCTTCTTCTCTACCGGAGAGGTACAGGCTTACTTTCAGTCTTTTGGTTACATCCGCATCGATGTTAGAGCGGAAGTTGTACTGATCATACTTGGTCGCACCATTTCTATATAAACCATCCTGGCTGATCATACCAATAGATGTAAAATACTTTACGCTTTCATTACCACCTGTTACTGACAGGTTATGCTGCTGTTGTGCCGCAGATTTCTTCAGCACCACCTTCTGCCAGTCAGTATTTGGGTAATTCAATGGGTCAGAACCATCTTTGAACTTCTGAATCTCCTGGTCAGAATAATACTGGTTCATACCGCTGGATGGACTGGTGTAATACCCAATCTCATTTTCAATCTGTGCAAAAGTGGCTGCATCCGCCATCTTTGGCAGGCGGGTAGGTGATGAGAAACCCTGGTTAAAGCTGTAGTTAATCACCGGCTTACCCAGTTTACCTCTTTTGGTGGTCACGAGGATCACACCATTTGCCGCACGGCTACCATATACTGCAGCAGAAGCGTCTTTCAATACGCTCATGCTCTCAATATCGTTAGGGTCCAGCCTTGATAAACCACCTATCTGACCTGGTACACCATCTACCACCACCAGCACATCATTGTTACCTGTAGTACCCAGGCCCCTGATGTAGATGTTGGAGTTGTCATAACCTGGTTCCCCCGCACGGTTGTTGGCAATCACACCGGAGAAACGGCCAGCGAGTGAGTTAGATACGTTGGGTTGCGGGCTCTTTACGATATCCGCACCTTTTACGACGGAGATAGATCCTGTCAGGGTCTCCTTTTTCTGGACACCATAACCTACTACCACCACTTCGCCCACATTCTGCGCCACCTCGCTCAGGGTCGCATTCACAGATGGGCCGGTTACAGCAATTGACTGAGGAGTGTAAGACATGTGGTTAAATACCAGGGTATCACCCTGCTTAGCTGTTACAGTGTATTGACCATTGATATCGGTCACGGCACCCTGATTTGTCCCCTTCACTTTCACTGTTACACCCGGAACTGGTTGCCCCCCGGAAACCACTTTACCGGAAATTTTGCCCACCTGGGCATGTGCAATAAATACAGGGAACATGAATACTAAAAGCAATGACAGCCGCAGAAACAAGGGCAACTGCCGCACGTACCTGTGCAAGACTTTTTTCATAACGGAATTCTATTTGAATGAGTAAACGGTTGATTTTCAGTTTTTCATTGATCAACGATAGAGGCAAATTAGGGACTTTACCCCCCTTGGGAAGGGGGGTAAATCATTTAAAAGAGGGGGTAAATTCGTTTGTTTACCCCTCTTTTACTACTGTGAGATCCTGATTAAAAGATTGACGGTATTTTTTTACATACTCGGAAGGGTTCATACCAAAGAGCTTTACAAACTGCTCCCTGAAGTACTTCACATCTCCAATCCCCACCTCAAATGCTGCCTGGTTGATGGTATAATCTTCCTTCAGCATCAACATGGCCGCCTTGCGAAGACGAATGGAACGGATAAAGGCATTGATGGTTTGCCCGGAGATGGATTTTACCTTTTTATATAAGCTGGAATGACTCATACCAATGGCCTGGGTAAAAGTCTTAATGGAGAAATCTTCGTTTCCCAGGTTGGCTTCTACAATACTGATACAATTATTAAGGAAGTCCCGGTAGGCGGCGGGCACTTTTACAGTACTCTTTTGTAAAGTGATGCTGTCCAGGAAGTATTGACGGAGCAGGTTCCTGTTTTTCAGGAGGGTCTGTACCTTGGCCAGCAACAGGTCTTTGTCAAATGGCTTGGTGATGTAATCATCCGCCCCCTCTTCTATTCCCTTGATTTTCAGGTCATGGGCAGAAGTCAGGAGAATCACCGGGATATGGCTGAGCGCCTCCGTGCTTTTGATCTTCGCACAGAGTTCCAGGCCATCCATCCCCGGCATTTGCACATCGCTGATCACCAGGTCTGGCATTTGCTCCTGCACCATCGCAAAACCCTCATCCCCGTTTTCTGCTTCATATATTATATAATGGTCAGAAAATAACTGGCGAAGGTAAGTCCGGATGTCAGCATTGTCATCAATGCAAAGCAGGGACTTTTTCTCTGTGACCATCTCTTCAGGAGAAACCTTTTCCTCCTTTTTCAGGGGCAGGGCAGTTTCCTCCATCAGTTCCTGCAAAATAGCGGAGCGCTCACTGGGGGCAAAATCATACCCCGCCAGGTGCCCCATGCCTTTGCGCAGACGAATCACGAATGTAGTGCCTTCCTGCTGGCGGCTATGGTAAGTAATGCTGCCACGATGACTCTCTATGAAATGCTTTACCAGGTACAGGCCAATCCCAAAACCAGTTTGTCGCCCTCCAACCCGGCTGAACTTATCAAAAATCCGGTTGCCCGTGGAAATGGGAATACCACAACCTGAATCCTGGATGGCAATCTCCACCTCTGTGGATAACTCGCGGATTTTGAAGCTGACTTTCCCTCCATCCGGGGTAAACTTAAATGCATTGGACAGCAGATTGAAAAGCGCCACCTCCATTTTCTCATCATCTACAAACATTTCGATGGCACCCTGGCCTCCTTCAAACTGGTAATCTATATTTTTAAGCCTTGCCTGCTGTGAAAAACATAAAAAGACCTCCTTACTCAGCTCCACAAGGTCTAATCTTTTGATTTTCAACCTATCTCCACCTGAATCGGCCTTTCTGAACAAAAGTAACTGATCAACTAAACTGAGTAGTCTGCGCGCATTTCTGTATACAATACTGAGTTCCGGGTCCTGGGTGTATGCTTTAAGAGGGTTGATAATCAAGCTCAAAGGTGTCCTAAATTCATGTGAAATATGAGTAAAGAAAGATAACTTCTTCTCATTCAGCTCTTTTTCTTTCTCATTCTCCAGGTGGGCCAGGCGAATTTCATAATGCAGACGTTCCTGCCTGGAGCGATAGCGCATGAAAACATATAAGATACTACCAATTACAAGGGCATAAAGCAGGTAAGCCCACCAGCTCCTATACCAGGGGGGTAATACGATGATCCGGATAGTGCTGATCTCTCCTCCCCACCGCCCTTCGGCATTGGTGGCCTTGACTTTGAATATATAAGTGCCTTCCTGCAGGCGGGTATAGGTAGCAGTGCGGGATTCCCCAACATAGTTCCATTGCTTATCCCAGCCTTCCAGGCGGTAAGCATAATTGATCTTGTCAGGTGAAGTATATTCCAAAGCCACGAAATCCATGGCAATGGCAGCTTTATCATAAGGGATCCTGAGTTCTTCTACATTTTCAAGCGCACTCTTGGAGATAAACCGTCCTTCCTGCTCCACCGGGGTATTACTAATCCTGATCCCGGTGAGGAACACCGGCGGTTGCGTCTTCTGCTCGTAAACGCTATCGGGGTAGAAGATGTTGAAGCCCTTGATACCGCCGAACATACATTCGCCACTACATAATTTGAGGGCAGCATTATAGCTGAACTGGTTACTCTGCAGTCCATCGGATTGTGAATAACTGCGACAGATTTTAGATTGCGGGTCAAATCTCGCCAGCCCATTAAAAGTGCTGAGCCAAAGATCGCCCTTGTTATCTTCCAGGATCCGGAGTACGGCATTGCTGGGCAAACCATCGGTTTCGGTATAACGAATATATTGCCCGGTTTTCCTGTTAAACTGCAATAAACCGCCGCCATCCGTACCTACCCAGAAATTCCCTTTCCTGTCTTCATGAATACTGCGAACGGTGTAACCAATGTGGAAAACCCTGTGTTGCCTGTGCACACGGTCAATGGAAATAAGGTCCTGGTAATTGCCACCCCACAAGTGCCCCTGGGCATCCTCGGCCAGACACTGGATGTTGACAAGCTTGTTGTCAAAGAGCTCGAATTGATTCGTAGTTCTGTTGAAAGTATAGAGGGTACCATTGTTGGTAGTACTTGCCCAGATTTGTTTTTGCGCATCTTCGTATACGACCCATACATTGTTTTCCGTGCCACGGGTGCTGGGATTGTTACATTGAAAATGCTCAAAAGACTTGCTGCCTTTCTTATATCTGTTGATGCCGCCAAACCAGGTGGAAACCCAGATATCATCCTGTGCATCACGAAGAATGCAGGTGATAAAATTGCTGCTGATAGCATTGGGATTACCGGCATCGGCAGTGTAAGCGGTAAATTGATGATGAAGTCTGTCCCAGTGTTTAAGACCTCCCCCATCAGTGCCGATCCAGATGTCATTATTATCGCCTTCACAAAAGGAAAGGATAAAGTTGCACACAGTATTTTCCCCACTGAAGCGATGTAGCTCAAATGGATTGCGGCGGGGAGCAACAATGCTGATCCCCCCTCTTAAAGTGCCGATCCACATTCGACCTTCCCGGTCTTCGTATACAGCATATACCGCATTACTGTTTAATTGACACTTATTAATATTCTCACGCGAAGAGACGATGAAGACACCTGCCCCATCGGAGGCGACCCAGATCCTGCCGTTTTTGTCCATACAGAGGCCTACGACTTTGTTGTGGGTCTGGATATAGTTTTCAGAATAATCATTTTTTTCCAGGTCATAGCGGAAGAGGCCATTGTCAGTACCGAGCCACAGGCCGCCCTTTTGGTCACTACGCAGACAGTTTGCCTGGCGGATGCTCTGATTGATGATAGAGAGGGACTGTGTCTGCGGGTTATATTTACAGAGGCCCAGGTCCTGTACAAATACAAAGGCGGTATTGTGATCGAAGTCGATACCGGTTACTTCATAATTGGTGATGGTAGTAGTATATTGAATAACGGGCACCTGGATGCCGGCGTATACATTATCATGAAATAACAAGAGGCCATCGCGTTCCGTACCGGCTAAGATGGTTTTGCCACTATCCCCTGTGCGGATGATGTGGATAACGCCTATTTCAGGACGGGGTGTTTTGCTCTTGTAAGGTGTAAAACGGGCAGTATTGAATCGTTCATTGACAGGATTGAAGACACTGATGCCCTTGCGGCCCCCAAGCCAGATGCGGTGCAGGTAGTCGCCTTCAATGGTGAAGTTACCATTGTCATTGAGAGAGGTGGTGTCGCCGATCTTATTGCGGAATATGCGGAATTTGTAGCCGTCGAAGCGGTTCAGACCATCATAGGTGCAGATCCACATAAAGCCCTTGTAGTCCTGGTATACGTTCATAACGGCATTGTTGGAAAGGCCGTTTTCAATACCCAGGTTTTTTATAGGTTCGTCGTTGGCATACAGATAGTTGTATAAAAAGCAGCAACAGAACGGCAGTAGCATCCGGAACACTTTCATAACGTGCGCGTTTTGGTGGATTGTAAAATAAAGAAAGTATTTCAATAATTACAGTGATTTTCGTCTGTGCTAAAATCCCAGACTATACCGGACACAAGCACTCGCCCTGGCTTTTCAGTTGACAACCCTGATATTATTTTGCAATCCATATTATCATTAGGAGGAAATCTGGTAACACAGGGAGCAGACACCCCCTGGGGCTATACCGCCGTCATTGCAGATCTGGACGGCAGAAAAATAGAATTAGTACAATCAAAAACAGCTACTCGCTGAAAAAAGGAATAAAACTATTTTAATAGCAAACAGCAATTACTTTCCTGGCTTTTCAGCTGGCAGCTCTTTCTATTTATCCCGCTCTCTCATTGGGAAATAATGTGATACTGCCCAGATAATCTTCTCCAAAGCCTCTTCGGGTAAATCTGGTTTTGTTTCAAACCTGGGTTCCTGCCCTTTTTCTCTAAGTAACAAAAACTCATCTTCCTTGTAGCGTATACGCATATGCGGAGTTCCCTGCAACTTCCTCATATAGATAACAGCGCTATCAATTGTAATTTTGCGTCCCGTCATAATACTCGTGTATTAAGGAAATAGGTATGGGGTGTCATTATAAAATGGTAAGAATGATTTTGGTTTTAACATGCCTGAATTAACTCTGCTACTATTAAATTGATGTAGCTCTCTCGAATATTCACTATAAAATTTCGTCGAATGTAAATCTTTTTCTCAAATCTTGGTCGAACGCCCAATAAATATTTTCGGCATTTGCCTCAACTTGGTTGCCACAAGATAATGGCTCCTGAACAGGCAAAAATATTAATCGTATTCGGCAACAACCTCCGGCAGCTCCGGAAGGATAAGCAGCTTACGTTACTAGACCTGGAAGTGAGTAGTGGCGTGAATCAGGGTGATATTTCAAGAATCGAAAACGGGAAGAAAAACCTGAGTTTTACAACACTGTATAAGTTGGCAAAAGGATTGGATATGCATCCTTCACAATTGTTATTAATCTCCTTCCCTTAAGTATATTTTGATTTTTATTGAAGCGTAAAAAATCATTATGTCATTAATGTCTGAATCGCAAAGGATTCATTGAACGCATCCAGTTTCCGTCATGTAATTTCCGCTGATGTAAAATAAATCCAATCACAATCAATATACCTGCCACCCCCTCTGAAAATACTATCGCACTCACACCTAATCTTTCCGCCAGACTCCCCATAATCAAACTACCGATTGGCAACACACCCTGGTAAGCCATGATGTAATAACTCAATGTTCTTGCTCTCATTTCAGAAGATGCATGCGTTTGCAAATAAGTATTTATGGTAGAGTTCTGTACCATCAAACCAGCCCCCGTGAAACCAGTTGCAATCAAAGCCACCCAGATATTAGAAGAGAAACCCAAACACACAACTGCTACTGCAAATAAAATACTGGAGAAAATAGTCAGCTGATTCAGATCCTTCCCCGGCCTTAACATCGCCATATAAATTGCACCAAACAATGCCCCTAAACCCGCTGCACTTTCAAACCAGCTAAAAGTTGTTGCATTACCATGAAACACATCTTTTGCAATTGCAGGTAATAAAGTGGTATATGGTATCACCAGCAGACTGGATGCTGCCAGCATTAAAATCAGGGATGACAGATCAGGGGATTCACGCAGGTAATCATATCCTTTTTTCAAATCGGCCCAGATATTCTCATCTGATTTTTCACGCTCCCTGATCTTCAGTTTCATTTGCAACAGACAAGCAATTACAAAAAAGAAACTCAGGAAATTGATCAGGAAACAAATATCCTCACCAAAAGCACTCAGTATAAAACCTGCAAAAGCAGGCCCTACCAATCTCGCCGCATTAAATGCAGAAGAGTTGAGCGCAATCGCATTCGGCAAATCTTCTTTATTATCTACCAGGTCAACCATCAGTGATTGCCGGGCGGTAGTATCAAATGTATTAATAATACCCTGGGCCAGGCTCAGCGTAGCTATCATCATAATATTATAATAGCTTAACCAGACAATGAGTGCCAGGATCCCCGCCTGCACCATCAGGCCGATCTGGGTAATAAACACTATTTTATATTTATCATGCCTGTCAATGAAACTACCGGCATAAGGAGCAAGAACAAGGGAAGGGATCAAACTTAAGAAGGTGACTAATCCTAATAAAAAGGTAGAGCCCGTGATCCGGTAAACTAACCAGCTGATTGCGACTCTTTGCATCCAGGTACCAATGAGAGAAACGGATTGACCTGTAAAGTGTAATCTAAAGTTCTTGTGTTTAAGTGAACGAAATATGGATGAATTATAAATAAATGACCTAACTATCCTCATATGCTAAACTTAATTGATAAAGTTACTTTACAAAAGTACAACTTTTTAAGCAAACGAAAACGATAAATTAGTACCTAAATACCCACTCTTATGCCTTATTACTGAAAATTAAGCTAATTTTACACTGAAAAGTAGAAAAGCAGGGAGCCGAAGGAAATTCAAAAAAACTAAAGTACCTTTGTAAAATGTCTAAAACCTATGAGGTAGCTGCTTCCTTACGTAGCACCGTTACTCGCCTCACCAGGCAACTGCGAAAACAAAATATTACCTCCGCGTTCTCCAATGCCGAGCTCCTCACTATGGGCTTACTGGACCAACACGGTAGCATGCTCCCCTCTGCCCTGGCCGACCTTGAACGCATCTCTGCACAGGCTATTTCACAGATTATCAACAGATTAGTTGACGCAGGTGTCGTAGACCGCAGCGGCGACGAGTCAGACAAAAGAAAAGTACTCATCACCCTCACCGAAGCCGGCAAGACCCACCTCGACGAAAACCGCAGGATTAAGGAAGAATGGCTCGTGAAAGCAATGGACAACCTCTTCTCCACCGAGGAACTCGCACTCATCGAAGCTTTCCTCCCACTCCTCCAAAGATTAGCCGAATACAACGGATAAGGACCACTTAATAAGCAGCCCTATCCAAAAATAAAATTATAAAGTTCCTATACGTTATAATATACTTATATTTGTAAAATCAATAGTTTAAATCAGAAATTACAGGCAATCAGATACTTTGGTGTCTAAATTGACATGGACCCAAGTCAGTAAATGTCAGATTGTAGTAAAAACAATGTTATTTCATCTGTTTCCGGGTACCCCTGTGCAGAAGATTAGCTTGATTATTTATCCGTCCTAGATCCTATGATGACTATGAAACATTTATTTACGCTTCTTCTATTATGCTCTTTGTCCACCACTACCATTCTGGCTCAGAATTACAAACAGGAGTTCGAAAAATTATGTGAACAGGGGGATACAATTAAACAGAAGAAATTGTTAGAAAAGTGGGAAAAAGGCCGTCCTAACGATGCAGAACTGTACATCGCCTATTTCAATTTCTATGTAAGCCGGAGTAAAACTGAGATTGTTACCAAAGTACCCCACCCTGACGCTGACAAAAAACCCAAAGCTAAAAAACAGGCAGGTTATACCAGCGAAATCGGCTACAGAGCCGAACCACTGGGCAGAGGTTTCAAATACATCAACGCCGGCATCGCCAAATACCCCGACCGCCTCGATATGCGATTCGGTAAAGTATATATGCTCGGCGAGACCTATAAATATGCAGCCCTCACCCAGGAACTGGTCAACGTATTGAACTACTCCACTACCATCGAAAACAAATGGAAATGGACTGACAACAAACCCCTGGAAAAGCCTGAAGAATTCATGCTCAGCGCTATCCAGGAATACGTAGCTACCATCTACAACTCCGGCAAAAGCCAGGCTGACAATATGAAAGAAATAGCCGAAACCGTACTGAAATACTATCCCAAACACGTGGAAAGCCTGTCAGATCTCGGTATCGTATATACGATGAAAGGGGACCTCAATATGGCACTCAGGTACTTCCTGAAAGCTACCGCCATTGAACCCAAAGACTTCATCGTTCTCAACAACATCGCTAACATTTACAATAAAAAGAAAGATACCACTAATGCCGTGAAGTACTACGAACAGGCATTGAAATACGGGGACACCGAAGCGAAAGAACTCGCCAACAAAGAACTGAAAAGACTAAACAGGAAACCAGCTGAGAAAACAAACACTGCTGCAAAAGCAAAAACAACTGCTCCAGCAAAGAAAACAGCCGCCACTTCCACAAACAAAAAGGCCCCTAAGAAAAAATCTTAAGGACCTCTCAAAGTGTTTTACACGACGCTCTTTTACTTTATCGATTGTAAAAGATTGCAGAACTCTAACTTCTGATCCGATGTAAGGAAGGAGTTAGCTATTGTTTCATTGATTAAATCGCTGGTTAGAGAGAATTCATCATAAAGATCATTCTGCTGAACACCGTACTTTTTTGCGGTGGAAAATCTTACGGCCATTAAGATCTCTTTTGAGGGAACCTTTTTTTCTACCAGCAACGGTCTGATGGAATACAACATTTCATTATTGGCAATCTCTAACTTCTTGATGTAGTCAGTCTTGCCGTTCTTAGAAAAGAAATGTCGTGTCAGTAAAAAAACAATCAAGGAAGCCAAAATTCCAAAGATTGCTACGTAAACAGTGCTGTCTTGTAAGTGTATCATAGGTAAACTAAAAATGAGCGTATAAATACATTCAAAATATACGCAATGTATGGGGGATTAGTTTCATAAAACCTATGATCCAAACAAGATTTATATTGTAATTTTTTATTATTAGCCAACAAGTGACTGGATATCAATATGATTCCAGAAGGGTATAATTTTTTACACTTCTGGAAGCTGAGTATATGTACTTAACAGGCCCCTACAAATGCGAAGGCTTATCCCCCATCTCCAACTCCAACGTACCACCATTCACCAATTCCTCATGCGTAAAAAACAAATCCTTCCGCTCTTTTCCATTCATTTTCACACCCTGTACATATTTGTTCACCGCTGAACAATTATGTGCCACCATTGTAAAATCCTTCCCATTCTCCAGGTGCACGACGACCTTACTAAACACCGGACTGCCTATCGTATACACCGGCTCACCCGCCGTAACCGGGTAGAACCCTATCGACGAAAACACCACAAAGGCACTCATTCCACCCCCATCCTCATCTCCCGGTATGCCAAACTGGTTGTCTTTGAACCAGATATCCAGCAGCGAACGAATCATTCTTTGCGTCTTCCACCCCTTCCCTACATAATTATATAAGTAGGGAATATGAAAACCCGGCTCATTCCCCATCGAAAACTGCCCCATTAAGCCGGTAGCGTCGGGAAACTTCGCCCAGAACTGGTAACGCTGCCTGCCCAACTCCGCATGAAACAAGGTATCCAGCTTCCGCTCAAACCTTTCCCTGCCGCCAAATAATTGAATCAACCCCGGGATATCGAACGCTACCTGCCATTGATATGTCCAGCCATTATTCTCATCATAATAATCCCGGCCACCCGGTCCGCCATCCCATCCCGGATCTATATCAATCCAATGATGTTGCTCATCCTTCGGCATAAAAAATTCTTTCTCCGCATTCCACAGGTTCATATAAGCCCTTGCCCGCTTTTCAAATAACAAAGCATCACTGTCATGCCCCAACTCCTTTGCCAGTTTCCCCAATGCCCAGTCATCATAACTATGTCCTAATGTCACCGCTACCGCCTGCCGCTTCTCAAATGTATCTACCTCCGGTATGATTTCTTTTTCACCAGGCCGTAATGCAGGATAGTAACCATTGTGATTATAAAATTCGTCCAGCCATGTCAGCCTTCCATTTCTCCAGGGCAGCATCGTCGCCTGCAATGCATTCTTCTTCATTCCTTCATAAGCCTTCTCTACATCTGCTATGTGCAAACCCTTCCTGTATGCATCTAAAAATATGATGGTGGAATGAAATCCATTCATACAGGCATGATCTCCAAACAGGCGTGGAAACTGTGGCATCCATCCACTCTGCTCATACATCCGCACATAAGACGCTAACATATCTTCTTCCTGGTGCGGATGCAATATCATCCGCAGAGGATGCATGGCCTGATAAGTATCCCAGGCCGCATCATCCACATAAAAAGGCCGTACATCTGCATGCACCTGTTTGTCAAAACCACTGTAATAAGCTCCTTCTTCACTGATATTTACCATGCGCTCATGACAGCGGTAAAGCGCTGTAAAAAACGCACGGCGCTGTGCCTCCGTTCCCCCTTCCACACTGATCTGGTTCATTATTCTGTGCCATGCAGCTCTCGCCGTTTCCTCTATTTCTGCAAACCCTTTTCCCGCCAGCTCCTGTTCAAAACTCACTTTCGCAGCTGCCACACTGATGTAAGAGATAGCATACTTTAAAGCGACCACACCATCCTTAAATGTCAGTGCTCCATCGTAAGGACTATCAAACTGGCCATACAAATACACCTTTGTATCTCCATGATACAGGCTGCTGCCTGAAATCTCTCCGTTCCCGTTCAGCACCCACTTATCCACAGGTGATAGCAATATGCGATGTACAGCATGTGCAGGATACGTAAACCTGTACATGCCGCATTTCTTTCCCGGTGCATATTCTACCAGTATCTGATCTTCTACCAGCCAATTGCGGTAATACCAGGGATGAATTTCTTCCAGCTCATGATCATAGAGTTGTTTCCTCTCCCAGCGTGTACTGTCTGTCACCGGCTTGATACAAAACACTTCTCCTGCATTGTGCCCTACTACCTGTAAAGGAAATGCAGTAATCTGATCATCGGTATAATCTTTTCGTAAAGGATACACCCTGATCATTTGATTGGGTCGGTGCAATTGTGGGCGGGTTGCTTGTAGTAATGGTGAGATGTTACCAATGGTTGGGTCTATATAATTTTCGTTTCCCGCCGGAGCTGCCGGGCGGCAACAACACAGCAATAAAAGTGGAATGAGTACAGCAGGTCGCACAAATGTTTTTTGAAAGTATAAGACAAAAAAAGAGGTTGTATCAAAAAGTAAAATTTCCGGGATTTAATTCGGAACCTGATGGAGAGAATTCTCTTTATTCTGAATGCTGGATTCCATCAAATTACTTTTGATACAACCTCCGGGTTTCCGTAGGATAGTATAAATTATTTAGCGCTAATGACTGCCATTACAGGGAAGTGGTCTGAAGGCTCTCTTGCAGTAAACTTTTGCAGACCTACTTCTTTAGGAAAATTACCTGAATCAGTTTTAGTTGCATCCGCATCCTGGCTGCGATAAGAATCTGTCAGGATACCATACTTCTGTACTTTAAACTGCTTCGTGAGGAAGATGTGATCAATACGGCTGTTCGTCATGCTATTTGATTTAAATGCATTGAAGGTACCGTTCAGCGCATAGCGGATTGCGGTGGTTTCATATGCATCTTTCAGCAAGCCTGAATTATTGATCAGCTGATAGGATTCACTGGTCTGATCTACGTTGAAGTCACCCGTCAGGATAGTTGGTGTAGTACCGGCCATCGTCTTGATTTTCTCCATCACCAGCTTGGCACTTTCCGCTCTTGCTACTACACCAATGTGGTCCATGTGCAGGTTGAAGAAGAAGAAAGTAAAACCGGTTTTGATTTCCTTAAATTTACCCCATGAGCAAATTCTTGGCAGTACTGCATCCCATCCCTTGTTAGGTTTATCAGTCACTGTAGACATCCAGAAATCTCCCTTTTCCAGCAGTTTGAACTTAGCAGTGTTATAGAAGATAGCAGAATGTTCTCCCTTATCTTTTCCATCATCACGCCCTACACCGATGTAAGCATAACCAGGCAGGCTTTCTTTGATATTCTCCAGCTGATCTTTCAGGCACTCCTGTGTCCCGAATATATCAAACCCATGAAACTGTATCAACGAAGCTATCACCGGGTAACGTTGCTGCCAGCCATCGCCGCGCTGTGCATCACCATTGTCATGGTTGTTGTTGCGCATGTTGTAAGTGCCTACCGTAAACTGCTGTGCACTCACAGCTGTAGTCATTACGGCAAAGCAAGCCATCATAAAGAACCATTTTTTCATCTGCATCTATTTTTATAAAATGATAATTACAAATTCTCCCATCCAGGATTCTGCACCAGCTTATTGTTCAGCTGCAGCTCTGTGTAGGGTAATGGATACAGGTAGCGGAAGTCTGCCCAGTTGACCCTGGCAATGTTATCCAGCCACTTGATCTCTCCATAGGTGCCATGAGACAACTGCGTAGGATTTGTTACACCACTCACGGTAGGCGCTACACTAATGTATGTCACACCGCTCACCTGGGTAGCAGGCAGCGTCTGGTAGAAACATACATCCAATACACCATCACCATTCAGGTCCATTGGCACATCCAGCGCTGGTACATACATACCATTCCACTGCTGTACCAACAGCTCACCATCATTCCATCTTACCAGGTCATAGTAACGGAAACCTTCCAATACCAGCTCTATACCACGCTCTCTCCTGATCTCCAGGATCGTTGCATCGGTAGGATCACCAGCTTTGTTAAAATAGTTGGTAGTTAAATACGGATCAGCCACGGTTGGTTTTGTAGTAGTACCACTGGTAATACCAGCTCTTGCCCTCAATGCACCCACTGTAGCTGCCCAATCGGCATCAGTCAGTGTACTCAGTTCAGCTTTGGCTTCCGCATAGTTCAACAGTATTTCTGCATAACGCATGATACAGATAGAATTCGTATTGTTGGACCCTCCATCATAATAGGTGTCATCAAGACTCCATTTTTTAGGCATATAGCCAGTGTAAGTATAAGAAAATACCGGCGGAGCAGCAACAGTTTTTCCATTATCGGTACGGGTATATCCACTCGTACGGATAGTTTGTGACAGACGCAGGTCCCTGTTCTTTGTTTCTTCTGCGAATGGCTTGGTTTCATAACCAGCCACATTGGTGAAAGGTGTACCATCGATGTTCAGGTAAGTGTTGATAAACTTACGTGTTAAGCTCAGGCGCACACCATAAGTAGCACTTGTAAAATACCAGTTAGCATCGTTGAAGACTGACAGGGTGCTGCTCGCAACGTTTGCCAGCATTACTTCTGAAGCTACAGGAGCTGCACTGATGAACAGCTGGCGGTAAGCACCACTGGTTCCACCAGACTGATTCAGGCTATAACCACCCTTATCCATTACTACCTTCGCAGCATCTGCCGCAGCCTGTAACAAAGCAGGCGCATCAGCAGTAAGCCCCAGTGAAGTATGGTATTTTCTGTAAGTACCTTCGAAGAGGCAGACACGGGATTTCAAACCATACGCAGTATACTTTGTGATCTGGCTGGAACTTGCATCACTAGCCAGTGAGATATTGGCAGCTGCATAATCCAGGTCAGCTATAATAGAGTCCATCACCAGCTTACGGCTATCACGCGCTGCATAGAGTGAGGAATCAGCAATACCCATTGGCGTGCCTATCCAGGGCACATCACCATAACGTTTTACTTTGTCAAAGTAGAACCATGCACGGAAGAAACGCGCTAAACCATTATAGTTGTTACGGATGGTCTCCGATACCGCAGGGTTATTATTGTTCGCCAGGAAATAGTTGATGTTACGCAGTTTGGTCCATTTCCAGTTGTCGATTTCCGCCTGTACACGGGAGTTGTAAGCACCATCGCGCAGGAAATCGGGCACGGCATTCACCGCACTGTAGTCGGCCATCGCATCACCTCTGAACACATCGCCCATAGCAGGCAGTACATCGTAAAATGAATTGGCGTATAATTTCAGACCGGCTTCATTACCGAAAATCGCATCTCTGTCAGCAGTAGATACCGGACGCTGATCAAGCTCCTTGGAACAGCTGCCCGCCAGTACCCACAACACCAGCGCCATCGAGGTCCATTTCAACCGGGTAATATATTTTTGCATGTTATTGCTTATTTTAATTTTTACAGGGTAATATTTAAACCTAATGTGAAGCTCTTCAGGATCGGATAGTTGTTACCATTACCCGCATTATCCGTAGGATTCGGGTTGGTAATCATGTCGGAACGACCAATGCTTTCCACATCCAGATCTTTGGTAACCTTGTAAAGCGGAGACCAGGAGAATAGGTTTTCGCCAGACAGGTAAATTTTCGCAGCCTGCAGTTTCGCTCTTGATACCAGCGACTTTGGCAGATTGTAACCCACCTGGATATTCTTCATACGCAGGTATCTTACGTTCTGTAAATATTTTGTCTGCTTGGCATACAGCTCACCTGAACCATTCTGCGCTACATAACCACGATAACGTGGGAAGTATGTGTTTGGATTCTCTGCTGACCAGATCTTGCCAATCTGAGATTTAGGCATAAAGTTGTAAGGCCTGTTGTACTGCCCCCAGAATACATCGTTCTCGTTACCAGGCCACCAGTCTTGTTTACCTACACCCTGGAAGAATACGCCGAAGAAGAAGTTATTCCAGTCTGCATTGATCCCTACACCATAAGTATAGCGTGGAGTAGAGTTACCAATCACCCGCATATCACCAGGATTCCCTACTGTATTTGTACCGTTGTTAATCACACCATCCCCATTTCTGTCTTTAAACTTAATATCACCCGGCAGCCACTGACCACTGTTAGAAGCCTTGAACAGTGCCTGTGAAGCAGCCGCCTTACCTACGTTGTCAGTAGTCCAGTAACCATCATTCTCATAACCCCAGATCTCACCTACTTTCTGACCAGCATAGTAATCAGTCAGCTTGTTATTGGTATTATTGTACTTTGTAATTTTCGCAGTATAGTCTGCTACATTCGCCGTTACAGAATAGTGAAGTGGCTTTTCAGCTACATTGAACTGATCTCTCCAGGTAACGGAAACTTCCCAGCCATTCGTTTTCAGGTCAGCATAGTTACCCTTTGGTACATCAGTACCGAATACAGCTGGCAATGTCTGACCAACCGTAAACATATCAGTCGTTACACGGGTATACATATCACCGCTGAAAGTCAGGTGATCGTTCAGTGCAGACAGATCCAGACCAATATTGCGGGTTGTAGAGGTTTCCCATGTCAGGCCATTTGGAATAACAGATGGCTGACCGGTTTGCTGAGGCCTTACGCCATTAATGACACGACCGCTCTGGGTGATCGCAAACTTCTCCTGGAAAGCATAGGAGTTAATGTTACCATTGCCCAGGGAACCCCATGAACCACGTACTTTCAGATCAGAGATCGCCTTGGCAGGTACTTTCCAGAAGGCTTCTTTAGACACTCTCCAACCACCGGATACAGATGGGAAAAATGCATAACGCTGATCAGTAGGGAACTTGGAGCTACCATCATAACGGCCATTTACTTCTAACAGGTAACGCTCCTTAAAGGCATAGTTCAAACGGAAGAACTCACCCTGGATCGCCCATTTCTCATAACCACCAGCAGTAGAGATATTGCTACCCAGTGCCAGGTTCATATCATTGGCATCGCTATAGATCAAACCGTTCCTGGTGAGGGAGAAACCGCTGCCGGTAGACTGCTCATAGTTTACACCCGCCATTGCCTTGAAGTAATGGTCAGGACCAATATTTGTTTCGTACTCAGCATACAGGTTTGTAGCCAGGTATTTGGTAGATGAATCCGAGTTCATCAGGTCATTATAACCTGTTCCCACATACGCAACTACACCTGGTGCAGCACTGTAAGGAACCTGTACTCTTCTTCTCTTCTGGTCGTCAGTGATGTTCTGCCAGGTCAGGTTACCAATAATGCGCAGTTTGTTCTTCAGCACATTGGCAGTGAAACCAGTCGTGTTTCTGAACATCTGGCGCGCCAGGTTGATACCATTCTTACCATAATAGAAATCACCTACAGTATAGGCGGCAGAGTATGTGAGGGTGCCATCAGGATTCAGCAGCATGGAAGTAGGGTGTGCCTCATCCGCCATGTTCCTGAAGATACCACCACCTTCACCTACGTTCAGCGGGTTGTGGTAAGAACGGTTAGCATATTCTGTATTATTATATACCTGCAACCATGGGGTCAGCTGAATAGTACCCTTGGCACGCATGTTATACATCTTGTAGTCATCAGAGTTAAAACGGAAGAGACCGTCCTGTCCATAATAACGACCTGTAATATAATAAGAGGCCTTTCCGCTGCTACCTGAAACTGAGAGATTCTGGTCCATAGCCGCCGTGTGGTTCTTATATAATAAGTCATACCAGTCAGTATTACCATAATATACATAGTTGCCATTGGCATCCAACTCTGTTTTAGGCAGTGCAGGGTTGTCATTATGTTCCTTCAGCGCCTGCAGGTAAGCTGCAGAGAACTTCTGGGTTTTGTTAATATTCTGTGGAGTCTGTGCATAATCATTCCATGCAGACCAGGCATCGTTGAAGCCAGTCGCATATTGATAACCGTTAGACACCATATCAGGAATAGTAGTTGGCTTTTTGCTGGAATAGTTGGAAGAGTAGCTCACAGTCACCTTATCTTTAGTAGGTGTTTTGGTAGTGATGAGCACCACCCCGAAAGCAGCTCTTGCACCATATACAGCAGCAGAAGATGCATCTTTCAATACAGAAATGCTGGCTACGTCAGAAGGGTTCAGCATGCTTGGGTCGCCTTCTACCCCATCAATCAGCACCAGTGCATTACCTCCCTGCCCGATCGAGGTCGTACCACGGATATTGTAAGCTGGTGACTGGATAGGTTTACCATCACCCATAGTGAGGTTCAGGTTAGGGATCACACCCTGCAGCCCCTGGCTGAGGTTTGGAATAGGACGGTTTTCCAGCACCTTACCGGTTACCTGTGTTACAGCACCTGTCAGGTTCACTTTTTTCTGTGTACCATAACCCACCACGACAACATCGTTGAGAGAAGATACATTACTTTTCATCACAACACGCACATCAGCCTGTGCAGTTACCGGCACCGTGTCGGACAAAAAGCCGATTGAACTGATCACCAAAGTAGGGTTTTCTGTTGCATTCAGACTGAATTGACCTTTCTCGTCAGTACCAGTTCCGATAGCAGTGCCCAGTACTTTTACTGTTGCACCAATAATCGGTTGCCCGCTTTCGTCAGTCACCCGGCCTTTCACGATACGCGACTGTGCATAGGTGTTCAGCACGCAACATGTAAATAGAAGGATGCATAACCATCTTTTCATGAGGAATAATTTTTTTGTACTGCAAAAGAAGTTATCGAAGGTGAACAGGGCGGTTAATAAGGGATTAACGCGGGCATTAATCAAAAAAAATTATGATTCTCCGGATTAATTAATTATTTTCAGTTAACGCAAAGGGATATTTAAAGTTAACTTAACTTACCTTTTGCGGTTAATAGACAACCAAAAACTAATTTGCCACGTTATTTAAAAAAGCCAATCGGAGTATGCCAGGGCTTCCCTCATCTGTTGTAGTAAAGAACCATATATTTATTACTACTATTCTGTTGTCAGTGTTCGCATTATTGCCATATGAATCATATGGCCAGAACGTGTATGGTCTTGAGTTTGCAGGTAAAAAAATCGCACAGGAGTTACGTACTTCACTGAATCTTTTTCCAGACAAACCGCTTACTGTAAAGGATGATCTGGATCTGACATTTGATCTTTCTTTTGCACCGGGATATGATTCTTATTTCGGTTACATTTTTAGGATCACCAATGAACAGGGCCAGAATACAGACCTTATATATAGTAACCAGACACAGTCCATCAATCTCATATCAGGAGATGAATACACAGGTATTCTATTCAAATTTCCACCAGCAGAAGTGGTAGGAAAATGGTATCACCTGCAGTTTTCATTCAACCAGCATACACGTATCACTACTCTAAAAATCAACGGCCAACCGGCGGGAAGCACCACCATGCCTGCTGCTTTAGGAAACCAGCTGCACATTATCTTCGGCGCTAATCACTATAAACATAGTAATACATATGACCTTCCTTCCATGCGTCTGCGCGACGTACAGATTGCACAGGCAGGCAAAACACAATACCACTGGGCATTGCGACAACATGATGGAGACAGGGACATTGACCTGATCAATCATAGCAAAGCTGAAATCGAACATCCTATCTGGCTTGCAAAAGCATATAGTGAATGGAACACAAGACAAACACTTACGGTAAATGGTAACGCAGGCTTAACATTCGATAAAGAAAAAGGTATCTTATATATAACAGGCAGCGACTCCCTGTACCAGTTCTCCTGCAATGGGAATAAACTTAGCGCAGTACCACTCGCACAAGCCAGGCAATTAGCCCCGGGAAATGTAACTGAATACGATACAAAACGGCACCAGCTTATGAACTACTTTGTAGATAATCAGCAGGTAGCCTGGTACAATGACGCACAACGCACCTGGAGCAAGCCCTCAGAAGGAAATAAAATAACAGGATTCTGGCAGCATAATCACTTCTACTCTTCATACGATAGCAGTCTCTATATCTTTGGTGGATACGGACATTATCACTATACAGCAGAGGTACAGCAATACAGTACCGCAGATGATCAGTGGAAAACAGTCATTGCAAAAGGCGATAAATTCTCACCAAGATATATGGCCGCACTGGGTGCTACTGACAACGGTGACTCCGCTTACATCCTGGGTGGACATGGTAGTGCTACAGGCGATCAACTATTGAATCCCGAAAACTTTTATGACCTCTTATTATTTGATGTAAAGAAGCATTCCTTCAAAAAAATCTATACGCTTGATAAGCCGGAAGTGCCCATGGCCTTTGGCAATGCGATGGTAATAGATACTAAAGAGCATTCATACTATGCACTGACATATGCGAATGACAGGATGGAATCCTCTCTTCAACTAATAAAAGGATCACTGGATAAACCGGAATACACAAAACTGGGCAATGAAATTCCCTACCAGTTCTACGATATTAAATCCACCGCCTCTTTATATTATTATGCAAAAGGACAGGAACTCATCGCTGTTTCCCTGTATACATCAGAGAATAATGTAACAGAAATAAAGATTAACACCATCCTTTTCCCTCCTGCATTATTAATGCCGGAAGAAAGCGTGGTGGAAAGAAATTATGAATACCTGCTCTGGGGACTGCTAACATTAACCACCTTATTAATCGGTCTTTCATTCAGAAGAAAGCAACAGGCACAACCTGCACCGGTCATTGCTGTTTATCACTTACCCGCACCACCAAAGCAGGCACCGGTATTCAGAATCCTGGAATTACCAGCACCTGTTGAAAAGAAAAAAGCAGCAATATATTTATTCGGACATTTCACCGTCATCGATAAAGAAGGAAACGATATCAGTAAACTATTCAGTCCCCTGGTGAAAGAGTTGTTCTTATTAATCTGCTTACATTCCTGCTTCGGCAGAAAAGGCATCTCCTCAGAAAAAATTAATGAAATACTCTGGACAGGACGATCGGTAAAAGATGCCAAAAATAACCGGTCCGTAAATATGGTGAAGTTGAAAAACATCCTGGAGAAACTAGGTGACTATAGCTTAGCCAAGGAAAACGGAAAATGGAAATTAACATTTGAAGAAGATGTATATGTGGATCTCCGGCATTGCCACCAGTTAATCCAGCAGCAGCACATCTCACAATTAGTACAGGTATGTGGCCGGGGAGGCTTACTGATGGAAACAGATTACAGCTGGCTGGATAAATTTAAATCGGACCTTTGTACAGAACTGCTCAATATATTCACCAGGTACCTGGATGAACATGCAGAGCAGTTACAGCCTGAAGAGATCATACAAACCTGCGATAGTATGCTGCATTTTGACTCCCTCTGCGAAGAGGCGGTGATGTACAAATGCCGGGCACTGGTTGCCATGCACCAGCATGCGACAGCGAGAAGCCTGTTCAGAACATTTAAGCATGAATATGAGGACATCTATGGAGAGCCATTTGAAAAAGATTATCTGGCGGTGATGGTCAATGATTAATTGTATCTTTGTACCTTATAGACAGGTGCCATGGAACAGGAAGCAAATAAAAAAAGAAAGATCATTCATATTGATATGGATGCTTTCTATGCTTCCGTAGAACAGCGGGATCATCCAGAGTACCGCGGCAAACCTGTCATCGTAGGAGGCTCCCCCAATAGCAGAGGGGTGGTCGCTACAGCCTCTTACGAAGCCCGTAAATTCGGGGTCCGTTCTGCCATGTCTTCCAGGAGAGCGGTACAACTCTGCCCTGACGGGATTTTTGTTTATCCAAGATTTGATGTGTACAAAGATGTGTCCAGGCATATCCGGGAGATCTTCAGCAGGTATACAGATCTGATAGAACCCCTTTCTTTGGATGAGGCTTACCTGGATGTGAGTGTGGATAAACAGGGGATTGGATCGGCAATCGAGATTGCCAGACTCATCAAACAGGCAATAAAAGATGAGCTGCGATTGACAGCATCAGCTGGAGTCTCCATCAATAAGTTTGTGGCAAAAATAGCTTCGGATATGAATAAGCCGGATGGCTTAACGTTTATCGGGCCTTCTCAGATTACGGGTTTCATGGAACAATTGCCGGTAGAGAAATTTCATGGGGTAGGAAAAGTGACGGCGGAGAAAATGAAGAAGATGGGCCTGCATACAGGGGCAGATCTGAAGCGCTTGTCGGAGAATGAAATAAAACAATATTTCGGGAAACCTGGTGCGTTTTATTATCGCATAGTCAGGGGCATTGATGAGAGAGAAGTACAGCCACACAGGGAAACGAAATCAGCAGGTGCAGAAGACACTTTTCCGGTCGATTTAACGGAGATTGAAACGCTGAACAAGGAATTGGAAAGAATCGGGGCATTGGTCGCTACAAGGCTTAAAAGGCACAATTTAAAGGGACGTACCATTACGCTGAAAATAAAGTATAGCGATTTTAAGCAGATCACGAGGAATCAATCCTTGCCGTTTGCGACAGATGACCTGGAAGTGATTGTCAAGACAGCACAGCAATTATTGGCAGCGGTGGACCATGAGGAGAAGGCAATTCGCTTATTGGGGATTTCTTTGTCGAATTTTGGAGAAGTGATAGCTATACATGGGAATAGTACACAGTTATCGCTATTTGACTAAATAATAAAAAAGGTTTTGCCTCCGGCAAAACCTTTTTTATTAACTATTAATTAGAACAAAACCTAGTTCGGATACCCATCATTCTGCTTCAGATTCGTATTCAACTGCAACTGCGTCCTTGGAATCGGGAACAACTCCCTGTAAGACTCAGAAGCATTGTGATCCCACCATGTTCCTGTAGTATACTTTCCAAAACGAATCAGCTCCTGCCTTCTATACCCCTCAAAAATAAACTCACGACCCAACTCAGCCAGCAACTCATCCATCGTCAGGGTCGCAGTGGTATATGCATGCGCAGGCCAGTCAGCCGCACTATAAGCACGCTGCTTAATCGTATTCACCAGATCCACTGCCTCCTGTGTAGCCACACCGCCATTCTTACGCATGATCGCCTCAGCTTTCACAAAATAGATCCATGACAAACGATATACCGCCCAGTCACAACTACGATAACTTGGATCAGTCAAAGGTCCCAGTCTGTACTTATTAAAACGTACCCCACTGTTCTCCTCACCCTGCGTCATATCAGAAACAGTGCTACCCTGTGCATTCTTACGGATATTATCCACAAACACCAGCTGCTGACCATCATACTCATTACCACCGCTGGCAATCACCGGATCAGTACCATTGGAACCATATTTCCACTGTGGACCAATCAGCAGCCACTCTTTCTTACGCTTGTCAGCATCATCAAATGTAGTATACACACCAGGGATCACCACTACCCCATCATTACCATTGATCGGGTTACCATTGATCTGACCCTGGTTGAAGTGATAGAAATCACCAGGCCATTGTGGCGCAAAGTTAGAAATGATATAGTCGTAAGCGATAGAGAAGATAATCTCTTTAGACAGATCATTGTTTGGTTTGTAAGTATCTGTCAGGTTAGTATCCAGTGCCAACGCACCATTCATACCACCCGCAGTACTGTTGATGAGTGCATCACAGGCAGCGATACAATCATCCCAGCGTGCAGTACCAGACCACTTCTCAGCATTCAGGTACAATTCAGCCAGCATAGCATAACCACCCGCTTTAGACATACGGCCCAGCAATGCTTTGGACAGGTTCGGACTCTTGTCAATATTGTCCTTGATTTCCTTTTCGATGAAAGAAAATACTTCAGCACGTGGCTTTGTCTCAGGACTTACCGGTTCACCTACTGTAGTTACAATCGGAATATTACCATAGATATCCATCAGGCGCAGGTAGTGGAAAGCACGCAGCAAACGCAGCTCACCTGTGAAACCATCTTTCTCTTCCTGTGAAAGCCCCATCTTCGCAGCATCACGACCTTCGATGTTACCAATGGCATCATTACAGAAACCAAGACCTGTCCACAACAGGTTCCAGCAGTTCAGCACTGTGGATTCATCTACAGTCCAGGTATGATAGTGCAAACGGATCCACTGACCATTATCGTAACCATGACGACCTTTCTGCGGCCATGCCAGCTGATCGCCGGAGAGTTCACTCAAACGCCACCAGCCACTCTGACCGGGGGTAATCCATGCATTCGCGTGTGTGTAGGGCCTGAGTACGGCAGACACTACTTCGTTCCTATTATTATAGAAGTTATTTGTGAGCAGCGTATCGTATGCTTTTTCATCCAGGTTTGTACAGCTGTTTGCCAGTACCGGAAGTAAAGCTAAACTTGTGTATACAGCTATCTTTTTAAATCGTTTCATTCGACAAGTTTTAAATGGGTACATGTTAGAATCCTACATTCAGTCCAACCATAAAACCGCGGGTGCCCATGTAAGGCGTACGGTCATCAGATGCATTCAAAGCATCCACACCTGGTTTCAAACCTGTATCTCTTACGTAGTCAGGATCATTACCAGTGTACTTAGTGATGATAAACAGGTTAGATGCTGTAGCATACAATCTCATGCTCTGGAAGGTTTTCTTGCTCTTGAACGGAACAGTATATCCCAGTGTCAGTTCATCCAGTTTCATGAAATTACCTTTCTCAATGTAGTAGTCAGAGTACTGGTAACCACCAGTGATCTTGCCATTTTTAGTAAATGCTGTTTCCAGCACATTGCTAGGCAGAGAAGCTTTTGAACCATAGAACATTTCCATAGTGTTCAGGATGTTGTAACCGAACTTACCACGGAAGAACGCTCTCAGGTCAAAGTTTTTATACTTAAAGGTGTTGGTGAAAGACAGGTATACTTTTGGAACAGCATTACCAATCACAGCAAAGTCTTTCTCGCTGTCCAGCTGGTCAGCCGGCGCTTTCGTGCCATCAGCTTTGTAGAACAACCAGTCACCGGAATCAGTCAGACCGGCAAAACGCTTACCATAGAAGTTACCGATACGGTCACCTTCGTAAGTGCGGATCGCATTGCCCAACGCACCGTAACCACCAATGTCAGCATAAGACTGATACTTGATCGTATACAGTTCGTTAGAGTAGCGGTCCAGCGTATTCTTTGAATTACTGAATGCCACATCAACAGTCCAGGAGAAATCTTTGGTTCTGACAGGAATACCACTCAGGGTCAGTTCCACACCTTTGGAAGATACCTGGCCTACGTTTGCATAAATGCTGTTGGTCACGAAAGGAGGCAGCTGGGTAGTTACGTTTTCCAGCAGGTCTTTGGTGATACGTTTGTACACATCCACCGCACCGGTGATGCGACCTTTGAAGAAACTGAAGTCAACACCCACGTTGTACTCAGATTTCTTTTCCCATTTCAGGTTCGGGTTAGGGTTTTTGTTTGGACCATAAGTCTGGCGCCATACACCATCCGGGTTGATATAGTTACCACCCGTACCCATAGTAACGAGAGAGCTATAGTTGCTGATACCAGAGTTACCGGTCACACCATAACCTGCTCTCAGTTTCAGGTCATCGAGGAAAGTAACACCCTGCATGAATGGTTCATCACGCATGTTCCAACCTACGGACAAGGCAGGGAAATTACCCCACTTGTTGTTCGCACCAAAACGGGAAGAACCCTCATGACGCAGGATTACACTGGCCATGTATTTGTCCTTGTAGTTATAGTTGACCCTGCCAAAGAATGCGATGAGCTTGTTATCATTCTTATAGCTGCTCATACCTGCTTTACCGGTCAGCAGCATATTACCTGCGCCGAGGTTGTTCTCCTGGAAGATATCATTTACGAAGCCATAGTTATTGGCATCAAAATATTGTTCTACTTCATAACGGTAACTATAACCACCAATAGCAGTGAAGTTATGGTTCTTGTTAACAGTGATATTATATTCCAGGGTAGGTTCTACAGCATACTTAATGTTCAGGAAAGAAGCCTGAAATGCATAACCGGTGGAATCGTAGTTCTCTACAGAGAGCTCAGACAGGAGGTCAGCATAACCGCCTTCAGTCCAGCTATCACGGGTTACAGAGCCAAAGATGGAACCCTTCAGACCTTTCACGATATCCAGGGATACCTTCGCATCGCCTGAAGTAGTTTGTTGCTGGCGGATGTCAGTCTGCTGATTGATTCTCGCCAGTTCATTGGTGCTGGTTTGTTCAAAATACCAGGAACCATCAGGATTGTATGGAGAATAAGTAGGGTTGAAAGTATAATAACCCTGCAGGTTACCACCATCAGTCAGCAGGTTTGCTTTATTGAAGTTGGTAGCGAGGTTAAACTGGGAAGTCAACCTGTCATTCAGACCTTTTGAAGTGATGCTCAGACGGCCACCATACTGCTGGCGCTCGTTGGCTTTCAGGATACCTTCCTGGTTCAGGTAGTACACACTTGCACGGTAATTAGACTGCTCGCCACCACCTGAGAAAGCCAGGTTATGGTTTTGCGTTAAGTTGTCATGATTTACCAGCAGGTCTACGAAATCAGTTCTGTAGCCTTTGTCAGTAGCGTTGATTTCGCCACTGGCAATCTTCGCTGCATATTCATCGGCAGTGAGGAACTTAGGTATACGCGATTTGTATTCTTTACGGAAGTAGTTGTTGTAAGTAACGCGGGCAGGGCCTTTCACACCTTTCTTGGTAGTTACGATAATTACACCACCATTCGCCTGGGTACCATAGATCGCAGCAGCAGAACCATCTTTCAGTACGGAAATGCTCGCGATATCATCCTGTTGCAGCAGGTCCAGGTTACCACCTGGGATCCCATCGATTACGATCAGTGGCGACATGCTACCAGTCAATGACGTTACACCGCGCAACTGGATAGCAGGGCTTGTATTAGGGTTAGAACCACCGGTACGGGTAATCTGCAGACCCGCTACTTTACCCTGTACCAGGTCCAGTGCATTACGCGCACCACTCTGGCGGAAATCGGATGGTTCAATAGAAGTAATTGCCGAAGTCACTTCCTGCTTCTTCTGCGTACCATAACCTACTACCACCACATCTTTCAATGCAGTCACATCAGCAGTTAAAGTTACATTGACAGTATTGGAAGTACCTACAGCGATCTCTGTAGTCTTGTAACCTACGAAGGTGAATACCAGGGAGACAGAACCACCTGGAATATTCAGGGTATAGGAACCGTCTACCTTGGTCTGGGTGCCGATAGTAGCACCCTTTACCTGTACGGTTACGCCGGGTAAGGGACTTTGTCCGCTTGCATCCACAACCTTTCCGGTAATGGTGCGGGACTGGGAAAATGCCAGCATGGAGAGGAATAACATCCATATACTGTGCAGGCATATCCGAGAAAGAAAAACTAGTCTTCTCTTCATATACATCGATTTTGGTATTAAGTAGAACTATTAAGCGATTCCTTTTAAAGTTGGCACATACTTCCCCCCTATTCACCGCAATTCTCGGTTGCAGCAAAAACAATTGTTGGTAATTAAATGACAATACGTTCCCCTTTGCGATGAAATATCGTTTTCAGCGCATTTAGTTACGATTAGAAAATACACGGGCTTCTCTTGTCACTGCTGGAATAGGCAGTGTACAAAAGCCTTGGTTTAGTTCGACACCTCAAAAACAATACTCACTGGAAATCAGGTCTTTCAATCCGCACAAAAATTTTTGAAAAATAAACTGGCAGGTATTACGCAGATTCAATCATCATCTCCATTTAGATTTTAGTTCGTTTAAAATGACTGATTAAAAACAATGTAACTTCCAGATTCAATAACGTCGATTAATACAATGCTGTCTACAAGTTTTATCTATTACTTTGCTACTCTCTCAATGCTACATCTGTTCTCTTTTAGAGACTTAGATTTAGCTACCGGTAGTAAAAATAGAGAAGTTTTTCACAATCCAAAACTGATAAGCCGGGTTTTAAATTGTGTTAACAATGTTTAAAATTCATTAACAATTAGATGCTTATGCATGAAGCAAGATATTTTTCTAACACATGCATGTACGTTAGGAATGATGTTTTAATATTTTAATAGTGACAAGTAACTGCCCTGTATGGCGCATAGTGTGTTCTGCTGCATGGAATAATAAGCCACCCAGTGTAGTAGGAATTTGTTTCCTGCCAATACCACGGGGTACGGCAAGAGCGTATTCTTCAGTAGCTTTTAATTTGGCAAGACTGATAATAATTTGTGCATCGAGTGCAGCAAGCAGGGAGTGCAGGGAAATGTGTGCCTGCTTCCTGCCTTCTGCTGCGAGATCGCTGAGCTGCTCCTCACTGAGGGATTTGGATTCGGCGTAGGTGAAAAGGCGATCGAGTACCCCTTTGATGTGTTGAAGATGGAAAGCAACAGAAGCACAGTCGAACGGGGTGTCCCAGAGCCTGGATTCTGGAAAGTCTTTGAGCTGGGTGTGGATTTCTTCCTGCGCTTGCAGGAGGGCATGGGCTACAGGCTGGAGGAGGGATGGGATGCCGGAAATGGGGCCACGCATCCAGACTTCAAGTTGCTGACTCATATATAGATCGTTTACTATCAAAATTATACTAAAAAAAACCCTGTAAGGTTTTTACCAAACAAAGGTAAAACCTCACAGGTTATTTAAAGTCTTATCACCACATGTTTAATATTCTTCCTATCATATGTATAACTAATATGTATTTCCCCATTCTTCCCCTCTATCACCGCCGGGTAACTAAACTCCCCCTTCGGATGCTTCTCCAGTTCATACACATCCTCCCAATGCTCCCCGTCCTTTGATACACCTACTCTCAGCTCATTCCTGCCATCAGACCAGTCTTTCCCACTTACCGCCGGGTTATAAATCAACACATGTACCCCACTCTTCAAAGTCACCGCATCGATCCCACTATTCGGATTCAGCATATCCTGTTTCCTCAGTGGAGACCAGGTCAGCCCATTATCCACAGACCAACTCTCTACAATCGCATTCTGCCTGCTCCTGCACAGCATTTGCAGCTTATTCCCGGGATGGAAAAGAATAGTAGGCTGTATCACTCCAAACGTATCACAATTCACATTCACCCGCTTCCAGTTCTTTCCATATATATCAGAAAACTCTACGTGCACATTCCATACCTTCTCATCCAGGCTCTCCGTACTGGAAGGATGCAGCAATAAGCCATTTGACAACAAAACCGGCTTATTCCTGATCGGCCCCAAAATACTATCCGGCAATGGCAGCGCCTTAGACCAGGTCTTACCATTATTCTTAGAAGTCTTCATCACTCCCCACCACTCACGGGGATTAGGTCCTACCTTATAAAATAACAACAATTCCCCTTTCTTATTAGTATACAATACCGGGTTCCATGCCGCATACCTGGTAGAATCATTCACCACACCATCAGCTACCACCACCGGTGCAGACCATCTCCCCTTCGCATATATAGCAGTATAAATACATACATCCTTCGCACTCTCCCGGCTTCCCCCAAACCACGCCATCATCAGGCGGCCATCAGCCAGCTCCGTCATAGTGGAGGCATGCGCTGCCGGTACCGGCGGTTTGTCCATTACCATTTCTTCTCTTACCAGGGTAGCCTTCTGCTGTGCCATCACGGGTAACAGGCTACTCAATAATAAACATGACAAAAACCCTTTCTTCATATCATTCATTTAAAAACAGGAAGGCCACAAAGATAAAAATCCTTGCGGCCTTCCACCATCTAAATTATAAGTGCGGTTATTATTTTACATCCCAGAAGATTTTTGTTGTTCTAGTATCATTTGCCTGTACAGAAGAATAACTGGTGTTATACGCCTTCTCACTAGCAGGATAAGTGAACCTGGTAGGAGGTAAAGGATAAATGGAAGATGTAGACTGCCATACAGTAATCTGTGGATACTTGGTTCTGCGGTATTCAGCCCATGCCTGTCCACACTGTGTAAATCCATATGCTAACCATTTCTGTGTCCAGATCTTACCCAGTTTCTCATCAGAAGTACCGGAATAAGCAATAGCAGGCTTCGCCATGAACGCATCTACATCAGCAGTAGAAGGCTGTGTTACAGCTTCGTACTGTGTAGTATTCGTAGAGTGCAGGTAGTAAGAAAAGGCAATTGCCTGACGTACTGCCAGGTTATAGCTCGCTGCTGCAGTACCACCAGACAGGCCCCAACGTTCAAAAGCTTCAGCTTTCAGGAAGTTGGTTTCAGCAGCCGTCATCATAATACCAGGCAGGTGAGAGTTGAAACGGTAGGTCGTAGAGTCAATAGTAGAATAATAGTTGATACTGTCACTCTGCATTACCTGCGTCCACTGCTGAGACATCGCCCTATATGTAGCATTCGGATAAAACACCTTATTGATCGTCACACCAAATTTATCAAACATCAGCGGAATACGTGGGTCACTCACTGGTAACATTACCGTATTCAGCATATAATCCGGGGCAGCCTGCGCCTTAATTTCAGTAAAGGCATTATCCAGATTATTCGTATAGTTTGTCAGCTGGAATACCAGCACGTCAGTATTAACCGGACTATAGTTATCTCCTACACCATCACCATCTACCAGCGGATACTGCAGTGGGTTGGCCAGGATTTCCTGGATCTCAGTCTTAGCCCTGTCTTCATATACATAAGACTGACGCATCAGGTACCGAAGACGCAGGGAGTTGATATACTTACGCCATTTGGTCAGACTACCATGGTTCACAAAATCCTGGTTAGCGAATGCTGAAGTAGCTACCGTGTTCAGGGTAGCAGCTGCAAACCAGTCCGCCATTTCTTTTAACTGTGTCAGTACAGTATCGTATACTTCCTGCTGAGAATCGAATTTAGGATTGGAGATAGTTGCAGTTGCATCCAGACTACCCGCTTCGGAGTAGGGAATATCACCGAACATATCCACCATTTGTGCAGCCTGGTCCAGCAACAATACTCTACCAGCCATCATGAACACTTCCATGTTTGGACGCTCATCGATAGGCAGCTCCTTGAACAGGCGCTGCATAGTACGATACTGTGCCAACGGACCACTACCACTACCTGCATCATTCGCATTGTTCCCCTGGTTATTAGGCGTGTAGAAGTCGTTCCAGCGGTTCTGGATGTAATCGTCGATCTGGGAATACGTTGTCAGTTCATTGAGGTAAGCTGTCATCTGACAATACTTTCCCATCTGGTTGAACTGCAAAGTACGAAGGTCCCAGTAAGTAGGACGAACACGGTTATTATCCATCATTGAGGAGAATAACTTCTCAATGGTAGGGTTGGTTGTTTTATCGGGATTTGTATAATATTCTTCCAATTGCTTTTTACACCCGGACATTCCAATGGCCAGGGCAAAAACACAACTTATATGTAACAAATATTTCTTCATGATCATGTCTGTTTGTTAGGTCTTCAGAATAGTTAGAAGCTTGCATTTAAACTAAAACCAATACTGCGGGTAGCACCGGTAGAACCTTCATCAACACCCTGGTTTAACCAGCTTTGACCTACAGGAGCTTCAGGGTCAATGTTCTTCAGGGTTCTGTAGAAGTAGAACAGGTTTCTACCGATCAATGATAAGCGAATATTCTGCATGTGCAACTTCTGAGCTGTACCTCTTGACAGATTATAGCTTAACACGGCCTCTCTGAATTTGATATAATTGTTCCTGATTACTGCAGGACCATTATAACCATTGGAAGAAGCATCATATACAGTCAGGTAGTAGTTCGCAGCTTCAATAATCATATCGTTATCTGAACCATCTGAATCTTTCTTACCAGGCAGGATAATACCGTCATGGTATACTTTACCATACGGAGATACTGAATTGTGACTAGGCAGTCTGGTAGCAACACCTTGTTCATTTACATAATAAGGCAGACCACCGTTTGCTTCGTCTCTGTATTTCATGGTAGACTGGAACATACCTGCGTTAGTACCATATTTCTGTGGCATAGACAGGATTTCACCACCAAAGCGGTAGTCGATAGTCAGATCAAGCGTCAGTGCTTTATAGCTGAAAGTGTTGGACCAACCACCTACTACTTTAGGCAGGATGTTACCAGCTTTCTCATATCTTGACTTGTCTACATAGTACATACCACTGGAGTTCACCAGCTTGTTACCCTTATCGTCAGTAGCCAGAGGATACATATAGATATTACCGATTGTCTGACCTACTTCCGCTACGATTTCCACAGAGTTTGCATCACCACCTTTAAATACGATCTGGTTTACACCATCAGCCAGGCTCACAACTTTAGAGTTGTTGAATGCGAAGTTCAGACGGGTATTCCAGTTTGTTTTAGGGCGTTTCAGCGGATTCGCATTGAAAGCGATTTCAAGACCCTTACTGTTCAATTCACCTACGTTGGTGATACGTGTCAGCGCACCATTGGATGCTGCGGTAGACAAACGCATCAACAGGTCTTTCACCTTACTGTTATACACGGAGATATCTACACCCACTCTGTTCTGCAACATTTTGGTTTCGAGACCGAACTCCATTTCTGTCTTCTTTTCAGATTTCAGGTTCTCGTTACCATAAGCATTCTGCGCAGTCAGTACAGGCACAGAACCGGTAGTAGTAGAGAGTGGTTTCTGCGTATACACGATGTTTGCTTCATATGGAGGAGGCGCGTTACCCACCATACCATAGGATGCACGGATCTTACCGTAGCTCAGCCATTTCGGCATTTCAAACGCATCTGTGAAGATGAAGGAAGAGTTCACAGAAGGATAGAAATAGGAATTATTATTAATAGGCAGTGTAGAAGATTTCTCCTGACGGGCAGTACCTTCCAGGAACAGGTAGTTCTTGTAGCTAAAGTTTGCAATACCCAGGAAAGCGTATTTCAGCAGCTTGCTACGTACCTCAGAAGTTGTCTGTGAATTGTAGGAGTTGTTCAGAGAGAACCAGTTCGCAGTTACCAAACCACCACTTGTAGAGGAAGTCTGATCGGTAAAGCTTTCCTGACGGCTCTGGAAACCACCACTGATACTATAACCAAACACCTTCGTCTGATCATTTGCATACGTTGCTAACAGGTCTGTATACACGATAGCGTAACGGTTTTTGGTTACACCATATGAACCTGTACTGCTGGTAGTATTGAATGCGATAGGATATTCGTTATAGCTCTTAGCTTCAGTATTGATACTGGTAAAGTCATTACCTACTCTCGTACGAAGTTTCAGGCCTTTTGCGAGATCAATGTTCAGTGTTACGCTGGACAATAAACGGTCCTGGTTTTCCACTTCATTATTACGCAACTGGTACCACAGGAAGTTCAACAGTTCAGGACGAACCTGGTAAACCAGGGCCTCATCCGGGTTGAGCTGTGTTTTATCATAAGGTACCCATTTGTAACCTTTGGTAGTTTTGTACTTATCGAACACCACCGCCATATCTTCAGCACGGCTAAAGAAACCATCGAAGGAGTTGAAGAGACGGTTCATCAAACGTGCCCTGTTTGTCACTTTCGTATTCACATAACCACCCACCACATCTAAGCTCACCTTGCTATGCAGCTTGATAGTACTGTTCAGGTTGAAGGTGTTTTTACCCTGCTGGGTACCAATCTGGATACCTTTGTAATCTGAACGTGTATAAGAGAAACGATAATTCGCTTTTTCGTTCATATTCGAAAGGGATACATTCAAATTTGAATTGTATCCCTTCTGAAACATTTGTTTATAGTTATTTGGCTGAGGTGAATAGGGGTGCATAGAGCCATCCCACCAAGGAACCATCTGACCATCCATCTTAGGACCAAACTGTCCATAAGCTCTGAAAAAGGGTCGGACCGTTCCATCAGAACCTACCGGTACCCAACCCTCTTCATTTGCGCCCAACGATACGTTGCTCGCTCTGTCATAGCCAGGACCATAAGTATTTTGATATTGAGGAGCATTAGCGATCGATTCACGGGTAGTGCTATAGTTAACATCTACACCAAGACCTCTACCTTTCTGACCTTTCTTGGTAGTGATTACAACTACACCACTCGCCGCATCAGAACCATATAAGGCTGTCGCACTCGCGCCTTTCAATACGGTCAGGTTTTCGATATCAGTAGGGTTGATATCGAGGATACCGTTACCACGGATACGTGGGTCATCCCAATAACCGGTAGAGTTACCACCAGCACCACCGGTTTCGTTATTGTTTCTGATCTGCACACCATCTACTACATACAGCGGCTGGGTGCTATAGTTCAGGGAGTTTACACCACGAATCTGAATGTTAACGGCACTGGTAGCACCACCCGGCGCTGTTGTGATCTTCACACCAGCCGCCTTACCATATAAGGCGGAAGCAAAGTTGGTGTTACCAGATGCGTTAATCTGTTCTGAAGTAATGGTAGAAACTGCGTAACCAAGGGCTTTTTCTTCCCTCTTGATACCCAGCGCCGTTACTACGAACTCATTGATTATTTTGTCTGCAGGCTGCATTGTGATAGTCAACGCAGTCTTTCCGTTTACAGGAACTTCCTGTGTTTTGAAACCTACGTATGATACCACAAGGATTGCATCGTCAGGTACACTTAAAGTAAAACCACCATTTTCATCTGTAGCTACCCCATCCGAAGTTCCTTTGATTTTCACTGAAGCACCAATCAGCGCCTCACCTGTTTGATCCAATACCTTACCGGTGATTTTCACAGTCGTGATCCTCTCACCCATAGGCACTATCACAATCAGATTGTTCGCCAGCTCCTGATAGGTATAACCTGATTTATCCAGGATCATATCCATCACAGTGTTAATCTGTGCATCTTTTACATTAATATCCACCTTGCTCTTGTTAGGGATATTCCTGTTGCTGAACATAAAGCGATAATCGCTCTGATGCTCGATAATAGAAAGCACCTCCTTAAATTCAACGGAGCGGAGGTTCAGTGTAATCGTTTTTGAGGATAGAACATTTGCAACTACATGCAGATTCAGAAAAAGGATGAACCCTAACGTTAGTTGTAAAATCAGCAATGGCCTTAAAAGCCCGTAAGGGATCTTGACGCCCCTGGGGCGTACATAAAAACTCATAACTTAGATGTTAAAGGTGATAAAAGTGTTAAAACGGCAGTACTCGTGCGAAAAGGCCTGCTATTTTATTGGAATAAGTCATCTTTCAGCGGGGATTATTTAAATGATCCCCGCATTTATTCAGTAGTAATCGCTTTCTTTTCCCATAGACAAAATTTTAGTTGTTTTACTTTGTTTCTGGTGAAATGAAAGTGCGATTCCATAGGTATTATACATCATAGGCATCGGCATAGGGTCCTCATCTCACCTTTCACTACTTATGAAAGGAACTTCTTGATTTACCTGGTTCTTCTTTAATAAATTACAATCGTTGAATCCTCAATTTTATAATTGAAATTCTCTGTCAGGTGCAGCGCATTCAGTGCTTCCGCAATTGTCTCTCCCTCCAATACTCCTGTAAACCTTAACTGTCTGTAACCGACCCTGTTGAAGTGGATGCTGATATTATAATAGCGCTCCATTCTCTTGGCCAGTGTTCCAAAATCCTCATCCTGAAATACAAGTTTGTTCTGCAACCAGCTTGTTTCCATTACTACCGATGAATCCCTTTTATCATTCAGGTAAGTCATGGATGTTACACTCGGTACACTTGGAACATTAGGTGTTAAATCTTTTATGCTGACAGCTTTCCTCCTGGTAGAGTCAAAGTTGGTCAGCACCAGTTTCTGAGATGGTTTTAAAATTATTTTCTCAGATGGATTGTCAGTCACGGTAACCTCTATCGCCCCTTTAATCAGTGTAGCTTCCGATGAAGCCTCGTCCGGATAAGATTTTACGTTGAAAGCAGTACCCAATACCTTGATATCCATTTTAGAAGTGTGGATGATAAAAGGTTTTTGTGGATCTGCATGAACATCAAAGAACGCCTCCCCTGTCAGATATACTTCCCTGTTTTTAGTTGCAAAGTCTTCGCTATATGCTAATTTACTGTCCGCATTGAGTGTTACTCTTGTACCATCTTCCATGATAAAAGTGGATTTCTGCCCTTTGGCAGTCACTTTTTGCATCATGGAACCACGCTGATATATATAATATGTAGCGCCTGCCGAAATAAGGAGTGCCAGAGATGCTGCCGCTGCCATCCAGCGAACACGACCCGTATTACGTACAGGCTTCATCATCGCTTGCATGACCGGTGTACCTGCTTCTTTTTCCAGCTCATTAATCTTTGACTGCACATTTTCAAAAAGCCTGCGCCCATCTATATAATCAGTATGATTCTGAGCCCAGTAGGTACGGAACACGTCATACTGCCTTGCTGAGACAGTATCCTCACGCATTATATTTTGTAGTTCCTGGCCTTCTTGAGGTGTGATGTCACCAACCAGGTCCTTTATAACCATTTCAAAAAAACGATCGCTCATTGTCCGTTGGAATAACCCTTTGTATATAGGACAATTTTTTAATGGTAATATGCGTACAAGCTTTAAAAAAAATTTTAACATATATCTCCAAGTCCTAATTACCCATAAATATGAATAAAACTAATATAGTACTAATAAGATTGTCTGTCGCCTGTCGGTTTGCCTTCTTCAGATAAGGATCCATCGCCTTACTCATCTTCTTCATCGCCCGGAGCATCTGCGTGTGTACAGTACGATGCGAAATATTAAGAATCTCTGCTACCTCCTTGTATTTCATCCCGTTTTCCTTGATGAGCCGGAATATAATACCACACTGCCGTGGTAAAGTCCCTATCGCCTGATCCATTTTGAAAATCAATTCCTTCTTCTCCAGCTCCAGCTCCGGCGAGGCCTCATTGATCAGTATCCCCCCTCCATCATGATCCTCAATGTTCACTACCTGGATACTGGAAAAGCGTTTATTATAATTCAGGGCCTGGTTTTTTACCGCAATAAAAAGATATGTCTCCGGCTTCTCAACCACCTGCATCTGAACTCTATCCATCCAGCATTTCACAAAAACATCCGAAACTATCTCCTCAGCAACCTGCTGATAATGAACGTACAGCGTGCAAAATTTGATGAGACGAGGGTTTAATTCGTGAAATAAAACCTCAAATGACCGGGCATCACTACCTTTTGTGAAGCGCTCCCATAGATCATTTATATTAACCTCTTTTTGCATTCTAACTTTTCATTATATTTCAGACAGCAATGTAGTAAAAGTATATGGCAAATAAAAATAATAAATCTTTCTGAATTAATTATTTATAATATATATTATTACCGATACATTAATATTTAGGCATATCAGATTTGAGCAAAAAAAGAGGGGGAAGCAGTCCTTATCAGACTACTTCCCCCTCTCTATATCAAGGAGTTATATTTTTCCTATTCCTGCTCCATCGTCATTATGTCACGATCGAACAAATAAAGACCAGATTTGTCATCTCCTATCAGTTCCAGTTTATCATTACACTCACGCGCCAGTCTTTCCTCTTCAATCTGCTCATTTACATACCATTGCAGGAAATTATGCGTCGCATAATCCTTTTCCTGCAATGCGATGTCTACCAGTTCATTAATCCCCTCGCTCACCTTCACCTCGTGCGCAAAAAGCTCTTCAAATGCCTTTTTCAGAGACGGAAAAGTGAGAACCGGCTGCGCCAAAGCAGGAACGATGGCAAAACCTCCACGCTCATTTATATAATGAATCAGTTTCAACATGTGCATTCTCTCCTCGTCACTGTGCTTAAAGAAGAATTTTGTTACGCCCTTCAGACCTGGCTGAATGTCTGCCCAGCTTCCCATAGCGAGGTAAGCCTGTGATGACTGCGCCTCCATTAAAACCTGCTTATTCAGCGCTTCCTGCATTCTTTGTGACAACATAATATTCGCTTTTTGGTGATATACAATTGATTATCTAAGTAAAAAATCTTCTCTCATGGGATGAAAGACATCTATCAGTACCCCCTCCTCTTTGCACACCACTCCATGGATAGCCTCAGAAGGCACAGAAAAGACATCCCCCGTTTGCAATATCTTCCGGGTACCGGCAATCTCCACTTCAAAGGTCCCCTTCTCCACATAAGACATCTGCAGATGTGGATGCGAATGCAAGGTGCCCACCGCCCCTTTCTCAAAAGCCACCTTTACGATCATCAATTGCTCACCGTAGGCCATGACCTTTCTTTTCACGCCGGGATCCGTTGGCTGCCATGCAATATCAGCATCTAATTTATAAAAAACAGACAAGTCCGCCATTTGTTGATTGTTAGTGAATCAAATATAATTATTTCAGGAGCTTTTCAAAGGCTTTCCCTTTCGCACTGTTTCTCACTGCCGGCGATAAACGGCGATACAAATCATCCGCCTGCTGATCCGGCTTCCCATCCGCATACCATTCCAATGCCGTAACACTGATAACCGAATTGGGATGCTTGGCCGCATAAGTCAGGTATACCTGCCTTTCCTCTTTTCTCATTGCAGCATATTCCTCCGCAATCGCTGCCTGAAAAGCAGGAATATGCCTTGCTTCCAGTGGTGCAGACGTGTATTCAAGATAAATCCTTTTTTGCCTTTCCCGAAATGGTTTCAACTGTGCCAATAGCTCCTGGTATTCCTGGTTTACCGGACCAGCCGTAAATATAGCCGTCATGAGCGAATCCTTTCCACTCAGTTCCATCGTACCCTTTTCGATATAAAAGAAAATAGCATCCAGACCTACATTATCCATACTTTGTGGGGTCGACAGCAGCATCAGGGCATCAGACACCTCTCTCACACTGCCTTTAAATTCAAACTTTCCATCCTGTAATTGTGCGGTATCATGAACTTCTTTCCCATCAGAAAGATAGCTCAGGTACAGGTGACAGTCAGGGCCCAGGTGCCCTATTTGCCCTTTCAGAACAAAGGGAGATTGCTGTGCAGCTACCGTGAGGGGAAACAATAGCGCAAGAAGGAGTCTTATCATCGCGTGGCAAGGGTTAATTATTCCTAATTTAATGAAAAAAACCACTTCCGCCGAAGACAGAAGTGGTTTTTTGCGCTATCTCTAAACTTTATTTTATACCCAATTCTTTCTGAATCTGCTCCAAAGATTTCCCCTTCGTCTCCGGCATCACCTTCAAAATAAACAACAACTGCAACAACATCATGCCACTATAAAATACAAAGGAATAATAGCCACCATGCGCACTGCCTTCTACAATAATCGGGAATGTCCAGGAAATAATCGCTGCCATGATCCAGTGTGTAAAACTCCCCAGTGAACCACCCTGTGAACGCACTGAATTCGGGAAGATCTCTGATATAAATACCCAGATCACTGCCCCCTGGGAGAAAGCAAAGAATGCTATAAATCCAATCAGGTAAATCAATACATTGCTGTTCGCTACATGCGCTACACCATCAGCCGGCTGCAGATCCTTAAATGTATAAGCCGTCAGCCCCAGGAATACTATCATTCCCACTGAGCCGATTAACATCAGCGTCTTACGACCAAATCTGTCTATCATCGTCATCGCCAGTAATGTAAACAACAAATTCGCCGCACCAATATACACCGGCTGTAAATAAGCCTTGGTCTGATCAAAACCTGCCATCTCAAAAATGCGCGGTGCATAATACAGGATCGCATTAATACCGGAAAGCTGATTGAACATCGCCAGCAATACCGCATACATCACAGGTTTCATATACCTGCCCTGGAAGAGCTTTTCCTGGTGTGATTGTACTGATTCTTTGATAGACTGAATAGCACCGTTGACATCTGCCTCCTGCAAGCGGTTCAGGATAGGAATCGCTTCTGCCTCACGATTATTCAAAATCAGCCAGCGTGGACTCTCAGGAATTGAACGCAGCAAAATCCAGAAGAGCGCAGAAGGTATCACCATAATACCCAGCATCCAGCGCCATGCCTGGTCCCCTAAACCTACAAAGAGGAAATTGGTCAGGTAAGCAATGAAAATGCCCGCCACAATGTTCAGCTGGAACATGCCTGCCAGTCTGCCCCTGAGATGAGCAGGCGCTATTTCTGAAATGTACATAGGCCCTACTACTGAAGATGCACCAACTGCAAACCCACTTGTAAAACGGAAGAATACAAATAAGAACCATGCAGATACCGAAGCACAGCCAATAGACGAAATCACAAAAATAACAGCGATAGTAAGCAACACTTTTTTACGGCCGTGAATGCGGGCTGGACTACCTACTATCAGCGAACCAAGGACAGTACCGATCAGACTGGCAGCCACCGTGAAGCCATGCCAGAAAGAGTCGAGTTGCCATAATTGTTGGATGGTTTTTTCCGCGCCTGAAATAACGGCTGTTTCAAAGCCGAACAGAAAGCCGCCCAGGGCAGCGATCAGGGCGATACGTACAGGATAAGAAAGCATATTGACTGAGTAACGTGGTTAAAAAAATAAATATAATATGCTTTTTTTGATTTCTCCCTTATAAAAAACAAATCCTCAGACCAACAGGTCCGAGGACTTGCTTTTAAAAGCCTTTGCCCAGCTTTATTTAGATAAAGATTCAAATTCTTCATCCGTCAGTTCCACATCAGCCGCCTTCAGATTTTCTTCCAAATGCGCTACTGACTTGGTTCCTGGGATCAACAGGATATTATCTGCCCGCTTCAGTAACCAGGCCAACGCGATCTGCGCCGTCGTTGCCTGATGCTTGTCAGCAATTGTCTTGATCTTATCCGCCATCTTCTGCGGACCAGATGCCAACGGGAACCAGGGTATGAATGCCAGGCCCTGCTCTGTGGTAAAATCCAGTACATCTTCCCATTTCCTTTCTCCCAGGTTATATAGGTTCTGTACAGACACAATTGGTAAAATCTGTTGCACCTGCTTAATCTGGTCGATAGTTACTTCCGATAAACCTACATAACGGATCTTCCCTGCCTTCACCGCTTCTATCACCGGCTGTAAGGTCTCTTCCACCGGCGTATTCGGATCTATACGGTGCAATTGCCACAAGTCGATAGTATCTACTTTCAGCCTTTGCAAACTACCCTCGATATTCTGACGTATGAAATCAGGTTTGCCATTAGGCACCCAGTTATCAGGCCCTGGGCGCACAAAGCCACCCTTGGTAGCAATAACCACATCAGGTTTATACGGATACAATGCATCTGCAATCAGGGTTTCATTCGTATCCGGACCATACGCTTCTGCCGTATCAATGAAATTCACACCACCCGCTACTGCAGCCTGCAATACCTTCTTCGCATTCTCACGGTCATCCACATCTCCAAATACCCCCTTGCCGGTGAGTTGCATCGCACCATAACCAAGACGGTTTATTTCCAGGGTTCCTCCAAGTTTAAATGTTGTTGCCATTTTCTGTACTTTTTAATTGGGTTAATTATTCGCCATTTTCTCCTGTACTTCCGTATATCTGGCGCCAGTATCCGGATACTTTTTCAATAATGCCTCCAGTGCAGAAAGGTCTGCCGCTGTGAGTGCCAGGTCTACTGCCGCTGCATTTTCCTCCAGGTATTTACGCTTCTTGGTACCCGGAATCGGAATAATGTTTTCGCCCTGGGCCAGTACCCATGCCAGTGCCAGCTGTGCAGGCGTTGCATTTTTACCCGCCGCCAGTTCAGCAAAACCAGCTGCCAGCTTCGCATTGTTATCAGCATATTCCTGTTGATAACGGGGAATGCCTTTGCGGAAATCACCTTCAGGCAGGGCATTTACATCCAGTGTATTTGTCACCAGCCCTCTCGCCAGCGGACTAAATGGCACAAAAGTGATGCCCAGCTCTTTGCAGAGAGGCAGGATCTCCTTTTCCACATTCCGTGTGAGCAAAGAATATTCACTCTGCAATGCAGTGATAGGATGTACCGCATGGGCTTTGCGGATGGAAGCAGGAGACGCTTCTGAAAGGCCGATATACTTTACCTTCCCTTCTTTCACCAACGCAGCCATTGCACCTACTGTCTCCTCGATGGGCACATTTGGGTCTACTCTATGTGCATAATATAGGTCAATATGATCTACCCGCAGGCGTTGCAGGCTCTTCTCTACAGCCGTTTTCATGTAAGCCGGGGAACCATCGAACACCTGTTTGCCATGACCCAGCGATTTAAAACCAAACTTGGTAGCTATAAAGATCTTGTCACGATGCGGTACCAAAACCTGTGAAATGAGTTTTTCATTCTCTCCATCTCCATATATATCGGCAGTATCCCAGAAGTTAATACCCAGTTCCAATGCGCGATGTAACGTTGCAATTGATTCCTTGTCATCGGGAACGCCATAGGCATGACTCATTCCCATGCAGCCCAGCCCGATAGCAGATAATGATGTTCCTGTAGTGCCTAAATCCCTGTATTTCATTGTCATTAATTTTGGAGTTATACAAAATAAAAGCAAAATAGGATGCACTCTTTTTGAATGCATCCTATTTTTAAAGATAGTTTGAAATAGATCATGAAGGGGAGATCTTACCCTCCAATTTATTGCAGCAAGCGCCTGAACTCCGCCTCCCTCACCTGGAAAATAGTTCCATGACGAAGCCCCTTCGGCAAACTCACCTCATCTGATATATCCTTCCATTCCCTCAGATCTGTCGAGCTGATAGCCCCATACTTATGCTCCGTATACTTATCAAAATAGATCAGCCAGGTCTTCCCGATTTTCAAAGTAGTAGGCCCCTCTGCCCAGTACTTCCCGGTAATTGAAGGCCCTGCCTTTGTATAAGGCCCCGTCAGCTGATTACTAAATGCCAGCCGCAGGTGCTTCGCCGGTGGTTCAATCGTTTCATCCTTCATCACCATCATATAGCGATTTCCCTCCTTTACAATCGTCGCATCTATCACATTGAATCCCGGATCATAAAGCAATTTGGTAGCTGAATATGTTTTGAAATCTTTCGTTGTTACATAATACAACCTGTGATTATACCCACTTTCCTTTGTAGCTGCCGTTTCTGTAAACCTGCCTGAAATAGTGGTAGACCAGTAGATCATGTAAGTCTTCGATTGTGCATCATACGTGATCTCCGGTGCCCAGCAATTACGCGCACTGTCCTCCCTGGCCATCACAGGAATGAACTGCTGCTCAGACCAGTGAATCAGGTCTTTTGACGAAGCATAACCAATGCCTTTATCATTCCAGCTCACCGTCCACACCATGTGAAACAATCCATCTCCTCCCCTGATGATGCAGGGATCACGCATCAGTTTATCCTTACTCACCATAGGTGTTAAGAACGATGAATCCCCCTTTAATGCCGACCATTTATAACCATCTTTGCTGTAAGCAAGATGTAACCCATCTTCACCATTTCCCTTGAAATATGCGAACAGGTATAAGTTTTGGGACATGCCGGCGAAAACCAGGAGCATGCAAAAGCATGATAGTAATGTACGTTTGACCATAAATAGAAAAATAAGAAATTAATTGGTGAGTATATATTCTTTGCCCTTCTGCGTTGGCAAATCATATAATTGAGTCGGGGCCAGCTGCACCGGCAAAACTTTAGATGCATCCTTTACAATAGGCTGCGCAATCTCCACCACCTCGTAAAAAGGATTGGAATTATCCCCACCTGCTTTCACCAAACCCTTTCCCTTCAGGGCATTTGGTACCCTGATCCTGCAATTTCCGCCTAATGCAGAATGGATCTTGAGCTTCACAACTTTCCCATCTTTCCACTCCAGTGCAGTAATCGTAAATCCACCTCTTGCTCTCAGCCCGTTTATATGTCCCTGCTTCCACTCAGCAGGTAATGCAGGCAATAACTGGATGGCTCCATCATGACTCTGCATCAGCATTTCTGTAATACCAGAAGTGCAGCCAAAATTGCCATCTATCTGAAATGGGGCATGCGCATCAAACAGGTTGGTATAAGTACCTCCACCATGCTCACCTACTGGTGACAACTGGTTATTGATCAGCTTTAACGCATGCTCACCGTTCTGCAATCTTGCCCACCAGTTTACTTTCCAGCCCATACTCCAGCCGGTAGATACATCTCCCCTTTGCAGCAAAGTGGTATTGGCAGCGCTGTATAATTCCGGGTGCCTGTAAGGAGAAATTTGTGTAGAAGGAAACAAACCATATAAATGGGAAATATGCCTGTGATGATCCTCCGGGTTATCCAGGTCTTCCATCCATTCCTGCAACTGGCCATACTGCCCCACCTGCATAGGTGGCAGCTTGCTTCTCACCAGTTTTAAAGTATCAGTCAGTGCTGCATCGAGTTGCAGGATGTTCGCCGCACGAATAGCAACACTCAATGCATCAAATACAATCTGGTTATCCATTGTACACCCGGCATCAAAAGATACACCTGGCCTGATCTTCGGCGCATTCTCAGGAGAAGTGCCAGGATTAATCACCAGCCAGTGATGTACAGGATCGGGCACCAGGTCATCCACAAAAAATAATGCCGCCCCCTTAATTGCAGGATATACGTCCCGCAGGTAAGCAGTATCGCCATTGTATAAAAAACGATCCCAGAGGTGCTGGCTCAGCCATGCACCACCCATACTCCATACTCCCCAGAAGATCCTGTCCACCGGTCCTGTAATCCGCCATAGATCAGTATTGTGATGAGCTACCCATCCCCGCGCACCATACATGGTTCGCGCAGTATTTTGCCCGGTCACAGCGAGTTCCTTCACCATTTGAATCAATGGCGTATGCATCTCCGGCAGGTTATCTTTTTCTGCCGGCCAGTAATTCATTTCAGTATTGATATTGATCGTGTACTTGCTGTCCCATGGCGGTCTCATTTCCGCATTCCAGATGCCCTGCAGATTGGCAGGCTGTCCACCAGGCTGTGAACAGGAAATGAGCAGGTAACGCCCAAACTGGAAATACAATGCTACGAACTGCGGATCATAAGTATGTGCGAAGTTTTTCAACCGTACATCTGTCGGTTCTTTTGCTGCAGGCGATGTACCCAGATCAATAGAGACCCTGTTAAAATAATGCTGATAAGCTGCTACATGCTCCTGTAATAACGCAGAAAATCCTTTAGTACTGGCCCCTTTCAGGTAAGCAGCCGCTTTCGCCGCCGCATCCCCGCTTATATCCTGGTAGTTGATATAATTGGTAGCAATAGAAATGTAAATGAGTGCTGTAGTAGCACCACTTACGGTGATCGAAGTATCATTGTGACTGAGTTGCCCATTGGTCACAATCTTTGAAAGACCATGGAACACTACCTTTCCTTCCACGCCTTCATGACTGCCAGTAATGCCATGAACAGACAAGGTATCACCCCCTGCTTTCACAGGTGCGTCAGGCTGTAAGGTAGAAAAGTTAGCACTGAATGACAGGCTACCAGCCTTACTACTGCCCAGCTGAACCACAATGGCCTGCGCAGGCACACTGGCAAAGACTTCGCGGGTATACGTCACACCCTTTACGGTATAACGTGTAGTCGCTACAGCACGGTTCAAATCCAGTTCCCTGTAATAATTCGAAAACTGCTCATGCCCTGGGAAGTGTAAATTAAGGTTGCCCACCGGCTGAAACATTTGCCCGCTGCTTGTTTTGCATTGCATTTTTTCAGCAGCCAGCTCCTGTGCTTCCTTTTGTTTACCTGCAAAAATCAGTCTCCTGATCTCCGGCAGTGCAGCCAAAGCATCAGGGTTGTCATTGTTGTTCGGACTACCTGTCCATACACTGGATTCATTGAGCTGAATGATTTCATGATCAGGATTGCCATAGACCATTCCACCCAATCGGCCATTACCGACAGGTAAGGCAGCTGTCCATACACTACCGGCTGGTTGACGATACCAGAGTTTGAGACCAGATTGCTGGGCAAAGGTTTGTAAGGCAAACAGACTGCTGAGTAACAGAAATAGTTTTTTCATAACGCATGGATATGCGTATAAAAATAACCCATATTGTCAAATTGACAATATAAAAAGTATGAACGTCTTCCTGTCAAAAAACTGCCTTCATTTTTCGCACGAAATAAAGACAGGCATTTATCTATTTAGACAATTCATCCACTAATACTACATCCCATGGAGCCAGGTTTTTCTCTATATACAACACACCGGTTGCACTCGATAAAACCTGTTCTTCATTCACGCTCACACCTACCTGCTTCATTATTTCCACCTGATCTTTATTCAATGGGTCAGGACTTCCGGCCTTAGCCCATTGAACGATCGCATTGCCATCTTCTTTTGTCAGGCTGTCCACGTTGAAGCGGGCATCAGGATGTATATTTTGAATTTTGAATGAATACAATTTTGTCTCTCCCTGAGACATCAGTGAGGAAACTCCTGCCTGGTCTCTTCCAGACACACCACTGGTCACGGAGGCAGGAATATTGTAAAGAATAGCTGATATCTTCTTTGAATCTTTATGACGGGTCACGACAATACCGTCTTTATTATATAACAACTCCTCACCCAGCGCATTCAGCATGCGATAGGCATTGAACGCCGGCTTGGCAATACCACTGGCATTCATCAGGCCCTGACCACCATGAAAAGTATCTTTCAGTTCTTCAGGTCCATCTATAAAAGAACCATAGAACATACCCGTTACCAATCCGATAGAATCTATGTTTTCCTTTACAATGAAAGCGGCTGCCGGCAGGTTGTCACGCACCGCATCCGATGCTATAGGACTTGTACTCCACCTGGTCACAAATATTTCTGCCTGTGGAAAATTCCTGCTCACTGTATTACGCAGGGCTGCCAGATCTTTTGCAGTAGCACCCAGTTCTCTGGGTTTACCCGCACTGTCAGCAGGATACGGATGTGCAGTTACGAAATCAACAGCCAGCTGCTCCTGCTTGCAATAAGCCAGGAACTCATCCAGCCATGCCCCCTGTGTATCGCCGGAAAGCCCGCTGGTAGCAGGCCCACCCACCTTACACTTAGGTGTTACCGCCTTCATGGCAGTAACAGTCGTCTTGTATAAAGTAAAATATTGTGCTTTGGTTCCATCCCAATACGAACGCTGATCTGGTTCATTCCATGCTTCGAAATACCATTTGCTCACCTCATCTTCACCGTACTTACCCACAATGTGCTTGGTAAATTCTGTCACCAGGTCATTCCATTTCGTAAAGTCAGTAGGCGGCACCACCCTCGCTTTCCAGCTAAACTGGGTAGCGTCACTGCCAGCGATATCCCTTGGAAAGAAGCTAAAAGCAATAAAAGGCTTCACCCCTGCTTTCAGTGTTTTATCAAGCAGGTCGTCTATCAATGTCCAGTTATATGTTCCGGCATTATACACATTCATGTCATCATGGAAAATGCCTGTGAACCGGGCATACTTAAACCCACAGGCCCTGGCTGCTACCCCCAGCTGATCTGCCCATACAGGTCTGGAAGCATCATTGGCCCTGCCGGCACCAATCCCTTTGTTCCAGTGTGGATCAAAGAATTTTCCAGGATTTTTAGCATCGATAATAAACGGAGGTTGTTCTTCCCATAAAGTCATGCTTTTCACTGTTCCGGGCAATATTGCACTGCCTGCCACAGTGATCATTGCCTGCTTCAAAAAATTTCTTCTTTCCATACGAGTAGGGTTCTTTAGTGCTTGGTCCCCCTGGTCTATGGCCTTAGTTTTTCATAGGAATGCTAGTTGGCGGCCGGGGTCCCAGATCAATAATGCTAATGTATAACTATACAAAAGACAATATGATATTAAATATACAGCTTTTTATTTACCACGCAAGGGGCGGCACAAAATATTGGTTACTACCGTAATATGATAAATTATATTATTAAGTTATGACAGGTTTTGGCACGGAATGGTTAAAATAATATTATTTAAAAACAGGCAGATACTTACTAATTCAAGTACTTTCTCATTTAAAGCCTGGGCTCCTTCCAGGATGCACCAGGTCATTCATGAAATCACCCATACCACCTACCCAGGCAAATGAAATGCATGATAACTCCTGGTGGAGGAAAAGAAAACCCTTGGCGAAGTCGCCGCCCTGGCAGGCTACCAATATTCACAGCATTTAACTGCCGCTTTTCGTAAAAATATGGCATATTGCCAGCCAGCCTGAAAAATTAGCATCATGGTGTAGTTTTTGCCACCTGTATCTGCATGAAAATTTTCTGGCAATACATGCGCCCTCATCGATGGATGATCGTGCTTTCCCTGCTGCTCGCAGGCATCGGTCAGGTAGCTACCATGTATGATCCCATTATCTTTGGTAAAATCATTGACAATTACGCATTACACCCCGGCGACAGAACAGAAACTGCCCTGGTCAAAGGAGTACTCTTCTGGCTGGCTATCGCCATATCTGTTGCCATGGTCGCAAGACTGGCCCGCTCTTTCCAGGACTTCGTCATGCGCCTGGTCGTACAACGCTTCGGCATGCAAATCTTCAACGATGGTCTGAAACAAACCCTCCGCCTCTCCTTCCAGGAATTCGAAGAACAGCGAAGCGGCGAAACCGTGGTACTCCTCCAAAAAGTAAGAAACGATACAGAACGCTTTTTCAACGCATTTATCAACATCCTCTTTTCATCCCTGGTAGGCATCGGTGTACTCACCTGGTATGCCCTGCATAAAAACTGGATGCTGGTACCCGTATTTTTCGTAGGGGTAGGCGTGTTAGGTACACTCACCAGTGCCCTCAGCAGAAAAATGAAAAGAATTCAGCGTAGCATCAACAAAGAGACACTCAAACTCTCCGGCTCTATCACAGAGTCACTTCGCAATATAGAGCTCGTAAAAAGCCTTGGATTGACCTTTCCTGAGATCAGGCGATTGAGAACCTTCACCCGGAATATCTTCGACCTCGAAATGAAAAAGGTAAAACAGGTGAGAACACTCTCTTTCCTGCAAGGTACCACCCTGAACCTGCTGCGGCAATCTATCCTCTTCATCCTGCTCTGGTTAATCTTTCACAAAGTGCTCAGCACCGGCGAACTGATTGCCATGCAATTTATATCGGCCACCATCTTCGGCCCCTTACAGGAACTGGGGAATATTATCCTCTTTTACAGGGAAGCAGAAAGCTCACTGCAATTATTCGATCAGCTGATGCAAAAACCTGTAGAAGAAAAACCGGAAACACCCGTTTCACTCGGCGACCTGGAGAAAATCCGCTTTGAACACATTGTATTCCGCCACCAGACAGCCGAACAGAACGCCCTCGATGACATAAGTTTCGAAGCACACCTGGGAGAAACCATCGCCTTTGTAGGACCTTCAGGTTCCGGTAAATCAACCCTGGTGAAATTATTACTGGGATTGTATCAGCCTGTCTCAGGACAAATCTTTTTCAACAATGTGGCATCAGACGACATTCATTACAACCAGTTGCGCAGACAAATTGGTTTTGTATCCCAGGAGACCCAATTGTTTGCCGGGACATTCAGGGACAATTTATTGTTTGTAAAACCAGATGCTACTGAAGATGAAATGATCGAAGCCCTCCGCAAAGCCGCAGCCACACCACTGCTGACACGCTCTGCACATGGCCTGAATACACTCCTGGGCGAAGGCGGATTAAAACTCTCCGGTGGTGAAAAACAACGTATCTCCATCGCCAGGGCATTGATCCGGCATCCAAGATTACTGATTTTCGATGAGGCGACATCAGCCCTCGACTCACTTACAGAAGAAGCCATTACCGAAACAGTCAGATCTATTTCGGCCAGCAGGGAGCAGTTAAATATACTCATCGCCCACAGGTTATCCACAATTATGCATGCGGATACCATTTATGTACTGGAAAAAGGGAAGATCGTAGAGACTGGCACCCATGAACAATTATTGACACTCAAAGGATTATACTATGCCATGTGGAGACAACAAATCGGGGAGAGAAGAGTGATCAGTTGAGTGGAATACTCGTGAATACTCATTATTTTTGCATATGACCCAAAAAAGTAAATACCATATCCTGTTGATTGTATTTCTGTGCCTGCAAATGCCACTTTATGCACAGACAATCCTCATTGATTCACTGCAAAACTTGCTGTCCCGCAAGGACTTGCCGCTGGAAGACCGGGTTACCGCCACTTCCATGATGGCCCGTATAACCGGGAATAAAGATATGAAGTCAGCCATCGTCCTCAATCAGCAGGCACTGGCACTGACCGCAGGACTCAAAGACCTCAAATACAAGGCAAACGTATACAGCAATCTTACCCAGCAATATGCACTCAACGATAGCTTCTCCCTGGCCATCAAAGCCATGGACAGCGCCCTGTACTTCGCCCGCAAATCAGGCGATAAACAGGCACTCGGATTAGCGTATTACCGTAAGGGTTGGCTGCATATCATAGAACAACAGGAAGATAGCGCCGTACATTTTTTCTTCGAAGCCCTGCGCATCCTGGACGGACAAAAAACACTCACCTGCGAACCAGCCATCTACTACTTCACCGCAGCTACCTATGGTGACTGGAATGACCTGGACGGACAGGAAAAATATGCACGCCTGGCACTCTCCACCGCCCTGCAATCACAAAAACCAGATGACCTGGTCAATGGTTACCAGGCACTGGCCACCTACCTGGAATACCGGTACAGAGAAAAAAGGGACTCCTCTACCACATACCTGCTCGACTCTGCATTGTTTTGCAACAGGATGGCATTGCAGATCATCAAAGCACAGAACGGAAGATTGGTTACCCGCAGCGCCCCCGCCATCCTCTCCCTCAATACCGCCAACATGTATGCTGAATACTGGCCAAAGCAAAAAGATAGCCTGATGCATTACCTGTACATGGCCACTGATTACGCAAAAGCTACAGATCAACAGGAAATCCTCGCAAATTGCTACGGCATGCTAAGCGATATCGCAGTAGCCGATGGCAATCTCAATGAAGCAGAAAACCTCCTGCTCACCGCCTTTTATACAGTAGAAAGTTATCCTGCAGGCGGTGCACAGGTCAAGTCTAATATCATGCGTGCCCTTGCCAGTGTTGCAGAAAAACAGGGCAATACAGCAAAAGCACTGAAGTATTACAAAGAATACGTAGATTACTACCAGCAGGCTTTTGACAAAGAAAGACTCGCCACCGCAAAACGCCTGGGTGCCCAATATGAAGCAGAGAAAAAAGACAAAGAATTACAACTCTTACAACAAAAAGCCTCCTTCAATAAAGAACTAAATTTCTTCTACATTTCTCTCGCCATCGCTGCCGTATTGTTATTAATTTTCTTCTTCAGATCTTACCATTTCAGACTCAGATCCAGTTTACAAAATCAACAATTACTCGAACTGGAAAAACACGACGCTCAATTACAATTGAAACTGGAAGCAGAAGAAAGAGCAAGACTGGAAGCGGAACAATTACTCATGCAGGAACGACAGGAACGCCTGCAGAAAGAACTCCTGGCCGGTGCCCTACAGGTAGAAGAGAAGAATGAACTGTTGCAGACCTTACAGAAAAAAATTACCACCATCTCCGGGGCAGATCCCTTATTACGACAAATGGATCGCATCATCACAGATAGCCGGAAAATGGATGAAGAATTCGAAGCCGCCAAAGCAGATTTCAAGGAAATTGATCCGGAGTTTTTCAATCGCTTACAACAAAAGGCGAAAGAGAACCTGACAAGATTAGATTTAAAATATTGCTCCTACATAAGAATGGGACTCACAAATAAAGAAATCGCTTCCCGCCTGGCAGTGGAAGCAAAAAGTATCAGGATGGCGAGGTATCGTTTAAAACAAAAACTAAACCTCCAAAAGGAAGAAAGCCTCGACCTATTCCTCACTACCCTGGTGTAGAACCACCTCATTCCCTTTCAGCCGGCCCCAGGCCAGCCCCCAAAAATCGCTTTGCCTTCGGTAAATGCGATTTTTTTTGCCTATCAATACTACAAATCCCCGACACAAAAAATAGGCGATCGCCTATATTGACCCATAAAGCCCCGCCCGCCACTCGCTAATAAAATGTTAATGCTGAATAGTTTAACTAGTCATTAACTGATTTAAGTAAGCATCTTCCTAATATTGTTTTAGAATAAAAAGCAGCCTGAAGCTTTTTATGGATTTGTTTTCATAACGTGGAATTATTATAAACGACTGCCTTTCCAGGCAGTCGTTTTTTGTTACTACCTTTGTCCTCACTTTGAGTACGCAACAATACATAACGTTATCACAACTGGCCGCCCACATACAGGGAACTATTAAAAACGCTTTTTCCCGTCAAAGCAGCTGGGTAGTGGCCGATATCACCAGCCACTCCTTCTATCCTGCCAAAGGTTATCACTACTTTGACCTGGTGGAAAAAGATCCCCGTACCCACCAGCTCACCGCCAAAATCTCCGCTACCGCATGGGGAAACGGCAGCAACCGGATCAGGGATTTCGAAACTACCACCGGACAGCGTTTTGGCAATGACATGCATGTGCTGATACAGGTACAGGTGGAATACCACGCGGTATACGGCCTCAAATTGTCCCTGCTGGATATAGACCCCAGCTACACTATCGGACAGCTGGAACAGCAGAAACAAGCCACTTTACAGCGCCTCGTCACCGAGTGTGGAGACATCGTGCAGCAGGTCGCCGACGGCTACCTCACACGCAATAAAAAACTCCCCCTCACGGCCGTGCTGCAAAAGATTGCTGTCATCTCCTCCCCTTCTTCCGCCGGCTACCAGGATTTTATGCACACCCTCCAGGCAAACGCCCATGGCTATATTTTCCATACCGACAATTACTTCACTACCGTCCAGGGCGAAGCCAATGCCGCACAGGTATGTGCACAACTCCAGGCAGTAGAAGATGCAGGGAAACATTATGATGCTGTCGTCATCATCAGAGGAGGCGGTGCCCAAACAGATCTCTTACTCTTTGATCAATACCAACTGGGTAAAGCAGTAGCAGGATTTCCCATTCCTGTCATCACCGGTATCGGCCACCATAAGAACGAAACCATCACTGATATGATGGCACATACAGCGACCAAAACGCCTACCCGCGCAGCAGAACTGATCATTGCCCATAACAGGCAGTTTGAAGATGCCCTGATCAGCACCCAAAAACAACTGATCATTCGCTTACAACAATCCGTCTCCGGCAAACAACAACAATTGTCTGCCCTCAACAACGCGATTATCAACAGGAGCAGGGATGTCCTGATCCGGCAAAAAGAAAGCCTCATCAGGTATCAACAATTCATCCCACAGCAAGCCCGCCACCTCTTGCTAAAACAAAGAAATGGCATGATACAGCTCTCCGGACAAGTATTATCCAAACCCAAACAATTAACCGCCTCGAGGTTACAGGACCTGTCCTACCTCCGGCAAAACATACATGCCTTTAGCCGTAAACTACTGCAACAGCAGCAACAAAAGCTACAGCACCACGAAACCGTTGTACGCCTCATGAGCCCAACGGCCCTGTTACAAAAAGGGTTTGCACTGGTCTACCACCAGGGTAAACTGATTACAAATACCAGCGCCTTACAAACAGGAGAAGACATCACCGTACAAATGGTTGATGCCTCCGTACAGGCCACTGTTCAATCAATCAACAAAGATGGAAACGAATCTCACATATGAAGCAGCTTATAAAGAACTGCAACAGATAGCCAGGGAAATAGAAACGGAATCAGTTTCCGTGGATGTGCTCGCAGCCAGGGTAAAACGGGCTTCGGAACTGATCACCTTTTGCCAGGCACGCCTCAGGGCCACCGAGGCAGAAGTGGAAAACATCATCCAACAAATGACTATCTCCCAATAACATCCACGGAATTTTTGGATTCGCCTTCGGCAAATCCAAAAATTCCGCCCAAACCCTACTCAAAAAGGTAACCCAATCAACCATCATTTTTAAGCTCCCTTTAAGCTTCCTCCATTCGCAATCCCCCATCCACCAAACATTTCCCCCTCAAATTCTGTTATTTCCTTTTTAATAATATAATTAAAAACGGGTTAAAATCAACCGCCCGCCTTTAAAGCATTCACACCATTATTGAAATTTGCACTTATTGACTAATAAAATGCGGACAAACAGCATCACATGAAGAAGCTCTTCCTATTGGCTGTAGTAACCAGTGTACTCACATGTATACACTACGTTGCTGTCGCCCAAACCAACTTCACACTGGCAGCGGCCATCGATACCGCCAGAACAAACAGCCCGGTGCTTAAGGCCCAGTACATGAACATCGCTGCCGCCCAGGCCGATGTAGTGACTGCCAAACTCCGGCCCAATCCCAACCTGAATAACCAGACCTTACAACTGGCCAATTCTGCACACTTCGCCCCCAATACCCGCTGGTCAAACAACTCAAACCGGCAGGTATGGTATCAGCTCACTAAACCTATTCAGTGGCCTAACCAGCGTAAGTACAAAATTGAAACAGCATCAAAGGATGTTACAGTAGCGGACAATGAATACCAGGAAAACGTACGCAACCTCTCCCTCAACGTAGGTAGTAGCTGGATCTCCTGCTGGGTCCTCAAAAAGAGACTCGCCCTCCTGCAGGATAGCAAAGGCAACCTCGACACCCTCGTTAAGATCAATGAACTGCGCTACAAAAACCAGGTAATCACTCAAACAGACCTGGCACGTACCAAAGTATTGCTGGATCAGTACAACCTGCAACTAAGCGTATTCCAGCAGGACTACATGAACGAACTGCAAAACCTGCGCCTCCTAACCGGTATTCCCTCCAATGTGGATATCGATACCATGAGCGAAGTGCAGACACTTACTCCCAATGCTACCCTGGATAGCCTGATCGCACAAACACTGGACAACCGCTCCGACGTTGTACTTGCTAAAAGTGCCATCGACGAGCGCAACAGCAACGTGAACTACCAGAAAACACTGGCTGTACCACAACCACAGGTAGGTATCATCTACAACCCGCAAAACTCTGTGCCCTACATCGGCTTCTATGCAGCTATCGACCTTCCCTTCTTTAACAGGAACCAGGGCGAAATCAAAAAAGCATACGTTCAGGCACAACAGGCTAACCAGGAATTGAATACCACCCAGCGCACTATTCAGACGGAAGTAACCAACGCGTATCACTCTTACCAGCTGCAAAAACAAAACCTGGCTAAGTTCAACGGCATCCTCTCCCAGTCTCAACAGATCCTGGACAATGTAAAGTATGCCTACCTCCGCGGTGGTACCACCATCATCGACTTCCTCGATGCACAGCGTAACTGGTATGATACACGCGGACTCTACTACGACGCACTGCAATCTTACTATCAAAGCTATATTCAACTTTTATTCGCTACGGGCCTTATAAACCAATTATAATTTATGCAACGCATTACCGGATATTTTTTAGTGGCCTCCCTCCTGCTGGCAGGATGTGGTCAGAAAGAACACAAAAAAGAAGTGACGGACGATCCCGGTCCTGCCATTACCAACAATGGACAGCAGATCACCTTCCCGGATACTGCTTCGGCCAACTTCTTCATCACCGAACCCGTAGGCGATTCCACCCTGAGTGGTACCCTGCACGCACCGGGCAAAGTTGCGGCAACCGTTGTCCGCTCCCAGGAAGGCGCGCAAAATGTAGTGCTGTTTGACAATCCGGATCTGGAAAGTGATTATACCCAACTGGTACAACATAAGATCAATGTCAATCACATCGAAGAAATCAATATCAAACAACGTAAAATAGAACTGGACCGCACCCAGGATCTCTTCGACCACGGTGCCGCCTCCGGCAAAGACCTGCTGGAAGCAAAATCCAACCTGGCCATGGAACAAACCAACCTGGCCAACGAAAAGGCACAACTCATCCAACATGAATCCGGCCTGAAATCAGGTGGTTTCGATCCCGAAATCCTTCGTGCCACCGCTCCAGGCAATGCCTTCGTAATCTGTGACATCCCTGAAACACAATTGAGCAACGTAAGCAAAGGAACCGCCTGCACTGTTATACTCTCTTCATTTCCTGACAAACCACTTGCAGGGAAAGTTGAGGCCATCGCCGATGTTATCGACAACGTTACCCGTATGGTGAAACTGCGTATCCGGCTCTCAGCCCCGGACTCAGAGATCCGCGCGGGTATGTTTGCGATGGTCAACTTCACCGTTACCGCTTCTAACAAAGCAGGTGCTACAGGCTCCATCAACGTTTCAAGAGATGCCCTCATCACTGCTGAAGGTGTGAACTACGTGTTTGTAAAAACAACACCTACCACCTTCATTAGAAAACAAGTAAGCACCGGCCAGCAAATCGGCGACCGCGTAGCTGTTTATAATGGCCTTCAGAATGGCGACAATGTGGTGATCAAAGGTGTGATGCAGCTGAAAGGCTTAAGTTTCGGATACTAACCAAAAACCTTTACCACAATGTTACAGGCACAGATCTATATAGATAAAGATGAAGTTCATGGCTCCCAGCCACTATACGAATACATCGTACAGTTCCTGCTCAAACAAAAAGTAGCCGGCGCTACCGCCTTTCGCGGCGTGATCGGATTTGGGGAACATCATCAGCTGAAACGCCCTGACAGCATCTTCAGTTTCGATGAACCACCAATCATGATCACCTTCATCGACGAAGAAGAAAAAGTGCTGCACACGCTGAAGGAACTACGCAAACGCGTCACCAGTGGGTTCATCATCACCACCAAAGTAGAACGATTCCAGATTTGACCGAAATTCTCCGACAATGATTCGTAACCTTTTAATATTCTCTTTAAAAAACAGGTGGGTTGTCATCCTCATGGGACTTGGCCTGATGGGTATCGGCTACTGGTGTTTTACCCAGCTGAAGATCGAAGCCTACCCGGATATCGCTGATACCAACGTCATCATCGTAGCCCAGTACCCTGGCCGCGCTGCTGAAGAGGTGGAACAACAAGTGACCATTCCCATCGAAAGGGCACTGCAAAACACCCCTAATGTACTCGACCGCCGTAGCCGTACTATCTTCGGCCTCAGCGTTGTACAGCTCACCTTCACCGATGGCACAGACGACTACTTCGCCCGCCAGCAGGTGAATGAAAGACTGGCTGCCGCCGAACTCCCCGATGGCGTTAACCCGGAACTCGCCCCCCTTACTACTGCCGTAGGTGAAATCCTCCGCTATGTAGTGGAAGCACCTCCCGGTTATACCCCCACGGAAATCCGTGACCTCCAGGATTGGGTGATCAAACCCTACCTCCTGCAGGTACCCGGTATCGCAGATATCACCACTTTCGGCGGCCCGCTGAAACAGTTTCATATCTTAACGTCACCCGATAAACTGCGTAAATATGACCTGACCCTGGAAGATGTAATCAGCGCCGTGCAGAAGAATAACCAGAATACAGGTGGTAACGTCATCAGCCGCGGTGAACAGGGTTTTGCCGTACGCGGTCTCGGTGCGGTAAAAACCGAAGCCGACATTCGCAATATCGTACTCAAAGCAGCCAACGGTAGCCCCGTGTACCTTCGCGATGTAGCCACCGTCGAAGTTGCACCTCCGCCTCCAAGCGGTGTCATGGGCTATACCTTCAATTCTACAAAAACCAACGTCAGCAACGGTGTCGAAGGCATCATCCTGCTGCGCAGATACGAGAACCCAAGTGAAGTACTGAAGATCCTGAAAGAAAGAATCAAAGACCTGGAAAGAGATGAACTGCCCAAAGGCGTACACCTCCGTACCCTCTACGATCGTAGCTTCCTCATCGACCACTCCCTGGAAACCGTAGGCCATACCCTGTTAGAAGGTGTGTCTATCGTTGTGATCATCCTGATCTTCTTCCTGGGTAGTTTGAGAAGCGCCCTGGTTGTAGCACTCACCATCCCTTTCTCACTCCTCTTTGCCTTCATATTGATGCGCTTAACAGGTATTCCGGCAAACCTCCTGTCACTCGGTGCAATCGACTTCGGTATCATCGTAGATGGGGCCTGCGTGATGGCCGAACACCTGATACGAACATACCGAACGGCACCACCGGAAGAAAAGAAACGTGGTATCATCGCACTGACCCTCCGCTCCTCTCAGGAAGTAGGCCGTGAAATCTTCTTCTCCGTTACCATCATCATCCTGGCATACATGCCTATCCTGCTGATGACACGTGTAGAAGGTAAACTGTTCTCTCCAATGGCGCTGACCCTCGCATTTGCCGTAATCGGCTCTATGCTGGCTGCACTCACGCTCATACCGGTGCTGATCTCCTTTGCATTCAAAAAGGCATTTAATAACACCGATAAGCCCATGAAGGAGCACAAAAACATTGTGCTGGACTTCCTGAGCAAACAGTATGGCAAACTCCTGGGCAAGACGCTGAAACGTCCTAAAACAACCGTACTGGCCGGCTTCGCAGTAGTCGTAATCTTAGTATTATTCGGGGCCAACTTAGGTTCTGAATTCTTACCCGAACTTGATGAAGGTTCTATCTTCCTCCGCGGTAACTTCCCTGCAGGTATCACCATCCAGGAGAATGCAAAATACTCCCCTAAAATCAGGGAAGTCATTGCAAAATACCCACAAATTGCTTTCGTCATCACCCAGGCAGGCCGTAATGACGATGGTACGGATCCATTCCCTACCAACCGTAATGAAATCCTCGTAGGACTGAAAGAATATAAACTGTGGAGCGATACGATTTCCAAAAAACAACTGGTTACTGACATCAGGCATGACCTCGAAAAAGCCATGCCTTCTGTGAAGTTCTCCTCCGGTCAGCCCATCATTGACCAGGTTATGGAAATCGTAACCGGTAGCGCAGCGGATCTCGCCATCTCCATTGTCGGTGACGACCTCACCATGATGCGTGCAAAAGCAGATACCATCGCCGATATCGTAAAACACATGCAGGGTTCCGAATCCGTAAATATTGAACAGGAAGGTCCGCAGGAACAGATTGCCATCAATATTAACCGTGAGAATGCTGCTCGTTTCGGTATCAACGTAGCCGATATCCAAAGCATGATCGAAGCCGCTATTGGTGGTAAAACCATCTCTACATTGTACGATGGTACCAAACGCTATGACCTCGTTATCCGCTATACTCCCGGCGAACGTAGCACTATCGAATCTCTCAAAAACCTGCAGGTGCCTTCTGCTACCGGTGCATTAATTCCCATGAACCAGCTGGCTGACATCAGCTATGTACAGGGACAGACGAACATCTACCGTTATAACAGCAAACGCATGGTGACGGTAAGAACCAATATCCGTGGCCGTGACCAGGGAGGTTTTGTAAGTGAAGTAGGCGAAAAGATCAATGCACAACTGCATATACCAAAAGGATACTCCATCATCTACGGTGGTCAGTATGAGAACCTGGAGCGTGCTGGTAAGCAATTGTCATTCACCATTCCGCTTACCATCATCATGGTCTTCTTAGTATTGTTTATCCTCTTCAGAAATATGCCGCAAACGGTAGTGACCGTAAGCTGTATCCTCTTCGCACTCGCAGGTGGTATCGTAGCCCTGCTGATTCGTGGATACCACTTTAACGTATCTGCAGGTGTAGGCTTCGTGAGCATCTTCGGTATCTCGGTAATGGCAGGGGTACTCCTGGTCTCAGCCATCAACCGGCTTCGGGAAAAACCAGATCATACCTTGCAGGACAGCGTATTCCTGGGTGCCAAAGAACAGCTGAGCGCATTGTTATCCATCCTCATTGTAGCAATTGCCGGTCTGATCCCCGCAGCTACATCTTCAGGTATCGGTTCCGATGTACAGCGTCCCCTGGCTACAGTAATCATCGGTGGTCTCACAAGTACCCTGATCTTCGCGCCACTGCTCATTCCACCACTGTATGCATGGGTGGAACGAAACAGGAAAGCTAAGACCGTAAGTAAGGACGAAGAAATTGAATAGTCTAAGTGTTAAAATGAGCAATAAAACAAAAGCCCTTCGCGCAATGCGAAGGGCTTTGTTAATTAATTTATCTTGCTTAAATGATTAGTTCTTCTTCCAGAATAATCCTGAAGGCTCACTCTCTAATTCACATTTCAGATTCGCTTTCTCTCCTACCTTCTTCGTGATATCCACACCACCTTCTATTACATTCGCCACTGAAAAGTTCTCATCTTCCACCTTGGTAACAGTGATCTTACCCAAAGTTTTCTTACGCTGCATCACCTTTCCATCCACCGTAATCTCCGTCACCTCGTACACCCGGAATTCATCATTCACTTTCAAGCCTAACAGGGTACCTCCCGCTATCAATACCGAAGTAGCAGCACCCAGGCTATTCTTGTCTTCAATCTCCGCTATAGATACCGTCAGCTTAAAGTTCTCTTTCATAAACTTCTCTACCTGTGACTTCGCATCACTGATCGCGCCGTCATAAGCATTCTTTCCTTTCCCGCTGGCATTGATGGTCGTAGTAGCGATCACATCACCACGCCCTGCATCTGTAACATTTAAAGTAAAGGAAATCTCCGCCACATTCGTGTTGGTCGTACCTACGATCGGTACATTGGTTTGTCTCATCTCCATCGTTGCTTTCGCAATATTTCCGGAGATAATAAATTGAGCACCAGCCGCTTTGGATTGTTCAAAAGAAGTATCTGTTTGAGCAACCACTGTTAAACGCTTGTTTTTCAGGAACACATCTGTTACCGCATCCTGTATAGCGGTCACATTATTCGTATTCTGAGAAGCGCCGGACTGAAAACGGAGGATCCCTACCGTAGTTTTACTCTGAGCAAACGCCGAAGCTCCAAAAATAAAGCTGGCAAATGTGAAAATTACACTCTTCTTTGTCATGGTTCAAAAATAAGGACTTCTATTAATATGTTGGCATTAAAAAAGATCACCCTATTTCCTGTTCCTGCTTGACAGGCAGGATAATAGTAAACGTAGCCCCCTCTTTTTCACGGCTATGCGCCGTGATAATTCCATGGTGCTTTTCAATGATCTTACGCGTAACCGCAAGTCCTATGCCAGTTCCCTCATATTTGTCCTTGGTATGTAAACGTTGGAAGAGTACAAAAATTTTATCCAGGTACTTCTCATCAAACCCGATTCCATTGTCCGAAATGGTAATGCAGACATATGGCCCCTCCGGATCCCCTACACTATCAAACTTTTTCTCCGCAACCCGGTTCGCCATTATACTGATCATCGGCTGTACGTCCTTGCGGGAGAACTTGAAGGCATTGCTCAACAGGTTCTGGAAGACCTGGCGGATCTGTGAAGGCACCGCCTCTATAGTAGGCATCTGGCCTACCGTCACTATCGCATTCTTCTCCTGGATCAACACCTCCAGGTCAGACAAAATTTCCCTGATAATTGTCTCTAAAGGCACCTTTTCAAAGAAATTCATCTGTGACAGACGGGAAAACCTTAACAAATCATTGATGAGATTTGTCATCCTGCTGCTGGAATTAATGATCCTGTTCAGGTAATCTACCGCCTTTTCCTCCATCTGATCCTGGTACCGCTCCCTGAGCATATTCCCAAACATATGGATCTTACGCAAAGGTTCTTTCAGGTCATGAGATGCCACAAAGGCATATTGCTGCAATTCCGCATTACTCGATTCCAGCTCGTAATTTGCCTTCTGCAGGGCATTGGTACGCTCCTGCACCCGCTGTTCCATCACTTCTGCCAGCATCTTCTGCTCATGGATATCAGTATTGGTACCCACCCACAGCATAGCAGTACCACTCAGGTCTTTCTGCACTCTGGTACGCAACAGGAACCAATGATATTGCCCATCATTTCTCCGGATCCTTATCTCCAGGGCAAAGTCTTCCTTCTTCCGGAGCGCATTATTCCAGGTACGACTCCATAACGGCACATCATCCGGATGTAATATGCTTTCCCAACCGGCATCCCTGATTTTCTCCATGGTCAGACCGGTGTAGGTAGTAAACTGTTTATTTACAAAATTGATCTCGCCATTCGGCCAGGCCGTCCACAGAATCAATGGCATAGACTCCGCCAGGAAGCGTTTTTCCTCCAGGCTCATTACCGCCTGTTCCTCTGCCGCTTTCAGACTCGTCACATCCAGCATAGACCCCAGCATACGATAAGGCGTAGCATATTCATCCTGCAGGAGATAGCCCCTGTCCAGGATATGTGCATAAGTACCGTCTGCCCGTAGCAAACGATAACCTTCTGACCACTGACTCTGCTTCGTATTCACCGCACGGCTGATGCTCTCCTGCACCCTCGCCCTGTCATCAGGATGAACCTTCTCCAGCCAGAATGTGCGGCTGGAAGATTCCTGGTCCGGGCTATAGCCATAGATATTATAGAAGTTGTCACTCCACCACACCGTATTATTAGTCAGGTTCCAGTCCCAGATCGAGTCATTCGTCGCCTTGGATACCAGGCGGAAACGTTCTTCACTCTGTGTGAGCTCACGGGTACGTTCCAGCACCTTATCTTCCAGGGCTGCATTCAGGTTACGCAAACTTTCACGCGCCTGAATCAGCTCATTGTAGTTACGTCGTAAACGCTCTTCCCCATCCTTCTTCTCCGTTACATCAGAGCAGGTGATGACTATACCATCCGCAGTTTTCACGGCAGACATTTCGTACCATACCTCCTCCTTTTTATTATCCACCAATACCTCTGTATGCAATACACTACCATCTTTAGCAACCTGCACATACTTTTCGAACAATCCCTGCTGTGTCAATTGTGGCATAGATTGTTTCATAGATGGTGCCTTGTGCAACAACACATCTTTCCCGATCAGTTTCTCTGCTGCACTGTTGGAAGTGAGCAAACGGAAATCGGTAATATTGCCATTGGCCCCTGTCACCGACCTGAAAGCCATAATAAGACTGGTACTCGCATTAAACACACCTTTCAGCAGCATATCCAGTTCCTTGATGGCCGTGATATCCACAAACGTGATCACAACACCGTCAATCTGTTTATCCTGCCTGATATAAGGCATGATCTTCATCAGGCACATATTGCCATTACTCAGCACCAGCTCCTTTTCTAAAGTATGTTTTTGACGCGTTACAGCACTGATATCCTCGATCAGGCTATCCTGCTGAATATTCGTAGAAATGTGATTAATAGGTCGTCCTATATCAGCAGGAATCAGGTTGATCATCTTCACCGCTGCAGGATTGAACTTACGGATCTGCATCCTGCTATCTACAAACACCTGGCCGATGTCCGTACTGCGGAAGTAGTTGTCCATATCATCATTCAGCTCCATCAGCTCCTTTATCTTCAGCTGGTGTTCTGTATTCAGCGTATGCAACTCTTCATTGAGCGATTGCAGTTCCTCATTACTACTTTGCAACTCCTCGTTTGCCGACAACAACTCTTCATTACTACTTTGCAGCTCTTCATTGGAAGTCTCCAAACCTTCAATGGCCATCTGCAGATTCGTACGCGTTTCACCCAGCTCCGCTTCCAGCGACATGATGTGCTCATTCACACCTGCAGGATATGAGATTTCCTCTTTGTGGTCTGACAACAACGCTGCTCTTTCCGGTTCTTCCCCAAATACAATGAGCGTATATTGCCCCTTACCGGTATCAGGTTTGATTAAAATATTCACCAGCCTGATACCCTCTTTAGTATTGATTTTGATCCCTCTCAGCGTCGCCTTCTGCGTAGTTTTCCATGCCTGTCTCAGTGCCATGTTCAACACCATGGACAAGTCGCCAGGCACCATCTTCAGCAGGTTCAGGTTGAGCTTTTTATCCGGCAGCGAAAGGTATTTTTTATAATTACCCGTCGCTTCTCTTATTTCATAATTCTTATCAATATACACGCCTGCATAGCCAAATTCTTCAGACATGACATCTCTGAATTCATCCTGCAGTTCCAGTGCAATCCGCTTCTCCTGCCCAATTAAAGCCACCCCATTCGGACGCAATTCTCTCGACTGACGAATATATTCCAGTGGACTATACAAATTATCAGGAGGTGCCGAACGGGCTGCATCCGTCTTACGATAGAGCTTCCACTTGGCATTGATTTCTTCCAGTCCGCCCCTGATCAACGCTGCCGATTCACTGGTACCCAGGAAGAGATAACCACCTGTGTTCAATGCAAAATGTAGCGAAGCCAATACCTGTCTTTGCAGCACATTGTCCATATAAATGAGCATGTTTCTGCAACTCACCAGGTCATTCTTGATAAATGGAGGATCTTTCAGGATATTATGTCTGGCAAACACAATCTGCTTACGCAGGCGGGATACAATCTGGAAATGCTGATCTTCCTTATGGAAATATTTTTTTACGATACCAGCATCTACATCTTTCAGCACAGCAGCAGGATACACACCCTTCGCTGCATATTCTATCGCATTGCTGTCGATGTCTGTCGCAAAGATTTTTACATCCAGCCATTTCCCTTTCTTTTGCAGGAGCTTATCTATTAAGATCGCCATAGAATAGGCTTCCTCACCGGTACTACAGGCAGTAACCCACACTTTTAAAATGGCACCTTCCTCCTTACCATCGATCAACTTATCCAACACCTGGTCCCTCAGCACATCAAAAGCCGTACTATCCCTGAAAAACCGGGTCACCCCTATCAGGAAATCTTTGGCTAATAATTTACCTTCCTCAGGATTTTGCCTGAGTAATTCCAGGTATTCCTCTAAGGTCTTTAAGTTGAACTGCGCCATACGTTTTGCAATACGGCGCGTGATAGTTGGAGACTTATAATGATGAAAATCCTGTCCGCTGTTATCCTGTACCAGCTTGAATACTTCCGGTAGCAGTCGCTCGTCAATCTTACCGTTGAACACGTGCAGCGGCAGGTCCTGTATATAATTGAAAATCTCGCCCGGCATAAATTCCGGGGCAAGTATATAATCGATATTATCCGAAGCGATAGCGCTGCGTGGCATGCCATCGAATTTGGCAGATTCGGGATCCTGCACCATCACCATTCCACCAGCCTTTTTTATTGCCCCGGCACCCCTGGTACCATCAGTACCCGTACCGGAAAGGATAATGGCGATAGCCTGACGGCCCTGGTCTTTTGCCAGCGAGAATAAGAAAGTATCAATCGCGGTATTCGGTGCTTTCTCTACAGGTTTTTGCATCAGCTTTAACCTGCCTTTCTCAACAATAATATCTCTGTTGTTCGGAATTACATACACGCAATCATTTTCTACTGCCATATCCTCTTCTACCTCACGCACCTGCATGTGGGTATGTTTGGATACCAGCTCCACCAACAGGCTCTTATAGTCCGATGACAGATGCTGAATAATCACGAACGATAGATTGCCGTATTCCGGCATGTTATCGAAAAATTCATGAATTGCTTCCAGTCCACCGGCCGATGCCCCAATTGCCACTATGTAATTCGCTTTCTTCATCTAAAAGTTTTATACCATAAACAAATGATGGGCCGGAATGCTTCCATCTCTTGTTTTCACTTTTATAAATCATGGCTCCCTAAAGCCTCAATTCATTGCCTTCACAATATATTCCAATGTAAAATTGCGCAGGTGTTCCGCCATTGTCAGTTCCGTCTCACGCCATGGGAGAGCAGTGTTTCGTACCTGTTGCTGCCAGATACTAAACGAGTTTCTGGGATGGTATTGTATATTATCTTTCTCAAAACGGATCGCTTCATCCGGGTTCCCTCCCCATTTTACCTCCTGGATTACTTCCGGGCGGAACAATACCAAAAAGTCCCCTTTCTGTGGTTGAATGCTGATAACCAGTAGTCCACTAGCATTTTTAGCATAATTTATACCGGGTTCATATACTGCCGGCAGACTTAACTCCTGGTATACCCCCTTTTCGGCAGTACTCTGAATCCAGAGCAGCAGGTCTTTCAGCGCATTCTTGTCAGGTACATTGCCCACACATTCCATTCTCTTATTGAATACCATGGCGGCACCGCTGGCATTAAAGAGCTGGAGTACATTGGTCTCATGCCCCAGCAGGCCATGTGGCAGATCATTGGTGGTATACACCTGCTCTACCAGTTTGGCATGAATGTCATGCAGATCGGCATATTCATCGCTTTCCTCCTTATACTGAAGGGATATCACCCTCGCTGCAATGATGCCGGAGAGCAGTTCGAAAAGTGCTCTGCCTTCATATGGCAGGTAGAAAGGGGTGCGGTGATGACAGGAAAACAGTCCCCACAACTGCCCATCCTTTAATATACGACAAGACATGGAAGTCATGATTTCCATGTTCTTCATATATTCCAGGTGTACAGCGGGAACAGACCTGAGGTTACAACCAGACAGATCTGTAAATGCATTGGTGATAGGGTTGATGACCGGGTAAAGGCTTACCGGCACATAATCCCTGTTGGGAATCAGGCGATATGGGTTCTTGAGGTACATGGCCCTTGCCTGCCTGGGAATATCGGAAGCAGGGAAAGTCAGCCCCAGGTACTTCTCCATTTCCGGTACAGAATCCTCTGCTATCACTGTTCCATTCCAGTCTTTATCAAACTGGTACACCATCACTTTATCATAACCTGACAACTCCTTTAACTGCGAAGCCGCTACCTGGCAGGCCTCCGCAATAGAGGATGCTGCGTTGATAGCTGCCATAGCATATTTGAGCTGCTGGTAAATAGTAATAAAAGAGTTTTGGGCAGTAGGCGAGCTTTGCGCCTCCATTTCAAGAATCACAGATTCACCATTGATCTGCATAAGTACCAGGTAGTCTTTCGATGCGAAAGACAAGGTAAACGGTACCGTTTCAACGATACCTTCATTGACTCGCTTTTGCAATTGTTCCAGTTGAGTATCCGGTATAAACCTGGACAGTGGTGAATTCACGACCTCCGTAGGTGGCAGATCCAGTGCTTCACCTATGTTTTCACTCACCTGCACGATCCTGTAATCGCTCCTTTGCAGTACCATCAATATTCCATAAGGTTGTATCAGATTGATCTGGTGTAAAGGAACACTGCCACAAAAGGTGGAGTCATAGTTCTTTTTTTGCATAAAGACAGGTTATTCCAGTATTTATAAAATTGAAATGGATCAGGCATTGGCTTGCGCCCACACTTTAAATTGCCTGAAAGTGTCGGCGGCTGCTTCCACTAAGCGTTTTTTCTGTTCTTCAGTACCATGAAATCCTTCCAGGTAGTGTACAAAACTGTCCCACTTAGCACGGGTTTCCTCACCATAACCGTTAAAAAAAGATAAAGCCTGCGAAATTTCAGGCACAGGGAGATTTCGTTGTATAATCTGACAGATGACTTGTCCTCCAAGGGTTGAACCTTCCAACACATACATAGCACCCAGCGCTTGTGCGTTATCGTTTATTTCCGGGATATTCGTACAGGTAACCGGAGGATCCAGTGGTGAACCATTGATCACGTTGATGTCCTGCAATAACTGGGTAGCCTTGCGGCGACCCTCAAATCCACCGGGAAAGGATGTATCAATATGGGCCGCAATGTATTGTTCAAGCGGGTAATAGTATCCGTAAAACAATTGCAGGAGCCTGATATATGCTTCCGGAGAATTCGCTTGCTTAATCACCGGGATCAGGGTCCTTTCCAGGTCCTGATGTAGTTCTGCTGTACTTTCTCTTAACTGTTCAATCATTATCTAATGTATGTGATAATGATTAAAAGTACTATGAATAATCGTGTACCGCGTGTGGAATTAATTCTACGGCAGTTGCACTACTGTAAACCAGTAGGTATGCAGCATGCGGGTAAACGAGACCAGGTCTGAGAAATTGGAAGGCTTGATGGTATAACTATTCACCCCCAATTCATAACATTTAGAAATATCCTTTGCTTCAGTAGAAGTAGTCAGGATAATAATGGGTAGCCACTTCAGATTTGCATGTTCTTTAATTTCGCGTAATGCTTCCCTGCCATCTTTACGAGGCATGTTCAGATCAAGTAAAATAATACTGGGGAAGGGGTATTTTTCTTCGTCCGCATATTTTCCCTGCCTGTTCAGGTAATACATTAACTCTTCTCCATTTTCAACAAAACGCAATTCAGTTTCAGTCCCACTCTCTTCAAAAGCCACTTTTATCAGCTCCCGATCGTCTGCGTCATCATCAGCAACCAGTATACATTTTCTGGTACGTTGCGCCTTCTTGATCATCCAGATTTAAATTTGACGGATAAAATTACTTAAATATTGTTGCATATTAACCAAGAATGGACAGAATAAGGCCTTTTATTGACAAAATTCTCAAAATAGTGCCTACCACCCCGTGTAACAGGATGGTAGGACTTGGTACTTTTTAAAGAGATCTATGCTTGTGTAGTTTTTCTTGGGATTAACAAACAGCAATTTGATAAGGAAGCTTCACAAATGTACGCCTGATCTCAATTGTAGGCTGATCGGATCGGGAAAAGTAAATACGCGATCGGGAAAAATTGAGCAGGCATTCCTAACTACTTCATGTGCAATCTGTCCTCAATCATACCGGAGAAAGACGACGGCCCCATGTGAATCAAAGGGGTCTCTGCTGTTGCAACACCAATCCTGCCGGATGGATTACCAGAGATATAATTCAATGCCGCAGCAATACAATGCTCATTCACATCTCCAAAATCATGCGTCACATCATCACTGGCAGCAATATCCGGTGCCATCCCCTGGAAGTAATCACCATCGCCATTCGCATTCTGCATATAGAAATTAGACATATAGACCGTATAGGTGTCAATTTTAACACCGAAGAAACCTACAGGTTTTCCGTAGGTCTGACTACCGACCAGCTTCACCGGCAGGTAGGGCTTCAGGCTATTAATTACCAGTTCACTGGCAGAAGCAGTATTGCCACTAACAATGAAAATCACCTGCTTTACGGTATTCAAACTCCCTACCTTCCTGAAAGAATAGGTATTGCCACTGATAGAATAATCAAGATCTGCATAGGTCGCTTTATGACCATTGTAGTCTACCGTATTTCCATTAGCATCCAGGTAGAGCTGCTGTTTTAAAATAGTGGCCTTGCCGTTTTGCAGCAGATCATTGAAGTATTCCGTATACATCGTTTTATCATTCAGCGTAGACGGTGCTATCAGGTTAATCAACTCTTCAGCAGTCTGCGTGTAACCACCACCATTATAGCGTAAATCAATGATGAGTGCGGTAACACCCGCTGTAGCAAATGTGCTGAAAGCCGATTCCAGCGGTGCCTGCGAACTAGACAATACAGAGAAACGGCTATATGCCAGGTAACCTACCTTTTGAGACCCGGCGCTCAGAATGCTTGTCTTCAGGACAGGATTCGTTGTATAGTTAGTTTTGCTAAGATTCACAGTACCCGTAGTACCATTGTTGTCCACAATAGTCATAGACATTTTACTGCCATTCAATGCAGATTGGATAAAAGAACTACTGGAAGTGGTGACAGTCGTACCATTGATCTGCGTAACCCGGAAGCCTCTCGCCAACCCGGCCTGTGCCGCTGAAGAGTTCGGATTCACATACCGGATGCGCACATCAGCACCAATACTGATGCTCAGTCCAAAATCATCCCCCTTGTCAGTAAGTGATACGGTACCAAGGCGGCCCCCGGTCAGGGCACCATTGTCAATAAAAGAATATTTGGGAGTACCGGCATAGCCAGAATACTCATATGAGTAACCTGTACTGGGATTGGTTTTTAGTTGGGTAATGACATACAGCTCCTTTTCATAATTAGTCAATACACTGCTACCGGTAGCATACTGACGCGGGTTAAAAGTGTTGTAATCCGGCAAGGCATCGTACCACAGGTAAATCTGCTTTGCATAGAGGTAGATGGAGTCAAGTGTTAATTGCTCACGGGTGCCATCTGTTGGCGATACAGGTGCTTCAGTATCAGTATCGTGGTCCTTGCGGCAGGAAACGAAAACAGTGGCACAGGATAGGAGTGCAATAAGAATGGTCTGTTTCACCAGGGTGGATTTTAAAGGGAATTTACAAAAAATAAAACAGTTTTGATCTTTTTGCCTGCCTGCAGCAGGCGGCCCGGAAAACAGGAAAGCTTCCACCTATGGCAGAAGCTTTCCTCTGTAGCTATATAAAGCATCATTATTTCGTTGTTAAATCCGTACTTCCCTTAGCGGAAATAAAGTATTTAAACGTCCAATACCCAAAGTCCTTTTGATAGATCTCAGCTGTCGGCTTTTCAGGAGCCCCTTTATAAATACTTATATACTGGAACTTCACATACCTGCCGTCATTTAATTTAAATACAAACACCGTGGTCTTTGGAAAATTAAAATAAGCCAATTCCCCTGTTTCAGTATTGTACACAGGCTGCGATACATCCATACCCACTGTATGAATAAATGCACTGGCAGCAGGTGCGGTTGTAATGGCATCAAAGGTAGTATCCTCATACCCTGCCACCATTACATCCGAAGGATTCATTGCAAACTTATCCACTCCATCCCAGTAGTCTGGTGCAGTGCCTCCCCAATTAGGTGCCATGATCAATCCGGATCCTCTAAAAGCCAGGTCCCACGCTGCAGTATTGATACTATCCTCTCCTACACCTACCAATCCCATTTTCGTAAAACTAAAAAGATTATAATTCAGCGTAGACGTTGTTGGAACAGGCAAACTATTGATCTCCACTACGCCATTCGCTTTGATAGTTACATTTTCATTCACAATCGAATCCTTTTTTTCATCCACAGGTTTGACAGCTGTATCCTTATCATCTTTACAGGCAAACATAGCACCCGACAGGCACAATGTTAAAAAGGCATACTTAAATTGCAGTTTCATTTCATTATTGGTTTTAAAAAAATACAGGAAAACGGCCTTCCGGCGGTACATTACACCTTACAGTGCCTGGTACTGGAAGTTATAATACGGATAGTTAGTAGCTGAGCTACCTGCATTAGGTGTGCTGTTGGAATAGATGCTGGTAATGCTTACTTTCCAGACAGGCTTACCGGTAATACGATCTTTCAGGATCAGCGTACGTGGCTGATAGGCGGTTACGATATGAGAGGTAATGTTATAATCATACCAGCCAATAGAAGAGCTGATAAGTACAGTACCCATGTAAATTCTGTTAGTACCCAGTTTGCCACCCGGAGCTGCCAGCGTGGTTACCCCTTTAGCAGTAGCAAAAGCTGAATCCTGGTAATTCAGGGTATATGCACCGGAATAGGCATAGATATCACCATTTGCACTACCGGTGAAACGCAGGTCATAGCTCACGGTAGTAGCATTTACAGAGTCACCACCTACGTTGGTAGACAGGTTGAAATAATAAGTGCTCGCGACAGTTGACCACTGTGTACTGTCTGCCGGTGCAGTCACAGTACCCTGGGCAAAGTTGCTTACAGTATATACTGATCCGGATCTGGAAACAGTACCTTTAGTTTTGCTGGCATATGGACCAGCTACAGACAGGTTAATGGAACCACCATCCGGTACCACTACAGCCAGACCACCACCCACGGTGAGGCCGCTGTTAGGCGCAGTTACGTCATCTTTTTGGCAGGAAGAAAATAAAGCAATAGTTCCCGCTACCAGCAGGGCAGCGCTAAAACGAAGTGTTTTCATTAGATTTGTAGTTTAAGAATTCTCAATAGTATGGCTTCTTGTGTAGGACAGCATTTTCCCAGGCGCTATTCGGACCGTCACATCCAGCGTCTGTGGTTAACGCAGCCTGCATAAGGCCATACTTCTTTTTTCCAATTAGTGGTTATTCCCGGTCACCGGCCGTTTCCTGTAATATTTTTGTGTTTAGGTTATCTTCCCACTCTAAGCTCTACCCTACTTCGTCTTCAAGTCCAAACTCCCCGCTGTCCCCTGCACATAATACCTGAAATTGAAATAAGGTGCCAAATTCTTCGTATTCGGATCCTGGTAATCAGGTGCCGTAGCCGGGTTATCCTTATACAGATTCACCAGCTCCACCTTCACATACCGCCTATCCTTCAGCAAAAAAATTAAAGACCTATCCTTATAAGGCACCAATGAATGATTACTGAACTGGTAATACCCCCAGCTATCAATTATATCATTCATATCAAATGAAATCGGCACACTATTCCTGATCATAGAATCAGCAGGTGCAGCACTCAGCTCATCAAATGCAGTTCTAATCACCCTGATCTTCCCAACCCCATTCTTACCTTCTGCAGTAGCAGCATCCGCATTGATCTGCGAATTATAAATGCTGTTGAACATAATATGCCAGGTCGCTAAGCCATCCACAGCTGCTGCACTATCCACAACCTTATGCGTATCAAAATTGAAATACCATGCACGATGTCCTTCCGATGCAGAATGCCCTACATCCGGTGCAGGATAGTTTACTACATAGACTACATGGTATGTCTCATCCAGGTATATATGTTCCTCCAATTTTTTTACACGGCCGGGTACCCAGTTAGTACCTTCCAGGTAAGTCTCAGCTGTTGGAACCGTATCATCATCTTTTCCACATGCGCAGAAAAACAGGAGGGTCAGTGCCAGCAAACTATTGGTTAAACGTCTTATTGCCATCTTTGTTAATCGTGTATTTAAAAGTGATATAAGGTGCAGCAGTATGAATGTCCGGCTTAGCCGGCCTGTCTTTATAAAAACTGTAAATGACCAGTTTCGCATAATTACCCCTGGCAGTTTTGACTATAATCGTGCGCGGCAGATTGTAAACCACATGAGCCTTCTCACTATCGCCAGGATACAATTGCCCATAGAAGTCATAGAAGGCATAACCATTCGTACTGCCATTGAAATGATCTAAAGTCAGGTAGCCGTTTATCAACAGCTGATCATCCGCAACAGGTACTGCCGTCACCTTATCAAACGCCTCTTCCATCAGGCTTTGTGCAATAGGTACTGCGACAGGGCGCTGGTTTTCATAATCGAAATATTGTTTATCCACCGCACTGTCTACTACCAGGTAAATCCCTCCTTTCCCAGGCCCACCCTTACCAGGATTATAATTAGCAGTGCCATTATTGGCCCATATACTGCTGTTGTAAATACTGGCAAATGCAATGTCCCATTTGTCTGTAGCAGCATAAGCTTCTGGAATCACCCGACCATCTTCCAAGCTATAGTAAACTGTCTTGAACGATGCACTGCCACCAGCCCTGGCAACAGTATCACCCAGTAGATTATTTACAGTATAAGTACCGCTGGCAGTCACGGTTATCGCAGGCAGATCAGGCAAAGAAGGATCATCTTCTTTATCCTTATCCGAACAGGATGCGAATAAAAAAACGGTCAACAAAAGAAAAGATATACGCATTAGCATTAAGGTGTTTTCAGGTTATGACTACCATCCTGCTGAACAAAATAGCGGAAAGTGAAATAAGGTGCCGGCCAGAAAAGATCCGTTACAGCAGGTGGGTTCCCCTGGTATACATTGATCAGTTCCAGTTTACCATATAATCCCTCTGCAGTACGGATGATAAATGTGCGGTTCTTAATGGGCACTGCCAGGTGTGTATTCAGTGAATAGAAATACCAACCCGTGTTATAAGGTTGTGGATAACCATCCCATCCTGCAAAATTCAGGTTTGCAGTTTCGAATGCTGCATCATCAGGCGCAGTGGTCACCTTGCTGTAGGCAGAATCCACAGCGATGATCATTCCTTTTCCTGCACCGCCTTTCCCTGGCCCTGCCCCGCTACCATTATTTACATACACAAGTGCATTATAGATATCAGTAAATGCCAGGTCCCAGTTGTTACTCTGCTTAAAAGTATTGCTGCTATCCCAGGATTGTAGTTTCGTAGATAGCTTGAAATAAAAACTCTTAAACGGGCGTTTTTCTTTTCCTTCCACGCCATCAGCCACAGAGGCTTCTGTATCACCAGCCAGGTCATAGATAACGGTGCTTACACCATCTTCATAATTTAGCTTATCGACGTTGTTGTTGTCTTTCTTACAGGCTACAGTCAGCAGTAGGATGGCTGCTAACCATGACCATTGGGCTCGCTTGTACATATTGGTTTTGGCTCGTTCGTACATATTGGCTTTGGTTAGTTTGTCCATATCGGTTTTAGTTCACTTATACATATTGGGTTAGGCTCGTTTGTACATATTGCTTTTCGATCACTTGTACATATTGCCTTTCGATCGTTTGTACTTATTTTTTTCCCTCGCTTGTACATATTGCCTTTCGCTCGCTTGTACCTATTTCTTTCCACTCGCTTGTACATATTTCTTTTCGCTCACTTGTACATATTGGTTTGCGATCGCTTGTACATATTGCCTTTCGCTCCCATGTACTTATTTTCTCCCTCGCTTGTACATATTCGCTATTGTTTAAACAGTCGCCACTTCAATCCAGCCATCAGGATACGACCAGCTTGTCCTGGCATCAACATATCCGTATAATTCATAAGATTGTCTGCCGTAAATTGAACAGCCAGATGCCCCTTGCAAAACTTCTTTTCGACAGAAGCATATACCAGACAATAAGCATCTATAAACGTATCGTAAGTGTCCAGGAACCTGTTATTGTTGGCATCATCATAACCTGACCTGCTCTTATAATTAGCTCGAATAGTAGCACTAACACCCCAGGGCACATACTCATAAAACACACGCAGGTTCAGCATATGACGGGACCGGTTCTCAAGACCGATATAGTCACTCACTTTCGATGCCCTCGTCTCACCAGTATTATTATTTCTGATCTTATTGTATGGATAAGCACCCATCCTGATGGAATCCATAATACCTCTATCCTTCGCATACAACAACTGGTAGCCGACAGATACATCCAGTCCTTTCATGATATGTGTACTGATGCCGGTTTCTATACCGCCGGTAAATGACCTGTCAAGATTGATATAGGAATAAACAGGTTGAAAATTTGTTCGGGTAGCAATCTGCACCGTATTAATAAAATTGTGCAGCTGGTTGTAAAAACCATTTACATCAATCCGGATATTTTGTAAAGGTGTGTAACTCACGCCTACATTATATGAAACAGCCATCTCCGGTTTTAGCGCAGTACTGATATCTTTAGCTACAGGTCTTACCTCACTAATCAAACCTGCTGCCTGCATAGATGCAATCTGAGTAGCCACTTCTTCTACACCAAGCACAGTATAACCTGCCTGCGGATTAGTAAACACCTGGTATCGTTTTTGGAAATCAGGTGTCTTATAACCCGTTCCAAAAGCAGCAGTCAGGAATATTTTCTCCGATAGACGATACTTCAATCCTGCGCTGGGATTGAGCCTGCCACCATAAAAATCAGAATGGTCATAGCGAAACCCTAAGCGGGAACTGAATCGAGGATTCACTTTCCAGTCGCCCTGCAGATAGGCATATTCACTTCTTAAATCATTCCCATCCATCACCTCAAGATTACCGCCTGCACCACCTACAAACGATAACTGATTCGATGCCACATACTGTACCTGTTCTTCGAAGCGATGATAGTATTGCGTAAAATCATTTGAAGTCAGCTGGGTAGACTTGCCTGTACTTACATCCTGTGTAGTACTATATCTTGTTAAGTAGTATTGTGTTTTTAGCTGCCAGCCCTTGTTCAGGGTAGACTGCCATACAATCGCTGAATTCACATCGCTTTCATGCAGTACATCTCTGGTGCTGTTCGTCACCTGACTACTGCTATACACCGATTCATTGATTGAATTGCGGAGCGCCCAGCGACCAGCAATGTGCAATGCGTTTTTAGCATTCAGTTTATAACGCAGCCGGCCTTGCAGACTATAACTATCATAAGGTGGCGCGGTACTGCCCTTGCTTAAAAAGGAATTTACGTTGTAGCCATCGGTATGATAAAAATTGCCTGATAGGTTGAAGGCTCCTCTATTTTCTTTATAATTGGAATAATCGGAATTCCCTGGATGATCTGTTTTCCTTCCATAATTCGTTTCTCCTCCATAATCTGTTTTCCTTCCATGATCCCTTTCTCCTGCATGATCTGTTTTCCTCCCATAATCTGTTCTCCCTCCTTTCCCAATTCCTCCTCCAAAAGGCATCTCCCCTTCCACCGTCACATCCTGCGTATGCTGCGATCCATACCTCACAATCACCTGCCCCTGTGCAGCATCAATCCCTTGCCTGGTAATAATATTCACCACACCTCCCAACGCCTCACTCCCAAACAAACTCGAACTCGCTCCCTTCACAATCTCAATCCTTTCAATATCAGCAACAGTTATCCTCGACAAGTCGAAATTCCCTGCATTTCTACCTATCATAGGTTGGCCATCAATCAAAATCAAAATATAATCAGCGCTAAACCCCTGCAACTGCATCCCAATCGCCCTGGACCCTGCAGATACATCATTGACAATCGCAATCCCTGTCTGTTCACGCATCACTTCATCCAACCTTCTACTCCCCATCATCTCTAAAGTCTTCCGATTAATGACTGTCACAGGCATTGCTGCCCGGCTACTAAGAGTTTCCAGGTGCACGGCCTTGACTTCCACACCCTTTAAGGTATGAGAGGTATGGGAGCTATCGGACTGACCGAAGGCACACAAACTACTACAACACAATATGATGACCGTGTATAAATCTTTGCTGGTACGCATGAAAATTGAAGGATAGTGCTATCTACAGCATATCGGGTACAATAATATATTTTGGTTCGGGGCGGAGTAGTGTAAAATTAGGAAGTGAATATGACAGGAAAGTGACGAAACGGGAAAACAATTTACGCAATCAGGAAAAGTAGGACTGCTCACTAAAAAAATGGGTGTTAATGATTATTGCTTCCGCAAAATCATTAACACCCATCTCCAAAATATCGCCTATTCTTTTTAAAATATCGCCTATTCTTTAATCAACGCATACTCTACTACCGGATACCCTCTCTCACCACCATCATTAATACCCATACTCACAAACTTCAGCTTATAATAGTTACCAACCGGATCCCTCACCACATAATAATACTGTTTATAAATCCCGGTACCGGTAGATCTCCAGCTGCTGCCAATCGCATCTCTCTTAGAAGAGAATGTCAATGAAGCCGTATCCGCCTTCTTAAAGTTTGCATACCCTACAGTAGTAGAATCTACCTTAGCAGCAGCAACACCACCCTGCTGGTTGATCACCACAAAATCAGAGAAGAAATAAGGAATAGTGGCAGTATAATAAGCCGCATAAGACCAGGCAAAATCCCACTCCGCCTTTTTAGGTTCCACATTCACAGTAGCCCCGCTGTCAAAAGAGAAGAACACAAAATTGTAGCTGCTGTTCTTAGTAATCGTTACCGTTTTCACAGTCGTCGCACCCAGCAAAGCATATTGCAAAGTATACCCTGTAGTACCGCTACGCGTAATCTTCACTTTATACCAGGTAGCAGGATCAGACGCACTTGCAGTTTCCGGTTTAACCAGGTATACATAGTTCGTAGCATCAGTGGCTGATACTTCAGCAATCACGGTACCACTCAGTTCACCATATACATTATCAATCATGCTCAGTGTACCCTGACCCTGACCAATTGCAAGACTCACACCAGCAGCATCATCAGTATTTACAGCAGTGATATCAGTCTTGGCGGTTGCTACCGCACTCATAGAAGTAAAGCCGTTCAGAATCACCCTGTAATCATTTCCACTATAAAAGCCCAGTGACCAGCTGGTACGGCTCACAGCAGTAGCAGAATCAGTACTCATATCTACATATACTGTTTTAGGAGAACCGGTACCACCGCCACCATCTAAAGTTAATTCGGAACCATCCGAAGGAGCAATCACCACAGTGGCATCATCATCTTTACTACATGCGCTAAATAATCCAGTAGTAGCAAGGCCGAGCACGAGTAAAAGTCTGCTTAATTTCATAGAGTTTTTGATTTTTGAATTGTATTTTATGAGCATTTAAATTATTGGCTGTATTATTAGTTTTACCTGTATTCCTGTATTCCCTACAGTACCCGTTTCCCTGTATTCTCCATTTCCCTGGTATTTCTCGTTTCCCTGGTATTTCCCGTTTCCCTGGTATTCCCCTGTATTTCCCTGTTCCAACGAGATATCAAAAACGAATCATATCTTTGATTCCTACCCTACTTCCTACTCCATGTAAAATTCACCCCCAGGAAATAACTCCTCCCATACCACATAGGCAACTGCGTTCCCGCACTATGTGCCACCCCACTATTCAGCGTACTATTATTAATATTCGTCACATTGAACAGATTCCTCACACCCCCATTTACATTCACCAATTTATTCACCCGCTTCATCACCGTAAAATCCGCCATGTTATAAGCCCCCGACTTCACCTGGTGTAAATAAGTAGTCCCACCTGCAGCAGTCGCCGCCTCATAAGTCGGTCTCACACCATTATATTTATAAGAGAGATTCAGTGTAGTCCCAATCCTCCTCAGACTATAAGTAATATTCCCATTCACTTCCGGTGTCCACACAAAAGTCGGCGTAGGATCTGCCGCCTTATAAGTATCATCATCAGAAAACTTATTATACCTGCCTATATAAGACATACCCACTCCCACCTCCAGGTTCTTCCAGCTCAGCTTACCCATCAGTGTGCCACCCGTCGTTTTAAACTTACTGATATTGACATAGGTCATTGTATCACTATTCGCCACATACGCATAGTCAATCATATTATCAAAGTCATTATAGAAACCAGTTGCCGTTACATTCACCAGCACAGGTCCAGATTGAATCGCCTGCCAGCTCAGTGAACCCGTAAAACTATTAGAGTATTCCGCCTTCAGGTTAGTATTCCCCTTAATACTATGACTCGCATCAAAGAAGTTGAAATACAACTCACGCAAAGCCGGTGCCCTAAAACCACGCGCATAAGAGAGACGCAGGTCCAATGTTTTAGACAATGCAAACTTTACATTCAAAGAAGGAATTACCGGTGGCGCATCATAAATAGAGTTCTTACTAAAGCGGACACCCGGACGAATATTAATGCCCTTAGCCGGTTTTAATTCTGCAGATGCAAAAATGGAATAGTTAGAAATATTGGGAGTACCCTCTATACGCTGCCCGGATGAAGCATCACGACTATATTCAACACCCGGCTGGAAAGACAAATGAGCATTCACCGTATACTGCGCAGTACCCCTGAAAAACACCGCATTATATTTTGTCACATCCTGTGCACCCTCAGCATTCGATAATGTCTCGGTTCCGTTCGTAAAGTCCTTAATAGTAGTACGTGTTTGCCTGTTATAATCCTGGTAAGACAAGGCACCATTCACACTCAGGTCATCATTCACCTGCCACATAGCCTGTGCCTGATGTGTATATCTTTTAGTCAGATAATGTGCATCCGTCGCTTTCCCATTATCATAATTAATATCACCTTTAGCAGCCAGATCTTCATCGAGATAATCAAGACGATACCATGCCTTAATATTTTTCCTGTCAATTCCCACAGTTCCATATGTCATCAACTGGTCCTTCGGATGCCATGCCTTGGCTCTGCCAGTCAGGGTATCACTCCATCCTCCAAAATTATTACGGGTAATACCCCCACTGCCAAAATACCCATGACCACTCCAGCGTAATCCCAGAGACGCATTGTGCTGCCCCTTACCATCAAATGCAGCGTATTCATTGCCTACCGTTTCTTCCTGTACACTCGCATTGACGGACAACTGCTTATCCCCATTATATTTTTTAGTAATAATATTAATCACACCTGCAAGCGCATCCGTACCATAGACCACAGACATAGGTCCTTCTACAATCTCAATCCGTTCAATACTGTGAACATCTATCTGCGCAAGACTTTGGCGGGTACTTCCACGATCTACCAGTGGCACCCCATCCAGGAGGATCTTTACTTCAGCACCAGACATCCCCATGAGTTCCACGTCAGTTTCACCCAGGGTATTATCATTGGAAAAACGAATGCCCAGCTGATTATCCAGCACGCCCAAAATATTGGTAGCGCCCCGCATCTTAATATAATCAGCAGTAATCGTTCTCACCTGGTATACGGAATGCTTTAATGATTGTGGGGCGTACTGTCCTGTCACCACCACATCATTTAACTGCACCGAATCCATCCCTTCTTTAATCTGCGCCCTGCTTTCGTATGAACATGCGAATAGCAAGGCTAATAGAATTACCCTAAACTTCATAAGTATTTTTTGATTGCAATCGACACACCTTCCCCTGTCCGCCTACGACACAAACGCAGGCAGCTTAAGGGACAATAGGTATTAGTCCATGATACCGGAAAACAATAAAATATCGTGTAAGCTGTTGCGGAGAAAACAGTCACACAATACAGAACACTGGCGGAGTAAAATTGTGAAGCAAAGATCATCAACAATCTTTGCTTCAAATAATCTGATCAGGAAAAGTATTTACGCAATAAGGAAACTTTAACCTACCAACATAATTACGCAGTGATACAACTTTAAAAACAAACTCGTTTATCCAATAAATAAACATCAACGTATCAACTCGTACACCTGCTGTAACAGCAACGCCTCATCGATTGCATCCCTCAGATCATTAAACTCATCTCTTGTAAAAGTAAAGCTGATATCCTTACAGGGAGCATGAATAATCACCCGTTCTTCCCCATCGGGAAAAACCATACAACAATCAACAAAATCCTGCCTGTACATCGTTTCACGGAACAACTGAAAATCCTGAGGGGAGAAATTGAGTAACAAATTATTATGCCAGATGAATACAGTCTGACAATGCATACAATGGCTAATTTGGGCCGTATTCTTTATACATAAATTCCTGATGTCACACATATAATATCTTGTTTAAAAAATAGGGTAGCTTAGGATATTAACACGTCGCAAAAGTAAGCGGGAATAAGAAGGGCAAAGGATCGATTCGGGAAAAGGATTTACCCAAAAGGGAAAAAGAATGATTATACATTTCGTATTTGATATTTAACCGGCCGCAAGCCCAGCCTCCCAAAAATGACAGTGCTCCTGCCATAGGCAGAAGCACTGTCATCTTGCTTATATACATTACATTTATAACTTCCCAACCAATGCTCTCCACCCTTCAAGTTCAGGGTTCCCCGGCTTCCTCTTCCCAAAAAACTGCGCAATCATTTCTCCCGCATCATCAAACACCTCCACAGAAGTCACCACACCATCTACACTCGGCTTCTCCACCGCCCAGCTCTGCGCTATACTATCCGTTTTCAAATGCAAATTAAAATCAGGATCCATCACATTAATCCACCCCGGGATCTCTACAATCTTTTCCACCTTCCCCGTATGAATCTCAATATTCCCGGGATTCCCCACAAACACCATAATTTCCAATCCACTTGCTGCAGCACTTTCCAGGATCGTCTTCACACTCTCCTTACCAATCCTGCGCGTAAATTTCCCTTCCGCAATCTCCAATGCATACGTTCTCGACACCTTATGCTTCATCAGCAAAGGGAAGAAATCATGCGTATCCTGCAATCCTGCCCATCCTTCCAGGAAAGCCGCTTTATCCGCTTCCTCATTTGCATACACAAGCGCCGGGGGAGCAGGGGCCACAGTAATACGCAACGGCTGTTCATCCGCCATAAACTCCTCCGCCAATATTTCCCATGCCGCACTATCTGTCTGTTCTATTGCGTAAATTTTTACAATCGCATGTCCCTGCGCGTCAAAGATCTGGAAAGAACGCTTGAACCCGGTTGCCGCATCATCCTCCACAGAAAAACCAAATTTCCAGCGACCAAAGAACATACGCAGGTCAATATCTTTTCCTAACACAGTGCCCACATGCCTGCCAGCAGCATCTACCTGCTCAAACAAACCTTTCCTTTCAATCACACAATGTTCATTGCGCGTCAGCACCATCACCTTCCCCAGTTCCGGCATGCGCTCCATAAAGGCCTGGAACTCCGGCTTCAGATGTTGTACAGCCGTACCCGTGCAGGCTGCCACCACTTCTCCTTCACTTACCTGCAATTGTTTAGCCGCATCGCGAATCCTCACTTTCGGATTTTGCGCTCTAAATGCGATCCATTGGTCTCTCAGCGTAGGTGTTACAATTTCATTCATTTTTTTAAAAAACATTTAATGCCTTCTCGGCAGGTGATTGAAATAAACCAGCAGTAGCGGCAGTCACCACCAGCGGATAATTACATTGGGGATGCGACAATACATCTACATCTACCCCAAAACTATTTTTGATATGAGCAGAAGTCAACATCTTCTCCACAGTACCCTGTGTATACAATGCGCCTTCTTTTAATAATAAAATGCGATGAGCAAAAGCTGCCGCCAGCTGAAAGTCATGCAGCACAGCTACCACCAATACCCCGGCAGCAGCCAGTGTAGCAGCCAGTTGTAAAGACAGCTGTTCATGCAGAATATCCATACCTGTCACCGGCTCATCCAGCAACAACATTTTCTTACCGGTATAATCCAGTTCCTGCAATCCCGGCGCTTCCAGCAATTGTGCTAATACCCTCGCCATCTGCACGCGTTGCTTTTGTCCGCCGGATAAAGTGGTATAAGGTCTGTCTTTCAGATCGTATACCTGCATTGTCCGCAATGCACATTGCACAATTCCTTTATCCAGGGTATCCAGCTGCCTGTTATATACATACCTGCCCATAGCTGCAACTTCCTGCACAGAAAATGCCTGGTTGAGTACTACCTGCTGTGACAACACAGCCCTGGTAGTAGCCTGTTGCGCGACAGACATCGTACGCAGGTCTTTCCCTGCTATCCTCACGACTCCCTTGTATGCAGGATATTCACCTGCAATCACATTGAGCAGGCTTGATTTTCCTGCACCATTGGCACCCATGATCACACATAGTTCTCCTGCCGCAGCTTCAAAGGAGATGTCTCTGAGCACAGGCATTTTTCCAAGCGTGAGCGATATATTTTTAATGTGCAACATCATGCGAGTATAATCTTCATTACAATTGGTCTATCTATATCTTTAATGCGCGATGTTTATCATGCGGGGATAATCTTTTTTCATATTCACCAACCAAGCCACCTGCTGCATTCAGCACGCTGATCTATATTACAATCGCCCGCTTCTCCTTCACAATTAACCATATAAAAAACGGAGCCCCGATCACAGCCGTAATAATCCCCACCGGCAATTCTGCAGGAGCAATAATCGTGCGGCACAACAAGTCGGCAATCGTCAGCAACACTGCCCCTGACAACGCAGCACCCGGAATCAATATCCTATAATCCGGCCCGGTAAACTGTCTCACAATATGCGGCACAATCAATCCAATAAACCCAATAATACCAGCCACTGCCACTCCCGCAGCCACAGCCATCGTAGCCAGTATCACCAATTGCACTTTCAGCTGTGACACTTTCACACCGCTATGCATCGCTTCCCTTTCACCCAAGGCTAGCAAATTAATAGCAGGTGCCAACCGCGGCAATAAAATCACCGGTACTAATATAAAAGGCATTACGCCCATCACCGTGGTCCAACTCGCACCTCCCAAACTCCCCAGGGACCAAAACGTAATACTGCGCAACTGTTCATTATTCGCCACATAGGTCATCAATCCTGTCACTGACTCACACAGTGCCCTCACCGCAATACCCGCCAGCAACATCGTTGAAATCACGGCCTGCCCGCCACTACGCGCTACCCTGAAAATAAAGAGCGTCGTAATAACCGCCCCTGTAAAAGCCGCAAAATTGAGTGAATAAAAACTCAGTAAAGGAATGGATTGAAAGACCGGAAATGATCCCTGAATAATGATCATCACCACAGCCGTCATCGATGCACCGGAACTGATTCCAATTAAACCCGGATCAGCCAGTGGATTGCGGAATAACCCCTGCAATGAAGCCCCCGCCACACCTAATCCTGCACCAATTAACACACCTAAAATTACCCGCGGCAAACGGATCATCCACAACACACCTTCCATATTTGCTTCATACCTCACCGGAATATTTATACCTGCCTTGTGCAGCAAAATAGCCAGTACCTGCAGCGGCGACATATGCATCGCACCTGTTCCTGTAGCAATGAGAATGACCAACACCAGCAGGATAGTTAAGCCACCGATGGTACTGATCTTCTTAAAAAGCTTATTCATTCGCTCATCTGTTTAATGATACACAACTCATTCCCTCCCAAAACCCTGATCATTCACCCTCCAAATTTCCAACGCTATTCCCGCTTAAAACACACTGCTACTAACTATTCAATTTGCCCGCCAACTCCTTCACCGCAGTAATCACCCTCGGCCCAAACCCAGTCAGCAAAGCACCATCCATCACCACCACCTTCTTCTCCCTGCCAGCAGTCGTCTGCTGCACACCCTGCACTTTCAGCAATCCATCAATCCCTCCCATACTCTTCAACCCATCATCAAACATCAGGATAATATCAGGATTAGCCGTCACCAACGCCTCCGGTGTCAATGGCTTAAAATCACTAAACCCACTCGCCGCATTCTGCGCCCCTGCCAGCGTAATCATCTTCTCTGTAGGCGTTCCCGTACCAGCTACCAGCATCGTACCCGCACCACGCGCATATATAAACAACACCTTCTTATTAGTCTGCTTTATCTTCAATCCCGCCTGCTCTTTTTCCAGCTGTTTAATCAGCGCAGTACCCTTAGCCGGTACCTGCAGCGCAGCCGCCACCTCAGTAATCAGTTGCTTCGTACCCTCAATAGAAAAATCCTGTTTGAAGATCTGCGTTTTCACACCCACATTCTTAAACTGCGTTATTACAGCCGGCTGCAAAAAATTATCCGTTCCCAGGATCAGGTCCGGGTTCAAAGCCAACACAGGTTCAGCAGAAATATTTCTATTGTGGCCCACCTTAGGCACCTGCTGCATGCTGGCAGGATAAGTACTGGTTACATCCACACCTACAATGTTTTTCTCAAACCCTAATGCAACGACAATTTCAGTAACAGCACCATTCAGGGAAACAATTCTCTTCTGGGCAAAAGTATTCATCGCCACCAGTAAAGCAGCGGTCAGGACGATCAAGCGGTTCATAAAATCTTTAAAATAAGTTGATAGAAAAAAATAATGGTTGACCCTACCCGGGGTTGCGGGCCAACCATCGCTCACCGGGAGCACTTTACTCCGCCATGCTCCGGCAAGGTTTCTTTAATAAATTAATTACTCACTATTTTTTACCGTCAGGACATAGAAAATCCATAAGGATATCCCGTATCCCCTGACAGCAAGTCAAGTCAAAAAATGTTGGTTATCAACCAGCCTGAATGGTATACGGAGAAATACCAAAAAGCTCGGCGATAGGTGGCGGAGTGATAGAGTAATGCAAAGCTATGTCATAGAAATGTAAAGAACTAATCGAATCGGGAAAATTTTATGACAATCTTTACGCAAAAAGAAAAATCATGATGAGTGGTCTAAAACCCATTATGTACGAATCAAAATGCTGCTATTAGAAAAAGTAAAATACCATTACATTCAAAAAAACAAAACTCAATTTCCGGAATCGTTAAACCAAACCCTCAAATCTATTGTTTTAATATTATTACCTGTCACCGGAAAAATTTAAGCCCATGGATTGGGAAGAAACGCTAAATCCACTATCGCCGTACTATCAAAATACTATGCGCGAACAAACACAAATCGTCAATCTGCAGGATGGATTGATAGCTGCAGCTAAACGCCTCATGGCCTCACTCTATCCGCAATTGTATGAATTGGAATCAGCAGGGTACACCGAGCTGGATAGTACCATTATATCAGAATGTGTAAAGCTTTCGTGCCGATTAAATGAAATCGTCTCGAAATACCAGATTGAAAAATAACGGAGTTATTCTACTGTAAACAAAAGCCTTGCCGCATTAACGCCAGCAATAATACCATACCCGTTTTCTACATTGGAATAAGCATTTTCCGGATCAAGGGAAAAGTCCTGCGAATCATTCAATCGCTGGGTGTATGTAGACTGAAAGTACTTCCAGGCAGCTGGAGTCAACGCGCTTAATTCTATGATCATGTGAGAGCTACTTACTTCTTTCTTCGTCTGTAGTACAAACTGTATGGTTTTGCCATTGAAATTCTCATCAGTCATGATAGATTCACTCTTGTAATCATTGGTGATGATATCAGGCAGATCATTATTCAATGCAGGGTCAAGCCTAAAGTGAATAGTATCAGTTTTGTCAATTACCCAATTGCCGTTAGATTCAACAGCAGTGAATATACGTAGACGATAATAATTTATAGTACTTCCATCTTCCTGCAAGGTAAACCGTACCCTGTTGAGGCCACGCTGTGCATAAGCATTACTGATGTGTGCACGCATAGGTGTACTGTCACTACCACTTACCGCCGTAAGGCCCTTATTGGCTACCTGTATAGCGTAATGACTACCTGTTTTTGCGACTGATTGCGATACGAAATATCCATATCCATTTATCAGCTGGTAAGTGGGTGTGGGCAATGTAATGCCATTTTCCTGCAATACCACCGTAGCGGAGTCCAACGGATCAAATGAATATTCGGTTACCTTTTTACTGCCGGTTACACGAATATAGATCAGACTGTCTGGTTGAATCAGACTGTTGACTACTATTTTATCCCCTGCGTATGGAATCTCTATTCTTGATTCCTTTACGCAGGCAGTAAGGATTATGATAGATAAGCAGATGAGTAGTTTTCGCATGGTGTTAAAATTTTGAATCTCCTTCCTGGATGATGAAGACTCACTTCGTTACAATCATCATTTTTAAAACTTAATAGAAAACGTCACACTCGGCAGTATCGGCAGTATACTAATCTCCTGCAGATACCGCTTCTGATTCTGCTTGTCTGTCACTAACGAATACATAAACGGATTCGCATGATTATATACATTAAACAAACTAATTGTCCAGCTCCTGCTCCCCCACGGCTTCGGCTTCGTATGCGTGGCACTCAGGTCCAATCTATGAATCACAGTAGATCTATATTGATTTCTATTACTTAACCGATCCAACACCGGGTAATTGCCCCCTCCATCATACGGCGATGGATCCGATATGCCCTCATAACTTCCTACCGGCAATGTCATAGGCAACCCTGAATTAAAATGCCAGTTAGCCGCCAACTCCCAGCGCTTCCCAACCTGCTGCATCAACATCACCTTAATATCATGTCGTCCATCATAATTATACGGATACGACTGCCCATTATTCACATTCGGAAACCTTCTGTATGACCAGGAAAGCGTATAGCCGATCCATCCTCTCAGTTTACCTTTCTTCTTCTCCAGCATCACCTCTCCACCATAACTCGTTCCCGTACCAGTCTCTACATAATCTTCCCAATCCTTACTCGCAGAATTGAAGATCTTACTATCATCCCTGTACTCGATCACATTCTTCATACTCTTATAATACGCCTCCAGCGAAAGCGCATAACGCTTATCATTCATGGTCTTATTCACCCCCAGAGTAACCTGCCGGGAAAACATCGGCCCCACCTTCTTCGTAGAAGGTACCCACAAATCCATCGGCAGACTCGTATTCGATTCACTCAGCACATGCAGGTACTGGTTCATATGGGTATACCCCAACAAGAAGGTCCAGTGATCCGGCAACTGATACCTCGCCTGCACCCTCGGTTGCAATGAATAGAAAGACTTCCCTTTTACTAAAAATCCTGAACCATGCAAACCTATATTCACTCTCAACGCATCAGTAATTGTCCAGTCATCCTCCGCATATAACAGCACCTCACCCCCCACAGAAGTCGTCTTGTTATAAGACGTATCCAACAAAGTTTTAGACTGTGAATAATCCTCGAATGCCGACACCCCCGGGTTGAATTTGTGTATAATACCACCTGCACCAAACTTGAATATATGATTCGGACCAGGAATAAACTCCGCATCCGTTCTGAACATAATATCCTTCACCATCGAATAGTACTGCCCATACAGGTGAATAGAATCGCTACTCTTAGAAGGCTGGTAATAATAATTGTAATCGATATTGAAATAATACTGTGAATAATTCAATGTCGTATTGACAAACAACTTTGGATTAAAAACATGGTTCCATCTCAACGCAAAAGTTTTATTCCCCCAGTTCAGGCGGGTCACTGTACTCTCTTTAAAAGGGTTCGCAGCAGTGGTACTATCCGCGTTATTTTGCAGTGTAAGTCCGAGGTTATCATTACCAAAATAACTACTAAAATAAAGACGGTCCTTCGGCGAAAAGATGTGATTTATTTTCAGGTTCACATCATGAAATACAAGGTTCACTTTTGTCCCTTCCTCATCTTGAATCCTCTCATTAATACTATTCAAAACAGGTTCCAGGATAGACCTGCGGGCAGATACCACAAAAGAAGTCTTATCTTTCGTAATTGGCCCTTCCACCATTCCCCTTACCGCAATCACACCTGCAGATGCCTCGCCATGATATTCCTTCATATCCCCATCCTTCGTGGATATATCAATTACAGAAGAAAGTCTGCCGGCATACCGCGCAGGAAATCCACCTTTATAAAAATCTGCACTCTTCACAATATCCGGATTGAACACCGAAAACAATCCAAAGAGATGTGATGAATTGAAAACCGGGGAACCATCCAACAAGATCAGGTTCTGGTAAGAACCACCACCTCTCACACTGGTGACAGTTCCCCCATCTACCCCTCCTGATACACCGGGCAAAGTTGCAATCGCACGCATCACATCAGACTCCCCCAATAAGCGGGGCATCGATTTCACATCTGCAGGCGAGACATGGAGAGCACTCATCTGTCGCTTCGATTGTGTGGTGTCAGAAACAGTAAACTCTCTTAAACTATTGGAAGGCTGCAGGCCGACGATGACAAATGATTTCCCTGTTATACACAGTCTTTGTGGATGATAACCGATATAACTGACGCATAGGCTATTGGTATCTTTAGGAATCGTCAGACTGAAAAAACCATATTGGTTCGTAGTCGCTCCCGTCTGCTGGATAGGAGAGTAAATGGTAGCGCCAATGAGCCTTTCTCCATTACGCACATCCTGGACATAGCCACTAATGGTAATGGTAGACGGCTTCTTTACGGTCAGCACAATTTGTTCGCCGATACGGGCGAAGCGGATATCAAAAGGAGAAAAGAGTTCGTTAAGAGCTCTTTTCAGGGGTTTGTCTTGAAAGTTGACTGTTACCCGGCGGGAAAGGTCTACGATTTCTCTGCTATAGGAGAAATGTATGCCGTACTGGGATTCCAGTTGTCCGCAAATAACAGATAGCGGCTGATTGGTTACGGTGACAGTGATCCGGGTATGCCAGTCCCAGCCTAACACCTGCAGAGGAATGAGTAACATTCCAAGCAGCATTCTTCCGAGCAATGACATAATGTGAATTAAAAATGGTGTTAGCTTTTCTGATTGAATAGTTTGGTATCTCTTTGATCAAAATCGCGGGGACTATCTAAAAGAATCGGCCTTTATTGTTCTAATTAAATTGGCTTTCATCTTTTAGATGAAATCGGTTTTTGTTTGTTCAGTTGATTTAGTTTCCGTTTCTGATTGAACCGGTTTTTGTCTTTTTAATTGAATAAACTAACCTTACCTGTTGGAAATAGTTTTTGTCTTTTCAATTGAATAAGCTAACCTTTCCTGGTTGAACCGGTCTTTGTCTTTTCAATTGAATAAACTTCTCTTTCCTGGTTAAATCGGCTTTGTCTTCTCAATTGAATAAGCTAACAATCCCTGATTAAAATAGTTTTGAACCTAACTGATCAAATCGACACTTGTTCCTTCTCATAGAACCAGCTATAACCTTTTTGATTGAAATTTTATTCCTGCCTCCTCAACTCATAACCAGCACCTTTAATAACGACGTTTGCATTCGACAAATATGCGATAGCTTCCAACACATTCTGCACAGGCTCCCCTGTATAAGTTGCAGTCACCGGCAAATCCAGCAATTCAGCATCAGCACTCACATTCACATGATACAACACACTAATGGTCTGCAACACTTCCCGTAAAGGCGTATCCTTAAACACCACTGCCTGCGTAGCCGCATCCTTAATATGTGCACCCACCTGGTAAAATTGCCGACTGCTATCTTCTTCCAGCAACATACCGGCCGTCAGAATCACACTATCCTGCTGCCGGCTTACTTTAATTTTCCCTGAATGAATAAAAACCCGCAACTGTTGGCTGTTATCCACACTAAACCGGGTACCCAGTACAGTAATAGCCTGCTTACCAAGGTCTATAATAAACGGATGGGCAGCATCTGTAGTTACATCAAATTCTGCTTTTCCTTTCAGGATAACCTTGCGATCTTTCTTTCCAAAACCAGACAGCACCTGCAACTGGGCGGCGGGATCCAGCCGGACAATGGAGCCATCTTCCAGTTTGACCAGCTGGGCGCCGTTATAGTTGATTTGCCTTTCACTTTGTCGGGTCATGAACCAGAGGCCTGCGCTGATCAGGAGGCAGACGGAAGCTGCGACTGCCAACCAGCGGGGTGATAGTCCGAAAGGTGATTGGGTTTTAGATTTAGACTTAGAATGAATTTCGGGTTGAGATTGCAATTGGGATGCACTCCCCACTCCTTCTTCCATCCTACTACTCAATAACCTCCACGCCGTCTCCGTATCCATCGCCCCCTGCACCTCCTGTTCAGGTGCTGTACGCAACAACTTATCCAGAGAAGCAAGCAATACCGGGTGCTCAGGATTTGCCTGAAGCCAGGTATCCACCCATTGCTGCTCATTACTATCCGCTTCCTTCAGCAGATACTTGCATAGGAGGGCATATAATGCCTCATCTGGTGTAAGCATAGTCATGTACAGTTAGTAGATTTACAGATTTGCCGGGCAAAAATAAGGATTGCCCGCCTGATAAAGGACGCATGTGGAGAACAGAATCCCCTATTGAAAAAAGAAAAAATTATCGGTGTAATTCGCCATAAACGGCAGTAAAAAGAAGGATGGAGGGGTTAAAAAGGGAATAAAACCTGATTTAGCTTTTGAAATGCATTATAAAAAGCTAATATCTAACAATAGCAAGGTCCGGCCCCGATCCCCTCCAAAAACCTATAAAAACAAAAACATCCCCAGATAATCCCTCAACTCTTTATGCATATGCTTCAGCGCTTTCCCCATTTGATTCTCGACAGTCTTCACCGAAATATTCATCAGCACCGCAATCTCCGCATACTTCAACTGCTGCTGCCTGCTCAGCACAAACACCTCCCTGCACCGCTCCGGCAACTTCTCCAGCGCCTGCTGATACATTTTCTCCAGTTCCCAGGCCTGCGATACCGTCACCGACGGCACCAACTCATAACCCGAAGCCTGTTCCTTCTCATTCCTGACAGTATCCTTCCGCCAGTTACTAATCGCTGTATTCCGGATAGCGGCAAAAAGATAAGACTTCACCATCCCGGTAATATCCACATTCTCCCGTTTCTCCCAAAGCTTCAGGAAAACCTGCTGCACCACCTCTTCCCCCTCATGAACATCGCCGGTATAATGCACGGCAAAAGCCACGCACTGCGCATGGTACTCCTTAAAAATGGCTTCGAATGTGTGGCGGTCTAGCATGTTAACGGTTACAAAAATAGTATTCCGGAATGAAGATCAATGCAATTATAGATAATAAAAGTTTAATTGTGACAACATGTAAATGATAAGGGACTCACTTTTTAAAAGTTCCTTTTACAAATCCCCCACTCCACCCCCACCTCAACAATGACCACGATCCCCTTCCGCATTTCTGGTTTAACATTATCTTTGTGCCCGCATGTATAATTTAATCAAAAAGATATTTTTCCGTTTTCCGCCGGAAAAAATCCACTATCAGGTAATGAAAGGCCTGCAAATATTGCACGGCGTACCAATGGGCAAGCAGATTCTCCATTCATTTTGTATGCCTAAAAAGACCGGGCTGGAACGGACTTTATGGGGCCTGACCTTTAAAAATCCTGTAGGCTTAGCAGCAGGATTCGACAAGGATGCGAAGTATACAGATGAATTGGCCAGTCTCGGATTCGGATTTGTGGAAATTGGCACTGTAACCCCGGTAGCTCAACCGGGTAATGACCAGCCTCGTTTGTTCCGCTTGCCTACCGATAAGGCGCTGATCAACAGGATGGGTTTCAATAATGGAGGCGCTGTGCCTGCAGCAAAACGCCTGCAGAAACGCAAGTCAGACATCATTATTGGAGGAAATATCGGGAAGAACAAAATAACCCCCAATGAAGAAGCAATTAGTGATTATGAAAAGTGCTTTCAGGCCCTCTTCGATGTGGTAGATTATTTTGTAGTAAATGTGAGTTCGCCGAATACACCTAACCTGCGCGCTTTGCAGGAGAAGGAACCATTGAAGCAATTACTGCATCACCTGCAAATGCTGAATGAGCAGAAGGCGAAGCCAAAACCTATTTTATTAAAAATAGCCCCGGATCTGACCGATAGTCAGCTGGATGATATCATAGAAATAGTAACTGAAACGAAGCTGGCAGGACTGGTAGCTACTAATACAACTATCAGCCGGGAAGGCCTGGCAACTCCTGCAAATGAAGTTGAAGCGATTGGCGCAGGTGGATTGAGTGGATTGCCGGTGAAAGAGAAGGCAACAGCCGTAATTCGCTATATTTCCCAGAAAACAAAAGGCAGTATTCCGATTATCGCTGTAGGAGGGATTTTTACGGCCGCAGATGCACAGGAGAAGCTGGATGCAGGGGCGAGCCTGGTACAGGTATATACAGGTTTTATTTATGAAGGCCCGACGATAGCGAAGAAGATTTGTGATGGGTTAAAATAAAGAAATTAAAAAAGGCTGCTCTGTAAAGAGTAGCCTTTTTTAGTATGATGCCCCAGCTCTGGTACGCTGATCCTACGGGAAGCGCGGCGGGGACTGTTAGCACAAATTTACTATTAGCAATCAGACAAAACAAATTTTCACCCATTAAAAAAAGCCTTTTTCAATAATTGATTGCTGCATTATTCTATTGATATTTTCCCACACTTTATATCACCACACAAATCAATTCAAACCCTCCATCATCAATAGTTTTATAATTCCCTACTGCCATAAATCCTCTTCATCCCAATTCTCTAAAAATCCCATCCTCTCCAAATCAATTCCTCTATACTTCACAAACAATTCCATCAGTCTATAACTAAAATCGTTACCCGGACTTGCCGTATGCAATAAGTAGCGAACAATACATAATTGATAATATAATTGCTTGCTCTCTATACTACCTGCAGAAGATATTCCTTTTATCCAGGGCAATTTTACCTCTCCTATTTCCTTGGGCAAAAAGGAAAAAGTTCTATAACAAATTAATGAATGATGTGCACAATAATTTCTTAGTATAGCAACCACTTGAATCCATGACTGCAACCATTTGCCTTGAGGAAGCCCATAAACCTTTGCAATTATTCTCTTCTCCTTAATATCATTCTTAATATTCCTATATATCTTAGACAAGGTACCAAATGATAGTATTGGTAAGGTTTTCCATGCCGGCGGATGTTCAAACCCACTCTTTTTTTTATCATGTAATTTCACGCACTCTTCATCTGATCGATCAAGTTCCCTATCAATCGTCTCAACTACCCCATTCAATCTTCCTTCATCAAAAAATATCATCTTATCTGTAAACCAGTTTGAGCCATAAATCGGACACATCATGTTAATCATGATAGCACGAAAAGAGACTTCTATACGCTCTATAGCATCCAATAGTAGTAATCTTAATTCACGATCAAAATTATATAGCTCAATAACTTGATCGAATGTAGTACCAACAACAAATGCATTACTAATCTTCTCCTTGTGGAAGAATTGCCAATAGTCTGCCAATCTATAATAACCTACATGCGCTAAATAATGATTAGTTACAACACTATCATTTATTTTCAAGCCACGTTGTTGAAGGATTTTAAACTGGTCAGACAATAACGGGAATTGTCTATCAATGGAATTCATATAAAAAAATGCCCCGCCTTGGTACGCTGATCTTACGAGAAGCGCGGCGGGTTCTGTTAACACAAATATACACCCATTCTTTAGACAAAAACAAATTTTTCACACAAAAAAAAGATATTTTCCAATTTTTAACCCAAAAATTAAAAATTGAAAAATATCTTTCTCAAATCAATCCTCTCATTCTCATCTCAAACTCACCCCTCTCACCTTCTCCAAAAACCACACACTCATCTCCCCCTCTCCCCTATTCGCCCAACTATAATAAGGTATCAACGTCACCTTCTCCTCCCTCGTATCCACCACTCCATCCCTTACCTCCACTCTCTTCCCCTCACCCCTCAACACCACCACTCCATTCAACATCCCCTTCTCCATCACCACATCCCACTTATCCCCCAATCCAAACAAATTACTCACCTTCCCCCCATTATCCTTCCACTCCGCACAATACACCAATGGCCCCCTTTGTATCGCCACCTTCCCCTCATCATCCACCAACCTTCCATCCGCAAGCACCTCCTTCACCCGCATCGGCAAACTCACACTCACCACATCCCCCTTCTTCCACATCCTGTTCAACACCGCATACCCCTTCTCCACCCTATAAGGCTGCACCTTCCCATTCACCGCAATCACCGCCGCATCTGCCTTCGTATCCTTAAACCTGTACAAGCCATCCGCTATCGCCTCTCCATTCACCCACCCCGGGATCCTTACCCGCAATTCAAACGCCGTCGCCTTCACCGGATCCAACTTCAATAATATATTCCCCTCCCAGGGATAATCATGCTCCTGCCTGATCACTACATCACTATTCTCTACCTTCAAGGTAGCCGTACTATTTATATACAAATTCACATACACCTTCTTCCCCTCCTGCGCATACATATACCCCGGCACTGACGGCAAAAACCTCACTAAATTCGTCGGACAACATGAACACTCAAACCACCCCGAACGAGACCGCTCCAAACTCCCATGCTTAAAATCATCCCTTACCTCCATCGCATTCGTATAAAAGAATGACTTCCCATCCAAACCTAACCCGGATATCAACCCATTATACATCACCTTCTCCAACAAATCTATATACTTCGCATCCCCATGCAACAAAAACATCCGCTCATTCCAAAACGCATTCCCTATCGCCGCACAAGTCTCATTATAAGCCGTTGCATTCGGCAACTCATAATCCTCCCCAAACCGCTCCCCATCAGGCACCGCACCAATCCCTCCCTGCACATAAATCTTCTTCCCCGTCATATTATCCCAAATCCTGTCTATCGCCGCCAGATAAGCCGTATCCCCATCTATCGCCGCTATATCCGCCATCGCCGCATACAAATACATCGCACGCACCGCATGCCCCTCCGCCTCATCCTGCGCCGTCACAGGCTTGTCATCCTGCCAATACTTCCCATTCTGCCACTCATTCTCACTATCCTTTTTATACCCACGCTTCCCCCTCTCATCTATAAAAAACTTCGCCAACGCCAAATAATCCTTACGACCCGTTATCCGGTACAATTTCACCAACCCCATCTCTACCACCTCATGCCCCGGTGCCACTCCCCGCTTCCCAGGCCCAAACGTCCTCACCAGCAAATCCGCATTCTTCAACGCGATATCCAAAAAATTCCGTTTCCCCGTCGCCAGGTAATGCGCACTCGCCGCCTCAAATAAATGCCCTGAATTATACAACTCATGACTCATCGAATGCTCATTCACCCAACGCTCCGGCCCCGCCCACTCAGGCGGATGCAAAGGATCTATCGTCCGCGCCGTATACAAATACCCATCCGGCTCCTGCGCCTTCGCCACTATCGCTATCAGCGAATCCACATACCTGTCCATCTTCTTATCAGGTGTCACCGCCATCGAAAACGATGCCCCCTCTATCGTCTTATAAATATCCGTATCATCAAAGGTGAACTTCGTACAAAACTTCCCTGAATGCGCGGCCGCCATCTCAAAATTTTTCACCCTACCCGTATTCTCACATCGCGCAAACGATGCCGGAATCGTAACCTGATGATTCACCTGGATACGCGGCAACCAGAAGTTGTCCGACAATTTTACCGCCGTGAAATTCACCGCCTTAATAGGATAATCCGCCTGCTGTGCAGATAAGTTAACTGCATAGAATAGTGATAATGATAAAAATAATCGCTTCATAATCGTGCATGTTTATTATCGAAAGCTGCAATCAAAGAGCCGAAACCCTTTCATTAATAACCTGTATTCTGCTTTAAATTCGCATTCTTATTCAACTCCGTCCGCGGTATCGGGTACAAACTCCTGTACTCACCATTAGGACTATGTGAAAACCAACTCTTCTTCGTAAATACACCAAATCGAATCATATCCTGCCGCCTTCTTCCCTCCTGGCTAAACTCCCATCCCAACTCATCCAGGAATCGACCATACATCACATCACTACCACCCTCAAACGTTGAATCCGTATGATTCCGCAATCCATAATTATAAGTACTTCCCTTCAATAAATCCGCCGCCGTCACCGTCGCCTTTGCAGGATTCGTAGAGAATGAACGCTGACGAACCAATGTCACCAATGCCGCCGCATCTGCCGTCTTCCCCGTACGCAGCAAACTCTCCGCCTTCATCATCAACACATCCGCATACCTGAACAATGGCCAGTCATTACTCAACTGCACCGCCGCCTTCTGCTTGATCTCAAATTTTCCCAGCCTGTATCCATGTACCTCCTCTGATGCATCAATACCCGGCACCGCATTGATATAATTCAAAGGCTGCCCCGTATAAGCCCCCATCGTACACATCAACTCCTCCCCATTTGCACTATACTGCTGCCCCTGGATCCAGTTATCCTTCAAGCGGTCGTCATCCACATCATACGTACTGATAAACTGCGGAATCGCACAAATACCACCCCAGGGCGTTGACTTCAGGTTATACGTCGCCTGGTTCGCCGGCTGCAAGGTCTCCATATGAATATCAAATGCATTCCAGTTCGTCACATACGTCTCATCAAAAGGCAATGCAAAAATGATTTCAGGTGAGTGCTCATTCTCCGTAATAAACACATTCCGCTGCGCCGCCTCCAGGGCAAACCCTACATTCGAATTCATGATCGTATCACACTGCTTTATACACTCCTCCCACGCCGCTGTACCACTATATACCTCCGCATTCAGGTACATCTTCGCCAGCAAAGCATGCGCCGCCCACTGGTTGAACTTCCCATACGTTGTACCATCATTCTTTGCACTCAGCAAAGGCAGGTAAGTATTCACCTCGTTCACAATAAAATCGTATACCTCTTTCCGTGTATTTTGCGTAGGCAGGTAACCTGAAGGCACATTAAACTGTGTCACCAACGGCACATTGCCATAAAAATCACACAACACATAATAATAAGATGCCCGCAATACATGCAGTTCGGCTAAGGTAGCCCGCTTTGCCACCGAATCAGAGATCGGTATAATACCTGATTCCAGCTGGTAAATCACCCGGTTACAATTCGTAATCCCCGCATATGCACGTCCCCATGTCTGTACCACTATATCATCATCCGCCGTCCAGGTATGCTCATGTATACGCAGGTAAATCCCGCCATCTACCCAGCCATTCGGCCTTGCAGGTATCACCACCTCATCCCCCGATACTTCCTGCGCACGGAATAAACCATTCCAGTCATTCAGCACATAACGCCAGTTCACATACGCAGCCCCTACCAAACCTGCCAGATCCTCCGCACCCGGATCAAACTGGCTGTCAATAATCTTATTATAACTGGTATCTTTTAACTTGGTACAGGCCATTGCAAACAGCACTGCTATCCATATATATCTTTTCATTGCTTTTGGTTTTAAAAATTCAGATTCACACCCACAGTAAATGTTCTTACAGCAGGATACTTATCCCTGTCATCTACACCAGGAGCCAGTCCCAGCCTGTTTACCTCCGGATCAATACCCTTGTAACCAGTCAGGGTCAAAGTATTCAGGGTAGATGCATATACCCTCGCCCCATGGATGTACTTACTCTGAATGCGATTGAAATTATAGCCTAAAGTGATGTTGTCTACCTTCCAGAAATCACCGTTTTCCACATAGTTACTATTGAACTCCAGTGGCATATCCGTACTCAGTACTGCCTTACCCATTACCTTGTCATAAGCCGATTTCAAACGGTTGTACTGCTGCAAGCCGGTGTTTTCATAATACATACGCTGCACATTCAGGATCTGGTATTTGAATGCACCACGCATCGTAATATTCAAATCAAAATTCTTATAGCGAAAAGTGTTATTCCATCCACCATAATACCTTGGCAAACCATTTCCCAACACTCTCTTGTCTTCAAACGCATGCTGGTAATCTGCATAGGCCTGCGGCTTGCCATCACGCCCCTCATAAATCCACTTCCCGTCACTGGAGATATCCACCACCTTGAAACCATAGAAGTCACCAATATTACGCCCCACCCTTACAATGTTTGTAAACGACTGGATCGGTTCCCCTGTACTACCTGTCGTAATATAATCCACACTCGCCTGGTACAGTTCATTGCTCAGCGTGATCAGCTTATTGGTATTCGTAGAGAACATCAGACTGGTACTCCACTCAAAATCATTCGTCTTCACCGGGATGATATTCACCATCACCTCCAGCCCTTTATTCTCCATCTTCCCCACATTCGCACGGGTGCTATTGTACAAATTAGGCGGACTCGGTACCGCATAGTCATACAGCAAACCATTGATTCTCCTGATATAATAATCCACATTACCACTCACCCGGCCATTGAACAAGGTATAGTCGATCCCAAAGTTGGATTCATGCTTCTCTTCCCAACGCAGCTTATCATTCGGATTCTGTGAAGGACCCAGCGTTTGAATCCACACCCCATTGTTATACACATAATCGCCATAACTCAGGATCCCCACACCTAAGAACAAGTCTGTCGGCTGTGTACCTGTTACACCATAACCCGCACGCAGCTTCAGGTCCGTCAGCCAACTGATGCGCTTCATAAAAGGCTCATTGCTCAGTCTCCAACCCAATGACACCGCAGGGAAATTACCCCATGGCTGCTTCGTACCGTACAACTGGCTCGCCGCCTCATGTCTCAGTGAAGCCAGCAATAAATACTTATCATCATAACTATAAGTAGCCCGGCCAAAGAAACCAATCAGGTTTGTTTCTGACTTCTCACTGTACTGCACTGCCAGCCCTTGTTTCAGTGCATAGCCGATTCCAATGTCATTGTAAGAAAAACGGTCAGTAGGAAAATCCCAGTTCTGCATATACTGGTTCCTGTAATCGGTTTCCTGATAACTGTATCCACCCATTACACTAAACTTATGCTTAGCAATATTCTTATTATACTGTGCTGTCAGCTCCATCAATCTTTGCACATTCTGTAAAGAACCTACAGAAGCATAGCCGTTCCTGCCATCCCGCAGGGTGGAAATATGTTGCTTGGTTTCTGAATAACCACGCTCTTCATTATAACGTGTATAAGAAAACAGTGCAGACAATTTCAGTCCCTCCACCGGCAGCAAGGTAATCGTACTATTCATGCGCGTATTCTGAGAAGTGTTCTGACCATTGCTCTCATATAGCCTGGACAATGGATTCTCATAGTTGAACAAACCTGTCTGCTCAAACCACTTGCCGGTAGAATCATAAATCGGGGATGTAGGGTTGCGGATCAGCGCCTGCCTATACGTATAGCCATTGAAGCTATAACCATCACCGGTAGTAGTAAACTTATTATTAGAATTCAACAAACCTACATTAATGCGCAGCTTATCGTCCAGCATACTGTGATTGATATCGATCCTGCCTGTGAATGTATTATTATCAGACTTCTTCATGATCCCTTCCAATGCTCTGTAGTTCACATTCGCGAGGTAATTCGTCCTACTGTTACCACCCCTGAATGTCAGGTTATGCACATGTGTAACTGGAGTTTGTGAAATCTCCTTTTGCCAGTCAGTATTCGCTCCCAGGTCCCAGGATTTATCACGGGTACCTTCTGCAATCTGCCTGCGATAATCTTCAGCCGTCAGCATCTCCAACTTACGGGCAACCGTCTGCGTACCCACATACCCACTATAATCTACTGAATTGGTATACGCACCACTTGGTCTGCGTGTAGTCACGATGATTACACCATTTGTACCACGGGTACCATAGATCGCCGCAGCAGAACCATCCTTCAGTACATCCATAGATTCAATATCCTCAGGCGCTACTGTTTTCAGGTCACCGGGAATACCATCTATCAGTACCAGCGGACTACTATTCGCCCCTAACAAAGTCGTATTCCCTCTCAGCAATATCTGTGAACCACTGGTAGGGTCTCCACTGGGTGCAGACACCGTCAGACCCGCTACCTTTCCCTGCAATAACTGGCCCGCATCCAGTACATTCCCCTTCACAAAGTTTTCAGACTTCACAGTAGCAACAGAACTGGTCAGGTCACCTTTGCGCTGACTACCATAACCAATGACCACCACATCCTGCAGGGAGTTCTCACTCAATGCAAGCCGGATCGTGAGTTGACTCATACCTTTCACAGGTACTTCCTGTGTCTTATAGCCGACATAACTTACCAGCAGTGTATCATTTTCAGATGTACTATTCAGCGTGAAAATACCTTTCTCGTTAGAGATGGTACCTGCATGAGAACCTTTGATAGAGATACTCACCCCCGGCAATGGCTCACCTTTCTCATCAGTGATCACACCTGAAACAGGTTTTGCTGCAACAGCTGGTGCTGATTTCTTAATAATGATGTAATGTCCATCCTGCACATAAGCCAGCTCATTGGGTCCAAGTACAGCATCCAGGATCTCTTTGAGAGAGCGTTCTTTGTCTTCCAGCGAAGGCACAGCCGTTTGCTGCGCCACACTACCGTCTACAATAAAAAGCAACTCAGTATGACGTTCGATCTGTTTCAACACCTTATCCAGTTTGGTATCACGGATACTCAGGTGTAGCCTGATGGCGCTCAGATCCTGCCCGCGGCTATCCCGGGCGACCAATAGCAGCGTCGTTGTACATAAAACCAATATGACCAGGAACAGGATGCGCATGATCTTAAATAACAGTTGAAAACGTTCGTATAAGGGAATAGGAACCCCGCTTAAAATACCGCAGTATTTCATATCTTTAATTGCATTTTGTATGATGTAATAGAAGTACAATGCCGTAGCGCTAAGGCATCTGAAGTTTGCAGACCGTGGATGCTGAAAGCGCTATGTTCTTTCTATCATGAAGAATCACCGGCAGGCATGCTGATAAATTTCATAACGGGAATATTTAATCAATAAAAAAACTATCCTTAATTATTACAGCCATTACCTGAAATAGTTACCGCTCGCTGGTCGTCACTAATGCTAAATGTGGAATTGTTAATCTTACACAACATGGATAAAATGAATGGCAGATTGGCTGCCTGGTCAAAACTCGCCAGGAAAGTGCAGTGCGCAAGTGCCGGATTGTCAAAGTGAATAGCTACACCATACTTCCGGCTTAAGCGATGGGCGACTTCTTCAAAAGTTTCATTGTTTACTTCAAAGCTGCCGTCTATCCAGGCTTTATATACGACTGCGTTTACTTGTTTTTCTCTGATCGCTCCTGTGATTGGTTCCAGCGCGATTTGTTTGTTGGCCGTCAGCACTTTCAATTGCTGATGCTGATCCTGTACCTGTACTTTGCCGGTGGCTACGGTGATGAGGACTTTCGGATCATTTTTGTAAGCTTTAATGTTGAAAGATGTTCCTAATACAGTGGCAATGCAGGGACCGGCTTTGACGACGAAAGGGCGGCCGGCAGCCTGCCTGATATTGAAGAAGGCTTCGCCTTCCAACGTAACTTCTCTCTTATTGTCAGTTTCCCTGTACGTTAATTTACTGTCAGCATTGAGCCATACCTCGGAACTATCCGGCAGCAACAGGCGGTTCTGGTGTTCCCTGGGTACATATACAGCCATCTGTCTTACAGGCCTGTTATTGTAATAATAGTACCCGGCACTTATCAATAACATCACAGCTGCAGCCACCCCTACCCATTTAAAAGGCTTTCTGCGCCTCCCGGTATCAATACCCTGCCTGATCCGCTCACCCATCTTCACATCCGGTACCGGCGCAAGCATAGCTTCCTGCTCATGATACCACTCCTGCAGGCGCTGAACTTCAGCAGGTGTAGCAGTACCATTCAGCCATTTTTCAGCTAGTTCCTGGATGTTTTCTTTAGACATGGGAATTGCCCTTTTATATGTAGAGTATCTTTTTAAAGACTTACCCTTGCCCTTTTCAAAAAAAATCTGAATTAATAGTAATGACTCATGTTGCATTTCAGTCCCATAAAATGGCTGAATCATTACGTTAATCCTTCATTTAGCCAACAAAACTCCTACATAAATAAAGTAGTATACAAAGTACCCAGTTTCAAACGCACTGTTTTCAGTGCCCGGGTCAGGTGCCCCTCAGCAGTTTTAACTGAAATATTAAATGACTGGGCCGATTCAGAGAGAGAATGATCTTTTAATTTATTATCTGCAAATACAAGACGACTCTTTTCAGGAAGTTCTGCAGCAATGATATCCACAAGTTGTAATAGTAAACGGGCATTCACTATCGCCTCTATATCCGGTGCCGATTGCGTCATAGCAGCCATCTCCTGCATACGGGTACGAATCGTCTCCTGGCGGGCATGATAATGAAATATTGCGTAACGGGTGATTGCGAAGAGATAACTTTTCAGCGTAGTGATTTCAATGGTATGCCGCTTCTCCCAAAGAATAATAAACGTATCCTGTACAATTTCTTCTGCTATCTCCTTCGAGGGAAGTCGCTTGAAAGCCACACGAAACAGCAGCTCCCAGTAACGGGAGTATACTTCATTAAAAGCCGGAATAGAATCCGCTTTTATCAAATTCCATAAATCGGAATCCTGATGAAGATGCGCATTTTTCACGTGGTACTTATAAAGTATATATTATAAGTGTGTAATCTACAATTATTTTTTCTTTTAAACAACATTCACAGCCCGATCGTTTACAGCTGTTTATCCTGCATTCACCGCATTCATCATCGTCACACCCACTACACCTGCTGTCTCCGTACGCAGTCTGGTTTCACCCAGCGATACTGGTTTAAAACCCTTGCCCAATGCCAGCGAAATTTCCTCAGGCGTAAAATCTCCTTCCGGTCCAATCAGTAGCAGGGAATCTTTCCCTTTTTCCATCGCCTGCCAGAGATGTTGCTTTTGTTCTGGCAGACAATGTGCAATAAATAATTGTTCTGCAGGCGCTTCGGCTACCAGCTTATCAAAACTCACCGGTGCCGCCAGATCCGGCAGGTAATATTGCTGGGATTGCAACATAGCAGCTACGAGAATGTTCTCCAGCCTGTCCGCCCGGAATTTTTCCTTTTCAGAACGATGACTGATCAGGGGGATAATGGATTGTATACCAATTTCTGTGGCCTTCTCCAGGAACCACTCGATACGTGAAGTATTCTTTGTAAACGCAATCGCTATTCTTACAGGTGCCACCACAGCCGGCATCAGGGTATATTGGGAGATGCTGAGCACACATTTCTTCCGGTTATCGTCCGTGATCACGGCCTGGTACCGTCCTCCCCTTCCATCCGTCAATACTACCTCGTCCCCCGCCGTATGGCGCAATACCATGATGCAATACTTGGAACCAGGTTCATCCATTGTATAAGTGGCTGCACCAGGCAGCAGTTCTTTTGCGTAAAACATGGGTGCAAAGCTATCTAATTGCTACGAGAAAATGATTCCGGCTCCTGTGAATGGCTGGTCATCCTTACGCCCCCTCAATTCTTAAGTCGTAATCCGCCCACTAAATGACGTACTAGCCCCTCACAAATTATTGCGAACAATTCTATGTTTGCAATTGTAAATTATATCATCATGAAAGCGACTAAAATCATCTACTGGGTTACGACCATCATTTTCTTCCTCTTTGAAGGTGTCATGCCTGCCATTTACGGCAATTCCGCCCTTGCCAAAGAAGGCTTTGCTCATCTGGGCTATCCCGAATATTTCAGAATATTACTCACCATCTTTAAGATAAGCGGTGCCCTGGTCTTAATCCTCCCTTTCTTCAAAGGCAGGATCAAAGAATGGGCCTATGCAGGCTTTACCTTCAACCTGATCAGCGCAGCTGTATCCCATGCTGCTGTCGACGGCCTGTCAAACGGACAAACATTTTTCCCTGTTGTAGTCATGTTAATTTTAGCCATCAGCTATTTCACCTACCATAGAATATATGGCGTACCTTCAAGGCATTAAAAAATTAAAATGCCACGAAAGACAACCATTGTCCTATTGTTAGCATGCCTGTCTGCCAGCGTACACGCACAAACGACCGCTCTCCGGAAAACGATCGATTCTATTGTCACTCATTCCAAAGCACATATCGGCGTTTCCGCCCTGCTGCTGGAAACCGGGGACACCCTTAGCTACCGGGGCAATGATCACTATCCGATGCAAAGCGTGTATAAGTTCCCTATTTCCTTCGCTATCCTGCATCAGGTAGACCTTGGGAAATATAAACCGGATCAGAAAATCACCATCACCAGCGATGACATCATGCCACTAGGCCATAGCCCTATACGCGAAGCGCATCCACATGGTGGCGTAGACATGACCATCAGGGAGATATCCAGGTACAACATCCAGGAAAGCGACGGCACCGCCTGCGATGTACTGCTCCGTTTATTGGGCGGTACGAAAAAGACAAATGCCTATATCAGGAGTCTGGGTGTAACAGGTATCAACATCGCCACCACCGAAAAGGAACAACAGCAGGATGATACCACCCAATACCACAACTGGGCAACGCCTATAGCCATCACGCAATTGTACAAAGTCTTCTTAAGGAATAACGTGTTATCCAAACAATCATACGATATTCTCTGGAAAGACCTGGCCGAATCCCATCCCGGTGCCAAACGCATCAAAGGACTACTGCCCCCCGGTACAGTTGTTGCGCACAAAACAGGTACATCCGGTACACATAATGGATTTACTGCAGCCACAAATGACTCCGGTATTATTATCTTACCCAATGGAAAACACCTGATCCTGACAATATTTGTTTCCGATTCTAAAGGAAGCGAGGCCGAAAGAGAAGGATGGATAGCACAAATTTCTAAAGCCGTATATGATCATTTTAAATGAAGGTGAATTTTTAGGGGTCAATGAACGCACCAGCGTACAACATGACCTGATCCTCAGCAAGACAGCACACCTGTATGGCGGGACGGAACCTCATGCCCATAAAAATGACTATTTCAGTATCCTCCTAAGCGGGGAATATCTTGAAAACTTCAGGAATGAATCTATACTGATCAAACCGGGAGACATTGTGTATAGAAGACGGGATCATATCCACAGGAATGAATTCGTCACCGATACCGTCTCCTGCATCAATATTGAAATCTCTCATACGGAAAATGAAAATTTCTTCCTGTATACCAAAGAGAACAAAGGCTATTTCTACCAACTGATTGTAGACTTCTTATTAAATAAATCCTTTGCAGCAGATCCCGGTTTCTTCGTAGACCAGCCATTGCCGGAACCTAATAAAAACCTCACATGGCTTATACAGATCATCGGGATCCTGCATGCAGAGAAAGCATCCTTTCATTCACCCCATTCCCTCGCACAAAGAGTCTTTGTCCACCCCAATTACCTGGCCCGCGCCTTCAAAGAAAAAACCGGGGAAACCATCGGTACCTACCAGTTAAAAATCAAACTGAATCACGCGGTTCAACAGCTCTTAAATACCCCAAAAAGCATCTCCGATATCAGCTTTGACAATGGCTTCTATGATGATGCCCACTTTATCCGGTCCTTTAAAAAGGCCTTTCACATCTCCCCCCTGCAATTCCGTAAACTGCTGAAAAGTTAATTTCATACAATTTTAAAAAACACGACTGCACTTGTTTTGTATAAAAAAACGATGCGGTTTATCCTCTTCATACTATTTCTCCCGCTTTGCACCTTTGCCCAGTCCGACTCCAGCCGGTTTTATAGCCTGTGCTTAGATGCCAACGTATCCAGGGCCATGCAATACGTACCCGAACGACTCGCTCCTGAATTTGAACAACGCTTCAGATATGCAAACGACCAGTCTGATTACCTGCTAAAACATAGCTCCGGCATCGATTCATTACTGTTCATCTTTCACCGCTACTGGCGGAAAGCATTACTCGATAGCACTAAAAACTATGATGGAGAACTGGCAAAGGAACTATGCCATTTTTTCAATGTTGCTGATACAATACCTGTTGATTCTCTGAATGCACCATTCAATGCCTATATCAAATCCAAAAACTATTATGCGACTGATGGTATCGGTAAGGTAGGTAAACTCTACGACCTGCTGGTATGGCGGCGACAGACAGATACCACCTACTCCTTTCATCTCAACAAAGAGCACCTGAAGGTACGGGTCGTACTTATGCAGCAATTTATATCCCTGGGCTGGGAAGAATACGCCTCTTTAGGCAAGTTTTACCCCGGTGGCTGGGCACTGAAGGATGCCCTGTATTGTGTATCCGATGCCTACGACAAAAAGAGTGAGAAATTCCTCGTGAGCTACCTCGCACACGAAGGCCGGCACCTGAAAGACTATGCATTATTCCCCGGTATCGAAGGCAAGGACCTGGAATACAGGGCAAAACTCACCGAACTAAGTATGGTCAACAATATGATGTATTCACTGATCAATTTCTTTATCAAAAACTCCAATAAGAACAGTGTAAACGACCACCCGCTCGCCAATTACAATGTAATGAGCGCCCTATCCAAACACTTTTTCCACAAGGAGTTTGAAGATGATCTCAGCCAATGGAAAAAACTACCAGTAAAGCAAATTAATAAAGCAGCCTATCACTTGCTCAAGGCAAATACAAAAGCTATGCGGAATTTATATAAACAGCAGCAGCATGATAAAGCGTGACAACAGGCACCTCCCTTACAGGATAAATTTGCCCGGTTGAAATGACAATCATTTCAACCGGACCATATTCTTTTCTTAAAATAATCTCTATATCAGGTACCGAAAGCCTTTCTTTCAGCAAACCTTTCGCCCGGCCTACCATCTTTCGGTAAATGCGGACATCCTTTATCTCTAAGTCCCTATACACCCGCGCTGCCAAAGGCGAAGCAATCTTCATCCTCCCTGCATCCTCCATCAATGGTATAAACGCCGGGTCCTGCTTCACCCTCTTTGCAGACAAAGAACTTTTCACACGCAGCATGAACCTCCCGCTCTTCATAGGAGCGATGGTCAAACCCTGCTTCGTGCGTTGCCTGAAAGGCCGTTCTCCGTGTATAATCATACTATGAATATAACGCTTTCAGGTCAGGATGCCGCTGTAAAAGCGTTCAATTGAGTAGTTTTATGCTGGAATCTCAGGAATAATAATACCGAAGCAGTGAGTAGTCCCAGCAATAATCCCCACCAGATCCCCTGGATGCCATAACCCAGGTGAATACCTAATAAATAAGCACCCGGCAAGCCCAGCACCCAATACGCCAGCATGGTGATAACTGTAGGAATCTTCACATCCCCCAATCCCCTCAATATCCCTAAGCCTACCACCTGCGTACCGTCGAACAACTGGAAGAACGCAGCTATCAAAATCAAATGCGCCGCTATCTCGATCACCGCAGGATCATTGATATACATCAATGGCAATACCCTGCACCCCACCAAGAAAATCAGGGCCGTAGTACCCATCATGATCAACACCATATGATAACTCGCAATGGCTGACAAACGTAACTCCTTCAGCTGCTTCGCCCCAAAGTGATTCCCACTCTTAATACCCGCCGCCGCGGAAATGCCACTCGCCATCATATATGTTATAGATGCCAGGTTGATCGCTATCTGATGTGCTGCCTGCTCTCTCGCACCAATCCATCCCGCCATGATAATCGCACTGCTAAACGCACTGATCTCAAACACATATTGCAAAGCTACCGGCGTACCGATGCCCAGTATTTTCCTGATCATTTCCATGGAAAAATACCTGTTCCAAAACTCTTGCAGATAAGGTTTGAAACGATCCGCCTTCAGCACATACCAACACATCGCCACCGCCATCAGGATCCGGTCTGTCAAAGTACCAATCCCCACACCAATCACCCCCAACCTGGGCAATCCACCAATACCATATACCAGCGCAATCCCCACCACGATATTGACAATGTTCCCGATAATACTGATATGCATCGCCTGCTTGGTAAACCCTAGCCCCTCCGCAAATTGCTTAAAAGACAGGAACACCATCAACGGGAAATAAGAGATCCCTAACAATTTCAGGAATGGCCTTGCCTGCATAGCGACCTCCGGTACCTGGTCCAGTTTATACAGGTAATTACTCCCCGCATAAATGAGGGTACTCATCAGCAATCCCATGACTAAGTTAATCACCAGGCTATGACGCAACAGGTTACCACAAGCCGTCTTATTCTGCCTGCCATACTCCTGCGCAATCAAGGGTGTTAATCCATAAGACATGCCGATGCCTATCACCATACAGATAGAAAAAATACTACTGCCGAGTGCTACAGCTGCCAGCGGTACATCGCCGGTATGCCCGATTATAATGGTATCAGACAGGGCCACCATTGTATGCCCCAGCTGACTTATAACGACAGGATATGCCAGTTTAAAATTGTCTTTATAATAAGTTTGATATTTAGTCCACACTTTGTTAAAATTTGATAGAAATAAAAAAAGGCGCTTCGGTGAAGAAGCGCCTTATATCATGAACCTTTTTATTGCTAAAAAGGCGCCTCTTCATCGAAGTCCATATCATTCATACGTGATCCTTTCTGGATATACAGTTTCGCTTCATCAGTCGCACCATATGGATCATTATTACCCGCATTGGAAATCGGCATAAAGTTGCCGCCACCACCACCAGGGTTCTCCAGACTACCATCATCCTCAAAACGCTGGAATTCCAGGATCGCTCTCAGTTTGATCGTATCCAGCTGACCATTACGGTGTTTTGCTATACGCACGTGGGTCTCACCTTTATTGGATTCGCCCATCTCGTTCGTATTGATTTCGTAATACTCAGGACGGTACAGGAACATTACCATGTCGGCATCCTGCTCGATCGCACCAGATTCACGCAGGTCAGACAGCTGTGGCATCTTGTTACCATCCTTTCTCTTTTCCACATCGCGGGACAGCTGTGACAATGCGATAATTGGTACGTGCAGCTCCTTCGCCAGCCCTTTCAGATCCCTGGAGATCTTGGAGATCTCCTGCTCACGGTTACTTCCCTTACCATCTGCACTACCACTCATCAGCTGCAGGTAGTCAATGATGATCACCCCTACCCCATGGTTGTGTACCAGACGGCGGGCTTTCGCGCGCAGCTCGAAGATGTTCAGCGCCGGGGTGTCGTCAATAAAGATCGGCGCTTTGGCCAGTCTTTCGATACCATGCGTCATCAGCTTCTTCATCTCATACTCTTCCAGCTTACCCCTGGTGATCTTCTCCAGCTTAATTTCTGACTCGGCAGAAAGAATACGCTGTACAATCTGCCCGGAGGACATTTCAAGGCTGAACACGGCCGCTCCTTTCGGGAAGCGGGGATGCAAAGCAGCATTTCTGGCCAGGTTAAGTGCGAAAGCGGTCTTACCCACCGCCGGACGTGCCGCGATGATGATTAAGTCCGTCGACTGCCAGCCATAAGTGACCTTGTCGAGAGAAGGGAACCCGGAAGGCACCCCTGTAATATCATCTCCTTTATTACGCAGATCCTCGATACGCTTCATGGTGTTCACCAATACGCGGTCGATACTGTCATAGTTTTTACGAAGGTGATTGTTCGTCACCTCAAAGAGTTTACTTTCGGCGGAGTCGAGCAGGTCGAATACGTCGGCAGTATCTTCGTATGATTCAGATAAGATTTCTCCGGAAATACGGATCAGCTCACGCTGAATGAACTTCTGCAGGATAATGCGGGCATGCGCTTCAATATTGGCAGAGGATACCACCATATTTGTAAGCCGGGTTATATAATAGGGTCCGCCCACTACGTCCAGTTCACCCATTGACCGTAACTCTTCTACCACTGTGAGGATGTCCACAGGCATGGACTTGCCCGCCAGGCGGGTCATGGCAGTAAAGATTTTCTGATGTGCCTCTACATAAAAACATTCACCTTTCAAGATCTCTACCACGGTGTCAAACGCACCTTTCTCCAGCATAATGGCTCCCAATACGGCCTCTTCCATTTCCTTTGCCTGAGGTGGAATTTTACCGTACATCATGGTAGATACGTCAACGGACGGCTTACGACGCACGTTGCGGTCTTTCTTTAGATTGAGATCCATTTATTTTTAATCTGATTCAGTTAGCTAAAAATACTATATGTCGTGGCTATCCTTAGTTTGTTTTACAATTTTTTGTACCCGTTATGTCCTTATCGATTGTCGAAATTGTAAAGCTTTTTAGGGCCGTAAAAACTAAGGTAACCGCATTTATTCATTTAACAAGGATTGATTGCCGATATAATTTATAAGACCAAATTCACAGGATATACACCCGCAATTTGTCAGTTATCCACTGACTTAAACAGACTTATTAACACATTTAACATACAATCCCCACACAAAGGTGCATATAATCACAAACATTGTTAAAAAAGTTTTTCCCCAATGGTTTGGTGATATGCCCGATGTGTGTATCAGCGGACTTATCCACATACAGCAAAGATCGCTCCTTTTTGGTAGAGATAGCTAACACTTCTTAGTCAGTTTTGTGTAAATCCCCCGGGCGGTTACCTTCGGTAACTGCAACCACCCCCTCTAACATTGGCACATTCATACATTAATTTTACCTTTACGAACTTATTAATTATACAAATGACTATTTCATACAATTGGCTGTGTGACTATTTGCCGGTGAAACCAACACCGGAGGAACTATCTGTGATCCTGACACGCATAGGTCTGGAAGTTGAAAGCCTGGAAAAATTTGAATCTGTAAAAGGCAGTCTGGAAGGACTCGTCATCGGCGAAGTACTCACCGCAGTACCACACCCTAATGCAGACAAACTGAAACTGACTACTGTCAATATTGGTGCTGCTGAGCCCCTTCACATTGTTTGTGGTGCTCCTAACGTTGCTGCCGGACAAAAAGTAGTGGTGGCCCCCATCGGCGTTACCATCTACCCTGCCTCCGGAGAACCGCTCACCATGAAAAAAGCAAAGATCCGTGGCGAAGAAAGTCATGGCATGATCTGCGCTGAAGACGAAATCGGTCTCGGTAGCAGTCATGCGGGTATCCTGGTACTGGATCCATCCCTCACCCCTGGTACCCCGGCCCGCGAAATATTTAAACCCTTCGAAGACTGGGTATACGAAATCGGCCTCACCCCTAACCGCATGGATGCCATGAGCCACCTGGGAGTTGCCAAAGATGTGTGCGCTTACCTGAACAATACTGCCAACACACTGGAAAACAAAGCGAAAATCCCTGCCCTGGCAGCACTGCCGGAAGCAAAAGATCGCTACGACATCAGCGTGAGCATCGAAAATACCACCGCCTGCCCCCGTTATGCAGGTATCACCCTCAGCGGTGTGAAAGTAGGCCCTTCTCCTGAATGGCTCACTCATCGCCTGCAGGCAATCGGCATCCGCTCCATTAATAATGTAGTGGATATCACCAACTTCATCCTGCATGAAACCGGTCAACCCCTGCACGCCTTCGATGCTGATACCATCAAAGGCCGTAAAGTGATTGTTAAAAACCTGCCCCAGAATACGCTCTTCACCACCCTCGATGAGAAAGAACGTAAACTGGATGCCGCTGACCTCGTCATCTGTAATGCCGACAGCGAACCAATGGCCCTGGCAGGTGTATTCGGTGGCCTGCACACTGGTGTCTCCGATACCACTACCAATATCTTCCTGGAAAGCGCCTGCTTCGCTGCTGCCAGCATCCGTCCGACCTCTTTCCGCCATGGATTGCGTACTGACGCTGCTGCCCGCTTTGAAAAAGGTGTGGATATCTCCGGTACCGTATACGTGTTACAACGTGCCGCCGCCCTCATCTGCGAACTGGCCGGTGGGCAGGCAGCCTCAGGTATAGTAGACATTTATCCACAACCTAAACCAGCTGTGGAAGTGGAGACCTCCTGGAACTATATCCAGAAACTGAGCGGTAAAGCTTACCCTGCGGACAAAATTGAACGCATCCTCACCAGCCTTGGATTCACATTCATATCCAAAACTGAGGAGCGCTTCCGCGTAGCAGTACCTTTCAGCAAACCCGATATCAGCATTCCCGCAGATATCGTGGAAGAAGTCATGCGTATTGATGGCCTGGACAACATCGACATTCCAACTCAGATTACAATCACCCCTTCACCGGCTTCCCGTCCTGACAAGGAAAAGATCCGTGAAAAGGTGGCTAACTACCTGGCTTCGAATGGTTTCAACGAAATCTTTACCAACTCTATCACGAACAGTAAGTACTATACCCCAGAGGTGTTGGCTACTACCGTGCGTATGATCAACAGCCTCACAGAAGAACTGGACATCATGCGTCCTTCCATGCTGGAAACCGGCCTGGAAAGCGTGGCTCACAACCTGAACCGCAGAAATGATAACCTGCTGTTCTTCGAATTCGGGAATACCTACGCCGTCACCGGCGAACATCAATATGAAGAGACAGCCCACCTGAGCCTGTACCTTACCGGTCAGAAAGTGACGGAAAGCTGGCTGCACAAAGCGGCTCCGGTTGACTTCTACTTCCTGAAAGGCTATGTGCAAAATATATTACAACTACTGGGTATCAAAGGATTACAATACAAAGAAGGCGAGCAAAATACCTGGGAAATCGTAGTGAAGAACAAATCAGTCGTGACCCTCGGTGCTGTGGACAACGCAAAACTGAAACAGTTCGACATCAAACAAGCCGTTTGGTTTGCAGATTTCAACTGGCTGAATTTGCTTAGCCTGTTGCAGAAAACTGAAAGCTTCTACAAGGAAATTCCTAAGTTCCCTTCAGTTCGCCGTGACCTTGCCCTGATCCTGGACAAACAGGTGAAATACGCAGCGGTAGAGGCAGCAGCTAAGCAGGTGAAATCACCACTGCTGCAGGACCTGAACCTTTTCGATGTATTCGAAAGCGAAAAACTGGGTGCTAACAAGAAGTCTTATGCAGTCAGCTTCACCTTCCAGGATGCTCAGAAAACCTTGACAGACAAGGAGATCGATGCAGTCATGGAAAAGCTCATCAAAACCTTCCAGGCACAACTGCAGGCCGAGATCAGAAAATAACCGGAATGCTCCACTCAGGTAAAATAGCCGGAGTGGAGCATTTTTCATTTTCTCTTAATAATTAATCTCCGGTAGTTTCTATTATCAATTCATAATCCGTAATTTGTACTCATAAGTACTTTTGAACATTGGCTTTGGAGCAACACATACTGAGAATCGAAGAAAAGCTGCAACAGTTGCTAAAAAAATTGCAACAGCTGCAGTCGGAGAATGTATCGCTCAGAGAGACCTTGCAGATGAAGGACAACGAACTGATAATGAAGCAACAGCAGATCGACGAACTGGATAATAAATTACATTTGGCCAGGATCGCCGTAGCTGCACAGGGTACGCCCGGAGACAAGGAAGATGACGAGGAATTTAAGAAGGAAATGCGCAATAAGATCAATGAGTATATCAGGGAGATTGACCGGTGTATCGCCTTATTAAATATATAAACGACACAACATGGAACCGCTGATCCCCATTAATATCGTCGTAGCAGACAGGTCCTACAGAATAAAAATCAAGCCGGAAGAAGAAGAGGAAGTGCGCCGTACAATGAAGGAAGTGAACGAAAAGATCATAGAATTCAAAACAGCGTATGCGGGCAAAGACTTACAGGATTACATCGCAATGGCGCTGATCATGTACGCAACCCACCCAGTCACCCATGGCGGAAAAGTGCAGGCTGGCCTGCAACCCTTTCTGGAGGAAAAACTGCAACATCTGGAGACATTGATCGATGAGCACTTAAAATAAAACCAACCAGGCCCGGTTCAGGAAAATGCAAAAGATCCCTGCCAGTGTATCATCTTAAGTTAGTCATGCCCTTGCTGAATACCACCGTTCGGGAGATTTCACTGGGAAGAAAATTTTAAATAATACACCATTGGGGTCCTATTAATAATTTAAAAATGAAGGAAATATATTAATATGCACCCTGAAAGGAAGATGTTTGTAATAAAAAATGTTGAGTCTGGTAAGTGAAGGTTCTAAGGAAGGGACTGAAATATCTTGAAAAAGTGGATTTCTAGTAAGTAATATATTCATATATAAATACGATATAGCAATTTAACGTTCAGCAAATTATTGTCGCTTCCCCGTTCATGAAAGCTACGCCTGATGGCCCGTACAGGGACCTGGCTGGCCGAAAAAACCTACAAATCCTCAACAGGACTGCATTGCAGCACATTCTTTTTTGTATTTTCGCGAATCGGTTCTAAACCCTTTACCTTTTCCACGGATAAGGAATGTGGCCAGGAATGCAACATAAATCAAGTTAAAATTATTGAAATGGAATCTACTTTAATCGTAGCAATAACAGCAGTAGCTGCGTTGATCATAGGAATACTGCTAGGCAAGGTCATATTTGCTAAGAACACACAGATAAAAATACAGGAAGCTGAGGCGCAGGCACAAAAGATCGTAGAAGATGGGAAAATAGCCGCTGAAAATGAGAAGAAGAACAGGATCCTGGAAGCAAAGGAGAAATTCCTGCAGTTGAAAAGTGAGCATGAAAAAGAAACCCTGCAGCGCAACCAGAAAATGGCAGATGCAGAAAACCGCATCAAACAGAAAGAACAGAGCCTGACACAGAAGACGGAGAACTTAACAAAACAGATGCAGGAGAACGAGGCGATCAAGGAAAACCTGACCCGCCAGATGGAACTGGTAGCTGTAAAACGTACCGAACTCGAAAAACACCAGGAAGAACATATTCGCCGTCTTGAAAAAGTAGCGGCCCTCACAGCAGAAGAAGCACGTCACCAACTCATTGAAAGCCTGAAAGAAGAAGCCCGCTCACAGGCCCTCTCTCACATCCAGGAGATCATCGAGGATGCTAAACTGAAAGCAAACAAGGAAGCTAAGAAAATCATTATACAATCCATCCAGCGTACAGCTGCTGAGCAGACCATCGAAAACGCTATTACCGTTTTCAACCTGGAAAGTGATGAAATCAAAGGCCAGATCATTGGCCGTGAAGGTCGTAACATCCGCGCTATCGAAGCGGCTACCGGTGTTGACCTGATCGTAGACGATACCCCTGAAGCTATTGTATTATCTTCTTTCGACCCATTACGTCGTGAAATCGCCCGCCTGTCCCTGCAAAGACTGGTACAGGATGGCCGTATCCACCCTGCACGTATCGAAGAAGTAGTAGAAAAAACCAAGAAACAACTGGAAGAACAGGTAATGGATATCGGTGAAAGAACCGTAATCGAACTGGGTATCCATGGTCTGCACAAAGAACTGATCAGGCTCGTAGGTAAGATGCGTTTCCGCTCCTCTTATGGTCAGAACCTGCTCATGCACTCCAAGGAAACAGCTAACCTGTGTGCAGTAATGGCAGCAGAACTGGGCCTGAACCCTAAACTGGCTAAACGTGCCGGTCTGCTTCATGATATTGGTAAAGTACCAGATGAAGAAACTGAACTGAGCCACGCATTGCTGGGTGCTAAGCTGGCTGAGAAATATGGTGAGCATGCCGCAGTAGTCAACGCAATTGGCGCACACCACGATGAAATGGAAATGCAATATGTAATTTCTCCGATCGTACAGGCTTGTGATGCTATCTCCGGTGCGCGCCCTGGTGCACGCCGTGAAATCATGCAGAGCTACCTGCAGCGTATCAAAGACCTGGAAAACCTGGCCCTCGCCCATGACGGTGTGGAAAAAGCATATGCTATCCAGGCAGGTCGTGAGCTGCGTGTAATCGTTGAAAGTGAGAAAGTAACAGATAACGATGCAGATCGCCTCTCATTTGAAATAGCGAACAAGATTCAAAATGATATGCAGTATCCGGGACAAATTAAGGTGACTGTAATCAGGGAGAAACGTGCCGTTAATGTAGCGCGCTAATTCAGTAGAATTAATATATTTAAAGCAGGCTTGGAAGTCAGATTCCAGCCTGCTTTTTTAATTCCACTAATTCCTTAACTCAATGATTATGCATCCCTTAGAATCACAAATCCAGGCCGCTGTCAATTTCTTACAAGAATTCAATGCCGACAAAGCCCGCGTAGGTATCGTATTAGGCACTGGCCTGGGCCAGTTAGTACAGCACATGGCTGTGAGCAAGACGATCCCTTACAATGAGATACCCCATTTCCCATTATCGACTGTAGAGTCGCATAAGGGTCAGCTGATCTTTGGAAAGATTGGTGAGACCCCTATAGTAGCCATGCAAGGGCGATTTCATTATTATGAAGGGTACTCTATGCAGCAGATTACATTTCCGATACGGGTAATGAAGGCTTTAGGTATTGAAAAACTATTATTGAGTAATGCCGCGGGTGGGATGCGACCGGCATTCAAGAAAGGGGATATGGTGCTGTTGGATGATCATATCAACTTACAGCCGGAGAATCCGCTTCGCGGGCTGAATTCACCGGTGTTTGGAGCAAGGTTTCCGGATATGAGCATGCCTTATGATGAGGAACTGGGCAAGATGCTGAAGACAGCGGCGCATAAGATAGGGTATTTCCTGCGTACAGGGGTGTATGCGGCAGTGATGGGACCGAACCTGGAGACGAGGGCGGAGTACCGGTTCTTGAGGCTGATAGGGGCTGATATGGTGGGAATGAGTACGGTGCCGGAGGTGATAGTGGCGAATCAGATTAAACTGCCTTGTGCGGCGGTGTCAGTGATTACGGATGAGTGTGATCCGGATAATTTGCAGGCGGTGAGTATAGAGGAGATTATTGAGGTGGCGGGGAAAGCGGATAAGCGTTTGAGTGAGATTTTTGTGGAGGTGGTGAAGCAGTTGTAGGGGGAGGATTTTTCCAATGGATTTTGCATGGGGATTTTGCCTGGGGGTTTTTCTAGTTGATTTTGCCCTGGGGGTTTTCCAGGGAATTTTCTCAGGGGATTTTCTCAAGGGGTTTTCTCAGAGGATTTTTCTAATCGATTTAGGATAATTCCCAGTCGATTTTTTTCTGGCCGCAGGGCCTTTTGCCATAATAAAAAACGCTTTGGCCGGAGGGCGAAAGCGTTTTTTTATTTGTATTATTTTGAATGAGTTTTGTCATCATTATCTTCTTCTTCATCGTCCTCATCACCTTCATCATCCTCATCTTCAAAATCTTCGTCATCTTCCTCCTCATCGTCATAATCATCATCTTCTTCATCATTTTCTTCCTCTTCATTAAAGTCTTCATCATCTTTCTCCTCATCATCTTCCTCCTCCTCCTCATCATCATCTTCTTCTTCATCATCTTCTTCTTCGTCAAAATCATCCTCATCAAGTTCCTCCCCATCTACTTCATCATCTTTTTCCCCCTCTTCTTCTTCCCTTGGATCAGGCACATATGCAGTATCCTCAATCATTAACTTCTCAATAATCACATTATCAGGATGATTTTCCTCCTCCTCTTCCCCAGGTTCCTCAACATCTTCTGCATCCTCAATATCTCCTATCTCTTCCAAATCTCCCGCGTTTTCCACATCTCCCGCCCCTTCTTCAACTTCTTCTTCCATTGTAGGCGCATCCGGCCTACCTGTCGTTTCCTCCTCCTCTTCCACTTTCTCCTGCCCCAAAGGCAGCTCCAGCTGCCCACTCACCTCCTCGCTCACTTCTTCCTCAATCACCGGCAAAACCTCCTCCTCTACCAACTCCCCATTCTCTGACACCCTCAAAATCATCGCATCATCTTCCTCTCCATTTCCGCCCTCTAATCCTGCTATCAACGTAGGCTGCACATCATCCTCAAACACCTCCTTCAACTTCGGCAGATCCTTCGGTGAGTTCAATCCAAAATAATCCATAAACGCCTTGGAAGTAGAATACAGCAGTGGTTTCCCTGGCAGCGTCTCACTACGCCCTGAAATCACAATTAACTCCTTCTCCAGCAATTTAGTAATAGAATAATCTGTACTCACCCCACGAATATGCTCAATCTCCCCTTTAGAAATAGGTTGCTTATACGCCACAATCGCCAGCGTCTCCAACGCCGCTGTAGACAGCCTCTTCAGGAACTTATCCCCATTCAGCTGCGCTACAGTCTGATAATACTCCTTCTTGGTCAGGAACTGAAATCCTCCCCCACTTTCCCTCACTTCAAACGCATAAAACTCCGTGCTATACTTCTCCCGTATAGCCTCAATGGCCGTCTCCACCTGATCAACAGTCACCCTGTCTTCCAGGAAAGCCAGCGCATTATTTAACAAGTCGGTGATATCCAGCACAGGCAGGGGTCTGTCAGCAGCGAATATCAGTGATTCAACATGAGGTATGATCTGTGAGATTTCCATTATCCGGTTTTCAATTGCTGGCGTCAACGCCTATAAGATAAAAAGTCAAAGACCGAAAATACAGTCTTTGACCTTTATGATAAAATCTAAAAATATCGCTGTTAATACGATGTGTATAAGTCAGGTTTTACCCTTCAGGAAGAACGCCACTATCCATTTCAATTCACCCACTGCAGTTCTCTCAGTCAGAATCTTACCTTTCCAGTACAACTAAATCTTTCTCAAACTATTCGATCATCACATCCGGCTGTACCTTATCTTATATCAGAAGTGCTTACCCTTCCAACGCCGCTGCACCACTCACGATCTCAGTCAGCTCAGTTGTAATCGCCGCCTGACGTGCACGGTTATAGCTAATCTTATAATTACGTAGCAGTTCATTTGCATTCTCTGTCGCCTTATCCATCGCAGTCATACGTGCACCATGCTCAGAAGCATTCGCATCCAGCATCGCTTTGTACAACTGTGTATTCAGAATCTTAGGCATCAGCTCAGCAATCAGGGTATCCTTCTCCGGCTCATAAATAAAGTCAGCTTTCGCCACTTTCTTCCCCTTTCCGGCAGGAATTTCTTCCTCTACCTTCGCAATTGGCAGGAACTGTTCAGATATATAGAACTGAGTAGCAGCATTTTTGAACTGGCTATAGATGATCTCAACAGCATCATACTGACCGCTGGTGAAGCCTTCCATGGCTACTGCAGCAGCTTCCTTCACATGGTCGAAATCCAGGTGTGCAAACAGGTGCCAGAAAGTTTCGTTCATTTTGTAACCATTCTTACCAAAATGCTCCCAACCCTTCTTACCGATAGGCAGGATAGTTACATGACCTTTTTCAAACTGTTCCTGGTACTTTTCACGAATCACCTGCTTAGTCAGCTTGATCAGGTTTGAATTGTAAGCACCACATAAACCCCTGTCCGAGGTTATTACGATCAGTAATACCTTTTCAACAGGACGCTCTGCTGCCAATGCCAGATCAATGCTGCCTTCACTGTTGGAAACAATGTTTGACAACATTTCCTGCAATTTAACGGCATAAGGACGCATGAGTAAGATAGCATCCTGCGCACGACGCAGTTTAGCAGCACTCACCATTTTCATGGCTTTTGTAATCTGCAGGTTGGACTGTGTGGACTTAATTCGGTTGCGAACTTCTTTAAGCTGACCGGACATAATGTTTTATGTATTACGTAAAGTTTATATGACTAAAAGCCCTTTGGGAGCTCCTGAATTTGGCTGCAAAGGTAAGGAAAACAAATTAAGATTGGTAGGATTGTGGATAGTTTGCCGGTAAAGAGGAGTTGATCCTCGTCATATATTAATAATTTGGAATGGTTGGGGAAATCATACCCTTACAAACCTCAAAAAAGGCTCTTTTAGTGTTCAACTTTAAAAGGTTATTGTGCTTATTCTCTTAATTTTCAATCCCTTATTTTAATCCCTGGTAAGTCTTCAATCCTTTATTTATTTTCGGGATTCCTTCTCTTCATCAATAATCCCTCATTCATCCTTTCCGGAATTTCCGGAATTTCCGGAATTCCTTCTCCTTCATCAAATAATTCCCTTCTTCATCCTTTATTTCATTTCCGGGATTCCTTCTCCTTCATCAATAATCCCTCATCCATCCTTTCCGGAATTTCTTCGCCTTCATCCTATTAAATCCTAATTCATTCATTCCCGGATCACTTTCTATTTCCCCGCCTCCGGCACTGACTCCGTCCACGTCTCATTCCCCTCTTTATCCACATAACCCACCCTGCCATTCAACTTAATCAGCCCTCTCCCATTCTGGAAAATAATAGCATTATCATACTTCGGTGCAATCACCTCCTTATTGGAGGTATCAATAAATCCAAACTTCCCACTCACCCCCACTGGAGCCAGCCCCTCATTAAAATTCCCAACCCTGTCATACATCACTGGAATCACCACATCTCCTTTATCATTTATAAATCCAAACTTACTATCCTGTTTTACCCAGGCCAGTCCATCCTTAAACGGCCCAATCTTGTCATATTGAGTTCCAATCACCTTTCCCGTCTTCAGATCCGCCCGACCACACTTTTCCCCATTATAGATGAGTACACTATGATGACTCACCCCGCTAATCATATCATACGCCGGTTTCAGGATCACCTTCCCTTTATTATTCACCATTCCATACAATTCTCCTACCTTAATTCTCGCATATCCATCCTTTTCCGGTTTTGCCTCATCATATACAGGCGCTACCCATTCCCTGCCGGTACTATCCAGCAAACCCTGCTTCTGCTTCTTACTCACAAAGAAAAAGTTCCCCTTTACCCAGGCAGAATCATATTTATAAGCAGAATGCTTTCCATTGGCAAACACAATTCCATATTTCCCTTTTAATTGTACCGCTGCTGCTCCATACCTGAATTCTCCAACTGCATCATACTGAGCAGGGATGATCTCATGACCAGCGGCATCATTGAAGCCATATTTTCCATCTTTCTGAAATTTAACCAGGGAATCTGCTCGCTGCGCCTGCGCAAACATTACCGGACACAGGAGCAATGAGAGGAAGAAATATCGTTTCATAGGAAAAGGATTGTATACCAAAAATAATAAATATCATTGAATTATGCACAAAAAGGCCTTCCCCGAAGAGAAGGCCTTTACCTGAATTTCTTAATTATTGAATTAGTCGACTAGCTGCTTATTCAATTTCTTCACTATTTCCTGTAGCTCACTCACTGCTTATTCAACTTCTTAACCATTACCTGTAGTTGACTCGCGGCCTATTCAATTTCTTCACTATTTCCTGTAGTTCACTCAATGCTTATTCAACTTCTTCACTATTTCCTGTAGCTCACTCACTGCCTATTCAATTTCTTCACTATTTCCTGTAGCTCACTCACTGCCTATTCAATTTCTTCACCATTTACCTAATTCCCTCACTCCTTATAACTTAATCTCCGTTCCCAACACCTTCAAAAACGCCGCTATCCACTGTGGATGCGCCGGCCATGCCGGTGCCGTCACCAAATTCCCATCCGTCACCGCCTCATCCACATTCACCGAAGCATAATGCCCTCCGGCTATCGTCACTTCAGGTCCTACAGCAGGATACGCCGTCAATGTCTTCCCTCTCACCACATCAGCAACCGTCAAAATCTGTATCCCATGACAAATAGCCGCTATCGGCTTATCAGCATGTGCAAAATGTCTTACCATGTCTATCACCCTGGAATTAAGCCTTAAATATTCAGGCGCTCTCCCACCTGCAATAACCAGTGCATCGTAATTCTCCAGTTTCACATCAGCAAACGAAGCATTCAACACAAAATTGTGACCTCGTTTTTCACTATAAGTCTGATCTCCTTCAAAATCGTGGATGGCAGTAATAACCTTATCCCCTGCTGATTTATCAGGACATACAGCATGTACGTTATGACCTACCATAAGGAGCATCTGGAATGGTACCATGGTTTCGTAATCTTCTGCATAGTCTCCAGTGAGGAAGAGGATGTTTTTTTTGGCCATGAGAATAGGGGGTTTTTAAGAGTGAGATTAAAGATAGTGAATAAATTTTTTTATCCACAAGAGCAACCTTTTTCTCATGAAAAGCAACTAATAAATAACAAGTAAAATCATTAATAATGGAGACACGATTCGATGAAGTCATCTTGCTCATTAAACAGGCAAGAAGCAATGCCATCAAGCAAGTTAATATTGAGTTGATCAATTTACACTGGCAGGTAGGGGCATATATTAGTAGTAAGGTTGCAAATGCCGTTTGGGGTAACAAAACGGTAACCGAACTAGCAGCACACATTGAAAATTATCAACTAAAAATCGATCAAATACAATTGTGTCAACACTGTTGACACAATTTACAGAATACTCGAATAACCAAAAAGGATCAATTGTGCAGACAGCGTCTGCACAATTGATCCTTCCAAAAATCAATACCCCGGATTCTGCCCAAACTCATTACTACTCCTGTCAATCTGATCCTGCGGAATCGGCCGCAACACATGCTTCTCCTCTATATTCGGTCCTCCCTGCGGATTATGCATCCTCACCCGCTCCAACAACTTACCCGTCCGCACCAAATCAAACCACTGCATCTGCTCCCCTACCAACTCTCTCCCCCGCTCATCCAAGATAAAATCAATACTCAAATCCCCCTCCGCTACCTTCATCGCCTCCTTATGCGCCTCCGTCTCCGCATCACTCGCCCCCACTTTCGCTGCCCTCACTCTCAACGTATTGATATACCCCACTGCCGTCGCATTATCCCCCTTCTTCATATACGCCTCCGCCGCTATCAAATAATCCTCCGCCAACCTAAACGCTATAAACGGCCTCACCCCCGATGCCTGGTTATCCGGCCGCAACGCATCGGCAAACTTATTCAATGACGGATACAACTTCTCTGTATAATTACGCGGCGGCACATACAAATACTTCTTACTCGCTATCTCCGCATCTGTCACATCTACCCCCGGCATATACACCGATGTATCCCCCACCTTCAACTTATCTGTCGCCGTATTACAATACCATACCCTCGTAAAAAACTTCTCATACCTGCTATCATTCACCCTATCCTTATACAAGGTATCCAACAAAAACTTCGTAGGCCGATAACGTTTCCACGGTGTACCATTCGCCAGATCCCGCTTCATGCCAGCTAACACATCATACTGCATCAAAAAGAATCTGCACGCATTATTATCCGATGAATTATACAACGCATCATTAATATACTGCACCGCAAATACCGTCTCACTATTCTTCTCATTCCCCTGCGCCCACACCTGCCCTACATCAGGCAACAACTGAAATCCATATTGTGATATCACCCTTGTAGCATAAATCGCCGCACTATCATAATCCGTCCCCACTGCCGATGCAGAAGATGCCCTCGTCAAATATACCCGTGCTAACAAATGCTCCGCCGCCGGCTTCGTGGCCCTTCCCCAATCCGTCTGCGATGCCGGCAACACCGACGCTGCATACTGCAAATCACTTATCACCGATGCATAAACAGAAGCTACCGGATCCCGGTGCGCCTCCGTTTCTATCGATGTATTCTCTTTTAAATTTAAAGGCACCTCACCAAACAACTGCAATAAAATAAAATAATAATTAGCCCTGCAAAAACGTGCCTGCGCCACACCCGACACCTTTGCTACCGAATCAAGTCCCGGTATCGCATCCGCCCTCGTCGTCACCACATTACACACATTAATCGCCTGGTATAACCCATTCCAGATCTCCCTCAAATGTGAATAACTTGGATTCAACTGCGATGTATACTGGTTCGCAAACTTAAAATCCCCATCCGATCCATTCGTATAAGTATCCGTACCAAACACACTCACCGTCATTCCACGCTCCGTACTATAAAAGTTTCTCAGGCCCGCATAACTACTATTCACCGCCGTTGTAAAACCTCCCGGCGTATTATAAAAATCATCCGTCACATTCGTCACCACATCCTCATCCAACATCTTATTACACGATACAGCCACTATTAATATTAAGAATAAGTACTTTTTCATAATCAAATGATTTAAAAAAATTAAAACGTTGCATTCACCCCAAACTGCAGCATCCATGTTGCCGGCGCATCAATACCTATCAGGTTCACATCCTCAGGATCTATCCCCTTGTACTTCTGCCTGTATGGTGCAATAATCAGGGGCTGCTTCACATCCACCGAAAACCGCAGGGACTCCATCTGCCACCTGTCCATCAGCTTCTTTGGCAGCGCATACCCCAGGCCAATATTCCTGATCTTGAAATAAGATCCATCAAAATAACTCAATGTATTATAGTTATTCGGCCGCTCCTGGTTAGAGTTCGGACGCGGGAATTCATTCGTAGGATTATCCGGTGTAAAGTAATTCACATCAAGGTTATTATACCTGCCAAACAATGTATTGTAAGTCGCATAAAAATCACTCTTGATCATACTGCCCATACGCGCAAACGCTACGATCGACAAATCAAATCCCTTGTAACTAAAACGCTGCGTCATACCACCAGACCACTTCGGCTGCGATGATCCTAAAATCACCCTGTCCTTATCAGTAATAGCTTTATCATTATTCACATCAGCTAATTGAATTTCCCCCTGGTGCTGCTTATACACCTGCGCCGCTGCCTCCGTTTGCCAGATACCCACTTTCTTATAATCATAATACACGTAAGTAGGCTGCCCTACAAACCATCCATTCCCTATATCCTGTGTCTTACCTTCTCCCAATGCAAGAATCTTCTCGCGGTTCACAAAGAAGTTCACATCCATCGTCCAGCTAAACCCACTCTTCGATTCTATATTCACTGTAGAAATCCCTACCTCAATCCCTTTATTCTGCGTCACACCCGTATTCTCTAACACATAATCAAAGCCATTACTATAAGGCAAAAATTTCTGTAACAACAGGTCTGTTGTCTTCTGCTTATACACATCCACCGTACCACTGATCCTTCCCTTCAGCACACTGAAGTCCAGGCCAATGTTGGTAGAAGTAGTCGTCTCCCATGTCAGGTTAGGATTACGCAGTAAGATAGGAGAATACCCCAGGGTACCCTTATTATTAAATGCATAAGTCGTTCTACCCAGCAAACCCTGCGTTGCATACGGCGGTATACCTGTATTACCAATCTTACCATAACTCGCACGCAGTTTCAGGTTATCAAAAAATTGTGTCCCCTGCATAAAATGCTCCCGCGTAATATTCCATCCTAACGCCACAGAAGGAAAATATCCCCACTTATGCCCCGGCGCAAACCTGGATGAACCATCTGCACGCAGCGTCAACGTAAGCAGGTACCTGTCATCATAGCCATAATTCACACGACCCATATAAGAGAGAATTGTCCATGTACCCAGACTACTTCCAATCCCCGTTACATTGGCAGCCTGGCCCAAACCATAGTACTCCTGCCACTCTACCGGGATCCCCCTTACTGATGCAGAAGAACTATCCTCCCGCTGGCGTTGCACACTATACAATGCAGTTACACCCAGGTTATGTTTCTCATGAAAAGTCTTATTATAAGTCAGCAGGTTCTCCACTGTATACGCCCACACAAACTGGCTTTGCTTGGTAGCAGTCGCATCCCCACCCCCAATCAGCAGGTCAGTGCTATTCTTTCCTAAAAACAATCCGTAGTTATTCTGTTGTAAATCTGTGCCCACATTCAGGCGATACTTCAACCCATCGAGAATGGTCACTTCGCCATACAGACTATTGAAGAAACGCAGGTGATAAAGATTCTCCACCCTGTTGCCTGGTACATAATTCAACAAAGCATTCGGCTGCTGGTTATCACCCGTAGGATAGGTGATGAGCTTTCCATTGGCATCATAAGGATCTGCAATGGGCAACATTTTCAAAGCATCTCCCATACCATTATAACTACTGCCTTTGCGCGTACTATAGGCAGCAGACATCGAAGTACCTACTGTAATTCGTTTACTGATTTCCTGGTCCACTGCAACATGCAGATTATAACGCTCATAACTCTGCAACTTCAGTACTCCCTGATCTTTAAAGTAACCACCCGTTACCGAATACCTCGTCTTATCCGTTCCTCCACTTACACCCAGTGAATGCCTTGTTTGCCAGCCCGGACTAATCAACAAATCCTGCCAGTCAGTATTCACACCTCTTTTTACATTCGCCAGTTCAGTAGCATTGAAAATCTTCGCATCAGAAGCGTCAGGGTTATTATCATCATAAGCACCTGTAGTACGATAAGCCTCCCGCTTCATGGCAATGTACTGTTCACTATTCATCATATCCGTGCGACCCAGCGCATGCACATACCCATAGATTCCACTATAACTCACCACCGGCCTGCTGCCACTTTTTCCTTTTCGCGAGGTAATCAGCACCACACCATTTGCACCACGCGATCCATATATGGCAGTCGCCGATGCATCCTTCAGAATATCCATCGAACTAATGTCCGAAGGATTGATATCATTCAGCGCACCCGCAAACGGAATTCCATCCACCACATACAAGGGATCATTTCCCGCAGAAAGCGATCGGGTACCTCTTACACGTACCCTTGGCTCATCTCCCGGCTTCGCACTATTATTAATGACATCGATACCAGGGGTCCTTCCCTGCAATGCCTGTTGTGCATTTGTAACCGGCACTTCCATAATTGCTTTGCTGCTGATCGAAGCAATAGATCCTGTTACATCCTTCTTCTTTTGTTGTCCATAACCAACTACGACAACTTCTTCGAGTTTCTTGTTGTCTTCCGCCAATTTCACATCAATAGATGTCCTGTTGTTGACCGGAATTTCCTGTGGTAAATACCCAATAAACGAGATGACGATCGTGGCACCGGGCGAGACTTTCAGCCTATAAGCTCCCATGTTGTCAGTAACAGTACCGTTCGATTTTCCTTTCACTGCGACCGTAGCGCCTATGACAGGATTACCATCCGCCGATGTTACCTTTCCAGAGAGGTTAACAAGCTGTTGTGCACGAATAAGGGTCCCCAGCAATAGCAGGTACAGGAGTATCACTCCCGTTTTCGATAACGTGTTTTTCATTACGTAGAATTTAGAGTAACAGAATAGTTCAACTTTAATTTGAGTATACAATGGCCCTTCCTCTCCGGCAGCTAACAACTACAGTTTCTTACTTATAAAAATAATGTGCGCTAATTCTCAGGTTTTTCTTACAAATCCGGATCGGGGCAATACAAGTTAAGTAGATTCGTTATAAATTGCAAACGATTGCATAAATTTAGAGAGAAGTTAGTACTCCTTGGTTAAAAAGAATTTCTACCGCTCATCACATAAATGGTGCAATCGGTTGAATAAATGAGTGTTATTATTTATTTTTAAAACTAGTTTTGGTTCATTGTTATGAAAAACACGTTACTGGTCTGTAGTGTCCTGCTCCTTAGCAGTTGGGCAACTGCACAAAAGAAAGCTCAATGGCATTCACTCTACAATGGTAAGGACCTCACGGGATGGAAAGAAGTAAATGGGACAGCTACCTATGAGGCCAAAAAAGATGAAATCGTGGGCACATCCGTCACGGGAAGCCCGAATTCCTTTCTTGCTACCACAAAAGACTACGGTGATTTTATTTTAGAGCTTGAACTCAAGCTTGACGCGGAAATGAATTATGGTATTCAATTCCGTAGCGAGAGCAAACCTGACTATAACAATGGCCGGGTACATGGTTACCAGATGGAAGTAGACCCAAGCGACAGAGCATGGAGTGGTGGAATATATGACGAAGCCCGTCGTGGATGGCTCTATCCCCTGGACCTGAATCCAGGTGCGCAAAAGGCGTTCAAAAAGCAGGACTGGAACAAATACCGGATTGAGTGCAGAGGATCGGAGATCAGAACATGGATCAATGGCGTCGCCTGTGCGCATGTAATAGACGATATGACACTGAAAGGCTTCATTGCCCTGCAGGTGCATCAGATCTACAAACCAGAAGATAAAGGCAAACAGATCCACTGGCGCAATATCCGCATTTTAGAAAACCCGGATGCTTCACAGTATTCTCCTTATGATAATATCTATGTGGTGAATAATGTACCAAACACAGTATCTCCACAAGAGAAGAAAAACGGGTATTCTCTCTTATGGGACGGCAAAACATCCACCGGCTGGAGAAGGGTAAATAAACAAAACTTCCCAACCACCGGCTGGACCATGGAAGATGGTTTACTCACCATTCACCAGTCTACAGGAGATGAAGAAGGTTCAGGTGGTGACATCATCACCGACAAACAATATGGTGCTTTCGACCTGGAGTTCGATTTCAAATTGACAGAAGGTGCAAACAGTGGTGTAAAGTATTTCGTAAAAGAAGACTATGACACCAAAGGAAAGTCAGCCATAGGCCTGGAATTCCAGGTACTTGACGATGAGCGTCATCCCGATGCCAAGCTTGGCCGCGATGGTAACAGAACCCTGTCATCACTGTACGACCTCATCCCAAGAAAGAAAGATGCTAACCAGAATGCATTTAGAAAAATCGGTGAATGGAACCATGGCCGTGTCATTGTATATCCAAATAATCATGTGGAACATTGGCTGAATGGCATAAAGATGGTGGAGTATGAAAGAGGGTCCAAAGAATTTAAAGACCTGGTAGCGATATCTAAATACAAAAATTGGAATAACTTTGGTCTTTGGCCAGAAGGACACATCTTACTCCAGGATCATGGAAATACTGTGTCATTCCGTAGCATAAAAATCAAAAATTTAAAATAGGTTAACAAGTTGATCTTGATTATTAACCTAATTTTGCAACGGGTGTGTAAAGCCGAAGTCGGCCGTTGAATGAAATTTCGAATGAAACCAATCTGGAGCTTAAACGATTGAGTAGCCAGCAATCATTTGAAAATGAGAAGAGTTGAGCTGATAAATACCCGGTATTAATAAGTTTTCATTGTTCACTGTTCTATATAAAACATTCCGATTCTTCGGAGTGTTTTTTTATTTTTAGCCCATACATATCAACAAAATCTATAAATAAATGCTGTTTAAAAAACACTATCTCCTGCTGCCATCGATCCTGCTGGCAGTAGCTTGTGGTCAGCCCGGCAAGCAATCAGGCAATGGAGCCGATTCCCTGCACCACATCGTCCAGCAATATTACGATGAAAGAATGGAACTGTTTCCACTGGAAGCAACGATGAATGGAGAACATCAATATGATAGCCTCCTGCAAATAGATATCAGCGAACATTTCCGTCATCACCTCGATAGCTTCTATACCCGCTACCAAACAGCACTCACAGGAATTGATACCGCAGGCCTCACCAGCAATGACCTGATCAGTTATCTCATGTTGCAACGCGATCTTTCATTAAGCAAAGAACGACTGAAATTCCCTGATCACTACATGCCATTCGATCAGTTCAGCGGCCTCACCTTAATGCTGCCCTTGTTTGGTTCAGGTGCCAGCGCACAACCATTCAAAACAAATGACGACTACCGCCATTTCATGTCACGCATGAAATCCTTCTCCGAATGGGCTGACACCGCTATCGCTAACATGCGCCAGGGCATTAAAGCAGGCGTTGTCTTACCCAAATCCCTGGTCGTAAAAATCCTTCCCCAACTCGCCGACATCGCTAAGAAAGATACCGGCAATGTATTCTATGCCCCGCTGAAAACCCTGAAGGATACCGCACTGGCAGCCGAATACAAAGCAAGCATCGAGCAGTACATTTTCCCTTCCTATGCCCGCCTGCATGATTTCATGGAGAAAGAATACCTGCCCCAGGCACGCACTACCAGTGGTTATGGTGCCCTGCCTAATGGTAAGGCCTGGTATGCACTCTACAGTAAATACTGGACCACCACCAACCTCACCCCAGATGAAATCTTTGCCATCGGCGAAAAGGAAGTAGCCCGCATTAAAGGCGAAATGGAAAAGACCATGACTGAGACCGGCTTCAAAGACAGCCTGCCCTCCTTCTTTGCTTACATCCGGACAGACAGGAAATTCAAAATCTTCTCTACACCTAAACAAATCCTCGATAGCTTCGCTGCCATCAAAGACAGGATCATGCCGAAGGTAAAAGAAATGTATGGTCACCTGCCAAAGACTCCTTTTGAAATCAGGCAAACAGAAGCATTCCGTGCCGCATCTGCCAGTGCAGAATACATGCAGGGAGCAGCAGACGGCTCCAGACCGGGTGTCTTCTATGTGCCGATTCTAAACGCAAAAGAATTTGGTTACACCGGCATGCAATGCCTGTTTCTGCACGAAGCAATACCTGGTCACCACTTCCAGATCTCTATTCAACAAGAGAACGATTCGTTGCCTAAATTCCGCAGATTTAACTGGATTGGCGCATATGGGGAAGGTTATGCACTTTATTGCGAAAGCCTTGGAAAAGAATTAGGAATATATACAGATCCTTACATGTACTTCGGCAGACTCAGTGATGAAATTCACCGTGCCATCAGACTCGTTGTGGACGTAGGTTTACACTATAAAGGATGGACCCGTGAACAGGCTATCAAGTATATGCTTGATAATGAACCCACAAGCGAACAGGAAGCAACCGCAGAAATTGAGCGTTATATGGCACTACCGGCACAGGCTTTGTCGTATAAAATTGGCGAAATGAAAATCCGCGAATTGAGGAACAAGTATACTGCTGAGTTGGGAACCAAATTTAATATTAAAGAATTCCACGACGAATTGTTGAAAGATGGTTGCGTACCATTGGATGTGCTGGAAGAAAAGATGGCGAGGAAATTCAAATAAAACCAAATTGCCTTTTGCAGGATGCCTCATCCTGCAAAAGGTAAATATTATGATTAAATCTATACACCCCAATTACTGTACAGCTTCCTGATAATGTGGATTTAACAATAAAATATGTGTCCGCTTTGAGAAAAGATACTTAAATTTATAGTGGGAATTTTATTATTTCAGGGAACTCGGAACCATTAAGGTTTTAGGAACGTTGCCATATCACTAAGAGACTCATCTATAACGAAAGCTATCCATTTCAACGAGCCTTTTACCATTTCACGTTTTAAGTTATTGCACGCTTGTGTAAACATTTGCGCTTTATAATTTCACTGAGAGAAAGGAATTTTTTTAACATTTAAGCTGCCAGTATTATGTTTGACATGACCCTTAATTACTGCCTTGCCTTCCCTGCCGTAGTGCGGGAAGAGAAGTGGGACGATGATGTACGGTTTTCCGTAGGTGAAAAGCTCTTTTGCATGATCTCAAAGACTTTTCCACATCAGATCTCCCTGAAATGCAGGCTGGAGGATTTCCACCGCCTCATTTCCCAACCAGGTATCGTACCTGCCCCTTATCTGGCTAGGTACCACTGGGTACAGATCAAACAATTGGATACTTTACCAGTGCCGCAATTACAAACTTTATTACAGAATGCCTATGACCTGGTAGTAAGTTCATTACCACCGGAAGAAAGGGCGCAGATATTGCGGGAGCAAAGGGTATAAGTACACCCTGGATTTTTTGTGGTTGGAAGGTTTGCGCCTGACGCTGGCAGCGTTTAGGACTCCTGCATACCCCTTAAAATATTAAAAGCTTTTACCCATGCAGGTAAAAGCTTTTTTATTTGGTGGGTGGCCTGTGGCCGACATTTTAAGAGAAAACGGTGTAAATAATATCATACAAGCCGAATACAATCAGCGTACACGCAAATACTTTCTCAAGTAAGGGTGTCTTCATTTTCACCGCAGTTTTGGCGCCCAGGTAAGAAGATGGGATCGCTGTCACCGAAAGTAATAATGCGATATTCCAGTCTATATGGCCCAGGTACCAGTGCGCGATTGCCCCGGGTATGGAAAGTATCGCAGATAAAACGATTGAACATGCCAATGCCTGCTTAATAGGCATCCTTAAACGCTTAATAAAGAAGCTGCTGAATAATACACCACCCGCGTTCGCTAACAAGCCGGATAATAAACCAATACCTGTAGCCGCCAGGATCATCAAACCTGTGTGAAAGTGCTCGTCAGTTGCAACTACTGAAGATGGCTTCTTCAAAAACGAAATCAATAATGTCGTACCAATTGCCATGATAAACAAAGCCGTACAGATCATCAATGTCTCCCCTTTTAAATAATGGCTGAAAAATGCCCCGACTACCGTAGCAGGCACGCCAAATAAAGCCCCTAATCCAATCACTCTCTTATCAAAAAGCTTTTCCTTGCTATATACCGCTGTCGCGGAAATCGTACTTGTAATAGAAGCCGGTAAAGGGGAAGCCAGGGCAAAGAATGGATTTACACCGGCGAAGATCTGTAATGCGGGTGTACTCACTGCACTACCTCCTTTGCCCAGTAAACCGGAAAGATAGCCCACGATCAATCCGATGGATAATATTACCCAATAATCAGTCTGTTGAAATAACGCAATCATATACAGGTTAGACACACACGTGCCGGTTGGCAGGTCGTCGGTTGGTTTTGATGAATTTCCTTTTTAGCAAATAAGTGTCGCGGACAAGCCAAAAATACAGTGTTGGCGCAGGTTGAACAAAATTATCAGGGGGATTAGGTCATTACTAAAAGTTATGGGATATAACCTAAGGTTATAATTCTGACAGTATTGCCTTTGAGGGGGGTATAGCCTACCTAGTCTAGGAATTATAGGAAATCAGGGGATTGGGTAGGCCAATCCCCCGAATGCCATTTTTATCTAAAAACTTAACTTCGTTAGCGATGCTGAAAATTACTTTTTTAATGCACTATTGCATAGTTTTCCAGATCACATCGTAAATATCTATTGCTTCTACCGGGCTCGTCTCCTCCCCCTTTGCAGTAATCAATACCGGATGATACTGGCTGTCTTCCGAAATACGGCCATGAGAACCCTTAATTAAAGTCGCATCCAGCGGAATCACATTCATCAGATAGCGGAACCCAAGTTTCTTCTTTAACAGCTTAAAACCTGCCTTTAATTTGATCAGGGGATCTGCAGGATTCATAAACATCTCTACCGGGTCATAACCTGGCTTGCGATGAATATCTACCAACCGGGCAAAGTCTGGTGCCTTTGCATCATCCAGCCAGTAATAGTAAGTAAACCAGCTATTACTATCTGCCACCAATACCAGCTCACCACTCCTCGCATGGTGCATATTATGTGCACGTTTGCCCTCACGATCCAATACCAGCTGTATACCAGGTGTATTTTCAGCAATTGCCCTCACCTTCTTGTACACAGAAGGATCATTTACATACACATGCGCAATCTGGTGGTCTGCTACCACAAATGCTTTGGAAGCACCCGCATCCAGCAGTTCCAGGCCCCTCTCCTCCCTCACCGCTATCAAACCTTCCTGACGGAAAATGCGATTCAGGTGAATAGGGTTATTCACATTTGTAATACCATACTCTGAGAGAATGATCACACGGGTATCCTTCTTCTCATAATGCGTGACAAGTTGTTTTACCACCTCATCTATTTCATGCAGTTCCTTACTGATGCGTGATAGATCCTGCCCGAATTTCTGTAAACAATAATCCAGGTGTGGCAGATAAATCAATGTCAAAGTAGGATCATACAGATCATCCGTCATCACAGAAGCATCTGCAATCCACTGCGTGGATTTTATATTTGCACCCGGTCCCCAGAACTGGAACAGGGGAAACGTACCTAACTCTTTTTGCAGATGATCACGCAGTGAAGAAGGATGTGCATAGCAATCCGGTGCCTTACGGCCATCAGATAAATACTGCGGACGAGGTGTCACAGAATAATCTGCACTGGAATACATGTTGTACCACCAAAACATTTTAGAAACGGTGAAGTCAGGATCTATCCGCTTCGCCCTTTCCCAGATCTTAGGTGATTCCACTAACTTATTCGATTGCTTCCAGAATTTCACTTCACAATCCTGACGGTCATACCAGCCATTACCTACAATGCCATGCTCCGCAGGCCATTGTCCGGTGACATAGGTACTCTGTACCGCTGTGGTGACTGCAGGCACCATCGGTTTAATTGTGCGCAACTGGTGCTGCTGTACATACGCCTTCAAAAAGGGTGTATGCTCTCCAATCAGGGAGGAGGAGAGACCTACGACATCAATAACAACTGTCTTTTTCATGATCGTTGAGCCATTCTTAGGATATAATTCGTGCTCAAATCTATACTTCCTTTTTCTGAATTCCAAGCTGCTGCATCACCCAGCCTACCTCGCGCGAAACTGATTGATCCATAGGGAGTTTCAACGCTGCCGGCAGTACACCCCAGGTGTATGTTTCTACCTCCATATGCTGCGTGAATAACTGTTCACGCTGTAATTCCAGTACTTCCCTGATATCAGACTGTGTAGAAAATAAGAGTTCGTAGTGTTCCAAAAACACAGGAACATGAAAATGCGAACGCCATTCCACCACTTCCTTATTATTCACATCTTCCAGTGCCTGTGGCAGATCCGGATAATGCACAAAACCACCTTTTGCCTTCCTGCCTATTACCTGGTGTAAGTAAGTCGGTTCATTGAATGTACTGAATGCATGAGCCACCGACTGCCGCTCAGTAAGATCTTCCGGCATTGCCGCTTTAAGGGCTGCACTGATCTGCAGTTTCCCCACTTTCAATCCATACTCGCTCAACTTGCCTAATACATGCGCCGGTGATTCGTATACTAACGCGAAATGACATACGTCGTAGCACAATTGTATATGCCTTTTTACAGCAGCACCAGCTTCTTTTTCACTCATATCAAACTGGTCCAGCAGGTAGTTGATTCCCAATGGCATCAGGTAGGCAAAATACCAGTCAATATACTCCTGGATATTTTCCATCAATCCATCCGGCTCCGGTTCTATATCCAGGTGCATGACAGGGCCACCTGCACGATGAATGCGTACTAACTGCCCCAATACCTGCAGCATATTCAAAGTCGCATCTTCCATCGCTGCTTCCAAATCATCATGCCACAGTTTGTAAGACAATGGTGCGGTAGAAATCCCTCCCTCCATACCGGCAGGCAGTAAAGCCGCCAGAATGCGAAAGAGGCGGGAAGTGTATTCCACCCGTTCGGCTGTCGTCCAGTCAGGCGTATGCACCTGGTCCTTCACTACCGTATGATGAAAACCGCCGTATGGAAAACCATTCATCGTAAATACATAGCAATCCTGCTCCTTCAACCAATGTTTGAACGCGAGCAGATTCACTTCTTTCGACAGCTCTAAACTGGCTGTATTTGCAAGACGCAAACCAATACCAAAAGCCTGGTCAGGTGAGATAGCTGATTTAATTGCGGGAATATATTGTTGCAATTGCGCGAAATGATCTGGCCAGGTTTCACCCGGGTGGATATTCGTGCAATAGGAAAGATGACCTGTTACTGTTTGCATGAAAATAGGTTTTTTAAGAAAGCGATCGTACTGTTTCCACAGCCTTATCCAGGAGTGTCAGATCCATCACATGAACTTCTGCAGCCACCCCGATTCCTTTTAATAAACAAATGGTAAGTCTGCCGCCAAGGTGCTCCCTGAACTCCTCCAGTCCTTTGATCACCGGCGATGGTACGCCATCTTTATTTTCCATCAACGGATGGTATACCGGCAATTGTAATTGCTGCAATAACTTTACTATCCGCAAAGCAGATGCCTGATCCAGCCAACCCAGCAATGAAGCATATACACTATCTACTGCCATACCGATAGATACAGCTTCGCCATGGCGCAAATCGAAGTTGGATAACTGTTCCAGTTTGTGTGCACTCCAGTGACCAAAATCCAAAGGTCTGGAAGAGCCACTTTCAAACGGATCGCCCGCACCACCAATGTGTGCCATGTGTAATGCTGCACAGCGATACACCAGTTCCTGCATGAGTGGAAGATCACCATGAGCAAGCGCAGTAGCATTTGCCTCCAGCCATTCAAAGAAAGGTGCATCTTTGATCAATGCTACCTTCACGGCTTCTGCAATACCTGCACGCCAATCTTTCGGATCTAAAGTAGTGAGCAGGTGCGCATCATTGAATACAGCCGCCGGTGGTGCAAAACTGCCGAGGAAATTCTTCTTCCCCTTGTAATTGATACCATTCTTAACACCTACACCAGAATCGTTTTGAGACAATACGGTGCTCGGTATACGAATATGACGTACCCCCCTGTGTGATACTGCAGCGGCAAATCCTACCAGGTCCAGCACAGCACCACCACCTATACCAATCACAAAAGAATGACGGTCGATGGAATACTGATCAATAGCATCTACAAGACTGTAAAAAAGCGGCATGTCGTTTTTTACAGCTTCGCCTCCCGGAATAACCAGGATGTCGCCGGCAAGTTCAAAACCACTCACAGATGCGCAATAATGTCTGATTTGTGCAGGAAGGTTCGGATGATGTTTGATCAATCCTTCATCAGCAATGACCAATAATCGCTTGCTGAGATTGTTCGCGGCCTGGGATTCCAGGTAATTTTTAAGCAGTGGGTTCCCTGAGTCGAAGAGATGAGTAGTAAAGAATACTTCGTAAGAGTATGGTACACTGAATGTCTGTTGAATAACGTGCATAGCTATGATTGAATGCTCATCAAATAATTAAAGCCGTTTTAAAAGTACAAAACTGCCGGCAGCAAAAAAAATCGCTTTTACCTGCGGTAAAAGCGATATCAATAAATTATAAATCAAATAAATTCATCAGGTTACAGCAAATGCTTTTGCTATTAACATTGATATTGGCAATAAGATCAAAACCAGCAATGCATGAGGCAGGGAAGAAAATGCCGCCACCCATGCAGCATTCATGGCTATCAGGGCAATAATGCCACCTTTCACCGCCTTGCCGATATTAGGTCCTGTAGGCTCTTTCATCGCAATCCACAGGGGCCTGTTAATCATAATGATGAATAAAATGATGAAAGGAGATGCGATCAGTAAGTGCTCATTGTAGTATGCCAGGGCGAACATAGTGCCATATACCAACGCATAGCAAACGGCTGCAATCCGCATGGTTGCTGAAGTACCGCCATGTACTTCACCACGACTAATGTAAGTCACCGCCGCAATGTAGATCACAGGTATAATACCCATCCACCAGTATGTTTGCAATGCAGGCATCACAATACTGATACCTAACAACAAATTCAAACCTCTGCAAAGACCCATATTCACAGGGCCCCAGAACTGGTGCTTTCCCCATTTATTATACACCAGTGCACTCACAGTAATACCCAGCGCAATAAAGCCGGAGATCCTACCTACTGTAAATGCCGCCAGTATACCCACCAAAAGCAGGTACGAACCCAGCACAATCGCCTGGGTCATAGAAATAATGCCACTTGGTATCGGGCGTTCAGGTCGTTCTACTTTGTCCAGTTTTGCATCTATCACATCGTTGAATACCACTCCTCCTCCATACAGGCCTATAGTGGCCAGACAAAGACAAAGTATTGGCAACAAATGATCCAGGTAATTGACAACTTCAGATCCCAAAAAACCGGATATGGCAATCCCGGCCAGTACATCTGCAACGGCAGTGATGATATTGGCAGGACGCATTAAACGTAAATATCCTAGTAATTTGCTAATAATATAATTCACCGGGTACACGGGTTTTCTCAATGACGAATGACGAAATACCAATTGCAATTGATCCATATTCACATACATGGTTTAATTGTCAGCACGACGAACAAATCCCTGCCGGGTTAAAACACCTGGCTATGGCTTACGACCTGCCTGGCTTTAGTCAGGACATTCGTCACATTCTTAATACTGCTGTTTAACTAATAATAGTAGACTGAGCGTTACGGAAAGGTTGTTGACCACCGCGTAAAACAGTACTTCCGTTGAACTTAAGGCTCTGGTCTATCTGCTTTACCATCTCAAAATCCGCTTCATTAATTTGCCCACTTTGGGCAAAGGCTGTTATAGCGTTGCGGAAAGTTACCAAATGAATGTCATTCGAGTCAATACCACTTTCGTGCATGAGGGCCGCTGTTTTTGGTACAGCCAATGGATCACTGATCCCCCAGTCTGCAGCAGAATTGATCATAATCCGCTCACTGCCATACTGTTTTACAACTTCCACCATGCGCTCATTCCCCATTTTGGTAAATGGATAAATAGTAAACGCAGCCCAGAAACCCCTGTCCAGTACTTCTTTTACGGTTTCTTCATTGTTATGGTCTACAATTACCATTTTAGGATCTATCCCATGCTCAATGGCGATGTCCATACTACGTGTGGTGCCTTTCTTTTTATCCCTGTGTGGCGTATGGATCTGCACTGGCAAACCCGCTTCCTTAGCGAGTTCCAACTGTGCACGATAATATTTCTCTTCAGCCGGGGTCTGGTCGTCAAAACCAATTTCACCCACACCTACGACCCCTTCCTTGTAAATGAAAAGCGGCAATATTTCCATCACAGCCTCCGCCAGTTTTTCATTGTTGGCTTCCTTGCTGTTCAATCCAATCGTGCAATAATGCTTGATCCCAAATTGTGAAGAGCGGAAGCGCTCCCAGCCGATCAGGCTGTTGAAATAATCCTTGAAAGTATCCACTCCGGTACGGGGCTGCCCCAACCAGAAAGCCGGCTCTATCACTGCAGTAATACCAGCCGCTGCCATTGCCTGATAATCATCAGTGGTGCGGCTTGTCATATGGATATGCGGATCAAAGAATTGCATGCCTTTTATATGCTCCATAAACGCGGGAACCATCGTTAATGGTTGGGCTGTTTCTTTCAGTTCGTGACTACAACACATGTCAAAATATTTTCTTGAGACCTGAGAATAAGTTTAAATCAATGTTAACTATGCAAGTTTACAGGATCTACATTTTACGTGTGATACACGTTTATGCTATTCGGTATTAATTCCGGTTTTTCGCAGGTTGATATAATGAAAACCGGTTATACCTTTGCCCGTTTAACTGCAGATTGTTCGTGGATTATTTTAATTCCTTGCTTTCACCTGCTACAATACGCTTGCTTTTTCAGCAACCGTCACCCATGTCAACGATTGATCGGCAATAGCACCCGCCAGTTCCGGCGATTGTTGCAACAACGCTTTTGCAGGTGCAAATCCCGTATGAGCACAGGCCAGTGCAGCAGCTTCCTTATCTACAATTTGGTCCGATGCCCAGATCCGGTTGATATCAGGCATCATCTCATTGTCAATAAAAGGAGCAATCAAACGCCATAACATCGGGTTAATCTTCCTGCCTGCTGCCCAGCGTTCATGCGCATAATCACGCAGGATCTGCGCCAGTTGCAGATTAGCACGTTCATCAAGACCCGTGATCAGGTGTACCGGCTTATCAGTAAAGATCGCCTTCATCACCAGCTGATTCCAGGCCGGTTCATCCAGGTACTTTGCCGGATATGGATTGTGTACCATGATCGCTTCCAGCACCCCGCCTATGTTTGAGCGGACACCTTCAGCCGTACGCAGTTTCCACTCCCCGGGGTATGCCAGCAATGGCAATGCACCATACAGTGTGATCTGCTCATTCATATCTGCTGCCGAAAAAAGATCTTCAATAGCAGCGATATAACGTGACCGGTCCTCCGAAGGCAACTGGAGCAACCACCAGATACGTGCAAGACGATCTAACGTATACCCATAAATGAAAAAGTTATTCGCTTCGGGAATATGTGTATCCGGTATAGGTGTTTTGCCCGTGAAACGAGGCATTGCCGTGAAAGTAATATTGAAGCGCTGAGTAGTCTTCGCTTCCTGCAGTAACGCTAACTGTTGTTGCAACCAGTTAAGCGCCTGTGGCGTGGCGTGCGCTGCGATGATGGCGTGTATTCGGTTACTTACCAGCGCACTGTCATAATAGTATGGTTCCATCTTGAGACCCTGATTGTCTGACTTTAAAGTTAGCAGAATATGATGTAAAATAATAAAAGAGTTACGAAAGGTAGCGTGGCAATTTAAATGGCTGTATCATAGGTTATTTAAATCAGTTATAAATAAAAGAGAGGCACACTGTGCCTCTCCTTCCGCCATTCTAAAACCTGATCAGTTCAATCAGGAGTATCTTTATAGTTTAAACAATACAAGCGTATTGTTCAAGGTTGCTATCAATATGTGTCCAGGAAAATATAATCAATACATGGGCCTAATCTCTTAGTCAGCGAGCCACGATTTAGATTTCTTACCTGTTGTTGTGTATGCAATATAAGGATTTATTTGTTACAACTGTGATCTATCATGTAAAAAAAATGTCAACTTAAGTTACTATTTAATTGATGAGTAAGGCCGGGCCTGCTCATTTTTTCTTATTTTCCAGCAGGACCAATGGCGTATGTATATTCCAGGCCGGTTCATAGCCATCCTGGATGATAAATCCCCTCGAATAGCTGCCTAATGCCAGGTCAAGATCCCCATCCTTATCATAATCTCCTGCCGCCATGCAAAGCCATCTACCCTGGGAGGCAAGTCCCGCAACTGCATGAGGCTCAAATGATAAGGCCTTCTTCTGCTCAAAATAGATAAACTTCTCCGCCGGGTTGTTTTTCAAGTCCGCAAAGAAAGCAATCGTTGCAAGGTCCAGGTCGCCATCCTGGTCAAAATCAGCCGCAATCACCCTGGTACAACCATTCACCGGGTAGAAGAAATCAGGTTTATCCACATCAAATTTGAAATTTCCCTTGTTCAGGAAGATATATACCCCATGGTAAGGCTTGAGAATCATCGAGTAATCCCCATTGTCACCAGCCGTATAGATGATATCCAGCTTGCCGTCCTTGTTCAGGTCGGCCAATTGAAAACTGGTCGAACCATACACCGGGGGAAAACGTAGCAGGGGCTCACCCGTAAACCCACCCTTTTTGTCATTCAGGAACAACCAGATTCCCTCATCATCATATGCAAACAAGGCCATGACATCGGGATAACCATCCTTGTTGAAATCACCGACCTCCGCATGAATAGCACCTGGCACATCACGGATCGTTTTCCGGGTTTCCTCATTTAAAAGATACAGCCCCCCACTCTTATGCCCAAACCCCAGGCTGATATACTCCTTCCCAAACGGGATAGTCTGCACCGGCCTCGGCAAGCCCATCGCTATAGTATGCACCTTCTCCTCCTCCGGGGAAAGCGGGCTCACCCTCCAGATGACACCTGAGAGCTGATCTACCGCCCTCAGATTACCAATACAGGTGAGAATACCCGTATCAGGAGCAATCCAGTTCAGATCCACCCCGGTCGATTGCAGATCCAGCACCTTTTGGTACTGAACACCTTCCCATTTATACAATGCGGCTATATGACCATTCTCAGCACTGGAATACACCCTCCCCGTAAACGGATCAATGGACACCATGGTAGTAGTGGCTCTGTAAATCGTGTCTTCCACAACAGGTGCATGCACCACAAAATGATCTGTATCTGCTTTCAATGCAGGTGTCGTAGCTTTCAGGGAATCAGGTGCCAACTCCTTATAGTAATTCACAATCTCATTCCATTCAGCAATAGAGATCCCTCCTTTTCCGGGATAATACTTATTATCATCCCACACACCAATGCCTAATTTAGGTGCCATCGCCGGCAATACATGTTTTAACCAGGTAGCTTTATCCAACAAAGCCGGAGACACCTTCATGTGACAGCTACTACAATACTTAGCAGCCAGCACCTCGCCTTTGGGCCTGCTTTTACAAGAGATGAAAATAACGAGGAATAAAAAGGGAATATATCTAAGCATACATTACAAGTTAAATAAAATTACGAATGGCAGCACATGGCCGCCATTCGTAATTCAACTGCCCCGGATTAAGAGGCTCCCGTATTGACGGGCTCATTCATCACTCAATGAGAACTTTTAGTTTTTTTTATTAATAACCTTGATTTTGTTCCAATGTTTTTGAACTACCACTCACACTCAGGTCAATCTGACGTTGAGGAACCGGGTAGTGCTCATTTCTGCCTGACACAAACTTACCACCTGTAATGTCGGTCGTAATCTTGGACTCATACGCAAAGAACTTGGTCAGCTCAGTAGCTGCAATACCCCAGCGTACTAAGTCAAAGTAACGCTGCCCTTCCATTGCCAGCTCCAGCTTACGCTCAAAGTAAATGGCCTTCAGGGCGTAATCTTTACCACCAGTAGCAAAGGTACCGGCAGGATAAGGTGCTACTACATAATTAGCAGCCGGCGTAGTCGAGAAACCACCCATCGGTGTTGCATCATTGGTGTATTTGTACACAGCAGTAGCCGGTTTACCAGCCCTGGTACGTACCTGGTTTACATAAGTCTCAGCTGTACCAAAGTTACCGAGGTTAGCCTCTGTCTCTGCTGCCTGCAGCAATACATCTGAATAACGAATCAACACAATGTTCAGTGCAGATCCCGGTGCCCATGAATTCGGATCCTTGTACTTATCCTGGTTATACTGCCAGTATACATTCTTCTTAGGAGCATACGGACCCGCATAATCCTGGTCACGTACCCATGAACGACCAGGGTGATTACCCCAGTCCAGGTAAGGAATACCCCTACGACCTACCGTCCAGTCTAATCTTGGATCCAGGTTACCTGCATCTGGTGTGAATGGCTCTGTAGATAAGATCTTCATATCATTCTTCACAGCATGATCATTATAATCATCGAGGTAAGGCAAACCAGTAGCATCTGTACGATAAGAGTTCACCAGGTCCTGTGTAGGCTGATAGAATCCACAGCAACCAAATGGACTGTTGTATGGGAAATTCAGCATCTCACCCTGATTGGCATTGGCGATAGAGCCGGTACCATCATTGGCAGTCATCTGGATGGCAAATACGGATTCCTTATTATTCTTCGCAGCAGGATCGAAGTTATCCTCAAAACGATCTGTCAGGCCATAAGGCAATCCATTGGATGTCTGCCCCTTGGTAGTAATGAGATCAAAGAGAGGTTTTGCAGCTGTCCATTTTGCTTCGAATACATAAGTCTTAGCAAGATAACAGGCAGCCGCCCACTTGTTAGCACGACCTACACTGCTCTGTGTTTCCGGCAGGTTATCGTAAGCAAACTGGAAATCAGCTTCAATCTTAGGCCAGATATCCACATTATTAGGTTGCTTATAATCTTCCATGTTCGTCTCATCTATCCATGGAACTTTGTCATACATCTTCTTCAGTTCAAAGTAGTAATGACCACGCAGGAACAATGCCTGTGCTTTCACACCGGTTTTCTCCGCATCCGTCATACCCGTAGCATCAGGCAGTAAAGACAACAATGTATTTACCCTGGATACACCTTCGAATAAAACCTGCCATTTAGTATTGAAGAAACCATTGCTTGGATCAAAGTTACCCACAGCAATCTGGCTCACCGGCGGCTGGTCAGTCGCATCACTACCTTTATGCGCATCTCCGGCAGCTACACTACCATAAATCCAGTTACTCGGTGCAGCCTCCCAGGGGTTACCACCATTCAGCGCGGTAGTACCACTGCTCTGCCCATCCAGTGCAGCATAAGAACCTACAAGCAATGCTTCAATACCGTCTTTGTTCTGCAGATCAGAACCCTGCAATGCTCCCTGGGGACTACGCTCCAGGAAACTCTTGCTGCACGCATCTACCAGTATGGCAGTTGACATCACTGCCGCTATGACTATATATTTTGATTTTATCATTGTTAGCGATTTTTAACAGTTTCAGAATCCAACATTTACACCCACCAGGTACTGACGCTGATTAGGATAAGCACCTTCATCCAGACCGAAGTTGGTAGTACCACCAGAGATCTCAGGATCTATACCTTTATACTTCGTAATGGTGAACAGGTTCGCTGCCTGTACATAGATGCGGAAGCGATCAATACCTATTCTCTTTAATGCCGAAGTAGGCAATGTATAACCCAGACCAATGTTCTTCGCTCTGAGGTAAGAACCATTTTCTACGAGGTAAGAGTTAGGAACGTTGTTCGTACTGAAAGAGTTGCCATTTTCCTGGATAGGCGCTGTAGCATTGTGGTGATCAGGTCTCCATGAATCGTAGAGGGCTGTCTTACTCTTTGCACCTGCAAAGTTTGCATAGAAGTCAGTCCACCAGCGAACCTGGTTCCAGATCTCATTGCCCTGTACACCATACATGAAAATGGTAAAATCAAAGTTTTTATAATCGAGTTCCAGGTTCAGACCATAGCTGAAATCCGGGTTTGGATTACCCAGGAAAGTTCTGTCAGCTTCAGTAATATGACCATCACCGTTGCTATCCGCATAACGGAAACGACCCAGCGCTGCCTGTGACTGGTATTCTGCACCTGTCACACCTGTGGCTTTCTCTGCCTCATCATTGGCAGCATTGATCTCGTCAGTTGAATTCCAGAAACCAATCACCTTATAACCATAGAAGCTGGATACAGGTTGACCTACTGCATTACGGATGATAAAGCTACCATTGAAACGGCGTGACTCCTGGTCAAAGTAAGGCGCGTCATAAGAAATAGCTACGATCTTGTTTTTGAAAGTAGTCAGCGTTGCATTGGCTTTCATTGTCAGGTCCTTGGTCAGGTGTAAACCTGTAGCTGTTAAGGAGAGGTCGATACCATGGTTCTCCATCTGTGCAATGTTCACAGTAGGAGGATCTGTACGACCCGCAGTAGCAGAGATCTCAGGTTTGTACAGCAGGTCTTTTACTTTCTTGCTGTAGTAGTCAACACTCATTTCAAGTTTACCTTTCAGGAAACTCGCATCGATACCGATATTGGAGTTAACATTGCTTTCCCATTTCGCATTCGGGTTACCAATATGCGTTTTGGTGAAACCAGATACAAGTGTGTTAGATGTACCATTCAGGTCATAGAAGGAAGAACCTTTGTTCAGACCATATTGTGTAAATGCATTTGCACTTTCCACGTTCAACTGGTTACCCATGATACCATAACCACCACGGATTTTTAAATCAGACAGCCAGGAAACATCTTTCAGGAAATTCTCCTGAGAAATACGCCAACCTGCGCTCACAGCCGGGAACCAGCCATAGCGGAAGTTGTCACCAAACTTACTGGAACCATCACGACGAATCACAGCACCCAGCAGGTAACGATCGTGGTAGCTATAATCCACACGACCAAACAGGGAGAATAATCCATCTGAATAAGTACCACTGCCATTGGTCACAGTACCTGTACCAGTGGATAGATTGGTAAAGTTAGGATCGAAAATGAAGTAACTCTGCGTAGTACCGGTGAGTGAACGGCCATGGTTATCATAAGCCTCAGAACCGATCAGCGCAGTAACATTGTGTCTGCCAAATTTCTGATGATAAGTCAGGGTATTGGTCCATGTATAGTTGTAACCACTGCTGGCACCTTCAGTGAATGAATTCACCTTATTGTTTTCCGCATTTTCATATTCCGGGAAGGTGAATGTATGTGTACTTGCGGAGAAGACTTCACCTCCGAATGAGGTACGGAGTGTGAATACTTTCAGTACATCAGCTTCCACGTACACATTACCCAGGAGGCGATTACCTATACCTTTATTATTGCGGATACGATCCTGGATAGCAACCGGGTTACGCGCGTTACCCAGCTGCGCACTGTTTGTACTGAAGGAACCACCATAGTTGCCTTTGATGTCATATACAGGAATGATAGGCTGTTCGCGGAATGCCATACCAATACCACTACCTTCAGTCAGCGCATCGATCTGTGGGTTGTCGATCACAGAATACTCGAGGTTCTCCCCAATTCTCACATGCTCTGCGATATTGAAGCTGCTGTTAGAACGGATGGAGTAACGCTTCAGGTAAGTATTTTTTAAAGTACCCTGCTGATTAGCATAATAGAAAGAGAGGAAGTAACTACCCTGGTCACTTGCTCCACTTACAGAAATATTATGACTGGTAGTTGGCGCAGGTTTGAAGATTTCATGGAACCAGTCAGTACCTTGCTTATTCGCCCTGGTAATACGGTAAAAACCATCCAGGTCTGAAGGGTTTTTATAGTATGGATCTACCTTGTAAAGAGAAGGATCCGTACCAGGGTCACCTTCTTTCAGACCACCGGGAGCAATGTAATCAGGTAATACAGGAGTAGCACCGGAGCCATACAATCCATCGTTGTATACAACATTCGGATCTGTATTTTTCAGCGCCATCCATTTCAGGTTAGCCTGTTCCTGTGAGTTGAGCAGGTGCCATACATTGCCACCTTTAGGAACCTGGCGACCATAGTAAGCATCGTATGTCACTCTTACTTTGCCGGCCTTTCCTTTTTTAGTAGTAATGATGATTACACCGTTTGCCGCCCTGGCACCATAGATGGAGGCAGAACCTGCATCTTTCAGTACCTGCATGGACTCCACATCATTCGGGTTGATGTCCACAATGTTTTGAGTAGGTACTCCATCAATTACATAGAGCGGGGTGTTATTACCAAAAGTATTCACACCACGGATACGTACCTGTGGCTCTTCTCCGGGCTGACCGGAACCGAGCACCATGATACCGGATACCTGGCCCTGCAATTGGTTGCTCACCTGTGCAGTGGGTTGACGTGTGATCTGTTCTACGTTTACAACAGATACAGCACCTGTCAGGTCTTTTTTACGTTGCACAGCATAACCTGTCACAACTACTTCATCAAGAGAACCGATTTTTTCTGCCAGCACAGCGTCGACTGTAGGTCCATCACCTACGGGAACTTCCTGGGAATTATAGCCGACGAAAGAGAAGACGAGGACATCGCCTTTTTTAGCCTGTAAAGCGTAATGGCCATTGGGATCGGTGGCACCACCTCTGTTAGAACCTTTTACTGCAACAGTTACACCGGGCAAGGGATTACCGGTGGCTTTGTCAGTAACTTTACCAGTTATACGGGTTTGGGCGAGGACGTTACCGGCAAGCAGCAACAAGGCCCAGCACCATATAATGGTGCGGCATACATGTTTCTTCATAACGTGAAACGTTGTTTTTTTTAGGTGAATGAATGGCCTGATCGGGGTCCTTTTGTTGAGAAAAAGACACAGCGATAAGAGCCGGTTACAGCATAATCCGGGTAATTAAAAGGGTTTGCAATAATGCCAATCTTTGAGATACTAATGCTCATCGCACTGCCCGCGAACGCAGTGAAAAATGTGTTACAATTCCGGTCAAGGTTTATATTAAAGGGTATTTACTACAGCACTAATTCGGGTGGGCACAAAGCACAGGCTTTCAAACTACATACTACAGCTTGTTGTCATGTCATAACGTTTATAAAAATTGTGGATTAGACTTTGGTTACATTTACCAAATTAACACATTCATTTGTTTTATGCAAAGAATTTTTTTTAATAAACAAAATGCCCACTTTTACCATACGGTGAAAGCGGGCAATTATTAAATGTATTTTGTACAGTTATCAATTAACTAAGTAATCCTTACAACAATTTTTCAATAGTATTCTTTGTACAATTACTAAAGGCAGTAAGCAATCCTTACAACGATTTTGCAATCATCTCCTTTGTACAATTACTCAATTTACTAAGTATTCCTTACAGCGCTTCTTCAATCGTCTTCACAGCACGCCCACGCTCCAGTTCATTGTGCTCCTGCCACTGTTCCTGCTGCTGTTGAACGAGTTTCTCGCCCTGCCAGGCTCGTACTTTTGCTTCCAGTCTTTTCAGACAAAGTTGCTTGTTCTCCCATTGAGAACGGCTATCCATAGCCAGCACCTGTATGCCGGAAGGAAGATACGTACCGCGAACCGCTGTTTCCACCTTATTCACGTTCTGCCCACCCGGACCCGATGCCCTGCATGTTTCCATTCTCACATCAGCCATATTGAACTGCATTTGCTTTGCGATGTCAAAAAAAGCAACCCCCACAAACCAGTTCTTTCGCTTGTGAAACTTTCTATACGGACTACGGGCAATCCATTGAACAGTACCCGCCCACTCCTTATATAAGTTATCGATATCACCGCTCACGGACAACAATGTGGATAAGAAAGTGCCTTTCAGGTCACCCGGTGTACTATCCAGTAATTCAATTTCAATTCCGGCTTTACGGCATTGTGCAAATAACTTTTCAGTTACCCTGGCTACCACCCTGCTACATTCCGCAGGCCCCCTGCCGGAGGTAATTTGTATGATGGCTTTGTCCATTACTTATTCTTTATACATTCTTACAATACGGGGAATGAATCTTCCCTCAATGTTTACCAGCTCCTGCTGTGCATCTATCACACGCTCAATATCTTTGTATGCCAGCGGATTTTCTTCCACGCTACCACCAATAAGCGTGACGTTGGCATCAGCCAGCATCTTCTTCAGGGCAGACATGGTGACGTTCTCTTTTGCACGCTTCCGGCTCATCGCCCTGCCTGCACCATGTGAAGCAGAATATAAGGAAGCGGGTACGCCTTTCCCTGATACCAGGTAAGCAGGAGTCGTCATACTGCCAGGTATGATCCCCAATTCACCAGCATGTGCGGGAGTAGCTCCCTTACGATGAATGATCACTTTACGACCATCGGCCAAAGTATCTTCCCAGGCAAAATTGTGATGGTTTTCGATAGTGGCCAGCGCCTGCAAACCCGTTGCCTTCAGCAGATTTGCATGAATCCTGTCATGACATGCTTTAGCATAATCTCCTGCCAGCTGCATACTCATCCAATACTCCTGCCCTGCTTCCGTGTCCATATCTAACCACGCCAGTTGCTGCGCTTCCCTGGGTAACTTACAGGTGTCCATCGCAATCTTTGTATAATGCTGCGCAACGCTGGCTCCTAATCCCCTGCTACCTGAGTGGGATAACAGCGCGAGGTATTCACCGGCAGCAATCCCCAGCGCATTGCCCTCATGCAAAGAAATAAGGCCAAATTCCACAAAGTGATTGCCGGTACCTGAAGTACCTAACTGCCTGGCAGCCTTGCCCTGCAGTTTTCTCAGCAATGCTGTTGCCTGGAATGTAGGATGATCCAATACCGCATGTTCCTGCTCAATATCCAATCCACCCTCCAGTCCGAAGTGAGTGAATTCTTTCAATGCAGTTTTCAGCTGGAAAGCATATCGCTTCATAAAACTTTCACCGGTATCTAAAATAGAGAGTGCCATTCTGCACCCGATATCAATACCTACTGCATATGGAATCACCGCATTGTGTGTAGCAAGTACACCACCAATAGGCAATCCATACCCGGTATGCGCATCAGGCATCAAAGCTCCCTGCACCGCTACCGGCAGCGTCATCGCTGTTTCCATTTGTCTTCTGGCACCTGCTTCTATCTCTTTGGCACCATATACTTTCACATCACCTGCATCTTCCAGCAATGTGTGCGCACGGAATGTTTTTACAGGTACTTCATCCAGGAAAGTAGCTGCTATTTTCCCCAGTACCTCATCGTCACGATATGTAGCGGGGCGCTCTTTAATATCATTCAAAAGCGCAATAGCCGCTTCCTTTGAATGATGTTTAAAATGTTTGGAAAATATATTAATAACAAGGCTCCGGGCACGATCGTCTGTATAGCCGATCCTGCTGAGCTCTTTAGCTTTTAAACTGCTCATAAGAATGCTTCGTGCGGGCATAGCAATGCCGCAACTAAATTTTATTCAGGAAAAATTAATTGGGAAACGGGGTGTCCTGCCGGACTAAGCGGCAAGATCGATGGGTGATATGTGGGTACAGTTCAGCATGATTCCTTGTGTTTTAAAAAGTGATGAAATAAGGAATTCGGCGCAAAGGTATATTTTTTTTATATATTGGTGAAATGAAATTATTCAATATCATCTGGTGCATCCTTTTCATCATCTTCGCAGGATTGCAATACAACGACCCGGATCCATATGTCTGGATGCCGATCTATCTATATGGTGCTACATGTTGCGCACTGGCAGCCAGGGGAAAATTCTACAGGAAGGCTTACATCGCAGGTATCATTGTATACATCTGCTACGCAGTGTATAAGTTCTTTGACCAGAATGGCGTATTGGACTGGGCCACCAAACATCATGGAGAAAACATTGCAGAAACAATGAAAGCTTCGCAGCCATGGATTGAAGAAACCAGGGAGTTCTTTGGACTCTTCATCCTGATCGCTGTACTGGCCATTAATTACATCTATGCCGGGCGTAAAAAAGCAGGGAGATAAGGTAAGAGTGTATGCCCGAATTTTTCATTGTGCCCGGACCTGAGCAACGAAACTGTTAATATAGATTCTTGAAAGGTAAGTAATTACCTTTCAAGATTGAATAAGCGAATGCCATTTAAAATATAATCATCCTGGTGCTGCAATGGTGTATTAATAAACCCACTGAAATTACCCCCTCCATCAAATTCCGCAAAACTATATACATCATCAAAGTCAAATTTCACATTGGTATCCACACACCTGATCAGCTGCTCCTCACACCCCTCGTATACCGGTTCTATTACAAAAGCAATATTTTGCTCCTCCAGCATTTGCCGTACCTGCCTGAAAGTAATATTCTCATTCTCTTTCAGAAAACCCACATCCATGATCCAGGTATCATTCGAAAAGAAAATCATGTCCCCATGATTTGCACAATCAGCCTGTAAATGATCATTCTGAATACCGAATATGATCCCGGTATCCGTCCAGTAAAAAAACTCATACCAGCCATACTTGATTATCTGAGTTTCACCAAAATCGCCGAAATCCTCATCGCCACCCAACAATTCCTTCACTTCATCCACATGGGATCCTAAGGTAATTGAACCAAAACAACCAGTTCTTATAAAATCTAACAGTGAGATAGTTAACATATTTCAAAAATAAAAAAGCTTTTGCCATTACTGACAAAAGCTTTTTAGATGAAATTGAAGTGTAAAGAAACTATTTTGATAACAACTCAAATCTGCTGATACCGAACGATGTTTTTTCCGCCGGATCTGCCGCAGTAATCTTAATATACAGATTATGCAGCTTGCCATCAGCTACCGGCGCAAAATTGATCGTAGCTGCATTCGGCGCTTTCACCTTCGCTCCCGGTCCTATCAACACTTCTCCCAGCTTAGTACCGCCATCCTTATCCAGGAACACCTGCACAGTATACCCATATTGCAAAGCCTCCTGTGTATAGTAAGCAATACCAACCCCCGTCACACCAGTGAGATCCAGGTTATTATATGACACCCAGCTATTCGCAGTCGGAATCAGGAACTTGATAGCATCTGCCTCAAAAGTCGTCACACCAAAAGACTGATCATAATTTGCTGCCACCAGCTTAGGACTTCTCAAAGTAGCAGTAGCCGTACCCGTTAGCGGACGAATATTAGGTCCTCCCTGGTCTGTATAACTAGCTATCAGGTACAGGATGCCATTGTCTTTCTCCGGCTTGCCGGCAGTAGGTGAAACTGTTCCTTTCTGTGGCAGGGATGCCGCCACCTTGTTAGCTGCCCCCTGAGACATCACATACTCCGCCAGCTCATGCGCTTCACTTTGTGTAAGAGTAGGATGCGCTGACATAGCTGTCTCACCCCATACACCACCACCACCTTTGATGATCTTATTGGCCAGGTAATCCTTCGCATTCGGATCATCTTTATATTTCTCAGCTACCTGTTTGAAAGCTGGTCCGATCGATTTTTCATCCAGTTTATGACAGGTTTTACAATCACCTGATTCAAACAGGTTCTTGCCCGCTATTACACCTGTGATAATCTGGTGCCCTTGCTGGGGAATGCCTGCCTGGTCATTCCCTTCCAGGTATTCTGCACGGATGTACATATTCTCTGGTTTGATATTCGCCGCATCTTCCTTATCTGCCACCTGCACATCGTACGCTACCTGTTTGCCGGGGAAGTAGAATGTCTTGTTGCCAGTCAGGTTGATCTTCACCTCAGGTGTTTCATTACCCGCATACAGGGCAATGCCTTCACTCTTTGTGCTGGTCCCCTTATCATCCACCACTTCTACAGATACCGCGTATTCACCGGCTACCGTATAAGTCACTTCTGTTTCTGGTTCTTTGGTCTCTTTCTTATTTCCATTCCCCAGGTACCAGATGTAAGTAAGCGGATCGTGGTCAGGATCAGAAGATCCCTTTGCACTCAGTTTCACTTTGAATGGTAAACCACCTGATAGTTTGCTGGCCTGGATCTTCGCTACAGGTGCACGATTGCCGCCATTGTAGTCGATTCTTGACAACCCTGCATCTTTGTTCTTGCTAAACCAGCCATTACCATATTCCAATACATAAATCCTGCCATCAGGTCCCATTTCCATATCAATGATCGCATTGAATTTGGTATGTGGCATGAAAGGCTCCGTCTTGGAGAGATTACCGTCTTTGTCAAACGTCACCGCTTTAATCCAGCCCCTTACCCAATCGTAAATGAAGAACTTACCATTGTAATAATCAGGGAACCGGGTTTCCTGTGGATAAAACTCATTGTAATACACAGGCCCCGCCATCGCATTACGTCCACCACTACCCATTGATGGGAAGTCAGGCGACTTATCATACGGATACCAGATCATAGGCGGTGTAGCCGGTGGTAAATCCCTGATACCGGTATTATTACGTGAATCATTCACAGGTTTTGCAGCATCAAAAGGAGCACCTGCTTTACCTGTTTCATAATCATAACGATGATAAGGATAGTTATTACCTACAAACATAGGATAACCAAAATTACCCGGCTTCTTCGCCTGGTTGATCTCGTCATAGCCTCTCGGACCACGTTCAGGATCATCATTGTTTGCATCAGGTCCTACTTCACCCCAATACACATAGCCCGTCTTACGATCGACAGAAATACGGTAGGGATTACGGGTACCCATTGCATAAATTTCAGGACGGGTCCTATCAGTACCCTTCTTAAAGAGGTTGCCATCAGGAATGGTATAGGTACCATCCGGATTAATCTTAATACGCAGGATCTTTCCTCTCAGGTCATTGGTATTCGCAGAGGTGCGACGGCCGTCATAATTCAGGTGCCCCGGGCGGTCATCCAGCGGACCATAGCCTTTGGATACATATTGCTGGCCAGGTTCATCGAATGGCGTAGAGTTATCACCAGTAGAAAGGTAGAGCAGGTGGTCTGCACCAAAAGCAATAGACCCTCCTGTATGGCAACAAATATTACGCTGAGAATACAGCTGCAGTACAACCTTCTCAGAAGCACTGTCAATCTTACCATTTTCAAAAGTAAAACGACTCAGCCTGTTCACAGATGTATCTACCGGTGAATAATAAATATACACGAAATGATTCGTCGCAAAGTCAGGATCAGCACTGATACCCAGTACCCCTTCTTCCGCGTTTACATTAGGAACTTCTGTTTTATAATATACCCTTAAAAAGCCCGCCTGCGTCAGCTTATGCGCCTGCTGATCAAAGTACATGATCTCACCCCTGCGCTGTGCGATAAGAATATTGAGATCAGGCAGAATAGTCATTTCCGTAGGCTCAAAGAATTCACCTGAGGTAAGAGTATTTTTTGTGAAACGGTCTTCATCAGGCACTCTCAGCGTAGTAGCCACGTTGTAATCAAGTACCTGGTTTTTGCCAATGGCGTATTTAATACCGCTCAGGAGCAGTTTCAGGAAATTCTCTTCTTTATAAGTAGCATCCGTATGCCCAAGTTCTGTGTAGAACGCACGGCCACCATCATATTCATGGTACCAGCTGATAGGATGATTATCACCATTCTTTCCACCTTCATAAGTCTTCTCATCCACAGTCATAATAACTTTGATATTGGGACTAATCTTTTTGAAATTATACCACTCATCTTCGTGTTCCCATTTATCGGGCAACTGACCAAATGATTTATCTTTTACAGTCAGGGTTGCCTTGTGTGTACCGGCAGGATGGTTATCAAAGTAAGCACCTGCCAGGCCGCCATACCATCCCCATTCATACTCAGTATCAGTTGCAGCATGTACACCTACATAACCGCCGCCGGACTGTATATATCTTTCAAAATCCGCTTCCTGGTAATTGTTCAATACATCACCGGTGGTGTTAAGGAAGATGACAGCAGCATATTTCTGCAGGGTATCTTCTACAAACATATCGGCATTCGTAGTCGTGTCTACATCGAATCCGTTTTCCTTACCCAGTTTTTCAATAGCCGCAATACCGGCAGGAATAGAGGCGTGGTGGAATCCGGCAGTTTTCGAGAATACCAGCACCCTGGGATTACCGGGTCTGGTCTTTGACTGGCAACCGGAAAGGATGATTCCGCATAGCGCAGCCAGGTAAATAGCATACCTCAATTGCATGATAGTTGTTTTCGTTAAAAGAGGTTATATCAAAAGTATATTTACCCGGTTGGGCCCGGGTAAGTGATGGAGCGTATTTTCTTTTAACAAATACTCAGCACCATCAAATTACTTTTGATACAACCTCCTCCTTATGATTAGTAATAGGTCCCTGATTTTCCGGCATCAGCATCAGCAGCTTTCAAGCCCATCACATATCTGAGTCCACCCAGCACATGCCGCATGTACGTCTTATCGCTATACGATTCTTTGGTATGCCCCAGTTCCGTATAAAAAGCTCTGCCACCTTCAAAATCATGATACCATGCCATCGGGTGGTTATCGCCGTTCTTTCCACCTTCGTAGCTGTGCTCATCTATTTTTATGAGCACATGTACATCCGGGTTCAGATCTTTGAAATTGTACCACTCATCCCATCTGGACCATGTATCGCCCAGGTGACGGGTGGCATCATTGTTTTTATCCACCACATTGAGGGTAGCTGTTTGTTGTTTTGGATGACTGGTGAACCATGCACCCACCAGCTTGTTGTACCATGGCCAGTCATACTCTGTATCAGTAGCAGCATGAATACCCATGAACCCACCGCCTTTGTGAATATACTTCTCCATAGCGGCCTGTTGCTTATCGTCTAATACGTTGCCTGTAGTGTTTAAAAATAACACAGCCGCATACTTTTTTAGATTTTTGTATTCAAAGGCAGCGGCATCTTCAGTAGTATCCACATCAAAGCCATTTTCCTGTCCCAGTTGTATCATGGCCACTTTGGCCACCGGAATACAATCATGCCGAAAGCCCATTGTTTTGGAAAACACCAGCAAACGTGGGCGTGCCGCGGCCATGAGCCGGGTCATAGGATACAGCATCAACAATGCCGTGGTACATATCATACCAACAAACAGTTTTTTCATATTAATTACAGTGTTTTGATCTTGATACTGCGATAGCTCACTACGTTGCCATGGTCCTGCAGCGCGATGTGTCCTTTGGAGAACTTCATAAACCCTTCCCAGGTTTTAAATTTACTATTGGCTAACAGCTCTTTCCATTCATCGCTGCCAACAGTGGTTTCAATGGTTTTGGTGCCATTGAGCCAGAAAGTGAGGTGACCGTCTTTCTTCAGGATGCGCGCTTTGTTCCACTCTCCTACTGGTTTTGCAGCGTTTTTGGTAGCCTTTTTCAGGTCATACAAATCGCCGGAATTATGTTTAGGATACTTACCATCAGGATGACGGGCATCGTCCAGCACCTGCATTTCAGCACCTGTCAGGTAAGTAGCACCATATTTTGGATCTTCGTGTACACTGAAGATCAGGCCACTATTGCCACCTTCGGAGATTTTCCATTCGTAGGTAAAGTCGTAATTTTCAAATTCATCGTTGGTCACGAGGTCGCCACCACCTTTCTTCACAGCGGTATCCAGTACAAAAGCACCGTCCTGTACTTTCCACCTGTCAGTAGCCGATTCTTTCAGGTAAGAATGCCAGCCATTGGTTGTCTTGCCGTCAAATAATAATTTCCAGCCGTCCTTTTGTTCCTTTGCAGTTAAAGTGTTGGGTTGTTGCGCGAAAACAGCGGCCGACGAAAGACTGAGCACCAAAACGGGAATGAGCAATTTCATATGATTAATGGATTTGTTTGGGTTTGGAATTTTAGCAAAAGCGGATTACGAAAGAATCAATATACGTGGCATACAATGGTTCCGCAGATCACCCACAGAATGACATAGTTGAGACCCGTAAATTTATTCTATCCGTAATCCGCTACGGATAATTATTTAAACTACTTTAAAGACAGAATGTATTTCACCATTTCGGTGGCATCTTCCTTCGTTACATTAGGGTGTGCCTGCATGGGAACTTCGCCCCAATGGCCACTACCGCCAGAGATGATCTTGTCTGCCAGCATAGCAATGTTTGCATCAGTGGGTTCATACTTGGCTGCTACCTCTTTGTAAGCCGGGCCTACCACTTTCATGTCTACTTTGTGACAGGTCAGGCAGTCCGACTGTGCAATCAGGCCTGCACCTTTCGAAGCTGCTGCTTCTGCCGCTCCTTGTTTCACCATTGAATTATCAACAGGCGCTTCATTGCTGCTGCTTGCTGATGTGTCTTTTTTCTCGCTGCTGTTATCGCTGCCACCACATGAGGCTAAGAAAAATGCACTTAATACAAATGGTGCCAGATAACGCATTCTCATTTTAGATTCCATTTTATAAGTCCTGTTTCAGATTATGACAAAATACAGATTGTGTAATATAAGCAACCTTCTACTTTAAATACTATAATTATGATGAAATGCCCCTTATTCCAGGCCGAGCACTTTCCTGTTCAGGCTTTCGTCCGCACCAGCACTGGCAAAATCATCGAACGCCTTTTCTGTGACACGAATGATGTGATCTTTGATGAACGGTGCCCCTTCTCTCGCACCATCTTCCGGATGCTTCAGACAGCACTCCCACTCCATCACTGCCCAGCCTGAGAAATCATATTGTGTCAGTTTGCTGAACACCGCCTTGAAATCTACCTGGCCATCTCCCAGGGAACGGAATCTGCCCGGCCGGTCTACCCAACCCTGGTAACCGCCATATACACCGGAACGGCCTGTAGGATTGAATTCAGCGTCCTTTACATGGAACATTTTTATTCGCTCATGATAGATATCGATGTACTCCAGGTAATCCAGGCATTGTAATACAAAATGGCTTGGATCGTAGAGCAGACAAGCACGTTTATGATTGCCCGTAGCCTCCAGGAAACGCTCGTAAGTAGCACCATCATGCAGGTCTTCACCAGGATGAATTTCATAACAGAGGTCTACACCATTTTCTTCAAATTCATTGAGGATAGGCAGCCAGCGGTTTGCCAGTTCTTTAAAACCGGTCTCCACCAGGCCCGCAGGGCGCTGTGGCCATGGATATACCGTATGCCAGAGCAATGCGCCACTGAAAGTAGCATGTGCATTCAGGCCCAGGTTACGGCTTGCCTGCGCAGCATACTTCAATTGCTGGATCGCCCATTCCGTACGTGCAGCAGGTTTACCTCTTTTATCGGCAGGCGCAAAAGCATCGAACAGGTCACTGAATGCAGGGTGCACAGCTACCAGCTGCCCCTGTAAATGCGTTGAGAGTTCAGTGATTTCCAGGCCGGCAGATTGCACCAGGCCTTTTATTTCATCAGCATAAGTTTTGCTTTCAGCAGCTTTTTGCAGATCGAATATTTTGGGATCCGAAGTAGGAATCTGTACGCCTTTAAAGCCAAGGCCTGCAGCCCACTTACAGATGTTCTCCAGTGTATTGAATGGGGCAGTATCACCGAGGAACTGCGCCAGGAATATTCCAGGTCCTTTGATAGTTTTCATAATAGATTAGATTTCAAATTTTGTCCATTTTTCATTGCTCTGTCCCGATTTCACAACATTCTCAATGAAGGCCATGCCTCTCACGCCGTCTTCCGCACCAGGAAAATCAAGTGCTTCAGGAGCAGGTGTTTCACCTTTCAGTTTAGCCTGCAACGTGAGTGCGAAGTTGCGATACAAATTCCCAAAGGCTTCGAGGTATCCTTCCGGATGTCCGCCGGGAGTACGGGTATTGTGGATAGCAAAACTGCTTTGCAGCGACCCATAGCCATTACCGGCGCGATAGATTTCCGTCGGTTTATCCAGCCATTTTACCAGCAGGGTATTAGGTTCCATCTGGTGCCATTCAATACCTCCTTTTTCACCATATACTCTGATAGTAAGGTTGTTCTCTTCACCGGCAGCTACCTGGGAGGCGATGAGCACACCGGAAGCACCATTATCAAATTTCAGTAACACACCTCCATCATCATCCAGGGCACGACCTGGTACCACAATATTGAGATCAGCACACAGTTTGTCGATTTTCAATCCACTGATATACTCAGCCAGATTGGCAGCATGTGTACCAATATCGCCCATACAGCCTGCCTTTCCGGAGCGGCTGGGGTCTGTACGCCATGCAGCGCCCTTACTGTCTTTCTCAGAAAAGGTGCTGAGCCAGCCCTGGGGATATTCAACATATACCTTCCTGATTTTTCCGAACACACCATTTTTCACCATTTGCTTTGCCTGCTTTACCATGGGATAACCAGTGTAAGTATGGGTGAGCAGCAGGGAGAGACCTGTAGCATCCACCTTTGCTTTCAGTTGTTTGGCTTCTTCCAGGGTAAATGTGATGGGCTTGTCAATCGCTACATGGAACCCCTTTTCAAGGGCGAGCATCGCTGGTTCAAAGTGCACATGGTTGGGTGTAACAATGGCAATAAAATCCAGTTTTTCATCTGCCGGTTTATTAGCTTCCGCTTCCAGCATCGTCTTGTAGTCAGGATAAGTCCTGTCGGGGTGAAGGAATAACATTTCACCGGAGGCTTTGGAGATCTCCGGGTCAGAACTGAAGGCACCTGCTTTTAGTTCAATCAGACCATCCATATTCGCTGCGATTCTGTGAATAGCACCGATGAAGGCATTCTTTCCGCCCCCAATCATACCCATTCTTAACTTACGGTTCATTTGCAATAACTTTTTGTTCTTTATGATAGGTTTGAGTTGTTTTTCGCATCCCGCAGCATGAAACGGGACCTTGTGCACGTGATTTTATCTCATAACGTCATTACTCCACAGCTTTTAAATGTAGAAAACTCCGGGGAAATTTCGTCATGAAATTTCACATTTGCAGGAAATAGCTGTATTCCCGTTGATTCAAACTCGTTATTGTAATATAAAAATGTTATAGTGAAGCTTAAGGAAGAATGTAAGCAGAAAGAATGTAAACAACTAACAAACAATTTTTTATATAAAAAAAAAGAGCCTGATAAGACTATCCGGCTCTTGTTTTACTATCCTATGAAAACCCTAATACTGTAAAGGTAGACTGTTGTAACAAATGAAGGTGTTAAACGGTCGTTAATAATATCTTTTTTTTAACGTGTACTTTTTACGTCTCATACTATTACAACCAGTATAATACAAATAAAGGAATTGATTATATGGGGCATAAGCGGGCGTTTTGAGTAGCGCTGATTTTAATTACCTGGGTTCAAATCAGTTTATACATGGGCTTGTCCGGTTATACTCAATTTTGTACATTGAGAACTATATAATATTACCTATGAGCAAAGTTCTTGTATCCTTTGCAGCTGCCATCCTCCTTTTTTCCTGCACCTACATGGGAAAAGAGGTACCTATCAGTGAACAGGATCGTATTTTGGCTGATTCCCTTCATATTGAGCGGAGCGCTCTATCCGCTATCCGCACCCTGACCACGGCACCCTTACATGTCCTGGGAGAAGACGCAGGACTGGAGTTTGAATATCACCCAAAGCCTGAAAAATATGAGCGCATCCGCAAAAAGCTGCTGTCAGCAGGTTATCTCCTCTTTAAATCCGAAGAGAATTATGGCAATCTTCCTGACCAGTATGCATTGATTAAATCCAAAGATCAGTTTGACATTATTAAGATAAAATGTACGGCTGCTCCTAATTATGATATTTCTAATGATAGTCTGCTGATCAGACTGCATGACTGGCATAGGCGCTATTCACTGGAAATACTTGGAGCAGGCAACGACTGGTTTGAAGCCCGTATAGTCCATATTCCCCCTGCGGAACTCGAAGGATTTGCCAGGGAGATCCATGCTTTTTGTCCGGATATAGCAGAAGAAGGTGTTGGAAATGTGGAAGATCTGGTCCAGGAGCTGAAAGACACCAAAACATTGTACCTCTGGTGGGATTAAAATTTATTTTTTCTGGTTTAACTGTCATCCTACGGCATTACAGCTTCACTATGTGCAAATAATTCCTAATTTTACGGGCCTTGCCAGAAACCCGAACAGCTGACACCTTGTCATCGGTCGCTTTCCAAGCATAATATTTGGGTAAGGAAACGGAATGGAGCATAGGCATCCTATGGCCCTACAACTATTTTAACAATCATTCGTAATAAACTAGACATGTTAGGTTTTTTAACAAAACTTTTTGGCGGGCATAAGTCGGAGCGAGACATCAACACGATCATGCCTGTGGTGAAGAAGATCAACGAGGAGTATGAAAAACTGCAATCCCTGCCTGTAGACCAGCTGCGTAACAAAACGCAGGATTTTCGCCAACGGATCAAAGCCCATTTGTCGAAGATTGACGGTGTAATTGCTGAGAAACAGGCGGAAGCTGAACAGACTGAAGAAGTAACTGCAAAAGATACTATCTATCAGGAAGTAGATAAGCTGAAGAAAGACAGAGATAAACAAATCGAAGAAATACTGAAGGAAATTTTGCCTGAAGCATTTGCCGTTGTTAAAGAAACCGCACACCGCCTCACCAATAATCCAACCATCACTGCCACAGCTACTCAGCTGGACAGAGACCTGGCAGTAAAAAAAGATTACCTGAGCATTGAAGGTGACAAAGTGACGTGGAAGAATACCTGGACTGCTGCTGGTAGCCAGGTAACCTGGAACATGGTACATTATGATGTACAGCTCATCGGTGGTATCGTACTCCACGAAGGTAAGATCTCCGAAATGGCTACAGGTGAAGGTAAAACCCTCGTTTCTACCCTGCCTGCTTACCTGAATGCACTGGCTGGCGAAGGCGTACACGTAGTAACTGTGAACGATTACCTCGCTCGTCGTGACTCCGAATGGAACGGCCCTCTCTTCGAATTCCTGGGTATCACCGTAGATTGTATCGACAAGCACCAGCCTAACACCGCTGATCGTCGTGCCGCCTACCTGGCTGACATTACCTATGGTACCAACAACGAATTTGGTTTTGACTACCTCCGTGATAACATGGTGCATACACCAGACGAAATGGTGCAACGTAAGCACCACTTTGCCATGGTGGATGAGGTGGATAGCGTATTGGTGGACGATGCCCGTACCCCACTCATCATCTCCGGTCCTATCCCCCGTGGTGAAGAACAGGAGTTCCATGTATTAAAACCCCGCATCCAGCGCCTGATCGAAGCACAACGCCAGGCTACCAACCAATACCTGCTCGAAGCTAAGAAACTGATCGCTGAAGGTAAAGACGATCCTAAAACAGGAGGTCTGGCCCTGATGCGTGCATGGCGTGGTTTACCTAAAAATGGTGCGCTGATCAAATATCTGAGCGAACCAGGTATCAAAGTATTATTACAGAAAGCTGAAAACTATTACCTCGCCGACCAACAGCGCGAAATGCCAAAGGTAGACGAGGAACTGTACTTCAGCATCGACGAAAAAAACAACACCGTTGACCTGACAGATAAAGGTATTCACCTGATCACTCAATCCGGTGAAGATCCAAACTTCTTCATCATGCCTGATGTAGGCTCTGAGATCGCTGAGATCGAAAAGATGGACATCACTGCCGATGAGAAACTGCATCGTAAAGATGCCCTGCTGCAGGACTTCGCACAGAAATCTGACCGTATCCACTCCGTACAGCAATTGCTGAAAGCATACACCCTCTTCGATAAAGATGTGGAATATGTGGTAATGGATGGAAAAGTGAAGATCGTAGATGAACAGACAGGTCGTATCCTGGATGGCCGCCGTTATTCCGATGGCTTACACCAGGCGATAGAAGCGAAAGAAAACGTAAAAGTAGAAGCTGCTACACAAACATTCGCTACCGTAACCCTGCAGAACTACTTCCGTATGTATCACAAGCTGGCAGGTATGACCGGTACAGCGGTGACAGAAGCCGGTGAGTTCTGGGAAATCTACAAACTGGATGTTGTTACCATCCCTACTAACCTCCCTATTACCCGTAAGGATAATGAGGACTTAGTATATAAAACAAAGCGTGACAAATACAGGGCAGTCATCGAAGAAGTGAAGAAACTGCAGGCAGAAGGCCGCCCGGTACTGGTAGGTACTACCTCCGTAGAAGTTTCCGAGTTGCTGAGCAAGATGCTGACCTTCGAAAAAGTGCCTCACAATGTATTGAACGCAAAACAACACGCCCGTGAAGCACAAATCGTTGCAGAAGCCGGTCTGAAAGGTGCCGTAACCATCGCTACCAACATGGCAGGCCGTGGTACGGATATCAAGCTTGGACCAGGTGTGAAAGATGCAGGTGGTCTGGCCATCATCGGTACAGAACGCCATGAAAGCCGCCGTGTAGACCGCCAGTTACGTGGTCGTGCCGGTCGTCAGGGTGATCCGGGTACCTCTCAGTTCTTTGTATCCCTGGAAGATGACCTGATGCGTATGTTCGGTTCCGATCGTATCGCAGGCCTGATGGACCGTATGGGTTATAAAGAAGGTGAAGTGATCCAGCACAGCATGATCACCCGTTCCATCGAAAGAGCGCAGAAGAAAGTAGAAGAAAATAACTTCGGTATCCGTAAACGTCTCCTCGAATACGATGACGTAATGAACAAACAACGTACTGTGATCTACGCTAAACGTAATCACGCATTGTTTGGCGAACGCCTGGCGATCGATATCGACAACTCATTCTATGATGTAGCAGAAAGCATTGCAACTACTCACAGGGAAACCGGTGACCTGGAAGCACTGAAACTGGATGCGATCCTCAACTTCGCGATCGATGTAGATGTAACACAGGATGAACTGACCAAAGGTGATGTAAATGCACTGGCATCTAAACTGTATCATGCAGCAAAAGACAACTACCATCGTAAAGTGCAGGATATCGCACAGAATACACTGCCTGTAATCAAACAGATCTACGATGAGCAGGGCCACCACATCGAGAACATCTCTATCCCATTCACTGACGGTAAGAGAGGTGTAAACGTACTGGCCAACCTGCAGAAAGTAGTAGACAGCAATGGCTTTGAAACCATCAACTCCCTGGAGCGCAATATCACCCTGTCACTGATTGATGATGCCTGGAAAGAGCACCTGCGTGCAATGGACGACCTGAAACAATCTGTACAGAGTGCAGTATGGGAACAGAAAGATCCTTTGCTGATTTATAAGTTCGAAGCATTCAACCTGTTTAAAGAAGTGACTGCAGAGACAAGTAAAGAGATTGTATCTTTCCTGTGTAAATGTGGTATTCCGGTGCAGGACGATGGTGGACGTGCACAACAGCAGCAGCAACAGCGTCAGCAGGCACAAATCAGAGAGGCGAGAGAGCAGCAGCAACGTACTGATATGAGCAAGCTGAAAGCGACACACCAGGATTTTGAAACTACCAATGGCCACGAAGCGCAGGAGTATGCTACGAATGCAGAACCAATGAAACAGGATCCGGTGAAAGTAGGCCCTAAGGTAGGGAGAAATGATCCTTGCCCTTGTGGAAGTGGGAAGAAGTTTAAAAACTGTCATGGCAAGGATTTGTAATCCTGGCATGATCAAAATAGTAAAGGGTGTCTCGGCTGAGGCACCCTTTTTTGTTTGTATAAAAAAGATTACGCAGCTAGATGAAGGGAGTGAGTGTGACGAGGACGGAAGAAAGCGAGGATACTGTTGGGGTTACGAACGCAGATTTGGATATGGCTTTTGAGTTTGATACCGGCACCGGGAAAAGCGGGAGCTCCTTCGAGAAATGCACAGCGGACAGTGTCAAAGCCAGGCGTAAGGATGAAGCCTAATTTTTCCCTTTCCATTTGCTGATTCCGTCTGATATCCTCATGCATATATTCAATTACCTTGCAATCTAACTCCCTCAGTAATTTATCATTATATGGATCTGATTTAATATCCTTGTTTTTAGGTACATCATCCTTATTGTCTATCATATTATAATAATACCCGGCTAAATTCTCAGTATACTTGGAATCCAGGAAATTACAACAATGACCAGGATTAATAACAGCACCCAACACCGCCGGCCGCTTAATTTTACCCTGTTTACATTTTTCATGCGCCCATTGCCAGGCTCTCCGCTCATTATCCTCCCAAAAGTACATTCCATGCCCCAACCAGTCGTAAGGATTAGTATTAAAATGGAAATCATTGGGAGCATTGATTAATTGCTGGCAGATGGCCTCATCACAACCGTGGAAACCCAGGATAAGATGTTTTTTGATTTGATACATAGATAAGTTTTAGAATTAATCGTTGTTATCGTCACGCCATAAAAATTCGTACCCGGGATTGACATTCCCATTTTCATCAACAATGCCATACTTTTTGAGGAATGCCAACTTTTCCTCCGGCGTACGTCTTGCTGTGATGGCTCTATCTCTGTCCAGGTTCGCCTGGATCCTCCTTATTTGGTAATCATCTGAAAAAAAATCGTACATACTTCTCGCTTTAATTGTGAATAATCAGATACATAAATAAGTTTTTAGAATTAATCATTGTTATCGTCACGCCATAAAAATTCATAGCCGGGATTGGGATTACCATTTTCGTCAACAATCCCAAAACTTTGGAGATACTTCAATTTTTCCTCCGGCGTACGTTTGGCCGTTTCCTCCCGGGCCTTAGCCAGGATCGCCTGAAGCCTCCTGATCTGGTAATCATCTGAAAAAAAATCGTACATACATCGTGTTTTAATAGTGAATAATAATTTACATCACAAAGTTAGCCCCTTCCCCTCTCCCAGCCTAGGTTTCAGCGATCCATTTTTGTTCATTCTGCATAAACTTTTTGTCACTTTAACCATTCCCGTTCATTCCCGACAATCCTACAATTTTCCCTACCTTCGCACCCGAAAACCACTTCACTATGCAGCTGAACAAATACATCGACCACACGGTCCTCAAACCTACCACCACCCTCGAAGACATCAAAAACCTCTGCATGGAAGCCGTTGAATACGACTTCGCCGCAGTATGCGTTCCCCCACCCTTCGTGAAGGTAGCCAAAACGTTTACCAGCAGCACCACCACCAAAGTAGCCACCGTCATCGGCTTCCCATTCGGCTACTCGGCCATCGAAGCTAAACTAGCCGAACTCGTCCTCGCCATCGTTGACGAAGCCGACGAAGTCGACATGGTTGCCAACCTCCTCGCCATCCGAAACAAAGACTGGGACTATATCGAAAAAGAAATCAGCAATATCATGGCCGTAATCCGCAACCAGGCCCGCAAGGTAGTCCTGAAAGTGATCATAGAAAGTGGCATATTATTGGAAGAAGAGATCATAAAGTGTTGTGAAATATATGCTAAATACGGTGTAGACTTCGTTAAAACCTCCACCGGATACGCCGAAAAAGGTGCCTCCGTTGAAGCCGTAAAACTGATGCGGGCCCATCTGCCACAAAATATTCAGATAAAAGCTTCAGGTGGAGTTCGTACATTTGCCTTCGCCCAGGAGCTGATCGCTGCCGGTGCCACCAGGTTGGGAACTTCCAGCGGCGTGGCCCTCATGAAAGAGGCTAAAGGGGAGGCTACTAACGGTGCCACAGGCACATATTAACCACACCCCAATCGGCTAAAAGACTGAACATGAAACACATAATCATATTATTATCCGGATTACTGATCGGCACCCTCGCTTCCGCTCAGGACAATACCCTTACCGCTGCCAACACTGGCGGTGTGAAAGTGGTAAAAGACAGCCGGCTCGACCTGCTGATCAAAAAACAGATCTATATTAATACCCTCGCTATCCGTAACCAACCGGGTTTCAGGGTACAGGTCATTTCTACCAACAAGAGAAATGAAGCAACCGACATGAAAGCCAGGGTCATGCAACTCTACCCTGACTACCGTACTTACCTGGACTACCAGGCACCCTATTTCAAAGTACGCGTAGGTGATTTCAAAACCCGGGATGAAGCGGCCGACCTGAGAGAAAAATTATCTTCCAGCTTCACTGGCGGCGTATTCGTCGTACCTGCTATTATTAATCTACAACCAGAGAAAGAAGCAGGGAATGAAGAATCGTATTAAAGAACTCGCGCACAAGTACGCGCCTGAGTTCATTGCTATCAGAAGACATATTCACGCAAATCCCGAACTGTCCTTCCAGGAATTTGAAACGTCAAAGTACATTCAGCAACAACTGGATACTTTCGGGGTGAAATATACTGCCGGCATAGCCGGAACCGGTATCGTAGCGATCATCGAAGGCAAAAATCCTTCTAAAAAAACCATCGCACTCCGTGCCGATATCGATGCCCTCCCCATCACAGAAGCAAACGATGTACCTTACAAATCATTGAATACCGGTGTGATGCACGCCTGTGGCCATGATGTACATACTACCTGCGTATTGGGTGCGACCCGCATCCTCCAGGAGCTGAAAGATGAATTTGAAGGCACGATCAAGATCCTCTTCCAGCCTGGTGAAGAAAAACACCCTGGCGGAGCCAGTCTTATGATCAAAGACGGCGCACTGGAAAATCCACGCCCCGATGCCATCCTCGGTATGCACGTACAGCCATCTATGGAAGCCGGCTTACTGGGTTTCCGTGCCGGTCAGTACATGGCAAGTGCCGATGAAATCTATATCACCATCAAAGGCAAAGGCGGTCACGCTGCACAACCTCACCTCACCACCGATACCATCCTGGTGGCATCACACCTGGTCGTGAGCTTACAACAGGTCATCAGCCGTAACAATAATCCTTTCTCTCCTTCTGTACTCAGTATTTGTGCTTTCAATGGCGGATATACGACCAATGTTATCCCCAGCGAAGTAAAGCTGATGGGTACATTCAGAGCCATGGATGAAACCTGGCGCTTTAAAGCCCATGAGATCATCAAAAAACAGGCGACTGAATTAGCACATGCTATGGGCGCAGAGATCGAAATTGATATATTGGTAGGTTATCCCTGCCTGTATAATAACGAAGAAGTAACCGAACGCTCCAGGACCTTAGCCGGAGAATATCTTGGACAGGAAAATGTACAGGATACCGAAGTGAGAATGGGGGCTGAGGACTTCGCCTTTTACAGCCAGATCATCCCGGCTTGTTTCTTCCGCTTAGGAACAGGCAATGCAGCAAGAGGTATCACATCCGGTGTGCATACACCTACATTTGATATCGATGAACGCGCGATTGAGACTGGAATTGGAACGATGGCTTATTTAGCGACACAGATCTAACAAAATATAAAGAGCCCGCCGAAAAGCGGGCTCTATCAACATGGCTTTGCTTATAACAAAATCAATTGTCAGATCTAATTTCTTTTAAACTGCGTTAAATTCAACAATACTATTTCGTCCAACGAAAATTCCCGCATCTTATCTGCTTTAAGAGCAAAATTTTTAATCGCTATATCCTGCAGGTTTACACTTCCATATTCACCTAATTGCATATCTACGTTATCCAATTTCCCTTTCAGATAAGCTACAACCCTGTTATTACTGCCACCTTTATAGGTGAAGTTCTTTACTTCTATTCCTGTCATATCCACATAGCAATCATTCATAGCTGTAAGCTCCAACGTAGGTTGTTTTAAATCAATGACATTCAAACGCACACTATCCTTTGCAATTTTGATATACTGAACCTCCTTGCAATACACTGAAATTCCGCCACCAGGTACAGGCAGGATGTATAAAGTATCTCCTGCCAGCTTATAATAATTGGCACTAACCTGACCATCCGCTTCCCTAATACCTATACTGTCATTGTCCTTACCATACACAATCTGTATGTCATCAGTATTGATCACAATCGCCTTGAAGGGATGTAAAGCAAACCTCTTCTCATTATATAAGTCTTCTCCCTTCTTCGGGAACCGCAACACCGTCCCGTCCCCATTGATCCCCTTCTTAAAATACGCCCACAACACTACATCAGATGCCAGCACCAGGAACAATACGATGCCAGCAAAACCAAGCAACATTTTTATACTAGTCTTCATAATTGTAAAATTTAATTACCTGAAATGTGAACGCTTATACTTCTCATAATGCGTCTTCAGCTCATCCAGCTCAATATCCAGCAAGTAGAGATTCCGAAAGAACTGCGGCAACTCATTCTCCATGAACCGCTCTTTCTTCAGCTGCTTTATCCGCTTCATCGCATCCGATGCCACGAAATACCCAATCCCTCTTTTATTATAGATGATCTCATATTGCTGTAAATATTCGCATGTACGCATCACCGTATTGGGATTGACTTCCGTCTGCACAGCCAGCTCCCTAACGGATGGCAGCCTGTCATCAGCCTTCCACTTATCCAACAGGATCTGTTCGCATATATAATCCGCAATCTGCAGGTATATAGCCTGTGATTCTTTAAATTCCATGAGTTAAAAATTTAAATCTCCTTATCCTTTAACCTGAAATACGCCAACACCCACAATGCGGGTGGGAGAATAAACCTCCAAAAGAAATACAGCACATCCCGCATCCATTTCGGAGACTCCAGAAATACGGAACGATAGGTTTCCACTTGCTGATGTTCAACAATCGCAACTCCAAAGAATGGTGCTGATGCTGCCCAATGCATTAAATGACCATGGAATAAAATGCTCATAAACGCAATATTTACTATTCCAATCAGCAAAACAATAATGAATACAGCGAACAAGGTTTTTATTACACTGTATTTAGGGAAGTATGCAGATCCCAACAGTATGATACCCTGCGCCATAAACCACCAGTGGTAAAGCTGCGTCATATCATTTTTTAAATCATCAGGGAAATAACCATTAATCGTATGTTTTCCCCTTGATAAGGATACAATCCCCGCACCAATGAACGTAGCTGCAGAAAAGGCAATATGATACACCAGTAAAAATCCGACCGTAGTAATCAACAGCGTAGTAAGAAATTTTTCCAGATGCGAAGCTGGCAACAGCAAATAATCAATGCCTCTGGACTTATCACCTAATTGAATAAATGAAAATCCGGCAAAGATCAAACCCGCACCAAACAAAAGAATGCCGTAAAAAGGGAAAACAAAGTTCGCGTCAATAATTTCTCTTTTACTGGTGGTAAAAACACCAATCAACCCTATAGCAATCAACACACCTACCAATACCACCATCGACATCAGATACAATCTCAGATTATCAACAATATGCTTTTTAAAATACGCCCCAAACCTCGGCGCATGAAATACATTACTCGTTTGCATAAAGGAAATTAAAAGAGTTGGTTAATCCGTCCGGATGGCTCCAGCACGGCATTAAAGAGCAGTTCCATATCTAACCTGCCTGGTGTACCACCCGCATTTTCAGTAATCACAGCATGCCCCAGCACAGAACTTTCGGAAAACACCACATTCTCCGCATCCTCCAGTTGTTTCACACTCCTGAAACTCAGTCGTTCTGTCACCGTTTCCACATCCTGCTTGAAAATAATCTTATGATTATCAATCACCACTATATTATCAATCAGGTTATCCAGATCCCTCACCTGGTGCGTAGAAATCACAATGCATTTCTCTTCATTCACCGCGGCAGCAATAACTTTGCGAAACTGGCTCTTGGACGGGATATCCAGGCCATTCGTAGGTTCATCCATGATCAGGCATTTTGTATTGGTAGCCAAGCCAAAACTGATGATAACCTTTTTCTTTTGACCATAACTCATCTCTGTGAGCTTTTGATTTCGGGGCACCTGGAACTCATCCAGGTACTGCTGAAATGCTTTCTCATCGAAATTGGGATAAAAAGGAGCATAGGTCTTCACATAACGGTCAATACTTACCTGTGGCAGGTAAAACTCTTCAGGCACCAGGAAAAGGTTACTGAGAAACGATGGCTGACGAAGCCTGGATTCGTAGCCCATTACTTTACATGTCCCAAGCCTGGGAAAAAGCAAACCGGCAATCTGTTTCAGCAAACTGGATTTCCCCGCCCCGTTTTTGCCCAGCAAGCCGTAAACGTGGCCCGCTTCCAACTCTAAATTCAACCCCTCAAACAATGGCCTACCCTTTTTGTAGTGGAAATGTAGATTTTGGATAGTGATCATATTAAGTGATTTAGTGTACTACTTACCTAGTACACTACAAAGATAGAGAAGCAAATGATAATTCCAAATTTCAATAAGAGAATTTTTAATAATGCGTTTTTCAGCCACCAATGCAGCTGGACCACACTTTCCCCTCATTAAAACCCAGCTGGCCTGCCAAAATGTTAAAAAAATATTTGTAGCGGCATTTCTACACATTAGGAATTTTTAATAAATTATATTTGCCACCGTGGTTTAAATTAAAACTATTCCCTATGAAAGGTACCATATCCGCCTTGCTTAGTTTAAGCCTCTTGTTAACTGCATTCGTGGCCTCCGCACAGTTCGTAAAATCAAAAGACCTGGAGAAATTGAAAAAACGGACTAAAATTATCGTAGTAAAAGAAGTCCCTGATAAGAGTATTCTAAAACAACTACGTCGCCATAGCCATGCAGAAGCAGAAGAGTATAAGCAAGCCATTAAACAGTTAAACCTGGATTTCCCTGAAGTTGTCAGACAATTCTGGAACGTCGATGGAGTCACAGCTACAATTGAACAGAGAACAGAAAAAGAAGTCGAAAAGCTCCGCAAAAAGAACGATAGAAGCTACATCGTAATGGATTGTCAATCGCTGCATGTGAAACCCAGTAAAAGCCATTATGCCAAGTCCGCACAAACATTTACATCTGATCTTGTGTGGAAAAGTGATGCGAAAGATCTGAGTGTACCGGTCATTAACATGTACTTCATTGAAAATGATGTAACACGACCATTCTATATCCAGAATATGTCGGAACGGTTCCCTGATTTCCTGGACCTGGCCGTAGGCATCCGCCTATCCACCTATGTGTTTTCTGAACATGTGGATGATAAAGCAGCCAAAGCCATGATGCAATCCACCAGTAAGCACAATGCGATCTTCCTGAAAGACAGGACCCTGATCCTTTGCAATAACTGGCTGGATGATGATTTTGAAAAAGGGAAAGCAGGCACCGATTATCCTTATCCCATCAAATACGTCAACTACGAAGACCTGGAAGGGCTTTTCAGGAAAGATGGATTTGCCGGAACAGTGATGGCCTATGTACCTGCAGGTGTGTTTTCTACTTTTGACAAAAATACCCCTAGCATGGAAGTACATGTACCGGTGGTCATAGATCCTGTTAATGGGATGCCGCTTTGCCACACGGATATCAGTGATGAAATGTTTCAGGCATGGGGATACTCGCTGATTCCTAAAATGGGGAAATCAATTGTTGGGTTTCGGAAAATCCGCAATGAAGACATCCGGAATTTTGCAAAATCAATGAAGGAGTAGAAGCAATTCCCAACCCACGGCCCCAGCCGAATAAAAGCCTTATTTCCTTGCTGCCGCAGGTCAATATCAAACTCATAGAAAAAGCCTCCCAAACAGGAGGCTTTCTCACTATACAACATTTTAATTCACATTCATCCTACAACTCCGGATACAACGGGAACTGCTTCATAAACTCATTCACCGCCCCTCTCACTGACGCAATCTTCGCCTCATTATCCGCATCCATCAGCAACTCATCAATCCATGATACCACCTGGCCCATATGCTCTTCCTTCAAACCACGGGTAGTAATCGCAGGAACACCCACACGAATACCTGATGTCACAAACGCAGACTTATCATCAAATGGCACCATATTCTTATTCACCGTAATATCCGCCTTCACCAACACCTGCTCAGCCTTCTTACCGGAAATATTCTTATTACGCAGATCAATCAGCATCAGGTGGTTATCAGTACCTCCAGATACAATCTGGTAACCTTTTTCAACCAACGCCTTAGACATCGCCTGTGCATTCTTGATGATCTGCTTAGCATACACTGTATAATCGTCAGACAAAATCTCAAAGAAAGATACCGCCTTCGCAGCAATCACATGCTCCAACGGACCACCCTGAATACCAGGGAACACCGCTGTATCAATCAGATTGCTCATCATACGGATCTCCCCCTTCGGTGTCTTCAGACCAAACGGATTTTCAAAATCTTTACCCAGCATAATCATACCACCACGAGGTCCACGCAATGTCTTATGGGTAGTAGTCGTTACGAAATGACAATGTTCAAACGGAGAGTTCAACAGCCCTTTCGCAATTAAACCAGCAGGGTGTGCAATATCTGCCATTACAAAAGCACCTACCTGGTCAGCGATCGCACGGATGCGTTTGTAATCCCAGTCACGGCTGTAAGCAGAAGCTCCACAAATTATCACCTGTGGCTTCTCTTTCAGCGCAATCTCTTCCATCTTATCATACTCGATCAGACCAGTCTCCTTGTTCACTCCATAAGAGAAAGGCTGGTACAGTTTACCAGAAAAGTTTACAGGAGAACCGTGTGTCAGGTGACCACCCATGCTCAAATCCAGACCCAGGATCTTATCACCTGGTTTCAGAATCGCCAGCAATACGGCAGCATTCGCCTGCGCACCAGAGTGAGGCTGTACGTTTACGTACTCCACACCAAAGATCTCTTTCGCCCTGTCAATAGCCAGCTGTTCACTCAGGTCTACAATTTCACAGCCACCATAATATCTACGTCCGGGATAACCTTCTGCATATTTGTTAGTCAGTACAGTACCCATTGCCTGTATTACCTGCAAGCTGGTAAAGTTCTCCGATGCAATCAATTCTATACCATGACGCTGACGCTCCAGCTCCTGGCCGATGATATTAAATATTTGCTGATCTCTTTGCATTTACATTGAAAATTTGCGACAAAGTTAATCGATTTTATGGATTGTCAATAGTTCAATTTTAACATATACTAGAACTTTTTTCTATAAAACCTGTTTATGCCAGTTAATTCAACTGCTTAGGCACTGCATACAGTGCATTCCTCCCTGTGTAGGGGCTTTTCTACTATTCTATTTATAAATTTTGTTCTACCTTCACGCCCTCGGTAGACTAAAAAACATCAAATCGCTGCGGTACATGAAGGCCATTATACCTGTAGCCGGTGCTGGCACCAAGCTACGTCCACATACATATACTCAGCCTAAAGCGTTAATCCCGCTCGCGGGCAAAACAATTCTCAGTATTATTATTGATCAGCTGGAGGAAGCAGGCATCACCGAATTCGTCTTCGTTATCGGTTACCTGGGAGAAAAAATCCAGCACTATGTGCAGAAGAAATATCCTCACCTCACCTGTCACTTCGTACAGCAAAACGTACGCGAAGGTACCGGCCACGCCATCCTGCTTACCAAAAAAGTAGTGGGTGACGATGAAATACTCATCGTACTGGGCGATACCATCTGTGAAGGAAATATCAGGGAACTCATCGCCTCCCCCGTCTCGCAACTGGGCCTCAAGAAAGTAGATGATCCCCGCAGTTTTGGCGTAGCCGAACTGAATGATGCCGGAGATATCATGCGGGTCGTGGAAAAACCACAGATCCCAAAATCGAACCTGGCCCTGGTAGGGATCTACAAAATCAAAGAAACCGACCAGCTGTTTGATTGCCTGGAAAGAAATATGACTGAACACAGACGCTCACATGATGAGTTCCAGCTCACCGATGCCCTGCAATGCATGATCGAACACGGGGTGCAGTTTACCCCCTTCAAAGTGAGTAACTGGTTCGACTGCGGCCGCAAGGAGACCCTGTTGGAAACAAATGCTATCTTACTCAGTAAATATAAAGTACCCGCCAATCCCATGCTTCCTTACGAGAATGCCATTATCATTCCTCCCGTAAGTATTGGCGAAGGTTGCAATATCAAAAATTCTATTATCGGACCCAATGTCGCAATCGGTGATAATACCGTGATCAATTACTCTATCGTCAAGGATTCTATCATCGGTTCTTACAGTAACCTGTACGAAGTGGTGCTGAAGTCTTCCCTGATCGGGAGCGATGCGAATATCCGGGGACTCAGTCAAAGCCTGAACATCGGTGATAATACAGAGATTGACCTGGGATGAAATGCGCACTAAACGGCAGTGATCTTTCCTTCCTGGCCCTGAGAGATTAATACTACCTGGAACAACCAGGCGATAGTAATGATCCCTTCACTGTTATCCGGGGTCCTGAAAATTTTGAAGAACACAGAAATTGTTCTGTCCTGATGCTCATCACCTTCCGTTTAAGATAAGCTCCTTACATTTACGGCCATGAACCGTATCTCTCAACTCTTTCATATAGAATACCCTATCATACAAGCCGGTATGATCTGGGCCAGTGGCTGGCGACTGGCCAGCGCCGTGAGCAATGCCGGTGGCCTGGGCCTCCTCGGTGCAGGCAGCATGTATCCTGATGTCTTACAGGAACACATCACCAAATGCAAACAGGCGACTGACAAACCTTTTGGCGTAAACCTCCCCCTCCTCTACCCTAACATCGAGGAGCACGTTAAGATCATTATTGCCAACAAAGTACCCATCGTCTTCACCTCCGCAGGCAATCCAAAAACCTGGACCTCCATCCTGAAAGCAGAAGGTATTAAGGTCGTCCACGTAGTTGCCAGTGCTGCCTTCGCACTCAAAAGCGAAGCTGCCGGCGTAGACGCTATAGTAGCAGAAGGCTTTGAAGCAGGTGGGCACAATGGCAGGGAAGAAACTACCACCATGGTATTAATCCCCAGCGTATGCCAGGCCGTAAAAATTCCGGTCATCGCTGCCGGCGGTATTGCCACAGGCAGAGCCATGACAGCAGCCTTCGCTCTCGGTGCCAGTGGCGTACAGGTAGGTAGCCGCTTCATTGCTACTCCCGAGGCTTCTTCTCATGATCATTTCAAACAAGCTATACTTGCTGCGAAAGAAGGTGATACCCTCCTGTCCATGAAGAAACTCACACCTGTCAGGTTGCTGAAAAACGAATTTTTCAACAATGTCAAAGCAGCCGAAGATAGTGGTGCTGACAATGAATCCCTGAAAACACTCCTAGGCAGAGGTCGTGCTAAAAAAGGAATGTTCGAAGGTGATATGGCAGAAGGTGAACTGGAAGTTGGACAGGTCAGCGCCATCATTGATAAGATCATGCCTGCGGCAGATGTAGTCGCTGAAATATGGGATGAATTCCAGGCTACTAAAAAAGAACTCTGGTTAAATACATAAAAGATTCAACACATAAAAAAGGCCGCTCAGGTGAGCGGCCTTTTTTAATATTATCTTATCCACTTTATCGCCTCTTTCCACGTTATCTTCTTTCCATACATCAGGATTCCCGTTCTATAAATCTTCCCCGCCATCCAGGTCGTCGCCAGGAACCCAATTATCAACAATCCCATCGACAAACCTAACTGCCAGATAGGCACCGTCCCCGGCACTCCATACGGTATCCTTGCCATCATCACCATCGGTGAGGTAAACGGAATGATACTTCCCCAAAACGCCATCTGACTATTCGGATGCTGCACGGCTGCAATCATCACCATAATCCCAATAATAATCGGCAATGTAATCGGGAAAGTCAAGCCCTGCACATCCGTAGGATCTTCATTTACCAGGCTCCCCACCGCCGCAAACAATGCCGCATAAAACAAATATCCACCCAGGAAATAAAATATAAAACAACTAATAATCAATCCCCAGTTAATACTATCCATCACATACCTTACATGTGATGCCGCCTCTATCATCGCCGCATTACTACTCCCATTATTCTGCGCCGCACTATTCATTATCTCCGAAGGGATCACCAAACGCAACATACTTATCAACACTACCCAGATACAAAACTGTAACAAACCTACACCTGCAATCCCTACAATCTTTCCCATCATCAGCTGAAACGGTTTCACACTCGATACCATCACCTCCGCCACACGATTCACCTTCTCTTCCATCACCCCTCTCATCACCGACATCCCAAAAAACATCAGGATAATATAAATAATAAACCCGCTGGAATACCCTACTGCATAAGCTATCACAGAACTCCCCTTCTTCTCTTCCTTCCCGGATCTAAAGTCAATACTGATATCAGATTTAAACCCTTTGATCTGTGAGATATCAATATTCGCCTTCTCCATCCGCACCTCTTCAATCCTGTTATTCAGGTACCTGTTCAGATGACTTTCTACCCCCAGCCCCGGCTGACCACCACTATAATAAGTGATGCCCAAAGGCCTGTTTATATCAATCGCAGGAATATACAACACACCAGAATAACCATATTCCTCATAATGCTTACTGAAAGTATCAATCGCCGTCTCCGTCAGGAACTTAAAATAAATCCCTTTCTCATCAGGCAGTTTATTCAGAAACAAATGACTATCATCTATCACCGCTATCCGCTGTTCTTCGTTAGCACTGGTCGCTATCAGCACCGGCACTACAATCATAGCCGCAAAGAACAGCGGCACCAACAGGGTGACAACGAGAAAAGACCGCTTGCGCACGCGGAAAGTGAACTCTCTTTTGATGATGAGCCAGATTTTGTTCATAGGATTAATTAATTGGTTCTTCTATTTGCTGTACCTGCTGTATAAACACTTCATTGATACTCGGTAGAATCTCCTGGAAGGATGTAATAGGGATTTCCTGCCGGATAAAATGCGCCAGTATATCATTTGTCGTACTACCTTCAGTGAGCTTCACAATGTAACCGCTCTCTTCCTGTGAGACAATCGTAAAATGATAGGTCATTACTTCTGCAAAGTTAGGTACTCTGGCCAGTCCTATCCGGAACAGGTCTTGTTTGAAATCGTGCCTGATCTGTTTCACTTCTCCATCAAGGATCTTCTTCCCCTTATTCACCAGCATGATGCGGTCACAGATCTCTTCTACCTGTTCCATACGGTGGGTAGAGAAGATGATAGTGGTACCGTTCAATGCCAGGTCAAAGATCTCCTGCTTAATCAGGTTAGAGTTAATCGGATCTAAGCCTGAGAAGGGCTCATCCAGTATTAACAACGATGGCTCATGAATAATGGTGGAAATGAATTGCACCTTTTGTTGCATGCCTTTACTCAACTCCTCCACTTTCTTATTATACCATGCGTTGATATCAAACTTATCGAACCAATATTTGATCTTTTCTTTGGCTTCCTTTTCCGTCATGCCTTTGAGCTGCGCAAGGTAAAGCGCTTGTTCTCCTACCTTCATTTTTTTGTACAGCCCCCTTTCCTCCGGCATATAGCCGATGGAATGCACATCATTTTCCGGGTTGAAAGGTTTGCCTTTGAAAAGTATATCTCCCTTGTCAGGATAAAAAATGCCGGTGATCATTCGGAGCAGGGTGGTTTTTCCTGCGCCATTGGGTCCAAGCAGCCCAAAGATGCTACCCTCGGGGATAACAAAACTAATATCATCTACAGCTGTATGCGAGGCATAATCTTTACGTAAATTTCTAACTTCGAGCAAGCCCATAATTCTAAATTACGGAAGTAAATTACAAAAAATCCGACTGGCTTAGATAACAAATTTATCCTTCCTCATGTATATGAAAAAATAAAATAATTCATTTAGCTGATACTGCTGTAAAAAAACTCTGCCGTAAACTGCTTAATTTTGCCTTTAGTTAAAATTCAAAATTGACCTGTTATTTTTCCCGTATAATTTTCAATCCAAAACACCCCATACTCACCAAAAAAGAGATTCATCATCTTTAATTGTCATTTAGACATGAAAATCAAGACACTTAAAGAACCCCCTAAAAAAGAGCACATACAGGACCTGAAAAAATAAATGATTTTACCCCCCATTTTATACGAATTACCCCTGTTCCTACCAATGAATTTAATCCTTGCTTTGTAACCGTCCCTATATATTCTGGGCTCAATAATTCGGGGGACTTACTATTTCATTTTAACCTACTTAAACAAATTCTCGTTATGAAAAGATTTCTAAGCATCTTTCTTTTCCTATTTCCGTACATGACACTTTTTGCCCAGCAATCGAAGATTACTGGCAAGGTGGTTTCCGGTACGGACCCATTACCTGGGGTGACAGTCAGAATTAAACACTCCAGCCAGGGAACAGTAACTGATAGTAAAGGTCAGTTCACCCTGACGGCAGCTACCGGCGATACCCTGGTATTCAATCATATCTCTTTTCTTACAAGGGAGATCCCGGCAAATGGCAACAGTACCATGACTGTATCGCTGATGTCTGCCAGCCAGAATGTGAACGAAGTAGTGGTGGTAGGCTATGGTACACAGAAAAAAGCAAACCTGACAGGTGCAGTTGGTGTTGTTAAAATGGAAGACATGGAGAGCCGGCCATTGACCAATCCCGGTCAGGCCTTGCAGGGTACCGTAGCAGGGGTATACGCTTTGCAAAGCTCCGGGAAACCCGGCGATGATGGCGCTGTCCTCGATATCCGTGGGGTAGGTACATTTGGCGACAATACACCCCTGGTTTTAATTGATGGCTTTCCAGGTAAGATCAATGATGTCAATGCCAATGATATACAATCCATCTCCGTTTTAAAGGATGCCGCTTCTTCCGCTATCTATGGTAACAGGGCTGCCAACGGTGTTATCCTGATCACCACTAAAAAAGGCGTTGCAGGTAAATTACGGGTGAATTACACAGCCTATTATGGTTCGCAAAACCCTACCCGCCTGCCACATGTTTTGAACGCTGTAGATTATACCACACTTTATAATGAAGCATCCGTCAATTCCGGCGGAACAGCCAAATATACAGATGATGTCATCGCCAAATACGCCGCCCACGATGATGTAATGTATCCGGATATCAACTATTTCAAAGTGTACTATGGCAATGCCAATATTCAAAATCACCGACTCAGCATCTCCGGGGGAAACGATAATGTGAACTATGCATTTATGCTGGGCCGCCTGAATCAGGATGGTATCCTGGTAGGCACCAGTTACAAGAAAACAGATTTCAGGTCCAATATTGATGCCTATTTCCTGAAAAACAAACGGCTCCGGTTCTCAGGAAAGTTAGCCGGCAACCTGGGTGTAAAAAATGAACCGACAGACCTGTGGAGTGCAGAATGGTATGCAACACTTGCCCCTATTCACCCTTTGCGAAACGCCGCCGGACAATGGGTGTCTGTGAACGGTGAACGAAACTACTATGGGGAAATTAAAGAAGGTAGCACCTCTTTGACAAAACGATACAATTTCAACGGCCAGGTGGAAGCTGAATACAAAATAATCGATGGACTGAGTGCCCAGGTCACTTACGGTTATAATGTAATGACTTCCAAAGCCAATGCATTTCACGCAAATGTTTCATTATACAATGAAAGCGGCACCACAACCAACCTGGTCTCCAATCTGAATGTGACGAACGAAACGGACGTGCAATCCTTGCTGACCTCCTTGTTGAAATACAACAAAGTGCTGGGCAAACATGAGTTTAACTTACTGGCCGGTTATTCTGAAGAAGAATTTACCTACGATTGGGAAAGCGCTTACCGTTCAGGATTTGTTAATAATACACAACGTGTGCTCAACCTCGGCGATCCTTCTACCCAAACAAATAATGCGGGCAGTTACGACCTGGGCCTGCGCTCCTATTTTGGCCGCCTGAATTATGTCTTTGACGGGAAATACCTCTTTGAAGCTAACATCAGGAAAGATGGCTCCTCCAGGTTTGCAAAAGAACACCGCTGGGGCACATTCCCCTCTTTCTCCGCAGGATGGGTCATCTCAAAAGAGAGCTTTATGCAAAACCTGACCTGGATCGACCTGCTTAAACTTCGGGCTTCCTGGGGCCGCCTGGGCAACCAGAACATCAGCAATTATTACAATGGAAGTGATATCCTCACATCCGGACAAAACTATTCACTGGGTGGTACTTTGTATTCTGGCGTAGCCGTTACTGCCATGACCAATAAAAACCTCACCTGGGAAACAGCCCAGCAACTTGACTTTGGTATCGATATGTACCTGAAGAAAAACTTTGAAATCACTGCCGATTATTTCGACAAGAGGACAAAGGATCTGCTGCTCACCCAGTCCATACCACTCACGATGGCACAATCAGCACCCTATGCCAATGCAGGCGAAGTACAAAACAAAGGTATCGAAGCCGCCATCACCTATAGAACGACCTTTTCTAACGGGTTCAAATTAAGGGCTACCATCAACGCCTCCCATATGGTAAATAAGATTGTAAAAATGGATGTTGCCGAACAACTGACTTCTCCCAAGGCCATTAAGACCGGTGCAGCCATCAATTCATTCTACGGCTACAAAATGGACGGTATTTACCAGATATCAGACTTTACCTGGCAAAATAACAGCGATCAGTCCATCCCTTATGCCGAACGTAACTATACACTGAAACCTGGAGTGGTACAGGTATCCAACTACACCGCACAACCAGGTGATATCAAGTATAAAGACCTGAATGGTGATAAAGTAGTGGACATGAATAATGACCGCACCATCATCGGAAATCAGTTTCCTAAGCTGACTTATGGTTTCAATGTGAATATGGAGTACAAAGGATTTGACCTCAGTATGTTCTTACAGGGCGTGCAGGGCATCCAGGGATATACCTATTATGAAATTGCTACTCCATTCAGCGGATTTGCAAATATGGGCGACTGGTGGCTGAAAAGATGGACACCTGAAAATCCATCCAATACACTGCCACGGCTTACTTTAGATGGCGCACGAAATAATATCCATTCTTCTTTTTACATGGAAAATGCTTCATACCTGCGCATGAAAAATATTGAACTGGGCTACTCTGTTAGCCCCAGGATTCTCTCCAGAGCAGGTATCAGCTCACTCCGGATCTATGGAAACGTGCAAAACGCTTTTACAATCACAAAATTCAAAGGCTTTGATCCGGAGCAGACAGTTGATCAAACCAGGGCGCAGGCTTTCCCACAGGTTCGTATTATGACAATGGGTGCAAGTGTTAACTTTTAAAAAGGGCAGTTCATGAAAAACATATATATAATAACTCTTTTCTTCTTTGCTTTGTCTATCCTGGGTTGTAAGAAAGATCTTCTTGATAAAACACCTAAGGACAGGCTTTCTCCCGCTACATTCTATCAAAACGAGTCGCAATGTAAACAGGCATTGATGGGCATCTATAATGCTATTCAGCCGAATGCAACACCTTCCCATTTTTACCAGTTCGATTTTATGTCTGATAATGGTTACTGCCAGGACTCCTGGCAGGGATCCAGGGAAGTCGGGGAATGGCTCACCAATACTTCCAGCTGGGCCCCCAATACTAAATGGACCATGGATTTTACCATCATCTCCAGGGCAAACGAATTTCTCCAGGACATCAGCAATGCATCAGTAAGTGAAACAGTAAAAACACAGATGTCCGCTGAAGCAAAATTTCTTAGAGGATACGCTTATGCCGACCTGATCACCTATTTCGGAGATGTGCCACTTATTACTAAAGTGCTGGCATTGTCAGAAGCTTACGTATCAAGAACTGCTAAAAGCGATGTGCTTACACAGATCCTTGCTGATCTGAATGATGCAGCCACCGACCTGCCCATTAGCTACTCCGGAACTGATGTAGGTCGTGCTACAAAAGGTGCAGCACTTGCTTATAAAGCGAAAATCCTGCTCTATAACGAGAAATGGGCCGAAGCTGCACAGGCAGCCCAGGATGTGATCGACCTGGGTGCCTACAGCTTATTTTCAGACTATGGGACCTTGTTTGATGAGGCACACGAAAATAATGTAGAAGTGATTTTTGATATCCAGTACATTCCTACTACACAGTCACAGCCATGGCCTACATCCGCTTTATCACTCAGCAGCTGGCCTACTGCAAACGTGACTGCTGACCTGATCAACTCCTATTACATGACAAACGGGCTGCCAATTACCGATGCCAATTCAGGCTATAATGACCAGGATCCTTTTAAAAACCGCGATCCCCGTTTGGCTGCTTCAGTAGTATTGCCGGGTTCATCATTCGGGTCATCTACATTCATACCTGCTGTAGACCAGGTGCCATGTGGCGCAAGACCCCGCAAATATGCCGCACTGGGCATTGCCGATGTCAACAACTGCTCGCTTAACACTATCCTGATGCGCTATGCAGATATCTACCTGATGAAGGCTGAAGCACTCATCGAATCCGGTAGCACTGACCAGGAAATTTATACACTGATCGATAAAGTAAGAGCCCGGGTAAATATGCCCAATGTAGAATCCGTTGAAGGTACCGGCTTGAATCAGTCCCAGCTCAGGAATATTGTAAGGCACGAAAGAAGAGTTGAGTTTTACAACGAAGGGACCCGCTATGGGGATATGCTCAGATGGAAAGATGAATCCCTTGTGCATGACGTATATGGTTATGACAAAGCACTGCTGTCAAACCCTGCCAGCCCCGCTACATGGACCTTTAAACAAATAAAGATCGAAACCAGAACGTTCAATGCATCAAAAGGATGGTTGTGGCCCATCCCTCAGGCTGATATAGATATCAATAAGAATTTGCTTCCTAATAATCCAGGATATTAATAACCCTGGCAACACAGTGATCCGGGACATATAACACCCGGATCACTGCTGAATAGTTTGTTCCACATGAATTTTATAATCAAACCCAAATATCTCCGTTATGAAAAGAAACCCAATTATTCTGCTCCTTTGTTTACTAACTATCTTCACTTCCTGTTCAAAAAAGGAATTGATGCCCGAAAAGATCCAGGCTTCTTCCCTCGCTGCCGTAACTGCCACCACGCCGGCAAATACAAATAGTTTGCGGGGAATTAACTGGGCGGATCCTAATGGCAATGAAGCACCCTCAAGAGTGGTTACACCAAGCGGACTCTCCGCTACCATTACGGCAGCAAATGCTGCGGCCGTAGCAAAACGAATTGCCGATTCTTTAAAGCAGGCCGGCGGTACTACCATACGAATGCCTATTACGCCGCTTACTGCCAGCAGTACTTCTTATTGGCCTGTATACCAGGCGGCTATCAACGCCATCGTGACCGAAGGTTGTAAGGTCATCCTCTGCTATTGGCCTGAAGGCGTACATCATGTTCCTGACAGCACACAATGGTATACCATGTGGAAAAAAGTAGATACTGTTTATAAGAACAATGCTGCCGTACTGTATGAACCGATCAATGAACCTGTAGATTATTCCAGCACTGATCTTTGTAATTTGTATGCTAATTTTTTAAACCAGCTGAATGCCGCTTCCTGGAAATGTATCCTGGATGGAACAGGATATGCAGGAGAAGTGATCTCTGTAGGTAATGATAGCCGCTTAACCAGTCAGTATCTCGGCCTCCATTGTTACTGGTGGTTTTATGGATCTTATAATGTATGGTCAAGTTACTACAACATTGTATCCGGGAAAGTGGGATCATACGCTTCCAGGACAGTCATCACAGAAGTGGGCGTTGAAACATTTCGTAAAGTCAGCTTCTGGTGGCAGTGGGATACCGGTGTATACGAAGACCAGGCATTCCTGACAGGAGCCCTGACTTATTCAAAAGATAATATGATAGGCACTATCGCCTGGTCAGGTGTCAATGATATTGATACCTACCGCTGGTTCTCAGCCAATAGTAACCTGGTGGAAGTAAATCCTGGTTGCGCCAATATGTTCAGATGGTCATGGGGCCTTACTGCATCACCAAAATGGAGAGGCCCAATCGCTGATGGCAGATTTAAACTGCAAAACCGGGCAAGCAACCTGATGCTCGATAATCTTGGTAGTACAACAGATGGGGCCAGTGTAGCACAATGGCAGGATGGATCAAGTGCCAACCAGCAATGGAATGTAAGTTATACTGATGGTTATTATACCCTGAGTTGCGTAACCGGGAAGAATTGTCTGGACGTAGGTAGCAATACCAGCGATGGTTCTGCTGTGCTACAAAAAGCACTAAGTTTTTCAAATAATAGCCAACGATGGACATTTGTTGCTACCGGCGATGGTTATTATAAAGTGGTTAACCTGGTGACTGGTAAATGCCTCGATACCGGTGGGCAGACGACCAACGGTTCATCCCTGCAACAATGGGCCGGCGGCTCCAGCTACAACCAGCAGTGGAAATTTATCCAGTTATAATCATACATCTTCAAGGACTGAATGCCCACAAAAAAAATAAGAATATATAGCTCTCCCCAAGAGCTATATATTCTTAACTAAATTAGCTGTCACCCTCCTGCCAATAACAAACCTTTACTTCAGTACCTGGCTCACCGCCTCTGCATACGCCGCACCTATCGGCACTACCAACTCTCCCACATATAAACTACTCCTATCCGCCCGCGTCACCTTCTCATTCGCCACTATAAAACTCCGATGCACCCTGGTAAACAAGGCCTGTGGCAACAATGCCAATGCCTCCTGCATCGACAACCTCGACAACACCTTCTTCTCCTTCGTCACAAATGAAATATAATTCCCCGCACTCTCCAGGTACAATATATCCCTCAGCAAAATCTTATACTGCTCATATCCACTCTTCACCATCACATAGTTCGGCGCATCCGCCCGTGCACTTTTCTCCATCATCTCCAGTAATCCCTTCGCCTTATTACAAGCCTTCAGGAACCTTTCTTCCGAAAATGGTTTCAGCAAATAATCCACCGCATCCAGCTCGAAACTCTGCACCGCATGTTCACTATATGCCGTGGTAAAGATCACCAGGGGCCCACCCGGCAGCGTAGTCATCAATTCCAATCCCGATATATCCGGCATCTTTATATCCAAAAAAATCAGATCCACCGGCTCCTTTTCAAGATAAGCCAACGCTGCAAACGGATCTGTAAAATACCCCTGCATATCCAGGAACTCTACCTGTTGTGCATGCGTACGAATCACAGACAGCGCTACCTGTTCATCATCAATCGCAATCGCTGTCAGTCTCATATCACATCATTTTTAGGTTCATCCACTACCAATGTCAGATGTACAAAAAACTCTGTCCCCGTCTCACGTATATTCAGATCATGCTTGCCCGGATACAGCAAATTCAACCGCTGTCTTACATTATTGATCCCTATACCCATACTCTCATTTTCAATCTCCACACTCTTGTTCGCATGAATACTATTGTACACATCAAAATAGATCTTATCATTCGTACAAGACAAGGATAAATTTATCCTGGACTTATTCCGCTGACTGATCCCATACTTAAACGCATTCTCTACAAACGGGATCAGCAACATAGGTGCAATGTTATGCTCACATAAAGCTTCATCTATATTTACATCGATGATAATATCTGGTGTACCCTGCGTACGCAGTCGCTGCAAAGCGATGTAGTTCTGCAGGTAAGCAATTTCTTTCTCCAAAGGAATGCTCTCCAGTGTATTATCATGCAACATAAACCGCATCATATCTCCTAATTGCTGAATACCCTGCCCTGTTGCCGTAGCCTGCTCCTGCAAAGCTGTCCCATACAATGTATTGAGTGCATTAAATAAGAAATGCGGATTGATCTGCCAGCGTAAAAAATCCAGCCCTGCTTCCGTATGCGTCAATGCTTGTCGCAAGCCCATCAATGTCGAAGCTCTTGTATTCCTGGCAGTAAAGATCCACCAGGCAGCAGGCAGAATAGCAATTACCGTTACCAGTGTTGAAGTAACCACACCTGCAGCATACATGCCACCACTATTATACCGCGCCTGTAGTCCTACCACCAGCATCCATACCAATGAAATTGCCCAGAAGCCCGCTGCTTCCTGGAATAAGATCTTCTTATTCTTGTGCACCAGGTATCGTGGATACAACCTGTGCATCGCTACAAAGTACATAAACCCACAAAAGATCCCGACACAAAAAATCATGATCGAAAATCCCCTGTCCCCACTCATGGTGAGCATGATCCAAAACGCTATAATCCCGGCTATTACAGTACCATCGATTAATGACTGCCTGAACCAGGGCTTATTTACCATCCGCTCATACGCATATTGTAAAAAAAGGTACCTGCCTGCATAATAAATAAGGTATAACACGACATAAAAGATCGTCAGTAGGAAAGCAGACTTCGCACAATGTGTATGTACACCCCGCACAGTTTTGTATACCCCAAACAGGTATCCATACAACCAGGTATCAGACACCCAAATGGTGACAAACAAGATCATCATGACAGGAAATGACAACAATCCCCCCAGCAGATACCTTTGTTTCTCATAAAACCGGGGTACAAGCACACCATGCACAAGCACAAAAGAAAAGTATACAATAGCAATTTGTGCTAATAAAGGGAACAGGTAATGTTTATAGTAATCAAACACCTGGTGATAACGTGCGAACTTCCAGCCATAGTCACGCTGCAAGTCAAAAACATTATAAGCTATACTCTTGTAAAGCAATGAAAACAGGAGCAACAGGAAAATGCCGCTAGCAATCCCGAACTCAGTTCTTCTGATCTTATTCATGGAAAAAACTTTCAGCAATGATAGTTATCCCCTCTGCACTAATTAAATATATGTGATCAAAATACCACTATCCGTGATAAAATCCAATAATGCGGGCTGCTACACGTTCTCCATCCATCGCAGCAGAGACAATACCTCCCGCATAACCAGCTCCTTCACCACATGGATACAATCCTTTGATCTGCGGGTGCATCAGGTCTTCATCATTCCTGGGAATACGAACCGGCGAAGAAGTGCGTGATTCAGTCGCTACCAGGATCGCATCATTGGTATAATAGCCTTTCATCTTCTTGCCAAAAGCAATGAAAGCCTGTGATAATCTTGTATGTACACTGGGTGGTAACACCTCCTTCAGATGAGTACTTTTCACACCTGGTACATAAGAACAAGCGGGTAAAGTTGTAGAAACTTTGTTGTGGACAAAATCCGTCATGCGTTGCGCCGGCGCCACAAAGTGTCCCCCACCTGCCTGAAATGCCTGTTGCTCCACCATCTGTTGAAAGTACATGGCAGCCAGTGGACCTTTGTCGGCAAAGAGTTCAAAGTCACTCTCATCCACCGTCACCACCATTCCTGAATTTGCAAAAGGGTTATCTCTCTTGGATGGAGACCAGCCATTCACCACCAGTTCACCGGGATCAGTAGCAGCAGGCGCAATGATGCCACCGGGGCACATACAGAATGAAAACACACCACGGCCATCAACCTGTTCTACCAGGCTATAACTCGCCGGTGGCAAATGTTCTCCTCTCACAGCACAATGATACTGTGCACTGTCAATGAGTTCCTGCGGATGTTCTACCCGTACTCCCAATGCAAAAGGTTTTGCACTGATGAGAATTTGTTTATCATGCAATAAGCGGAAGATGTCGCGGGCAGAATGACCTGTGGCCAGTATCACCTGTGAGGCATCGAAAGTTGCACCGGAAGCGGTTTTCACGCCCCTGATATGATTATCTTTAATAATAAAGTCAGTCACCTTCTGATCAAAGTGCACTTCACCACCGCTGTTAATGATCTGCTCCCGCATCGCTACAATGATGTGCGGCAGCTTGTTAGTACCTATATGTGGATGGGCTTCGTATAATATTTTTTCAGTCGCACCAAAATGGACAAAGATGCTGAGAATACGATTGATATCACCTCTCTTATTAGAACGTGTATAGAGCTTGCCATCAGAGTAAGTACCCGCACCGCCTTCGCCGAAACAATAGTTGGAATCAGGGTTTACCACGCCTGTCTTATTAAGGGCTGCAAGGTCACGCCTTCTTGACCTGACATCTTTTCCTCTTTCCAGTACGATGGGTTTGATACCTGCTTCAATAAGGTGTAGTGCGGCAAAGAGTCCTGCAGGCCCTGCACCGATCACGATAGCAACAGGTGCTGCTGGTGCTAAACTCTCATATATTGGTATGAATTTCTCCCGCTCGTGGAATGGCTCATTCACAAACACCTTGAGGGTCAGCATGAAATACACCTGTTTGGAACGTGCGTCAATAGAGCGTTTCAGTACATGAAAGCCTGTGATAGCATTTGGGGAAACACTGAGTGCTGCAGCGGCTGCTTGCGTGATAGCACGTTCGTTATCTGCCTGAGATGGCAATAACTTCAAAGATACTTGTTCAATCATGATCGTCAGGTTAGGTAATTATCCTAAAACATTTTGGTATGGACGCTATTCCTGAATGAAAGCCAGCCATAAGGCCCCATCGGGCAACTTTAAGGAATAAAAATAAAGCCAGTCATACGGACCCATCGAGCAACCTTAAGGTATAAAACATTCATGAAAGAGGGAATATACCAACCGGCATGAAAACTTGTTTTCAGAAAAAAAGCGTCTCTAAATTTTATAGCTCCCTGAATTCCGGGATATTTTACTGCTGAAAAGTAACGGGTACCCGTTCACACAGGTACCCGTTTCACTATTTTTTGTTAATGAGTTGTTATTGTCAGATTAGAAAGGCAGATCATCAGCCGCTCCTGCACCACCCGGGGAAGACATTTCCTGGGAAGTGTTGTAGTTAGGCATTGCATCCTGGCCTGGAGCGCCCGCTACTACTGATTCCATGCGCCATGCATCCAGGTTGGTGATATAATTGACACGACCATCTTTTTCCCAACGTGTACCTCTGATATTGAAGTAAACTTTTACAGTTTCACCTTCATTAAAGCGGTCTACGATAGCTGTTCTGTCCTGTACCGCCTGGAACTTGATATAGTTGTTTATAACGCGGCCATTGATATCGTCAGACTTTTCAATAACGAACTCCCGTGTCTTAAAGGTTTCGCTACGTTGCATCGTATTATATTTCACGATCAGTTTTCCGGTTATTTCAAAACTCATATAATTAAATTTAACTTTTTTTCAAGAGGTCAAAGATAGGTTTTTTAGCTTCAATCACACGCAATAAAATTTAGTCTGCCACTGTTTATCTGTATAGTCTGGATTTAATCGGGTGGCGTTTACCTCTATAGTCTGGCTGCGAGCCTTTTACAGGTAAGATTTCATTAGTCTGGCCCCTTCGCGCTCGCTTGCGCGGATATTAAGAAATTTGCATGGTATTTGATAAACTTAACCACATTTTTTTAATTACAATTACTAACATAGTTTTGCACGCCCGTACGGAATTATTAACATCGGGCTACACCATAAAAGATGGCTATTACCCGACATTAGTTCTCTGTACAATATTATTTTATCACTCGCTAACACATATCTATGACAAACATGTTAATGTCAACTGGAATATCCTGGATATCAAAGAAGTGTGGTATTAATTTTAATGACGTTTTTGCGTCGGGAAACCGTGCGTGATAACAGAAAAAAATACAATAAAAACAAGGTAACGATACTGGTGTTGGGCGGTATAAAACAAGGGTAGAAAAATTTTTTTTTTCAACAATTTGTGCAGATATTCGTTGCCCTGTCTGAAAATTTTTCAACTCCCCACGTTGGAAAATTTAAAATTCGAGAAACAATCCTTAATTCAAACAACATTAATTTACAATAGCTCAATGAATAAAACTTGCGAACAAGTTTGGGAAAGGTGTCTTAATATAATTAGGGATATTGTGGAATGGCAGCCATTTAAAACCTGGTTTGAACCTATTAAACCGATCCAGCTTGAAAACAATGTTTTAACGATTCAAGTACCTAGTCAGTTCTTTTATGAATATCTCGAGGAACATTACGTTGGATTATTAGGCAAGACAATCAAGCGTGAACTGGGAAAAGAAGCGAGGCTGGAGTATCGCATAGTAGTTGAGAACGGAACACCCCATCAACATCCTAAAACTGTGAACATGCCCGGGCAGTTCACCAAGGCCAAGAAAGACAGCGAAGTAGATTTTCCGCTTACGATACAAAATCCGGTAAAGAACCCTTTCGTGATACCGGGTATCAAACGCGTACAGATAGACTCACAGCTGAATCCACATTACACTTTCGATGCTTACATCGAAGGCGATTGTAATCGCGTGGCACGCAGAGCTGGTAAAACAGTTTCTGAAAAACCAGGTGGTACATCTTTCAACCCATTAGTTATATATGGATCTGTTGGTTTGGGGAAAACGCATCTGGCGCAGGCAATCGGTAATGAAGTAAAACGCCTTCATCCCAACAAAGCAGTGCTGTATGTAAGCGCTGAGAAATTCATCAATCAGTTCATTGATCACTCTAAGAATAGTATCATCAATGACTTCATTCACTTCTACCAGCTCATCGATGTGCTGATCGTAGATGACATACAGTTCTTTGCCCGTGCAGAAAAAACACAGGATGCGTTCTTCGCTATCTTCAACCACCTGCATCAATCCGGTAAGCAACTCATATTAACATCCGATAAGTCACCCAAAGATCTGGATGGCCTGCAGGAAAGATTACTGAGCCGCTTCCGCTGGGGCCTGAGCGCCGACATGCAAATGCCGGACTTCGAGACACGTATGGAAATCCTCGAAATGAAGATGAAGAACGATGGCCTCGAAATGCCGAAAGAAGTAGTCAAGTATGTTGCATATAATATCCAAAGCAACGTACGCGAACTGGAAGGTGCACTCATCTCCCTCCTCGCACAATCTTCTCTCAACAGAAAAGAAATCGATCTTGAACTCGCTAAACGAGTACTGAAATCTTTCGTTAAAACTTCTTCAAAAGAAATTACCATCGAAAGCATCCAGAAAATGGTTTGCGAATACTTTGATGTACCTTATGATAAGCTCCTGCAGAAAACACGTAAACGTGAAATCGTACAGGCCAGACAAATCACAATGTACCTCGCAAAGTCTTTTACCAAGAACTCATTAAAAACTATCGGCGAACACTTCGGCGGACGCGACCACACCACTGTGATCCACTCCTGCCAGACAGTGAAAGACCTGATGGATACCGATAATACTTTCCGCGACAACGTTATCGAACTGCAACAAAAAGTGCAGCTGGCTGCGATGTAATGAAGCCCCTATATGAACCTTATTATTTCCCAGGCAGTAAAAGCCTGGGATTTTTTTTTATCTTCATTTATGAAATGGATTTTATATCTTATTCCCGTTATAATTTTCGCCTGTATAATAGTGGACCAGTAATCAACCATCAAACAAATAATCTGTTCAATGAAACAGTAAACATCAACCAGAGATCCATCGATGAACAAAAGACGGTATCTATGATCAGCAGATGAAGAACTATGATCAGCAGCCTCCGCTTAACAATTTGATAATTAAACACCATAAGGAACAACCAATACCTTTGCACCTATTAGTTCACCTTATGCCAAGAGATTGTCAACATACACACTGGGATTCTATCCGTTCAGGTAATGAAGACGCTTTCCGTCAGCTCTTCGAGCTGCACTGGCAGGACCTCTTCACCTACGCCTGCAGAATCACCCGCGATCCGGCCACGGCACAGGACGCGGTCCAAAGTGTGTTCATACACCTCTGGGAAAAACACGCCTCCCTCCCGGCAGTTACCGCCATCCTCCCCTACCTCCGCACCGCCCTCAAACACCGCCTCCTCAACGCTATGCGCGATGAAAACCTTTATCAAAAACATGTCGACACCTTCCAACAGGTAGCCAACAACCACCACGCAAACCCCGCCCACGAACAACTCCACCTCAAAGAAACCGAACAACAACTCATGCTGTCTATTAACCGGCTTCCCGAACGCATGAAGGAAGTCTTTTACATGAACAGGATCGAAAACCTGACTGTCGCTGAAATAGCGATCAAACTCGGCTCCAGTCCGCAAACCATCCGCAACCAACTCAATACCGCCCTCCAGCGCATCAAACACGTTTTTATTGTAGAATAAAAAAAAATTCCCTCCCCAATAGTTACTCCCCCCATCTTCCGTGTCTTACTATCAAATGGACAAAAACGACCTTTCATCACTCCTAAAAAAATACCAGCAGGGCACCTGCACCAAAGAAGAAGAACAACTTCTCTTTGACTGGCTCGATGCCCTCGAAGCTGATGCCTCCAACGAAGTAGCTCCCCTTAATGCTACTGACATGGAAGCCATCCGCCGCTCTATGATGGAAGAGATCCCTGTCCTCACAACACACAAAAAACGCTATACCTGGCTCAAAGCCGCAGCTGCCCTGGTCCCGCTAATAGTAGGCACCTGGCTCCTCTGGCCACGCCAGCAAAAATCACAACTGGCGGCTGACTGGCACACCATCAGCAACACCGGCCACCGGATCCAAAAATTATGGCTGCCAGATAGCTCTGTCGTATATCTCGGTGCCTACAGCACCTTGCAATATAATAGCTCAAGGAAAGTAATATTAAAAGAAGGAAAAGCCTTCTTCGATGTCAGGACCAATCCTGCCCAACCATTTATTGTATCCGATGCCAGCGGTGTGCGCACCACCGTACTCGGCACCTCGTTTATAGCCGAATACAATAACAAGGTATCCCGTATCGCAGTCGCCACAGGTAAAGTAAGCGTACAAAGCGGTGCCCGCAAAACAGTGCTGGAACCAGATCAACGCCTTACCTGCAACAAAGGAACCGTGAGCAGGGATGTTGTCTCCTCCGCCGATCTCTTAGCATGGACAAAAGGAGAAACCATCCTGCGCAACGCTTCCCTCTATGACCTGATACTCGCTATCAGGGAACATTACGGCATCACTGCCAGTACAAAACTGGATACCCGGAAAGGGAGCTATAATCTCCGTATCTCTGACAAAATGCCTTTACCGGCACTCCTGGAAGTGGTGGAGAAAATATCGTATAAACCAAAAGTTCATTTCAAACTACAGCAGGATCAACTGAGCATTGAGTAGCATGAAGCTGTAGCAACAAAAATCATTACTATCGATCAATTTAAACCGGTGTCTTACACCAGTAGGGAAAAGTATTGCCTAAAAAATACAACTACTACCATACAATCAAATTATTCGCATCACAAAAAAATCTATCCATCACACACAAACTATTGCCTTAACAAACACTATATATGCACACAGACAAAGCACTTTTCTCAACCCGCGTCAAACACGCATTCGCAGCCACAATGGCCCTGCTACTGCTGGTTACCTCTGCCATGGCCCGGCCATCCACCACCAGGCAGGAACTGCACAAAATGCTACAACGCTTCCAGGTTCAACAAGGCAGCCTCTCCGCTGCACTCAAACAACTGGAATCGGCCGCTCAGATCAGTCTTGCCTACGATGAAGATGCACTCAGGAAAGTCCAGGTTCACGCTAACACCTACCGCAAAACCGCTGTAGTAGCCATCCTCCAGGACCTCCTCAGCCAGTCTTCCTTAAAATTCGAAGAACGCTACAACACCATCTTAATCTATGACAGCACTGCTACCCTGGCCCGCACTAGCAATAGCCTCCAGCAGAAAGCTGCCGCCGACATCACCATCACCGGTACCGTGTCTGACAACAATGGCCCCCTCATCGGTGCCACCGTTTTCGTAAAAGGTACAACCAATGGTACCCATACCGATCCCAGTGGTCACTTCAAATTAAACGTCCCTGAAAATGCAACCATCACTGTAACAATGATTGGTTACAAATCAGCAGAAATAAACGTTGGTGCTGAACGCAGCTTCAACATCGTATTACAGGAAAACAGCCTCAACCTCAACCAACTCGTAGTGGTAGGTTATGGTACCCAGCGCAAAGCCACCGTCTCCGGTGCCGTTGCCGACGTTCAACTGGATAAACTCTCTTCCCGCTCCCTGAACGATGTTACCGAAGCCCTGCAAGGTAAAGCTGCCGGCGTAATCGTATCTAACAACGGTGGCGATCCTACCGCGAAACCTACAGTTTATATCCGTGGTCTCGGTGGTATCAACGGTGAAGAACCATTGTATGTAGTAGATGGTTCCATCTATACCGGTGGCCCTATCAACCCCAACGATATCGAATCTATGAACGTACTGAAAGATGCATCTGCCGCTATCTACGGTGCACGTGCATCTGGCGGTGTGATCCTCATCACTACCAAGAAAGGTAAAGCAGGTACAGCGGTGATCAACGTAGATGCTAAAACCGGCTGGCAGTGGGCTGCTAAAAAACTCGACGTACTGACTGCAAAAGAATTTGCAGACGTTGAAAACCAGGCTTACGATGCTGCTGGTATCAACCGCGCCGATGCCTTCAATCCTACGATCTATCCTGATGGACAAATCACCCGTACCGACTGGCAGGATGCTATTTTCCGTACCGGTAAAACACAGGATTATAACATCAGTGCAAACGGTGGTACTGAAAAAAACCATTACTATATGGGCTTCGGCTACCGCAAGAACGATGGGATCCTCCTGAACACAAACAGTGAGCGTTATACCTTCCGCCTGAACAGCGATGCACAGATCAAACCATGGCTGAAAGTCGGTGAAAACATGAACTATACTTACAGCAATGGTAACGGTGCTAACACCACCAGCCCCTATACTGGCGTTATCTTCACCGCACTGGGTTACCCCCGTAACGTGACACCTTATACTGCCACCGGTGCCTTCAGCGGTCTGCCAGCTGCTTATGCAGGTTCTTATGGTGACCTCGCCAACCCGGTTGCTACCCTGATGCGCCTGGATTCTAAAACGCCGGTGAACAGGATCAACATCAACCCGTATGCTGAAGTAACCCTGACCAAAGACCTGACATTCCGATCCAACTTCAGCGTGACAAAGTCTTTCAGCGATCAGAAAACCTTCACCACCCGCGCACTGGAAATCGGTAAGATCAACAGCAACAACTCACTGGTTGAAACTGTAGAAGATTACTCCGATATCCTCTCAGAACAAACACTAAACTATACACACCGTTTCGGTCTGCATAACATAAATGCTGTAGCAGGTTACACTTATCAACATCATACCTACAAATACCTGATCGCTACTGCAAACTCATTCAGCGATGAGCGTGATGTATATCGTTATTTCGACAATGCCGGTGCATGGATCAAACCAAGCAGCGGTATCCAGGAAGATGCCGTTGAATCTTTCCTGGCTCGTGTGAACTATGACTACAACAGCAAATACCTCTTCACCGTACTGGGTCGTCGTGATGGTAGTTCCCGTGTAGCACCACAGAACCGCTATGCAAACTACTACTCCGTATCTGGCGGCTGGGTATTGACCAACGAAAACTTCCTGAAGAACATCGACTGGCTGAGCATCGCGAAACTCCGTGCCAGCTACGGTGTACTGGGTAACCTGGGTAGCCTTCCTACCAATGCCATCAACGTAAACCTGACTTCTGTATCAGTTTACACAGGTGCTGAAGGTACCCTCTCTACAGGTCTTGCTGAAGATGCACTGTCTAATCCAAACCTGAAATGGGCACAGTCCAAACAAGCTAACTTCGGTGCGGACCTCGCCTTCTTCAAAAATGCCCTGTCATTAACGGCTGACTATTTCATCAAAACCACTGACAACATGATCCTGCAGGTGAACCCACCAAGCACCGCTGGTGTGAGCACAGGTATGTACAAGAACATGGGTCAGGCACGCGATAAAGGTATTGAACTGGGTCTTACTTATAACGGTTCCCTTGGTAAAGACTTTACCTACAGCGTAGGTGGTACCATGACCAAAGTAACCAACAAACTGTTGTCACTCCAATCTGGTCTGAACGAAGTAGTAAGCGTAGGCGCTACCAACATCCGTAGTTCATTGACTCCACTGGTAACACGGGTAGGTAATCCACAATATTCCTTCAACGTGATCAAGACTGCAGGTATCTTCCAGACACAGCAGGAAATTGATAACTACCTGGGACCTGATGGTGTTACCAAGATCCAGCCTAACGCAAAACCTGGTGACCGTAAGTTCGTAGACAACAACCACGATGGCAAAATTGACAACAATGACCGTCAGATCGTAGGTAGCTTCTACCCTGGCTTCACATATGGCCTGAGCCTGAATGCAAACTACAAAGGTTTTGACCTGAACATCTTTGCACAGGGTGTACATGGAAACAAGATCTTCAATGCACTGAAGTATACAAACATGAACCCAAGCATCGGTACTAACTACAACATGCTGAGAGGTATCCTGGATGCATGGACACCAACTCACACCAATACCGATGTAACACGTATTATCTCTACCGACCTGAATGGTAACTATGGTAATACATCTGACTGGTATATCGAAGATGGTTCTTATCTCCGTATCAAAAACGTAACGCTTGGTTATACGCTGCCTGTTCGCCTCACTAACATGGCGAAGATCGGTGCTGTACGTGTTTACGCTACTGCAAACAACCTGCTCACTTTTACCAAATACAAAGGATATGATCCTGAAGTAGGTATGGATAACTACGGTATCGACGTAGCACGTTATCCACAATCAAGGAGCTTTTTATTGGGCTTAAACGTAAACTTCTAATCAAGGCAACTAATACAACAATAATGAAACGTCTTATATCTTTATCATTATCCATCGTTCTGCTCGCGGCTTGTAACAAAAAGCTGGACATCACCCCGGCAGGTACCCCTACCAGTGGTAACTTCTGGCAAAATGAGAACGACGCGCTCTCCGGTGCAAACGCCATGTACTCCGAGTTCGACGACGAAAACTTCTATGGCCGTGGCTACTGGTGGTTCATCAACGCCAGTGACGACATGGTAACCGGTCGTGTAAAAGCAGAAGGTGACAACATCAAGAACTTCAACAGCAGCTTTATCGGTGGCTCCTACACCGAAGGCCAGTGGAAAATGCGTTACATCGTGATCAAACGTGCAAACGATGTGATCAAACACGTACCCGGTATCGACATGAATGAATCCCTGAAAAACCGGATCCTCGGTGAAGCCTACTTCTTCAGTGGCCTCATGTACTTCGAACTGGCTTACACTTACGGCGATGCACGCGCAGGTGTACCTATCGTAAACCGCGACAGCACAATAGGCGATGCTCCTATTCCCCGTGCTGCCAATGTAGACGTGGTATATGACTATGTTGCAAAAGAATTGCAACAGGCAGCTAACCACCTCCCTTACTTCGACACCTACGCAACTACTGAGTATGGCCGTCCTCACAAGACAGCGGCATGGGCATTCCTGAGCAAAATGTACCTCTACAAAAAGGACTATGCAAATGCAGAAAAATACGCTGACTCCGTGATCAACAGTGGCAAGCATGCATTGCTGGCAAATTTCGCTGATGTATTTACTATTGCTAATAACTGGACCAGTGAATATATTTGGTCTGTATATTCAAACTCTCAGTCACCAAGTGGCTGGGGTAGCATTCTGCCAGGTGTAATGCTGGAGAACAAAGGATGGGGGGAATACAACGGCTGGGGCTATTATATGCCAACCAAAGAGCTGTATGACTCCTACGAAGCAGGTGACAAACGCAGAGAAGCCACTATCCTGAAACCAGGAGATGCCTTTACTTACTTCGGTGAAGCCAGGACCTATGCTTCTACAAACAGCTTGTCTGGTTATCAGTTCCGCAAGTATATGGAGCCATTCTCCTATGCTAACAAGACACACGTGAGCCCGAACGGTGATCATCCAACCACTGACCTGAACCTGCCACTGATCCGCTATGCAGAAGTGATTCTGATCAAAGCAGAAGCAAAACTGATGCAGGGTAAGAATGCAGATGTGGAGATCAACATGATCCGTAACCGTGCTGGCTTGTCAAGCGTAACAAATGCTGACATGACCGAACTGAAAAAACAACGTCGTTCAGAACTGGCAGGTGAATGGGCAAACCGTCACGAAGACCTGGTAAGATGGGGTGATGCAAAAGCAGCTTATGCACAACCACTGCACGGTTATTCAGGTGCTGTAGTATGGCCTGCACGTAACTTCAACCCTTCCGTACACAATGTATGGCCGGTACCAAGAACCGAAGTAACGAGCAGCAATGGGGTAGTCACCCAGAATGCCGGATGGGAATAAATCTTTAAATTATATGATTCCGCTTCCCATGCAGGGGAGCGGGATCTTCAAACTTTTATCAATGAAAAAACTACTTTTAGCTTCACTGCTTTTTGCAACCTTCGAAACCCAGGAAACCCAGGCGCAGGCCCAGACCAACATTAACACTAACACTAATACTAACACCAGCTCTAAAACCAAATCTAATCCCAAGACTTATACCTACACGCCCATCAACGCCCACTCCCACAACGACTACGAACAACCCATTCCCTTCCTCTCCGCTTACACCCGTCACTTCGGTAGCATCGAAGCCGATGTATACACCCAAAACAACTCCCTCTGGGTGGCCCACGAGTCAAAAGAACTGACTGCTGACCGCACACTCGAATCCCTCTACCTCATTCCCCTACAAAACAACATTAAAAAGAATAAGGGTACCGCTTATCCAAATTCCACCGACACACTCCAGCTCCTGATCGATTTTAAAACAGACAGCATCGCCACGATGACAGCGCTCATCAAGATCCTGGCTAAGTATCCCGCTATTACCAACAATCCTACTATCCAGATCGTGATCAGCGGCAATCAGCCCGATCCTAAACTCTGGCACACCTACCCCTCCTATATTTTATTCGATGGCAAGCGTGAAGGGCATTATCCTGCCGATGCTGTCAAACGTATTCCCATGTACAGTACTGACCTGAAAAACTTTACCCAGTGGAACGGGAAAGGGATCATCGTAAAGCCTGAACATGACCGCATTCAACACTGGATCGATAGCGTACATACACTTGGTAAAAAAGTTCGTTTCTGGGATACCCCTGATAATCCAAATACCTGGAAGACATTCATGAACATGGGTGTGAACTATATCAATACGGACAAGGTAGAAGCAATCGCTGACTTCCTCTCCAACCGTAAGAATGTTGAGTTCAATGGCGATGCATTGCCACACACTATTTACCAGGCAAAATATGTGAATAACGATAGCCTGATCACCATCAATAAAGTGATCCTGCTGATTGGTGATGGGATGGGACTGACCCAGATCTACTCCGGCTTCACAGGCAACCGCGGTCAGCTGAACCTATTAGAGATGCTGAACATCGGCTTCTCTAAAACCTACTCTGCGGATAGCTATATTACCGATTCTGCTGCCGGCGGTACCGCCATGGCATCCGGCAAGAAAACCAATAACCGCTATATAGGTGTAGATGCCACAGGCGTTGCAATGCCAGCTATTCCTGATATCATCGCGCCCAAAGGATATGTATCAGGCATCATCAGCGCCGGTGATATCACAGATGCTACGCCGGCTGCATTCTATGCCCATGCACAGGATAGAAGCTATGAAGATGCTATTGCAAAGGATTTCCTCCAAAGCCCTGTATCAGTATTAATCGGTGGTGCACCTCGTCATTTCAATGCCCGTGCCGATAAGATGGATCTGCCTGCATTGTTAAAAGAGAAAGGTTACAGCTTTACCACGAACTTAGCAGACCTCGATACCATTCAATCTTCAAAATATATCAACCTGACTACCCAGGCAGAGCTGTCAATGGAAAAAGGTCGCGGTGAGTTCCTGACAAAAGCATTGACCAAAACAATCCGTACCCTGAATGAAAATAAGAAAGGCTTTTTTATTATGGCGGAAGGTGCGCAAATAGACTATGGTGGCCATGCTAACAGGGTACCTTATGTAGTAGCTGAGATGATGGACTTTGACAAAGCCATAGGTGAGGCTATGAAATTTGCAGATGAAGATGGGCATACGCTGGTGATTGTTACTGCTGATCATGAAACAGGGGGATTGTCTCTTTTAGATGGTGATATTGCAAAAGGGCAGGTAGACGGTCATTTTAGTACAAATGATCATACAGCCGTGATGGTACCAGTATTTGCATATGGGCCGAATTCATTATTGTTTAGAGGGGTGTATGAGAATACCGAGATCTTTAAGAAGATAGTTGATTTACTGAAATAAAAACAAAGGGCTCCTATAATGGCAGGTCCCATTCATTAACCTAAACAGGCAGCACCTGACCGGGCGTAAAATTTCAGATGCACAAGAGTCCTAAACACTGATATTATCAAATCATTGATAGCAAGCCGCTCATTTTGGGCGGCTTGTTTATTTAACACCGGCTTCAAATTTATTAAACAGCATTTAAGTAAATTTACCCCATGAAAATTAAAAATATTCTCTACCTATTCTCGCTGCATGTATTGTTATTTGCTAAGGTAGCACACGCGCAAACAGACAGTGCTAAACTAATGTTGTCGAATTTCTATAAGGCATATATTTCTACATTTGAAATGGATGGAATTGCTGCTTCAGAAAAAATTCAGAAAAAATATAGTACGGCTAAGTTAATTGCTTCTTTACCACGAATACAGGAAGAAATGGATTGCGATCCTTATGTAAATGCACAAGATGCAGATCAGGATTGGCTAAAAACAATTCGTATCGAAAAAGATGCTAAAACGCCTAACTTATATAATGTATCATTTTTCGATAACTTCGAAAAGAAAAGAAGATTTGTAAGACTCTTTGTAACAAAAGAAGGAAACAAATACAAAATCAGCGGATTTAAAAGCTAATATCATGGGATGGAAAACTGCTTCATTAATCATCAGTAATGTCACCACTGTCGATGCTGAAAAGCTTCTACAAGAACTGGGTATTGAACAATTTAAAAAAACCGGGGACGAACCATATGATGTAGCGATCTACCCTAAAGAACAACAGATCTTCGTTGGTATATACCACCAGCATCTGGTCATTTCTTCCTGGCAAATCACTGAGCTTTCCTTCAGTAAAGAATTATCAAAATATGAACAGGTACTCACGGCCTTGTTCCCAGCTTCTGAAATTTGTACAATGCAATTGCATAGCGGCGTAAACCACTGGGGATATGCGCTCATAAAGAACGGAGAAAAGATTCGAGTAAGATGTGGAAATGCAGATGAAGGTACTATCATTGACTTCGGTGAGCCATTGCAGGAAGAACTTGCACTCTTATCAAAATCTAAGCTGGAAGGTGAAAAAAGAATGTACTATTTAGATGGTAAAGAGCCTTATGAAGAATGCCAGGTAGGTGAAAATTTTGTCGCTGAAATATATAAAAGGTACACTGGTGTGAATCTTTTTGAGGATGATGGAATTTTTGAATTTAACCTAATGGGATTTGAAACGCCTAAACCTGGCTCAGTAAAAAAACCTTTATCCACATCCACACTTACTACTAAAAAACCATGGTGGAAAATCTGGTAAACATCTAAAGGGTACTAAAAACCATCGTGGAAAATCTGGCAAACTCTAAAGGGTACCATAACGACCCTCACATAACAAATCTCAATGGTACCCGCACTTTTTTCTAAATACCCCTCAAAACTACTACTAATCAGAAATATACTTTCAATGTTATCGGCATCATTGCCCTCTTCTGACTTTCAGGTCGGACAAAAACTCATCATCAAAAATCGCAGCAGTATCCATACATAAAACTGTCATTATCTACCAATAAATTCTCCTATCTCCTAACTCCTCCCTCAACCCATCCCCTATATTTACCTTCAATGAAACCCAGGATCCTCCAAATTTTAACCCTCCTGCTCATTTACAACACCTTCCTGCATGTCAAAGCCCGCCCCATCTCTGCCTGGCACATGCAGTCAATCCCCATTCAATCTCCCTGGGCCTCACAAGTCTCCCCCATTCACCCACTCCCTGAATACCCACGCCCTCAAATGGTTCGCAGCGAATGGCAGAACCTCAACGGCCTCTGGGATTACGCTATCACCAACTGGGACGCAACGGCTCCTACCAGTTACCAGGGAAAAATCCTGGTTCCATTTCCCATAGAATCCGCGCTCTCAGGCGTACAACAAGCCCTGCTGCCCAAACAGCGCCTCTGGTACCATACCACCTTTCAACCACATCGTTCTGCTAATCTAACACAACGCACCCTTCTTCATTTCGGTGCCATCGACTGGAAAGCGACCGTATACCTGAATGGCCAGCTCCTCGGCTCACACCTTGGCGGCTATCATCACTTCTCCTATGATATTACCTCTTTTCTTCAACCTGGCAACAATGAACTGCTCGTCAGCGTCTACGACCCTACCTCCCAGGGCAACAATCCTCATGGCAAACAAAGTCTATATCCAGGAAGAATATTGTACACGGCCTGCAGCGGCATTTGGCAAACCGTATGGTTAGAAACAGTACCCGATACTTACATTGCCGGTTTCACACTTACGCCGGATCTGGATGCAGGTGAGCTAAAGATTAAAGTATCGCTGTCATCTACTGGTGGCCAATATACTCTTCAGGCAATTTCCAACAATTTAATTGCTAATAGCAGCTTCGATAAAAATGCTTTACCTAATTCCGACAGTCTTGCATCCGACACCCTTACGCTTCACATCCCCTCTCCTCACGCCTGGAGCCCCGAAGATCCATACCTTTACCCCCTTACCATCCGCCTACTACAAAACGGCATAGTCACCGACAGCATCACCAGCTATTTTGCCATGCGCAAGATTAGCTTAGAAAAAGACCCATCCGGCCATCCCCGCATCTACCTCAATCACCACTACACATTTAACCTCGGTGTCCTCGACCAGGGCTACTGGCCTGACGGCATCTACACCGCCCCTACTGACAGCGCCCTCGCTTATGACATCAGGATCATCAAACAAATGGGCTTCAACACCATCCGCAAACACATCAAAATCGAACCCGACCGATGGTATTACTACTGCGACAAACTCGGCATGCTCGTATGGCAGGACCTCATCCCACCGGCAGGTTTCACGGCGGCGGATGCCAGTGCATTTGAAGATGAAAGCCCCAAACTGTTACAGCAATTGTACAACTTTCCCTCCATCATCGTCTGGACATTATTCAATGAAGGCTGGGGTGCTTACGACCAGTTACGCCTCGCCACCCAACTAAAAAAATACAATCCCGGTCGCCTGCTCAACGCCCATTCCGGTGCCAATATGGATGAATACAATGCAGGTTATCCTTCCATCATGTGGGAAGGAAGTGATTTTGTAGATGTCCATAAATATCCTGGTCCTTCCATTGGCCCCGCACTCCCTCAAAAAGCGGCAGTACTCGGCGAATGGGGCGGGCTGGGTGTAAGTATAGAGGGGCATCGCTGGGATCCGTCAAAATCTTATAGTTATCTCGATATCACCCGTGCGGATTTTCCTGATTATTACCAGGCACTCATGCAATTATTGTATTTGTATGAAAAGGCGGGTTTGTCAGGGGCTATTTATACACAACCTTTTGATGTAGAAAGAGAAGAAAATGGGTTAATCACTTATGATAGAAAAGTGGTCAAAATACCTGTACCATTGGTAAAAGCGATCAATGATTCATTACTATCTTCAATAAAACTGCCTGGTAAAAGCGGTCAATAACTCATTACTATCTGCAAATAAAACTGCCTGGTAAAAATGATCAATGATTCATTACTATCTGCAATAAAATTGCCTGGTAAAAGCGATCAATGATTCATTACTGACTATAATAAAAACTGCCTGGTAAAAACGATCAATGATTCATTACTGACTGCAATAAAACTGCCTGGTAAAAGCAATTAATGATTCATTACTATCTGCAATAAAACTTTCTGGTAAAAGCGATCAATAATACATTACTGACTATAATAAAACTGCCTGGTAAAAGCACTCCTTAATTCTTCTGTTCATTAAAATTAAATTTGAACCTTCTCCGGGAAACCGCCTCGTGCTCCCACTTTCTTTGCATCTTAAATAACATCACCCAATAAGGGACACTCACAACCAACTGTACAATAATATATATATAATAATCAGGCTCGGCATTCACAAACACCAATATCAAAAACAAATTCCAAAAGCCACCTACCCACCAATTCCACCTGATTGCAGACTTAACCTCCAGTAATAATAAAACATACTTCAGGATATACAAACCTACCATCGCAATAGCAAATCCAAGAGCAGATAAATAAAACGCAATACCCGGCTGTTCCTTATCAGGAATCGAAGGAAACAATATCAAACCCAGTACAATTCCCAATGCTATCCCCATCCAGATGTACACCTTCAACAAGAAGGGCATTATCTTTTTCCGCCGCACTAAAAGCGATCTTTCAAACTCTTTATCAAAAATACTCTCTTCCTGCATATTCATTTTTTTCTCCCCGCTACAGCTACATGCTCCCATTTATATTTAATACGAAACAACATGATCCAGTAAGGGATTGGGATTAATACTTCCAACAAAACTAACAAACTCATAAAGTTCATCCACAAAATAAATTGAACGATAACAAACCAGAGTATGCCAATAATAATATTCCACACGATTGCCTGCTTTGCTTCCATCCACATCAGGTAGTGTTTCAAAAAGAATGATAAAATCACTACCAGAAAAAACACATAAGACAGGTAAGTTATCCAGGTGCCGTTCGTCCCCTCGGTACTCCATAAATAACAAATGGTTGCAATCAATGTGATCACCATAGCAGCACCGATAATCATTCCACCCCATACATAGATCTTTAACCATATAGACATAAGGTCGCGTCTGCGTATGCTGATTTCTTCCTCAAAGGCTTTATCGAAAATGGTGTTCTGTTCCATCGTTGCTTTATTACGTCTTAATTGCTGGCACTGCTTCAATCCAAGCCAACTTACATTGCATTCTTTCGAAACACCTCCTTCAACCATTACTCTCCTCACTCATTTCTATACCTGCAACTCATTTTTATACCTGTCACTCATTTCTATGCCTGCCACTAATTTCTACACTTGCCACTTACTTCTATGCCTGCCACTAATTTCTACACTTGCCACTTACTTCCATGCCTGCCAATCATTTCTACACTTGCCACTCACTTCCATGCCTGCCACACATTTCTATACCTTCCACTCATTTCTACACTTGCCGCTCACTTCGATGCCTGCCAATCATTTCTACACTTGTCACTCATTTCTATACCGGCCACTCACTTCTATACCTGCCACTTATATCTCTACCTTCCACTCATTTCTACACCTGCTTCTTATTTCTACACCTGCCTCTTAAACAATTTCACCATCCCCACACTCTCACTATCCTCCAACTCCAACACCGCCTCATACACAACCCTACTCACCACCTCTTCCAACTCTGGCATATCCAACACATGATCAGGTGCCTCTCGCTCAATAAAACTAAACTCCTTCCCCGCCACCGCCGCAATACAATATAACCTTTTTAGCAATAAACTCTTTCCAATAATAATCTCTATATCCTCCCTCCTCGCCACCTCCTGAATCCCCATCATCAACCCTTTCAATACCCCCTCCTCAATCGCCCCTCCACGCTTCAACTCCCTATAATTCGTAAACGTCCTGAACTGCCCTGTACTTCCAAAACAAATCCCAATACGATAATGATACCCATCCACCACCTCCTCCACATATTGCCTCGAAAACGTATACTGATAAAAACTCCCCTTCAGGTTCAACTCATAATCCATAAAATCCAACACTCCCTTGGGATAACAATACACATTCCGCTGCCGCTCCCCATATCCTTGCTCCATCAACACTTTCAACCCCGGCGTAAGATAAGCCAACTGCTGTGCTCCATAACTCAACGATGCAAAGTCCAGCTCATACTCCCCCAAAATATCCCTCCTGAATTTAAACTTCGTCGTTAGCTCTCCCCTTGTAGAATCCTCCAGTACACTATACGTACACTCCCCCTGAAATGCCTGCAACAAAAAGTGATCCACCCTAACCGTCACCGCCTCACAAAGCGCAATCAACATGAGATGGAAAAAGATTTTCTCCTGCTCATGCATTCGCTCCTCAAATGACAGCGCATCTACCTTCTTCGCCACCATGGTCAGCTGATTCTCCTCTTCCAGGGAAAAATGCACAACACTCACTGCCCCACCCAGATCCATCACCAGGTAAGCCAGCAAGTCATTGATCCCCCGCATGTGCAAAGGACCCGTAATCCACCGGGGCTGTTTCTTCAGCAACTGCAAAAACTCCAGCTGTCTTTCCGGTAATGACTTCATACTACTTATTTTCGGACGACTTCAGCGCCACATAAGTACCTGCACTGATGCCTAATAAAATGAGATTATTGAGTGGTATGATAGGCATAATTTTATCGATCACTTCATCAGAAGAACCAAAGCCTGCCTGATGCAGATTAATCACCGTTCTCCAGATAAACCAGATCCCGAAAAACAGGTTGAACACCACCGCCTGAAAACGTGGAATACTAATGCCTGTTTTATCTGACAGGATATCCAGCCAGAAACCTTCACTCTTCATATCTTTGGAGTTTTTTGGCGGTGTAGCCTCATCCTCAGCAGTAGCTTCAGTTACAGCTTCTTTGTATTTGTTATCATCTGCCACATCTACAATACGTGCAGAGGCGGTAGTCAGCGCTCCGATACCCAGGAGTAATAAGGTAGAAGTATCGAAAGTAGGCATCTTTCCTGTCGCAGCAAGAATACTGATGAAAGACACCAGGATAATAAAGGTCCACCAGAGTAATTGTAATCTGGCATAACTAAATGGTTTAGGGTCTATACTACTGGCATCGCAAAGAATACAGAAACGCTTTTGCATCCAGACGGCCATTACGACTCCTAAGATAAAAACGAGCAGATAGATAAATTGTGCATTCATGGTATAAGACAATGTAATCGGTTAGGTATTGTTGTGGTAAAGTGACTGCCTTTTAGGGGCCGGTAATTTATTGTATACTCTTCTTATTCAGCTCCCTCTTTGAAACGCCTTCATTCTCCCACTGATACTGGATTTTATATATCATCACCCAATAAGGAATCGTCAACGCCACTATCAAAAACGATCCAATCCCCGTAGTCCGCATAAATAATCCCAGCAACAAAAGCACACCCCATATCGCTCCCATGACCCAGTTAAAACGGATCGCCCATTTCAACTCAAACCAAAGCGTAGCAGTATTTGAAAATATAACCCCGGAAAATAAAAAGGCCATACTAGCCAAACCAGCAATACCATAGCCCCAGCCAGCAACGCTTTCCCTCCTGAGCACCGCTGCCGAAAATCCTAATCCTATCAGAACAGCTATAAAAAATAAGATGGAAATGACAATCCCAATCCAGATATACACTTTAAGAAAAACAGGCAGGAGGCTCCGACGGCGTATAAGCAATTCCGTCCCGAATGATTCCTCGAAAATAGTTGGTTGCTCCATAGGTATTATTATATTGCAAATATACGCAATACAATAGCTATTTCATAGGGGGTATCATTGTTATATGGTTAGGGAACATAATTGCTTTGATAGGGGAATCATTGCTATTTGATAGTGAGCATAATTATTATTTGACTGGGGTATCATTGCTATTTAACAGCGAGCATAATTGCTATTGACTGGGTATCATTGCTATTTAATAGCGAGCATAAATTGCTATTGATTGGGTATCATTACTATTTAACAGCGAGCATATTGCTATTGAATGGGTATCATTTCTATTTAACAGCGAGCATATTGCTATTGAATGGGTATCATTTCTATTTAATAGCGAGCATAATTGCTATTGACTGGGTATCATTCCTTTTTAATAGCGAGCATAATTGCTATTGACTGGGTATCATTCCTTTTTAATAGCGAGCATAATTATTATTTGTTAGACATGCCTTTCGCCTCCAACTCCTTCTTCGACACAGCCTCATTCTCCCAACGATGCCGAATTCTAAACAACAGTATCCAATAAGGTACTCCCAAACCCACAACAAATAATCCTGCAGTATTTATCAAAGAAAGGCCACTCGTATACAACAAATAAAAAAAATTCCCTATCTGCATCAGGAAATACGCGCCCAATAAAATCAAATTAACCTGCACAGCCCACTTCTTCTCCCACCACAATGAAGCAGATGAAATAAAAGCACCTACCATCAATAATATTAAACCAAGGAAAATCCTAATCATTTCCTGCGGGTCCCTTAGCTGGTATATTCTAAATTCACCTTTCCGCCCTAAAAGCAAGAAGATCAGGCTCCCCATGCAGAATAAGAAAAATAAAAAACCAATACAGAGATAGATTTTAAACAACACAGACATGAGATCTCGCCTGCGTATTAGCAACTCCGTTTCAAACTGTCCCCCGAAAATAGTTGACTGCTCCATAAGTATGAATTTAATCAGGTTGCATTCCCCACTACCAATCCTGAATTTGATAAAGCATTATCCAATAAGGTATAGTCATTACCGCTATAACAAACATAGGTATTATCCCCTCCCCTTCATACAAGATAAAACATAATTACAGGATATACAATCCTCCTTCTACCTAATTATTCCGGATTATCGATTTTCTATCAAACCACAATAAGGCAGTGATCGATAATATAAGCGCCGCCCTGGTAATGTCAATACCCAATCCAATCGCAATCTCCAATCTCCTAAAACCTTCCAAACAACTGAAAGGCATTAAAAAAGAAGCTACCAGGAAAGGAATCATCCCAACTCCATGCCCGCCCATATATAAATTTTTAGTAAAACAGGTAACAAACTACTGCTTCGAACCGGGAAAAAGGTTCATTGAATATATTGGGGTGCATCATATCAACAAGGTGTTCAACAGGTTGTTAATAACTCCTGTTTACTTACCTTCAACTTTCTGCCTCTTACAGCCAACTACTGTCTGTTTACAGCCAACTACTACATACTCACAACCAACTCCTGCTTACTCACATTCAACTCCTGCCTGCTTACAGTCAACTTCTGTCAGCTTACAGCCAACTATTACATACCCACAACCAACTCCTGCTTACTCACATTCAACTCCTGCCTCTTACAGTCAACTACTACATACTCACAACCAACGCCTGTTTACTCACCTTCAACTCAGCCTGCTTACATTCAACTTCTGCCTCTTACAGCCAACTATTACATACTCTCAGCCAACTCCTGCTTACTCACATTCAACTCCTGCCTGATAGCAGCAATATCCTTCCCCTTAAAAGAAACCGTTTCTTCATTATTAATCGTCACCTCCACATCCTTCCCCTTTCTCTCTTCATAATAATCCAAAAGGATAGCAATAATCTCCTCCCTATCTCCGCATAACTTAACAGCCGCTATTTCAGCAGATAAGAACCAGTGATTAAAGTGATACTTTACATCAGCTTCTATTCCATTATCTTCCAGGAATTGGTATAGTCTTTCTAATCCTCTTCCTGCAATCGATACCTCTGTTTTCATAATATGGAATTTTTCATCCCATATTGCTATCGGGTCCATTAGGTAATATAAAGGAGGTCTTGTAAACCTCCTTATGCTTTACTAATAAAGTACTTATCCCTCCTGATGCGTCTCCAGGTAATAATCATACTTATTCAGCTCCAGCTTCTCTCCCAACAACTTCTCCACCGCCGCTTTCTGCGCTTCCTCCACCGGGTAAATATTCAGGTATTCCGGATCCCCTTCTTCCGCTTCCCAAATTTTGCTGATCTCAGCTACATCCAGTTCTACAAGGTACTCACTCACAAAATCCTCTGTCCCTTTCAAATAATAGGCAATCGTTCTTTCCATATGAATAAATTTAATCGGTACACATTAAAATTAAAACAGCCGGCCCAATTAAAAGCCGGCTGCAATTTATTATCTTTTAGTTGCAAACATTGTCTTTTACAACGGAAACATAAGCTTTTAGGTCTTAACATCACCTTTCACTCTAAACATCGCCTTTATCTCCTAACCTCACCTTTACTTCCACTATCACCTTCCAATTCCAAACATTCCTTCCTTCCCCTACACTACCGCTTACTCCTAAACTCCGAACTCTTCCTCCACTCCGGGAACCGCTCCTCATTCGCCAACGTTACCCCCACATCAAACAAAAACCTTATATCCTCCACCATCCCTGACAATTCCCACGTATCATCAAACTGATCAAATGGTGAATGATACCTCTCCCTTCCATAATACGCCCTATGATTCGGCACCCACGCAGAATCATGCAACAACGAATGTTCCCCGGCCCCAGGATACAATGAAGGAATCCCCACCTTCGCAAAATTAAAATGATCAGAACGGAAGAACCATCCTCCTGAAGGATTCGCCTCCGGAATTATCGTCCTGCCCTGCTTCTTCGCCGCCTTCTCCGCATAATCATCCAGCTCAGACTGTCCCTTTCCAATGATGGTAATATCCGTAGTCCGGCCAAAAGTATTCATCACATCCATATTAATATCCGCTACTGTAGACTTCACTGGAAACAAAGGATGCGTTGCATAATACTCAGACCCCAACAATCCCTGCTCTTCCCCGGTCAAAGCAATAAACAGCACAGACCTCTTGGGTGCCTGCGGCAGTTTTTTGAAAGCCGTTGCCAGACTTAACAAAGCCGCCGTACCACTTGCATTATCCGCCGCACCATTATAGATAGAATCCCCTTTGATTACCTCGCCTACGCCCAGGTGATCCCAGTGCGCAGAGTAAATAATGTATTCATTTTTCCTGTCAGTACCCGGCAACTGTGCAATGACATTATGAGAAGTAGACTTCTTAATCTTATTCGTAATCTCCATACTGGTCGTCACACCCAGCGGCACCGCCTTAAATCCCGGATGCTTCGCCTTCTCCATAACATCTGGAGATACCCCCGCCAACTCAAAAACCTTCTTTGCAGATTCTGCCGTAATCCATCCCTCTATCGCAGCTCTCGACATATTATCATCAGCCGTCTGCAGATCGAGTCTTGGCTTAGACCAACCGCTCCTCACCACCGTCCAGTGATAACTGGCAGCCAGATCATCATGAATGATAATCACACCGGTAGCACCTTTCCGTGCAGCCTCTTCAAATTTATACGTCCAGCGACCGTAGTAAGTCATCGTCTTACCCTTGAATAATGTGCTGTCATAAAACCCAGGATCATTCACCATTACAACTACCGTCTTCCCTTTTACATCCAGCCCTTCATAGTCATTCCATTTATATTCAGGTGCATCAATTCCGAAACCGGCAAATACCAGTTCAGAGTTATCCACATTCACCTTCTCTTTTACCCTGCGGGTAGCAATCACATATTCATCCAGGTATGGCAAACTCACACTCCCCGTCTTTCCCTTGATCACCATAGGCCCATTTGGCTTGGAGATGATCTCCACCATAGGCACTTCCTGGAAATAGCTATCCCCATTCCCTGGTTGTAAACCGATTTCCGAGAAACGCTCTTCCAGGTATTTGATGGTCTTGTCTTCGCCGATAGTGAAGGGTTTCCGTCCCTGAAAGACATCAGAAGATAATACAGTGATGTCACGGGCAATACTAGCTGAGTCTATGCTTTTAATGGCTATGGAATCTGTAGCCGCTTGCTTCTGCCCTGCTCCATGACAAGCAAAAAGGCCTATCAGGGGGATTATACGATAGAAATATTTCATGCAGCCTAACGTTTTAGATTTGCTTTTGCGGACTAAGATAAGGCACTTTTAATAGAAAAGGGCCCTGTTATATACAGGACCCTTTATAATAATTATATATGATAATATTGTACTGCGGCAGGAAATGCTATATACTCCGCTACTTTCAACTTTTCTATATTATTCCACTACATTCAACCCTGCTTATTAATCTACTACCACTTTATTACCCTGCTACATTCAACTCCCCTTTATTAATCTACTAACACTTTATCACTCCACTACCTCAGCCCCTCTTTATCACTCCGCTATTTCAACCCTCCTTTATTATTAATCTACTAACACTTTATCACTCCACTACATCAGCCCCTCTTTATCACTCCGCTACTTCAACCCTGCTCTATTAATCCACAACCACTTTATTTTTCCCCTTCTTTCCCCCCTCCTGCCATACTCTCTACACCACCACCGGCTCCACTTTCGCCGCCTTCACCATCTTCTTCTTCTCCTTCTTTTTCCCTTTCCCCCACCAAACGATAAAACCCGTCACCGGCAAGCTCGCACAAATCAGGCTTACAATAAAAGCAATAATTTTCCCAGGGATTCCACCTATCGCACCCACATGTATATCATAATTCATCCCGATCAATTTCTCCCCTGCATTCCTATCCTTTTTCGTCACCCTCGCCAGCATTTTCCCATTATACTTATCGAACTGCAAATCATCTCTGTCATAATACACTTCATTCCCCCAATACGCCGACATATACACCACTGCTGCTTTCCCGGTATCCGGTGCACTCAGTCCAATCCTCCTAACCGCAGGCATATCCCTCCTCACAGTTTCAAACGCAATATCCAATCCCTTCTGTGGCGTACCTACCAGGGTGGTATCAGAGGCTCCATTCTTATGCGCCGGTGGTGTAATACTCCTGGAAGCCACTACATACACCGTATTCTGAAACCATTTAAAAGACCACACCATCCCTGTCAATGCCAATACCAGGGCTATCGCCATGGCATAAAAACCCAGTACATTGTGCAGGTCGTAATTGACTCTCTTAAAACTCGCTTTCCACTTCACTTTAAAGCTCTGGTCCCTTGTGGCTTTCGTCCATTTCTTTGGCCACCACAGGATCAGACCGGTTATCAACAATATTACAAACACGAACACGCTCCACCCTACAATCTGCTGACCGATATCACCATTCAGCAAGAGACTCCAGTGGATCATTTTCACAATAGCAAAAAAGTCATATTTAAAGTCATGGTGCCCAACCAGCTGACCGGTATAAGGGTTCATGAATACGGCTTCATAATGCTTCACCCCACCAAAATATGTGATCGCCTTCGGATCCCCGGCCTGATAAGCCATAAACTCCCAGGCCCTGTCCTTATCGGTGAAAGTCGTAATGTAATTGATCTTTTTCTCCGGCCCCATGGCGCGCTGCGCATTATCCATGAGGGTGCTGATAGGCAGGGTCGCTTTCTGCTGAGGCTGTACAAACATGATATCATGGTGTACCCATTCAGAAATCTCTTTCTGAAAAGTGAACAAACAACCCGTCACGCTTACAATAAACACAACAATCCCGGATGCTAATCCAAGCCATAAATGTAGCCAGGCATTGAGTTTTGCCCGCCACGATTTCCCCTTTTTCCCTGTTGGCTGAGTTTGTTTATTCATGTTGCTTCGCCCTTATCAGTTGATATAGAAATGGTTATGGTTAACCACGCTAGCAAAATTGGAGAATAACAGGGGAATGACCGAGACGGATCGGGAAATTATTTTACGGGAAAGGGAAATTTATCCACTCACTAATCTCCCCAAAAACCAAACATTTATGAAAGAGGGTATTCACCAATGGGGATGAAACTATTTTCAGTAAAACAAAACATTCAAGAAAGAGGGTATTCACCAATGGGGATGAAGCTATTTTCAGAACAACAACATTCAAGAAAGAGGGTATTCACCAAAGGGGATGAAAACTATATTCAAAAAAAAGGAGGATCAATATCCCCCTTTTATTACCTTCTGGAAATCGATAAAAGCCTCACTAAACAATTCCGCAGCTTCATAATTGCTAAACTCATATTCCTCATTCACCCCGGCGGCCGTTCGCAATGTAATAGCACCATATCTCACAATCGGGATCTGGAAGTTATCCCGAAACCGCTTATCCGGTGCCCCATTCTTATTGACCTTATCCCAGGTATAATCTATGACCTTAGCATCTGATGGTACGACCCCTCTTTCAATGAACCTGACCGGCAGGAAATTAAACTGTAACTCCTTCATATCGATAATACCGAACCGGTCTTTTGTATCGTACATGATGATAAAGCCCGGATAGAAATACAAGTCAGCCCCATTTGCATTCTTAAACCAAAGTGGTTCCACATTCGCATAAATATCTTCAATAGATTGAATCCCTATTCTCACCTCCCGCTTATCCACAACTGTAGAAGCAGCCGAACGTGTAACCCTTCTGTTCTCCTGCATTGCACTGGTCACATCCCAGATCTTCTTTGAATGAGAAAGTTGAACAAACGCCGCTTTTACCGCTTCATATTTCTGCAGGATATCAGCATCAAAAGAAATATCCAACTCCATCCTGCTCTTCTCCAACTCCTGGTTGATCTCCTCAATAGCCATCTTCTGCGCTGCAATTCTTTCTTTGATTTTCTTTGCGATAGATGGCACAATCAAACCATACAAAAAAACATAACTAAGCGTAAGTTGGGATTGGGAACCTTTCAACGCAAGCTTTATCTGCTGCAGGTCATGATTTAATTCTCTGCGTTGCTGATGTGCGGATAAGATAGCCTCTTTCACACCCTGCATGTCCTGGTTCGTAATTTCAGCAGGAGCAATGCTAAAGATATTTCCCTGGGGCAATGTAACAACAGCAGGTGAAGCCACAGACTTCACAGGTCTTGGCGGTGGTACTTTATGTCTGCCCGATACGGTATTTACATAAGTAGCATCATGTCCAAAAGTAACACTCGCACCTTTGACCCCGATGTTTGTACTAATGCCTTTTCTGCTGATATTTAAATGAACACCGGGAATGATTTTGATTCGTTTTCGATAGGACCAGGCCATAAAAATAAAATTAAGGGTTACTTACAATCACAATAAGACCGGTCTACATAGGTCTTATTCCCATTCTTATTCAGGTAATAACATCCTCCCCTTGTGCCTTTATACAACTTATGCCCATTATAAGTACAGTCTATCATATTGCAGGCCAACATAGATACCAGTAATGCAGTACAGAATAGTAGTCTTTTCATTGTAGATTTTATTTTAAAACATTGAGGGATAAAAAATACTTTGGGGATAAATAGAACTAAATAAAGATAAATAGAACCAGTTATAAATAAATACTGTCAACTAAAACTTATTACTGCAGATCTTTCACTACCCTAAAACCCACATCCTTCAAACGCGCCTCCGGCCGCTCCTCCCGCCTGCTACTCACAGCCAGCTCTCCCACCTCACTATCATACCCACCTCCCTTCACCAACTTCATCGTCTTCGCCGAATCTGCCCAATCCTCACACCACTCCGCTACATTCCCACTCATATCGTATATACCAAGATCATTCGCTTTCTTACGCCCCACAAAACAAGGCTTCACCCTGTGATACACCGCCACCTCAGCTGCCGATGTACCGCCACTATATATTGTACTCTTCCCTGCCAGCGCAGCCATCGTCCATTCCAACTCATTGGGCAACCTACCTTTCTCATATTCACAATACGCTTTCGCCTCTTCCCATGTCACATTTCGCACAGGCATAGAGTCAACAGAGTTGAAGGGCTGCTCAGGAAACACCTTACCCGTACGCATACAATACTTCCTGTAAGCAGCCACTGTCACTTCAACATTACTAATAAAAAATGTTTTCCCGGGCCCTGGCACGGACACATACTGCTGCCTAAGCATATGCATTTGCACCCAACACATATAAATCCAATACCACAGGAATACTGTCACCCCAAAAATTCCCAATACCGTACATATTCTTAAAAACCTTCCTCTCACCACACGCCTCATCCTCACCACTTTCTCCTTCAGCAACTTCGCTATCTCCTCCGGATTATCCTTCCAATCCTTATAAATAATATCCGTCGATAATCCATCAATCCGGGTATCATCCAATCTTAATTGCAGCACATTCCCCTTTGCCAATTTAGACAAAGCCGTCTGACGCTCCATTCCCGACCAATACTTGTTCACACAATTCTTACCCGTTATCAACAATACATACTTCGTCTGCTTACCGTACACATCTCTGGTCAGGTCAATCAAATGTTGCCCCCAATTCCCTCTCTCATCTTTATAATAGTAATACCGTACATGTAATCTCTTTAACTGCTCCGCAATTAAATCCGCCACTAACGTATCCTCCTCCGCCACCGAAATAGCCACATCATACTTCCTCATATCCTCCCCTCTTTAATCATCTGCCAATAATACATTCCCAACGGTGTCAACCTACACCTTCCACTATTCATCGCCACAAAATACATATACTCCTCCCCGATCGTCTCCACCAATCCCAGTCCCTGCATCACCCGCAAGGCCTTAAACACCTTCACATTCTCCTCCACCGCCTCCTTTGCCGTATACTCATAACTCGGATCCAACTGCTTCTCATCCTCCATCGCCGGGAAATATACCCTTAGTTTCCTCAACTCCCCTACATCCAACACCGGCTTCACCCTCCTCAAATTCATAGACCTGGCTATATTCGCCTTAAACATCGGCCTTTGCTGCCATCCCCCCAATCCTCTATCCACATAATTATAAATACTCCCCGCCGTTACCCCACCCACAATATCCGCCGCACCACCCCGCAAGGCCTTCAACAACAAATTCGTAAACACCCCCATCCCCGCTACCTCCTTCGATGTCTCCGTATCCCTGCTCGAAGCCAGCACCACTACTCCCTGTCCCAACACGGCCGTACCATTCCCCATCAAAGCCGGTGCCCCCATCGCCCCCGCATGACAACAATCCAATATAATCACCTTCTGCCTCGCCTTCGACAAACTCGCCATCGTAAGAATATCATCCATAGAAATCCCCTCATCGTTCCGCTGGCAATCCACCGTAACAATGTATCCACCCATCTCATTGACCAAACCATGTCCTGAAAAGTAAAATAAATGCATCTCATCGTCCCCGCTGAACAACTCCAGCAAGCGGGCTCTTAACACCGGCTTCCGCTGATCCTGTACCATCAGCATGACCTCAAAATTCGGGGACTCGTCTTCATTGGAACTTAATAATTGCGCAATATTAGTCGCATCATTCACACAGCCATACAATCTCGCACCTGGATAATCATTAATACCGACAACCAATGCTCTTCTCATGTAAAAAGGGATTTAAGGGATTCAACATTTCTCCCCAAAGGTTGTTATAATACCATTAGGAAAAAACCTGTACCACAGGGGAAAAATCCCCTTTTTTAAACCCGGGGGCTAATTCCCTCCCTGAAAAGAGGATTTTTCCCCTATTTGATTTCCGTTGATTTTTGAAGGCTAAGGAAACGATAGCTTCGCAACCGTAAACGGTTTACAACAAGCATATTTTTCCTTAACACCAAAAAATTTATTCATTATGCAACAGCATTGCACAGTAAAGCCCCTACCTTTCTTCTATGTGGGACAAACTATTACCAATGAAAGAATCAACAGTTTTAAGACACAAAAACACCCTCTCCTCACACAGGCCCTCGGCAAACCAGACACCTGTTCCGTATGGTATTCAAAGGAACATTTCGTAAAATTGCTGGAAGAAATAGAATTCGCTAATGGCGATGGCATCCGTATCAGCTTTGGTATGTATGAACAAGGCCATCAGTACGAAGGGCAGACCTGCCTCTTATTCAACACTACAAGGGAAGCGGTTGTCGGCGGCACTATCACCCACACCAATGTAATTCTGGAAAACGAACCAGACTTCGCAGAACGTTCTGCACAGGAAAGAGACATCATCCTTTTCCCGGGCGAAGACCCAATTGTCAGGGACTTTAACCTGGGCTCACCATGTCCTCCATTCTGCAATGATGGTGGTCCAAAATAAGATCCATACATGTACAGATTGTTAAATCATAGGTTTTTATATCTCATTCCACTACTGCTTAGCGCCATTTTTAGTCTGAGAGCATTCAGACAAAAATGGCCTAGGCCATATAGACTATATGCATGGATGCTGCTCTTATCTCTTTTCACAGAAGTAGCAGCCCTTGCGTGGAAATGGGAATTATACCATTGGGGATCCTTCAATTATTCACAAAATAATTTCTGGATCTACAATTTCTTTCTCATTCTCCGCTTTGGATTGCTGGCAATGATCTTTAATCTGACACTCTATCAACACAAACTTATCCCGCTCATTGGCGGCATCATCTTTTTGTTTGGTTTACTGGACTACGTCCTTATCCATGGGCCACTCCAGTTTAATACCTATAGTATGATTCTAACCCATATTTGTATCATCACATTATGCCTGTTGTATTTCCGACAATTATTGCAGGAGCCCGGCATTATCGCCATTCAAAAAGAGCCCTTGTTCTGGATGGTCATCGGCCTTTTCTTTTATCATGCCGTGTCATTGCCATTCTTAATCAACCTGGGCTTTTTTAACCTTCAAAACTATCGGCTGACAGTCTACTTTTTTCCCATCAATGAAGCCCTTAACTTCTTATTGTGCTCCTGTTATCTAATTAGCTTTTTATGGAAACCTCAATACTCACAACCTCTCTGACGCTTGTCATATCCACCCTTGTTGTATTAGGACTCTGTACCTCCGTCGTGTATTTTTTATTTCTATATCAGAAAAAGAAATTCCGACATCAACAGGAAATTCTTGAAATGCGTGAAGCATTTAACCAGGTACTTTTACAATCAAGACTGGCTATCCAGGAACAGACATTGGATCATATCAGCAAAGAACTGCATGCTAATTTTAGTCATCTGGTATCTTTGATCAATATCAATTTGCAGGAGATCCTGCCACAAACACCAGTCGATCAGAGAGAAAACATTATTGAGACAAAATCACTGGCAAAGCAATTGATGAGTGAACTCAAAGCACTCTCCGCCAATCTCAATACAGATCACATTATCCACATCGGCTTTGTCAAAGCATTGGAGAATGAACTGAATCGCCTTGCTAAAACAAAGAAATATGAAGTCGTGATCACAAAGGCAGGTGAAGAATACCGCATCTTACCCGAGCATGAGATCATTCTGTTCCGCCTGTGCCAGGAAGTGCTGAACAATATTGTCAAATATGCAAAGGCCTCTGAAGTCACAGCTTCCATCAATTTTTCCAGGGATGAGTTTGCGCTTGTCCTTGCAGACAATGGCACAGGCTTCAATGTACAGGATGCGCTGGATAACAGTGGTGAGAAACAAAGTACCGGTCTGCTGAATATGAATAAGCGGGCTTCGCTGATCAATGCAGAGTTGCTGATAACAAGCCGGAATGGCACTGGTACGATGGTGATCATAAAAATTCCACAACCTCAGATTCTTAAATCTATTCAATGATAAATAAGATCAATATTGCACTGGTAGATGATCATAACCTGTTCCGCAAAGGCCTGATCAGGTTGATTAATATGGGCGATACGCAACAGCGGTATCATATCCTTTTCGAAGCGGATAATGGCAACCAGTTCAAAGATAAAATGGTGACACCACCATTTCCGGATATCATTTTGATGGATATTGATATGCCGGAAGTAGATGGCTTTGAGGCGGTGGAGTGGCTACAACGCACCCATGGAGATGTAAAAGTACTGGTGATGACGATGCTGGAATCCGAGTCGGCGATCCTACGTATGCTGCGCATGGGCGTACGTGGCTATATCCACAAAGATATAGAGGTAGAAGAACTCCAGGCGGCCCTCGAGACAATCGCTGCTAATGGCTTTTATTATTCCGAAGCCGCTTCCGAGGTATTGCAGCAGAATTTAAATGGGCTGGAGCGGTCGGGAAATAAAGTGCATTTATCAGAGAATGAGCGGGAGTTTATAAAGTGGGCCACCACTGATCTTACCTATCAGCAGATAGCGGATAAGATGAATCTAAGTGTAAAAACTATTGATGGTTATAGGGAAGCACTATTCAAGAAATTGGGGGTAAAAACAAGGGTCACACTGGCATTATATGCGGTCAAACACGGATTGGTAGAATTATAATTTTATATTATATCTTCGCAGCAAACCCTTATACACTATGAGAAGATTGACTGCGTTAATCCCCGCCCTATTCTTATTGCCAGCTATTTTCAAATTGGATATCCAACATTTTGAGAAGATGCATTACATCGTGCCGGCATGTGCATTATACCTGCTGTATGATAGTTACCAGAAGCTGCAAAATGCATTTTTTGTTTTATTCCTGGTGTCGATAGTGTTGTATAATCCATTTATTCCTGCCACTTATTACATGAATGCCGGGTGGATCATGTTTGATATTTTCTTTGGGATTGTGTTTTTAGTAAAGGTATTTAAGTGGGGGAAATTGGAGGAGGAAGAAGTTATTTAATTTTTCGAAAAAGCGGGCTGGTTTATTAACAGTTTTTCATGTCTGCTTTAACTTGCTCTTAGTTATTATTCAATACAGCTATAAGGCTGGCTTGCAATTTCTATAATTGGCCTACAAATATTATTGGTAAAGGATAATTACATTTATCCCTTACCAATTATTTTTTTATGGCAAAGCAAACTTCGATACTGACATTCACTGGCAGGTTGGGGGAGTTAACTGGTTTCAGGCGGAATGGGAAGCATTACTTTCGAAATCGCCCTGATGGGATTCGGCATACTCCCAATATGAAACGGGCTGCACAGCGCTTTGGACAGGCTAGCCGTACAGGGGCATTTATAAGAAAGGCATTGGGGATAAGGGGTGATGGGGGGCATGTGAACAGGGTTACCAGGTTGCTCATTCCCTCTGCGGGTGTCGATCTTAATACCCTCATAGGCTTGCAATTCAATAAATCGAAACGTACTTCATCACATTTCTCCAAATTACCAGTACCAGGGAATAATGGCGTATTACGCATTCCGGCACAGGCCTTTCCAAAAGGCATTCGGCATTTATCCATCAAATTAATCGCTGTCCGTATTGATTTACAATCCAGGAAGGTGATAGGTAGCAATACAGCTGAGATCAATATTGATACTTCTCAAAAATTTGAAGGTGCGGAACTTTGTGCATGTGTACCTGGGACAGGGACATTGATTACAACGTTGTGTGTAAATGACAGCGCAGTGGTCATTGCAGTGGAGGAGACACAGGCGGTTTGTAGGAGGCCTGTTGAATCATGTTATGTATATGATAATGTACCTGCGATGCCATTGATAGTTCTTTTAGAATGATCGCTGTTTGTCATACAAGGAATAATTGGTAGCAAAAAAATCCCTATTGAAATATGTATTATTAACCTCAGCATGAACACTGTGGACAAACAGTTATTGCGTTTCCAATTTCAATATTTTAAAATAGATCCGAAATCCAGCTCCACATCAAGTCCACGTTTCTACCTTTGCTTCGCCGATTGAGATAGTATTCAATAATTCTTACCTGCTATTGCGCTATTTGCGCATAACAATCCTTAATTTCGGAAAAGTATTCTTACGCGATGATAACCTTTTAAATGGCCACAATTTTAAATCCATACCTATGGACTTACAAAAAAACTAGATGCAGTTACTGGGGCTCAGCCATCAACATGGAAGGAGAAAGCCCTTTTTAGAAAAAACAACCAGGATTGGTTGAAACATTCACAGGCAATTGTTGTAAGAATATTAGAAGGGTTACGCGACAAAAATATCTCTCAAAAATTATTGGCAGAAAAATTAGGCGTGTCATCACAACAAGTAAGTGAAATCTTAAAAGGTAAGGAGAACTTTACCGTACAGACAATTACTTAAATAGAAACAGCAATAGGGATCCAACTAATTTAATTGCATTTTATTTATCTTACTGAGAAACTGGTCATAATTACCATAAAGCTGAGCCGACATTATGTCAATAGTGTATTGAACCGAAAAAGTCAATAATATAAAATGAAAGGCGCTTACTAAACACCTCCTATCTTTTATGGTAACTTAATAATACGACAAGCTCTCTCAATGGCTTAACATAACTATCATCCTCTAATATTAACCACCCATTAACAAATTTTTCCCTAATATTCACTAACTAGCAAATCGAACATCACAACACTAACTCCCTACCCATTATGCACCACATTTCCCTACTCAACATCTTCAAACAACTCAAAGCCGATCTGATTGGCAAAGACTCCTACCGCGGCGTCACCCTCACCTACACCTGGCTAGCCAACCAATTCGGGCATTTCTCCCTTGGCTTCATCCCTACTTTATTAATTCCCCACCACAACGCCCCCTGGATCGTGGCCATCGCCTGGACACTCTTTGAAACATACAACTTCTTAGGCCCCCTATTACTACAAAAACACACCGAATCCAAAGCACTATATGTCCCCTCACATAAAAAATACACCTTCCCTCCTACCTGGGGCAACATCGCCTTCGACACCTTCACGGACCTCTGCTTCTTCTGGCTCGGTGCTTTCGCCGCCAGCCTCCTCCTGGGCCACCACACCCTCATGAACATCTCTATCATCACCATCATACTCATCTACCCCATCTGCTACTGGTACCCTACCAAAATGTACCTCCAGCAAGCCTGCCTCCCCACCCAATTCCGCCTCAGTCAATGGAACCTTTCCATCAAAGAGGCTGACAAAGAAAAAGTCTACTCCTTCCTCAATGCCACCGTCCACCCCGACACCATCACCGGCAAACACCTATTTATCTTCGGCGGCAAAGGCAGCGGCAAAACCGCCCTCGGCATCGGCCTGGCTACCGAATCAGCCATCAAACACAAAGCCTGTCTCTATACCACCGCCATGAAACTCTACACCCTCTTTGCTCTCTCAGACGAAGAAATTCTAAATGAAGAACCAAACGGCTGGACATGGCGCACGACATCCCTCCTGGTTATCGACGATATCAACCCCGGACAACCTATTCCTAAAGATATCGTGACCGCACAGCAATTCGAGCACTTCATGCACAGCGAGGATAACCGCCGCGCATTAAAAAATAAAAATGTAATCTGGATCCTGGGGGATGATACAACCTACCCTGAATGGCAACAAATGCTCCATAATATCGGGGTATCAACAGAAAGTGTAAGTGCTGTTTACCTGCCGCAGGCAAAAATGTAATTCTTTACAACAATAAGTGTAGTTGCTATTTACCTGCCACAGGCGGAGATGTAATCCATTATGGCAATAAGTGTAGCTGCTATTTACCTGCCGCAGCAGAAGATGTAATCATTTACAACAATAAGTGTAGCTGCTATTTAACTGCCGCAGCAGAAGATGTAATCCTTCATGACAATAAGTCTAACTACTTATTTACCTGCCGCAAATGAACATGTAATCCTTCACGGCAATATATGATTCTCATACGCAAACGTCACCAAATGCGTCAAACTCTTCACATTAAATCTCTTATACAACGGAATAATCCTTTTCTCTATCGCCGACTGCGTCACATTCAACTCATGCGCAATCTCCTTAAACGACTTCCCCTGCGCCAACATCCCCAACGCCTCCTTCTCCTTATTCGAAATCGCATAATAATGAAACAAATTCTTATTCAACTCCTCCTCAAACTCCGCCTTCTCCGGCCCATACGCCGCATACTGCATCACCTTCCCCAACTTCAACCGATAACTCACCTGGTTCCTCCCAATAATCTCCGTCACCCGCCCATTCTCTGACTTAAACACCCCCACCCGCACAATCAAAGGCACCGCCTTCCCATTCTTATGCAGCTTCTTCAACTCTATCGTAAAACTATACTTCTCCAACTCCTCCGACCGACTCATAATAAACATCAACGCCTTATCATTCAACTCAAATGAAAACGGTTTATACTCCGGCGTAGTGATATCCACAATACTCAGCATATTGATCTCACTATCATCATATCCCAACACTTCTTCCCACCCATCAGCATACACCATCCTGTTCTCCTTAAAGGAATACACATATATTGCTTCCTCAGGAAACCTTTGTATGGTACGTCTTAAACTCATCGCCTGTTCACTGTTCAAATCTGCAGGCAAAGCTGTGATCATAGATCTGGAAAACTCCCCGGGATTAGACATGACAAATTTTTAATTCCTCTAATTTAAGCATTTCCTTCCCAAACTGCGGAATTTCGCAGTTGACAACCGATAAAAACCGGGTTATTTTTGCGGAACCTTTCAACCATTTCTTTAGAGACCCCAATATCATTAACCCCTTTAGTACTACAACTTTTCTAGTGCCAGGTACAGGGCAGGCAATAAACCTTCGCTTGCCCTTACCACTGGACCCAAATACTACTAAGAATAGTAATCTCCTTTTTACACTGAAGTAGCGATACCACGCAATGTACCACAGTATTCTTCGTTGATTACCATGTCCTTTGCAATGTTTACAAGATGACGTGCTCAGATAACCATGTCTTATGCAACGTTTACGATACGACGGGACAGATAATCAGCATCCGCTATTTTTCAACAGCACCCCCACAATTATTCAATAAAAAATCTTAATTTGATAACAGACCCGTGTACAGATACACGAATAACCCATTCCCTCAACCTATTCACCCAGGACCTATGTCAAACCCACATGCAGCCCACATTGAGCAGTCTATTATTTCCATCCTCAATCCCGATAACGAAATCATAGGCTACGGTTTCTACATCGACCCACATGGAACCGCCATCACCTGTTATCACACCATCGTACATCTCACCCCGATCCGCATCCGCGATCACGATGGAAATGAATTCATTGCAACAATAGACGATTATCACACCCAATACGGTGCAGAATTTTCTGACATCGCCATTCTCCAGGTTCCTACAGCGACACCTACATTCCTCCCACTTCCTATAACAACGTATATAGGAAAAGAAATGACGGTTATCAACGTGAATCATTCCGCCTTTGAATTTGAAGACATCCTGTTACATAAAGTTACCAATCCCTCTCATCCACCATCGTCTCACGGCCTTCCCATTACAAGTACCGGCACCATCATGGCAGTCGGCATGTTATCTGTTGCCAACTACAGGAATTTACCCAGTCTGGCAATCTTTCAGGCCACCCCAAAATCAGCACAACTTCAGCTACTCTTTCAATATCTTTCAGATAAATACTGCTCCGAAGAACCCGATCCTAAATACAGGGAATTAAAAACATTCTGCAACTCACAAGTACGTCGCGCCGTCAGAAATCTGACTGAACAAAAAATACTCTTACCCAACAACTTCTGCAATGAACCCAGAATTGAGTCTGTACTGAATAATTTTAAGGAACAATCGGCTCGTGTCTGTTGTCTCCTCGGGGAAAGTGGTATCGGCAAAACAAACTACCTGATCCGTGAGCTACCAATTTTCACCGGGAAATTATGCACCTTATTTATTGCCGGCCAGGACCTCGACCCGCGACTCTCCAGCCTACCCGCCAAAATAAAAGCGTATATCACCCAGACATTAATCACTCATCCCCATGATACCATCACTATCGATGATGTCATGAACCTTCTATATCAACATCCTGAGAAATGCCTGATCGTTATCGATGGATTGAATAAAATACCACGCACTTCCCCTAAAGTATTCGATGACTGGTTTACCAGATCTATCCGCTGGGTAAGAGGTATGGGTTTAAAACTGATCATCACAGGCACTGATACACCTACTTTCCAAAACGGTTTCCTGATAGATGGCTTCACCGGCAAACAAATGAAACAAGCTATCATAGCCTACCAGCTACCTGAAAAATTCAGTAAGATCTCCAGGCTCAATCAGCCCCTGTTATTGCGCCTTCATTATGACCTCGGCGGCCAGCAACTATCCGCTCCACTCGATGACTATCCTTTGCTGGCTACCTGGTTATCAAGAAAATGTACCGCCATAGCAGCACGTACACAGGTATCATCATCCCTCATTCATTCTCTCTTAATTGATATCGCAAAACACTTTGTTACAAGCAACGACTACTGGCTCTCTATGGAAGCATACCAGCACTTCCTGAAAGATTATCCGCAGCTGGCTTCCATTCTTATCCACGAAAATCTTTTTATTGAATCCGTCAATGGTATCAGGATCACTCAGAACTGGTTAGCAGATTTCCTCATCGGCGAAACATTCCCTGCAGATACCGACATCGACTGGGAACAATTAATACCTGTCAGCACTGCCACACTAAGAGGAGGTCTTCCATGGCTCATTGCCAAAAAATCCTTCTTAGGACAAGACCTTTCACACACCCTAAATAAGCTGCTGATCTATATTTTGAAAAGCGATCATCATTATTTCAATGCCACCGTCATATTTGCTGATATCGTAAGACATCTATCTTATCCCGATAAATACTTTACTATCATAGAATCCTTCACCGTTCTCCTTACTAATGGGTACATCTTCGATATTAGGATGGGACCAGTTATTTACAATTCGCACCTCTCTTTTCCTAATCAATTGAAACTATTCAAAATCTGCCTATCCAACGAAAAACTCCAGCCATCAGAAATCATGTCATATCTCAGTAATAACTTCCATGAAAAACATATATACCTTGCCCAGCCATCCGGACGGCCAACCAAATTAGCCCTTGGGAGATACCTGTTTACTGACCCCGGAAAGACTATAGCACACATCACTGAATGGCTATACGACTGCAAGGACCAGGAGATAAGTATGATCAATATCATTGCATGTATCATCATTTACCAACAATACAGTCCGCATAAAATCCCTTTCAATCCATGGATACAGGATACGCCCACGCAGGCGATGATCATAAAAGTGATGATTTCGCTGATCTTAATAGCAAAAGAATCCCTGGTAGAACAGGTCTACGAGGAACTGAGTCAACAAAGAGGTACTAAAAAACTTGTTTTTGAGGATATAGATGCCTATTCCAAAAGTCTGCCGCCGATCCTGCTCAATGTGTACAAACGTTTACCTGCTAATGAAAAGAAGGTGGATATGACAATTTGGTTATTGAGGATTCCGGAATACCGGAAAGAAATGATCAATGAAATACTCTTCCTGTTCAAAGAAGGGAAAGTGCCTGATAGGCTCTCAAAAGAATTGGGCGCTTATGTGACACAGGATGGCATCTTTGAACTAATGGTGCCTATGCTCGTCAAGTATATTAAATATGGTAGAGACTACCCGGTAAGAAAAGAATGTATTCCCATCCTGTTTCAATTTGGAAAGAACGAGGTGCAAAACCGCATCCTGGCCAATCATCTGGCAGCTCTCATCCAGCGCGGCTCTGACTTTGACACTCACTTTACCAGGAGCCTGGTATTAGGCCTCTATATCCTCGCTCCCTCTTCAGCAGCCTATCAAACTTTATTAGCCATGATACCTGTTTTATTGAACAGGAATATGCATTCCTGGTATCATACTTTAATATACCTCTGCCGGGAAGAGAAAAACAAACAAAAACGTGCGGATAAGATAAAATGGATTATGTGGGGATTTGAGAACTTACCGGAACGGCAGCTGTGTAATTTAGTGGTTCTTGTGCTGAATATGGAAATCATTACAGATGAAGCTAAGATTCTGGAGTTGATCAAACCAACGATATTGTTGACATTGAAGGAATCTGATCAGTTTTATGATGCGGTGTTGAAGAAGTGTAAGAAGAAAAATTTATCAATATATCATGACCTGGCAAATGATGAGCAGATGAAAGCGCTGGTCAAGGTTTAAATTGGGTTTAACAGTTTAATAAATCGGGTGTCCTGTTTTATTAATGAGACACCCGATTATTTTTACTCGCCTACGTGTAGAATGAAATATTTATCAAATGATCTGTCTTTAGGGATAAATAGGTACGTTGTATCTTTAGTAGTTAGTTCTAACCAGGATCCTGCATTAATTTCCAGCAGATAAGACTTGCCACTTATCTTAACCTTTGAATATAACTTACAATCCAGGTGGCTATAGGCTAAATCCCAGCCTATGCCATCCAGGGGTTCCATATTCCTTAGCAGTTTATCTATGGTCGCTGAATCAAGATTCCATTTCTTACATCTTGATAGGTATTGCTTATCAGCATCCTCATCGACACCGTACTTTTTCACGGGGCCTATTTCAATAGTGGTAGTGTCGGTAATAATGACAGCGGTATCACTAAAGGTTTTAGGTGAGGTTGGTGCAGTTGGTTCAACCTGCGGTTGTTGAACCACGGGCGCTGGGCCTGAAACAGCTTGCTCGATTTTATTGGAATCAACAGTTGCTTGATTTTCAGATGGTTTAGCATTTTTACATTGAAAACTGATAAGTATTATTAAAATGAAGAAAGGCAGTTTTTTCATGGTCAAAAGATAGATGAAAAAATCATCATAACTATAAAAAATATGCTATTGATCTGGCTTGCCTGATTTATATGAATACCTGCCTCAGTACCCGGATCCTTTCTTTCACCAATTCATCCATCACATCCGTATTGTCGACACCTTAAAAGACGCTGACCTTTTCTCCACACCCAATTACTTCTTTCCTGCTTTAATTGCCGCATCCTCCACCCACTTACCCAGATTCTCATACCCATTATCATCCGTCCAACTGTAAACCGGCACACCAGAAAAATAGACATCCTGCCCATCTTTCTCACCTATCTTCAATCCGAACACACTACATCTGGAAGATGTATAACCATTCAAATCTTTAATTCCATCAATAAAGATCCCAATAATGGCATTCCCCCGCTTATAACTTTCCCTTATCTCATACTGTACATATGGCCTTTCTAAAGTATCCGCCCCAATCAACACCGCCGTCACAGTAGATCCATCCAACTGCTCATTAATCCACCTTTTAATAGCAGCATCCCCCGTCTTCTCCAACTTCATGAAATCAGCATGATCAATAAACCCAGCCTCCTGGATACCATTCTTCGTCATCCCACTATTACGAACGACCATCGCCCTGCTCACATCATTACCATAATGAAAGCTAAAAAATACCTTCCTTGCCATAGTTAAAGTATTATCTTGTTTTTAAACTGATCCAACTCCTTCTGCAACTTCGCCCTTTGCTCCAAATAAGACTGCATACTAAACTCCCCGTTCGCCACCTTCCTCACCTTCTCTAACCATTCCTCTTCTACCCCTGGCTCATCCAAACCCACATACGCCTCTGCCATAGTAAGATATACCCACTCCTTATCCTCCCTGCCCTCCCATTTCTCATCAGCCATCAGTCCTTTACAAATCTCAATCACCCGCTTCCTGATCTTCCTCGCATTGCCAAAATGCGCATTCGATTCATAAAAGTCCTGTTCCAGGTTCGCCAGCACATTAAATATATAAGCCGCATTTATACCATTATAATAGTCGCTACCTATATAAAACCCTTTGTCGTAAAACCAGGCTGCCTTGTTCAGGTACTCCATCTCCCCCGTCACAGCATACAGGCGCTTATTAATGGCACCACACAATCCTAGTGTCTCCAGGTCTGTAGATGTATCCGGATGTAATTCCTCCAGGATCTTTGCTGCGTCTTCCAATGCCTGCTTCGCATCCGGCAATTCCGACTTATACGTACATAGCGCCAGTCTTTGTGTTACAAGCACATTGTCCTGGTTCAATTTCTTCGCCTGCCTTAATACTTTTATAGCAGCAGTATAATCTTTCGAACGCTTGAAATCTTCTGCCATGGTAATGTAGTCAGACAAGGAACCAATCTCCTTGATATTCTCCTTGATTTCATTCACTTCTTTCGGTGTAAACACCGGCACCTGCAAACTGGGATACAAGGCATACAATGGACTATCCACTGCCGGTGCGGCCATCAATTGCCTTACTTTTTCTTCCAGGTAATCACAGAACCGGGTTACTTCTCCATGGTCAATACCATTACCCATGTGTTGATATTTATCAATATTCACATGGCTCAGATCGAATGGTAATACATTCTTATCATCAGAAATCACAATAGTGGTATGCTTTCTCACAGCATGTCTGACACCTAATTCATACAGTACATTAGGGTTGAAGGTAGTCAGGTCAGCCACCACAAAATCTGCTTTCAGGATATTATCATACATTGGCTGATCAATTACTCCGCTATGTGCGATGTCACACGCACGAAAACAAAAGAAACCTAACTTCTTAAATACGGGTTCGATGATATACTTATAAGTTTTATCCAGGTCTATCTCCCGGCCATTGGCATGATCCATTTTCTTTCCAAAGCCTATGATGACGAAACAGGTTTTTTCCACGGTTCCCTGTTTCAATGCTTCGTTATTCATAATGATAATTATTAGAGGTTAATCTTATAGTGAGTTTTCGCAATTATCTATTTATTGAAGAGGTGTATGATCCGCTGCATCCCGGACTCAAAATGCCCATCAGTCAATCTCACGGTAGCCCGCTCTTTTAATGTCTTCATGATCTTCCAAAAATTATCCCGCTGTAATTTGTATTCAGCCCGCTGTGACAGAAATATATCCTCCCCTGAATCTTTATCAATCCTTTCCTTCATCCACCTTGACTGCCGGCTTATCTTCTCATCAAAATAATCCAGGATATCCTTAACTAAAGAATCATCATTATCATAAAATCGCTCTTCTATAACAATTGGTATGATTCTGGAACCCAGGCCATTTTCAATATTCATCCGCGCCATCATCGCCTCTTTATTCACCCAGGAAGATCGAAGACTATTTTCAGACACAATAATCAAAAAAAACTCCGCTGACTGTATTTCCAACTCCAACCGGTTTTCTATTTCCTCTCCTGCTTCCATCGAAATCACATCCCAGAAAGTATTTACCTTATAATTCCGCAGGTAATTATAGATCTTCTCTGCCATCTCCCGGTCCTTCCAACTATAAGAGATGAAGATCCGCCGACTGGCAACAGCCTCATTGGATTCGTAAGCATCCTTTTCCAATTGCTTCAATCTACCGGTTATCTCTGTGAGATAATTATCCCAATAGGCCTGCTCAACCATCCCATTGTCATACAACTTTTTCTCATTGATAAAGTCATATAATAACAATGAGACGTGCCAACTGTCTCTACTTTTTGTTTTAAGATCCTCCAGGAGTTCATCATGCATCATGAGCAATATCTTTAGGTTCGGTCAACAATATTGTTACAGGCTCCGCTTCCGGTTCATTATATGTCGGGATAAACTGTAGCATTAATTCTTCCAATTCCTTTTTCCACAGCGCAATTTCTTCAGGCGTATAAAGTCCGTCTTTGGCATTAAACAATTTCTTTTTCAGTTCATAAATACGCTCCTTGATGCGCTCCATATCGTCCTCCCATACCTGTGTCCAGATATGGCTACCTGCATTACTAAATGTATTCTTGACCTGTTTCACCTGGATAATTTGAATATTGAGGTAGAAACGCTCTTTGATCCACCGGATACCAGCTTCTTCCGCTTTACTCTTAATATACTGTGCAGCCTTAGCACCATTTTTTAGTCTTTCCACCTGGAGGTTGATATGCTCATAAAGGCAAATCTCCAATGACTCATTGATCCTATTTAACTCGTCTTCAATATCCGGGAAGTTATTCCCCGCAAAGGCACCAAACAGGTGGGAGTCTACCCCTGTAATCTGGTAATACACCCTGAACTCTGCCTCCCCATCCAAAAAAGACAGGGTAACTTGCTTAAAGCCCCTGCTAAGCGTATTGAGTCTTTCTGTAAGTGCGGTATGACCTATCAATAAATTGATATTCACATTTTCGTCCACGTTAAATGTCTTTTTGAGATAGTCTTTCAGTGTTGACTCAATATTTCTTTTAAAATTGATGCTGTTAAAGTCATCGTAAAAGTTATCACTGGAAAAAGCAGCAATTTTATCCGACAAAAATTTAATCACTCCCGTCTTAATCATTTCCGAAGGAATAGAATCCGGCCTCAACTGTGACTGCCATGTATCATTGTTTAAATCCCTGATCCGACCATTGATAGTGAGTGAAAGTCTCACGATATCTTTAATCTGTGTGGTGAACATTGCATCCTGCTCATCGATCAGCAACTGAACATCCAGCTTTGTTGCATCCAGCAAATCTGAAATCAGGAAACTATTAATCTGGTACCCGATGTCCTTTGTATCCTGTCCAAAACGCTCGCAAATCCTATTCGACAAATTCCTGAACTGATAGATCAGTTCGGCGTAAGTCAGGTTTGAAACTACGCTCTGGGTAGCTTGTTGCAGCTTACCCTTCACCCATTCTTCCATATCATTGATACGTGAAAGCTTAAACTTCTCGGGGTTTTCCAGGTTTAGCGTCAATGTATTTTTCAGCAGGATTTCGGCGTTATTCAGGGTAGCCCCTACCTCCAGCTGGTCTTTCCTGTAATGTTGTGGTATGGCATCAGGCAATTCAAGCGTTACATCTCCAATTTTCCATGCTTTATTAGCCCGGCTCAATTCCTCGTTCCAATGTTGAATAAGGTCGGTCCTGACTTTATCATTGATCTGTTGGATCAGGTCGTTATAAGTGACCTGCGCACTGATATATGACTTTAACGAGGCGACTAAAATCGTCTCAAATTCTTCCTGCTGTTTAAAAGCCTGGGATGCCAACAACTCTTTTTGCGGTGATCCGTCAGGCACCAGGGTTAACTCAAAATTCAGGTTCACATATCCATTGTAATTCTTAGGTTGTACCCGGGCTTTTGTTTCAGAGATCTCCTGTGATTTGGGCACATGGATCTTTGTGAGCAAAGTAAGTGTAGTGAGGATTTCAAGGCCCAGGTTGTCCCCAAGTGTAGCCATACTCGTCTTAACCAGCGACCTGAGGGATTCCGGATTAGCATAAATTTCGCCGGCATGGTGTTGAATCAGTTCAGTCATGATGCTGTTTAATTCCTGGGAGATAGTCACCTGTGGATTATTCCTACCTACCATCTTCGTAGTAAAGAGCGTCTCCTTACCGGGTATGACCTTCATTTTATGACAAAACTCCACTTCCACATCCCCATACTCAGTAGATTCAAATTTGCATGCCTGCTTTTTTGTTACCTGTTCAAAGGTATCAATCAGGTACTTTTCTCTTGCAGGCAACCATTTATCCCATAGCTTTTTCTTATAAACAACAGCTTTCTTATTACCACGATCGTAGCTCACAATTATTTGATCACTCAATGAACGCTCGGGTACCTTACTTTCCTGCACAACTTCACAAATCAACTTGTCAAATCCTTCTACTTTTATGGTTTCTAAATGGTAATTTATTTTATTCATAAGAATATCTTTTTATGCATTAACATTCACCAATAAGTCCTTTAACTTTTCTCTCCTGGTCTTTAACTTTTCAAAACGGATCTTGTCCTCCCTTATATTTCCGGGTATTTTCCCAAGCGATAAAATGGTCTTCTCATATATATCATCGTTCTTTTCTAACCAATAAGATTTAATTTCCACAAGGTGATCTTTCGATAAAACATTACGCAGTTCCTTGCCGAATTCCTGCTGCTTGCTGGCTCTCAATGTTTCATCTGTATTGCAGGTGGAGATGATGTAAAACCAGTTTTCATAGATATCGGCAGCCAGGGTGATCACTGTACACATCTTTTCTTCATCCCTGCCGATGAGCTGCTGTTCGCCTGTAATAATGCTTTCCAATATCTTAAACCGTCCGAGGAACAATTGCTTAAAGTTTAATAACTCGTACCAGCTTTCCAGGCATTCCTTATTACATATATCTTCTAAGAGCTGAATAAATGAACGTGTAAAAGGTTCTCCTTCCAAAGTAGGGGTATACAGGTTGTACCTATCCTCTGCATCTGCACCTTTTGTGATATATTCATGGAATGACAGGATGCAGTAGTCTAACCTGAATAACCATGCATATTGTCGTGAATGCTTATTAAGCTTCTGATCAATAGGGTCTTTAATCCATGCATCAGTTTTTTGATACATATCCTGTTTATCGAAATTGTAGTGCATCTGATCATAGATCAGGAAACGCTCCTCTTCTTCACTCTCATTCAGCGCCTGTCTGAAATAAGTAAAGACCTGGGTAGCCGAAAATTTCTCGCGGTCTTTCAATTCATTGTACAAGCGGATCGCTAACTTAATGGCGAGGTCCTTTTTATCCAGGTTGTCCAATAACAGGCGGAAAAACTCATTAATGATATGGGTAAATTTCTCCTCCTTCCGCATCAGCATATGCTGCATTAATAGGACCAGTCGCTGCTGGACAAATTCAACATACCGGGCTACAATATCCGGATGAACGGCATCCAAAATATCATTGACAGAATCGGCATTAGATGCATTTGCATGCATTACAATGGCTTGTTTCCTCAGGAGATCTACCAGCCAAAGTTCATCATGGTCAGTAATATTCTGGGAGGCATTTGTCAAAATTACTTTAACAAGCGATGGATAAAAGTCTTTACTTAATGAATTATTAAATAAGATATCGTTCGAAGAAAGGTCTTTATACAACAGGGAAAACATCATTCTATTCTCTGTCAGGAAATATTGCTGTATTCTACCAGCCAGGTCATTGCTTCTAAAACGTACATAAGTAATATTATTTTCAACGAAGGTCTGTAACCTGCAATCCTCTCTGTATATTTCAACCTGCAGGAAATCGGACCATATATCTTTATAGAGCTTTACAGAGGCTGGCCTGTTTTCATCCTTATGAGCAGGAGGGATTTCTCTATTCCCAATCATAAGAGTGACTAATAATTGGAAATCCCCGATGGTGATGTTTTCAAAAAATGCAGCAATAAAAATGATGATAACCTTTAAGGAGTCTTTTTCTTTTAGGAGCTGAATAATGTGTTGTTCATCTTCGTCCCGGACCTTATTATAATTAACAATTGCGTCTGTGACCTGTATCTTAAATTCATCAAAACCATTATCTGCCTCTCCAATGGCTGCCAGGTGACGTAAGAGGCTATTGATATTACATGCATTGTATGATGAAGTTATTTTAAGCTCTTCGTAGAAGCTGAGTCCCTGGTTGTAATGAAGCCGGGTTAATTCAAGCGAGATGACCTGCAGATCCCAGACTGCATATTCAGTCCTCAATAGATCTTCTGCGGTATTAAAATAATTATTAAAACCTTCGTTATTAGGAACGGGAATGACCAGGCAGATATTCGCTTTATGCAGACTGGAGAGCCATGTATGGTGGGCGGTATCCCAATCGGTGTTTAGCAATCTATCCAGGTACTCAGCGGTATGTTTCCGGGGAACGATGATCAGCTTCGTCTTCTCAAATTCCTGTTTTTCCCAGCAGGAGAAAGCAAATTTCTCCGTACCATTCAACCTGTATACGCCGTCACAATTAGGCCATAACCTATTAATACTACTATTTAGTACGGTAGCTAATCTCAGTGCGGCATGCCGCAGCCAATAGCTTTCAGGGGCACGGATAAACAGGACTCTTTTTTCTTTGAGGCGCTGGATGATGTATTCAGTATGTTGCCTGTTTTCATGCCAAATGAAGGAATTGTCTACAACGACTCTTTCGAGGATCTTTTCGAATGAAATCTGGTCGGTGGATGGAGACTGCCGGGATACCAGGGATTTGCTGATGTAATCCTTTGGGGGCGTTTCAACAATCTTCTCTATTGGTGTTGATGGTGCGTCGTTAGTGTTGCTCATGCCTGTGATTGTTAACAAATGGTTATTAAGAGTTTGCTAAATTATCGGGATGGAGATAGCAGCTCCTGACCATTTAGAAATGGATAAATTAGGATTGTGATTAGGTGCTCGGTATGTAGGAAGGGTGGTAGGCCTCCGGAAGTATAAGAAATCATTTGTATTTATGATATTGATAGATACTAAATAATTCTTTGATGTTCAGAAGGCAGGTAATAATTGCACTTCGGTGTATGTTGGTAACATGGGGATGAGGGGGAAATTAATGAGACGTTAACAGTTGGGGAGTAAGTGACTATTGTCATAGTTATTATTTTTTGGGGGTGGAAGAATTGATATCAAATTTAGGGAGCAAATGGGAGTAAGATGGGATTTGGGGCAGGGGAAAAATCCTGTTTTTTTATGCTAACAAAATGGTAAAGCAGTGAAAAATCCAATATTGTCATGCTTATGTCAAGGACAATGTACGCTGGTTGATTCTACAATATCCTATTTTGATATTACACGATATATATTGTAATTTCACAAGTTGTAATGCAACTAAATTCATATTGATAAATTTTAATATACAAAGTTGCGTATTCAGGAATAATACTGCGAATGCACTCAGACTTTATCTATTTATAAGACCCAAATAGCTGTTAATAATGTCAAGTGTTGCTGAATCAAAATTAGAAAAGGGATTCGTTGAGCTTTTGACCGATTTAAAATATACCTATCGCAACGACATCCGGGACAGGAAATCGCTGGAGGCAAACTTTCGCGAAAAATTTAATACCTTAAATGGAGTCCAATTAACGAATTCGGAATTTGTCCGCCTGCGGGATGAAATTATCAATTCCGACGTGTTTATTGCGTCAAAGATCCTGCGCCAACGTAATACCTTTCAGCGTGAAGACGGTTCCTCACTTCAGTACACACTGGTAAATATTAAAGATTGGTGCAAAAATGAGTTTGAAGTTATCAATCAATTAAGAATAAACACTGAAAATAGTAATCAACGTTACGATGTTTTAATTCTGATTAATGGACTTCCCATTGTGCAGATTGAGCTAAAGACGCTGGAAATCAGTCCTCGCAGAGCCATACAGCAAATTGTAGACTATAAAAATGAACCAGGGAATGGCTACAATAATACATTGCTCTGCTTTATGCAGCTATTTATAGTAAGTAATCGTTCAAATACATACTATTTTGCTAATAACCGTAACCAGCACTTTAGTTTTAATGCGGACGAACAATTTCTGCCAGTTTACCAGTGGGCTAGCGAGGATAACAGGAAAATCACTCATCTGAATGAATTCTCTGAACGATTCCTGGCAAAGTGTAAATTGGGAGAAATGATCAGCCGCTACATGGTGCTGGTAGAAAGTGAGCAAAAACTATTGGTAATGCGCCCCTACCAGATCTATGCGGTAGAAGGAATTGTTAACAGCATTCACCAAAACCGGGGTAATGGATATATATGGCATACTACCGGCAGCGGTAAAACACTTACCTCTTTCAAAGCATCGACACTACTAAAAGATAATCCTGATATAGAAAAATGTTTATTCGTAGTAGATCGAAAAGATCTTGATCGTCAAACACGTCAGGAGTTTAATAAATTCCAGGAGGGTTGTGTAGAAGAAAATACTGATACAGAAACCCTGGTTCAACGCATGCTTTCAGATGACTATGCGAATAAGGTAATCGTAACAACTATTCAGAAACTCGGTCTTGCACTTGATCCTGATAATCGCAGGAACTACATAGAAAAACTGGCACCACTAAGCAAAAAACGCCTGGTTTTCATTTTTGACGAATGTCATCGGTCTCAGTTTGGTGAAAACCATAAGGCCATTAAACAGTTTTTCCCCAATGCGCAGCTTTTTGGATTTACGGGTACACCCATATTTGAACAAAATGCTGCATATACAAAAATTGACGGGAAACAGGCCTCTTACCAGACCACAGAAGATATATTTAAGAATCGCCTGAACCCCTATACAATTACCCATGCGATTGAAGACAGGAACGTACTGCGTTTTCACATCGAATATTTTAAGGGTACAGGCAATTGTATACCTGGCGCTGGCGAGGTGATTGCACAGCAGGCTGTAGTAGAAGCTATATTGAATAAGCATAATGGTGCGACAAACTCACGTCGTTTTAATGCGATTTTAGCAACGGAATCAATTAATAGTGCAATAGAATACTTCCGGCTCTTTAAAAAAACACAAGCACAGCGGAAAAAGGAAGATGAAAATTTCATTCCTTTAAATATTGCCTGTGTATTTTCTCCACCAGCCGAGGGTAATCCCGATGTAAAACAGATACAGGAAGATCTGCCCCAGGAAAAAGCAGATAATGAGGTGGCACCAGATGAAAAGAAACGTGCCTTAAAAGAGATTATCGGAGAATACAATTTGCAATATAAAACGAATCATAGCATTAATGAATTTGACTCGTATTACCAGGATGTACAAAAACGTATAAAGGACCAGCAATATTCAAATGCAGATCTGCCACATGCGGAGAAGATAGATATTGTGATAGTAGTTGATATGCTATTGACAGGTTTTGATTCCAAGTATCTCAACACCCTGTATGTAGACAAAAATCTGAGGTACCATGGACTTATACAGGCATTTTCACGAACCAACCGTATCCTGAATGACAGTAAACCATATGGAAATATACTGGACTTCCGCAACCAACAGAAGGCCGTAGAAGAAGCTATTGCATTATTCTCAGGTGAAGAAACGGGTAAAGCCAGGGAAATCTGGCTCGTGGATGCTGCTCCGGTAGTAATTGCCAAATACGAGAAAGCTGTAATTGCTTTAGGACAGTTTATGCAAAGTCGTGGACTGAAATGCGCGCCGGAAGAAGTCCACAATCTGAAAGGAGACACAGCAAGAGCAGAGTTCATCAACCACTTTAAAGAAGTACAGAGATTAAAGACCCAGCTAGATCAATATACTGACCTTGAAACAGAAAATAAGGAGAAGATAGAGCAATTGCTGGCGACAGAGGACCTGCGATCTTTTAAAAGCGCGTACCTTGATACCGCAAAAAGATTGAAAGAAAAACAAAGTAAAGAAGGCGATGCTGCAAGTCCTGAAGTACAGCAACTTGATTTTGAATTTGTATTATTTGCTTCCGCTGTAATAGATTATGATTACATTATGTCGTTGATTGCAAAGTATACACAGAAAGAACCTTCTAAACAGAAAATGAGCCGCGAACAGTTGATTAACTTGATGGGTAGTAGCTCCAACCTGATGGAAGAACGCAACGATATTGCAGACTATATAAATAGTTTGGAATCAGGAAAAGTTCTTTCTGAAAAAGAGATTAAGGCAGGCTATGAATCTTTCAAAGATGAAAAACATCATATTGAGTTAGCCACGATTGCACAAAAGCACGGACTGGAAATAAAAGCATTAAAAGATTTTACTGATAATGTCATTAACAGAATGATCTTTAACGATGAGCAACTGAATGAGCTTCTGGCTCCGCTGGAACTCGGCTGGAAAGAGAGGGGTAAGAAAGAACTGGCGCTCATGGAAGACTTAGCGCCGCAATTAAAAAAATTGGCCAATGGCCACGAAATATCAGGATTATCTGTTTATGAGTAAAGAGAAAAAAATAGGCATGGAGCCTGAATTGCGTTTCAGCTTATCCAATAACCAGCCTTTTCCACATTGGGAAGAAACAAAACTTTCCAAAATAGCAAAACTTGTTACAAAAAAAAATAAGTTAAACAATATCAGCCGCGTTCTGACCAATTCAGCAGCTGACGGCATCGTAGATCAAAGGGATTATTTTGATAAAGATATTGCGAATAAAAGCAATTTGGAAGGGTATTATATTGTGGATTACGGCGATTATGTGTATAATCCACGTATATCAACAGCTGCACCAGTTGGCCCTATCTCAAGGAACAAAATAGCAATGGGGGTCATGTCTCCGCTTTACACCGTATTTAGATTCAGTAATAACAATAACGACTTTTTTGAGCAATATTTTAAGACTACCGCCTGGCATAAATACCTGCATGCTGTCTCTAATACAGGAGCAAGATTTGATAGGATGAGCATTACTCCAACTGTTTTTATGGAGATGCCATTACCTTATCCTCATCCGGAAGAACAACAAAAAATTGCAGATTGCCTTTCATCATTAGATAACTTAATAACAGCAGAAACCGAACACCTGGGAGCACTCAAAGCCTACAAAAAAGGGCTCATGCAAAATCTTTTTCCCCTTCCTGGTGAAATGGCCCCTCTAATGCGGTTTCCGGAGTTTAAGGACAGTGAGGAATGGAATGAAAAATCGCTTCACGAGATTCTTGTTGAAGGAAGATTAGGAGGAAATTATGAAAATTCCGACGCTATTTCAGGGATGCCTGTTATCAAAATGGGTAATTTAGAAAGGGGGCAAATGAATGTAAAAAAGCTCCAATATTTACCAAATGAATCAGCATACAACAAAGAGGATATTCTAAAGAACAATGATCTTCTATTCAATACAAGAAATACCTTAGAGCTGGTGGGAAAGGTTGCAATATGGAAGAACGAGCTTCCTGTTGCATTATATAATTCTAACTTATTGCGGCTAAGCTTTCATAAAGATTATATCGCCTCAAATGTCTTTATGAATTACTTCTTCAATACGCAAAGTACCATTTCCTCATTAAGAAGTATGGCTACCGGAACAACAAGTGTTGCAGCCATCTACACAAAGGATCTGCTAACTCTTACGGTGACTTTCCCCTCCCTGCCAGAACAACAAAAGATTGCAGATTGTCTTTCTTCCATGGACGAAGAGATATCCGTACAAACAGAAAAAATTGAAGCACTGAAACTGCATAAGAAAGGACTTGTGCAGCAATTATTTCCTTTTTAATATACCATTCCTTTTCATGTAAAGAGCAGAAACAACATAATTATGACGGGATTAGCACAACAACAATTAGGTAACACGCTTTGGGCAATTGCAGATGAACTGCGTGGCAATATGAATGCTGATGATTTCAGGGATTACATGTTATCCTTCCTTTTTTTACGTTACCTGTCTGACAACTATGAAGTAGCAGCAAAGAGGGAATTGGGTGCAGACTATCCTGTATTGAAAAACGAGGAAAGACTTAGCCCCCTTAGCATTTGGTACGCCGCAAACTCCGCTGATATAGAAGCATTTGAAAAGCAAATGCGTCGAAAAGTGCACTATGTGATCGAGCCTCAGTTTTTATGGAGCAATATTTCAGAACTCGCGCGCAAACAGGACAAAGATTTGTTATTAACCCTTCAAAAAGGCTTTAAATACATAGAAAACCAGTCCTTTGAAAGTAATTTCCAGGGCCTATTCTCCGAGATCAATCTCGACTCTGAAAAATTAGGCAGGAGTTATCCGGACCGCAATGCAAGACTTTGTATCATTCTCCAGAAAATAGCAGAAGGAATAGCAAAGTTTTCAACTGACATAGATACACTCGGCGATGCATATGAATACCTGATTGGCCAATTTGCTGCAGGTAGTGGTAAAAAAGCAGGCGAGTTTTATACACCTCAACAAATCTCTACCGTACTCTCAGAAATAGTAACTCTCGATAGTCAGAATCCAGGGCTGGGTAAAAAGAAAAAGTTAGATAAAGTACTGGATTTTGCCTGTGGTTCCGGCTCCTTGCTCTTAAATGTACGCCGCCAGATGGGTGCAAATGGAATAGGGAAAATTTACGGACAGGAGACTAACATCACGACTTACAACCTGGCACGTATGAATATGTTGCTGCATGGTGTAAAGGATACAGAATTTGAAATACATCACGGCGATTCACTTAAGAATGACTGGGATATTCTAAACGAAATGAATCCAGCTAAAAAGCTGGAATTTGATGCTATTGTTGCGAATCCTCCATTCAGCTTCCGCTGGGATCCCAGCGATACATTAGCGAATGATTTCCGATTCAAAAGTCATGGGGTTGCCCCTAAATCGGCGGCAGACTTCGCCTTTCTTCTCCATGGCTTTCATTTTCTGAGCAAAGAGGGGACAATGGCTATTATTCTACCCCTTGGTGTATTGTTCCGCGGCGGTGCCGAACAACGTATCAGGACTAAACTGCTGAAGGATGGTCATATTGATACAATAATAGGTTTACCTGCTAACTTATTTTTCTCAACTGGCATCCCCGTATGTATAATCGTATTGAAGAAATGCAAGAAATTTGATGATGTATTATTTATCAATGCAGCTGAATATTACGAAAAAGGGAAGAAACAAAATCGTCTGCGCAATGGAGAAGGTGGAGAACCAAACGATATTCAAAAAATTATTGACACTTATAAAAAACGGAATGACCAGGATCGCTATTCCAAAAAGGTTTCAATGGCTGAAATTGAGAAGAACGGGTATAACCTTAATATATCAAGGTATGTGAGTACTGCTATGGAGGAGGAGATTGTAGATCTTATGGAGGTGAACAAGCAAATAGTGGCGATAAGGAAAAAAGCAGATGAGGCAGCAGGTAAGCATAATGCGTTTTTGAAGGAGTTAGGCTTGCCTTTGATATAGGATGATTTTTATGAACCAAAAAAAATTAAAGGGGCATCTTACCGTTAGAAGATGCCTCTTTTATATAATATAATTGAAATAGGAAACCAACTTTCTATGTAAAATCCGCATGATAATACCTCTATCTAATTAAATTAGATGAACTTATTACTATTAAACAAATCTTCTTGCAATATGCGGTTTTACTGGATGCAGGATATAGTGTAGGAGGTCATCTTGATATAATGAAATGAAACAATATTCAAGATGGGAGTAGTCCAAGACAATTTCTTATATCGTTAACGAATCATAATAAAAAAGCAGGCCCCCTCCCGGAAGCCTGCCCTATCTTCAACAACTAACGAATACCCTAATTCTTCCTCGCCTGCTCCAACGCCCCCATAAACATACTCTTCTCCTCCTCCTTCATCCCCTCCCCATACTTCCTCAAATACTCCTCCGCAGCCGGCACATACACCGCCCAATCCTTCGCATTCAGCGACGACACCGTCTTCGCCCTCAAATACATCTCCTCCCCTGGCGCACCATACCCCTTCATCACACGCTCTATCTCACTCCAATCCTTATGCTCCTTCATCATCGGCTCCATCACCCCTTTAAACACCATATTCATCATATTCACCTGGTACTGCCTTTCTCCCAACACCTTCTTAAACTCCTCCGGATGTTGCCTCATCAACCCAAACCCCGCATCCTTCGAACTCTTCGCAAACTGCCCCACAATCCTGATATCCTCCTCACTCAATGGCTCCTTCAACCCCGCTATATACGCATTTCCTGCCATATCCGCCCCTGGCGCATCCCCCACCTGCTTCGCAGCCATCGCCAGTTTCAACAAAAACGCCCGCTCTCTCTTTCCATTAATATACTCCTCCAGCATCCTTGCATACAACTCCGCCGGCTCCGTCAAATCCGCATTCTGCGCCACCACGGGTGGCACTACTTCCGTAGCAAGAGAAGTATTCAACGGCCCATGAATCTTCCTCAACGCCTCAAAAGGGATCTTCACCACTTCCCTATCATACGTCATCAACCCATTCTGCTCTCCTTCCACATCAAAAGGCTGTGTATAGATAGAAGCACTCAAGCCATCCTGCTGCAGCAATCTCAGATGCTGCGCCATGATCGCAAACTTACTCTGCAAAGCGGCCGGTTTCTCCTGAATATACCCCCACGCATTCAATGGATTCCACTGATGATCCGGAATAAACACCCCAATACCGCCAAACTCTCCTACTACCCTTGCCATCCCTTCCTGCGCCGGTGCATTCATCGGGTTAGGATAAGAATGTAAATCGACGATATCACTCGCTACCCAATTATCCTTCCCTGACTTAATCTCATTTTCATTAATAAAGATATACTCTCCCGTATGCCCATTCACCAACCTGCTCGGATCTGTTTGTTTCACCCACTTCGTGAGTCGCTCCTGGTCATAACTACCCCACTGCTCATTAAATAGCACCCAGGTCACAATACTCGGCGCATTATGCAACTGCTCCAATATCTCCTTACTCTCCTTTTCAAACTCAGGCTTCGCCCCTTCCGGCAGTCCCTGGTTCGGATTTACAAAATCCTGCCATACCAGCATCCCGATCTTATCCGCATGATAATACCAACGGGCTGGTTCCACTTTAATATGCTTACGGATCGTATTAAAGCCCATTGCCTTGATCGCCTCAATATCAAATTTCAAAGCTTCATCCGTAGGAGCGGTATATAAACCATCCGGCCAAAAGCCCTGGTCCAGGGTACCTAAGTTAAAATAGGGTTTGTTGTTCAAAAAGATCCTTACAAATCCCTTCTCATCTTTCCCCAAAGAGACCTTCCTCATGCCAAAGTAACTCTTCACCTCATCTCCTTTCAGCCGAACTACCAGGTCATATAAAAACGGCTTTTCCGGTGACCATAACTTCGCATTCTTCACCGGCAGGGCCAATACAGCACCCGCCTTACCTTTTACTTTGCCCACTACCTGGGATCCATCCAGCGCGGTAAGCTCCACTGCACTACCTGCGGGGGCGTTTACCTTTACATAAAGCACACCTTTGTCAATATCCGGTGTCAATACCAGGCCTTCAATATAAGTCTTGGGTACGGCCTCTAACCATACCGTCTGCCAGATTCCGGAGGTGGGTGTATAATAAATACTAGCTGGATGCAGGACCTGCTTGCCATGAGGTCCTACACCCTGATCTGTGGGATCATATACTTTTACGACCAGCTCATTATCCCCGGTCTTTAATGCGTTGGTAATATCGATGGTGAAAGCTTCATACCCGCCACTATGACTACCTACCTCTTTTCCATTTACAAAGATGGTCGCCTGAAAATCTACTGCACCAAAATGCAGTAATATTTTCTCACCTGCCGGTTTTGCAATCGTTTTCTTATACCAGAGTAACTGGTCTGGCTGTAATGCCTTCTTCACGCCAGACAACGCCGATTCCAAAGGATAAGGTACTAAGATCTGCCCGTCCCATGTTCCAGGCATAGCTGCATCTTTCGCTGTAATAGCATACGACCAGAGGCCGTTCAGGTTCTGCCACTGCGCTCTTACCAGCTGTGGTCGTGGATACTCCTTTAAAGCATTTGTGGGTGATACTTCCTTTGCCCAGCGGGTCTGAATGGCCACTGGCTGCATCTTATATACATCCTGCGCATCCGCATGGATAGCAAAGAGCGCACTAAAAGCTACTGTTGAAAATAAGCTCTTCATAAACTGGTTATCAAGTTTGGGATCTTAAATAATTAAGTAAATAATATGAAGGCTGGCGAAGTTAGGATAGTATATCACGGAAATCCGTTAACCCGAGGTTAAAGAATAATATTCTCCATCACCAGCTGATCATTATTATATAGTTGCAAAAAGGATGAGAAGCTAACATTCTAAAAAAATACTCAGCTATTTATATTACAGGTTGTTCCATTGCGCAATAAGAATGAAAATATTATAACCCCAGCCCTTGATCCATTAAAAGCATATCAGCACCCCCAACAGCTCAACGTAAAAAGGAGCAGTAACATCTTCGGTGTTACTGTCTCCTTTCTTTGTTTACAGTTTATTTACAAAATAGACTAACATACTCTGCCATACCTGATTAAATTAATTGCCGTAAATTGAATGTACCAACATCTTTATTTTTTAACCTAAAAGCACACCGCATGCGTTCTAACAGCAATAACCCAAACTCACCCTACTTAGGCTCATTAATTTTCACGAATCAAACGCTTACGTTTTACGGCACCACGATCCAGTTAAGAAATGTCAGCAGGTTTTCTACACATGAAGTGATCCGCCGTAAACGGGTGACGATTCCCGCTATGATTATCGCCGGTATTATCTTCCTGGTCACTTTTACATATAAAATCACCTTGCTTTACCTGGTGGCAGGGGCCATTGTCGGTTATGGCATTTATGAATATTTTATACCTAAATTATATGCCTTGTTTATTGAAATGAACTCAGGCTCCCAACATGTCTTAAGCAGCAAAGACAAGGCAGGGATCTTTGAAGTACATCGCCGTATTTCCCAGGCTATGACCAGTGACACCCCTGTCAATACTACTGTCACCTTCCAAAGTGATAAGATAGTCTTTGGCGATCACATCAATGGAGATAAATATGAAGCCAACAATTCTACCATTGAAAAAATGGGATCTTTTAATAATAATCCAGAGGTATCATGAAAAAGAATGACATCATCATGGGGGATAAAATAAGCGTACATAACTCCGCCATTGGCGCAATGGGCAGAGGTGCTGTCAATTACGGACCTGTCAGCACATCAAAAGAAAAATATGACTACCCTATTATATTAGAGGAACTTCAAAAGCTTAAAAATGCTTTGTATACGGCCCCGCAAAATGATGAGCAGATCATTGCCTTATCCGCCGTTATTCATGCGGAAGATGCGGCCAGGAATGAAGACGGTCCTGCCATGACTACACACCTGAAGAAATTAGGCACCTGGGTATTCAACCTGGCCCGTGATATTGGGGTGAATGTAGTAGCGAGTATCATTACGCAGTAAGTTCCTCTCACAGCACAATTGCGTTCCAGGCAATGAACAAAAAATTTAGCAGACCTGGAAAAGTCTGCTTCAATTACAACCTAATTGAATGTAACAATTAGGGGATAAACTGTCTTTATTGAATTCGAAAGTAAACATCAATTTCGATCACGAAGCTAATGCACCTGGGGCATACTTCCGGTTAATCTCATGTTAAATACTTATTACAATAAACATTTTATATTACATTTGATTCCAGATAACAAAGTAATAATTATTTGCCCGTAGTATAATTGGTTTTCACCGTTTCTCGCTCAACGATTCATTATAGAACAGCAACAGGCAACTGTTGCTGTTCTTATTTCAGACGATCTTACACCTACATATCCTTCTCTATCTCCGTCAACATCTTTATCAATTTCTGCACATCCAACTTATCCAAAGTCATCAACGCATGACCTGGCGTATCTATTTCTGAACTGACTTCCATCTGTAATAATCCGGTATTATTTATATACCATTCCATCTCGTTTTCATCATGGTCTATAAATACTGCTTTTGAGGGCATAAAATTTCCAGTTTTGATTGTGTGAATATCAAATGTAATACTCTCCCTCTTATCGAAAAAATATCATCCATTTATGTTACAGACTTCCCTTCTCTGCAATTAGCCACCAATTAAACAGGTCTCAATAATGATGAAAATCCCTAAAAGGATCTTTCAGCTCATCTTATTTTTGCTACTTTTCCCCTTATTGTCCCTAGCCCAGAAACAAGCCGTACACGGTATAGTAGCTGATTCTGCCACTGGCAAACCAGTGCAGGACGCTACTATTTATATTTTAAAAGACAATAAGGCGATCGCAACTTCCTTTTCCGATCAGCAAGGCATCTTCAATTTGAAGGAGCTGCCTTCGGGAAACTACCAGCTCTATATATCCCTCACAGGATACCAGGCTTATCATGCCCCCATCCAGGTATCACAATCACCCCTTAGCCTCGGTAAAATCCTTATCAGGAATAAATCCATTACGCTCAATACAATTGAAGTTAAACAATCCATTCCTCCTATTACCCTTAAGAAAGACACATTAGAATTTAATGCTAATGCTGTTAAAACAAGGCCGAACGCCGTTGTGGAAGAACTGCTGAAACATGTTCCGGGTGTTTCCATCGATCCCAATGGCAAAATCACCGCCCAGGAGGAAACCGTGAAAAGAATCCTCGTAGATGGCAAACCATTCTTTGGGAACAATACTTCCTTCAGCACCCAGAACCTACCTGCAGAAATTATTGATAAAATTCAATTGATCGATGCCAAATCCGACCAGGCACAGTTTACCGGTTTTGATGATGGCAACCATGAAAAAATCATCAATATCACCCTCAAAAAGAACCGGCGGCGGGGTACGACGGCTGCTACTTCCGCAGGTTTTGGGACTAATGACCGTTATGCGATCAGTGGCAATGTGAATAGTTTTAATGAGCAAGACCGCTTATCCGCCGTTGCTAATGGCAATAATTTAAACGATCGGAACTTTAATCCCGGGAATACCCGTGCCGGTATGCAACCTGGGAACGGGTTATCTAATAGCAGGTCCGGCGCGGTCAACTATAACATGGAGGATAAAAAGAGATTAAAACTGGATGTAAGTTATGATGTTGTGGATAACCATGCTCAAAATAATAGTACCAATTTCAGGCAGACATTTCTTCCGGATACTACCTGGTATTACAACCAACAGAATAATACCAGCAATCATAGCGTTAGCCATGCGCTGCATACCCGGCTGAATTATAAATTGGATGAGTCGCAGTCTTTGCTGATTAACCCTGAATTGTCTTTTAATAAAAGTGATAATATCCAGAACAATAAATATGAGTCTCTCAATAAATATAAAGATACCAGCATCTCCGGACAGGCATTGAATACCAGTAGCGAGTCAGCTCCCAGTATCAACGTTCATGGTCTTTATAGAAAACGATTTAAGAAGAAGGGGCAGACGTTTAGTGCTGATTTCTCTATACAACACAATCAAAGCATAGGTAAAAACACTTTTCAAACCGAAGATCATTACCTGATATTGGACTCTTTATCCACTTATAATAGATTAACAAAAACCAATAATACCAATAACAATATCCAAGTACGCCTGAGTTACACCACACCCTTATCAAAAGATCGCTTTTTTCAATTATTCTATGCCTGGAACCAGCAACGGAATAATATTATAAATAACACATACGATATCGATTCTATCTCAGGAAAATATATCCATTCCAACGATAGCCTTAGCAATATCTCAAAAAATCATGCTGGTATTCAATCAGCAGGTATCAACTTACGCACCAATAAACAAGGGTATGATTATACTATCGGTCTAAACGCCCAGTTGAACAATACAAATAATGAAAACAGCAATTTGCCGTCATTTCATAAGCACTTCCTCAACCTGTTCCCAAGCGCAAGTTTGAATATTGCATTATCAAAAGAGAAAAACCTCCGTTTATCGTATGAGGGCAGTACCATCACCCCTACTGCGCAACAATTACAGCCCTTGCCCAACCTGGCAAATTCCCTGCTTATCCAGCAAGGGAATCCGGATCTTAAACCAGGTTTCCGGCATAACTTAAGTTTGGGCTATAATGCCATGAACAGAACGACTTTCCGTGGAATTTTCATGGGTTTGAATACTGAAATTATCAGGAATAAGATTGTAAATATAAACTGGTATGATAGCACAGGGCATCAATATACTATCCCTGTAAATGCAAACGGCGCATTGGGTTTTAATGGGTTTATCACTAATAGCCTGCCCATTAAATCTATCCATTCTACACTTAATCTGTCATCTGGTGTTTCTTATAATAAAGACATCACATTCACGAATATTGATAAGGAAAATATCAAATCCTATACGCATATTATCAGCCTGAATCAAACTGTCAATTTTAATTACAGGTATAAATCACTGCTGGAATTATCCACTGCGCTGCAGGTAACCTATAATGGCAGTCGGTATGGAGCTTTATCCACAAGCAATACTAATTACCTCAATTATAACCTGTTATTTAATTACAGTATTTATCTACCCGGAGGGTTCATGATTGGTAATGATCTTCGTTATATCGTGAACAGAGGGCGTGCTGAAGGTTACAACAACAATACTGCCCTTCTTAATGGTTATATTTCCAAAGGGGTATTCAAACAGAAACAAGCTTTAATTAAATTATATGCTTACGACCTGGTGCATCAAAATGTAAGCATCACCAGAAATACAGTTGATAACTATATAGAAGACGTTCGACAAACAATTTTACAACCTTATATGATGCTGAGCTTTACCTGGTTCTTTAAGAACTACCCAGCAGGTAAAGAAAAAGAAGGATAATTTACCTGTTTATATTATTTCACCTTATATGCACCATCCCATCCTGCCAATAATAATCAATCCCATTCGTTGCCGTCAGCCCCTTCATCAATTCTTCTACCGGGCGATTTCTATCTATCAAACCAGAAAAACGCTTCTCTCCTACTTCCTTATTATCCATCGCCATTTCCACTCCAAACAACCTTGGGATTACCTTACATACATCTGCCATCCTTACATTATTCATCACAAACTTCCCTTCCCTCCAACTCAGTGTCTCATACTCATCGAACCTCTCCACGCTAATCTGCCCATCGGCTACAGCTTCTTCACCAGGGTTCAAAAGCACACTATCCTGCTTGCTTACCAGCCTTACAGCCCCCTCCACCAACGCAACCTTCTCCTTCTTATTATCATATGTATTTACATTAAAGGCAGTTCCCAAAACTTGTATATTGGATGCCGGCAAGTGTACAGTAAAAGGCCGCTTTGCATCCTTTTTAACTTCTAAATATGCTTCTCCTTCTACAAATATTTCCCTGGACTGATTACCAAAATTCAAAGGAAATCGCAACTTACTCGCTGCATTCAATTGTACCACCGTTCCATCTGATAAAGTAATGGTATAATCCTTGCCCGAAGGCACATACAGCACAGCAAACTGATTATTCAATTCCGCAGCCGTTTGATAACTCATGCGTTTATGACTATTATTAATGCGTACACCTCCTGCACTGACATCTCCCCGGGCCTCTTCCAATGCAACCCGTTGTCCTCCAGGTAACAGCAATTGAACTTTATTTAAACTGATACTCTCCTGTTTTTTTCCACCAAGCAACCACACCGTACCTGCAATAAATCCAAACATGATGGCAGCCACAGCAACACCTTTCCAAATACTCCTTTTGCGATGATCCCTCACCTTATCCAATACCCTTTCTGCAAAATCTGCAGCACTATTCCTTGCGAGGTATTCCCTTACCTCCGGGGTGTTCATCTCCTCCCACATTTTTCTCGCCATTGCATTTCTACCCAACTCCGCATATAATAATTCTTTCTCGGCTACCGTAATGGTACCAAGCATCTCCTTAAAGACCAGCTGACGTATTTCCTCCTGTTTATCGTCCATATCATCATTAATAAGTAAAAACAATTGAAAAAGTAATGTGCTTCAAACGCTTATTTCGAGGTATGCAATACCTGTCGCAAAATCTTCAGGGCTTTGCTGATATTATTTTTCACTACCTGTAAACTGATATTCTGTTCGGTTGCGATCGCTTTCTGATTTTTATCATCCAGATAAGATAGGATAAATGATTTACGTGCAGCAGGTGGTATTGCATTAATAGCATGGTGTAAACGCTTACCCAGCTCTTCATTTTCGAAAGGCTGTAAACGAATACTTGGCTCCAGGAAATAATCATATTGTGCCTGACGCTTAGCCCGCACATTTTTCTTTTTCAGATAAATAATGCTCTCATTACGGGTAGCCCTTTGCAAATAGGCGGCAAGAGAAGGCTTTAATTCTATGGTAGCACGAAGCTGCCAAAACCGGATCCATACTTCCTGAACAATATCCTCCGCCTCCTGGAAATCTTTCAATATATAATACGCCTCCAATATCATCGCCGGCTGATATAAACATACCAGCTCTTTTAAAGCAGCCTCATCATGTTGCTTTAACCTATTTAATAAGAAATCCTCCTGATTGCTAACTTCCATAACATATACCCGATATATAATAGATTTTCATTGACTGCCTAATGGCAGACACAATTCAAAATGGTAATTTTAGAAGGAAAATCTACTTGAAGATTAATTGCACCCCGAAACGAATAATATTATTCTTAAGTTAAGATTTTTAAACCATCCCAAAAAACAAAACTAATAATTGAAACAGAATTTATAGCAATACAATAATTAATATATATGAGTTTTAATACTCAAACATTTCACAAAAAATAAATTTTACACCGGCAGGTTACTTTTTTATAAAAATTTACTTTAAAAAGCTAGAGGGGACAAAAGTCATGTGAAGGTATTATAAACCATGCCTTTCAAAGAATGTTATCTACAAGATAATTCCCGATTGCCTTTAAAAAGACACACGTTAGTACAACCAAAATTCACCGGCAATAATGCCGGTTTGACTGTATATGCCTAATCATAGCCAGCAAGCAACATCAATTGCACCAGGGTTATATTAGCCAATTCTGATCAACCATTTTAGAACAAAAATCGCTGTACTATTATGTCCAAACATCTCAAACCGAGCCTGGTCTGCCTTTACCTTGTCTTGACGATTTCTGTAAGTCTGCCAGCAAAGGCGCAGACAAACAGAAACCCTACAGCTGTCACAATGAATGTCAAAAATGCATCTTTATCCTACATCATTCGACAAATCACAAAATTAACTGGTATCATTATTTATTTCCAGGACGAAGATCTCAACACTTTTACACATGTGACTGTTCAGGTTCAAAACAAACCAATTTCCGACCTTTTTCATGAGCTATTGGATTCCCGCGGTTTAGCCTGGACTGACGTAAGTACTAATGTGATTGCTATCAGGAAAAATCAACAAACGGATAAGCAACCCATTTCTCCTTCCGACACCTCCTTCAATATTTCCGGTCATGTTACCGATGTCAACAACAATGCCCTGATAGGGGCTTCAGTTGCCATCAAGGGCTCCGGCAGAGGTGCCATCACCGATTTGAATGGTCGCTTCTCTATCAGGGGAGCCCGCCCGGATGATAAGCTCATCGTTACTTATACTGGATATTTAACTAAGGAAATCTTTCTCGGTGGGAATAAAACAATAAACATCACACTCTCCATCGCAGAAAACAAACTTGATGAAACTGTTGTCATCGCCTACGGCACCACCACCCAACGCGTGAATACAGGTACGGTTGCCAAAGTAAAAGCCGAGGAAATCGAAACGCAACCTGTCAGCAACCCCTTAGCCGCACTGGAAGGGAGAGTTTCAGGTATGGTCATCACTCAAAGTAATGGAAACGCAGGTGGTGCTGTAAATATCCAAATCAGGGGTAATAACTCCATTTCACAAGGTAGTGCGCCCCTGTTTCTTATCGATGGCGTACCGTTTTCTAATAGCTATGCCGGTGCACAGGAGGTTACCCTCTTGAGCGCAAATGGTGGTCAAAGCCCCTTCGCCAGTATCAATCCGGCGGACATTGAATCTATAGAAATATTGAAAGATGCAGATGCCACCGCTATTTACGGGAGCAGGGGTGCAAATGGTGTTGTGCTGATCACCACCAAAAAAGGCCATGCCGGCCGCACAAAAGTAGATGCAAATATCTATTCCGGTATAGGCCATGTGACCAACATGATAAAAATGCTCAATACGCCCCAATACCTTCAAATGCGCCGGGAAGCCTATAAAAATGATGGCCTTACTCCATCAGGAGCAGCTGCCAGAGATTTGTTACTGTGGGATACCACAAGGTATACAGACTGGCAAAAAGAATTAATTGGTAACACGTCTCATATCACCAACGGCAATATTACCTTATCAGGAGGAAATGAAAACACCCAATTTTTAATTGGAGCAAATTATAACCATCAAACAACCGTCTATCCCACCAGCCTTGCTGATAACCGTGGAGGCGGCTATTTTAATTTAACGCACCGTTCGGGCAACAATAAGTTTTCCGCCTCCTTAAATACTTCATATACCAACGACAAAAACGAATTGCCCACCCTGGACCTGACCAACCTTATTATGTTACTGCCCAACAATCCATCACTCTACGATAGCCTGGGCAGATTAAGCTGGTCAGAAAAAGGCGGCACCTTCAATAATCCCTTAGCATACCTGGTCAGTAAGAATAAAACAGTTACCAATAACCTGATCAGTTCTGCTAATTTAAAATATAATATCATTCCGGGCCTGGACCTGAAAGTAAATGGTGGTTTCAATTTCCTGCAAGTGAATCAATTGTTTACCAACCCCGTCAAAGCGCAAAATCCCAACCTCTTTCCAGTTGCTTCAGCTACATTTGGCAACACATCCACCACGACATGGATTATCGAACCGCAGTTGAACTATTCTTTCAATATCAATAACAGTAAGATCGATTTCCTCTTAGGTAGCACCATTCAAAAAACCTTAACCGACCAAAGCAGGATATTGGCTTCCGGCTTCCCGAATGATGAACTCATTACAGCTGCAGCATTTGCGACATCTGTTACCTCGTATACTAATATCATTGATTACAGATACCAGGCATTTTTTGGCAGAGCCACCTACAACCTGAAAGGTAAATATCTTGTCAACCTCACGGCCCGGAGAGATGGCAGCAGCCGGTTCGGTCCGGGGAAACAATTTAATACCTTCGGGGCTCTTGGCCTTGGCTGGGTATTCAGTGAAGAACAGTTTATTAAAAACAGCTTATCTTTCCTGAGTTATGGAAAAATAAGAGGAAGCTATGGTATTACAGGGAATGACCAAATTGGAGATTACCAGTACCGCGATAACTATACGAACAGTTATTACCCATACCAGGGAGAGTCCGGCTACATCCCTTCCCGCCTTTTTAACTCCGACTATGCATGGGAAAGAAATAAAAAAATTGAAGGCGCACTGGAACTGGGTTTCATCGATAATCGAATTTTATTGAATGTCAATTATTACCGCAACAGGAGCAATAATCAACTGATTAATTATAAACTCCCTGCCCAAACGGGATTTACCGACATTCTGAAGAACTTTGATGCCACCGTTCAAAATACCGGTTGGGAGTTTGAGCTGAGCAGCACCAACATCCAACACCAGGCGATCAGGTGGAGTACCTCACTGAATCTTACCATCCCCAAAAATAAACTGGTCGCTTTCCCAGGTCTGGAAAACTCGACCTACGCAAATACCCTGGTTATCGGCCAACCTATTGGCATCGTTAAAACCATCGATTTCAAAGGGGTAGATCCCACTACAGGTATCTATGAGTTTAACGGTACTAACATTCCAAATGACCAGGTAAAAATCAATAACCTGGCACCCAGGTTATACGGTGGAATCATTAATAACATCAGCTATAAGAACTTTGACCTGAGCTTCTTATTCCAACTGGTAGTAAAAGATGGCTACAGTTATAACCAAATCAATCCACCAGGCACCAGGAATAACCAACCAATAGAAGTATTGAACAGATGGCAAAAGAAAGGCGATGAAACTAATATTCAACGATATACCATCACTGGTAGCGCCTTCACTGCTTATGTTAATTTCCTACAATACTCCGATGGAACTATAGCAAATGCATCCTACGTGCGACTCAAAAATACCTACCTCTCTTATTCACTACCGGCTACGCTATCGAAGAAAATTGGGATACAAATGCTAAAAGTATACCTGCAGGGGCAGAACCTCCTGACCTTCACAAAATATAAAGGACTGGATCCGGAGACAAACACCTTTGTTGGATCCAATTCGCTGCCCACAATGCGCGTATGGAGTGCAGGATTACAAGTGTCGCTTTAAACATTAATGATTATTAAACAGGTATTAACATGATCACTATACATAGAAAATATTATCTTTTCATGCTGCTTGCAATCCTTACAAGCTGCAAAAAATTCCTGGAAGTCGCTCCTCCCAATGACAAACTGGAAACCTCTTCCGTCTTCGCAGACAGCACAAGTGCAGCCCATGCAATCATTGCGATTTACAGTCAGCTGACCAGTGGTAACCTTGGCCTGCTTGGACAAAAATCAATTACCGCCGGCCTTGCAGCTGACGAACTATATTTTACAGGTAATAATGACTCTTATACAAATTTCCAGGACAACAACCTTCAGATTAACAATAGCCAACTGAATGATATCTGGACAGACCTCTATGCACAAATATATAGGGCAAATGCTGCCTATGAAGGGGTAAATAGCTCCAGTGGTATTATCCCTTCTGCCAAAGCAAAATTAAAAGCGGAAGCTTTGTTCATAAGAGCCTTCTGCTACTTCTACCTGGTTAATTACTGGGGAGATGTTCCGCTTATTACAAGTACTGCCTATCAATCCAATGCAATCAAAGGCAGAAGCGCCGTCACTGAAGTCTATGCCCAAATCATTTCAGACCTGGTGACTGCCCAGGCAGACCTACCGGAAGACTACCCTACTGCTGACAGGGGAAGACCTAATAAATGGGCCGCTGCAGCACTCCTTGCCCGTACCTATCTATATACCAAAGACTACACCAATGCAAGTATAATTGCCACCAACATTATCAATCAATCTGGCATGTACAATCTTGCTGACCTAAACCTGGTATTTAAAAAGGAAAGTAGCGAAACCATCTGGCAAATCGTACCCGTGACGGGGTATACAAATTCCTGGGATGCTACCATCTTTATTCCATACCCGGATCAGGTTCCCACCTTTGCACTAAGAGATTCTCTGGTTCATTCATTTGAATCAGCTGACAAAAGGAAATCTTCCTGGATCAATAGCACAACGGTTAATAATTCCACCTATAGCTATCCATACAAATACCAGGTACAGCAAGCAAGCGATATTACGGAATGTGACATCATATTCCGCCTGGGAGAAATCTACCTGATCAGGGCAGAAGCAAATATTGCTGCGGGTAAACTTGCAGATGGAGAGGCAGACATTAATACAATCCGTAGCAGAGCAGGATTGGCCGGTATAAATATCGGTTCCAAAGAGGATGGCTTACAGGCATTGGAAACAGAACGTATCCATGAATTATTTGCTGAATGGGGAAACAGGTGGCTGGACCTGAAAAGATGGAATACTGCAGACCAGGTTTTACCAGCAATCAAAGGGAATAACTGGCAATCTACCGATGTATTATGGCCCATTCCTGCCCAACAAATCCTGTTGAATAAAAGCCTTAGTCAAAATAATGGTTACTTCTAAATCTACTTATATGCGTACAATTATTTTAGGAATGCTGTTAGTGTTTGTATTCAAAACAACTATCGCTGCTCCCCAACTCAAAGTAGGTGACAAAGTTCCTGATATATTATTTAACGACCTTATAAACTATAAATCCACTAAAGCTAAATTATCAGACTTTAATGGGAAATATATACTCATTGATTTCTGGGCAACATGGTGTGCTCCTTGTGTAGCCAGTTTCCCGAAACTGAATAAATTCCAAAAAGACAATAATGAAAAGCTTCAAATCATACTGGTTGCACAAGATGATAAACACCTAGTGACCGAGTTTTTCGACAGCCGGTCGGGATTGAATATTCCAAGTGAGGTTATTAGCCCAAATGACAAAAACAACACAATAACCAGGTTGTTTCCACATACATCTGTTCCTCATTATATATGGATAAACAAGGAAGGATACATAATAGGTATTACTGGTGCTGAACAGGCAAGTGAAGAAAACCTGAAGAAATTTGTAGACGGTGATGAACTCAGCCTTGAAAATAAAAGAGAGCAATTTGTGACACCCCCAAACTATAATGGTTTAGTGATTGACAGTGTTGAAAAAATATATGGGGAAAACAGGGTATCGTTCAATCCATTAGTGCAGTTCCAATCAGTTATTACCAAATATGATGAAAGGGTTTCACCTGGTGTATCCAGGAATGTAATTCCGGGACAGCCAAAAATGATTGATATCAGGCGCTTTCCAATTCCATCATTATATAGCATTGCTTACCTTGGACTGGAAAACTATCCCTCCTTTACTAAAATATATGAATTTCATGATTCTACCATATTGGAACCAGTAGGTGTATCCATGAACAAAAGGAATGACTGGGAAAAATCCAATACTTATTCCTACAGGTTAATCATGGCACCCGATACTGACAGTGCGCAATTTATGGCGACCATGCAGCGGGACATAAGCAATCATTTTAATTATACCGCTGCCATTGAAAAACGGAAAATTAAATGCTATGTTGTAAGATCAAATGGAGACACATCAATTCTTAAATCAAAGGGAGGGGAGACCTCTTATAATGCTTCTGTATATTTTATACACTTGAGTAATTCAAGCATGAGTGACTTCATATTTGCATTGAGCAAGTACAGCAATCTTACCAAATCGGGCAATTGGCATATGCCCAATATTCCAATAATTGACGAAACAGGTTATAAAGGAAAGATAGACATTATATTCAATGCTAATTTAAAGGATCCTGAAGAAATCAGGAATGAACTTAAAAAACATCATCTGCAGTTGGAACTACAATACCGGGAAATAAACTGCCTGGTTATCAAAGATAAATTATAATAAAAAAGCGCCGGTAATCCGGCGCTTTTCATTACTTATAATGCATAATATTTAACCTGATCATAAGTGCTTGCACCTTGAGTGAAATGGTAAGCACAAGGATTGGCAGAACCATTAGGGCACATTGCAGTAGCCTGAGCTTCAGTAATTGGAGTACCAGTACCAGTAGGATTCAGATACCAACCAGTTGCTACTCTAGAACCAGCAAATGCAGAACCAATAGCGAATACTACAGCGATAGCTGTCATCATATGTTTTTTCATGGCTTTAATACCTTTTAGAATCAAAAGGCAAAAACTTTAAATGGTTAACTAATTCCTACTCTTTTATACAGGTTTTCGGATTCCCCTTTTATGCGCATATCTTTTAGAGACTGTATATGGAAAGTCTGCTATTACTCAATAAGTATAATTTCTGATCACGTACTACCCAGTTTCGGATACCATCCTTCACACCTTTCAATTGAAAACTGCCTATATATGTTCCGTCTTTGCCATCATAACGGTCTATTACTACGGCTTCATTAAAATCAATCAAATTCTGATTATCTGATCTCACACCGGATTGTACATACAAAATTCCATTTTCAAAAGAAGCACTTTGATTTACAAATTGTACAGGTGCGTTATTCGTAATTATTCCATCCGTTTGATATCCAAACTTGTTTGTTTGAAACAGGTTGGTCGCGAAAGTATCTATACTGTGAGACACCTTTAAAACCTGCCCGCTTGTATCAAATAATGTGATCCTGTTACTGTTATGTTCAACATATGCCAGCGTTCCGTTTACATGATCAAAAACCAGTTCTCCATCGGTAGAAAGCCCACCATCTGTCTTATTATCAGTGATCTTCATTTTTCCGTAAAATTGCTCTGTTTGAAGATCATACTTATAAAATGACTGATCTTTTTCTCCATTGACAAACTTCCTCAAAAAAACCTTTTCCGGTGAAATTGAAACAAATCTGGTAAAGAGTTCTGGCGATTGATGCACCTCCATTTTATGTGTAAGCCGATTTCCCGTAATCATTAAACCAGAAGGAGAATCAAACAATCTCACATAAGGGCCATTTATTTCAGCCTGGCAGGATGCAGATAAACGTTTCTGTAAAACTGGATTTGTCACCACCATAATACTGGAGTAATTTCCAGTATTAAGTTCCAGTCGCTCTATCTGTCCAGGCTTCATACTTGAAAAATAAACATCCGTTGGAGTTACTCCAGCAATATACTTACTCAGTTTCCCCACCGGTATTTTTTTCAACAGCGTTGGTTCCTGGGTAATGAAATTCCTGTTAAACCCATGGCTTTGCTTATTAATATCAGGCGATATCTTTACCAGCATTGCCATAATTCCCAGGGGAATTATCATCATTAGTATGGTAGGTAACCATTTCAGGAACCCATTTTCAGGCCACGTGGAAAACTTTTGTGTCTGCATGATTCATCTTTTCAAATATAGTCCCGGTAAGGGCTACAAATATGAAAAATACGTTTACCCATAAATGTTGTGTCCATGTAAGCAATGAGAGTATGCCTCCACAGCTGCAAGGCAAATAATAACTATAATGCATCATTGCAAAAACATATGCAGTAAATAAAACCATCAAAAATAAGGACGCATAAAATCCGTACAACCTTGTTTTATCTACTATTAATAATATAGCTATTATTATTTCCAGCACAGGCATGCCCCACGAAAGCAGGTAAGCATACTGTGTAATAAAAGGCGATTTTTCCATCTGCAATACTGTTTCTGAATAATTTAACAGCTTGCTAATGGCAGTATACAAAAACAACATTACAAGCAGGTTCTTGCAAGTAGAGATTGCAGTTTTTTGAATAGACATAACTGTAAAGGTTAACATTAAGGTGCATACCCTATTTTCCTAACAAATTAATTAATAAAACAAATTCGTGGAAAATTACATTTCACCACTATATTAAGCAGTAATAAATTTTTCAATCAGGATAGTAAATTACTAGCAACGTGAATACTTGTTTGTGAATACTTGTTTTGATTTCATATCGCTAAGTTAGTAGACCTACCAAAGAAAATATTTAGGACATCGGGAATTTCAAGTATCAGGGTTATTATTTAACTGCAATACACAAGCAATGGGAATCCTTAATTTAGAAACCTTAGTTGCTAAATTATAGTACGAATGACATCACTTAATATTACCAATATTGAGAAACAAACCAATTTAACCAAATTACCCAATGACCTCAGTCCTTTTCTTTTGAATTGGGCGGTTAAGGATCTATATTGTGACAGTTCAAAGTTAATCCTGGTCCAATATTTTGGCACTACTCCTATTTATTACAACAACATCGTATCACAAACTAAACTGAATGATCCACAAACCATCCAATTTAAAAACCCCTCCCAGGATCTCGTTATACAGATCTTCACCGAATACGACTACCGTCAATGTCAGTACAACAATACCAGGACTCAAAAAGTCCTTTTTAGCTCGTCAAGTCTGTTCAACATCTCACTATGTCCTGGAAACGTTATCCACTTATTTACAATCGAAAAAAATTTCCTGGAACAATTAATAGGATATAATTGCTGCATTGAAGTACCAGAACTGCTGGAACAGCATAATTTAATTAGCTCTAAATTAAAAACGGTATTGCTTCCATATTTAAATCCTACCTTAATTAGGTTAAAAATGTTGGACCTGATCATTGATCTTCTATCTCTATATTCAAAATCAGGTAGTTCTTATACAATCTCCAAAAATCAAAGCTCAGATCATAATATAATCGAGGAAATAAAAGAGCGGATTATTCAAAAACCCAATATTAAAGATTTTCACTACTCACGTTTAGCCAAGGAATACCTAAGTAACAGGTCTACCTTGTCAAGAAATTTCAAAACAACCTATGGCACTACGCTCACTCAATTTTTGCATACACAAATAATGATCAATGCAAAACAGCTCCTTTTGGAGACAACAATGTCTATCACTGAAATATCTGAATACTTTGGCTACAATCAGGCGACAAATTTTTCGCGTCATTTTTACAAACAATTCCGGCAGCAGCCACATGAATTAAGAAAATAACAGGTATTACACTTTCTCACTTACCGGGTTCCCGGGAGGAACAGCAAACTTTTTTTTTCCTTCATCTTCCCCATGATCATTCTTCTCTTCGTGGTAATCTTGTTCTGTATTAATCGCCCAGATATTCTCCTTTTCTTCTACTCCGTTCAGTATGTTATCCACGGCCGTCATGGCTGTAAGCATAGAGTGGTCAGCATTGTTGTATTTATGCATGCCATTACGGCCTACTAAATATAAATTCTGAATGTTATCTACATAAGTGCGGATTTCACCAAAGTGCTCATAAGTGCCAAAATAGGCAGGATAGGTTTTCTCTACCCGCAGCACAGTCCCATCGATCACATTAGCGGCAGTTGCCAACCCGATCTTCTCCAATTCCGTGATGGCAATTTCTTTTATATCCTCATCAGACAGTTTCCAGAAATCATCTGTTTCATTGCAAAAGAATTCCATTCCTACCCAGGTGGTATGCGGATCCGCTACCAGATAAGGGCTCCAGTTATTAAAGATCTGTAATCTACCTACTTTCACGTCACGTTCCTGGATGTAAATCCAGGTATCTTTTAGCTCAAGGCGCTTGATCTCCCCTGTATGTTTATCAGGAGACGACATATTATTCAATAATAGTCCTACAGTGATAAAGTCTCTATACTGTAAGTTCCTGGCTATATATTGTACGTTTTCCGGCACCTGCTCTCCTATTGCAGCTACTAGTTCTTTCACCGGCATAGAGCTAAAGAAGTAGTCTCCTTCTATCACCTGGGTTTCGCCTGTTTTTGAGTTCCTGGTAGTAATGGCCTTAACCAGGTCACCCTCTACCTCTACTTTTATCACTTCCTGGTGCATCAGGATCTCACCGCCCATTGCCTGCACCCTGTTGGCAACCTCCTCCCACAATTGCCCTGGACCTAGCTTAGGATAAAAGAACTGCTCGATCAGACTGGTTTCTGTGTCCTTTTGCGCTACATCACCAGTTGCTTTCTTTGGTTTTAGGGACTTTATCGCATGTTCAATGGCCTTGGTAATACTAACACCTTTAATCCTTTGTGCGCCCCATTCTGCCGGGATCTCGTTACAAGGCACTCCCCACACCTTTTCAGTATAGTCTTTAAAAAACAACCCATATAAAACCTTCCCAAATCTATTGATCATGAAATCCTCCAGTGTCAGCTCAGGTTTATTAGGCCAGATCTGCGCTTTCAGGTAAGAAAACAAGATAGCGGTTGTGCGAAATACGCCGAGTTTCATCAAAGTATCAATAGATAATTGTACAGGGTAGGAAAAAAACTTTCTGAGAAAGTATATTCTTGATAGCCTGGGTCTTACTAACATCACCTTATCAGGGTCATTCCCGATACCTGCATCGTCATGATATACTACCCGGCTTTTATTTTGATAGGTGATTGTATGTGCGCTTTCTCCGCTTGTTTCCACAGGCAAAATATTCAGCCACCATTTCATCACACGATCAGATTTAGAGAAAAAGCGATGCCCGCCAATATCCATCCTATTCCCTTTGTAATTAATCGTCTTTGAAATCCCGCCTATATCGCCGGATTTCTCAAGTACAACAGGAACAATATCACTTCTGGTCAGAAATTCATAGGCTGCGGTCAGACCGGCTGGGCCTGCACCGATTATAATGGCCTTTTTTGTCATGTAGTGTGGATTAGGGGTATAACAAATATATCATCGAAGTAAGTTAGCAAATATACTAGTCTACTTTCCATCAGCGTTTGGATTCCGAGATAGGCCGGTAATAATCATAGTGCCTTTGTAACAATTTACTTCTCAGATAAAGTTCCATTTTATTCATGAATACACACGCATCATAAACAGGCTAACAATGCATCATTTTTGAGCATTTTATTCTGTTGGATAAGCATCTCAAAAAAATAAAGTATAATTAAGATAAGCCGCAATTTCTATTCATGAATAAATACCTAAATATAAATTTAGTTGCGAATAAGTCAAGGATTAGATTTTCTATAATTATTTTGGTTTATAATTAGATCAATCATTATGATAGTAAATAATATAGTAATTTGGATTGGAAACATTTGATGTCTTAATGCAATAGGAGATGCAAAAACACTAAAAACATAATTTGTTATCCATAAGATAAATACAAGCAGTAAAATTTTTGTAATCAAGGCATTAGATTTATATACATTTAAGTAGAAATACAGAATAAAGACAGGTAAGAATAATAAGTTCATAATAGCGGCGAACAATGGGTATAATCCGTTTATAAATTCTATTATTTGAGTGTTTCTAATGTTTGTTCTTAGAATATTAGTATCATAATGGAACCATTGTTGGACATAATCGGGGACATCTGAAAAACCCGAGTTATAATGTTCCAGAAACTCAATTGGTGGCATAAGCCATCTTTTTGAATTTGGGAATATTACATGCTGGATAAATGGCATGGGATAATGTACAATTAACCATTTGCCGTAATCGCTAAATAAGGCCCCTGCCAATGCCCAACTTTTTTGTGCATGAAGGCTATCTTTATTGAGATATTCATTTCTCCAATAAACCGATAATGGACTGGAATCTTTCCACATATAGTCATAATAGGCTTCTACTTTTTCTTCAGAATGTCTCGGGTTGTTTCTAGTAGTATCAAAGTATTTTCTAACAGCGTTATCTAAATTTTCGAACCTTTGAGGAACCATTTTATGAGCAGAATCAGGAACATATCTATAGGCATACAATGCATTATTAGCCATTAACCAGCCTGCAAATGGTGTAAACTGTCGGATATGACATAATTCATAATATTTATATCTGTTATATTCAATAAATGCACCGACAAATGCTAAACTTAATAGCAAAGTCAGAACTTTTAGTTTTATTTTTTCCTTGATGAAAAATATACCTATAAAGGATATAAAAGGATAGTAAAGTGCATTATATCGGACTGTAAATACTATGAAAAGTGCGATACTATGATATATCCCCACTTTCAATGTTGGCTTAAAAATTAACCATATCAGTAAAGTAAACCAAATTATGCTCAGGGAGAAGAAGTAGTTATCACTTGAAACAGTATTAGCTAAATGTAGAAATATTGGATTCAGTACTGTAATTAATACTAAGGTATATTTAACCCAGTTTTGTGGACTATGAAAATAGAATATGGTAAAGATCAAGGATAATATACTAACTTGTAATAATAAATATTGAAATATAAATAGTGCAGTGTCTGAAACTGTAATGGCGCTAAATGCTCTTAAAAACATAGGGTAACCTATTGGATAGGTATCAATTTGAACATTTCTGGATGCTTCATCAATATAGCAATATGAGTCTCCATAAATAAAGCTTGCATAAGGATATAATAATTTATATGTAATAATTTGAATAATTAACACCACAATTGAAAAAATAACCAGTGGTTTGTTATGGTTGCATTTGAAAACGTATTCAATAAGGGATTTTTCTTTAGATGAATTAAATACTAAATCGTTAGATAGTGTCATATTAAATACGGTTGAATTATGAAAATATAAATCTGCAATTTTGCTTTGTACTTAGGAAATGAAGAAAAGTTATAAATATTCTAAAAATTATGAGGGTTTTTGAAGTTATTTACAGTACTAGCTAAATACCGGTCGAGAATCCTTAATCCTGTCGCATGTCTCATCACCAATAAATTCAATAGCAAACGATTTACCAATTTGATGTAGATAATCTAGTACTATCCGGTGGCATTATCGATATACTAACACCGTTTTAAAAGTTTACAGTTATCAATATCAAAAAACGTAAGAAATAAATGCAATGAGAAGGGGTCGCAGCATCTTAAATTAAATTGACACTTAATGCACTAAGCAAAAAATTATATCTATCATGGAGATTACAAGCTTCATCCCAATAATCCCTGTCTTATTGTTATCCCTATTTATCCTGAATATTTTCAATAAAACAATCCTAAAAATAGAATTGCCAAAAGGAAGAAACCAATCTATTGACGGGTTAAGAGGCTACCTGGCAATCTTCGTATTCTTTCATCATTCAATCGTTTGGTATTTTTTTCTAAAAAACGGTTATTGGGCTTTTACCCCCTCCAATTTATATAATCACCTTGGAACAACAAGTGTGGGATTTTTCTTTATGATTACTTCGTTTCTATTCTTTTCAAAGATAGCCAATAGCCAAAACCGTAAATTAAACTGGAAGCAATTATATATTGGAAGGGTATTGAGAATATTACCTTTGTATTTAACTATTTGCATAGTGGTATTCACAATAGTGTTGATAAAATCAAATTGGATATTAATTGAACCTATTGAAAATATTACAAAGGAAATTATACAATGGATATCTTTTATTCAGGTAGATATAAATAACTATGCAGACACCCGAATTATAGTCGCAAGAGTAGTATGGAGTTTAGCTTTTGAATGGCTATTTTATTTTAGCTTGCCATTATTTGGTTGGCTATGCTTTAGAGTAAGGGCTTCGAAATTAACTTTTATTTTGTCATTATTATTATTTGCCCTTTATGCATATATCATCTGGAACTTTTATCCTGTAGGTGCAGTCAAAAGGTTATGTCCATTTTTAGGGGGCATAGCAGCTGTTTTTGCTTATAAAACCAATAGTTTAAAAGAACTATCGAGGTCAAATTATCTGTCGATAAATATTGCAATTTTAATCTTAATTACATTATTTTTCTTCAGGGATGCATATTCAATAGTTCCATTTTTATTAATCGTGATAATATTCATTTCCTTTGCACTCGGCAATTCTTTATTTGGCATTCTACTACATCCTTATTCTCAATTACTGGGACTCATCTCATATAGTATCTATCTTCTTCATGGTATCCTATTATTTACAACGTTAAATTTTATCCCAGGATTAAAATCTATTGTAATTGCATCACCGATAAATTACTGGATTTTCATATCCTTTAATTGCACAATCCTGGTCTTAGTAAGTGCCATATCTTATAAGTTTATAGAACATCCATTTATTGTGAAAACATCAAAAATAAATCAGGGAAAAAAGGTCACTTTAAGCCTTTAATATCACATATTTTTCCTACTCAAGTCCAAATGAATTTACGCCTCTTATAATAGAACAGTTAGCATATAAACGGTGTATTAATAAGCCTATTCAATCCTTCCATCATAGTTCGTATGGGTTTAAAATCAAGAAACTACCTTTTTCCACCTGGATGTTTATTGTTTTTCGAATATACTTTCCATATTGTTTTAATTATATTCCTGTAAAACTAAGTAAAGTCATCGTGATCCAAATATTTCCAAGAATGAAATAAATACCTTTATAAAAATTAAAAAGAATGTTAATTGAATTTGACATTCTTTCAATAAAAAATAACAATCCCATCCCGCCCAACAGAAAAAAACCTACCACATTAGAGATAACAGAATGGCTTTTTGAACTGCAATTGACCTCATTGATCTAAAACCAAAATCCATTTTAAATTATAACTAAAAAAACAATACTATGAAAAAATCAAATCTTATTCTCAGCGCTATTGGCTTAATAAGCATTATAGGCGGTGTCTTAGCATTTAAAGCCCAAAACAGATTTACCGGAACACTTTTTTGTTATACCACTATAGGAATAATAATTGGCAACAAACGGATTTATGTTCCTGTATTAATTACCAAATATATTCACATCGAAACTGGAACTACATTATTTTGCACCATTCCTGGTCCCAATAAAACATATATTGCGGTAAAAGTTGAAACATCCCTTTAATTCAACACATGAAATTTTAAGCACGTTAAAAGAGGCAGTCTCCAACGTGCCCCATTAAAATAGAATTACAATTATTCCTTCAAAAAGAATTATTATTGAGGAATTTCAATTAATTACTTACATAAATTTTGTAAAAAAAGCCTATCCGACAATCAAAATTAACTTGATCAGAAATTATTCTTTACCTCATTACAATCTACAATGTTGCATTAGGTAAAGAATAATATCCTGATCACAACACTGAATGAACCCTTTATTAATTAACCTCAAAGGATATTTTTCTCCAATGTGTATATAATATCATTATCCACGAATAATAATTAGCCATTCCTGACGGCTTCAATTTCCCCAATTAATTAATGATGGAACAGATACACTACTTTGTATTAGACATTAGCCTGTATAGTTTCTAAATAATCAAAAATTTCATAACTGATGTGACACTTCAGCCTTTTCCTCTTTATTTGTATAACTAAGAATTTTCCTAACCCCAGGGATCTTCTATTTGAATTAACCCATGAATACATTTAAATTCAAATGTTGCTCCTATGCATAATACGCTTAACCTTGCAGCCCCGCCAAAAGCCAATCCCTGGAAAGAACTAAAAACACTTTCCATTATTATTCCCGCATACAACGAAGAAAAAACAATTACCCAAATTTTAGACAAAATCAGATCCGTTCTGCTCATCCGCGACATTGAAAAAGAAATAATCATTATCAACGACTGCTCCGGCGACAATACCGAACAGCTGATTCTGGAATATATGAATCTCTACAAGGAAATCAGGATAAAATACCATGCTCTCCCTGTAAATAGCGGTAAAGGTGCCGCTATTCAGGCGGGAATACTACTGGCGACCGGGGAATACCTAATCATTCAGGATGCAGACCTTGAATATGATCCTTTCGAATACAATGTCTTACTAAAGCCTATCGTACATGGATTTGCTGATGTCGTCTATGGATCACGTTTTATGGGCGGCAGCCCTCACAGAATACTTTTCTTTTGGCATACCCTGGGAAACCGTATTCTTACATTCTTCGCCAATATGTTTGCCAACCTCAACCTGACTGATATGGAAACAGGTTATAAGTTATTCCGGACAGATGTTATCCAGCGGTTATACCTTGAGGAAAAGCGTTTCGGATTTGAACCGGAAGTAACCCTCAAAATGTCCAGAATAAGAGATCTTCGGATTTACGAAGTAGGCATATCCTATTACGGACGCACTTACAAAGAAGGGAAAAAAATAAACTGGAAAGATGGAGTCAGAACCGTCTGGTGTATAATAAAATATGGTTTGCTCAGTTCCCGACACCTTAAACAGGAAGCAACAGTAAAGACAAAACAAGTATCCCAACTATAAATTAGCCCCAATGGCAAGATCAACAGTTGATGAAATAGGCCTCTCCACACTTGAAAACCTAAGTGTTGTCGATCGTTTGAACGACTGGATGTTTGAAAGTATTTTCCCCTTTGTCAAAGGCAGGGTGCTAGAGATAGGTAGTGGTATTGGTAATATCTCTGAGTGTTTTGTTAAAAACAACCTGGCTATTACCCTCAGTGATTATAGTGACTATTATTGCAACCATTTGGATAAGAAGTTCGCCAATCAACCACTGGTAGAAGGCATCTTCCAGATTGACCTGGCCGATGCAGATTTTGAAAGCAGGTATAATTTACTGACAGGAAAATTCGATACTGTATTCGCCTTAAATGTTATCGAGCATATCAAGGATGACCAGCTGGCAATTGCAAATTGCAAAAAATTATTAAAACCAGACGGCCACCTTATCATATTAGTGCCTGCCTACCAAACCTTATATAACGGTTTTGATGTAGAATTGGAACATTACCGCCGGTATACCCGAAAAACGGTCAGCGAACTATTCATTTCCCAGCAAATAAATATCCTGCAAACCTGGTATTTTAATTTGGCAGGCATCTTAGGCTGGTTTGTTTCCGGTACTATTCTCCGTAAAAGACAATTGCCATCAGGACAACTGAGCTTCTATAATAAATTGGTTCCTATTTTCCGTGTAATAGATCGCATAACACTAAACCAGGCTGGATTGTCTGTCATTATTGTCGGGCAGAAACCGGAGTAAGTTTTTTCCTGAGTAACGCCATCATATACACATTAATATCCCACTGACTTACTTTATGAGTAAGGTACGGAAATGGACCAAACTCCGTAGTGATAGTCAATGTCTCATCCTCCTGGTATCGTTCGGCTATTTTAAGCCACCATGCCACATGTTTATTTACAGCATCCTGCCATTCCGGTAATCTCGGATCCGGAATCTGTGGCCCTTCCGGAAAACCTACCCGGGAATGTATATGAGCAGTCCGGCTGATAGCTAAGTCAACAGCCTCGACCTGGTCTTCAAGGTAAGATTCTGCAACATTTACCCAGTGAGAGATATCAAATGTAAGCTGCAGCTCAGGGTTAGCTTCCAGATATGGCTTTGTTATATGCGCTGCAAAACTAAATTTTCCGCGATGTGTTTCATGAATCACCCCAGCTCCGGCAAGTTTAATCAAAGCATTATTTTGTTCAAAAGAAAAGATGTCTCTCCCCGTCTGGGAATTAATTTTATCATGAGGATATTGCTTCACTCTTTCCATCCATTTCGCATACAAATCAAAATGTCTATTGAAATCGGGAGAATTAGTATCAAAATGCTGCGGTAATATTTGAAGCTGGTTCTTCTCTGCCAAATTCCAGACCTCATCCAGCATAGCATCCGTGGTATCGGTTGCAATGGCATATTCAATACCATCATATCCTTCCCGCTTTACCTTAACCATAAAAGCCTCCCAGGAAAGGTTCTCACTCCCCCATCTGGGACAAAAGAATTTCAGTTGCACTAAATAGTTGTTTTAATTACCAATTTTTCAGGCCTTAAATATGGTTTTGTTGCATCTACTGTACCTTTCCAGGAATAAGGATCATCCCCCGCTACCATAACGATATCTCTCAAATCCTCCGTTGGTGGTAAATTACCATCCTGATCCCATGGTAACATTGATTCTGCACTCATATAGTGATTTACCAATGCTGTCCGGAAACAGTTTGTCGTCTTATTTCTTAATGAACTATGCAGTGTATATCCATGAAAAAACACGACTGATCCGCTCTTCACCTGCACAGGGATAGCTTCTCCTGCAAATGAGCTTACATCAACGGTATCCACATCTGCATATTCATTACTACTATTATCTACCCGCCTCATAATGTACCCTGGTTTTCCTGGAATAATCCAGAGACAGCCATTCTCTACTGTTGCATCATCTATAGCGATCCATACACCGGTCAATGTCCTGTCTCTTGTAGGAATATAAAATTCATCCTGATGCCATGATTGCCCAGCTTTCCCTGGCCCCTTTACAAACAACATAGATTGCATGCATTTAACATTTGGGCTAATAATCTTAGTCAGGACATCTACTATACCTTTATGAAACAAGGATTTATAGATAACAGGGGACAGTTTATGCGGAAAATGAATCGCTACATACTGTTTGAGTACATCTTCATCACCGATACTATCATCAGTATCAAGCATACCTTCTATCACTCCTCTCCTGCCTCTGAATATATCAGCAGTCTCCTTTTTCAAAGAAGCAATTTCATCAGACGTGAAAAGATCAGGTACCACTACATACCCTAATTCTTTGTAAGCATTTATATCAGTGTTCATACAAATAATGTTTCTATTTCTTCTAATGATTTACCCTTGGTTTCAGGGATGTTTGTAACCATATAAACAAATGCAATCGCACAGAAAAACGCATAAATACCCAGCGTAACTGATGTAGTCATGTGTGTAGTCATAATAGGGAAGCTATAGCTAATAATAAAATCAGCAATCCATAATGCAAACGTGGATAAAGACAAGGCTAAAGCTCTGATTCTGTTAGGAAAAATTTCGGACAAATACACCCAGGTCACTGCACCTAATGTGCAACCAAAGCTGGCTACATAAACCAATACTGCTATCAGGATGATATAATACTGGAAATATTTCAGGTAAAAACAAACTGCTACTATCACAAGTGAGAGTCCCATTAATATACTTCCAATTAATAAAAACTGCTTTCTTCCCACTTTATCTACCAAACCTATTGCAATAAATGTGGATACAACGTTTACTATGCCGATGATAATTGTATATACCAGGGAGTCATTATTACCGATCCCGGTCTGGTTAAATATTACAGGGGCATAATACAGGATGGCGTTAATCCCCGTCACCTGCTGGAACACCGCTAATAAAATACCGGCTATTATTACCCTGCTATACTTCTTCTCAAATAAATGACCAATGGAGATCTGCTCATGACTGGAAAAACTCTTTTTAATGTCTTCCAACTCCTGGTGTAATTGAAACGATGGGACTATTCTCTTTAATACCACCATAGATTCATTGATCCTGTCTTTACCTACCAGCCACCTAGGACTTTCGGGTACAAAAAACAACATAATTAAAAATAACAAAGAAGGAACTAACTGACTGCCAAACATCCATCGCCAGTTATTTACGCCAGTCTCATTTAGTCCATAATTAGTAAAATAAGCCAACAATATACCCGTTACGATCGCCAACTGGTATAAGGCTACCAATCTTCCCCTCTCAGACGAAGGGGCAATCTCAGCTATATACATTGGAGACACCATTGCCGCAGAACCCACTCCAATGCCGCCAATAATTCTAAATAATATAAAAGAAAAAAGGGAATGTGAAACTGCAGCCCCAAGGCCAGATATTGCGAACAATAAAGCACAAATTATTAAACAAAGTCTCCGGCCATACCTGTCAGATAAGTATCCCGCTGTTACTGATCCAAGTGCGCATCCAATCAAACCAGATCCTACAGCCCAACCAAGCGCCACAGCATCCATATTGAAATAACTCTGTATATATGAAATTGCACCGGAGATGATAGCTGTATCAAAACCAAATAACAAGCCACCTAATGCTGCAGTGGCACTAATGAGGATAACAAATCCGTTTTTCATAAACTGATGGTTGCATTACATGGGTAAAGGTAACATCTTCATATTGTCATTATAATGCATGACCCAAATTGTTACGTGTTATTTAAATTAGCATCATAACGTTTACCTGCTTCATATTCCTGATCTCCAAAACATATCTTCCTTCCCAAACCTTATATTTCACTACAAACCTCTTATTAAATGTCGTTACCATCCATTGTTCTTCAGTCCCAAAGGAGCTCAACCTATTATTATATTACCACTGCCATTATTGTTACATTCATCATCTGGTTCATTTTTAAACTCATTTACCCCTATCCATTTATTACAATCGACTCCTATTATTATATAGGAGCTGCCTATGAAAATTCAGCTGTAGGATCCTGGCCAATAGGTTATTCCAAATTCATTCGTCTTGTAGGCTATATCTCTCATTCTCACAAACTATTAGTTACTGTTCAATATTTTTTACTCCAGGCCTCTTTTATCTATCTTTTTCTTACTATTCACAATATTTTCCAAATAGGCAAATGGCAATCTATTATCCTCTTCATTTTTCTATTCCTTAATCCACTGTTTATATATGGCAGTAACCACATCATGTCGGATATCCTTTTTTGCAGTCTGGCAATCTGCTGGATTTGTCAACTTTTATGGATGATAAAACGTCCTCAACCGTATATGATATTTACACAAGCTATCCTGTTAACCATCATATTTTCCATTCGGTATACCGCTTTATATTTCCCGCTATTCACCATTATTGTCTACATTATTAGTCCTCAATCCACCTGGCGTAAAATTGCAGGAATTGGCCTAACTTTTTTGTTACTGGGATCTTTTATTCAATTCACCAGAATCAAAATGGAAGAAGTGGGTGGTGTCCGCCAGTTCTCATCTGCAGGCGGCTGGAAGCAGGCATCTAATGCATTATACATGTATGAACATATCGCAGCAGTGGACAACACACCTGTGCCCGATAAATTCAAATTACTCCATCAGCTGACTAAAAACTATTTTAATGGCCCACATACACATGTAGACCTCTATAATATTGATCAGGATTTCACAACCGGTAGTTTTTATGTTGCAGCTTATGAATCCCCTCTTATGCAATATCTCCGGATCAAACTAGGAGAGAATGCCGATGTTTTTGAATTCAAAAACATCGCACCATTTGGACCTTTCTTCAATTCATATGGCACATATTTGATTATTCACCATCCCATTCCTTATCTCCAATATGTAGTGCTGCCAGATGTCATGGCTTACTTATTTCCCTTTCCTGAAATTTATGGAACACCTAATGACCTTTATTATCTTTGGTCAAATCATTTAGGGGAGATGGCTAAGAGTTGGTTTGGGCTAAGTTCTATAACTATACCTAAGAAATTTATTGAAATCAGGGCAGTTATTTTAAGTCCTTATCCGTTATTATTTTTTATTATCCATGCAATTTTCATATTGTCTCTCATCGCACTCATTTCTCAGAAACAATACAGACAATGGGATACACATACAAGAAAATCGTATCTGTTTATTTCTGCCATCTGCATTGCCAACTTTCTCTTCACAATACTATCTGCAGCATCTGTACTTAGGTTTCAGTTCACTTTTATAATAATAGAATTTCTGACCGCATTAATATCAATTACATTTATTAGGAATGATAAAGAACAGATCGAAAAAAGGGTACTATCAGATGATTTACACAATTAAATAATTTTGACGAAGTCCTTGTTCATTATTTTGCTGATTATAAACAGAAATCTGAATAGTAAATAAAGGTAAATATGGGGAGTTATCTTAAAATGAGACAAGCAACAAAAAAGTAATAGCCCCGCTTATAGAGGATGCTATAAACCATCTAAAGTGCAGATAATTTATACAAAAAGTTGGAAAATGGTGATTACTCAGTGGAGATAAAAGCTATTAAAGAAAAAGAAGTTATCACCTAAAATTTTCGTGATTCTTAATATGATGAGCTGCACGAACTAATACAAAACGAGGGTGATTGCCACAATGATTACAAGGTGGAAAACGCTCGCCCATGACAGCAGTGACCTCATGCTCTTCATTATGATTAGTATCATGAGTAACTTTGTAAATGCCTGATTTAGGTACTTCTTGACCTGGTTTGTAAACTTCATTTGCCATAAAATATATAATTTGATGAGAACTACTTATTGCATTTATAATGCGTGTATAACATTTCAATGACAAAATAGCATATAACATCGATTTCAATGACAACCCGGCTCATTTAAATAGCAGTTTATAAGAAATCAAAATTTTGTTAACTTGGTTTTATAGCCAGGGAGACTATGGTAGTTAGACATATCTGCAATTAAATGGATATTTCATACCCAAAATATTAGTGAGACAAAACAATAAATCTAACAGCCTTTCTTTAGATTATCCTGGGAAGTAATAACATTAATAATAAGCAATGCATTAATAAACTCAAGAATATACACAATCAACTGAAATCTCAATACACTTGGGGCTACTAATATTATAAAGAAGAAATTGACTATACAAATTGCAGCCAACATAAAAACAGTAGTAACATAAATTTTACTTATTCCTTTATACCCTTTTACTAATAAAAATGCCACAAACGTAAACAGAAAAAGAATATGAACAACTGTAAATACCATTCCATAAGGAGCCAATATTTCAGCTCTTAAATTAATAAGGTTTTCCGGAACGGCTATTGTTCTAAGTCCAAACCACTGCCTTGCCATTTTGCCAAATTCTGTATCCATTAAGGAAAATGCAAGCAGATGTCTATCATAAATTTCTAAAATTGGAAACCAATAGGTGATTATATTAGGTGTAACCACATATTTTATAAACGTCAGCGGATACTTTTTAATAAGATAGTTCCCATAATCATTATAAAATGGACCAAAATAAGCTAACTTTTTAAAATCAGATGTCGCTGGATCAATCCCCTTACTTACCTTCATATATTGCCTTAATGGAGAGGGATCAAAAGAAGTATACCATGTCCCTGTAGTAACATCCATATGTTCTAATAAATCCACCAGTGCATGTGGCTTACTAAAATAGCTTTGAGAAATACTATCAATTACCTTAAACTTATCGGGTACGGTACCTTTATTTTGTCTGAAAGCATGCTCATACATATACAATGCATTATTAGCTTGCTTCCACCCACCCGTATAGGAGAATTGCCGGGATCCTGTAACTACCTCCATTTTATAACTGGTGTATTGGACAAACCCCAGTAGAAATAAAATCATAACCACAATTCCCAATAATTTCCATTTGAAAGATTGGGGACTTAACAAAAAGATAGATATTGAAATGACCGGATAGTATAATGCAGAATAACGAATTGTAAAAATTATCAACAAAAGAATAGCATGAGTAAATACCATATAAGGCTTAGGTCTATATGCTATCCAAATCAGCTGTGTAACCCACAATACACTAAGTGCGGTAAACAATGTATCCGACATTATATGGTTACTACCAAACAGGAATAAAGGATTAATAAACAGAAAAATAAAAATCAGATTAAAAATCCATTTCTTTAGAACAATCAGCCTGTAAATAGATAGGAAAAGAAAAAGAAATGAAAATTGTAAAATAATATATTGAATAGTAACCAATACATTTCCCGAATGAGTGAAAATCCCAATTAATCTAATAAACTTTGAGTAACCTACCGGCCAGGTGCTAACCGCTGAATTTGACACGGCGGCTTCAATATAGTAGTAGGAGTCAAAGGTTAAATTAGGAAATGGATAGTATACTTTAAATAATGACCAAAAGGAAAAACTAATTATTATAGCAACCAGGCTATAAATTCCGGTACTGCTAATTTGAGGGGATTTATAATTAGATGAATGCATTTCAATTTGGTCTATTTTTTTCAAACAATAATATTAACTCAATAAAATAACAAACCAGGGTAAATTCAATAGCTATTACTGTTGGCTGGTATCTCAACACACTTGTTGTGGATAAAATTGTAAATACAAAATTACCTGCACACAATAGAATCAAGCTAAGCAAACCATAAGTATGTATTCCACCTAATAGCCTAAACCCTTTAAAATAAATAAACAACAAGAGTGTCAGGACGAATAAAAGATGAACAATAGTATAAATAGATGGATAGGGACGCATAATATATTCCCTTAATAATATATATCGATCCGGCACCTTCAGTGTAGTTAATTTATACCAGTCGCGGGCTACTTTACCATATGTGCTGTCTGTCCAGAGAGAAAATGCTGGTAGATTTTCCGTAAAAATTTCAGGATATGGGGTCAGGTATGATAATGAATGCGGAAGCACTACATACTTAAGGTAACCAATAGGATGATGTAATATTAAATAGTTACCATAAGCACGATATAAGGGTCCATATGGAGCCGTTCGGTGGAAATCCAGGCTCCAGTCTGTATACCCGGATTTCTTTTGCATATAGTCATATAAAGGTGTGCCTCCAACTGCCATGTAAAAACTGCCCAGCGTAATTTCCTGATCCGGATAAAATAAACTTACATTCTGATGTGGGTGGTCAAAGTAATCACGGACCATACTATCTAGTTCTGTAAATTTGCCTTTTGGGGGTGCTTTCTCTTTATTATAATAATGTTCATAAATATACAACCCATTACTGGCCTGCTTCCATCCATTTGAATAAGCATACTGCCTTACTCCTGTTATTTTTTTCATCTCATTGCTGGTATATTGAATAAGTCCCTCAATCAAAATGACTGACAATACTATACCCGCGATCTTCCATGATATCTTTGTATTTGATATAACAAATGCAAATACAGTAATGATTGGAAAATATAAAGCGTTATATCTTAAATAAAACAAAATAAAAAGCAAAATCGCCTGCGTAATAATCATGAATGGTCTAAACCTGAATATGATCCAGAGTATTTGAGTGATCCATATAGTGCTTATCCCTAAATAAAGCGGATCTGAAAGAATATGATTACTATTGAATAGACTGATTGGACTAACAAATAGGAAAATAAAGACTAGCAATGATACCCACTTCCCTGGAGAAAAAAATAACCTGAACGTAATAAAAAAAAACAAAAAAGAAATCTGAATAGTAAAGTACTGAATCCCCACGAGGAAATTAGCTGAATGAGAACCTGAACCTAATAATCTGATAAATTTAGAATACCCCACCGGCCAACCAGCCGCATTGGTATCTAAATACATATTCATCAAATAATGATAGGAGTCAAAAGTCAGATTAGGGTAAGGGTAATAATATTTAAATAACCACCATAAAAACACACTAATTCCAATCCCAACAATTGAATAAATGATATTAGACGAACCGATACTTCCTTCCCTTACTCTAAATGGTAAATCAGGAAAATTATTCATTTCAATATTGTGAGGTACTTTTATTAAGTCAGGAGTTTAGTAAAGATCTTTATCCTAATAACTCCTTATTTCTCTGGCACCAATTTTACCCATAAAAAGTGCTGCCAGACTTTTATCCTTTTTATAAATAGCCGTATATGGAGCACCAATTGTGTTAAAATATTTGGTAAAAAAACGGGCAGTATCCCTGCCTACAGTTACATTAGGATACCTATCCAATTTATGTTGTGCAACAAAGTGTTGTATCAGGGGCAGCGTATCAGCAGAAATAAAGTAGAAATGATAATCATCCATTTTATCAATATTATCTAAGATATCATCAGTTTCTGCCTGGCAATAGGGGCAATATGTTCGAAAATATACAAACACGGTCTTTTTCTCCGAATTAATTTCAGAAGTATTATGATACTCATCATTAGCAACCTGATAAGTAAAACTTGGTAGTGGTTTACCTTCCTTGTCTGTTTTAATAGGATCTTGTGTTGTGCATGAGTATAAAAAGAAAAGTAAGGCCAATGGAAGAAGTCTATTTTTCATATTGCTAAATATGGGGTTATTGTAGTTGAACAAAACAAATGTAATTTTCTAAAAAAATAAACATGTTTGGAGATAAAGAGTATGTTTCATGTTAAGGTTCCTTAATCACGGAAAAATTCTGAATCTACTAAGTGTTTTGCGCTTATTGACATTAAATTTTGGTTCCTTTTATTAACCCCCAAACCGGAAATATCAATGTCAAGATCAAGGTCTAAAAAACCGGAGCATAAAACCCATTATAATACTATTTATACCAGAGAAAATCTCATTTATTTAATATCAGCATTTATATTAACAATTTTACTCTGGTGGAATTTCAAAAAAAATTACCCGCATCCCAATGTCATATTTGATTCATATTATTACTTAAACGCAACCGCATCTAATGCTGTAGTAAATGCCTGGCCCATTGGTTACTCCTGGTTTGTCAGGTTAATAGGCACAATTTCACATTCGCCAACTTTTTTTGTGACTATTCAATACTTTTTACTGAACTGTTCCCTTTTGATTTACTTCTTTACCTTAAAGTATTTATTTAATCCTCCGAAATGGGTATCAATTGTATTTTTTGCATTCCTTATTTTCAATCCAATATTATTATATACAAGTAATCTGATTTTATCTGACACCCTCTTTACTACCTTAAGCATTTTATGGATAACAAATATTATCTGGCTCTTTATAAGTCCAAAGTATTGGTTTCTCATAACCCATTCCCTACTTATTTTAACAGTATTCACTGTTAGATATAATGCACTGTATTATCCCATCTTATCAACGATTGCATTCTTATTTCTTAAAAGAGAATTATTCTACAAATTGACTGGCATAGTTCTCCAATATACGCTACTAATAGCCTTCATACTATTCACAATTCAAAAAAATGAATCTACGTTTAAAGTAAAACAATTTTCTGCCTTTGGAGGCTGGAAGTTAGCTAATGATGCCTTATACATGTATAAACATATATATCGCAATAACGAATACGCGGTTCCTCAAAGACTAAAACCACTCGATGTACACGTGAGAAGCTATTTTAAGAGAGAAAAAGACACCATAGACTTGTTTACTCCTGATCCTACCAGTGGCAGTTACTATATGTATATTCATCCTTCTCCTTTATTAACCTATAGAGATTCAGTATCTGGAAAAGTAGGTTCCCCACTGGATTTGGATACCTTTTCAAAAATGGCTCCGCTTTATCAGGACTATGGTTTTTGGTTGATCATAAAAAATCCAATCGCATTCTTTCAATATTTTATATGGCCCAATATTCAACGGTACTTTATTTCTCCTCCGGAAGTTTATACTGATAATGAAAATCCGTTTACAATCCGAACGGATAGCTTAGGAATGGCCGCCAGAAAATGGTTCAATTTAAAGACAATATCTTCAAAGCAATCAACTATAGATCTGAGGTATACGATTTTCATGAATTATCCTATACTAAATATCATTATTCACTTTATGTTTACACTTACGTTCATTTCATTAGCCGCAACGACCGGTTTAAAGAATATGAGCAGTAGGCATAGAAAAGTGATTATTATAATAGGGTTACTATGGATATTTGATTTTGGGTTTAATATCCTGGCAGCGGCGGTAGTTTTGCGTTACCAAATTTTTATTTCCATAATAGAATTTTCATTTGCAATAATTTTCCTCGAGAAAATAACTCAAAATAATCTGCAGCCTAACATACACGAAGATGTTTAGGTCCTTGAGATTAAGGATTTAAAAATTAATTGTTTACAATTAGCTGTCTAAAAACACCTGGATTGATAATTACTTATAGCTAAAAATTAAATCCCCAAATTATGTTTTTTAATAAACATATGTTACCCACTCCTTTCAAAGAGTTCATTTCAAATGATTCCGAAACCCGTCTGATACTATTTTTATCAATAATAGCAGTACTTACCCAGTATTTTATTTTTAAAAACCTGTATCCGTTCCCCAATTTTTTACCTGACTCTTATTCCTATATTGAAGCTGCTTTTTACAATTTTGATATAAACACCTGGCCCGTTGGATATTCTAAGTTCCTGCGTTTTGTTAGTGTATTTAATCATACCGGGATGGGATTGTTTTTTATACAATATATTCTTTTACAAGGGAGTATTATTTTTTTTATCTTAACTATCAGGTATATTTTAAATCCAGGTAAGTGGCCAGTGAGGATCCTATTTATCTTACTCATCTTAAATCCGCTTTGGTTATATGTCAGTGATTTCGTTGGTAGCGATGCTTTATTTGCAGCACTTAGTTTATTATGGTTGACCACTTTATTGTGGATAATATATAAGCCTACAACAGATCTTTTTATCATTCATGGATTAGTTCTATTTATAGTATTTTCTGTAAGATACAATGCGCTTTATTATCCGATGTTTAGTATTGTAGTTGTATTACTATCAAGAGTTAGTCATAAGATAAAAATAACCAGGTTGGCTATCATATGCCTGCCTGTATGCTGTTTCATAGCTTATACTACATGGCTTTACAATAAAAAATATGATTCAACTCAATTTTCACCATTTGGTGGCTGGCAATTAGCAAGTAATGCAATGTATATGTATGCACATGTAGCACCCAAAACTCCAACAAAAGTACCTCCTTCTTTAGTGAAACTACATGAACTCACCCGTCATCATATGGATTCATTGAATGGAGTAAATGAACTAAAAAGACCAGACCAATCGCTTGGTATTTATTATTTATGGAATGACAATGCTCCAATGAAGCGTTATCTTGCGGAATATTCCATCGGAGATTCAACAACACCTTATATTAAGAAGTGGGTCCAGCTGGCTCCGTTGTATAAAAAATATGGATCCTGGCTTATAAGGCAATATCCGATTGAATTTACAAAATACTATCTTATACCGAATTTAATTAATTATTACTCTCCTTCAACAGAATTTCTGGCTGCTTATAACATGGGTGATGATACTATCAATACAAGCGCAGTAGATTGGTTTAAATATAAAACAAACAAAGTACATGGATTTTCGAAGGACAAAATAATAACGGTAACAAGCATATTTCCCACATTACTGGCCATTATTAATGTTCTTTTTATCTCCTGCTTTTTAGGTTTTATATTTATGAATGGTTTTAATCAAATAAATATTATTTCAAGGAAAATTATAATACTACTGATATTTGTTTGGGGAGTAAATTTAGCCTTTAGCGTCTTAGCGTCTCCAATCGTTTTAAGATATCAGGTTTTTCCATTTATCTATACATTGGCTTTCGCAGTTATTTTTATGGGGAGCCTTATTAAGGAAACCAGGAAAGAGGTTGCTATTGATGAAAATGAGATGGACATGAAAGCTTCAACTTCGATATAATAATTCAACATGAAATTGATTCTTTGAAAAAGTCCCGGTTAGATAACCAGGACGTTTAGTTTTCCTCAATATACCATTAAATGTTCTTTTCGTATTAAGCAGAGAAATTACTTAACATTAAATTTCTCCCTATTAAAGTTAGTTGAAGTCTACATTAATTCCTTTAGGGGCGAAGTTCAAAAATATAGAGTTATCGAAAACCTGAAAATTCACACAGGGTTTCTTTTCCTCAATTCTCTGGGACTTAAAGAAAATCTTTTCTTTACAGCATATGAAAAGCTGGAATAATCCGTATACCCAAACTCATCTGCCAGATCCTGTAAAGGGATTGTAGATTCTGTAAGTTTTCTATAAATTATACTCATCCTGGCATTCTGAAAAAAGTCATAAACCGTCACACCATGTCGAAGCTTGAAGATATCTTCAAGTTTCTTTTCATTAGTACCTGCAAACCTTGCAAGCTGGCGTAATGTAGGTGGCGATGGTTGATGAAGATGGTTTAGGAGATGTACCTCAGTTTTTTCTCCTCTTTCATGATCAGCCGTACTTAGGCCATTGGTGTCTGTAAGGTATCGTGTGAGCATATCTAAAGATTCTATGATTAATTCACCAATTTTCTGTTCCCTGTATTTTTCTCCGGCGATATTCGGTAATTGCCGCTCGCAAATATCTTCGACAATATTTCTTAAGCGGCCATGAGCAGCCATGTTATGGTCCAGTAATGGGACTGCATGACCATTTTCGGCCTTGTCAAGAAATGTACTTACGACAGGAAAGCTCTCAGAAAGTTCCTGTAATCCTACAATTGGAACATGAATATGTAATGCACTATAAATACCGGGGTTCTTGAATCGTATTATACTTTTTAGTTTTCGTGAAACCACCAGGTTTAAATGATGGTCACTGGATAAGCTTTCCTGGTTATCAAATACATAGTATAAATTCCCTTTAATAGTGTAATACATTAATAAATCATCCACATTGGAAGAAATTTTCATTTCTACAGGTTTAGATAGAATGAAGTGAGTAAGCCATCCTGTATAACTGTGATTTGATATTTGCTGGCAAATAAGATAACCAAAACTCTCACTATAGGCATAGTAGGGTTTGGCTCCTCTTAAGTAGTAGCTGGAATAAATTTCAGGCATACCTGGGGTAAACAATATAGGCTGCCCGATAAGGGTCGTAATGGACAATGGTAGGGTCATTAATACTAAGTTAAGATGATATACTGCTATCTAACTTCTATTTATGCATTTTGAGTTTATAGACTAGAGAAACTATCAACCGGTTTTATTTGGATGGTCCTTCCCGATGAGTAAAAATATCGAATTAGAATATAGACAATTTAATTCATAGATGTTATGAATGTCTCTCTATTGCAATATCAAGCTTACAGTATGGTTCCAAGTACAGATAAACCCGGTGTTTATCTGTACTTATTTTTATTTATAAATGACATGTTAATAACGTCTGATCGCATTGTATTTTCTTAGTTTTAAATAAATATTGAGGATATTAAAATTTCACAATGTCAGCCATATAATAACAATTTATTTAGGCCTAAAAACAACCGCAAAAAGAAACTTATAATCCAAACTAAATTTTATGAAAAAGTCTATTTTAACATCTTTAATTATATTAATATTTATTCATTTTGACTATGGACAACATTTATCTAAGCCATTATTAGACACCAGCGATCTTAAAAATTTTCCAACCTTAATCTATTCTTATTATCTTATTTCAAATAATGGGAAATATATTTGTTTTGATAAGGAAAGACCCGTAGTTGAACGTAACGTTTCATCCAAAATTGCAATTGTCAAGGCAATTAATGGAAATTGGCAAACAGAAATTGATTTAGATGGAAACGCTACATTTACATCTGATAGCAAGTATTTAATTTTCAAAAAATACTCAAATAAAGTATTAACTAGTTTAGAACTAGGAACTAATAAAATAGATTCATTTCCCAACGTGAAAGATGATCAAATAATAAATGAAAGTGGATCTATGATTTCCTTTATCGAAAAAGAAAATAATCTTGTAATTCTTGATTTAAACAATAATAAAAAGAAGAAATTTGAAAATTGCTTATACTATAAGCAATCCTATGATGGTAAAGTTATTGCATTTGTAGCTCATGAAAATGACTTAAATTGTCTATATAAAGTCGACATAAAAACAGGAAAAAAAAACTTAATCTGGAAAGGTAATAATATTATTGAGAATCTGATATTGGACTCCAAAGGTAATCATATTGCTTTCAGTGTAAACTCAGCCCTTTTTTTATATGATATAAATAATGGTAAAAAAATCACCCCATTGGAAATACCAAACGTAAAAGAATTTTTGGGGTTGGTTAGTCCTGATCTGGTGCGCTTCAGTAATAGTGGAAAATTATTGTTTTTTAATATGACCCAACCTGTTCCTACCGAAGCATCTTCAGCAACCCAAGTAGGAATTTCCAGCTATCTTGATGGAATATTTAATATCAACCTACCGTTAAGTCCAACTCGCTACACCTGTGCCTATAATTCAATCACCCATAAATTTAAAAGAATAGAACATGAAAATGAAAGTATCAAAAAAGTATCAGAAGATGAAAAAAAAATCTTTATTGAAAGCTCTGAAGCTCCTGGTATTCAGTTTTACTGGAATAAGAAAAGTCACCATAAAGATTATATTTTATTTATTGATACTGAAGATACAGTTAGAATTCAAACCGATTATATTGATAATAATATGTCCCCATCAGGTAATTTCGTCATCGGAAGCTATCAACCCTGGGGCAATATATTTAGCACCGATGTCAGTGAAAAAGTAGTCTCTAATTTAACTTCTGAATTGCCAATTCCGGAATTTAACAATTTCCAGGAAAAACCACAAACGCAGAGGAGTCGTGGATTATTTTTTAAAAATTTCATGAGCACGGATTCAAATATAATAGTTTCCGATTATTACGATTTGTGGATGATAAATTGTAAAAATTCTTTTTCCCCGATTAACCTCACCAATGGTTTGGGCAGAAAGCATCACATTATCTTTCGCACGATTCCTGATAACCTATCATGCAAAAGAAATGAAGACATAATAATATCTGCTTTTAATGAAGAAAATAAGCAAACTGGATTTTATAAGATCAAAGTTGGGATTAAAAAAGATCCGGAATTATTATCAATGGGGAATTATACTTATGATGAAATAAAAAAGGCAAAAAGTGCAAACATTTGGGTAGTAAAAAGAATGAGCGCTACAAATTCTCCTAATTACTTTTGGACTAATGATTTTAAAACTTTCCAACCTTTATCCAATATTGAACCTGAAAAAAAATACAATTGGTTTACAACTGAATTAATTAAATATACAACTAAGACGGGAGAAACCTACAATGCAATGCTATATAAACCCGAGAACTTCGATTCTACCAAAAAATACCCAGTTCTCTTCAATTTCTATGAACAAGAAAGCTTTAAGCTAAATCATTTTCGTCTTCCTGGTTATACAAGTATATATTATTTTAACATCCCTCTTATGTTAAACCATGGCTACTTGGTTTGTGTTCCAGACATTCACTTTAAAATAGGGGAAACAGCAAATAGTATTGTAAATTGCGTAGAAGGCGCTGCAGATTATATATCTCACTTGCCATATGTAGATAGCACTCATTATGGTGCAAGTGGAGGTAGTTTCGGAGGATATGGTGTAAATTGCTTGGCAGCCTTAAGCCACAAATTTTCAGCGCTTGTTTCCATTTCTGGAGTGAGTGATCTTGTAAGTGCTTATGGAAATATTCCTGGACTAAGGGAAGAAATATATGAAAATGGGCAGGTTAGAATGGGAGTCAGCTTGGCAAAGGATCCTGAAAGGTACCTACGTAACTCGCCAATAACTTATACAAAAAATGTAAATACCCCTTTATTAATTGTGATTACCAAAATAGATGGAAATGTTAATATTCAACAAGGCATAGAATTCTTTATTTCCTTAAGAAGATGTGGAAAGAAAGCCTGGCTAATTCGATACCTAAGTGAAAACAGCACCCATGGTGTCTCAAATATAGATGATCAAAGAGATCTTTATATCCGAATGACTCAATTCTTTGATTTTTACTTAAAAGGAAAACCAATTCCTAAATGGATGACCGAAAGTATTTCTACGCAACAAACTCATATGCGATCATCAACTGAATATGATTATGTAATTCCAAGCCCACCTTCTGGACTTCCAATTGATTCAATTTAAAATGTTCATAAATATGTATACATGTAAAAAATAATACATATATATTATTTTTTTAGAGAACGGTAATAATAAGGGAATCATGTCAAAAGCATGATTCCCTTATTTATTACTGCAAAAATGATTTTCTTAACTGAGTCCAAAATTTAAATGAGTTACCTCAGTAATATGTAAACCTCCAAGCAGCCCCTCGCTGGTCATAAAATTCCATTGTGATAATTTGGATCTCAAAAGTATTATGAGTTCCAAAGCGAAAAAGACAATCAAATCCAGATTAACACCCGCACAAATTCGGCCTCTTATAGAGAATTTTGAGCGCCAGGGTCAGAGCATAAAAGACTTTTGCCAGAGATATAGTATTAGTGAAGTTACATTTTACAACTGGCGCAAAAAATATGGGATCAAAGGTTCTTCTTCAATTTTGGTGAAGGAAACCCTTTCATTATATTATTCGAAACCCATGATCAGCCTACGTTTTAGAAGATCAAAACTACATCTTCCGTACATCTGACGTTTAATGGTTTTAAGTTTATTAATTTGCCCTTCAACTTGCCCATTACTCCATTTGTATAAAATGGCATTATGCACTGCTGAAAAATCTGATAATAATCCCTTTGCAAAAGATCTAATTTCCGATGCTTTACATCTAAGGGCTTTTCCAATCCAAATTTCAAACCTCTTAGTAAGTCCTCCCCTTTTTAATATCAATAAGTTTCTGAATTGTCTGGATAGAATACTGGCTTGCTTTATATCTGGAGTGGCGGAACAAATCGTTGTTACTATTTCATTCTGTAGGGTACTTAATTTTGAAGGGGACTGGGATAATAATAAAGCGGCCTTTGCCGGAAAATATAAATGCTTGGCAATGGCAGGCTTGGATTTCGCATTGTGGACTTTGAAATTTTCTCTAATGAATTTATATGCAGTTGTGAAACCTCCATTATATCCCATCTTCTTAATCTCATTAATCAATAATTTAATTGGGGTGCCCTCAGATTTATTGATAAATTCTAGTATATAACTGGTAAATTCTGAAAAATTATATTTCGGGGGAGTTACCTTTATTGGTGGTTCTTCAAGCTGAAGATATCTAGCTACAGTTTTTCTGTCAAGATTTACTGAAGATGCTATCTTTCGAAGTGATTCACCCTTTCGGTGCCGCATTTTCACTTCTTCCATTTGAATCAATCGTTTATTATAACCTAGGGGTAAGGAAATAGGCAATATATCTAATGGCTTACTAATATTTTCGCATCTCTTAATGAGGTTGGTTGTTTCAAACATTTGCTTATATGTCTTGTAATTTCGATCAAGTACCTTTTTCAATGCTTCGCTAAGGTTTTGTAATAGGCGAAATCTGTCAGCTATCTGTGTAGCTTCTGGACAGCCTTCAGTAGCTCCTTTTGCATAATTTGAATACCTGTCTCTTGTGATAATTTCTACTCCAGGATTATTGATTAGCCAATTTTTGATTGTATTTGAATCCCTGTCAGGGAGGAGTTCAATTATCCGATGTTTTTCAAGATCAACTAGAGCTGTTCCATATCGATCACCTTTTTTATAGGCCCAATCATCTATTCCAAGTATCTTGGGAGCAACTAATGGTACAATAGGTGTTTTATGGACGATACGTAAAATTGTTGAGGCACTAATATTAATACAATGGAGTCTACATATTCTTGAGCCCACGTTTCCTCCTGTTAATAGCCCGGTCTTGAGTAATTTGCTTGTCAATCTAATACTCAGCCGTGAATAGGGCTTAAAATGATCGTTAAATCGCTCTGTGAATATAGATCGATCACAATCATCGTTTTTACAAAAGAATTTTTTACACAGCAAATTCAGAATTACTTCATTGCCAAAAGCTGGGAGATCTTTTATTCTTCTTCTATAAAAACTATGTACAGTAGTGTCTATTACGGTGATGCTGGGCCAGCCCAAACGGAGGATATGGGGCCAGGCAAAACGGAGTCATTGGGCCACTTTCCATTGCAATATTACGGGTATTGATTAAAAGTTAAGCAGTAAGTTTCTTTTTCTTTCTCAAAGACTCTCCTGTCAGTGTTATTCTGTGGGAAGAGTACACAAGTCTATCTAATATCGCATCAGCCATTGTGCTTTCTCCTATTAAGGGATGCCACTGTTCCACGGGTATCTGAGTAGATATAATAGTAGCTCCCTTCTCGTATCGTTCTTCTATTAAGTCAAGTAAGGCTGTTCGTGTGGGCTGATCTACCGGAGTTAATAAAAAATCATCTATGATCAATAAGGGCAGCTTGCCTATTGTGCGTATCATCTTAGAGTAAGATCCATCCAGCCTGGCTAATTTAACTTTGTCAAGGAAGCGGGTGGCAGGGTAATAATGTGTGCGGTTAAGCATTTGACATGCTTTTACACCCAGACATTGTGCGAGGAAGCTTTTACCACAGCCCGTAGGGCCTGTAATAATAATATTCTCAGCCTTATCCAGGAACTGTAAATTAAGTAATCGCTCTAGTACATTCCTGTCAAGATTACGATTAGTCATATAATCAATATCCTGTGGTGATACGATCTGTTTAAAACCAGCCTGTCTGATCAGGCTTTCTATCCGGGTTTTCTGACGATGCTCCCATTCAGCATCCACCAGCAATGCCAGAAGTTCATCTGCTGTACAATGTGCATAATGCTGGTCAGTAAGGGTTTGATGGTAAAGATGAGCCATAGTTCTCAGATGCATCCGGCGTAGTTTCTCTACGGTGTTGTTTTCGTTCATTTATGATCTGTTTTTAATAAATATTGCTGATAGTGAACTTAGCGGTATGCTGCTGCTCCACGGATGTTAACATGTTCCGGGATAGTTGGAAGAGCCGCTGGCGGCTCTTCCAACTGGTCAAGCCCAGCCTTTAAAATGCGTTCAACAGTATGATAGCCGGCTTTATGATATTCCAGAGCACGATGACAGGCCTGTTCAAGGCGTTGTATAGTATAATCCTTTCCTAAGGCAAGTATGCCCTGGCATTGCTTATAAGCGATTTCCGGATAGCTATACTGACCTAACAATCTTTGGATATAAAGAAGCGTGTTATTGCCTGCAAGTGCTGCTTTATCCTCAAAAAACGGAGGACTCCAGCCATTATAAACTTGGTGAGTAGAGGGCATATGTTCACTGACTGTAGTATAATGGCCAGGTGTAAAACAGCGACGATGACTAGCTATGCGGGTATGGTTGTAGAAGATCTCTACTGACACCTGATTATACTGTACTTCTACATGATGTCCCTGATATCGATAGGGCACGCTATAGTAGTTGCGATTCTCACTGAGATAGATATAGCTGGTCTTCTGCACCTTGGCGCGTCTGTATTGCCGCAGATGATAACGCCCCTGTGGTAATGGCTGCAACCATTCTTTTTCAGTATCAATAAATTGTTGTCGACGGGTTGTACCACCATGAGCAAACAGGTAATCATTATAAGTGACCAGCATGTTGCTGATCTCAGCATTGGGCTCTTCAAGAGAAAAGTAGGTATGACGGGATAGGGGATAATAAATTCGCTGGTATACCAACTCTACTCCACGTTCAACTAAGGCCTTGTCCTGTGGGTGATATGGGCGGGCAGGGTCTACCGCACACCCATAGAACAGTGCAAAGTCGGCCAATGTCTTATTGATCAGTGGTGCATATTTATGTGCTTTGCTCACTGCACTTTTGAGATTATCTGATACAATAGCCTGTGGTACTCAACCAAGCCACTGCAGGCAGGATGATAAGCAAGTGATCAGATCCTCCCTTTTCTGTGATGATACTGCTTTTACAAAAGTATATTGGCTGCAGGGCAGCACTGCAACAAACACTTCCACGGCTTTCAGTTCTCCTGTTGTTTTATCAATGTAGGAGAGCTTATCCCCGCAAAAGTCTACATACAGCTTATCTCCAGCTTTATGTAATAGTTTTCCTCCCGGAGTACTTCTTTTGTTCCACTGCCTTATATGCCAGCAAAACTGTGTATAACGATATCCGTCGGGGTGTTTAAACAGGTATTCCTGATGTAATGCTCCTAGTGTACAACCAGGCTTCAGCAGTTCCTTTTCAAAGTAGCTAAAGTAACCGGCCAATGTCTCATAGCGTTCTTTTTCTGTCTGGCTATCTTCTGTAAAAAGGTCTGCAAGTTCAGCATCTTCCAGTTGAAATAAGGCCTCCCAGGATAACTCCAATGCTTTAAAGCGGGTCATATAACTGTCTACAGTCTTACGGTTGACCTTAATGTAATCCGCAATCTTACGATTGCTCCATCCCTTCTGTTTCAGTGAAATTAATGTACGTATTTCCATGACATTGATTCTTTGACCCGCCATATACCTATTGCTTTTTAGGCACAAGACTATTGCAAATCATGGAAAGTGGCCCAATGACCTCCGTTTTGGGGCTACGGATATTGAATTGGCCCAGTGACCTCCGTTTGAAGTGGATGGAAACCTTATTTTTGGCCCAATGACCTCCGTTTTAGTGAGTGAAATCTTAAGATCGGCACCTAAAATCCGTTTTAGGCAGATACGGATCGTTCTTTTTGGCCCAATATTACCGTTTTGACTGGCCCGGTATGCTCCATTACGGATGGCCCAATGACCTCCGTTTTAGACACAGTAGAGCTTTTTCGGGAACATTTTGGGCATTTTGCTGTCTTTAACCTGGACTCAACATGTAGATTCACTTAATTATTTACAATACTTATGACTTTTATGACAAATTGACTATGGCTTTCAAAAGAAAGAAAATTTAAATTCATTTGGGGCGTACGTTTCTCTAATTCAAAGGTATTATGATATTATCTATCACCAAAATTGAAGAAGAACCAATGACCTCCGTTTTAGACAACAGGTGATGGCAAAATGATTTATTATGATTATCAGCCTGGTCGTGGAGGTGAAAGACCACTGAATATTTTAAAGGATTTTAAAGGCCATCTGCAGGCTGATGGTTACGCCGTGTACGACGAGTTGCCATTAGAGGATATCACAGTCTTCTACTGTATGGCTCATGCGCGCCGTAAGATTTATGATGCGCAGAGTAATAATGAAAAGCTTGCATCATATGCATAACAGGAGATTGCAAAACTGTATGCGATTGAACAGGCCTGCCAGGAAGAACAACTGAATGAAGAACAAATAAAAGATCGCCGTAAGAAGGAAAGTCTGCCCATATTAAAAGCATTGGATGACTGGATGAAAAAAGAATACCAACAACTGAGACCTAAATCCCTTATCGCACAAGCGTTTGCATATAGTATAAAACGGTGGGAAAAACTAAGTCTGTATGCTCATACTGGTAACCTGATGATCGATAATAATGCGATTGAGAGGTGCATGAGAAATGTGGCTGTGGGCCGAAAAAACTATCTCTTCTGTGGATCCCATGATGCAGCGCAAAGAGCAGGCTTACTCTACTCTTTATTAGTTACCTGCAAACTGAACAATGTTAATCCATATAACTGGCTGAAAGATGTTCTAAGCAGGGATATTAATGAAATGCCTATCAATCAGATCAAAACATTACTACCATATAACTGGAAAGAACAATAATGTTTAGGAAATACACGCCTTACGCAAAGCTACTATGAAAATTTGTATTCAATCTTAAACTTCCCGGAGGCATACTCAGTAATAACCATGAGCTTCGTACCTTTGCCGCGCTTAGCCTTTCCAACGCATGGGGCCACTTTTTTGCCACCGCAAAGGTGCCATCTATAAAACATTCTGATAGATCTATTCCGCCTCTTGTTCCAAGGTCTTTGGCCAGCGTTTCGAGCATTTGGCGAAAGTACACCACTTTTACTCCAGCTGCTGAAACGTTTGCAGCAAGTTGAAGAAGAGGAGAACCGCCCAGGTAAATCAATCCATGATGCACCGGTTCTTAGAATCCAAAGAATCTTATTAAGAATTTCTCTGTCGCTATGTATACGCGAACGACCTTTGCCATCTTCTCGAGTTGGTGTTTCTGTAATAAGTTGTTTAATGATAGCCCATTGATCATCAGTTAAATTCTCCCATCTTGATATACTGTAAAGATCTCAAAAATCTAAATAGCATTTATGAAATAACTTTTAATAAGATCTGTTCTGAAATTGACAGTGCGATCAATCCGAAATATTACGGATGATATTCTTGCAAAACAGTCACCAGATTACTAGAAACTAAAGAAATTTTTATTTATTCAAATCTGATCAAATCAAGTTATTAATTAAGAATAAGAAAAATAATTGGAAATTTGATTTAGTGAAAACATGCGTAGTAGAAAATGTATTATTCCACAATTCCCATTAAATAGGCTAACATTGAGGTAATTAGAGTTAACTTGTCTCCAGTAAGAATTTTGTAACTTTCCATAGGTTGTGTTGGATAATAGCATCGCAATCCATTCTGCTCGTGTTAACCATTCTTCATTTTTAAAAGCTTGCCATGCTTCAATGTATACTTCACCTAACCCAGCTAAACCATTTTCTTGTGAAAACAACTCGGTTGTTATATGTATCGGATATGAATACAGTATTTGCTCGACAACATCTTTATATTTTTTTTCGTTACTAAGGGAATAAGCCTTAATAAAAGGCCTTAGAATGTTATACCCTCCATTATTGAAATCGTGGATTTCGTTTCTTTTCGAAGAGATTCTCCATGTTTTATAACCATTATATGGTTTACTTTCTTTAATTAAAAAATCTAATGCTAGAAAAATTCTATCTTTTATTAAATCTTCCGGCCGAAAGGACATGTAATTAATTAAAAACCATGCAATACCAGAAATGCCTTCATTAAATCCAGTTAATATTTCCTTCCGTTTTGAGTGTTCTGAATTTAACGACCATGAACCATTAGGTAGTTGTTTATTTATTATAAAGTCAATGCAGTAATTTATGTTTTTTGCCATGAAATTTTTATCTAATAGGCTATTGCATTTAAGTAATGAAATCCCATATCCAGCCATTCCATTTTCCATTTCCATACTGGTGGGAATATTTTCAAAGCAATCATAAATTATCTGATAATTCTTCTCACTAATAGGAATAATATTGGCCTCAATTAACGATGAAATTGCCAATGCAATGCCACTCTTCCCAGAATATAGGCCCGAATGAATTTCATTTTTTTGGGAATTAAAGTATTTTTCTAAAAAGATAACATTTTTATCTATTGTGTCTGAAATCAGATCAATATAAAATCCAATAGATTTGGCTTTTGACAAAAGATAGAAAACTCCTGAAATTCCCTTGTCTAATCCAAGATCTATAGTTCTATCATACCTTGCATTGCCAACAAAATTATCATTCTTAGAATTTGAGCAATTCCAAATTCCATCGGAACTAGTAGCACCGTTAGTTGTTAATGAGCTAATCGACTGACTAATAATATCACCTAAAAATTGTCGGTCTAGACTATTTGTTTTTCTTGTGGAGTTATTTTTGATTGTTCTTGTCTTGAATTCTTCTAAAGATTTTTGTATTTTATCAAGTGAGGGTCTATTTTTACTTTCAGTTTCAAAGCAAGATAAAATTAAATCAACTAGAAAGGTATCCTTGCAGAAAAAGTCGAACTTATTTTTTAGCAATTTTGAATCTAATAGATCAAATTTCGAAGGCTCAAATTGTATAAAGCATTTTACCATTAATGCACCTATACTAAAGATGTCTTGTTCGAACGTTGGAATAGCTAAGGATTCTTGTTCCGGCGACATATATCCTTCCGTACCCTTTTCAAATGGAGGATTAGGATAGTCTAAAGTAAGATCATAAGCTAATTCCATATCGATTATCCATACTTTATTTTCTTTATTTATTAGAAAATTTTCAGCATTCAAATCTCTATGGACAAAATTTTTCTTATGCAGATTTTTTACGATTAAAATAGATTTCAATACTATATCTATAATGTGAATTCTTGATTTCTGAGCAATATCATCCCAATGGTTTCCTGCTGTCAATTTATACAATAAATTTCCAAGTGTTATTCCTTTAATATAGCTAAAAACCAAGTACGAATTAGATTGCTCCTGGAAAAAATCTAATACTTGGGGTATGGGTATAAAATTCTGTAGTTTCTTATGCAGGTCCATTTGCCAAATAAGGCGATGTCCTATTTCTCTTCCATATTTATCTTCTGCCATTCCCATCTTTCCCTCCTTGATAATACAATATTTATAAGTAAACAGATTTTTTTGAAATAGTGCCTTTATTACAAACCCTTTAGCATCAGGTTTTATAATTTCACTTATGAAATATTTGCCATTTAAAATTTCTCCTTTCTGGATAAAAGTTGTTTTCTGCGGATTTTTGAAGGGCCATGAAAGCCAAGGATATTTTTTAAACGGAATTGTCTCCTGATCAAGTATTTTTACACCCTCGGGATTAGTAATGTATTTGGGTTCATAACTTTCATAGCTTCCATATCTAGTGTATACTTGATTTCCTAATAATATATCAGTTGGAATCGCAGGGCCTTTTAAATTAGTAGAAATCTCTATAAGTTCGTTGGCTAAGATTGATAAATTTGAAGTTCGGTTTGGAAAAATAGTTAAAACCTTACCAAGGTTTGAATATCCTAAATGACAGTTCAAAATCATACTATGAATATCTGAATTAACAGGAAGCTGGAAAGAGAGATTATGTCTAATTAGATAGGGAAGTAGGTTCCTTGCTAATAAATCAATATCTCTTAGTCTAAAAGATATATGAAATATCCAGCCCTCTAATTGATCAGACTTACCAACTTTTAAATAGAAACCAACAGAAGAAAATTGCTGTATTCCAAAGGTCTTAAGTAAATCTTCATAACTAATAACGATCACATTGGCGGTATTTTCTACTAGATTTATTTTTTTTTCGTACATGGGCTTAACAAATTGAGAAAGTAAATGTTGTATATAATGTTACATGAATTTAAAAAAAAATTAAAAAAGAATACGTAAATAGATTACCAATTTTACACTGAAATATTATAGCAAAAATTTGCTTGCATATTCTAGAGTATACATTTACCAATGTTCTACCTTAACCATTACCTTTCATTGCATTACAAAGTTTAGCACCATTACGGAGTATACTTTCTTCGTCATTTTGGTGCTTAGACTCTGTTACGTACTTAAGACCAATTAACATGGAATAATTTTCATTTTAATTGAGATTTAATATTGATTTTGATTCATTTGAGCTTGATTTATTAGACTATAAATTTGATTTAGGAAACGTTATTATACTCATGAGAAATCGGAGAGCACAGCAGTAATTCTCTTAGCAATGTTTCGGCGACAAAGCTTCATAGTTACTATTATAGAGCATTTAAGGACTTACCAGTTTTTGATAACGAAGTTCCGATAAGATTAAGATGAAGGAGGTTTAACTGCGAGAATGAGACCTGTGCTAGAAAAATTTTTGTTGAATCCTTGGATAACACATCTTCCTGGTATCGTTAGAACACCAATAGATTAAGTAAGAAACTATTGAATACAGCATTATTAGTTGATGGAAATATGGGGGTTAAGTTATCTGTGACCGCCAATATTGCTACGAGCAACTCTACCTTTATCAGATTGATATACAGACCAAAAATATCTCAAAATTTTGAGGCAGATACAGTAGAAATGATGATTAGGTAAATGAGAAAGATCACCATTATGGTACTGGAATCATTGATTTAAATTCAAGAAAGATAATTGATCTGCTATTTGATCGTGAATCCAAAACGATAGAGGATTGCTTCAGGCAAAGGCAGTATATCAGAATTGCTACACGAGATAGCTTTGGCCGGTATGCAAAAGGTGTTCCAAGTGGTTCTCCTCAGGCAGTTCAAATTGCTGATCTGTAGGACCTAATTAAGAATATGAGTGATGCTTTGATTAAATTATTAGAGCGTACTCGTCAAAGTATGAAATCCCAATTAGGTAATAAAGGCGCAGGAAGCCAATGAAAATTTGGAGAGAGAGAATCAAACATTTCTAAAATCATCCTTTGTTACTTTTTCACCCTCTTTTTCCTGGTACGTTACCTGGAACTCTCATTTGAAATGCCTCCAGTCAACTCTATGACTGTCAGAAATATCAGCTACAAACGGTAAGCCCATCTTTCTCAGATGGCACAATGAGATTAGCATCACGGCACTAAAAGAAATCAAGATTAACAAGATTGCCTCCGCACAAAGCGCCAATACACCTACCTGACAGTTTTCGGTCTTACTAATCTGCCCACAGTACTGCCTCTTCACCCCAGCAGAAAGCTTCCCTATTTTAGGATTGCCGCTTTAGTCGATTATTAAACAGGTATCATCTTCAGGTCCACTCCGTTGCAAAAAGACACCCAAAATCCACTGTTATCCTATCCATCAACTTTGAATAACACCACTTACCATTTGTTATAAAATGGTGTAAGCATTGCTGGCTGGAATTCTGAAGTTCCTGAGCCATGACCTGGTAATTACGTCGACGACTAACAATTAACCCCTTCAAATAAGAAGCTGCATTTGATGTTCCGTCCTTTGTCCTGCTCTTGAAGTAAAATGTGAAGCTGAGAAGAAATTGTAACAACCGACTTTCTACGAGCCAGAAATTGCTTATTTTCGACTCATATTTTTGTTTATTAATAAAAGCCCGTTCGGTTTCTGCTGTTTGGGCTTTTCTTTTGGGGTGATGCAAATGTATGTAAAACCCGCTTCCGTGTAAAGCTTCGACTATAATATGTAAAGAACCATAATTTGACTAAATAGATTTAAAAAGAATTTATAAAGATAATATTAAAAATTCGTGCCAATATTTCATTTGCCTCGGTATTTGGGCATAAATTTTCATCACCATCCACTTACATAATTACAAATAGCGCCAGTCTGGGCCCCCGTGATTATACTCCTGTATTATCATATTGATTATCATCACTCAATAGGTGGCAACATGCCGGAACGACATAAATAATTTATCCTGTTGGGTGGTCAATACGTCTTGCGGCATATTGACCACCCGTAATTTCCAGGGGTTTATTTATTTTGGGGTATTAAATCCCCTGAAGATGTCAGGAGAAACTATCAGCATGATTAAGTTAAAGCTGATCTTTTGCATCGAAGGAATGAAATGGCTCTGGAAGACATTTACAGAGATATGTCCACCTCTCGTAATACCGTAAAAAAGTATATTCGTTTAGCTCAATTAAAGGGTTTGAACATTGTGGAATTAGCTTCAGTGGAAGACCATAAATTGGAGCGGCTTTTTGCTGAACCGACGGTAGTAAGCAAACCCAGATATGAACAACTCGAAGAGATGTATGTCTGGATTGAACTGGACTTGAAGGGAACGGGAGTAACCCGCTGGATTTTATGGGGCGAGTATAAGGCCCGTTATCCAGATGGTTATGCATATACACAATTTTTGTGAGTATTATCGTGAATGGTTAGAACATCGGGGTGCGACTATGCATCTTGAACATCAGCCAGGTGATAAGCTTTTCATTGACTCCGCAGGTAAAAGCCACATCTCATAAACTATGAAGATGGTTTAATTACAGAAGTGGAAGTTTATATTGCGATCCTTGGCTATAGTCAGTTGGCATACATTGAGGCTCTTTACACTCAAAGAAAGGAAGACTTTTTGCATGCCACGGCTGATGAATTAAGTTATCTCGGAGGTGTGCCACGTGCCTTAATTACAGATACCTTGAAATCCGCCGTGACATCAACGGACAATTGTGAGCCGGAGATTAATGAAAGCTTCCTCGATTTTGGAAACCATTACCAAACAACGATCTATCCAACCAAGAGTAGACGACTAAAAGACAAAGCGGTTGTGGAAAGTGCTGTAAACATCATGTATAAAAGAGTTTACGCGCCATTAAGGAATAAGAACTTCTTTAATCTGAAGGAATTAAATACAGCTATTCATGAACTGTTGGAGCGACATAACAATGAATTATTACAAAAATTGGGAATAAGTCAAAGAAAGAAAGGTTGATAAAGGCTGTTGAGCGCGCAAGCTATTACCAGATATATAATTATAAAACGATAAAGAAAATCCTGGATGGAGGACTAGAAATGTTATTTGAACAAGAACTGGAAGAGCAACAGAGAAAACTGCCACTTCATAATAATATCCGAGGTAAGGATCACTTCCAATAAGTTTATAAATCAATATTTATGCAAGAAGTTATTAAACAGCAATTGGGCCAAATGAAGCTTTATGTAATGCAACAAGCCTATACTGCAGTATTGGCACATAAGCGCCCAGATTCTCTTACACATGATGAACTAATCCATTTGCTTGTACAGGCAGAATGGGAAAATAGAGAAAACAGAAAGATCAATCGTTATATGAAGGGTGCAAAGTTTGGCTACCGGGCAAGCATCGAAGAAATAGATTTTGATAAGAGCAGGAATCTCGACCGGACGCAACTCCTGCGACTTACTGAAGGTGTCTTCATTCAAGAAAAGGAAGACTTGCATATAACAGGAGCCTCTGTTGTCGGAAAAAATTACATCGCATCAGCTCTCGGCTACCAGGCTTTCCAATTAGGATATAGGGTATTGTACTTTAATACACAAAAGCTCTTCTCAAGATTGAAAATGTCAAAAGGTGACGGATCTTATATCAAAGAGATCAATAAAATTGAGAAATTCGACCTTCTGATCCTGGATGATTTTGCTTTGCAGCCGGTAGACAATCATATTCCAATACATTAATGGAAATTATTGAAGACAGGCATGGCCGTCTCTCTACAATTATCGCATCACAGCTGTCAGTAAATGTATCGTATGAAGTTATCGGTGAAAGTGCTATAGCAAACGCAATACTTTATAAAGCACATAGAATTGAACTTCCGGGAGAATCCATGCGAAAATTAGGAAGCAAATAGTATGACTTAATTACTTTAGTAATAAATCGAAATCTTCTTATGGATGGGCCTGCATTCGGCAGGAATATTATTATGTTATAAAGGTGGTCATGATGCCTCATCACTGGTCAGCTTCCGGTTCTTCGTCACTTTTGGTGGTAAGGAAGTGTTACATAATGAGAATTAATGTAACATAGGTGATAAATTTCATGTGGCCTCAAAATTTAATATTTGACTGTAAGGAGTCTGGCTTTGATTTACTGGATTACAAAGTAGATGCTGGTAATATCACCCTATTTATGAGAAGTATGAAAGTGGAGCAGTTATGCCCTCTTTGTAATATTCCTGCGACTAAACTCCATAGCTACTATTATCGATCCTTCAGAGGTTTACCAGTATTTGAGAATAAAGTATTGATAAAATTGAGATGTAGGAAACTTTACTTTGAAAACCAATCATTTAGCAGGAAAATCTTTATTGAATCTCTTGATAATACCTTCTCTAAATATAGTAGAGCTACCAATAGGCTGAATAGAAAGCTATTGAAAATAGCAATATTAGTTGGGGCAATATGGGGGCAAAGTTATCCCAAACTCTAAATATACCAACGAGTAGCTCCACATTTATCAGATTAATACACAAACAGAAATTTCCTCAAAACTTTAAAGTAAATGAAATAGGGATCGATGATTGGGCATCAAGAAAGATCATTGATTTATTACCTGATAGGGAGCTAAAACCGTAGAAGATTGGTTAAAACAACCCCCTGAAATAAAAATAGTAACCCGGGATCGGTTTGCCAGGTATGCCAAAGGAGTGTCAAAAGGTGCTCCGCAGGTATTACAAATTGCAGACCGTTGGCATCTGATAAAGAATATGGGCGATGCCTTGACTAAACTATTAGAACGGATTCGGCAAAGCATGAAGCCCCAATTGCTAACAAAGGCGATAGCCGCAAACGAATATCTGGAGTCAGGAAATCAGGTATTGAAAGAATCCTCCCATGGCTCATTGCCGAAGCGATTTTCCCAGTTCGAACAAATTAGGAAATATTATAAGGACGGAGTACCAATACGAACCATTTCAAGATTAGTAGGGGCTAGTAGGAATACAGTAAAAAAAAAATTTACACCTTAACGAGCCCCCACCTAAGACACCCGCCAGAAGTAACTTAACCAGATATGTAGATTATATCCAGTCTAGATTGAGAGAAGAACCAGAGGTAGGCATCATACAGTTATGGAATGAAGTCAAAGAAAGAGGATATAAGGGATGCAAAAGCGTATTCTATGAACACTTAAAGGGATATCAGAAAGGGAAACGATATCCAACAATCTCATCCTCTTCAATGCCATACTGGTCTGCAAGAAAAGTAAGTCTATTACTTTATCGGAAAAGAAAGCAATTATCAATGGAGGTGTAAGATTCCCCGAAAATGGTCCGGTGAGGTTAGAGAAAAATCTCTAACTTAAATACAATTATGAAAAAAGTACGATTCACCGAGAACCA
>NZ_QTJV01000040.1 GCF_003412465.1 Chitinophaga silvisoli
TGAAGAACTTAGAAATAATAAATAAATTATTAACTATTTAAATATTAAAGTTATGGGAAGAAAATTTTATGGTTTTAATAACCGTTTTAGAACTACTAAAAATACAGAAGCTATTGTATTTGAAAATGGTGGATTTGTTGGTAATCTTGGTTTAGTAAAAAAACTATGGAAGAAATATACTGAAGCTATTTATAAATATAGAACTAATACAGGTAAAATGACTGCTAGTGATTATACTCATTTATTTGGTTATTTAAATCCTTATTATCGTTCTGCTTATAATATACCTAAACGTAGAAAATAATGGCAAATATTTATAATATTACTGCTGAACTTGAGGATATATTTCTTGAGTTAGAAGAAAATGGAGGTGAATTAACTCCTGAACTTGAAGAACGCCTTGCTATTACACAAGATAATCTTAAATCTAAACTTGATGGTTACCGTAAAGCATATACTATGTTTAATCTTGAAGCTGAATCTTGTAAAAAAGAAGAGCAACGATTAGCTGTTCTTCGTAAAACTAAAGAAAACAATGCTGAAAGACTTAAAGGAGTTATGCTTGATGCTGTTATTGCTTATGGAGATTTAGGTAAGTCTGGTAATAAAGTTATTAATTTAGTTGATAGTAAACTCTATACTAAGAATAGTAAATGTGTTGAGATTGATGAAAATCTTAATCAAATATTTATTGATTTAGTTCTTGAACATTTACAATCTCTTTGGGATAATGATATGATTGATAGTAATTTCTCATTTAGTAGAGATGTTCTTCTTGAACAAATTAATGATAAATTTACTGAAAGATATCCTGAACAATCTGCTAGACTTAGAGAAGAAACTGGAGGTTATTTTACGCTTGATGATTTAGATTGTATTAAAGTTAAATTTGAAATTGAAAAACCTATTGGTGATTTAGCTAATAAAATTAATTTTGATTTACTTAATACTTTCTTTAATCATCAACATGAAATGACTAGAAGTAGCAGTGTTAATAAAACTACTATGAAGAATATTCTTAATGATGGTAGAGATATTAGTATAGCTAAACTTGTTGAAAATACTAGTCTTATTATTAAATAATTTGGTTATACTCCCCGTAGAGAACAGAATTAAGTTCATCCTCCACGGAGAGTCAACACTACTAATTTTGCTAATTATGGAACTAGAAGAAAAAGTAAAAGAATTAATAAAATGGTATATGGATACTTATGGTGTTAATAAAGACCAAGCTGTTAGAGATATTGAAAGTGTTATGTTACGTATAAGTCATAAATAATATGTATAAAGTAAAAGGTAAACCTTGGGCTTATTCTGGCGCTATTGATGTATCAGATTGTGCTACTGCTAAAGAAGTTATGCTTAAAGCTGGACTTAATTTTAATGTAGCTAAATGTGAACTAGTTGGTAAAATGCCTATTAAACTTACTGGAACTGATGAAGAACTTGACCGAATTATTAAAGAACAAAAAGAAGGCGCTCATGTTTTTGATACTGACATTTATCGTAAGTGTGATAACGCCTTTGCTACCTATCGTACTGATTACAATATTCCTTTAGGTGTTGTTAAAAGTAAATATACTATTGTACAAAACAATGATGCTTTTAATTTCTTTGATGACGCTATTGGTAAAAATTCTGCTATTTGGCAAACTGCTGGATTTTGGAGAAATGGTGAAAGAATATTTGTAAGTGCTAAACTTCCTAATAATATTCTTGTTAAAGGTGACCCTGTTGAAAATTATCTAGTATTTACTAATACTCATGATGGTAGTGGTGGAGTTAAGATTTTATTTATTCCTATTAGAGTTATTTGTCAAAATACTCTTAATGCTGCTATTCGTACTAGTAGTAATTATGTTAGTTTTCGACATACAACTAGTGTTCATAATAAGATTTCTGTTGCACAAGAAATACTTGGAATTAGTAAAATTAAATCTGAAGAATTTGGTCAATATTGTAATTTACTTGCTAATATTAAAGTTACTGATGAAGATGTAATCCAATTTATTGGAGAAAATATTCTTACTGAAGATGAAATTCAACGTCTAAAAGATACAGGGCATACTATTAAAGATATTGCTTATCGTAGTGGTTTAGCTTTAACGGATAGTAAAATAAGTAGTAGAAAAATGAATGTTATTTCTGATACTTATAGTTATTATTTTGATGGTCCAGGTCAAAGAGATATTCTTGGTACAGCTTGGGGTGCAGTTAATGCTATTAGTGGATATTATTCTAATATAGATAATATTGAAGGTACTAAGCGATTTGATAGTATTTGTTATGGTGATAAATCAAGAAAAATAGAAAATGCTTTTGCACTTGCAGAAGCTCTTTAATTTAATAATTTAATTATATATGGAAGTAAAAGTATTTAAACTAAAAGAAATTAAACTTCTTAGTGGAGATGTTGTAGATGTAGAACAGTATTGTAATGTTCAACCTATTTTACCTGCTTATGGTAAAGAAGGTGATGCTTGTATGGATGTTTATCCTATTCATTATGAATATGATAGAGATAAAGATAGACATATTTATCATACAGGTTTAGCATTTAATATTGGAGATGATGCTAATGGTGAACCTAATGAAATGTCTTTACGTCCTAGAAGTAACCTTACTAAATCTGATTTTTATATGCCTAATGCTCCTGGTACTCTTGATTGGGGTTATCGTGGAGAACTTCTTATTATTTTTAAGAATCGTACTTCTAGAGATTTAGTTCATGCTGTATCTACTCTTATTGAAATAGTTGATAAACTTAGAGAACATATGCATTTACCTGATAGTATGGTTGGTAATGCTAGACTTAAACTTAATAATGTTAGAGCTACAACTACTAATATTCTTGGTAAACTTTCTACTCCTCCATATAATTGTGATGGTAAAGATAGATGTTGTCAACTTATTATTAATAGTGCTCAGAGAATTACTTGGAAAGAAGTTAAATCTATTGAAGAATTAGGAGAAAGTGAACGTGGAAACAAAGGATTTGGAGAAGGAACAGGAGGAGCAGCTAAAGCTTAAAGTTGGTGCTCGTTATATTCATAATAAAACATCTAATGAATATATAATTATTAGTATTACTAAAATGAAACATCCAGATACAGGTGAATGGATTCCTGCTGTTATTTATAAACTTAATGGGCTTGAACCTTTATGGTGTAGAAGTGTTGAAAGTTTTAAAAGTCATTTTAGTGATGCTAAAGTTGAAGGTAATGAAGTTTATCTATGAAAAAGTTAATCTTGTTTTATTTACCTGATTGTAATGTTAGTAAACTTTTTGAAGAAAGGCTTCATAAAGCTCTTGCTCTTCCTGAGTTTGCCGGTAGGTTTAATCTTATTAGGTATAATTTATATACTGATACTGGTAGACAAGAAGCGCGTAGTGCTGGTATTAGTGATGCTCCTACTGCTTATTGTGATGGTGATATTCTACGTGGTGTGCAAAGCGATTACACTATTAGAAAGTATCTTCGCAAGCTGTTAGGACAGTCATAGATATGATTCTTTTGCCCTACATTGAATTTTAATTGTTATTGTGATTAATCTATCATAATATGAATATCATTCAATGTAGGGCTTTAAAATAGCTAATTTTATAAATTCTCATTATATTATACGAATACTATGGTTAAAATTGAATTTTATTATAAAAGTGCTGATAAAGATAAAACAGAAGCTATGAGAGAAGCTATTGATATAGCTTTATTTGGTACTAATGTTCAATGTAATTTTAAAAATCTTCCTGACCATCTTATTCTTGAAGATATGATACTTGAAAAGGCTGTTGCTGGTAAGAATATTACTGAATATCCTACTTGTATTATATATCGAGATGATACAGAATATAAACGATATAGTAATTCTGTTACTTGGGAAGAACTTCGTAATGATATTAATTATCTTACTGGAGATGAACCTACAAGACAAACAAATAATATATTTGTTGAAGCGTTTATTGATGAACATGATTGTATAACTCGTGCTAAGTGTGCTGATGCTATTGCTTGGATGTGGAAATATCAGAATACTAAAGTAGAATATATTCAAACTAATGTTAATAATCCGAATAAGTTTGCTGTTGTAATTAAAGATAGTTGGAGAACTTATGCTACTTATGTATATTCTGATAGTCTTACTACTGAAATGATTAAGAATACTCTTCTTAGAGTTCCTAATACTATTAAAGAAGCTGCTAAAAATAATGCTATTGTGTTATGATACGTATTGATTGTTTTACTAGAGATGGTTGTGACGCTTGTAAAATAGCAATTAAAAATATAACTGATGCTATTAATGAAGCTAATTGTGATATTACTCTTAATATTCGTAATACAAATCTAGATGATATTCTAAGAAAAGAAATTACTAAATTTCCTACTACTGTTATTACTAAAGTCGATAATGATTATAAAAGAAAAGAATTAGCTCGACTTGAAGGTAGTTTTCCTAGTGATTATATTAAAGATATTATTAATAAACTTGAAAAAGAATAAACTATGACAGTTAAAGAACTTATAGAAATGCTTAAAACTTGCGATGAAGAATCAATAGTATATATTGATTATAATGGTGATATTAATTCTATTAATGAAGTATGTGATTATAGTAATAATTGTGGAGAAGTTATAATAGTTAGTGATTAATTAAATTTTAAAGCTATGACAGTTAAAGAACTTATAGATAAACTTCAACAATTTGATGAAGATAAACTTGTTTTAGTTGAAGATACTGAATATAAAGAATTTCAGGCTATTGATGTTGAACTGGTAGATGATAGATTTGTAATAATTACTACTACTATTAAATAAATAATTAAATTTTAAAATTATGGCTAAATTTATTGGTGTTAAAATGATTGAAGCTGTTCCTATGACAGCTCGCGAAGCAAATGACAAAGGTCATAAAATTGGTAATCATTCTTTTGAAGAAGATGGTTATGAAGTAACTTATCCAGATGGATATAAATCTTGGAGTCCTGCTAAAGAGTTTGAGAAAGCTTATTATAAACTTGAAGACCCTGCTGGAGATGTTCTTAAAGAAAATGATATTAAGAGATTTATTAAAGATATTGAAAATGTAAAAGTTGGTACTAAAACAACTAATACTACTCTTACTTGTCTTACTGGATTTGAAGTTCATGGTCAAGCAGCTTGTGTAAAACCTGAAAACTTTGATTTAAATGTTGGTGCTAATTATGCTCAAATTAAAGCTGAAGATAAAATTTGGGAAGGTCTTGGATTTGTTCTTCAATGGGCTAAGTATGGTCTAAAGAGATGATACTATTAATGCTAATGGTTTATATGTTATACTTAAAGCTAGCTCTAATAGAGCTGGCTTTATTTAATTTAATGGTTAGCTTGGAACCGCTACGAGTGCTACGCACTCTTCGCTATACTCCCCGTAGAGGATGGAACGGTAGTTATGCTAGTAATATTAGTATAGTTATTAATGATAATAATTATATTGATTGAATAAATACTAGTCTATTCCATCCTCTACGGGGAGTTGAGCGTAGCGAAGCGGAGCGTTCTACTAATCCTTAAACTTATAGTCGTTGGCATGACTGAACCTCGGTAGATAAGCTAGTCTTACTACTGAGGTTTATTTTTATCTTATTATTAAACTTAAACATATTATAATTATGGTTGCATTTATTGTTCTTCTTGGTATTATATTTGGTGGTGTTAAACTATTAGCTGTTGCTAATAATATTAGTGATAACGAAGCTATGGATAAATATAGTGGAAAACTATTTGTTATTGGTATTATAGTTTTTGTTATTCTTATGTGTGTTATTGGTAATAATGATGATGGTTTTAATTAAGATAAAATAAATAGGGCTTGTCTAGGTAGTGATACCATAGGCAAGCCCTTATTTTTTACTAGATTCAAGTCCAGCTTATTCAAATATATCTTTAGCTATATCTTTATAAGGTATAATACTAAGTATATTTTCATCAAGTTTATAATAACTATTATTATTAGGTAAATCAAGAATACGATTAATACTACGAATAACAGGTATATTACGTATAGCCATAACTTCAAACTTGTTCATACCTTTATATCTACCAGTAGTATATTCCTCTGTGAAATCTTCTTCAATAAGGAATCTAGCAGCCATAGCAGTAGTACCAAGTAAGTCATTAATAGTTTGTCCAATAGCAACAGGACTAGACCATAATTTTTTACCTTCAGCATAAGCTCCAAATGGAGTAAATGAAGCAGCTTCAGAAGCAAGACGGTCTGCATGATAAAGCATAAGATTATAAATAATACCTTCATCATCATCACCTCCCATACCAGTTATAGCAATTGCTCCAATAATAGCAGCACCTACATAAAGTAAATCACCTAAATTACGTCTAATATTTGCTTTTTCATATTCAGGAAGAAGTTCATAATTAAGTTTGAAATTAACAGCAAATGAAAGCAAATTCTTACCATAAGTTTGGAATGCTTTAAGAACATCACTCACATTATTAACTTCTCCTACGTTAGTTTCTTTAAATGGAATAGTCAAATAATCATAAAGACTAGTATAACTACCTTTTTCAATAGTACCTAGAGTTTCATTATAATAACCATTCCAACGATAACGTTTCTTAAAACCGGGATAAAGATGTTTATGATATTGCATAACCATACCACCCCACCAATGTTGTTCTATATTAGCAGAACCAAGTTTATCATAAACACCATGAACTTTCTTATTTACTTCACGAACTTTATCAATAAATTTAGCATATTCTTTAAGAGTAAGTTTACTATCAGATTTTATTTGAGCAATTCCATCTTTAAGTTCAAATTGATTATAAATATCTGGAAGTTTAGCAAACTTTTTATCAATATTCTTAATAAGTTCTTTACGCTTAGCTATATATTCTCTTTGTTGTTCTTCATTAAGATAAGTTTTAACAAAATCAAATATAGGATTAGCTTTAAATAGATTATATTTAGCTCGTTTTTTATTATCAGCTTTAGCTTCATCCATGAACTTATTGAATTGTTCAAGAAGAGATTGGCTCTCTCCTCTACGGGGAGTATTAATTACTGACATAAGAGCATCTTGTTCAGCTTTACGATGATACATTTCTTTACTCATTATATCATAACCACCTCTACCATTATCAACAAGTCTATGAGATTTAAGCATAGCAAATAACATAACATTTTGCATATAATGTTCACCAACAGATTGAGGACTAAATAGTAATCCACGAACTCTACGAATATTTTCTTTAAGACCTTCAGCAGTGCTAACTTCAGTTACTCTATCAAAATCGACTACATGACTAAGTTTAATAATAGCATCTTGAAGTGTACTACTATTTTCACTATACATATTAGCCATATAACTAACAGTTCCTTTAATCCATTCAGATTTACCAGCTTCCCAATCTTTAAGATTAATATATTCACCAGCAGCTCTTTCCATAAATATGTTACTAGAACCAGTAAGAACGTTAGCTATACCACCAGTAATATTCATCATCATATATTTACTACCAGCAATGTTTTGAGCAAGAGAACCAAGTTTAACTAAATTAGGAGTTTTATTATCTTTATATTGTTCAAATACAAGACGACGTATAAAACTTCTAAGATGTTGACTAGTTCTAGTTTGTTGTTCTTGTTTATATTCAATTTCTCCACCAGCACTAGCTTCTCTATTTTCAGTTATACTACCTTTATAATTTATATCATAAGCAGTATTACTAGTAATAATTTGGTCGGCAGTATAAAGAAGATTTTTAACTGTTTTAATAGCATTATATCTATTACTTTCAATTAAGAAACTATTAAATACTTCTTCCCAATTACGATTAAGAATATCATTATGAATTTTATTATTCTTTTCAATAATCTCATCTCTAGCTTTAATAGCAGCAGCTTTACGTTTACTAAATTCCTCATCACTTTCATTAGGCTCTTTAAATTTAGGTATAGTAGGAAGTTGTTGTGTATCTTTATTAGCTAATTGAGATAATCTAGGATTAGGAATATCATAATCTTTATCAAAAGTTAAATCTTCATTATTTCTCCATCCAGTATTATTAGGAACATTAGCAGTCCAACCAAGAAAACTAAGAGCTTGTTCAAAGTAATCTTTAACAGTCATATCTTTAGATTTAGGTAAAGCTGGAAGATAACCCATATCAACATATCTCTTATTACTATTAGTAAAACAATACTTTTTCATAAGTTCATTTACTTTATTCATAAGTTCAAGTTGATACTCATTAAGATTAGTATAAACAGTATTATCATATCCAGTTCCTACTTTATACTTATTAACAAAACTACTATATTCTGGATTAATAAGTTCTTCTTTAGGAGTAATATGCATTTGATTAATACGTGGTTCATAATTACCAACAACAGCTGAACCATCATCTTTAATCATTTGCATAGTAGTCCAAATACGAATAGGTTTAATAGTACGAGTATATGGGTCAAAATAATGATTATCTCTATACCATTGTTTATATTCAATACTATCAATACCATATTTGTCAAGAACTTCTCTTTCTTTCATATAATAATATTGAGTAGTAGTTTCTCTAGTTCTTTTTTGAAGAATATTAATTGCAGCAGTTCTATCAATATCAGTCCATTTATCTAAATCTTTAGGTTTAATAATACCATAAATAGTTCGATTAGGTCTTTCTGCAATAGTTCCATTTTCTTCAACTTGTTCACTAAATACTTCTAACCATTTATCATAATATTTTTTACCTTTAGCAAAAGCTCTATTTTTATCAAGTTCATATTGTTTCCAATTATAAGTAACATCACATTCACTTTCAATAAATTCAGCAACACGTTTTGCTTTAGCTTTATCAGTACTCTTTTCACCTCTAGTAATTTCATTAAATACTTCAAAACCAGTTTTAAGTTGTTCTAAATCCTCTTGACTAATATCAGCAGTATTAAGAGTTCTAGTAGCATTATCAAAATACTTCTCAAGTATTTTATTAATAGCTTCTCCTACATTAATTTCTTCTTCACTCTTAGATTTATTACCTGTAAGATAATTATAGAAATCAGCACGATAAATTCTAAGTTCATCTTCAGCAGAACGAATAATACCAACATAAGGCATACCATTGCCTTTAGTATATTTATATTTTCTAACTGTTTCAGCTTTTATAAGAGCTGCACGTTCTTCAGGTATTTTACGTCCATCAACTACATTAAATTCATCTTTAGCTTGAAATTCTTTGATGGCAAGATTAAGAACACTATTACCTTTATTAGCATCTTTAAGTTCTTCAAATGCCCAATTTAAATCTTCTATATCTTTAATATCAAGAATATATCTAGTATTCTTACGAATCCATTCTTTAGCTTCTTTATATTCAGGAACTTTCATAAGTTCTTCCATACTAATAAGAAGATTACCATTAGCATCACGTTGACTTTCATATTTACTAATAATAGAAAGTTGTTCTTTAAGTTTAGAATCAAATCCTTCTTTAGCTTGCTTATCATAGAACATTTCTTTAACTTTACGAATATTAGTTTGATAAGCACGAAGTCTTTCAGCTACATTTAAATCATGACCAATTTTTTTATTACCATCTTCATCATAAAGACTAGTAAGGCTATCCATTTGAGCATAGATACGTCCAAGTTCTTCATCTTGACTTTGTGTAGTAACATTATCAGTAGCTTGACTTAAAATATCTCGTATTCTACCATTAAGTCTTTTATATTCAGCAAATTCTTTAGGAATATATAAGGCTATCCATTTGAGCATAGATACGTCCAAGTTCTTCATCTTGACTTTGTGTAGTAACATTATCAGTAGCTTGA
>NZ_QTJV01000041.1 GCF_003412465.1 Chitinophaga silvisoli
AGGCTCTTGCTGATACTGCTTTATCGGCTCAGGTTGCTAAGACTAGTGCTGAAACTGAAGGTCAGGAGCATACGAATGACATTCTTAAGTCTGATGCTTCATTCAGAGATGCTTTCAATCAAGGTCAGCTTGATACTATGGAGAGTGTTATTCTTGTCAATGATAGTAAAATCAACCTTAACGATGCAGAGGCTTCTCAGGCTCGTAGTATGGTTGAGCAAATTAATGCTTCTATTAAAAAGATAAAATCTGAGGTAGACCTTTTGATTTCGCAGGCTGCTGATGTTGACGACCGTGTTTGGGAACGTCATGTTCGTGTTGCTTTGGATGCATATATTGAACATGGTAAACTTAAGAATCTTGAAGGTCAATTAAAAGTGTCTCAAGAACAACTTAAGTTAGCTTTTCGAGAACTCTCTACCAAGTTACCTCTTATGAAGTCCCAGGAGAAACTTAATGAAGCCTTAGCTTCGTTCTATCAAGATTTGGGTTTTAAAGTAAATGCTGAGGAGTCCCGTCTGCGATTTGATTTATCTCAGGATATGAATTGGGATGATTTTGAGCGTACTATGCGAGAAATACACGCTGTTCTCGGCGATGTTGCAGGATTCGTACCTTTTGCAAATCCCCGTTCAAGTAGTTCAGGTAAACCTCGAGAGAAACACGAGACTACAAGTTCTAATGGAAAATCTAAACATACTTATTATGACTATTATGATTGATTAACACAGAATTTTTGGTAAATGACTGAAGAATGTCTATTTTTGTAGTGTTGAAAGAAACAAGATTATTAACCCTTAAAACATTATGATTATGGACATTCTTTTACAGTATTTAAACATTGAGAAACAGAAACAGGAATATATTAAAGTTAAAGATGTGCCTTGCAATTCTCTTTACCAAGTAATCTGTCCAGCTCTTAGAATAAATATAGCTGATAGAGCTTTAACTTTTAGGGATTATATGGAACAAACTTACAGGTCTAATTACCTGCTTGCAGGTATTATGAATGCACGATATTGCAACCGCGCAGCTCGTGCAGTATTCTCTTACGTTGACTTTTGTCAACTAACTTGTGGACCGGGTGAAGCATCCGGCATCGACTAACTTGATATATGTAGCACAACTGACACATTGCTCAGCTTGTGTGAAAGATTTGAATGAGCAGCCCCTTTGGGCTGCCTTGCCCAATAACAATTATAAGGCTACAGCCCTACGAAGTTTCCAACTTCGGTTTGCGTTCTTATCCATTCTGTCTCTATCTATCGCAAACATCAAAACATATTTTTCCTTTTTTCTTTCGAGACGTGCAATAAAACAATGCGTAGGGAAAAATGGCGTTTGGCGTTCTGTGGTAAATGATGTTAAACAAAGCGTAGCGACTTTAATATCATTTGGCTCAGGTTGATAAACGATATTTTTAACTACACTTTATCTTTGCACATCTTGAGAGATTAAAGGAAATTATGAAATCGTGAGCGCGGTAGCGCGAACTCCTCTCTGTCATCTTGGATGACGCCTAAAGCATTGCGTAACGGAGTGAAGCGCGTCAGGGATAGGAGCAAGTATTAGCGAAACCAATTTGTTTGAGCGGATAGCCGCCCCCTAAATAAAAAAAAAAGATTATGCAAAACATTTTATGTGAAAAACCTAAATATATTTTAAATCCTGCTTTCAAACAGGCCGTTTTACAAACTGGAAAATTTGTGTATAATGGAGATGAAGAATTTGTTCCTGAAATGCGTCTTGCCGCATGGCGTTGGAGCTTTCCGTATGCTCGTTTTTCTCCGAAAGGCATTGATTTTGAGAACCTTGCATGCTGGCAGGATTCTTATTACACCACCGACCGCGACGGTGATATTGTGCCGATGTTTTTGGCGATTCCGTGTCGAAAATGTGCCCTGTGTCGAAAACGTAACGCTCGTGAATGGATGTTTCGCGCTGTTGCGGAAACTCAACATAGCCGCACGGTTCCTTACTTCATAACACTGACTTACAATAACTTACACCGCCCTTCTGATGGTGTTAACAAAGAAGATGTACAAAAATTTCTTAAACGCCTACGTCAGATTCTTGCTCGAGAACATAATTTTACTGAGGAAATTCGGTATTTTGCCGCGGCTGAGTATGGTAGCCATACGAAACTGCCTCATTATCACCTTATTCTGTGGAACATGCCTATTGCTTTCGGCACTATGGATGTTTATAAAACTGTGTTACAAGCTTGGTCTGTTCGAAAACGAGTTTATAATAAACTTACTCATCGCTTTGATTGGGATTATCTAGGCGAACTTGGTTTTGTTTATTGCAAGCCTTGCACTCAAGGAGGCATTCAATATTGCATGAAATACATGCGTAAGGAAAGTGATATTCCAAAAGACTGTAATCCAACGTTTTACCTATCTTCTCGCCGCGGCGGAGGACTTGGTTACAAATGGTGCCTTGACCATGTACTTTGGTTTTATCAGCATCCTGACGTTCTTACCATTGAAATCGTAGATAAATTTACAGGTGAACGTTTTTCATCATTCATCCCTTCATACTTTCGACGAAAACTTTATCCTTGCCCTTCTATGCTTGTCCGAAAAGAAATCCGCGACACCATTCAGCTTGTTGATTACTTTCTGTCTCTCCGTGCATGCCTCTGGCAACTACGTCTCGGTATGGCTGATAAAGAGGTGAATGTTACTCGTAAATATCTTCATGAAAAATTTCCGTTTTATGATTTCGACACCTGTGTAAACCGCTTTCCTCGTTTTATTATGGATAATGCAAGGCAATTCTCTTCTTGTTATAAAGAAGACAGTTTGCTGGTAATTGAGAATATCCTCGACCCCATGATTACCATGCTTAATGCATTTGAATTTGATACTAGTTTTTATAAACAGCTTACCTCTGCAAAACGAGAGCATCAGATGTTTGTTAGTCAAACAATGTCAACGCAACCTGAGGTAGATATAAATTATCTTAAATATAAAGTGGATAGTGAGAATGTTCTTGCTATTTACAAAGAAACTTTGTAACTATGCCGTACATTTATGCGAAGATATATCCTAAGGTGTTATTAGGATATGAAGAAGATAAGATAACTTATCGCACTTTTGACACACTGGATGAGTATATTTTGTTTGTAAATTTCGAACTGCCTGGACTCATGCAAGATGATTTCTTGGTAGTTTTATCTAATAATTTTTGTTTCACTTAAAATTTTTACATTATGGTAAAATTAAACGTAGATTGCTGTTCAGTTACAGCGCAAGACAATGAACCTCGTGTCACTTTTACAACTCGTAAGTTCCTCTCTACTCAGGAAGAAATGCCCGTTGTTGTTGTTATTCGTGAACACGTCCCCCTTTCTGCTGCTATGCAACTCATCATTACGGACCGTCAATTACCGGATGGTATGTATGAACAATATTTAATTGAACCGGAAGATGACTAAGCAACAGATTTATAAAATTATAGAACTCGCGACTACTTTCATTCTTGGAGTAGCCGCGACTCTCCTTTTGGATAGCTGTACAGCTTCGATGTCTTTGTTCTGGAAGAACCAGAATTCCTCTCAAGGTACGCAACAGTCTACTACTTCGCGTATAGATTCTTTAAAAACTCCTGACATTAACATTAAGTTTTAATTATGGCCAATATTTTTCGTAAAAAAGATGCTTACATTGACCGTGTCAATCGTTCCACTTTTGACCTCTCGTTTGTGAATAATCTCACAATGAAATTCGGCGCTATTACGCCTGTGTGTCTACTTCCTGCATCATTCGGTGACTCGTTTCAGATAAACGCCCGCTTTAATTTACAATTGCTTCCGACTGTGTTTCCAATACAGACCCAACTTTATGTGCGGTTACATTTTGTTTATGTTCGTACTCGTACCCTTTGGGAAGATTGGATGGCCTTCTTTGGCGGTGATGAGACCGTTACGCCTCCTTGGATGGACCCTACTGCCGAAAATACTGCGCAAGGACATAACCAATTTAATATTGATGATGACCTTCAAACAGGAACACTTGCAGATTATCTTGGTGTACCTACGACGATTACAGGAACTTATGGAGGCTCTGTTATCGCGTCTCGTGCTGTTGACTTTTTTAATTTCGATGATAAAGTACCTGCTTTAAATTCGACTTTGCTTGGTACTCCGATTGTAAGTAATCTATCATTCGATTCCTTGAGTACCATCCTTTCGTCTGATGTACCTTTTTCTAAAATCTTTATTACAAACTTCGCAAATACCGGTTCTTATGGATATGCAGCTCCTCGTTGCATGTGTATACCGTTTACTGTCAAGTATGATACTCCTACTCAGAATGTTAATATTTCAATTCCTCTGGGTCGGTTTAATCTTTTGCGTCAAATGATTAACGATTATGACACTAAACCTGTAATCGGATTTGCTATTTACAAGGATGACAATAGCGCTAAGGTTTGGAGTGCGCAATTTAATAAGTCTGACATAGTAGGCGACACTCTTTCTTTCTCTGCTGACCTGGGTACACCTCTATCGACTTTTAAGCTGTGTATGGTTATCGATTTTCGTAATGAAGTTTATAAAAAGGATTACATGTATTCCTTATATGAACTTGGTTCCACTACGACTATCCGGGCAGGTCTTACGCAAGCATTTGTGTCTCAACTTTATTCGTCTCCGATTTCTGTTATCTATAGGTCCCTTGAATGGACAAAGCCACAGAAAGAAAACTGTCCTTTCTACACCACTGACTCCAAGAGACTTCCGGCTATTCCTTTATCCGCCTTGCCGTTTCGTGCATACGAATCCTACTACAACGCTTTTGGTCGTGATATTCGTAACAACCCTTTTATTGTTGACGGTAAACCCGAATACAATAAATATGTGCCTTCTACGAAAGGAGGTAATGATACATATAAATATCAGTTACATTACGCTAATTGGGAGCCTGATGCTTATACCACAGCTTTACAGTCTCCGCAAGCCGGTGTTGCTCCTCTTGTAGGTATTACATCACTTGGCGAAGCAACTTTTAGAGATGCCGCCGGTACTGAGTATCATGCTCAGCTTGAAACTGCGGATGATGGTGATACTGTTACAGGTTTTCAGGTTAAAAGCTCTAATGCTCCTACTGACGTTATCCATAACCTTATTGGCATGGCCACATCTGGTATTTCCATTTCTGACTTTCGAAATGTTAATTCACTTCAGCGTTTTCTTGAAATCCGTATTCGTCAAACCCCGCGTTACAAGAACCTTGTGAAAGGCCTCTTTGACGTCAATCTGGATTACGATGAACTTATGATGCCTGAATTTCTTGGTGGTATCTCTGATACCATTCCCGTATATAAGGTAACCCAGACAACTCCTACTGAGGGAAACCCCCTAGGTAGTTTTGCTGGTCAAGGTTCGCTCCAGTCTGGTATGCGTCATATCATTCGTAAATATTGTCCTGAAGATGGCTACATTCTTGGTGTTATGTCTGTCGTTCCTGCTGCGAATTATTCACAGCTTCTCGCTCCACATTTCACCCGTATGAGCCTTTTGGATTGGCACTTCCCTCAATTCAATAACATATCTTATCAACCTATGTTATACAAGCACTTGTGTCCTTATCAGGCTTATGCTGTAAACCCTGCAAATATCAATAATGTATTCGGATATCAGCGTGCATACTGGGATTTGATTTCCTCATTTGACGAAGTACATGGCGAATTCCGTGGTTCTATGAGAAACTTCCTTATTAACCGTGTATTTGATAAGGCTCCTGAGTTATCTAAGGACTTTTTACTTGTGAACCCTGACCATGTTAATGATGTATTTGCTATGACGTCGGAAAATGGTGATAAAATTCTGGGTAGTATTGCTTTTGAAATTACCAAGAAGACAACTATACCTCGTAACTCAATTCCTCATATTGAATAATTATGAAACAAGTAGTAATTCATGCTTGGAACACGCATACGTGTACATGTACTAGAAAACCGGGCGAGCTTCCTGTACGTGGTGACCTTGCTTACACTCCCGCTCAAATGTATGAAGCTGCTAAAGCTGGTGTACCTATATCTACGCAAAATATTTCACAGTTACCATCGAATGATTTTACTGATGAAGAATCTTGGATTGTTCCTGTTGAATATCGCCGTGGTCAGGATATAGCCGATATTTGGAATGCTCAACGTGATGCTCGCGCTAAAATTGTAGCCGCCTACAATGAGAAGCGCAAGGAGTTGCAATAATGGGAAAATTCCTTGCTGGTGCTGGTGGTGCGCTCCTTGGTGGCGCACTTTCCGGCATCTCTAATTTATTTGGTGCTCATTCTCAGAATCAATCTGTTGATAAACAACTCGCGGCGGCGCGAGAAGAAGCTGAGAAAACGCGTAAATGGCAGACATCTGAACGCGAGGCTCAAAATGATTGGAATTATAAACTTTGGCAGGCTAACAACAACTATAACACTCCTGCTGCTGTTCAGGCTCGTTTGCAGGCTGCTGGAATTAATCCCGATTTGTATGTTACACAAGGAGCGTTGCAAGGTTCGTCTGTTCAAGCACAAGGTGGTCACACACCTTCCGGTCCTGTTGCTGATACTTCTGCATGGAATCGTTATAGACCTATTGGTAGTGTTGCCTCTCAGGCTCTTGCTGATTTGCCGGATAAACTTTATACGGAGCCGGAAGTGAGTGGACGTTTTACAAAGGCAGCTGTG
>NZ_QTJV01000042.1 GCF_003412465.1 Chitinophaga silvisoli
ACGTGTTATAACACGATATGATAGATCCATTGAAAGATTTCAAGCTTTTGTTCATCTTGCTTTCGCTTATATTCTATCAAGAAGGCTTACAGCCTATTTATGAAATAAGTTCTAGTCATACGTTCTCTAATACTTTATTATATTTAGTTTAGTTTTTCGATAATATTATTATCTACATCACTTTTCAACACCTGCGATGTGAATAAAACTTGCCGAACTGGTAGATTATTAATATCAGAAATAATTAGTGGTTACTTTGAATTTGCATCAGAAAAAATGGAATAGCGATTAACCATACCTGCTTTATCACTATTCCTTTATTATAATTTATCTCAATTAAGTCGATTGGATAACCCTAGGCAATATGCTATGTGGCTATCATATATCCCCTCTTATCTCTCGATTCCTTGTCAAATGTGATCCTATTGAACATTTCTCTCATTCTACTCCTCACATCCGTTCCGTATCTCTGCTCTATGGCTGAGGTAGTTAGACTCGATGTTACATGTGTAATCGTTCCAAACTTCGTAAATAACTCATATCTCCCTAACAGAATCTTCTTCATCACCTGGCAATTGCTACCGTAATGATGCGCTGTGTGCTCCGATCCCAGATCATCAAAGCACCAGATACGATGATTGTATTTATCACTATTCTCCGCTCCAATGTAGTTATATAGCATGGAAGGCCCTTTCAATGTATATTCCTCGCTAATCCGATCACAGTGTTTCATCTCGTAATTCAAAGGACGGGGAACAATACATTTCATTAGCTGCATAATTTGAGTCTTGCCTGTTCCTATTGGTCCACCCAGAAATATTCCCTTATGCAGATCTATATCAAATTGCCTCGCTACTTCTTCATCATGCAGAAACCATGCGATGACAGGAATAATTACCTTTAAATCCTCCGGATAGATCCTGAAATGTGCTCCAAATAGTATTCTACCCTTGTCCGCCAGCACAGGCAATATTTGCTTGTAGTTAAAAAGACTCGTTGTAATTGTAATCATTTTTGCCAGCATTTTGTGAGTGAGGTGTATTTGCATTTAAAACCCATTTATGCGCCAAGGCTTCCCAGTTTACGATTGGGGTATTACCGATCTTCCAGCCGAAGGCCTGGTACTGGTACCAGAATCGTAAGCCTAATCCTGTACCATATTCATGCCCGGTGAAGAATTTGAGTACATCATCCAGGCTGGGACTGTTTGTCACACTGTTTATAAAGTTCGCATTATTAGTTTTTAATAGTGGTCCCTTATCAGGTACAGTTACTGTCTCATTTTTTTGATTTTTCTGTCCTCCTGGTGGTACAGTTACTGTCCCGGAATCCGGCATACTCACTAAGGGAAACATTTCAATTTCTGCAGGTGTAAATCGAGAATAGCCAGCATAATATTTCAGCAATTTTGCATCTTCCAGCTCGCTTAGACACTTGTAATAAGTAGTTTTAGATGTAATCTTAGCAGCTTTCATTACATTGTTTCTTTGGATCCAAAAAATCTTTCGAAAACCGGTTTTATTCCAGATATGAAATAGTGCCATATAAAGGGCATAGTGGTTCGCCACTACCCATTGTTCTTTTGCCGCCCTATCCAGGAAGGCATTCAGATGAATAATGTAATTCATAATTATTCTATTTTGGTTTAAAATTGAATCAACTCTGAAGTTCTTTCAATTCTCTTTTTACCCATTGGGTTAACATGGTCGTAACGGGAGGATTGCCGATGTCGAGTGTACAATCTTTTCTTACGATAGCGCCTTCAAATTCCTGCTGTAACTCTTCCAGCAGTGCTACTTTTTCAAAGTCTAATAACATGTCCATTTCTTCCCGTATATCGGCTGTTATGTACTGTAAGAAGCCGATATCGTTGAAATTCATGTAGATTAGAAATGAATGGAGCGCTTTGGTGTTAAATTTTTCTCCCCGTGCCTGTATGTTGTGTGAAAGCTGATCGATGAAGTTAAAACCATACGTAATTTCCCTATAAGAGAACCGGTGATTGAAATCCCACAGATTCTCCAGGTAGCTATCAATGATTTGCCAGATTTTGGCATATTTCCCTTTCTTTTTATTAAACCATCCCGATAATATCGTCCAGCTGCGTTTGTACCTTGATCTTTCTAATATGCAATACATTAAAGGAGGTATACAGCTATCATCAAAAAAGGATGGATATGATAACTGCATTTCTCTTATTAGGCGAAAACACTCATAGCAGAAATCTTCCTTTTGAGTGGATTTATCCTCAGATTTATCATCATCTGTCAATAAATCCATTTCCTTTATCCATGAATATGGAATATCGTCAAATAATAGTCTTATTTGTTCCTGGAATATGCGCATGTATCGTTGAAGGATACTATTGTCTTTGTCCGATAGCATAAAATCTGCCATCCCATCGTGCATTTGTAAAATTGCACCCATAGCATGTCTGTATAGTTTTCCGCTTTTCTCTTCCGGGTTTTCAAGGTAGTCCTGTAAGGAGGTACGTAAATTCCTGAGCGGGTAAAAAAATGCTGTCATATTTTTTAAGTTTTAGTTTTAAAATGAAAATTTCTCATTGGAATTCATTGCAAGTATCTTACCTCTCCTTTTACGGGCAAGGATGTAAGATTGCTTTCTATTCTTAGTATTTGTGCTGCCTGACAGAGTGGTACTACTTCGCCATTGTAAGTTGGCAAATGGATATAACTGATGCCCAATACGAGCATCATAGCATGGCCATCTCTGGGTGATACAGGTAGATTCATTGAAAATCCTGGGACTTGTTCTTCAATTAATGGAATAAGTGGAGATGTGTCGGATTCAATTGTTGCATTGTAATAATTAAAATTTAGAGATGCTCCTACTGCGATTATTCTGCAATGTGTGGCATTGTCGGGGCATATGATTTGTTTGGAAGGTTTGAATGACGGGAAATATACACGCATTAATCCATCATTCGTATTGATAGAACTTGTATACGGTGCTTGTAGTATTTCCGACAATGGAATATTATCATTCAACTCATATTTTTCCAATAAATGTAGCCCACCATTCATTACATTTCGTGTACCAGGCGCACTGATTTTATCTGCTCTGATTACTTTTTGCAGTAGGAACTTTGCAATTTTCCTGAATCTGCCGCGGTCAGGTTGCAGGAAGATCGGACCGGCGCAAGTAATTGTCCGTATTAGCTTTGCGACTCTTGCAGCATGAATCAGTTCCGGGTTTATGTTTCTTTTTTTTTGAAGGGAATTAAATTTCCTTTTACGCCTGCGTAACAGGCGTTTACAATAAGATTGCATGTTCATGAGATTTTTTTTGAATCAATAACGATCGTGATAAGAAGAAATATTTTTATATTTGTTCTGCCACGTAAAATAGTAACAGATTAAAATTAACACCCAAAATTAGAAACACGTGGTATTTGAGAAAAATGGGAAAAATGAGAAAAATAAACTCACCCATTTGTTAGAAATGGACATCAATCCTAAACAGATGTCCGGTATTACTAAAACACGCCTGAGTACAGCTTACAGGTACTGGGAGAAAGCTTGTCTATTTCATAATAAACCAAAAGGTTGTGGAGTGACCTTTGGTCAGTTTCTTGATGTTTACAAGAAGATAGATAGAGATGTCTTAATCTCCCGTTTCCGTGAAATGCACGAGGGTAAATAAACATTTTTTTAATTATGAGTAACAACTTGTTTATTCACAAAAAGGATGGGCTATTCACGCGCGTTGATAGCCGAGTCGTCATACTGGTCGAGGCCAGTGGCGGATGGTCTAAGATCATTACACAGGAGGGTGTACACCTGGTAAGCAGTACACTCAGCCAGCTGGAGGAGCAATTACCCGTGGCACTCTTTTGCCGGGTACATCGCACGTACATTGCGGCATTAGAGCATATCAGCAGTTTTACTGCTGATTCAGTTAGAATTCTTGACAGGGATATTCCCCTGTCAAGATCTTATGCTGAAAAGCTTTTTAGCAAATTGAATATAATCATGTAATGTTCTCTGCACTCAACTTCCACTTATCGCTTCGCCAACTATCACTTATCGCTTCACCAACGAATTTTTAATTTTTGAGTTTGTAACCTTACTAATATTGCAGCCATGAAGGCAGTTATACAGGCTGTGCCCGGAATGGGGGAGAGGCACCTTTCATTCCACTGGATGACTGTTATTCGAACAAGCATCGAAGAAGCGTCGAACTAGCATCGAAGAACTAGTATAGAACATTCGAAGGACATTCGAACAACATTCGAAGCAGATTGATTCATCTTAAAAACTATTTTTATGGCAAAATCTAATAATTTCATCCTGAAGGATTCCTCTGGATCTTTAGGGAAAAGTTTGACAATTACACGCAAGAAATCCGGAATGATTCAGTTAGGGAAGCATCGGGGGGAGAATACGACTCCGCCTAGCGAAAAACAACTGGAAATACAGAACCGGTTTAAGAACGCAATTGTGTATGGAAAGGCAGTGATGAACAATCCGGAGCTGAAAGCGCAGTACCATGCGGCTGCTAAGAAAGATCAGTCGGCGTATAACGTGGCGGTGAGAGATGCTTTTAAAGCCCCTGAGATCAGTAGTATTAATACTGGATTATATACGGGTGAGATTGGAAGTAAGATCACTGTAAGGGCGATTGATGACTTTAAGGTGGCTGGTGTAAGGGTTAAGATTACGAACGCTGTTGGTGTGGTGGTAGAGCAGGGAGATGCTGTGCAGCAGAGTAATGGTCTTGACTGGTTGTATACTGCTACTATGGTGAATGGTGAGGTGCAGGGGAGTAGGGTTGCAGCTACTGCGATTGACTTGCCGGCGAATGAGACGGTGCTGGAGGTGGTGATGTAGGTGTAATAATTAGGGGACATTGTTCCCCTGATTATTATTAACTATATTTTCCTGGACTTTTTGTTAAAAGATTCACTCTTTAACTGATTTTTGAATGATAAATTCAATAAGTAATACAGAAAATACAAAGGTTAGGAATCCGGAAAATAATTGAAAACGTAGTGCAATTGGGGCAGCAAATATGCTGAATGCAAAATTAAGAAGCCAGAAGCAAACTACTATTATCAGGACTTTACCTAGTTCCCGGTTAATAGTATATCCTTTTAAAATAAGGAAACTTATAACACCTAATAAAAACATGGTATTGAGTGCCGCCATCAATTCCGGGAAAAAGAATAATACATTTACTTTAAAATCACTGAAAAGTGTATAGATTTTTTCTGATTTGTAACCAAACCAGAATTTGGCAATGGGTTCAACATGATCTACTCCGGTACTATACTGTTCAAGATACTCTATAGGTGGAGAGTAGTAATTGGAAGCATTAGGAAGTAGAAAATGTTTGATAAATGTAAGGGGGTAAGTTTTAATAATGAACCATCCGAATTCTTCATAAAATGGAGCTATTCTTGCCCAGGCATTGAAATCGTTTATATCTTGGGTGCTGTCAATTACTTTTAAATATCGTTTTAGAGGGAGTCTCGGTGTCCACATGAAAATGGTACTTATTTTCAGTTGTTGTTCCGGATATTTTTTAATATTATTCCTGGCAGAATCGTAATAATCCCTTATTATTTTATTTAATTTACGAAACTTGTACGGGACCTCCTTCACTTCTCTATTATCAACAGATCGGTATGCAAACATTGCATTATTAGCTATTTGCCAACCTGAAAATGGTGTAAATTGTTTATGGCCTGTAAGTTCCAAATATTGTTGCCGGTTAAATTGTATAAAAAGTCCTATTAATAATGTAGCTAATGCTATCCCCCATAATTTAATAAAAATTTTCCTTCTATATAGTAAAGTAGAAATTGCCAATATTGCCGGGTAGTATAAGGCATTATATCTTACAATGAATAATAAAAAAACTACAATGGCATTGAGGGTAACCAGCTTGAAATTTGGCTGATAAATACACCATAGCAGCAAATTGAACCAAATTAAGCTAAGAGATAGAAATAGAGAATCACTTGAAATATAATTTGCGAGATAAAGAGATGCTGGATTTAATAGTACAGATCCAAATAATATTATCCTTGATATTTTAGATGGGTTTAAAAAATAGAATATCGTAAATGTAAAAGATAGTGCACTTATTTGCAATAAAATGTACTGAAATGCGACTAAGATAGTATCGGAATGGGAAAATATACTAAAAAGCCTTAGAAACTTTGGATATCCAATTGGATGGAAACCAATATCATCATTGAAGAAAGCAGAGGAAAGATATGTATATGAGTCTGCATTAATAAAACTAGCAAATGGATAATAATGTTTAAAGATTATTAATTGGATAGCTAGAATGAAAATGCCTGCTAAGGCTAATTTTTTATTAATTGGATTTTTAAAAATAAAATCTTTGTAAGTATTTTTTTTATCTTCTATAATTGGGGGTTGTATTGAGGTATTCATGTAGAAGCTATTAATGGATCATAATGAAGACAGCTTATTAAATTTAGTTAATAGTATTTTGCGAATATTAGGAGGTCAGGAAATATCTTTTAATGTTATAGAAAACAAATACGGAGGTAGCAATTAATTTCCATAAAAAATTACTTACTTCTTAAATTTCCGGTAGTTAAATCCAGAGACTATAAAATATATTGTGTAAACACATAGTCAACTGATCAAATCCGACATCTGTTTTCAAAAATAGTCAAATA
>NZ_QTJV01000043.1 GCF_003412465.1 Chitinophaga silvisoli
CGTATCAGGAAGAACACCCATAAACATATCCTTATTCCAGTTACAATACTCAAGATCGAACATAGTATTGTTACCCCAATAAGTATCACCAGAAGCAGGTATAGAAGAAAACAACTGTTGCTGAGCACCCGTATAGTAATCTATATTCCACAAATACGGACTAGAATTCTGCCACTGAGAATAACGAAAATAATCCTGACAAAATTTTTTATAAGCCAAAAAAGGAAATACGGACAAATTCAAATTAAAACGATACTTCTGCGAATAAGAAGCATCCGAGAGAGAAATAGAAGTACCATAATTTTTAGAAGCACCAGAATTAGCATTACCAAATCGTAAATACTGAACCAATTTATACGCCAAATCAGCGCGGTCGAAACCAAAATAATTAGTCTTTTGATAAAGACGAGTAAAAACAAGATTCAACTGTTCAGACGTAATAGTAGGCAAGAAATTACCAAGTGTCAACGCAGAAGTCTGCGAACCGGCATGCTGAACATTAGACTGCATCTGAGAAATAACTTCAGGGGCATTACGCCAAAGTAAATGCAGGGGAACCCAAAACCAATCATAATACTCACGAATGCGAGTATACGCAGAGGTATTAACGGGTTGAGTACGGGTAAAATGCTGCCGTTTTAAAGTAAACTTATCACCAGGCATAGTAAAATACCATTTAATCGGAAGAAGTTCACCCGATTTTGCCGAAAAAGCAACCTTAGACGAAAGATCAAATGCCGAACGTCGAGGATGATTGCGAATGTCTTTTAAATTAAATAAACCCATAAATTAAAAATTCGGTTGAATATTAATACGAGTAGAATCAACAGACTGTTTCATAGTCTGCTGGCTCTCCTGTTTTGAATTACTATTTTTCCAAAAAACAGACATAGACGCAGTACAAGACTGAACACACAAGGCTGTAATAAGCCCGATAATAAAAGTAGAAATCAATTTAACTACTTCAATCCATTGTTGGGGTGTAATTTTCATAACTATAAAGATAATTATTCTAGAAACACATTATTTTCATCATTCAATTTCTTATGTTTTACACGAATATAATGTACTTCATAATAATTCTTATCTTTCCACTCCTGAAAATAACGATTATTAAACTTTTTTTGTGGTTTATTAATATAAAACAAAGATAGAAGGTCATCAGAATAACCTTCACGCTCAAACATTTCCTGCTGAATACTTAATTGCTTAGACAAGGAAAGAGAGCGTTGCCTAGACATATATTCATCACAAAGAGAAATGAGATAATCATCGCTGAGACCACAAGCAAGAAAACGCTTGTAGATATAAAACGGTCTAGTGAGTTTATTTTTAAGAGAGTTCGTAAAGTAATGTATCTCTTTTTCAGTCCGTGTATAAGCCAAGAAAACGCGCAAGCATTCAGGAAGAGTAGCATAGCAATAACCATGTTTTTCATAAAGAGTTACTATATAACAGTGAATAAATTCGGATAAGTTTGTAGGAGTTTCTTCTTTAAAGGGTTCGTTTCGTCTAAAGAGTTGTAATACTCCACGGATTGAGCGCAAAACTGTTCGAGTTTCGACAGCAAAATTACTGCTGTATGGTACGAATCGTGGCAATAATCGAGAGATATACGAAAGGGGGGGAGTGAATTCACAAGATTTACCATTACGGACAAAGCGAATTCGCTCAGAAAGGCGCTCGACTGCTTGCCCAGGAACTTCGACCGTTTTTCTAAAGCTTTCATATCCAAATAGTTTGCTAAACCTAGACTTATTTTTTGTAAAGGAGACGTCTGTAAAAATGCCGGGGAGAGACACAACGCTATTAAGATAGCCCGATACGTATGAACCGGCGGAATCCCTTGCAAGTTGCGTATCGACACGACCGAGCTTCCAACTCTGAAATACAGCTTGTCGAATATTTTTGGCGACTTCGTCCGAGTCAAAGAAAAATAAGATATGGAAATGCGGGCGGAATGTCTTAGGAGAGTACTCCGATACAACGTATGAAGATATTTTTTCATATGAACCAATTTTTGTAAATAAATATTTGCGAAAACGTTTCGCAAAAAGTTGATAATCTCTATAATTCACATACTTAAGAAGTCCTTTAAATTGCGGAAATGCATTATTATTTCCTTCACATTTACATTTCTTCTTAAGCTTCTCAACCGTTTCAGGAGAAATCCAAACAAGTTCCTCACGCTGAATGTCATTGAATTTTTGCAATTTAGATATGCGCGGAATGGTACGAAGAATGTAAGGACGAGCAGGAGATAAAAACCCGGGCTTGTAATTCTTTCGAAATTCAGCAGCAGTAGCATTAGAAGCATAGATAGCTTTTAAATGTTCATCAATGTAAGGGTAATTTACCTTACAAGCAAACATATTAACAAGCTGTCCACTGTCATCTTTTTTTACACGAGGATCAAGCTTCATACGCGTATGAAGTTGAGAACGGACACAAGGCCAATTCTCACCTATTGGGTAATCAAACTCGTAATCCTCAATAGGAACAAGCGTCATTTTCGGGACATATTGGGAATTATAAGTCAATGTTACAAAGTAACAATACTTTCGATTCCATTTTTCATAATCACACAAGTTTCTTTTCGCGTCAGAACGCGAAATCAAACAATGAGGACAAACTCCGCATTCAACATAAACAGGTTCACCTGTGTACTTATTTTTTATTATGCGAGGATGCTCGCAACGATTGAAAAAATTTCGAACTTTGTCAGACATATTCTTAATTTATTTTGGGCGTTTTAACGGGCTTTACGGCTCAGACAAATCTCCGCTACGCTCCGATACTCGCCTAGAATCCCTAACGCACGCAACAGAGTTGCTCATAATTTGCGCTACCGCGCAGGTAAAGAATACTTTTACTTTTAATCTTACGAAATCGCAAAGGTAGGTAAATTGTGCAGAAAGCACCAATCAACATTGTATCAAAAATTATTAATTTCACGCGCGCGCTACGCAAGCTTCGCACACACGCGATATTAACAATTTTCAATACAATAACGCTTGGTGCAGTCTTCACAATTTGTCAATGATAAGCGATGTCGGAAGAAAAAAAAGAAAAACTATTCTTTTTTGTCACATTCTCCGCAAGGGGCAGCGTGATATTCAGTCACGGGCTGAAAGATTAGAACTTTATCACCGCCACGAAGAAAATCATCAGCCAAGCAGCACAAACTACTTTCATCAGTATCAATCAACATGGGTTCAGAAGGTTTTTCGCCATTTTTCGGCTGTACCGTCATTAATAGTTTCATAATTGTAAATTTTAAATTGTTAATAATATAATTAAAGCAAGTCCGCATTTAAGTGCACGAAATCCATGCGGAGAGCTATCTATCCACATCACGAAGATGAGATATAGAATCTATATGTTCAATATAATAAGTCTCAGAATCAGTACTAAAATTAGACAACTTTATAAGAGCCATAGAAATAAGATGCCGAAGATCAGCAGTTTCCTCAGAA
>NZ_QTJV01000044.1 GCF_003412465.1 Chitinophaga silvisoli
GTAACGTAGTTTCTTTTCCATAATTATATTTCCTTTAATTCATTTAATTATGATACAAAGATAAGAGGTTAACAAGAACACACCAAATCAAATTATATGTTACACAACATGTTTTGTATTTTTATTGGTGTCACTTTTGCCAATCTCGGACGAGAGAGGGTGGAATCGGGTTAGATGTGACACCCGATTTGCTACCGCACAAAAGAGAACAACTATATAAATAAAAAAAATGCACCGACTCATCACGAGCCAGTGCATAAGCGAGGTAAAAACGAAACAGATTATTTACGATGTCTCTTAATACGATTACGCGTGTATCCTCCGTCCGGTTCAGGCATATACGTATCAATCATATTCCATTCACCGTAATCACGGGAACGGTATGTCTTACCATTCTGATAACGAGTATATGCATCCAAACCAGAGCCAATACCATTAAAAATCATGTTCGCAGAATTAACAGCTTCACGCCAAGGCTGTAACTTAGTATCAAATCTAGATTGCTGATATCCCTCAGCAGCAGAACCAGCACGAGAACGCAATATTGACGAATCGTGAAATGCATCAGCACCGGCATTAAATGCCCGAGAATGATAATACGATCCAAAATAAAAATTAGTATTATTGGTAGCACGAATCAAATCATCAGCAGTTTCCTCGGCAATACGATTAGAAACATTTAGTCCTCTAGCTTTAGCATAAGTCAGAATCTCATCAGCAATAAGATTCTTAACCTCCTGTCTCTTCATCTGACCGGACATAATAAGGTATTCATAATTGGCTGCCTTAAGATTCAACTCAGCTTGTTGTTGCTGGTCAAGATACTTATTTAAGACAGTTTTTGCCTCAGCATCAAGAAGAGAATTAGCAATGTTAGCGACAAGCAGGTTATTACTCCAACGCTGATTAGAAAGATTCTCCTCAAGAGAGGCCATACCAAGTTCGGCAGCCTTACGACCTTGAGAAAGATTATATGCACGTGCCTCAGGGGATGCATTTCTCCAATCAGTAGCACCTAGGTTTTGCCAAATCTGAGAACGCAACAAATCTGACATATTAAGATTCTCAATATCGGTCTGTTTCTTTTCAGACATCATTTTAAGCGCAGAAGCCAAATTAACACCAACAGATTGAAAATCAGGGGTGTAAGGGACTTGAGGAGAAGCACCAGCAGCAGTAGCAGCAGAAGTACCAGACATTCCAGCAGCAGTACCAGCCTGGGCATCACTCATATAAGGATTATAACCAGCTTCTTCCAGCCTTTTACGCTGAGAAGACGCCTTGTTATATTCATTTTCCCTATTCCACATATCCAACTGAAAATCACGAGCTTTTTGAGCTTCACGAGCGTTGAAATCATTATTCATCTGATTTATCTTAAGATTGGTCTTATTAGCATCCGATGTAGTTTTAGCACCAATAGCACCGGATATTACAGAACCAACACCACCAAATAATCCGCTAGCAAAGTCCTTAAATTTCATAACTATTCAGAAGTTGAAAAAGCAGAGGACTCAGCAGCAACAGGTTCAGCAGCAGCAGATTCAGCAGCAAGACGAACTTTTTCCTCTGCCTCTTTAATTAATGAAGCATAATTTTCCATACAATACTCGGCCCAAGAACGCATCTCAGATAATGATTGAATATGCCTAGACTTAAGAGTAGACAACAAAGTATCATCGTCCAACTGGGCAGTATATACCGACTTATTAGGAGTATAACGCTGGATATACTCACGCAATTCACTAGCAGTCAATTTATTCTCCAATCTCTGTTGGTTAAAAATCAACGAAATATCAGTAGAAATAGCAACTGAACCGTCTTTATTTACAACAGTAGACAACTGCATTAACTTATCTTGTACAGGTACTTTTGTATGCGCAGCATCAAAAGAACCATTAAAAGTATGATCTATATATTCTTTCTTTTTCATATCAATAAGGCATTCCGGAATAATCCAAATTACGAACAACTTTAATATCAAATGCACAGTTAATCAAAAATGGGTCTGTATCCCATTTTGAATCAGCATTCACCTGAAATATACTATCCAACACAGAGGGATTAACCTTAAAAATATTATAAGTAACAGAAGATGAAGCCGTAGCAACAGTAGATAACATTTTTTTCCAAATGGCAGAAGTAATAGGAGCAACCCACTCCTTTTCCGTAGTAGTAAATGCGCCTAACACATAATCATACGAAGTTTTCCAGGGATAATATCTAGGAAGATAACCCATTGTATAATCAGCAGATGCAAATCCTTTAGCCAATTCATTATCAGCATTAGAATACATAGAAATCGGAATAGATTGCATACCAATAGAATCGAGTTCAGGAATAGGAAAATCCGTATTTTGAGAAACAAACAATTGAGGATCAGGTGCAGAAGATACGTAATCCAACAATGGAACATTATGATAAATACACATTAAAACACCCCAATCGCGAGCCTCAAATTTTTCAGAACCTTGCGAAGAACCAACACCTTTACCGGCTATAACAGCCTCAGATTGAGAATTACCAGATTGAAGATTGGTATTAACAACCTCCGATATATCAAGAGACGATGAATCACCACCGATATAAGTAGACATACCTGACATATTTTCACCAACATCAACACCAAAATGTGCCTTAATCTGTGCACGATAATTTTGAGGGACATTTAGAGAAATTTCCTTCCAACGTTGGAGAGCCTCACCACGACGAAGCGCAAGGACATCGAAGGAAGCAGCAATAGAAGGCAAAGAAACAACCAATGGGTTTGATACAACAGCATTAGGACCGGCGTTAACAGAAAAATTAGAACCAGAGGGACTAATTTTATCTCCGAGAAAAGTTTGAGAGGAAGAAGAAGAGGATAGTTTTGCTTGAACAGGCAACTCCTGTGAAGACAGAC
>NZ_QTJV01000045.1 GCF_003412465.1 Chitinophaga silvisoli
GAATCGGTATCATTGGTCAGGACATTACCTGCTCCATTTGTATCCTCAACAATGGTGATCGCATCATCAGTTGCTACTGGTGCATCATTCATTGCGATTACTGTAATGATCAGGAGGGCGGTGTCACAGCCTCCATTATTATCACATGCCTGATATGCTACAGTATCTATGCCATTGAAGTTTGCATTTGGTGTATAAGTGAAGCTACCATCTGCATTCAGTACAATAGTACCATAGACTGGATTGGTTACCACACTAACTGCCAATGCCTCGCCATCTGGATCGGTATCATTAGTCAGGACATTACCTGTGCCTTGTGCATCCTCATAGATAGTAATCGCATCATCTACTGCTACCGGTGCATCGTTCATTGCTGTCACTGTGATGATCAGGCGGGCTGTGTCACATGCTCCGATGTTATCACATGCCTGATAGGTCAGGGTGTCGAGGCCGTTGAAGTTTCCATTTGGTGTGTAAGTGAAGCTACCATCCGCGTTCAGTACGATGATACCATGGACTGGGTTTGTCACCACACTGGCTGTCAATGCATCACCATCTGGATCGGTGTCATTGGTTAAGACATTACCTGTGCCTTGTGCATCCTCATTGATAGTAATCGCATCATCTACTGCTACCGGTGCATCGTTAACAGTGCTTACTGTTATGATCAGGCGGGCTGTGTCACATGCTCCATTATTATCACATGCCTGGTAAGTCACTGTGTCGAGGCCGTTAAAGTTTGCATTTGGTGTGTAAGTGAAGCTACCATCCGCGTTCAGAACGATCGTACCATGAGCTGGGTTTGTCACCACACTGGCTGTCAAAGCATCACCATCTGGATCGGTATCATTACTCAGGACATTACCTGCTCCATTTGTATCCTCAACAATGGTGATCGCATCATCAGTTGCTACCGGTGCATCGTTCGCTGCTGCTACTGCGATGATCAGGCGCGCGGTGTCACAGTCTCCATTATTATCACATGCCTGATATGTTACAGTATCTATGCCATTGAAGTTTGCATTTGGTGTGTAGGTAAATGAACCACCTGCATTCAGAATGATCGTACCATAAGCTGGGTTTGTCACTACACTGGCTGTCAATGCATCACCATCTGGATCGGTGTCATTGCTTAAGACATTACCGGTGCCCTGGGTGTCCTCATTGATAGTAATCGCATCATCTACGGCTATCGGTGCATCGTTCATCGCTGTCACTGTGATGATCAGGTGGGCGGTGTCACATGCTCCATTATTATCACATGCCTGGTAAGTCAGGGTGTCGAGGCCGTTAAAGTTCGCATTTGGCGTGTACGTGAAGCTACCATCCGCGTTCAGCACGATCGTACCATGAGCTGGGTTTGTCACCACACTGGCTGTCAAAGCATCACCATCTGGATCTATATCATTGGTCAGGACATTACCTGTGCCTTGTGCATCTTCATTGATAGTAACCGCATCATCTGCAGCCATCGGTGCATCGTTCATCGCTGTCACTGTTATGATCAGGCTGGCGGTGTCACAGCCTCCATTATTATCACATGCCTGGTAGATTACTGTGTCGAGGCCGTTAAAGTTTGCATTTGGCGTGTAGGTGAATGAGCCATCTGCGTTAAGTACAATAGTACCATGGACTGGATCGGTTACCACACTAACTGTCAATGCATCACCATCTGGATCTGTGTCATTAGTCAGTACATTACCTGTACCATTTGTATCCTCAACAATAGTAACTACATCATCAGTTGCTACCGGTGCATCGTTCATAGCTGTCACTGTAATGATCAGGCGAGCTGAGTCACATGCTCCGATGTTATCACATGCCTGGTAAGTCACGGTGTCGAGGCCGTTGAAGTTTGCAGTTGGCGTATAGGAGAATGAGCCATCTGCATTCAGGACGATCGTACCGTGGGCTGGGCTGGTGATTACGCTCGCGGTGAGTGCGTCGCCGTCAGAATCGGTATCATTAGTCAGGACATTACCTGCTCCATTTGTATCCTCAACAATGGTGATCGCATCATCAGTTGCTACCGGAGCATCGTTCGTTGCTGTTACTGTGATTATCAGGCGGGCGGTGTCACAGCCTCCATTATTATCACATGCCTGGTAAGTCACTGTATCAATGCCATTAAAGTTTGCATTTGGCGTGTAGGTGAATGAACCATCTGCATTCAGTACAATCGTACCATGGGCTGGGTTTGTCACTACACTGGCTGTCAATGCATCACCATCTGGATCACTGTCATTGGTCAGTACATTGCCTGTGCCTTGTGAATCTTCATTGATAGTAATCGCATCATCAGCGGCTATCGGTGCATCGTTCATTGCGGTCACTGTGATAATCAGGCGGGCGGTATCACAAGCTCCATTATTATCACATGCCTGGTAAGTCAGGGTGTCGAGACCGTTGAAGTTTGCATTTGGTGTGTAGGTGAAGCTACCATCTGCGTTCAGTACAATCGTACCATGGGCAGGGTTTGCCACTACACTGGCGGTCAGAGCATCACCATCTGGATCACTGTCATTGGTCAGTATATTGCCTGTGCCTTGTGCATCTTCATTGATAGTAATCGCATCATCTACGGCTATCGGTGCATCGTTCATCGCTGTCACTGTGATGATCAGGCGGGCAGTGTCACATGCTCCATTAATATCACATGCCTGGTAAGTCACGGTGTCGAGGCCGTTGAAGTTTGCATTTGGCGTGTACGTGAAGCTACCATCCGCGTTCAGGACGATGATTCCATGGACTGGGTTTGTCACCACACTGGCTGACAGAGCATCACCATCTGAATCGGTGTCATTGGTTAAGACATTAGCTGTGCCCTGGATGTCCTCATTGATAGTAATCGCATCATCTGTAGCTATCGGTGCATCGTTCGCTGCTGTTACTGTTATGATCAGGCGGGCGGTGTCACAGCCTCCGATGTTATCACATGCCTGGTAAGTCACGGTGTCGAGGCCGTTGAAGTTTGCATTTGGCGTATAGGAGAATGAGCCGTCTGCATTCAGGACGATCGTACCGTGGGCTGGGCTGGTGATTACGCTTGCGGTGAGTGCGTCGCCGTCTGGATCGGTATCATTAGTCAGGACATTACCTGCTCCATTTGTATCCTCAACAATGGTGATCGCATCATCAGTTGCTACCGGTGCATCGTTCATCGCTGTCACTGTGATGATCAGGTGGGCGGTGTCACATGCTCCATTATTATCACATGCCTGGTAAGTCACTGTATCTATGCCGTTAAAGTTTGCATTTGGTGTGTAGTTGAAGCTACCATCTGTATTCAGTACAATTGTACCATGGGCTGGATTTGTCACCACACTTGCGGTGAGTGCCTCGCCGTCAGGGTCGGTATCATTAGTCAATACATTGCCGGTGCCTTGGCTGTCTTCAGCGATGGTGATGGCATCGTCGGTAGCGATTGGTGCATCGTTCACAGCGGTCACTGTGATGATCAGGCGGGCGGTATCACAGCCTCCGTTATTATCACATGCCTGGTAGGTTACTGTATCTATGCCGTTGAAGTTTGTATCTGGTGTGTAGGTGAAGCTACCATCTGCATTTAGTACAATCGTACCATGGGTAGGGTTTGTCACTACACTGGCGGTGAGTACGTCGCCGTCAGGATCGGTATCGTTTGTCAATACATTACCTGTGCCTTGGGTGTCCTCATTAATAGTTATCGCATCATCTTCTGCAACCGGTGAATCGTTCATTGCTGTCACTGTAATGATCAGGCGGGCGGTGTCACATGCTCCATTATTATCACATGCCTGGTAAGTCACTGTATCTATGCCGTTGAAGTTTGCATTTGGTGTGTAAGTGAAACTACCATCTGCGTTCAGTACAATCGTACCATGGGATGGGCCGTTCACCACACTTGCTATCAGCGGATCGCCATCTGCATCAGTATCATTACCCAGTACATTACCTGTTCCTTGCGTATCCTCATTGATAGTAATAGCATCATCTGCAGCCATCGGTGCATCGTTCATCGCTGTCACTGTAATGATCAGGTGGGCAGTATCACAAGCTCCATTATTATCACATGCCTGATATGTTAAAGTATCTATGCCGTTGAAGTTTGCAATTGGAGTGTACGTGAAGCTACCATCTGCATTCAGGACAATCATGCCATGGGCAGGGTTTGTCACCACACTGGCAGTCAGAGCATCGCCGTCTGGATCGGTATCATTAGTCAGGACATTACCTGTGCCTTGTGCATCTTCATTGATAGTAATAGCATCATCTACTGCAACCGGTGTGTCGTTTACAGCGGTCACTGTGATGATCAGGCGGGCTGTGTCACATGCTCCATTATTATCACATGCCTGATATGTTACAGTATCTATGCCATTGAAGTTTGCATTTGGTGTATAGGAGAATGAGCCATCTGCATTCAAAACGATCGTGCCATGAGCTGGGTTTGTCACTACACTGGCGATCAGGGCATTACCATCTGGATCGGTGTCATTAGTCAGGACATTGCCAGTACCATTTGTATCTTCATTGACAGTAATCACATCATCTACTGCTACAGGTGCATCATTCACAGCGGTTACTGTAATGATCAGGCGGGCGGTGTCACATGCTCCATTATTATCGCATGACTGATATGTTACAGTATCTATGCCGTTGAAGTTTGCATTTGGGGTGTAGGTGAATGATCCATCTGCATTCAGAACGATCGTACCGTTGCCTGGAGCGTTGATTACGTTCGCGGTGAGTGCGTCGCCTTCAGGATCAGTATCGTTTGTCAATACATTACCTGTGCCTTGGGTATCCTCATTGATAGTTATCGCATCATCTGCGGCTACCGGTGTATCATTCATTGCTGTCACTGTGAGGATCAGGCGGGCGGTGTCACAAGCTCCATTATTATCACAGGCCTGGTATGATACAGTATCCATTCCGTTGAAGTTTGCATTTGGTGTGTAAGTGAAGCTACCATCCGCATTTAGTACGATAGTACCGTGGGCTGGGTTAACTACTACACTTGCTATCAGAGCATCACCATCTGGATCACTGTCATTGGTCAGTACATTGCCTATGCCTTGCGCATCTTCATTGATATTAATCGCATCATCAGCGGCAATTGGTGCATCGTTCATTGCGGTCACTGTGATAATCAGGCGGGCGGTATCACAAGCTCCATTATTATCACAGGCCTGGTAAGTCAGGGTGTCGAGACCATTAAAGTTTGCATTTGGTGTGTAAGTGAAGCTACCATCTGCGTTCAGTAAAATAGTTCCATGAGAAGGGCCATTCACCACGCTTGCTATCAGCGGATCGCCATCTGCATCACTGTCATTGGTCAGTACATTGCCTGTGCCTTGCGCATCTTCATTGATATTAATCGCATCATCAGCGGCTATCGGTGCATCGTTCATTGCAGTCACTGTAATGATCAGGCGGGCAGTATCACAAGCTCCATTATTATCACAGGCCTGGTAAGTCAGGGTGTCGAGACCGTTGAAGTTTGCATTTGGAGTGTAAGTGAAGCTACCATCCGCATTTAGTACGATAGTACCGTGGGCTGGGTTAACTACTACACTTGCTATCAGCTCATCACCATCTGGATCACTGTCATTGGTCAGTACATTGCCTGTGCCTTGTGCATCTTCATTGATATTAATCGCATCATCAGCGGCTATCGGTGCATCGTTCACGGCAGTCACTGTGATAATCAGGCGAGCGGTGTCACATGCTCCATTATTATCACAGGCCTGGTAAGTCAGGGTGTCGAGGCCGTTGAAGTTCGCATTTGGAGTGTAAGTGAAGCTACCATCTGCGTTCAGTACAATAGTTCCATGAGAAGGGCCATTCACCACGCTTGCTATCAGCGGATCGCCATCTGCATCAGTATCATTACTCAGTACATTACCTGTTCCTTGGGTATCCTCATTGATAGTAATCGCATCATCAGCGGCTATCGGTGCATCGTTCATTGCGGTCACTGTGATAATCAGGCGGGCGGTATCACAAGCTCCATTATTATCACATGCCTGGTAAGTCAGGGTGTCGAGACCGTTGAAGTTTGCATTTGGTGTGTAAGTGAAGCTACCATCTGCGTTCAGTACAATCGTACCATGGGCAGGGTTTGCCACTACACTGGCGGTCAGAGCATCACCATCTGGATCACTGTCATTGGTCAGTACATTGCCTGTGCCTTGCGCATCTTCATTGATATTAATCGCATCATCAGCGGCTATCGGTGCATCGTTCACTGCGGTCACTGTGATAATCAGGCGGGCGGTATCACA
>NZ_QTJV01000046.1 GCF_003412465.1 Chitinophaga silvisoli
AACAACTGGAAGAAGAACTGAGGCAAAGATAATGTCTCTGGTGACGGGTTCATAGATGCCGAGAACCGAATCATTACATAGCTAGTTAATGTTTTAAACTTTATAAAGTTGATCTAATCTCACTTTTAGTGCTGCCATCTGGTTTATTTTTCACAACACATTCTGCGTAATATTCCAAAATTTGCTTTAAACTTATGATATGGTATGTATGCAGTGCCTCCCAAAATATGCTCCATTTATTTTTATAGATAACTCTTAGATTTGCTATCTAAACTATGAAAAGAAACTATGATTACTCAAGAGTTGGTAAATCGTATTTTGGTTGAAATAGATGCCCTGGAATCTGATTTTCAACAACATAAAGGATCAATATTAACTGAAGGAGATTTAAAATGTCAGCTATTTTCCAGACTGCAGTCGATTATACCTCCTCCTTCCGCTACTATGAATCCAGAGATAACAGGTACTTCTCTACACTCAGAAGTTTCTTTTTTTGACGGAAATAATAAGTTAACAATGCTTCCTGACATAACTATTCTGCATCCTAAAAACTTAAGTATTCTGCATTCAACTGAGGTATCTATCTCTTCTGAAGGCATTAGGTATGAAGAGTACCCGACAAAGAAATATACGTTTGGGGGAGATACGATAATTATCGAGCTGAAATTTTGCAGAAATGAAGCAGGATTAAAAGCGTCTGATATCCGCCGTTTTAAGAAAGATATTGAGAAAATAATTATGCTCCAAAATCTTTCTTCAGAGAGAACGTATGGTAGATCAAAAATACATGGGATATTCGTAGTGTTCAATAAAACAAATATCGGTAAGTCAACATTTGAAAGCATGCATGTCAATTACAATAGTCGTGAAAGACTTCACGTATTGTACAAAACAGGAGGCGTAAATTTCATTAATGTCAATCCATTACAGCCTAGGTTATAAAATTGGTGATTTGGGTAAGAGGAAAATAGAATTCCAGAAAGAATGCTCATACAAATAGCTAAAATTTTTCTGACTTTCATTTTAGCATGCTTCGGTAGTTAAAAATGCGATACACTCTTAATTCATTAACATTGGGTTAACTCTTTTTATTTTATAAATCATTAATATGCAATCTATAACATGAATGCATGCTGTTTTCTATTTTAACTATCGTATATAATTTTTTATACCTCAAAAAAATTGAGGAGGGTTGTCTTGTAGAGTAATTCGGGACAATAATTAACATATATGTACGAAAACGACATGCGTTAAAATCTGTACCATGATCTCAAAAATCGATATTTTAAAATTTGGACTTTTCAGTGAATATGAGTGGAACAAATCTATAGGTAAAGAAGAGTCTTTTCGAAGACTAAATATTATTTATGGCAGAAATTATTCGGGGAAAACCACACTTTCAAGAATTATGAAGTGTGTAGAACAAAATAAGCTGCATAAAGACTATAATAACGGTAATTTTAAATTAACTCTTGCTGATAATAGTAATATTAAACACAATACCTTAGACAGTTTCCCCGGTAGGATGAGAGTTTATAATACCGATTTCATAAGAGAAAATCTAAGTTGGCTGCATAAAGAAGATGGCTCAATCGTACCATTTACGATTCTAGGCGCTAAAAATATTGAACTGGAAGCTCGGATTTCTGAAATTAATTCCCTTTTAGGCAATATGGAAGATAAAAATGGATTATTACATGAATATAATGATGTTAAAAAACTAATTGAGGATAATCGGAAGTTATCAGAATTAAAAAATAGGAGTATTGACGATAAGCTGAGAAATAAAGCCAACGACCATATAAAAATTGATAAATCTTTGTTCATTGGAACGGCGGCAAAAAAAAATTATACTATTACTGATATCGTATCCGAAATTGATCTGATTAAGGCAGATATTAACAAGCATATTTTACCTACTCAGAGAGTTAAAGAGCTTACTAATTCCCTTAATGAAATTAACCTGCCAGATATCATTCCATTAAGAGAAGTTAAGCCTGGCTTTACGGAAGCAGTAAGCGATACAACAGAGTTATTGAGTAGAAAGATAAAACCGACCAAAGTAATGACTGACCTAATCGAAGATAGTTTATTACAAGAATGGGTTAGACAAGGTATTGTTATACATAATGGAATTAAAGAAACATGCGGGTTTTGTGGCAGCCCAATTCCACTAGATCTTTGGGACAAATTGGCTGTCCATTTCAACCAAGAATCAGAAGCATTAAGAACAGAAATTGTTGAAAAAATATCTCGCCTAAAAACAGCACAAAATAATTTATCATCATTCATTACACTTGATAGAAATTCATTTTATCAAAGCTTACAAGGGAATTTTGAACAATTGAATAATGAATGGACAGATTTAATTAATTTATACAAACTTAGAATAGATACTCTTGTTGATCATCTGAAAAAAAGAGAAGAAAACATTTTTCAAAATTTTACACTCCCAGAACTAAATGATTATTCTGATAGAATTTATGAACATATATTGAAGTTTAACGCATTAGTAAAAGAGCATAATATTAAAACTACTACATTAGTTAAAGATCAGATGGTTACTCGTGAACTGTTGCGATATTCTAATATTGCACAATTCATTAAGGATATTGATTTTAATTCATTAAAAGATGAGGTTCAAGATTTAGAAAATAAGCGTAAGGAATTGGATAGTGCTAAATTGCCATTACAAGATAAGATTGATGCATTAATGGAGGAAAAGAGAAAATTAGAAACTGAGATGAAAGACGAAAGTAAAGGTGCCGAACTTATTAACCAATATTTATCACACTTTTTTGGTCATAATGAACTAAAACTTGTAGCTGAAGGCGAAGCTCCAAAAATGTCCTTTTCAATTAAAAGAGATAATTTTCCAGCAAATAATCTAAGTGAAGGAGAATGCAGTTTAATATCTTTTTGCTATTTTATTGCAAAAATTGAAGATGAGTTAACGGATGAGTCAATAAGTAAAAATATGATTATTTACATTGATGATCCAATTTCAAGTTTGGATTATAATCATATTTTTTTCATGTTTAGCTTAATTGAAAATGTAATTGCAAAACCACAGAAATATGGCCAGCTATTCATATCTACTCACAACTTAGATTTTCTAAAATATTTAAAGCAATTAACTTATCCAAAATATAAACCACAACCAACTAGTAAGGATAAGGCTGATCATAATTATTTCATGATTGAACGGCAAAATAAAACCTTTTCAATAATAAGAAAATCGCCTGATTATATGAAGGAATATGTGACAGAGTTTAATTATTTATTTCATCAAATATATAATTGTTCTATTTTACCAGAGAATGATATTGCAATGCAACAACAATTTAACTTTGGAAATAATCTCCGCAAATTTTTAGAGGCATATACATTTTACAAGTATCCCAGTAATAAAATAGCTTTTTCCCAACGATTAGAGAAATTTTTTGAAGGTGATAGAATATCAATGACATTGGTATTTAGAATGATAAATGAATATTCTCATTTGGAAAATCAATTTGATAGATCTATGATACCAATTGAAATAGGTGAGATTTCAAAAATTGCTAAAGTAGTCATTGAAAAGATTAAGCAAACTGATCTTCATCAATATAATTCTTTAATGGAAAGTATCAATTGATGTAATTACAGTGAGGTAATAAAAACCTATTGTCAATAAGGCTTTATGAAACAAGACTAGGTAGAGGAAAACAAAACTGGAGTAAATTTTTCCTCCAGTTTGCTTAATATTTAAATAAATAAACAAAAAACGCTGGAGGTAGTACCTCCAGCGTTTCGCCATTTTTTTGTTCCCAGTAGCGGAGCATTATCGAATCGAATGGTGCAGATAATCAGTGCATTATCAGGATTTGAAGATGATGTTGACCGCGCACCTGATACGGTCCCCAAACACACAGCTGCAACTGTCCACCAACCCAAGCCTGCCCCGCAATAAATTATTAGCTTTGATAACTTGGAGCATTCGACCTATTATGGCAGCCTCTTGCTGAACGAACCGATGACCGTGTTAAATAAACTTAAGTCGGATGGATTGGGAGGCAAACGGCATGGAGGGGGTGGCAGAAGGTTTGGGCCTGTTGCTGCGTTACTCCCCAGAAGATGGTAGCACCGTTCCAGTCGATGCAGTCGTGCAGCATGTTAGCAGAAGCTGTAGGCTGTTTGTTTACAGCTATGACGGTGCCAGCCCCGGAGAGCAAGGCCAATAGGAAAAAATAACCTGATCTTTTTCATAGTGGTAAGTTTTGGGGTAGATGGAAGCAACTTTTTAACGTTCGTGAAGAAAGAATACAAAAAAATAAAGGTAGTGCGATGTTAATGAAGGGGAGTTTTTTTATTTGGCGTATCTTGTAAAATTCTGAACCAGACCAAGGTTTCTATTTTTAATGTTTATCCCGGAATTCACATATGAAAAATAACGAAGCATTTCACCGATTTTTTGCCACCTGCACCGATAAGCAGAATGATTTTTGGAAAGTTGAAACTGCATGGGATTCAATGGACTATCAGCATAAACTGATGATGTATTTAGCTCCGGAAATGTCCAAAGTCGATGACCCAGAGCAGTGGCTAGCGATACTTCAATCTAAAGCATCAGCATTTGTAGAAGATCTGCTGGAGATGAAAGAGAATGGCATGGTCAATTCCGAATTGAGTGATTCTTTTCAATTTTTTATCTGCTCGTTTTTAACACACCCCCTCACTTCCAATAGGCTTCGCTCCGCCGCTTATAACTGGCTCTGTAATTCCCTGGCCGGTAAGATATCTGAGGACCCAGCGCGAGAGTTCCAGTATGACAGATTATTACGAATGGCATCTTCTGCAGATAGTCTTATCCAATTCCTGTTTTGGAGGAGTTTTCGTTCATGGCTTGGTGACGTATTCCATTATGCCAGAAATACAGGAACGTTATTCGAATTATGTAGAAAAATTCTGGACGATCTGCTGCCTGTTATTCTCCAAAAGGCAGAAGCTGATCCATCAGAAGACCTAACAAATGCACTTTGCCAGATAAGTGCTTTCTGCAATCTTTACCATCTGGAAAACCAGGAAGCACAGGTTAACAAAGTAATGATTCGGAGCTGACCATTCCCAAATTGAATTAAAAACTACAGACTTTTGCAAAAACAATTTTATGCAAAAGA
>NZ_QTJV01000047.1 GCF_003412465.1 Chitinophaga silvisoli
CCGGTAGCAGTTGATGATGATGTAACAGTAACAGAGGATGTGGCAGCTACAGGTAATGTACTAACCAATGATACAGATGTAGAGGGTAATACACTTACAGCTTCGCTGGTAACCGCCCCAGTAAATGGTACAGTAGTTCTGAATGCTGATGGCAGCTTCACTTATACGCCTAATTTGGATTATAATGGTTTGGATAGTCTTGTTTACCAAATCTGTGACAATGGTACCCCAAGTCTGTGTGACAGTGGGGTAGTAAGATTCACAGTAACAGCAGTAAATGATGCTCCGGTAGCAGTGGATGATACAGTGAGTGTGGTGGAGGATGTACCTGCAACAGGTAATGTACTAACTAATGATACAGATGTAGAGGATAATACGCTTACAGCATCACTTGTAACCGCCCCGGTAAATGGTACAGTTGTTCTGAATGCGGATGGCAGCTTCACTTATACTCCGAATGCAAACTTCAATGGATCAGATAGTCTTGTTTACCAGGTCTGTGACAATGGTACTCCAAGTCTGTGTGACAGCGGGGTAGTAAGATTCACAGTAACTGCAGTTAACGATGCTCCGGTAGCTGTTGATGATGATGTTACAGTGACTGAGGATGTACCTGCTACTGGTAATGTGCTGACTAATGATACAGATGTAGAGGGTAATACACTTACGGCATCGCTGGTAACCGCTCCTGTAAATGGTACAGTTGTTCTGAATGCGGATGGCAGCTTCACATATACTCCTAATGTGAACTTCAATGGAGCAGATAGTCTTGTTTACCAGGTATGCGATAATGGTACCCCAAGTCTGTGTGATAGCGGGGTAGTAAGGTTCACGGTAACGGCGGTGAATGATGCACCGGTAGCAGTGGATGATGATGTAACAGTAACTGAGGATGTGGCAGCTACCGGTAATGTGCTGACTAATGATACTGATGTAGAGGGTAATACGCTTACAGCGTCACTTATAACCGCTCCAGTAAATGGTACAGTTATTCTGAATGCGGATGGCAGCTTCACTTATACTCCAAATGCAAACTTCAATGGTTTGGATAGTCTTGTTTACCAGGTATGTGATAATGGTAGTCCAAGTCTGTGTGACAGCGGGGTAGTAAGGTTCACGGTAACAGCAGTTAACGATGCACCGGTAGCTGTTGATGATGATGTTACAGTAACAGAGGATGTGACAGCGACTGGTAATGTACTGACTAATGATACTGATGTAGAGGGTAATACTCTTACCGCTTCGCTGGTAACAGCACCAGTGAATGGTACTGTTATCCTGAATGCTGATGGCAGCTTCACTTATACGCCTAATTTGGATTATAATGGTTTGGATAGTCTTGTTTACCAGATCTGTGACAATGGTACCCCAAGTCTGTGTGACAGTGGGGTAGTAAGATTCACAGTAACAGCAGTAAATGATGCTCCGGTAGCAGTGGATGATACAGTGAGTGTAGTGGAGGATGTACCTGCAACTGGTAATGTACTAACTAATGATACAGATGTAGAGGGTAATACGCTTACAGCTTCGCTAGTAAGCGCCCCAGTAAATGGTACGGTGACCCTGAATGCTGATGGCAGCTTCACTTATACTCCAAATGCAAACTTCAATGGTTTGGATAGTCTTGTTTACCAGGTATGTGATAATGGTACCTCAAGTCTGTGTGATAGTGGCGTAGTAAGGTTCACGGTAACAGCAGTTAACGATGCACCGGTAGCTGTTGATGATGATGTAACAGTAACAGAGGATGTGACAGCGACTGGTAATGTACTGACTAATGATACAGATGTAGAGGATAATACTCTTACCGCTTCGCTGGTAACAGCACCAGTGAATGGTACTGTTATCCTGAATGCTGATGGCAGCTTCACTTATACGCCTAATTTGGATTATAATGGTTTGGATAGTCTTGTTTACCAGATCTGTGATAATGGCACCCCAAGTCTGTGTGACAGTGGGGTAGTAAGGTTCACGGTAACAGCCGTGAACGATGAACCGGTAGCAGTGGATGATACAGTGAGTGTGGTGGAGGATGTCCCTGCAATAGGTAATGTACTGACTAATGATACAGATGTAGAGGGTAATACGCTTACAGCATCACTGGTTACCGCCCCAGTAAATGGTACAGTTGTTCTGAATGCTGATGGCAGCTTCACTTATACTCCGAATGCAAACTTCAATGGAGCAGATAGCCTTGTTTACCAGGTATGCGATAATGGTACTCCAAGTCTGTGTGACAGCGGGGTAGTCAGATTTACGGTAACAGCCGTGAATGATGCGCCGGTAGCAGTGGATGATACAGTGAGTGTGGTGGAGGATGTACCTGCTACTGGTAATGTGCTTACTAATGATACAGATGTAGAGGGTAATACGCTTACGGCATCGCTGGTAACCGCTCCTGTAAATGGTACAGTTGTTCTGAATGCTGATGGCAGCTTCACTTATACTCCAAATGCAAACTTTAATGGATCAGATAGTCTTGTTTACCAGATCTGTGATAATGGTACCCCAAGTCTGTGTGACAGTGGCGTAGTAAGGTTCACGGTAACAGCCGTGAACGATGCTCCGGTAGCAGTGGATGATACAGTGAGTGTGGTGGAGGATGTACCAGCAACTGGTAATGTACTAACTAATGATACAGATGTAGAGGGTAATACGCTTACAGCATTACTTGTAACCGCCCCAGTAAATGGTACTGTTGTTCTGAATGCTGATGGCAACTTCACATATACACCAAATGCGAACTTCAATGGATCAGATAGTCTTGTTTACCAGGTATGCGATAATGGTACTCCAATTCTGTGTGACAGTGGAGTAGTAAGGTTCAATGTAACAGCAGTAAATGATGCTCCGGTAGCAGTGGATGATGATGTAACAGTAACAGAGGATGTGGCAGCTACAGGTAATGTGCTGACTAATGATACAGATGTAGAGGGTAATACGCTTACAGCATCGCTTGTAATCGCTCCGGTAAATGGTACTGTGATTCTGAACCCTGATGGCAGCTTCACTTATACTCCAAATGCAAACTTTAATGGAGCAGATAGTCTTGTTTACCAGGTATGTGACAATGGTGTGCCAAGTCTTTGTGATAGTGGGGTAGTAAGGTTCGCGGTAATAGCAGTTAACGATGCCCCAGTAGCAGTGGATGATGATGTTACAGTTACAGAAGATGTTGCAGCGACCGGTAATGTATTGACCAATGATAGTGATCCTGAAGGTAATGCCCTGGCAGCCAGTCTTGTAACCGCCCCAGTAAATGGTACAGTGATCCTGAATGCTGATGGCAGCTTCACTTATACTCCAAATGCAAACTTCAATGGAGCAGATAGTCTTGTTTACCAGGTATGTGATAATGGTACCCCAAGTCTTTGTGATAGTGGCGTAGTAAGGTTCACAGTAACCTCAGTGAACGACGCACCAGTTGCTGTAGATGATAATGTTACGGTTACAGAAGATGTTGCAGGGATCGGTAATGTATTGACCAATGATAGTGATCCTGAAGGCAATGCACTGACAGCCAATTTGGTAACCGCCCCAGTTAATGGTACGGTTGTTCTGAACGCTGATGGCAGCTTCACTTATACACCAAATGCAAACTTCAATGGATCAGATAGTCTTGTTTACCAGGTATGTGATAATGGTACCCCAAGTCTTTGTGATAGTGGCGTAGTAAGGTTCACAGTAACCTCAGTGAACGACGCACCAGTTGCTGTAGATGATAATGTTACGGTTACAGAAGATGTTGCAGGGATCGGTAATGTATTGACCAATGATAGTGATCCTGAAGGCAATGCACTGACAGCCAATTTGGTAACCGCCCCAGTTAATGGTACGGTTGTTCTGAACGCTGATGGCAGCTTCACTTATACACCAAATGCAAACTTCAATGGATCAGATAGTCTTGTTTACCAGGTATGTGATAATGGTACCCCAAGTCTTTGTGATAGTGGCGTAGTAAGGTTCACAGTAACCTCAGTGAACGACGCACCAGTTGCTGTAGATGATAATGTTACAGTTACAGAAGATGTTGCAGCGACCGGTAATGTATTGACCAATGATAGTGATCCTGAAGGCAATGCACTGACAGCCAGTTTGGTAACGGCTCCGGTAAATGGTACAGTGATCCTGAACGCTGATGGCAGCTTCACTTATACTCCGAATGCAAACTTCAATGGATCAGATAGTCTTGTTTATCAGGTATGTGATAATGGTACCCCAAGTCTGTGTGATACAGCTGTAGTAAGATTTGCAATAACCTCAGTGAACGATGCGCCAGTAGCTGTAGATGATAATGCTACAGTGACTGAGGACGTACCAGCGACTGGCAATGTTCTGACCAATGATAACGATTCGGATGGTGATGCCCTGACCGCCAGTGTAGTGACAGATCCAGCTCATGGTACGATCGTCCTGAATGCAAATGGTTCATTCACCTACACACCAAATGCAAACTTCAACGGCATAGATACAGTGACTTATCGGGCATGTGATAATAATGGCGCTTGTGACACCGCGCGCCTGGTCATCACAGTAACAGCTGTGAACGACGCACCGGTAGCAGTAGATGATGCAATAACTATCAATGAGGATACAAATGGTACAGGCAATGTCCTGATCAATGACACAGATCCGGATGGTGATGCCCTGACCGCCAGTGTATTGACAGATCCAGCTCATGGTACGATCGTTCTGAATGCAAATGGTTCATTCACCTACACACCAAATGCAAACTTCAACGGTCTCGACACCCTGACCTATCAGGCATGTGATAATAATGGAGCTTGTGATACTGCCCGCCTGATTATCACAGTGACAGCAATGAACGATGCACCGATAGCAGTAGATGATGTAATTACTATCAATGAGGATACCCAAGGAACAGGTAATGTACTTGGTAATGATACTGATGCAGATGGCGATCCGCTGATAGCAAGTGTGGTGAACGGCCCTTCTCATGGAACTATTGTACTGAATGCAGATGGTAGTTTCACCTACACACCAAATGCAAACTTCAATGGTCTTGACACCCTGACTTACCAGGCATGTGATAATAGTGGAGCTTGTGATACCGCCC
>NZ_QTJV01000048.1 GCF_003412465.1 Chitinophaga silvisoli
AGTGGTTTACATGATAAACTATGTACTATTGAAAATATTGAAGTTGCTGATGATAATGCAAGAAAGAATAAGAATAAGAAATATGGCATTAATAAACATGATAAAAATAGACAATATGAAAATGAAGATTTAGTAGATAAACTATTTAATCTTAAATATAAAACTTCTAAATATAGTCTATATAAAATATATGAACCAAAAGAACGTATTATTTATAGATTACCTTATTATCCAGATAGGATTGCTCATCATGCTATAATGAATGTTGTAAAAGATATTTGGACAAAAAGTTTTATTCATAATACATATAGTTGTATTGAAGGTAGAGGTATT
>NZ_QTJV01000049.1 GCF_003412465.1 Chitinophaga silvisoli
CTATCCTAGTATTCCTCATGATGGTCTTAAAGAATGTATTAGAAAGAAAATTAAAGATAAAGATTTTCTAATTATTCTTGATGAAATTATTGATTCTACTGATAGTATTCGTAATACTTCTTCTAAATTAACTGGAAAAAATGGTATTGGAGTTCCTATTGGTAATTATCTATCTCAATATTTTGCTAATCTTTATCTTAGTGAACTTGACCATTTATGTAAAGAAGAACTTAAATGTAAGTTTTATTATCGTTATGCAGATGATATAGTTATATTAAGTAATGATAAAGATTTTCTTCATAAAGTTCTTATTTATATTAAGTTATATGTTAATACTATTGGATTAAAGGTTAAAGATAATTATCAAATATATCCTGTTGATAGTAGAGGAATAAATTTTGTTGGTTATGTATTTTATCATACTCATACTCTTATTAGAAAATCTATTAAATATAAAATTATAAGACTAGTAAATAGTTATTTAAATAGAGAAATTGATAAAAAAGAATTTAAAGTTAGAATGTGTGCTTATTATGGATGGCTTAAACACGCTAATGCTAAAAATCTTCTTTATAAAATTCAAAGTCTTACAGGTGTTAGATATTCTAATTGGAATGGCAAAAGAACTAATATTGCTAAATATTATGGTAAATACGTTAGAATAATTCAAGTTATTAATTATGCTAAGTATTTTAGAATTAATTTTATTAGAAATGGTAAAGCTTATTATGCTGATAGTAGAGATAAAACTCTATTTTATTCTATACATAGACTTAATCATTTTCCTATTAATTTTAAAATTACTAAATATGATTGGCGTATTTATGTTAAAAATAGAAAAGAAAATGTCAAACCTCAAACATAATATATTATGACTAAAGATAAACTTAAAGATGATATTATTAGAACTATATGCTGTTTAAATAGTGATATATCTAATAAAGATAGAGAACTTCTAATTAAATTATTAAATTCTATTGTTGATTATACTAATAATACTGAACTTGAACAAGAACTTGCTCAACTTCAACAAAAATATAATGAATTAGTTACAAATATTAATAAAGTAGAAAAATTAGCTAATGAAACAAAAACGAGTCATAATTATTTATATGCTGATATTAATAATAATCTTAAGCCTAAAATAAATAGTATTGATGAAAGAGTAACTGCATTAGAAAATTCAAGTCAATCTTAATATGGCTAGTCTTAATCAATTAGTTAGTGAATTTGCTCATGCTGTTGGCAATCCTAATAGTATTCCTCTTAGACGTAATCTTCGATATGCTATTCTTCATGGTCGTAATGAACTAATTCGTAAAAGTTATGAAAATCATAAATATGTTGATAAAGGTTTGCAACAACGTATTCGTGTTTCTATTGTTAATGTTCCTGATGGTGATTTATATAATAGTCAAACTCTTGGACTTCCTGCAATTAAACGTACTAAACAAGAAGTTCCAAAACCAGTTAGACTTATTAATAACTTACCTTTCCAATCAATTAGAACTACCGGACATACTGGGATAGAAATACCATTTGCAAAAGAAGCTAGTGCTAAGTTTTATCATTATCTTGCAGGTATGTGTAATCTTCCTGTTTATGATTATATTAATGGTTATATTTATTTCTTTAGTAATAATAAAGATTGGTTTCAAAATATAGGTTCTATTATTATTGAATCTCCATTTGAAATTCCTTATCTTGTTCCTACTGAAACTGTCGAAAAAGCTAAAGATGTAAATTATGACCCTATTGACGATGAGGCTAAATACGATGATGATGAATTTCTTATTCCTGAAGATATGATTGGAGCTCTTAAAGAGATTGTATTTAAACGTAATCTTATTGAAGTTCCTCGTCAAACAAATGAAACTCCTATTGATAATTTTGTAACTAGATAAATTATGATTAAAGATATAGATATTAGTCATTATTATAAAAAGTTTATTGAAACTTCTAATGACGATATGGCAAAATATAATAAAGAACTTGAACTTATAAATAAGATGAAAGCTGATTGTCGTGCTTATATTAAAAGTAAAAATCAAGTTATTAAAGATGATTTAAAAATTAATCTTAATGAATATGGGTTTCAATTTCTTAATGATAATGTTGAATTAATTAATAAGTTAGAGCAATTAATTAATAATCAACTTAGTTATACAGTTGGAGAAAGACGTATTGTTCTTCTCCAACTTTTGCGTTATTGTAATTTAGCTAAAAAAGCAAATGATTATATTATTGCTCTTAAACTTGCTACAAGACGTTCTGAATTAAGTCTTTCTGATTATAAAAAGTATATTCATAGGTATTATAGCTATGGTGTTCATAAATGTGTTCTTGAAGGTTATGCTTATCATTTTAAATATGAGATTGGTGATTTAGTTATTAATTTTTGGAGATATAGAGATAAACCTAGAGATACTTATGTTGATTGGAACGCTACTAGACTTAAGAAACAAGAAATTATTGATGCTGGTCTTAAACCTTATGATAAAGAAGAAGCAGAGATATATAAAATTCGTGGACTTAAATATGATGGTATTCCTTATGTAGTTTATAAAACTAATAAAGAGTTTTATGAAATACAACTTATTAATAATGGAACTCATAGTTATAGTGCTATTAAATTTAAGTATGCTAATTATATTAATAGAGAGCTTCGTGGTAAAGATGCTAAACAACTTAATTCTGAATGTAAAACTGTTGATGATATTTTTAATCTTAAACTAGGATTAAGAAGTAAACTTCTTGTTTATCTTGAACGAGAACCTAATGCTCCATTTAAATATATTAGAAATGTTAATCAACAAAAGTATGAACGTGGAGCACATAATAATGGTAATAAAACTAGATATAAAAACTAATATTATGGCAAATAATAAAACGATTACGATAGAACATATTATTGGTAAACTTGATAATGATTTCAATCCAGATAATAGTGATTGGATTCCTAGAGTTCCTGCTTGGTGTGTTGATGCTATGAATGAACTTAAAGTTCTTCGTAAAGTTGATAAGAAAATGAAACTAACCGTCATTAATAAGATAGCTAAAAGTAAATGTTGTCTTATTGATGACGGTCTTAAAGTATATGATAGTAATGGTTGTGAAGTACCTAGAGCTGATAGTAGTAAGTATAGATGTGGTGATACTGAATCTGCTCCATCCTCTACGGGGGGTCAAGCGGAGGACGAAAGTCCGGAGCGTGCTACTAATAAAGACTATCTTGGTATGCCTGATGATTGTTGTCCTAATGGTTCTAGAACTAGAGAGGTTATTGATACTGGTAAAGTAGGATGTAATCCTGTTGTTTATACACTTCATAATAATACTGAATGTCCTAGATGCCAACATGAAGTACATTCTCATTGTCAGACCCCCCGTGGAGGATATGATAAGTCAAATCATAATTATATTCTTATTGGAGGTAATACTATTGAACTTAATTTTAATGATACTTGTATAACAGTTGTTTATAAAGATATTGAAACTCAATATAGTGATAATTATCATTGTGAAGTTCCTGTTATACCTGCTAATGGTAAATTAATTCAAGGTCTTGCTTATTATTGTATGGCTCGTATGCTTATGAGAGGATATAAACATCCTGTGTTTAATCTTTCTGCTAGTCAATATGGAACTAATCCTTTCTATCTCTGGGAAAGTATGAAGAAAGATATTAAGACTAGTATTTTATTAGATGAACAAAGTGATGATGATAGTGGTTGGAATGAGTTCTTTTATAACTTTACTTTTCCTAAATAATTATGAATATACAAAAGAAACTTAGTCTTAATAAACATCCTGGCGATTGCGTTCCTTATTCATTAGTTGCTGCTAAAAATGTTAAAGTAAGTAATGATG
>NZ_QTJV01000005.1 GCF_003412465.1 Chitinophaga silvisoli
TCATTAGTCAGAACTGTGAAGTCGATTGGAGTATCCTCTATCACAGTAACCGCATCGTTAACAGCTACCGGTGCATCGTTAACTGCTGTTACTGTAAAAATAACAGTAGCGGTGTCGCACATGCTCGGTGTGCCATTATCACATACCTGGTATTTAAGGCTATCCAAACCATTGTAATTAGCATTCGGACTATACTTAAAGCTACCATCAGGGTTCTGAGTAACTGTACCATTTACAGGAGCAGTGATCACAGTTGCCGTCAGCACATCTCCTTCTACATCCGTATCATTGGTCAGCACTGTAAAGTCGGTTGGAGTGTCCTCGGTTACTGTTACCGCATCATTTACAGCTACAGGTGCATCGTTTACAGTAGTAACTGTAAAGATAACAGTAGCGGTGTCGCACATGCTCGGTGTGCCATTGTCACATACCTGGTATTTGATACTATCAAGACCATTGTAATTAGCATTAGGTGTATACTTAAAGCTGCCATCAGGATTCTGAGCAACTGTACCATTTACAGGAGCAGTGATCACAGTTGCAGTCAGCACATCTCCTTCTACATCCGTATCATTCGTCAGCACTGTAAAGTCGGTTGGAGTATCCTCAGTTACAGTAACCGCATCATTTACAGCTACAGGTGCGTCGTTTACAGGAGAAACCGTAAAGATCACCGTACCAGTGTCACACATTGAAGGAGTTCCATTATCACATACCTGATATTTCAGGCTATCCAAACCATTGTAATTAGCATTCGGACTATACTTAAAGCTGCCATCAGGGTTCTGAGTAACTGTACCATTTACAGGAGCAGTGATCACAGTTGCAGTCAGCGCATCACCTTCTACATCCGTATCATTGGTCAGCACGGCAAAGTCGGCTGGAGTGTCTTCTGTTACTGTTACTGCATCATTTACAGCTACAGGTGCGTCGTTTACAGGGGTGACTGTGAAGATGACTGTAGCGGTGTCACACATGCTTGGCGTGCCATTATCACATACCTGATATTTCAGGCTATCCAAACCATTGTAATTAGCATTCGGACTATACTTAAAGCTGCCATCAGGATTCTGGGTAACTGTACCATTTACAGGAGCAGTGATCACAGTTGCCGTCAGCGCATCGCCTTCTACATCCGTATCATTAGTCAGCACTGTAAAGTCGGTTGGAGTATCCTCGGTTACAGTTACTGCATCATTTACAGCTACCGGTGCATCATTTACAGGAGAAACCGTAAAGATCACCGTACCTGTGTCACACATTGAAGGAGTTCCATTATCACATACCTGGTATTTGATACTGTCAAGGCCGTTGTAATTAGTATTCGGTGTATAATTAAAGCTGCCATCAGGATTCTGAGTAACCACACCATTTATAGGAGCAATAATCACAGTTGCCGTCAGCGCATCACCTTCTACATCCGTATCATTAGTCAGCACGGTAAAATCGGTTGGAGTATCCTCAGTTACAGTTACTGCATCATTTACAGCCACCGGTGCATCATTTACAGGAGAAACCGTAAAGATCACCGTACCAGTGTCACACATTGAAGGAGTTCCATTATCACATACCTGGTATTTGATACTATCAAGGCCGTTGTAATTACCATTCGGTGTATACTTAAAGCTGCCATCAGGATTCTGAGTAACCACACCATTTAAAGGAGCAGTGATCACAGTTGCCGTCAGCGCATCACCTTCTACATCCGTATCATTGGTCAGCACTGTAAAGTCGGTTGGAGTGTCCTCAGTTACTGTTACTGCATCATTTACAGCTACAGGAGCATCGTTTACAGGGGTAACAGTAAAGATAACAGTGCCAGTATCGCACATGCTAGGTGTGCCATTGTCACATACCTGATATTTCAGGCTATCCAAACCATTGTAATTAGCATTCGGACTATACTTAAAGCTACCATCAGGGTTCTGAGTAACTGTACCATTTACAGGAGCAGTGATCACAGTTGCAGTCAGCACATCACCTTCTACATCCGTATCATTGGTCAGCACTGTAAAATCAGTCGGGGTGTCCTCGGTTACTGTTACCGCATCATTTACAGCTACAGGTGCATCATTTACAGGGGTAACAGTAAAGATAACAGTAGCAGTATCACACATGCTCGGTGTGCCATTATCACACACCTGATATTTAAGGCTATCCAAACCATTGTAATTAGCATTCGGACTATACTTAAAGCTGCCATCCGGGTTCTGAGTAACTACACCATTTACCGGACCAGTGATCACAGTTGCAGTCAGCGCATCGCCTTCTACATCCGCATCATTAGTCAGCACTGTAAAGTCGGTTGGAGTATCCTCTATCACAGTAACCGCATCGTTAACAGCTACCGGGGCATCGTTTACTAGGGTAACAGTAAAGATAACGGTAGCAGTATCACACATGCTTGGTGTGCCATTATCACATACCTGGTATTTGATACTATCAAGGCCGTTGTAATTACCATTCGGTGTATACTTAAAGCTGCCATCAGGATTCTGAGTAACCACACCATTTAAAGGAGCAGTGATCACAGTTGCCGTCAGCGCATCACCTTCTACATCCGTATCATTAGTCAGCACGGTAAAGTCGGTTGGAGTATCCTCAGTTACAGTTACTGCATCATTTACAGCCACCGGTGCATCATTTACAGGAGAAACCGTAAAGATCACCATACCAGTGTCACACATTGAAGGAGTTCCATTATCACATACCTGGTATTTGATACTATCAAGACCATTGTAATTACCATTCGGGGTATACTTAAAGCTACCATCCGGGTTCTGAGTAATTGTACCATTTACCGGACCAGTAATCACAGTTGCAGTCAACGCATCTCCTTCTACATCCGTATCATTGGTCAGGACTGTAAAATCAGTCGGGGTGTCCTCTAATACTGTTATCGCATCGTCAATAGCTACAGGTGCATCATTTACAGGAGTGACTGTAAAGATAACAGTGCCGGTATCACACATTGAAGGAGTTCCATTATCACAAACCCTATACTTCAGACTGTCAAGACCATTGAAATTAGTATTCGGTGTATACTTAAAGCTGCCATCCGGGTTCTGAATAACTGTACCATTTACCGGACCAGTAATCACAGTTGCAGTCAACGCATTGCCTTCTACATCCGTATCATTGGTCAAGACTGTAAAATCAGTCGGGGTGTCCTCTGTTACGGTTACCGCATCATCCACCGCCACAGGTGCATCATTAACTGGTGTAACTGTAAAAATAACAGTGCCAGTATCACACATTGAAGGAGTTCCATTATCACACACCCTATACTTCAAACTATCCAAACCATTATAATTCAATGCCGGCGTATATGTAAAACTACCATTCGCACTCAACACCACCGTACCATGCACCGGTCCCGTCAGCATCGAAGCGGAAAGTGTATTCCCTTCCACATCACTATCATTACTCAATACATTCCCTGAATAAGGCGTATCCTCCACCACTGTATACGCATCATCCACCGCTACCGGTGCATCATTTACCGGTGTAACTGTAAAGATAACCGTGCCAGTATCACACATTGAAGGAGTTCCATTATCACACACCCTATACTTCAAACTATCCAAACCATTATAATTCAATGCCGGCGTATACGTAAAACTACCATTCGCATTCAACACCACCGTACCATGTACCGGACCCGCGAGCACCGAAGCGGAAAGCGTATTCCCCTCCACATCAGTATCATTGCTCAGTACATTTCCTGAATAAGGCGTATCCTCCACCACTGTATACGCGTCATCCAACGCTACCGGCGCATCATTCACCGCCGTAATACCTAACACCACCGTCTTCGTATCCTGCTTCGCACCACCTGTACCCGTATTCCCATTATCATTGATGTTCACCGTCAAGGTAACCGTAGCCGGCGGATTCTGGGAAGAAGAATACGTAACCTTGTTCGCCACCAAAAATGCATTGATATCAGTAAGCGTCCCGTTTAATACCAACGCACTCCCCGTACCACTCACCGTCACACCAGATCCGGACACCGCACTCACATACCCATCCGGCACTGAGAAAGTAACCGTTACACTCCCCATTCCCGCATCCACATCCGCAAATGAAATATCTTTTAAAGATGCCGGAACATCTTCTGTCACCGCAATACTTGTAGGTACCGTAATCACAGGCGCATCGTTCACAGCAGTAATCACAATCGTCATCTTAGCAGCCGCCGTTGAATACGATGTACCATCCGAAGCTCTCCAGTCAAAACTGGTCGTACCATTCCAGTTAGCCGTAGGAATAAAAGTAATGTTGGCCAGCTGCGATGCCAGGATTTCCTGTCCTGCAGTTATCACTACCCCGTTCAGACGGAAACTACCATTCAATGGCAATGTTACAATGCGGATCTTGCTCAATGCCGTACCATCCGCATCAGAATATTGTGAAGTAAAATCAGTCGCCGCAAAAGTCAGGGTATTATCCTCCAATCCTGATACCGTACTATTATTCACTACCGGCAGATTATTGACTGTTGCCATTACCGTGTAAGAATAATTTGCCCTGCCTGTATCCGCATCATTATTCAGGATGCGTACCACTGCCACATATGTACCTACTGTATGTGAAGCCGTATTAAAAGTTAGCGTAAAACTGGTGTTGCCTCCGGCTGTGACAGAAGATACCGTCGGCTGTGCACTCACCGTAAAGCCCGCATCCCCACTGATTGCCACCATCGGTGTACCTGTCAGGTTGATGATACCGGTACCTACGTTGTTGATCACAAATGTATGCACCACCGTACCTGTCGTCACCGTCCCAAAGTCCGTTCCATCTACCGTGCTCACTGTACCACTGTTATCATTGATCAATGTTCCATTACCTGTTACATTGATACGCGGATCTGTTGTGATTACGATGGTCGTTGTTGATGCCGGCCCCGTCTCCGTACCATCGTTCAATGTGGTCGTGATAATACGATTCGTTGTATTCGGCGCACTCTTTGCGTTTCTATATTCAATCAGTTTCAGCGCTGCAATATAACTTGCCTGAGAAGCTGCCCCTGTCAGGGTAATTGTACTTGTTCCACTGCCCGTAGCCGTAATGCCTGCTGGCAATGTACCATTGATATACAGCCCTTCACTGCCCGCATCCAGTACATTCGTCAGTGTTATTACCGCCTTCACCATATTGTCGCCATCATAATCCACGATGCTCAGGTCTGTATCTGTAATCTTCGCGCCTGAACTACCTGCATTGAAATAATTCAGGTAATTGTATTTGCCCGTAGCACCTGAACTGTTGTCCGGATCCAGGTTGGCCTTCGGACAGTTATTGACGTTCATCGTCTTCGTGATCAGGTTATTATCGAAGTAACACTCTTTATAACCTGTATTCTGATTCGCCAGGGAAGATAATGTAAAAGGCGTACCTACTGCATGCCCTATCCCACCACTTACAAAACTACCATTGTCATTGATGATCAGGGTCACATCGAAGTCCAGGTTATCAAAGGCGCTCAGGTCCATGTCGTAGGTAAATGTTTTACATTCTCCCTGCAGGATGGCCTGGTTGAAAGTACCGGTATACAATAAAATAGCAGCAGGATCCGTAGTCGGATCCCCATGGTAAAGAGAGATCGGCATTCCTGCAGTGGCATTACCCGCTCCGGGGTTACACACTTCCACACTCGCCCTGACTATATTACAGGAACTACCTTTTGCAAAAGAAATATTGGTGGAGTTAAATGCAATATCCGGTCTGGCTCCATAGTAGTCCATAGATTCCAGGATCTGGTAATCCGGATTCGCCAGACCTGTTTTATTGATAACTGTTAGTGTGGTTTTATCTGCTGATAACTGGAAGGAGATATCATAACCATAAGCCCCCTTATACCCCACGGTATTTGTATGGTTGCGGGCGCTTGTTCCATCCAGTGGTAAACCTTTGAAAGCAAAGTTATCATCCCTTCTCGCCGTACCATCCAGACCTACCTGCTGGTAAAAATACCCGGTTGCCGTACCTGTATTCAGATCGATATAAGCATAGGCAGCCAGTGAGTTTTCATTACTTTCATTCACCGTGTTACAGGCGTTACCTGTTTCATTCAGGTACATGGTGGTGGTACCCAGTGGAATCGTAAAGGTCTTTGCCACCCCGCTTGCAGAGCTGGTACCCTTGGCAATAAATGCAAAATCGGAATTGAAGAATTCCGCACTCATGCCCTGTCCGACCCTTTTAAAAAATTCAACTACGTATGCATCATCAAAGTCGCGCGCATAGTTTGCATCCCGCCTGATCACCAGGTTGGTTCCTGATACATAGATCTGTGGATTGGATACACCTACCGCACCGGTGCTTGTAAGTTTGCCTGAATAATCACCCGTAATTGCTGCAGATGAAAGGAAACTCATGGTCGATGCGCTTGACAGGTTATTGATCACATAGGTAGATCGTCTTGCCACAGCACCACCATTTGCCAATGTCATCACACCATCCGTCATCCCGGCATCCAGGTCAATTGTAAAGCGCATATTGGAATACCCCTCCTCTGTACCAGCACTGGTATTCAGGTCGGCATAACTGGTATTTGTACCCTTGCCCATGATACTGATAATATTTGTACCTGTAGGAATGGGAATCACAAGATCCGTGTTGGCGGTAGCAGTGCCGTGCAATAATGCTTTTACCTGGGGGTCCAGTGGTGTCAGTGAATTATTGTAAGGGGAAGCATATTCTACATAATATGAAGAGTGCGTGGTAGTGTTGCTTTCTGTTATTGTCAGGGTATTGCCGGAGATCGTAAAATTCACATTGTTCAGGTCCGGGGTCGCATCGCCCACCTTACTGGCGGTAGGGATATAGGCACCCAGCGCCACCTTTTGCCATCCATATACATTCGTACCGGAACCATCTGTATTCGTATTCTTTGCCACGTTCACATAGCCTGATGAAGTTCCACCCGCGATGTCGATCACAGCACTGATATTGATAAAATCCTCATCACCCTGCACATTATCACCACCGCTGGTGATACCGGTTTCGGAAGAGACATACACGTTGATTGAAGAAGTTCCTGCAGGTATAGTAAAAACAGGAGCAGTGCCGCCCGGGGCCCTGTACTTAGCTTCGACACCCAAAATGTCTGCCTTTTTACCTCCGCTGGGGCTGCAAGGGCTGGTAGGCATCTGACCAAACGATATCAACGAACAAAGCAAAAAGCCGAAGCTTAATAAAAATATATTCTTCATAAAGATAGAGATAGGCATCCCTTTCGGAAGAGCCGTTAAATAGTTAGGTACAGGGCACAACCAATCGTCACATATTCAGAGGGAAAACAGGGGAAATGAAAAGCACCAAAGCTTGCAATAACATCCAAAGCTAAAATGTCAAAAATGGGATTGACCTGGAGAATCCGTCCTACTGCGAAAATTTGTTGTAAACTGGACCTATCCGCGGCAAAAATATTACATTTCTGATTTATATTAAAATTATTTTAAAACAGTTAATTTATGAATATTATTATCAGCCAACACTATTAAAACATATTGATTTTCACTTATAAATACTCATATAAATATTTATTTTACCGGTAGGTATCCTAAATACAAGGGGAACAACAGTTTGCTAATTTTTTTAGTAATTTTGTCTCCTATGCTATTATTTGACGACAATGAGCTGTTTGATGAAGGGAAAGTACGCTATATTGACTACGCCTTGCCAGATACGAGCCTTGTACTGCGGGAACAGTTTTTCTCCAGGCAGGATTCGGATAGATACTACAGGCTGCTGAAGGAAAACACCCCCTGGCGGCAGCATAGCAGGAAGATGTACGACAAGATCCTTCCGGATCCCCGCCTTATTGCCTATTACGGGGGCGATAAAGGACTTGAATGGACCCAGGACCTACTGGACATCAAAGCGAAGGTTGAGGCCGTTTGCGGGCTTAATTTTAACAGGGTATTATTGAATTACTACAGGGATGGGAATGATTCCGTCGCCTGGCACAGTGATACCTTACCCGCCGATGGCATGCATCATCCCATTGCCTCTGTTACGTTTGGAGAAACCAGGTTGTTTAAAGTGAGGCATAAAACAAGAAAAGACATCCCGCAACTGGATATACCTCTTACGCATGGTAGCTTCCTGCTCATGGGAGAAAGCATGCAGGAGCATTATGAACACCATGTGCCTAAGACTAACAGGAAAATCGGAGCCAGGATTAACCTGACTTTCAGGATTTCGGATACGATTAAGCAGGTATATTGACTCTTTCTTCAAACACCTCTTCTCTTATTTCATTTTCATTAATAATGATCTGAACCGGGTCTGTTCTTTCAAATTCATCCTTATTGGGCAAGTGTACCTGCTCGCAGTCCGGCAATGCTTTATTGAACAGCATGATGAGGTTTTGTAATGAAGTGTATTGACTATCGGGCAGCGCCTGCCTGTATGCTACCGTATAATACCTTAATGTGCCGCTGAATGGTTTACCAAATACAGGTTTATTTTTCTTAATGACATCGCAGATTAGCCTGTACTGGACAGGACTGATGTTCGTGAACCAATACAGGAAATCAGGATTTGGATTGTCATGACAGGAATGAAGATAGAGTTGTTTTTCTGTCACGGATAATACATAAGTGCCATCTATTTCCGGTGCCGGCCATCGGATATCGTAGCCATAGTAATGCCTGCCATCCCCTATTTCAATTGAACAGGCAAAAGCATCTGCGTGGCAGGATAATGTACTATCGGGAATGAGGATCCTGTGGGAGGCAGTATCCATCATGTAAACGACAATTTTCTTATTGGAAGTCTGCCCTGTAGCAAGTTCACCAGAGATAAGAAAAGATATAACGAACAGGATTATTTTCATAGGCATAAAAATAGGCAATACTGGCATTTGAACCGAAGCTGAATGACCAATTTTGCCTATTATACAAATCTGCCATTGCCGGCAATGAAGGAATATCCAATGCAAGGTTCGGAAAGGATGACCGCTATATGCATGCAATACATACACGGCTGGCACATTTTCCTTCGCCGGCTTTAATACCCAGCGTTGTTATTTCTTTGTGCATGGAACGAGAAACTACTTTCAGCGTATCAATGGTAGCGGCCTTCAAAGGTATCACTGCGAACAAACAGACAGCCGCCAGCAACACTTTTTTAATACGAAGATTCGGTATGATCATTCCCAATATCACCAGCCCACACCCTACTACCTGCCACGAGGATACCTGCTCCTGCAGGACGATATGTGCTGTTGCAATGGAAACCGGAATTTCTATCGCTGCCAATACACTGCCCAGACTCATCCCTACCAATGGAAATCCCCTGGTAAAAAATACCGGTGGCAAAATCGTTCCAAACAATGCCAGTATTAAACCATAATGCCACAATACCTCCGGTCTGAAACCCTCCGCTATACGAATATTCCAGAATATCAATATCGCCAGCAGACCGCCCAGCACCAACAACTTAGACCGGTAAAATAAGGACCTGTGCGTAGCAATATGGTTCGCCGCATACATCGCTCCCGTATAGCTTACTGCCGCCAGCAGTCCCCAGCACACGCCGATAAGGTTCCATTCCCCACCCCCCGTAAACCCGGTTGCCAGGAAAGTACCACCCAGCACGACCACTATTGCCAATAACTGCCCGGTTGCAGGCTTCTTTTTATCCCGCACACAATCTACCAGGATGCCCATCCAGATGGTTTGCATCAGCAATATTATACAAACCGATACGGGCAAATATTGCACTGACAGGTAGTAGAACGTACTCGTCAAACCCAGACAGGTACCGCCTGACAACAATTTATATTTATCACTCCCCTGCCCTGTTACCACTGGTTTCTTTTTCAGATCCAATAACGTCAATACTAAAAATCCTACTAAAAACTGAGAGAGTGTAATGGAAGCAGTACTAAATCCTTCCTTCCCTGCGACTTTCACAAATGTGGCTAAGATGCCATAACTCGCCGCCCCGATTATTACAAAAACAATTCCTTTCAATTTTTTCATACGCCAAATGTCGATCCTAATTTTCTCCCCCAGCTTTACATATGTTGAGTGTACATTACAGGGTTTTTCTTATACGGCTTAACTGGGTGGGTGTAATGCCCAGAAATGAAGCAATCTGTTGTAATTGCAGGCGCGCTGCCAGCGCAGGTGAAGCCGCCACAAAATGCCGGTACCGCTCTTTTGCCGGCAGGTATTTATGTTCTATTTCCTGGTGTTCCTTTTCTACCACCCAATGCTTTCCCAGGTAGTTGATCCAGAACAATGCTAAATCATGATGCTTCTGCAACAAATGATTAAACGCTGCAAAGCTATACTCCACCACAATACTATCTTCCAGTGCATCTATCGTATAGCGGCTTTTATCATGCATGATCAGTGCCGACGTAGATGCTACAAATGTATTTTCCGGGAAGAATTTCTTGATCACCGTATCTCCGTTTTCATACTGAAAATAATATGAAAAAAGTCCCTTATAAATGTATGAGATAAACACCGGCACCTCGTCTGCAGAAAGGTAGTTGGTGCCTGCGGGAATTTCCCTTATACGTACCAGTTTTTCAAATGCAAGCATGGTGTCTTTTTCTAAAGAATAGTAAGTATTCAGTGCGGTAAAAAATGCATTCATAACGGCTTCTCTGTTCATCCCATGACTTTTATCAGGTAAAAATAAGCAGTATTTGGTTTTTCGGAATAAAAACTACCTTTGTAGCAGTTCTTTTAATTTTAAGACCTATAATCGCTATGAAAATCAGACCTTTCTTTTCCCTCAGGGTCTTTTGTACCCGCCTGGTCGTACTGCTAGGCCTTTCCATGTCTTTTGGAAGCTCAGTACACGCCCAAACCACGGTTCCCTTCACTCTTTACAACAATTCGGCTTACACAGATGCCAACGTCTATGTTGCTGTAATTGGTATTATCAATGACAACCACGTATGGATTGACCCCAAAACCGGCGCAGTCAATCCTATGAGTTCGTCTTATAATACAGTATCAGGTCCCGTTATTAATGGAAACTACGGCCCCGGAGGCAATGGCAAGTATGCCGCCTGCTTCGCAAGGCTGAGTGAAATTCCAAACAAGGTGATCAATGTTCCGGGCATTGCCGGCTGTCGTATCCTGATCTCCTTCAACTCACAGCTGTACCTCTATTTCTTCGGAGCCTCCGGCTCTCCCAGCGGTTATGCAGCACCTAATCTCGCGAACCCGACAGACCCCAACCAGGGGATCCGCTATGAGAACATTGAGCTGACAAATGCATCCAATGGTCTCTGGGTAAACACTACGCGTGTAGATGCTTATCAATACCCAATGGGTCTGGAAGTATGGGGCAACAGCAACTTCTATCAAAAAGTGGGTGAAACTGTCACGCACAGCTACATCCTCAGTCAGTGGCAGGCAACCGCTCCTTCTGAGTTTGCAGCTTGTTACGATGCCACTAACACCATTATCCATTTCCCTTCCAAAACCACTGCTTTCCAGTCAGGCGGTGCACAGGCTAACTACTTCGGTTCCTATGTAGATGCTATCTGGTCCAAGTACACCAGCGGCAACCTGATCTTCAATGCAGGTGATGCAGGCACCTGGAGTGGTAGAGTATCCGGGAATGTATTCACCTTTACCAGGAGTTCCGATGGTGCTGTAGGTACCATCGCTGCCAAACCCTCACAGACAGAAGTGATGGAAGGCAGCGGTGTAATGGCCAGCGGCGGTCAGTGGGACAAAGTAGTACAGGCACAGATCTGTGCTGCTATCAACCGGCATGCGATCGACCTCACAAAGGCTACCGGCGTGACGCAGGATTTCTCTACACCATCTGCTTACTACCAGACCACTCCTTACAACTGGTACAGCAAGTTCTGGCACCGCAGCGATATCAGCTATAACAGCCTGACTTACGCTTTCTGCTACGATGATGTATTCAATCAGTCTTCTACTATCAACGCACCATCGCCTATCCGCGCTACCATCACAATCGGTGGCTTTGCCGGCCTCAGTTCCAGCAGCCCGGTTACTGTCTACAAGGATTGTAACTATGCCGGTTATGCCGTAGGACTGAGTACGGGTACTTACACCCTGGCACAGCTGAATGCACTGGGTATACTGAACGACGACATCTCTTCACTGAAAGTAAGTGCCGGTTACAAAGTAACCCTGTATAAGGACGACAACTTTGGCGGTGCTACTGTAAGCTTCACCGGAGACGATGCTTGCCTGGTAGACAACAGTTTCAATGACTCGGCATCTTCTGTTAAAGTTGAAAAGACTACGACTACCACTACTTCTATTAAAATCGAAGCAGAGAACTACAATTATATGTCAGGCGTGCAGACTGAAACCACTACTGATGCTGGTGGCGGACTGAATGTAGGTTATATTGATGCCGGTGACTGGCTGTCTTATGAAGTGACGATTCCTGCTACCGGTTCTTATGTAGTAGATTATCGCGTAGCCAGTACTTCATCAGGCAATACACTGCGCCTGGAAAAAGATGCCGGCGCTACCCAGCTGGGTACTGTTACCATCCCTAACACAGGTGGATGGCAGGTATGGTCAGATGTAGCCCATACGGTATCTCTGCCTGCCGGTACTTACAGCATCGGTATTGCTACCACTACAGGTAACTTCAACCTGAACTACCTGACCATCACAAGTACTTCAGGTGCGAAGGTTGCAACTATTGCAGCAACGGCTCCTGTTACAGAAGATACACATTCGACTGTAACACTCTCACCAAATCCGGTGAGCAACCAGCTGTACATTCGTAATAATGATAAGGTGAGAACACTGACTGTCTATGACATCAGCGGACATACAATGATGCAAACCACCAACCCGGGGACAAATATCAATGTATCCTCATTGGTATCCGGTGTTTACATTATTAAAATTGACCGTAAAGATGGTACACAGAAGACGGTGAAGATTCTGAAACAATAATGCCTGTAGAGGTTGTATCAAAAGTAAAAACTCCCGGAATTAATCCGGTTACCTGATGGCAGGAATTTTTGTTTTTATAATTCTTATTGCCCTTTAATTACTTTTGATACAACCTCTCACTTTTAGATCCATCCATGCCCTGGCCAAAACAGTATAGTTCGTGACCGGAAAAGGGTCATCATTACAGCCAGTTCTTCATCAACCTGGTCTGACTAAGGTGCGGATACTTTCACTTATACCTTATTAAAATCCCTTTTCAACAAGGCATACATATACATATCATAATACTTCTCATCAAAATACAGCCAGTCCCGTAACAGCCCTTCCTTTATAAAGCCTGTCTTCTCCAGCACCCTGCATGAGCCCTCATTCTCAGGCATCACTTCCGCTTCTATACGGTTTACTTCCAGACTGGCAAATATATACAGGGAAATGATCTCCAGGGCTTCGGACATATAACCTTTATTCCAGTACTGTGGTATCAGGTCAAAACCGATATTACAGCGGTCGCCAGGCTTAAAAGCATTAATGCCTATAGTACCTATAAAGGAATTGTCTTTTTTCAGGTAGATCCCCCAGCGGATTCCTTCTTTCTCTTCAAACTGCTTTGAGAAATACCGAAGCAGTTCGGCCGCCTTTTCAGTATTTGTAAGAGGCTGCAGGTTGTAATAACGGGTCACGGATTGATCGCTGAACTCCCTGTACAAATCAGGCAGATTGGCAGGGCTAATGGCACTCAAGGTTAGGCGCCCGGTGTGGAGCACGGGGAATTCTGTGGGTAATGGGTTCATGTTACAATTTTCTAAAAAGACCTTCTGCTACTCCCCGATGCTTTACCGGCCGCTGCTGGTAATTCAGTTGCTCCAGTTCGGTTAACAGTGGCAACACCTGATCATTATCGGCACGCTCAATGGCTAATTTCAAAATCAATAAGCCACCAGGCCTGAGGGCTTTGATAATAGCAGGGAATATGGGAAGGTCGAAATAATAATAGAGTATAATGAGGTCAAAATTATTTTCCGGCATAACAAACTCAGCCAGGTCGGTGCAGATTGTTCGCACTTTCAGCCCGCTGGCAGTGGCACTTAACTGCTCTATAGCTACTTCTGAAAAATCTACGGCGCTTACCTCCCAGCCTCTTTCGGCCAGGTACAGCGTATGCCTGCCCGTGCCGGCTGCCAGGTCCAGGGCCCTGCCCGGAGCTGGAAACTGCTCATACATGGCCAGGAAGTATGGATCAGGTATATCCAGCGAAGGTAGTCCTTTCGTATATCTTTCATTCCATAGCATGCGCGTCATTTAAACAAATGTAATAAAAAAGATTTTATGGCCTAAAAAGTGACACTTCCAAAATAACCGCCGTCCATGCGGACACCTGGGCCTCAGCATTGACGGCGGGGAGGAATGACCTGCGGCCGGCTTAAAAACCCCATTACACCCAATGGTATTGCTATAAAAGGGGAAGACGCCCCGGTGGGTACTCCGGGACGCCTTCAGCCTATTTCTACTTTACACTTCTCGTTATCGTATTACGGACACTTCACCCTTCACAATTCTTGCTTCGCCACCTGCCGTATTCTTGTAGCTCAACAGATATACATAAGTACCTACATCCACCAGTTGGCCCTGGAATCGACCATCCCATCCTTTGGACTGATCTTTACTCAGGAACACTACCTGGCCCCAACGGTTGAAGACGCGCAGATCGTAATCGTACATCGGACCGTTTACGTGTGGTTTGAACGTATCGTTGTTACCATCGCCATTCGGTGTGAACGCATTCGGGAAGTCTGGTTTCGCTTCACATTGTTTGTAAGTAACTGTGATGTCATCTGTGACAGAACCACAATCATTGTAAACAGTTACCTTATAGTATCCGGTCGCTGTCACTACATACGTTGAAGATGTAGCGCCATCCTGCCATCTGATGCTGTTACCGCTGCCGGCATTTACATTCAGGGTCAGTGTCTGACCGATACAAATAGTGGTATCATTGCCCAGAGAAATATCTCCAATACCAGCCACTGTTACTTTCACGCTATCTGAAGAGGTCAGATTACAATTTCTGTCCAGGACTGTTACGGTGTAAGTACCCGGTGTGCTTACTTCCTTGATCGGATCGGTCGTACCATCATTCCAGAGGTAAGAGATCGCATCAGGGTTGGTTGCATCCAGTACTACCAGGCCGCCGGCACAGATATCCTTGTCTGGTCCCAGGTCTAAGTTGATATTAGCCCTGTTGGTTACATGGATGGTGTCTGTCACCACACAACTATTCTTCGTTACAGTTACCCAGTAATCACCAGGTTTAGATACAACGATAGAATTAGTCAGGGAGCCATCATTCCATCTCACACTACCACCATCCGGTTCTACCTGCAGCATGACTGTCTGATCTGGACAAACGGACGGATCAGGTGTTACGGTTACATTTGGCGGTGTAGCCACTGTGATCGTTGCCTGATCGGATACGGTACAACCATTCAGTGATACATCTACTGTATAGGTACCTGCGGTACTTACCTGGATAGATGGTCCGGTATCACCTGTGCTCCATGCGTAGGAAGCACCCTGTACATAGGCGTTCAGTTTCACTGTTGCGCCGTCACAGATAGTAGTATCGCGGATATCAACAACCGGTGGTTTGTTTACCGTTACTTTCACAGAGTCAGTTGCGGAACAACCATTATTGGTGACAGTTGCATAGTAAGTACCGGCAGCAGATACGGTAATCTGTTGGGTAGTTGCACCTGTATTCCACTTGATGGAGTAACCGGCGCTTGCATTTGCCGCACCTGCATCCAGTGTTACGGAGTTGCCTTCGCAGAGGGCAACATCAGCACCCAGGTCTACAGTCGGTTTCTGTACAAACTGCAGGGTATAAGTCACCGGATCAGATACGCAACCGGTTACGCCATCAGTTACGATGAAGGTAGCCTGTGTTACACCTGGCAGGTCAAACACATTGCTGGTCTGAACTTTCGGTGTGGTTACTGCACCTGCAGGGTATACGCTCTGCAGTGTAAATGTTGGTTTGCTTACTTTGGTCAGTAACTGGATAGAGAACTTCGTATTGTCAGAACAGTTTACTGGCAGGTTAGCATCCAGTGCTGGTTTAGGACATGCCGTTACTGTAATGATCTGTACTCTTTCGATAGCGGCATTACCACATGCATCTGTTACATTCCATCTTCTGGTGATGGTGTAGCCATTACAAGCATCCACAGTATATGGATCGGTAGTCATGGTCGCTTTCTTAGGGAAGTTACCATCGCAGTTGTCAGTTGCGTACAGGGTAGCGGCAGCTGGTATAGTACCTCCACAACTTACAGTGACAGCAGCCGGAGCCGGATCGATCACTGGTTTGGTTGTATCTGCCACTGTGATGACCTGACGAACGATGTTAGTATTTCCACACTCATCTTTCGCTGTCCAAACCCTGATCAGCTGGTAGTTGCCTGCGCAGGCACCGGTGATGGCCTGACGGGTCTGGGTGTAGCTGATCTTCACATTGCTTGTTGCACTACAGTTATCAGTAGCTGATATGTTGCTTGGCGGTGCTGGCACAGCGCTACAACTTACCGTAGTATCAGCAGGCGGTGTGATCGTGAATGCAGGTCTGGTTGTATCCTGTACAGTGATCACCTGTTTCATGGTAGCTGTGTTACCACAATCATCGGAAGCTGTCCAGGTACGTGTCAGGCGGTAGTTGTTAGAGCAGGTCGTGCTCAGGAACACCTTCGTCTGAGTTACACTTACTTTCACATTTGCAGAACAGTTGTCTGTAGCTGTAATGTTTGGTATGGCAGGTACTGCATCACAATTCACGGTAGTATCAGCTACCAGGGTCATAGAGAACGCTGGTCTGGTTGTATCCTGGACGGTGATGATCTGTTTCAGGATAGTGCTGTTACCACAGTTGTCAGTTGCAGTCCATGTACGTGTGATCTGGTAGGTATTGCTGCACTTAGCACCTGCGATGGACTGTCTGGTATCTACCGGAGTTACGGTGATGGTACCAGGTGTACAGTTGTCAGTTGCAGTCAGCGGAGCAGCTGCCGGTACCTTATCACAATCTACAGTTATGTTAGCAGGCGCAGTACCGCTGAATACAGGACCTGTCAGGTCTCTTACGGTAATGGTCTGTTTCAGTGTATCGCTGGCGTTACCACAATTATCTACAGCCACCCATTTACGGATCAGGTAGTAATTGCTTGTACACTGACCAGCCATATCTATTCTTGTTTCAATTGGTACGATTGTCATGGCACCAATACAAGCATCGTTTGCAGTCAGGTTGACAGCAGCCGGTACCTTATCACACTCTACGGTCACGTCAGCAGGTGCTGAGCTGGTGAACACAGGTGCTTTGGTGTCAACCACGGTGATGGTCTGTGCTGCTGAAGTAGAGAGACCACAACGGTCTACAGCTGTCCAGGTACGCATGATGGTGGTATGACAAGCGTCAGGTGTTTGTGTATTGTCGGTGTAGGTAACAGTCAGCGGTTCGCTATCGAATGGCGCATGGCTGAATACCGGTGTACCGAACATCGTTGTATAATCTTTACCAAGCACACAGTCAGTAGTGATGGCGGCTGGTACGGAAACTACTACAGGGTTGGTAGATACTCTTCTGATCTTCACCACATTGCTGATGGTGGTGCTACAAGCACCTGAGCTTACAATTCTTCTGAACCATACAGTGTCAGCGCTCAGTGTAGCCGGTGTGTAGCTGGCAGCAGTGCCGCCGGTACCTGTAGTCACGTTGGTGAACCCGGTAGTTGCACTTGTAGTGCTCATCTGCCACTGGTAGCTGAAGGTACCGTTACCACCACTCAGGGAAGCGGTTCCTGTCAGTGCAGCAGGTGTTTGAGAAGCACATACTGTCTGATCAGCGGAGATCGTGTTACCCATTACTGGTCCCAGGTTGGTCAGTGTAACAGTAGCTGGTGTACCGGTACATGTTCCATTGCTCAGGGTCCATTGCAGGGTAGCGGAAGTATTTACATATACTAATACCTGTGCGTTTGGATTGTTCAGGTCAGCATTTGCAATGTATGCAATACCGCTGATGACAGACCAGGTACCCTTAGAACCAGGGAGCACACCCGGTGTGGCAGTCATGATAAACGCAGAGTCATTACAATGAACCTGGTTAGCACCTGCATTGGCAGTTTCAGGCATCATGTCGTTCCTGAGGAAGACAGTGCTGCTGGTCGCACATGAATTATTAGTGATTGTCCAGATAGCAGTTGCTGTATCACCAGCCGGTACGAAGATCTTAGCAGTTGGATTGTTTACGTCCGTAGCAGCGATCGTAGCTGAAGAACCAGCGTAGAAAGACCATGTTCCGGTACCGATGGATGCTGCATTGGCAGTCATCACGAAGGCTGAGTCAGAACAATGTGTCTGTGCAGTACCTGCATTCGCAGCGGTCGGCATCCTGTCATTTACCAGTTTCACATTGCTGCTGGAAGTACATACACCATTGGTGATAGTCCATGTAGCAATTACGCTGTCGCCTTCCGGAACGGTGATCACAACATTTGGTTTGTGAATGTCAGCTGCTGGCATGGTTGCAGTAGTACCAGCCGGCAATGTCCATGTTCCTATTGCACCGGCTACATCAGGAGTATTACCTGTCATAGTGAAGGTGCTGGTCGCGCACTGGTGGGTATCGGCACCCGCAGCAGCTGCTGTTGGTTGCTGATAGTTGACCAGTTTAATCACATCAGAAGTAGAACATACGCCGTTGGTTACGGTCCATGTCGCAATTACGCTGTCGCCCGCAGGTACGTTGATCACAGCATTGATGTTGCTGGTATCAGCTGCTGCAATCGTAGCGTTCGTGTTGGATAATGTCCATTTACCGATCGCGGTAGCCAGGTTTGGTGCAGTTGCACTCATAGTGAACACCGGATCATTACAATGCCTGATTGAATCTACACCTGCGTCAGCCTGGGCAGGCGCTTCGTAGTTCTTCAGCATTACTGTATCGTAAGTGGAGCAGACACCATTTGTCACAGTCCATATTGCGGTAGCGGTATCACCTACAGGGAGGGTAAATACTGCATTGATATTAGTAGAGTCAGCAGCATTAAAGCTTGCCGCACTACCCGGATACAGGGACCACTTGCCTACTGCTGTTGGCAGGTTTGGCGCGGTCGCTGCCATTGTGAATGTAGTTGTATTACACTGTACCAGGGAGTCAGCACCTGCTTCAGCCTGTGCTGGCTGCTGGAAGTTGTACAGCTTAATGGTATCAGCACTGGTACATATACCATTGGTCATAGTCCAGGAGATGTATGCGCTGTCACCATTTGGTACGGTAAAGGTAGTGCTGTTGTTTGTGCTGTCTGTAACAGGGAAGGTAGCATTACCTTTCACCACTGTCCAGTAACCCACAGCACCAGGTACGTCAGGCGCATTCGCTGTAACAGGGAATGTAGTTGTCATACACTGTTGCATATCGGCTGGTACCGCTGCAGCAGTTGGAGACATATAGTTCACCAGTTTCACAGTGTCGCTGGTAGAACATGTACCGTTACCGATGCTCCAGATAGCGAGTACGCTATCGCCGGCAGGAACGATGATGGTTGCTTTTGGATCGCTCGGATCAGCAGGGAGTGCGACGGTAGTAGGACCAACGTAAGTCCATTCACCCACGGCACCTGTTACATCCGGTACGTTTGCGTTCATCACGAAGGCACTGTCGCCACAATGCTTAATAGAATCAGCACCGGCATCTGCTTTCACAGGAGTCAGGTAGTTGGTCAGGATCACAGTCGCTGAGTCAGCGCAGACACCATTTGTTACTACCCAATGTAATTCTGCAGAAGCATCGTTTGGCAGTGTTACGTGTGCCTTAGGCGTATGCTCTTCACCGGCAGCGATAGTAGCGACACCATTGCGTACGTACCATGTACCGATAGCACCTGTTACATTTGGAACAGAACCATCCAGTACGAAGGCAGAACCCGCACACTTGGTTTGGTCAGGACCCGCAGTTACAGCCGTTGGCTGTTCGTAGTTAATCAGCACAATGTTGTCAGCAGAGGTACATCCCAGGTTAGTGATGGTCCATCTCAGCACAACGGTAGAACCAGCGGCTACAGTGAAGGTGGCAGTCGGATTGTTTACATCCGCAGCTGGGATAGTATAAGAAGCAGGAGATACTACAGTCCATGAACCGGTTGCACCAGCTACAGAAGGAGCATTCGCTGTCATCGTAAAGGCATCGGTGTTACACTGTTTGATTGTATCCGGACCTGCATCGGCAGCTGCCGGAGGATTGTTGTTTACAATCCATACAGTATCTACATCAGTACATACACCATTTGTAATAGTCCAGAACAGCATACTGCTATCACCCACAGGGATGCTCACAGTAGTAGTCGGGCTGGATGGAGTGGCGATATTCGCAGTAGAACCTGCTGGCTTGGTCCACATACCTGAAGCAGTTGCTTCAAATGGTGCGTTCGCCGCCATATTGAAAGTTGCTGTGTTACACTGGTGCTGGTCAGGACCCGCATCAGCATCAGCTGGTTTAATATAGTTCACCAGTTTCACAACATCCGAAGTAGAACATGCACCATTTACGATGGTCCAGGTAGCAATTACGCTATCACCTGCAGGCACCGTGATGGTAGTAGCCGGGTTGTTTAAGCCACCGGTGATGACAGCGGTAGTCTTAGACACTGTCCAGGTACCGATGCCCACTGATGCTGCATTTGCAGCCATAGTGAAGGTATTGGTAGCACACTGAAGGATCTGGGCAGGACCTGCATCAGCAGGAGTAGGTGCCTGGTAGTTCTTCAGGATGATATAATCTGTGCTGGAGCAGACACCATTTGTTACCGTCCAGATAGCAGTGGCGGTATCGCCTGCTGCCAGTGTAAATACTGCATTGATCTTATGAAGATCAGCAGCAGGGAAGCTTGCTTTACTACCCGCGAACAGTGACCAGGTACCTACTGCTGTAGCAGGAGTAGGTGTGGTGGCTGTCATGGTGAAAGTAGCGTTGTTACACTGTACTAATGAATCCGGACCTGCATTGGCGATGCCTGGTTCCTGGTAGTTCACCAATGTCACATCGTCTTTTGAAGAACATGTACCATTTGTGATGGTCCATGTCAGTACAGCAGTAGTACCTACTGGTACGGTGATCACTGCATTTACATTACTACTATCGGTAGTAGCAAAGGTCGCAGTACCACTCTTCACAGACCACTTACCTGTTCCAATAGTTGGTGTATTGGCAGCCATGATGAAGGAAGCAGTGTTACATTGCCTGATACTATCCGGACCTGCATCAGCAGTAGTCGGCGTAGCGTAGTTATACAGTTTGATATAGTCAGATGAAGAACAAAGACCATTTGTCACTGTCCAGATCAGGGTCGCTGTATCACCTGCGGCCATTGTAACAGTCGCATTGGTAGCGTTGAACTGACCGGCTGTGATAGTAGCCTTGCTACCTGCAAAGGTTGACCAGGTACCGGTAGCGCTAGCCGGAGAAGCAGCGGTAGCACTCATCGTGAAGGTATTGGTCGCACACTGCTGGATGTAGGCCGGACCTGCATCAGCTGCCACAGGCTGCATGTAGTTGGTCAGCGTTACTGCACTTGAGTCAGCGCAGACACCGTTGGTGATTACCCAGCGTAAGGTAGCTGTCTGACCGGCTGGTACTTTTACTGTTGCGGTGTTACCTGATGGCGTACCAACAAAGGTAGCATTGTTGCTACGGATATACCAGGTACCTGTCGCTCCTGTCATTGGTGCAGAACCGGTGAC
>NZ_QTJV01000050.1 GCF_003412465.1 Chitinophaga silvisoli
ATCATTACTTACTTTAACATTTTTAGCAGCAACTAATGAATAAGGACTTGAAGATTGTAAAGTAATTGCTAACGCTATTCATGAAGATGGTATTAATAATTTTAAAATAGTTGGTGTTATTCCTACTAGTACTGAACTTATTTTATTTATTGTTAATACTGATTCGAATGAATCTTATATTTATAGATATAATGAACAAGCTGATAATTGTTATAGAGTAAATAGTAATTGGAAATATAATGGTGGAAAAATTAAAGGAACATATACTTATAATGTTAAAAATCATCTTATTATAACTATTGCAGAAAGTAATGCTTCAGTTGATGTTCCTCTTAAAACTATTAATATTGACTTAGATTCTGACCGTCCTGATTCTGAAATGTCTATTATTCCACAAATAACTTTACCTACTATTAGTGGTTTAAATTATGTTAGTGGTGGAGCTTATAAAGGATTTTATTTTCTATTTATTCGTTATAAAATTGATAAAACTAATTATACTAAATGGTATAGTATTGGATTTCCTATTTTTAATGATGTTATAATTCCACAAGTTATTAATAAAGTTTGTTTTAGAAAAACTAATGTTTATGAACCAAAAGATGAACCAAATGGTTATTGTTATGGTAATACTGATTCATTTAGTGATTCTAAAGATATATGTAATCAAACTTTTGAAATAAGTATTAGTGGAGG
>NZ_QTJV01000051.1 GCF_003412465.1 Chitinophaga silvisoli
ACATATCTCTATATTTAGGATTATTATTATAAAACTCTTCTCTTTGTTTATCATTCATATTAGCAAGTTGAGTTTTAGAATAATCTTCAATATCATTATAAGTTTGTCTAGCTTCTTGATAATTTTCAAGATAACGAGAAGGAACTCCAATAGCAGTAGCCTCTGCTATTCTACTAGTAATTGCTCTACTTTTTTGTGTCATATTAATAGCATTAGCCATCTTATTAGCTAGTTTATTAAATCTTAATCCTTTACCTAATAAAGAAACACCTTTAGCAAGACCAGTACTAGGAACCATAAGAGTTAAAGAACTAGCTATACTAGGAGCATTACTAGCCCACCAAGCAAAATCTCCAATGTCAAATGCAGCATTAGGATTTTCTCTGTATATAGCTAAACGTTCATTAATAGATTCTTTTAAAGATTCAAGTCCAGAACTTATTTCAGATTGATAATCATTAGGACTATCACTAATCATATTATAGAAAGCATCAGCTAAATCAGCAAAACCTATTGCAGTACCAACAGTAATTTCATTACCAATCTGTCCAATCATTCTTAATCCTTGTTCCCAATTACTTTGATTAACAGCACGTTCTTTATCAAGTTTTTCAGGGTCATCAACAGGATTAACATAAACATCATAAGGAGCATATTTATCTATATCATATTGGTTAAGATTATATGATTGCCCAGCAATACGACTAAATAAATGACCACGACCCTGGTCACTAATAGAAGTGCCAGGGTTGTAATCAACTAAAGTAGGAGGCTGTATAGCCCCCTTTTTAGTTTTAGGATTATATTCAGGATTAGGTGTTTTGTTACCACCTTGTAGAAACTTTAATACATCCATATTAATATAGATTGTTAGTTAATTCATCATAGTAATATTGAATAACATAAGGATCTGTGCTGCCACTAAGTTGAGCAAGTTTAGTAGCAACATTTTGTTGAATAGCTTTAACAGCATTTTCATCTACTGTCATACCAGCTTTAACAGCAGTTACAGTTTGTTCCCATTGAGATAAATTATCTACAATATCAACAGCATTTTCTTTACTTACTAAACCAATAGTTTGATTATTAGTAGAATTAATTAAATTAAAACCTTCACCATTAGGTACTAATTTAAATTTATCAATTCCAGTAAATGCAGCATTATTAGTAAGCGAAATAGGTCTATTAGCATTATAATAATTTTCTACTTTGCTAGCAGCTTTCCAACTAGTATCTTGATTCCAAGATTGAATAATAGAACTATCAATGGCACCACTACCTACAAGTAAAGTAATAGGTTCTCTTTTAAGTTTACCTTCTGTATCGTAATAACCAGCAATATTAATTTGAACTCCAACATCACCAGTTTTTGGGTCACGAACAATAGTAGGAGTAATTTCATTTTCTTTAGCACTTCTAAGATAAGCTGTATAAGCTTTTCTATCTTCAGAAGTCATAGGTTCAAATATTCCATTTTCACTAGTAATATAAGCTTCTCCTTGAGTTAAATCAATTCCAGCTTTAATTGCGCTCATTGCTTGTTCTTCTAATTGTTTCTTTTGAGCAGCATATTTACTAGCAGCTTCTGGATTAGAACTCATAACAAAATTAAGTTCAGCAAGTTCAGGAGTCATTGCAGATATGCCAATAGTAGAAGCATTTATTTGTCCACCGTCAAGAACAGCATCATTTTTAGATTTAAGAGAATCAACATAATTAATCAAACCAATATAAGGTTCTTTATTGCCTGTTGGTAATCCACCATGATGTTCTTCACCATTAGAATCAACTCTAACAAATTTATCACCATAACCAAAGAATCTAGTTTTAGCAGAATTAAGAAAAGCATTTAAAGGATTTCTAGTATCTTCAGCTTCTTTAACAGCTTTACCAAAACTATAAATAGATTTATGATAATCTTTAGGTAATTCAGCATATCTATAACCATTACCATCAGAACCAAATCTTATTCCAAGACTAATTGCTTTTTTCTCTCCACCAAGAGCATTAATAAATGAGTTATAAACATCATCATTGTTAAAGTATTGTCTAATAGAACTACTATCTCCAAATATCTGATTAACATATTTACTATATGTATCAGAATATTTATTATTAGGTAAATCACTTAAACTAATAATAGAATTATATGTATCAAATCCGTCAATGCTATCTTGCGATTTACCAACTTTAAGACTATTAATATATTCTTGATTATCAATAATATCATTAAGATAACTTAGAGCATATGCTCTATCAGATGGGCTAGTAATATTAGTCATGATACTAGTTCTAATATCATTAGGATTAGCAGTTGCTAAATCAATATTAATATCAGGATTATATTTGTTGAGTAATCCAGCTATTGATTGTCTATTACTAGTAATTTCGGCTTGAGCTTGAGCAGGCATAAAATTATCAATACGAACAGGAGTACCTTTATAAGTTAAATTATCAATAGCTTGTTTTCTTTGATTTGTACTTCCTAATCCAGCTTGTTTAGCTAAAGCTAATTGAGCTTTCCATGCTTCTCCATAAGTAGTATTACTATCTTGATTATAAAAAGTTGCAGCGTTATAGAAAGGATCAATACGTTTAGCAAGATACTGTTCAGGAGTAAGTAGAATACCATTTTTATCTGTTATATCAGGATTACTTCCATTTTGATCATATTTCCATTTAGCAATTTTATAATCTTGTTCAAGACTAGCTTTAGCGCCAGGAGTATTTTCAATAACAGCTTTAACAGCTTCAGCAAGTTTAGCTTTACTTAATCTTTGCCAATTACCTTTAGTATGAGAATAAATCTCTCCTGTAACAGATTTAGTAATATCATCAGTAACTTTACCGTTAGCATCAAGCCATCTTGTTTGACTACCACCGCCTTGTTCTTTAGCAGCCCATTGAAGTGCTTGATTAAGTATTTGGTTCATAGGAATTTCAGAAACTTCTTTATCAATAGGGGTCCATTTACTTCCACCAATAACATTACCGTTCTTATCAGTTATATCTTGATAATTATATTTATTAACAGTACGATAATAATTCTTATAATCTTCAGATAAATCAGTACGTTTATCAAGATTATCCATATATACTTTATAATCTTGTTGAGCACGTAAACGACCAATCATTCCTGGACTTGAAGTTATATCTCCATAAGTTCCAACTATATCATCAAGACTAGAATAAGCATTACCATATTGCATATTTTCAGTAAGAGCATTACGAACTTTATTAAGTTGTTCTTGACGCCAAGCATCTTCAGCTTCATTTAAATCTAATTGAGCAAGTTGAGCATCAATTTGAGATTTAGTTTGAATAGCTTGTTGATGACCTTGTTCAAGAGTATTATAAGTTCTAGCTAAGACATTTAAGTCAATAGGATTAACTTGTTGTCTAAAAGTAGGAGTATAAAAGTTTATCGGCATGATTGTTTTCCTCCAAGTTTTCTACGTTTACGAATAATAAATTCATCATAATCAACTCCAGCATCTCGCATAATTCTATCATCTACATTAGGAGCAGATGCTCTCATAGCACCAATAGTATTATTTAAAGCTTTACGATTTTCATATCTACTAATCATATCTTGAATACCAGCATTAATTCCACTAAATAAATTATTAATATTAGTTACTTTAGCTTCTCTAATACCATTATCAAATGCTGCTTTTCTATCTATATATTGATTGTATTGTTGAGCATTAAATTGACGAACACTTTGCTGATTACGTCTATCTTGATTAATAAGATTAGTTTCTATATTTTCTTTATTACCATAAAGTTCATTAGCAGCTTGACCAGCAGCATTACGAACTCGTTGTTTACGAGCTAAACTAACACGACTACTAGCAGTATTAGAATCAATATCACGATAAGCTTCAAATTTATCTTCTCTAATTCTATCAAGTTGAGGATTAATATTGTATTTAGTTTTAAGTTTATTAGCGCTAATAAGAGTAGGTTGACCCGGACCTCTCATTTTATTAATAGCTCTTTTACTAGCAAAATAACTAGCTAAACCGCCAGCAACATTACTACCTAATCCAATCCAATCAGCAGTAGTAAGATTTTTAAATTTACCTTGACCTTTACCATCAGAAAATGTAGTTCCTTTAACAGGAGTATTAGTAGAAACAGGTAAAGTAGTAGGAATACTAGCTTCTACTTTAGGTAAATTACGATTATAAACAGCAGTAGGAGGAGTTTTAGTAGAAATAGATTGAGTTGATTGACTTGACTTACTTCGTCCTCCACGGGGGGTCTTCCCGTTAGATTTAGTTTCAGATAAACTTGGAATATTAGTATTATTCATACTAACACTTTTGTTATTTCCATAACTCCAACCAGCTCTAACTAAACCACTAGTAATTCCAGCTCCATCTTCAAATAAAGGAAGTCTACGTTTAGCATAATATTGAGGACGACGATTTCCATTATCAATATTAGATTTATTAGTATTATTATTTGTAGTATTATTTTTAGACCATCTACCATTCCTAAAAGTATAATCACTACCAACAATAGTTTCTCCTCTAGCAGATTTATTAATAGGATAAGTAGAAGTTCTATTAATAGTTCTATTAGTTATAGGAACATAATATCCATTTTGTTCATCATATTCCCAAGTTCTTCCATGACGATTAATTCGTTTTCCACCAACAGCAAATTTATCGCGTAGACCCCCCGTAGAGGATGGGGAATGAATTAATCCATTCTTAACATTACCACTAATACTTACAATTAATCCTGTATTACCTTTTTTTCTAAGTTCAGGATATTTATTATAAACTTTAGCTTTAACATCGCTACGCCCATGTAATCCCGCAAGTCTTAAAGCGTCAACAGCATCTGCTTTTGTAGGAATAGGATAACTTCTATGTCCACCAGCAAAATCTTTTTTAGCTACACTAGGATAAGGTTTCTTTTTAGAACCATAATCTTTATCT
>NZ_QTJV01000052.1 GCF_003412465.1 Chitinophaga silvisoli
AATTTTGAAGGGGAGTTTTCAAGTGGAACAGCAGATGAGTTTACGACGCTTTTTGTAGATCAGACGAGTGCGGATCCTGGGACTGAAAGTGGAATAAGTTATGGTATAGTTGCGAAGGGGTATAGGTATGGGTTTAATGGGAAGGAGAATGATAATGAGGTGAAGGGTGAAGGGAATGAGCAGGATTATGGAATGAGGATCTATGATCCAAGGGTGGCGAAGTTTCTGTCGATAGATCCTCTTACCAGTCATTATTCCTATTATTCACCTTATCAGTTTGCTGGTAATAAGCCAATAATGTTTGTTGATATAGATGGTCTGGAGATTGGTATTCCGAATATTAATAAATTTAAGTATGGAGATAATATTGCATTAAATGTAATAAGTGTCATTGATAATGGAGGTATAAATATATTGAACTTGGGGATTGACCTTGTTAATACAGCTACGTATGTTGGAGATAATATTTTTCACCCTAGCGTGATAGCTAACCAAACAAAGTCTGAGTTTCAGGAATTAGCGAAAAATGTTAAAGAAACAGCAAAAAGCACTTATACCTATCATACTCAAACCCCTTGGAAACAACAAGTTAAGGATGTAGGATACCAACTGGCTAGTGCAGAGCAATGGGAGGTTGCCTCAACATTTGCAGTAGGAATGGCTATTGGTAAAATGGATTTCAGTGTTCCAGAGCTTCCGGCAGGAAGACCACGTTTGGTAAAGGCAGGATTTTCTTTGGGTTCCGAGGAAGGTGCTGCTGAAAATGCGGGGAAGATCACATTTCAATTAGATAAGGAGATCACATCGCTTAAGGGTTTCAATTTTAACGAGGTATTAGATCAGGCACCAGCCAATAAAATATTAACGTTTGACGAAAGGCTAAAATTAAGTGAAAATATTCGGTTAATTTTAAAAACTATAAATGATAGGCCAGAAGCTGGGCTTAGAGCCTTTATGAACGCGCAATCAAAATTAGGGAGAATGAGATTTCTAGATCAGGTTCCTGAGGCAAGAGATGCATTAAACAAAACATTGATAAAATATGGACAAGAAATACCAGATTATTCACAAAGCGTTCGTGTAAATAGTTTGAAAAATAAAAAATAGATCAAAAATGTTTGAAATAGAAAGAAAAATTATGATTGAAAAAGTCGGTGAAAAAGAGTTTGAAAGCAATTCAATTGCTAGTGAGCACGAGCTGGAAACTTTTGAAAGCATTTATAGAGATAAGCTACCTGTTGATCTTAGAGCTTTTTATTTGGAACTAAACGGCTATTATAATTCTAACGATATGGTATATTTATATCCATTGAAAGAAGTAAAGAAGTTAAAGGAATATAATTTCATCAGTAGTGAAAATGAGTTTAATATGGATTGTTTTGTAATTGGAGATTACGGATTTCAGGCAATCTATTGGTTGTTAGATATGAATACAACAAAATATTTTGCATTGAGTATAGCAAATAATATGATTGTAGAAGTGGCTGATTCGATGAAGAATTTACTTTGTGGCCTTCTGAAAGACTCTTTAACTATGATTGGTTTAGATGCTTATGAATAAGGGTAAATTGTTGGCGCTTATAACCGTTCATTTTATTATCTTAAAACACTCTTGACAAGGCTCCAGCGAGAAGTACCCTTTCGGATGCCAATACCAATCGAAACTACCTGGTCTTTGAAACGATTTATTATGGATTACTGAAGAAGTATCATTCATTTATACCGGACAGCCGACTGAAAGGGTTAAGTATCCGGAATCTGAAAATCATTGATAGTACAACGATTTCATTGTTCATTGAGATACTACAAGGGGTAGGCCGTAACCGATGGTTCCCGGAAAAAAGGAGGCATCAAAGTACATATCCTAATGGACGCATTTAGTGGAGTTACAGAGTTTGTCAGGATTACGCCTGCCAAAGAATATGACCGTAAGTTCCTTTATCACCTGAAGTTGAAGGAAGGTAGTTGGATAGTTTTTGATAAGGCATATAATACATATCGCCATTTCGCCAAATGGACCACTCAAAAGGTGTGGTTCGTTAGCCGGATGAAAGATAATGCTGTATTTCATGTGACCAAAGTTCTGGTGGATAAAACAAAGCAAAAGCAAGCCATTGGGGTTATAAAAGAACAACATATTACAGTAGGCATTAAAACAAATAGAACTGAGACTGAACGGCTAAAGCTGCGACGGGTCGTTTATAAAACCAGAGATGGAAAAAGATACATTTATATAACCAATGATTTTACTTTACCGGAGCAAGGAGTTTTATCCTTGAACATCAAACTAAATATTCAAATTCACCCCGTTTATTTTGCGAAATCCCAAAAACCTAAAAGTAATGCTAATAATGGTGAGCCTAACTGGTCAAGCAAATCAAGCAAAACATTTGGACATACTTTTATTGAACACGGACAAAAAAGATCTGTCGAAAGTATGGCAGATAGATCAAGATCAAGGCAAGACAAAATGCCAATTGGTAGATGGTTAAATGACGAAAAAGCAGCGGCTTTTATTAAGAGGATATTTAATACATTGAAGCCTGGAGAGAATATTGTGAATATTCCAGATGGATTAGGAGAGGTAATATATCAGGATAAGACGAGAGAAGTTGTGAATCGTGCTTAAATTATCTTAACTCCAAATAAAGAACCATTCCTAATAAGACCAGGATATCCTATAAAATAAAACTTAGATAATGTCAAGTGGAAATTTTCTTTTTTTTTTAAAATCTCAGAATAATTTTGAGAATATAGTGATTAATAATTCTGAATTTGAATATGATCAAGAATTGGAAACAGTAGATTCTGTATTTCGGGATTTATCTGATGTTCTATATGAAAATAAAATCCATTTTATCTTACAGATAAATGGTATCATTTATCCTACCTGGGATTGTGAATTGTCAATTTTTCTTGATTCACTTCTCGATATGGTTTCTTTTTGTAATGGAAACGGTGCAGAAAAATGCGAAGTTGAATTTTACGAACAGGGAATTAGTTACCACATCGATTTTGAAAAAATAAATCATGAGTCTTATAAATTTCATTTCGTAGATAATAGCACAACTTTAAATACCTTTCATACAGAAAATTCTCTACTTGCATTAAATCTGGATTTGTTTATATTCTATTCCCAGGTTGTTTTTTTAATTGATAAACTTTGTCCATCAATTAGTAATACAGGGTTGTTTATTGAATGGAAAAATGCTATTAGTAAACAATTTGGAATTTAGTTTATCTTTAAGTCAAGCGTCTCGCAACAGAGTTGTCTCTACTGATGGTGATAAACCATATGGATTAGAGGATTGTAATCAATTGTTGAATCGTTTTTTTCAAAAAAGTTCTTTTAAATCTCCATTTCAAAAGAATTTACTTATTGTGTCAGTTGATGATGTAAAAGATAGTATCGTTACAATAAAAGTGAGCAGTGAAGAAGGTAATAATTTGACCGTCGGTTGGCTTCACTTGGATTTAAAAGGAAAAAAATTAACAAATATCACTTCTGATCCCGACAAGCCTATATCTTTAGAATATGATAAATCTGTCCTGGATAGTTTAATGAACAATTGTACATTTAGTAATACTGAATAAATACATAAATTGCAAATTCCAGGTTAAAAGCCCCGAACGTACCTTGATACTAGGAAGCGTTAACCAATGGAAAGAGTGCTCTTCGTAAGAAGCAATCTAAAGGAAGACCTGCGTTTTTACAAAAAGTTACTCAGTGCAGATGAAATAGCTGCTAATGCAGGAGTTAGTTGTCTGGGGCTGAGTACTTTGTATTCTTTCAGTCTTACCTATTTTAACATTTTCTGTCTGTGAATTGCCTATACCCGTTTTTAATCCAAATAAAAAAAGCTATGTCAAAATTTTTACCCATTAAAAATCATTCAGGCCCATTACAGCTGCAAGTAAACCTATACATGCTTATTCCCAGTCGCAACTGTTAAATAACAAGTTGAAATCACTTTACATTTATGTTGTTCTTCCTCATGGCAGGAAAC
>NZ_QTJV01000053.1 GCF_003412465.1 Chitinophaga silvisoli
TTTTTCATATAGTTGTTTATTGTTCATAATTATGTGATTAATTTAAATAACTTTAATAAGTAAATAAACAATATAAGCATTGGTAATATTGTTATATTAAATAGTATTTTCATCATGGTTCAATTAAAACTCTTACATTAAATACTGTACTATTAGAAGTCATAGTAAATTGGCATAATATAGTAAATGAAGAAGTAGTTGTATTAGCAGTAACACTAATAATATTATTACTATTAGATACAGAAACATTATTTGAAGGTGTACTAACATTACTTAAAGTACAAGTATATTTACTGACACCACCATCTTTATTTTCAAACCAAAATTGCAATTTACCAGCGTTCATTATAGAAATATTAGTAGGAATATATACATAAACACCAATAGGAGTTTTCTTAATATCATTATAACTTGCTTCTCCTTTATATATTGAATCTACATTTTCACTATCTAAATAAATAGGTAATGCAATATTTTGACTAGTAAAATAATCATTTTTAATAACAAGTCTACCACGCATGGGATTTGCTCTTTGTGTTCCTTTTGTAATAACATTATGATTTAACCAATTCCATTCAATTTTATATTCTCTTGCTGTATTAGAATTATTTGCAGAAAGTTTAAATGTTATTATAATCATGCTAGCATAATTAAAGGCATTTGCAACAGATACATCACAATTAACTTTATTTGTTACATTTACATCATCCGGATTATAATATACAGTTTTAGTTCCGCCTGAACCAGCAACACCATTCCAAGTCCAAAGTTGAGTTGTATATAACCTATAATAAACACTTATAGATATAGTATTAGCATCAGCAACTGTATCAATTTCATTAGTATAAGGATAACCTGTAAAATCTAATCCACTTCCATCAGGATTAGTACCATAATATTTAGTATGATATACTTTAGCACCATAAGACCTAGCACCAGCAGATTGTGTAATATTAATAGATTTACTAACTCCACTATAAGTAGCAGTAACAGTTGTACTTCTACTTGTTGTAGCAGTTCTATTACCATAAGTAAGTTTACTACCGCTAGTAGTACCATTTAATGTACCATCTCCAGATTTACTTAATGTAGGACTACCATTTTCAGTTTCGGGAAAATTCTGTCCAATACCATTCCAAGTATATTGTCTACTACGAACAGCACTACAAGTAATAGTAGAACTACCGCCAGCAGCAGCAATATTAGTAGGACTAGCAGAAATATTAACTGACCATCCAGACCAATTACCATAAACTTTAGTTCCAGCTCTTTGTTCAATATCACAAAAGTCAATAGCACCATTATAATTTGCAGTAACTCTAGTTCTTCTAACACTTGTACTAGTATTATTACTATAACTTAAAGTATTACCACTTAAAGTTCCGCCACCACTTCCTACACTAAGATTTGGAGTACCATTTTCTGTTTCAGTTCCACCTGAGCCTGCAACTCCATTCCAAGTCCAACTACGAGAACGAGAAGCACCATAATTAATAGTAACAGAGCCTCCTGCTGCTGGAACAGTATAACTATTAGCATTACAATATACAGACCAACTAGACCAACTACCATATGATTTACTACCAGCAGATTGACTAATAGTTATATCTTTAGTTGCACTATCTATTGTTGCTCTAAATACAGAACTACGAGAACTAGTAGAAGTGTTATTTCCATAACTAACAGTAGAACCACTTAAAGAAGCAGCACCATTAACTTTACTTAATGTTGGAGAACCACTAGCATTTTCAGTATAAGTTGTTCCTGTACCATTCCATTGCCAAGTACGACTTCTAGTAGCAGAAGTAGATAACGTAGCATTTCCACCAGCAGCAGCAATGGTTGTTACATTGGCACTTAAACTAATAGACCATGCTCCCCAACTACTATAAGTTTTAGCACCTGCATTTTGAGTTACAGTAGTATCTTTAGTTACAGAATCCATTGTAGCTCTAATAACTGTACTTCTAGCACTTGTAGAAGTATTATTATCATAACTTACTTTATTACTAGCAAAAGAACCAGCTCCACTAACTTTACTAAGAGTAGGTGTTCCAGTTCCTGTTTCAGTTCCACCACTTCCACTAACTCCGTTCCACGTCCAAGTTCTTGTCCTACTTGAACTACCTCCACTAGCAGCAACATTTCCACTATTAGAAATATTAACTGTCCATGCAGACCAAGCACTATATTGTTTAACCCCAGCAGATTGACTAATAGTTATATCTTTAGTAGTTGAATCAATAGTAGCACGAATAACAGTTAATTTACCACTTGTACTAGTATTATTTCCATAAGTAACTTTAGGACTAGTCCAATTACCACTTCCACTAACTTTACTTAATGAAGGACTTCCATTTCCAGTTTCTGTACCACCAGAACCGGCAACACCATTCCATGTATAACTTCTAGTTCTACTAGCACTAGTTGATATAGTAGCTGTTCCACCTGTTGCACCAATACTAGTTTTATCAGCACTAATATTAACTGTCCAAGCTGACCAATTACCGTAAACTTTAGCTCCAGCAGATTGTGTTATAGTAATAGACTTAGAAACACTATTGCTAGCAGCAGTTATAGTTATACTACGACTATTTGTTGTAGTATTATTACTAGCAGTAACAGTTTTACCATTTAAAGTAAATCCGCCAGCACTACCACTAAGTGTAGGTGTAGCAGTTTCTGTATCAGTATGTGTAGTACCAACTCCATTCCAAGTCCAAGTACGAGAACGACTAGCATTAGTAGTTATCGTAGATGAACCACCACTTGCAGCTATCGTTTGCGTGCTTGCCGAAATAGAAACAGCCCAAGCAGACCACGCTGAATACACTTTTGCGCCTGCCTGCTGCGTTATCGTAACCGTTTTGGACAATCCTACATAACTAGCTGTAAGTGTCGCTGAACGGGCTGAAACGCTTTCGTTTGATGTAAATTTTATTTGATTTCCACTAAGACTAGCACTACCACTAATACTAAGAGTAGGAGTAGCAGTTTCACTATAAACAGTACCAGTGTTATTCCATTTATAAGTTCTACGAGCAATATTAGCTGTAACTGTTCTAGTACCACCTTTAGCTTCAACACTAGTTCCATCAGTTTGTAAATCTAGTACCCAATCGGTATAAACTTTAGCACCAGCAGCTTGATTTAAAGCAGCACTAACTTCTTTAGTTTGTTTATTTTCTAAAGTAAATATAACAGTTAAAGTTCCACTTTTAGCATTAGTAGATTCATTATTAAGTATAGTTAGTACATTATTACTTATACTACCTAAAGTAGTAGAACTAGTAAAGCTAGCAGTAAGATTAACAACAGTTTCAATCCAAGTTCCAGCATAAGTAGAACCATTGGTTATACTCCCCGTGGAGGATGCATAGTCAGTTCTCTTATATCCACTCTTAACAGAACTAGTAGGAAGTTTTAAATCATAAACACCACCAGTATTAGCTATACTACTATTAACTACTGTCAATGTACTAGTATCATATGTACTAGCTTTACTACCTTTAAACGTAACAGTATAACTATCTTTAGCTTCTGTATCATCAATTAATACAACTAACTTACCATTAGTTATAACTCCTTTTTCTATTCCATCAAATAAAACTTTAACTCCATCAGTAGGAAAAGTAACAGTATAAGAAATAAATCTTTGTT
>NZ_QTJV01000054.1 GCF_003412465.1 Chitinophaga silvisoli
TCAAACGATTCAAGTCTATCAATAGGATAATAAGCTAAAGTTCCATCATAAGTTCCTTTAATATATAAATTTCTATTAATTCTAATAACATTAACAGCATCTCCATTTCTTATTATTCCTATATTATCAAGATTTTCTTGATTATTAAAAGTAATAATACCACTTCTTTTTAGATTATAATTAATTTTATTATTAGTAAGTCTTTTAAACGTATAACTAGGACAATTAAAACTATTATAATTTTTACGAATAAAACCAATTATATCTTCAACGTTATCTTTATCAACAAGACCATAATTATTAATACCTTTCATAGCTATATCTCCAATAGCT
>NZ_QTJV01000055.1 GCF_003412465.1 Chitinophaga silvisoli
TATTCCGCCCTCACTCAATCCTCTAAGGGGAGTATTACTTATAAGTCTACTAATATTTCTAGTTCTAAATTTATGACCTTCAACAATAAAAGCATATTTAACTAAATCAAGAGCTGTAAGTTTAATAAGAGGATTAGGATGATTCCAAGCTCTATCAAACAATCTATGGGCTTCATCATTAGTAATATCACCTTGTATGTAATTAATATATTGAATATTTACATTACGACGATTATTTCTTTCATCATTAGCAACTATTTCAATATGTTCAAATACACTACCATCTTGACTAAAATTACGTTTAATCCAATCAACTTTCTGAGCAGGAGTAAGTCTAGCAAATACATCAATTTCAGTTTGTGTAGGCTCAAATATATTTTTAACTACAACATCATCTGTTTTAATATTAACTAATGTACCACTTACTCGTCCAAGCTCTAGATTGTCCAGTACCATATTCTTTAATATATTTAGGATGAACAAAATCACCATTAACAATAGTAACAGGTAAATTAAGATAAGAACTACCATTATTACCTACTTCTAGTTTATTAATAAGATAATCTTTATAGTCATTATATAACTTTTCAGTCATTATTCCACCTTTAGTCCATTCTGCTATTCTATATACATAATCAATAAATACAGGATTAGCAGTTTCAAATACTTGTTGAGTAGCTTTAACACTAAGAGCAGTACTCATTTGTAAAAATGCAGCTAAACTAGGATAACTACTTTTAGATATATCTGATTTAATAAACGCATCTATACCACCACTAATATCAGGAAATACACTCTCTAACAGCAAGGTTTGACCCCCCGTAGAGGATGGAGCATAAATATTACTATTTTCAATAACAGTTCTAGCATCTCTAAATACTTTATCACTAGCATAAAAACTTTGTTTAGCACCATATTTATCAGCACTAAGAATATTAAGATTATTACTTATATCCTGTCCGATTGAGTTTAACCGATTGAATTGTGCTAGAACATAAATGTCAAATAAAGCCTGCTGAACGCCATTCATTTCCCCTCTAAGACGAGATTTATATGCATCTGATGAAAAGATAAGGTCAGGTGATGAAAATGCGTCAGAAACGCTTAAATTGAATATTTTCTTGAAAGTTTCACCATAACTTTCATTAATAATATCAATTAGCTTTTTACGTCCAGCAAAATTAACTTTTTCGCCAAAACCAAGATTATGAGCAACTTCTCTAATAGCTTCAGTAAGTGGATTTTTAGTACCTTCCGCAAGAACACTATTAGTTTCTTTCCATTTACGAACTAGTATATCAATAGCAGGTTGCCACATAAATCCAATAGCAGTATCATAATTACTTCCAAAGTCAACAATAGTTTTAAAAGCATTAAACGTATAAGTATTTTCATTATGTATAGCTCCCTCTTTCATAACATCAAGAATATGAGCAGTAGTCTGAGAACTATAAGGATTAATCAAATAGCCATCAACATTCTTATCATCTCCAGACCAACCAAAATTTTTATGAGTAATACGAATATGTTTATTACCAATAGTTTCAACATTTTCTTTACCATATCTATTAACAGCTTCTTGCTCACTAATCACATCAGTAGTGTACATAACTTTAATACCTTCACTATGATTAGCTTTAGTAACATTACCAATACTCATAAAAGTATCTCGATTAACACTAATACCTTTAAGTTTAATACCAGAAGTAGCAGCATCAAACCAATCAAGTTGAGTAAAGAAATCACTAGGAGCAACAGTTGTTTTATTAGCACCAACTATTTCTGCATAAGTTTCATTAGCTTCTTTGACATTTTCAAAATTAGAAGTAGTAGTATTTTCTTCAAATGCAGCAGGATTATTAAGTATATCAATAAATGATTGAATAATAGCATTAGTTCTAGCAGCTTGACTACTTGTATCCTCCACGGGGAGTTTCAAGTATGATTTGTAAGACTTAAGTCCACCATCATTAGCAATTTTTTCAACAACTTTAAGATTGCCATTATAACCTTCAAGAGTAGCATTAATAGCATCTTCGCTATTTTTTAAAGAAGCTCTAATATTACCTTGTTTATTATAAGTTTTACCAAGAATCTTACGACTAGCTTTATCTACATTATCTTTAACATAATTAATATATCCTACTTCATCTTTAGTATATCTGGCATGAGTAATTTCAGTTGGAATACCTTTAACAAGATTAAATGTTTTAGACATACCATAAACACTATCTACGTCAAAGTCAGAACCAGTTTGAGTAACCCATTCATCAGGAACAACAACAGTACTACCATAAGCATCTGGAAGAAACTCTTTAACATACATAATACATATAGATTGTTTACCTTCAGTAGGAATACGATAACCAATCATAGTACGTAAGCTATCAGGAACTTGTTCAATATTTAATCCTTTAAGTTTACTACTCCATCTAGGAAGTTTAATTTCAGTATAATAAACAGGAGTGCCATCAACTTCTCCAATCTTTTTATATTGAAGTTTACTATCTGTTTGAGTTTGTTTATCAACTTTAAATCCAAAATCAGATAGCTGAGCAGCGTGCCAAC
>NZ_QTJV01000056.1 GCF_003412465.1 Chitinophaga silvisoli
ATTAAATCCAGCACTATCTAAATCAAAAAACTCAAGAAGAGCTTTTTCAACTCCTTGTTGTTGAGCATTTTCTTTAAATCTATCAAAGAATACAAAACGATTAAGATTTTTAATAGTACCATTAGAATTTAAATCAATATGACCATTATCATCTAATCCAATACCAAGTTCAGCACAAGTTTTTTCAAAACTATTTCTAATATTAGCTACATAGTTACTAAATACTTTATCTTTAAGTTCATT
>NZ_QTJV01000057.1 GCF_003412465.1 Chitinophaga silvisoli
AGACTAGTTATATTAGTGAACTTACAACAACTCATCTTGTGAAACAAGATGATGTTGGTATGACTAATGTGAATTGTGCTGATACTGATATTACTAATAATGATTAACTATTATAACATTTTGTTATACTGATATTGGTCATGGAGATTTACTTTCATAATAAAAAGTTATAGAGATGAAATTAGAGGTGACGAGAGGTATTAAATGTGGAGAAAGAGGATATGGAGATGAAAGTGGGCATTGTAGAGTTTGTGGAGAATGAGATGGTGGAGTTGGATGTGGTTCAAATAGGGTCAAATTGAGGTTGAATATGGAGATGAGAATGGTTATGGGAGTGGTGAATGTGGAAATGAGTGTGGAGATGGTCATGCTGAAGGGACTAGTCCTGCTGGCATTCCTCTTCCTCTTCCACATCCTTCTCCACATCCTATTCCTAATCAATCTAAACCTATTGTTCCAACTCCTTCTCTTTCTCTCCTATAACTTCTCGTTATACTATCATAATCTCTAGTTCCAGCATTATAACCTCTAGTTATATCTTCATAACCATTAGTTATAACCTCTAGTTATATCATCGTTGTTAGTATTAGTTCCAACTCCCTTTCCCATCTCATTATAATCTCTAGTTATATCACTATCAGTTTCAGTCATAGCATCATCATTATCATCTCATTGACGTTCGTCATGACGATTAGTCATACAATCGTTATTAAGACTAGCTCTAACAGTATTATCAAGTCTAATAAGACTTCTAGTCATAATGACCAATAGCATTAGTTCTAGTTAATAATAGCACTATTAATATTATCAGTATTATAATGACTATTAATACTAGTCATGCTAATATTACTGGTGATATTACTAATGATATTCTTAATATTCTTGATATTACTGATTCTCTTTATACTAATGATACTCTTGATACTATTGATATTTATTATACTCATGGTAAGTTAATTCCTATTGCTATAACTATTTTAGTTATTTTAATATAGCTATTGATTATTAATTAGAATTATAGTATAAATAAATTATAATATATTTGGAGTATTATATTTAATTGTTATATTTGTCGTGTTGTTCAGTAGAGTAATATTGCTACTGATAATAATATTAATCTTAAACTTATAAGTGTTATGGTAAATTTTGATAATGTTACTAGTAATGTTCAATCTAAGCCTAGAAAGAAAACTATGGCTGAAAGTTTAGAAGAAGCTAAACAAGAAGGTAAACTTGTTGTTCCTGAAGAAGATACACAAGTTAATGCTGTTGTTAGTAGTGAAACTGTTCAGCCTAAGAATAAAGCTAGGAAGAAGAAACAAAGTAAAGTTCGTAAACAGGAAGAACAAACTACTGTTGTTAGTCAAGCTAATGAAGATAATGATTTTAAAGATGCTAAGACTGATAAACGTGGTGTTCCTGTTGGAATTAATGTTCCTCAACATATTCTTGATGTAGTTTGTATTGTTAAATTCAATGCTGCATTTAGACGTCATACTTCTCTTAATATTCTTCATGCTCTTGAAGATGATGGAAGAATATGTAATGCTAAAGGTGCTTATGTTGACTTCTTATGGAATAAGTTTAGAGTTACTGCTGATGGTGGTCTTCGTAGAGAATATAGATATACAGATGATTTATTTATTGATGCTTTAGTTAAAGCTCATGCTGATGTTGCTAGTGATAGCCAGCGAGTTATTGGTATTATGATTGATACTGAAACTGAACTTCATAAAAAGAATAAAGATTCTGAAGCTAGTTAAGTTTATAGTGTAGACTCCCCGTAGAGGATGGATAGTGCTGTTGAGCTTGTTAAAGCTAATTCTCATTTGCCTGCCATTTTTATCCATTTTGTTTATTGGGTTTGTTATAGTTAATAATGCTGATGATAATCATTCTCTACTCGGAGTTTATTTTATATATAAAGATATGGAAAGAACTGATATTTATTTTGTTGAAGATGATACATATTTCAATAATAATGTTGAAGGCGTTGAAATTCATGCAGAATGTCTAAGTCAAGATTTTGACGATATTACTTGGGAACCAATAGTTGATGATAGTCCTATTGTTGACCCTGAAAATGATGTTTTTGGTTATTATGATTAAATAAATAAAATTATGGAAAATATTAATATTAAAGTTATTCTTGATGAAGTTTTTGGTACATCTTGTAATACTATTGCTTATGATACCTGTAAATATAAAGAAGATTGTACTCTTATTAATAAATTCATTAATGATATTAAAGATAAAGGTTTATCTCCAGACCAATATGTTAGAGGTTTAACTTTATTTGTATATGTTCTTAAAGAACAAAAATATATTAATGATTTTGGTAAAACTCAAGAAGATATTATTAAACTTGTTACTAAAGATGGATTTGAACTTGATTGGCTTATTAATCGTTGGGATAGTATAATTGAAGATAAAGATATTCTTAAACCTATTATTGCTGTTTTTCCTAAATATGCTAAAGATATGATTATTAAAATTGTTGAAGCTAATACTAAAATTAATAATTTAATTGCTCAACATATTATTAATACTTCTAATGCAGAATATAAGGAAATGATTAAAATGGTTAATCAATCTGTTGATAATAATAAACAGGAGAATAAGTTTAAGAATGTTAGTGATGATGAAATTTATGCTGAACTTAAACGTAGAAAAGCAAATAAATCTACTAAATAATCCCACATAAGTTTTTGATTTTATTTCTAATACTACTGTCTGTGAAGATAGTAGTATTATTTCACTTGCTGATGATGGAGGAATTGAACTCCGAAACTATGATATTGCTATTATCCGTTTTAATTTCTAATTGTAACTTTTGTAATAGTACGGTCTGTGAAGATAGTGCTATTAATATTTATCATAGTCCAAGTGTTATATGTCATATTTGATTTGGTGTTAATTATTCTATTATTATTGATTGTGAAATTAGTAATAATATTCGTGTCAAACATTTCGTTTATATGATTTCGTATTTGTAGTTTTGCCTAGTATTGTCTGTGAAGATAGTGCTAGGCTTTTTAGTATGTATATTATTAACTTTAAATATATAATTAAAATGGATAATTTTGATTCTTTTATTTTTGATGGTCTATTAGATAGATACATTGAAGAACAAGCTAAATTTGAAAAAGGACAAGTAGTATATATGGAATATACTTATCAATATCATAATCAAACTAAACTTGGTG
>NZ_QTJV01000058.1 GCF_003412465.1 Chitinophaga silvisoli
AATAAATATGGCAGCTACCTACTCTCCCGCATGATAGTGCAGTACCATCGGCCATGAGGGGCTTAACTTCTCTGTTCGGAATGGGAAGAGGTGAACACCCTCGGCAAAACCACCATAAGATCTTGAAGATCTTTTGTTACTTAAGCTCCTGTCTGTTTTTACAGCACAGCAGCAGTAACACAATAATTTACATATTGGGAAGTTGAAACACAGTATATAATAAAATTAAAGCTTACGGGCAATTAGTACTACTCGGCTTCGATGTTACCACCCTTACACCTGTAGCCTATCAACGTCGTAGTCTCCGACGGCCCTTAAAAGTAAACTCATCTTGAGGTAGGTTTCACGCTTAGATGCTTTCAGCGTTTATCCTTTCCGTACATAGCTACTCGGCACTGCACCTGGCGGCACAACCGATACACCAGCGGTACGTACGACCCGGTCCTCTCGTACTAAGGTCATGTCCCCGCAATTTACTAACGATCACAACAGATAGGGACCGAACTGTCTTGCGACGTTCTGAACCCAGTTCACGTGCCACTTTAATCGGCGAACAGCCGAACCCTTGGGACCTTCTCCAGCCCCAGGATGTGACGAACCGACATCGAGGTGCCAAACCTCCCCGTCGATATGAGCTCTTGGGGGAGATCAGCCTGTTATCCCCGGAGTACCTTTTATCCTTTGAGCGATGGCCCTTCCATGCAGAACCACCGGATCACTTTAGCCAGCTTTCGCTCCTGCTCGGCTGGTCAGCCTCACAGTCAAGCACCCTTTTACTAATGCGCTCTGCGTACGATTACCAACCGTACTGAGGGTACCTTTGCGAGCCTCCGTTACTTTTTAGGAGGCGACCACCCCAGTCAAACTACCCACCAAACAATGTCCCCGTTACCGGGTTAGACTCTAAACAACAGAAGGTTGGTATTTCAACGTTGACTCCACAACTCCTGGCGAAGCTGCTTCATAGTCTCCCAACTATCCTACACATCTGTGGTTCAAAATCAATGTTAAGTTGTAGTGAAGGTTCACGGGGTCTTTCCGTCCCGTTGCGATTAACCGGCATCTTCACCGATACTACAATTTCACCGAGCTCGTGGTAGAGACAGTGTCCAACTCATTAGACCATTCGTGCAGGTCGGAACTTACCCGACAAGGAATTTCGCTACCTTAGGACCGTTATAGTTACGGCCGCCGTTTACTGGGGCTTCAGTCAGAAGCTTTGGGTTACCCCGAACATCCTTCCTTAACCTTCCAGCACCGGGCAGGTATCAGGCTCTATACGTCATCTTTCGATTTTGCAGGGCCCTGTGTTTTTGTTAAACAGTTGGTTGGACCATTTTACTGAGACCGCATTACTGCGGTACGCCTTATCCCGAAGTTACAGCGTCAATTTGCCTAGTTCCTTTACCACGGATCACTCGAGCGCCTGAGGATACTCTCCTCGACTACCTGTGTCGGTTTACGGTACGGGCTGCTATAACCTAACCTTAGAGGTTTTTCTTGGAAGTCTGATTAGAGACACTATCAACGCAGCCGAAGCTTTGTCGTACTATCAGGTTCATCATCTCTTGCGGATTTTCCTACAAAAAATATAACTACACCCTTTAACGCACTATTCCGTAAGTGCGCGGTCTGTTCACTACTCCGTTACCCCATCGAAATTATAGCAGGTACTGGAATATTCACCAGTTTGCCATCAGCTACGCCTCTCGGCTTTGCCTAAGGACCCGACTAACCCTGATCCGATTAGCGTTGATCAGGAACCCTTAGTCTTACGGCGAATAGGTTTTTCACCTATTTTATCGTTACTTATGCCTACATTTTCTTTTCTAAACGCTCCAGCATATCTCGCGATACACCTTCAATGCAGTTTAGAATGCTCCCCTACCGATTATCTTGCGATAATCCTAAAGCTTCGGTTGTATGTTTGATGCCCGATTATTTTCCGTGCTCAAACCCTCGACCAGTGAGCTGTTACGCACTCTTTAAATGAATGGCTGCTTCCAAGCCAACATCCTGGCTGTTATAGGATTTGAACTGCGTTTGTTCAACTTAACATACGATTAGGGACCTTAGCTGTTAATCTGGGTTATTTCCCTCTCGGCCATGGACCTTAGCGCCCACAGCCTCACTCCCGTAGATAATATCATAGCATTCGGAGTTTATTAGGGTTTGGTAGGCGGTGAAGCCCCCTAGCCCAATTAGTAGCTCTACCTCTATGATAACTCTGAATACGAGGCTGTTCCTAAAAACATTTCGGGGAGAACGAGCTATCTCTCAGTTTGATTGGCCTTTCACCCCTATCCACAGGTCATCCCATAGCTTTTCAACGCTAATGAGTTCGGTCCTCCAGTTTGTGTTACCAAACCTTCAACCTGCCCATGGATAGATCACAAAGTTTCGCGTCTACCCCCACTGACTATATTACGCTCTGTTAGAACTCGCTTTCGCTACGGCTCCGCAACTTAAGTGCTTAACCTTGCCAGTGAGGAGTAACTCGTAGGCTCATTATGCAAAAGGCACGCCGTCACCCTTTAACAGGCTCCGACCGCTTGTAGGCGCACGGTTTCAGGTACTATTTCACTCTTCTGTTCGAAGTGCTTTTCACCTTTCCCTTACGGTACTGGTTCACTATCGGTCTTTAGGGAGTATTTAGCCTTACCAGATGGTGCTGGCAGTTTCACACAGGATTCCTCCGGTCCCGCGCTACTCAGGATACTACACGTCCATCAGAATTTCCGCTTACAGGGCTATCACCTGCTATGGCTCATCTTTCCAGATGATTCAGCTTGATCTGATTTTCTAAAAGTAGTCCTACAACCCCGTGGCAGCACGCCACCACGGTTTGGGCTATTCCCCGTTCGCTCGCCACTACTTAGGGAATCATTAATTTATTTTCTTTTCCTGCAGGTACTTAGATGTTTCAGTTCCCTGCGTTGGCCTCCTTTCGGATAATACACCTTCAGTGTACTGGGTTGTCCCATTCGGAAATCTACGGATGTAACGATCGTTTGCATCTCCCCGTAGCTTATCGCAGCTTACCACGTCCTTCTTCGCCTCCTAAAGCCTAGGCATCCGCCATGCGCCCTTATTCGCTTTAAATATCTT
>NZ_QTJV01000059.1 GCF_003412465.1 Chitinophaga silvisoli
TGATTATGAAGAATTAGGCGGTTATCTTGATGAAACTTCTACTGAAGGTGATGAAAATAGTATAGATGATGGTATTGATTTAATGACTCAACTTTGGAATTTAAGTATTGGTGAAGTTAAAGATTTTAATAAACACGTAGAAGAAATTATTAAATATCATCTTGCAAGTTTACCTAAACTTACTGCTGCTTCTCAACTTGATAATGGAAATTATCCTTTTGATACTAATAATGAATTAGGTGTTGTTACTTTTGCCGATGCTAATTATTTATCTAAAATATTATATGCTAATGCTGATACTAGTAATGTAGATAATTTTATAGCTAGTCTTAAACGTATATCTGAAACTATTCCAAATTGCGAATGTTTGATTCAATTACATGATTTACTTAGCAAAAATAAAGTATTTGCTAATAAATATATGATGGTTTTTAATAAACCTATTATATCTAAAATTGAAACTTATATTCAAACTGATTCTGCTGGTAATAGTTATGTTCGTGCTCGTGTAACTAATCCTAATACTGATTCACGTACTATTTTACAGAATACTTTTTATAATAATGTTAAGAATAATATTATTACTAATCGTGTTCCTGCTGCTCGTGAAAAGTTTCGTATATATGATAGATATAAAAATACTCCTCATGCCAATCTTTATTTATATGATGCTTTTAAAGAAATATTTCCAGATATTAATCAAGCTAGTTTTAATTTAGCTATTGCTAAGATTGGTCGTGTTGCTATGTCTAATAATCTTATTAACTTTGCTAATGTTATTAATCGTACAGTTGATAATTATAATAAATATGTAGAAGCTCTTAAAAAAGATAAGAAAACTAAAATGCCTGATAGTTTTATTAATAGAGGTGATACTTCTATTATATATCAAATGGCTGATGTTTTTAAAGATATTATTTATATTCCTGTTGAACTTAATTCTCGTAATCCTGAAGGTAATTTAAGTTCTGATGTTATTAATAGAAGTTTTATTACTAATATTGCTAAAATAATTAATGATGACAAATCTACTGTTGAAGAACAAAATGCTATGGCTGAAGCTTATGCTAGACAAAAGTTTGCTAGTCATCAATATGATTATAGTAATTTACTTCTTGAACATCGAGATACTAATGGTAATATAATTAATTATGGACTATTTAGAAGAGTTGGAAATGGAATTCCTAAACTTACTGAATATGCTCGTAGTATGTTTAAAACTTCTCTTCTTAATGGTATTAGTGAATTAGATAATAACAGTAATGATTTATATCGTAGTATGAGTGATGGTGATTATTTAATTACTGCTATGGGATTATTTATGACTGATATTAATAATTCTGAAACTCCTACCGCTAATTATTTACTTCCTATACCTAGTGATGCTCCTAAAAACTTTACTATTACTGCTCCTAGATATAGTCTTGCTGGATTACGTAGTCAACTAGAAGATGGAACTAAAATTATAAATAAAGAACATCCATTATTTAAACAGTATTATAATATAGTTATTCAAGAACTTACTAATATGGCTCAAGCTGTTAATGTAATGTTTAAGACTAATGCTAATGGTAATCCTATTTTAACGAATGGAGATTTTGAATTTAGTGATACTTATAATAATAAACCTGAACATTTTTATAATCAATACCATAAAGATGGAAAAGGTAATGTATTTACTACTAAAGATGGACATAAAGTTTTAGCTGGTAGAGTATTTAGTTTTAAACGTTTAGTTAGTAAAATTACTCCTAATAGTAATGGAGTATTTAATGAACTAATTGGGTATGGTAAGACTATTGACATCCTCTACGGGGGGTCTACACGTGGACTTAAATATATTAATAATCAAGTAGTTCTTAATGCAGAACAACGTACAGCTATTGAATCTGTTGTTTCTTCTTGG
>NZ_QTJV01000006.1 GCF_003412465.1 Chitinophaga silvisoli
GTACCAATGGTTGGCGTATTGGCTGCCATGGTGAAGGAAGCAGTGTTACATTGCTTGATACTATCCGGACCTGCATTGGCGGTGGTCGGAGTCTGGTAATTTACCAGGAAGATCTTATCTGAAACAGAGCAGACACCATTGGTAACTACCCAGAACAAGGTTGCAGTATCACCTGCTGCCAGTGTAACAGTTGCATTTACTTTATGAATATCAGCTGCTGCAATGCTTGCCTTGCTGCCACTTAACAGTGTCCAGGTACCTACTGCGGTAGAAGGTACAACTGCAGCTGCTGCCATGGTGAAGGTAGCGTTGTTACATTGTTTGATGGTATCTACACCTGCATCAACACCGCTTGGGTTGACGTAGTTGATCAATACGATATCGTCTTTGGAAGAACATGTACCATTCGTAACGGTCCATGTCAGTACAGCGGTAGTACCTACCGGTACGGTGATCACTGCATTTACCTTGCTGCTGTCGGTAGTAGCGAAGGTAGCAGTACCACTCTTCACAGACCACTTACCTGTACCGATGGTAGGCGCGGTTGCTGCCATCGTGAAGGAAGCAGTGTTACACTGTTTAATAGTATCTACACCTGCATCAGCGGTAGTTGGTGTAGCGTAGTTATACAGTTTGATATAGTCAGAAGAAGAACAAAGGCCATTTGTCACTGTCCAGATCAGGGTCGCTGTATCACCTGCGGCCATGGTAACGGTCGCATTGGTAGCGTTGAACTGACCGGCTGTGATAGTAGCCTTGCTACCTGCAAAGGTTGACCAGGTACCGGTAGCGCTAGCCGGAGAAGCAGCGGTAGCACTCATCGTAAAGGTATTGGTCGCACACTGCTGGATGTAGGCCGGACCTGCATCAGCTGCCACAGGCTGCATGTAGTTGGTCAGCGTTACTGCACTTGAGTCAGCGCAGACACCGTTGGTGATTACCCAGCGTAAGGTAGCTGTCTGACCGGCTGGTACTTTTACTGTTGCGGTGTTACCTGATGGCGTACCAACAAAGGTAGCATTGTTGCTACGGATATACCAGGTACCTGTCGCTCCTGTCATTGGTGCAGAACCGGTGACTGTAAAGATGCTGTCATTACAATGTGACTGGTTAGATCCTGCAGAAGTGGATGTTGGCTGAACATAGTTGATCAGCACAATATTGTCGGAAGATGAACAACCCGTATTAGAGATATTCCATTTCAGTACCACAGTCTGACCCGCAGTTACATTGAATGTAGCAGTCGGGTTAGTCAGCTGTGCACTGGTAATAGTATAAGAAGCAGGAGAAACCACACTCCACCATCCGGTAGCACCGGATACGGAAGGAGCGTTTGCGGACATTACAAAAGCAGCGGTGTTACACTGTTTAATAGTATCCGGACCTGCGTTGGCAGCTGCAGGAGCTACGTTGTTTACAATCCATACGGTATCCGTGCTGGAACATACTCCATTGGTGATGGTCCAGAACAGGTAGGTGCTGTCGCCTGTTGGCAGGTTCACAGTCGTAGCCGGGTTGGTAATGCTTGTGATAGTGGCTGTAGAACCGGCTGGTTTGGTCCAGATACCAGTACCTGTAGTAGCTGTATTAGCTGCCATGGTAAAGGTTGGTGTCGCACACTGGTGAATATCAGCGCCTGCATTCGCCTTGGTTGGCGTTGCGTAGTTCACCAGTTTCACATTGTCTGAAGAAGTACAGGTGCCATTGGTGATCGTCCAGGTAGCCACTACACTGTCTCCCACAGGAACTGTGATAGTAGTGGTTGGGCTGGTTGGAGCCGCTATGGTAGCTGTAGCTTTGGACACTGTCCAGATACCTGTACCAATGGTAGGCGTATTAGCTGCCATGGTGAAGGTATTGGTTGCACACTGCTTGATAGAGTCCGGACCGGCATTCGCGGTAGTCGGTGTCTGGTAATTGACCAGGAAGATCTTATCTGAAACGGAGCAGACACCATTGGTAACTACCCAGAACAGTGTTGCAGTATCACCTGCTGCCAGTGTAACTGTTGCATTTACTTTATGAATATCAGCTGCTGCAATGCTTGCCTTGCTGCCACTTAACAGGGTCCAGGTACCTACTGCGGTAGCAGGTACAACTGCAGCTGCGGCCATGGTGAAGGTAGCGTTGTTACATTGTTTGATTGTATCCACACCTGCATCAACACCGGTTGGGTTGATGTAGTTAATTAATACGATATCGTCTGTAGAAGAACATGTACCATTCGTAACAGTCCATGTCAGCACAGCGGTAGTACCTACAGGTACAGTGATGACTGCATTTACTTTGCTGCTGTCGGTAGTAGCGAAGGTAGCAGTACCACTCTTCACAGACCACTTACCGGTACCGATGGTCGGCGCAGTTGCCGCCATGGTGAAGGATGCAGTGTTACATTGTTTAATGGTATCAACACCTGCATTTGCAGTAGTAGGTGTAGCGTAGTTATAGAGTTTTACGTAGTCGGATGAAGAACAGGTACCGTTTGTCACGGTCCAGATCAGGGTCGCAGTATCACCAACAGCTAAAGTAACAGTAGCATTCGGATTGTTGGTCATGCCTGCAGTGATGGTTGCTTTACTGCCGCTAAATCTTGACCAGGTACCGGTAGCGGTAGCCGGAGAAGCAGCGGTAGCACTCATCGTGAAAGTATTGGTTGCACACTGCTGAATCATAGCCGGACCAGCATCAGCTGCTACCGGTTGCATATTATTCGTCAGTACAACTGAGGAAGAAGTCGTACAAGCGCCGTTGGTGATAGTCCATGTCAGCGTTGCAGTCTTTCCTGCCAATACAAATATTTTAGCTGTTGCGCTTGCAGAATCGGTAGTAGGGATGGTAGCAGTACCACTGGTCACTGTCCATTTACCTGCACCTACAGAAGCAGCGTTAGCAGCCATTATGAACAGGGAGTCATTACAATGTGTCTGTGCAGGACCTGCATTGGAAGTAGCAGGAGCTGTATAAACAGTGACAGTACCACTTGCACAGGCAGTCACACCACACTGGCCACTGCTTTCTACTCTTACATAATAAGTAGTAGTTGCAGTAACAGGAACGGTGATAGAAGCACCGGTACCGATGGAAGTACCTGTACCACAACCGCCTGCATACCATACATATTGGCCAGCATTGGTACCATCTGCATTTTTACCCAGGGAACCACCCACTGCTGTGAGGGTTGCTGAACCGCTGGTACAAATGCTTGGAGAACTAACTGTCACACTTGTAGGAGCAGTAGGAGGTGTTTCAACGTTTACCCTGATGGTAGTAGAGTTGGCACAACCGCCATTGTCGCTTCTGAAGCTGACAGTAAATGTATATGAACCATTGGTTACACCGGTTGGTATCGGTACAGTGATCGGCCATGAAGTGATCTGCGTTTCAGGAACAGCAGTAAAGCCAGGCATGGTACCGCTTACCCTGTAGTAAGTAGGATTACCTGTAGTAGATACAGTATCCATTTCGAAATAACCAAGCGTATTACAAACGGTATCTGGTTTGAGCACCATGGTTGGTGGCGCTGTATAATGTAATACTACAGTATCTGAGTTGGTACCGCAGGATGATGCATTCTTGATAGTCCATGCAAGTTGTACATCCTGGTACGCACCGCTCGTAATTCTTACGGTAGTATTATAGGCGTGAATATCATCGATGGTAACACCTGTTGGTGTTCCTACCACTGTCCAGGTACCAGTTTCAGCGAATTCACCTGTCAGCGATACATCTGGTTCATTACCCTGCATGGTGAATACATTGTTCGTAGCACAAAGGGTTGTATCCGGACCAGCATAAGCTTTGGTAGCACCAGTGATGAGTGTGAGGGTATCATAACCATAGCCCACACAACTACTGTTGGTTGAAGCAGTCACCATCCATTGCAGGTAAGCAGTAATACCAGGCGTGGCCAGGTTAATAACTGCATTCGGATTTCTCCGGTTCGTTACAAACGTAACATACCTGGAAAAGTCGATTACTGTGCTCGTATCTCCTGACATTCCCGGACCAGAAACGCCGGTCACTGTCCAGTAGCCGGTGGTACCTGCAATCGCAGTACGCGTCATAGTAAAATTACCGTTATCGCTCACCCCATCTTCCACACAACGGGTTACATGCTTACCAGCAGGTGGTGAAGGCACTTCCGTAATGTGTACAGTAATTGGTGCCGATGTAACGGTACAGGTATTATTTGTAACGACGACTATCCATGAGCTGTCTGCCAGGGACTCTGTATTGAACGTAATGGATGTCTGGTCATTGTATTCAGTATACAGTGTACCGGTTGCAACACTGGTACCTCTGTACCATCTGATCGTATTATTATTAGCAGGAGGATTAGGAGCCAGTCCATCCGCGATGCTCAGGGTCACCCTGTTACCAAGACACAATGCTGTATCAGAAGCCGCGATCTGCACAATTGGCTTATCGTCTTTTCCGATGAAGGCACTATTGGAATCGATACAGGTTTTACCTTCCACACCATAAGTAATATAACCATACACTTTGATGGTGGTATCACTGATGACCTTAATGGACCTGTCAGGTGTTTGGGTACCCGTACCCAGGTCACTCCAGGTAAAGTAATCGTAACCTCCGGATGCTTGTAGTATTACATTATCACCCTCACAGACCTGTGCCTTCGTAAGGTTGAGCACCGGCATCGGCAGGATGGTGATCTTGACCGATGATGAGGGGGCCGCACAGGTTGCAGCCGAGCTTCCGCTTTCAAAAATTCTGACACGGAACAGGTAATCGGCAGATACCTCTTTGGTACCTTTCAGTTCACCACTTTTAATAACCAGGGTATCCTTGGTGGCAGTGCCGTAAGGAACGTTGAACCAGGTAACACCACCATCGTCAGACATTTCCCACTGGTAAGCCGGGTTGGTAAAATAGTTGGTAGGTGTATATGACGAAACGAGGGTCGTAGCAACGCCCTCGCACAATACTTCTTTCAGGGTACTGGTAGAACCCAGGATGCCGGCAGTGATAATGGGACTACAGTACGAGAACTGGATATCATCCACTGCAATATCGTTACCACAACCACCGGGGAAATTGTTAATGATTCGTACAATTACGTCCGTAACGCCGGAAGGCACGGTGAAGGTACCACCGAACCTTTGCCATGTAGCTTTTGCGAAGTTGGGAGAAACGGCGTAAGTTCTGAAGCTGGCTAAGACCTGACTTGTATTGGCCGCATTCAGGATCTGGAAGGTCACCCCTGCGTAAATGAACCCTGACGCACAGGTACTTGTCATTACCTGGGAGCTATCCGCGTTAATGAACCATGCACTGAAGTTATAAACAGAACCACGGCACAGTCCATCTACTTCCTTTTGGAAAAAGGTGGAAGGGGAAATACCGGAGTTTGCTACCAGCATACCACCACGGGTAGTACCCGTATGGTCATTGGTAGTGATCCAGTCCCCTTTCAGGTGAGTTGTATTAGAGATCGCATAATAATTATCTGCCGGGTCACCGGATCCTGAATAAATATAGGTGATTGCAGAACTGGGAGAATAGGCCTTTCGGGAAGCATTGGTCGGCAAGGTGCCGAAGTCCTCGGTGAAACCAGGCATTTCCGCATCGCCACCACTACAAGTTGAGATCGTACAATTCACTACATAGAGACTACGTGTTGTAGTCTGCGTACTGTAGGTTGTTTTACCACCACTCGTGCTCGCGTAGGTAATAGACAATTGAAAGGTATACTTACCGGGGGTGAGGAACTGCAATGTAAGCAGGTTCGTCTGGTTCAGCAAAGTATCCTTTATAGACGATGTCCTTTGAGAATACAGAATGTTGTAATCAGCATTCGTATTATTAGGAGTCGTAATCTTCCAGTTAACTTTTGAAGCATTACCCTTCTCAAGCTGGGCGTTCATGCTGGTAAACTTGATCTGGTCCGCAGTACTACTATTTGTAGACATACAGACCGTATCCGGCATGTTCACCCACCAATTTTGGGCCTGAGCGACACCAGTAAAAAGCAACAAACAGCCGCATAATAGGATTAGAATCTTCTTCATCTTCGTACTTTTTAGAAAAAAACTATCAGAGTTCATCAGTTTCAGGCTGTTGTAACCCAATTAGCGTTTCCATAGTTTTGAGGGCGATAGTCCATCCTATTATGTCTGCAGATGGCAAGCCGGTGTTTGTAAATGTGTTTCATAGGCCAAAATGATAATTATATACGAACGAGCAAATATAAAATAAGTTTGATATATTTTATTATTTTATAATCGATAAAAGGTACTTGTAATTGATAATCAGCGTTATACAAGTTTTTAACAAATTGATAACAAACGTCAGATAGACACTAGGGAAACACTAAAAGCCTTATAAGTCAATAACTTATAAGGCTTTTTTAAAATGCAACAATTTTTATAATATTTCCGTTAGGAGATGGGAAATATGCCTTTTTGGCGGAAAAAATGGGTTTATTGTGGTAGTATATTATCAATTTAAATTACTGCCTTATTGCCTGATTGATTCTTGCACGATATTGTGCATCCTGGTAATTCCTCTTTTGTCGTCGTTACAGGATGCATACCCAATTTAATCCGCTTTCTGGGCTATTCCTGCAAATGCATGGAACAACAGGTACAAACTAATGGTACAATTTTTCATTACAATATGATTTTATTAAATATTTTTAGCATCCATAAAACCCTATTATGAGAAGATTTCTATTGATTGGCATGTTAACCGTGCAGGCATGTGTACATACGCCCACCCGGGAAGCCGGCACTGAGGTCCTAACAGATACGACCCAGGCGCAAGCGGTAACGGGTGATTCTACCGCTTCGGATGCACCGGATGATTATCCGCATGATCCAACTACTGACAGTGCTAAGATTTCCGGCGACTTTAACGGGGATGGGAAAAAGGAATATGCCTGGGCGGTTATTTCGAAAGTCGGCCATGGCAATCCTATGGAAAACGGGGTGCCTGATGAACTGTCGCTTCAGTTTTCTGATCCGTCTATACCATCATTCACCATTGGCTGCTGCGAAGTAAGGCTGATCAATGAGGGCGACCTGAATCATGACGGCGCGGACGAAATCAGCACTTTCCAGGCACCGATGAATGGGAATACCTATGACTGGACGACCTATACATTTAAAGATTATGCCTGGAAACCGTTGTTTGATTCATTCCTGATACCTACGGGGGGTGATGCGGTAGCAGATGAGGAGTTGGAGAACAGGGTTTTCATGGAGAATGACAGTGTTTTTTATTATGATACGGACTATAATGATGAAAGCTTTAAACTGATAAAAAAGCCTGTTCAGGTGAAGCTATAAGAGTTCTGGCATAATTGTTTTGCTACTTTTCACATGTATCCACTCCAAAACAGTCAGGACCTACAACCGCTCATCGACGACATCGGCAAGCGCCCTATCGTTATGCTCGGTGAAGCCACTCATGGCACCCATGAGTATTACACCTGGCGTACCGCCATTTCCAAACGCTTAATTAAGGATAAACAATTCCGCTTCATTGCCGTTGAAGGTGACTGGCCGGATTGCTATCTCATCAACAGGTATGTAAAAGGCTATGAAAACGATATCCAGGCTGTGCTCCGCCAGTTTGACCGTTGGCCTGCCTGGATGTGGGCGAACTGGGAAATTGTCGCGCTGGCTGAATGGCTGAGAGAGTACAACGCCTCGCTGCCGGATGCAGAGAAAGTTGGTTTTTACGGTCTGGATGTATACAGTCTCTGGGAATCTATGAAGATCATGATGGATTATCTCAAAGAAGAAGATCCGCAGGCGGCCCAATATGTAAAACAGGCAATCACCTGTTTTGAGCCCTTCAATGAAGATGAACAAAAATACGCCCGCCAATCCCTCGGCAGGCATTGTCGTGATGAAGTGCTGGCTTTGCTAAGGCAGATCCGGTTCCGGGTGCAGCACCTGGATAGTGACCTGGAAGCCGGCTTTAACACCGAACAGAATGCACTGATTGCCGTGAATGCTGAACGGTATTACAGAAGTATGATCAGTTTTGATAATCAGAGCTGGAATATCAGGGATCTGCACATGATGGAAACGCTAAACCGCCTGCTGGGCTTCTATGGAAAGAAAGGAATTGTCTGGGCGCACAATACACATGTTGGCGATGCCCGTGCGACTAATATGCACAAAGAAGGTATGATAAACATCGGGCAACTGGCAAGGGATCAGTATGGCGCTGAAAATGTATACCTGGCTGGCTTTGCAGGCTATAAAGGAAAAGTGATTGCAGGAGATGAATGGGGTGCTCCCATGCAGGAAATGATTGTGCCGCCGGCAATGGAAGGGAGTATTGAAGAGATCCTGCACAGTGAATTTGGGAGAAATGGATTGCTCCTTTTTGAAGATAATAAATACAGGGATAAAATAGGACACCGGGCTATCGGCGTAGTCTATAACCCTGAAAGAGAACGCCGGGGAAATTATGTGCCTTCTTTCATGGCCCACAGATATGATGCCCTGCTTTATTTTGACGATACGACTGCCGTACATCCGCTTCGTCAGGAACCGCATAATGAAAAGGTGCCGGAGACCTATCCTTTTGGGATTTAACATTTTTTCATCCTCAAAAATTAAATGTTGAAGTACATTTAATCTATGATCCTTCGCCTCCTCCAATCCTTTATTGCCTATCTTGTCCTTTCTGCAGCTACCTTCCTGATGCTGCGCATGGTCATTGATTACTCCAGCTTTCGCAGCGATATTCATTTTCTGCAATTCAAACAGGCATACATACAGATCCCTTTGTGGAAAGCGGCTTTCTACATTCATGTGTTTTCAAGTATCCTTGCACTTGCAGCCGGGTTTACACAGTTCTCCGACCACTTTCTGCAGCACTACAAAAGGCTCCATAAACTGATAGGCAACATCTACGTGATAGATATATTGATCATTAATTTCCCTGCAGGCCTGATTATGGGCGTGTATGCGAATGGATTGTGGCCATCAAAACTGGCGTTTATCCTGCTGGATTGCCTGTGGTTTTATTTTACTTATAAGGCACTGATCACTATAAAGAAAGGAGATGTTGCGGCGCACAAAAGATTCATGATCCGCAGTTATGCACTGACCTTTTCGGCCATCACTTTACGGACCTGGAAAATAATTTTATTCCATGCCTTCCATCCTGACCCACTGACGTTGTATATGATAGACGCATGGATGGGATTTGTGCCCAACCTGCTCTTTGCGGAATGGTGGATCTATCGCTGCAGGGTAAGATTGATTAACAACAGGTAGATGATCACACCCAGGACGACAAAATAACCTAACAATAATGAGAAAAACTGGTAGAGGTCCGGCCGCTTCCATCCTGCCGCCTTCACTTTGCGGAAAATAACACGGGATATAAAGTATGCCGGGATAAGCGGGGATAGCAATAAAAGGATCAGTATTACATAATTCATACAGGTAGCTTATTCATGCTAATATTAGGATTTTTTACGTTAACAATCGTTACAAATCCTCATCCTCTGATGAAATATAACTCCACGCGAGATCCAGATTGTCCAGCATCTCATCGAAAAGATCTGCATCACCCGTGCCGATGAATGCCCCGGTACAATTGCCACCTTTATCGAAAGATAAACTGATCATCGATTCATAATCACGGGTAAAGACCCTTTGCGTAGCATGAGATATCTCTTTGATTTCCTCGTAGGTATTTTGTATATAATCCACCGTTTCCCCGGGCACTGCTTCAAAAGAATTGGCGTTGAACGCAAGGCCCCCCAGGACCCCGTTGTATACCGCCATCAATAGCAAAAATGCATCTGTTGCAGCACATTCCAGGTGCCAGTCAGGCTGCATCTCATCTCCTGAATAATTTCCATATACAGGCGGATTGGGCAAGCCCAGGTCGGCCCTCTTAATACCCCAAAATACCACACCCTGATTTTCCTCGTAAAAGACCAGGTAATCATCCTGTGAAAAACCGATTTCCCCTCCCGGCTTCAAAAGCCTGTTATGTGAATAATTGATGGCTTCCTGTTTACCTAAACTGAGATAATATTCTTTCAAAATTTCAGGGAGGGGCTGATCTATTTCATGGGCTTCAAAGCCCAGCTGTTCCTGCGCGCCAATGCCATATAAATGCCTGATCTTATCGAAATATGTCATCATGGGTCTTTCTTTATTGTTGCTAATATCCTAATTTTATGCATTATGACCCTGACAATTTCCGGATATTCGACCGCCTTATTTGCTACCTGGTATTTTATTGAAGAATTAGGTTTACTGTTTGACTGTGGAGATGGTATGATAGCTGCCATGTTGCAAAAGAGCAGGAAGATTGAGCATATATTTCTCTCACATCCTGACAGGGATCACATCACAGGACTGCTCCAGGTCAATCAGCTCAATGCCAGGGAGGGTTTTCCCATTATCAGTTATCCCAGGGACTCTAATTCATTCCCGGCACTCAGAGATTTTTCTGTAAAATTTGATCCGCATGTACGTGGTACTGTCTGGCAGCCCCTGGCGGACAAAGATCGTGTATGGATAAAGAAAGATATCTACGTGGAGGCGCTGCGCAACAATCATGTTCCCGCAGCTGAGCATGTGATCAAGAGTTTAGGGTTCAGGGTAGTACAGGTAAAATACAAACTGAAAGCGGAATATCTGTCACTTCCTCCATTGGAGATAAAGAAAGCGATCGATACCCTGGGCAGGGAAGCGACGCACAACCAGGTAGAGACAATCCTGTTGTGCTATACCGGCGATACGCCTGCGGAGAACTTTGCGTATTGGAACAATGCAAAGATCCTGATTCATGAAGCGACATTCCTGGATGATGAGATGGAGATGCAATCACATAGGAACAAGCACAGTAAACTGGAGGATGTAATCAGGGGTGTAAAAGATATCCATGTAGAGACCCTGATCCTGGGACACTTTTCTTCGAGATATTCCAGGGAACAAATCGATAGCAGTATCGTTGCACTATGCCAGAAATATGAGCTGAGGATTCCTGTTTACAGGGTATTGCCGGGTCAGACGGTTTTTGATATTTTGTCAAACAAGCCGCTTACAGTCTGAGAAAATACAGGAAGGCAGATCAGTCTCCATAAAAATGCGGGACTGCCGATCATTCCATAAAAAATCAATCCCTGAACTTTACTGAACCCTTCCGGCTCCCCCAAAAATAAATCCCTTATCAATCCGTAGACGAACCTACGATTCCAACATACCATCTCTTTACTGGGTTGTAAACCGTCCAGAAATAAGTACCCCACCATTCCTTGCCCGAGTCAAAGAAATTAGAGCAATCCGTACTCCAGGCATAGATTTCCAGCTGGTGAAGATCGTCGAAGAAAAAGTTGATGAAGTCAAGTACATACTCCCCCTTCTTCAGGATACTTCTATCAAACTTCATGGAATAAGGCGGCTCAATTAAGGCATAGATAAAGGCACCATGCACCCCATCATCCGGACGGGTATGCATATATAAAATATCGGCGGGGGTCTCCTCCCCGTCATAATAAAAGTAGGAATTCAAGGTCTCGTTGCCCAGCTCTCCACGAACGATAGGTTTTAGTTTTTCGACATCAAAGCAGGGTCCCAGGAAGGTTTCCAGGTCAATCTTTGTACCACTTTCGTCCAGCATTTTGTAGTCGATCACCGGCAGGGAAGGGAAATTCTCCCGCTGGCCTTTGGGTGCCACCTTGTTGATGTGCAGGTTCCAATTATAAATGATCTTTGCCATGGTTTGACGGGCAACCATCATATGCGCCTCATACTCTTCAGGCACTTTACCCTCATAATTGGCTGATATTGAATACACAAATATCCCTAAGACACCTCCCAGTTCATCATGCTCAATAATTTTTTCCCTTACACGGGGATCGTTTACTTCCTGAATGTTAACAACCATAAGTAAATTTAGCTATTTATTATCTTTGTACACTGTTTCAATCCTGATTTATGGAGATTAAAAATTTATCGTTGACCATATCAGCGGCTCCCGGGGCCGTTTCCGCCATATGCACTCTCCCGGATAAGCCTATATGTATCCTGACACTGGCACATGGTGCCGGCGCAAATATGCATCATGCTTTTATGGAAGCACTGGCTACAGCGCTGGCAGGTGCAGGAATTGCAACGCTAAGATTTAATTTCCCGTTTACCGAACAACAAAAGAAACGACCTGATTCCCCGGCAGTTGCGCAACAGGCCATAGCGGCGGCGATTGATAAGGCCAGGGAATTGTATCCTTCCCTCCCATTGTTCGTAGCCGGCAAATCCTTTGGCGGACGCATGTCTTCTCAATATCTCTCTGTCAATCATAGGAAGGATGTCACAGGTCTCATCTTTTATGGTTTTCCCTTGCATGCCGCCGGCAAACCTTCTACCGACAGGGCAGCACATTTACAGGATGTAAAAGTACCTATGCTTTTCCTTCAGGGCAGCAAAGATACGCTGGCTACCTGGGATCTGATTGAATCTGTATGCCAATCATTAAAAAAAGCGACCCTTGTAAAGTTGGAGGGCGCAGACCACTCTTTTAAAGCCGGCAGGCACAAAGATATGATCCCTGTGCTTATGGAGGCAACGAAGGATTGGGTGAAAAAGAAAATTAAATGAGCACTATCTCCAAATGACAAGAAATATGGATTTGTTCTAAACATTTTATTTAATTGGGACAAATGTCCCGGTTTCGGATAAAAAAGATAATAGTTTTGCTTTTATGATAAAATAATAAGATTATATCATAAAGATCAGCGCACCTGGCGCAAGCGATAAATTTCACTACGCTCACTGATACACTTAGCAAAACTACTTCCGGAACAGCATGCAATCATTGAATAAAAATCTTGTTTTAGCCATTGCATCCATGGGGATATTTGTAGAAGCCCTCGATATTGCAATTGTGAACCTGGCATTGCCGAAAATTGAAGCGGACCTTGGATTGACGAATGATTCCGGGTACAAAATTCAAAGTATTTATATCCTTATTTATGGGAGTTTCCTGATTTTAGGAGGTAAATTATCCGACTACCTGGGCAGGAAAACCATCTTCATAGCAGGTTGTGCGATCTTCCTGTTTACTTCCCTGGGTGCAGGCCTGACTCATACTCTCAATCACCTGATCCTCTTCAGGGCATTGCAGGGACTGGGTGCAGCGCTGCTGATGCCTTCTGCATTTTCTATCGTCAATTACTATTTTACCGAGCCACATGAGCGGGGAAAAGCCATGGGTATCTTTGGATCCTTTGCCGCTACCGGCTCTGCAGGTGGTGTATCTGTAGGAGGTATTATTGCAAATTACTTGGGCTGGTCCTGGGTATTCCTCATCAATGTGCCTATCCTGTTGGTGATCCTGGTAATTGCTTATATCTACCTGGAGAAGGATGTAAGGACTACCAACGCTAAACTGCCTGATTTTCCCGCTGCTATTGCATTGGTATTGGGTATGCTTTGCCTGTCGAAAATTACGGAAGGGAGTTATGTGATGATAGCTATCCTGGGATTACTAATTGCTTCCTGGTTCCTTTATTATAGGCTGAAAACACAAGCCAATCCCCTGTTGGATCTTAAGGTATTGCTGCTGGCATCCCTGCGGAAAGGTACCTTGTTATTCTTCTTACTGGGAGCCTTGTTTACCGGGTATTTATTCCTGATGAGTTTTCTGGTACAGCAAAACTTTCATTTCACAGCGGCGCAATCAGGCTTTTTGATGATGCCTTTCAATATCATTTCGATGTTGTTAGGGAGATTCGGCCTGCCTGCATTGTCAAAGAAATTCACTCCTAAGACGATCGCAATAGGCGGAGCGGCGGGCATGCTCATAGGATCAATAGCATTGGTACTTGCAGTGCAGGTGCATAGTTTGTTCTTTTTATTATTTGGCGGTGCCTGTATTGCGGGTATTGGTATGACGCTTTGTTATACCGGGTATACTGTTATTGCCATGGAGCATGTGCCATCCGAACATTTGGGTATTGCGGCCAGCCTGATTAACACGGCTTACTTTGTAGGCGGTGGTATTGGGTTACCGCTGATCTCCCTTTTTATGTCCCATACATCAGCCACACTGGATAGCCGGCCAATATGGATCTTATGTATTGTGGCACTGTTTTCTATCTCGAGATTATTGTACAGTAAAAAACTGGTGTAACAAAGGATAAAATATCCGGGGTTCAATACGGGTAATTAACGCAGCATATTTTTGTATTGGTAATGCTCTCTCCGTTAAAAGTACTTTAATACACCCTTATTCTGCCAGGTTTATTTTCTCTTTTATTTTAATCAGCTCACCCAACAACAATATTTCCTTTGCCGCTGCTGCTATGCCATGCTTCTCTGCCAGTCTGAAGAGCTCAAAATTTAAGGTATCTATTTCTGTTTGCCGCCCCTTTTGGATATCCTGCAAGGTTGAAATAGATTGCCCATCTGAAGCGATGCTTATATTGATCAGACCTGTTTCTATTTCCTGCTGACTAAGCTGTACCCCCACCCTGGCTGCAATCGTGATACCTGATTGTATGAGGTTTTGTGCCAAATGAAAAGCGGCTGATTCTCTTTGAAAAACGCCGTTGTCTATCTCCAACAGGGGACAAATGGAATTAAACACCGTATTCATAATCGCTTTTTTCCAGATCACCGTTTGGATATCCGGTGTTGCTTTAAAAGGGAAATAAGGTGTATTTATCTGCTCAATGATGGCATGCAGTGTAGCCGTGTCACCTTTTATTACGCCTACAGGTGAATCTGTAACCGGCCTGAATCTAACATCTCCATTGTCAAGAACCAGACTGGTAGAGAATAATACACACCTGTAAATATGATCGTAATTGTTTTCCAGGAAAGGCGCTTCTACATTCAGGCCATTCTGAAGTATAACTATCGGGGACTGACCTGATTTTTCCTGTAGAGACAATGACAGTTCTTTATTCCCGAATGACTTGGTGGTCAGGATAACCAGGCCCTTCATCTTATCAAGGGAATTGAGTGTAACAACCGGGATCTTTTGCTGTAGTTTTGTGCCATCCGGCAGTGCAATCACCACCTCCTCTTCCGTTCTGCTCCCATCATTGATACGGCCACGGACCACACTAACATCCTTTCCCTGCAATGAGAAAAATACAGCCAGCGCCTTGCCAATTGCACCAAAGCCGACAATGTATATTTTGTTATCCTGCATATGCATCTGTATTGAAACAGGAAGTTACTAAATAGTTTTATTATGATGCTGTACTACCTGGAAATGCGGAATCTGTACCTGTTTTATAGTGCCGTTCTTCGCTTTCTTTGCTGCATCAAAATGAATAACAGATGAATTCAGGTAACACCGCTCCGTCATTATCCTTAGTCGTGATCTTATCACTCGGCACCTTTATTATATTCTTTCAGGGCTTTATGGTTGCGCCCATTTTACCGGAGCTTTCTTCTCTTTTCCAGGTATCTGTGCGCCATGTAAGTTTTATTGAACCTGCCTATCTTTTAAGTTATGGTATTTCAACTTTAATCTATGCACCCTTATCAGATAACTACGGGCGCTTCCCGGTGATTCTATTCTCAATCACCGGCTTTATCCTGCTCACGGCCTGTACGGGCTTTTCAAATTCTGTAGATCAAATGATCATCTTCAGGTTGCTGACAGGCCTCATTGCCGGTGGGGTGGCACCCACTACGATTGGCTGGATCAGTGACCAATTTCCTTATCAAACGCGTGGACATGCTTTAGGAATTTTCTTTGGTTTCATGGCCGGTGGTACGGCATTGGGATCCAGCGCCGGCGCATTGTTAACTGCTTTTGTTGGCTGGAGAATGTTGTTCTGGATGGTCGCTCTTACCGGATTTGTCATACTGGGTATTCTTCTTGCCAAACAGCATTACTTTAGCCAGGAGACGGGAGAGCATAAGGCAGATGTACGTAAAATGTTGCGTTCTTTCAGAGACATCCTGGTTGTGCCCCGTGGCTGGCGCACGTATTTATTCGTGCTTTTTAACTCGATGTTTCATAGTGGCGTATTTGCCTGGACAGGTTATTTCTTTTTCAAAAATTACCAGCTGAGTGAGAAGGGAGTTGGTTTCGCATTATTAGGGTATGGTATTCCCGGTTTATTTCTTGGCCCCTATCTGGGCAAACTGGCGGATAAGTATGGCAGAAACAGGATTATTCCAATAGGCATTACCGTAAGTGCCTGCTCCGCCATTCTGTTGGGCATGAATTATCCACTTCTGGCAGCCTGTGTTCTCGTGGCAAGTTTATCATTGGGCTTTGACTTAACACATCCACTCTTTGCGGCAATTGTTACTACATTTTCTAATCAAAAAGGAGTGGCGATCGGGCTGTTTGCTTTTGTAATGTTCAGCGGTTATGGCCTTGGAAGCCTGGTTTTTAGCCTGATTGCAGATTGGGGATTGAATAAAAGTTTCATTGCATTTGGGGGAGTGGCAGCATTGGGCGCACTGCTCTCGGTATTTGCATTTAAGAACGAAAAATAAGCCGGAAGCCAATGGCTTCCGGGCCTGTTATTTATAAGGTCACTCTCGCACCGCCCATCAGCCATCTTCCCGGCATCTGAGCACCTGTGAGGTCCGCATAATTTTTATTGAAGATATTGTCTGCTTCGACTGACAGACTCAGTTTATTCTTTATCACAAATACATCTGCTTTCACACTTGCTACGAAATATTCTTTGGTGACTACACCATTGATACCGGCTACTGACTGTGGGTCTCTCACTTTATAGAGCCCATTCACACTTACACCGAATAACTGGTTGCGGTAAGATAACATACCATTCAGCAGGAAACGTGCATGGGATGCAATATAGAATGACTGTTGCCCTTCCCGGATATCAGAATATAACCAGGTGGCACCTGCGGTGGCACTTACCGTGTGCTTCTCCCTGTAGGTCCTGGTAAACTGGATGTCTGTCTCCACACCGCTGGTCACCATTTTAGAAATGTTGGTCGCGAGGGAATAGGTACCTGTAGGTGAAAGATTGTGCTTATAAGGCATGTTAGCATACGAAGTGGTAGTCCAGTCAATCAGGTCATTGTACCTGCGCTGGAATAAGGTAGATGATACACGGAAGTATTTTCCAAAATAATCCGCACCAGCTTCATAGCTGAAGGAGCTTTCTGCTTTCAGGTCCGGGTTACCGATCTTACCACTTGTAACCAGTGTTTTGTTATTGTTGTTGTATCGTTCAGTGAAGTCTGCATTACGGATGGTTTTGCCTGCACTTCCACGAATCTGGAACTGACCAGTTTTATAACTGGCATTCAGCTGAGGTACCAGTTCTGCGCCACTGCGCTCATCCCAGTCCAAACGCAGCGCAGGACTCAGTGTCAGGGCATTCCAGACTGTTGCGGACATGGAAGCGAAACCTGCTGCCTGGTTCACAGTATGGTTACCACGGTCATTGGATACGATGCTTTTTTGCTGGAACTGACCACCTGCCACGAAGCTGATATTTTGATTGAATGTATGCTCATATACGGCGAGGGACTGATACAGCTTACTACGGTTATCGTTTGCAATGGAGACAGGATTGTATACGTAGTGGTCATTCATATTTTTATACCCTGCCATCAGGCTGAATGCATCTTTGTTTTTGCGGTATTGCAGGTTCAGTTGCTGCCACCAGGTTGAGAGCTTTTCGCTGGCGGTATCACTTGCATAAGTTGTATAAAAATTTTGTGCGGCAAACTTCCTGTCATCGTAACTCAGGCGATAAGAGAGTTTCCAGTTATCACTCAGTTTATAGCTGGCGGAACCGGAGAGGGTGTGCAGATGAAAGTATCCATCAATACCACGCTGTGGCTGACCATCGGCATTATTAGTCTGACCGCCGATATTTACAGCAAGTCTGTCTGTCGTATAGTAAGCATTCGCGTTGGCATTGAATAAGCCATATGCTCCACCGGTAGCCCCTGCAGTGATCTTAGTGGAGGGGTCGCTATGGGTATTGTGAGCAAAAGTCTTCGTGATGATGTGGATCACGCCACCTACTGCATCGGAGCCATAGATAGCGGAAGAAGCACCTTTCAGCACTTCAATATGATCGATTTCAGCTGGATTGATAGGAATATAACTGCTAAAGTGGCCGGTATTCGGGTCGTTGACCCGCATACCATCGAGGATGACTAATACCTGCTGGAAGGTACCGCCACGGATCACGATGTCGCTGCCAGCGCCCATTGGGCCTTTGGCCTGCACTTCTACACCCGGGATGTAGCGGAGCACTTCATCTATTGAGTGGACAGGCATTTTGGCAATGTCCGCTCCTTTTAGTACAAATAAGTTCCGGCCCGTCTTTGAACTTAATACCGGATTTACCGTAGCAGTAACGGTTACAGCGTCCAGTTCATTTATTTTATCCTGTGCCGGCAGCGTCATTGCATACAGGATGCTGGCGGCCATAGGTAATGCTAATTTTGGAAACATTAGGTATGGTTTACTGATTGGCCGGCAAAGGTACAGTAAAAAAAATTACTCATTTCACTCCTGATTGAATACCGGCCTGTTGGAATAGTTTTTCCAGGAGATCCAGTTTCTGATCACACATATCGCCCAAGGACATTTTCTTCCAATCGCTGAGGGTTGTATTTTTACATTCGAAACAGATCTCTATAAATTCCAGGGGTTTTCCTTTCTGATCGCGGAATATGATGGCGTTGTGTGGATCGTAGCAATCTTCTGTTTTGTAGCCCCTGGGCGGATAAGCATAGCCGTAGTTGTATAAAATACTGGTGAGTGAATCTATCTGCACGGGAGTCAGTGTTTTCGTTTCTAAAATGGGCATCTTCACAAAGTCCTTATCGACATAAAAATCCCTGCCATCCTCCGACATCCGGAGCATTCCGTCATAACCAATCATCTGAACCTGTGCTGCGACATTAAAGGGATATTTTTTCATTCTGGCAGCAAAGGAAAGGTTATTTTTCTTTACGCATTTTTGCCCAAAAGAAAGCATAGACAATAATAGGACAGGGATAAGGAGGATTTGTTTCATAGCGATAAAATTACCGCAATTGTTCCATCAGAAAAAATGGCATCGGTAAACCCTGACCCATCGCATTTGCATGCGCTGCCAGCAGGCCCAGGTCCTTCATGGGGATGTTGGAAACGAATGCCCCTGCGCCGGCCGGTGCCTGTAAGATCCTGGCACTATAGCTCTGGTAAAGCGGACTTTTAAATAACGATTGATTAAACATCTCCCACATTGCTTCCACAGGAAGACCACTTGCCCTGGCAATGGCCGTACATTCGCGTATAGCTTCTCCGGCAGCGATGATGAGGAAATTGCCACAGAGTTTGACCAGGTTGGCAGCGGCTATTTCTTCGCCAAAATCCCATACCGTCCCCCCACTATTTTCGAGGATCGTCCTGACCTGTTCTTTTACAGCAGCTGCTCCTGATACGGCATAGTTCAGTTGCCTGGCTACAGCAGCCTCAGGCCGGCCAAATACGGGAGCAGAAATGTAGTAGATTCCTTTTTCAGCATGTTGGTGTTGAAGGGTGCGGGCCAGTTCAGTCGAAATCGTGCTAAGACAAACGTGGACCTGAGGTGGACTTAGATGGTTCAATAATTCCCCTGAAATTTCCTTTACTGCCGCATCATCGAATACGATGGATAAAACAATGTCGCAGGCTTCGGCCAGCCCGGCTATAGCAGTACAAACCTTAGCCCCTTTTTCCGCCAGTGGTGCAGCCTTTGAAGCAGTGCGGTTATACACGTACAGTTCATAACCTGTAGCCAGCAGGTTCTCCGCAATGGGCAGACCTAAAAGGCCTAAGCCAATAAAACCTATCTTCATATCATTTGATTTTAATACAAAGCTATAGGTCTCAGCAGGCAGGCTGTTAAAACTATTCAAACGTAAAGTTAAGAAATTCAAACTTATCGGAAATAGCCTGGCGTGACACCAGTGTATTTCTTAAAGAAATTATTGAAGTAAGTGAGGTATTCGAAGCCCAGGCAATAGGCGATGTCGGCTATATTCCAGTTGGTATTGATCAGTAAAACCTTTGCCTCATCAATGATGCGGCCCGTGATATGGTCGGTAGTTGTTTTCCCCGTCACTTCCTTCACCGCCCTGTTCAGGGTATTGACATGTACGGAAAGGTGTGTGGCATAGTCGCTGGCCGTTCTGAGCTGTAAGATCCTTTGCGGATGTTCAATTGGGAACTGCCTGTCGAGCAGGGTCAGGAACAGGGAGGCGGTACGGGCCGCAGCCGCTTTTTTGTAGGGGAAGCAGGTAGTGGCCGGCTTTATTTTCATGGCTTCATGCAGGAGCAACATGAGGTGGTGCCGTGCCAGGTCAAATTTATGGGGGTAGTCAGAATCCAGCTCCCGCATCATGTTCCTGTAAATGCCTGAGATGTATTCCTGCTGCACCTGGTCCACGAAAAAAACCGGGTCGGCACCGATCCGGAACAAAGGCGATTCCCTTGCAGACCAGTTTTTCAGATACTCCGGCGAGAACAGGCAGAAATACCCTTCCTGCTTTGAAGACAGGGGTTCAAATGCATAAGGCACCAGCGGATTTGAGAAAATCAGGGAGGGCCTGTCGATTTCGATCTCCCTGTCGGCATAATAAAGCCTCACATTGCCCAAAATAAGCCCGATTTTGCAATAGTTACGCCTGTTATAAGGTTTGGGCCTGACAACGAAGGTACTTCTGTCAAAAACGGCTATTTGATCCGCTGGATCGACGGAAGAGAAATGCGTAGTAATTGAATCGAGGCTTTGCATGATTTAAATTTACGGAAATCAGGAGATTATTTTCTGCAATAGAACCAGGTCCAGCCATTGCCCTTTCTTACGGCCTACCTCTTTTATCTTTCCTATTCGATCAAAACCCATCTTCTCATGGAAGACGACACTCCCCTGGTTAGAGGAATCGATGACAGCTACAAATGTGTGGAAGCCCCGCTCCCTGCCATCGGCCAGCAATGTTTCCAGTAATTGTCTGCCTAATCCCCTGCCATGGAAACCGGGATGAACATAGAGACCATGTTCCGCTGAATGTGCATAGGCATTCCGCTCCCGAAACTGGCTGTAAGCACCATAGCCGACCACCTGTCCTTCTTCCTCTACAACGTAGACAGGCAGGCCCAGTTTTGCCTTCTTTTGCAGCCATTCTTCCAGGAAGGCTAAAGATTTTGGTTCATAATCATAGTTATAAGTAGTATGCAGGATATAATAGTTCCAAATCTCCCTGATGGCACTTAAGTCTGCTATCGCAGCTTGTCTGATCATGTTTTTTCTTTAAATGTAATAAGATTTCTTTTAGGCTACAATAATGTGAAATTAGGCTACAGCTACTTTCCGGCTTCTCCGGAGCTTTGCATTATCAAATTGAAACATCATGAAAATTGTATTGACCGGTTCACTGGGAAACATCGGAAAACATCTCAGCGCCGCATTGACAAAGAAGGGGCATGCGGTAACTGTCATCAGCAGTCAGGCGGAAAGAGCAAAAGACATCGAAGCATTAGGTGCCATACCAGCCATCGGCAGTATGTTCGATGCAGAGTTCTTAACCAGGACATTTCAGGGAGCAGACATCGTCTACCTCATGGAAACGATGGAGGCTGCCGGAGATATGTTTGACAAAAGCGTAGATTTTATCGCCACCATCAGCCAGATAGGTCACAACTACAGGCAGGCGGTAGAACAGGCTGGTATTAAAAAAGTCATCCACCTTAGCAGCATTGGTGCTCACCTGGAAAAAGGCAATGGTATCCTCCTGTTCCACCACAGGGTAGAAGGCATCCTGCATACATTGCCCGCTGATGTGGCTATCAAATTTATGCGTCCTGTAGGATTTTATACCAACCTATATTCCTTCATCAACAGCATCAAAAATACAGGTGCCATTATCTCCAATTATGGCGGTGATAAAAAGGAGCCATGGGTACACCCATTGGATATTGCGGCTACTATAGCAGAAGAGGTGGATATGCCATTCGAAGGCAGGAAAATTCGCTACATTGCAAGCGATGAGGTATCTCCGAATGAAATTGCAGCAGCACTGGGTACAGCCATTGGCCGTCCTGACCTGCAATGGAAAGTAATCCCTGATGAGGAACTGCTGGCCAAATGGTTGAGCATAGGGTTTAACAAACAGGTAGCAGATGGCTTTATTGAAATGCAGGCCAGCCAGGGCAGCGGTTTCTTATACGATGACTACTACCGTCATCAGCCTGTATTGGGCAAGGTAAAACTGGCAGATTTTGCAAAGGAGTTTGCAGCAGCATTTGAACAGGAATAAAAAATTGAGGATGTCTCAAAAGGAAATTCTCTTTTTTGAGACATCCTCAACTATCAAGCACATCGTATGGCAAATACAATCACACAGCGCATAAAGACTATCAGTGAATTTCACCAGCTGCGGGGGCTGCCCAAACCGGAGCATCCCCTGATCAGCGTGGTGGAATATAGTGCCATCAAGCGACCTGCGGACATCAGTGAAAAGAACTGGGTACTTGATTTTTACCAGGTATCCCTCAAGCGCGGTATCAATGCCAAATTGAAATACGGCCAGCAGGAATATGATTTTGACGAAGGGGTCATGTTTTTCATAGCTCCCAACCAGGTATTCAGGATTGAAGTGGAGGAAAATCCGGGTGCCAAACGGGCCGGATGGATGCTCCTGGTGCATCCTGATTTTCTCTGGAACACCCCGCTGGCAAGCAATATCAGGCAATATGAGTTTTTTGAATATGCAGTGAATGAAGCCTTGTTCCTGTCTGACAAGGAAGAAAAGATCATGAATGGCGTGGTACAGAATATCAGGAATGAATACCATTCCAATATCGATAAATTCTCCCAGGGCATTATTATTGCGCAGATCGACACCTTGCTGAACTATTCCGAGCGATTTTATAACAGGCAGTTTCTGACCCGGAAGATCAGCAACCACCAGGTGTTAGGCCAAATGGAGCAATTGCTGAAGGCTAATTTTGAAGCAGCGAAAGGGATCCCCACAGTGCAGTACCTGGCTGATGCCCTGCATGTATCCCCCAAATACCTGAGCGGACTGCTGAAAACGTTGACAGGCCTGACGGCACAGCAGCATATCCATGAAAAGCTGATTGAGATAGCGAAGGAAAAATTGTCTACCACGAAATTATCGGTAAGCGAGATAGCGTATGAATTGGGGTTTGAACACTCACAATCTTTTAGTAAGTTTTTTAAAACCAAGACAAGGCTTACGCCATTACAGTTCCGGGAGGCATTCAATTGACCTGAAGTTACGGTGATGATGTAGGGCAATGGCATGAACAGGAAGATAAAATTTGTGCAACTATAAAACGCTTTTGAAGCGTCTCCCTGCTATGCATGGAGACGCTTCAAAATGATACTCCCCGTTGTTTTCCTGGATTCCAGGTCCTTGTGTGCCCGCGCCGCATCTGCCAGGTCATACACCAAAGGATGTAAGTCAATTACCCCTTTCCTGATCAGGTCAAACACTTCATTCAGGGCAGTCCCACTCTTATCCTGGTAGGCAGGATAATTATTCAGTACAGCTGTTACAAAATGAATATGCCGCTCTTCCATCCAGTGATGATCCAATTCAGGCATGCCTGAAGGCCATCCGTATAATACCGCGCTGCCACCGGGTTTCAGGAGCTCCAGTGATTTGTAAAAAGTATCCCTGCCCGTGCCGTCGTACACCACATCTACCTTGTCAGTCATTTCCTCCGTTTGCAGGTCAATCACCCGCTCATACCCCCGCTGCAATGCCAGTGTTTTCTTGGCAGCACTGCCTACTGTGCCGATGACCGTGGCACCCAATGACCTGGCCCAGGCACTGAGTATGGAACCTACCCCTCCCGTCATGGCATGAATTAATACCAGCTCCCCGGCTTTTACCGGGTGACTGGATTTTAATAACATATGGGCTGTAAGACCTTTTACCATAACTGCAGCAGCCTGGTCGAAAGTGATATCATCCGGTAAACTGAACAGTTCCTTTTCATGTAGTATTCTCTTCTCAGCATAGGCACCAAAAGGACCATAGTAGGCCACCCTATCCCCGGCTTTGAAGTGCTTCACTTCTGCCCCGACCTGTTCTATTATGCCCGCGGCTTCTACCCCAACAGGTGCAGGATAAGCATTTACAGGAAAGGTACCGTTCCTGAAAAACACATCCAGGTAGTTGACTCCAATTGCGTGTTGCAGAATCAATACATCCTGTGGGCCCAGGGCAGGTAATTCTACAGACTTGTATTCCAATACATCCGGTGCTGAGATTTGAACAACATTTGTTTGCATAAGTTTCTTTTGCCTGCAAAGCTAGGGTCCCGGTTATCAGAACGGAGGCCACTTCCTGCGAGGGAAGTGTTTCCCTTACAGGAAGTATGCTATCTTTGCTGTATGGAAAACAGGCACATATCGGAGGAATGTAAAAGGCATTTTAAAGCCATCCGCGATACCCAGGAGATCCTGAGCGGGAAATGGAAAATGCTGATCATGGCAATGCTGGGAACAGGTAAAAAACGCTACCTGGAACTACAAAGGCTGCTGGAAGGGATTGGTCCGAAGATGCTGTCGAAAGAATTGCAGGACCTGGAAATCAATGGGCTCATCAGTCGTACAGTGATGCAAACAAAACCTGTTACCGTGGAATATGCGCTGACTGATTATGGCCGCTCACTGAAACCGATTATGGATGATATGGCGACATGGGGGAAAAGTCACCGTGACCGGGTGATCAAAGATCTGACTAATCAGTAATTTCAATCCATACAGGCGCATGATCGCTGGTTTTTTCCCAGGCACGAACGTGTTTATCTACTCCACCTGCTGACAAACGTTTTGCCAGGTCAGGAGATAATAAGAAATGATCCATCCGGATGCCGGCATTCCGTTTAAAAGCATTTGCAAAATAATCCCAGTACGTAAAGATTTTCTCATCAGGATAGAGCATCCTGATGGCATCTATCCAGCCTTGTTTTAATAATTTCTGAAAGGCGGCACGTGGTTCAGGAAAGAATACTGCATCATTCACCCAGCGCTCCGGTTTATGGGCATCCATGTCCGTCGGCACCGTATTATAATCGCCTACCAGGACCACAGGCACGCCCTTTTTTATCAATCGCCTTGCTTTGCTGAGCAACCTTTTATACCAGGTCATCTTATAGTCGAATTTCGGACCGGGTGCAGGGTTGCCGTTGGGCAAATAAAGACAGCAGATAATCACGCCGTTGATCTTCGCTTCAATATACCTGCTTTGTACATCTTCAGGATCACCGGGAAGTCCCTTGTCTATTGCTTCTATATGGTAGTCTTTCCGGGTCAGGATCGCCACGCCATTCCAGCTCTTTTGTCCATGCCAGATGGCAGTGTAGCCAATGGCTTTCAGACTATCTTCGGGGAACTTTTCATCAGGTGACTTCAATTCCTGCAGACATACGATATCGGGCTGCGACTCCCGGAGCCATTTAATCAGTACCGGCAGGCGGCCATTGACTCCATTCACATTGTAAGTAGCTATCTTCATAACGATTACCCCAGGATGACCGGCAATTTTTCTACAGCATATTCCACAGCTTCCACCGGCGATGTAAAGCGCTTTGCAGCACCATTTTCATCATTAAATACTTTACCGGGTTCATGTTCTTCCAGGCTATAGGAGACAGTAAAATACTCTGTAGGTATTACATCCGGCTCTCCTTCCTGTGTCGCAATAAATAAATATACATCCTGATTGTTGACCTGGATTTTCTCTGTCATAAATTTCGTTTTATCATACCACCCGCATAATTGTGCCAGATAAAATCTTTTCCACAAAACTTTCCTTCCCGTATAAAAATGTGTATACTTGGGCACATTGTTTTAAAAGTGTACTATGGAGTCGACCTCAACAGAAACATTCAGCATAAATTTGCCGCCAATTTATGAGTTTATCCGTATCGCCTGGGAAAGTATTACCGCAGAACACAGGAAAGACGATGATTATCTCTCCTTTGTAACAGTGGCACTGGAAGAGCTTAGTTTTTATAATAAATTCGAAGGGGAAGACCTCCTCTCCCGTTTCCGGGCAGGCTGCCTGGAGCAGCGTGGGGCCGTAACAGTAATAGGGGATAAAACATTGCAGGTTGCAGGTCTTAGCGCCGCCATCAGAACGGTGCATGCACCGGATGGCTATTTCTATTATTTTGGCCTGGTGATCATCAACGATACATTCGGATATTCCATAATCGGGGATTGCGATACTGTGTCCAAAGATTACTATGAACCAATCTTTGACGATACCTTTCAAAGCCTTCAATACTTTGGCAACCCGGTAGCTGCCATGGAAAAGCAAAAGGCCGGGATCGATTCGGCTCTCAATAAGTATCAAACACCTGCTGCGCCGGAACCTGCGGCAACAACATCCGAACCCTTTGAAGTACCTGCAGATGGACGGGAATACTGGCAGATTGGCACACATACTTTTGCATTGACAGGGGAATGTGAATGCAGTATTTCCGATGGAGACGGTGCCTTGTATGTGAAGATCGAAGCAAAAGCACCCCATCATATAGAAGGGCTAACCGACGATTATAGCCAGGGAAAAGTATACCTGCAATTTTATTTTAAAGGGATTTACAATGCAGGTGTACCTACGGGGAAATTCATCTTCGTGGAGGAAAGAGAAAATACATATCTCTCCTACCTCTGGAAAGGAGGATTTGATTACATTCACCGGCTTTCAGGAGAGGTTACCTTACAGGATGGCTGGTTAGGTATCAACGGCAGTTTTGAGGAATACCCGGTAAAGCTGGCGGTCAAAATCGCTGACCATCTTAACTGGGAAAAGTACCGTTTCCTCAGTGTTGAAGAAGTGAGTACTGCGCCACCTGAGATCGTACGACAGCTGTGGCTGACAGACCCCTACCCGGGTATTTTGCAGGAGACACTTTACCCCCTGACACAACTGGAAAACCTTTCCATTGATTTCAGGAATAAAAATGAATTCAAAGAAATTCCAACAGCCCTCAGGCGTTTAAAGGAACTGAAGGTGCTTGCCCTGAGCGGGGTAACAGAACTGACTAGTTTGCCACAATGGCTGGGAGACCTGAAAAAACTGGAAAGCATCCGCATCTCCAATAGCCAGATAGCAGGGATCCATCCCTACATCCTCCAGTTAGCTTCCCTGCGCAAGTTGTACCTGAGTCATAACCAGCTGCAATCCATTCATCGCGCATTGCCGGAAAAGCTGGATACACTGGTGTTGTCTCATAATAAACTCACGACCGTTCCTGATTCAGTTTTAAAGTTAGAACACCTGAATATTGAACATAATCCACTGGAGCAATTACCGCCGGAACTTGAAAATATTCCTTCCCTGGCCCTGGAACTGGAAAAGAAAATCACGCTGCTGGATTATACTTATAAGGGGGCCACGCCATATGACGACAGTCCTTTCTTTGCGAAGAACGATGCGGTCCTGTTGGAGCAGTTAACCGCACAAATCAGCGCAGCAGCACTGGATGCATACAAAGATGAATTGATAGAGCGTAGCCGTAAAGCAGTGGCACTGGATACGACGGAAGAGGATGCCTATACGGAAAAAGGCAATCATCGTTTTGGCGGGTTGCCGGATCTGCCTGCCGGTGTAACATTGCTGGAAGATGGTATGCAATTCATAGCCCAGATTAATTGTGCGGACCTTGCTCACTTGCAGGATTACCTGCCCAGAACGGGCATCCTTTATTTTTTCATCAAAGACCAGGAAGAACTGGATCCACATGTATTGTATTTCGATGGCAACCTCAATGAATTAAAATCCGCAAATGAACTGGAAATAGCAGCCGCATTCCCGCCCTTCCGTGCAGTGGCAGATGGATATGTGAGTATACCCGGTATGTACAATGCCCGGCAATTATACCCCGGGCTGGCGGACTTATCTGAAATGTGGGATGAAATGGAACAGCTGGAGACGGGGCTGCGTGCAAAGCCCAAACATAGTATCAATTCATACGTATTTAAGCAGCATGATACACCTGAAATAGAAGCTGTGGATGCAAAAAGAGGCAAGCCGGAAGACTGGATGGTATTACTGCGCGTGAGTTCAGATCACAACCCGGGATTTTGTTTTTGGGATGCAGGCGAGATTTACTTTGTTATCCATAAGAGCGACCTGGCAAAGAAAGATTTTTCAAACGTTTATTGCGGTTTAGAAAGTAGCTAATCCCCCGGTTGCGGGGGGATAATACTTTCCGCAGTATTACAGGAACCTGAGCACCTGTTTCCTGTACTCTTCAAAATCCTGCTCACTGGAAATGGTCTGGAATTTCTCCTGCTGGCCATTCCGGTTCTGTCTTACGAGGATCACATCCTGACCACCTACGATCGTGCGCTTTGCCCTGTCAAGGATCAGTTCCAGCTCAGTTCTGTCCTGCGTTAACTGCAGCTCTTCAATACGATTCACAATAATTACGTAATCTTCCATATTGCAAATGTATAGAATTGCCCGTACTCGTACACCGACTGTTCCGAATCGGACATTTTTCGGCAAACAGGGCTTCCTAATCTGCTAGAAATCACCTCCTTGCATTTTGGCATACCCATTGACGTGCCCTGGTATTACATTTGCCTATGTTCAGGAACTATTTCAAAATTGCCTTTCGCAATCTGGCGAACAACAAAGTATATTCCCTGATCAATATCGCAGGTTTAACCATTGGACTAACCTGTGCCATGCTGATCCTATTGTATGTAAAGGACGAAGTGAGTTTCGACCGTTTCAACCGGCAAAGCGCCCGGATCTTCAGGGTGGTTTATCAATATAGTAACCATGGGGAGGAACAACGGTATGTCTCTACCAGCCTTTTACAAGGCCCAAAATTCGCACAAAATATTCCCGGCATTAAGTCCTTCACCCGTATCCAGGATGGTCGCGTTGACTTTAAAAATGAGGCTGATATAGAGAGTAAAGAAGTGCTCTTTGTTGATGCTAATTTCTTCTCCACTTTTACCTTTCCCCTGATAGCCGGCGATGCCAATACCTGTCTGAAATCCCGTCACTCCGTTGTGCTGACGAAGGATGAGGCTAAGAAACAATTCGGCACCACTAACGCAGTGGGCAAGGTAATGATGGTGAATGACAAAGGATCTTTTGTACCTTATGAGGTCACTGCTGTAACTGAAAACTGTCCGCAAAACTCCTCTGTTCAATACAAGATGTTGTTACCCATCAGGGGAGCAGAAGATGCTATTAAGAACAATGGCGACTGGTTTTCTTACTACCTCAGTACCTTTGTGGTGCTGGATGAACATGCCAATCCTGATGTAGTAGCTACACAAATGCAACGTTTTTATGAGCAGGATGCGGCGCAGACATTTGCAGATATGATGGCGAAATTTGGCAATGGCAGGGATCATAATATCGGTACTTATTCATTGCAACCTTTGCTGGACATCCATATGAGTACGGACTTTGCCGCGAGCAATGGTCTTGAGAATGCCAGCAACCCGATCTATGCTTATATTCTTTCCGGTATTGCAGGTTTTGTACTGCTCATTGCCAGTATTAATTTTGTGAACCTCACAGTGGCACGTTCTGTAAGGCGTGCGAAAGAAATTGGTATCCGCAAAAGTATTGGCAGCGATCGCCGCCAGCTCATTATACAATTCCTCGGCGAGTCTTTTATATTATGTGGGATTGCTTTTGTGCTCGCTATCTTACTGGCTCAGCTGATCTTACCCATCTTCAATGAACTGGCCAATAAGAAACTGGCTATGAGCTACCTCCTTGATGCAAAGCTGATCTTCGGTTATATGGGATTGTTCCTGATTACAGGACTGCTGGCGGGTTTTTATCCTGCGCTGGTCTTATCAGGGTATAGTCCGATAGACACCCTTTATAGCCGGTTTGCACTGAAAGGGAAAGGAATGCTGCAGAAGATATTGGTGGTATTACAGTTTACGCTGGCATCTTTTCTCATAATCGCGACTTTCACGATTTACGCGCAGTTCAATTACCTGACCAGGACGGACCTGGGGTATGATGACAAAGACCTGGTAGTGGTAAGCGGGGCGAATGTGACACATGAAGAAGCTGCTACCTTTAAAAATGAATTATTAAAATCACCCGACATACTGTATGTAGCGCCTAAAAACGGGGGTCGATGGGCTACCATGGCCCGGCTCGCCAATGATTCAGCAATCAGCTTTGCCTATGAAACAGTGGATGAATCTTTTTTGCCTGCTATGAAGATTCCGTTGGTAATGGGTAGGAACTTCTCCACTCAATTTCCTGGAGACTCTGCACATGCGATATTAGTGAATGAATCATTTGTAAAGAAAGCGGGATGGAAAAATCCGCTGGGGCAATCTGTGATCTTCAACTTTAAGGATAATAAAACCTATGAAGTAATTGGTGTGGTGAAAGATTATCATTTTGCTGCGCTGAATGAAAAGATCGGTGAGCAGTTGTTCACGATGGAAAACAGTAACCCCTATGGAACCTTTTATGTGAAGATCAGGCCCAATAGTGCTTCCAGGAGTTTACAGTTTATAGCGCAAAAGTTCAGGACCTTCTTTCCGCTTAAGCCGTATAGTTATGTTTTTAAGAATGAGGCGAATTTGAAGAGTTATGAATCAGAGACACGTTGGAAACAGATCATCTTGTTTGGTGCGATCCTGACGATTTTCATTTCATGTATAGGATTGTTTGGGCTTTCGGTGCTTTCGGCGGAGAAACGGACTAAGGAGATTGGTATACGGAAGGTATTGGGTGCATCGGTACGGAGTATTGCAACGGTATTGTCGGTAGAATTTGTGAAGCTGGTGATGATTGCATTGGTCATTGCGGTGCCGCTGTCATGGATGGCGGCTAATAAATGGCTGGAGAATTATCCGTACAGGATTACGCTGGGCTGGACGATTTTTGTGGCAGCGGGTGCCCTGGTGTTGATGATAGCGGTTTGTACGGTGAGTTTTCAGGCGGTGAAGGCGGCGTATGCGAACCCGGTAAAGAGTTTGAGGAGTGAATGAGGTTTCCGGACCTGTTTTAGAATAATACAAAGCCGGGAGGTCTTACTCCCGGCTTTGCCTTTATATCCCATCGATCTCTTTCGCTACTACCACTTCCCTATTCTCCAGCATTGGCACTACCTGCCCTATCACCAGCTCCTGAAAATACGTAGCATTACGATGTACCTCTACAGCCGCTTCGCTCTTATACCCCTCATACAACAGCAGGGTATTGGCATCCTGCGTACTCTGGTGTATCTTATAAAACAAATTCCCTTCCTCTTCCCTACTCTTTCCGGCCACTACCTTCATCAATTCCAGCACCGCATGCAATTGTCCTTCTTTTACCTGCCATTTGGCAAAAACATTTATACTCATTTTATCAATTGTTTTATTTTCCTAAAATAGCGACGATCTTCTCACCTACCCCTTTTGCAGAAGCGGGGTTCTGCCCGGTCACCAGTCTGCCATCGGCAATACTATTTGCAGACCAGGGTGCTGCTGCATGAAACACTGCTCCCTGGCTGGTCAACGCAGTTTGCAGGTCAAAAGGTACATCCGCTCTTGCATAATTATCTTCTTCCTCAGTAGTAAAGGAAGTGATCTGCCTGCCATTCACGAGGTAAGAACCATCACTCAGCTTCACATTCAACAAAGATACAGGTCCATGACAAACAGCGCCTACCACAGCTCCTCTTTCATAAGTCTCAGCGATTACTTTTTTCAGTAATGGTGCTTCCGGCATGTCTACCATTGGCGCAAGCCCTCCGGGTACAAACACCGCATCATATGCGCTTACGTCAAGGGTTGACAATTTTTTTGCATGTTGCATATCGGCCCAGGCTTTCCCTGTCAGGAATCGCAGGTTAGCGGGGTCGGCTGCCTCGTTCAGGGCATCGAGGTAAGGGGTATCGCCCGTTAAACTGGCGAAATCAACCTGGTAACCTGCTTTTTCGAATTCAGCATAAGGATGTGCTACTTCAGGGAGGAAGGTACCTGTTCTTCTATTGTGGGTGCCAATTGCATTTGCATTGGAAACGATGATTAAGATTTTCATGATGTAAGTTTTAAGTTGTTTTTGATAACTCAAAATTACATCGGGGAGCAGGGGGCGGAGAAGGAGTGAGATCACTAAAAAAGTGTGATTTGGATCACACTGTTATTTAATGCCTGCGTATAGACGGCTTAGGGTTTGCCTGCTTACAGGCGGCTCAGGACTTCCCTGCGTACAGACGGCTCAGGGTTTCCCTGCTTACACCCAGGTATTCGGCTATGAACTTCTTGGGTATGCGCTCTATTAATTCGGGGTATAGTTTAGAGAATTCAGCATAGCGCTGTTGTGGGGTGCTGGAAAGCAGTAATTTAATGCGCTGTTGCAGGGCGACATATCCATTCGTCAGTTTCACCCTGAAAAAGTGTTCCATTTTATGCAGATCGGCAGAAAGCTTTTCCCTGGATGCAAGCGTGGAATAAAGTACTTCCCCTGCATCCATACATTCTATAAACATGGTCGCCTCTTTTTCCTTAAAGAAGGCATCATAGTCAGACATCCACCAGTTTTGCTGTGCAAATTGAACGATGTATTCCTTGCCTGCATTGTCTACGAAGAAGACTTTATAGATCCCGGACAGCACCAGGTATTCGTATTTAGTGTCATCTCCTTCATGAATAAGGTATTGGTTTTTGCGGACCTTTTTTAGGGTAAAGAAGGTCCTGACATAGTCAAATTCTTCATCAGTGAGCGGTGTAATTTGTTCGATATGCTTTCTTAATCTATCCATAGCTGGGTGCTAAGATAAAAAAAACGAGGGCGTATTTCCCTCGTTTTTTCGAGAATTATATCCCGGCTATTGTTCCCTTGTCTGAAGATCAATCAGGGTCCAGTTGCTGTGATCTGCCCATTCCCCGCCGTTGTATTTCTGCTTCGCTATATAATGCAATCTGAGTTTGGCCCCAAAGGAATTCTGGGCATCGACATAACTCTTTACGATATAGCTGCTATCTCCCTGGTACCCCGAAGTATAGTCAAGCGAGGGGAATTCTGCTGATCCGGGTGCCTTTAGGCCTGTTTTTACAAATTGTTGGGAAATGATAAAAGCTTCGCTGATCAGTTTAGCAGGATCCTGCTTTCCTGGTTTGTCGTCGTCAGATCCAAAGGCGAGGAATGTAAAAATGCTACAGACAAGTAGTGTCAACAGGTGCTCCCTTTACGCTATCCGGAAAATAGTTTACGCTATCCGGAAAATCTGCCTCCCCACATATACCCATGGCTGATTTTACCCTTTCTTTGCGCTCTATTCTATTCAACCAACGATCATGAAATTATTACTACCTATCTTCTTCCTCCTGTCTCTGACAGGCCATGTATACGCACAACAACATGGCAGCATCAGTGGCATCGTCACCACTAAAGACGGCAACCCTGTCGCCTACGTTACTGTTGGCCTCAAAGGAAGCTCTTACGGTGCCGCCACTACTGACAAAGGCCATTACCGTATCAATCGCGTAGCTCCCGGCACCTATACCATTACTGTCAGCGCTGTTAACATACAGCCACAGGAAAAACAGGTGACTGTCGAAGCAGGTCAGAACCAAAGCATCAATTTTGAACTCGACATCAGCAGAACCCAACTCAAAGAAGTAATGGTCAATGCAAGAAGCAATAGTGTCAAGATGGACAACCCATCTCAATCACTCCGCCTGCAGGAACCGCTCATTGAAGTGGCGCAAAATATACAGGTCGTATCCAGCCAATCCATCAAAGAACAACAGATCATCAGTATGAGCGATGGCATCATCCGCAATGTAAGCGGTGCTGTGAGACTGGAACACTGGGGTGATCTCTACACCAACATCACCATGCGTGGCTCGCAGGTGAAAGCCTTCCGCAATGGCTTCAACGTTGTCAGCTCCTACTGGGGGCCGCTCACAGAAGATATGAGTTTTGTAGACCACATCGAATTCGTAAAAGGACCTGCAGGGTTCATGATTTCATCAGGCGATCCAAGTGGTTTATATAATGTGGTCACCAAGAAACCTAGCGGTCAGTCCAAACATGAGTTCAGTTATACACTGGGTAGCTTTAACCTGAACCGTGCTACCCTGGACCTCGATGGCAAACTGAGTAAAGACGGGAAACTGCTCTATCGCCTCAACCTTTCCGGTCAGAACAAAAACTCTTTCCGTACCAATGAATTCAATGACCGGTATGCTATCGCTCCTGTCGTTTCTTACCAGGTTGACGACGCGACAAAATTGACCCTGGAATATACCTACCAGCGTGCAAATATGTCTGACGTAGGCTCTTATTATATCTTCAGTCCATTCGGCTATGGTACCTACGACAGAACCCTGAGCGATCTGCCTGCAGGCCTGAAACCTACGATCATCAATGATCATAGCTTCACGGTGAACCTTCAGCACCAGATCGATGAGAACTGGAAACTGACTGCACAGGCTGCCTACTACAACTACTCACAGGACGGATCTTCTATGTGGGCGGATTCTGTGAATGCGGATGGAAAGTATTACAGGAACGTCGGTATATGGGAAGCTACAAGCACCATGTCTTTAGGACAAGTATTCCTGAACGGGAAGGTAAGTACCGGGCCTGTAGTTCATAAGATCCTGACAGGTATTGACCTGGGCAATAAAAAATATGTTGCTGACTATGCCCAGACCCATTCCCTGGACACCGGCTCCGCGCCTTTCAATCCATTCAATCCTGTTACCCTCGACGCTCCATCCAACGGTTATCCCGTATTCGATCGCACTTTGAGCCTCGAGGCAAGAGCTGCCGCAGGCTTTGGCCTGATCAACTCCCGGTATTCCAGTTTCTACCTCCAGGATGAATTAGGTTTCCTCAATAATAAGGTGCGACTGACATTAGCAGGTCGTTATACCTATATCAACCAGGCTGATTTTGGTACCGTCAGTGAAGCCAAGCGCTTTACTCCACGCCTGGGATTGAGCGTATCTATCGACGACTATACATCCATCTATGCCTTATACGACCAGGCATTTACTCCACAGGCAGGCGTGGTAAGCGTGGGCAAATTAAAACCGCTCACCGGCAATAATACTGAGTTCGGCATTAAGAGAGACTGGATGGATGGTAAATGGAATACCACTGTTTCCGTATACCGCATCCTGAAAGAAAACGAACTGACTGCGGATCCTAATGCCCCTGCCAACTCAGGACTAAGCATAGTATTTGGTCAGCGCAGAGCCCAGGGTGTTGAATTTGACCTGCGTGGTGAAATCCTCCCGGGCCTTGACCTGACGGCCAACTATGCCCTTACTGATTCAAAAGTGAGCAAGGTAAACCCTGGTGTATCGGATGCTACCGGTATCAAAGTTGGGGATGTAGTACCAGGTTATTCCAAACATGTAGCCAATGCATGGCTCACGTACAAACTGCGGACAGGTAAATTGAGAGGTGCTGGTATTTCAGCTGGATTTACCTACCTGGCAGGTCGTGAAACTGATACCTGGAGTGTAGGTTTACAGCGATTACCCGACTATTTCAAGCTCGATGGCGGCCTGTTCTGGGAAGGCGGCAAACTGCGTATTACAGCCAATGCCTTCAATATCCTGGACAAGTATTTATATAGCGGATCATTTTATTCCTATTTAAATGCTTACTACTACCAGGCAGAAGCGCCACGCAATTACCGCTTGTCTATATCATACAAGTTCTGATCAATAAATTACCCGGGTATCAATTGCCCGGGTGATCCTCACTTTCTATCGGGAATAAATTTTCATCCACCTCCGTTCCCTGCCCGGCGACCCGACACCATCCCTCAGCACCTTTATGATATACTTCCAGGCGGCGCACTTTTATATTTACATCCCTTCCATCTACCAGCAGCTTAACATCGATAAGAAAATTAACTACTGCCATCTTTCCGTCATAAATACGGATATACTCATTGCCCGGTACAGGCTGCACTGACTTAAATACCAGCTTCTCCTTTGCCTGCACCGCCTTCCATTGCCGGAATGAAAAGGAGATATCACCTTTCGGCCCCACAGCAATAAAATCATTACAATCCAGGCGGAGCGGCTGATGAATGAGCGCTTTTAGTTCTTTCAGTTCTGCAGGATAAGAGGTAGTATCGATCTGTGCTGATACCTTAAAAGCATACAATAAAAGGATCATTGAAATTGCGAAGTGCTTCATTTGCTTTTTGGCAATAGTAGGAAAGCAGCTGTTCACTCTTATTCCAAAATCGACGGCTGTATGTACTTTAAAAATATAAGGTTTATCAGGAAGGAGGAAGTCCGTTCATCGACGACAAAAAGAATTTACCCAAGCCTCCCTTTTCTTTATATTAGCAGTATGCAACAACTGCCCTTTGTTTACTCCAACCAGCCCCGATGGATCCTTGCCCGGCATCTATCCTTCTGGCTTCTCTGGTTATTATTTCAGTTGTCTATCTATTCCGTTTCTCCCTCCAGTATTTTACAGGGCCAGTCATTATGAATGCGCCTGCGGATCATTTCGCCGGACACATTTTTATATCTTGTACCCAGTCTCTTTTTCGCATATACCCTCATGTATTTCGTCATTCCGCGGATGATCCTCCCAGAAAGGTATGTCATGGCTATCCTCAGTATTATCCTGCTGATAGGTGTGACCGCTGCTCTTGATGCGCTCTTGTCCCTGACGATCCTGGATTATGTCAGGCATCTCATTGCAGATCCTGTTTCTGCTGTAGTAGCCAGGCAAGCGCATCCTCCTTTCTATATCCAGTTCGGACTCGCTATGATAGCAGGTCTGCGGGGCAGCATTACAGTAGGTGGTGTGGCTGCCGCCATTAAACTCATGAAGTGCTTTTATGAAAAACAACAGTCGGCACTGGTACTTGAAAAGGAAAAAGTAAATGCAGAACTGCCATCGACCTTCTTTTCCTGGATATCCAGATGCCGCAGATCAGCGGAACAGATCTGATTAAAACATTGAAACAGGCACCCAAAATCATTCTCACCACCGCCTTTGAACAATACGCCGTGCAGGCCTTTGAACTGGATGTAAGTGACTACCTGGTCAAACCCATTCAGTTTGAACGCTTCCTGAAAGCCGTGATGAAAGCCCTTCCGGAAAATGAGCTCTCCCCTGCTGCTGCACCCAGGCTGCCGGCCTTTTTATACTTTCGGGCAGACCGCAAAATGGTAAAGGTCATGCTGAGTGAAATACTTTATGTAGAAAGTTTGAAAGATTATGTCAGGATCCACACTACCAAAGGGCCGGTGCTGACTAAATATGCCTTGGCATCGCTGGAAGCCATGCTACCCGAAACCGCATTTTTACGGGTCCACAGGTCCTACATAGTGGCCATCGACAAAATGGATGCTTTTACGGCAGAAGGAGTTGATATAAAGGGGCAATTCATTCCCATTGGTAAATTGTACAGGCAACAGGTTTTAAAGGTGCTAAACGGCTAAAGAACCAAGCTGCATTTTTGATGATAACAACCTGCTGCACCGGTGCCGGTAAGCCATATTCAATGCTTTGGGACCGGGCTGATAATATTATGATTTTATTAGCAAATTAAATCAAAAGGATAGTTACCTTCATAGTATGAAACGAGCCAGTCTTATTATCGCGATTTTGGTGTCTGCCCTGGTAACTAAGGCACAGCAGGGACCTTCCCTGTTCGGGCATGCGAATGATACGACCAATAATCATCATAGTAAATGGTTCCTTACAAAATATACAGGCATTTCCACTGGTTTCGTGGCATTTAAGGGTGGTGGCGGCAGCTTCTTATCTGCGCCTATGGCCCTGCAACTGAACCGTCAGCTGACTAATAACCTCTTTGCTTTTGGAAATATTTCCGCTACCCCGACCCTTTTTCATTCCAACAGTATTTTCTTCGCCCAGCCTGCCAGCGGCAAAAGCTATGGGCCTATGCGTGCCAACAATACCAATTTCGGTGTCTATCCTGCTGCACAGCTGGGTGTCATGTACATCAGCAATGACCGGACCTTCTCCATTTCCGGTAGCGTTAGCGTAAGCAGGAGTAATTATTATGGATATTCTCCTATAAATACATTTGTACAATAAATTTATATATCATATATTTGCAATGTAATTAAACCCCCTATTTCTGGTTTACCCACCAGAAGCACCTATGTTTAAGTACGAAATACCTGTAACTCAGATAATTTATTCATATATCACACTATGCTAAGGGACGAGCATAAGGGACAATCATATTCTTTAAAAACTAAAATTTATAATCAAATAACACGCACAACACTTTTGTTTCTATAATCTCCAAAATATCTATGAAAAAATCAATTCTGACTGTAGGACTGTTAATCCTCGGACTGGCTACATTTGCCCAGGACACTGACAATGACAACGAAGAGTACGAACTCAAAGGGACAGAAAAACAAGGTTACATCATTACCAAGGATGACAAAAAAATCGAAGGTATTGTAAAACTTGTTGGCGGCGCTACTGCACCCTGGAAGAATCAGAAAAAGGTAAAGTTCATTGCCAAAGAGAACATCGATCTGACTAAGAAGAAACAGAAATTTAGTAAGATGGATGTTGATGACATGAAGGAATATGTAGCTATTGAAGATAGCGTGGAAAGACATTTCCGTCTCATCAAATTTACCAACAAAAGAGAAGCTATCAGCAGCGGTGGTGGCCTTGGTGCGCAGATTAAAACCATCAAGAACCTGTCACACACCACGCACATGGCTGAAGTAATTGTAGATGGACCTATCACCATGTACCGCTTGTATGGCTACCCTGCTCCTGTAGCAGTAGGTAACAGCGACGTGGCTGAAATGGAAGCTGCAAATCAGAACCTGATCGACAACCCGGACATCCTGGTTCAGAAAGGTGATGACAAACCAAAAGAGCTGGCGGCTTCTGATATCAAGAAACTGGTAAGCGATTGTCCGGCAATAGCTGAAAAGCTGGCTAACAGTGGTTTTAGCACTTATGATCCTGCTAAGGAAGAGAAGAAAAAGAGTGCAATGGGTAAGCTGATCAAAGGTGAGTTAGACAGAGGTGGTAGCAAACTGCTGGATATGGGTACACAGATTTTCCCTGAATATAATGCGACCTGTAATACTACAGCGAGCAAATAAAATGAAAAAAGGAATTGGGCGATTGCTCAATTCCTTTTTAACATAGGTAATACCTCTTTGATCGAAGTAAGTGTCTTTAAATTAGGATGTGAGACAACTTCGTCTACACGCTCAAACTCCCAGGTCACATAATAAGGTATATGTATTGCATGCGCTCCCAATGCAAGTACCGGGATAATATCAGACTTCAGCGAGTTGCCCAGCATCAGGAATTCATCCGGCGCTACACCTAATCTTTTAATAAGTCTGCTGTAATCATTCTCATGCTTCTCACTCATTATCTCAATGTGATGAAAATAATGTTCTATTCCCGAGTTCTTTAATTTCCTTTCCTGGTCCAGCAGGTCACCTTTGGTAGCTACAGCAATGCGATATTCTGCGCGCAAAGACTGCAATACGAGTTCCACATCATCCAGCAATTCTATCGGCTTGGCAAGCATTTCCTGTGCCAGCTCTATTACCTTCTTTACATATTTACCTGAACGCTCTTCTCCTGCTATTCTGATGACTGTCTCAATCATTGACAACGAATAAGGCTTAATTCCATACCCATACAAAGAAATATTCTCACCTACTGTCTTATGCAACTCCTGGGCAGCTAATTGCGGAGGAATGAAATCCGCCATCATATCCAGGAACTGCGCATTCAGCTCCTGGAAATAAGGCTCACAGATCCATAAAGTATCATCCGCATCAAACGCAATTACTTTGACTTTATTTATCATAATTCATTAAGCTCTTGAAAGCACAAAATACTAAGGAATTATAATAAAAGGGAGCCTGTATCAAAAGTAAAAATTCAGCTGATTTGATCCGGGAAACTGAAGGAGCAAATTTTCGTTTATCCTTCCGGATTACTTTTGATACAAGCTCCTGATCCTTACTAACTACAACCATTAGTGGAATCCTGTACACCATCCCAGATCTGGTTATCAGGTACGATAAATGGTTTTTTCTCTATTGTATAAACCACCGTTGCCTGACCAGGATCAAAATTGAACCTGAGCACAATTTCTCCAATCGGCGCACTGGTAATAGCGGTAGCCTGACGGGGTAAAATATTTTTTATTTGATTATCAACAACTTGCATACTTTCATAATACCTCGTATTGCATAGTACATCCTAATACTATATATTTGCTCCTGTGAAAAATGAATTCTTAAAAAATTGGGAAACCCAATTAAAAAAGGGCCTGTTGCCATACTTCGTTCTAAAGGCGCTCGAGAGCCAGGAACGGTATGGTTACGAACTTATTCAGCATCTGAAAGATGATTTCAACACCGAGGTGACCGAAAGCACCATGTACCCCCTTCTTACCCGCTTACAGAAGGAGGACTTACTGATTTCGAAATGGATTGAACAGCCAACGGGCATTCCCCGCAAGTACTATTACATTTCAGATCATGGCAGGGCGAACCTGGCGGAGATGAAGAAATCTATAGATGAAAACCTGACAAAATAAACTTGAATGAAAGCAATTGAATTTAAAGACGCTGCCAGCCAACGGGTATACAACAGCTATATAGCACGTTGTAAGAGGGTTGTAAAGATCCTTTCCGTACAGGACCAGGAAGAGTGCCTGATGGAGGTAAATAGCTATATCTATGAGTATATAAATGACCATCACGAGGATGAGATGACAGGCCTGTTAAATATACTGGACAGGCTCGGTGACCCGGAAATAACGCTCAGGGAGGTGGTGGCCAGTAAGAAAATTGACCAGGCGATCAAGACCTATAATATCAAATACCTCTTTCAGGCGCTGTTCCTGAACCTACGGAACGGTGTTGCGTACATCCTGCTTGCATTTATGACAGTACTGCTGGTTACATTCCCGGTATTGATCGTCATGAAACTGATCACACCTTCAAAGACAGGGATCTGGGTAGGGCCGCATACTTTCTTCCTCGGCATAATATCCGGTAAGCCGGATGGCATTCGTGAAATTGCCGGCAATTACTTTATACCGATTGTGATCGTTTTAAGTATTCTTTTATACCTCCTTATCATCACGATCTTAAAAGCAATACGAAAGAAAAAACCATGAAAAAAACACTTATCACAACTTTTCTAAGCCTGCTGGTAGCCAGTACCGGCATAGCCCAACAAATCAGCGGGGACTGGAACGGGCTCCTGAAAACAGGCGGCCCGATCCAATTGCATATTACCCTCAAAATTGAAAAAACAGATACAGGCTATCAGGTAAATTTAGCGAGCCCGGACCAGGGAGCGGCCAACATCCCGGTCAGCGAATTCGTCTACAATGCACCTGCTGTTAGTTTTAAAAGTAAGGTTATAGCTGCTTCCTATACCGGCGAATTTGCATCCGATAGTATAACAGGTACCTTTACACAGGGTGGACATGCACTGCCGCTAACGTTTCACAGGGGAACAGTAGAAGGCCCCAAACGGCCCCAGGAGCCTAAATTGCCACTGCCTTACTATACAGAAGAAGTCAGCTTCGAAAATGCGGCAGCAAAGATTCAACTGGCTGGTACACTTACAATGCCACAGAAAGAGGGCTCCTACCCTGCAGTGATCCTTATCACCGGCAGCGGTGCGCAGAACAGGGATGAAGAACTGCTGGGGCACAAACCATTTCTTATTATTTCCGACTACCTGACCCGGCAGGGAATTGCGGTATTACGATATGATGATCGTGGTTTTGCAAAGTCTGGCGGCACCTTCAAAACTGCTACCTCGCTGGATTTTGCCAGTGATGTAGAGAGTGCAATCGCCTACCTGAAAACACGGAAGGAGATTAAACAAATTGGTTTAATCGGTCATAGCGAAGGAGGATTGATCGCGCCGATTGTAGCTGCGAAAAATAAAGACGTAGCATTTATTGTGATGCTTGCAGGCACAGGTATCAGGGGAGATAAATTACTGCTGCTGCAAACGGAATTGATATCCCGGGTAGAAGGCACTCCTGATAGTTCCATTGCTAAAGTAAATGCACTCAACAAAGGAGCCTTTGACATCATTGTCAATAATGAAGATGATACGATTATTAAAAAGGACCTGGGCGCTTATTTTAATAAATACGCCGTGGATCACCCGGCTGAAGTTCCCGCAGGTACTACGACAGCACAGTTTGTTGCAGCACAGGTAAAAGAAGTCATGAACCCCTGGCCATGGCTGAAGTTCCTGATAAAGTATGATCCTGTTACATCCTTGAAGAAGGTACATTGTCCGGTACTGGCACTGAATGGAGAAAAGGATTTGCAGGTGCCGCCAAAGGAGAACCTGGGGAGTATCAGGAATGCACTGAAGGGGAATAAGCATGTTACGATAAAAGAATACCCGGGATTGAATCACTTGTTCCAGGAATGTAAGACGGGCAGCCCTTCGGAGTATGCAGGGATAGAGCAGACGATTTCGCCTGTCGTGCTGGAAGATATGAGTAAATGGATAAAGACGACTATTAAGTAGTACGCAGGATCTTTTCCATCGCCTTCCCTTTTGCCAGCTCATCGACTAGTTTGTCTAAGTAGCGGACCTGTTTGGTCAGGGGATTTTCAATCTCTTCTACCCTGTAACCACAGATTACGCCTGTGATCAGCGCTGCATTAGGATGGAGAGTGGCCCGCTGAAAGAAGGTGTCAAAAGTGACTTTTTCCCTGATGAGCTGCTCTTGTTGGGTAAGATTGAAACCAGTGAGCCAGGTGATTACCTGGTCCAGCTCTTCTTTCGTCCGTCCTTTCTTTTCTACTTTGGCGAGATAAGCAGGATAGACGGAGGCAAAAGTCAGTTTTGCGATTTTTTCGTTGTGTGCCTGTGTAGGTTCCATGAATTAAAGATACTAAAATGGGCTTTTAATGAGAGATTGAAAGCCCATTTTTAGTTATGCAAATTTGAACCTGTAAGGTTATCATGCATCGTAACAAGGAACATAGGACCCAAATACAATTCTCCGGATGATAATACTTCCCATTATTAAAAGAAAAAATGTGACTTTTATAAACTGAAAGCATAATAATGCTTACTTTTCTAAAAATAAGCACATGAACAGGATCCACGCTTTCCTATTTTCCGCATGCATATACTCCTGCACCTCAGTAGTTGCACAGCAATCCCCGCCTCTCAGCGTGGTTGCACCTGGGGCTCAATTAGTAAAATTACCGGCCACCTTCGCATTTTCAGAAGGCCCTGCCGTAAATAAGAAAGGTGACATCTATTTTACTGATCAGCCTAATGACAAGATATGGAAATACGATACCAATGGTAAGCTCAGTTTATTCATGGATAAAACCGGCCGCTCCAATGGTCTTTATTTCGATAAACAAGGTAACCTGATAGCCTGTGCTGATGAAAAAGACGAGTTGTGGTCAATTACACCGAATAAAAAAGTTACGGTACTCCTGGGACTTTATGAAGGCAAACGCCTGAATGGACCCAATGACCTATGGATTGACGCAAAGGGCGGTATTTACTTCACAGATCCTTATTACCAGCGGGATTACTGGGAGCGTAAACAACCGGATATCGTGGGGCAGAAAGTCTATTATTTACCCAAAGGCAAAAACAAACCTGTCATCGTCGATGACCAGATTGTAAAACCTAATGGTATAGTAGGTACCCCGGATGGTAAGTACCTGTATGTAGCAGATATAGCTGCTAATAAAACTTATCGCTATGAGATAAATGCAGATGGCACACTGAAAGATAAACAGGAATTTGCACCCTTAGGTTCTGATGGAATGACATTGGATAGTGATGGGAATCTTTATATCACCGGCAATGGCGTAACTGTCTTTGATAAAACAGGTAAAAGAATCGGGAATATTTACGTTTCGCCGCACTGGACGGGGAATGTATGTTTTGGTGGAAAGGATAGAAAGACGCTGTTCATTACGGCATCAGAAGCCGTTTATACTTTGCAGATGAATGTGAAAGGAGTAGAATGATATACCAGTGTCGCCGATTTCATCACCTATGTCATTTTGTTTTTGTATGGTTATGTATTCATCAGCGGGCATGCGCTGGCACTGCCTGTGCTCCATAAAACTGGTACCAGGTTATTAATAACAGGAATCCTCAGTTCATTGTTACTAAGGTGCCTTCATTAAACGAAGCGGCTTTCCATCCTGAATTTTCCATCCATCATAGCATTGTTGCAGTATTACCAGGAATATCGGCTTTCAGCTGGCCGCTCTATTTTGTGAACCTCTATTCACGTAAGTTCAATAAGGGCCACAAACTACTGCCGGAACTAAACAGGAGTGTCCTGCCAGTGTATATCATTCATCAAACGATAATCGTAGTAACGGGCTACTATATCATCCGTTATGTAAGTAATGGTCTGCTGCAATTTATATTGATTGTCAGCCTGACGATTTTGCTTTCCATTCCATTTTATCTACTGGTCAAAAAATTCAGGGGGAGCAGGTTTTTATTTGGAATCAGGGGCTAAGGTGTCTTTTTTCGGCTCAATTTCCGACTTTTGCATCCGGAATCCACTTAAAACGCAAATTACAACATTGGACCAATCAATCAGTTTAAACAAATTTATCAGTGATACCGGGTATTGTTCCCGTCGGGAGGCAGACAATCTCATCACCCAGGGCCGTGTATTGTTGAACGACCGGCCGGCGACTTTGGGCAACCGCTACAAGCCAGGGGACACTGTTGAAGTGGACGGTAGCCTGATAACGGCTGCCAAAAAAGATAAATTAGTATACCTGGCACTCAACAAGCCTGCGGGTATTACTACTACTACCGAATTGCATATCAAGGATAATATTATCAGTTTTGTCAACTATCCCAAAAGGATCTTCCCTATTGGCCGCTTGGACAAAGATTCTGAGGGATTGATCTTTCTGACCAATGATGGCGACATCATCAATAAGATTCTGAGAGCCGCCAATAACCATGAGAAGGAGTATGTGGTAAGGGTGGATAAGGCGATTGATACGGCATTTTTGCAAAAGATGTCGCAGGGGGTACCTATATTGGATACCGTTACATTGCCATGTAAAGTGCAGATGGTAGGCCGGCAATCATTCCGGATTACACTGACACAGGGACTGAACCGGCAGATCAGGAGGATGTGTGAGTACCTGGGTTATACGGTGACAGGCCTGCAACGTGTGCGGATCATGAATGTGAAGTTGGATAAACTGGCATTGGGTAAATGGAGGCATTTGACGGAAACGGAACTGGCGGCTATAAAAGAAAGTATTGCAGATTCCAGCAAGGTGAGCGGTGAAGGGAAGGCAGGGACTAAAAGAGGAAAAGTGGTAGCTCCGGCTTTGGAGGAGGAGGAAGATGTAGTGGAGGAGAAGGTTAAGGATAAGGAGAAAGAGAAGGGCGAGCGTTTTTGGGAGAAGAAAAAACCGGCGGGAAATGCCTGGTGGAGTGATAAGAAGGGAGATAAGAGGCAGAAAGAGGATAATGCCGGGGATAGATCCCGGAATAAAGATAGAGATGGAAGACAGGGTGCCGGCGGGAAAAATTCCGGTGGAAGAGCTGCTGCCACAGGCAAAGCAGCTAAGAAAGATCATACCGGGAGACCAGGTGCCGCTGTGGCCGGGAAAGCAGGCAAAAAGGATCCTATTTCGGGGAGACCAGGTGCTGCCGGCAAAGCAGGCAAAAAGGACAATGCAGGGTCTAAATCCGCCCCTCAAAAAGGCAGATCTGCGGAGAAATCCCGCAACGCAGCTCCTACCCGCGCTGGCAAGCCAGCAGGTTCCGGTAAGGCAACAGGCCCTGTGAAATCCGGGAAAAATATTTCCAAACCAAACGACAAACGAGGCAAAAAAAGATAAAATGGCAGGGTCAAAACTACCTAATCAATTATGTATCAATAATTTTTTACGTAGTTTTGTTACCCAAAATTTTGTAGTATGAGTCAGAGTATAACGTTATACCGTGTTTCTCAGGAGAATTTTGAAGCAATGAAAGCTAATCCGGCAGGGACTGTGATACTGAACATCTCCAAAGAAAACCTGGTCTTTCCGCAAACTTTCGAAGGACTTAAATTTATCTTATCCAAAGAGCAGGATGAGGAGACAGTCTCCCTCCTGGAGCAGATCTTCTACCCTGAATCGTATATCAGCAAAGAGATTGATTTAGACACCCAGGAAACGCTCTCAGAGGACCTGGATTTTGAAAATACTGCTATCTATTACAACGATAAGGCAGAAGTAGCGAATATGCACGCATTCCTGAGCAATATCTCCGTCGAGCAGTTTCATCAGCTGTACGATGCAAAGGAATTGAATGAAAATGGTGTGTATCCGTATAATGTTTGGATAGAGGAAGGTGAGCCAGACAGGGCATTTACAAGGAAACACCTGGCACAGGAATTTGCAGATCTGAAAGAGTTTATAGCGGCAGCAAAGACAGATAATGATTATGTACTTTCGCTGGTTTGGTAAAAAAGCCGGTTGTAATAAAAGGAAGTTGTATCAAAAGTAATGTGATAGCATTTAGCATCAATAAAAGAAAATTCTCTCCAATTGTGATATCCGAATTAAATCCCGGAAATTTTACTTTTGATACAACCTCTTTTTTGACCAGATTACATTTCCCGAAACCAATCCGAATTACTTCGTCAGACAATACCCACTAAAATAATCGGTTATCATTTGCCATGGCCGGGGATCAGGCATGTAAGAGTAAATGGGAATGAGTTTCAGTGGGTAGTGGAGACGTAGCGTATCCTGCTTAGAATAATTGCGTTCCATCCCTCCAATTCGAAATTCCCACTCCCATCCCGCCATTCTTTCGTACCTTCATTCCAATATGATAAAAAACGACCAAAACAATCTCAGCAAATGCATCGCCTTTCTTAACAACATCGGAATCAAAACATCCTTCAGAAACCTGGACGACTCCAGCTTCCTACCCGGACTACTCATAGAAAAGGGCAACATCGTCATCGACACAGAAATGCTCCAACACCCCGGAGACATCCTTCACGAAGCAGGCCACATCGCGGTCGTATCTTCTAAAGACCGTACAGGCCTCACCGCCGACACCCTCATCAATAGAAAAAACAGGGAAGCAGAAGAAGTAATGGCCATCGCCTGGTCCTACGCAGCCTGCATACACCTGGATATTGACCCAAGTTTCGTATTCCACAAAGATGGCTACAGAGGCGGTAGCACCTCCATCATGGATAGCTGCGACAAAAATGAATATGTTGGTATGCTCATGCTCGATAGCCTTGGCATGACCTCCGCAACCTGCGAAAGCGCACCCTACCCGCATATGGAAAGATGGCTTCGCTGATAAACCAAAGCTTAATACATCCAGGCTTTATTTGTCTAATCAGCCCTCTTCTTCAGCACCTCTACCGCCGCCTTTACCCAATCCTCCCCCTTCTCCAACCCCACCATCGGTGGCACTCCCCTGAACTCATACCTCGCCTTCTCCCGCCACTTCGTAGTAGTCGTCCTCAACACAAACTTCCCACACGGCACTTCCATCTCCCTCACATCACCATACCCCATATATCCCCCGGAACCCTTCCCCATTGTCAGCACCTTACTACTCTGCAACGCATATACGATCAAACCCTCCGCCGCACTCGCCGTATTCCTGTTATAAAGAAGGGCCACCCGCTCAGGGTATGCTATCCCCTGCATAGTCTATCTCTCCTGGATCCCCGTATTCAGCGATAAGAACGTATTTAAAGGCGCTTCCTTCATCCTGGCTATCAAAGTATCATCCCGCTGCTGCCTTGCCTCAAATGCCTTTATATTGTCAGCAGTAACCCAAACACTCATCAGGTCCAATTCCAGCGGCTTTGTATACAGCAAAGGCAATAATGCAAAATAATTGCTCTCCGCTCCTCCTCCATTATCCCGCAGGTCCAGTATCAGATATTTCCGCTTCTTTATCTCCGGCAACACCACCCATACAAAGCATCCAGCTGCGGCTTCAACTCCTCCAAAAAAGACCTGATTGCCAGGTAACAGGTATTACTATCCAATACTTTAAAATCCCACTGATCCTTCAGCACCGGGCTCCCCGTCTTATAATACTCCAACTGCGGCAAATTCCCATCCACCAGACGGATCCCATCCATGTATGCCCTATTAAAATTATACCCAGGCAATCCCGTATTATAAAAACAGGAATATACATGATCCCCCTGCCTGTCCAGCGTAAGTAACACATGCCACTCCTCCGGCAAATTCGTCTTCTTCAATACAATCCGTCATAATGCCCCTTTCCATTTTCCAATAGCGCCATCCTGATATTATCACCTAATACATACAGTCCCTCCAGCTCATCCCGCGATGTATGCTTTAAGCGTTCCAATACCTCCATCGTATCTATCGTCCTTAGCTCAAAAGCCCGGTACCCCGCCGATAATTTAAAACTATCGGTCACCGCCTGCGATGAAAAAAAAATTACCCGCTGCAATTTTAAATCTATTCCACTATGATGATTCTTCAACAAATTGACATAGCGATTAAAATAAATATTGCACAAATCATTTTCCCTTTCGCCCGCCAGGCTTTTAGCGATTGCCTTTACGCTATCTTTATACTCCCTCAGCTGGCACCGATCCGATTTGATTTGCTGAAACGCAGGATTATTTTCCTCATAATATTTCCTGACAAATTCAAATTGCTGCGAACAGGTGCAATCCTGGGCAAACGAATGAATAGTAAATAAACAGCACAGAATAATACTTAGGTATCTCATACTATTAAGAGTGATCTATTTGAGTGTAGTGCAGGCCATTTCATCCCGGGCAATAAATCAGGTGCCGTCTGCTGCCGCTGGGACAAGGTAAGTTCATACTGCGGAATTGCTGTGCCATAGGATTTCAATTTAAAAATCCTCAGCTCCAATATAAATCATTCATAATTTCCCAACCCAAAAAAGATTTTTAAATTAGCATAATGGAAGCAATCACCCTTACTAAAAGCCAGGCCCGTAAAATCATTCTCGAAGCAACAGGACTAGCCCGCAAAAACCAATTCGGCAAAGGCATAGAAGCCGTGTACAACTTCATCAACCAACAGGGTTTCGTACAACTCGATACCAACTACGTAGTAGAGCGCGCCCACCACCATGCTATGTTTGCCCGCATCCCCGACTATCAGAATGAATGGCTCACAGAACTTTGCGAAGAGGGCCGCATCTTTGAATACTTTACCTCTGATTCCGGCTTTATACCCATGAGCGATTTCCGCTTCTCCCTTCCCGTAAAAGAATCCTTTAAATCACAGGCTAAACCCTACACCCCAGCCGAAAGGAACCTGATGAAACAGATGATTGACCAGGTTGAACGTGATGGTCCGGTCATGGTGGGAGACTTTGAAAACGACAGACAGGAAGCAAGCACCGGTTGGTGGGACTGGCGGCCGGCAAAGGTAGCCCTCGAAAGACTTTACTTCAATGGCACTCTCATGATCAGCCGTACGGGCAAGTTTCAAAAAGTTTATGACCTGCCGATCAATTTAATACCGCAGGATACAGATGTTACCATGCCCACACCGGAAGAATATGCCCGATTCGTTATTCTTCGTACCATAGGTGCCCTCGGTATTGCATCGTCCAAAGAAATGGCATGGCGGGCACGTAGGGTAAAAGGCAATCTCGTTAAAAAAGAACTGGTGAAAATGGTAAATTCAGGTGAAGTGAAAACCGTGACTGTCGAAGGACTGAAAGGCCCTTTCTATATGCATCCTGATCAAAAGATCAATGTCAGGATATCTAATGATGTTTTTATTTTGTCTCCCTTTGATATTATCAATGTATTCCGTCATCGCCTGAAAGACTTCTTTCATTTCGACTACCAGGTTGAATGCTTCGTACCTGCGCCAAAACGCGTGTATGGTTATTTCTCATTGCCTGTGCTGGCGGGCGAAACCTTCATTGCCAGGATGGATGCCAAGGCAGACCGTAAGCAAAAAGTACTGATCGTACACAATCTTCACTTTGAAGAAGTGAAACTTGATGAGCAGGTATTGGAGAAACTGATTCAATCACTGAAAGCATTTGTAAAATTCAATGGCTGCAGGGAAATTGTATTTACAAAATCCAATAAACCCAAATACCTGAAAACAATCAGTAAAGCGTTAACAGCTTCTACCAGGGCAGCAGGATCCTAAACCTTGCCCCCACATTCTCTTATAGCGCCGCTACCCTTAAATAGATCATTAAAAAAAACTGGAATAATTCCTCACCCCAAAAGAATCAACTGCGGTAAGGGAGCATATTGGCCCCTGGAAAGAGCTGTGAAAAGGCGCTGTGGCCATTCTTCGGGCATTTAAAGAATGGTTAGACCAGACCCTGTTTAAAATTTTAATCCCAGTTTCACTTCTTTCTAAAAATCCCGGCTTAGTACCAGGTAGGCTCATAAGGAGGGGAAGTACAAATAATTCAATTAATTGCCATGAAACAATAAAGGTTGAGAACGCCAACTATCCGGTCTAAAGCGCTAAATTTAATATATGGCTAATCTCTACAACAACACCAAAGCAGCCCTTCAAAAACACTTTGGCTTCCTCAAAGAATCTGGCTTTCCTGATTTTGAAGAAGAACAGCTGGCATACGAATATCATTTCCGGAGTAGCAATGAGCATGTTTGTATAGATCTGTATTTTGAAATCATCCTGTCTACACCCATCTGGATTGCTGTGAACGGCTACTTTATTGAACACCTGGAACCTGAGAATGAAGTATTCAACACATACCCCAGCTTGAAGTCTGCCTGCAAAGAAAACGCGGAACGCCATCAGGTAGCCAATGAGGATTTCATAAAAGAAGCCAGTGAGGTAATAAAACGACATCCCGAAATACTGGAGGGGCACCTGGAAACACTGCAAACAAACACGGAAATTTACCTTCAGAAACGGGCAGACAATGCAGCTGCAGAGAGGATGCTAAAAGGCATCTACACGGTAGAATATTCGGTCTTCTCAAATGATGACTATCATGCTTATGAAGAGTTTGACAACCTGGATACGATGCGGCAATTCATAGCCGGATTCGCGCCAGACACCTTGTACAGGATTTTAGATCCTCAAATGAATGAAGTGAAATTAACATGATGGGAATCATGCGCTATATCCAGTGATTTAATAGTAAATTCACAGTATGTCAAAATATAAAGATGTGGTGGTTGCGCTTTCCAAAAAGCACCCCCAAACAGGAGAACCCGCTCAGGCCGGTCATACATTCGTAATCGGAACCTTAGGTACCAAGAAAGGCTGGTACGAGATTGAAACCGAAAAACTGAATAAGTACAAAGATGAAGATCTGAAGATGGAGCTGTTTAAGTTGCTGCATCCCCAGACGCATCATTAAGTATGTAAAAATACGCTTATGAAGATTGATTCCACATAGCTTGCGGAAGCATAGGAAGTTATACCCTGTTAGTACAACATGAAAGTTCCAGGGCTACTAAAAAAGGTACTCTTAATACCCATTACAGCTTCAGATTAATTTTACCCCCTGTCCTGACCGCCTCATAAATCCCATCTATGATCTTCAGGTCTTTCACAGCTTCTTCTCCATCTACAGGTACTACCGGCTTTTTATTATCAAAGATAATACCTGCCATTTCATCCATTTGCACGGCCTGATGAATGGTATGTGGTTTATCCAACTCTCCTTTATTCGTCCGTCCTTTAATAGGCCCGTAATTAGTAGAGGGCTGCATTTCTGCAAATCCCTTGTCACCATTTAAAAAGAACCGGTCCAGGTTATTCATCGCATAGGTAGACAAACAGGAGGCGGTGGCCCCACTGGGAAAACCAAACTGAAACTGGATGGTCTCGTCTACTCCTTCTTTAAATTTCACATGATCGGTCTTCGTCTCCTGCGCTGTCACCCAGACAGGATCTTCACCGGTCATATACCTTGACCCATTGATGGCATAGATCCCGATATCCATCAGGGAGCCGCCACCGGCCAATTGCTTATTCAGGCGCCATTGAGATGGATCTCCGATCTTAAACCCACAGAGTCCCTGGAAGAAAAGCACTTTGCCAAAATCGCCATTATTCCGCATACGGATGACTTCGAGCGTATTCGGTTCAAAGTGCATACGGTAGCCTACCAGGAGCTTTACACCGGCCTTTTTACAGGCATCTACCATCTCCTGTCCTTCCCTGGCATTGATGGCCATGGGCTTCTCGCAAATAGCATGCTTTCCTGCTTTGGCTACGCGGATCACCTGGTCGTGGTGAAGCGCGTTTGGCGTAATCACATAGACAGCATCTATATCCGGATTGTCTTTGATCTGATCAAGGTTCTCGTAATTATAACAGTTCTTGTCTGGTATATTATATTTCGCCTGCCATTTCTTGATTTTAGAAGGCGTGCCACTGATGACACCCGTGAGTTTCACGCGGGAGCAGGACTGGATGGCTTCGGCTACACGGGAGCCGTAACCGCCAAGGCCACAAATAGCCACGCGAAGGGTTTTCTCTTCGTAGAGTTTGAAGTTGGTAAATGGAATGGCCATGGAAGCCATGGTAATGTTTTGCAGGAAGACACGACGGGAATTCATAATTGCTAAGGTTGATATGGGTTAAGTACCTAAGATAGGCAATTATTTTCAACCATTACGCAAACTCTTCCAGCAGGTTCCTCATTTCCCTCGGCCGCTTTACAAACCGCCTGTTTGCATACCACCAGTTCAGGAAATACATCCCCGCTCCCCTTGAAGCAATTATTACTACCATCCAATACCAGTCGAGCTTCGGGCTCCTTACAAACACTTTAACCCTAATAACCTTATTTTCATTACGCCCTGTTCTACTCCGCTGGCCTTTTCCAGGCCACATACAAACTGGCCGCAAAAGGAACTTTAATTATTTAACTGCACATTAACTATTGCCAGAGTAAAAAGCGCTACTTTGCCAATACTATAAAAGGTAATACCCAAAAAAATCAACACCATGCAATCAAGTAAAAACAATGCAGGATTTGAACTGAATATCGATCCTGCCAGCGCCCAAAAGCTCAATGCCCTTCTGGAAAACAAAGCATTCATGCAGATGAACATGGCCGGTCATCGTGCCGATGAAGAAGGAGAACCGGGCTATGACCAAACCCTTGGCTTCGCACCAAAACATCATCCGCTTACTATTGAATAACAAGCAGCTCGTCGCTCCCCAAAAATTCAAATGATCTCTAATACATCAAGCTGGAGAGAAGTTTCACTGGAAGTTACACTCAACAACATACAGCAAATCGCCTCATCCATTGGCATTAGTCGCGTTACTGATATCACCAGACTCGATAAAATAGGGATCCCTGTATTTTCAAGTATCCGGCCCGGTGCGGCAATAGGCTCACTTTGCGTCAATGCAGGCAAAGGTTTATACCCCCTGGAGGCAAAAGTGGGAGCTTACATGGAAGCCTTCGAATTTGCCATGGCGGAATTCAGTCCTGACAGATTTAATACCACCATTACCACACCCAGGAAAATAGCAAATCAGCCTAATGTGCACTTTGAGTTTATTGATTTGTGTCCGGTATACCAGGTCCCTGTTCAACCTGATGATAATATAGTAGCCACTAAAGCCAGCGACATTCTTACGGGAGAAAAGATCGATATACCTGCGGAGTTAGTTTATTCTCCCTTGAATATCGATGTGGGACAAAAACTATTCGGCTGCAGAACAAACGGACTTTGCTCGGGCAATACAGAAGATGAAGCCACTATTCATGGCATATGCGAAATAATAGAGAGGGACATCGAAGCTTTCAATTATATCAGGGATGCATCAAAACTGGTAACAACCGATGCACTGCCTCCAGCTGTTAAGAGTTTAGTTTCCAAAATTGAATCTGCCGGCTTTGCCCTTTACTTACGTTATACTGCGAATGTATTTGGCTTGCCTTACTTTCAGGCTTTCATTGATGAAGGCGAACAGGTACCTGTTGCGATCTCACAAGGATCGGGCCTGCACCTCTCTGCCTCCGTCGCAGCGGTCAGAGCAATTACTGAAGCCGCACAAAGCAGACTGAGTTACATTCATGGAGGACGCGACGACCTGACCGAAAGATCGGCCTGTTTTGAAAAGGATCAGGAATGGAACGCCGTAACACAACTTCGCAGGCGCATCTCAGATCCTGCTGCCGGGACCATCTGTTATTCCACCATACCGGATCTTGCCGGTATGAATAACAATACCCAATCAGTACTGGATTGCCTGATGAAGATCCTTGCCGATAATGGAATTGAGCAGGTATTAAAGGTTGCTTTAGCACCTGCACATTATCCACTAAAAGCACTCAGGATCATTATCCCCAAACTTGAATCCTTTAATTTCAAATCAAAAAGAGTGGGCCCTCGCTTGATATCTTTAATCCAAAACAATGTATTGTCATGTCCAGGGTTTTCCTCTTTGCAGGACCTTCACTATATGGATTAAACAGGGATTTAATTAGCTCCTCTTCAGTTGTTTTACTGCCACCGGCAAAGCGGGATGATATTCGCCACCTGATTGAAAAAGAATCACCAGGCGTTATTATCCTGGCTGACGGCAACTTCCATAACGTACTTGCGGTAAGTCATGTAGAATTAAGAACCGCGATAAACATGGGGTGGGATGTGTGGGGATGTTCTTCTATGGGAGCCATCAGGGCCTGCGAAATGGCGCAGCTGGGCATGAAAGGATATGGCCAGGTCTACCAATCATTTATGGATGATCCGGACTTTCGCGATGATGAAGTCGCCCTGCTTCACGGGCCGGCACCAGATTACTTTCCCGTTTCAGAACCATTGGTGAATATCCGTTTCTTCTTAAATCAATTGGTCACTAAAACACGCATAAGCACTGATCAGTCCTTACAGATCATTGGATACCTATCCGAATGCTGGTACGGAGATCGCAGTCTTTATGCATTGAAACAGTTGCTTGGAAATACTGAAGAGATGAAACACTTTGATCATTACCGGATAAAGAACATCGACCTCCAAAATATGCTTTTGGAAAGGCCCTGGCAATGGACTAAATAAGATTGTCCCCAAAAACAATCAGGTTATGCATAACATAAAACTTTGGGACGAAATGGCCCACGGTATCTTCAACACTTCCTGCCCGGTGGAAATACATCCAGGTGCAGAAGATAATATTCTTATCGCACACCCTGCCATCTGGAAGATTATCAAAGCAAATTTTGACGATACCCGTGATCTGGATGTACTTGACTTTGGCACCGGTACAGGTGGTTTTGCTAAAGAGCTCGCAGAGAATGGATACCGGCTGACCGCTACTGATACTTCCAGGGAGATGGTGGCCATGGCGAAAAAAAGAAACATTCCAGGTGCCACATTTATCTACGGGGGCTTGAGTCACATTCCTAAAAAGTCCAGCTACGACCTCATTGTTTCAATTATGGTATTCCAGTTTATCAGGAATGCGGCTGCTGTGCTGAGCAGACTATACAAGCACCTGAATAATAAAGGCCTCCTGATTATTGCTGTACACAATAAAAAATACATAGACGAATGCCTGAACCAAAATTATAAGTTTATTAAAACAGGAGATCCTGCGCTGCTTCATATCAAATTCGACAATGGAAGCATGTTCCCATTATTTGAAAGGACGACTGAAGAATATCAATCCATTTTTGAAGATCAGTTAGGCATGCAAAAATGTACGGTTACGGAACCACCTTTTACAGCTGAATACATCAGGAAATATGCCGGCCATTCGAGAGAACCCATGCAGGTACCTAAATATCTCATCTTAGGATATAAAAAAATATAAACGGTGACCACTTACCATCAAATATTCGTGAGCTTCTGTGAAGCAGACAAAGCAAAGGTTACAAAGATCGTTCGCAGTCTGGAAAAATGCAGTTTCAAATTTCACTTTGACCCGGATAATCGTTTTCCAGGTGAGGATTTCAAAGAACGCCTGAAATATGAGATCAACCGATCGAGCCTGTATCTCATTTTCTTTTCACGTAATCGTAACCCCAAGGGCATCCTGAATTTCGAAATTGATTGTATAGAAGAGGCACATAAGAAGTTAAGTACCGAGCCAAGGATCATTCCCGTTTACCTGGATGACTGTCCCATAGCTCCTCCTTATGTAAACAGGTGGATTATCAACCAGGAGCTGACCTATGTGGTCTATAAAAAAGGGCAATTCCGGCAGGCAAAAGAAGAATTATTGAAAGCGCTCGGTAAATGGGTGAACCAGTTACAAACACTGCCACCTGAAATTAGCACAGCCGCCATCATAAAAGCAGAACAGGATCTCCAATCCAAACAAACATTGAGTAATTGGATAGTTGGAAATTTACCGGTTAAACTTCCTCAACATCAATCATTCTTCATAGGATGTGGTACGACTATAATGGATATATGGGATCTTTCCTTAAGAAGCCTGGTGATGAACGGGAAATATACCGGAGAACTCCATACCAACAATGAGTTCATTCTCCACAGGGAACGGGAAATCGAAAAGAAAAATAATCCCCCGGTGTTACTAAAGCAAACCGGCGATATCCACCTAAAAGACTATGCAGCCCATCATTTTACCGATCCGGAAAAACATTTTCCGGCGATAGACTTCTCCCTGATTTCAGTATCCGGCATCAAGCTGGATCATTCAACATTCAATCTTCGTTTATGCTGGGAAGAATTGTCTGACACAATCAAACAGGTATTCTATAAAACGAATAAAGAAATAGTGATCGTAGCTGCCGGAAGAAAAATAGTGGAATCAGAAGGCTCCGGCAATATCGAATTATTACCGCTTTTAAACAGGACCGCAGCCGAGAAAAACAGGAAATTAACCTTCGTGATTGATAAAGTCATTACCCCGGCTAAAGAACAGGACTTTAACGACAAAGTAGCCTTACTTTCTAAAATATTCGGGAAAGCCCAAAAAAGCCGTGCGCATCCTGTACTCTACTGGCAAACCATGATTTGAATTAAATAAAACACTAGTATGGAACTACCTATCTACCTTATCAGCGGTTGGAATGAGGATCGTCCTGTATGTAAGCTTATTAGAAATTCTTATTTTCCAACTCATGCACATCTCGATAATACACTCACCCGGCAATTATTAAATGTCCAGGTCAGTGCATGTGGTAATGTCCATGCCGGCAAAGGCAATAGCAGGGTGATCTTCAACGGTAGCGAAATCTTCGCAGATAATGACAGCCACTTATCTGAAATTACTGATACACACCTACCATTATTAAAAAATAGGATCTTAATCGCTGCGGGCCATTACATGCCCAATAAAAAAGATCTTGCATTAGTCAATAGTAACTCTTACCAATTACTCTGCAATGGTATCCTGATGTTAAAGAAAACCATCCTGGCGGGTGCCGCTGCAGACCTGTTAATCACCATCAACGATGTCACCGTCAATGGTGAAAATCCCCATGCGCCTACTATGACCAGCGACGAAAGAAAATCATATTATGACAATTTCAGGCTTCCCAATGCTTATCTAAAAGAAATCGTCGCACTACAATCAGAGGGATACACATGCTCCGTGTATGTAGTTGGAGAAAATAAACTGGCAGAACGATTGAATAAAATAGCAGGCAAACTTACCACACAAGGGGCCTTCACCCAGGTGAATGAACCTAAGGGCTATAAGCTGAACTTCGATTCGAGAGAGCTGGTAGAATTAGCACACAATCAATACAAGAGCGATACTTTTTTCATTTCCAACGAAGCCGGTATTCCCGGCAAGCCAAAATGTGTAAGGGCATGCACCAAGCTGGCAGCGCTTCCATACGAAATGAATTATACAGGGTTTATTCAATACCTGCCGGTATGCTCCCGCAATGCGCTGGAAGGTTTCCTGATCGGGAATAGAATATTCAGCCGGCAATATGGACATAGCATCCCTTATATCTCCATCCATCATACAAGGTCATGTTTTTAAAACTTAAAATTCAAGCACGTGCAAACGGAAAATAGCATAGTAGACACTGCATCTCTCTCATACCTGGGAATCACCAATTCGCCCAGGATCTTTTGGAACCTGCCGGTTCCCACATTAATTGAAAAAACGATCCTCCACCTACAGGGGAATCTAACGATTAATGGTGCCCTGTCTATTGATACAGGCAAGTTCAAAGGGCGATCCCCGCAGGATCGCTTTGTTGTCAAAGACGCGGTTACAGCAGACAAGGTGTGGTGGAATGACCAGCATAATTTCCCCCTGGAAAGCGACACATTTGATGTGATCTATAGAAAAATGATTGCTTACCTATCCAATAATGAGGTGTATGTCAGGGACGCAGGAGTTTGTGCTGACACCAGGTATAAAATGAAGATCCGCGTCATCAACCAATACCCATGGAGTGACTTGTTTGCGCACAATATGTTTATTCGTCCTACTGAAGACGAATTGCAACAGCCTACGCCCGAATGGCACCTCCTTTGTGCGCCGGGATTTACCGCTGATCCGGCCACAGATGGTATTCCAAGCGGGAATTTTACCATCTTAAATTTCAGTAAAAAGATCATTATCATCGGTGGTACCGGCTTTACAGGGGAAATGAAAAAAAGTATATTTACCATCTTAAATTTCCTTCTGCCTCTCCAACATGAGGTACTGCCTATGCACTGTGCTGCCAATGCAGGCGATAATAAAGAGGTTGCCCTTTTCTTTGGCTTGTCAGGCACTGGCAAAACCACCTTATCAGCTATTAATAACCGCTCCCTGATTGGCGATGATGAACATGGCTGGAGTGATCATACAATTTTTAACTTTGAAGGGGGATGCTATGCCAGAACCATCAATCTCACACATCACAAGGAACCGCAGATCTATGAAGCTATCAGATTCGGTTCCTTATTGGAAAACATCGGCCTGATGCCGGATGGAGTAACACCTGACTATACATGCAGCAGGAAAACCGAGAACACACGGGTTAGCTACCCCATTGAGTTTGCAGGCAATATCGTGCCGGGGTCAGTGGGGAATACGCCGCGTCATATCATCTTCCTGAGCTGCGATGCATTTGGTGTATTACCTCCTGTAAGCAGACTTACAAACGAACAGGCTGCCTATTATTTTATTTGCGGTTACTCTGCTAAAATCCCGGGATCAGAGGTTGGTGTAACTGAGCCTACGGCAGTATTCAGTCCTTGTTTTGGGGCTCCCTTCTTTCTCCTCCATCCTACACAATATGCGGACCTGCTACAGCAAAAGCTGGCAGCCGGGAATATAACACCCTGGCTTATAAATACAGGTTGGATAGGCGGGCAGTACGGGGCAGGCAAAAGAATCGACCTTGCATACTCCAGGGCGATCATCAAGGCAGTGCTTGAGGGCAGCCTGCAAGAGGTGCCTTATCATACCGACAACATCTTCGAACTGGCAATACCGGTATCTTGTCCCGGCGTACCGGATAATATCCTCAACCCCGCTGCCAGCTGGACTAACCAAAACAGTTACGATGAAAAAGCCAGGCAATTGTTAGAGAAGTTTCAACAGAACTATTCAAACTACTCAAAAAAACAATGATGGACGAAAATAGAAGAACCCACCTTGGGTATATACAGAATATTATTGCAAGAATGGGATCAAATTCGTTTTATGTGAAAGGCTGGTCTGTTACCTTGGTTGCCGCTTTATTTGCCCTGGCAGCAAAGGACGCGAATAAAAATTATGTATTGATCAGTTGTATACCCGTACCCATCTTCTGGGTATTGGATGCCTATTATCTCTCTTTGGAACGGAAGTTCAGGAAGCTATATAAAGAAGTTGTAGCAGGAAGGGTCGCTGATTATGTGATGGATGTAAGCAGTTACAAAAGCCATAACTGGACCAGCTGCCTGTTTTCCATATCGGTATGGCCCGTGTATGCGTTGATAATTTTAACTACCTTCTGTGTGATGTTTTTATTGCAATAATTTATCTATCGTCTTCTAACCAATTGTATCCTCCTCTCCCTCCATCCCTGCCATAGAGATTTTTACCTTTGGAGCCAGTATCAATTATGGAATGCTGACGCACCTGCGAATGCCGCTTTCCCTGGTTCAGGGCATTCTTTGCACCTGGTACATGAAGTTATACCAAAAATTTCCCTTTAGTGGATGACATAAGTATTGGCTGGAAAGATCCGAATGGGATGAACCGGGAAAAAGCTTGTATCAAAAGTAATGCGAGGGGCCTGAAATTCTACTTTTGATACAAGCACTTTTTTTTATTCAGCTTTTAACCATTTGAAAGAAGTACTATCCGCCACCAGCTTCTCCCCCACAAATTTCAGTTTAACCATCCCCGTAGCCCTCGGCGATACCTTATCCCCCGAACGATGCGTATGGAATACATAGTACATATTCCCTTTATTATCAAAGAACACATCGCCGTGCCCCGTTCCATTCTGCCCGATATTATGTCTGCTGATAAACGGGCTATTGTCTGCCTTCTTCCAGGGCCCTGATGGCGATGTAGCAGTAGCATACCCTACCGCATAATCAATATTCCTGAAATCGTTGGCAGAATAAATCAGGTAATACAGTTTTCCGTGCTTTATTACTGTTGGCCCTTCTGTGACCGGCCAGTCAGACTTCGCAGTATTTTCCCAGGGTGCTGTGCCGGAGATTAACTCCTTTTCCGTACCCGGTATGATATCAGACAGGTCTGGTTTCATTTCAGTAACAAAGATGCGGTTGCCGTGTTCCAACTTCACATGAAAGAGATAGACCTTTCCATTGTCATCAAAAAAGATGAAAGGGTCAATTTGTTTGCCGCTGCCACTGAGCGCATAGCTGCTATCCTGTTTGAAAGGGCCTGCGGGACTGTTGGATCTTGCTATTGCGATCTGTTCATTGGCCGTATAAGCCATGTAGTAGGTACCTTTATGGAGGAAGATTTGCGGTGCCCAGAATCCCTGGGAACCATAGGCTTCGCCACGGGTCAACGCCAGCCCATTGTTACTGCCTGCGGCAGGTTTCCAGTTTGTAAGATCCCTGGATTCATATACGGGGAAGCCCTGGGGACTGCCGGTTCCGTAGAGGTAGAATTTTCCCTTGTCCCTGAACACGGTTGGATCGGCAAGGAAGATGGATGGCTGCTGTGCCAGGCAATACGTGGAAATGAATGTCGTTAGCACGACAATGCTAAATGAGAGTTTCTGACTAACCATAATGGTTAAAGATAATAAGCCGGTCTTATATTTTTCAGATCTTATTCCAATACAGGTGCTCTCCCCACCGCCTTCATCAATTCCAAAAATACCTCCTTCGTATATCCCTCCCTTGTATCCATCCTATACACCTGCTTTCCATTCACCATAACATTCAACAAATACTTTTTCCATCTATCCGTACCTTTAATAATCACATCCTGGTAATCCTGCATCGTCATCACCATCCCCTTCAGGCCTATCACCTTCACCCGCCTGAAAAAAAACTGCCTGTACTCAATACGCAGATGCCCTCCCTCCAGATTCACCCGGGTCGTAAATCTATAGGTCAGCTGCGAAAGCACCATGTAAAACACAAAAAGATAACCGATAAAGCGAAATTCTTCATCGAAAAAGAACAATCCAAAGAAATACAATAAAATCGGGAAACGGGTAATATCAAACAAAAACATCGGATACTCCCGGGTTGAACTGATTTCCATAAACGTGAGGTATAAGGGGTACAAAAGTAAATAAAACTCCCCGACAGTTAAAAATTATTCCAGACTACAACAATACCCTCCTTCATTCAATCTGACTCAGTACAACAGCAGCATCAATTAATCATTAAAATTGTCCAAAATAAAGTACTCACAATTCTTCCGGCAACAGGGGAATAGCCCTATCTTTGCCCCGACAAGTTAACTAATATATAACCCGAACCTTACCCCTGACTGTAGAGACACATTCATGAAATAACAATAAAGACCCTGACCCTTACTGATTTGCCTGTGTAACCCGACACGCATCCAGCTCCTTTATTTTTTTTCATACTGTACATCTTTTCGTCGCATCCATGCGTCGGTTATACTTTTTTATTCATTTATTATCTTTAAACCCTTCATCATGAAAAAAATCCTGGTATTCTGTCTGGCTGTAGTCTGCTGGTCATGCCAAAAAGAAAACAACGAAAATCTAAAAGTTAAAAACACCCTTGCCGACGGAAGCACCCAAAGAGCCGGCGATGGGGTAAACGATGTGATCGGATATGGTTACGATGTAACAGGTGTCTATGCTGATGCCTCTGCTTCAAGAAATGCCGTCATCGATATCCCCGCATTCTCAGCTGCCTATCCAAATCGCCTGTATGTATCTTTCCCAAACAGTCAGAGCTTCTTCTCCACCTGGGGACTGAATGCACGTGATTTCTCCAGCAAAATTTCGAAAACCATCAACGCCACCTCCGCCTTTTCTGCATTTACCGGTACTGTCAATGCCAGTACAACAGAAACCAATACCTATTCATCCAAATACATGTATGGTATTTACAACCTGTTGCTCCAGAAAAAACAAATCCAGTTAAATGCAAGCACCGATCTGCTGAAGAACTACCTTACTCCTGAGTTCTTAGCTGATCTGAGTAATCAGTCTCCTGCCTACATCGTCAGCAAATACGGCACACACGTGCATGTAAATATCATCACAGGTGCCAAACTTGAAATTCTATACCGCTCAGAAACCAGCAGTTCCAGCAGGGAAGTAGCCGTGCAGGCAGGATTGAAAGTTTCCGTAGGCAAGATATTTGATTTAGGGGCTACTACCAGCACTGACATCAAAGATGCGCAAAACAACAGTAACCAAAGACTCACTTATCACACCACTGGTGGTGCTATCTCTGTGCCGCTGGCAACCGTAAATGTAGACGGTGCTACCAGCGTAAGCCTTGCCGCATGGCAGGGTTCTGTAACGGAGGCCAACTCTGTCCTGGTGGCTATTCCCGCCGATGGCCTGATTGAGATCACAGACCTGGTCAGTGATGCAACGCAGAAAGCCGCATTGCAAAATTACATCACGCAGTATATCGCCAGCAGGGCGGTGAATGTAACTTATAATACAATGCCTCTACTGAGTTCATATAACATCCTTTCTATGAGCAATATGTTGTCAACAGCACCGGAAACCGCCGGGCTGAGTAACTGGGTACAGAGAGGATCCATCGGCCAGATCTTTACGGACAATGGCATGGAAGGAACTGTTCCTGTTTACAGGTATTACCTGAACAACGGCACTTTCTTTTTCAATACCAATTATAATGAAATTGGTACAGGTGGAGACCTGGGGCACCTGGATTATATAATTGGTTATATCTATTCCCAGCCCACTACAGGGGCTATACCTATCTACCGGTATAACCATAATGGCAAACACTGGTATACGACTAACTATAGTGAATTGGGCGCTGGTGGATATAAAACTGTCGGCGGGTTACTGAGGTATTATTATACCTATGAGGGTATCATAGGCTATATTAAGCAGTAAAAACGATTCAGATTGTGAAAAGGCCGGGAATGCCTGGCCTGCCCCCTCTAAGACAGGTTCTTTCAGGGGGCTTTTTATTTGCAAAAAATACAAACTAGTGGGTATTTTTTCCTACTGGCAGAAGTCCTAATTTGCAGGTAAATACAACGCCACACAATTTTAACCCCCAAAATCTTTATTGCATGTTTGATAGTGCATCCATGGAAGTGGTTATTGCCCTGGTATTTATTTACCTTATTTACAGTTTACTTGGCTCCCTGCTACAGGAAATCATTGCGACAAATATCGGACTACGGGCTTATATTCTCCAGGTTATTATCCGCCGCATGTTAAACGACAGGGGACCCAAAAAGTCCGCACCGCTGAACGACGAATTTTATCATTCACTAAACGCTGTATCGAATGAGATAAAAGACAGCAATAAAGGGTTGCGGTCACGGATCCTGCTGTTTATTGTCAGACGGATCCTGAATGATAAAAGTCTGAATAAACCTGTATTACTAAGTGACGAGTTTTACCGCCATCCGCTGGTCAAGTACCTGGTATCAGGTGCCTGGTGGAGTTTTCGCAAACTCCCCGCTTATATCACCAAAGAGACATTCTCAAAAGTAATGATCGACCTGCTGAGAGGAACGGATCTGAATGCCGGCGATGCTTACAATACTAAAATACAGCAAAGCCTGAATGAAGGTGCCATACAGTGGAATCCTGATATCAGTATTTGCCCGGATACGTTGAAATACCTGAAATCACTCTGGGTAGATGCGCAGGGAGATGTACAAAAGTTTAGGGATTCACTGGAGAAATGGTTTGATGAGATGATGGACCGGGCAACAGACCTGTATAAGAAGTTCACCCAAATTATACTCTTGTTTGTCGGTATGCTGATAGCTGTTTCCTTTAATGTAGATACCGTGAAAATTGTGTCTAAGCTGCAGCATAATCCCAAATTGAGATCACAGCTGAACTTACAGGCGGCACAATATACAAAGGATCATCCGCAGGGTCTTCAGTCGGCCGGACAGGAAAAGGAGTTGCAGGATTCATTGTACGCACAGGCATTGCGGATGGTGGGTAAAGGTGGCGACGTGGCGAAAATGAATGAGTTGCTGGCCCTGGGATATGATGGCGGGTTCAGGAAAAATTTTGATAAGGGGATGAGCATATTGGGATGGATCCTGACAGCACTGGCCATTTCCCTGGGAGCACCGTTTTGGTTTGATCTCCTGAATAAGATCATGAAACTGCGCTCAGCGGTAGACAGCAGTAAGGGAAATGATGAGGGACCGAAGGAGCAAAAGACAGTAGTAGCAGTGAAGGAAAGGGTTGGGTAAGCATACAGATCGCTGCAAAAATATTCATTCCCCAAAAAAAGGCGCATGATCAAAGTCGTTGTAAAAGACAGATATCTTAATGTGCGGGTAGGTAAACCCCGGCTGAATGCCCCCTGTTATCAATACATTGCTCCCGGTAGTGAGATTGAGGTAGATGGTAAGTTGTACCCCGGAGATCCATTTGAAAAAAATAGCTTCTGGCTGAAAGACGGAGCTGATAACTACTATTGGAGTGGCGGTGTATCCGGCTTGCCGGTAAAGGATGATCAATTCAGTAGCGCTGCTACCTATGCATGGTTCAAAAGTATGCAGATCGATCAGATCTGGCAGGAATATGGAACGAAGGGACGAAATGTAACGGTGGCGGTGATTGACTCCGGCTACTCAGTGAGTAATCCTTTTTTAAAAGGCAGGGTCCTGGATGGTGACAGGTATTCATCGCTTGCAAAAAATCCGGAGTTGCCTACTGCCGAAGAAATTGATGATAACGATGTAGATGCGCATGGTAATAGATGCGCATCCCTGGTGGGTGCGCTGAGTACCCCGAATAGTACACTGGGCATAGCACCGGAATGCAGGTTGCTGATCGCGAAAATATATGAGAACCAGGTGATCAATAATAATCAATACCTGGAAGATGCGATTAAATGGGCGATTGATAAGGGTGCGGATATCATCTCTTGTAGTTTGAAATTATCGATTACTGCGGCAGGGGCAAATGCACTTGATCAACGGATAAAAGCGCTTGTTGGCAACAAGCCTGTATTGCTGCTGGCAGCAGCTGGAAATACGATTAAGAACCTGGCTAAAGTTGATTTCTACCCGGCTTGCATGTCTACATTTGAATCTATTGGCGGTGCTACATTGGATGGCCATATTAATTCATCTACGGCGATTAATGGCAAAACTTTTATCTACGCCCCTGGTAAGGATGTAGAATCTTATGGACCAGGTAACCTGCCTACTCCTGATAGCGGCACCAGTTTTTCCACCCCGATTGTAGCAGGTATTGCTGCTTTGGCAATGAGCTACCTGAAGAGTCATAATATTCCAATTATTAAAGATGATTTTTTAAAAATGCTCAGGGAAAACGGGCCTTTGCAAAATGATATTCCAGCTCCGCCTGAAAGGAGATTTATAAACCCATCACAACTTTTCCAAAAATTAAAATCGCTTATATGAAAGGTAGATTACCCCTGATTGTGTTACTATTTTCCTGTCTGTCAGCTCTTGGTCAAAACAAAAATAAAAGCATCTATTTACAATCGAAGAATTTATTTGCTGCCCTGAATGGAAATAAAATTGTGTTAGATGGAGATTTAGCCGAGGATCTTACTGAACTTTTTTCCGATGCAGTGACTGCCGATGATATCGCAAATGAACTTAACAACAATCCGTTTCTGAAAGGGAAAATAACATTCATTGCTCCTAATGCGCAGTCTGCCGGCACCGGGAGATTTAATTCATTGATCAAACAGGCGGGTTCCCTCGATGTTACCAACTTCGCCAATGCGCTTGCCAGTCTGCTAATAGACCGTGCAAAGGAGGAGCTGAATCTTGCTTTCTTCAACCGTTTACAACAGTTCTCCATAAAATACCCCGAATTCCAGACTTTATTCCCTACCTCCTATGACAGGCTCAGGAACCTGCTCAATGTAGACTATCCCCGCATGTTGCCTGTATTGAGAGAGGCATTTTTTAGTGACATCGAACAATTGACCTACAACCTGGAAGCAGTGCTCGAATTACCAAAATACCAGGCACTGAGGAATAACTTTCCAGAGATCAACATGGCAATAGAAACACTGAAACTGATTCACAAGCTTGAAAATGGCGCGACACCTTCGGAGGTGATTGTCGATGTGGACGATGCGGCTACCAACATTACCCGGGGTGATTATTGGGCGAATGCAAGCCTGGGATTTAAAAACCTGGTCACTACTGTTCACTTTACAAGGATCTTCTCTGAAAGTTTGCAGGGTGATGATGCAACTAAGATCTGGATTTCGCTGACGGATGCCAAAGACCTTGTAAAAAATGAAAACTTCACCAGGCTGTATTTAGGTTTGCTCTGGCAAAAGGTCGTTAAAATGCGAGAACTGAGATACTACAAAAACAAAACTGATTTCACTTCACTGCAAGACCTTTTGGCAAGCAATAGCAACAGTATTCTTTTATTTCAAAACAAGATTTCCCAATTCCTCTCATTAGCCAGCCAGGTGCAGCACAACTATAATGAGATTAAGGGACTTGCTCCCGGGGAAAAACCAGGCCCGGAACAGTATTACAACTACATCAATACATCGCTCGATATAATCGACTTTGGCCTGAGCATCGTCAAACTCCTTGACAAGGACCTACAGCCGGATGATTATCTTGATATTGCCCGCCAGTCAAATAATCTCTATAAAGATATTTATTCAAAGCAATACACGATGGCGGTGAATGATGGTTTTGAGATTATTGGCAGCATCCATGACCTGATTAAAACGAAGAAAGACGACGTGAATGATGCAAATGTAAATATCGCCTTCAATGAATTCAGCACTTTTGTGTCCAAAGCCAAACCCTATGTATTATTCATCGGCAATGTGGCAGATGCAAAAAGTGAGGAGGATATAAAGGCAGCATTGAACAATGCCATCTTACCGGTAGGCAGCTCATCTATCAAGAAAAATTCAGCGAATAACCTTAGCATCCAGGCCTACCTGGGCGCGTATTATTCTATGCATAATGACCGTTCGGATGCAGTGAGAGCGTGGTCAGATAAGTTTGGTGTATATGGCCCTATCGGCATTGCTTATACGCCGGGAGTTTTTAGTTTTGGAAAGGGAGGTGCACTTTCTTTGTTTGCATCTGTATTTGACCTGGGGGCTATCATTGATTACAAACTAAAAAAAGATTCTGTGATCACGAGTACGGATCCTGCCAGCAGCTCCTCTGCAAGCAAGCAGTATACAGTGAATCTTGGCCAGATCTTCTCCCCTGGTTTACACCTGGTATACGGCTTTTGCTACAATGTTCCTTTATCATTGGGAATTGGGGCACAATATGGTCCTGGCCTGTCTAAGATAGATGTGGCAGGCACAACGAATGTGATCAATCCTTCATGGCGCTTCAATGCATTCCTGGCAGTGGATTTGCCTTTATTCAATGTGTTGAATAAGACGAAGGACAGGAAATAATCTGAGCGGAGCCGGGGATTGCATCTCCGGCTTCTTTTTGTATTTATTCCAATAGCAGCTCCCTTACCGTTTCATTCCCTGCCAGATCCGCCACAGTGGCCTTCACCTTCCCTCCCACCGGCAGGGCCACTACTTTATAATACCAATCCACGCCATTACGGCCTACTACCGCCTTGCCTCTTTCCAGTATCGCACCTGCAGGGTCGGTGATGATTACTTCCACTTCCGCTACCCTGAACTCATCTTTTGCCGTCACTACCACAGTTGAGTCTTCGAAACGAAGACTTTGCACCTGGGGAGAGTTATAAGCATCCTTGATCGCCATATTCCAGGCATTCTGTCCCGGACCTGCCTTAGAGGCATAGTAGGCTTTCAATTCAGGATCTTTGAGTATCTCCTTTGCATAAGCCGCAGCTTCCTGCATTCTATACCTGGCCTCCAGCTGTTTTTGAGTCGGCTTTTTATTAGACCGGCCCCGCTTTTTAGCTACGATAATCTGGCCATTCCTTTTGTAAATCGTGATTTGATCGCCGAGGCTCCCTTCGACGTATTGAAAGAGCAGGTTGTCTTTAATAATAGCCATATAAATTGGTTTTGGAGTGAACACTCAATGTTAGCGATTCAGTCCCGAATAATAAGGTATCTTTTATACTAAATGAGTATCAATACTTCATCTTTTCGTCACTAAAAGGGCACTTCAATATCGATTTGATATAGAGGTGTCCTTATGGTGTCCTTATAGTATCCTTATGATGATAGGTTGACCTTAATGGCTGGAGGAAGAAGCAAATGCCGGCCAGGGGCAGTTGAAGCAAATGGAGGGACAGGGGAATAAAACAGATATATTCCCTAAAGAGGGGAATTTTTCGGTGCCTGATTACAGGTGATTTGTGTATATTCGCTACAAGAGGATAATAATCAATTCGTATGAGAGTATTTATCATATTGCTGGCAATGGCATTTTCCGTTATAGCCCGGGCGCAGAACAGTATTAATAATTACAAGTATGTACTGGTACCCGAGCGTTTTGACATCTTTAAGAATGATGACCAGTATGGGGTGAACACTATGACCAAATACCTGCTGGAAGGTGTGGGTTTTAAGGCTTACATGACTGATGAGCCACTGCCGGCGGAACTGGCGAACAATAAGTGCGGGGCGCTGAAAGCAGAATTGGTGGAGAAGAAAAAATTCCTGGCGACAGGTCTTATCCTGGTGTTAAAGGATTGCCAGGGTACAGTGGTTTATCAAAGCCAGGAAGGTAAGAGCAGGGAAAAAGAATGGCAGGCGGCCTATACAGAAGCGCTGAGGAATGCATTTGTGTCGCTGAATGCGGCGCAGTATAAGTATGATAGCAGCACATCCATAGCCAATACGGCGGCTGTTGCCAGTACAAGTCCCGCGGCCACTACTCCTGCCGTAGTGAATACAACTGCCGCTGCACCAGTGATCAGCGCGGCTACGCCAGCTGCTGTAAGTGATAGCAAGGATATACTTTATGCACAGGCTAACGCGAATGGTTACCAGCTGATTGACACCTCTCCTAAAAAAGTAATGACCTTACTGAAAACATCCCAGCAGGATAATTTTATAGCTGATAATGGGGTGGATAAGGGAATTGTGTTCAGGAAGAATGGAGAATGGTATTTTGAATTTTATAAAGAGGATAAGCTGAATTCGGTAAAACTGAATATTAAGTTTTAGGTTATTGATTTTACCTGATTTTCCAATATAAGCTACAACATCACATGCATCGCCTTTTCCGGAATCCAAGCGGATGAGGCGATGTTCTTTTTAGAGATATAAGCTACAACATCACCTGCATCGCTTTTTCCGGAATCTAAGCGGATGAGGCGATGTCCTTTTTAGAGATAAATACGGCACAAATCCCCTTGCCCCAAACAATTAAGCAGCTCACTTGTTTCTACCATCATGCTACTTAACAAACAAATCTCCATTTCATACTTCCTCGATCTCATCAAATGGGATCTCCTGGCCATTGCCATTTACGCGATCATTGCCGGTTCTCTAGACCATTACGGTCTCTTGCGGCGTGTCACCATTCCCCTTGCTATTTTATCCCTGGTGGCTACCATTGTATCACTGCTGCTCGCATTCAGGACCTCTCAATCCTACGAGCGATGGTGGGAAGCAAGATTGATCTGGGGGGCGATCGTAAATGACAGCCGCACACTCATCAGGCAGGTAAAGACATTTTTGCCGGAGGAGACGGCCAGCTTTGCGCAACGGCAAATCATCTGGTGCTATGCATTGTCCGAATCATTGAGGGGTCTGCCATTTTCAGAAAAGGTGAAGGCGTATATTGCTCCATTCAATTCAGAGAGCCGCAACTGGCCGAATTTTCTCCTCAATCAACATGGGGAAGCCCTGGCAGCGGCAACGGAGTTGAACCCTAACAGGCAGGTGCAAATTGATGCGACCCTGGCCAGGTTGTGTGATGCGATGGGGAAATGCGAGCGGATTAAGAAGACGGTATTCCCGAAATCTTATAGTTTACTGATTCACTTTCTTATTTATGTATTGATGACGATTTTGCCCTTTGGACTAGAGGATAGATCGCAGTGGATGGAGATTGTAATTGTGTTCGTGGTGCCGGTATTGTTTATAGCTATTGAACGCACGGCTATTGTTATGCAGGATCCTTTTGAGAACAGGCCGACGGATACGCCGATGACGGCGATTAGTCAGACGATAGAGGTAAATTTGCTGGAGATGATTGGGGAACCAGTGCCAGTGCAGGAGGTGCAGGAAGAGAGTTATTATCTGATGTAATGGTGGAAGGGACTTGTGGCCTGAGAGAATCGTTGTAGATCTTATTTCCTGGGGAAATTGTGGAAGGGACTTTTTTCCTGAGATAATCGTAGAAGGAACTTATATCCAAAGCGAATTGGTGGAAGGGACTTGTAACCTGACGTAAAAGTCCCTTTATTTTTATAAAAACTTTGGCGATTCCAGATCCAAGGCACCATTAGCCGGCCAGGGACCATCAGGAATATGCAAAGCACTATGGGGCCATGCTTTCCAGTTATCCCGGGGCATAGCCGCTGCTGTGACCAGGTTGTGCACTACGATAGACAAGTCATCCATCCGCCACACATCTTCATTTGGATCATCGTCCATACCGGCAGATGCAGCGATTGCTTCCTGTCCCGTACGGGAAACGACTACTGTAGCGCAAGGCGGCGACCAGCATCCCAATCCACTAAACACAGCGTGTAGCCTTGCCGCCACTTCTATCCCTCCAACAGAATCCATGGAAACCGCACAAGCCACTGGCTTGCCAAAAAAGGCAGGCGTATTCTCAAAAGCAGAGACGACTTCTATAAAACGTTGCAAAGGAGAGCTCCAGTTATTCCAGTAAACACCTGAAACCACCAGGATGCCATCGCAGGATGCCAGGAGGTCGTATACTTCACGGATACCCGGCAGCTGATCTGACAATGTAAGCATTGTCGCCTGCTGACCTAATAGCGTCACTGCATGATTTGCAAGGACAGCAGAGTTGCCGGTATTCCCCCGGAGAGAGCCGTTTAAGACTAATATTTTCATTTTATAAGAACGGAATGACTAAGAATCGAATGAATAAGAACCGAATGATTAAGACTCGAATGATTAGGAACCGAATGACTAGAACCGAATGATTAAGACCCGAATGATTAGACTCGAATGACTAGACTCGAATGACTAAAAAAAGAAATAACTAAGAAAAAGAATCACCCGCGAAAAAATCAATAATATTCCCGGAGAATTATTCCAATGTCACCTTCTCATACTGATCTAAATCCTTAAAAGTGTATTCCCTGGAATGAATCTGAACACAGAAAGGCAATGCACCTTCATCTTCTGACAGGTAGGTGACCTCAATTCCATATTCAGTAAATAAGATACCACCATCCTCATCCAGGTAAGCTTCACTATTCTGCCCCAATTCCTCCATCAACTCAATTCTTGTGAGGTTAAACAGGTCTAAATCATTATAAAAAGCTTTAGATGGGGAGAGGCAAATGATATTCACAACGACACCATCTGCAAAAGCGAATCCGATTCCGGTCTTACTGTCGATAATATTCATACCATATTCATCATTTGATTCTGAATAGCCGTTCTTCATCATTTGCTCTATTTCAGGAATAGACATTCCCAGGCGATATTCCCCCATGCTAACAAATGGGACGATATTGAATTCCATATAATCTATTTAAAAGGTCTTTTTAGATCGGGTAAAAGTCCGCTTTTTTAAGGGTATTTGCAAGATTAAATTTTTTGAAGGGCTATGATGTAAATGGATTTACTTCCGAATGATACGCCCAATGAGCTTCATTTAAATTCCACAGGCAGGGGCAGTGTTTTTCTTTTTACAGTGGGAATTATTAACCCATACCACCACCATTGTATGTGCTTGTAAACAAAAAAGGACCACATTGCTGTGATCCCTTTAATCATTTCTATACATTATGCAACTGATGCCTTGGTATAACAAAATACCCCGACCTGATCCCCTCCTCTATTAAGCCTCCAAACCATTCCAGGCTCAACTTGGGGAAATACAGTCCATATCCCGCTATCAAATCCAATGACTTCCCATGCATGTACCTGACCCTCCTTGGAAAATCTTCTGAGCGGCGAATCCAGTTGTCCATCAGGGAAATCACCTTCTTATCTGCCACACTGCCTTCGAAAGAGGCTACTTCTATATTAAAATCCGCAGCATCGACCACCTCCACTTCATGTCCCAGCTGTGTCAGCATCCCTGCCAATTGCTGGAACGACAGGTACTGGGGATTTTCTATGTGCAGGCATTGCATGTTATTCTCCGGCATCCTGATGGCACTGTTGACGATGCCCCTGGCCACAACATCTACAAATGAGAAAGATACTTTTTCAACGTATGAACGGGGGATCTTCTTAAGCAGCAGCATCCCTTTAATAATCTGGAAGATCCGGTTATCCGCCATGTTCTTCTGGAACCTGCCAGCCACCGCATCCGCAGCTACGTGGCCTACCCTGTAGATCTTGCCTTTGATATGCGCTTCATTGAAAGCCTTCCTCACCAGTTTCTCCGCTTCGAATTTCGTTCTTTCATAATCAGAAACAAAGGTCTGCCCATACTCCAGCTCATCTTCAGAGAATTGTTTAATACTACCGGTTCTGGCACAACCACTCACCGCCAATGTAGATACATAATGCAGTTCCTTCGGCTGATGAAGTTTGGCGAGCCGGATGATTTCATGCAGCGGATCGATATTTGTTTTCTCCAGGTCTGCATAGCTTTTCAGCAAATTAATATCTGCCGCCGCGTGGATGATCAGGTCTGTACCGGTAGCTATTGTATGATAGTCTTCCTTGCTGAGGCCCAGTTGGGGAGATGAGATATTCCCCTTTAAAACCACGACCTCAGGTGCAGGCGTAGTACCGAAATAATAATGAAACTCCTCCTGTAAGCGCGATTCCGCCTGCTGCTGCGACTCCCCTCTCACCAGGCAATACACCTCCGCCTCTCCAAACCTGGTAAGCTCATTCAGGATGTGAATACCTAAAAATCCGGTAGCCCCGGTAAGGAATACACGCCTTTTAGCAGTCCTGTTGCCAGCTTTGATGGAGTATAAAGGCTGGCCGACGGATGGCAGTCCACTTTGAAGCAGCAATGGTGCATGTTGCTGCCCCAGTTTTGCGAGGAAGCCCTTTACAATATTATCTACATTACTCTTGGTGAGCATCTTTTGCTGATACTGCAGATCAATGATCAAGGATGCACCAATAAAGCGGGCGGTAAAGCAAAGCTTATATTCCTGGTGGGCCTTATTGCTCCTGGTCGTACCCGGATTGAATGATGATGGCGACATACTGATCACTGAATTCTCAAACTTATCCGGGAAACGGCCCAGGTAGTTAAAGCGGATATCAGGGATGATCGTTGAGCGATTATAAAATGCATCGGGATAAGCATTGATCAGGTTGCCCGCTTCTGCTTTCTGGTCTATGAGTGCAGAGCAGGTATCCGGATCAAGGTACTTTTGATCAAAAGTTACCGGCAAGGTAGTAGACCACCATGCTACCGAACGACTAAGATCTGCCAGCTGACCATGTTGTGGCCTGCCATGGAATTCGATATCGATGGTAATGGCAGGCAAAGAAAATTCTTCCAGTAAGGCATTTGTAAACAGGCTAAGCAGGTAGCCGCTTAAACTGGTACTTTGTTTCTTTTCGTCTATTTGTTTGAGAAATGCAGATGTCTCTTCCGGGATGCGAATACTACATACTTCTGTAGTTGTAAGCGGGTGAGTATGTAAGCGCTGATCGGGTAAACGATGTATGACAGGGTGCCTCTGCAAAGCAGCCTGTTCCAGCGAAGGCAGGATGCCCTCCCCTTCCGGCAAGCTGGCATAAAAATGCTTCACTGCATTTTCAGGATTTACTACCGGCAACTGATCCTTTATAATCTGTTCATAATAATCCAGCAATTCATCGATTATAATATTCCACGAAATAACATCGACTACCAGGTGATGACAGGCTAAATACAGGTAATCTTTGCCGGCAGGATCAATGAATAAATGCGCCGCCAGCAGCTTATTATTTTCTATTGAAATTTCATTTAGGAGGGAATGGCAGATCTCCTGGATCTGCAATACGATGGAGTTCTTACCATGCAGTATAGAGGTTCCCAAAGCCGCTCCTGCCTGCTCATGTTCATCATCCGTAAAGCCGCCTGTCAGCTGCAAATGACTATCCCTGACATAACTAAATGCCAGTGCCATTTCTCTTACTCTCACCTTATGACCGGTTTCCAGCAAGATGCACTGGCAGTACTTATCCTGGTCAAAACTCTCCTGCTGAAGGAACAAGGATTGGGAAAATGTAAAATGGTCCTTTTGTGCGCCTGTACTATGGCGATGCTCCTTTTCCTGCTCCTGGATGCGTTCAGGATTGAGTGCTGCAAAGTCTGAAAATACAGGATTGTTATTGATGTCTGTAATGTGTACTTTATAGCCATAACGCTGTAAGCGGCCAATAAGCTGGATGCCCAGCAGTGAGTCGCCACCCGTTTCAAAGAAGTTATCGTTGGCATTGACGGTATGGGTGTCGAGTACTTTTTTCCAGCAGGACTCCAGCAGGGAAGGCCATGAATTTACATCTACCACTTCATTGACAGCCGCAGGTTTTTGAATACCGGGTTCTTCGAAGCTTTTCTTCAGGGCATTCATATCAATCTTCCCGTTGGAATTGTAAGGTGCCTTTTTATAAAAGAAATAGCCTACCGGAACTTTATAACGGGGCAGCTTGTTCAGCAACCAGTTCTTCAGCTCATTTGCAGTAAGAGTACTGCCTTTCAGGAGCTTTATGTAGGCATTCAGAATGGTATGTTCATCTTTGGTGGCCAGGCTGACAATTACGTTTTCTATCTCAGGATGTGCAGCCATGGCCAGTTCGATTTCGCCGAGTTCCACACGGTAGCCATTTACTTTAACCTGCCTGTCGGTACGATACAGGAACTCGTAATTGCCATCATCAAGTTTCCGGCAGATGTCGCCGGTACGGTAGCAGAGGGTCTGCCGGCCATTGATTTCGCGGAGGAAGAATTTTTTGTTATTTTCTTCTTCATTCTCGAAATAACCGATGCTCACACCGGGACCAGTTACATAGAGTTCACCGATATTGTCCTGCGGAGATTCAAGGAAACAGGCTCCCTGCCCGATGGGCGCACCCAGTGGTACAGAACCTGATTGATGATAATGTGGAGAACTGGTTGTTATTCTGAACGCGATGGCACCGATCGTGGTTTCGGTGGGACCGTAGTGATTAAAGAGATTGTCGCAGATGCCTAATGAGAGGATGGTATCAACGGTTTCCCAGCTGAGTTTTTCGCCACCCAGTACAATGGTTTCAATAGGTTTTTTATATCCGTTTTCCAGATTGGAAACGAGGGACAATAAGTGTGAAGGCGTAATTTTGAGTAATGAGATGGCATCTTCTTCAATAATTGTATTAAAGACAGCAGGATCAGTGGCTTCGGTTTTATTGATGATTCTCAGCATACCACCTGCTACCAGGGCCACAAGTGTATTGGTCAGGCCAAGATCTGCGGCGAAGGTTGATACGTGTGCAGCTCTAACATTTTGAGGGGAACCCAGTTTTTGATAAATGGAATAGGTATAGTGCATGACATTCTCATGCGACAGCTGTACGGCTTTGGGTTTGCCGGTAGTACCGCTGGTGAGCAGGATATAGCAGGTTTCGGGATAGCTGACCGGATGAAGTAATACCTCTTCAGGCGCAGGACGATCCAGTGATAAGAGATCGCTAAAATAAAATATGCTGTTGCCCGGAAATTCATCTAAAGGCATTTCAAGGCCTTTATCCAGGATGATGCCGGCACTCTTTACCTCTTTTATTTTTTCACGATTGGTGGCAACGCCGTCTTCACGGTCGATCATTACCGGTATACCTCCACACATCAGAATAGCATAGAAACAGACCATGCTTTCTGTATTTTTACTGCTGATACAAACAATCCGGTTACCAGATCTGATACCATTCTGCTGAAGGATAGCCGCTGCTTTCCGTGCGAACAGGAAAGTATCACGATAGGTGAGCGCGCTGGTGCTGTCTTTAATTGCGATGCTATCCGCTTGCTCCTGCACTTGAAGTGAGAGGAGCTCAATCAGGTTTGAACAATGTGATGCCATTGAAATTTGAATGAGGGTTAAGAGTTAAGTTGCATTCGTACCGGGCTATGGTATGGCTGTCTGGTGGAGTTATTATAAGGGTCGTCTAATTATGGATAGGATTGTCTCGTTGGCCTTATCGATATATTATCCAGGTGTACGTTTCCGGGTAAATCAACCAGGAAATCAATCACTGCTGCCACATCATCTGCTACCAATACAGGCCCTACTTCTTTTGAATATTCTTTGAACCATTCTTCGCTATAGCCTGCATTTTCCTGGAAATTGGTGCTGACGATGCCGGGTTCTATCAGGCTGACGCGGATGCCTTTGGGACCTAATTGTCGTCTCAGGGCTTCTGTTACACCATGGGTGGCAAACTTGGTAGCACCATATACAGAATTGAACGGCGATACATTGCGGCCGATGCCGGAGCCTATCACCACTATATCCAGTGGTTGCTTTATAAAATCATGTCCGGCTTCTATTCTTTTTATCATTTCGCCGGAGATGCTTTTCAATTGGTACATGATTCCTTTTACATTGGTATCAATCAGGTCGTCCCACTGACCGGCATCAGAATTAAGGACTGTTCCTGGTAAGCCTCTGCCTGCACTGGCGATAAAAATATCGGGAGATCCTTTCCAGGCTTCCTCACATTTTTCAATGCATTTGTCAGTGACTGTTTTGTCGGTCACACTGCCACTCACTATTTGTGCTATGTCTTCTCCATTAGTGGACAATTGATTTATTTCCTGTTGTGTGCTGATCAGTTTTTCTTCATTCCTTCCATTCAGGACCATCCTGATATTTTTCTTTGCAAACCTGTATGCAACAGCCTTGCCTATTCCGGAGCTGGCTCCCGTGATGATAGCGGTACGATTAGACATAATAAATGTTTGGAGAGTGATTTAAATTTAGTCTTCCCAGGCTGCAGAGCTGCGAAAGCGGTTTTGAGAAAATAATAACCTGCCGGCATAGAGGCCAAGTCCGGAGAGCAACCCGCATACCAGGCCTGAGAGGAGTATGACTACTATGCCTGATACGGACATCAAAGCACCCAGTTTATGGAACATGGTTCCCCCAAAGGCATATTCAAAGTAATAACTGGCACCGGCCCAGACGATAAACCCGGACAGGAAACCGATGGTAAATGCGGCGATCTGCAAGTTGAGCAGGGCACTAAGGATGCCGATGAGAATGACGGGCACAATGAAGCCCCACCATGGCAGGAAGTCCATCTGGCCTGTCAGTAAAATAACAAGGAGTAAGAGGGGAGCTACTTTTAGATTATCTGCAATTCGTTTTTTCATAATAGTATTATTTCAATTTCCAGTAAGCACTTTGTACCTGTTTGCCTTCTGCTGCCGACAGGAGGAACGTAATCGGGTAATATTGGCCTTTGTTCCAGTCATCCACAAATTCATCATAGTGACGACTGCCCAGGCTACCCGACTGACCGCCTGCAAAAATCCCGTACGCGACCGGTTTGGGGCCTAATTCTACGATCATTCTCCAGGATGGACCCCAGTTAGCCGAAACAGCATTGATCGCCTCAGGGAAGCCCGCAGATGGCAAATCCGGGCGACTGAAAGCAGGCAGCTTCGTCATATGCATTACGTTTACTTTGTTGACATCGCCCCATCTGGCAGGAGATTCCTTATATTCCTTTACGGCTGCTACGAAAGCTGCATTGATAATTTCACCTGCGTTTTCCCTGGCCGAGGTGCCCTGTTTATCAAAATATACGGCATCCGGTTCCTTTTCAATCAGGTCCATCAGGATATAATCGTCCGGTACCCGGGTGCTAAAAGTGTATCCTTTCAGTTCATCCCAGGTGTAGTCCCGGATATTCTTCCACCAGCGTTCAAACAGGCGAGCGTTCACATCATCCAGGTTGTAGGTACCCTTCCATGTTGACAGTCGGGATAAGAGTTGTTGCTGATCTGATGATAATTTGTTTTTATCCAGCTTAGCGAGTATAATTGGGAGTGCCTGCAATGCGAAATTATTTGTGTTGTCAAGTTGCATGGCTTCCATTTTCTTCACGTCAAAAGCGCTGTCCCTCTCCAGCAGATCCCGGATTCTCTGTGCCCTGTTTTCCCTATAGTATCCATTATAGTAATAAGGATAGTCTGGTGATGCAGGCCGTTGATTGGCGGAGAAAACAAAGTTGCAGGCAGGATTGAGTACCCCGGGTAAACTATCAGCGGGAATGTATTTTGCCGTCAGTTCTGAAACAGTATTGGCATCGTAGATAAACCTGCCTTCACCGGGTTGTTTGATTAATAATTTACCCTGGTGATTAGCGGCAATATCATTATCCTTTGAGGCGAATACGAAGTTCAGGGAGGGACAGGAGTACTGGCTGATGGCCTCTTTATAATCTGTGTAATTAGTGGCACGGATCAGCTTTATAAATGTGCGGAACTCATTGGAGGGGTGATGCAGTTCCCATTTCAGCGCGTAGTTAACACGGTCCGGCTGCCATTCAGAAAAATGTTTATCACTTACTACCGGTCCAAAGACTGTTTGATAGATCGTATCTTTTACTGTTTGTTCCCCTCTCCTTTTGATCTCTTCAATGGCGTAATGCAGGTCCTGCCATTTCCCATCCAGCTCATATTTGGTATAATCATCTGTCACTTTCAGTTTGTACCAGTCCTTTACATCATCTGCACCATTGCTGATGCCCCAGGCTACATTTTGGTTGAAGCCAATGAGCAAAGCAGGAGTACCGGGAATAGAAATGCCATAGGCATTAATACCGGGTGCAGACAGCTGCATTTCCACCCAGATGGAAGGAAGGGTCAATGCCAGGTGAGGATCACTACACAGGATAGGATAGCCTGATTTCGTCTTTTTGCCGGACACTGCCCAGGTATTACTGCCATATTGTGGATTGTAATCGCTTTTAGGCACTACAGTGCCGGAGCTAAAGAAGGAATAATCCAGGTAAGCAGGCTGCCTGATATGCGGGGCTTGCTGCAATGCCAGCTGACGATGTGCGGGCATCATGGGGGCAGTATGATCAGTATAGTCAGGGAACAATTTATTGAACTTCTCTTCTCCCAGTGTGAGCATGAGGTTGGACATGTTGAAATCTTCCTCATAGCCGGAGAGCATATTTGCTACATACTTCATGAGCAGCACTGTTTTCAGGTTCGTCCATGGCTCGGGGTCATAGTCCAGCAGCTTATATTCGAAGGGCCTGGTCCTGTAGTTGAGCTTTTTGATGTAGGCATTGACACCTTTCGTATATGCGCTGACTACCCTGAAGGTTTCAGGGTCCTTTTCAATTAAGGCAAGAGAAGACTTTGCCGCACTGAGCATACCAATTCTCCGCTGGTTCCTGTCATAATTGACATAGCCATCTTTGAAGATCTCTGAGAGCCTGCCTGCGGATGCATAGCTCAGGAAATCCATTTGCCATAGGCGCAGCGCAGCAGTTACATATCCCTGGGCAAAGAAGAGGTCATCGGTAGAAGAGGCGAAGATGTGCGGCACTTTTCTTTTATCGAAATAGACATCTACCTGTCCGGACAAGCCCATATTACCGAGGGAAAGCGCAGTGGCATCCAGTGCACGGTCGTCTTCATTCTGTACGGCACCTGAAAATGGGTTCAGGACTTTCCCGATGGGGAAGACTGAAAACATTTGTTGGGACAGGGCCAGGATCAGTATGAACAGGGCCAGGAGTGGAAAGATGGCATGTGTGTTTATTCTTTTCATATACTCATTTCATTTGTTAGGTATGAATGCCGTTTTCCTGTAGCATTCCCTGATGATATCCGCCATGCGCTGAGGATGTTTGTGGATAAAGAAGTGATCACCTTCCAGGATCTCATAATTGAAATCAGACCGGGTGAATTTGCCCCAGCAGGCAATCTTGTCAGCATCCTCTTCCTGGCTGCCCATGATGGCGTAGAGGGGAACATTTACAGGGGGTTCATGTTCCATCTTTCTCTTTTCAACCACTTCAAAATCGGCTCTCAGGATGGGTTCAAACAGCTCATAGAGTTCCCTGTTTTCCTTCAGTTCTACCGGCATACCGCCCAGGCTTTCCAGCTCATGAATGAACTCTTTTTCGGCCAGTGTATGCACAGATTTCCGATTGCTTACAGCCGGACCGGCATTGCCGCTCACGATCAGGTAAGCAGGCCTTCTGCCTGTTTTCTCCAGCATATTGGTGACCCGCAATGCGAGGTAAGCGCCCATACTATGCCCATAGATGATAAAGCGATCGGAGCTGATTTGCGGAGCGATCTGTTTATAGATATCAGCAGCTGCCAGGTCAAAATCATGTAGCAGGTCTTCATGAAAGCGTTTACCCCTGCCGGGAAGTTCTGGTGAAAAGGTCTGAAACTCCTTCAAAACCGATGTGAGCAGGCCAAATGAATAACTGTTTCCTCCAGCAAAATGCAGCAGAAATAATTGTGGTTTATTCATAATTGAGTGGATAAAATTTAGTAAGCGTATGCAGCATGTAATCTTTTTCCAATAAAATCCGTCAGCATCTCAGCGCTGTAATCTTTACATTCCAGGACGTTTGCCGTCTCTCTTTTTTCGTGCTCATCCAGCTCGTTCAGAACGCAAAGTTGTGGTTTGCCTGAGAAATTTTTCATCAGCAGACAATTTACCAGCGGCGAATTGCCCCACCAGAAATAGGCGTTTTCTACTGCATGTGGGTACCGGCCGGTATAAGTAATAATTAGTGGCACCTTATGGGCAGGCATACCGTTGGCTGTAAAATAATTGTAGATGCCAGAAGCGCAGTGCAGCAGTCCTGTGCAGGGGCCAAAGATCATCTTTACACAGTCGGCGCTCATGAGTACGATGTCTTTCCGAAGTCCCTGGCGGTTGGCGAATATGATCTTTGATACGATCTTTTCGCCCAGGCATTCGGTATATAAAGCTTTCTTTTCAGCAATGTTTTCGCAGATCATCAGTACGCGGGCCTTTTCTCCTGACAACAACCAATGCAGGGTGCGGAAATAGGTATCAATCCGGAGCACCTTGCTGCGCATAGAGGCGGAATCAAATACTATGTAGAGCTCTTCCTCATTTTTTACGCCCTGGGCTTCATACCATTGATTTGCCCAATCCTTTTCTTCAGCTGAGATATACAATTCATGTACGATTTCTTCCTTACCTTCTTTCAGGAAACTTACCAGCTCAGGATAATCGGGGAAAACGGCTACGCCACGGTCTACAGGGTAGATAAAGTTCTTACTGAGCGAGAAGAAGGCTGTGTGCATTTTTCCTTCGGCCAGTAATGCACCATATTTTTGTTCTACTACAGAAAGAAATTTTGCTTCGTCGGACATGGCACAGAATACGACATCGTATTCCTCCAGGGGCAGCTCTTCCCATTCAGAGATGGTGACACTGTTGGCATATGGGTTATTTTTAATTAACGCCTGCAGGCCAGCAAGGTTCTTGTCATCAGGGGTGAAGCTTAAATCTATCTTTGCCTTTGCAAAAAAAGAATTGCAGGGTTTGATATTGTCCAGCATGAAACAGGTGTCACCGATGTAAAACAGTTTCTGTGCATAGACTAAAACGACCCGTTTAACTTTTTTTCTATCCAGGAGGGAATTATTCTCCAGGATTTTATTGAGGATAGTATGCATGGTCTGATAAATATTGAGGGTAATGGTTTCACGAGATTTTTAAGGTATCACGAGATAGCAATGGTTTCAAAGACATTCACTTTTTCTTCTGTTAGTTTGCCATAATCCATCTTGTAGAGGCGATCTGCACAGTGATAATATCGTTCATCGTGGGTGATGGCCAGGATGGTAATGCCTTGTTTATTTAACAGTGGAATGATTTCCGTATAGAATTTTTTCCTGAAATAAGGATCCTGATCGGCGGCCCATTCGTCCATTACAACCACAGGCTTTTCTTCCAGCAGGGCGGCGATCAGGGCCAGCCGCTTTCGCTGTCCGGTAGAGAGTTCCAATGTAGAAAAGGCATTGCCTTCCAATGTCACCTTGCCCTGGATTTCGAAGAGTTCCAGGTAGTAATGCCATTTATCTATATTGATATGATCATTGCCATAGATTTCATCGAAGAGGTAGAAATCACTGAACACAACGGAAAAAAGCGTTCTGTATTCAGGGTAATTGTCTTCCGTCAGGGGCACTTCGTTGAACAGGATCCTGCCGGCTGAGGGCTTTATGAGGCCCAGGATAGAATTGACGAAAGTCGTCTTACCACTACCATTGCCACCATAGATAAAAACGGTTTCACCTTTGCGAAGGGAGAAATTGATGGGGCCAACTTTAAAGCCATTTTCAGTGGAGGTGTAATTAAACTCCAGGTCTTCAACGATGATATTGGAGAACTCATCCTTGGTGTAGAATTTATCCGGAACCGGGTTATCGAAGTTCGCCTGGTCCAGTTCATCTTTGAGGTCCATGAGGTGTGTGGCGGCTACCTTGGCGCGCATAATGGCAGGAAGGAGCACCATGATCACTTCGATAGAACTCAGGAGATACAGGAGGGTGAAGACAAAGCTTACCACATCTGCAGCTTTTATTCCCAGCACAAAACTGAAATACAACAATACAGTGGAGATCAGGATGTAGAAGAGGATCTGCCCCGTGATCTGGTTATTCAGGTAGCCGATATAGGCGGCCTTGTTATTATCGCGCGACTCTACGCCTATGCTCCTCACTTTGAGCTGGTAGATATCTTTCCCTTTCCTGGGTTCCATGTAAATTTCCTTGAAGCCGTCGAGGATAGCCTTGAAGTACTTCTGGAAGCGGGTTTCCAGTTTATGTGAGGCCTGGAACATGCGGTTGTTCCGCTTTGCGGAAAAGTAATAGATCGTGACCCCTGTGATAGCGACACACATCGTGATAGCAAGCAGCAACAGCGAGATGGTGGACATATAGATCAGGCAGGCCAGGGTGAGGATGATGGCAGAAAAGAATTCGATAATGGAAAAGGAAGCACTGGTCAGCACATTCACATCGTGCAGGATGGCCGTGTTGATATTATCTTTTCTTTTGGAAAGCTGTTCGTAGCTGGCATTCAGGATCAGGGCCAGGATCTCGCTTCTCATTCTCCAGAAAAGGTTCTGGGAGAGGTTAATGATGGTGAGAGACAATGTTCTTCTGACCCAGATGAACATGAGGATGATGCCGGCGAAAATAATGATGTACTCCTTGCTTACACCAGTGAGTTTGCCTGCGATGAGTAATCCGATTACCCGGGTGACCATGTTCATGAACAGGAAACCACACAAGCCAGATAGAATGCCAAGCAGACTATATTTTAGTATTCCCGCCTTACCTATCAGGGGGGCTACTATTTGCAACATTCGTTTCATAATTCTTCAGTTTATCTCTGGTGTTTTAGATGGCGTATATGATTTCTTTTAAATTTTTCAGGTATCGATCTCCCACATGCGTGCCTTCTGCACGGTGGAAAGACACGACGTTAAACACAAAGCGAAGGAGCAGACAATTTTTGTATTCCATGATATCCAGGCCTGCGTCCTTCTTCGTTCTGGGGATCACTTTCGCATAGCCACCTATTTCGGATGGGCTGAGCAGGTGATCTTTTTCCCTGAGGCGATCGTAGTTATGATAGTTAAAGAAAAAGAAGTTATTGAGTAAGTCAGGATCAGGTGTAAGCGCCGGATGCTGTTCTACTATTTCCCGGAATGGATATGCTTTATACTGCAGGTCATTCAGGTAATCGTCTTTTAATTTTTGGATGCCGGCACTCACCAGGGTTCTGACAGGCAGGATATTTACAAAGCAGCCGATGATATTGCTGACATCGAGGTGTTCAATATCCCTGCCTGAGTTGGTAGTAGCGATGGTGAGATCGTCTTGTCCGCTGAGCTCATGAAGCAAACGGAAGAGTGCACCCATGAGAATGATATTGAGGGTGAGTCCGTTTGCGGCAGCGAATTGTTTCAGGTCCTGGAACAGATCGCCGTGGATGGCCAAAGCGATGTCTGTACCATGCGTATCACTGCGGGTGCCGATGTTTGGATGCGGATTAAAGGCTTTCAGTCTTTCTGACCAGTATTGACGATGTTTCCGGCCATCAGCAGATTGCAGGAAGTTTTGCTGCCAGTTTGTAAAGTCGCTGTATTGGAATGGCAGCGGTTCCAGGGCTGTATTTTGATAAAGTTGATTCAGTTCTTTTAAGAGGATGCCGGTAGAGTAACCATCGGTGATAGCATGGTCGAAGGCGAATGATACTTTACTGCTGCCATCCGGTTGTGGATGCAGTTTCACGGACCAGAGCGGCGCTGTATACTGATCGAATTGCTCATCGTTGCCAGCTGATTCAGGGGCTACCTGGATGTTGAGATGCAGGTCCTGGAGAGGCAGAATATGAGCAAGGATCCTATCGTTCTTCCTGACAAAGACCGTTCTCAGGCTCTCATGCCGTTCTGCCAGCCTGTAAACGGCTGTTTTAAACTGTTCAGGATCCATACTGATGCTATCGCTGACCAGCTGTACCTGCGAGCCTTTAGGGCCCCAGTCTGCGAGATAATAGTACTGATTGCCTGATACTTCCTGTACTCTTTCTGCTGTGCTTAATTCAGCGATCAGGTGTACCAGATGTTCCTGGTAGCGGGCAAGTAAGCTGGAGATAGTCGCTTCGTCATATTGCTCTTTGCTATAACTGAGGGAGATCTGCAAACGGCCTCCTGCAATGATGCCTGATACAGCCAGGTGCACATCTCTTTCCAGTAGTGGGGAGAAGTCAGCGCCATGATAGCCGGGTACGTAGCGGAACAATTCTTCTCCTTTGTTACCTGAGATTTCCTTTCCAAAATCGCCGAGGTAGTTGAAGCTAACGGGGGCTTCCAGCGAATAGTTTTTCCCCTGCAGGTAACGCAGTACGCCGTAGCCAATGCCCTTGTTCGGTACCTGGTGAAGCTGGTCTTTTATATTGAGCAACTGATCGGTCGGCGCTACGTTGCCGGGTTCCAGTACGACAGGATACATGGTAGTAAACCAGCCTACGGTTCGACTGGTGTCGATGTCAGTGCCGATATCTTCACGACCATGTCCTTCCATTTTAACCGCGATGCGGTGCAGGTCAAAGATATCTTTGATAGCGAGTGTGAGGCCAGCTACGAGGATATCGTTTATCTCCGTATGATAAGGATGATAGCATTCATGTTGTAAGGCAGTAGTTTGTTTTTCATCTAAGCGGAAAGAGCTGGTAACGGTATCTTCTACTTTATTGGTGCCATCGGGATAATCCAGTGGGAATGCAGGCAAAGATATGGATGCCTGCTCTGACCAGTAGATTTCCTCACTTGCCGTATTGTAATGCTGCAATTGCTGCTGCCAGTATTGGAAGGAGTCGGTTTTCTGTGGCAGGGAGAATGGAATGCCCTGGATGTATTGACTGTACAGGGTACTGAGGTCTTCCAATAGGATGCGCCATGATACGCCGTCTACTACAAGGTGATGGATCACCAGCAACAGGCGATTGCCGAATAAGCCCACCCGGAGTAATGGTCCCTGTTCCAGGTCAATGCCTGCCTGGAGCTGTTCGTAGTAAGGGAGTGGATGGTTCGTATTGTGCACTTCCAGGTGATAGCCCTGTTTTGCTCCAAGGTTCTGCTGTTGCCATCCTTCGCTGCTGTGTTTGAACACCATTCGCAAGGCATCGTGGTGCAGTACCAAAGCAGATAAGGCAGCTCGCAGGGCAGCTTCATTTACTGGCGCAATGCTTTCCAGCAATACTGACTGGTTATAGTGATTGGAAGCATGCTCCAGGAACCATGCCTGCACGGGGCCGAGTGGCACTATGCCAGTGATGACACCCTGCTCAGGGATCCGTGTATTGACCGTAATATGTGCGGCCAGTTCACCCACTTCAGGATAGCGCAGCACATCCTGGATGGTAAGTGATAAACCTTTTTGTTTTAAGCGGGAAATAACCTGGATAGACTTGATAGAGTCACCACCCAGGGTAAAGAAGTTGTCGCTGATGCCGATGGGTTGTTTCTTTAACACCTCTTCAAACACTGCCACCAATTGCTTTTCCTTTTCATTGCGCGGCGCGATGTAGGTGACCCCGCTATTCATACCAAGGCTTTCAGGGGGGGGCAGTTTCTTTTTATCCAGTTTACCATTAGGGGTTTGTGGGAAGGCATCCAGCTGAACGAAGTGTGCCGGCACCATATAGGCAGGAAGGATATGATTCAGATAAGCCCTTAGTTCGGTAATTGTCAGAGATTCATTTGCCACGATATAAGCGGCAAGTTCCTTATCGCCCTGTGCATTGGTGAATGCGAGTACCTTGGCAGTGCCTACTGCATGGTGTGATTCTAATACCTTTTCAATTTCACCGAGTTCAATGCGATAGCCGCGGATCTTGACCTGGTCATCCATACGACCAAAGAATTCGATATTTCCATCCGGGAGGTATCTGCCCAGATCACCTGTGCGGTACATTCTTTCACCTGAACGGAATGGATCGCTGAGGAACTTTTCTGCAGTAAGGGCTTCTTTTTTATAGTAGCCACGGGCTACGCCCGCTCCTGACAAGTACATCTCGCCCATTACACCTGCTGGCAGTGCAAAGCCACTTTCATCCAGGAAATAGATGGCAGTACCTGTGATCGGTTTACCTACCAGGATATTGTGCTTATCTCTTATACGGAATACAGTGCTGTAGACGGTATCTTCCGTGGGGCCATAGAGATTCCTTACTTCGATCTTTTCAAAGTTAAGGTTAGTGATATGCTTTTCGGTCAATGGCTCACCGCAGAAATTGACAGCTGTTACACTACCGAGATCGGTTCTATGACTCAGTACGGCACCGAATACACTGGGAACGGTATTTAACAATACATTCTCATCGTATGGCAGGTAATCAGGTATGGAGAAGGCATTCTTCAGGATTCTCATTTTCTTCCCTGCGGAGAGTGTATAGAAGATCTCGTATACAGAAAGGTCAAAGCATACAGAGGTTTCGGCATATACGATATCGAACTTCGTTTGAGCGAATTCCTCTTTACACCAGTGCACAAATGCGCTTATATTACTATGTGCAAGCATCACCCCTTTCGGTTTGCCGGTGGACCCGGATGTATAGATCATATAAATCAGGTCTTCAGGCAGTGATTTGATGCCTATGCTGGCAGCAGATAAATCAGACTGGGTACTTTTGAATTGATTGAGGTCTTCTTCATCTACCAGTACGCGGCAATTGCTATCGCTTACAATGTATTCAATACGCTCCTGCGGATAATCAGGATCGATGGGCACGTAGGCGGCTCCTGCTTTCAGAATGCCCAGCATGGCAATGATGAGCCATTCATTTCTTTCGAGCATGATACCTACAAGGTCTCTGGGTTGTACATCGTGTACATCGGCGAGGTACCTGGCAAAGCGATTTGTTTTCTCGTCCAGTTCACGATAGGTGACAGTGGTATTTTCAAATACCAGGGCAATGTGATCCGGGTTTGTTTTCACCTGTGTATTGAAGAGATCGAGGAAGGTGGTATTCTTTTTTTCCGGGTGATAGGCATGTTGCATTTGCTGCATTTCCTCCTGTGCCAGTGCATTTAAGTGATGTAATGGCCGGGCAGGATCGGCGACCATCCTTTCCAGGATGTCTACATAGAGTTGTCCTATTTTATGGGCAGAGAATCCTGCTTTGAGTTTCCTTGCCAGGTGCACTCTTACTCTGCACCTGCCGCCTGTGCGGTTGATGCTGAGGTCGAGGTAGGTGTTTGTCATATCCCTTCCCTGGGAGAATACCGGTGTTCCTTCTTCCCGGGGGCGCTGAACATTGTTCTGCAGGCTATCGTAAATATGGAAGTCAACGTAGTTGAAGATGACATCAAATAATGGATTCCCTACTACCCTATCTTTTTCCTGCAACTGCACGATGTCCATCAGGCCCAGGCGTTCATATTCTTTCAGGCTGGTGATTTTCCGGTCTACAGCCTGGATATGTGCGGAGCATTGTTCCGCAGGGGAAACATCCAGTTTTAATGGAATGGTATTGAGGTAGCAACCTAATACTTTATCGCTGTCTTCGCAATCGGGCCTGTTGCTCGTCACGAGGCCTACCGTCACCTGCTGGCGGTAATTGAGTGTCTTCAGGAGATAGAGCCAGGCGCTGAGTGTGATGACTTTCACACTGGTGTTTAAAGCGGCGGCAGTTCTATCCAGTTCCTGTTCCAGTTCAGCATTCAGGTGTACGTAGAAGGTATCGTTCCTGTATTCATCTGCAAAGAGATCTGGTTTCACCTGGTCGGCTAATTCGGATTTCCAGAAATCGATGATGGTGTGATTCTTTTTATCTATTTCATATTGGATGATAAAGTCTTTGTAACTGGATTTTAATGGTATTGGTTTGTAGGAAGGCTCTTCACCCAGTTTAAAGTAGAGGTCTGTCAGCTCCGTCATAAGAGAAGCATAGCTCCATCCATCGATGATGGCGTGGTGTACCTGGAAGGCGAAGACGAAGTGACCTTTCCCAATATTGAATAGGGTGATCCGCCATAAAGGTGCTACAAATACATTGAAAGGATGTTTGAGTTCGGATGCAGTAAAATCACTGACGAGTCTTTGCTGTTCGTCGCCTGTCAATGTGGAGATGTCTTCATAGCTGAGTGGCAGGGTGATCTTTTTATACACGATCTGTACTTCAGTTTCATAATCACCCAGATTAAATCCTGTTCTTAAGATAGGATGTTTTTCTACCAGGAGTGTAAGTGCGTGTTGTAATCTTTCAAAAGAGAAATCAGGCAGGGATACCTGGTTCACCATCTGGTCATGGTAGATGCCGGATTGCGGATTGAGTAAGGATTCGAAGATCATGCCTTTCTCGATCGGGCTCATTGGGAATACATCTTCCATGTTTTCAGTATTGCCTGATGAGAGGATACGGTCACGTAATTCGTTCAGCGCTGTTCTTACCGCCTGTTCATTTTCCCGGGCGGTACTTGTATTCCGAACTATTTCGTCAGCGTATTGATCGATGTGCAGGGAGATGGCTTCGACCGTGCTATTCTTATAGACATCTGCTATGTGCAGTCTTACGTTAAGTTGCTTACGAATGGCAGAGAGCAGGCGGAGTAATTTGATGGAGTCGCCGCCTAAGCTAAAGAAGTCATCCTTCACACCTATCTCCTGGCGGTTCAACACGGATTCAAAGAGTGCCGCCATTTCACGCTCTGTTTCAGTGCGTGGGGCGATATATTGAACACCGGAATCCATGACCATCCCATCGGGATCAGGCAGGCGTTTCTTATCTACTTTACCATTGAATGTAAGGGGGAGTTTATCCAGCTGAACGAAGTAGGCGGGCACCATATATTCCGGTATGCGGGTGCTGAGGTGATAGCGCAGGTCTGCAACGTTCAGCAATTCTTTGCTGACGATGTAGGCGATCAGGTTCACTTCTCCTTCAGCGCCGCTGCGGGCAATGACTTCGGCAGCTGCTATATGCTGACGGCTTTGGATAGCGCTCTTTATTTCTCCCAGTTCTATGCGGTACCCACGGATCTTCACCTGGTCATCGATGCGACCGAAGTATTCCATTTCACCATTTTCCAGCATTCTGACTTTATCGCCGGTTTTGTAAAGTCGTTCGCCGGCGCGGAATGGACTGGAGATGAATCGTTGGGCGGTCAGCTCTTCCTTATTGAGGTAGCCGCGGCATACACCCTCACCGCCTACATATAATTCGCCGGGGATACCGACAGGCAGTAGTGATTGATTCCTGTCAAGGATATAGCAGCTGAGGGTCGGGATAGGTTTGCCTATGTTGCTGATATCGTTGTCAATTTCGTATTGACCAATTTCTTTGTAGGTCACATGCACGGTGGTTTCCGTGATGCCGTACATGTTGATCAGGCGGGTAGATGGGTACCTGTTTTTCCAGGCAGCGAGTTTGCCGGGTCTGAGGGCTTCTCCGCCGAATATGATATAGCGGACTTGCAATGCAGCATCTTCAGTTTCAAATTCCTGCCTGATTAAATTATAGAAAGAGGAAGGCGTTTGGTTCAGGATGGTGATGCCCTGCTGTTTCAATAAATTCAGGTAGGCAGCCGGATCTTTTGCAGTCAGAGAAGGCACCACTATGAGTCTGCCTCCTGCCAGTAAGGCACCATACATTTCCCATACAGAGAAGTCGAAGCAATAGGAATGGAACATGGTCCAGCTGTCATGCTCATCGAAATCAAATAATGGGGCATCGTTGGTAAAAAGGCGGACTACGTTGTTATGCTGGATCAATGTGCCCTTGGGATTCCCGGTTGTACCGGATGTGTAGATCACATAGGCCAGGGATGCAGGCCCTGCGGTGATTACAGGATTCTCTTTGGAATAAGCATCCTGTTGTTCCCTGAACAGGTTCAGTTCTTTTTGGTCTATCATCACTTTGCACTGACTGTCTTCCAGGATGTAGTCAATACGTTCTGCCGGGTAATCGGGATCAACAGGCACATAGGCAGCACCAGCCTTAAGTATGGCGAGGATGCTGATCACCATCCATTCACTGCGTTCCAGGCAGATACCGATCAGGGTATCAGGATGCACTTCGTAGTTTTGTTTGAGGTAGTGAGCTAACTGGTTGGCCACTTCATTGAGGGCCGCGTAGCTGAGCTGCCTGTCTTCATATACTACTGCAATGTTTGCGGGGAACATTGCGACCTGTTCTTCAAAGAGACCAATAATTGTTTGATGACGGGGATAATCAACCAGGGCATTATTAGCTGCTTCTATTAATTGGTGTTGTTCATCTTTACTGATGTAACTGAGCTGGCTGATGGTGCCGGCCGGGTTTTCTACAGCTTGTGCAATCAGGTTGAACAGGTGATGTGTGAGCCGTTCTATTTGTGCAGGTTCATAACAATTGGTATTGTAGCTGAACTGAATGTCCATCACATCTCCCGGGATGATCACTATTGAGAGGTCGTAGTTGGTTTGTTCAAAGTTATTGAAAGAAAGTAGGGAGAACTGTTGGTTGTCTTCCACGCTCTTCTCAACCACTTCCTGTACAGGGTAGTTTTCGAACACGAGGATGTGATCGAACAGGTTCCTGCCTGGTTCACTTTGCGACTGTACTTCGGCCAACTGCACATAGTGATGGCTGGTGCTTTCAATACTGCTTTGTTGTACGGATTGCAGGGTTTCTTTTATGGAAGCATTGTCCTTTAGATTTACTCTTACAGGAATGGTATTGATAAAGAGGCCGATCATTTCTTCAATGCCTTCCACTTCAGGTGGACGGCCGGATACCACAGTGCCGAATACTACATCGTCGGTATCGTTATACCTGCTGAGCAGGATGCCCCACATTACCTGAATAAAGGTGTTTTCCGTGATACCAATCTGTGCACAGAGCTGGCTGATTCCTTTTCTCACAGGACCTTCCAGGTAGAGGGATCTTTTTTGCCCTTCGTATGGCCTGCCGGTAGCACTTGCAGTGCGGGGCAGGCTGGCGATGGTATCATAGCCCTGCAGGTAGGTATGCCAGTAGGCCAATGTTGCAGCCTTATCTTTCCGGGCGAGCCAGTTGAAATAGGTGGAATATGGGTATACTGGTTTGAGGTCCGGGTTAATGCCCTGAGAAAGTGCGTGGTAGTATTGGAAGAATTCTTTGATGAGGATACTGCCACACCAGCCATCCATAAGGATGTGGTGGAAGCTCCAGATGAATTCGTAGGTATCATCGCCGAGACCCAATACAGTCAGGCGCATCTGGGAACCGTTGTGAAGGTCGAATCCGAGAGAGCGGTCTTTATCTCTATAAGCAATTACGTCGTTCTCATTTATTGTTTCATAATTAAAGATGCCGCTTACATTCTTTTGCACTACCTGTAAGAGCAGTTCAGTAAATAAGGTGCGTAAGATGGCATGGCGGGCTACCAGGAGCTGGTAGCTTTGTTCTAATAGCTGAACATTCAGCTGACCACGGATGCGATAGCTGAGTTGTTCGAAATAAGCAGCGGCTTCCGGGTTGGTAGCCCAATGATAGTAGAGACCTTCCTGCAGCGGACTGAGTGGGTAGAGGTCTTCTATAGTATAGCGGGTGCTTAATTCAGCGAGTTCGGCGATCTGTAAACCTTTGTATGTTAGATCTACAGGGGTCAAATGTTCTGTGCTTTCCTGGCTCAGTTCTCTGATCAGCGTTTCCAGGTGACGGCGATATGCGGATAAGAGAGATGCGATGGTAGCTGCTTTGTACTGCTGATCACTGTAGGTGAATGTGAGTTGCAGGCGGCCTGCAGCTATCATGCCGGATACACCCAGCTGTACATCACGTTCCATCAATGGGGAGAAATCACGGCCGTGGGCTTCATTGGCGTAGGTGAAGTTGTTGCTATCTGCATTGGAGACATTGCTGCCAAAATCACCCAGATAGTTAAAGTTAACAGCGGGTGCAATATTGTAAGCATGCCCTTTCAGATAGCGCAGTACACCATAGCCGATACCTTTGTTAGGAATGCGGTGAAGTTGTTCTTTTACGCTTACTAACTGTTCGATCTGGTTTTTATAACCCATATCAATTATTACAGGATATAAGGTCGTAAACCAGCCTACAGTACGGCTGACATCTACATCTATCCCGATGTCTTCACGACCGTGGCCTTCCAATTGGATGGCAACACGGGGAATCCGGAAGGTATCTTCTATAGCAAGGGCCAGGCTGCTAAGCAGGATATCGTTGATTTCCGTGCGATAGGCTTTGTAGCAATGATGCTGGAGATCTGCCGTGAGTTGCTCATCCAGTACAAATGAGGAGGATACAGTGTCTTTAATAAAATTGCTGCCATCCTGATGATCAAGGGGGAATGCAGGTAAAGGAAGGGCGGCTTTCTCTGCCCAGTAAGCTTCTTCATTAGTAGTATTATACTTGCGCAATTGCTGTTGCCAGTATTGGAAGGAGTCAGTTTTTTGTGGTAAGGAGAAAGGAAGGCCCTGGGTAAACTGATCATATAGAGCACTGAGATCTTCCAGCAGGATCCGCCAGGACACCCCATCTACAACCAGGTGATGGATTACCAGGAGCAGGCGATCATGGAACAGGCCGGCCCTGAGTAATGGACCGTTTGAAAGGTCAATGCCGGATTGGAGTTGTTCGTAATATGGAAGTGGTTCGTTGGTATCGAGTACTTCCAGGTGATAGCCTTGTGCAATGCCCAGGTTTTCCTGTTGCCAGCCTTCAGGAGTTTGCCTGTACACCATCCGTAAAGCATCGTGATGCATTACCAATGCTGACAGTGCCTGTCTAAGGGCGGTTTCATGGATGGGGGTACTGCTCTTCAGCAATACGGACTGGTTGAAATGATGCTTTTCAGGAGCATTACTTTCCAGGAAGGCAATCTGGATAGGTCCCAGGTCAACAAGTCCTTCTACTGTATGCTGGTCAATTGTGCGGGTGACAGTCCTGATATGCAATGCCAGATCTGACAGTATTGGATAGCGCATCACATCTTTGATGCTCAGTTGATAGCCACGTTTCCTTAAGCGGGATACTAACTGGATGGACTTGATGGAGTCGCCGCCGAGTATAAAGAAATTATCCTGGATGCTGACAGGGCGTTTCTTCAACACTTCTTCAAATACGGCTGCCAGCTGTTGTTCTTTTTCATTGCGGGGGGCTACATATGCTTCGGTAGAAGATTCTCCCGGTGCAGGTAAGCGCCTTCTGTCGATCTTACCATTTACGGTAAGTGGGATCTCTTCCATCTGTACAAAATGGGAAGGGATCATATAAGCAGGGAAACCGGCCATCATAAATTCCCTGATTCCATCTGCAGTTTCATTATTAGTTGAAACGAAGTAGGCGACCAGTTTTCTATCGGCATTGTCTGCGCCGCTGGCTATAACGGCAGCGGTGCTGATACCTGGATAAGCTAATAAAGCTGTTTCAATTTCACCGAGGGAGATGCGGTAGCCGCGGATCTTCACCTGGTCATCATTCCTGCCCAGGAACCTGATATCACCATCTGGCAGCCATTCGGCGAGGTCACCTGTTTTATAGATGCGTGCATTGTTCCGGAACGGATCAGGCAGGAATTTTTTATCGGTGAGTGCAGGATTGTTCAGATAACCAGCGGCTAACTGGGCACCACCGATGTATAATTCGCCAGGCACTCCTATGGGGCTAAGGTCATTATGCTTGTCCAGGATGTAGATATACATATTGGCGATAGGCTGACCGATCAAAACAGGGGTATTCTCTTCCAGCTCTTTGACGATACAACCCACTGTAGCTTCGGTAGGACCATATTCATTATAGACCCTGATATGCGGATTTATTTTTTTCAGGATGGATACATGCTTCGGCGTAACTTCTTCTCCGCCTACGATCGCGACTTCCATCGTAGAAGAACTAAGGTCCAGGTGTTCCAGGATACTGATATGGGAAGGGGTCAGTTTGATGCTGTTAATACCACTATCCGGGCTAAAACTATATTGAAGAATAGCTGCCAGTTCTTCGTTCGGACCGAATACCTCCAGGCGGCCTCCTGTAGTCAGGGGGCAGAAAATGCTGGTGATGGTAAGATCGAATGAGAGGGATGTAAATAAACCGAAACAGGGAAGTGCTGTAAAATACCAGGAGGTGGCCCATTGAATGTAATTATACAAACTGCCATGTGTGATGGCACAGCCTTTAGGAGCAGCGGTGGAACCGGATGTATAAATTACATAAGCCAGGTCAGTGGGTTTGGATGCAGCTGCTTCAACAACATTGTTATATTCAGCTGCTGTGTTTTGGAAGTGCGCCAGGACATGATGGTCTATCAGCAATTTGCAGGCGCTATCCTCCAGCATATAATCAATCCTCTTCTTCGGGTAAGAGGGATCAATAGGCAGATAGGCAGCACCCGTTTTAAGAATTCCTAAAATAGTAATAATCATCCATTCACTCCGTTCCAGCAGGATTGCTGCCAGCTCACCTTGTTGTAATGCATAGTTTTTATGCAGGAAATTGGCGAAGCGATTGGCATGGGCATCCAGGTCTGCATAGCTCATCGTATTGTTATTAAACAAGAGGGCCGCAGCATCAGGGTGATTATTTACCTGACGATCGAAAAGTGCGAGGATGCTGCCATCCGCTTCGTATGCGGTGGCAGTATTATTAAAACCATGGATGAGTTGATATTGCTCATCATGATCCAGCATGGCCAGATCGCGAACGGCTTTACCGGGATTTTGGACAGCCTGCGTGATGAGGGTATAAAAGTGTTTGCTTATACGTGAGATGAGGTCTTCATCGTAGCGGTTGGCGTTGTATATAAAACGGATTTCGAGGGATTCTCCTGGAAGGACAACGATGGTAAGGTCATAGTTTGTTTGTTCTACAACATTGGCGCTAATCAATGAAAGGCGGGGTTGCTCTTCACTGGCTGATCCGGAGCCCAGCATATCCTGTACCGGGTAGTTTTCATAGATCAGGATATGATCAAACAGGTTCCTGCCCAGTTCACTTTCGCCCTGTACTTCTGCCAGTTGCACGTAGTGATGACTGGTGCTTTCAATACTTCCTTTTTGTACATCCTGCAAGAGGGTTTTCACCGTACTGGAATCATTGAAGCGGATGCGCACGGGTACAGTGTTGATAAAGAGACCAATCATGTCTTCAATACCAGCGACATCGCCGGGACGGCCTGCTACGACAGCACCGAATATCACATCATCGGTATTGTTGTATTTGCCCAGCAGGGTACCCCAGATGCCCTGGACAAAGGAGCTTTCGGTGATACCGAGATCCGCGCAGAGATCACGGAGGCCTGTGCGGATGTCTCCAGCTACAAATAAGGACTGCTTTTGTGATTGGAAGACAGTATCAGCTGCTATATTCTTTGAAGGCAGGGTGCTTAGTGACTCGTAGCCTGACAGATATTTTTTCCAGTATGCAAGTGTGGCTACCTTATTTTGCTTTGCCAGCCATTCGAAATAAGCGGAATAAGGATGTACGGGTTTGAGTTCGGGCAACTGGCCTTGCAGCAGTCCATAGTATAGTTCAAAGAATTCTTTGATGAGGATACTGCCACACCAGCCATCCATGAGAATATGATGGAAGCTCCAGATGAACTCATAGGTATCTTCTCCCAGATCCAGGATAGCCAGGCGCATTTGCGAACCAGTATGCAGGTTGAAACCACGGGATCGATCGGTAGCGCGGTATGCTGTTACCATTTCTTCCGGAGTTCCATTTATAAGTTGATAATGAAAATCTCCTTTTACATTCTTTTGCACTACCTGTAATAAGGTGTCACCTAAATTCTCTGTAAAGAAGGTACGGAGAATGGCGTGGCGGTCAACCAGGAGCTGGTAGGCCTGTTCCAGCAGCCGGATGTTTAATTCCCCACGGATGCGGTAACTCATCTGTACAAAATAGGCGGCAGCATCTGTATAGCTGCTCCAGTGGTAGTAAAGACCTTCCTGCAGGGGGCTTAGCGGGTAGAGGTCTTCTATTTCAATTTTTTCTGTGAGTTGGGCCAGTTCTGATACCTGCAATTCCTTGTAGGTAAGATCGACAGGACTCAGGTGTTCTTTCGTTTCCTGGCTCAGTTGAGTGATCAGCGCTTCCAGGTGACGGCGATAAGCAGATAATAAATTATTTATCGTGGATGCTTCGTATTGCTGCCTGCTATAGGTAAAACTAAGCTGCAAACGACCGCCGGCCATCAGGCCAGAGACTGCCAGCAATACATCGCGTTCCAGCAGCGGGGAGAATTCATGGCCACGGGCTTCGCCTGTATAGGTAAAATATTCTTCTTTGTCATCCGCCACTACGCTGCTGCCAAAGTCGCCCAGGTAGTTAAAGCTAAGGGCTGGCTGCATCCTGTAGTCAAGGCCGGATAAATGGCGTAATAAGCCGTATCCCAGCCCTTTCTGTGGAATTCTATGCAAGCGTTCCTTCACACCTACAAGTTGCGCTATACGGTCTGTATACCCCATTTCCAGCACTACCGGGTACAGGGTGGTGAACCAGCCTACGGTACGACTCACATCTACATCCATTCCAATATCTTCCCGACCATGACCTTCCATCCGGATGCCGACCTGTGACAGGCCGAAAACTTCCTCTAAGGAAAGGGCGAGTCCTGCCAGTAAGATATCATTGATCTCTGTGCGATAAGCTTTGTAACAATGGTGCCGGAGGGCGGTAGTCAATTCCTCTTCCAGCACAAAAGAAGCAGCGACTGCATCTCTGACCAGGTTTGTGCCATCCGGGGTATCAACGGGGAATACAGGCAATGTATGTGATTCCAGTTCAGACCAGTAAGGAAGTTCATGCGCTACATTATAAGCGCGCAATTGCTGTTGCCAGTATTGGAAGGAATCTGTTTTTTGTGGTAAAGAGAATGGTACACCCAGGATATGCTGGCCATATAAGGAGCTGAGGTCTTCCAGCAAAATACGCCAGGAGACACCATCGACAACCAGGTGATGAATGACCAGCAGCAGGCGGTCTGCATCTTCACCATGGAATAAGCCGGCACGCAGTAATGGGCCATTTGCAAGGTCAAAGCCTGACTGGAGTAATTCGTAGTATGGCAGCGGGTCATTGGTAGTATGCACTTCCAGGTGATAGCCCTGATCAGCGCCCAGGTTTTCCTGTTCCCAGCCATCAGGGGTATTTCTATATACCATTCGCAATGCATCGTGATGCAGAACTAATGCGGACAGGGCTTTTGCGAGGCCGGCTTCATCAATGCGGGGATTACCTTTTAGTAAGACAGACTGATTAAAATGATGTTTATACGCTGCTGTACCTTCTGCCAGGAAAGAGGATTGAACTGGCCCTAATGGAACGAGGCCGGTTACAATTCCCTGGTCTGCTACGCGGCTAGCCACATGTACGTGGAGACTGAGATTGATAATCTCCGGATAACGGAGAATGTCCTGGATTGAAACACGGTAACCGCGTTGTTTTAAGCGGGAAGCAATCTGGATAGACTTGATGGAATCGCCACCGAGTACAAAGAAATTATCCTGGATGCCGATGGGCTGTTTGTGTAATACCTGTTCAAATACGGCTACCAGTGCCTGTTCTTTTTCATTGCGGGGAGCGATGTATTGTACGCCGCTGTCCATGTCCTGTCCTTCGGGAGACGGGAGGCGTTTCCTATCTACCTTACCATTTGGAGTCAATGGGAGTTCATCCAGCTGTACAAAGTGGGCAGGCAGCATATATGCCGGCAGGCGTTCACCCAGGTATTGGCGAATTGCTGCGATCGTCAGGGCTTCGGGACCTGTGATGTAGGCTACCAGCTCCTTCTCTCCTGTTGCCTGCTCACGGGCTATGACAACTGCAGATGAGATACTTTCATGTGTCTGGAGCACCGCTTCTATTTCACCTAATTCAATACGATAGCCACGGATCTTAACCTGTTCGTCTTTACGACCCAGGAATTCTATATTACCTTCCGGCAGCCAGCGACCCAGATCGCCGGTCAGGTACATACGTTCTCCGGGACGGAATGGGTTGGCTACAAATTTCTCTGCCGTCAGTTCGGGGCGATGCAGGTATCCGCGGGATAAGCCATCGCCTGCTACACAGATTTCACCAGCCACACCAATTGGCAAGAGTTGTTGCCTGTCATCAAGAATATAAGCGTAGCTATTGCTAATGGGGCGGCCTACAGGGATATTGCCGGATACTTCCGCAATATCGTAGGTCAGTGAGAAGGTGGTATTTTCTGTAGGACCGTAACCATTGATGATTTTAAGATCAGGGTAATGACTGCGCAGCTTTGCAATATGGACGGGAGACAAACGATCACCACCTGCGAGCAGGGTGCGGAGTCCGGCGAAAAGAGAAAGATCACCGTCTACCAGCTGATGCAGCCAGCCTGCGGTGAACCAGATGGTATCTACTTTTTCTGTTTGCATTAACTGTGATAAAGCAGCAGGTTCAAGCAGTACATGTTGTGGGCATAACACCAGGCAACCGCCATTCAGCAGGGCGCTCCAATATTCAAAGGTAGTCGCATCAAATGATAAGGCACCGGTGGACAGCACTACTTCGTGTCCGCTTAATGCTACGAACTCAGTGTTCTTTACCAGTCGTACTACTGCCCGATGTTCGACCATGACTCCTTTCGGGCGGCCGGTAGAACCGGATGTATACATAATATAGGCGAGGTCATTGGCTGAAATGGCCACCGGGATATTTTCTTCCTGGTTAGCAGTCTGCAGGAATCCCTGTATAAATGCCTCATCTATGACTACGCGGGTACCGCAATCACTCAGCATATCCGCGACACGTTCAGCAGGGTATTCCGGATCTACCGGCACATAGGCTGCACCGGCTTTCAGGATAGCAAGCACGGATATAATTACCCATTCACTACGCTCTAAACGGATACCGACCAGGTCATTATTTGCAATTGCATGTTCGCTGCGGAGGTAATCGGATAAGCGATTACTTAATTTATTGAGGGCATTGTAGGTGAAGCGATTTTCGCCAAAGACCAGCGCTGTCTTCTCCGGTGTTTGTGTCACCTGCCACTCAAACAGTGCGGTGATCGTAGCATCACGGGGATAGTCAGTCTCAGTAGCGTTAAAAGAATTGAGGATCTGGTCTTTACTGTTGCTGTCAAGGAAACTGGCAGTCGTAACATCCTGTTCAGGATTAGCAACAAATGCCCGGATCAGTTCTTTCAGATGTGTGCCGATAAGGCTTACAGCGGAATCATCGTATTCATTGCCATTATAGTTAAAGATAAGATCCAGTTGCTGTGCTGCGGGCGCTATGATTACGTTAAACGGATAGTTTGTCTGTTCCTGGCTGTCCATGGACATAATGCGGAGATGCTCACCTGTTGATTCACCGGATTCCAGTTCTTCTTCCAGCATTTCCTGGATAGGATAGTTTTCAAAAACGATGAGGTGATTGACAAGGCTTCTACCCTGCAAACTCCTGTTCTGGATTTCAGAAAGCGATACATAGTGATGCGGCACGGCTTCAATAGCTGCGGCATGGGACTGTTTCAGGAGGCTGGTAAAACCTGTACCGGGTTCAAAGCTGATCCTGACAGGAATAGTATTTACAAACAAGCCGATCATTTCTTCGACCCCATCCAGTTCCCCGGGACGACCTGAGACAACGGTACCCATCACGACATCAGTCACACCGTTGTATTTAGCCAGCAGCACCCCCCATACCGATTGCATGAAAGTATTTTCAGTGACCCCATTGTTCCAGCAGATCTTCCGGATTAGGTCTGTCGTTGATTCATCCAGTGAGATTCGCTGCTGGCGGACATTATAAGCAGTGTTACCGGCATTCCTGAAGGGCACCATCACCGTGTCTGTAACACCATTGAGATAATTGCTCCAGAAGTCGAGTGACTGCCATTTATCGTGTTGTTGTAACCAGTGGATATAGTCGCGGTAAGGGCGGGGAGCAGGGAGCGATGAGATTCCTTCGCGATAGATGGTATAGAATTCCTTTATGAGGAGGCCGGCACACCAGCCATCCATCAGGATGTGGTGGTGTGTCCATACAAATTCATATTGATCCGTATCCAGTTTATACACCGTCAGGCGCATCAGGGCGGAGGTTTGCAGATCAAAGCCCTGCGTGCGGCCGGCATCTTTGACGGCTGCGTCAATTCCTTCATTGTAGGTGAACCCTGTCTTCATCTCTTTCCTGACTACCTGTAGTAATTTGCCTCCGTATTCGTGCGTGAAATTGGTGCGGAGCACATCATGTCTTTCCACAATACTATAGAATGCGGCTTCCAGGAGTTGGATATCCAGAGATCCATGAATACGGTATGACAGCTGTTCTACATAGGTAGTGCTCTCCGGGGCGGACAACCAGTGATAATATATCCCTTCCTGCAATGGGGAGAGCTGGTATACATCCTGCACCATTCCCTGCTCCTGGAGGGATGCGAGTTCGGTAGTACTTAATTCCGGGTAGCTAAAATCGCCGGGGGTAATATGTTTTTCCGGAGTGTGGGACAGGGCTTCGATGAGATCGCGGAGCCTGTTTTCATAAGAAGATTTCAGCTGGTCTATGCTATCTTTTGTGAACAAGGTACTGCCGTACCTGATATCGGTGTGCAGCTTTCCCTGCACGATCATGCTGGTGACGGAGATACGCCAATCGTAGATAATGTCAGGACTGATATCTGCACCATGGCGATAAGCAGACATTTCGAATTGATCTTTATTTTCAGAGACACCGGTGCTCTGATCGAAGTCACCGAGGTAGTTGAATACAATATCAGGTTGTATAGCGTATTTAATACCGGCAGGATCTGCATAACGAAGCATGCCATAGCCGATACCCTTGTTAGGAATGCGACGAAGCATATCCTTGGTGTGGACCAGGTTTTCAATTTGCGCGGTTTCTTTCAAATCCAGTAAAATAGGGAACATGGTCGTGAACCAGCCTACGGTACGGGTAATATCTGTATCAGGAAATATGTCTTCCCTACCATGACCTTCCAGGAGTACAAAGAAGCGGCTGAGCCGGAATACGTCCTGCAATGCGAGGCCCAATGCTGACAGCAACACATCGTTGATATTGGTATTGTATGCTTCGTGGATGGGACCCTGTAAAGCGGTCGTGATATCTGCGCTGAGTGAGAAAGAAACAGATTGAATGTCTTTCGCTTTATTAATGCCCCCGGGAGAGAGAGGGGTAACGGCAGCAGCACTCAGGTTTGACCAGTACTGCATGTCCTGCATCATCAGGCGTTCATTCAGGGCACGCTCGTGTTGCAAAGCAGCCCATTTCTGGAAGGAATCAGTTTTGGAAGGGAGTTTGAATGCGATACCTTCTTCGTATTGATTGTATAATAAACGCAGGTCATCCAGGATAATACGCCAGCTCACGCCATCTACCACCAGGTGATGACAAACCAGCAATACAAAATCGCCTTCTTCTTTGTGGAATACGCCTGCTCTGAATAAGGGGCCTTTATCCAGGGGGAAGCCCGCCTGCAATGTATTTTGATCTAATTGTTCTTCCCAGTTGGCAATGCCTCTCAGGTCAGTAACGAAGACATGACTGTTTATTTCTGATACAGGCTTTATTTCCTGTGCCTGGTTATTATAAACAGCACGCAGCATATCGTGGTGCCGCAGCAATTCTGCTATAATTCTTTCCAGGGCAGCGACAGACACACCACCTTTCTTCCATAATAATACGGATTGGTTATAGTGTTCATTGCCATGATGCTGCTGAAAGAACCAGTTTTGAACGGGTGTGAGTTGAACAGTTCCACTTACTGCTGACTGGCTGATGACGTTTTTTGAAGCTGTGATCCTCTCTGAAAGGTCTTTCAGATCGGGATAGCGTAAGAGGTCGTTTACCTTCAGGCTGTATCCTCTCTGCTTCATGCGCGATACCACCTGGATGGCTTTGATGGAATCCCCTCCGAGGAGGTAAAAATTGTCCTGGAGGCCGATCCGCTCTTTCCTTAACACTTCCTGCAGCACACCGGTGAGCACTTGTTGTGCTTCGTTTTTAGGGGAAATGTATTGCAGCCCATCCTCCATTCCGGCAGGTTCGGGGAAACGCTTCCTGTCGATCTTACCACCGGGAGTTAATGGGAAGGCTTCCAACTGCATGAAGTAATGGGGAATCATGTAAGCCGGTAAACCACTGGCAATGAAAGCACGTACTTCTTCGGATTTCAGCTGTTTATCTGCAAGGAAATAGGCTGCCAGACCACTGATTTCTCCTTTATTTTGAATGGGAATGACAACGGCAGCTTTGATATCAGGATGCTTTTCGAGCACACGTTCTATTTCACCGGGTTCAATTCTATGCCCGTTAACTTTCACCTGATGATCTATTCTTCCCAGGAATTCAATGGTACCATCGGGCAGCCATCTTCCTTTATCACCGGTCAGATAAATGCTGTGCCCGGGTTTGAAAGGATCGGCAATAAACTTCTGTGCGCTTAAGGATGGATCATTGATATATCCGGCAGCTACGCCGGTACCACCAATACATATTTCACCTGGGATACCGATGGGCATAAGTTGCAAGGTACCTGCCGTGTTTAAAATATAAATGCTTGTATTGGCGACTGGATAACCAATAGGGAGAATTTCATTGTAGGTCTTATCAGGATTATAATGTAATTCTATGGATGAGATGGTGGTTTCTGTGGGGCCATACTTATTATAAAAGTCACAGTATTGGCTCCATTGCTGTGCCAGTTCTTTCGGGCACCTGTCACCACCGGAGACAACACGGCGAAGGCGGGAGTATTTTTTAACCGGCAATAATTTCAGCATGCCGGGGAACATGTGTACATGCGTAATGCCCTGCTCTTCTATGAGGGCGGCTAACAAAGCAGGATCTGTCCGGGTCTCTTTATCTGCTATTGTCAGACATGCACCACTTGTAAGGGCCAGAAAGATTTGTTCTACAGAGGCATCGAAGGAGATACTGGAGAACTGAAGTATATTTTCTTCATTGCTGATGTTAAAATTCGAACGCTGGAAGGTAATGTAATTAAGGAGGGACAAGTGAGACACTTTCACACCTTTGGGTGTACCGGTGGATCCTGAAGTGTAGATCACGTAAGCAGGGGCTTTAGGATCAGGCTTGTGATGGTATTTTTCTGCCGGTGTATTAAGCTCATTAAAAATGCTTTCATCCAGCAGTAATTTACAGCCACTATTCGCAACGATGTAGTCTATTCTTTCCACAGGGTATTCTGTATCTAATGGAATGTAAGCACAGCCGGCCTTTAGAATGCCCAGCATGGCTACTACCATCTTCTCACCACGATCGAATCTGAGGCCGATAAGATCCCCGTTCTGAAGCGTGTGGACTGCTTTCAAATGGGCGGCCAATTGATCAGAAAGTTCATCCAATGCCTGATACGTGAGGGTTTGTTGCTGAAAACTGAGTGCGATATTACCAGGTGTATGATTGACCTGCTCATTGAATAAATCCAGCACTGTTTTATTGGCAGGCAACGCTACTGCGGTGTTGTTAAACCGGCTGACCAGCAATGGTAATTCTTCTGCTGTAAGCATGCCCAGTTCTGATAGCGGGTTGGCAGGGGCCGTGGTAATTTCTCCGAGTAACTGCTTAAAGTGGAGCAGCATTCTTTCGATGGTACTGCGATCGTAGATATCACTGTTATATTCCAGGCTCAGGTGAATCCGGCCTTCGCTAACTTCTGCAAAATTGAAGGTCAGGTCGAATTTACTAATCACGCGTTCCCATCTCCTGTCGCCGCTGATCTTTATTTCTTCGGGGTATTCTTCTGTACTGTTATTGTTACTGATTTTTGTATTGGCCAATACCACCATTACATCAAACAAGGGACTGCGGGCCGGGTCGCGCTGAAAATCGAGTTCACTAACCAGTTCATCAAATGGATAGACCTGATGAGAATAGGCAGCCATGGTCACTTCTTTCACCTGTTGAAATAAGCGCTGGTAATTGTCAGTTGCATTGAACCTTGTTCTGAGTGCCAGGGTATTGACATAGAAACCTATCTGGTTTTCCAGTTCAATATGTCCTCTGCCGGCGATGGGGCTACCGATCACGATGTCTTCCTGCCCGGTATATTTATATAACAATGTATACACGGATGCCAGCAGGGACATAAACAAGGTGCCTCCCTGTTCGCGCGCCAGGAGTTTTAATACTGTGCTGATCTTTTCATTGATGTTAGTGCTGATGCTACTTCCATTAAAGGTCTTTACTGCGGGCCTGGGGTGATCGCCGTATAGATCCAGTACGGGTATTTCTCCTTCAAACTGTTGTAACCAATAGTCTCTGTGTCCGTTTAGTGAACGGGCTTTCAGGAGTTCCTGTTCCCATACTGCGTAGTCTTTGAACTGAATTCTCAGGGGTTGCAGCAGGTTGTCTTCCTTTTTGGAGAAGGCAGTATACAGGATCAGCAGTTCCTTATTGAGCAAGTCAATGGACCAGCCATCGGTGATGATATGATGGAGTACGTATACGAAAGTCCACTTGTTGGGAGTGACCTGGTATACGCTGATCCTGATGAGCGGACCTGCGGCGAGGTCAAAGGGCTTGATAAACTCCTGCTGTACGAGATGACGGAGTTGTGTATCCTGATCGGTTTCATGCTGCAGGTCCTGGTAGAAGATATTACAATCTGCGGCATTGGCAGCAAGGATGTATTGTCTTACTTCGCCGGTTTCATCTTCACGGAATACGGTTCTCAGGATTTCGTGACGGGCTACCAGGGCTTTAAATGCATAATCTAAAGCGGAGGTTTGGAGGGCACCTTCAAATACAAATGTGCCGGGTATGTTGTAGGCAATATTGCCGTCTTCGAACTGGCTGAGGATCCATAACCTGCGCTGAGAGGACGATAAAGGGTAATATGCACGTTCATTGGCAGGAAGGATGTGCTGCCCGGGGTCTTCAGTATTGAGACGGGACAGGTATTCTATGAGCTGGACCTTGTTGTTCTTCAGTTTTTCAAGGATACTGGCGGGCAATTGAGGTCCATTAAATTTGATTTTGAGGTCCTTCTCTTTTAATGAAATGACGATATTATTATCCTTTAATTCTCTTAGTAAGTTTTCCATCGCTGATGCATTTTAATAGCCGGGGTGTGGGGGTTTTGGCCAGATTAGATAGTAATTTCATTATCCATTTCCACGTCACTTTTCAACCATATCAGTTCGTCAATTTTAGCAGCGAATTCCCTGATGGTGATGTTTAGCAGGAAGTCGTAAAGACTTGGATTAACATTGAATTCATTTTTTATTCTCTTGAGCAGGATCATGCCTTTCAAAGAGTCGCCTCCCAGTTCAAAGAAGTTGTCTTCGATACCAATTCCGGCAATGCCAAAGAATTGTTCATAGATGCCTTTGAGTTTTTCTTCGGTGGCAGTTTCCGGTGCTACATACGCAGTAGATAATGCCGGGCGTTCCTTCTGTGTTTCAGCAACTGGTTTAAGTGTTTTGGGAGCAGAATATACTTCCTGCACGCGTGCGTTCAGATCACCTTTGTAGATGGTGAGCTGTGGAATTGTTTGCAGGTTTACACTCCAGTCAAACAGGGACACCAGTTCTTCAGGAGAAAGGGAGGTATTTTCTTTGGCGGCATCATCGGGAGTAAATGTGAGTCCGCTCAGGGCGACACTGATCCAGCCGGGTAAGCTGTCTTTACGGGCACTGACCAGGTGATCCATATAGAGGTTAGCAGCGGCATAGCTGGCATAGCCAAGGCCACCGAGTACCCCGGATAAGCTGGATGTGATCCATACGAAATCCGGGTGAAGGTCTTTGAAGACCTCGTACAGGGTTTCAATACCCTGTACTTTTGGCGCGAAGATATCGAGGGTATTGCTGCGGGTGAGTGCAGACAGGGGTTCAAAATAACGGCGGTCAACAATACCCGCGGCATGAATTACCCCATCTATGTGCCCGGATTCAGCTACAAGGGCCTGGATAGCGGCAACATCCGTAATATCGGCACTGTGATAGCTGACATCGGCACCTGCTGATTTCAATTCAGCGAGCCTTTCGCTGGCTTTTGTGTCCGGCGTGAGGGTTTGCCTGCCTATGAGGATCAAACGGGCCTTATAACGGCTGGAAAGGTGCTTAGACAGCACATAACCGGCATTACCCAAACCACCGGTAATGAGGTAGGTGCCCCCCTCTTTAATACGGCTACCAGTATTATTAATTTCTGCCTGGTTCCGTTCATAGTTTTTAATCCAGAGATGACCATTGCGGAGCGCTACAAACCGCTCCCTGTTCCTGCTTAGTAATGCCAGTACCTGCCTGATAGCAGGCTTTGTATCGAGGTCGATATTTGTACAGGATATACCGTACTCCTGGGGAGCGACCTGTAATATACCCAGTAATAATGACTGCTCATAATTACCCTGTTCATTGCCATATACCTGCTGGAGGGAATTGGTCAATACGGTGAGATGTTTTGTGCCATACTGCGCTGCCGCAGGGATGATAGCAGCAAGACCAAAGTATTGGTTGCCTTCATAAATAATGTCAGCGGGCGATGACAGGGAGCTGAATAACTGCGTCACATGTTCGGGGTTTTCTGCATTCAGCACATAGGCCTCGGCAGACAACTGCGCGTAATCCTCCCCGTTATATACTTTAATGACACTGGCACCTTCGGCAACCAGCTGATCGATCAGGGCCTGGGATAAGTCTTCATTAGCTGTGAAGAAGAGGAATCTTCTTTCTGCCAAAGACGAGATAAGAGGCTGCTCAGAACGCCGCCAGCTGGGATAGTACACCCAGTCTTTGAGCGTTTTACCATTCTCTGTTTTAGATAGAAGGCCTTCTGCGAATAAGTCAACCTCCGCAGGGTATGCTACGGGTTCAAAAGAGTAAGTAGGCAATGAGATTCTTTTGCGGGACTCGCCTGCATTAAACGCTGTCCAGTCCACCTGCACACCATTTGCCCATAGTTTTCCCAGGGCTTCCAGCAGGTAGGCATCATCCGGGCGGTTTTCTTTTACAGTGCGCACCAGGTTAACTGAAAATGCAGCTCTTTTTTGTAGTAATGGAATCAGGGTTCGTCCTGCACCTACTTCAATAAAGACAGCATTTGCGGCTGTAGTTAATAATGTTTGTAAGCCGTCGGCGAAACGGACGGTCTCGCGCAGATGACGGATCCAATATTCAGGACTCAGAACTTCTGTTGTTACCAGCTGGCCAGTGAGATTGGATATAAAGGGAATCTCAATTTCTCCAAAAACAACTGATTCCAGCAGGTTGCGGTAAGCGGGAAGAATGCTTTCCTGCATAGCAGAATGGAATGCATGAGAGGTATTTAATTTTACATAGGCGACCTCTTCATCTTTCAGTCGTTGTTCAAGTTGGGCGATTGCATCCAGGTCTCCGGAGAGTACAACCTGGCGGGAGCTGTTTACGGCGGCAAGGCTAATGTTGCTGTTAAGATAAGGTTTTACTGATTCCTCATCCAGGCCCACACTCAGCATGCCCCCATGAGGAAGACCGGACATCAGTTCCCCACGGTGTACCAGCAACCTAAGCGCATCTTCAAAACTAAATACGCCACTGATAGCTGCTGCCACATACTCACCGATACTATGCCCTATCATATAGGAAGGACGTAGTCCCCAGCTGAGTAAAAGCTTGCTCAAAGCATATTCCAGCAGGAAGATCAATGGCTGGGCATAACGCGTGTCATTGATCCGCTGATCTTCGGTGTCCGGGAAGAGTACAGGGCGAAAATCTTCATTAGTCAGTTCGTAGATATAGGACAAGCCTGCATCCAGATGTTGGCGGAAGACTGGTTCATGTTTATACAGGTCAGCGCCCATTCCGGCGTATTGGGAGCCCTGGCCGGGGAACATGAAAATGGTTTTGCCGGCAGGTGATTCGCGGATAATGCGATCCTCTGTGGTGTTGAATGAAGCCAGGTCTTCAGCGGAATTGATTAATACAGGCAGCCGATAAGTAAAATGTTTACGGCCCACCTGCAAGGTATAGGCCATGTCCGCAAGATTTACATCCTGATGGATGAAGTTTTTCAGTTGGGTTGTATAGCGGAGCAGAGAATTGCTGGTGCGGGCAGACAAAGGAAGCAGGTGATAACGTCTGCTTGTGGTGCCGGTGATTACTACCGGCGCTTCTTCCAATACGGCATGTGCATTTGTACCACCAATACCCAGGGAGCTTACGCCTGCACGCAGGGGGGCCTCTCCTTTCCGTTGCCATTCCTGCAAGGTGGCATTGACATAAAATGGTCCTCCTTCAAAGTCAATGTCGGGGTTAGCTGATTTGAAGTGAAGGCTTGCCGGAATTTGTTTGAATTTTAAAGACAGGGCTGTCTTGATCAGGCCTGCAATACCTGCTGCTGTATCCAGGTGACCGATATTCGTCTTCACGGAACCAATTGCACAACGATGTTTTGTGTTCCTGTTAAATGCAATATTCAGGGCTTCTACTTCAATGGGATCACCGAGTTTGGTGCCGGTGCCATGTGTTTCAATGTAACTGATGGTTTCGGGTTCAGTTTTACCGAGGATGTGTGCTTTCCGGATACATTCTACCTGGCCATCCACGCTAGGTGCAGTGAATCCTACTTTCCGGTTACCGTCGTTATTAGTGGCAGTACCTTTTATTACCGCATAGATCTGGTCGCCGTCTTTCAGGGCATCGCTCAGTCTTTTCAGCACTACGACACCTGCACCTTCGCCAGATAAGGTACCGGTGGCATCCTTATCAAAGGCACGGCAATGGCCGTCGGCAGAGAAGATCATACCTTCCTGGTAAAGATATCCTTTCTGGATCCGGGTGGAAAGGGACACGCCACCTGCCAGCGCAGTTTTACAGTCGCCAAGCAGGAGACTCTTGCAGGCCTGATCGATGGCGACCAGAGAAGTAGAGCAGGCAGTATTGACCGTATAGGCTGGGCCTTTCAGGTTGAGTTTATAAGATATCAGGGAGGCAAGATAATCCTTGTTGGTAATGATCTGCCTTGTATAGTCATCTACATTTCCATCTGTATTTTTGAGGGTGGCATACACTTTCCAGTTCACATCGTCACCGGCACCTGCGAAGAGGCCGATTGCACCTTTAGTTTGTTCAGGATTATAGCCGGCATCTTCCAGGGCTTCCCATACACAGAGGTGGAAGATCTTGTGGACAGGATTTAAGAGGGCAGCTTCTGCAGGACTATAATCAAAGAAGGCATAATCGAAGAGTTCCTTATCCTTGATGGCAATTTTTGCTTTCACAAAATCTTTGCGCTGGATGGTCTTGTCATCTACGCCGAGGTCTTTCAGTTCTTTGTCTGACAGGAAATCCACGGACTCAACTTCATGCACGAGGTTATGCCAAAATTCCCGCCAGCTGCTTGCTCCGGGGAAACGGCCAGACATTCCGATTATTGCAATTTCAAGTCCTGTGTAAGCTTGGGTACTTTTAGTTGTTGACATGATTTAATAATTTAAATGTCTCTTCCATAATATTTAATCCTGTTCTTGCATCGTGATCGGACTGGGTATGTGAATCTTTTCCGTCCGAATGCAGATAATCCACGAGGGCCTTAATGTTGGGCAGGCGGAATACAAGAACGAGGGGAATTTTCCGGTCAAATGTTTTTCTGATCAGGCCAAGCATCTTCATCATTTTGAATGAGTTGCCGCCAAGGTCAAAGAAATTGTCCTGTATGCCGACTTTTTCTATGCCTAATATCTCCTGCCAGATCTGTACAAGTTTCTCTTCCGTTTCATTGCGTGGGGCCATGTATTCAGCGGCACCTGAAAGTGCAGGGGTATTCATGGCTGACAGGACCTTTTTATCGATTTTACCGCTGGGAGTCACAGGCAGGGACGTTAATTGTACATAGTGATCGGGCAGCATGTACGGGGGAAGGATGCTTCCAAGGTAGGCGCGTATTTCGGTGGTGTTCAGTTCTTTTTTACCAACTAAATATGCAGTCAGTCCACGGTTGCCGTCCTTATCTTTCTTAACGATTACAACAGCAGATTCCAGGTCGGGATGTTTCTCCAGGATTGTTTCAATTTCACCGGGTTCTATTCTATATCCACGTACTTTTACCTGGTCATCTTTTCTACCCAGGAATTCGATATTGCCATCGGGGAGCCATCTGCCAAGGTCTCCTGTCATGTAGACCTTTCCACTTTGGCCTGATGGATCGGGAATGAATTTCTCCGCAGTTAATCCGGGTTTGTTGATATAGCCCCGGCTCAGGCCTGCCCCGCGGATGGCGATTTCGCCGGGGATCCCGATAGGCTGTTGTTGTCCATTACTATCCAGGATGTAGATAGTTGTATTGGCGATGGGTACACCGATCAGAACTTTGCTATTTTTAGTAATCCTGTAGATGGTGCTGTAGGTCGTATATTCAGAAGGGCCGTAGAGGTTGCGTACTTCGATCTGCCGGAGGTCTAAGCCTGCAATGATTTGCTGGGGAATAGGCTCTCCTGCCATGTTCAGGACCTTTACATTTGCCAGGTCCGCATGCTCGTTGAGGAGTGCGCCCACTACGGCAGGCACGGTATTTAAGAGAATCTTTGCATGTACGTTCAGATAGTCGTTTATCAGGAGTGCATTTTCTAATATGCGTACTTTTTTGCCGAAGCACAGGGAATAGAAAATTTCAAAGACTGACAGGTCGAAACAAACGGAGGTAACGGCAAAAACTACATCGAAGTCAGCATCTTTGAATTCCGTGGCAGCCCATTGTACAAAAGAATGAACATTCTGGTGTTCGATCATTACGCCTTTGGGGTTGCCAGTAGAACCGGATGTATAGATGACATAGGCGAGGTCGGATGCTTTAATGATGATGTCCGGATTTCCAGGATCATCAGGCAATGCGGCTGCTTTGAATTTCTCCAGTTCCTCATTATCAATCATCAGTTTGCACCGGCTGTCATTGAGCATATACTCCACTCTTTCTGCCGGATATGCGGGGTCTATAGGCACATAAGCAGCACCAGCTTTTAAGACGGCCAGCAGGGATATGATGAGCCATTCATTGCGTTGCAGCTTCACGCCTACCAGTTCATCCGGTGCTATACTGTAAGTATTTTTAAGATACCAGGCCAGGCGGTTCGCCTGTGTGTTTAACATGGCGTAAGTAAGTTCCACATCTCCGGAAAGCAGTGCAATGGTATCCGGGGTATTTTTCACCTGTTGTTCGAAGAGGTGAAGGATTGTTTGCGTTTCCGGGAAACTGATTTCAGGTCCCTTACCAAATATGGAAAGCAATTGCAGCTCTTCTTCCCTGATGTAATGCAGGCTGTATAAAGGCTGCCCGGCATGTTTGATAATGGCATCCAGGAGGCATTCAAAATGTTCGCTTAGTTTTTCGATGTCATGGAGTTTAAACAGATCGCTGTTATATTCAATGGTGTAGAAAAGTTCTTCCTGCTCTGATTCAGCAAAATTGAAAGTGAGATCGAATTTGCTGATCTGGTGACCGCCGTTATCAAAGTCTTTAACTTTTACATCGTGTAATTGTGCAGCTTCGGTATTATTAATACGTGTATTCAGCAATACTACCATGATGTCAAACAGGGGATTCCGGCTCACATCCCGCTGAAGGGATAACTGGTCTACCAGTTCATCAAAAGGATACATCTGGTGTTCGTATGCTTCGAGGGTGAGTTGTCTGACCTTTTCCAGGAGACTTCTGAAACTTTCCTGTCCACTGAAGCGGGTTCTGAGTGCGAGGGTGTTTACATAGAAACCGATCTGGTCTTCCAGGTCAGCATGTTCCCTGCCTGCTATCGGACTACCAATGATGATGTCTTCCTGGGTGGTATATCGATATAATAATGCATTTACAGTGGCCAGCAAGCCCATAAATAAGGTGCTCCCCTCCTGCTGTAGGAGTGACTTAAAGTCCTGTGTATGAGCCTGGCTGATCTTCCTCCTGATCATGCCGCCATTGTAAGTTTTTACGCCGGGTCTTGGTCCTTCTATTGGTAATTGCAATACGGGCAATTCGCCTTCAAACTGTTTTTTCCAGTAGTCAGCATGATCAGAAAGGGTCTTCCCTGTCATATGATCCTGTTGCCAGCTTGCATAGTCCTTGTATTGGATGCGTAAGGGAGGAAGTAAATGGGTGGTGCCATGGACAAAACCATTGTACAGTTGCAGCAATTCTTTCATCAGGATGTCCATAGACCAGCCATCGCTGATGATGTGATGCATAACGTAAACGAATCCCCAGGCATCGTCTGTCAACCGGAATAAGGCGGCTCTTAATAAAGGGCCGGTACTGAGATCGAAAGGCTTTACCAGTTCTTTAGTAACAAGGTGATTGACCTGGTCCGGATCATTACGCAAATCATGCTGCAGCAGACTAAACCTGAGGTCTTTCGCAGGCAATACAAACTGTTTGATCTCGCCTTGCGCATCTTCTCTGAAGACTGTTCTCAATATCTCATGACGATCGATCAATGTATCGAATGCAGTTTCCAATGCAGGAATATGCAGATTGCCTTCGAAGCGATAGCGGCCGGAGAGGTTATAGGCGGCATTACTGTCATCGAACTGGCTTAGGATCCAGAGTCTTCTTTGGGAAGATGACAAAGGATAGCTGGTATCGATGACAGCTGCCGGTATATTCAATATTTTATTCTCCTCCGGGCCTTTGCCTGTAGCCTGGATGTAATCAGCAACACCTTTGATGGTACGCAGTTCAAAAAAGTCTTTCAGGCTCGGGTTTACATTGAATTCATGCTTTATTCTTTTCAGCAGGATCATTGCTTTTAAAGAATCGCCACCCAGTTCGAAGAAATTATCTGCTGTGCCGATACCGGAGATACCGAAGAATTGTTCATAGAGGATAATCAGCTTTTCTTCTGTGGGTGTGGCTGCAGCGATGTAGGTGGTAGAAAGTGAGGGGCGTTCTGTGACGGGGATGTCTTCCACTATCTTTTGGGGTGCTGTATATACCTGCTGAATGCGGGTGGCCAGGTCACCTTTATAGATAGTGATTTGGGGTGTATGTTGCAGGCCTATGCTCCAATCGAATAAAGACACCAGTTCTTCAGGAGAGAGGGAGGCATTGTCTTTGGCAGCGTCTTCGGAAGTAAATGTAAGGCCACTCAATGCTACGCTGATCCATCCCGGCAGATCGGCTTTACGGGCACTGACCAGGTGGTCCATATAAAGATTGGCAGCAGCATAAGTAGCATAGCCCAGACCACCAAGTACACCGGAGAGACTAGAGGTAATCCAGACAAAATCCGGGTGGCGATCTTTAAAGACCGTATACAGGGTTTCAAGGCCCTGCATTTTGGGAGAGAGCACTTTGAGGGTGTTTTCGCTGCTAAGGGAGGAAAGGGGTTCAAAATAACGGTAGTCAACAATACCTGCAGCATGAATAACGCCGTCAATGTGACCGGTTCCGGATACTATAGTCTCAATAGCGTCAGCATCACTGATATCGGCACTGTAATAGGTGATTGCTGCACCCGTTTCCTGCAATTTTAAGAGCCTTTCGCTGGCTTTTGACCCATCGTTAAGCACTTGCCTGCCAATAAGCACTAATCGGGCCTTAAAACGGCTGGCAAGGTGCCTGGCCAGCACATAACCTGCATTACCCAGACCACCGGTGATCAGGTAGGTGCCTCCTTCTTTTATGCGGCTTTGCGTATTAGCAATAGTTCTTTTGTTACGCTCATGACCATAGATCCACAGGTGGCCTTTTCGAATGGCAAGCATGCGATCCTGGCTATTGTTAAGTACAGCTGCCAGCAGGCGGGCAGATACATGTTCATCCAGGTCTATGTTTGTACAGGATAGTCCATATTCCTGCGGAACTACCTGCAGTAAGCCCAGGAGTAAGGACTGGCTGTAAGCGCCCTGTTCATCGCCATACACCTGGTGAAGAGAGTTTGTCAGCACTGTAAGCCGTTGTACGCTGAACTGTGATGCAGCCTTTATTACATCGGCCAGTTCAAAATATTGTTTCAGCGGGTCGTCTTCTTCCAATGACCAGCCATAAATAATATCAGCCGGTGATTGCAGGCTACTCAATACCTGCATGTAATCTTCTCCTTTATGTATTTGTTTCACATTGTCCAGCTCCGCGCACAATGCCTGGGACAATTTATTATTCGCGGTAAAAAACAGGTATTGCTTTTTTTCAGTCTCAATCAATGGTTGTTCAGAACGCTTCCATGTAGGATAGTACACCCAGTCCTTCAGTTCCTTGCCACTATCTGACATGGCAGACAAGAGGCCATCCGCAAATACATCTACTTCCGCAGGATATTTTACCGGCTCAAAACAATAGGTAGGCAGTGACACCCTTCTGCGGGTTTCGCCTTCATTAAAAGCAGTCCAATCGACAGGCAAGCCATGCGCCCATAACTTTGCAACACCTTCCAGCAGGTAGGCATCATCTGCCCGATCTTCTTTTGGAGAGCGGAGGAGGCTCACTGATAAACCACCCCGTTTTTGCAATAAGGGGACCAATGTACGGGCTCCTAATTCTATAAATACAGGATTGTCACCTGCCGATAACAATGTTTGAATCCCATCGGAAAAACGGACTGTCTCACGTAAATGGCGCACCCAATATGCAGGACTGAGTGCTTCTGAAGTAATAAGTTTACCTGTCAGGTTGGAGACAAAAGGTATTTCTATCTTCCCGAAATGAATAGATTTCAGCAGGCGCTGATAAGCAGGCAGGATAATATCCTGCATGGCTGAGTGAAAGGCGTGGGAGGTGTGCAAGCGGACGAATGCCACATCCGCGGCTTTCAATTGTTGTTCCAGTAAAGCAATGGCATCCAGGTCACCGGAGAGGACTACCTGGCGGGCACTGTTTACTGCTGCGAGACTAATGCCCTTACCCAGGAAAGGTTTTACAGCTTCCTCATCCAGCCCGACACTCAACATCGCACCAGGAGGCAAGGCGGCCATCATTTCACCACGGCGTACCAACAAGTGAAGCGCATCTTCAAAACTAAACACACCACTGATACATGCCGCCACATACTCGCCAATACTATGCCCGATCATATAAGACGGCCGAATACCCCAGCTGATTAAAAGCCTGCTCAATGAGTATTCAAACAGGAAGATCAGCGGCTGTGCATAGCGTGTATCATTGATACGGGCAGCATCTGTTAATACTGCCTGGTAGTTCTCTCCCGTTAACTTCGTTATTAGCGCAAAGCCGGCATCCATATGCTGCCTGAATACCGGCTCATGGTTATAGAGGTCAGTTCCCATCCCTGCATACTGGGAACCCTGGCCAGGGAACATGAAAACAGTTTTTCCCAAAGGACCTGCCTCGCGAACGATCCTTTCTGACAAACCTGGTACGGACAAGGCAGTGGCTGCATCTTCACATACCAGGGGCAGGCGATATGTAAAATGCCTGCGGCCTACCTGTAAGGTGTAAGCCATGTCAGCAACATTTACCTGTTCTTTATTAATAAAGTGCTGTAATTGCGTTGTGAATTGAGTGAGTGACTGACTGGTACGCGCTGATAAGGGAAGGATTTTATACCTACGACCGGCTATGCTTTGGGGCTGTTCCGGAGCTTCTTCCAGCACAGCATGCGCATTTGTGCCTCCAATGCCCAGGGAGCTTACACCTGCGCGCAGCGGGGTATCCCCTTTCCGTTGCCATTGCTGCAAGCGGGTATTGACATAAAAGGGGCCTCCATCGAAATCAATTTCAGGGTTCGCCTTTTGAAAATGAAGGCTTGCCGGCAACTGTTGATATTTCAGGGCCAGCACCGTCTTTATTAATCCGGCTACACCGGCAGCGGCATCGAGGTGACCAATATTCGTTTTTACAGAACCTATGGCACAGAATTTCTGATCACCGCCGGTGGCAAAGGCTTCATTCAATCCCCTTATTTCAATTGGGTCTCCCAAAGCGGTTCCCGTACCGTGTGCTTCTATATATGAAATACTTTGTGCACTTACGCCTGCCAGTTTATGAGCAGCAGCAATGCATTCCGCCTGCCCTTTTACACTTGGCGCGGTATAACCAACTTTAAAGTTACCATCATTATTTACTACTGAAGCCTTGATGATAGCATATATATGATCACCATCTTTCATGGCTTCGCTAAGCTTTTTCAACACTACGATGCCAACACCTTCACCGGAAGCTGTACCACTCGCCTCCTCGTCAAATGCCCTGCAATGACCGTCTTTGGAAGCTATCATATCAGGCCTGTACAGGTAGCCTTTTCTTTTGGCAGTACGAATACAAATACCACCTGCCAGGGCCATGTTACATTCCCTGGTCAGCAGGCTCCTGCTGGCCAGGTGTATGGCACTCAGGGAAGTTGAACATGCTGTGTCTACATAATAAGAGGGGCCTCTCAGGTTCAGTTTATAGGCAACCAGTGTGCTGATAAAATGCTGAGACATAATCATGTTCAGGTAGAAGGGATCCAGCGTACTATCCGCAGCTTTTGAATGCGCATAGATCTTCCAGTTATCATTGATAGAGGCACCTGCAAACAGGCCAATCTTTTTTGATCCTGTCATTGAAGCATAGCCGGCATCTTCCAATGCCTTCCAGCAATGTTCATGGAACATGCGGATCTGGGGATCCATGAAAGCAGCTTCCTCAGCACTGTAACCAAAAAAAGCATGGTCGAAATGCTCTTTACCCTCTACCACACCTTGTGCTTTGACAAAGGATTCATTCTTGAGTAAGTGCTCAGGAACACCTGACAGTCTCAGTTCTTCATCGCTGAATGTCTTAATAGACTCCCTGCCTGATTTCAGATTTTCCCAGTATTCCAGGTAGTTATTGCTTCCCGGGAACTGAGCCGACATTCCGATCACAGCAATCTCAAGACCATCATATTTCTTAACAGCAGTCATGTTATTCAAATTTATTTAAGTCATCCAGTAACTGGTCCCTGTCTATCTCTTCTTCTTCCACCAGCACCTGTTCCTGCAATACATAGTCTACCAGGTCCTTGATAGTTGGGTAACGGAATAATAGTGTAATGTTTACTTCGATATTCAGTATGGCACTTGTTTGTTTAGCCAGCTTAATAATCATAATAGAGTTGCCCCCAGCTTCGAAGAAGTTATCTTCTACGCCTATTTTGTCCCTGTGTAATAATTGTTGCCATACGACTACCAGCTTTTCTTCTATCTCATTGCGGGGGGCTACATATGTTTCATTTGAGGACTCTCCCGGTGCAGGTAACCGCCGCCTGTCTATCTTTCCATTCACTGTGAGTGGAATACTGCCCATTTGTACAAAATGGGAAGGGATCATATAGGCAGGGAATTTGTCCTGCATATATTTCCTGATTGCAGCACTCGTTTCATTGGTGCCGGCAACGAAATAGGCGATCAGCTTCCTTTCGGCATTCTCAACACCACTGGCGATGACAGCGGCCGTTGTGACACCCGGATAATCGAGTAGTGCACTTTCAATTTCGCCTAGTGAAATGCGGTAGCCACGTATTTTCACCTGGTCATCATTTCTGCCCAGGAAGCGGATATTGCCATCCGGGAGCCATGCAGCGAGGTCACCGGTTTTATAGATCCTTTCATTTTCCCGGAAGGGATCTGTTAAGAATTTCTTACCTGTGAGTGCAGGATTGTTGAGATAGCCACGGGCCAGCTGGGAGCCACCGATGTATAGTTCACCGGGTACACCGACAGGACTTAGATCTCCATATCTGTCTAGGATGTAGATGTGCATATTGGCAATAGGCTTGCCGATGAGCACGGGGGTATTTTCTTCCAGTTCTTTGACGATACAGCCTACGGTTGCTTCTGTAGGTCCGTATTCATTATAGATCCGGATCTGTGGATTGATTTTTTTAAGAATGGACACATGTTTGGGAGTCACTTCTTCCCCACCGACGATAGCAGCAGTCATGGTTGTAGAGCTAAGATCCAGCTGCTCCAGGATACTGATATGTGAAGGGGTCAGTTTGATACTATTGATGCCACTCTCTATGCTAAAGCTATGTTGCAATACACCGGATATTTCATCGTCCTGGTCGTAGAGGAATAGCCGGCCGCCTTTTGCTAAGGGACAGAAAATGCTCGTGACGGTGAGGTCAAACGACAGGGATGTAAACAAGCCAAAACATGGGAGATCTGTAAAATAACAGGATGTGGCCCATTGGATGTAGTTGTACAGGCTTCCATGTGTAATAGCGCAACCTTTGGGTGCTGCAGTGGAACCGGATGTATAGATGACGTAAGCAAGGCCTTCTGAATTTGTCTTTGCCGGTGGTACTTCGCTGTTATAATTATGTGTGTCACTTTTGAATTGTGTTAACACCTCATTATCTACCAGCACCTTGCAGCCGCTATCAGTCAGCATATAATCAATTCTGCTCTTTGGATAGGCAGGATCTATTGGCAAATACGCGGCACCTGATTTAAGCACACCCAGGATAGAGATAATCATCCATTCACTACGATCCAGTAGTATGCCTGCAAGGTCTCCGGCGTGTAAACCAAGGCTTGTATGCAGGTAATGCGCAAACTGGTTGGCACTCGCATTAAGTTCTGCATAGGTCAGTTTCTTTCCCTGGAAGATCAGGGCGGTGGCAGCAGGCGTGTTCCGCACCTGTTGTTCAAAGAGCGAGAGGATCGTTCCCTGCTCATATTCTACAGCTGTTTGATTGAACTCGTTGATCAGCTGATGTTGTTCTTTTTCATCCAGTATCTTTAGTTCTCTGACCGTCTGATTGGGATTGTGCAGGGCTTGATCTATCAATACCAGTAACTGATTCGCGGCTCTTTCCATCAGTGCAGGTGCGTACTTATTGACATTGTAATTGAACTGAATTTCAATTTCTTCCCCAGGTACCACAACAAGCAACAGATCATAGTTGGTCTGTTCAAAACTGTCGTAAGACAGGAAAGATAATTTCTCATGTTCCTGGATACTGCGTTCTACGATCTCTTCTACAGGGTAATTTTCAAATACAATGATATGATCGAACAGGTTTCTTCCCAAGGCGCTTTCCATCTGCACTTCTGCCAGTTGCACATAATGATGAGGAGTGCTTTCAATATTGCTTTGTTGTAATTCCTGGAGTAGTGTGCGGATGGTCTTGTTATGAACAGGTACACGTACGGGGATTGTATTAATGAACAGGCCGATCATCTCTTCAATTCCTTTTACTTCAGCAGGACGGCCGGAAACGGTGGTGCCAAATACTACGTCGTCCGTGTTGTTGTATTTACTTAAGAGTACACCCCACATTCCCTGGATAAAGGTATTTTCTGTGAAGCCGTATTTGCCACACAGTTCTTTGATCCCCTCACTCTTTATTTTCAGTTTATATTTCTGAGCCTGGTATACCTCGCTAAGGGATTGTTTAGGTAATCCGCTTAGTGTATCATAACCCTGCAGGTAATTCCGCCAGTAGTTAAGTGTAAGTTGCTTATCCTGTTTTTCCAGCCACCGGAAGTAGTTTGCATACGCCTGCACCGGTTTCAGTTCTGTCTGTCCGTAATAGAGGTCAAAGAACTCTTTGCTCAGGATACTACTGCACCAGCCATCCATCAGGATATGATGGTAACTCCAGATCAGCTCATAGGTGTCTTCTCCAAGGTCCAGGATACATAAGCGCATCTGCGATCCGTTATCTAACCTGAATCCACGGGAGCGATCAGCCGAGCGATATGCGCGTACGGCTTCTTCTATTTCCCCATTGATTATTTCATAATGAAAATCGCCTTTTACATTTTTCTGTACTACCTGTAATAAACGATCTCCTAACCTCTCTGTAAAGAAGGTGCGCAGCACTGCATGACGGGATACCAGGCGTTGATAAGCCTGTTCCAGTAACTGGATATTTAGTTTACCACGGATCCGATAGCTAACCTGTTCAAAGTAAGCAGGTGCCTGTGGATGGGTCGCCCAATGATAGTATAGCCCTTCCTGCAGCGGACTGAGTGGATAGATATCTTCTATAGTATAATCGGCTGTCAACTCCGACAACCCGGCTACCTGTAGGGATTTATAGGTAAGGTCAACAGGCGTAATATGCTCTGTTGTCTCCCTGCTTAACTTATTGATTAATGCTTCCAGGTGATGACGATAGGAAGCTGATAATTTTTCTATGGTGGATGCTTCGTATTGCTGGCTGCTATAAGTGAAGGTAAGCTGTAAGCGACCAGCGGCTATCAGACCGGAGATACCCAGTAATACATCACGTTCCAGCATGGGAGAGAAATCGTGCCCATGGGATTCAGCGGCATGGTTGAAGAATTGATTATTCAATGTAGCAGTTCCGAATTCACCCAGGTAATTAAAACTCACCCGCGCTTTTACATGCGGGATGGGATGTAATAGCCCATAACCAATTCCCTTATTAGGGATCCGGTGCAATTGTTCTTTTACACCTATGAGTTGGGCTAGCTGATCTGCATACCCCATTTCCAGCACCACAGGATAGAGCGTCGTAAACCAGCCTACGGTGCGGCTTACGTCTACATCTTTCCCGATATCTTCACGACCATGACCTTCCATCTGAATGGCGACACGGGTAAGATTGAAAACCTCTTCTATTGAAAGTGCGAGGGCTGTCAATAAAATATCATTGATTTCAGTGCGATAAGCTTTATAACAATGTTGTTGAAGAGTTGCTGTCGTTCTTTCATCCAAGATGAAAGAAACAGACACGGCATCTTTGACATGGTTTGTTCCATTGGCATGATCCAATGGCAAGTCAGTGGATGTTATTTGAGACCAATATCCGGCTTCATGAGTTACATCAAAAGAGTGTAATTGCTCCTGCCAGTAACGGAAAGAATCTGTTTTTTGTGGCAAAGAGAAAGCAATACCCTGTGTAGACTGAGCATAAAGTGTACTGAGGTCTTCCAGTAATATACGCCATGATACGCCATCTACTACCAGGTGATGAATGACCAGTAATAAACGATCTGCATCGTCGCTATGGAATAATCCTGCACGCAGTAAGGGACCATGTTCCAGGTCGAAGCCTGATTGAAGTTGTTCGTAATAAGCCAGGGGATCATTGGTTTTATGAACTTCCAGGTGATAGCCCTGTTCAGCACCCAGGTTTTCCTGTAACCAACCTTCAGCTGTCTGCCTGTACACCATTCGCAATGCGTCGTGGTGCAGGACTAATGCAGATAAGGCTTTCCTGAGCCTGGATTCATCTATGCGGGGATTACCTTTTAATAAAACGGACTGATTGAAATGGTGTTTGTGATCATGAGGGCCATGTTCCAGGAAAGATGCCTGGATGGGGCCTAAAGGTACAATACCAGTTACCAGTCCCTGATCAGCAATGCGACTCAGGACCTGGATATGTTTACCCAGGTTCGCCAGTTCAGGATAACGAAGGATATCCTGGATTGTAACGCGGTAGCCTCTTTGCTTTAAGCGGGAAGCGATCTGGATAGACTTGATTGAATCACCACCCAGTACAAAAAAATTATCACGGATCCCGATGGGGTGTTTGTGGAGCACTTCTTCAAATACAGCTACGAGTTGCCGTTCCATTTCATTACGGGGTGCCAGGTAGCTGACACCGGTACCCATATCCTGCCCTTCGGGAGCTGGCAAACGCTTGCGGTCTATTTTCCCGTTCGGGTTTAATGGCAGTTCTTCCAGCTGTACATAATGTGCAGGCAACATATAGGATGGCAAAAGCTCACCCAGATAGAGACGTACATCTGCGGTGGTAAGCCCCTCATCCCCTACAATATAAGCCACCAACTCCTTTTCACCGGAGACATGTTCACGGGCTACAACTACAGCCGAGTTGATACCGGGATGGCCAAGCAGGAGACTTTCAATCTCCCCTAATTCAATACGGTAACCACGTACCTTTACCTGTTCATCTTTACGCCCCAGGAATTCTATATTGCCATCAGGCAACCAACGGCCAACATCTCCGGTGAGGTAGATCCTTTGACCCGGCTCATAAGGGTTGGCTACAAATTTCTCCTGTGTTAATTCCGGGCGATTGAGATAGCCACGTGATAAGCCATCACCTCCTACACAAATCTCACCGGTAACACCCACAGGGAGCAACCTGAGGTGATTATCCAGGATATATACTGAAGAACAGCTGACTGGCTTGCCGATAGGCACAATGCTGGCTTCCAGGAAATGAGCCGGCCAGTTCGTGGAATCATCCGTATTCTCTGTAGGACCATAGGCATTATGCAAGGTAGTCTTAAATCTTGTCACGAAATCATTCACCGTTTTCACGGTGAGCTTATCGCCACCAGATACCACATGCTTAAGGGAACGAAGTCTGAATGACGCTTCCTCATCTGCAGCCAACATAAGTTCCTGTAAGAGGACCGGCGGCATGTTTATTTTGGTGATGCTATATTTTTCTATAAAATCATAGAGGTTCTCAACGATATTATCCTTGAAATCAGGAGGGGCTATACAACATTTTGCCCCTGTCACAATGGGCAACAGGTACTCTTCTATCGCTCCATCAAAACTGTATGAGCGGTAGAAAATGATATTATCGGCAGGACCTGTACCGTAGGTATCCCTGAAGTATTGCATGCGGGCTGAGAGACTTCTATGTTCGATCATTACACCTTTGGGTTTGCCGGTAGACCCTGAGGTGTAGATCACATAGGCAAGGTGAGCGGGAGAGGGTAAAGAGGCCGGAAGACCGCTGTTATATGAAGCGGCAACTGTACGAAAACGTGCAAGCTCCTCTTCATTGATGAGCAGACGGGCATTGCTGTCGGCCAACATGTAGCTGATCCTTTCTTCCGGATAGGATGGATCAATGGGTACATAGGCGGCACCAGATTTAATAATACCAAGTATAGTGATGACCATCCATTCACTTCGATCCAGGAGAATGCCTACCAGGTCTTCATGCGCTATACTATAATTGTCCCGAAGGTAATGGGCAAACTGGTTAGAGAGGGTATCCAGCTCCTGGTAACTAAGCTTTGCAGTGCCATATTCTACTGCTATCGCTGCCGGTGACTGCTTTACCTGTTGACTAAACAAATGCGCGATGGTGTCATTTTCCGGGTAGGCGACAGTTGTGTTATTGAAGCCTCTCGTTAACTGCTGGTATTCTTCTTCCGTGAGATAGCTTAGTTCTCCAAGGGTTTGAGAAGGCCTGTTGACAGCATGGCCGATCAGGGTGTAAAAATGCTTAGCTAAACGGCTTATCTGTTCCTGATCGAAGATGTTGTGATTATAAGTAAAAGATACTTCCAGTGCATCACCGGGATTGACAGTGATGGAAAGGTTATAATTCGTTTGTTCAAGTATGGTAGAACTAAGGAGTGTAAGGTGTGAAGAAGTATTAGCCTCCTCATTGCCTGTAATTTCCTGCACCGGGTAGTTCTCATACACCAGGATATGATCAAAGAGGTTTCTGCCAAGCTCACTTTCCGACTGTACTTCGGCTAACTGCACATAGTGATGTGCACTGCTTTCTATACTTTCCTGCTGTACTGATTGTAAAAGGCTGCTAACAGTGCAGGTATCATCGACCTTGATTCTTACGGGCACGGTGTTTATAAACAGACCGATCATATCTTCTATACCCGCTACTTCTCCCGGGCGACCTGCTACTACTGCACCAAATACGACATCATCCGTATTATTATACCTGGCAAGTAATACGCCCCACATAGCCTGAATGAAGGTGCTTTCTGTAATACCCAGATCGGCACAAAGATCCCGCAGCCTGCTACGAATGTCGCCAGCCAGCAGGAAACGTTCTTTCTCTGCTGTGAAATCGCCTGCTACATCTGTGCTTTTAGTGGGTATACTGCTCACCGACTCATAATCCGACAAATACTTTTTCCAGTAATCAAGGGTGGCCGGTTTGTCTTTTTTTGCCAACCAGTTGAAATATTCTGAATAGGGTTGCACTGGTTTCATCTCAGGCATGATACCATCCAGCAGCCCATTATACACTTCAAAGAATTCTTTGATCAGGATACTGCCACACCAGCCATCCATCAGGATATGATGGAAACTCCAGATAAACTCATAGTTATCGTCTCCAAGGCTCAGTATACCTAAGCGCATCTGGGAGCCTGCATGCAAATCGAATCCACGGGCACGATCAGAAGAACGATAGTCCTGTACTGCCGCTTCTATATCTCCATGGATAGTATCATAATGGAAGTTCCCTTTCACATTCTTTTGCACTACCTGCAATAAGTTTTCTGTAAAGAATGTCCGCAGAACAGCATGACGGTCTACCAACATCTGATAGCTCTGTTCCAGCAAGGCAATATCTACCCGGCCACAGGCACGGAAGCTCATCTGCACAAAATAGGCAGCTGCATCCGGGTTGGTCAGCCAGTGATAATACAAACCTTGTTGTAAAGGGCTGAGGGGATAAACATCTTCGATTGTATAACGGGATGTGAGCTCAGCAAGTGCTGATATCGTTAAGTCTTTGCAGGTAAGATCGACCGGCGTTAAATGGACGCTTGTCTCCTGACTCAGGTGGCTGATCAGCGCTTCGAGGTGAAGGCGATACGAATCCAGTAATTGTGCAATAGTAGCAGCATGGTATTGCTGATTACTGTACGTGACAGAGAGTTGCAAGCGCCCCCCGGCCATCAGACCAGAGACATCCAGCAATACATCGCGTGCCAGTAATGGTGAAAAGTCATGTCCATGTGCTTCTGCTGAATAACTAAAATGAGCGGCAGTATCAGATGAAGCTATGTTATCGCCAAAGTCACCCAGGTAATTAAAACTCACTGCTGGCTGTAAATGACGGGCATGCCGTAACAGGCCATAGCCGATTCCCTTATTAGGTACCCGGTGTAATTGTTCTTTTACACTTACCAGCTGCGCAACAGGATCTGCGTACCCCATATCCAGCACTACAGGATATAAAGAGGTAAACCAGCCAACAGTGCGGCTCACATCTACATCCATACCAATGTCTTCCCGACCATGCCCTTCCATCTGAACAGCAACGCGCTTAATGCCGAAGACTTCTTCAATGGCAATCGCCAGGCCTGTCAGTAAAATATCATTGATCTCTGTACGATAAGCTTTGTAACAATGATGCTGCAAATCTGCTGTGATCTTTTCATCCAGTATAAATGAACCGGATACCGTGTCTCTCATAAGATTTGTACCATCAGGCATTTCTATCGGGAACGCCGGCAGTACAAGAGACGTGAGCTCCGACCAATACGGAGCTTCATCCGCTACATTATAAGAGCGTAACTGCTGCTGCCAGTATTGGAAAGAATCTGTTTTTTGAGGCAGGGAGAAAGGAAGGCCCTTAGTATATTGATCATATAAAGTACTGAGGTCTTCCAGCAAAATACGCCAGGAAACACCATCTACTACCAGGTGATGGATAATGAGCAGTAATTTATTATGGAAAAGACCTGCACGTAACAATGGGCCATTTGCAAGGTCGATACCTTCCTGCATCTTTTCATAATAAGGAAGGCGATCTTCAGTAGCATGAACTTCCAGGTGATAGCCCTGCTCAGTACCCAGGTTCTCCTGGATCCAGCCATCAGGGGTATGTCTGAACACCATTCGCAATGCGTCGTGATGCCGGGTCAAGGCGGACAGAGATGCTCTGAGAGCAGTTTCATCTATAGGCGTATTGCTTTCCAGCAATACTGATTGATTGAAATGATGTTTATGATCTTCTGTGCCATGCTCCAGGAAGGAAGCCTGCACCGGGCCTAATGGCACGGGACCGCTTATAATACCCTGGTCAGGCACACGAGCTGCGACCTGTACATGCACACTCAGATGGGCCACTTCAGGATAACGCAGGATGTCCTGGATGGCTACCCGGTAACCACGTTGTTTTAAGCGTGCTGCTATCTGGATGGACTTGATTGAATCGCCACCCATTACAAAGAAATTATCATGGATCCCGATGGGATGCTTGTGGAGTACTTCCTCAAAGACAGCCACCAATGCCTGCTCTTTGTCATTGCGGGGAGCGATGTATACGACACCGCTGTTCAAATCCTGGCCTTCAGGAGCAGGTAAGCATTTGCGGTCTACCTTACCATTGGGTGTCAACGGCAGTTCTTCCAATTGCACATAATGGGCAGGCAACATATATACAGGTAAACTGTTACCCAGGAAAGTACGCAGACCAGCTGCTGTAAAGGTGGTAGTTCCAACCAGGTAAGCTACAATTTCCTTTTCTTCAGCAGGCTTTTCCCTGACTATCACTACTACATCGGTGATCTCAGGATGGGCAAGTAATGCAGCCTCTATTTCGCCAAGTTCAATACGGTGACCACGAACTTTCACCTGGGCATCTTTACGACCCAGGAATTCAATATTGCCATCAGGCAACCAGCGCCCCAGATCTCCGGTCAGGTACATGCGTTCTCCTGCACGGAAGGGATTGACTACAAATTTCTCCTTAGTCAGTTCCGGGCGATTCAGGTATCCACGGGATAAACCATCGCCGCCCACACAGATCTCACCTGCCACGCCTACAGGCAGCAACTGCTGATGCGGATCCAGGATGTAAGCATAACTATTACTTATCGGACGGCCTACCGGAATATTAGCAGCAACTTCTTTTATATTATAAGTTAGAGAAAAGGTAGTATTCTCCGTAGGGCCATAGCCGTTTATGATAATAAGTTCAGGATAATGACTACGTAGTTTTGCGATATGTACAGGAGACAAGCGGTCACCACCAGCCAGTAGGGTACGCAAACCGGCAAAGAGAGCGATATGTCCATCTACAAGCTGATTCAGCCAACCTGCAGTAAACCAGATAGTATCTATCTTTTCAGTTTGCATTAACTGCGACAAAGCGGTGGGTTCCAGCAATACATTTTGAGGACACAGCACGAGGCAACCTCCATTCAACAGGGTGCTCCAATATTCAAACGTCGTAGCATCAAATGATAATGCACCGGTAGATAATACGACCTCGTTTCCATTTAGCGCAATAAATTCAGTGTTCTTTACCAGTCGTACCACCGCACGGTGCTCTACCATCACACCTTTCGGACGGCCGGTAGATCCCGAGGTAAACATTACATAAGCCAGGTCGCCGGCAGCAGTTCCTGCAGAAACGTCCAGTTCTTCCAGCGCTGCCGCACATTCCCGGAAAGCAGTTAAGAATGCCTCATCTATCACTACATTACTTGCACAATCACTCAGCATATCAGCCACGCGTTCTGCAGGATATTCGGTATCTATGGGCACATATGCAGCGCCTGCTTTTAAGATTCCAAGTACAGCAATAATAATCCATTCGCTGCGCTCCAGTTTTATTCCCACCAGGTCTCCCTTCCCTACCGCATATTTACGACGGAGGTAGTCTGACAAACGATTGCTCCATTTATTCAGTTCTGCGTAGGTAAACCGATGCTCTTCAAAAACGAGTGCAGTATTGTAAGGGGTTTCTTTTACCTGGGCCTCAAACAGGCTGGTGATAGATGAATAGCGGGGATAACCGGTAGTGGTGGCATTCAATCCTTCTGTGAGCAAATGCCGCTCGGCGGCGGATAAATATTCCAGTTGCTGGAGGGCTGTTCCTGGTTTTACAGTGATAGCAGTGAGCAGGGATTCAAAGTGGGTAAACAGCTGCGCAATGGTGGATCCTGTATAGATATCAGTATTATATTCAAGATCTAATTTCAGTTCATCTCCTACAGATGAGAAATTAAATACGATGTCAAATTTGCTGGTCAGGTCTTCTCCCTGTTCGTATCTTTTTACGGTTAGGCCATCGATACCTTGTTGTGTACCCGACTCACTATTTTGCAGTACAACTACGATATCAAAAAGTGGATGACGGGAAGGGCTCCTGGGAATACGAAGGTCTTCTACCAACTGATCTACAGGATATGCCTGATGGTCATATGCCTGCAGTGTCGTCTGCTTCACAGCCTTAAGCAATTCCAGGAAGCTGTCTGATCCTTTAAACCTGGATCGCAGTGGCAGGGTATTGACATAGAAGCCAATCTGGTCTTCAAGATCTGCGTGGTTACGCCCTGCTACCGGGCTCCCCAGCACTATATCTTCCTGTTGTGTGTAGCGATATAATAAGGTATTGACAGTAGCCAATAATCCCATAAACAGGGTGGCACCTTCCTGTTGACTGAGTTGTAGCAGCTTTTGGGCCAGGCCTGTCTTTAATTTTCTGTGGATGATATTTCCATTGAATGTTTTTACGGCCGGACGGGCATAATCGCCCATCAGGGCGATGACGGGGATTTCACCCTCAAACTGCTGTAACCAATATTTCTGATCACTTTCAGTTTCATCCTGCCCAAGCTGCCAGGCGGTGTAATCTTTATAATGGATGCGTAAAGGCTTTAAGGAATGGCTGGAACCATTGATATATGCATGGTAAAATAATAACAGTTCATTCAGCAAAATATTCATAGATGAACCATCGCTGATGATGTGATGCATGACATAAGTGAAGACCCAGGTATTAGGGCTTTCATGGAAGAGAGTTGCACGTAATAGAGGAGCGGCAGTCAGATCAAAAGGACGTTTATATTCTTCTTTCACCGCGGCTTCAATCAATTCAGCATCCAGCTCATATTTCTCAATTTTAAAATTGATTTCATCTACAGGCAGGATATACTGCCTGATCTCTCCAGCTTCATTTTCTTTAAAAGCAGTGCGCAGGCTTTCGTGACGGGATATTAAAGTATTGAAAGCATATTCAAGTGCTGGTATAGAAAGATTGCCATCGAATACGTATGCCATAGCGATATTATAAGCAGTACTGCCACCTTCCCACTGACTGGCGATCCAGAGTCTTCGCTGGGCATAAGACAATGGATAAGAGGCCTGTTCTGCTATAGAAGGGATGCTGTCAAACGCACCTTTCCCTGTTGCCCCGTTTCCAGACAAATAGGTAATCAGTGCGGCTTTATTCTTCCTGATAGTATCGATGAGGGTTTCTGTAAGTACGTCTTTAGGGGCATTAATTATCAACTCGCCATCGGCCACGGTTATCAAAATATTTTGATTAGCCAAATTCAGGATCAGATCATTAATCATAATGCGGGCATTAAGAATAGTTAAGGGGGTGTTTGGACTCAAAGTTTGATGGTCACTCTGGCTTCATCTGTTGTGGATGCCATTTCCCTGGAGTTTTCCAACCAGATCTTTCGCTGTATGAGTTCTGAAAGACTTTTTATTTGTGGGCTCATAAAGAATTCCTGCAGGCTGACTTTTATTTTGAATTCAACTTTCAGTTTATTCAACATGACAGTTGCTTTCAGGCTATGACCACCGAGATCAAAGAAATTGTCTTTAATACCTATTGGATGACGCTGCAGTACTTGTTCCCAGAGGGCGACCAGCCTGGTTTCTGTTTCATTGCCTGCCGGTTCATAGACCTCGGCTGAATTCAGTTCCTGCCCGCCAGCACGTGATAGCGCCGCTTTGTCAAGTTTACCATTTAAGAGTAATGGCAGCTGCCCCAGGATCACATACTGTGAAGGGATCATAGGAGCCGGTAAACGAGCCGCCAGGTAAGCACGCAGGTCCTGCGCTACCAGTTCTTCTGTATAGGCTGCCCTCTCCTTTTCTATTACCAGGTAAGCCACCAGTTGTGTACGGCCGGCATCCAGCATTACGACAGCTTTGTCTATACCTTCATAATTTTCCAGGACCCGCTCTATTTCTGCTGGTTCTATACGATGGCCTCTTATCTTCACCTGCTCATCTCTGCGGCCGATGTATTCTATATTGCCATCCGGCAGCCAGCGGCCCAGGTCTCCTGTACGATACACCCGTTTTCCGGGAGCAAACGGTAATTGTACAAAACTTCCCGTTGTGAGCTCTTCCTGGTTAATGTAGCCACGACATGTGCCAGCCCCTGTGGTGTAGATCTCTCCTACCACACCGATACCACACAAGTCGCCATAAGCAGAAAGGATATAATGAGACATGTTCTGAATCGGCTTGCCGACAAGGACCTTGTCATGCTGACTATTACGGGGTATGATATAACTGGTAGTGACATCTGAGGATTCCGTTTGACCATAGGTATTCATAATAGTCAAACCTTCATTGCTACCGTAACATCTCTCTACAAAATGAGGACTGAGTTTTTCTCCTGTGAGGATTAATATTTCGAGCGCACCAGCATCAAGGGTACCTTCATTAGAAAGATGCTCATTTAATTGTGATGGAATAATTTCCAGGATACGACAGGCGTTTGCCTGCGCAGTGGAGAGTAATTCTTCCATGTTTGTCAGCGTATCCTTATCACAGAGTATGACACGGCCACCAGTTATTAACGGTGCCCAGAGTTGCCAGATGCCGCCTACAAAATGAAGTGCAGAAGTATGACAAATAACATCTGTTGCTGTCAGGGAAAGGTCATTGATCTTGCTATATAAATGATTGATCACACCGCGGTGTTCCAGCATACAGCCTTTAGGCTGGCCGGTAGAACCGGAGGTATAGATAACGTAGCAAAGGCAGGAAGGATCATGATGCGCAACTAAATTTGTGACCGCATAAGCATGCTGCTCATTTACAAATGAAGCCCAAAATGGTTCGTCAATTACGACCTTACATTTCCCTTCTTCAAACATATAGTCAATGCGGTCCGCAGGATATTCCGGATCTACAGGCAAACATCCTGCACCTGTTTTAAGGATGGCGAGCATCGCTATTACAATACGTTCATCGCGGGTGAGGCGGATACCTACAAGGTCTTCTCCACTTACTACTGCATGCTGCTGTAAGTAATGACCCAGGCGATTGGCCTGTTCGTTCAGCTCACTATAAGTAAAACGCTTAGGACCACATTCCAGGGCAATCTGATCCGGTGTTTGCAGGACCTGCGTTTCCCATAGTTCTGTCAGTGTCTGGGAAGAAGGATAATCACGCGCTGTCGCATTGAATGTCTTCAGTAACTGATGTCTTTCACGCTCATCAAAATAAGCCAGTGCATTGATGGCAGTATCCGGGTTTGCCACCGCAGCTGCCAGCAGCGTAGTAAAGTGATCCGTCATGCGTAATGCCGTATCACGGTGATAGATATCAGTGTTATAATCGAGATGAAGATGGAGGCCTTCGGCAGTTTCTGCGAAAGTGAAGACCAGGTCAAATATGCTCAATCGGTTCTCTCCTTCTTTGTAAGGACTCACCTGGAGCTTACCGGGTATTGGGGCCTGCTCATCCACACTTGTATTCTGCAATACCAGCATTACGTCGAACAATGGGCTACGACTCAGATCACGGCTCAGGTTTAACTGCTCCACCAGTTCGTCGAATGGATAGGATTGGTGTTCATATCCCTTCAGGGTTACATCGCTTACTTTCTCCAGGAGTTCTTTGTAAGTACCGGTGCCATTGAAGCGGGTACGGAAAGCCAGGGTATTTACATAGAAACCAATCTGGTCTTCCAGGTCAGCATGTTCCCTGCCGGCGACAGCACCACCGATGATGATATCTTCCTGACCGGTATAACGGTATAATAACGCGTTTACTGCAGACAACAGGCCCATGAACATCGTACGGCCCTGACCGCGTAATAATGCATCGAAACGGGCTACCAGGGAAGGGTCAATCGCTCTATCTATACTGGCACCATTATAGGTTTTAATGGCCGGACGGGGATGATCGCCTATCAGGTCAAGAACAGGGAGGCGATCGCCGAATTGCTCCAGCCAATAAGCACGGTGTTCCTGCATTATAGCGCTTTCTGATTGCTCCTGCTGCCAGGCGGCGTAGTCTTTATATTGAATGCGTAAAGGACTGCGATCCGACTTAATACCTGATGTATGTACATGGTAGCGATCTATGAGCTCACGGATCAGGATGCCCATGGACCAGCCATCACTGATGATGTGATGCATGACATAACTGAAAACCCATTGACTTTCGCTGGTACGATAAAGGCTGGCCCGTAACAGGGGACCTTTGTAAAGATCAAATGGGCGCTGCAGGTCTTGCTGCACAAGGTCTTTTACATCTTCGGCTTCCAATTGCTCATGGATGTATATTTTAAATCCGTTTACAGGCAATACCACCTGCCGTACCTCGCCCGCTGTGTTTTCACGGAATACAGTACGTAGTATTTCGTGACGGGACAGTAGTTCTTCAAAGCTTTTTTGCAGGGAGCTTACATCCAGGTCACCCTCAAACAGATATACCCTGGAAATACTGTAGGCGATGTTTCCTCCTTCAAACTGGCTTAATATATAGAGGCGATTCTGGGAAGAGGAAAGCGGATAGTCTGCCTGTTCAGGGATGACAGGGATAGCATTGAAGCTGGTACGTACTGAAGCCGCAATCCATGCTGCCTGGTCGGATAATACCGGTAAACGGAAGATGTCTTTCAGTAAGATCTTTACTTCGAAGGTCTTGTAGATCTGGCTGATGAGGCGCGTTGCTTTTAAACTATGACCACCCAGGTCAAAGAAATTGTCTTTGATTCCAATAGGCTGGCGCTGGAGTATTTGTTCCCAGAGGGCGATGAGTTTGGATTCCGTTTCATTGGTAGGCGCTTCGTATACATCGGCGGTGTCCAGTTCCTGTCCGCCAAGGCGTAGCAGGGCAGCTTTATCAAGTTTGCCATTCAACAACAAGGGCAGCTGGTCCAATACCACATAACGGGAAGGAACCATGGGTGAAGGTAAACGGGATGCCAGGTAAGCACGCAGCGCTGATGCCGACAGGTCATCTGAATGACTTATGATGTAAGCAACCAGCTGTCCGCCATCCAGCAATACCACCGCTTTCTCTACACCTGCATATGTCTCCAGCACGCGCTCTATTTCTGCAGGTTCGATGCGGTGACCTCTTATCTTCACCTGCTCATCCCTGCGACCGATGTATTCTATATTGCCATCTGCTAACCATCTGCCCAGGTCACCGGTACGATATACCCTCTTTCCTGGCGCATATGGTAATTGTACAAAGCTTTTTGCTGTTAACCCTTCCTGGTTAATATATCCTCGGCAGGTGCCAGCACCGGTTGTAAAGATCTCTCCTACCACACCGATACCACACAACTCACCATCTGAAGACAGAATATAATGAGACATGTTCTGTATCGGCTTGCCGACAAGGACCTTGTCATGCTGACTGTCACGTGGAATGATATAACTGGTGGTGACATCAGAGGATTCTGTCTGACCATAGGTATTCATAATAGTCAGCCCTTCATTGCTGCCATAACATTTCTCTACAAAATGGGGGGTCAGTTTTTCTCCTGTCAGGATGAGTATTTCAATAGCTCCGGCATCAAAGCTGCCTTCCTGGGCCAGGTACTCGTTCAACTGGGATGGTATGATTTCAAGGATACGGCTGCCGCTTGCATGAGCGGTAGCCAGCAGCGCATCCATATTGGTCAGCGTATCCTTGTCACAGAGGACCACACGACCTCCTGTCACTAATGGTGCCCACAGTTGCCAGATACCACCTACAAAATGAAGTGCAGATGTATGGCAGATGACATCTGCGGATGTCAATGAAAGATCATTGATCTTGCTGTATAAATGATTGATCACACCACGGTGTTCCAGCATACAACCTTTCGGCTGACCCGTAGAACCAGAGGTGTAAATGATATAACAAAGAGCAGATGGATCAGCAGCGATCATTAAATCTGTAGCAGTATAAGCAGCCTGCTCTTGCACAAAGGAAGTCCAGAAGGCTTCATCAATTACCACCTTACACTGTCCTGCTTCAAACATATAAGCGATCCGCTCCGCAGGATATTCCGGATCAACAGGTACACACCCTGCACCCGCTTTCAGCACACCCAGCATAGCCACTACAATCCGTTCATCGCGGGGCAATTGAATACCTACCAGCTCAGTTTCACTCAGGCCATATTTCTCCCGCAGATAATTTCCTAAACGATTGGCCTGACTGTTCAGTTCATCGTAAGTAAAACTGCGGCCCACACATTCCAGCGCTACACTATCAGGTGTCTTACTCACCTGTTCTTCCCAGAGGGCAGTCAGGGTATGAGAAGATGGATAATCACGTGTTGTTGCATTGAAGGATTCTAATAACCGGACGCGTTCAGCGTCTTCAATATAATTGAGCTTATTCAGCGAAATATCCGGGTTGGAAACGGCGGCCCCCAGCAATGTTCTAAAATGATCCGCCATACGCAATGCCGTATCACGGTTAAAAATATCGCTGTTATAATCAAGATGCAGACGCAAGCCATCCCCTGTCTCTACAAATGTAAACACCAGATCAAATTTACTTACAGATCCCTCCTCTTCATCATACGCCTCCAAAGACAAACCAGTAAGCTCACCAATACCTTTAATCGTATTCACCTCATTATTCTGTAAAATGAGCATGACATCAAACAGCGGGTTCCTGCTCAAGTCACGGGGCAGGTCCAGTTCTTCTACCAAAGTATCAAATGGATAAGACTGGTGTTCATACCCCTTCAGCGTCACATCCTGCACCTTCGATAACAGGTCTTTGTAACTACCAGCACCATCGAAACGGGTACGGAATGCCAGGGTATTTACATAAAAACCTATCTGGTCTTCCAGGTCTGCATGTTCCCTGCCGGCTACAGCACCGCCGATGATAATGTCGTCCTGACCGGTATACCTATATAATAAAGCATTTACTGCTGACAATAAACCCATGAACAGGGTACTATCCTGCCTGCGTAATAAGGCGTTCAGGCGGGTAGTTAAGGATGCTTCAAACAAAACATCCACACTTCCCCCATTATACGTCTTAAGGGCCGGCCGTGCATGATCGCCTGGCAGGTCGAGAACAGGAAGACGATCGCCGAACTGCTCCAGCCAGTAAGCACGGTGTTCTTTCATTGCATCGCTTCCTGATTGCTCCTGCTGCCACACTGCATAATCTTTATATTGTACACGCAAAGGTGTGCGGGATATATCAATACCTGATACATGGATCTGGTAACGATCCATCAATTCACGGATCAATATGCCCAGGGACCAGCCATCACTGATGATGTGGTGCATGACATAACTGAGGACCCATTCATTTTCTTTCGTATGATAAAGACTGGCGCGTAATAAAGGTCCGCTGGACAGATCGAATGGACGTATATATTCCTCTTTAAATCCTTCAAGCCCCTCATGTATTTCAATCTTAAACCCAATTGCATCTACAGGCAATACTACCTGTCGCACATCCCCATCCGCATTTTCCCTGAACACCGTTCGCAATATCTCATGCCGCGCTATCAACTCTCTGAAGCTCTGTTGCAATGCAATTAAATCAAGGTCCCCTTTCAGCACACAGCTACCCGGAATATTATAAGCCGCACTACCCTCTTCAAACTGCCCTAATACCCACAAGCGACGTTGTGCTGACGACAAGGGATAATCCTCAGCAATGGCTGCCACCGGTACATGCGCAAAAGCCGTCTGTACCGCTCCTGCAATCCAGGTTGCCTGACTCTCCAGCACGGGATGCGTGAATACTTCCTTCAGGGCCATCTTTACATTGAACAATTTAGATATCTGCCCGGTCAAACGTGTTGCCTTCAGACTGTGACCACCCAGGTCAAAGAAGTTATCCTTCACACTTATGCCGGTACGGCCTAACACCTCTTCCCATACTGACAACAACTGTGACTCGATCGGATTCCGTGGCGCTATATATTCAACACCTGTACTCAGCTCAGCTGCCTCCGGATCAGGCAGGGCTTTCCTGTCCACTTTCCCATTCGATGTTAATGGAATATGATCCAGCTGTATAAAATGCTCCGGTATCATATAAGCCGGCAAATGAACAGCCAATTCCTGTCTTAATACGGCCACATTCAGCAAACCACGACTCACTATATACGCAATGAGTGCCACTTCATCATGGCTGTCCTTTTTCGTAATTACAATCGCATCTGAAATACCTTCCTGCTTTCTCAGTACATTCTCAATTTCACCCGGTTCCACACGGTAGCCACGCACCTTCACCTGCTGATCCATCCTGCCACCATACTCCATTTCACCATTCTCCAACAGTCGCACTCTATCTCCCGACCTGTATAAGCGGTCCTCATGTGCCAGCAAACCGGGGATAAATCTTTGTCGTGTCAGCTCTTCCCGGTTTAGGTATCCCCTCGATAAACCATCACCTCCTACATACAATTCGCCCCAGATGCCAACAGGCTGCAAGCGCTGCTGCGCATCCAACACATAACCCCTGAGTGTCGGTATCGGCTTACCAATATTGCTGATATCATTTTTAATTTCTTCCTCACCTATTTCCTTGTAGGTCACATGCACCGTGGTTTCCGTGATACCATACATGTTGATGAGCTTTGTATCCGGATACCTTTCTTTCCAGGAAGCCAGTTTTCCCGGACTCAAAGCCTCTCCGCCAAAGATCACATGGCGGATCCTGAGCATCCTGCCGGGTACCTCCGCTTCTGCCTTTATCAGGTTATAAAAAGAGGAAGGTGTTTGATTCAGGATTGTTACCTGTTCTTTCTGTAACAATGTCACGAATGCATGAGCGTCTTTTGCCACCATCACCGGCACCATGACCAGCTTTCCGCCAAAGAGCAAGGCACCATACATTTCCCATACGGAAAAATCGAAGCAATAAGAATGGAACATCGTCCACACATCATCAGATGTAAATTTAAACAGCGGACGATCAGTAATAAATAACCTTACTACATTCCTATGTTCGATTAAGGTACCTTTTGGCTTACCAGTGGTACCGGAGGTATAAATTACATAAGCGAGGTCTCCGGGCCGGTTCACGGCATGAGGATTACTGGTCTGGTATTGTACCGCCTCTGCATTAAATAGTTCGAGTTCTGCTGCATCGATGACGATTCTGCACTGGCTGTCATTCCTGATATAGTCTATACGCTCCTGTGGGTAAGCCGGATCAATCGGCACGTATGCCCCACCGGCCTTCAGAATACCCAGTAATGCGATGATCATCCACTCATCCCGGTCTAGTTGTACGCCAATCAGGTCATCTCTGCGAATATTGTATTTACTCTTAAGGTAATGGGCCAACTGGTTTGCAAGGCTATTTAATTCCCTGTAATTAACAGAACGCTCTCCTGCTATTACAGCAATGTTGTCCGGTGTCCGCGCTACCTGTTCTTCAAACAAAGTGACAATGGTTTTATCATGCGGATAGGATACTGGTGCCTGATCTAATTGCAGCAATTCGTTTTCCTCCGCTTCACTCAGATAATTGATCTGGTCAATCGGCAGATCCAAATCGTCCGCCACACAATTCACGATGGCAGCGTAGTGCTGCAATAAGCGCGTGACGGTAGTATGTTTGAAATACTTTTTATTATAGGTGAGGTGTAACCTAAAGCCATCGTTATGGGTGATCAATAAATTGAGGTCATACTTCCCGTTTCCGTAGTTCGTTTCAATCACATTATCCTGCCCTTCTTCATAATGGATCATAATATCGAAGAGGGCGGTACGGCTCATATCCTTTCCCGGGTTTACACTCAGCACTACTTTCTCAAAAGGAACGACTGCGGCATGTACACTGTTTGTATAATCAGTACTAACCTGGCTAAGCAGCTCACTAAACCTGATATTGGAAGGTACTTCATTTCTGAGTGTAAGCAGGTTCGCTATCGGGCCTACGATTGACTGCAGGGCGGCATGTTCCCGGTTTTCATACAATGTACCGATCACGATGTCTTCACTGCCCGTATACTTGCTTAACAATACATTGAATGCACTCAGCAGGAGCATATAAGCAGGACTACCGCTACTTGTAACCTTGCGGGAGGTATCTGCTGCTAAGGTTAGTTCACAGAAACCGGCCTCGTAGATATGGATATGTTCCCTGCGGACATCTGTATCAAGCAGCAGTACCGGGGCATGCAGAAGTTTCTTTTTCCAGTAAAAATTATACTCTTCCAGATCCCTGTCTGTAAGGACATTCTGCCATAAGGTATAATCAGCGTATTGGAGTCCATCGTTTACCACAGGTGCTTGCTGCATAATTTCATCAGCCAGCATTCTCAGTGATGCTCTGTCAGCTATCAGCGATTGAGCAACGATGACGAACAATGATGTACCTTCTTCTTTACTAACCAATGCAAAACGAAACAAGGGACCATTCTTTATATCAAATGGTTTGTTAATGATGTCCAGCAACTCATTGTCCTCTTTTACCTGATACTGCTCCACCCCTTCGAAAAGGGTATCATTCAATACCTGGAAAGGCTCATTATTTTCCACTTCAATGAGTGTTCCTAATACCGGATGAGCAGCAAGTACATGCCGGATTTGCTTATTCAACAATTCAACATCAGGACTTGCCGGCAACTTAACAATCAAAGGTAAATTGTGATAGAGCGGACTACTCTCATATAAGAATCCTTTCTCAAACTGCTCAATGAACCAGATTCTTTTTTGATGTTCAGTACAGTTAATCCGCGCATCAGCTGTTTCTCTCCTTTTCAAAACCGGTAAATCCTTATGCATACTGATACCAGTAAGCTGGTCAATAGTCAGGTCAGAATGATTAGAAATAGCGACCAGTATTTTTTCCAGGCGCTCCCCAATCAGTTCAACCGTGTCCCTGTAGAACAGGGTTGTATTGTATTCTATATTGATATCTAATTCATCACCTTTTTCAGTAAAGTAAAAAGTGATATCGTATTTGCTTACTACATGCTCCCCACCGCTATACTTTTTGATATTCACGCCTTCCATGTTATAACCGTTCTCCTGTATTTTATCGAAGTTTTGTAGCAGGAGCATGGCATCAAAGAGGACATTGCGGGAAGGGTCCTGTTTAATGTGAAGATTGTTGACCAGTTCATCGAAAGGATACAACTGGTATTCATAGGCATCAAGCGTCAGTGATTTAATATGATCAAAGTAGGTATGGAAATGATCAGAGCCTTTGATAGCTGTTCTTAATGCCAACGTGTTGATATAAAAACCAATCTGATCTTCCAGATCCTGGTGTTCCCTGCCGGCTATGGGAGTACCGACTATCAGGTCTTCCTGACCGGTATAAGAGTATAATAAAAGATTAACTGCCGCCAGTAAACCCATGAATAAAGTACCTTCTTCTTTTTTGCAAAAGGTATTCAACCGCTCTGTGATCTCAGCATTGATGCGGCGGTTTACCAGTCTGCCATGATGGGTAATGACAGCAGGACGTGGTTGATCATATGGGAAATGCAGTACAGGTAAAGGGGACCTTAACTGTTGCAGCCAGTAGTTTTTATGCTTTTCAAATTTGCCTGTTATAAGCTGGTTTTGCTGCCAGGAAGAATAATCTTTGTACTGGATGCGTAAAGGCACCAGGGGGCTTGCCTCGCCCTTTACATTTGCATTGTACAACAGGAGCAATTCATTGATCAGGATATTCATAGACCATCCATCACTGATGATATGATGAACCATGTAGAAGAAGATCCACTGATTGGCTGCGACCTGGAACAAGGCTGCATATACAAGCGGTCCATGAACCAGGTTAAAAGGTCGTACCATGGATTCCTGCATCAGCACCGCCGCTGCGGATGCAGGACTTGCTTCATCTTGCAGATTGTACAATGTTATTTTACAATCCAGTGCTGATAATGGTTTGATCTGTTGCCTGATTTCACCATCATCATTCTGGATGAATACCGTTCTTAAGATTTCGTGGCGTTCCAGTAAGGACGCAAAAGATGATTGCAGGATGTCCGTATCGAGGTTCCCTTCGAACAGACAGGTATCAGAAATATTAAAGGTAATATTAATTGTCTCCTGTTGACTCAGTACCCAAAGACGGTGCTGGGATGAGGACAAGGTGTAATCAGTCTGTGCAGGAATAACCGGGATTTCCGTAAAGCTGGTGTGCACAGATTTAGCAATCCATGCTGCCTGGTCGGATAATACCGGTAAACGGAAAATGTCTTTCAGTAAGACCTTTACTTCGAAGGTCTTGTAGATCTGGCTGATGAGGCGTGTTGCTTTTAAACTATGACCACCCAGGTCAAAAAAATTGTCTTTGATTCCAATAGGCTGGCGCTGGAGTATTTGTTCCCAGAGGGCGATGAGTTTGGATTCTGTTTCATTGGTTGGCGCTTCGTATACATCGGCGGTGTCCAGTTCCTGTCCGCCCAGGCGTAGCAGGGCAGCTTTATCAAGTTTGCCATTCAACAACAAGGGCAGCTGATCCAATACCACATAACGGGAAGGAACCATGGGTAAAGGTAAACGGGATGCCAGGTAAGCACGCAGCGCTGATGCCGACAGGTCATCTGAATGACTTATGATGTAAGCAACCAGCTGTCCGCCATCCAGCAATACCACCGCTTTCTCTACACCTGCATACGTCTCCAGCACGCGCTCTATTTCTGCAGGTTCGATGCGGTGACCTCTTATCTTCACCTGCTCATCCCTGCGACCGATGTATTCTATATTGCCATCTGCTAACCATCTGCCCAGGTCACCGGTACGATATACCCTCTTTCCTGGCGCATATGGTAATTGTACAAAGCTTTTTGCTGTTAACCCTTCCTGGTTAATATATCCTCGGCAGGTGCCAGCACCGGTTGTAAAGATCTCTCCTACCACACCGATACCACACAACTCACCATCTGAAGACAGAATATAATGAGACATGTTCTGTATCGGCTTGCCGACAAGGACCTTGTCATGCTGACTGTCACGTGGAATGATATAACTGGTGGTGACATCAGAGGATTCTGTCTGACCATAGGTATTCATAATAGTCAGCCCTTCATTGCTGCCATAACATTTCTCTACAAAATGGGGGGTCAGTTTTTCTCCTGTCAGGATGAGTATTTCAATAGCTCCGGCATCAAAGCTGCCTTCCTGGGCCAGGTACTCGTTCAACTGGGATGGTATGATTTCAAGGATACGGCTGCCGCTTGCATGAGCGGTAGCCAGCAGCGCATCCATATTGGTCAGCGTATCCTTGTCACAGAGGACCACACGACCTCCTGTCACTAATGGTGCCCACAGTTGCCAGATACCACCTACAAAATGAAGTGCAGATGTATGGCAGATGACATCTGCGGATGTCAATGAAAGATCATTGATCTTGCTGTATAAATGATTGATCACACCACGGTGTTCCAGCATACAACCTTTCGGCTGACCCGTAGAACCAGAGGTGTAAATGATATAACAAAGAGCAGATGGATCAGCAGCGATCATTAAATCTGTAGCAGTATAAGCAGCCTGCTCTTGCACAAAGGAAGTCCAGAAGGCTTCATCAATTACCACCTTACACTGTCCTGCTTCAAACATATAAGCGATCCGCTCCGCAGGATATTCCGGATCAACAGGTACACACCCTGCACCCGCTTTCAGCACACCCAGCATAGCCACTACAATCCGTTCATCGCGGGGCAATTGAATACCTACCAGCTCAGTTTCACTCAGGCCATATTTCTCCCGCAGATAATTTCCTAAACGATTGGCCTGACTGTTCAGTTCATCGTAAGTAAAACTGCGGCCCACACATTCCAGCGCTACACTATCAGGTGTCTTACTCACCTGTTCTTCCCAGAGGGCAGTCAGGGTATGAGAAGATGGATAATCACGTGTTGTTGCATTGAAGGATTCTAATAACCGGACGCGTTCAGCGTCTTCAATATAATTGAGCTTATTCAGCGAAATATCCGGGTTGGAAACGGCGGCCCCCAGCAATGTTCTAAAATGATCCGCCATACGCAATGCCGTATCACGGTTAAAAATATCGCTGTTATAATCAAGATGCAGACGCAAGCCATCCCCTGTCTCTACAAATGTAAACACCAGATCAAATTTACTGGAACTACCGCTCCATTCCTCACTACTTATCTGCAACCCTGCAAATGAGCCATCCAATACCGTGCGCTCATTATTCTGCAAAATGAGCATGACATCAAACAGCGGGTTCCTGCTCAAATCACGGGGCAGGTCCAGTTCTTCTACCAAAGTATCAAATGGATAAGACTGGTGTTCATAGCCCTTCAGCGTCACATCCTGCACCATCGATAACAGGTCTTTGTAACTACCCTCACCATCGAAACGGGTACGGAATGCCAGGGTATTTACATAGAAACCTATCTGGTCTTCCAGGTCTGCATGTTCCCTGCCAGCTACAGCACCGCCGATGATAATGTCGTCCTGACCAGTATACCTGTATAATAAAGCATTTACTGCTGACAATAAACCCATGAACAGGGTACTATCCTGCCTGCGTAATAAAGCGTTCAGGCGGGTAGTTAAAGATGCTTCAAACAAAACATCCACACTTCCCCCATTATAGGTCTTAACAGCTGGCCGTGCGTGATCGCCCATCAGATCCAGTACTGGCAAACGACCTCCCAACTGCTCCAGCCAGTAAGCCTGGTGTTCCTTCATAAAGGTCGTTTCCAGCTGATTCTGCTGCCAAACGGCGTAATCCTTATATTGTACACGCAAAGGTGCGCGATCTGTGCTTAAACCGCCTGTATGGACCTGGTAACGATCCATCAATTCACGGATCAATATGCCCATGGACCAGCCATCACTGATGATGTGGTGCATGACATAACTGAAGACCCACTCATTCTCCTGAATATAATAAAGACTGGCACGTAACAAAGGTCCCCTGGATAGATCAAAAGCAGCCTTCTGCTCTCCTGCCAGCGCCGACCTTGAAAAAGAGTCATGAATTATTATCTCATAGCCGGGGGTATCTTTCGCAAGTACTACCTGTCGTACCTCTCCTGCCGTATTTTCTCTAAAGACGGTGCGCAGCACTTCATGTCTTTGAATCAACTCCACAAAGCTCCGTTGCAATGCTGCCACATCAAGCGCTCCTTTCAACACACAGGTACCAGGAATATTATAAGCTGCACTTCCCTCTTCAAATTGCCCCAGTACCCACAAGCGACGCTGTGCGGATGATAAGGGATAATCGTCCGAAACCGGTGCCAGGGGTACATGCGCAAATGCAGTCTGCACAGCCGCCCCTATCCAGCTTGCCTGGCTCTCCAGCACAGGATGTGTAAACACATCTTTCAACGACATTTTAACACTGAATAATTTAGCAACCTGCGCTGTCAATCTTGTCGCCTTCAGACTATGTCCGCCCAGGTCAAAAAAGTTATCTCTGACACTTATCCCTGTTCTTCCTAATACCTCTTCCCATACTGACAACAACAAGTTTTCCGTCTGGTTTCGGGGCGCTATATATTCCACACCTGTAGCCAGTCCAGCTACTTCCGGAGCAGGAAGTCCCTTTCTGTCCACCTTTCCATTTGGTGTTAATGGTAGTGCTGACAACTGCACATAATAAGCCGGTATCATATAAGCTGGCAAGCGCTCACTTAAATAAGAACGAAGTGATGATACTTCCGGTGGCTGCGTACTCACCAGGTAAGCCACCAGTTGTTTATCACCATCCGCCGCGGGAAGGGCTGTCACCACTACCGCTGAAAGACCAGGATATTGTTGCAATGCCTGTTCTATTTCGCCCAATTCAATCCGGTGCCCGCGCACCTTCACCTGGTCATCTATACGACCTATAAACTCTATATTTCCTTCCTGATTCCATCTGCCATAATCACCGGTTCTGAACATCAGGTACCCAGGCCGGAAAGGATCGGCCATAAACTTCTCCGCGGTCAGCGCAGGCCTGTTCAGGTAACCCATACTCACCCCATATCCGCCAATACAAATCTCACCAGCCACACCCACTGGTACCAGTTGTTGCTGCCCGTCAAGGATGTAAACGGTGCTATTACTTACAGGCTTTCCAACCGGCACTGTCGAAACTAAACTTCCATCCGCTTCATAAATAGTAGCAGATACCGTGGTCTCTGTAGGCCCATATTTATTGAAAAAAGAAACATTTTCATGAATGGTATCCAACAATGATGCAGGGCAAATATCACCTGCAGATACCACTCTTTTCAGAGTGCTAAGCGCAGAGAAATCAATCTGACTTAACAAGGCAGGCACAGCATGCACATGCGTGATCTGATGCTGTGCGATAAAATCCGTCAATTCAGCCCCCAATACTTTATCTGCAATAACTAAGGTCGCGCCCGATAATAAGGAAATGAAGATCTGCTCTACAGATGCATCAAATGCAAAATTGGCTAACTGTAATATTTTGTCTTCCTGGTGGAGGGAATAAGTGGCTGAAATAGCCTGCAGGTAGGATACCAATGATTGATGCTGCACCATTACTCCCTTGGGAGTACCTGTAGATCCGGAGGTATAAATTACATAAGCAAGGTCTGACAAACTATAGATCTGCTCCGGAATTGTCAAATTATATCTTTGCTGATCAGTGATGAACTGCTTCAACTCCTGTTCAGCAACCAATGCTTTACACTGACTATCCGAAACAATAAAATGAATACGATCCTGTGGGTATTCCGGATCAATAGGTACATATGCCGCACCCGCTTTCAGTACCCCCAATATCGCCACGACCACCCATTCACTGCGGGAAAGATGGATGCCTACCAGGTCACCATGGACCACCCCATGTTCTTCTTTTAGAAAATGAGCGAACTGATCAGACAATTCATTAAGCTGTTGATAGCTTAGAGATTTGTTGTCAAATACTATTGCTGTCTTGGCTGGAGAATTCTCCACACTGGCCAGGAACAGGTCTACTATTGTAAGATCATTCCTGTTAGCTTCCAGCCGAATATTCCCAGCTTCCAGCAATGCCGTTCTTTCACGGCTGCCGATATAATTTAACTGTTGGATAGGGACGGCCGGTGCTGCCACCAATGCCTGTAGCAATTGCATAAAATGATCTGCCAGGTGCGCGGCCATGACAGCACTAAAAACATCACTGTTGTAAATAAGCCGCAAACGCAGCCCTTCTGTTAACTCTGTAAAATTAAATAGCAGGTCGAATTTGCTGGAACCACCAGCGGATTCCTCAATATTTATATGGATTCCTGAAAATGAACCATCCAATACAGTACGCTCATTATTCTGAAGAATAAGCATGACATCAAATAGCGGACTACGACTCAAATCACGAGGCAGATCCAGTTGCTCAACCAGCTCATCGAACGGATAGGCCTGGTGCTCATACCCTCTCAGCGTTACATCATTCACCTTTTCCAACAGCTCAATAAAACTACCCCTACCTTCAAATCGTGTACGGAAAGCCAGCGTATTTACATAAAAACCAATCTGGTCTTCCAGGTCCGCATGCTCTCTACCTGCCACCGCACCCCCGATGATAATATCTTCCTGACCGGTATAGCGGTATAACAAAGCATTGACTGCTGACAACAAACCCATAAATAATGTACTACCCTGTCCCTGCAACAACGCATGCAAACGCTCCGTTACAGATGCGTCCAGTACCTTGTCAATATGACCGCCATTGTATGTTTTAATAGCAGGACGAGGCTGATCACCCACCAGGTCCAATACCGGCAGGTGGCCACTGAACTGATCCAACCAGTAAGCACGGTGCGCCTGCATCACTGCACTATCCAGCTGTTCCTGTTGCCACACTGCATAGTCTTTATATTGAATACGCAAAGCAGCGCGGTCTTTATCAGAACTACCTGTTACATGCACATGGTAGCGTTCCATCAGTTCACGGATCAGGATTCCCATAGACCAACCATCACTGATGATGTGATGCATAACATAACTGAATCTCCATTCAAGCTCATTGATGCGATGAAGACTGGCACGTAACAGCGGACCATTATACAGGTCAAAAACCTGCGCATCAGCCGGCGTAAGCACATCATCAATATTGATTGTTCCAACCGGCAACACGATCTGCCGCACTTCTCCTGCCGCATTCTCCCGGAATACTGTACGCAATATTTCGTGCCGTGCTACCAGGTCATCAAAACTTTGCCTCAATGCACGCACATCAAGTTCACCTCTCAGCACACAGCTAGCGGGAATTGTATAAGCCGCACTACCCTCTTCAAACTGCCCCAGTACCCACAAGCGGCGCTGTGCAGATGATAAGGGATAATCTTCCATGAGTGGTGCTACCGGCACATGCGCAAAATCTGTCTGCACTGCCGCCGCTATCCAGCTTGCCTGGTCCTCCAGCACAGGATGTGTAAACACCTCTTTCAACGCCATTTTTACGTTGAAATGTTTAGCAATCTGCCCGATCAGCCGGGTGGCTTTCAAACTATGCCCCCCCAGGTCGAAGAAGTTGTCTTTGACACTTATTCCTGTACGGCCTAATACCTCTTCCCATACTGAAATCAACAAGGTTTCCGTCTGGTTACGAGCTGCAATATATTCGACTCCTGTAGCCAGACCAGATGCATCCGGTGCCGGAAGTGCCTTTCTGTCTACCTTGCCATTTGATGTTAACGGAAGCGCATCTAACTGAACATAATAACCAGGTACCATGTAGGCTGGCAACAAATTGCCCAGATATGCACGAAGTGCTGCGATCTCAAGGTTTTGGTTGCTTACCACATAGGCTACCAGTTGCTTATCACCATCTGCCGAAGCAATGGCCGTTACAACCACATCTGTCAGACCAGGATATTGCTGCAGGGCCAGTTCTATTTCACTCAGTTCTATCCTGTATCCACGCACTTTCACCTGGTCGTCTATACGACCTATAAATTCTATATTTCCATCCCTGTTCCATCTGCCATGGTCACCCGTTCTGAAGATGCGGGAGCCGGGACGGAATGGATCTGCTATAAACTTTTCACCTGTCAGTAAAGGCGCATTCAAATAACCCAGACTGCCCCCGTCACCTCCCACACAGATTTCTCCGATCACCCCTGCGGGTACCAGTTGCTGTTGCGCATCAAGCACATAAACTGTACTATTACTTATAGGTTTGCCTAATGGAATACCACTTGCAGGATCATCCAGGTGGGCAGCCAGAGAGAAGGTAGTGTTTTCTGTAGGACCATAACCATTGATGATAACCATTTCAGGATAATGGGCCTTCAGCGAAATAATATGCGCAGGAGAGAGCTTATCCCCTCCTGCCAATAAAGTACGCAGACCTTTGAAAAGCGTAATATCAGTATCCACTAACTGGTTCAGCCAGCCAGCGGTAAACCACATAATGTTTACACGGTGCTTCGCGATTGTTGCTGCCAGCTGCACCGGGTCCAGCAGTGTATCCTGCGGGCACAGTACAAGTCTGCCGCCATTTAACAACATGCCCCAGTATTCAAAAGTAGTAGCATCGAAAGAAATAGCACCTGTAGATAAAAGTGTATCCTGTTCTGTCAGGGTAACATAGTTTGTATTTTTTACCAGGCGGGTGATGCCCTTCTGAGGAATCATTACACCCTTTGGTTTCCCGGTAGATCCGGAAGTATATAATATATAAGCCAGGTCATCTGCTTTGCCTACCGGCAAGGGATTCGCTGTACTATATTTCCCTTCCTTAAATTTCAGGATTACTGTTTCGTCTATCACCCGCTTACATCCGCTATCTGCAATAATGTAATCAATACGATCAGCAGGATACGATGCATCCACAGGCACATAAGCACCTCCCGACTTCAGCACAGCCAGTATTGAAATGATCAGCCACTCGCTTCGCTCCAGTTGAATTCCGACCCTATCCCCAGGTTGAATCTTCAGATAATCCGCCAGGGCATTCGCCTGACTATTCAACTCCCGGTAACTCAGCTCCCGCTCCTCAAATACGAGTGCAATATGATCGGGAGTCGCCGCTACCTGTTCTTCAAAAACGGGAATAACAGCAGGGGGATAATCTGTACGGGTATTATTATATGTTGAAATGAAAAGTTTCTTCTCTGATTCACTCAAATAGTCCAGCTGCCACAGGGGAGTAGCCGGTGCCAATGCAATAGCACGCATCAATCCAATAAGATGCTGCGCCATATGAGTGATTGTATCCGCAAAGTAAATATCACTGTTGTATTCTATCTCCAGCAGGAATGTATCCTCGTGCGGAGCAATCGTAAAGGTCAGGTCAAACTTACTACTATCGGAAGCCGGTTGCGGGTAAGGGGAAACCGCTAAGGTCCCTGCACCACCCTTCGATACCAGCTGTTCAAATTCCCCATCCCTGTATACTACCATTACATCAAACAATGGGTTCCTGCTAAGATCCCATTGCTGATGCAGGTTATTAATCAATTCATCAAACGGATAATCCTGGTGCGCAAATCCATCCAGCACATTTTGCCTGACAGCACCCAGCAAATCCATGAAATTATTTTTAGCATCCAGCTGTGTTCTCAATGCCAGTGTGTTCACATAAAAACCAATCTGCGACAACAATTCTTCATGCCGGCGACCCGCTACCGGACTTCCGGTAATGATATCACTTTGGCCTGTATAGCGATATAAAAGGGTCTTCACCACAGCTACTAATCCCATGTATACCGTCGCACCCGCCTGTTTACAAACCTCCTTAAAATCTCTACTTACATCTGCATCAATTTTCAAAGAAACAACACCTCCATTAAAGGTTCTGATCAGGGGTCTGGGTTGATCAGTTGCCAATGCCAGGATAGGCAGCGTGCCAGAAAATTGCTCCATCCAATAGTCCTTATCAGCAGCAACCGCATTGTTGCTGATCTGCTGCTCCTGCCATACTGCGTAATCCTTATACTGCACTGCCAGTGGCTCCAGTACAGGCTTCTCCTCTTTCACCAATGCCTGGTAGCATTGCAACAGTTCATTAATCAATACCACCATGGACCTTCCATCACTCACTATATGATGCATCACACATCCAAACACCCACTCTTTTTCTGCCGTACGATAGATGCCTGCTCTTAAAAGTGGCGGCTCTGCCAGTAAAAAATCTGTATGAATCAATTCATCCAACAGCACATCCAGCGTAGGCGCGCCGGTACGAGTCAGATCATAATATTCTATAAAAGAAGGAATATTCGCTGCTGCATGGATGACCTGTCTTACACTACCTTCACTATTCTCTACAAATCCTGTCCGCAGGATCTCATGTCGCTGAACAAGCAATTGAAAGGATGCTTCTATAGCTGGAATATTCAATTCACCTGTCAATTTATAAATTCCCGGCATATTATAGGCACGGCTTCCCTCCTGCTGCTGACTGAGTCCCCATAGCCGTCTTTGTCCGGATGACAATGGATAATCCGCCTGCTCCGCAGCCACAGGAATTACCTGCGTCAATTCCTCTCCTGCATTATCAGTCAGAAAACGGATCAGCTCCGCCTTATGCTCCCTGATTGCAGCCAGCAAAAGTGGATCTATATTATTATTAGAGAAAACATTCAGCTTACCATCCACTACGTCTATCAGAATATTATTTTCTCTGATATCTTTTAATAGCTTTTTCATATCTAAGTCCAGTACCGTTTAATCGGGGATAAAAAAATGATCAGATCTCAATGCGGGTCAACTGATCTCTTTGTGATTGCTGCTGCAGCTGACTATGCCTGAATGCTATCTGTTCTGCAACATCTTCTATAGTTGGGGTATTCAGAATCGACTTCATATTGAGCTTTACCCCGTACTCCCTGTTCACCCACGAAATAAGTTGGGCAATCTTCAAACTATGTCCACCCATATCAAAGAAGTTATCCGTGACACCGATTACCGGCACATCGAAGATCTCCTGACAGGCAAGGGCTATTCTCTCTTCATATTCATTTCTTGGAGCGACTGTTGCACGGGTCCTTGAAACAGGATTCCCTTTTGTCAGCAAGGCCTTTCTATCCAGTTTTCCATTTGGGGTAAGGGGCAATTCATCCAGCTGGATAATATGCGCAGGTAACATGTACAATGGTAAAAACTCAGCCAGGTGCGCACGGATAGCGGCAGTAGATAATTGCTCACTGCCAGTGACATATGCCACCAGCTCTACTTCCTTATGCACAACGGGGATGACTGCCGCCGTGATAATACCCGGGTATGAACGCAAAGCATTCTCTATCTCACCGGGCTCTATGCGGAAGCCCCTCACTTTCACCTGATCATCCTTACGACCACCAAATGCAATATTGCCGGAGGGCAACCATCTGCCAAGATCACCCGTCCTGTACATACGTTTGTTTGCTATAAATGGGTGCTGTACAAACTTAGCAGCAGTGAGTACGGGATCCTGTAAATACCCTCTCGCCAGACTATCACTGCTGATGCAGATTTCACCACTCACTCCCGCCGGTAATAATTCATTGTTGGCACCCAGGATATATATGGCCGTATTGGCAATCGGACGACCAATTGTTACCACAAGGTCTTCCCTGAACCGGTATACGGTACTGTAGGTCGTATCTTCAGAAGGACCATACAGGTTCCTGATTTCACGAACGCCATTATAAAGCGGCGCTATATATTGTGATGGAATTGGCTCACCGGCCATGTTCAATACCGTCACCGCACTTAAATCAATGCCTTCACGTAATAAGGCTCCCACCACGCTGGGTACCGTGTTCAATAGTATCTTCGAATCCGCAGAAAGATGTTGTGGAATAGATAAAGCATTCCTTAAGACCCTGATCATTTTCCCTGCGCTCAGCGAATAGAAAATCTCAAATACAGACAAATCAAAGCAGATAGAAGTGGTACAGAAAACCACATCAAAATCCGATTGTCCAAACTCAGTGCCGCACCAATCCAGGAAGGTACAAGCACTCTTATGTTCTATCATCACTCCTTTAGGGTAACCAGTAGAACCAGAGGTATAGATCACATAAGCCAGGTTTTCAGGACTACTAAGAGGCAAAGGATTTTCACTACTATACTCCTCCTGTTCATTTAGAAAACAAGCCAGCTCCTCTTCATCAATTACCAGCCTGCACTTACTATTATCTAAAATATACCGGATGCGGTCCGCGGGGTATTCAATGTCTACCGGCACATAAGCAGCACCTGATTTCAGTATACCCAATAGCGTTACTACCATCCAGTCAGTCCTCGGCAGCATCACGCCTACCAGGTCATCAGGAACTATCGAATACTTGTGGCGCAGGTAATGTGCCAGCCGATTTGCTCTTTCATTTAATACCTTGTAGGTCAATTCTTCCTGCTCAAACACAAGCGCCGTCTTTCCTGCTGAATGCCTGACTGCTTCCTCAAATAACAGGGGAATTGTCAGCCCTGCAGAAACAGGGGCGCTGGTATTATTATAGTCCTCCAACAAAAGCCTGCGTTCCTCATCTCCCACCAATTCAGCTTTGCATAAAGGCAACCCCGGGTTATCTACGATATGATCCAATATCGAAAAATACAAGGCCGCCAGGCGTGCTGCACTAAGTCCCGCAGCCAGCTTCTTCCTCAATTGTATCTCAATGGCAAAGACACCTGCCGTCAGATTCACAGTAAAGTCAAAATGCGTGTTCGTCCTTTCCCTTCCTGCCAGCAGGTTGTTTTGTAAGGAATCGGGTACTACCGTTCCATGCTCAAGATCTCTGAATACATGGAAGTCGATATAATTGAAGAGTACATCAAAGAAAGGATTCGCACCTTCTTTACGGGTATTATTCAGGGTCGCTATTTCTAGCAGACTCACACTTTCATAATTCTTTAGCTGTATCAGCTTATTATTTACCTCTTCTATAAACTGCCCGACTGTTTCATCACCTTTTACCCCCATTCTCAGTGGAATGGAATTAAGGAAACAACCCAACACCTGTTCTCCATCCTCATTTGCCGGTCTTATATGGGTTACCAGTCCTGCAAGTACTTCTTTTCCCTCATTCAGTATATGTAATAAGTAGAGATATGCGCTTAAGGAAAGGACTTTCACGTTTACACGTGCTGCTGTAGCTGCCGCCTCTATTCTTTGCAGGTAAGCTGCATCTGAGGAATATAAATATGCACTATGATCGTCTTCTTCTGTCAGTATGCCTAAGCGGGAATAACCATCAAGTTCCTCCTTCCAGAATTCCCTTGCTCTGCTGTTTTTTGCATCCATACGCTGCTGCACAATAAAGTCCTTGTAAGTCGCCCTGAGTTTAGGCAAAACAAAGCCTGTTCCCTGTTTGAAATAAAGATTATTCAGCGCGGTAATAAATGCTGCGTTGCTCCATCCATCTAAAATTGCATGATGAAACTGCCAGATGATTCCGTAATCATCATTCCCCAGGTTGATAATATCCAGTCTCCATAAAGGCGCTACTGAAAGATCAAATGGAGTATGCAAAGCATCTTCCAGGTATTGTTGTATAAATATTTCAGGTGAAATAGCAGGCGTATCTATCCAGCCAATAGAATATTTAATCTCCTTATGTACTATTTGCAATCCGGCAGCATGGTCTGTCAGATTAAAACTTGTTCTTAAGATCTCATGTTGCGCTACCAGCATTTCCAATGCGCGTTCTAAACGTTTCAGGTCGAAATCAGGATAATGCTGCCTGTAGACGAACTGATCATGATAAACGCCAGCTTCTTCACTTACCAATGATTCGAACAGCATCCCTCTTTCAATATCACTGGTAGGGAATACATCTTCTATATTCTCCTTCTCCTGAACATGTGGCAATAAAAGATAGCTTTGTTTCAGGGATGTAAATTCCCGTATCAGCTCCTCACGCTCTGCCTCCTGTTGTATAGCCATTAGTTTCCATTCGGCTCCATTCTCTGCAGCATAGGCTACCAGGTCAGCAATTGTATGATGGGTGTAAGCGACAGCGACAGGCACTCTAAATCCCAGGTGTTTATCTACTTCACTGATCATCTTCAACACTCTGATAGAATCCCCGCCCAGTTCAAAGAAACTGTCTGTCACCCCTATTTTTTGTTTGCCCAGCAATGCTTCCCAGATTTTCACCATCCTATACTCCACCTCATTGCGTGGAGCCACGTACGTTGTACCCGCGTTGATAGCAGCTTCCGCCGGCAGTGGCAATGCTTTCTTATTTAATTTACCATTTACCGTTACGGGGAAATGATCTACCTGGATATAATACGCCGGCAACATATAAGCAGGTAATTGCTGCGCCAGAGAATGACGTAATACCTGCACATCTACTGCCAGCTCACTGATCAGGTAAGCAATCAGCTGCCCTTCCCTGGCTAGTACCACCGCATCCTTGATGGAGGGAACCTGCCTCAGAGCATTTTCAATTTCACCCGTCTCTATCCTGAAACCACGAATCTTCACCTGGTCGTCAAAACGTCCTTCATATTCCATTTCTCCATTCACCAGTATCTTCGCTTTGTCGCCGGAACGGTACATCCTTTCTCCCTGCTGGAAAGGATCTGCTATAAAACGCTGACGATTCAGTTCATCCCTGTTTAAATAGCCCCTGGCTACACCATCGCCGGACACATACAATTCCCCTGACACACCAAATGGTACCAGTTGCTGATGCGCATCCAGCACATAACACCGGAGTGTAGGTATTGGCTTGCCGATATTACTTTTATTGGAAGAGATCTCCAGGGCAGTAATTTCTTTATAAGTAACATGTACCGTCGTTTCTGTAATACCATACATGTTGATCAGCTTCGTAGCCGGGTATTTTTCTTTCCACGCAGCTAATTTAGCCGGTGCGAGGGCTTCCCCGCCGTAAATTACATAGCGCAATGAAAGAGCGCTGTCTTCCCGCTCCATTTCCCGTGCAGACAAGTTATAAAACGAAGACGGTGTCTGGTTTAACACTGTAACTTTCTCACAACGCAGCAAATCCAGGTACGCATCCGGATCCCTGGTTGTTTCTGCAGGTACTACCACCAGTTTGCCTCCAAATAAGAGTGCACCGAAGATCTCCCATACCGAAAAGTCAAAACAATAGGAATGGAAGACAGTCCATACATCCTGCTCAGTGAAATCGTACAAGGCCGGATCTGTCATAAATAAACGCACCACATTCCTGTGTTCTATCAATGTTCCTTTGGGATAGCCGGTAGTGCCGGAAGTATAAATAACATAAGCAAGGTCCCCGGGCTTGTTTACACACACAGGGTTTTCAATATCAGTTTCCTCCAAAGCGAGTTCCAGCAATACTTCATCGATGATCACACGGCTGGCACTGTCAGATATAATATAGTTGATCCTATCTTCAGGATAAAGCGGGTCTACCGGTACATAAGCGGCACCAGACTTAAGCACACCCATGATAGCGATGATCATCCGCTCACTACGTTCCAGTTTTATAGCTACCAGGTCATCAGGGTTAATGACATATTGTTTTCTCAGGTAAGAAGCGAGTTGATTGGCTCGCTTATTTAATTCATGATAAGTGAGTGAGACATTACCAAAACTGAGGGCAACGCGATTCCCTGCCGTCAATACTGCTTTTTCAAACAAGGATACAATCGTTTCAGAAGAAGGATAAGTAGCATCAGCTGATAAAAGCAATTGTCTTTTCTCAATTTCACCCAGGTAATCCAATTGCCAAAGCGGGACTGAAGGCCCTTTAGCAATAGCAGCTAACAGATTTTGCAGGTGTTCCATCAACCTGTCAATAGTGCGCGGAAGATAAAGATCTGTGTTATACTCTATTTCGACCAGCAATTCAGCATTTACTTCTTCAAATGTAAATGTCAGGTCATACTTACTATGCCACACCATCTCAGCCTCATACTCTTTCACCTGGAGGCCATCGAAAGCCCTCTCTGTCAGCCGGCCAGTATCCGTATTCTGCAACACTACCATTACATTGAACAAGGGGTTCCTGCTCATATCTCTGCTCAGGTGCAGCGCATTGATCAGTTCATACAATGGAAATGCCTGGTGCTCGTATGCAGCTGTGGTATTGGACCTGATAGCGGCCAATAACGCCACAAAACTATCATCCTCCTTCACCTTGGTTCTCAATGGCAATGTATTCACATAAAATCCGATCTGGTCTTCCAGGTCTGCATGTTCCCTGCCGGCGACCGGGTACCCTACAACCAGGTCATCCTGTCCGGTATACCTATACAAGAGAATATTGATCGTACTTAGCAATCCCATAAAGAGCGTCGCCCCATTCTCCTCACAAATCTTTTTAATCCCCTCCATGGGCAAACTGCCTTTCATTTTACTGCCACGGTAAGTTTTCACAAGCGGACGCGCAAAATCAGTTGGCAATTCCAATACCGGCAATTCTCCTTTCAGCTGTTCCAGCCAGTAGCCCTTATGTGCATCGAAAGCTCCGTTGTGCAACTGTTCCTGCTGCCAAACGGCGTAGTCCTTATATTGCAGGCGGGCTTGCGTCAACTCCGCGCCTTCATAATATTGTAATAATTCTTTTATAAGGATTCCCATAGACCAGCCATCACTGATGATGTGATGCATGGAATAGATAAGGATCCATTTGTCCGGTGCTACCCGGGCCAGGCTTGCCCTTAACAAAGGTCCGTTTGCAAGGTCAAATGGCCTGAATAGTTCATTCTTCACCACATCGTCCTGATAAACTACCTGATTGATTTTAAAATCAATAACAGGCTTTATCACCTGACGAACGTCCCCGTTCTCCACGAAGACAGTTCTCAAGATCTCATGCCTATCAAGCAGGCGCTTAAATGCAGATTCTAATGCCGGAATATCCAATGCGCCCTCAAACTCAAACACACCATTCATATTATAGGCCATACTGCCGGCTTCGAGCTGACAAAGTACCCAGAGCATTTTTTGGGAGGAAGAAAGCGGGTAATCTGTTAATGGTTTCGCTACAGGAATGGCTGTATACGCTGCTTTTGAAGCAGCCAGGATCATGGCTGCCTGCTCTGACAGTACCCGCTTTGTAAAGAGCCTGGCAAAAGGCAGCTTTACCTCAAATGCTTTATGTATTAACCCGGCCAGTTTGGTCAATTTCAAACTATGACCACCCAGTTCAAAGAAATCATCTGTGACACTAATATGCTCTCTGCCCAATACCTGCTGCCACACTTTCAAAAGTTTTTCTTCCGTAGCATTGCGGGGAGCTACCAGCGATGTTGTAGCAAATACGGGTGCCGGCAATCGTTTCCTATCTACCTTTCCACTGGCATTCAGTGGCAATTGCTCCAGCACCACATAATGAGCAGGCACCATGTAGGAAGGCAAACTTTTGCCCAGGTGCGCTTTTATCTGCGCTACATCTACCTGCTGCCCGGTAGCGATATAAGCTACCAGGTATTTGTCTCCTGTATGATCTTTGCCAATCACTACCACGGCAGCATCAATACCAGGATAGCGTAATAATGTATTTTCAATCTCACCTGTCTCTATCCGGTATCCACGTATCTTCACCTGGTCATCTCTCCTGCCCTGGAATACGATATTTCCATCCGCTAACCAATACCCCAGATCACCAGTTTTGTAAATCCGCTTACCAGCATGAAAAGGATCAGCAACAAACTTCTCCTCAGTCAGCGCCGGTTTATTTAAATAGCCTCTCGCCACCTGGTCACCACCAATACAGATCTCACCACTAATACCGGGTGGCTGCAAATTCCCTGACTCATCAAGGATATAGATCCAGGTATTCCAAACAGGGCGACCAATAGGAATAATATGATCATAAGGTAAAGTAGGATAACAAGTCACATCTACCGATGCCTCTGTAGGCCCATACAGGTTATGCAGCGGCACTTCAAAATTCCCATACCATTCTGCCACCGTTTCCGGCAACAATGCCTCACCGCTCGCCATTACCTTGCGCAGGCTTCTTACCTTATCTCCCACATCCTCTACATCCCTTACATAGGACAGGAAGACACTTAACATAGCCGGCACAAAGTGCAGGCAGCTTATCTTCTCCTTCTCTATCAGTTGTAGCAGCTGTTCAGGAGAACCGGCAGCTGTACGGGTACACAAGACCATCTTTGCCCCCTTGCAAAGCGGCATAAAAATCTCCCATACAGATACATCGAATGTAAAATTGGTTTTCTGCAGAATCACATCTGCCTCATTGAAACCATAGTGATGCCACATCCACTCTATCCTGTTGATGACTCCCCTGTTCTCCAGCATACAACCCTTAGGCTGGCCGGTAGAACCCGATGTATACAATACATACAGCAGATCTTCCGGCTGAATGCCAATCATAGGGTTTATCTTCGAAAATTCCTGGTCCTGGTTACGGAATCTACCCAATTCTTCCTCGTCTATCAGCACCTTACAATTACTATCGTTCAATATATACTCAATCCGCTCCGCAGGGAATTCCGGATCGATAGGTAAATAAGCTGCTCCTGCTTTCAATACTCCCATAATAGCAAGGATCATCCATTCGCTCCGCTCCAGCTTCACACCGATGATATCACCCGCTTTCACCTGGTAGTGCTGCAAAAGGTAATGCGCCAATTGATTGGCTGTCTCGTTCAACCCGCGATATGTCAGCGTTCTCCCCTCAAACACCAATGCTGTTTTCCCGGGAGTAAGCGATACCTGTTCTTCAAAGAGTGTCACAATTGTAGCCGCTGAAGAATAAGCCCTCGCCGTATTATTGAATTGATGTAAAATGAGATCTTTTTCTGCCGGAGTTGCCAACCCAATGGCAGCCACGGTCGTAGTATCTGATGATATTACCTGGGATACGATATGACAATATAAGTTGTAGAACCGTTCTATAGTTTCTCTCTTAAACAAGGCTGTACTATATTCAATTTCCACATAGTACCTGCCGCCAGTACCTGTTCCAAAGTTGAAATGAAGATCAAATTTAGCCGATACATTTTCCTGGATAGTCACCGCTCCATCTTCCAGGTAAGTATCCAGCAGCTTCAACTCCAGCCCCTCTTCGTGCAACACTTCAGCCCCTACATCCTGCAATCCCACCATCACATCAAAGACAGGGCTTCTACCCGGCTCCCAGTGCAGATCAAGGTCCTCAATAATCTGATCAAAAGGGTAATCCTGGTACTGAAATACCCGGTAGGTATTCCCGGCTACCTCCCTCAGGAGTGCTGCAAAAGATTTACGCCAGTCTATCTGAACCGCCAGCGGCAATGTGTTTATATACATCCCCACCTGCTGTTCCAGGTCGTAATGATTCCGGCCCGATACGGGCGTGCCCAGCGTCATGGCCTGCTGTCCCGTAATTTTACTTAAGAGAACCGCAATGGTAGTAAGGAAGAAGTTGAAAGGAGTGGCCTGCTGCGCTTTGCAAAGCTGCCGGATGCCGGCCGTAAGCCCATCCTCCAGGTAAAATTTCATAATAGCCCCCGCAGTGGATCTTTCCGCAGGTCTGGCAAAATCAAGTGGCAACATTAAAGGCTCCGCCTGCCCGGCCAGGTTATTTTTCCAGAATTCGGCCAAATAAAGCCGTTTAAGGCGATGATTCAACCAGGAGGCATAATCCTTATACTGAACCCTCAAAGGCTCAGAAATGGGCTGTTTATACAATGCCAGCAGGTCACGGATCATAATGCTCACTGAACTGGCATCGCAAATAATATGATGAAGGGCAAAAATCAGGGCATATTCCTGGTTCCCAATCCGGTAAAGGTGCAGGGATACCAGCGGACCATTCGCCAGGTCAAACCGCAAATTCCGGAGACGGGTCAGTTCCGTATGTAAAAAAGAACGATGCTCTGATGCAGGATCATACTGTAAAACCGGCAGACTAAGCCCATTCAGCACCACCTGCCTCGGCTCCCAGTTTACCTCCCTGAATACTGTCCGCAGACTCTCATGCCGCTGCAGTAGCAGCTGAAACGCGCCCTCAAGCGCCGGTATATTCAATGCCCCCTTCAAATGCAATCCCGCCACCACGTTATACGCGGTTCCTCCACTCTCCGACTGGTCCAGGATCCACAAACGCTTCTGTGCATTTGACAATGGATAATCTTCCTGTATAGGAATAACCGGAATCGGCTTAGCCGCATCTGCCGCATTGCCTGCCCGCAATTTATTCTCTATATTTGCTATCAGCCCATCCAGGGTATTATCTTCAAATACCTCTGCAATACTGATATGAATATGCAGTTCCTTATTAATCGCATTAATCAGTTCCGTTGCCCTGAGTGAATCCAGCCCCATCGCTATCAGGTCATTCGTGCCGTTATCCGGTCCCAGTTTCCCTAACAGGTATTCCCTGACAGATCCCTTCTCCACTACCTGAGCCCTGCGCTGTTCACCCGTTAAATAAGATTCCAGCACACGCCATGTCTTATCCTTATAATACTGCCTGCACAACACACGCTGCAACTTACCGCTGGTAGTCCTCGGAATACCACCCGGCACTGTCAGTACCACGTCCACAGGCATTAATCCACAAATTCCCGTTACTATATTCCTGATATCATGTATCAGCACGGGCGCATCTATCTGCGTATGCAATACCCGCTTGATCTCCGCCACCACCATAATGTCTTCATCAGCTGCAAACACCGCAATGCCACCAGGCTCAAAACAATCAGCTGTATCGGCAATGGCCAGCTCTATATCATGCGGATAATAGTTCTCCCCACGAATAATCAGCATTTCCTTAATGCGCCCATTTATAAAAAGCTCATTATTATCCAGGAATCCAATGTCGCCAGTCCGTAAAAACCTGATCCCATCCACTTCATAAAACAATTCCTTATTGTCCCTGTTCCAATACCCTGCGGTCACACTCTCTCCTGCAATACAGATTTCCCCTTCATTCACTTCCACTCCCCCAGGAGAAAGAATCTTTACCATCATACCACCCGCTACCTGCCCGGAACTCACCACCCCGTTACCCAGCCTTACCTTGCTTTCTTTTTTAAGTCCTGATACCAGCAAGGTAGCCTCCGCCAAACCATAACAAGGATAAAATGCCTCCTTTCTAAACCCAGCGTCCCTGAAATGTTCTGCAAAACGCTCAAGCGTTCTTTCTTTCACTGGTTCTGAACCATTGTACGCCACCTGCCAGTGGGAAAGATCCAGCTCCGGTATACTCCCTACCGGAATTTTTTCTACACAAAGCTTATACGCGAAATCGGGTCCACCGCTATGTGTAATTTTATATTTTGAAATAGCATGCAACCACAACGCCGGAGTTTGCATAAATGCCAGCGGCTGCATCATCACACAACTACATCCTGTATACACCGCATGCAGTATGTTCCCGATCAAACCCATGTCATGATGAAAGGGCAACCAGGAAAAGATCACTGAATCAGCATCACAGCCAAAAGCCTCCCGGATCATTTCCTGATTATGCATCAGACTTGCCTGCCTTACAATCACTCCTTTCGGGGTACTCGTAGAACCCGATGTATATTGTATAAAAGCAATATCGCTTGGTTCACTGGCAGTTAGTTCCTGCGTTCCCAAACGGGTAGCAATGAGCTGCAGATTACCGGCTAATGCCTTCTCTATCACTGCCACAGATTCCTCTGAACAGAGTATAGCTACAGCTCCCGCATCCTCCATAATATTATTCAACCTGGAAAACTGCCTGGTTCCCCTGATATAAGGCATGGGCACCGGGATAATGCCAAGCGACTGGCAAGCCAGGAAGGCAACTATAAATTCAAGCGGATCCCTGTACATGAGCAAAGCACGCTCTCCCTTCAGTGACCTCCCGGCCAGCTGAAAGATCACCTGATTCACACGGGACACAAGTCCGCTGAAAGTAACTTCATCTTTGGTGGAACCTTCATTATCCAGAACGGTGAAGGCAGTCTTGTTGGGAAAAGTCAGGCTATGACTGAGTAAACAAGCAAGGATATTCTCGTGCTGATATCGCATGGCAATTCAATACATTAAAGTGCTCTAAAATCACACAGATGGCTGTCGGCGGCGGCTTAATAATTCTTTAAATTCAATTTTATTGATCTTCTCGTACAAGTATCCCTCACTCCAGATATAATTCACCTCACCCCACTCTATGACTGATGATATATTGGGGAAGAACCCTCTTCCCTTATGATTGGCACTTGTATTACAAAGCAATGGTAAACCACTCAGCTGCTTATATGCAGTTAACAAGGCATATATAGTCGGGTTATCGTTAGGACCTACTGTTTGTAATCTCGCAGTTTTATCCAGGTGACAGATCGCAGGCACACGATCCAGCCAGCTCTCCTTTACCAGGTGATCAAAGAGCATATAAGGATCCCTGATACCAGGTTCAAAGATTTCAGGGGCATCTTCTTCCAGGCAAATAGGTGCTACTGGCCTGTAATCTTCCCTGCCTTTGATTTTGTTCAATACCTTTTTCATTCCCGGATCATTGGCCGGTGCCAGGATACTCCTGTTACCCAATGCCCTTGGGCCCATCTCAGCTCGGTCATTGATAAACACTACCGGCTCATGCTCCTCATACAGCAGGCGCGCCAGGTCTTCGATAGATGCCTCACTCCTGCGCCAGCCCTCATGTGCAAAATCATCGATCACCGCAGGACCCGCATATACATTCCAGTCCAGGAAATTATTTCCCGTAGCATGAATCATCTCACAACACGCCGCACCCAGTGCACTACCGGAATCATTCGGAAATGGAGGTACCCATACTTCTTCGAAGACAGCGATGTCCCTTACTGCGCTGTTCCATTTTATATTCAATGCACAGCCGCCTGCCAGGCAGATATTCGAACTTTTCACTCCATTCTCCTTCACCAATTCTGCCAGTTTTTCAACGAGCAGGTTTTCTATAAATACATGGAATGTGTGCAGGATATCCTGGTCAGAAAAGTTATATTTCTTTGCCTGCTCCTTTACCTCTTTCGAAAATAAAAGCGCGAAGTTCATATCCTTCTTGTCAATGTTATTGTAAGCGGCCTCAAAGATCGGCAACAGCTCCTCCTGCAAAGTCCCGAAGGCAATGTATGCCATCACCTTGCCCGGAACGGACAGCTCACTGTTCAGGTCTTTGGCAGTCTTATCAAAAGGAGGGAAATGCTGGGAGAAAATACCGTAAATATTCCCTACAATAAAGAAGAGAATACCGATACTATCTACCACATTCGTCTTATTATTATAATAAAACAGCTGCGGGAACATGCCGCCATCCCATACCAGTACATATGCATCCTCACCTCTTGCTGCAAAAGGACTGCTGCAATATGCAGAAGAAATATGACCTGCCACGTGCTGGTAACTTGCATAATCCAGCTTCATGGGTCCTTCGAGAGAAAATGTTTTTCTCTCCATGATATTTTGTCTTGGTGCGAAGCTACCATAGCCAGCTAGTTTCACGGGTACATCTTTATCTCCCAGGCGAATGGTGACTACCTGGTCCGGTGTCCATCCGTCAAATACAATCATATCAATCTTGTTAGCATAGCTTCCGAGCAACGCATAAATTTCATTCAGCCCCAGGGTAAAGGCGCTGTATCTTTCATTATTATTGAGCTTCTCAATTTCATAGCTGAGCACCAGCTTATTCCCGTCAATTAAAGCAATTGACCCATCGTGTGTGAGTTTAATTCCACAGATAACCATTGAGGACTTATTTATGCAGTTAGAAAATATTCTGAAGACAAGGTTAACAGTATGTTGCGCTGTAAGAGTCCCACCCTTACGAGCAATTTCTCTTTATCATTCATCTTTACGACTTCGCAGGATAAACCAGCAAGTGCCCCCTGTGAAATGATCAGTTGCTGACCGGGTTGAAAATGATTGTTTGTCACCTCCACATCTTTCGCAAATGTTGTGGCCAGTCTGATATTGTTTACCACATCATCACTCACCCTGGCAATACCTTTCCCTGTTTTTACATAATACAGGAAACCGCCGGATTCCATGCCTGCATAATAGTGCTGCATACTGCTCAGATAAATAAAAATGTAAGAGGGGAAAAGGGGTGTTTCAATGTACTTTTTACGATCCCTGTAGCTTTTTACTTTGCGGGTAATGGGTAAAAAACTATGGATATTTTGCTCAGTTAAATTGGCACTCACCTTTCTTTCGTGACGTGGCTTGGTGTATATTAAATACCAACCGGCATTAAACGTATTCATACCTAATTTTTATTGGAACGATCAAAGCTATCGCTACAGTAAAGGGTCATTACTGCGGAAAAAAGAAATCAGAACGGATAGTAAGTAGCGATTCCACACATATAGCGTGGATGGGTAAACGGAAAAAAATGGTGAGTATTTTTTCCGCAATCAAATTAGTCCAAATTACCAAGACTCACTTTAGTAGTATCCCTAAATTTCATTGCGGTTTTTACTCAATATTTACCAATGGATGTTACTTAAAACGCATAGCTTTCCCCTCAGACCAGCTGCCTTTCTTAAGGGCATGATCTACGTTTTGGTGGAAGTGGTTTTTGGTAGAACCCGTATACTATATATTATTGATTATTTTGTGTCTTTGCTTTCAAATAATAGTATTTGTATCAATTATCTTTTGCACAATACCATATTTTAAAAGTCCAACTGTGGACTTAACCCCTAACTTCTCTTTCATATCCTGCCTGATCTTCTCAATAGATCTGATGCTCAGAAAAAAAGAATCTGCAATCTCTTTATTGCTCTTTTCCTCCCAAATGAATTTTAGTATTTTTTGTTCTCTTTCATTTAAAAGCACATCACTTTTCCCCTGATCATATATAATATTCTTCTGCCTGTTCCAATAAAGTGCCTCCGTAAATAATTTATTCGGATATATTTTATTTTTTGATACGGCCATAATGGCGTGTAATAACTCCTCAGGTTCATCCATTTTTGAAATATACCCGTGAATATCGTAATCCATGAGATTACTGATCAGTTGTGGATCTGTGCAGGAGGAAAGTATCAGTATTTTAATTGTAGGGTGTTTTTCATGAATCATTTTCAGTACATCACTATTACCAGAACGGGAAGAAAAAACATCCACCAATAGAATATCAACTTTGGCATGTTCCAGATGATATAATACATCAGATAAGTCCGAGGCCTGAAAAATTACATTAATAGAGATCTGCTCTGACAAGTATTCCTTCACACCTTTCCTGAAAAAAGCAAGCTCGTCTACAATGGCCAGGTTTAATGCGTCTACCGGCATAGGTCGCTACTTTGAGGTTTATAAAACAGTCTTAATGCTAATTGGAGACTATAGTGTAACATCCCGACATTGGTCCCCAATATAAAATTTACAACCTATCCAACCTGGTGTGGAAATGCCTTGATGGAAAGGTTACAAATATCAATGAAAGTTCATGTCCATGGATTCTGAATTAATTGCGCGGAGACAATAGGGTGCATATTATTTACTGGATTACAAAAATGGTTACTTTCTAGTTAACGCTGTCAAATATAGACTTTTTTCGAAAAAGCAAAAGTGTTTTTTTTATTATGAAATTATTTCCTCTTCCCGGCACGCGGCCCGAAACAGGAAATAATTTTATAATATTTATGTTAAGTACACAAACCTTAAAAAATGATGTCTCCCCTTTTTAGTTTTACATGTTACGGGCCTTTTACCTGTCTATCCATTTAAGACAATTAATTTAATGCTTCACATTTCCCGTTTTTACGGGCAACAAGCGCACCAATAAAAGACACAACACAATTGCCACTACAATCACAATGAAGCTACGCTCCATTGAAAAATTAATCGAACCATACCTTTGCGCAATAAAGAATACGGAGGTGATGGATGCTGCGCCAATACTGCTGGAAAGCTGTTGGACCGCACTTAAAGAACCACTGGCACTACCTGCTTCTTCAGGGTTGATATCTCCAATAGTAAAGTCGAACAGGGTGCCGAAACAAAAACCCATGCCGCTGCCCATAAGAAAGATCGCCGGTGCAAATGCCCATGGATTGCTGACAGTAAGGGTTAATTGATAAAACATGATGCCCAGGCCAACCAGGATAATGATTAAACCGATTCCAACAATATTCCGTCCGATCCTTTCGATCAGTGGCGGCGTTAGAATGGAGGAGATAATGATCCCAATTGATAGCGGAACCATCTGGATGGATGCACCAAACGGCGTAGCTCCTAATCCTAACTGAAGAAAAAGAGAAATGAGATAGGTAAGACCAGCAACAACGCCAAAGAAGAAAAATCCCAGTAATAGTCCGGCACAAAATCCCCTGTTCCTGAACAATGTCGGCTCGATGATGGGGTTGTCCGCTTTGGCTTGCCGCCAGATAAAAAAGGCGGCTAACACGACCCCTAATAAGATGATGAAGACGGAACGCTGTTGCCAGTTGTTAGCCGAACCTTCGATGATGCCATACAATAAAGAAAGCATCATTGCGCCAAGCAAAACAGAGCCAATGCCGTCTATAGACACATCTTTTTGTCCACTGTCTTTTGGAAGCATTTTATATGCTGCTATAAAACCCAATGTGCCTATCACAAGGTTAATGAGAAAGATAGCACGCCAACCACTGTTAAAAAGATCTGCATGAATAAGAAACCCTGCGAAAATCGGTCCGCAAATAGTGGCGATGCTCAGCACCGGGCCAAATACCGAAAACGCCCTGGTCATCATTTCCCTGGGAAAGTGTGCCGCCATAATGGCCATGCCCTGCGGAATAAGCAATGCGCCAAAAGCTCCCTGAACCAACCTGGCAATAATTATCATTTGGGGACTTACAGCGAGTCCACAGGCCAAAGATGCCAGCGTAAAACCTCCCATACCGATGAGGAATAGTCTGCGCCGGCCATATTTATCACCCAGCCTTCCACCTATCACCAGCAGCACACCCATGGTCAGGGCATATCCTGCACCTAGCCATTGCATCAGCTCCTGACCTCCGCCTAGTGCTTTGGAAATCATTGGAGCTGCTACATTCGTGATAGTTGAATCTAACATATCGAGCATGTCTGCAACCAATACCACGGCTAAAATGCTCCACAATCGAATATTTTCCTTCATAGGTTACCTGTGTTTTTGTTAGAATATTTTTGTCTCAATGCAAAGAAGCTATCGTTATTTTGACGACTCAAAACCGTTTAGTTTTTTGAAATTATAGTAAGCCATGAGATAGTTGTACACCGCTTTTACATAGTTTTGCTCAGCTGTATTGACAGTGGCTTCCGCATCGAGAATAGAGCTATAGGTAACGGTTCCCAGTTTGTAGTTGTTGAACTGGTTTTGACGCAGGGTCCGTGACAAGGTTAAACTGTTTTCAGCCGACTGAATATTACCAGTGGTGTTCCATAACTCAGTTTTGTTCTTTGTTATTTCGTAATTTAAATCCTGTTGCTTTTGCTGATACTGCATTTGAAGCTGGGAGGCGTTGAGGCGGAATTCTTTTTTATTAGCACTGCGTGTCCATAGTTCAGTAACAGGCAAGCTGGCTTTAATCCCGATATAGTTGTAAGGGGTCCACATGGAGGCGATATATTTAAAATCTGCTGCCTGGTAAAGCGTGGTATAATTGCCGGTTAACGATAAGGTCGGTGCCCATTTATAATTTTCTTTTTTAATTTTCAGGTCGTTCGCTTCCTTTAAGAATTTAAGCTGCTTTAACTCCGGCCGTTCCTGCATATCAGCATTGTAATCTGAGAGTTGATTTGTGGTGATTAAAGTTTGAAGTGAGTCGGTCAATGACAATGGCATATCGTCATTGACGTTCATCTGATACTTTAGTGCTTCCATTGCCAGGTCATAATTCTGGGCGCTTTCTTTTTCTGTCAGACTGGCATTTTCAAGGTCCGTCTGTGCTTTCATTAAATCGGTTTCCAGAATGGTTCCCAGGCGCTTTCTTTCAGAAGACACATCCAGGTATTCCTTATAACGCCGGGTGTTTTCCTTAGCCAGCTGTAATTGCTTCTGTTTTAATATTACGTTCAGATAGGCTTCCGCAACCTGCATCCTGATGGTGTTTTCCTTTTCCGCTGTCTTTTCCTGTTCTGCTTTTCTTTCTGCTTTGGCAATATTGATATCCGCTTTTAATCCTGGTTTGTAGATGTTTTGAGAAAGGTCCATACTAAGCGTCGTGAAATTAGTGGTACCTACTTCAATCTTTTGTTTACCGCCTTCGGTGCCAAAACCATCCAGGATCATCGTTTGTAACTGTGCATTGTAGCGCACTTCTCCATCTGCTTTAATTGCAGGCAGCCATTGGTTTTTTGATTGGGATATTTTAGCCGCTGCAATTTCTACATCCAGTTTATTTGCTTTTACATCATAACGTCTTTCAATGGCTGTCTGCATGGCTTGCGCCAGGGACAATTGCTTTGGTGGCAAAGTCTGTGAATGCGAAGCTGCTGCTATCAGCATTCCCATTAGTATAGTGATTCGTTCTTTCATTTCGGATAATTATTTGATAAATTCACCAATCCCGGTTTACATTCTGAATATTTGGACCGGTTCCAGTTTAAAAATCTTCCGCATTGAGAAAATATTGCCGATGAGACTGATGGCTAACGTAACGAGAAAAAGTCCCATCAGCAATGCGGGTGAATAGATAATAACCTGATTAACGGCTGCCATTGCCATCTGCAGGCCGTAAAGCAAACCTAAAGAGGCAACGAAGCCCATTACGGCATAGATCAGGGACTGCCTGAGAATGAGTTTTGCAATAAGGAAGTTGCTGCCGCCAATGGCTTTGATGGTTCCATAGTCGCGGATATGGTCGTTCACAGAGGAGAACATCGTTAGTCCTACAATGATAATTCCGGTAAGCAGGGAGAATCCTATCAACAGGTAGAAATTAGCTACAATACCACTTGAGGTTTTTACATATTCGATGGAAACTTCCGAAAACTCTTCACCCGTATAGGCTTTTACCGAAGTGATGGTCTTGTTAATCTCTTTCACCACATGGTTCATCACTGTTGTGTCTGTCGACGAACTTTTAATCAAAAAAGCGCTCACGCTATTAGCACTGAATCCGGTAAGTTGACGTGCCCGATCAATTGTGGTGATGATATTGAATTGACCCAATCCGGCATTATTTACAGACATTCCGCTCACGAAAACCCGTTTATCGTTAAGTGTGAAATGCTCGCCCATTTGGATATTTTCCATATTTTCCACATCTCCTGCATCAATTATGACAGCACCCTCATTCTGAAGATTGCTTAAAACGGTTTCATGCGTGTAAAATTCGGGAGCTCCTGCCATAGCGGGATACTGAACACCGATGATTTGTGCCATAGCCGTACCGCCTGATTTGGTTTTGGTAGTTCCACCAGCTACCACTACAGGGAAAACCCTGGCTACTCCGGGTATAGATTGCAGTTCGTTACCCACGCGTTTATCTACATTCACCAGCGAGGTGGAAGAAGTGCTTTTTTTATCGACGACATAGATGAATTGCTTGTTTCCCTTTACAATGCCAAGGCTCATATCGAGGATATTATTCAGGATGCCAAGCTGTGCCCCGATCAGGAAAATGGAAATAACGATACCACACAAAATACCAATTAGCTTGGCCTTATCGTACGTCATAAAACGCAATGCCGTGTTCCACATAGTCGTTTATTTAAGGTAGATTTTACAATCCACTTTGTTATTGATATTGACTTTTGCAACGGGGTTGAGCCGCACTTTCACTACTCTTACGCGCCTGTCTTCTACAGTGTTCTCATCAGAGAAGAGTGATTTTTTTTTCAGAAACTCAGCAATGAAAACCACGGTCCCGCTACCTATTTTTTGCCCGTTCATCTGGGAATAAATTTCTGCCCTCATCCCCTTGCCTACCTTATCTGAAAAAAGTTCATCCACTTCGGTTACCGCGATGAGCGGGCCATCCGGTGCAAATTGCCCCAGCTTTTGCCCGGTTGTTACATAATCACCTTCGTGTACATCCCATTGCAGCACCGTTCCTGGAAAGGCTGATTTTATTTGCCTGTCGCATAAAATGGCTTTCCTGTATTTTACATTGGCATCAATTTCCTGCTTCTTGCTTTTTTGCTCAGCGATGTCTGCTACCAGTTTCTGATAATCGTATTGCAACCGGGTCACTTTAGATTTGCTGTCGTTCAGGGCCTGTTCCGTGATCGCTTTGGCACTGAATAATTGCTCGTTTAATGCCTGGTCTTTTTGTGCTTTTTGAAGGTCGCTAAGTATGGCATTGGCATTTTGCTGTGCCGACAGAATGGCTGCGTTTTGTGCCGGAGCTTTGTTTTGTTCGATGGCAAGTAATGCGTTGTCTGTCTGGTTGTCCAGCAAAGCCAGGTCGCTTCCTTTACTTACCGGTTGGTTTTCTGAGGCGACAATTTTAGAAATGCGCCCGTTGGCGTTAGCATAGATATTCAGCAAGCCATTTTCCGGCTCTACCCGGGCTACCCCGACAACTGTGTTCATATCTGCCTTTATAGAAGCTGAGTCGGGTTTACTTACGGTTTCGTTTTTTTTATTTTCGCTGGAACAGGAAATTAACGCCAGCATCATCAATATTCCTGAAAAGGATATTGTCATTTTAGTTTTCATTGCTTAGAATTTTAAGTGTACTAATGTTTCATTACATCGGAAGCCTTCACTACCGATATTTTGCCGTTATTTATTTCAATTGCCCGGTCAGCATAAGATGCCAGTCTGGGGTCGTGGGTTACCACCGCCACCGCTTTACCGCTTTTAGCAAGCTGCTTCAGCTCCTCCATTACAATGAAAATGCTATCCTTGTCCAACGAAGCAGTAGGCTCGTCGCAGAGGATAATTTTAGGATCGGTAACCAATGCCCTTGCAATGGCAATACGCTGCTGTTGCCCGCCCGATAGTTGCTTCGGAAGTTTTTTGCGGTGATCCTGCATATTCACTTTCGAAAGGGCCTCGCTTGTCCGCTTTTTAATTTCTGGAGTTTTTAAGCCAAGCATTTTCAGAGGAAATGCGATGTTGCCTTCTGCCGTTAATGGTGCCAACAGATTGAATTGCTGAAAAACAAATCCAATGGTTTTTAAGCGGATAGCCGCCATTTCTGTCGCAGATAATGTGTTGGTTTTCTTTCCGTCTATTTCTAAAATGCCTTCTGTGGGATTGATGAGGCAACCTAATAAAGAAAGCAATGTGGTTTTACCGGAACCAGACGGACCGATGATCAATAACAGTTCCCCCAGGTTAATTTCGAGGGTGCAGTCATCCAAAACGGTCATTTTTCCTGTGGGAGAGTCGTAGATTTTACTGGCATTTTTCAATTGAGCTATCATCTCATTCTTATTATGAGACAAAATTATCCCCGTAAAATCAGTTAAAATAGCGTTATTTGACCTAATAATACTCGAAAACGGTCATTATGAAAATTGAACTTAAGTCGAAAGACGGATTAGGGATGCTGGCAGCTTTTGCCGAAAAGATAGGGAGCACGGTAAAAAATGGAAGAGTGGAAGTGCCGAAAGAGTTCGGAAGGGGCTTTTTACAAGGCTTTAATTTCGATGAACGCCTGCGGATGATGATACGGAACTACGAGCTGCACCAGGACTTTGCTATCAGCCGCAGAAACCAGCCGTCCAATATGCTCATATTTAATTTTCAGCATATCATTAATTCATCCAAAACGCCTTCCGGCATCAAATTACAACCATCGGTACAAATTACCACCCAGGGATTGAATGCCGAACTTTTTGTGCCCAAAAACACGGTTCAGAATTCTATTGCCATTGTAATTGATGCCGGTTACCTGCGTGAACTGATCGGGAAACGCATTGATCATCCCCTGGTGAACACCATCCTGGATAATAAGCAACCGCTGTTGTTTGAGGAGTTCGTGGTTGCCCCGCTGCTGAAAGTTGTTGACGATATCATGACCGCCAATGTACCGGTAATTCTTCATGATTTTTATTATAAACTAAAAACGCAGGAACTTATTTGCCAGTTATTGATTGCGCTTGTAAGCCGGGACGAGAAGAAAGTTCACGGGTTGAATATTGCTGATATCAAGGCACTGTATCAGGTAAAAGAACGGCTGCTGCAAAATTTGGAAGAGGCACCTTCCGTTGCAACACTATCTGAATTCTCCGGCATGAGCGAAACTAAACTAAAACGTTTATTTAACCAGGTATTCGGCAGGAGCATCTACCAGTATTTCCAGAATTTCAGAATGCAGGAAGCTGCCCGGTTGCTGAAAGAAGAAAGGCTTTCAGTTTCGGAAGTAGGCTACCAACTTGGATTTTCCAACCTGGGCCATTTCTCGAAGGTTTTTGAAGAAGTGATTGGCGTGAAGCCAAAGCGGTATAGTATGTCGGCAAAGCTTGGCTAAGCTGTTGCCATACAATATTCTGTCACCTGGACGATATGTAAATACCTAAGGAATGTCTGCGGTAAAAAGCAGCATTCCGTTATGGTTACCTTTCCTTTATAATACAGCTGTGTTAATCCTGTTTAAAACGTTTTTGCTGTGATGATTCAAGTGCTTGTTCCGGCCTTCCGTCCCCTGAGGCGGGCAAAAGAAGCTTCACGATGCCGGTTCATAAACTTTAACATTTCTATATGCAGCTGCCGAAAATGTATTTCCTGGCAAGGAAGCTGCCAGACCTACCACAAAAGGCCCTACTATCCTGATTTTGTTTATTTCGTACCCTGTAGGCGATCAGCCGGTCTTGCAGAAATACAGGAAACCCAATCCAGAATTTCTACCAAATTAAGATGCAATATTGTGGTATAACCAAGCATCATATGAAAAAGTGGTTCCTGTTTCTTTTCTGTACCTCCATTATATCATTAGGGCATGCGCAGACCCGGGATAGCATTTTCGTTCGTCCTTATCCTTCCTTCACCGTCCGCCAACTCAGTCTGCCGCTCACGCTGGCCGTGCTGGGTATTGCTGCCAATGGCAATGGCCGGGAATCTTTCAAAAAAGAAGTCGCCGAAGAAAGGGAAGAACATATGCCCCGGTTTCATACCAGCATTGATAATTACCTGCAGTTTGCCCCCCTCGCCATTGCTTATGGACTGGATGCGGCAGGCGTGAAATCGAAAACTGATCTGCTGAACCGATCGGCCATCTTAGTGAAAGGGGAACTGCTGATGATGGGTAGCGTATCGATCCTGAAGAAATATACCCACCAGCTCAGACCTGATGGCTCTACCTACAATTCCTTTCCTTCCGGACATACTGCACAGGCATTTGCCGCTGCTACCCTGCTTAGTGAAGAGTACAAAGACAGGTTGCCCTGGATGCCATATGCGGCTTATGGACTGGCCAGCAGTGTAGGGATGCTGCGCATGGCGAACAACCGCCACTACATATCTGATGTACTGCTTGGAGCCGGGATAGGCATCCTTTCCATGAAAGTAGCCTACTGGACACACCAGTACAAATGGGGTAAACACAGCACTCACCTCGAAAATCCATAAGATGCCAGATGCAACATTGCTATTGAAAATAGAATCGTACGTCCGAAACCTATTCGCGCTTCACCCGAACCCTATTTTGTACTACCACAATCTTTCACATACCGAAAAGGTGGTAAAGCATACTGCTGCTTTATCGGGTTACTTCCAGCTGGCAAACCACAATCATTTTACGCTAATGACAGCTGCATGGTTTCATGATACTGGACACTTATTCGGCGACATGGAAAGCCATGAAGAGCGAAGTGTGGAGCTGATGACGAAGTTCCTGCAGGATTCCATTCCTCCGCTTTACTTAAATGAAATCCAACAGTATATCATGGCCACCAAAATGCCGGTGCACCCCATGAATATCCTGGAGAAGATCATTTGTGATGCAGACACCTGGCACCTGGGAACGGAGGATTTTCCGGAGGAAGATAAAAACGTGTGGCAGGAACTGGAGGCACGAAGAGGAAAGACTTTTGAAAATAAAGCGGCATTGAGTTTGAAATTTATGCAGCAGCACCAGTTTTATACCTCCTATTGTGTACAGCAATTATCGGAAGGGAAGTTGAAAAATGAGGCGTGGTTGAGGGGGATTTTGTAAAAATTCAGGATTTCCACAGAATTCAGCAATACTTTAGCACCAGATAATAATTACTAGCGAAGTTTTATAACAATAAACAATTGATACCGGCCCGTCTTCTGGCGGGCTGAATTATTTTATGAACGCCCCCATTTGTAGCTATCTTTAATTGAGAAATATTGGCAAGTCTTCAATAAATTCATTCATTATACCGGGCTTCAAACAGACAACACAATTGAAAGGCAATGCGGATTTAATCCGCCGGTTTGAATTGAGGAAAAAGGAATGATTATATTTACGCATGTATTTTGAATTCGTACCAAACCCGAAGTTTGACTTCCTCACGCATTTCGCTCAAAAGTTCAACGTGCCGCTCGAAGGCGACAGACTGAACCTGCCTCCAATCATGGGCACCGGCAGCATTCGCAGGATTGCCTTATCTCCCGGGCTGAAACTCATTGTACATCATTATCAGCTCAAACAGGATTTCATTCTGAACCGAATCGGCAATGACGCGCCCAACGACCTTGTGAGCGTTATCTTTCACAGTAATGAAGACGGTGCAAGCGTACATACGGGAGGTACTGCCAATCCCCTCTCCCGCAGCAGTGCCTACGCCATCCAGATAGCTTCAACTGACCTCAACTCCCAGATCCGCTTTCCGGCAAACACAGATATCTATTTCCTGGTGGTCGGCATTATGAAAGATACCCTGAAAGAACTACTCGGTATTAAAAACCCCAATGATGTTGTACAGACAATTTTAAACGCAGCACCGGGATTTCTATATTATGAAAGCATGACGGTAGAAATACATAAACTGCTTAAACAGGTAACGGATGCCCGCGAAGACAATGACCTCGGCAATTTTTACCACCGGCTGAAAGTACAGGAACTATTGTACCTCGTATTTGAAAAACTCCAAAAACGTGAAGCCGTTAGTCATAGTGTAATCCATAAAGAAGATGCAGAAAAACTATCAATGATCAGAACAGCTATTCTCGCTGACCTGGCTGTGCCCCCCAGTTTACCTGAACTGGCAAAAATGGCGGGCTTCGGTGAAACCAAGATGAAGGACCTGTTTAAACAGGTATTTGGCGACACCATTTATAATTATTACCAGCAGGCGAGGATGGAGGAAGCCGCATTTTTACTGAAACATGGCGGCTTGTCAGTATCCGGGACCGGCTATCAGCTGGGCTTTGCCAACCTTAGCCACTTTGGCCGTCTCTTTGAAAAATACCATGGTATGAAGCCTAAAAAATATGCAAGCGGCGGATAAGACTATTTTTCTGCCATAAGGAACTATTTTAAACCTGCCCCTTGAAGCAATTTTGTATTGTCATCAAAACGACAACAACATGAACAAATTGCTGATGCCTTATGAGAAAGGCGCTTTACAATTGAAAAATCACCTGGTCATGGCACCAATGACCCGTAGCCGGGCTATCAATAATTTACCCAATTCACTGATGGCTACCTATTATGCGCAGAGAAACGGCGCGGGTTTAATTATAACAGAAGGTACTGCCCCATCACCCAATGCACTGGGCTATTCCAGGATCCCGGGTATTTTTTCCAAAGAACAGACCATGGCGTGGAAGGAAATTACTGCCGCAGTACATGCAGGCGGAAGCCGGATTTTCCTGCAACTGATGCATACAGGGCGTATTGGCCATCCGGCAAACCTGCCTGCAGGCGCACGTCTGGTAGGCCCCTCTACCATAAAAGCTGCAGGTGAAATATGGACAGATAGCCTGGGGCTACAGCCCTATCCTACGCCTGAAATGCTCAGCGGGCAAGAAATCCCATCACTCATAGCGGAATTTGTAACTGCCGCGCAAAACGCCATAGAAGCGGGCTTTGACGGCGTAGAACTCCATGGAGCCAACGGCTACCTGGTAGAACAGTTCCTGAATCCACACGTCAACAACCGTACGGATGAATGGGGCGGTAGTGTAGAAAACAGGGCCAGGCTGGCAATCAGGATCTTACAGGAAATGGCAGCCGCTATTGGCGCAGAAAAAGTAGGCATTCGTTTCTCTCCTTTCTCTACCCTGGGCGATCTGCCCGCATACGATGAGCAGGAAGTAAGCGCTACCTATGCGCTACTGGCAACGGAACTGAATAAACTGAACATCGCTTATCTACATCTAGGCATATCAGCTATTATTCCACAGCAGACATTAGATGCCATCAGAAGTGGTTTCGCCGGTACGATTATCCTTTGTAACGGACTTACACCAGAAACTGCGGAAGCTGCGCTGAATGAAGGTTTTGCTGACCTGGTAGCTTTTGGACGGGCTTTTTTGGCAAACCCGGACCTGGACAGAAGAATTGCAGAAAACGCTGAGTTGAATCAACCTGATTATAATACACTTTATACACCTGGTCCGGAGGGTTACACGGATTATGCAAGCTTATGAGAAAGTTAATCTATAGCCGTTTTGGCGGCACAGAAGTATTGGAGATGGTAGAGGCAGCGATGCCGGAGGGAGAGATTGTAGTAAATGTAAAGGCTGTCTCGGTGAATCCATTGGATTGGAAATTGTGGCAGGGCGAGTTAAAACTGATGAGTGGAAAGAAGTTTCCGAAGGAGGTTGGGATAGACTTCTCAGGGATAGTGATTAAAGGAGGTGCGGGGTATCAGGAAGGCGATGAAGTGTTTGGGGTGGCATCTATATTCAAAGGAGGGGCGATGGCGGAATATGTGGCTGTAAAGGCGGCTGATATTGCCTTGAAACCGGCAGGAATATCATTTGAAGAAGCAGCGTGTTTGCCGGTGGCTGGTGGTGCTGCGTGGCAGATCGTAGAGGAGTTGGGGAAGGTGAAGGCAGGGATGGAGGTGTTGGTGAATGGTGCGGGAGGAGGGCTGGGGCCGTTTGTGATCCAGCTGGCGAAGCGGAGGGGTGCTCTGGTGACGGCGGTAGTGGGTGCTAGTGGAGTGGAGATGGTGAAGGGGCTGGGGAGTGATGTGGTGGTGGACTATAGGAAGGAAGATGTGTTGCAGGGTAGGAAGAGGTATGATGTGGTGGTGGATTTGGCTGGAAAGATGGGGTATGCGGCAGGGAAGAAATTGCTGAAAAAGAAGGGTGTGTTTGTGAATACATCACCGGGATTGAAGGAGATGGTGGGGAGTTTGTTGAGTGGAGGGAAGTATAAATTGTTGTTTTTGAAAAATTCGGCGAAGGGGCTGGAAAGGCTGGCGGGAAGTGGGCTGAAGGTGGTGATTGGGAAGCGGAATGAGTGGACGGATTATAAAGTGGGGTATGATGAGGTGAAGCGGGGAGGGATTGTTGGGAAGGCGGTTTTTGTTTTATAGTGGATATAGAGGGATCACTGGAAGGTGATCCCTTTTTATTGCAGGAATGTTATGTTGGCGCTTCGAAGGCAAAAGATAATGAAACATAAATTCAATCTATATGGAAGTATGGACCTCAACATCTACAAAAACAATAATAAAATAGAATCAATCTCCCGTCCCGAATTCGAATCTGTCATCCGACAGCTTTTAATCCTATGAGATTTTCGCGTAATCCCCACCCGCCAGACAAGAGAGGGAGTAATCGGCATGCTGGCCTTTAAAAATAATCCATCCCCACCTACAACCTCATTCTAAAAAAACAACTTATACCGTACATACCCCGCCACATTCTCAATCACCTCCCTTCCCTCATCAATCACCCCACCCATCTGGAAAAAACCATGTATCATCCCCGCATACACCTTCTCCGTCACCTCCACATACGCCTCCCTCAACCTCCGCGCATACTCCCTCCCCTCATCCACCAGCGGATCATACTCACCCAGCACCACAAACGCATCCGGCCTCCCCACCAACTCCACCTCATTCACCGGTGCCGCTTCCCTCTTCCCCCCTGCATAATCCTCCCATATCTTCCGCATCTTCTCGCTCGTTATCACCGGTCCCTCCGCAAATTTCCTCCACGACTCCGTATCCTGCGCCGGATCAATCGCCGGGTAAATCAACACCTGGCACCGCAAGCCCTCTACTCTCCCAGTTACCCCCGCCGCCAAAGTCCCTCCCGCACTATCTCCCGCTACCCCAACGCGACCCGGATCAATCCCCAGCAATCCGCCATTCCGCATCACCCACCTCGTCGCCGCCACACAATCATTCAAGCCACAGGGAAAGGGATACTCCGGTGCCAGCCTATAATCCACCGCAACGACCACCGCCCCCGATAAATTAGCCAGCTGTCGCAAAGGCCGGTCATGCGATAATAATCCTCCTGAATTAAATCCTCCCCCATGAAAAAATACCAGCACCGGCAACACGCCTTCTGCCACCGGCCTGTAAATCCTTACCTTTACCTGCGTATCGGTCACCCTGTCCTCCACCAACCACACTGCTTCTTCTTCACCCGCCAGCGGCACCAGGCTATCATAAAACACCCTCCTCGCCAGATATTTATCCTCAATGTGCGACACATCCACCGCATGTATAAAGTCCAGGGCTTCCTGTACCTGCTTTAAGATCTCCATATTGCAAATTGTTTTACACAAATTTCAAGAGCAGATCCCTATAAAGAAAATAAGGTGATTTATAGCCGCCTATAAATATAATTATATAAAAAGGGCCTGATAATTCATGATTACCAGGCCCTTTTTATTATTTAGAGATTCTCTATTTTATAGTCGCCATCTCATCCACTTCCTTCGTATAATCCACCCCAGGTACGCTAAACCCAAACAGATTCAGGAAATCTTCCTTATATCCTTTCAGGTCACCGATCTCCGCAATGGTCTCGGTAGTCACACCTTTCCACAACTCAGCAATTTCCGCCTGCACATCCTCACGCAGTTCCCAGTCGTCTATACGGATACGCCCCTGCTCATCCTTTGCTGCCGGCTGCGCCGCATACAGATGATCATGGAACAAACGGGACATCTGCTCAATCGTACCTTCATGGATGTTTTTCTCCTTCATCACCTTATATAGCAGGGAAATGTACAGTGGCACTACAGGTATTGCAGAACTGGACTGGGTAACCAGCGCCTTGTTCACAGATACATAAGCACTACCATTCAGCTCCTTCAGCTGCTCAGTGATCTTTGCAGCAGTCGCTTCCAGGTGATCTTTCGCCCTGCCAATGGTACCATGACGGTAAACCGGGTTGGTCAGCTCAGGCCCGATATAAGAGTAAGCAACGGTTTTCACATTAGGAGCCAGTACACCGGCACCCTGCAATGCTTCTAACCACAGCTGCCAGTCTTCCCCACCCATTACAGCGATGGTATTGGAAATATCATCACCCGCAGCTGGCTCGATAGACACGTTTGTCACAACGCCGGTATGGAAATCGACAGTTTTATTCTGATAACTTTGATCGATAGGTTTCAATACAGAACGATGCAAAACACCTGTTTCCGGATGCTTACGTACCGGAGACGCAAGGCTGTAAATAACCAGGTCTACAGTACCCAGCTCCTGCTTAATCAGGTCGATGGTTTCCTGCTTCACTTCCTTTGAGAAAGCATCGCCATTGATACTTTTAGCATATAAGCCAGCACGGTTGGCTTCCTCGTGGAAAGCGACTGTGTTATAATAACCTGCAGAGGCAGTTTTGCCTTCCTGGGGTTCTTTTTCGAAGAATACGCCGATAGTGGCAGCTCCACCGCCAAATGCAGCAGTAATTCTGGAGGAGAGACCGAAACCGGTGGAAGCGCCGATTACCAGTACTTTTTTGGGTCCGTTAGGAAGTTTTTGCGATTCAACATAGCTTATTTGTCTTCTTACGTTCTCAGCACAACCAGCAGGATGAGCTGTCAGGCAAATAAAGCCACGCATTTTTGGTTCTATGATCATAATTTGATATCAGTATTAGATATATCTTGTTCAATTCCGGTGCAAATTTAGCCTCTTCACGGACAAGTTACAAGAATCAGGCGGCAATATATTAAGGAAAAGCGAGATGAGGGGCAGAAAAATTAATTTGCTACTTCTTTATCGCCAGACTCTGCCCATCCCCGCCAAGATACACCACGAACAACACTACATCCTGTTTCCCCTTATTAATTCCCCTGTGATACGTATCATAAGACTCCACTAAACTACTCCCTTCCTTATACTCCCTGGTCCCCTTTCCCTCTACCTCCACCGTCAGTGTTCCCTGCAACACATATGAAAACACAGGAATCAGGTGCTTATGCCAACCCGTGGTCTCCCCCGGAGGAAATGTAATCTTACACATCGTCACCTTCGGGTCCTTAAACTGAGGATAAGCAATCTTTTGCCCGATTGAATTCAAACTCGTATCTGCCAGCTTCTCAATCTTCAGCTTCCCGCTATACTGTTGTGCATGTACGGCCATACCCATAAAAACCAGCAGGGACAGCACTATCTTAAACTTTCTCAGCATTTTTTAATATTTTATCTTGAAATTTAAAGCAAAATAATACACCCGGGGGATATTAGGAACGAAGACCTGGAAAGACTGAGTAGTATTTACTAATTGTCCCTTATTATTAATACGCCAATTCATGCCGAAGAAAAATACACCCATTCCTATCATCACCCTGCCCCCTGATCTGGATGTAGGTATCCTCTTTTTCAGGACTAGCATCAAATCCCTGAAAGGACTGGTAAAAGAAGTACAACAGGCGCACCGGGATAACTGGCATTTGTTCACCCTCCAGATTGCCGGCACCACCGTCATGGAAGTGGATTTCCAAATGAATATAATTAAATCACACGCCGCCGCCTATATGCATCCCAGCCAGGTGCACCGTGTCGTAGCATTCAAAGATGCCGACTTCTACAGCCTGATCATAGACAACAAAAGCCTGAAACCGGAATACCTGAAAATGCTGGAAGAACTCTCGCCGGTTAAACCCCTGCTATTAGATAAAAAAACCTTTGCTCTCCTGAACGATATTGCTTCCATCTGCATCAAAATCTTCAACAACAAGGAAAGCAAACTACGGGCCTCCCTGTTAAAAGATAGCTGCCATACTTTTATAGCAGCTATCTTGTCACAATACCTTGCACAAAGCAACCCCACAGATACATCCACCCGCTACGACATCATCGCCAAAGCTTTCAAATCCGCACTGGAAGAAAATTTTACAAGGATCAAATCGCCAAAAGAATACGCAAAAGGACTCAATATCTCCACCCCCTATCTGAATGAATGTGTAAAACATACGACCGGTCGCTCCGTATCTTACCAGATCCAGCAACGTATAATTTTAGAAGCAGAACGGCTCCTTTATCATTCCAACAAATCAGTAAAAGAGATCGCCCATGAACTGGGGTACGACGATCACTCCTATTTCATCCGCCTTTTTTCCCGGGTGGCAGGCATGACCCCGTTGGCCTTCAGGAATAAAAACCGCGAATAGTCCTATACCTACTTCGCATCGCCCTTTTTTGCGCTACCTGTTCGGCGTTACTTTGCCTAAAATTATTGCAGGTAAATGAAAAACTTAATTTCAGGAAAAAAGATTGCGATTATAGGCGGCGGTCCGGGTGGCTTAACACTTGCCAGGTTATTGCAAATGCGGGGTGCGGACGTAAAAGTATATGAAAGGGATGCCAGCAGCGCATCACGTGTACAGGGCGCTATCGTGGATCTGCATTTTGAATCAGGCCTGAAAGTGATCGAACAGGCAGATCTGATGGACGCTTTTAAAGCAAATTATATAGTAGGAGCTGACAGGTACCGGGTGTTTGAAAAAGATGGTACCATCCGCCTGGATGAACATAACAAGGCAGCTACCGGCACCTTCGGGGATGTGTACTTCAGACCGGAAATCGATAGAGGCGCTTTAAGAAATATCTTGCTGGATGCACTCAAACCCGATACGATAGTTTGGGATAGCCAGTTTGTATCAATGTCCAGGGAAGGTGAAGGCTGGCTATTAAACTTTAAAAACGGCAGCAGCGCCAGGGCAGATCTTGTAATCGGTGCGGATGGTGCCCGTTCCAAAATCCGTCCTTATGTTACAGATATTACTACCATCTATTCCGGCGTGACGATCATCCAGGGCGAAATCGATCATCCGGCAACAGCTTGTCCGGAGATGCATACCCTAATGGCCAACGGAAATCTCGCCGTATTGGGTGAGGAGAAAAGCATTTCTGCTCAACCCCGTGGTGATGGTGGCCTTACCTTCTATGCTTCAGCAAAGTACCCGGAAAACTGGGGAGAGGATTTTACCGCCAATGAAGAAATATATGACTTCCTCCTTGAATTCTACAAGGGATGGCATCCTACCTTCCTGACACTTTTTAAAGCCACTGATAAGCTTATCATCAGACCATTAAATTACTTCCCCCTGGATCAGTCCTGGGAAGCACAGGCAAATATTACCCTCATAGGTGATGCCGCTCACCTGATGCCACCATCCGGTGAAGGCGTAAATACAGCCATGCTGGATGCACTTGATTTAAGTCACTACCTGTGCAATGGCGAATATCCGGATCTGCAATCCGCTATCGCTGCATTTGAAAAACATATGCGGGCAAGAGGCAGGCTACTTGCTCAGGAAGCCCTGGATGGCAATGAAATCATGTATGGACCACATGCTTTAGAAGCTCTCCTGGAATTGCTGTCAGGAGAACGGGCAAAAAAATAACGGCACTGGTGCCGTTATTTTTTACATAGCAGACAAAGCAATTTGCTTACGAACAATCAATATACAAGCGACCACGCTACAGATAGCACCAAATAAAAAGATGGCATGATACCCCAGCAAACTTGCTATTAAACCCGCAGCAGGACCTGTCAGCCCCAATGCCACATCTGAAAAAGCTGTGAAGGCCCCCATAGCACTCCCCCGCATCTCAGGTTTTACTTTCTTCACCGCCTCTACCCCCATTGCCGGGAACATCAATGAGAAGCCGATACCCGACAGGGCAACACCTGCCAATGCCATCGCCTTATTGACCGCCATCCATAAGATCAACTGTCCGCCAACCTCAATGACAAGAGAACAAATGCCTACCAAACGCCCTCCATATTTATCCGGGAATGACGCGAAAAATAAACGTGCCAGTATAAACCCTGCAGCAAATACAGTATATGCCAGCGACGCTGCTCCCCAGTGCATGGCAAGGAAGAATAAGGTGATAAACGATGCCGTGCATCCATAGCCCACAGCCGACAATGCCAGTGCAGTGCCCTGTTGCCAGATTGCCCTGAGCACATCGAAGAAAGAGCCTTCCTTTTTTGCTGCATGTGCGGCAATGGGCGGCAGATTAAACATCGGCAGACTTCCCATCAGCGGGAACAGGATGATGCCTCCAAATGCCATCAATACACCCCAGTGACTGCTCAGCAATTCACCTAATGGCGCCCCTAAACCAATCCCGCCATAAATACTAATCCCCACCCAGGCCATTACTTTGCCGGTATTTGCCACACCTGTAAGTCCTACACCCCAGGTAAGCGCCCCCGTGATCAGGTAACTTTCACCCATACCATGAAAGACCCGTGCAATGAGTAATTGAATGAAAGCAATGAAAGGTAAATTGGTAGTAAGACCCGCACAGATATATAATATACCTGCCAGAAAGGTCCAGTAAATCCCCTTATTTACGCTTGATTTTGCCCCTTTAAGGTCAGTGTTTCTGCCGGCCATTGAGCGGCTTAAAAGGGCTGTAATGTCTTCTGCACCGAGTACAATGCCGACCATAATATCGCCATAACCCAATTGTCCATGTACTAATTGGGGCAATACACCAAACCCGATCCCCATCGTAAGAAAAGTGCTGAACACTGCCAGTATAACCGGGAAGATCAGCACCATAACTCCTTTTTGTTCCTGCATTATAAATTTGTTTTTTAACTGCAGGCAAAATTAGCAGGGAGCAGGTTCTTCCCGGGAGGCCAATCAATGGGGATGATTGGACATATCATGGTTTTTAATCCTGAATTCAAGTGCAGTCATACCCGTGTGCTTTTTGAAAAACCGGGAGAAGTAAGTATGATCTTCATATCCCAGTTCCCAGGCAATCTGTTTTACATCCAGTGCAGTATAAACCAGCATACGCTGCGCTTCTATCAGGACTTCCTGCTGGATCCAGGAACTGGCAGTGAAGCCGGTGATCTCCCGGATTACCTCGTTCAGGTAGAGCGGTGTGATATTTAGTGCCGAAGCATAATGCTGTACCTGTTTGATTGTTTTAAAATTTGCCCGGATAAGTTGCTTAAACTGCTTCGCAATGTTATAAGGCTGGCCATTGACAGGATGTGCTGCCAGAGAAGACTGAAGAATACGGGCAGCCGCCATACCCAGCAGGGCATGAACCTGACTCGCCACAATTGACCTTGTAAGTGCATGCGATTCCTGGTTCAATAACTGTGCTAAAAGTAATGTACCGGCAAATAACATATCATCCTTATCAATATCAACCACCTGCCTGAAGTGCTGGTAAGTTTCAAAAATTTCCCTGTATTGATCCGGCACAAGACTGGTGTCAATAAACACATACCATCCCGAAAGATTCGTCCTTTTAAAATAACGGTGTACCTGGCCAGGCGTTACAAAGCAAAGTGAAGCTCCTTTAATACGCATAGCAGTATAATCGATCTCTAACTCCGTCGTCCCCTTTTGCTGGATGATCAGCATATAGTGATCATCACGATGTGCCTCATGCAAACTTTCATCGATCTTTTTCATGGGGAGTACATCCACACCAAAAGTGTCGAGTTCATTTGTATGTAATGCTATTCTGATTGGCTTATTCACGGAATAAAGGTAACTAATTGTACCGTGTTAATGCCGGGATTCCTCCTTATACTCCTTCAACTTCTGCTGTTCCCCTTCATAATACCCCGCAGGCCCCCTGTTCGTTGCCGCTGTCAGAAAATCTACAAATTGCTGCTGGTAAAACACCGCCTTGTCCGCATCTCCCAGGTTAAAACTGGCACCCGCCAAAAGTGGCCATGCGCCCACTTCTTTCTCCAGCGGACTTAACACAGACAAACTCCATTTATAATACCCTGGCACCAGCCCCTTTCTCATTGCCAATGCAGCCGCGGCAGACTGCATCAAATTGGTATCATTCATACCCGCCAGCAATTCCAATCCCTTATCCGGCGCAGTTACAGCCAGTGCGATCATGTAATTGCCAAACAGGTACTGCTTCAACCTTGGATTCAATGCCAGCGCAGCATCATAGACCTTCATCGCCTCGCTATAACTACTGGCATCCACCAGCTTTTTAATGCTATCTGCCATCGGCATTGCCTGCTTATAATCTGCCATCATCTGCATATTCTTCTCCTGCTCCTCCTTATATTGCAAAGCATATTTCTTCATATCATACCTGCCCTGCAGTAATTCCGCCAGGGGCATCTCCACATCCCATGGCGCACCAATCCATGCTACCTGCCCTAAAGCATCAATGATCATCGTGGCGGGAATCCCCATCACACCTGCAGGAGTCAGCCAGTTCTTTGCCATCAGGTCCCCATCTTCCATCGCCACATTGAAATCCATGATCGAATCATTCGATTTTACGAACTTCGTCACCTGCATATTGATGTCCTGATCCTTTTTATCCCGCTCCCATACACTGACCCCGATCACCTCTACCTTCCCGGAAAACTTCCTGGAAATCTCAGATACATGCGGCATCGCTTTTTTACAAGGCCCACACCAGGTAGCCCAGAACTCCAGCACATAGACCTTCCCTTTCTGAAACCGGGAGATCGGTTTTCCCTTCACAAATTTAACATGCAATGCAGGTGCCGGGTCTCCAATGTGCAGACTGGAATCTGTATTCGAAAACGCTGGCACCGACACCAGCATAAAAAGCAAAATGCAAATAAGTCTCATATCAGTTAAATATTTTAGAAAGTTCTTTATCCATCGCCTCATCATTTTCTCCGCCACCACCATAGCGCCCAATGATCACACCATTCGGATCAATCAGGATCTTGGTAGGCAGTGACTGAATACCATAGTATTCACTAATGTCTTCAGGATTCGGTTTATTCGCCATGCGCAGGTCCATATCCAGGCCACGCAGTACATGCTTCCAGATCCCGATTCCATCTTTGTCTACCGCCTTCTTCCAGGCCGCTGCATTCCTGTCGTCATCAGAGATGCCGATGATCTCCAGCCCCTTTTCTTTATAAAGGGCATACAAAGACTTTAAATGTGGATTCCCCTTACGACATGGTACACACCAACTCGCCCAGAAATCCAGCAACACATATTTCCCCTTGAAATCAGACAGGCTCAATGGTTGATCATTGATATCAGTTTTCGTAAACCCATGCGCCTTACTTCCCGGAGATCCCATTTTCAGTTGATCCAGTTCACTCCTGATTTCTTTTCCATTCTCACTCTGCTGCAATGAAGCCGGCATCTTCGCATAATATTGCTCTCCCAGTGCCAGGGGCATATTCCCTACCCTGTAACGTAGTATATAAGCGGTCACATAAGAACCCGGATGCGCATCTGCAAATGCGTAATCCTGTTTTTCAAGCTCCTCATAAAAAGGTTCCATCTTGTCCTTGATAGCAGTCAGCGAATCTTTGAGCGAAGCCAGTTCTTCATCCGTTTTTTGGGCCTTGCGCAAAGCTATATACTCGTTATTCTTCTTTTCATAAAGTGCAGATAAAGGCTTCAGTTTTTCCAGCACAGGCGCATAAGCTGCGTCCAGGATCTCCTGTTCTTTTTGTGAGGCAGAACCAGTGAGCTTCGCAGCCTTCAAATGCGCCAGCTCACCCGACAGTTTCATATTTGCAGGCTCTATAAAGAAGGATGCTATCCCCTCAGCACCATCCATCCTGGCCCCCTTATCTACATAAAGCGCAGCCTTGGTGGGTGATTGCAGGCTGCCTTTAAATGTGAAGATACCTCCCTGAGCACGGGTACTATCTGTACGGTATTTCTTACCGGTGGAATAACTCATGTATACATAGCGGTCACCCAGTCCGCTGATCTTCCCCTGCAATGTATACGGTTTTTGGGCCATCAGGGTGGATGCCAACAGTAGCGCAGGAATTAACACGATTCGTTTTTTCATTTACTGGTATTTTGTTGTGATTACTTTTGATAGCCTTTATTCTGATCTCCGAATGTGGGATTTTGTAAAAATTCATCATGCGGCACAGGCATGGTATATTGCAGCTTATCTTTGATGAGGGGCCTTAACTGCTGCACGGTTGCAAATGGCAGCCGAAGCAATGCCATCCATTCCTGCCCGTCTTCACCCGTCAGACATTTAGCAATTTCATAGTATACCTGCAGTAACAGGTCATCGGTGCTGACAGCACTGTCAATTGCTGAATAATCAGTTACACCCGCATGCTGCATCACCGTCTTCACCAGCGTAACAGCCGCCTGCCTGTCACCACCGGAACGAAGGATCGCTTCTGCTCCCAGCAGGTATACCTCTGTCAGCCGGAATGCATACGCGGTCTCTGAGGTCGTAGTGGCCTTCGTGCCCTCAGCAATGTATTTCAGGAAATAATAAGTACCCGGCACATAATTATTCTGACTGCCTATGAGCCAGCTCTGGCGGGGATCCCCTGCCAGTAAATCTTTCAGTGCCTGTTTGGCCACATACAAACCGGAAGCACCCGGATAATACTGTGAACTCAGGTTATAATAGTAAGCCGCCTGGTTTTGCTGCGGCTGAATACCTAATATCACTTCCTGGCTGGCAAGTCCTTTCGAATAAAAGATGTCCTTCACATTGGCCTCCAGCTGGTAAGGACTCCCGGTAATAATATCATTTGCAAGCGTGGCTGCATTGGCATAATCCCCATAGCTCATGAGGATCCGAAGCTTCAATGCCATTGCCGCCCATTTATCAGCATAGTAATTTTTTGTCTGATCCGCTGCATTGGCCACCGCATAATCAATATCCTCCAGGATCTGGTCATAACTCTCCTGCACAGTACTGCGGGCTTTCTGCACATTGCTGGTGGTTACAAATTCAGTACGCAACAAGGCACCATACGTACTACTCCTATCGTACCACTCACCGTACAGGCTTAACAATTTAAAATGCCCGTAGGCACGCAGGAAACGCGCTTCTGCCAGGATCTCCTGTTTGCGGTTGCCAGTAAACGCTTTATCCGACAGGGCAGACACACCTTCTATGACCCCGTTGGCAGCATTGATCAGGTCATACATCTGGGACCAGGGCATTGCCACGTAATTCGAACTGGAATAATTATTTTCTTCGGCCCCATCCGCACCATAACCATATCCCAGGTACCCTGCACACATACCTGGCAACACCTGGTGATCACGCCATTCCGTCGTATTGGTACCTGCATTTACATTTGCAAAACGATAGTACACTCCATTGAGTGCAATCTCCGAGGTACGCTGATCCAGGATGGTATTCCCTTCTACCTTTGCATTATCAGGCAGTTTACCCAACTCCTTGTTACAACTGCTGGCAGTGAGAAAAAGTATAGATAGTAAGACGATCTTCTTCATGATAATAGTATTTAATTAAAACCCGACTCTGAGCCCGAAATTGTATTGTTTCACTGTAGGATAAGTAGCTACATCACTGCTGCCATTGATAAGGCTGTAAGGATTATTACTCACCTCGGGATCTGGTCCCGGATACTTTGTGATGGTAAATAAATTACTGCCAGATAAATAAGCGGAGGCTGTGTTGAGATGGAGTGATTTGGCAATAGCCGGCGGCAGATTGTAAGTCAGTGTCAGTGATTTGAGTTTTAAATAAGACGCATCGTATACATTATTGCTGGCCGTATAAGCAATGGAATTCTGCCCAAGCATTAATCTTGGCCTGTCACTATCCGGATTTTCCGGGGTCCATCGATCCAGGATCCGTACCCCTTTGTTAGTACGGCCATTAACGTACTCATTCTGGATATCAGCCAGGTACAACATATCTCCGCCATAAGAGAATGTCAGCAAAGTGATCAGGCTAAAATTCTTCCAGGTGAAGGTGTTAGTAAAACCGCCGTAAAACTTTGGTTGTGCATGCCCGATCACATCCTGGGCAAAATATCCCGTATTATCGAGTTTGTACATCGGGTCACCAATACCCATATAGCGGGCAAAGTACTGTGCGTATACAAAATCATGTTTGTAATCATCCAGCTCCTTCTGCGTACGGATAATGCCGGTAAACTGCTTACCATAGATCAGGCCCAGGGGCTGGTTCTTGCGAACAATACTATTACCCAGGTTATATTGCGCATCCTGCGGATTATCATTTGGATTGGTAAAGTCAGTGCTGATGTCTTTTACCAGGGAACGGTTGCCGGAGATATTTATGGCACTGGTCCACTGGAAATTCTTCCCGCGCAGGATATCTGCACGCAGGTCTACTTCCAGGCCGCGGTTACGGATCGTTGCCAGGTTGGTGATCACACTACCATACCCTGCACTGGGTGGCAGACTTGTAGTAAGCAATAAACCCGTCGTCAATTTTTCATAATACCCAATTACGCCCCGGATCCTGGAATTAAACAGGGCAAAGTCAATACCGAGATCCTTTTGCAAGGTAGATTCCCAGCGAATCCTGTCATTCCCCAACTGGGTAGGCACCAGGGCATTACTCCCCGCATAGGCAGCAGGCGTATACAAGGTATAATACATGTAATCGCCGAAGTTCTGCGTACCAGTATACCCTGCACTGGCTCTCAGTTTGAGTTCACTCAGCCAGTGAAGTCCCTTCATGAAATGCTCCTCGGAAGCACGCCAGGCAATACCACCCGAAGGGAAGTACCCCACCCTGTTGTGCGAAGGGAATTTAGAAGAAGCATCAGAACGCCCGGTAAAGGTGAGAAGGTATTTTTCCCGGAAAGCATAATTTGCACGGGCATAAAAACTCAGCAAACTATTTTGTCCGCTGGTACCGGTAGATGGCAATGTCACCGCAGCAGAAGAGAGATTATTCAGGTACTTGTCATCCGGGAATCCCTGGCCACTGGCAGAAAATGAATTGTACCTGTACTTTTGCCAGGAAGTACCACCTACTACATTGATCCTGTTGTTGCTGTTGAATTGCTTATCCCAGGTCAGGGTATTTTCGTAAAATGAATTAACATCTTCCGTTTGACTCTGAGATCCCGTACCACCATTGGAACTGCCGACCCCATTGGGAGATGCAATCACTGCAGTACTGGGTACATAATTAAGCTGGTGGTAGTTGTTATAATTGACAGACACAATGCTCCTGAATTTCAGGGTAGGCAGGATGTCGTACTCCGCGGAGAGGGATCCTAATAAAGAGGCTGTTTTAGCCTCATTTTTGCCATCTAAAAGCACCAATGGGTTCTGATACCCTTCGTAATTAGATCCGCCGATATCTGAAGCTAAAAACTGGTGTACGGTACCATCCGCATTGTAAGCAGGCAAAGTTGGAGGTGCATACAAGGCCTGGGCATACATGCCGTTTGTGATATTGTTCTTTGTAAACCCGTAATCCAGGTTGCTGATCACCCTGAATTTCTTTGTAATCTCATTATCCAGGCTGATCTTGCCGGATACGCGGGAGAAATCGGTACCTTTGATTGTACCGCCCTGTTTCAGGTAGGCAAGAGAGGTATAGTACCGGGATCCACTCCCACCACCTCTTACCGCCACATCAGCATTTTGCAGCACACCGGTTCTCAATACCTGGTTTAACCAATCAGTTTTGGCCGTACCCAGAAAATCGGGATTATTGAGGATATTGCTGGCAGTAGCATCTGCTGCCAATCCCTGCAGCGCCCTGGCATCATTCAGGTTCTTCGCTGCTTCCTTCATGATCATGCGGTACTGGTCTGCATTCAGCAATTTTTCTTTAATAGGTTGGCTGGCCCCTATGTAGTAGTTTGCTTCAAGGATCGGCTTCTGGTTCATCTTTCCTTTCTTCGTAGTGATGATGACCACACCATTCGCCGCTTTGGAACCATAGATCGCAGTGGCTGAAGCATCTTTGAGGATATCGATGGATTCAATGTCGTTGATATTTAAACCAGCCAGACTATTCAATCCCCGGGCAAAGGAACCGCCTACTGATGAATTGGGATTATCACTGCCAAAACGCTCCACAGGATTCACGACCTCCGCCTGGTTCTGAATATACCGATTCTGAATGGTCACCTGTACTCCATCAATGATGTACAAAGGATCATTACCTCCAATCAGGGAAGTACCCCCACGAATCCTGATCTTGGCCACACCACCGGGAGAACCGTCTGCCTGGGTCACCTGCACGCCCGCAGCCTTACCACTCAATGCCTGGTCAATGCTTGCAAAAGGAACATTTTCAATTTCCTTTACATCTACAGATGCGACAGCACCAGTCAGATCCTTCCGCTTCACACTGCCATATCCCACTACTACATACTGCTCCAGTTCACCGGCCTTTGTTTTCAGGATCACTTTGACCGGGGTACTGCCATTCACCACCAGGGTCTGGGTTTCAAAGCCCACACCACTAATGAGTAGTACGCTCTTATCCTCAGTATTATGTAATTGAAAATACCCGTTTTGATTGGTAACGGTACCATTTTTACTCCCCCTGATGCGAACAGAAATTCCGGGTAAGGGAACACCTTTGTCATCCGTAATAGTCCCGCTCACATCTGCCAGCGGAATATCGGCATGAACGATGCTGACATTGTTTTCAACAGATATCACCACGGTATTCCCCTGCATGGCATACACCAATGGCTTATGGAGTAATTGTTTCAACGCATCACTGATAGGGATGCTATTGAACTGAACAGATACAGGTGCTACACCTGAAAGATCTTTGGGACGATAAAAAAAGACATAACCTGTTTGCTCTTTGATGATGCCTAATACCTGGGGTAGTGGCATGTCTTTGCAGGAAAGCGTCACCTCCTGTGACAATCCTCTTGCGCTGATGTGTAATACGAACACGGTAAGCAGGATAACGGTCAGTTTCATAATACGCCTGATTTTGGTTGGTTGTGCTAAGAACCGTTTCATTGTGGCGCTTTTTAGGGCGCACAACGGCTCTATGCAATGTGGCATGAATTGCATACATCTGATAATTTGGTTGAGAATGCTGGTTATATAGGGGTTGACATGTCCCTTCCGGCTGATGATTTATCGGCCAGTGACAACAATAGATAATGACTGAATTTCCTGGTGGTAATTATTTCATCGTGAGGTTACAATTATGCTCCTGCCCTCATCTGATAACCTCATATGTATTCTGGTTGTTTCCATCAAACTGGCCAGTTGGCCGATACTCAAACTTCTTGACAAGTCGCCACTGAATGTTCCCTCTGGTATCCCTTCCGGATATACGACCTTTACATCATACCATCTTACCAATTCGCGCATCACAGTTGCAATGTCCGCATCCTTGAATGAGAAGAGTCCATTCTTCCAGGCAATAGCAGTTGCTACATCTGCATGTTTGTTGATGACAGGTGAACTACCCGTTACGATGGCCTGTTCACCTGGTAATAATTGCTGTCCGTTTACAAGGACTGCACCTTGTATTAAGGTGGTAGCTGTCTGACTTTCATCTTCGTAAGCTTTTACATTAAAACGGGTACCCAGTACGCGCACTGTTGTGCTCCCGGTAGTAACGGTAAACGGTTGGCTGGCTACAGCAGCTACTTCAAAATAAGCTTCACCGGTGATACTTACATTGCGTTCGTGGCCGGTAAAGGCAGTTGGAAAACGAATGGAAGATGCGGCGTTCAACCATACAGTGGTACCATCTGGCAGGACTAGTGTGAACTGGCCGCCTTTTGGTGTGCGTAACGTATTATAATGAATTGTAGCGCTCACTTCATTACCTTGCTGCCGGTAGGACAGTTTGGTTAAAGACTGCACAATACTGGTACTCCCCTGCCGGGAAAGGATCCCTTTTTTTGCAGTATCCAGAGTCAGTTCACTACCATCATCAAGGATGAGTGTAGGGAGATTTGACTGTGCCACTAGTTTCTTTTCAGGATGGTTTCTTGTAAACAACCACCCTCCACCTATTGCACACACCAACAGCAAACTGGCTGCCACCTGAACACTTCTCCTCCGCAGGAAATGAATTTTCTGCCTGCCGCCAATATAATTGGTCTCCTGCAAACGCAGTAGCATGCGTGCTTCCAGCGCTTCTTCAGTTTCGTCCTGATCTGCCTGCAGGTAAGCGGTCAGTTCTTCCTCATCATATGCATTGTACCATTGCAATAATTCGGATTTCTCAGCTTCACTGGCCGTTCCGGACAGGTACTTCCGGGACAGGTGGACTAGTTCATTCATTTCCATTCTTGCGGATTACATTTACAGGTATATAATATAAGTACCGGGTATAGTACTTAACCCTACCTGTGGATGAAAAAAATTTTTTAGGGAAGGATAGAGAAAAGATGGAGGTAGTGCCTCAGTTGGATCCGAAGCCGCTGAAGGGCTTTCGTGATGTGTTTTTCCACGGCTTTTTCAGAGATGTCCAGTTGCTGTGCGATCTCTTTATTAGACATGCCTTTGTTCCTGCTATATTCAAACACGAGGCGGCATTTCCCGGGCAATGCCTTTAATTCTTCCTGCATGGACTGCTGCAGGAATCGTACTGCGGTAGCATCGTCGGTATCGGAGAGCATAGTCTCGAGCAGACTATCAGCCTCTACTGTCATCCTGCTTTTGGATAATTGCCTGAAGGCTGCGTAACGGGTCGCTACGGCCAGGTAAGGTTCCAGTGCATCGATGATGGTATTGGCACGGCGTTGCCAGAGTCCGGAGAAGACATCCTGGACTACATCTTCCGCCATTTCGCGGGAGTGCAGACGGTGAAGCGCCAGTGTAAATAACCGCTTCCAGTAGCGGGAATAGATTTCGGTAAAAGCATTCGGATCGTCCTGCCTTAATAACAGAACCAGCTCACTGTCACCATATTGCTTGTATTCAGACATAGGACGCGATCAGATTTATCTCATGAACAAGAAATATAAAGTTGGTGATTATATGGAGTGAAATATACAATAGTTTTATTTCTTTTCATAGCACTATCAATTGCTCTTATACACACTTCGCACATGGTAGTTCCTGATTTTACTTTCCCAACCATTTATAATTTTCTCATGCCCCCTTTAAGAATAATTTGCTATCTCTACCAATGCCTTTACATTATGAATAATTATCTTTCTCCCCTGCGTACCTACAATTCCCTCCTCTTTCAGTTCCTTTAGAATCCGAACCACATTCTCCTCCGTAGTCGCCGTCATACTCGCCAGGTCTTTCCGTGAAATATTAATAGACACATCACTTGTATCCTGCGCTGACACCTTATACTTCTCCCTCAGTACAATCAGCGAAATCGCCAGCCTTTCCCGTACAGAATGCTTTGCCACGATAGACAAACTATTTGCCAGCACACTATATTCATAACTAAGCGCACTTAATAAATGTTTCGTCAGATTAGGTGCCCACTCCATTGCCGCCAAAAACGCCTCCCTCGGTATAAACGCAATCCTGCTATCTTCCAGGGCTGCTGCAGAGTCAGGATAGGTACTCCCTGCCAATACGGGGTGATAGCCGATCAGCTCTCCTTCATTCGCCACATAAATGATATGCTCATGCCCGTTCCTGTCCTGCTTATATTTCTTGACCTTGCCCTGCTTGATATAATAAATACCAAAAGCAGGATTATTTTCCCTGAAAATGATCTGTCCCTTTTTGTACTCCTGTTCTACCATATCCGATAGCAGCCTTTCCATCTCTTCGCCTGACAAACTCTCCATGATCGACCTGGAACGAAAAATCCACTTATCTATGGGAAATATCCCCTTTAAACTCATAAAAGTTAATTTTTATCAACTTTCAAATTGACAACTTGCAAAGTTACTGCCCTGGGAAGTTGGTACCTTTGCAGGCAGAATAAAGGTACAATTTTATTATAGGACAGTGTATGACAAGTAATACTACATCAGATAGCGTCTATTCGACAAATAAAAACTTCGATCAGTTATACCCTACTCCCATACGCCGCCTCTCCTACCTTCACTGGACACCTATCGAAATCGCACGACAGGCAGCTGCTTTCCTGGCAGTCACTCCCGGTTCCAATATTCTCGATATCGGCGCAGGCGTAGGCAAATTCTGCCTGAATGCAGGCTATTATTTCAGTGATTGCACCTTCTATGGCATAGAACAAAGGAGCAGCCTGGTAAAGATCGCCAACCAGGTGCAACAGCAACTCGGCCTTAACAATACCTCTTTCATACATGGAGATTTCACCCAACTGGATTTCTCCGCCTTCGATCATTTCTATTTCTACAATCCTTTCTATGAGAACCTGGTAGATGAAAGTCTGCATATAGATAATAGCATCGATCACTCAGAAAGTTTATACGAGTACTATGCAGGTTACCTGTATACAATGCTCAATACCAGGCCCGCAGGCACCCGCCTGGCTACCTACCAAAGTTCACATACGAGAATTCCGGCATCGTATCAACTGGTAAAATGTGATGTAGACACCTTGTTTAGCTGCTGGATCAAAACAGAATAGAAAATGTTCAGACACCGGGGACAAAAGAGAAGCTTCAAACATAATATCCGCCTGGCCGTCATGCTTTGTTTAACAGCAGGCTTTGTCAACGCTTCAGGATTTCTAGGCTTCTTTGTCCTTACCACCAATATTACCGGCCATGCAGCCCTCCTGGCCCTGAAGATCACCGAAGGCGATCTCCGCGCCGTAAGAATGGTTGCACTCTGGCTCATCCTCTTCCTCTCGGGGGCCTTCTGCTCCAGCCTATACATTTCAAAGACCAATGCATACACCCTGCCCATTCTCGCCGAAATCGTCATCCTTGCTTTAGTCGGCTATTTTGGGCATACCTTCGATAAGAGCGTGGTAAAAACGGAATACTTTGCCGGCAGCCTCCTCTTTGCCATGGGTATGCAGAATGCACTGGTATCTATGATCTCCGGTTCCGTAGTAAGAACCACCCACCTCACCGGCATGTTTACAGACCTTGGCATCGACCTGGCAGCCGCCCTGATGAAATTCCCCAAAGTCCGCAAAAAGATCCTGCTCAGATGCACCATTATCGGCTTCTTCCTGCTTGGCGGCATCATCGGGGGCTTTGCCTTTGTGAAGTTCCAATATCATTGCTTTTATATCGCCGGGGGCGTATTGATCATCGCTATGTTTTATGACTTCTTCCGGGTCAATATGATGCTCCTTAGAAAACGGCTCACTACACATTTCCCTTGAAAATCCGGAAAATAGCTTTATCATTGCTTCATATTGAGGCATTCGTAGCTAATGCCCATGAATTCAACGTTTCATGAAAAAAATCCTGCGAAATGATAAAGGGAATTATCACGTTATCACTTTTACTGGGAGTGATGCATTCATATGGACAAAATTACCTGACCATTGCCAACCCCAAAGGCCCCACACTGGGTTATGCCAGCAACTCCGGGGTAAAGATCCTGCGCATCGGGAAATTGCATTTTAAAGACCTGAATAAGAACGGGAAACTGGATAAATACGAGGACTGGCGGCTACCCATAGAAGAGCGGGCCAAAGACCTGGTATCCAAAATGACGGTAGCGCAAATGGCTGGCCTGATGCTCTACAGCCTTCACCAGGCCATTCCTTCCCACGAAGGGGGTTTTGCCAGCGGCACTTACAATGGGCAGCCATTCAGCAAAAGTGGTGCAGCCCCTTCAGACATCAGCGATCAGCAGAAACAGTTCCTGAAAAACGACCAGCTCCGCCATATCTTAATCACCACAGTGGCAAGTCCCGCTGTGGCGGCAACCTGGAACAATAACGTGCAGGCATATGTGGAAAGTCTGCCATTAGGCATACCTGTCAACAACAGCTCTGACCCCAGGCACGTAACGCAGTCAAACGCTGAGTTCAATGCAGGTGCAGGGGGAGCCATCTCCCAATGGCCCGATGGCCTGGGGCTGGCAGCTACCTTTGATCCCGGGATCGTACTACAATTTGGTAGCATCGCCGCCAGGGAATACAGGGCCCTGGGTATTACCACTGCCTTGTCTCCCCAGGTGGACCTGGCCACAGAACCAAGGTGGTACAGGCTGATCTCCACCTTTGGCGAGAGCCCGGCCTTGTCTGCCGATATGGCACGGGCTTATATCGATGGCTTCCAGACCTCCCAGGGTAGCGATGAAATAAAAGACGGCTGGGGATGGACCAGTGTCAATGCCATGGTCAAACACTGGCCGGGTGGTGGTCCGGAAGAAGGTGGAAGGGATGCGCATTTTGCCTATGGTAAGTTTGCCGTTTACCCTGGTAAGAACTTCGCTGCACATACTACGCCCTTTGTAGACGGGGCTTTAAAACTCAGCGGCAAGACAAAACAAGTGGCCGCCGTCATGCCTTACTATACCATCTCTTATGGCATTGATCCTAAAGGGGTAGGCAATGGCTATAGCAAATACCTGCTTACCGACCTGCTCAGAGGCCAATATCATTATGATGGTGTCATTTGTACCGACTGGCTCATTACTGCCAATGAAGGCGCTGCACCTGACATCTTTGAAGGGAAGCCCTGGGGCATGGAGACCAAAACAGTAGATGAAAGGCATTACCAGGCACTGATAGCCGGTGTGGATCAGTTTGGAGGGAATAATGATGTAAAGCCGGTGATAGCGGCCTACCAGATGGGGGTGAAAGAACATGGGGAGGCATTTATGAAAGAGCGCTTCCAGCGTTCAGCAGTGCGCCTGCTTAAAAATATCTTCCGGGTTGGATTGTTTGAAAACCCATACCTGGACAGTGCAAAGAGCAAAGCTATTGTAGGCAATCCGGACTTTATGAAAGCGGGTTTTGATGCGCAGCTGAAGTCTGTCGTAATGTTGAAGAACCATGCCAGTGTACTGCCTGTAACGGGCAGGAAAACGGTTTATATCCCTAAAATCTATTATCCCATGACGAAGAACTGGTGGGGCATCGCTACCTTACCGCATTTCGATTACCCCGTCGATACCAATACTATTAAGAAATACTACAACATCACCAATTCACCGGAGAAGGCTGACTTTGCCATCGTGTTTGTATCAAGTCCGGCAAGTGGCGAAAATGGCTATAGTGCGGAAGACAGAAAAGCCGGCGGTAATGGTTATCTGCCCATCACCCTGCAATATGGCATGTACAAGGCGGTAGATGCCCGTGAACAAAGTATTGCAGCAGGTGACCCGGTAGTAGCACCGGAAGTGAAAAACAGGTCTTATAAAAACAAGATCGTCACTGCCAATAACTTCATGGACCTGCAAACGATCCTGGATACCAGGTCAGTGATGAATGGTAAACCAGTGATAGTGGCAGTCAATGCAGGCAAGCCAATGGTGTTCAGTGAATTTGAAAAAAGTGTGGATGGCCTGCTCGTACACTTTGGGGTATCCACAAGTGCTTTGATGGAGATTATATCAGGCAGGACGGAACCGACTGGCTTATTGCCCCTGCAGATGCCGAAGGATATGGCTACGGTAGAGAAGCAAAGTGAAGATGTGCCTTATGATATGGCATGTTACGAGGATGCGGATGGGCATAGTTATGACTTCGGATATGGCCTGGATTGGAAAGGGCCGATACGGGATGCAAGGAATACAAAATATCACAGGTAATCAACGCCCCGTGCTTTGCCCCAGGTAAGGCACGGGGCCTTTTTTATTATGCCAATACTATCCTATCTTAGAGCAATGAAGAAACATGTTCAGCTACTAAGGGGATTAGCAATATCAATAGGCCTGGTTTTTACAGCGTGTAATAATAACAATAAACCGAAGGAACAAAGTGTTACGGCTGTCACCTCACCCGCATTCATGGAATACACCGTTGTGAAGGTATACCCGCACGACACCTCCTCTTATACAGAGGGCCTCCTGGTGCATAACAATGAACTCTTCGAGAGCACCGGCCGTGAGGGATTCAGCAAGTTCGCACAGGTAGACCTGGCTACCGGCAAAGCTATCAGGGAACACTATATCGACAAATCCATCTTTGGAGAAGGGATCACCATCTTTGACAACAAAATATACCAGCTCACCTATCGCAGCAACAAGGTCTTTGTCTATGATCTGAAAGACTTCAAAAAGATCGCCGAATACCCATGGCCGGGGGAAGGCTGGGCACTCACGCATGACGGTAAAAGCCTCATCGCCAGTACGGGTACATCCAACCTGCAATTCCTGGATCCCAATACCCTGCAGGTGCAAAAAGTACTGAGTGTAACAGATCAGAATGGTCCGGTGAATAACATCAATGAACTGGAATATGTAGATGGCTTTATCTATTCCAATCAATTCCTGACAAACAATATCCTGAAAATAAACGCGGAGACCGGCAGCGTGGTCGCCAGGGCAGATCTCACCGATCTCTTTGCACAGGGAGGTAAGGTATTCAACCCGGCTCAGCTACCTGATCCGAATGAAGATGTGCTGAACGGCATCGCATATGATAGTGCAAGAGGGAGTTTTTTTGTAACAGGGAAGCAATGGCCTTATTTGTTTGAAGTAAAGTTCAGGTAGTCGCCTGAACTTTACTTTTCCTGTAAACGGATCAATGGCAGTACATTATGCCGGCAACACACTGATCTCTATCATCAATTGATCGAAGTGAAAGTAAAAGCCAAAGGTATCCCTCAATTTACGGGGTTCACTCTCGAATGTCAGCTCGCCACCATTCACCTTTAAAGCCTCATAGATCCTGCGCACGGCCTCCTGGTCCTCCTGGTAAAAACCGATATGAAAGTTCTCAGGATAGCTTACTGCTGCCGACTTATTTAACTTCGCGGACCAGAAGATCAGGATAAATTTATCTTCATTGGTCAACACCCCAACCATATCTTTCCTGTTTTCAATACAGGTAAACCCCAGGTGATTTTCAAATAATTCAATTGCTTTTGCGACATCTGTCACGACCAGATTCATGTGATTTATTCTCATTGTATTCCTGTTTAGAATACAAAATTACCGCCCCTTCCAGGCAGAAAATAGGATAAATCAGACATCCGGATCGTTCAACTGCAAATAACGCCGGGCCTCATTTTTCAACAATACTTTCGGAGTTGTACCCGTATGCTTTTTGATCTCCCGTATAAAGTGTGACTGATCATAATATCCCGTATCCGGATTGAGATCACCAGCCTTGATCTCTTTGTAGGAAGCATAGCATTTAAGAATATTACAATAGCTTTTCAACGACATGCCCAGTTCCTTATTGAGATAACGGTTGATCTGCCGGGAACTCCAGAAGCATTGTGCCGCGAGGGATGCCACATCAATATTTCCAGCACTTTTTTGCAAAAGGTTATAGAGCAGTAGTTTTCTATTATCTATCTCAGGCAGCATGCTTTGCATATCGGCACTTACCTGCTCCGCAAAGTGTTCCAATCCATTTTTAGAGAAATCCGCAAAGCGGTCGAGCGTAGAACATTTATCGAGATAGTATTCCTTAGCAAGAGGGGTAAAACGAATACCCATCTTCAGTTCATTTGCCGGCATCACCAGATCAAAGGGGGCAGACAGGATGCCGAATACACTGACGCTTTTAATCTTTTGTGCCTGGTAGAACACTACCAGTTCCAGACAACCGTCAGGCAGGGTAGTAAAATGCAATGCTGCATCCGATTCATTCTTAAACAACCAGAAGCATTTAATGAATGGGGCCAGCTCTTCTGAAGGCAGCAATTCAAAGTACATAACTATGTAACATATAATCTGCAATATCAAATGTTATTTCCCTCCTCCCATTCGTAAACCCAATCACTGTCATTCCCGCACTTTTCCCTGCCTGGAGACCATGATAGGAATCTTCAATCACCACACAGTCTTCCGGCCTTACCTCCAGTTTCTTCGCAGTAGTAAGGTATACATCCGGGTGCGGCTTGCCATTCGCCTCATCTTCAGCAGAAGATACTACATCGAACAAATCTGCAATTGCCGCCCGCTCCAGGCAAATTGGTATTAAATACGCCGGGGAATTAGTAGCCAGTCCGATCTTACAACCCAAAGATTTTAAATATTGAATAAACTCACGCACATGTGCAATTTCACAATCTCCCGTTTTGATCAACTCAATTACTCTTGCTACCACCATCTGCTCCGCCGCCTGGACAGATACATTGCTCCAGGGGCATTTTTCAAACCAAAAGTTGGAAGCTTCAGATACCGTCATCATCCGTGTCAACAGGCAATTTTCTTCGGTCATCTTTACTCCCAATGATGTAAAGACTTCCCGCTCAGCTATTGACCAGCATCCTTCACTGTCAATAACCACACCATCCATATCGAAGATCACCGCTTTCTTATTAGTAAACATCATATGGGCAAATATAATAAACCTATCTTTGCATTAAATGGAAAATCATCGTCCTTATCTGGAGCGTAGTCTTGAACTAGCACAGGAGGCTGCACAGGCAGGAGAAAGTGCAGTCGGTTGTGTCATCGTAAAAGATGGTGTTATTATAGGCGAAGGCACTGAACAAAGCCGCCGGCTGAAAGATGTAACACGGCATGCGGAAGTAGTAGCGGTGCTGGATGCGGTGCATAGACATGGCTCCTGCGCAGGGGCGACTTTATACTCGAATGTAGAGCCCTGCATTCTTTGTTCATATGTGATCAGGCATTATAAAATAGCACAGGTTGTATTCACAGATTACTGCGGAGAATTAGGGGGTACTCTCCCGCCTTTTAATATATTGACCACAGCTGAAATAAAAAGCTGGAACCCTCCACCCATAGTTACACAGGCAGGGTGAGATCATCTCTGCTATTGTTCCCGGGTACCTGGAAATGATTGCTTCCAGATCATTTCCAGGTCGGCTTAATATAAATGCCGCTGTAAGATTTCCAACACATCTCTTGTACGCAAACGCTCCGTTTTTACCTGCTCCCCCAATATCTGGGTTGCGTACCCTTTCTCATCATACTGCTTCCAGGCAGGTAAGCCTTTCCCATTCGGATCTCCTGTCTTTACAAAATTTGCCCAATAGCTACTCATCACTTCCGCTAATTGATAATCCACTTTCTCAAAAGGACAGCGCTTCACAAATTTTAAATTATTATAAGCATACGCCACCTCTCCGGTATGAAAAGCGCCGTATTTAATGTACTCTCCCGTAGCCGGCAATTTCCTTGTAAAATTATACACATACACCTTCCCTCTTCTGGCCTGCACGCCAGCCCAGGTATAATTTTGTACACCAAATACAAGGTCCCTGGAATACCTGGTTTGCACACCAGGCATATCCACATCACTATCAGGTTTATAATAGCTCAACAATTTCGCAGCATCATTTCCATACTCACCCGCGATATCTGCCTTAAAATCCGCTGCCGTTATTGTACTAAAATCAACGCCATCATCCTCATTCCAGCCTGTCAGCAAGTCTACCTTATTCTCCTTTCCTGCTTCAAAAATATCGCTCAGCGATTCAGGCAAGACATAAGTATCTATAATAGGTCCGCGCCCCTGCCACTGCTTCTGTAATAACGCTGCTGCGGACAATTTTCTCAGCTCCGCAATACCTGTTCCCAGCGCAGCACCTTTTTCCTCGCCCTGTTTCAAAGTGGTCATCGACTTCCCAAACATGGCCCCGCTTTCGGCAATAGCCCGCTTAAATAAGCCTTTTCCCAGGGGAGAGGCTACCAGGCAATGCACACTCATTGCCCCCGCTGATTGCCCTGCAATAGTCACATTTTCAGGATCGCCTCCAAAAGCAGCGATATTCCGGTGCACCCATTTAAGTGCTGCTATCTGATCCAGGAGTCCATAATTACCGGATGCATGGGCGGGAGATTCCGCACTCAATTCCGGATGTGCCATAAAACCGAAGATGCCTACCCTGTAATTGAAGCTCACATATACCAGGCCTTTCTTCGCCATGGCCGTCCCGTCATATACCGGGCACGCTGAACCGCCACCGGCAAAAGCACCGCCGTAGATATATACAATTACCGGCCGTTTTTCAGAAGGGGATTTTGCACCTGTCCATACATTTAAATACAGGCAGTCTTCACTGATGGGTTCCTTTGGTATCAGGTATTCTTCACTCCAGGGGCCGAAAGGTGTAGGGGGGCCTTGTACTGCGCTTGGGCCGAAGGTGTTGCATGACTTAGTACCTTCCCAGGGGATCACCGGTTGGGGTGCTTTCCAGCGCAGATCGCCTATAGGAGGGGCTGCGAAGGGGATGCCTTTGTAGATATGAATGTCTTCATTATAAGTGCCGGATATTGATCCGCCGTCTACTTTGATTGTATCTAAGTTAGCATTGGAAGATAATATTCCGCTTACAAGTAATAATAAAATACCTGCTTTAATCATATTGGGCATATTACACTAAGGAGCAACTAAAGTAAAGATTTTTTCACTCTTAGTTGATTGATTAGGATCAGCGCTTCTTCTCCTCATTCCTCACAATTGAAATCAAAGGGAAATCCAATACATATGCGTTATCAGGACGGCAGGAAGGAAGGACGCACTGATTACCTGCCTGCAATGTGATCAGTCAAAATCTTCCGGATCTCAGGAGAAGTATAATCCTTGCCTCCCTCAACATGCCAGACCATGTCTCCATTCTTTGCAAGGATAGTGGAGGTTGGAATAGAGTGATAGTAAAATACCCGCGGTATGGCTGTAGTGGCTGCATATACCGGAAGCGTAAAATGCTTGCTATCCATATAAGCTTTTGATTTAGGGAGGTCCGCATCCACGTCTATTGTCAAAAACACAACCTCGTCATTGTCTTTGAAAGATGCTTTCAATTCATTGATAGAAGGCATCTCCTGCACACAAGGCTGGCACCAGGTAGCCCAGAAGTTGATGAACACGACCTTGCCGCGCAGGGAGCTGATGGATATATTATTTCCATCACTGTCAATAAGGGAGAAATCGGGAGTGGTAGTGGTATCTGGTCTTAATTTTATCTCACTACGCAGATTCGTCGCACTGGCTATCACAGTAAAGCAGGTCAGCATGAAGAGTGTTTGAACTGCCATCTTTATTTTCATATCTATTGGTTTATTATTCATGTTGAGCATACATCCCTGTATTGGCCATAATATGGCGCATCATATGAAGATCAGCAGGATCTGCTTTGGCACATCCTCTATTCTTTTTAGTGGCATCGCTTCCATAGGAAGACGAAGTTATGATTTTAATCATTAATGGCCCTGGGTTCTATGACTATACCAAATAATAAACAAAGGTGAGCAGGCATAACACCAACCTACTCACCTCTTACTAAAAAATTCCCACAGATCGCAAACGCCTCTACCATGGACAAGTAGCCGGTGCCGGGTAATACTCTTCACTAAAATACTTACCCGTCGGCCCATCCTCCCCGATCAACGCATATTTTGCTATCCGCTGGCCCGCTTCTTCTGCAGTGCTGGTGCCCTGATGGCCCGTAAAATCTGTCCTGGTATATCCCGGACACACCGCGTTCACCTTAAACGCCGTACCCCGCAGCTCATAAGCCAGCTGCACCGTATACATATTCAAGGCTGCCTTGGAAGACTGATAAATTACATATCGCTTAGGATAATTACTATTCTCCAGGTCCGCCGCCAGTGAAATAGATGCCATTGCTGTACTTACATTGACGATCCGGGGTGCAGACGATTGCTTAAGCAAATCAATAAATGCCTGTGTAACTCTTACTACCCCGAATACATTCGTCTCATACACCGACAAATACTCCGCTGCTCCTGAGCTGATGGCTGATTGTTCAAATCCACCTGCTATCCCGGCATTATTCACCAGGATATCCAATGCCTGGATAGATTTCCTGGCCGCATCTACTGAATCCTGACTGCTTACATCCAACTGAACAGCAGCGATATTTTGCAAGCCCTGTGCTTTTAGTTTTTCAACGGCAGCCACACCCAATTCAAGATTGCGACATCCTAAATAAACAAAGAAACCTTTTTGTGCGAGTATTTTTGCTACCTCAAAGCCAATGCCTTTATTGGCACCTGTTACTAATGCTGATTTCATAATTTAAATTTATGAAACGAAGGTAGAACGCCGGGAAAAGGCTAATGAGGACAAATCATTTTTATTGTGGGACAAATCGTGGTAAGGACCAATATTTAATTTTGTGCATTTTTTAAATCCTGCAACTCCTCCAGGTATTCGCTCACACTCTTCCCCGTACTCTTCTTAAACACCCGCGAAAAATACCTCGGATCATTAAACCCTAACTCATAAGCCAACTCCTTCACCGACAGCTTCGAATACTGCAACTTCCGCTGGGCCTCCAGCATCAATCTATTCGTAATCCATTCCTTCGGCGACACACCGGCAAACTCCTTTACAATCCCATACAAGGTACTTGAAGTCAAAGCCAGCTGATCCGCTATTCCCTGTACATCATGCTGCTCAGACAGGTTCGTCTCTACCGCCATTTTAAAGGCAATGTACTTCGACAACTTCGCCCCCGTATGCACATCCTGCTCTCCGTACTGCTCAAAATAGGCTGTATTAAACTCCGTCAGAATAGTATGCAAATGCGCCAGGATCACCTCGGCCTTGCGTTGCTTTCCGCTGGCATGCAGTAACTGGAATAATCCGGAAAGCAGATTTTTCACCCTTAATTGAGAGGCAATATCAAAAGAGATGGCGTTAACGTTATAAGGGTTGACAAGAAATGGATAGGTTACAGGCAATAACATCAGCGTACTTTCATCAAAGGACAAAGCAAACTGAAAATTATTCTTATCATAGGGCAATTTCGTAAAAACCTGGTTCGGTAATCCAAATGCGAGTCCGCCATCAGCAATGCTAAACTCATTCAAATCAGTGACAAAGGTAGCCGAGCCCGTCACTATGAACTGGAAATAATAAAAGGTGAGTCTATGCGGCCGGGCCAGGATCTCCATCACATCTTCCGGCAATGGAATAGCACAGTTTTGATTCAGCGCGATTGATAATTTATCGTGATGCCTGATCTTGTCCAACATCCCCTTTGTATCCTGCATAGATTTGAATTTGGAACAAATTTACACATTAATTTTATACCCCCTTCTAAACACCGCCGGAGTTACCCCCACCACCTTCTTAAACAACCTGTTAAAATAACTCACGCTCTCAAATCCCACCTCGTAACACACCTCGTTCGCACTCTTTCCCTGCAATAACAGTGTTTTTGCATTACTCAGCCTGTACTGGTTCACAAACGCTGTAAACGTCATCTTTGTCTGCCGTTTAAAATACCTGCAAAACGCCGCCGTGCTCAAATGCACCTTGCCCGCTATCTCATTCACATCCGGCTCCTTATCATAATTCTCATTCACATAGTCATAAATCGTCCCCATCCTCACTTTGTCATTCAATAACCATTTCGAAGCAGTATCTTCCTGATTCAACACCTCCACCTCCCCTGGTGCCGCCCCGCTCAAGAGCTGGAAAATCTCCAATAAACCCAGTAAGGCCTCGAAAGGATGCTCCATATTTAACTCTCTCAGCCGTTTTACGACCCTTTCTCTCGTTTCCCCATAAAATGCCAGTCCTTTATAAGATCGCTCAAATAAAGCCCTGATATTCCCAAATTCGGCCGTTGGCATTATCAGCGTTTCTAAAAAATCCGGTTTCAGTTGCACCACGATCTGCTTATACTCCGTTTCCAGACCGTAATCAAAATTAAGATGGGGGATATCCGGGCCGATGAGCACCAGGTCACTCCCCGTATACCCGGAAATATGCCGGCCTACATGCCGGATCCCACTCAATGCTTCTACATACACCAATTCGATCTCCGGGTGAAAATGCCAGTAAAAATTCTTCCGCATACTGGGGGAGAATACCTCTGGGATAACCGCCAATACCCCCGCATTCACCAGGCCTTTGCCGACATCTGGGGCATGGAAGCACTATGGGTGACCATCGATCGCGCCAACCTCAATTTTCCCATCCGCCCCGGCCATGAATACAAAGCCTTCATCCACTGGGATTACGATCCTGAAACAAAACCGCAAAATGTACAGGGTGTACTGGCTCTCGCAGACCAGACCGATGAAAATATGGGCGGATTTCAATGCATTCCTGAACTATTCAGGACTTACGACACCTGGAAACTGACCCAACCTGCGGACAGGGATCATTTCAAACCGGATACGACCGGCTTTATTCCTACTAAAGTCAAAATGGAAGCCGGCGACCTGCTCATTTTCAACAGCTCCCTGCCGCACGGCATCCGCGCTAATAACAGCAAAGACAAGGTCCGCATCGCCCAATATATTTCTATGATGCCCGCCAATGAAAACAATGAAGAGATGAGGCAATGGCGCATCCGCTCCTGGAAAGAAAAAGTGGCACCTGATGGATATGCATTTCCAGGCGATCCTTTGAACAGGGAAAAACAACAGCCTGTGGCAGCACTGACTGAACTGGGAGAGAAATTACTGGGATTAAGAAAATGGTAAATTATAAAGCCGCCTCTCAGGAGGCGGCTCAATTTCTTTGGACTAATACCTCCATATCAAATTCACAAACACATTCCTCCCCATCCTCGGCACCCTGTTCCAATCCGCAAACGTCGTATACTTCTTATCCAACAAATTCTCTGCTCCCGTTTTTACCATCAGGCCCTGCTTCCCAAAAGAAAATTTATAACTGGCCGACAAATTTAACACCGCATACCCCGGCAAAGCCTGTTCCCCAAACGCTGCATTATACTTATCCTGCGCTGCCGCTCCATTGCAATTTACATCTGCTGCAAAAGCCTTCCAACCAAACGCGAGACCTGAACTATAGGTAAAGGGCTGGATCAATGGCAGATTCTTCACGCCCTCACCAGATCCCCTACGATAGCCTACACGATTACTCCATGTAAAATGCCCGGCAAACTGATAATCCGCCTCCGCCCCCACATTGAATATATTCGCATATCCTAACTGCTCATATATCTTCACTCCTGCCGCTCCAATCGTCATCACGCTTAATCCCGGTCGCGGCCGGCCAATGATATAATCCATCAAATGAAAATAAGAACCTGACAGCTTAGCGGAAAACTTCGATGCATGCAAGAAGACCGCTCCATTTACACTCACCGATTTCTCCTGCTTCATTTCCGGATTACCTATATAATCATACCTGTCAAAACTATTAAACAAATAATACCCATAACCTTCAGATACACTGGGTGCACGCTCCCCATAAGCCACACCAAGCGTATACTGCACATGTGCCTGTGTAAAATTCAACGCCGTCGATAAGCGCTTCAACACCCGTACCTTACTCCGTTCCATCCCCGGGTAAAAAATCTTCAAACTCTCCAGGCCCAAATGATCATCCACCACATTATCCTGTACCCCTACGCCTCCATTCACAAGTACATGCCAGTTCTTCGCCAGCGTATAACGATCCTCCCCATACACATCTCCATAATACGTCAGTACGCCCGGCCATGTCAGCATAAACATATCCTTCTCTCCCGGCGTATTTGAATACATCGTCATCTCCGCCAAAGATTTATTGTAATGCCCGCTTATATTTGCTTTCCAGTCATGCTTCTTAAAACTCCCCTTCAGGGAAGAATAAAATCCCGCCGTTTTACTCCATCCCGGCATATCCATACGAATAGCCACCACCGGTCGTTTCGTATCATCCATCACATGCTTGATTGTATTGTAATATACCTTAGTCTCCCATCCATGACGGATGTAAGCCAGGGATGCTATCACGCCCCTGGCCAGCCCTACATCCATCGTCAATGCAGGATACCCCACATTCACGGCACGATCATAAATCAAAGACGCTTCGAGCTGAGAATGTTCATTCACCTTATAGCCCGCAATGGCAGATACATTGTACTTAGAGTACTGGGAATACAATACTTCCCCGCCACCACCAGCTTTATAATTCCCTGCATGACGATAAGTGAAATCCAGGTTTGTAAATACTTTTGGCTGTGAATAAGTAAGTGCGCCTCCAATTACCTGCTGCCGGCTATTCGTCTCAAACCCCGTGAAGAGCATGCCAGACATCTCCTTCTTCCCGAACACCCCCTTATTCCTCACCAGGTCTATGCTCCCCGCTATTGCGGAGCCGCCGGCGGAACCTGACTGTCCGCTATGCACATTGACCTTTGCAAGATTCATAATATCTACATAAGAGGTTACCGGGTCCATTTTGTCTGTGCAGGCTGCATAAATCCGCATGCCATCAATCGTCACCACGCTTCTCTCTGCACTCATTCCATTTAAATAGGGCTCCCAGGCATAGGCACCACGCCTTACCATGTTTACCATATTGGATTTCTCCAGGTATTTGTCTAGTGAAGACAAAGGCTTATCTGTCTTGTCAGATAATGAACGCTTGTGAATGATCACCACTTCTTTCAGCAGGTCGGTCTTCATTGTATCCTGGGAATAAACATTAAGGCTGAAAAGGATTAATAAGCAAGTCAAACGAAACATACAATCATCTTTAGAATTCCAGTTCAAAGTAGATACTGCTACCTTCATTTGTAGCTGTTACGGCCTCGCCTTTTACGATTGCCTGCGTAGCATCAGCAAGTTGCAGGTTGATCTTCCAATACCCCGTCATGGTCAGGCTTAGCTTGCCATAATACATACCACCTGTACCCTGGGTCAGGTCTACATTATTGGGAGAGGTATGATTGCCCATGCCTGTCATTCTTGGATCAATTTTAATGGTATAATCATTAACCACTACAAAACTTGTCATTGACTCCATCTTATATAACACTGCAGAAATATCATTTACTGCTACAGCGGGTTTGGTGGGATTCACCAGCGCCAGTACATAACGGATATTATCACTACCCTGGAATGTCTCTACTACCCGCTTCGCTGATTCGGATACTGCGATCGTACCGGTCACAGTATAGGTAGCATCACCAATGGTATAGTTCAATGTCAGGTCCCAGTATTCATCTTCCGTTCCTGCCATTTGAAATACGATGTAACCTTTATAAATGCCGTTTGATTGTTTTGTAATAGCAGATGCCGGGCAGGAATGCGTCATGCCCATCATATGCATCAAGGGGGTCCAGGTCACCCCTGCATTGCTTTCGTTGCTTCCCTGGATATTCTTAATCTGGATATAGACCTCATTGTAGCCTGTCTGCAACTTGCCGCTGGCGGTGTAGAGCCCTATCTTATGTGTATCATTTGTAAGTGTGGTAACGAGTGTTAGTCCATCGGGATCATTCGTAATCACAGGATCATCTTTTTTGCTACAGGACACGATGCAGGAAAAGGAAATTAATATCAAAAGAGATTTAAGTAAGTTCATTGGATGGTATTTTAAAAATTACCAGGCATAGATTGGCCCTTATATGCGCGCGTAATTGTTATAAGCACACATATTCATTCCAAATGCATGGCGCATTTAGTAAATCATGTTCATTGAAAATTCAGATGTGTAAATTGGCCTACGCCTGTGGAGGTTTCTTACGTGGGTCTGTAAACAGGTAGGTATATGAAGGGTGCGTAAATACAGGATACATCTTATCGTCTACCTGTGTAAATGCTTGCTTAGCGAAGTCTATACAAGGTGGAATTGGGCAAGCCATTGCTTCTGCAGCCAGCTCTTTTAATAATTTTTCGGTACTATTCCCCCGCTGTTCTTTTTGCATCTTTACCAGCTGACACTTACCATTACAGTGCAACTCAGGCCGGTTCTTGTTTTCACAAAATGCGCTTACAAACAATTGCGTATCGTACTCGTAAACAGCGTATAATATTGAGGTTCTCATACTTCCCATCAGGAAGATGAAAAACAGGAATGGGCTCAATATGACTGCTAGTTTTCGCAATGTAGGTATGATAATCCACGCGAAATTATAGAATATTATTAAGGAAAGGAAGAATGATATTACATAAATTACTGATTATAATCAGCTGAGCGCATAAATTGAAAATAATGCTGAGCCGTGGAAGAAAGTAATTTGAGCTTTGCAGGCAATTCAACATAACAATTTATGCCTGACCTTTGTTTTACTAATCAACAATGCAAGCATCATGAGAAAAATACAATTAGGCACCAACGGGCCACTTGTTTCAAAGATCGGTTTAGGCTGTATGCGTATGTCGTCTGTATGGGGCAGCTCGACTAATGACGAGACCGAAAGCATCGCCACAATACACCAGGCACTGGATAGTGGCATCAATTTCCTGAATACCGGCGACTTCTATGGTGCCGGCCATAATGAATTACTGGTAGGAAAAGCCCTCAAAGGCAGGAGAGACGATGCATTTATCAGTGTGAAGTTTGGAGCTATCTTCGACAATGGTCGTATGTTAGGACTGGACATTCGTCCTATTGCCATCAGGAATTTCATTAACTATTCCCTTGTGCGCCTGGGCATAGATACTATCGATCTGTATCAACCCTGCCGCCTGGATAACAGCGTTCCTATAGAAGATGTAATCGGTACTGTGGCCGACCTGATCAAAGAAGGTAAGGTGCGTTACCTCGGTGTATCCGAGATCACTGCCGATCAGCTTCGCAAAGCACATAGCGTATATCCTGTCTCCGCACTGGAAATTGGATATTCACTGGCTGACCGCCAGATAGAAAAAGAACTGCTGCCGGCAGCAAAGGAATTAGGCATCGGCGTAGTTGCTTTTGCAAACACAGCCGAAGGTCTGCTCACAGGTGAGATGAAAGCACCCTTGCCTGCAGGTAGTTACCAGACCCACTTCCCTCGCTTCCAGGGAGATAATCTCGTGAAGAACCTTGAAAAGGTAGAGGTCTTAAAAAAGATGGCGAAAGACAAAGGATTTACACCTACACAACTGGCGATTGCCTGGGTGAATGCACAGGGAGAACATATCATGCCATTGGTAAGTATGAGCAGAAGAACCCGTTTACCGGAGAACCTGCAGGCCATGGAAATTGTATTTACGCGGGAAGAGATGGAGGCACTGAACAGTACCTTTGCACCGGGTGCCATACTTGGTGGTACTTATCTGCAACGTTAACATTACAACATGGCTGAAATCATCTTCCGTACTTTCCTCTCTACATTGCGAAAAGAAGACGTTGCGTTTCTTGAACACAACATCCTGCTGCTGCAAGTCGCCGGACAGTACACACTGGAAACTGCCGATCAGAAAGTCAGCCTGAAAAAAGGCCAGCTCCTCCTGATTGGAAAGAACCAACTGGGGCAGGTTACAAAACAACCTTTGCCGGGAGAAGATTATGAAACCATCCTGATATCCCTGCAGGAAGACATGCTCAGGAATATTGCGCTGGAAGAACAGGTAGAGGTCACCCAACCTTATACTGGTCCGCGCAATATCCGCATCCCATCCAATGATTTCCTGCAGGGATTTTTTCAATCCATTCAACCATATGTGCGCAAACCGGCCGATAAGATTCACAGGGATATTGGTAATCTGAAGGTGAAAGAAGCTGTGATCCTGCTCCTGGATGCCGTGCCAGCACTCAGGAATTTCCTCTTTGATTTTTCAACCCCTTATAAGATTGATCTAAAAAAATTCATGCTACGCAATTTTCATTATAATGTACCCATTGCAAAATTTGCGGAGCTCACAGGCAGGAGTCTCGCTGGATTTAAGCGGGATTTCAAAACGGCATTTGGGCTGGCTCCACGGCAATGGCTATTGGAAAAAAGGCTCACCGAGGCAAGGCACCTGATAGAGAAAAAGAAGCAGAAGCCGGCTGCTATTTATCTTGATCTTGGCTTTGAAAGCCTGTCTCATTTCTCCTATTCATTTAAGAAAAAGTTTGGCAAGGCTCCTTCTGAGTGGGAGTAAATTAAATGTGGGCTTATAAAATGGCCAATTTAGTACTACCTTTGCGGCCAAATCAGAAAAAAACGAATGATTAGGATTAATCAGGAATATTCTTTTCCTCTTGAAGAAGTATTGTTCTCTTTTGCACTGCCGGCTGAAGCGGCGGAGGTATTTGAAAGTCATCATACGCTCATCACGGGGATTGGCAAGGTGAATGCGGCTTACGAACTAACGAAGGCGATCGGGATCAGGAGACCGGCGTTGATAGTGAACCTGGGTTCTGCAGGCAGTAATTTCTTTAAGAAAGGTGAAGTGGTTTGCTGTACGAAATTCATACAGCGGGATATGGATGTAAGAGGACTGGGGTATGCACAGTATGAAACGCCCTTATCCGGGGTGCCGCCATTACTTGAATATGGTTTGACAATGGAGGGTGTGAATGTGGCTACCTGTGGAACGGGAGATAATTTTGAAATGGGGCATTCTTCCACTGCATACAATGTAGTCGATATGGAAGCATATGCGATTGCATTGATTGCTATGAAGGAAAAGATTCCATTCCTTTGTCTGAAATATATTTCAGATGGTGCAGATGATAATGCAGCAGAGGATTGGCTCGTGCAGGTGCACAAGGCAGCAGTCGCCTATGGAGAGTTGTTGCAGTTACATAAATAAATAATAAGGCCTGGTAGGCAACAGGTAATCATGCGCATTCAAGGTCTACCGGGCATTTATTTTCCATCTATTCCAATTGTATCACTTTTAGGGTTTCATTTCCTGCCAGGTCTACGGCCACGGCTATCAGCTTCCCTCCTGCCGGTATATTGGCCGCTTTATAATACCAATCCACGCCATTCCTTCCCAGCACGGCCTTTCCTCTTTCCAATAAAATACCCTCTGCATCAATTACCTGTACGTCTACCTCAGCTACCCTGAATTCATCTTTGGCAGTTACAATAACAGTGGTGTCTTCGAGGCGGAGTTGTTGTATTTCGGGGGAGTTATATGCATCTTTTATGGCCATATTCCATGCATTTTGTCCGGGGCATGCTTTGGACAGGTAGTATGCTTTCAGTTCGGGGTCTTCCAGCATGGTCTTCGCATAAGCGGCTGCCACTTGCATTTTATACCTGGCTTCCAATTGTTTTTGGGTTGGCTTTTTATTAGACCGGCCGCGCTTTTTGGCCATTATTACCTGGCCGTTTCGCCTATAAATGGTGATTTGATCACCAAGGGAGCCATTGACGTATTCGAAGATAAGGTTGTCTTTAATAAGCGCCATAACAAACAATTTTAGGTTTATTCAATTATAAGGATTTATCCTGAATTCAGTACAGTCTTTATACTATAACTACACTTATTGAGTACTACTACATCATTATAAGTACACCTCAATATCGAATCGATATAGAGATGTACTTATAGTGTACTTATAGTGTACTAATGATGTACTGTTGGATCGCTATTTGGCTTATTGCATTAGTTATTCTTTCACGATCCTTTCATTCACGCTATACAGTACCTGAAATGAGCAGGAATCTTTTATGGTACGGCGGTTTTTACTTTTTTCCCCGATCAGGTCTTTCAGGTCGAACAGGGTTTGCTCTTCCAGGTTTCCCTTATAAGATAAACGGATCTGCGGCTTTTTAGCAGCGTACAATGTGTACTGGATCATCACCTCTCCTTTTTCTTTAACGGGGGCGAGTTCCTTAAGCACCACTTCTTTGATGCCATTGATGTAATCGCCCAGGGTGTCGATGTTGATCAGGGAAGGCAGGATTGTCTGGTCGGTCAGCAAGACTATCTTCTCCATTTGTACGGTTCCGGGATCCCATTTTACCCCGTCTTCAGGCTTGTATTCTTTCCATCCTTTTTCGGAGACATAGGTATTGTTGTCTACGGGGTTCACATAGGCGGTCTTGCCGGATAAACTGTCTGGATTACTGGTAGCTGCATGTTGGGTGTTTTGGCCACAGGCGGCAAGGAGTGCGACTAAAGCACTGAGAATAAAGGTTTGTTTCATAGAATTGTCCCTCTTATTATATATAAATTATCGCAAATATATATAAGCAGATGCTTCCAGAAAGAAAAAAATGATTTTAGCTAAAAAATGTAGTAGTATTGCTAATATTTTTAGCATTCATTTAAAAATCCAGGGCTATGCTAACAAACAAAGCGGAGGTAATCAAACGCCTGCAGCAGGATATATTGCATCTTCAGGGATTTAAATCAAAAAATAGTGAAGAAAATTTACTGGGATTAGGTCCGGTGGAAGCGGCATTTCCAAACGGGATCTTTGCGACCGGCGCGATCCATGAATTTGTGAGTGATGGTAGTGAAGAGACGGCTGCTACCTTTGGATTTGTCAGTGGGGTATTGTCGAGGTTAATGACGGATGCGCGACCTTGTATCTGGGTATGTCCCAGTCGAAGTTTGTTTCCCCTCGCATTGAAGAAGTTTAATATTGAACCGGAGAAGATAATATTTATAGAGACGGCAACGGATGCGGAGAGTTTGTGGGTGATGGAGGAGGCGTTGAAATGTGATGGAATTGCGGTGGTGGTGGGAGAGATTTCAAGGGTGTCTTTTTCGCAATCGCGGAGGTTGCAGCTGGCAGTGGAGAAGAGTAAGGTGACAGGAATGCTGCTTCGGTCGTTTAAGGCACAGAATATCATTGCAGGGATTGCAAAGTGGCATATATCACCATTGCCGGGATTGAGCCCGGACGGATTTCCGGGAGTAGGGTTTCCACAGTGGAAGGTGGATTTGGTGAAGGTAAGGAATGGGAAGCCGGGGTGTTGGAAAGTAGCATGGATGAGGGAAGGATTTGTTGTGCAGGAGATGGTGCAAGCAGGAGAAAAAATAGAATTGATTTCGATGAATAATGAGGAATTGGAAGAAAGAGCTATAAAAAAAGAACTTGAGCAGGAAAAGGTTCGATACAAAGTCAGCTAAAACATGGCAAAAAGATACATTGCCATATGGTTCCGCCACCTCCTCACAGACTGGTACGTCCGCAAACATCCTGATTGCGGCGACTCTCCCCTTGTATTTTCCTCTAATCAGCGTGGCCGCCAACTCATAGTGGCCACCTCCAAAAAAGCCGAAAATACCGGTATTTATAAGGGCATGGCGGTAGCCGATGCCAGGGCGCTCTTTCCGGACTTAACAGTCGTCGCCTATCCCCCCGACCAGGAACTCAATTTACTCAGCGCACTTGGCCAATGGTGCATCCGCTACTCTCCTGTTGTTGCCATCGACCCACCCGATGGCCTGTTTATCGATGCCTCGGGCTGCGCACACCTATGGGGCGGGGAGCAAAATTACCTGACAGAAATATTGCTGAAACTTAAAGCCTACGGATATGATGTACGTGGTGCCATGGCCGATACCATTGGTACAGCATGGGCAGTATCCCGGTACAGCAGTGATACCATGATCATTACAGGCGGATTGGAAAGGAAAGCATTACGTCCATTGCCACCTGCTGCTTTAAGACTGGATGATGCGCTCCTTACGAAATTGCAGCAACTGGGGTTTCACCGGATTGAAGACTTCATTCATTTGCCATTGAATGCATTGAAACGCAGGTTTGGACAGGGTTTTATTTTGCGTTTGAAACAAGCGCTCGGGGCAGAAAGAGAGGACATTATTCCAATTGGGGTAGCCCCCGTTTATGAAGAAAGATTGTCGAGCCTGGACCCCATTAAAACTGCAAAGGCAATTACGATTGCATTGACAAAACTATTGGAAGTGATGTGCCTGAAATTACAGCAGGAAGGGAAGGGTATTCGTACTGCAACACTGGTGTGTTACAGGATCGATGACCAGGTGGTGCAGCTGACTATCGGAACAAATGGGGCTTCTAATAATAGCAGTCATTTACTGAAATTATTTGAGTTGAAGATACCTTCACTGGCACCCGGGCCTGGGATTGATCTTTTTATTTTGCAGGCATCGCTGGTGGAAGATGTGGTGGCGGCACAGGAGAAGATCTGGTCGGCTAAGGGTTCGGCAGATAATAATATTACGAAGTTGTTGGATAGGATTGAAAGTAAGATTGGGGCGGGGAATGTGAAGAGATACCAGGTAGTGGAACATTATTGGCCGGAGCTGTCGGTGCAGGTGATGAGGGGGGGGAATTTGTCGGTGAAGATGATGAGTGAAGGAAATCCGTTGGTGAAGGTGATGAGGGAGGGGAATCTGACCGTGAAGATGATGAGTGAAGGGAATCCGTTGGTGAAGGTGATGAGGGAGGGGAATCACCAGCAGGTGAGCACTCCCAGGCCGGAAAAATTGCTTCCTGCACCACTACCTATTGAGGTGACTGCTCCTATCCCGGATTATCCTCCAATGCTTTTTCGTTTTCTCGGCCGCCTCCATGAAATCAAAAAAGCGGATGGACCTGAACGGATTGAGCGGGAATGGTGGGTGGATGATGGCGAGCACAGAGATTATTATATTGTTGAAGATACTGCAGGCAGGCGTTATTGGATATTCCGGCTGGGGCATTATGCGGTTGATAAATCGCAATGGTTTATTCATGGATTTTTTGCGTAAGGAGGAATGGATAGGCCCTATAATTTATTCACGATTTTTTGCGTAAGGGGGAATGGATAGGCCGTATAATTTATTTCACGATTTTTTGCGTAAGGGGGAATGAATAGGCCCATATAATTCATTCACGATTTTTTGCGTAAAGGAGAATGGGTACGCCCACATAATTCATTCAAGGATTTTTACTTACATGAACTACATCGAACTACAAATAACCAGCAATTTCAGCTTCCTTCGCGGTGCCTCCCACCCCGAAGAACTTGTAGAGCAAGCTGCCCGCTACGGCTACCCTGTCATCGCCATCACTGACCATAACACCCTCGCCGGCGTAGTGCGCGCACACGTTGCCGCCAAAGCCAAAGGTATGCGCATCATTCCCGGTGCCACTTTAAATCTGCAGGATGGCCCATCCCTTCTCGCCCTCCCTACCAACAAAGCTGCCTACGGCCGCCTTTCCAAACTCCTCACCACCGGCAACCTCCGCACCGAAAAAGGCAAATGTGAACTTTATAAAAAAGATGTCTACGCTCACAAAACAGGCATCCAGTTTATCATCATCCCCCCGCATGATCTCAACGATCAATTCGAATTCGAACCGGCCTTTCAACAAGCCGTTAAAGAATACAAAGAAGAATTCAAAGATGCCCTTTCCCTCGCCGCCGTACGCACCTACCAGGGCCTGGATCAAAAACGTTTCTTCCGTTTGCACACCCTTTCTACTCTCTATAATATCCCGATGGTCGCCACCAACGATGTGCACTATCATGAAAAATCCCGTCGCCAGCTCCAGGATGTATTAACCTGTGCCCGCGAAAAATGTACCATCACGCAGGCAGGCTTTAAACTCCACGCTAACGCCGAACGCTATATGAAAGCACCGGAAGAAATGATCCGCCTCTTCCGCCAATACCCCGATGCCATCGACAGAACGATCGAGATCGCCAATGCCTGCCAGTTTTCCCTGGATACCCTTGAATACATCTACCCCGAAGAAATTCTTGTCAAAGACAAAACACCCCTCCAACAACTCAGCGACCTATCCTGGCAAGGTGCCCATGAGCACTTTGGAGACATCATCCCCGATTCCATCTCCAGCGCCATCAAACACGAGCTTACTTTCATCGAAGAAATGAATTATGCTTCCTATTTTCTCACCGTATACGACATTGTAAAGTTCGCCCGCTCACAAGGCATCCTTTGCCAGGGCAGAGGTTCCGCTGCCAATTCTACCATTTGTTACTGCCTCGGCATCACCGCCGTAAACCCTACTAAATTCGATCTGCTGTTCGAACGTTTCATTTCATCTGCACGTAACGAACCTCCCGATATTGATGTAGATTTCGAACATGAACGCCGTGAAGAAGTGATCCAATACGTCTATAATAAATATGGCCGTAACAGGGCGGCCATCGTTGCCACCGTCACACAACAACACCTGCGTGGTGCACTGCGCGATGTAGGCAAAGCCATGGGACTCTCTGTCGATACCTTACAACAACTATCTAAAGCGATCAACCGGCACACCGAGAGTTTTGACGCGAAACTATTGGTGGAACAAGGTCTCAATCCCAATGATCCCAATCTCAGGAAAGTAGTGGAACTCACGAACCAGATGATCGGTTTCCCCAGACAACTTGGCCAGCATACCGGGGGATTTATCATCACCCAGGATCAGTTGACCGACCTCTGTCCTATCCTGAATGCCCGCATGGAAGACCGCACCAATATCGAGTGGAATAAAGATGATATCGATGCCTTAGGCTTTCTGAAAATAGACATCCTTGCGCTTGGGATGCTAACCTGTATCCGCAAAGCTTTTGTGCTGGCAAAGCATCATTATGGGCTGGACCTGACTTTGGCAAACATTCCACAGGATGATCCCAGGGTATATGAAATGATCAGTAATGCCGACACGATCGGCGTGTTCCAGATTGAAAGCAGGGCACAACAATCTATGTTGCCCAGGCTACGCCCCAGGACCTTTTATGATTTAGTAATCGAAGTTGCCATTGTACGCCCGGGGCCTATCCAGGGCGACATGGTGCATCCATATTTAAGAAGACGTAATAAGGAAGAAGAAGTAGAATATCCATCCAAAGAACTTGAGGAGATCCTGGGCAAGACCCTGGGTGTACCACTCTTCCAGGAACAGGCCATGAAGATCGCCATTGTTGCTGCGGGCTTCACCCCTGCCGAAGCAGACCTGTTAAGACGTAGTATGGCTACGTTCAAAGCCCAGGGGCAAGTGACACAGTTTGAAAAAAAACTCATCGATGGCATGGTATCCCGCGGGTATAAACAGGAATTTGCGCAACGTGTATTCAGACAACTGGAAGGATTCGGTGCCTATGGGTTCCCCGAATCTCATGCCGCCAGTTTTGCGCTCCTCGTGTATGTCTCTTCCTGGCTAAAATGCTTCTATCCCGATGTATTTGCCAGCGCTATCCTGAACAGTATGCCTATGGGATTTTATCAACCTGCACAAATTGTAGCAGATGCCCGCAAACATGGTGTGGAGGTCAGACCCGTTGACATCAATCATTCTATGTGGGATAATACCCTCGAAGAAAAGTCAGGTGCCTATTGCGCTATGCGACTCGGTTTCAGGCAGGTAAACGGCTTAAGGGAAGATGAGATCAACCTGCTGGTAAATAAGCGGGATACAGGATACAAGTCCATAAACCAACTCTATGATGCCGGTATCACACTAAGTACTTTAGAAAAACTGGCCAATGCCGATACTTTCAGATCTATCGGGTTAGACAGGAGAAAGGCTCTTTGGGAAGTATCTGCATTACACGATCATCCTATTGCTTTATTTGCAGGTCAGCCCTCTGAAACCACTTTTGAAACACAGATTGAATTACCCCTGATGAGTATGCCGGAACATGTGGTTCAGGATTATGCTACCACAGCCTTGTCACTCAAAGCACATCCCGTGAGTTTTGTAAGAGAGCAATTGTCAGCTCTACACATTTTAACTACAGAAGAGGTGAACAATGCTGTCAATGGGACATTTGTAAAAGTAGCTGGGCTGGTATTGGTCAGGCAGCGCCCAGGTACTGCATCCGGTGTTTGTTTTATTACGATTGAAGATGAAACGGGATGTAGCAATCTGGTGGTGTTTAATAATATTTTCACGCAGTTTAAAAATGATATAGTGCAGTCGAAGCTGTTGATGGTGGAAGGGGTTTTGCAAAGAGAGGATCAGGTGGTGCATGTGATTGTGAAGAAGTGTTATAACTTTTCAAAGTTGTTAAGGAATATGACGGTGATCCCGGATTCAAGAGATTTTAAATAGGGAATAGGGAGATAAGTTTCTGCAATTCCTGGGTGCAGGAATTTAAATAGGGAATGTAGAGATAAGTTACTGCAATTCTCAGGTTCAGATTTCAAATAGGGACTATGAAGATAAGTTTCTTCACTTCCCGGCTCCAAAATTTCAAATAGGGACTATGGATACAAGTTACCGCACTTTGGCTAAATAAATACGGCTTACATATCGCATCTTTGCATCAACAAGCCGATGCACATGGACCAGCAACCATACAATGTAGATTCAATATCAGAATTACATAAACTGTTTTTTCTGCCTCCGCCAAAGAACCCTTTGATCACGGTCATCGACCTGAAAGGGAACCTGTCGCAGGACCATATTGAAGCAAAACGTCTGCTGATTAATTTCTACTCTATCTGGTTCAAAGAAGATGTATCTGGCGTAGTCCGGTATGGACAACGCGCATTTGATTTCCAGACCGGCACACTTACCTTTCAGGGACCGGGACAGGTAATATCTATGCATAAACATTATTTCTCCGCCGGCTGGGGTGTTGCTTTTCATAGTGATTTACTGCTCTCACATACTACGCTTAGAGATACGATCAAAGCTTATAATTTCTTCTCTTATGATGTTTACCAGGGTTTACATCTCAGTGAGGAAGAAGATAAAAAAATCAGGGCACTGGTAGCGGATATTGCTATAGAGTGTGAATCCAATGATCCCTTATCCCGCACGGTTTTGATTGCCCAGCTAGAATTATTACTGGCCAGGCTATACCGTGTGTATAAACAGCAAATGAATCCTGCCCGCAGAGATCCTACAGATTTACTCCGGCAGGTAGAAAATATACTTGATCAGCAGGCGCACGCAAAACAATTGCTGACTGTACAATTATTAGCCGCACAGCTGCGCCTCTCCCCTCATTACCTGAGTGACAAACTGAAAGAGCTGACGGGTATGAATGCCAGGCAGCATATACAAGCCAGGATGATTGAGAAAGCTAAACATTTGCTTGGTACCACAACTTATTCTGTAAGTGAAGTGGCTTTTCAGTTGGGCTTTGAGCACATGCAATCTTTCTGTAAGGTCTTTAAAAACAAGACAGGTCAGTCTCCCAGCGAATTCAGAGAAAACCTTTAAACCAGCATACATATGAAAATGAATACCGTGCCCGAAGGGTACACATCCGTCACGCCCTGGATTGTCTCGGCGAATACTGCAGCGCAGATCAAATTCCTGGAAGGAGCATTTAATGCAGTAGAAATTCCTGGCAGCAGGATCACTAATGATGAGGGGATTATTATTCATGCGGTGGTAAAAATCGGCACTGCAATGGTCATGCTTTTTGATTCGCGGAAAGGATGGGGACCTACGCCTGCTTTATTGAATCTGTATGTGGAGGACGTGGAAAGTACTTTTGAGCAGGCAATAGCATTAGGTGCTACACCGGTGACGAAGATCACGCAGTTATGGTTTGGGGAGAAAGTGTGCAGGGTGTTAGATCCACTGGGGAATCTTTGGTGGATTTGTGAGCGTGTGGAGGAAATGGATTTTTCAAAGGCGGCTACACCGGAAGCGATTGAGGGTATTGGGTATATTCAGCGGTCGCTGAATGAGGCGTTGTTGAAGCAAAAAGAGTTTTTTGGATGATGCGGGTGTTTTTAATAAGGTAGTACTATCAATAAAGGAAGCCGGGGAACTGTTCCCCCGGCTTTATTCTTCATTAATGAATGTAATTCCACTTACATCCACCTGGCCATTTTTCAAAAACTCATAAGTCAATTTATCCGCTTTACAATTTACAAATTTGATCTTCCGTAGACTTTTGGATTTGAAAAACGTATTGAGCAAGGTAACATTTTGAAAGCTTACTTTTGTGAAACTACCATTGTCAAATACACAATCTTCTACCAGGCCTTCGAATGTAATATCCACAAGGTCTGTTCCTTTGAAGGAAGTACCGCTGAATATTGCGCCACTTATTGGAAGTTTTTCCAGGTAAGAGGCGGAAAAAACAGTACCTGTGAAATCTGCTCCTGAAAAATCGCAGTCTTTGATATAGCAGCCGATCAACGCTGTCCCTTTCAGACTGCAATCATTAAAGTTGTCATTGGTGATGTAGCATTTTTCCAGCTGTCCGTCATCAAAGGTAGCGCCTCTCAGGTCACATTTGTCAATACTATTGCCTTTCATGTGGATGCCTGCCAGTTCAGCGCAGATGAATTTTGAGCGGAGCATATTGGAGGTGCTGAATTTCTCATGGAGGTTCTTGATGCCGGAGAAGTCGGCATCTACCCAGTTGCCGAGGGACATGTCCCAGCTGGGTTTGGCTTTTACCTGCTCTTTGGATGAAAACGCAGGAGGATTATCCTGATTTTTCAGAATACTTTTCTTTTCTGAAAGATCGTCCTGGTGCCGTAGATCCTGTTCGGAGAAATAATTAAGGTCAACCGCTAAGATCTCCGCGAGCCGGTTCATGGTTGAAATATCCGGGATGGATTCATCGCGTTCCCATTTCCCAACTGCCTGTGGGGTGATAAATAATTGTTTCGCTAATTGTGCCTGCGTCATGTTCATGTGCCTGCGGGCCTGGGCAATTTTGTCACCAATCATAAGGTTGTTGTTTTTGGATATGGCGAAGATAGCGGGGAGAAAAACAACTGGTGGTAAATGGCGCACAACTATTGGTTGTATTGCCGCTACTTACGGTTGTATTTAAGCCCATGGCGGTTTAGGAGGGTGATCACTGGAATAACCATTATTCAATGGTACCCAAAAGTCCACTTGCCCACTTGCCAATACAACCAAGATAATACATTCCCCCGAGCCGATCCGGGCATAGATCCTTCCCGGAAACGCACCTGTAATTTCCCAATCTAAACCGAAAGATCAGGCCACCCTAATACGGGCATAGATCCTTCCCGGACACGCACCTGTAATTCCCCAACGTAAACAGGAAAATCAGGCCACCCTAATCCAGGCATAGATCAGTCCCGGAAACGCACCTGTAATTCCCAAACGTAAACCGGGAAATAAGGCCACCCTAATCCGGGCATAGATCCATCCCGGACACGCCTGTAATTCCCAAACGTAAACAGGAAAATCAGGCCACCCTTATCCAGGCATAGATCCTTCCGGAAACGCACCTGTAATTCCCAAACGTAAACCGGGAAATAAGGCCACCTTTATCCAGGCATAGATCCTTCCCGGAAACGCACCTGTAATTCCCCAATCTAAACCAGAAGATCAGGCCACCCTAATCCGGGCATAGATACTTCCCGGACACTCACCTGTAATTCCTCAATCTAAACCGGAAGACCAGGCCACCCTAACCCTGTCCTTAATGGAACTTCCTGGGGGCGAATACGACAGTTTTTCTATTAATGGTTTAATATTAAACTCTTCGAAAAGGGAGAAAATAATTCCGCCAACAAGACAGGGTCCCTCCCTGCTGCCATGGTCACCCCGATTAAAATCCCCGCTACAAAGAGCTGTTTCCAGCACTCCTTCTTCCACTCATACCGGCAAAAGAGACTCCCTGCCGGAAAACAGGCTGCACATCCATGAGGGAGATTAAACCAGCCGGAATGCCCGATGTTTATTTCCGAACAACAACGCTGCCGGCACAACCAATCCTGATAAGGCACCACATACCATAACCAGGACCCCCTCAAAACATGTATCATTCTTTTTTTGCAGCAAACTTATCAGGCCCCCTGATTTCGTTCAGTAATTGTTATCAGATAATAATGATAAAAGTCATCCGAAAACAGGATTATAGCTATATGTAACAAAAGTTACTTTCAGCATCTTCGCCGGATGATAGTTTTGTCTCCAGATGAAAACTATATAATTAAAAACCACCATTTTAATTTATGAAGTATCTGATTATTGGCGCAGTAGCAGGAGGCGCATCAACTGCCGCCCGCTTAAGAAGATTAGATGAGCATGCTGAAATTATCATTTTTGAAAGAGGTAATTATATTTCCTATGCGAACTGCGGCCTTCCTTATTACATCGGAGATGTGATTAAGGACAGGAACAAACTCTTTGTGCAAACAGCCGCTTCTTTTTCAAAACGTTTTAATATCGATGTCAGGATCAATTCTCTGGTGACTGCTATTGATCCTGCGAAACAAACCTTGACTGTCTTTCACCAGCCTTCGGGCAATACTTACGAGGAAACTTACGATAAACTTGTCATTGCTGTGGGCGCGGAACCTATTCGTCCGCCGCTGCCAGGGATTGATAGTGATGATGTGTTTACACTCAGGAATGTGGTAGACACGGACAAAATTAAAAACCATATTGCAAAGGCAAAGACCAGGAAGGCCGTGATTGTAGGGGCAGGTTTTATTGGTCTGGAGATGGCGGAAAATATTCATGGACTAGGGATTGAAGTGGAGATCGTGGAAAGAGGACCGCAGATCTTAGCCCCGGTTGATTTTCCGATAGCAGCCATTATTCAGCAGCATATCCGTAAAAAAGGGATCACTTTGCACCTGAACACAGCTGTTACGGCTTTCAATAAAAATGAGGTGGTATTGGATAACAGGGATGTGATTGAGACGGATATGGTAATTCTTTCTATTGGTGTGAAGCCCGATCTGCAATTGGCGACAGCAGCAGGCTTGGATACAGGGAATGGGATTATTGTGAATGAATACCTGCAGACTTCCGATCCGAATATTTATGCGGTGGGTGATGTGATTGAGTTCAATCATCCATTGACCGGGCTTGCAGGTGTTACTACATTGGCAGGACCGGCGAATAAACAGGGACGCATCCTGGCGCATAACCTGGTATATGGGAATACGCAGAAATACAATGGGTCTATAAATACGGCTATCCTGAAGGTGTTTGATATGACAGTGGGTACGGCGGGAATTGCATCTAAACACCTGAAAGCTGCGGAGATAGAGCATATTGTCTCAACGACACATGGGGTATCTCATGCGGGTTATTATCCTGGCTCCAAGCAAATGACGATACAGATTGCGTTTACGCCCAATGAGGGAAGATTACTGGGCGCGCAGATTGCGGGATATGATGGGGTGGATAAGCGACTGGATATATTTTCTTCGCTGATTCAGCAGGGTAAGACGATTTATGACCTGATTGAGTTTGAGCAGGCGTATGCACCGCCGTTTTCTTCTGCAAAGGATCCGATCAATATTGCGGGGATGGTGGCAGAGAATATCCTGTTGAAGCGATTGCAGGTGATTTATTGGGATGACCTGGAGAATGTGGATTTTTATGAAGATGCTTTGATTGATGTACGGACACCGGATGAGTATGAGATGGGGCATGTGAAGGGGGCGGTGAATATACCCCTGGATGAGTTGAGAGGCAGGTTGGGCGAGATACCGGCGAATAAGGATATTTATATTTATTGCGAGGCGGGGTTGAGAGGGTATCTGGCGCAAAGGATTTTATTGCAGCAGGGGTTTGGTAGAGTGTGGAATATGTCAGGAGGGTTTAGGACGTGGAAGATTTGTATGAAAGAGAGTTAGAAGGTAATTCGCGAGGTGGAGGAGTTGTAGGAAAAAGAAGTTAAAAGAATTTGGCTCAAAAGGGTGGCAAATGGTTTCTGTAAACAGGTTTGTGATGTCCTGTTGAAAGAAACCCGTCATCCTTTTAAGCCAAACTCTTTATTTTATTGATTCATTGGAAATGATCCTATTTAAATGTTCTGACCTTTTTTTAAGCACACCATGCCATCAGGCAATTCGTGGACGTAGCCGTACTACTTCATTTCTATAGACAGGTCTTCGGCGTGAATATCATTCATCCATTGCAAAAATGTTACAATCTTCAAAAGAACCTTATCCGACTTAAATTACAATTTGATTTTCAGGCCGCCATTTACCACAAATCCATCCAGGGGGGCATAAATATCCCTGAACACAGGATTTTTAAATGTACCCGTATAAATACTATCAAACTTCGTCTGCCGTGTATCAGTAAAGTTCTCAAAGTTGACAAAAAGCGAAAATCGTTCCCAGAGTTTTTCAGCCATAAAACCACAAGTCCAGTAAGCCTTACCGGTAGTGCCATCATTCAATGCCTGCCTGCTGTAATAATACGCTTCCAACCCGACCTTCCATTTATCTTCCACTTCGTACATGAGCACATTATTAAGACGATGCCTGGCCGTGAGGGGATTTTCTCTTTTCATGCCGCCTTCGTGTAAGAATGCATCTGTAAATGTATAACCAATGAAAAGCTTGAAATCCTGATAACCCAGTTTCACATTTATCTCCCAGCCTTTAGTATCCAGATAGCCCCTGATATTGACCAGCGAGGTATTTTCCAATAAGAGCGGATCATTGATACGGGTGTAAAAGAACAACTGGTTGATACTAAAACTGAGCCGATCAAAAAATAAAGTTTTGTAGTTGAAGTCAATGTTGGCACCATAAGACCTTTCCAGTTTGTTGCTATCTGCCTGGATAGGCCGGATGTTGCGGAACTGGATCCGTTCTGTCTCCTCTGTGAAAATAGTAGGTGTCTTGTAACCTAAGCCTCCACCGAGACGGGAGCTAAAGTGATCAGAAAACTTAAACAAGCCCGAAACACGCGGCAGAAATGCAAAACCATAATCTGCTACATAATCACCGCGAAGGCCCGCTTCTACCTGCAGCCAGTCCGTAGTCTTCCAGATATTTTGTACAAAGGCACCGGCTGTTTTTTGTGTGTAGTTTCTTTTAAGTGTGTTAGCTTTTGGCTCTTCAACGAACTGGTCGGTGTAGTAATTGATACCTGCTACCCAGTCTTTATAATGATAGCTGATTTCGGAGTAGGTAGACCATTGTTTACCATCAAATTCGTAATCAGGAATGGTGATATTCCTGTTAAAATTATTGACGGAGTTTTTGATCGTTAAGCCACCATGTTCAAGGGAAAACTGGGTGGAGAAACGGCTGCTTTTATTCCTTTCGAAGTAGCCATCCCCACGGCCCTTGATGTAAGCGATATCCCCACCGGTACGATCTTCGAAGGTGGTGTTTACGCCGAACATCATCTTCGTCTTTGGATTGAAGTAGACGAAAAGTTTTGGGTTGAATATATAACGTTCGGTTTTAGGAATGGCTGTAAAGCCGGTATTGGATGGGTCGTAAGGTCTGCTGCTATTGCGGGAGGCGAAGAGGGTGAGGCCTGTCTTATCAAACTTTTGTGCATAGAAAGCACTGAGATCGAGGCCGCCGGCGGAGGTACCGTTTATGAGGAAGCGGAGTTCCCTTTCTTCTTCAGGGGCTTTTGAAATCAGGTTGACTAAGCCGGCAATGGCCCCGCCACCGTATAAAGTAGAGGAGGCACCTTTGATCACTTCAACCTGTTTGAGATCGAGGGGTGGTGTCTGGAGCAGGCCAAGGCCACCGGAGAAACCGGCGTAGAGGGGGAAACCATCTTTGAGTAGTTGGGTATAGCGACCATCCAGTCCCTGGATGCGGATGCTGGAATTGGCAGAGGTCGCGGAGACTTGTTGGGTTTGAATACCGGTGCTTTCGTTGAGCATCATCCTGATATCGCCGGGTTTCATGTTGCCTTTCTCTTCCAGTTCTTCCCCACCGATGAATTCTACGCGGGTGGGAATGTTTTGGATGGTACGGGTGGAACGGGTGGTGGTGATGACAACTTCTTCCAGTTCTTCGTGCTGCGGTTGCAGGAGGATAAAGAGGGTGTCGTTGACAGGGTGATTGGGTAATGCGTCACTGCGAGGATACAGGGTATCCTTACCGGGTTGAAGGGCAGATTTATCACTGCCAGTGTATAGGACAAGCGGATCCTTACCGGATTGAATGGCGGATTTATTACCGCCAGTATAAGGGGACAGGGTGTCCTTACCGGATTGAGTACCCGATTTATCACTGCCGGTGTTATTAGCAAGGGTATCAGTACCCAGGTGAATTGGACCTGGTTTATTGCTCATGGATACGACAATTGTGGCCGTTTCATAACCCATAAACGCCACTTTCAATTGTTGCCGGCCGCCAGGTATATTGGTGAATTGTGCGATCCCCTCCTCGTTGGTAATACTACTTTTCTGTAAAGCAGGAAGTGAAAGGGTGGCACCAGACAATGCTGTCTTAGCAACTGCATCCTTAACGGATATAATAATAGTACACTGTCCCATGCAGATGCTGACTGCAAAGAGCAGTATTGAAGTCAATACTAATTTCATGTTGTAAATTAAGTTTAAGCAAATGAGGTAATGTGGGTTGCTTAAACCTGTTTGGGGGGCTGCCAGATGGAGGGGAAGAAATCGCTTAACTGAGGTGAAATATACGCAGCATGGTGATTTACTACAGGGCGGATAGGTGTCGGTTTAACAGTGTACGCCTCAGGAACTTCTACGGCATGGATGGCACCACAGGCGAAGAAGGGCGAGCAGGGCGAAACGGGTTTATGGTCGCGCTGTTCCATCGGGTTGCTACAGCAATCATCATCGGCATCACAGGGGATACCTGAGAGCAGCAGGATGTAAAGTGAGAACAGACAGACAAGCCATTTCATAGGGTAAAGATAGTGGCAAACAATGAATTATGTACGAACATATGCTACCTTTGAAAAGATTTTGTTATTTTCCAATTATGACAGGCCTGGAAGGTGGACAATTTTTGGCCTGAACCGGAGGATATTATTGCATATTTATTGCCCTAATGGAAGTTTGAATTATCTTTTAAGTTGGATTGATTGTAAACTATGAAACTCAGAATTGCTACGCTTACCGATTTAGATGCTATTACTGCCCTTGAAAATGTGTGCTTCCCTCCTAATGAAGCTGCGAGCCGTACGTCCTTTATTCAACGCTTACAGGCGTTCCCGGATCATTTTTGGGTCCTGGAATCTGGGGGACAGTTGGTGGGTTTTATCAATGGGATGGTAACTAACAATGAAACGATTATTGACGAGATGTTTGCGAGTGCAAGTTTGCATGATGATAATGGGAGGTGGCAGAGTGTATTTGGATTGGCGGTGGCACCTGAGTTCAGAAAGCAGGGCTATGCAGGGAAGCTTATACATCATTTGATTGAGAAGTCGAGAGCGGATGGAAGAGAGGGTGTCACGCTGACATGTAAGGAGTATTTGGTGGGGTATTATACAAAGTTTGGGTTTGAGGATAGGGGTATTTCCAAATCAGTACATGGCGGGGAGGTATGGCATGATATGACCCTCAGGGTTTGAGAATAGGAGATTTCTAGGCAGGTAGGATAAGTTTTAAAAAGTACAAACAGGATTTATTTGAACAGGAGCTGATGCCCCCTTGGAGATAAACACCCCTTATATGTGATTCCAGACTTTATTTTGAAATAATAACGATTGGAGTCATACCCAATTCATTTACCAGGATGTGTTTCCTGCTATTAAAACATGGCTCATTGATTTGTATAAATTTATAATTCGAAATTTAAATCCCGATATTGTTTGATTCCTACTTAAAACTGTTTGATTTGAACCATTTACCCCAGTCCCTATTTCCTAATTTTGTATATAATAAATATATTTTATGCAAATATTAAATGGAAAAGTTGCACTGGTTACCGGTGCTTCAAAGGGTATTGGTGCTGTTACTGCATTTAAGTTGGCTCAAAATGGGGCAAAGGTGATTGTTAATTACAACGGAAGCCACAAAGCCGCAGAACAAGTAGTGGCGGATATCAGAAACGCAGGTGGCTATGCTATCGCGGTGCAGGCAGATGTTAGTAAAGAAGCGGACGTAAAACGACTGTTCGACGACTCCATTGCCGCCCTGGGTAAAATTGACATTTTGGTAAATAACGCCGGAATAATGCTGACCAAACCAATTGGACAGGTATCAGGTGATGAGTTCGATCAGTTAATCAGCATTAACGTGAAAGGTGTATTCAACACGCTGCATCAGGCAGCTGGCAAACTGGCGGACAAAGGGAGTGTGATTAATTTATCCTCTACGGTAACCCGCACCATGTTCCCTGGTTATGGTCCGTACTGTGCCTCTAAGGGCGCGGTTGAACAGCTGACCCGGATTTTTGCAAAAGAAGTAGGCGGCCGGGGTATTAATGTGAACGCAGTATCGCCCGGGCCTACCGAAACAGAACTATTCCTGAATGGCAAGACGCAGGAGGATATTGAACGCCTGGCAGGCAGCAATGCGTTTGGCAGGTTGGGACAACCTGATGATATTGCAAGTGTTATTGTTACCTTAGCCAGCGATGACGCTAAGTGGATTTCCGGGCAAATCATTGGTGTTAACGGCGCTATGGCTTAATTTTGTATCAAGCCAGATAGCTTAAATAATATGAAAAATATGGAATCATTAGAAGTGTTTTATCGCGAAAAAATGGGGATTCTCCCCAGTGAAATTTTTCGCAAAACGGGTCACTTTAATGTATTTACAATGGAAGACTATGCAGGCCCAAAGCCTGCATATCCTATGCCTTACAGCCGAAAGGATTACTATAAAATTGCGTTGATCAGAGGCCCTCATACAGTGGAGTATGCTGATCATACATATAGTGTAGAGACAAATATGTTGATGTTTGCCAATCCTCAAATTCCTTATAACTGGACCCCGGCAAATACGCAACCCGTTGGTGCTTTTTGTGTGTTTACGGAAGATTACATAAGAGGGTACGGCAATATTACAGACTATCCGCTATACCAACCCGGGGGAATCCCCATATTGGACCTCAACGATGAAGAGGCTACGCAGGTAATGGAAATTTTTAATAAAATGTTCACGGAAATTGCCTCAGACTACGCTTATAAGTATGACGCATTACGGACCCAGGTGTTTGAACTTATTCATAAGGGGCTTAAATTGAGGCCAGCATTAACAATTAAAGAAGTCGGATCTAATGCAAGCGTCCGCATTGCTTCTTTATTTAATGAATTGTTAGAAAGGCAGTTTCCTATTGAATCAACTGCACAGCAAGTGAAGTTAAAAACTGCTGCTGAATTTGCCGAAAAACTCAATGTTCATGTTAATCACCTGAATAGGGTTTTAAAGGTTGTAACCGGAAAAACGACTACGAAATTGATTGCTGATCGTTTTACTTCAGAAGCAAGGGCCTTATTGAAACATACGAACTGGAATATCTCTGAAATTGGCTGGTGCCTTGGTTTTGAGGATACTTCAAATTTTATTAAATTTTTCAAAAGAGAAAATACCTCCACCCCAAACCAGTTCCGTTCATAGCCTGTAAATGTAAAGTTATTGCCTGTATTTTTATCTACAAAACCGGGTCATTCCTGGTCCCCTTCCAGAAAAAATAAAATAGTTTGAATAAGACTATTTTTGGTTTGAATCAGCCTTGCTCACCCCTCTCCCAGTTCCTAATTTTGTTTTAAATATTAAACTAAACTTCAAATGGAAGCTTATATTTTAGAACAAAACGGAGGAGTGGAAAATTTAAAGAAAACCACGATAGGTACACCAGTACCCAAAGCAGGCGAAGTCCTGATTAAAACCAGGGCTATTGGTATAAATCCAATTGACGTGCAGGTACGTGCTTCAAAAGATATGTTAGGTATGATTACGGGTGGTCACCTTCCAGATCGCGTAATTCCAGGATGGGATGTAGCTGGTACTATTGAACAAACCGGGGACGGTGTAACTGCTTTTAATACCGGGGATGAAGTATATGGTTTATTGAATATGCCCGGGCTTGGAAGTACCTATTCCAACTATGTCATAGCAAATATTGACCAGATTGCACTTAAGCCGGAAAACCTGGATTTTACCGCTGCCGGGGCCACGCCGATGGCTGCCTTGACTGCATGGCAGGCAGTAGTTACTTTAGCGAATATCCGGAAAGGTGAAAAAGTACTGATTCACGCAGCCTCCGGAGGTGTAGGTCATTTTGCCGTTCAATTTGCAAAAGTGCGTGGCGCATATGTTATTGGTACTGCCTCTGCTAAGAACGAAGCATTTGTGCGTAGTTTGGGCGTAGATGAATTTTTAGATTATACCGCTGGTTCGTTTGAGGAAAAGGTAAACGATTTAGATGTAGTGATAGATACCATCAATTCTGTCGAACACATTATACGCTCGATCTCGGTTATTAAGAGGGGTGGAAAATTAATTTATTTGCAGCCTCATTTTGCTGATGCCCTTTCATCAAAATTGGAGGAAACCGGTATAAAAGGTTTCGGAGTATTTGTCAACTCATCGGCTCCAATACTCAATGAAATCAGTACACTGATCAAAGCAGGCAAGGTAACGCCCCAAATTACAAAAGTGTTTTCCTTTGATCAATTGCCTGAGGCACAAACTATGATGGAATCCGGAAGAGCAGTTGGCAAGATAGCCGTTGAAATACAGTAAACCATCTTCATTTGCATTAAGATCTCCTCAACACTTCTAATTGGACTTTGATTTCTTCTGAACTCCCTTTCTCAGGTAAGATACGAGTCTACATAAATTTAAACGAAACATATTTTTATGAATACAGATCAAACTGCGCAAGGCTTGGTGAAAGCCTTAACGCAACAGGAAATTGACACTTTAAAAGCATTTTATGGTGTATTTAGCAACCGTGATTATAGTGTAGTCAATCAAATTTTAGCGCCGGACTGGCAAGACATTCCACTAGCTACAGGCCAACAAGCAGGGCCGGAAGGATTTAAGGATTTAGTGAAAGGTTTTACTCAGGCATTTCCTGACGTAACTGTGAATGTACACGAAATTTTTGGCAGTCATGAACGTGCGGGTGTAAGGGCGGAAATGGTCTTTACACACAGTAACGAATTTATGGGAATACCTGCGAGCAATCAAAAACTCACTATTGCCATACATGAATTTCACCATTTTAAAGATGGTAAACTGGAAAAAACCTGGCACCTGGAGGACTGGCTTAGCATGCTATTGCAAACAGGCGCGTGGCCAGCACAATCAAAATAATCGTCTAAAGAATTATAATATGTATCCGGAACTAAAAGGAAAGGTCGCATTAATTACTGGTGCCACTAAAGGTATAGGCCGGGGCATTGCTGAAAAATTAGCGTCTGAGGGTTTACAGCTTATTCTAAATTATAGCTCGGATGAAACGGCAGCCCAGGAAACAGCGCAAGTCATGGATGGATATGGAATTAAATATCAACTGATCAAAGCAGATGTGTCGAGACCTTCCTCCATTGAGGAATTATATCAGCAGGCATTAGCTAAGTTCGGACATCTTGATATTGTGATAGCAAATGCAGGTGTAGAGATGGTGGATACACCATTTACGAACTATACCGAAAAAGATTTTGATAAAATTTATAACCTGAATGTGAAAGGTACCTTCTTTGTAATGCAACAGGCTGCAAAACATATTACAGATGGTGGCCGGATCATCCTGATTTCTTCCACTCAAAGTTTGAATGCCGAGACAGGTGCTGCAGTCTATGCATCCAGCAAAAGTGCGGGGAAAAAGTTCGTCGACATCTTAAGTAAGGAATTAGGACACCGTCAGATTACTGTCAATTCTGTCATGCCGGGCGTGATCGATCAGGCAGGAGTGATCACCAACATTTCCGAAGAGTTTAAGCAGCTGGTTCGTGATAGTTCGCCGTTTGGCCGCCTTGGAAGTGTACAGGATATCGGGAAAGTAGTCGCTTTCCTGGCTTCTGATGAAGCAGCCTATATCAATGGAGACCATATCAAAGCTAATGGCGGCTCCGGTTTTTAAAATTCAAACAGTCCGGGATGCCTCATTCCCGGACGTTTTGCTTATCTTTTTTTATTATGAAAAACAAACGTTTTCTTCATCAAAACTGCCTGCTCCTTTTTGTGTTCGCCTTTTGCGTCGGTTTAAGTTTGCAGGCATGCGGACAAAATCATTCACATCAAAATGAAAGAAAATCGATGATTAATTATGAACGCATAAGCGATCCTGTAGCACGTAAAGCACTCCAGGCATGGCAGGAAGCAGATAGAACACGATGGAAGTCTATGTTTGCTGATGATGCAAGTTTAACAGATGATGGTCATCCAAGGGATTTGGAAGATTTCAGTAACAATGCAATTGGAGATGAATATTTCCTCACCATTGACAAAATTGAAGATCACGGCAGGACAGTCACTGGCCAATTTCATACAAAAAAGTATGGAGACTTTATTGCCCGATTCCACTTTGAAATAAATGATGCGGGAAAAATTTTTCGGTTGGACATTGGAATGGTTGGCCACTAACTTAAACCATATTAAATTGAAAAATTTACCATTACAAGTGGATTTGAGGCTGCTAGCATTCAGAATTGGAATAGGTGGAATGCTGTTCATCAATCACGGGATTGAAAAGATCTTTCATTATGATGAAATGCTAAAATGGTTTCCTGATCCATTTGACATAGGGCGCTTACCCGGGTTTATAGTAGCTTTCAGTGCCAGGACAAGAATGAGAAAGCCTTTGGACGATTGTTCCAAAGGCTTTCTCATTCTTACGAACTTTTAATTTTTATAGGTGAATTCTTTAAAATCACCTACTATATATTCACTATTGCCGCTGAGGTTGTGCTCCCATTTTCAAATGTAGCGTACCTCCATTCACAATATCCTGATAAGGGACCCTATCCGTTTGTTTCCCATTCAGACTTGCTTCCTGTATATACATATTCTCCTTACTGTTGTTTTCAGCTGTAATCACAAAAGCTTTCTTCCCTCCATTAATAGTAATCTTATCAAAGAGCGGACTAGCCAGCTGGAAAGACGCATTAGGTGCAGTCAGTCCTTTTACATCAAACAGACCTATGCCTGCCAGCACATACCACGCTCCCATCTGGCCCTGGTCTTCATCCTGGCCATAACCATAGCCATGAATACCATCCGTACCATAGAAATCATTACAGATAGCACGTACCCATTTCTGAGTCAGATCAGGTCTGCCAGAGAAATTAAATAACCAGGAGATGTGGAGATTCGGCTGGTTACCCTGGTTATATAAGCCTTTTAATCCGGCAAAAGCATCAATCTCTTTACCACCCCCAAAGATGTTTTCCTGTGAAATGGTGAAGATGCTGTCAAGACGGCGGTTAAACACATCTTTGCCGATCAGGCTCACCAGTTGTTCCGGCTCATGGGGCACAAAGAAGGTGTACTGCCATGCGTTTCCTTCCTGGAAACCTACCCATGGAGCAGCAGGATCGAAGTTTTGAATGAAGTCGCCTTTGAGGTCACGTGGACGAATAAACTTAGTACTTGAATCATACAGCAGTTTCCATCCCTGGGAGAGCTTCATTAACTGTTCGTAGTCCTGCGTCTTGCCGAGGGCCTTTGCAAACTGTGCTACCGCATAGCTGCTGAAGCAATATTCAAGTGTATGGGAGGTACCGAACTGAGAACCTTCGGTAGTCAACTCTCTTGTGGCCTGGTCATCATTGTTGATGTATGGACAAAAGCCTCTTTTTACAAAGGCACCTACATCCATTTTACCTGCACCGGGCGCTCTGTTGATATAGCCGATTTCGTTTTTCAAAGCAGCTTCGTAGGCGAGCCTTACATCGAAATCCCGGATCCCGATGTTGTAAGCCGCAGCGATCACGAGACCCGTAAAGTTGGTACCTACACCGGATACATATTTTCCTGCGGCGAGACCATCCGCCAGCCAGCCGGTTTCTTTGTAGATGAGTAACTGACCTTTGATGAAGTCAGCGTAGTATTCAGGGTAAGCGATGGCCCATACCGGTGTGAGGTTCCAGTAACCACCCCATATGGCATCGGTATTGTAAAAGGCATGATCTGATTTGCCCACAGTACCATCATTCTTGGGATAGGCACCGTTTACATCGCTGGCGAGGCCACGGCCTAATAAGGCATGAAAGAGGCCCGTGTAGAATTTCACGCGGTCAGTTTCCTGGCCACCTTCTACTGCAATGCGGCCCAGTTTCTCATTCCATTCGTCGAGGGCATTGTTTTTTGCCTGGTCGAAAGTAAGGTCTTTGGCTTCGGTTTGCAGGTTCAGTCTTGCGTTTTCCACGGAGGTATAGGAAAGACCTACTTTGATATTTACCTGCTCGTTAGCCGTGGTTTTATAGGTGAGGTAGATGCCGGCACCTTTGCCTTTCACTTCTTTTGCATTGGGTGTAGCGATACTGTCGATGAAGGTACCATAAGCAGTAGGTGCCTTATCCAGCACGGCGGAAAAGTACATAGGCACGGTAGCTTCGGCCTGGTATTTCTTTACATATTCAGGTTTGGTGATGACATAGCCCTCGATGTGAGTGCCGTCTACAAGTTTCACTCCGGCATCTACTACAGGGCCACTTTCACCCATGCGGTGACCTATGTCAAAGATAATGTGGGAGGAATCGGACTGCGGGAAGGTATAGCGGTGAAAGCCGACCCTGGCGGTAGCAGTAAGTTCGGCTTTGATGTTGTAGTCTTTGAGCAGGACGCTGTAGTAACCGGCAGTAGCCATTTCATCTTTGTGGTCAAAGCGGGAGCGGTAGCCGCTTTCAGGATCTTCCATTTTTCCGGGCGTGGTTTGTAGTTTGCCGGTGGTAGGAGCGAATACGATGCCGCCAACCTGGAATTCGTGGAAGTTGGGAAAGCCTTCGATAGAAGTATGACGCTCGTCATAACCTACGGCTTCCCAGCCGTCTTTGTTGCCATAGCTGCCGTTTGTAGACGGTGCGAGTTTGGCCATACCGAAAGGGACAGCAGCAGGTGTGTAGAAGAAGTAGCGGCTGTGGGCGGTGCCAATGTTTGGCTTTACAAATTTTGTATAATCGGTTTTAGGTGGTGTAGGCCCTTTACATGCCGCAAAGAGGCATAGGGACAGGTAAAGCAGTTTTTTCATTTGCTGATTTGATTTGTGCATTTTTCCCAGGACAAATGCAATGACAATAAAAATTTATAGAGACACCCGGCGATGTGGGCCGGCCTCCACCAGGCCATCTCCAGGTAATCGCATCACCGCAATGGCAACAGAAAAAGCAGCATAACCGGCTCCACTAAAAATGGCAGAATCAGGGCCATTAAAAGGATGGAAAAGGTAATGACGATTTTGCTGCCGTATTTGTTGATGAAAATACTGGTGACTGGCATGGCCGGCAATGGGCCGGAACCGGAGAATAAGAGTCATAGGCCTAAGTGATCATCGTGGAGACCAGGATGGTCTTTGACATATGGTGCGATAGGCACCCAGCTGGTGGTTCTAATCCACAGTCAGGAAATATTAATTGCGTAGCATAACGTGCCCGTCTTAATTGCATATTAAGAGAGTTGAGACCTGAATAAAGCGCAATAATATGCAATTATGCATACAATCGCAATACGTTGCCTGGATTTTAAGCAAGGGATATCTTGTCTTTTAGTGAAAGTGGGTTGTAAATTTGTCCCTGTTAAGGCTGCGAAAGTTTTATGCCTCAAAAGATTAACAGCTAATGCGACGGACTTTTTAAAGATCCACGCCATGCTATTGGCGTGGTGCCGGTGTGGCCCCTGAAAAATTTACCGAATTTTATTCATCACCGGGACCGGGGTGCATTCCATGTTCTACCCAGTTTACAATTTGCCCGATTTCAATACCTCCGGCACCGCAATGACACATACCCGGGATGATATAGTATTGAAAGAAATCTTCTTTATCCTTCACGCTGTTGTAATACTCAATGGCATCACAGGCCGGAACAAGACCATCTTCTTTTCCGGTATACATAATCAATTTGCCACCTGCCTTTTTAAAAGGGCGCAAATCAGGATCTGTGGCATTTAGCACGGGGCCTAAGAGGGAATCTATCAATGCAAGGTCTTTATCAAAGTCAAAACTGCTATAGTCGTAATCAGCACCGAACACCCAGCGGAAAGGATATAGAAAAACCTCGCTGCCTGTGAACCCGATCCCCTTGTCCGAGTGCTCCGTGCCGGCTGGTACGCCGCAATAGATCTGTGCTCCTGTACGGGGATTGACAGGTCCTTTACGGATTTTTTGTAAGGCGGCTTTTTGTGCAGGGCTGTTAAAGCTGATGGGCGGGAAGATGCCTTTTGCCGTCAGGTAGTTAAAGAGTAATTGTGCATGTAAATGGGTTCTGTTATTGGCCGGTGCACCGGCTATGATACCGTTGTAGTCATCAGGAAAGCGCTGCGCTTCCATGAGGGCCTGCTGGCCGCCGGTACTACAGCCCACGAAATAACTGTGATGCGGCGCTTTGCCATAATAAGCGGTTACGATTTGCTTGCCCAGCACCGTCATGAGGTGGGTAGCACGGTAGCCGAAATCGGCCCAGCGATCGGGTTGATGGATGGCTTCGTCTACACCGCCGGAGGTACCGAGGTCTGTGTTGGCAGTAGCGAAACCTTTTTTTACACCATCTGCGAGTTTAGCGGTGATGATTTTTCCTCCGCTGCCTCCATTGCCTGTTCCTAAAAAACGGCCATTCCAGCCTGTTTTAGGCAGCCAAACCTGGATTTTGATATTGGGCCTCATAGTAACCGCGACAAGGCAATATTCAGCCCCTACATCGTGAATGTTATCGATCGCCAGGTCTTCTATTTGCAAGGCGAGGATTTGCTGCCGGAGCTGAAGGCTATCCGGCGGGTAATTTGGGCTCCTGTCCGGCTGCAGGAAACTCATTAAAACTGCTAATACATACTGCATGACTTACTTTATTGATGATTCTCTCACTATCAATGTTGTCTTCAGCGATTTCTTTTCCGGCACATACGCTTCTCCTTTTGCAATCGCTTCCAGCAGGATCCCGGCTGCCGAGCGCCCGATATCTGCCACTGGTTGCTGTACTGTAGTCAAGGCCGGTTCTATCACCTCTCCACTCGGCTCATTACTAAATCCCACAATCCCCAATTCAGCCGGGATTTTTATTTTCCTTTTCTTCGCCAGCAGCATCAGCTGGATTGCCACGGGATCATTCACACAAAATACTGCATCCGGCGGCTGCTTTAAATTCAACAGCTGTTCCGCACAGGCAATTGCATCCTTCTTCGATAAATTACAATGCACCACCAGTTCTTTCTTAAACGGCAGTTTATACTTCGCCAGGGCATCCTTATACCCCCTCAGTCTATTGTGCGTGATCAGCAATGCCGGCGGTCCACCTATATGTGCAATATTGCGGTAACCGTTTTTGATGAGGTGCTCCACCGCCTTCAATGCGCCCTCGTAATCATTCACCAGTACCTTTGAAGTATCCATCTCATCGCAGACCCGGTTAAAAAATACAACCGGAATTCCATGCTTTTCAAATGCCTTGAAATGATCGAACTTCTTCGTTTCCCTTGTCATGGAAATCAGCACCCCATCCACCCTGTTCGCCAGCAACACATTGGCATTGGCCACTTCTGTTTTGTAGGACTCCTGCGACTGACAAATGATCACATTATACCCCGCCTCCGCAGCCACCTGCTGCGCGCCCATAATGATGGTGGGGAAGAAATAGGTCAGAAACTCAGGTACGATAATACCGATGGTATTCGACTTGCTCCTGACAAGACTTTTGGCCAGCAGGTTTGGCTGGTAATCCAGTTGCCGGGCCATCTTCAATACCGCTGCCCGGGTATGCGGATTGATATCCTCATGTTCATGCAAAGCCCTTGACACGGTAGATTTGGAAACATTCAATGCCTTTGCAATGTCAACGATTGTAGTCATGTGCTTTTTATGCTTCATGTCTACCGTCGTTTCATCCGGCAAGGTAAAATAGATATTACAATCCTTACAAAAATATCGCTGTTTTCCCCTTACGATCCCCGATTTCGTTATCGCGTGCACATGCTTGCACCTGATACATTTTATCATTCCAATTATTTAAAATTTAAACATGCCTACCGGAATCGTTTGCGGTAGATTCCCTTGTCCCAATTCTTTCATTGTTTAAGATTCTTCTATAACATTGCATTACCACTTATGAATCACGTAAAGATGCTCTCGTTATGAAAAAAACAAGCCCCTTGTTTTCGATGTTGTTATTTATCCTTGTCCCACTTTGTATCCATGCGCAAACGCTGGTACCCGTCATTAACGGGAAAGTGCTGGATGAGAAAGGCCAGGCATTGCCCGGTGCTACTGTTGCCGTAAAGGGTACTTCCAAAGGAACTGTTACCAACAATGCCGGGATGTTCACGCTCAAAGACGTACCTGCCAATGCGCCACTCCTTGTCACGTTCCAGGGATATGAAAGTACGACTGTTGACCTCCGCGGCCAGTCCAATATCACCGTGACACTCAAAGCCGATATCAGTAAACTCGGCGATGTGGTGGTAGTCGGTTATGGTACACAAAAAAAGATCGCCTCCACCGGTTCTATCGCTTCTGTAAAAGGGGCGGACATTACACAAACGCCTGTCACCAATGTTGCCCAGGGTTTGGCTGCACGGGTACCCGGGGTACAGATTACGCAGAACAATGCAGCTCCCGGCGGTAACATCAGTGTGCGTATACGTGGTACTAACTCTATCAACGGTAGCTCTGAACCGCTCTACATCATCGATGGGATCCAGATCTCCAATAGCGGAGGCGTTGGCGATGTAAGTCCCCTCTCTACAATCAATCCAAACGATATCGAATCTGTCGAAATCCTGAAAGATGCCTCCAGCACTGCTATCTATGGTGCAAGAGGTGCGAACGGGGTGGTCCTCATCACCACCAAACGTGGAAAAAGCGGCGCGACACGCGTTCAACTGGACATGTACAGGGGTATTCAGAATATTACCAAAACACTGAACATGCTCAATGCAACGGAGTTTGCGAAACTGGAAAACGATATCTATAATTCACAGATCTATACTGATCCGGCTTCTCTGGGTCAGGGTACGAACTGGCAGGATGTAATCTACCGACAGGCAAACGTGCAGAACTACCAGGCTTCCGTAAGCGGCGGGTCAGAAAAAACCCAGTTCTCCCTCTCCGGCAATTACTTCAATCAGGAAGGTATCATAATTTCTTCGGATTTCAAACGCTATTCCTTGCGGACTACACTCGATCATACTATCAGTAACCATTTTAAAGTGGGCACCAGCGTGCTGACGAGTTATACCATTAATAACAATATTCCCACGGGGATCAGCTCTATCGATGGTCCGCTGGTCACCCAAAGTATTGTAGGCGCTACGCTGGGAGCCCCTCCTACCCTGGTGCCTTATAAGGATGACGGCTCCGTGTATCCGTTCGCGGATCAGTTCAACGGGCGCTATCGGGAGGTAAGTAATCCTGTTGGTCTGTCACAGATTACCAACCGGAATACCATCCGCCGTACCCTGGCCAATGTATATGGTGAGGCAAAGATCGTTAGCGGACTCACCTACCGTGCCTCCTTCAATGCAGATGTGGCGAATACCCTGAATGACTACTACTCCCCTATTTACATCCTGGGAAAAGCAGAGGTTAATGCCAACTCCGGCCAGGCGGCTAAAGGGAATGTGAATACGACCAACTGGCTCCATGAAAGTATCCTGACTTACAACCATGACTTCGGTCAACATAATATTAAGTTCACCGGGGTGTACGCGATCCAGAGCAATTTGTACAATGACAATAGTATTAATGCAAATGGCTTTCCGAACGATGCCACGAGCAATGAAGCGGTGCAGTTGGCCGTGAACAGGACTGTGAGCAGTAACCGTTCGAAAGAATCGCTGAATTCTTATATGGGTCGTATTAATTATGGTTATGCCAATAAGTATTTCGTGGATGTAACGGCCCGTTATGATGGTGCTTCCAAATTTGGCGAAAATCATAAATGGGGGTTCTTCCCGGCTGTAGCGGGTGCATGGCGGATTATTGAAGAGCCCTGGGTGAAAGACAGCCGCGTGTTCAGTGACCTGAAACTGAGAGTGAGCTATGGCCGTACAGGTAATGCAGGTGCCATCTCTCCTTACCAGTCGCTCGCCCTGGAAGGCTCCGGAAGCAATTACCAGTTTAATCATATTTATACTGTAGGCATCAGTCCAACGGGCATACCGAACGTAGACCTGCGCTGGGAGAAATCGACCCAGGCGAACCTGGGGATTGATATGAGCTTCTTTGAAGACAGATTGGGTGTGACGGCAGACATCTACAATAAGAAGACAAAGGATCTCTTGTTTGTAAAGAACCTTCCTTTGTCATCCGGTTATTCTTCTATCACGGGCAACTTTGCCAGCATTCGAAACAAAGGGATTGAGCTGGCACTGAATGGCAGGATCCTGACCGGTAAATTCAAATGGAACATGAATGCAAATGTATCTGTAAACAGGAATGAACTGCTGAGCCTTGAGGGAGGTGTGAATGAATATGTATTGAGTCCATATAGTGTGCTGCGTGTTGGACAACCCCTGGGGATCTTTAAAACTTATGTATTTGATGGGATTTACCAGACTGGAGAAACAGTCTTGCCCGGCAGCGGTAGCAGGATTGGCGGCGTAAAGGTTGCGGACCTGGATAAAGACGGACAAATTACAGGCAATGACCAGACTATTACCGGTAATGCGAATCCTTCTTTCATCTTTGGCTTATCTTCTAATTTCAGTTACCGCAATTTCGATCTTTCTTTCTTCCTCTCAGGTGTACAAGGCAATAAAGTTTTTAACCTGAGCCGCTACACCTTTGAGAATGGATTGGGTGGCAGAAATGTACTCGAAGGACTGGTAAACAGGTGGTCGCCAACCAACCCTAACAATGAATATGCCAGCGGGTTCCAGGGAGGCAGGTTGCCGGTATCGGACCGCTTTATTGAAGACGGTTCTTATATCAGGATGAAGAATATTACACTGGGATATAGATTGCCAAACATTAAGTATATCACGAATGCAAGGATCTACATCAGCAGTAATAACCTCTTCACCATTACCAAATACAGCGGCTATGATCCGGAAGTCAACTCCTTTGGCGGCTCCAATACTTTGATAGGCGTGGACAACCTCGTTTATCCAATGGCAAGATCATTCCTCGTGGGTTTACAGGTGGGACTTTAAAAAAATACTATTATGAAAAACATCCAATACTATATTTTCTTTTTCCTGGTGTGTGCTTCGTGTAACAAACTGGAGGAGACACCTTATTCTTCCATCTTTACGGACAACTTTTACAAGACAGCTTCTGATGCTGAAGCCGCGCTGACAGCCGTATACGGACCGATGGTAAACTTATACAACACTGCCGGTACCGGTGCTTCTGATTTCAGTGCGGACCAGATCTATCCAAGGCCGGTTGTAGGCAGGGATACCTATACTTTGTTTAGCTATGATCCGAACTATACCACGCAAAAGAGCTTTAGCAGACAGGCGGAATCTCCCCAACAGATCTGGCAATCCTGTTATTCAGGAATTGAGAAAGCGAATTGGGTGCTGCTGAAGGTGCCTGCTACGAATATGGATACCGTACGCAGGAGTGTGATCCTGGGGGAGGCTTATTATATGCGTGCATTTTACTTATGGACACTGGCAAAGAATTTCGGAGACATTGTTGTAAAGACATCCCCGAGTACAAGCCTGGATACGGCGATCGTAGGTAAGTCTACACAGGCAGAGGCATTCAAACAAGTCTACCTGGACCTGGATCAGGCTGTCAGCAGACTCCCCTCTTATTCTGCCGATATACAGAAAGGCCGCCCTTCCAAGGAAGTAGCAATGGCACTGTATGCCAAGACGGCTTTGTATGCACAGGACTGGGCTACAGCACTGAATGAGGCGAAGCTGGTATTGAGTGCTGGAAAGTATAGCCTGATGGCAAATGTGCTGGATGTATACGATGTTTCGAAAGAAGATGCAGCAAGACAGGAGAACATGTGGGCTTTTGAATGTGAAAGTACATCACCGGGTTTCTCTACCCAGATCATTGGCCTGTACGGACCCAGGAATAGCGATGGCCCCGCCTATGCAGCTACCTCCTATGGCTCTGCATTTGTGTACCAGGCCTTCTTTGATTCATTCAATCCTGTCGACAAGAGAAGGAAATTGCTGGATACCAATTACATTAATAAGCTCGGACAGGTCGTAGCACAGAAGGATATTACGCCTATTACAAAGAAGGGGGTTTTACTGAAGAAGTATATGGATCCAAATTCAGTAGGTGGTAGTGGGGCGATTAATATTCCTATTCTCAGACTGGCGGACGTATACCTGATAGCGGCGGAAGCCAGTGCACAGCTGAGCGGCCCTTCTGCAGAATCTTATGGATATATCAATACGGTGAGAGCAAGAGCAGGACTGCCGGATTTAACTGCCGGACTCGATAAGGGTCATTTTGTAGACTCGGTATTACAGGAGCGCAGCTGGGAATTATTTGGAGAGGGAGACCGCTGGTATGATCTAACGAGAACGAATACGTTTTTGCAGGTGATACCGACAGCGGTAAATGATGTATTCCCCACCCGTTCACCACAGAAAAAGCACCGTTACTTCCCGATTCCATTGGATGAGATCAACGCAAATCCTAAATTGGAGCAAAATTCTGATTGGAAATGAAATGGATCTTATTCTCAATGCTCTTTTCTGTAAATGCGATGGGGCAAACGATTTTTTTAGCGGCAGGACAAAGTAATGCGGTAGGTATGGCAGATAGCGCAGCATCTGTACAATGTGTGCCCGGGACTGCATTCGAGTACAGGTATAAGGCGAATGCACTGGTACATTTAAAGGACCCTGTGGGTGCCCCTGATTTGAAATTTGAACAAGCGCAAACAGGCAGTGCCTGGCCGGCATTTGGAAAGGCGTATCATGATCTGACAGGCAAGCAGGTGGTGATTGTGCCAGCAGCCAGGGGCGGGAGTTCCTGCCATTATAAAGCGGAGCTGGAAGAAAATGGCACCTGGGATACTACGGGCAGGTTACTGCTGTTCGATAGTGCGCTGGTGAAAGCAAGGGCGGCGATGCAGCTTTGTAAAAAGCCCCTATCCGGCATCTTATGGAGCCAGGGCGAAAGGGATGCCAACGCCGTAAATGCAGGACAACTGACCCCGGCAGAATACGAGGAGCAGTTTGTAAAACTGATTGAAAGGTTTAGAAAAGAACTGGGTGCAGGGCTGCCATTTTACATTATTCAGACAGGGCATTTTACAGGCCACTCCGATATAGGTTTTGATAACATCAGGAAAGCACAGGAGCATGTGGCTGCCCGTTTGAAAAACGTATTTATTGTGTATTCGCAAACTGTGGATTTTGCCGCTAAAAACTGGATGCAGGATGCGATTCATTATAACCAGGCAGCATTGAATGAGATAGGCGCGGTAATGGCGCGACAGGTAGTACTAAAAGAAAAAAAGAAAACATGAGACTGATTTGTTTACTGATATGTATGCCTGTTCTGCTCTTTGGGCAGCGGGTAAAGGATAATAGTCTGAATAGTGAATGGCGCTTTGCGGCAGACCCGGTGAAGGTAGGCGAAAAAGAGCACTGGCAGGATACATCTTTTGCTTTTGGCAGTTTTGATAAGGTGCAGGTACCGCATTGTTTTTCTACTGATCCGAGATACTTTTTCTATACGGGTACGGCCTGGTATTTTAAGCAGTTTGAAAAAGTTGCAGCTGGTGATGAGCATGTGTATCTGCGCTTTGATGCCGTGTTTTATAAATCGAAGGTTTGGTTGAATGGCGTGTTGGTGGGTACGCATGAAGGTGGGTATACTCCTTTTGAATTTGATGTAACAGATTTATTGAAGGCAAAAAATACGTTGGCAGTACAGGTAGATAATTCCTGGGATACGACAACCATTCCCGGTGCTAAAACATATGCACCTTACTCTTCTGCGGCCCAAAGGCAGGTTTTTCCATGGATTAATTATGGAGGTATCACAAGACCCGTGCATTTGATCAGTAAGCCGGCTATCCATATCAGTAATACAAAAATAGTGGCTACACCGGATGGAAATGTGCGGGTAAAGGCCCTGATCCGGAATAGTGGTAATGCGGTGGCCAGTGTTAAGGTCAATGTGAATGTTCTGAAATATAAATTTTCATCACGGGAAGTGAAGGTGGCTGCAAAGGCTGAAACAATAGTAGAGGTGAGCGGAACGGTGCCGGCATCAGAGATTAATCTCTGGTCGCCGGATGCGCCGAACCTGTATACGGCTGTTGTATCATGCAACAAGGATACTGTTCAATCCCGGATTGGTTTCCGCAAGGTAGAATTAAGTGGAACGAAATTGTTGCTGAATGGCGAAGCTATTAAAATGGGTGGATGTAACCGGCCACTGGATTATCCCGGCTATGGTTCTATGGACCCGCAGGAAGTATTGGAGAAAGACCTGGGGATGATTAAAAGTGGTGGTATGGAGTTGTCCCGGATCAGTCATTACCCGGTATCAACAGCTTTGCTGGACTGGGCAGATGAACATGGTCTGCTCATCATTGAAGAGGCGGGCAACTGGCAGATGACTGGCAGGCAGATGAATGATACAGGTATGCGGCGTAAGTACCAGTCACAGTTACGGGAAATGATGGAGCGTGACTGGAACCATCCCTGTGTGATTGCCTATAGTGTAGGCAATGAATTTCAGTCGCAGACGGAGGAGGGTAAATCCTGGGTACGTGATATGAGTGCTTATGTAAAAACACTGGACGACACCCGGCTGATTACCTTTGCCAGTATGCTCTTAGGACGTGAAGAGTTAAAAAAAGGCGAAGACGAGGCATCGCAATATGTAGACTTTGTGAGTGCGAATATTTATGGCAATCATTTAAAGGTATTGCAACATATACACCAACTCTATCCTGATAAACCTGTGTATATAAGTGAATTTGGCATTCGCACGGATGCGGTGAAATCAGAAGAAGAAAGGATCGCTCATCTGAAGAAAGCGATGGAAGATTTCAGGCAGTGTGATTACCTGATAGGTGCATCTGTGTGGACGTTCAATGATTACTTCAGCCGGTTTCCCGGCACTAATCCGAATGGTTACCGGCCCTGGGGCCTGGTAGAGCCGGACAGGTCTCCCCGTGGCATGTACATTGCCTGGCAGGAAGAGTTTGCCCCTGCTACGATAGAACTTGTCGATAAAAAGATCCGCATTACTGCAAGAAAAGATTTCCCTGCTTATACCATGAAAGGTTACAGGTTAACATGTAATGGAACATCATATACCCTCAATACACTGCATCCCGGGGAGAGCATGCTGATTGATGTCCCGCTGGCGGGAGGCACAGCAAACGTAACCCTGATCAAACCGGGCGGCTATACCATCATGCAAAAAACTCTTAAATAAAATGATCAGATCAGAAAGCACAGAAAAACGTTCCTGTCCCCTGGTAACACTGGAGGCCGGGTTGATTGTCACGGGTGGAGGTTTATCAGGCATTTGCTGTGCGGTGACAGCTGCCAGGGAAGGATTGAAAGTCGTACTGGTACAGGATAGAAGTGTGCTGGGCGGGAATGCGAGTAGTGAAATCCGCTTATGGATTTTAGGAGCGACCTCGCATATGGGGAATAATAACCGCTGGGCGAGAGAAGGGGGTGTGGTCGATGAGATCCTGGTGGAAAATACATACCGGAATCCGGAGGGGAATCCTGTGATCCTGGATTCGATCCTGTTGGATAAGGTAACGGCGGAACCAAATATTACTTTGCTCTTGAATACAGCAGTATATCATGTAGAAAAAAAGGATGCGGAGACGATCTCTTCTCTGCGGGCGTTTTGTAGTCAGAACCAGATAGAGTATGAATTACGTGCGCACCTGTTCTGCGATGCATCGGGCGATGGGGTGGTTGGATTTCTTTCAGGTGCGGCATTCAGAATGGGTGCGGAGCCGGTGGAAGAGTTCAATGAATTGTTTGCACCGTCGGAGAGTTATGGTGAGTTGTTAGGGCATTCACTGTATTTCTATTCTAAAGATACGGGGAAGCCGGTACGATTTGTACCCCCTTCATTTGCGCTGATGGATATAACGGAGATTCCGAAGTTCAGGAGTTTCAATGCACAGGAGTATGGATGTAAGTTGTGGTGGATAGAATTTGGCGGGCGGATGGATACGGTGCATGATACGGAGAAGATAAAATGGGAGCTGTGGAAGATAGTGTATGGTGTATGGAACTATATTAAGAACTCGGGCAAGTTTCCCGAGGCGGAAACCCTGACCCTGGAATGGGTGGGAATGATTCCGGGGAAGCGGGAAAGCAGGAGATTCGAGGGAGATTATATCCTGAAGCAGCAGGATGTGATAGAGCAAAGAGTGCATGCCGATGCGGTGGCATTTGGCGGCTGGAGCCTGGATCTGCATCCTTCGGATGGAGTGTACTCTGCACAGCCGGGATGTACGCAGTGGCATAGTAAGGGCGTGTACCAGATTCCTTATAGATGTTTGTACTCCAGGAATATTAAGAATTTGTTTTTGGCAGGGAGGATTATCAGCGCATCGCATGTAGCGTTTGGCTCATCGAGGGTGATGGCAACGAGTGCGTATGTAGCACAGGTGGCCGGTATGGCGGCGGTGCTATGCAAGGAGACCGGGGCTTTTCCTGCGGAGGTGAATGTGCCTTTGTTGCAGGAACGGCTGGCGGGTAGCGGACAGTATATTCCATTTGTTTCATTTAAGGATGCAGGGGACCTGGTGCAGACGGCGAGCATCAGTGCGAGCAGTGAGTTGTCATTATCACGACTGGAAGAAGATAGTGAGCCGCAGGCCCTGGATATTGCGGTAGCACAGCTGGTGCCGATACCGGCCGGAAGGTTGCCGGTGTTTAGCCTGAATGTGTATAGTGACGAGGTGACTACACTGCAGGCAGAGATAAGGATTTGTTCAAGGAGGGGAAGTTATACACCGGATAAGACGCTGGCTGCATTTGAGTTTAGTATTGCGCCAGGGAAGAATAGAATACAGCTGGAGAGTGATGTAGTGATTGAAGAAGACCAGTATGTGTTTGTACTATTGCATAAGAATCCATTGCTGCGGGTGAGCAGGTCTTTCAAGCGGATCACGGGGATATTGTCAGTGTTTAATACAATTAACCCGGCGGTGTCTAATTATGGCAGGCAGACGGCACCGGATGGCATAGGGATAGATAGCTTTGAGTTCTGGGTAGCGCAAAGGAGACCGGGGGGACAGAATCTTGCATTGGAGTTTGGGCAGGCGCTTACAGGTTTTGGAGTGGAAAATATCAGGAATGGAGTGGCGAGGCCGACAACGCAGGTGAATGCATGGGTGGCGGATCTTGCAGATAATGCACCTTCATTGACACTGGCCTGGGAAGAGAAAAAACTTATTAAAAAGCTTATCTTATCTTTTGATACGGATTTCGATCACCCGATGGAGTCTGTATTGATGACGCATCCGGAGAACGTGATGGTGTTTTGTGTAAGGGATTATGTGATTTATGACGATGCGGGAAAAGCAGTGTATGAGAAGCGGGGCAATTACCAGACAAGGAATGTGATTGAGTTTCCGGAAGGCGTACATACGGGCAGTCTGACATTCCGGTTTTCACATCCATCGGAACATACACCGGCAGCGGTGTTTGAGGTGAGGGTTTATTAAGCATTCAGTATTCCACGTGTTTATGAAAAAGATTAACCTATTCATTATATGTCTGCTTTATAGTATAGTTGCACAGGCGCAGACTGTTTCATTAGCCAACCGGCAAGTGCACATTGAATGGCAGCAAACAAAAGAGGGCTGGAAAGTAAAGGAGCTGCTTTATGACAAGCAGTCTGTAGCCCAACCTTCAGGAGAATATACCCTTTTATATACAGCGGATAAACCGGCGGATACATCCGGCATCCATTTTCAACGGGCGAATGGACTTCCCTGGCCGGATACAAATTATCATTACCAGATCAATGCATGGAAACAGGCTACGACCCCGGTGGCACTGAATACAGCGGGGCAGGCGATTCATTTTTATCCCGCAAAGGCAAAACAGGTATCGCCTACAGAGGTAGTGTTTACCTGGACATCTGCGCTGGCATCAATGACAGCCACCTGGACACTGGACCAGCAGTATGCCGGGGATATCAAAGTAACCTTGCAATTGCAATGTAAACAAGCGGGGTATTATTCATTGTCAAGTCCCAGTGTTGTGACGGTAAATAAACAGGATGTGGCCTGGGCGGTGATGCCCGGTTATTTCCAGGGGAATGAGTTTGGGAAGAATATGGTGCTGAGCTATGCGTATGGACAGGGTATACCAGAGATGCCGGTGCTGTACAGGGAACGCTGTGCCAGCTCCTTCTGCCCTGTTATTACAACGAAAGACCAGGTTTCCCTGGCGGTGATACCGGATCCTGGACTGGGGCGTGATCCCTGGGAAAGTGATCACAACACGCACCAGGTATGGCAACTGGCACTATCTCATTTGAACCGGAAGGTAGCAATATCGCCTACGGTGTACTACCCGGTACTGGGTGAACCGGGGTCTTTAAAGCAGGCAGGTGATAAAATCGCTTACGGCTACCGATACAGCCTTCAAAAAGGCGAATGGTATCATTTACTGACTCATGCTGTAAACGATGTATATGGGTTTAAAAATGCCCTTTCTCTGCGTAAAAATAAACAGTCACTTACCAGCAGGGTGGAAAAAATGCACCATTACCTGTGCGACAGGAAGACTTCATTATGGAATATTAAGGATTTTCATGGACTGACAATCGGGGGACAATCTTATTTGGGCGGTGTGGTTGGATCAAAGGGAGATGCGATCAAGAATGCGGATTACGGGGCGATGTGGATGCTGGCGAATACCAGCGGGGACCAGTTTTTAAAAGATAGTGTACTGCCCTATGCATTGAATTTTAAACTGGCACAACAGCAGACGGCCGCGGGTTTCTTCCGGGGAGCGGCAACGGGGCAGTATTACCTGGCGGGGAGCCAGGTATTCACGGAGGAATGGGGAGATTTTGTCGAGCCTGTGAGTCTGACCTATTACGTGATGCTGGATATAGGCAATATCCTATTGTTCGAGCCCGGGAATGATACGCTGAAAGGCAGGCTGGCATTGGGTGCGGACCTGCTGATGAAATGGCAGAAACCGGATGGTAGCTGGGAGGTGGCGTATGACAGGCATACGCATCAGCCGTTGTTTACAGACATCCAGGATCTGCGGCCTACATTTTATGGTTTGCTGGTGGCTTACCGGATTTTGCGTAAGGAAGAGTACCTGCGTGCTGCGATGAAAGGGGCGGATTGGTTTATAGCGCAGGCGGTGAATAAGGGACATTTTATCGGGGTATGCGGAGATGCACGGTATGCCCCTGATTTTGCTACGGCGCAGGCGGCACAGGCCTTGCTGGACCTGTATGACCTGACGAAGGAGAAGAAATACCAGGAAGCGGCCATACGTACGGCGAGGATGTACCTGACATCAATCTATACACAACCGGTTCCGGATACCAGGCTAAAAAAAGTAAAGGGTGTTGTGCGGGAGGACTGGCAGATCTCCCAGGCGGGATTAAGTTTTGAGCATGGAGGTATTATAGGTTCTGCGAATGGTGCTGGACCGATTATGTTGTGTAGTCATGCCGGCATGTTTGTGAGAATGTTCCAGTTGACCGGAGACAGTCTTTTTATTGAAATGGCCAGGGCAGCCGCCATAGGCAGAGATGCCTTTGTGGATTCGGCGACCAGTGTGGCGACTTATTACTGGAATGCCATGAATAAAGGTGCAGGACCGTATCCCCATCATGCATGGTGGCAGGTGGGATGGATCACGGATTATTTATTGTCCGAAGCACAGTTAAGGTCGGGGAACCAGGTTGTGTTTCCGAGAGGCTTTGTGACACCGAAGGTAGGGCCCCATGAATCATATGGTTTTGCACCGGGTAAGATCTATGGTGAAGAAGCGCGACTGGTATCCCAGGAGGGACTGGTGGAGTGTGATAACCCGAATGTAGAGTATATAATAGCGAAAAATGATAAAAAGACATTTGTGGTATTACTGAATGATCTTGGGGAGGAGCTGAAGGCAGGGATAAAAGTAAATACCGGCTCGATGGTAAGCGATATGGAGACGGGGAAAAAGGTGGATGATATGCAGGTGGCATTAGCGGGATATGGAATTAAAGTATTGTTGATACAGTAAAATAAATTTTTCGAATGGCGCAACTGGATTTTATCGTGATGGGCGTGTTTGCTTTGTTGGTGCTTGGCATTGGTATGATGTTTACACGTATTGGCAGCAAGAACTCATCTGCATTTTTTGAAGCCGGTGGCGCTACGCCCTGGTGGATCAATAGTATTTCTTTATTCATCAGTTATTTCTCCGCAGGGACATTTGTGGTATGGGGCTCTATTGCTTACAAGAGTGGTTTTGTGGCCAATGGTATTCAATTGACCATGGTATTTGGAGGAATGCTGGTAGCCCTTTTTATCGCGGCGAAATGGAAGCGTACAGGGGCGGTGACAGCCGCTGAATATATCGGGAAACGATTAGGGAAAGGCACGCAGAAGTTCTATACTTTTCTCATTATGCTGCATGGCTTGTTTACAACTGCTTCGGTGTTGTACCCTGTGGGCAAAATGGTGAGTGTGGCTACTCCCCTGTCTTTGAATACCTGTATATTAATTATCGGGGGCATTATCGTATTATATACATCGGCGGGGGGCTTATGGGCGGTACTGGTGACGGATGTGGTGCAGTTTGTAATCCTGACAGCGGCAGTCATGATTGTCATTCCGATGGCGCTGAAGGAGGCAGGTGGGATGCATACTTTTGTGAACAAGGCTCCTGATGGGTTCTTTAATTTTTTCAATGCAGAATATTCATTTGGATTCTTTCTTGCCTTCCTGGCGTATCAAACGGTGTATATAGGGGGTAACTGGGCCTATGTGCAACGATATACCAGTGTATCGAATGAACGGAATTCAAAGAAGGTGGCCTGGTTGTTTACCTTATTATATTTTGTCAGTCCCTTTATATGGATGCTGCCCCCTATGTTGTACAGGGTGATTAATCCATCGCTGACCGGCTTACAACCGGAAGGTGCGTATATGATGTTGTGTCAGCAGGTATTGCCTGCGGGACTGATAGGATTGGTATTGTCAGGTATGATCTCTGCGAGTGCCAGTAAGGCGAATACCACGATTAATATCATGGCAGTAGTATTTGCGCATGATGTGTATAAGAAGGCAATTAACCGCCATGCTTCAGAGAAATCCCTGGTACAGGCGGCAAGATTCTTTACAGTATTGTTTGGAGCGATTACCATCGGGATTGCGATGATGGTGCCGATGATAGGCGGGATTGTGGAGATGGTATTGGCTACGGCTTCTATCGCAGGAGGTGCCTTGTTTGCACCTGTTATCTGGACCTTGTATTCAAAACGGCAAACGGCGGTGTCCGTAATCAGTGCATCTTTGTGCGGGCTGGTGATTAGCCTGGGCCTGAAGCTGTTCGGAGGAAAGATGGACCGGGTGTGGGAGACGGCTTTGGGAGTGGGGATTCCGATTGTAGTGTTATTGCTTTGGGAGGTATATTATAGTTTAACTAACAAGGAAGCAGCCCCGCATTTATTGCAACCACTGGTGCAGGCAACTGGTACGCTACAAGGGAACCAGGATGCGAAAGCACAGAATCAGTTTGGTATGCGGGTGATTGCAGCTGCCATTGCTGTAGTGGGGGCAGGCATTGCGATATTGGGATTGGTGGCTACGGGTGGAACGGTGGCGATGTGCACGGGAGTGGTAATTGCGGTATGTGCATTGCCATTGTTCAGGGCCGCGAAGAATTATTAAGGACAAGAGGTGGTAGCAAAAGTAATTTGATGGCATTTAGCATTCAATAATAAGAAAGAGGCTGTACCAAAAGTAAGGTGATGGCATTTAGCATTTAATAATAAAAACGCCTCCATCAGGGTTCCGGATTAAATCCCATAATTTTACTTTTGCTACAGCCTCTTTTTGTTTTTATGACTTCACACTAATCGCCACCCCACCACTTGGTGCCAGCTTTTGCTTCAGCACTGTCTTGTTCGTTACTGTAATTTTCCTGATAGTATACTTCTGTGGATTTACCTGCCAGCTGATGTCTTTATCATCTGCATATACGGTAGCAGTGTATTTCTTCCCTGCTGGTAAGAAATCAAATTTAATCACTGCTTCGCGTGCATTTTCATCGGTAATACCGCCTATATACCATTCCTCTTTTCCTTTTGCCTTTCTGGCAATGGTGATATAATCACCCGGCTCAGCTTCCAGGATATAAGAATTATCCCAGTCTACCGCTACATCTTTGATAAACTGAAATGCATCGGCAAATTTATTATAGTTCTGTGGCAGATCTGCTGCCATTTGCAGCGGACTATACATGGTTACGTACAATGCCAGTTGCTTTACGAGGGTGGTGCTCAGCTTTGCTTTACTCTTTCCATATTCAGATAGGTTACCTTCGAAAATACCAGGTGTGTAATCCATCGGTCCACCCATCAATCTTGTAAATGGCAGTACGCAGGTATGATCAGGCCTGTTGCCACCGAAGGACTCAAACTCAGTACCTCTTGCAGATTCCTGCGCTAACCAGTTAGGCCAGGTACGGCATAAACCGGTAGGTCGTACGGCTTCGTGGGAGTCAACCATGATCTTGTACTTTGCTGCTGTCTGTGCAACATGCAGGTAATGGTTCACCATGTATTGGCCGTCGTGATATTCACTATGTGGTTGTATAGGGCCTACGTAACCAGTCTTCACTGAATTGTAACCATTGTCCACCATAAACCTGAAGGCATCGTCCAGCTGGCGCTCATAGCTTGTCACGGAAGAAGTGGTTTCATGGTGCATGATGATCTTTACGCCTTTTTGAGCGGCATATTTGTGCAGTTCAGCGACATCAAAGTCAGGATAAGCTTTTGTAAAGCTGTAGACATGTTCTTTTACGTTTGCTGTATTATCTTCCCAGCCTTCGTTCCATCCTTCTACCAGTACTGCATCGAAACCATTCTTAGCTGCAAAGTCGATCATCTCTTTTACATGGGTGGTGTTGGCACCATGATGTCCGTTTGGAGTTAAGGTTTTATAATCGGTTTTACCGATGGTGATGTCCTGGTTGTCAGTATACTGCCAGGTAGAACCGCCGCCGGTGAAGTACTCCCACCATACGCCTACATATTTCACAGGTTTAATCCAGCTGGGATCAGCAATTGCACAAGGTTCATTCAGGTTCAGGATCAGGGTGGATGCCAGGATCTGGCGGGCATCATCACTTACAACGATGGTTCTCCAGGGGCTATTGCTGCCGGTTTGGATATAACCCCTGTTACCAGATTTATCAGGTGTCAGGTGTGCACTTAACACGTAATGCTGATCATCTACATTCAGGCACATAGCAGGGAAATTTACCAATGCTGCTTCATGGATATTTACATACAGGCCATCGTCTGATTTCAGCATGAGAGGTGTTTGTACCGCCAGGTTAGGTGTTGGAGAATTGGCGGCCATTGGTTCCCTGGCCTTATCGATCAGGGAATGGATCTCAGAGATCCTGGATGTTACGGTTTCAAACTCGTTTGTGTCGTAGTCTCCCGGCAACCAGAATGCTTTGTAATCTTTTGCAAGGTTGAATTCAGTGACTTCATTTACGATTGTGAAGTGGCGTAAATTAGGCTGGATCGGGAATTCATACCTGAAACCCAGGCCATCGTTAAACAAACGGAAGCGAAGATCCAGTGCCCTGCCGGTAGCGGACTGTGTAAGTTGTACCAGGAGTTCATTGTGTTGATCACGGATTTCCTTTTGCTGGCCCCATACCGTTTGCCAGGTTTCATCGGCTGTTTTGGTGGAGGTAGCTTTGATTGTAAAATCTTTGCTGAAGGAACCAGGATCTTTGAGTTCGAAACCCAGTTTACTTTCATTGACGACTGTTTTGCCTTTATACTGCAAGGTGTATACGGGGACTCCATTGTTCAATTTAAAGGCTAAAATAAAATTCCCATCTGGTGATTTTAGCTCCTGTGCCCTGGCTGATAAGATAGACAGCAGCGCACATAAGCATGATAGATAAAAGCTGCGCATAATTTAAAATATTGACCTTGTATAACGACTAAAAATATTGATGAGTGAATCTTTTACCAATGATTCTCCCCTGCTCATTCATGACAGGCATCATTTGCATTGCTGATGATGGTCGTTTTTGCGCCTGCAATATACTTATACTTGTACAAGTATAACCCGCCACATGAAAAATTGCCTGCTGCTATTGCCGTTGCAGCACCTATCATTAAAAATAATTACCCTTTGCTTCCAACCTGTTATCCTCCCCTGATTTTAAACAAAGTGGTAATGCCGATTGCCGGCGTGCCCCGACGACTGGACCGCTATGTGGTGAATAAGGAAGTAAGTCTCTTGTTGACCGGGCAATCAAACCGGAATGGTATTGGGATATGAACCTGGGGTTTATTACAATATGCACCCGGGATTGAAATAGTTGCGAATAGGCCTATCCCGGTGAACGGGTTATCGGTGTATACCCTGCAACAAGTCATTCCCAGCAGGCACTAGGCCTTTACAAAACTAGATGATCAGAAAGGGAAGTTTATATTGCCGGTAGATTCTATATTACGAATGGGGAGCGGATAAAAATAAGGAATGATATAAGAACAATAGATGGGACCCGGTTTAATAATAATTGTACCGGGCAGTACTTACATGACCCGGTACAATTTTCGCTTACAGGTTGCATGAACCGGAAACGACTATTCCTGCACTACTTCATCTTCCTTCAGGGCATCGTTGAATTTCTTCACAGCTTTCTTATCTTCCTCGATAGCTGCCGGCAGGTTCTTACCATGGCACTGACTATAAGGTTTCATGCTACCACAATAGCATTTAGCACCGATCTTCTTACCTTCTGAGAGGAAGAGGAGCAGGTTATTGAACAAGGCATCGTAATGATTGTATACATTGCCGGTATAGGTATTGAAATTCACTTTACCATCTTCCAGCACCGTACCATAAGGAACCAGGAAGTCCTTCAGGTCTGCCAGTGCGATCAGGTGATCCACGAGTGGATTGTTACTAACGCTGACACGTATATGCTTACCATCGGGATTAATATTATCATCGGGAATAAACATGAGTTGATCAACGGGTACATGCGGGGTATGTACAGCAATCAGGTCGCCATTTTCATTTTCCCATGCTTCAGTTGGTTCTGCCTCGCAAATGAACTCACTTAACCACACGGCCCAGCCCGGAACCATGCGGCCACCATTGGTAGCGATGCCTGCCTGTACCGGTATTATTTCATATTCATATTCTGACCCTACACGATCGATCAGTAGCTGCACAGCGGCCGTTATCTCAATTGGACTTGTCATACTTAAGAGTTAAAAGTGCTGCAAGTTAAGTTAAACAATATAACTTAAGAAAAGGAACATATACTTAGCATCCTTTTTTCAGATATTTATTTCATGAGAAAAAGTTCCCTCTCCAGAATTTCCACAGAATTCGCGGATAATTTCGCGGCTCGTATAAATAACAATAAACATTACAAGAAACAGCCTGTCGTCTGGCAGGCTGGATTATAACTCCTTCTTCATCGCTCTTTTTGTAGCGCTGTCAATCAATCTTTCAGGCAATAAAGATATCAGAAAAATCTGGAGCGCATGCGGCCAATAAGGTGCTATCTGCTTTTTTCCACAACCGACAATGCCCAAAACATGCTTTGCAAAGGTAGCTGCCGCAGGCCGCATAAAGGTTACCGGTTTCTTATTGGAGGCCGTATGCACACTCCCTACTATCAGTGATATGACTTCAATATGATCTAGCTCCCTGGAAAGCGATATGGAAAAAGCATTATTATATGCCTTGGTACCAGCATACACTGCAAGATACGGGGGTGGCATCAGGCCTGCATAGGAGGAAACATTTAAAATAAGCCCCGGTTGCTGCATCAAGGGCAGCACATACCTGGTGAGCCTGGTAGGGAAAGTAACGTTCAAGTCGATCGTTTTTTCAAAATCTGAGCCGGATGCAAAACTTTCTACAGGCCCGATGCCAACATTATTTACCAGGATAGTTATTGGAAGATCCTCAGGAAGCGACAGCTCCCCATGCAGCAGGTGAATCACCTTACATGTTGGATTGATGGCCTTTAATTCTTCACTGACCAAAGCCAGCTTCTCCTTATTCCTGCCATGGATGATTAAATTAAAACCTGCGCCTGCCAGCTCAAGCGCGATAGCTTTACCAATACCATCGGTAGAACCGGTTACCAATGCATATGCATCAGGCCTTAAGTATTGCTTTAATCTGGAAGGTCTTAAATAAGGGAAAATATACCAGAGTATAATGCCGGATAAGATGAGATATACCATGCCGCAAAGTTGGACATTTGAGGCCCTCTATGAAATGGATGATTTATGGTGCCCTATGGATTATTTGCGGTTTCTGGTTTTATAGGCCAGCGGGGCCTCTCCAGCTGCATTGGTAAAGTAGCGGGTAAAATACCCCTGATCATCATACCCCAGTGAAAAAGCAATTTCCTTAATGCTCAGATCAGTGCCTGCCAATAACCGCTTTGCTTCTGTCACAACCGCCTGTTGCACCCAAAAGCTCAGCGGAGAACCCGTGCAATCTTTTACCACCTCATTTAAATAAGATGGCGTAATATGTAATAATTCCGCATAATCAGCAGCACTTTTAAATTCTCTAAAATGCTGCAATACGAGGCGTTTAAATGCAGTGGTAATCTCAGACCTGCGGGAGCCGTTTACAGGGGCAGGACAGGTCTTATTATAGGCATCAGCGATCATCCCGATACAGGCATCCAGCAATGAAATTTTCACTTCTGACAAAGCAGGACTGATCTTATAGAGTAAGGCGAAACATTCCCCCAGGGGAGCCTCCATGGCAAGACCGCTGTAGTAATAATAAAACCTTTCGAAAATAGCTGTATGACGCACCCTGTTCGCCCCTGCCGTGATAATCCAGGCTTTCACATCCTTACTCACATCGATCGTTTCATGCACCTGCCCGGGGCTAATACACATAACCATCTTACCTGATAATATTACCTCCACCCCATCTACATGCAATACACTCCTGCCACTTTCCTGGAATATAAAAAGAAAATGATCATTCCTCCGGTGCGGTGGCTTCTGCGCCACACCATTTTCCAGCCTGTATACCTGGAAATCCTCTTCTATCGAAATTATAGGTATCCCCATCTAATTTAATTTCCTGTACTCAACCGGTGTTACTCCCACCTTCTGCTTAAACAACCTCGTAAAATGCGCCGGGTACTTAAACCCTAACTCATACGCCACTTCACTGATTGACTTCTCCAGATCAAACACCCTCTCCTTCGCCATATCAATCACCTTATCCTGAATATATTCCTGTGCCGACCTGCCCGTTTCTTTCTTAACCAGGTCTCCAAAATAATTCGCTGACAAATTCAACTGCCCCGCACACCAGGATACAGAAGGCAATTGGCCCTGCTCAGTTGTAAAGTAGTCCTGCAACAGCGATTCGAATTTTTCGATCACTCCTTTATGTACATTATCCCTGGTTATAAACTGACTGTCATAAAAGCGGTTGCAGTAATTCAAAAACAGCTCTATACCGGAAGTCACCAGCTTCTTACTATGCTTATCTATTGCCCGGCCTAATTCTGCCTGGATCTTCCTGAAACCATCCAGCAAAATCTCCCTTTCCTCTTCCGACAAATGCAATGCTTCATTCACATCATAAGAAAAGAAGGAGTACTCCTGTATATGCCGCCCCAGGTGCGTACCCTTTATAAGATCAGGATGAAAAAGCAGGCCCCAGCCATTTGCCTCAAAAGAACGTTCCTTTGTATTCATACCCACAATCTGCCCCGGGCCTATAAAGACCAGCGTTCCTTCCTGGTAGTCATAATGCCTCCTGCCATAACGCAGCTCCCCGCACATCTGGTCTTTCAGGTACACCCCATACAACCCAAAATTGAAAGTCCGCGCGGGCATCCTGTTTGCCTTCGACAAATCAACTACCGTAATTAAGGGATGCCGGGTGCTCACTCCCCTCAATTTATTGTAGGTATCTATACTTTCTATTTTTATGATCTCTTCCATACATCCAAATTTAACCATTCTTATGGCACCCTGATACGCCCCCTGTAATCCTGGTAACGGAATCAGTAATCTGTATAAGCATAGATCCCCGCAATGACCCGAAATTTGCCCTTATGAAAAAGAGAACACTTGGCAACACCGGCCTTGAAGTCTCCGCACTGGGACTTGGCTGCATGGGACTCAGCTTCGGCTATGGCCCTCAAATCGACAAAAAGGAAGCTATCCGGCTGCTCCGCGCCGCCTTCGATGCCGGCATTACTTTCTTTGATACCGCTGAGGCCTACGGCCCTTTCTCCAACGAAGAACTTCTCGGCGAAGCCTTCTCCTCCAACCGCAACCAGGTAGTGATCGCTACCAAGTTCGGCTTCAAAGACGCACAGCCCCTACAGGGTCTGGACAGCCGCCCTGAAAACATCAGGAAAGTGGCTGATGCCTCTCTCAAAAGGCTGAAGACAGATTATATCGACCTCTTCTACCAGCACCGGGTTGACCCGAATGTACCTATTGAGGAAGTAGCCGGCACAGTACAGGAACTCATCAAAGCAGGAAAAGTAAAACATTGGGGACTTTCCGAAACTGGCGTACAAACCATCCGGAAAGCACACGCTGTGCAACCTGTAGCCGCCCTGCAAAGCGAATACTCCTTGTGGTGGCGGGAACCAGAGCAGGAAATACTGCCTGTACTCGGGGAACTAGGTATCGGCTTTGTGCCTTTTAGTCCGCTGGGCAAAGGATTCCTGACAGGCACGATCAATGCTGCTACTAAATTTGATGAGAAAGATTACAGGAATATTGTACCCCGCCTTTCCGAGGAGAACCGCAAAGCAAACCAGCCAGTCGTAGATTTATTACAGGCAATCGCAGCGAAGAAAGCAGCGACTCCGGCACAGGTGGCGCTCGCCTGGCTCATGGCACAAAAACCATGGATCGTGCCGATTCCGGGTACAACTAAATTACACAAACTGAAAGAAAACACTGGTGCTGTTGCCCTTGATTTAACGCAGGAAGAAATTGAAAGTATCAATAATGCTGACCTGCAGTTTCAGGGAGACCGCTATCCGCCACAGATGCAGGCATACATCAACAGATAAAATATAAAGGATGTATCAAAAGTAAATATCCCGCAGGCTAGCCGGATTCCTGAAGGAGAGAATTTTCTAGCATGCTCCACAGCCGTTAACTAAACACCGGGAGCAACACTTCATCCACCATCGCGATCAGTCGCTTTTTACTGATATTCGCTTGCCGGGCCATGTTCTCCATCCTGATCAGGTCAAAAGGCAGCATAAGTGTCACCTTGCTCAGTTTCTTTATTTTCTCCCCTCTTGCCTTCGCATTCTTCAAAATATGCGCTATGGCCTGCTGGTGCTTTTCCAGGGAAGCGGTATGAAGCGCCGTTTCCCTGCTATGATCCGGGTCCTGCATCCTGATGTAAAAGTAATTGTTCATCACATCAGCCCCTATTTCATCATACACACCCTGGTAGACAGTCAGCAACTGAATAAAATCCCCCCGCAGACTACCGGTATCCTTCAATTCATCGAAGTATTCCCCTTCAAACAGTTTCCTTGCCTTGTAAGTATAAATATCCTGGAGTAAATCGAAAGTGGTCGGCCAGCGGCGGTACAATACAGTCCGGCTTGTTTTAGCGGCTTCTGCTATCTGCTGAAAAGTCAGGTTAGTATGCGGCGTTTCTTTCATGAGCTGAAATGTCGCATCAAAGAGACTCTCTAATAACTCATCGCCCCTTCTTCTTTCCATTTTGAAAATATTTTTACCAAAAGTACAAAATTAAGATACAATTTGTACCTTCGTTAAATAAGATACAAAATGCACCTTATGAGCACATATGAATTATTAAGCCAGTTTTTCAACAATCACCATGACAAGCTATTGTGCACCGCCAATAGCAAGGGGGAACCAAATGTTGCCCTTATGGGTACGCCCAGGCTGGTAGCAGAAGGAATGATAGAATTTGAGATCAGTGACCCGGTGTCCGTATCCCTGCAGAATATAAGGGAGAACAAGGCAGTGGTCTTTATGGCCTACCTGCCAGGTGCCAGGGCACGGGACTACCATGGAGCAAGAATTTCCGCTACCGTAACGGAAATTGATACCGCGGGTGAGAAATTTGAAAAGAGCAAAACCCGCATCAGGGAAAAGCATGGAGAAGAGAAAGCGCGGGAATTGCTGGCGACGGTCACTTGCCAGATTGTGAAGGTAAGACCAGTGGTAGACAGGGGCCAGCAGTGGCATGAACCAGTATATTAATTCTTACTGCTCCGTCAGGTCTTTCAATCCTTTCATCACTTCTTTGGTATTATAATCCATACTCCCTTCAATATGCCCAACCATCTTCCCTTTCTTATCAATGATCACGGTAGTCGGGATAGCACTCCCAAGGAAATTGGAAGGGATCGGACTTTTAGGTGCATACACCGGCAGGTCATACTTATGTTTCTTCATAAATGCCTTTGACTTTGCCATATTGCCATCCACATCCACAAAGAGGAATACAATCTTATTATTATCCCTAAATGCCTGCTTTAATTTATGAATGGAAGGCAATTCTGCACGACATGGCGGGCACCAGGTAGCCCAGAAATTGATAAAGACCACTTTCCCTTTGAGCGCATTCAGGGACACTTCTTTATTATTTTCATCCAGAAACACCACATCAGGTGTCACAGGCACCACAGGCTTCAGCGGGGTGACAACAAAAGTGAGATACATTAAAAATGGTAGAACTGACATCTCCTAAGTTACTAAATATGCCTAAAAGTAAAATAGGTTAAATATTTAACCATTAAATCATTAACTTAGCCTCCGCATGACGAAGAACCAGGCTTTTTCAGAATTTACGGATTCACTCGGTGTACTCACCGGGGCTTTCAAAACGCGTATCCGTATTTTCCTGAAAGAACAGGACCTTCCCCTTACGACTGAGATGCTGCAGGTCATGCGCGTGCTTTGGAAAAAAGACGGTGTGAAGCAACAGGAGATTGCAGATGCTATATCCAAAGACAAAGTGAGTATTGTATACCTGCTGGACAATATGACCAAAAGAGGCTTGCTGGAGCGCAGGGAAGATCTGGCAGATCGCAGAAATAAGATCGTTGTACTGACAGCCGGTGGAAAAAAAATGCAGGGCATTGTGGAACCCTGGCTGAATGAACTAATGGCCGAAGCAGTAAGAAATGTATCGAAAGATGATCTGGCGAAAGCCACCAGCGTGTTCCAGACGATTATTAAAACATTACAGGAAGGCTAAGCCTTTTTTTTGCCTATAAAGTTAAATATTTAACGGTTTGAATTGACACTAAAGAGCTTTGTTAGCCAGGGACACTGGTGTAACAGTTGTAGGTTTAAGCACCACCAGGGGAATAGTCTTATTTCCCTGGTTTCAAAATATTGAATGTTGTTGTACAAGAAATTGTACATCTACCGAATGTAGACATGAAACACGGGTATATTTCTATACCTGTGGTTTTAATTTATAAGGCATGTTGCACTTGCACGCTATCTTAAAGAGTAGTAGATTTGTACAATTATGTCAGCAATTCACTTTTACAAATACCAGGGGACCGGCAATGACTTCGTCATCATGGACAATCGCAAGGGCCAATACGATTTTCTCACTGAAGAGCAGGTGCACTTCCTTTGTGACCGCCGTTTCGGCATCGGTGCAGATGGACTGATGTTACTCAACAATTACGAAGGCTATGACTTTGGTATGAAGTACTACAATGCTGACGGTCGCGAAAGCAGCATGTGTGGCAATGGCGGCCGATGCTTGGTAGCATTTGCCCGCAAAATGGGCCTGAACAGCGAAGTACTGCGCTTTATGGCAATCGATGGTCCGCACGAAGCGACCATGAAAGGTACCGACTGGGTGAACCTGAAAATGCAGGACGTGAATGGGGTGGAAATCGGCAACCTCTACTTCTACCTGAACACCGGCTCACCTCACTTTGTAAAGTTCGTAGACGATGTGAAAGCACTCGACGTATTCGAAGAAGGCAGGCAGATCCGCTACAATGATCGCTTCAAAGCTGTGGGCACTAACGTGAATTTTGTTCAACCTACTGACAATGGCATCTTCGTACGCACCTATGAAAGAGGCGTGGAAGATGAGACCTATTCCTGTGGTACCGGTGTTACTGCCGCTGCTCTCATGGCTTCAGGCCCTGAAGAAAAGACTTATACCGTACCCGTACAGACCCTCGGTGGAGGCCTGGAAGTGCGTTTTACCAAAACCGGCGAACGTGAATACAAAGACATCTGGCTGTGTGGTCCTGCTACCCTCGTTTTTGAGGGAGAGATCAGTACACCGGCTAAATAAGAATTTTGGTTGCACAGTGATGCTGCCTGCTTTCATGAGGGAGGAGGCATTCATCCGGCTCAGTAAAATAGCCGGGTGCACGGTTGTAATGCCTGAAAGGCAAAGAGAAAGGATGCTGGAAAAGGAGCGCAGCATTGGAGGATGTACAGTGCTGCTGTCCATGCACTTTAAAAAGAAAAACCCGGCTTGCATCGTGTTGATGCCGGAATTATTGAAGGAGAGGATGTTGAGACTCCTGGGTGGATTCTCCGCCTGCACAGTGCTGGTACCGGGATTCTTTAAAGAGAATGCTGCCAATACAGCACCGGTCACTAATCCTTTAAATGAGAAACCAGTTCACAATTCTCCTTCCGCCCCAAAGGAAGCCGCCATTCTCCCGATCAATATAAACCCTGTTAATCCCCCTGTCACCCCCGGCATACCTGCCCGGGAACCCGCCATCATTCCCCTCAGCTCCCGTACCGTCCGCTATCCCCGCTTCCTGAACCGCCACAAAACCATCCACGCCATCAGCTAATCTCCCCCCTCCCGCCATTAATTAATAATTAAGCAATATGCTTTCCTATTAATTATTCTACCTTTGCGGCCGGATGATCCAATACTTCAAAAATATAGACGCACGGACAGTTGAGGTAAAAACCCCTGAAAACGGTGTATGGGTGAATATCACCCCGCCCCTCAGGCAAGCCGAGTTCGAACAGCTCTCCGAAGAGCTGGACATTCCGCTCGACTTCCTCACCGACTCCCTCGATATTGACGAAAGATCCCGCTATGAGCTGGAAGATAACGTGAAACTCATCGTTATCAAAACCCCTACGGAGAACAACTCCATCAATGAAAGTGATGCTTATTATATCACGATCCCTATTGTGATCATTCTGACGCATAACCAGATCCTGACGGTCAACTCATTCGACAACGCTGCCATCAATAAATTCCTGAACACCTTCCACAACCGCCATCCTGAAAAGCGGAATATGATGGTGCTGAAGATCTTTGAGAAAGTAGTCATGAACTTCCTCGACTACCTGAAAGAGATCAACCAGCGGAGGAATATATTGGAACAGAAACTCTATGACAGCAACCGAAACGAAGAGCTGCTGTACATCATGCGGATCCAGAAAAGCCTTGTATACTTTGTGACAGCCCTGCGAAGCAATGAATTGCTGCTGATGAAAATGGAAAGGACTAACTTCCTCGGCCTAAACGAAGATGAAAAGGAATTCCTGCAGGATCTGATCGTAGATACTTCACAGGCTCTTGAAATGGCGAACGTATACACCAATATCATGGGGAGTTCTATGGATGCATTTGCAAGCATCATTTCGAACAACCTGAACCTGGTGATGAAACGCCTGACCTCGATTACCATCGTACTCACCTTTCCTATGCTGGTGGCAAGTATTTATGGAATGAATGTGGATATACCCTTTCAGCGGAATGCCCATGCATTTTATATCCCGGTCATGATTTCGATTATCATTTCGGTGATCATCAGCTGGTATTTTATGAAGAAGAAATGGTTCTAATTGCCATATTATGTGTATAGAAGGCCGCAGCAGTATCTGTTGCGGCCTTTTTTATAAAATCATATTAATCAACCATTTACTTCTTTTGGCACTTCCCTTGTTTTCTGATTTATAAATTTCAGCCATATGGATCAGAACAATCATTTCACGCGCCGGCAGGTCGTTACCGGACTGGGCGCAAGCATTGCTGCGATGGCCATTAGCCCCGTTATTTCCAGATCAGGATCACTGTCTCCTGTAATGAATAATCATGCTACTACAGCTGCAGGTAATACTGCTGCCCCATTGGAGAACCCACTCAACAAATACCCCAAACCTCCCTTTCAACCTCAATCTCAGCCCTGGCCGGCATTGGCATCAAAGATGATTCCGAAACCCGATCATGGCGAGACCTCCTATAAAGGCAGTGGCAGACTCACCGGCCGCAAGGCACTCATTACCGGTGGAGACTCAGGCATGGGCCGTGCCGCCGCTATTGCGTATGCCCGTGAAGGTGCAGACGTAGTGATTAACTACCTGCCGGATGAACAATCCGATGCCGACGAAGTGCTGGCCCTCATCAAAAAAGAAGGAAGAAAAGGGGTGGGTATTCCCGGTGACCTGCGGGACGAAGCCTTCTGTAAGAAACTCGTGGATGATGCCGTGAAGGCACTGGGTGGCCTGGATATCCTGGTAAGTAATGCAGCCCGGCAACAATCCCACGAATCTATATTGGATATCTCTTCTGAGCAGTTCGACTGGACCATCAAGACGAATATCTATGCCCCCTTCTGGATTATAAAGGCTGCGCTGCCACACCTGCCACCAGGTGCTGTAATTATCGGCACTACTTCGGTGCAGGCCTATGATCCCTCTCCTAATTTGTATGATTATGCGCAGACAAAAGCCGCTACCATGAATTTTGTGAAGTCACTGGCAAAGCAACTGGCACCCAAAGGAATCAGGGTAAATGGCGTAGCACCAGGCCCGATCTGGACCCCATTACAGGTCTCCGGCGGTCAGACGATGGAGAAGCTGAAAAAGTTCGGGGAAGATTCGCCCATGGGAAGACCAGGACAACCAGCGGAACTGGCATCGATTTATGTACAGCTGGCAGCAAGTGATGCGAGTTTTAGTACAGGACAGGTGTATGGTGCCGCGGGAGGTGGCGGACAACCTTAAGGAGACATTCCCGCTTAATTTTCTTACCTGCAAAAGGTCGTTAAATGAGGTCGTATAAGAAGTAAATTTCCGGCATTACTGCCATCCAATTACTTTTTATACAACCTCATTTTTTTTACCCTACATTTGCCCTACACAACATTTTTTTATGGCAGCTTTGTTCAACGTACGGGTGTATGGCATTATGATCAATGACAAAAAACAAGTACTCGTTACTGACGAATACATCAAAGGCAATTATTTCACAAAATTTCCCGGTGGTGGATTGGAGTTTGGAGAAGGAACACTGGAATGCATTGTCCGCGAATGGAGAGAGGAATTAAACCAGGATGTAGCAGTAGTAGAACACCTTTATACGACAGACTTTTTCCAGATCTCTGCTTTTGATAATGAGACGCAGATTATCTCCATTTATTACCTGGTTACGCCGCTATCACCATTTGTAGCGCCTTTGCTCAGCAAGCCTTTTGATTTTGTAGTACCCGAAGGTGTGACGGATGTTGAAGCTGCAAGGTGGATTGATTGGGATGATTTCTCTGCAGAGTCAGTACACCTGCCAATTGATAAAGTGGTTGCCACCATGATTAAATCAAAATACAAAGAGCCTGGAACAAAGTAATTTGAACAAATTTAGAATTTAAAAAACAAGACTAAATCCGTTCAAATTACTTTGATCCAGGCCCTCTTTTATTATTTTACTCAGGCCAGCTCCTGCCCCATCGCCGCCTTCTTCATCCTTTCGGTAGTCTCTTTCCCCAGGTACTTCTCCACCCTGCCTTCCAGGAAATAAATCAGCGGTGTCAGAACAATCGCCATGATAAACTTATAAGTATAATTCACTACACAAATGGCCAGCACCTGCTGCCAGCTCCAGCCTTTCCCGATCTTAAATGCAATGAACAGGACGATAAAACTATCTACCAGCTGACTAATAATCGTAGACCCGGTAGCCCTCAGCCACACATGCTTCTCGCCCGTTGCCCGCTTGATCCTGTGAAACACCGTCACATCCACGATCTGGCTCACCAGGAATGCCATAATACTTGCAAAGATGATCCACATACCCTGTCCGAATATACTGCCAAATGCATCCTGCATATTTGGTACGCCATCCTGCGCACTTGAACCCAGCCACCAGTCGGCCGCAGGGACTTTGATCGCGATATAGAACATCAGGAATGCGTAGGAGATCAGGCCCACCGCAATGTAAGAGATCCTTCTTACTGCCTTTGGTCCAAAGTACTCATTCACCACATCCGTCAGTACAAACTCAAGGGGCCATAATAAAACCCCACAGGTAAGATTGAAGGATAATCCCGGATACCCGAAGATGGTGAAAGTATGCACCGGCAGCCCCAGTAAACGCTCCAGGGAGAAGATCTTGCCGCCTATACACTCGGCAATCAATGCATTCGCCACGAAGAAACTACAGAAGATCATGAAGAGCTTCGTCGGCTTATCTTTTAGTAAATTCTCAATCATCAGAAAATAGAAATGAGGAAGTAAGTTAAGAAAAAAAGGCTGGCTTTAACAAGTTAGGCAAATCCCTTAAAAGAGAAAATAAAACTGAAACAACAATACCAATAAGTTCACCACAAACACAAAGGGCGGCAAATCGGCCATCCTCACCTTATGCCTCAGCAGCATCACTATTGCAATTATAAGTGTAATCAGGTTAAGCGGAAACGCCACTATCAGCCCCATAGGCAGTACGAATTTCAATAATTCACTCCCCTGCCCCTTAAAATCAATGTATTGTGCCACCTCAGCCAGCGCGAAACACAGGTTGCAGATAAAAGCCAGTTTTAAAAAGAATCGTAACCTGTCCATATTGAAATTTCGGATAAATTACAGTTATTTTGCTTTCTTCAAAAAAAATTTGTGATTGGCATGGTTTATTCCGTGCTGTCCTGAATTAGAAAAAACACAACGCCCATGCAAATTGCCATTTCAGTAGTCATATGCTCTTATAACAGGGAAGCCTATATTATACAGGCCATCGATAGCCTGTACCAGCAGGATCTTGACAAAAAACTGTATGAGGTAATTGTGGTTGACAACAACAGCCAGGATAACACCGCTGAAAAAGTAAGGGAATATATCGCTACCCACCCGGACATGCAGCTCTCCTATCATCTCGAAAAGAGGCAAGGCGCTTCTTATGCGCGCAATACAGGGGCAGCACTCTCCACCGGCCAACTGATCTGCTGTATGGACGATGATGCCGTGGCTATGCCGGGCTACCTGCAGAATATCATTCGCTTCTTCGAAACCCACCCGGATGCGACCGGTCTCGGCGGCCGGATCATTCCAAGATACATCCCGTCTGAACCAAAGTGGATGTCGCATTACGTATCCTCCCTGGTAGGGAATTTTGATTATAGTCCGGAGACCAAACCCTTTGACAACGGCCGCTATCCCCTGGAATCCAATATGATCGTACGCAGAGAAGACTTCTTTGCAGTGAAAGGGTTCAATACCAGTCTGCCAGGTGTGAAAGGGACTTTGAGGATCGGGGGCGAAGGCAAGGAGTTCTTTTATAAATTAATTGAGAGAGGGGGAGTGATCTGGTATGATCCAACCGTGATTGTGCACCATGTGGTGGAAGTAAAGAAACTAACATCTGAATATATGTATCGTGTGGCCTCCGGCATTGGCCGGGGCGAAAAGGTGCGGATGAAGGAGAAAGGCGGTGGAGCGACGTTTAAGAAAGGAATAGAGTACTTATTTAAGTTAGGTGCCAGTGTGGTGATAGGCGGGTACTATCTGCTGCAGGGCAAGCCGGCGAAGTCCTGGCCGGTGATCCAGTTCAGGATTGATGTGCTGAAAGGGTTCTGGGAACCGGTGCACCTGCCGGAAACGCACTCATAAATGCAAAGACATCCCTTTTTTGGAATGCATCTTTCCCTACAGGCAAGGACCTCCCCGGAAGGAGCGTTTCAACCTATTAGATATTCCATAATATATTACCTTTACCCACTCAAAAACAAGTACATAATTATATGAAACCTGACTGGTTCAAGAAATTCCTGCCACATATCATCGCCATCGGCATCCTCCTGCTGCTGGCCATCATCTACTGCAAACCAGTGCTGGACGGCCAGGTCCTGACACAAGGCGATAATATTCAATGGCAGGCCATGGCCAAGCAATCGCTTGATTATAAAGCGGCTCATGGCCAGGCCCCTCTGTGGACCAACAGCATGTTCGGCGGCATGCCAGGCTACCAGATCGTACTGGAAAGCCGCGAACCGTTCAACATCTCCGATCTCGGCAAGGTATTCACCCTCTGGATGCCCAAGCCCATCAACTTCTTCTTCCTGGCAGGCCTCTCCTTCTACCTCCTCTGCGTGGTGCTCGGTACCCGCTCCTGGATCGGCCTCCTCGGTGCCATCGCATACGCCTATTCCAGCTATGACCCTATCATAGTCGGTGCAGGCCACGATACGAAAATGATGGCCATCGCCTACCTGCCCGCTGTTCTCGCAGGTATCATCATGCTCACACAAAAGAAATACATCAAAGGCGTGGCAGTCACCGCACTGTTCATGTCCCTCCTCATCGCTTCGAACCACATGCAGGTGACCTACTATTTCCTCCTGCTGCTGGGCGTGCTGGGAATTGTATTCGCAATATTCACCATCAGGGAAAAAGATTACAAACACCTCATCCTCACCGGAGTACTGGTCATAGCGGCCCTGGGCCTCAGTATGGCTGTCAATACCATGACGATGTGGACCACCTACGAATACTCCAAAGAGACCATTCGCGGCGGTAAATCAGAACTCACCCAGAAAGCTGCCGATACCAAAGGCAGTGGCCTCGACAAAGAATACGCTTTCCGCTGGAGCTACGGCATCTTCGAAACTTTCACCTTCGTAGTACCTAACCTCTATGGCGGTAGCTCACAGGGCGAACTGACCGAGAACTCCGAGACCTACAAGACCTTAAAAAGCCTTGGCGTTCCTGACCAACAGGCCTCCCAGATGATCAAAGCATGGCCTATGTACTGGGGTGAACAACCTGGTACCTCCGGTCCCGTATACCTCGGTATAGTGATCGTATTCCTCGCCATCTTCAGCTTCCGCCTGATCAAATCCTGGCACAAATGGTGGATCCTCGCCATTTCTATCCTGGCAGTCCTCATGTCCTACGGTAGCAACCTCGCATTCTTTAACTATGCCCTGTTCGACTACCTGCCCTTCTACAACAAGTTCCGCGCACCCAGCATGGTGCTGATCATACCTCAGCTCACACTCGTGATCCTCGCAGTGCTCGGCATCCAGGCCTTACTGAACCCTGAACTGAAGAAAGCTGACCTGGTAGCCAACCTGAAGCGCTCCGGTATCATCATGGGCGTGATCCTTGGCATTCTGCTGATCCTGTCTGTCACCCTGAGCTGGTCTAACAACTCAGACCAGATGATGGCACAGCAATTCAAACAAATGGCCGGTGGCAGCGATGATATTGCCAACCAGCTGATGCGTGCCCTCCATGCAGACAGAGCCTCCCTCTATAGAAGCGATGTATTCAGGGCCATCATTCTGTTTGCCCTTGCATTCGGCATGATCTGGTACTTCCTGAAAGATAAAATCAAAATGCAGTGGCTCGCTGCCGGTCTGATTGTACTGGTAGTATTCGACTTACTGCAGGTAGATACCCGTTACCTGAACTCCGACAACTATGTAGAGGAATCCAAATACAAAGGCAATTTCAGCCCTACTCCTGCCGATCAGCAAATTGCGGAAGATAAGGACCCTTACTTCAGAGTGTTCAACGTGACCAAAGGCGATCCGTTCAGCGATGCGATGACCTCCTACTTCCACAACTCTATAGGTGGTTACCACGCAGCAAAACTGATCCTGTACCAGGACCTGATCGAAAACCAGATCAGCAAAAACAATATGAACGTGCTGAACATGCTGAATGCGAAATATGTGATCACACCCGGCCAGGGCGGCCAGCAGGTAGTGGCACAGCGCAACCCGCAGGCACTGGGCAATGCATGGTTCGTAAAGGATATCGTGTGGGCACCTAATGCGGATGCTGAAATGAAAGCACTGGACAACCTGAATACAAAAGATTCCGTAGTAATCGATCAGCGTTTCAAATCTGCTGTAAAAGCACAGCCGGTCTACGATTCTGCTGCTACCATCGCCTTAGTAAAGAACGATGTGGATGAGATCAGCTACACCTCCAATGCAGCGACTCCTCAATTCGCCGTGTTCAGTGAAGTCTATTACAAAGAAGGTTGGAAAGCCTATATCGATGGGGTAGAGACGGACTACGTAAGAGTAGACTATGCCCTGAGAGGCCTGAGCGTACCAGCCGGTAAACATGAAATCGTATTTAAGTTCCACCCGAAGAGTTTCTACCTGGGTGACAAGATTGGGTTCTTCAGCTCCCTGATCGTACTATTGTTGCTGATTGGTGCAATAGTCCTGGAGTTCAGAAAGAAAGAAGTAGCCGCTTAAGAAAACATTGCAATAAATAAAAAGAGGTTGTATCAACATAAGTTTTTGATACAACCTCTTTTTATTTGAAATTAGTTTTCATTCCGGATGGTGAATTCCCTCTTTCATAAAGGTTTTATTTTGGTACCCCTTACTAATAAATGATTGCCTGGATGATGATCTTCCCCTCATCCCCCAGCAGCCTCACCCACTCATCATTCTTAATCAAAGACCGCTTCGACAATTTATTTGTTTTCACCTTCCTGTCATAAAACGCCGCAAATAAATCAACGAGATCCTTTTTCTTCCCCCTTATCTGCACAGATATAATCCTGGAATCTTCATAGAGCTGGTAGTCGATGCTCAGCTGATGATGATTCACTGCCCTGATATAAGAGAAGCTATGAGCAATTTCCTGTTCCCTTTCAAGGCCCAGCACCTTCACGACCTGTGCATTGAACTGCTTGTATACATCATTATAATATGCATGTACCACCTTTACAGGTGTCTGTGCCGAAACAATGGTAACGCAACAGACTAATGCCAGTATAAAGCATAAACGAGGCTTGATCTTCATGGTAACAATTCTGGTATTATTTTATAACACTTTATAAAAATGCGGTTTATTCCTGATGATCACCGGGCTATACTTCCACAATGCCCACACATTCTTCGTCAGGCCCCACACCTGCGGCATATACTTAAACGGATTCCGGCCCTTCAGCAAATTCTCAATGATACTCCCGAAAAAGAATACCGGTACCGCAAAACTATAATTCAATAATAGGAACAGAAACCAAAACACCCCAAACTGCTTTCTCACCCGCACATGATTTGACAACATCACCTGCAATGCCTTCCTGTCAAACAATCCCTGGTACCCCTTCTCCTCTGAATCAAACGCCTCGCCCGTGGTCTCTCCCTGCAAATGCACAATATTGATATCTCCAAAGATGGCCAGTTTACCCACCTTTTTAATCCTGCTACACCATTCTACCTCTTCCGCATACAGGAAGAAATCTTCATCCATATATCCCGCCTTCTCCAGCGTACTCCGCCTGATCATCAGGTAAGCGCCACTGATCCAGTCCACCTCATGTATACTACTTGCCTGCTGCACATTAGGTACCTTCGTCTTCATCTTAAACGCTACCCATCTCAGTACTTTGCCCCAATATGGCAATGGCAGTAAATGATTCAGACCTCCCTTCATAAAATAGTTCCCGGAGATCTGCGTACTATGATCCGCGTTCAACTGCTGCACCCCACACGCCGCAAACTCACTCATGCTAAAGCGCTGTACACATTTGTCCAGAGCGCCATTCAAGATCAGCGTATCGGGATTTAACAACAACATGTATTCCCCCCTGGCGGCACGCAGGCCTGCATTATTCGCTCTCGAAAACCCGCCATTATAACCCATCTCAATCGCCCTGATAAACGGATGCCTGGCCACTATCCGGGCCAGGCTCCCTGGGGCCGACTGATTATCTACCACAATTACTTCGTAACTGATTTCTTTCGTCTGACTCACGATTGTATCGATACAATCATTGATCAGTCCATGACTATTATAATTGACTATAATGACAGATAACTGCATGAACTATGCTTTAGGTTTAGGTGCAAACAAAAAAGAAAATCCACTCGCCAGTTTGGACAATGGCCCAAACTTCAGCCAGCCCTCAGGGAAGATCCGCTGCCATCTCAACACATAATTCGTGACCAGTGGCAATGGCCCTTCATAACCTGCACTACGAATATCCATCACACCTTTTATCTTCATATTCCGCAACAGGCGCCAGAAGAAATCATACACCAGCACACTCCTGAAAGCCCTTTCTCCCATCTTCTGCAACACATAAAAATACTCCGGTATAAACACCTCTTTTACCCCATGCACTTCCTCCGTAATCTGCTCCTTCCCCATCCCTACATAACACAAAGGCTCGGGGATATACGTAAATCCCGGATGCGCATTCAGCAAACGGATATAGAAGTCTACATCCACCGTCCAGCGCACTTTTTCATCATACCGGTATGCCGGCTTATTCCGGTGAATGACCACACTCGGTGGCCCCACAAGATTATCGAACAAGACATTTACCGGCGCTTTGGCAAAGGCTTTCCTGAACCAGGCCGGAGATGTCATTTCCTTTTTCTCTCCCGTAAAAAGATAGTAATTATAGTATGCAGCATAAGCGAAATCGTGTTCAGGATGATCATCCAGCGCCTTACACAGGGTAGCCAGTGAATGCGGATGCATAAACCAGTCATCGTCATGCATGATCTTGATATATTCCCCCTGCGCCAGATCCAGACAGGTATTCCAGTTGCCCGGCATCCCCCTGGCCGGCACATTTTTATAATAACGAATAGGCAGTTCCTGCATAAACTCATTTACCAGCTGCTCCACCGCGTTGTCCGGACTATCATCTGTAATCACCACTTCCAGCTCTTTCAGGGTCTGTATGGTCAGTGAATCCAGCAAACGACGCAGGTAATCCACCTGTTTATACGCAGGAATACATATCGAGACTTTTATCTTATAAGGGTTTTTCATGTTCAAAATTGTCTTATGGTTCAATAGCCTTTACAGGTAAAGACTCATTTTGTATTTATTGCAAAAAATCAGCCGGATGCTGTTCCGCGCCGCCGGCACCGCATCCCGAATGAGTCATCCCCTCTATAGTAAGGCATTATATTTGAAGACAGACCGCAAGATATAATAATCCGAAATTATGAATACCTTTAATTTTTGGTTGCAAAGGATTTTGGATCACTTTTTAAAAAATACAGCTAGCTTTTAATATATGAGTACCATCAGGAAAAAAGGTATCATTACAACGATCTTCATTTATGCCGGATTCTTATTAGGAGCGCTGAATACTTACCTTTACGCCAAATATTTTGCACCCGATCAAACAGGCTTAACCCGCGTATTACTTGAAATCACCCTGCTTTTCAGCAGCTTCGCCCTGCTGGGTACCAATACCATCGTGGTGAAGTTTTTTCCCTATTATAAAAATTATCATAAGGAGAACAAAAGTGAACTGGTCACCATCTCATTTGTCTTTTCCACCATTGGCTTCCTGATTATCCTGCTGAGTTTCACAACGTTTATGAAACCCCTGATCCTTCAGAAGTTCGGTGGCAAATCCCCTCTCCTCGTAGAATATTTCTATCTTGTATTCCCCCTCACATTATTTCTTACACTGTTCCAGGTACTGGAGGCACAAACCTGGACCATACAGAAAGGTCATGTAGCCAATTTTCTGAAAGAAGTGTTGTTCCGCGCCATCAATACCATCCTGAACCTGCTATTCATAGGGGGCCTCATTTCATTCCCGCTGTACGCCGATCTCTTCAGCTTTCAGTACTTTGCCATCTTTGCAGCACTGATCATTTACCTGCTGTTTGCCAGGCAATTAAAGATGTCTTTTAAGATCAGCAAACTCACCCAGCGCCTCTGGAAGAAAATGCTGCCTTACAGCCTGTTCATCCTGGGCAGTAATGTGATCACCCTGCTGAGCACCACTATGGACAGCATTGTGATTTCGAGCTTTATGGGACTGGATTTCACCTCCGTCTTTGTGAATACACAATACATTTCCAACTTTATCGTGGTCCCTTACAGGGCAGCCCTCAGCATGCTGGCCGGCCCTATTTCACAGGCATGGAAAGACAAGGATATGTTAAAACTGGACAGGATCTATAAGAAGACCTCCCTGAACCTGCTCATCGCATCCAGTTTCATCTTTGCCATGATCATGCTGAACTGGGATGACCTGCTGAACTGGGTAAATCCAAACCCGATCTATCATCTAGGCAAACCGGTGATGTTCTACCTGGGACTCTACCAGGTGATTGAACTGGGTACTGGTATGAACAGCGCCATCATCATTACTTCGAGGAGATGGAAATTTGAATTGTACTCAAACATCCTCCTGCTTACCCTCACACTGCCGCTCACCTATATCCTCATCAAAACACATGGAATGGTAGGTGCGGCACTCGCCACCCTGATTTCCAGGACCGTCTTCAATGTGATCAGGTATATCTTCCTCTATAAAGTTTATCATTTACAGCCTTTTACTAACAAGACTATCCTGGCGGTGCTGCTGCCCATAGCCGTATACCCCCTGGTAGCATATACCATTCACCTGGATAACCCGTTTTTGGGACTGGTGGCCAGGTCCGCAGCATTTACTGCCATCTATGGGGTACTGCTCCTGCAACTGAAGATCTCTGAAGATGTAATGCAGGTATGGGGTACAATCAAAAAGAGAGCCTTTGCCGTGATAGGCCGCTAAGAATTATGCATTCTAGGGGTGCAAGGCATTAGGCATTGCGTTTATACATATGCGATTGTATAACAGCCGTGGGCATCTGGTTTACGCAGGCCAGGACCTGATAGCAGCCAGCATGGAGAGGGTGTTTTTACCCTGATTTGGTAGGATGCCCCTGATAATTAAATCAAAAAAATTTACCTTTATGTAAAGAGGTTAACTCTGTTCGGGACAATAAGGACAAATCTGTGCTAATGAGGCACTACGTACGCAATCTATACCTATTTATGAAGCAATTACTCTTATTCAGCTTTTGTTTGTTAATGTGGCTGAACGTTTGGGGACAAGCTGGTTTTACAGCACCGGATACCGTTTGTATTAATGACCCCGTGAATATCACCAATACATCTGTAGGGGCAAGTACCTATTACTGGAATTTTTGTGGGTATGACCTATACGGTACCCCTACACTCACTGATCTGGGAAACCCCGGTAGCCTGCTCTATGTGCCCACTTTCATTACCATCCAGCAGGACAACGGCATTTGGTACGGCTTTGTTTCTAACTTCGGTAAGAACAGCATTGTCCGGCTTACCTATGGTAGTAGTCTGCTCAACACCCCCACTGCGGAGGATCTCGGTAGTTTCAACGGGGTGGTACCGCAATATACTGAAGGTCTCCAGGTGGTAAAAGACGAAAACGGCTGGCACCTGATCGTAGTCGGCGGCCACACGACCCCTTTAGCCCGCATCATCAAGGTGGACTTCGGTACTAGTCTTGGCACCGCCCAGGCGAGTCTGACCGCAACCAACTGGGGGAATATCGGTACTACACTAAACTACCCTACAGAACTCACCATCATCCAGGAAGGCGATGAATACTGGGGACTCACAGTAAACGCGGACGACAACACGGTAACCCGTTTTTACTTCGGTAAGAACTTTACCAACCCTCCTACTGCACAAAACTTAGGCAACGTGACCGGTACCCTTAACTGGCCCTCCGGGATCTATGCTGCTAAATACAATAACAAAAATTACATCTTCATCACCAGTACATACTCCGGTACCCTCGTCCGCATGGACTTCGGCAGCTCTATCGGCAATACGCCTGTCAGCACCGATCTTGGTAATGCCAGCGGCGTACTCACCCAGCCCAGGGATATCACCATCATCAATGATTGCGGCAATTTCTACGGCATCGCGGTCAACAACCTTACCCACGATGTAGTGAGAGTCGATTTCCCCAGCGGCATAGAAGGTCCTATCACAGGTTCTAAGCTGAACATCAGCGGTCTGACCTTCCCCCACTCTATCTCTACCATGTTCAGGGATGGTGATAACCTGTATTCCATGATTGCTGATGCGGATTCACACAAGATCTTCAGACTACAGTTCAACAGCTGTACCAATTCCAACACCCCATCTTCCACTAATGCGACACCGCCATCACCAATCATATACGATTCAGCAGGAGTGTACAGCATTCACCTGCTCACCAACGAAAGTCTTTCCACCCAGTCGTCTTTCTGTAAAGAGGTGGTTGTACTGGCACCGCCAAAACCAAAGCTTGGCAATGATACCGGTACCTGTGGTGTAGGAACGGTGACACTCGATGCAGGTGAAGGCAGAACTTATTTATGGAACACCGGTGCCAAAACCCGTACCATCGTCGTATCTACAACAGGTGATTATATCGTTACGGTGAGCAATGGCTACTGTGAGGGCAGGGATACTATACATGTCGCCATCAACCAGCCGCTGGACCTGTCCAATACCGCGGTGACCAATGTAGATTGTGCAGGCAGCTTAGGTCAGATCGATGTAAGACCTACCGGAGGCACCTATCCATATACCTATTACTTTGATGGCACCAATAAGGGTACAGATTCATTGAATAAAAACCTGGATGCAGGCATGTACACCATCAGGGTTACAGATGCTATAGGATGTGAGATCTCGCAGACATTTACCATCACAAGACTGACCTCCATGACGAAGCCAAACCTGGGCAGGGATACAGGTACCTGTAATACTACATCCGTCACCCTCGATGCCGGTCCCGGTCTTACTTATAAGTGGAGTACAGGCGAAACAACCCGTACCATCGATGCTACTTTCACCGGTGACTTCAGCGTAACCGTGAGCAATGGCTTTTGCGAAGGCAGCGATACTGTGCATGTAACCGTCAGCAAACCGCTTTCCCTTTCCAACACAGTCGTGACCAATATTGATTGCGGTATTGAACTGGGCCAGATTGAAGCAATGCCTACAGGCGGTGTTTACCCCTATACGTATTACTTCAATACCCAGAACAAGGGCAGCGATTCCCTGTATCCTAAACTGGATCCCGGTACTTACAATGTGAAGATTATAGATGCCGTAGGGTGTAGCCTGGCGCAGCCTTTTACGGTAGTAGAACACACTGCCAACATCATTAGGGCTACCGCGAGTGGTACGAAGCCTACCTGCTATGATGCGACCGATGGCTCTATTACGATCCAGATCAATAAAGGTGTACCGCCGTTTGAATATACCATCGATACATTCAAAACTGTGCAGACATCGCCCGTGATCACAGGCCTGCAACAGAAGAATTATCATATTTATATCCGCAATGCGGTATGTATCGACAGCGTCAGCATCGAACTGCCGGCACCGGCTCCGCTCAAAACAGGGGTGGCCATCACCAATGAACTCTGCGAAAGAGGGAATGGAACAATCGAAGTAAACCCTTCAGGCGGAACCTCTCCGTACAAGTTCTATTGGGGCAGTGACCTGATGACGCAGACCCATATCTCCAATCTCAGTGCAGGTACCTATTCGATTTTGATCAGGGATGCACAGAACTGTCGCCTGGATTCTATTGTGACAATTGAAAATAATGATGTAGCTGCCATTCATATCTGGAATAATGATACCACTATTAATATCGGGCAGTCAGTAACCCTGAAAGCTACGAACGGATTGGATTATGTATGGACACCGGATGAGAGCTTAAGTTGTATAGACTGTGCTTCGCCAGTGGCAACGCCTGATTCTACTATTACTTATGTGGTAAGTACGCTGACAGGATTGAATTGTATTCCAACTGATACAGTGACAGTCACAGTGACGCATTATAAGAAGTTGTTTATACCAACAGCGTTTACGCCAAATGGTGATGGACAAAATGATGTGTTCAGGGTGAAAGGATTGGGGATTGCTTATTTTAGTATGCGGATCTTTAACAGGGTAGGTAACCTGGTGTACCAGACAGAAGATTATAGTAGTGGATGGGATGGTAAAGTGAGGGATGAATTAGCGCCGGTAGGAACTTATGTGTATATGATCCAGTATGGGTTTTATGGCGAAGAAATGCATCCGCAAATGGAGAAGGGAACCGTGACGCTGATCAGGTAATGGAACCAGGTTAAATAAAAAAGGTGTGGTTAAAACAACCACACCTTTTTTATTTTAAATAAGAATAACCGTTAAAAAGATTTTCATTTAAAAAATAAATGCTCTTATAAGTTTAACCTTTTATGATATCATGGCTTTCAACTTCATCTTCGCCTTCTCTACATAAGGGAAATAAAACCCCGCCACCGTTGGCCACAGGCTCGGAAAATCCATCGCCTTTGCCGCCTTCACCCACAAGCGTCTATTTTCCCAGCTAATCTTTTCAATCTGCAATCGCTGCAACCAGGCCTTACACACATGCAGCTCCGCATGCCCGGCAGGGGTATCCAGGCTTGCCGGCAAGGGCACCTTATTCACCTGCTCATGAAAGAAGATCGCCCCCCTCACCCACTCATCGCCGAAGTTGCCATTCGAGAAATGTAAAAGATCTACATCATACACAACCGCCACCGTATATACTTCAGAGATCCGCAAACTTAGATCCAGGTCATAAAAATGGAACCCTTTCAGATCAGCAGTATTAAACGGAAACTCCTGCCAGATTTTCTTGCGCGTACACAACCATACGCCATCCAGGCACTTCACCGGCACAACGACATCATTCTTCCCCGCCGGGCGCAGCAAAAACTTCCTGTCCTTGCCAGTAGGCAGCCGCTGATAGATATTACAACAATCTGCCTTTGGCTGATTCGTCCACCAGCCAGAAATCGTTTTACTTTTATAACGGCTACCTGCAATTCCGATCAGTCCCAACTTTGCATCCGCTTTAAAATGCGAGAGCACGCACTGGCCCCAGTCCTTCGTCAGGAACTCCACATCGTCATGCATGAAACAGATTGTATCGTATTGCGCTTTTGCGGCACCTGCATTATAACCAGCTCCCATGCCGCCTAAAGCTTTGGCATTGTCAATGATAATCACTTCATGTTCAACCCCAACAGTAGCATGGATATTGTCAGTCACCGTGCGCGCACGTTGAGGATCAATGGAACAAATAACGATTGAAAGCATGAAGCAGAAAAGAATTTAAGTTTAACAAATTGTAGGTGGAAATATGCAATTAGAATACCGGATTCGGCTGACAATTTAAATAGTATGTATTCCCCTCTCGTAAATTTTTCGCTAAGGTAGTGTTTTTAATTCCGCCGCGGCGGCCTGGGTTAAATTTTGAACTCAGTTGATCCTCCCCGCTCCTACAAAATACTTCTTCCAGTAGGTCTCATTCAGGTCACTGATCATCACGCCTGAACTGGTAGAAGCATGTACGAACTTAGAATTATCCAGGTATACCCCTACATGCGAGACCTGCGATTGATTGATCTTAAAAAAGACCAGATCACCCGCTTTCATCTGCGCATTACTCACTTTCTTTGACTTGTCATACAAACCAGAAGATGTACCGGAAGAATTGACACGGAATACGGTGCTTAATAATTGATTGGCAAAATTACTACAGTCAATCCCCGACTTGGAGCGACCGCCCAACTGGTAAGGCGTACCCCACCAGTCTTCAATAAAATAAAACAAATTGGCATTCAGCACCGTCTCTACCGGAACATCCAGCAGCTGCGCATATTTGAATTGCCACAAAGGTGCGTTTTCCACGTAAGTACTGGCGGCCTGGGAAAAACTCACTTTGGCATAGCTGACGGTAGTCGTCTTAGCATTGCTGGAAGTAGTAAAGCCATCGAGAAATTCCGGGGAAGAGCTGGAAGAAGTGGTCCTGGATTTTTTGGAAGTAGGGGCATTTTTAACAACAGAACACGAACTTGCTGTTAACAGAAAAATACCGATCACCCAAATAAATCCATTTCTTCCTGGCATATGTGCTTATAGTTATTATTTGAGCTAAATTACTAATAATAATTGTTTTTAAAGTGTTCTATTTGGATTTGAAAAGGGAATGAGCGGTGAAATTCCCTGCTTAAAGCAAGTTTCCCGCTATCCCTATGCAGTGGCTACTTTGCCTTTCCCAGCCATCCTCTCCACATCCCCCGGAGCCCCTTGTGGATAATTTTTACCTAACTTTGTGCCTGAAGAAACGGAATTTTGTGCCATGATTTTCTCCCACTTACACGTTCATACTCAGTACTCCCTCCTGGATGGAGCCGCAGATATCAAGTCACTGTACAAGAAAGCAATGGCCAGCAACCAGCCAGCCCTTGCCATCACTGACCACGGTAATATGTTTGGCGTATTCCAGTTTGTGGCAGAAGCATACAACCATCGACTCAACCCGGAAGATCCAAAAGATAAGCGCCTGAAAGTAAAGCCCATCGTAGGCTGTGAATTCTACGTGGTAGAAAACCGCTTCAAACGCGCCTTTACCCGCGATGAGAAGGATATCCGTAACCACCAGGTACTCCTTGCCAAAAACGAGGAAGGCTATCGCAACCTCATTAAACTCTGTTCACTCGGCTATATCGAGGGACTGTACGGTAAGTATCCCCGTATTGACAAAGAACTCATTCTCCAGTATCATAAAGGGCTCATTGCCACTACCTGCTGTCTCGGTGCCTCCGTGCCCCGTGCCATCCTGAAGCATGGCGAAGATGCGGGAGAAAAGGAATTTAAATGGTGGCTGGACATCTTCGGCGAGGATTTCTATGTAGAAATGCAGCGCCATGGTATTCCGGAACAGGACAAGGTGAATGTGGTCCTGCTGAAATTTGCAGAGAAATACAATGTGAAAGTAATCGCATCCAACGACTCCCACTACGTGGACAAGGAAGATGCGAATGCACATGATATCCTGCTCTGTATCAACACCGGTGAGAAGAAATCTACTCCTACCAACAAAGAATTTAATGAAGACGAAGGCGGTAAGAAAAATACCCGCTTCGCATTCTATAACGACGAGTTCTATTTCAAGACCACGGACGAGATGTCAACCCTCTTCCACGACCTGCCACAAGCCATTGACAATACCAATGAGATCGTGGACAAGGTGGAACTCCTGGACCTGAAAAAAGACATTCTGCTGCCTAACTTCCCGATTCCCCCGGGTTTCTTTACCCAGGACCAGTACCTGCGCCACCTTACCTTCGAGGGTGCCCGCGCCAAGTACGCCGAGATCACAGCAGAAGTCGAAGAACGCCTTAATTTCGAACTCCAGGTAATCGAGAACATGGGATTTGCCGGTTACTTCCTCATCGTATCCGACTTTATCAAGGCCGGCCGCGACCTGGGGGTATTTATCGGTCCGGGCCGTGGATCGGCAGCGGGATCGGCGGTTGCCTATTCTATCGGTATTACCAATATTGACCCGATCAAGTACAATCTCCTGTTTGAGCGTTTCCTGAACCCGGAACGTAAGAGCATGCCCGATATTGATACGGACTTTGATGATGAAGGCCGGCAGAAAGTAATTGACTACGTAGTAGAAAAATATGGCAAGAACCAGGTAGCACAGATCATTACCTATGGAACCATGGCTGCCAAGATGAGTATCAAGGACGTAGCCCGCGTGATGGACCTGCCCCTGGTAGAATCCAACATGCTTGCCAAAATGGTCCCTGATAAACCGGGTATCCAGCTGGACCGTATCTTCAACGCCCCCATCGATGAAGGTGAAAAGAGCCTGGCCGAGAAAGAAGGCCTGGGCCCCGAAGACCTGGACAACGTAAGAAAGCTCCGTGAAATCATCAAGGGCGACGACCTGCAGGGAGAAGTGCTCCGCGAGGCATGCGTACTCGAGGGCTCTGTGCGTAATACCGGCATCCACGCGGCAGGTATCATCATTGCTCCGAAGGACCTCTACGACCTCATCCCCGTATCCACCGCCAAAGACTCCGACCTGCTGGTGACCCAGTTCGAGGGTAGCATCATCGAGAGCGCCGGTGTAATCAAGATGGACTTCCTGGGTCTGAAGACCCTTACCATTATCAAGGGAGCACTGGAGCTGATCAAGCAAAACCATAATATAGATATCTCCATAGACGACATTCCTCTGGATGATGCCCGTACCTACGAGCTGTACCAGAAGGGCGAAACAAACGCTACCTTCCAGTTCGAGTCGCCCGGGATGCAGAAGTACCTCCGCGAACTGAAGCCGGATAGATTCGATGACCTGATTGCGATGAACGCCTTGTACCGTCCGGGACCACTGGAGTACATCCCCTTGTTCATCCGCCGTAAACATGGCCTGGAAGAGACGGTCTATGACCTGCCGGAGATGGAGGAATACATGCGGGATACTTACGGGATTTCCGTATACCAGGAGCAGGTAATGCTGCTGAGCCAGAAACTGGCGAACTTCTCCAAAGGTGATGCGGACGTACTCCGTAAAGCCATGGGTAAGAAGCAGAAGGCGGTACTGGACAAAATGAAGAAACAGTTCATGGACGGTTGCCAGAAGAACGGCCATGACCTGAAAATATGTGAGAAGATCTGGACGGACTGGGAGGCATTTGCATCCTACGCATTCAACAAATCGCACTCTACCTGTTATGCCTTCGTGGCGTACCAGACGGCCTACCTGAAGGCCCACTACCCTGCCGAGTATATGGCAGCGGTACTGAACTGTGCAAGCAATATTGAAAAGATCACCTTCTTCATGGAAGAGGCGAAGCGCATGGGCATCGACGTATTGCCACCGGATGCGAATGAATCTTTCAAGGGTTTTGCGGTGAACAAAATGGGGCAGATCCGTTTTGGCCTGGCAGGTCTGAAAGGTGTGGGTGAAGCAGCGGTAGAAAACATCCTGGAAGAGCGTAAAAAAGATGGTCCGTTCAAGGATATCTTCGACCTCATCAAGCGCGTGAATCAGCGCGCGGTAAATAAGAAATCGCTGGAAGCCCTGGCGATGTCGGGTGCTTTTGACTGCTTCCCGGCCTTGCATAGAGCGCAGTATTTCTACAAACCGGAGAATGATGTAACGACAGGTTTGGATAAGATCGTAAAATTCGGCAACCAGGTCTCAGCAGGTGCTTCCAATATCGGCAGCCTGTTTGGGGATGAAGATATGCCGGCGATAGAGCCACCTAAACTGCCAAATTGTGATCCCTGGCCGCTGATATTGAAACTGAATAATGAGCGGGAGGTAACCGGGATATACATTTCCGGCCATCCGCTGGATGATTACAGGTTCGAAAGCAGGTTCTACAACATGAACAAGGTATCAGAACTGGTTGAATACCAAGCGGAAATAACGGCTCCTGGCGGTGGTAAACCAGGTCGTGAAAAGAACTTCAGGCTGGCTGTGTATGTGACTGGTGCGCAGGAGCGAATCTCCAGGAATAACAGACAGTTTGGCATCATGACGGTGGAGGATTATAGCGGGAAATTTGAGTTTGCGTTGTGGAGTGAGGACTTCATCCGGTTTGCGCCTTACCTGAAAACGGGATTGTGTTTGTTTATCAATGGTGGGTTTAAAGCGAAGAGATTTAATGATAGCGAGTATGAGTTTAAGGTGAATAGCATCCAGTTATTGCAGGAGGTGAAGAAGACGCATACGAAAAAGGTGGGATTGGTGACGATGCCGAAGTTTATAACGAGGGATCTGGTCGACTTTTTGGTAGATAATATTAATAAATATCCGGGGTCCAGTGAGTTATTTTTGCAATTGGTGGATAGGGATAATGATTTGCAGGTGAAGATGCATACGTTTAATAAGCATATTGAGATGAATGATGAGCTGGCGCATTTCCTGTCGAAGCAGCCGGATCTGGATGTGTATATAGAGACGGCGAAGTAAAATGCCGCCTGGGGTGAAGGGAACCATGGAGGCTTGCATTTTTTTGTTCAAACCGCTTGTGTAAAGAAAATCTGCTTGAGCAATGAAAATTCCGCTTACTTCACTAAAACCAATAATGCGGACAAAAGAACCAATTCGCCGGAACTTGATACATGTATAGATACTATCAATAAGTATGCGATAAAAAATGATTTAACTTGCATCGTAAATAATCGATATAACGATTTGCAGAACATGCCAAAAAAGCAGTAATTTGCGCCCGGTTTGATTCTTGCAGAGTAAATAACAAGATTTTAGAAATTTTTATAAATATTAATAACATGGCATTAGAATTCACTGATTCCAACTTCCAAACGGAAGTGTTGAGCTCAGACAAATTGAGCGTAATTGATTTCTGGGCAGAATGGTGTGGTCCTTGTCGCGCTATCGGTCCAGTGATCGAAGAGCTGTCTAAGGATTACTCTGGTAAGGTTAATGTTGGTAAAGTAAACGTTGACCAGAACCCTCAGTTATCTATCAACTACGGAATTACAAGTATTCCTGCAATTCTGTTCATCAAGAATGGTCAGGTGGTAGATAAACAAGTAGGTGCTGCGCCTCGTTCAGTATTAGAAAAGAAGATTCAGGCAAATCTGTAATCTTTGACAATAAATTTTAAAAAGGGCGACTCTTTAGGGTCGCCCTTTTTTTATACCTGTTTAGGGACTTATGTATGCTTCCCACGATATTTCAAGGCTATTGTTCGACGTTTGTTCGACGCTTCTTCGACCTTTGTTCGATGCTTCTTCGACGCTTCTTCGATGCTTGTTCGACGCTTCTTCGACGCTTGTTCGACGTTATAAGGTCTCCCGTATTTCGATTGGATATTCAGGTAACCCTACGGTACCTAATGGTGCACTTTTAGTAAATTATCTCCCCTATTGCCAGGATAGAACCCCCATGTTCGAAAAATCCCCCAAATACGAAATATAACATGATCGCGTTTTAAACAATACAAAAAAAACGCGGTCAAACTGTCGAAAGCCAATTAATTGCTACAGAACCAATTTTCTAAATCGAAGGCATGCATTTTTTGAGTAAATCCCCGTTGTAAATAGCCGGGAACTTATTCAATATGATACCCTAACTTTTGGAAATTATCTCTCAGGTGTGTAACAAAAGATTGTACCTTTCCCCGGAATTTTCGGTCAACAGCCGCTAATTTTAACTTTCAAACTTGAACATTGCGCAATTTTACCCTTTTTATCCTAACCGTCTTCCTATCATTACCTGCCTGGGGCCAGCGTCAGTGCGGCACCGAAATCGCTGTTCAGGAACAGATCAGGGAAAATCCCTCTTTGCAGGTACTACGTGATAAGATCGAAGCACGCAACCGCTCAAAAATCACCACACTCAAAACTACCAGGGCCGAAGCCAAAGCAACCGCTACTTACAACACCGTTACCATCCCGGTAGTCGTTCACATTGTACTGCAAAATCCCAACGCAGTGACCGATGCCCAGGTGCAATCCCAGATCGATGTACTCAACAAGGACTATGCTGCCCTCAATACCGATACCAGCATTCTCCCAGCTGTCTGGAAAGCCCTGATCGGAAACGCCAAAATCCAGTTTTGCCTCGCTCAACGTACCCCTTCAGGTGAAGTAACAAATGGGATAGAGCGTATAACTACCACAAAATCAAGCTTTAGTATTAGTTCTGCTGCAAAGGCCGTAAAGTTTACCAGCACCGGTGGTACCCCCCAATGGGACGGTGATAGCTATCTCAATATCTGGGTCACTCATCTCGAAAGTGGTTACCTCGGTGTAGCTACTTTCCCGGGTTTATATGCTGACGACCAGCAGGGCGTTGTAATTGATTATACCGGTTTCGGTACCACCGGTACCGCCACCTCTCCATACAATAAAGGCCGTACCGCCACCCACGAAATAGGTCACTACTTCAACCTCCGCCACATCTGGGGCGATGAAGATGCCTGTGCCGCGGACGATGGCATCGATGATACGCCTAAACAGGCAAAAGCAACTTATGGCTGTCCGGCATGGCCACAGGTTGACCAGTGCGCAAGCAGTAATCCGGGGTATATGTTCGAAAATTACATGGACTACTCCGACGATGCCTGCCTGGTACTCTTCACCACCGAACAGGTAGACGTGATCCGTACTACCCTCACCGATGACAGGGCTAGCCTGCTCAACTCCAATGGCTGTACTCCCCTGGACCTGAAAACACTCGATGCACAGGTAGAAAATGTAATCAGCCCATACAACCAACAGTGTGATGCCAGCATTACACCTTCCGTTCTCCTGAAAAATATGGGTCTGACCACCCTCACCAAAGTGAACATCAACTACCAGACCGACGAAGGCACCGTGTATACCACGGCCTGGACGGGTAGTCTGGCAGCACTGAAATCAGATACCGTTAGTCTGCCTACCAGTTCACTCGATGTGGGTGAGCATGTGCTGAAAGCATGGACCACTCTCCCGAATGGATCCGCGGACGATGATGCCACTAATGATACTGCCTGGAGCACCTTAAGCTATTATAACAACATCACCTTCCCCCTGAAAGAGGGTTTCGAAAGCAGCACCTTCCCGCCTGCCGGCTGGGAGATCAGCAATCCGGATGGATCTTATACCTGGGAAAGGACCACCGTAAGCCGTGGCGATAGCAGCTACTACGCCATCGTGGTCCGCAACCATGCCTACCAGGTCAACGACGAGGCAGACGATATCCGTACCCCGACCATTGATCCGGGCGGTGTGGATTCCATCTTCCTCTTCTTCGATGTGGCAGCAGCCAGCTATACGAACATTACTGACAATTCGAATACTTATTGGGACAGGCTCCTGGTGATGACCACTTCCGACTGTTCCCTTACCTACGATACCCTTTACAATAAAGAGGATAGTACCCTGGTAACGGTAAAAACACCGGTAACCTCAGAATTTGTACCTACCGCCGCACAATGGCGCAGGGATTCTGTGAACCTGACTCCTATCATGAAGAAGGGCCAGTTCAGGGTCGTATTCAGGAACATCGCCAATAACGAGAACAATATATACCTGGACAATATCAACATCGTGACGAAGTCTACGCTCCCTTACCTGAAGGAAAAAGGTATTACCGTAGGACCGGTTCCGACATCCGGGGCACTCTACGTGACCTTCCTGGAAAAGCCGGACAACCTGGATTACATTGGTTTATATAATACTTCAGGGCAAATGATCGCGAGTCAGCGTGGCTCCAATATCGATGGCAGCAATCGTTTCACTTTTGATTTGGTAAATGAGCCAAATGGTGTTTATTTTGTAAAGTTAATTTACCGGAATACTAAGGCAAAGACTTATAAGATCATAAAAGTGAATTAGAGATGATAACTCAAAACGATTATCCTGCAGTGGAAACGCTGTTGCAGGATGCCAGGCTGGATAAAGCATTGAAGACCATTGGAGAAAAGGTGCTCGCAGGTGAGCGGCTGACGACTGATGAGGGCATACTGCTGTTTGAAAAAGGCGAACTGGGCTATGTGGGTGCGCTGGCCAATTTCGTACGGGTACGTATGCATGGGGATAAAACCTACTTCAACAGGAACTTCCATATTGAGCCAACGAACGTTTGTATCTTCACTTGTAAATTCTGTTCATATTCAAAGCTTTATAAGCATAAAGAGGAAGGCTGGGAACTGAGCGTTGACCAAATGCTGGACATCGTTAAGAAGTATGACGGCCAACCAGTTACGGAAGTGCACATCGTAGGTGGTGTGCATCCGAAAATGAACCTGGATTTCTTTGTAGAACTGCTGGAAAAGATCAGGGCTCACCGTCCTGATTTACATATCAAAGGATTTACAGCGGTAGAGCTGGACTATATGTTCCGCAAAGCCAAACTGAGTGTACAGGAAGGGATGAAAAAACTGCACGATGCCGGTCTGCAATCCATGCCGGGTGGCGGTGCGGAAATCTTCCATCCTGATATCCGTGCACAGATCTGCCATGATAAAGTAGATGCAGATGGCTGGCTGGATATCCACAGGACAGCCCATAACCTGGGTATGCATACGAATGCAACCATGCTGTATGGTCACGTAGAGCAGTACTGGCACAGGGTGGATCATATGGAGCGCCTGCGCCGCTTGCAGGACGAAACAGGAGGATTCAATACCTTCATTCCCCTGAAGTTCAGGAATAAGGATAATGAAATGGAACATGTAGGTGAGGTTTCCGTAATTGAAGACCTGCGCTTGTATGCAATCGCACGCCTGTATATGGACAACTTCCCGCATCTGAAAGCTTACTGGCCAATGCTGGGCAGACAAAGCGCGCAGCTGACTCTCTCATTTGGAGTGAATGACCTGGATGGTACCATCGATGATACTACGAAGATCTACTCAATGGCGGGCGCTGAAGAGCAGAACCCGAGCATGAATACCGCTCAACTGGCCATGCTGATAAAGCAGGCAGGCAGAAGACCGGTAGAGAGAGATACTGTTTATAATGAGATTAAAGATTATACAGACGTTGTTTTTTCTGATGAGGAATTAATGGCGAAGTAAAATCGACCCTCCATAAGAGAATTATAAAAAGCAGATGATCAATTCATCTGCTTTTTTGTTTATATAAAAAGGAAATCTTCTTAAATATATAAATATAGTTTTATACATTTGGTATTAGTTTTTAGAAAAACCTACATAAACCAAGTATCAATGAGAAAAACCAATTTCGTAAATCTGACGAAGGGACTATTATTTGCATCTACACTCTCTTTTTGCTTTACAGCATGTTCAAAAAACGACAAGGAAGGTAAATCACAGATCCAGATTGCACTGACTGACGATCCGGGTGATTACAAAGCTGTGTACATTGATGTACAGGAAATCAATGTCAACTATTCTGACAGCGATGACAATGGCTGGCAAAGTTTGCCCGGTGTGAAGAAGGGCATTTACAACCTGCTTACATTGGTGAACGATAAGGACACCGTATTGGCAGATGCAGCTATCGCCTCAGGCACACTTAAGGAGATCAGGCTGGTGCTGGGAGATGACAACTGGGTTGTGACCAACAGTGGTGACTCCATCAGGATGCAAACACCCAGCGGACAATCATCCGGTATCAAATTAAAGATCAACATGCCGGTATCAGAAGGCATCCTGTACAAATTACTGCTGGATTTTGACGTGGCTAAATCTGTTCATGAAGCAGGTACCGCAGGTAAGTATGTATTGAATCCGGTGATCAGAACGATCCTCGAAGCGCAGGGCGGTAGTGTGAAAGGCGTGGTATTGCCGGCAGTGGTACCATCAGCAGTAATGCTGATCAATGGTACGGATACAGTAGCCAGTACGTATACCGGAGCAGGAGGTGCATATTTATTGAAGGGTATTGATGCAGGTACGTATAGTCTGCATGTGGTATCTACTGATTCCACATTGGCACCGGCAGCTATTGAAGGTGTGAGTGTGACGACAGGACAGGTTACCGTAGCTGATACAATTACATTGCCTGATGCCAGATAATAAAAATTAAAAAGAGGTTGTAGCAAAAGTATAATTTCCGGGATTTAATCCGGATTCCTGGTGGAAAGCATTTTCTTTTATTGAATGCTAAATGCTACCAGATTACTTTTGATACAACCTCTTTATTTTACCAGGGAAGTTAACTCAACCTGTATTTTTAATTCAACTCTTCTATCGTAAACGGCTTTTGCCTTCCTTTGTACTTCTTCCTTATTTCCTGTATATCCTTATCCGTTACCTTCGATCCCTGGTTACTCCAACAATTTCTGATGAAGCTAAGCACCTCCGCAATGTCCTGATCATTGTATTCATCATTACTTCCAATCCCCGGCATATCTGCACTGATTTCGGGTGCTTTATAGTGTTTTCCATTTACATCAATTGGTCCGGTAAGGCCGTATAACACTATGGAAATCAGCCGTTTCTTGTCGCCGGTTACTAACTGTGACTGATTCAGCGGAGGAGCTAAAGATTTGATTCCATCCCCGTCTTTTCCGTGACAGGTCTGGCAAATATTGGCAAATAACTTTGCTCCTCTTGGATACTCTTTTACGAGTGCATCCGTCATTTTTGCTTTGCGATGATTCTCGATATCTTTTATAATTGCTTCGAGATGACGACGCATGGCGATGGTGGTATCGCTATTTATCTGAATGAGCTGAGTGAGTAATTGTGATTCTTTCCCAGCATTATTATTGATAATTGCATCTGCTACATAACGGTCGTTTGCATAGCGTGTCATCAATTTAGTTTGCAGGTCTGCACTGTTAGGCAGGTATGGTAATACCAGCGCAATGTAAGGCGCGAGGAATACATTTTCTTCCAGTGATGTCAGCAAAGCGGTGGCGGCAGGAGCCTTCACCGAAGGTAGTGCAGCGATGGCCGCAGCCTGTAAGTAAGGGTTCTTTTGATGGAGCAGGAACTCAATTTCTGAGAATTGCAATGCCCCCAGACCTTCCAGTGTCCATAGTGCATGGATGGCACCATAGGTATTCCCTTCCTGGTGCAGGCGTTCCTTCAGGTGTGGAATGAGCTGGGTGTAGTGATGATCAATGATCATCTGCTGTGCCTTATCCCTGATCCAGCCGTTCGGATTTTCCAACAGGGCAAAGAGCTTGTCAGGGTTATTATCCAGTGCCATCGGCCGGATCTTTGCCCCTGCCGGCACAACGCGGTAGATGCGGCCGCAATTGAGTGGGTTGGTCAGCTTACGACTCTTGATCTCATCTTTGAGATAAGGAGTCAGGTAAGTTTTGTGCTGGATGATCCCGCGGTACATATCTACAATATAAAGGGCACCATCGGGTGCATCGTAGAGACTTACAGGCCGGAAACGTTCATCATCGCTGGCCAGGAATTCTTTTTTCTGGTAGGCCTGCCGGCCTTTTACGATATAGCCGCTATCCTGGATAATATTACGTTTGATCAGGTTGCCACAGGGCTCTGCTACAAAGATGTTGTTGTTGTATTCCTTGCCGAGCAGGCCCCCCCTGTATACGAGCGGACTACAGGCAGCGGTCATTTCTACCAGTCGCAGACTATCATCGAGGACGCCTTTCATATAACCCCGGTTCACACCTGGTGTCGGGTGAATAGGATATACACGGTTGTCCGGAACGATCTTCTCATCATAACCAGCGATGGATTTCTGGTTCGGGTTGCGGGCACCGAGGCCGGGTGGAAAGTAATCGCCAAGCACGTTCTCAGAGTTATTATTGGAATAGAGACGGCCGAAATTATCCTGGGATATACCCCATTGCCCCCGGAAGTGGGTATCCTGTTTCACCCATTTACCGTTGATCTGGCGGTAGCGTTTATCAGATTTTGCATTATAGATCCAGTTGTCCATCGCGCGGAGCAGGCCGTTGGGCTGGTGCTCAACGTTGCCCCCTTCAGTGTATTTGTCATCTACGAGTATGCGCTTGCCGGCGATGTCGTTTTTCACAGGCACGAACCAGAGTTTAGGTGGTTCTGCCAGCAGGAAGCCGCCGGGTACGAGGCAGATGGCACGGGGCAGGATCAACGAGTCCAGGAGCACCTTGCGGGTATCAGCAATTCCGTCATGGGTGGTATCCTCCAGGATTACCACTTTGCCATTGGGTACGTCCTCGCCTGTACCGACAGTATCGGGCATGTAACCCATCATTTCAACGACCCACATACGGCCTTTGTCGTCGAAGGTCATGGCAACGGGAGTTGTGATCAACGGTTCCGACGCGACCAGCTGGATTTCGAGTCCTTTTTCAACCTGCATGTGAGAGATAGCGGTTTTGGCATCCAGTACAGGGGATGGACCAAGTTTTTGTCTCATAGCGGTGGAATCTGCATGTTGATCCTTTGCCGGTCCCGGGCTGGTACAGGCGGAGAGCCAGTAAGCAGCAGCCAGGAAAAGTGTCCAGTTTTTCATTTATGAAATCGATTGAAATGACAATTTAGATATAAAATTATATTAAATGCAAGTGATTTTGATAGGGGGTAAATGCTTGGTTACCTAACCAGAACTTTAGCAGGATCCCCATTTCATTAGAAAAAAACTAAATCCGATTATCCAGGGAAAAAAGTACCCATTTTTACCCCTTAAAAGCTCCTATTTACAGCAATTTCATCCTAAGTATTTGCCTATTTGTTTTTATCTTCGCTCCTTACTAGATCTAAATTAGCTTATGGGACGTTTTCAGGGCCTTTTTGGTATTATCCTCATCCTGGGACTTGCTTACTTATTTTCCAACAACAAAAAGAAGATCAATTTCCGTCTTGTATTTAGTGGTATCGGATTACAGGTAATAATTGCCCTGCTGGTATTTAAGGTACCACCGGTTTTCCGGTTTTTTCAGTTATTAGGTAAGGCGATGGGTAAGCTGGAGCAGTTTGCCCGTGAAGGTGCGGCTTTTGTGTATGCCGGTATAGCGGTGAAACCGACGCCTGATACGATCAGTGATTATGCGCAGAGTGGTTTTGTATTTGCGTTCAATGTGACGGCTGCAATTATCCTGGTCTGTGCGCTGGTAGCGATCTTTTATCACTTTGGGATTATGCAGCGGATTGTGGCGGTGATTGCCAAAGCGATGAATGTGGTGATGCGTGTGAGTGGTGCGGAGGCTTTGAGCAATGTGGCGAGTGCATTCGTGGGGCAGATAGAGGCCCAGGTAATGATTCGTCCTTATTTGCCATATATGACCAAAAGTGAGTTGCTGGCATCGATGAGTGGTAGTCTGGCGTGTATAGCCGGGGGGATCCTGGTAGTGTATTCCAATATGGGCCTGGCTGCGGGCATGGACCTGGCACCAATGCTGATTACGGCGAGTCTGATGGCGGCACCGGGTGCATTGGTGATTTCGAAGATCGTCTTTCCGGAAACCGAGGAGTCACAGACTATGGGTGTTGTAAAACTGGATGTAAAGAGTCATTATGTGAATGTGATTGATGCGATTTCGCATGGTGCGAGTGATGGCTTTAAGATTGCGATGAATGTGATTGCAATGATCATTGGTTTTATTGCCCTGATAGCGTTTTTGGACTGGGGCCTGCTGAAGATCGGGCATATATTCAACCCTGAATTTAATTTGAGTCTGAATTATATTTTCGGGAAATTGTTTTATCCGGTAGCATGGGCGATGGGTGTGCCGAATGGAGATGTAAATAGTGTGGCGACATTGCTGGGCCAGAAGCTGACGGTGAACGAGTTTATTGCGTTTAAGCATTTGACGGATAAGACGATCCCGGTGGTTTCTTCTAAAGGCCTGTTGATTGTGAGTGTGGCGATTTGCGGGTTTGCTAATTTTAGTAGTGTGGGAATGCAGATTGGTGGTATTGGAGTATTGGCACCAGAGAGAAGAGGGGATCTGGCAGCCTTGGGCCTGAAAGCGTTGTTTTGTGGTACACTGGCGAGTTATTTATCAGCGACGATTGCAGGGATCCTGATTTAATATTATTCCATATATAAAAAAGGGGGGCGACCAATAGTCGCCCCCCTTTTTTATTGAGGCAGGCAGTAATGCCGCTTGTATGACTACAAATAGATAAAGCCTTCTGGCACAAGTCCAAAAGGCTTTCAATCAGGTATTTACAGGTGTAATTAGCTCAGTCTTCTGATCAGCTCATCCTGTACAGCAAACCACGCTTCTACCTCACCACTGTCTGTATATGTCTGCTTCATTTCAGAATTCAGCTTGATCTTTTCAACTACTGAAATTGCCAGTTTTCTCAATGCCAGGGTAGCCAGAACGTTTAAAGAATCCAGCTTTTCCAGTGGAGTTTCAGGATAATCTTCACTGGCTTTACCCGTCAGTGCGGCTACTGTTTCAGCGGCTGCCAATGCGTCTTCGCATTCAGAAGTGTCGAGGAGACCGTCTTTGTTCAATGAGAACTGCAAGGTATCAGCGATCAAGCCTCCATCCTTAGCATCAATCATTTCAAATACCCAGTCTAGTGAACCATCATTTTCAAAATTTCTGGTACCCCATGTGCCCATAGCTATGTAAGTTTTTTGTTTGGTTGCGTAAAGTTAATTCAGACTTCTGAAATCTAAAAGTTCGTACAGCTAATGAATTTTAAAATTTCATGCAGTTGTCAGAAAATAATTTAGAATTCCAGTCCTCAAATTTTAGTCCAAGCGGCTAAAATTTAATTTAGTTCAAACTTCTAAAGTCCACCGGCACCAGCTTACTCACTCCCGGCTCCTGCATTGTCACCCCATAGATCACATCCACTGCCGCCATTGTCTGCTTATTATGCGTGACAATAATAAATTGTGAATTATCTGAAAACTTACGGATCATATTCGTAAACTTCCCAACGTTCGCATCATCCAGCGGCGCATCCACCTCATCCAAGATACAGAATGGAGCCGGCTTGATCAGGTAGATGGCAAACAACAACGCTGTTGCCGTCAGGGTCTTCTCCCCCCCGCTCAACTGTGTGATTGCCGCCGGGCGCTTACCCTTTGGCTTTGCTATGATTTCAATTCCTGTGTCTGCCAGGTTTTCCGGATCACTCAGGATCATATCACACTGATCCTCCTCTGTAAACAGCGCTTTGAATACTCTAACAAAGTTTTCCTTCACCTGGTTAAAGGTTTCCAGGAATTTCTGGTTAGCCGTTGCCTCTACTTCCTGGATCGTGGCCATCAGGGATTCTTTTGCTGTCACGAGGTCATTCTTTTGTTCCAGGATGAACTCATAACGTTTCTTCATCTCCTGGTAGGCTTCTATCGCTGTTGGGTTGATCTCACCCATATTTTCCAGGCGCTTCTTCAGGCGTTCTGCACTACCCTGCAATTCATCTGCCGGCAATGTAGAGCTACGCACTTCATCTATAATCTCATCAAGGTTTACCTTGAACTCCACACTAAGGCGTTCCTTCATGGAGGCCAACTGCAGTTTCAGTTCGTTCACCTTGTCCTTTATCACGGTCAGGGCACGGTCCAGTTCTTCACGCGCACGGGTGCGGGTACGGAGACTGGTTTCCTTTTCCTGCAGCATGTTGCGGAAGTTGTAGTATTCCTGGTCTTTCTCGTTCAGTTCTTTCTCTTCTTCTGCTTTGCGGCGGAAGAGGTCTACCAGACCATCTTCGGCAGCACCCAGCTTGTCTTCGGCAGCGGCGATATTGGCGACTGCGTCTTCCAGCTGACTTTTATTGCTGGTGATCTGGTTGTGCAGATCGCTCAGTTGCTTGCGTTTGAAATCCAGTTCCTGGCGCAGGGCCGCTACTTTGGATTGCTGGCGGGTTTGCTGTAAGTTCTGGTTGTTGAACTGTACGTTTGCCTGGTTGAACTGGGCTTCTGCATCGCTGGCAGCGCGTTCTGCATTGACAATGCTGTCATGCAGGGCATGTACCTTTTCGTTCAGATCTTCCAGTTCTTCCCTCACACCGGCTATACTTTCCTGGTTTTGTTCCAGGGATTGCTGCATTTCGGCCAGGCGTTTATCGCCTGAATCGATGAGGTGACGGAAGTTTTCAATCCTGTTCTGCAGGCCAAACACCTGGTTATTCAGCTGGTTGATCTTTTCACGCTGCTGGTTGATCTTGTTTTCATTCAGCTGGGTGTTGAAGCCCAGGACTTGATTGTGCTTTTCCTGGATCTGTTCGCGCAGGGAAGCTACGATTGTCTCCAGAGCACGGATTTCCTCATCCAGTTTCTCGAGGTTCTTGGCACGGCCGAGTTTCTTTCCTTCGAAAGCACCTACGCTACCGCCGCTCATATTGTATTTACCACGTACAATGCGGCCGCTCTTTTCGATCACGAGTACATCCTGGTCGGAGAGCTGGTCCCATTCGATTCCTGTTACGTTGTCGGCGATGAATACTTTGCCCAGCAGGTAATTGCCCAGACCTTTATAACGTTCGTCGATCTCTACCACATCCAGTGCCGGGATGGTATTGGTTGGGGTAAAGAGCTGGCCGCCCTGGTGATGGAACTGGTCCAGGATAAAGAAATTGGCTTTACCCTTTTTGTTGTCGTCCAGGAGATTGATTGCCTGAATGGCTTCAGCGGCGTTATTTACAACATAATAGTTCAGGTAAGGTTCGAGCAGGTTCTCTACGCAGGTGCGGTAGTCTTCACGACAGAAGAAGATATCGCTGAGAATGGGGGCTTTATTGTTCCAGTCGGTATTTTTCTTAAGGAATTTGATACTGTCGGGGTAACCTTCCAGGCTGTCAACGAGAGATTTCAGCAGGTCGTACTCGTTCTTTTTCTGATCGAGGGTACGGTTCTCATCCACCAGTTTATCGCGGAGTCCTTCGATTTCGCCCTGGGTGGTGAGGATCTTGCCTTTGGTCTCTTCCTGGAAAGCAATCATATCTTCCAGGTCTGCCTTACTATCCAGCAGGGTATCCTGGAGTGCGGCCTTTTCTTCTTCCAGCTGGGTAATTTGCAGCTGGCGGTTGGCTTTTTCTTCCTGGAGCTGTTGGATGCTGCGCACCAGGTTTTGTACCGAGGTATCAGCTACGGCCACTTTCTTCTCTGCTTCGAACTGCTGGCGTTGCCATTGTTGCTGATCGCGGCGGAGGGTTTCGAGGGCCAGTTTCTTCTGATTAAAGGATTCCTTCTTTTCATCAACCATGTCCTGCAGGCCTTCCAGTTGGTCCTGGAGGGAATCGAACACTTCCTGTTCTTCTGTGACCTGGTTTTCGGTAAAGGCGATGGAGTCGGTGAGACCTTGCAGTTGTCCTTCGGCGTTGGCGAGGAAGGAGCTGATGTTGCGTTCTCTTTCCTTTAAGTAGGTAAGTTGTTGGGTCGCGAGGTTCTTGTCGTTTTCCTTGGTACGGATGGTGGCAACCAGTTCGTTAAAGGATTTCTGCAGTACGGACAGTTCGCGTTCCTTGGCTACGAAGTGCAGTTTATCTTCTTCTACGGAGGCTTCATCTTTGGTGATGTCAGCTTCCAGGGCCAGTTTCTTATCTGATTCGGCTTGTTGCTTGTCTGTCAGGTCTTTGAATTCAACATTAAAACCTTCAAGGGCAGCTTTGGCCAGTTCTATAGAGACTTCTCTGTATTCTTTTTTGATTTCGTAGAAGCGTTCAGCTTTGCGGGCCTGTGCTTCGAGGGTTTTGAGGTTGTTGTTGATTTCGAACAGCAGGTCCTCAATACGGTTCAGGTCACCTTCGGTGGCATCGAGCTTAGTCTTGGCCTCCTTTTTACGGGTTTTGTAGATGGAGATACCGGCGGCTTGTTCGAGCATGCGGCGGCGGGAGTTCTCTTTATCTTTGATGATATCATCTACCATACCGAGTTCGATGATGGCGTAGGAGTCTGTGCTGACACCGGTATCCATAAAGAGATTATGGATGTCTTTGAGTCGGCAGGCTACGTCGTTGAGCCGGTATTCGGAATCGCCGTTTTTATAGAATTTGCGGGTGATAGTGACGGTGGTAAACTCAGTAGGGAGTACATTGCGGGTATTCTCAAACGTGAGGCTTACTTCAGCCATCCCACTGGCGGAGCGGGTTTTGGAGCCGTTGAACACCAGGCCGGATTGGTTTTCAGAGCGGAGATTTGAGATCTTATGCTCACCGATAACCCATCGGATGGAGTCGATAATATTACTTTTGCCACAGCCGTTGGGGCCTATAACCCCGGTTACACCTTCATCGAAGTGTAAGACAGTCTTGTCTGCAAAACTTTTGAAGCCTTTGATTTCTAATGTTTTTAAACGCACAATTGCTCCTCTTTGTTTTTTTTAAGCCGTCAAAGATAACTATGATTTCTCTGATTTCTTGTATCAGATTTGCCATTCACAGCACAATTATGTTTCCAGTCATTATTTTTTCAAAGAAAGCAGTAATTTATAATAGATGGACATGTCGGGGGAAATTTAATTATACACAGGTGTGTATAAATTTCAGACAGGTTGTTGACGATCATTGCTTTAGATGAATTATAATGATGGGTTAGCCGATATGGTATGGACTAACAGGGGGCACAAATTAGGGATTTTTTCCATTTTATGCTAAAATTTAAAATGGGCATCAGGCCAACTATTCCAGCCCTAAAGCCCCGGAATAGTTGGGGGTCCACCACCGGGTATAATCTTTGAATGACTATCTTTGCACATATTTAATTTCTACATGCGGCACTGGATCCAGGAAGTCAGGAATTTCATCTACAGCTATCATTTTAGTACTGGTTTACGTACTACCATCAGTGTGGTCGTGCCTTCTGTAGTCTGCTCACTGATGGGCAACCTCCCACTCGGGATCGTTATCTCTCTCGGTGCCCTTGCTACTGCCCTCTCGGACGTTCCAGGCACCGCTATTCATAAGCGAAACGGGACCCTTATTGCCATTGGTTTCATTTGGGCGACCGCCCTCACCACCTCGATCTTCATGCCTTACCCGGTATTGATGACCTTCTATATATTGATCTGTTGCTTTTTGAACCCTATGTTGCTTGTTTATGGCAACAGAGGGGGAAATATCGGGATAGGGGTAATGCTCGTGATGGTGTCCATCCTTGGCGAAAAACCGGTTTCGGTTCACGAGGCTTTCATTCACAGTCTCTATATCTTATTGGGTGCGGTATGGTATGGGCTTCTGGCCCTGGTGCTCTGGCAGATCCGGCCTTACCTGAGTGTACAGCAAATGCTCGCCGAGTGTATTAACGAAACGGCGGATTACCTGCTGGCAAGGGCGCGGTTCTACGATCCGGACGCTGGTAATAAGATTGACGAAATATATAAAGACGTGCTCGCGCAGCAGGTGGTAGTGAGTGAAAAACAGGAAGCGGTCCGCGAACTCTTACTGAAAAGACGCTCTCACCAGGAAGGTACGACAAGTATCAATAAGGCCCTGGTGCTCATCTTTCTCGACATGGTCGATCTGCAGGAGCAGATCATGGCCGCGCAGACTGATTACCAGGCACTCCATGAATCATTTGACAATGCAGGTATCCTGGATAAATTTCATTCACTGATTCTTGAAATTGTAGGTGAACTGAAAATCATCGGTGACGCGGTAGCCGCAGGGCAGCGCTCATTGCCAAAGGCAAACCTGAAATATGAGATTGTGAAAGTGCAAAAGGCGGTGGATGAGATCAGGAAGACTTTACCTACAGTAAAAGAAAGAACACGCTTATTAGTGCTTTCCAATATCCTTCATAACCTGTCCGATATGGCGCAGCGCATTTATAACCTGCACCGCCTTACCCGCCTGGAAAGGGTGAAAGATGAAATCATAGACCCAAGATTACAGTTGTCAAGTTTTACGAGCCATGGCCAGTATGATTTGGAAACCTTTTTGAATAACCTGACTTTCCAGTCGCACATTTTCAGGCATGCCCTGCGTGTGAGTCTGGCGACGGTAACAGGGTATGTAATCGGCCAGGTCTTTCATCTGGACAGGGTATACTGGATCCTGCTGACAATCGTCGTGATCCTGAAACCGGGTTTTAGTATTACGAAAGCGAGAAGTTACCAGCGTATCTATGGAACGGTAGCAGGTGCTTTGTTTGCAGCAGGGATCCTGTTTCTGACAGCGAATAATACCATTATTTTCATTGCCATGCTCCTTTGTATATTGGGTGCGTATAGTTTTATGACGCATCAGTATACTTTGAGTGTGTTTTTTGTGACACCGTTTGTAGTTTTCCTTTTGCACTTTTTGCATCCGGCGCATTTGTATAATGTAGGTTGGAGAGTGATGGATACAACCATTGGGGCCGTCATTGCGTTTTGTGCGAACCTTTTGCTATGGCCGAGTTGGGAGAAGAATACCCTGCCGAACCATATGATTAAGATGGTGAAGAGCAACGCGAAGTACTTTGAGCAGGTGATGCGTATGTATACGCAGGATCCATTTGTGTTGAATGATTATAAATTAGCGAGGAAGGATTCGAATGTAAGTGCAGCGAACCTGATGTCAGCATTTCAGCGGATGCTGTCGGAGCCGAAGAGTAAGCAGCGGAATGGCTCGCAGGTCTATCATTTTGTAGTAGTGAATAATTCGATCATCTCGCATATTGCGGCGCTGGCGAATTATGGGACGACGCATAATGGTGTGAGGTTTCCGCAGCCGGAATACAAGTTATTGAGTCACAATTTGCAGGCATATTTTACGTGTATCCTGGAGATGCTGGAGAAGCCGGGTGAGAAGCCGTCTTCGCCGCCGGTGAACCTGGAGGCCTTTGAGACCCTGGATATGAAGCTGGAGGCGATGTACCAGAAGAGGCAGGAGGAGGTGAACAATGGGAAAGGAGATACGGATCTGCGGCAGGAGATCCTGGAGGTGAAACAGGTGAGGGATCAGTTGCATGCAGTGATGTCACTGCTGAAGGATATGAAGAAGATGCTGGAACAAAGTAATCAGTAATAATAGAAAACGCTTTTCCCTGAGGGAAAAGCGTTTTCTATTAGAGGCCTGCGGCCCCTTATAATTTTTTAATCCGTATAAATGATCCCGAATTGATCCGTCACCGGTTCCAAATGCTCCAATATCAAGTCAAAGAAAGCAGGCCCCTGCTGAATATACCAGGGCATAAAGTTCTCTTTACGCTCCTGTAGACTATTTCCGGGGAATAACCTTTGCTTCAGCACCCGGATCTGGTCCGTTTGCCATGCAAACTTTCTTTTCTCTGCCCGCAGGAACTTGTGCTCCAGCTTACCAATAGACTTAATCGCCTTGGCGCGCTCTGATTCCACTGACTTCACCAAAGTAATATCAATATCTTCCGCTTTCAGCGACAGCTCATCAAATAATTTCTCTACAGCGGTATATTCATCTTTCAATACCAGCGCGGCATTGGTGTGTTTCTGTACATACTCATTGACCAGTGACTCCACATCCCTGAACAGGTCCGCCATATCCAGGCCCAGTTTCTCCAACCTGGCCAGCGATGGCAAATCAGCCATCAGGAATGAATTGCGCAGCAAGAGCACAGGGAATGGTACCTGGTAATGTGTAAACAGGTCCTGTAGCTCCAGCCAGTAAGCGATCTCCCCTCCCCCGCCAATGAAAGCGATATTAGGCAGGATGGTCTCCTGGAAAAGGCCTCTTAATATTACATTCGGACTGAATCGCTCCGGATGCTCCTGCAGTTCCTTCTCCAGCGTTTCGCGGGTAAACTCCACCGGCATGTGCAGCACTTTCCAGGTATCTCCTATCTGGACAATGCGCTCACGGGCAGTCGGGGTCAGGTAAAACAGGTTGATTTCGCGGGGATTCGCCTGTACTTTATAGTGTTGGGACAGCTTTGTAAGCGTCTCATTAACAATTTTGTGGGAATGCTGGTGCAGCAATTCATCTCTCATCACGGGGATGTAGAGACGCTTCAGCGCCGGACTATCCGGCACCAGTACCACCAGTCCGTAACGGCCAAAGAGCTCATTTACAAGGTATAAGGTGGCTTCCTGGATGTTTTCGTGCTCGAGGTATGCCTTCTTCATCATGGCCATGAGTTCGGCAGCATGAGGGCCATAACCCAGGGCGGATTCGATGGTGGTGAAGAGTTCGGCGAAACCTTCAGGCTGCATCCGGCCAACGGCACCCTGCTGGGAAGTAGCCCAGTTGATATTTTTGCCGCCGATGTATACGTGGCCCAGTTCTTCGAGGTCAGCGTCTTCACTGCCCATATAGTAGACAGGAACAAATTTATATTGCGGGTACTTATCCTGTAACTGGCCGGCAAGCTTGATGGCTTGCAGGATCTTGTATACAAAATAAAGGTAACCGGTGAAAATATTAGGCTGGTGGGCGGTGGTCACAGTAAAGGTGTTCGCCTCGCCTAAACTATGGATATTGTTTTTGACGTGATCGGTGATCTGAAGGCCCTGGTATTGCTCTTGTAAGGCAGCAACTAATACCCCACGGTGTTGCGGGTGGGATTTTTTGGCCTTGATAGCGGCTTCGAAATCAGGGGATAAGGATGAATATTTGTAAAAAGGACGCAGATGCGGATGATCCGCGAGGAAGTCTATTACCAGTTGATTGAAATACCCCGTCTGACTATAACGTATATTGCTTACAGGTTGCTCCATACTACACTCAAATGATCTTTTGAATGCACGAATTTAGGGGAAAAGGTGGAGATGGTGGGGGAAATTTCATGAATGGTAAATTTAATATTACCTAAATAAATGGCTTTCCCCCCCGGTAAAAGCCATTTATTTTTAATGTATAACATTAAGGCTGACCAAGTTGATTCCCATAGTACTTCAACCTGATCTCCGCCGATTTCGCTGCAAAACTCACATTGATCAATAAATACCCCGCATTTTCAAAACTCTGTTGCGCCGTTTTCACATCTATAATCGTGGCCTGTTTCAGCTGGAAACGCTGCAAGACAAGATCAAGCAGTTTCCCTGACAGCTCATAGTTGTCCTTCGCCGTCTGCAACTGCATCAGGTTATTATTATACGCCTGCCAGCTCTTCACTATATTCCCAGTATAGTTGATTCCAAGCGTATCCCTGATCAAACGGTCATTAGAAGTATTGATCCCCGCAATCTCCTGCCTCCTTTTATATACCGAACCATTGAAAATGGGAATATTCACCCCCACTCCCAGGTAAGGCCCATAGTTTTGATTCAACAGGGAAAACCCGTCACTGTTCCTGGTATAATTATAATTATATCCCGCATTCCCCGTCAGGGAAGGATAGCGATAGGCTGCCGTCTCCTTTTCCAGGTATTGATCCACCTGTACCTGCTTGCCTGCGGCGATGAGGTCCGGGTGCTGCTCCATGGATTGCAGAATAGGTGCCAGTTGTAGGTCCGTGGCAACGATAATGGTATCCTTTATAGTAATCACTGAATCCTGTTTTAAAGTCAGCACTGTCAGCAAATCCGTCTTCGCCTGGTCTATGACCAGTTGCTGCGCCTGCAGATTCTGCAGCTGGGTATTCAGATCCACCTGCGCCTGGAAGAGGTCAGCATTGTTTGCCACCCCCACACTCTGCTGCGCTTTCACAATATCCAGTTTCTGGCGGGACACCTCTATAGACCGCTCCAGCGTAGCCGCATAGCTCTCCTGGCGAATGATGTCATAGTACTTCGTCATCACATTATAAGTGATGAAGGCAATGCGTGATTTAAGGTAGTCATTGCTTATAGACGCTGTCAGATCCAGTCTCTTCGCAGCATTCGCCACCTTACTCCCGTTATAGATCGGCACCGATGCCCCAAAACTGGCAGAGAGCTGGTTAGAGCGCGCATTGTTGCTGGATTTGTTATTCGCAGGATTGGCATACTTCTGCTCCAGGCTTGTGAGCTGCTCCACATCAGAGCCGGATGCACTCACCACCGGCATACCGCCTGCAATCCCATAGTTATTATTAGTTTCCGCAATCTTCACGTTATTCTCCGCGATCTTAATGCCCAGGTTTTTATTCAGCGCAATATTCACCGCATCCTTCAGTGTCAGCTGCTGCGCATGCAGCAGACCCGGAAAAAAGAAAATAGACAGATATATAATGAATCTTTTCATGCTAATAGTTTTATTCTGCCACATCAGGTATATGCGCCTTATGCTTACCACTCACAAAGGTGTATACAGCCGGAATCACGAACAGTGTCAGGATCAGTGAAAACATAATACCACCTACAACCACAATGCCCAGCGGTACACGGCTCGTACTCGCCGCCCCCAGGCTCATGGCCAGTGGCAATGCACCCAGTGCCGTCGCCAGCGATGTCATAAGGATCGGGCGCAAACGCTGTGAGGCCGCTTCTACTACCGCCTCGTGCTTACTCATCCCCATCTCACGCTTCTGGTTCGTGAACTCTACGATCAGGATCCCATTCTTCGTGACCAATCCAATCAACATGATCATACCGATCTCGGAGAAGATATTCAGTGTTTGTCCGAACACCCAGAGACTCAACAAGGCACCTGCCAATGCCAGGGGCACCGTAAGCATAATCGTAATAGGATCGATGAAACTTTCGAACTGGGCCGCCAGTACTAAATAGATTAAGATCAGCGCCAGCAAAAACGCAAACACGATATTGGAAGAACTTTCCGCATAGTCACGACTGGAGCCTGACAACGCCGTATGGAAGCTCGGATCCAGCAACCGGTCTCCTATCGCCTGCATTGCCGTGATACCATCACCAATGGTATGGCCCGGTGCCAGTGAAGCTGAAATCGTTGCACTCTTAAAACGGTTAAAGTGATACAAGGTAGCCGGACTCGTACTCGTCACCACTTTCACCACCGCATCCAAAGGAATCTTATCTCCACTAGTATTCCGTACATAGATATGACTGATATCAGCAGGCTCATTCCTTTCAGTTCTTTCCAGCTGTGCTATCACATAATACTGGTAGCCATTCATGATAAAGTATGCCAGGCGGCCACCGCTGAATGCAGCCTGCATAGCTGAAATTACATCATTGGTAGACAAGCCCAGGTCCTTGATCTTCATCCGGTCGAAGGTCACTTCCAGGGTAGGCTTTGTAAATTTCAGATCTACGTCAACGTTAGAGAAGGTAGGATCTTTCCTCGCCTCTTCCAGGAATAAAGGAATTGTATTTTTTAGCTTATTTAAATCCTGGTTCTGCAGGATAAACTGTATCGGCAAACTGGTCTTTGAACCAGAACCCACGGCAATCGTCTGTTCCTGGATGGTGAAGATGCGCGCGTCATTGAAGCGCTTCAGTTTCTTGTTCAGGTCATTCGCTATCTCCGCCTGACTACGTTCTCTTTCTTCCGGAGGCACCAAACCAATACGCGGCTGAGAGCTATTGATCACAGAGCCAGCAGGGGTTCTCGCGAATACAAAGTCTCTTTCAGGCACTGAGTCATAGAGGTAGTTAGCGATCTTATCACTCACCGCCTGAGTATAGCTATAGCTTGTACCTTCGGGCAAACTCACCGTCATACGGATACTGCTCCTGTCTTCCAGTGGTGCGATCTCACTTTGTATGCTATGCAGGATCAGGAGCATCATACCAAAGCACAGGATAATAATCAGCCAGGCTGTCCACCTTACTTTCATAAACGCCTCCAGCAGGCGCTTGTAACCATTCTCCATACCCTTGAAGAAAGGCTCTGTTTTTTCATAGAACTTACCATGCCCTGCATCTTTCTTATTCAGGTATACATTTAATACAGGCGTAATAGTGAGTGATACAAATGCTGAGATCAATACCGCCGTAGCCAGCACCACGCCGAACTCGCGGAATAACCTACCCACAAATCCCTGTAGGAAGATTACCGGCATAAACACTACTGCCAGTGTGAGTGAGGTAGAAATTACTGCAAAGAAAATTTCCTTACTCCCTTCCAGCGCGGCCGTGCGGATATTCATGCCCTGCTCTAATTTCCGGAAGATGTTTTCCGTGACCACAATACCATCATCCACCACAAGCCCTGTAGCCAGTACGATACCCAGCAGCGTTAAGATATTGATCGTAAAGCCGGCCAGGTATACGACGAAGAAGGTAGCGATGAGCGAGATAGGAATATCTATCAATGGGCGGATTGCAATCAGCCAGTTTCTGAAGAAGAAGAAGATCACGAGCACCACCAGTGCAAATGCAATGATCAGTGTTTCTTTCACTTCGGCCAGGGACTGCCTGATGTTGCGGGTATTATCAATCAGTACGTTGAATTCAATATCATCTTTGTTCGATTCTTTGATCGCCTGCATGCGCTTTTTGAACTCATCGGCGATTGCTATATTATTAGCACCCGGCTGGGGGATGATCGCCACCCCTACTGCGTTCACACCATTGTATTTCCAGCCCTGCTCTTCTATTTGCGGGCCGAGTTCTACACGGGCTACATCGCTCAGGCGCACGATACCGGTACTGTCTTCGCGCAGGATCAGATCACGGAAATCCTTTTCCGTCGTCAAGCGCCCAAGGGCGTTGATAGTGAGCTCTGTATTATTACCATACACTTTACCTGCCGGTAATTGTACGTTCTCATTGTTCAATGCCGTGCTGATATCATTGTATGCTATATTGTAAGCATCCATTTTAGCTTCATTGAGCCAGATGCGCATGGCATAACTCTTATCCCCAAAGACGTTTACAGAGCTTACCTGGTCGATGGTCTGCAATTGCTGCTGCAATACGTTGTCTACATAATCACTCAGTTCCATCAATGACTTGGTACGGCTTTGAACCGCGAGGATCAGGATGGGATCACTGTTCGCATCCGCTTTGGTGACTACCGGTGGTGCATCGATATCCAGGGGCAGACTCCTGGTAGCCTGGCTCACTTTGTCACGCACATCGCTGGCAGCGGCTTCCAGGTCAATACCGAGATTGAACTCTACCGTAATGACACTGCTGCCAAGGGAGCTATTGGAAGAAATGGTGCGTATACCGGGAATACCGTTGATCTGCTTTTCAAGGGGCTCGGAGATCTGGCTTTCCATGATATCCGGGTTAGCACCGGTATAAGCAGTGGTCACTGTAATAATAGGAGGATCGATGGCAGGATAATCTCTCACTGCCAGGAAATAGTAGCCAATCACCCCAAACAGTATAATCAGGAGGTTCATCACTGTCGCAAGGACAGGCCGCTTCAATGATAGTTCTGAAATATTCATTTGTTGAATTCCGTTGGGTGATTATTGCTGTGCAGCCACGAGTTTTTCCAGTGTCTTCACTTGTCTGACCTTCACAGGGGCATCCGGGCGGGCAAAGAGCACGCCGGTCACCACCACTGTATCACCTACGCTGATGCCGCTGGTGATCTCTACGTTATTGGCTTCCCGCACACCCGTTTGCACGGTAGAGAGGTGGGCCTTGCCATCTTTGACGAGGACTACCTGGTTATTCTTATCGTTTGGAATGAGGGCGTTGGTAGGCACCATAATGGCTTTTGCATCAGCGCCGGCATTGAAGTAGACTTTCACAAATGCACCCGGGCGGCCTTTGCCATCAGAGAGCAGGGCGCGGACTCTGACATTGCGGCTTGTCTGGCTCACCTGTGGTTCCATAGCGATTATAGTAGCCTGTTTGCGGGTGCCGTCGTTGGCATCGCTCACTACGTCTACCACAGCGCCTTTCTTAATGTTATGGGCGTAGTTTTCAGGAAGGAGGAAGTCTACCCGCATCTTGTCGGGCGACTGGATAGTCGCGATCAGGGTAGCTGGCGTAGCATATGCCCCTATGCTGACCTGGCGAAGCCCGATAGTGCCTGTAAATGGGGCACGGATGGCGGCCTTGTCTATCTGTGCCTGTGTATAGGCCATATCAGCTTTAGTACTATTCACGTTGTTCAGTGCCAGGTCATAATCTGCCTGGTTGATGCCGTTAATGGCCAGCAGCTTGCGGTCGCGTTCTTCAGTTTTTTCGTAGAGGTCCAGGAGGACTTCGGACTTTTTCAGTTGTGCCTGCAGGTCGGCATCGTTGATGCGGGCAATGAGGGTGCCTTTTTCAACGACGGTACCCTCGGGCACATTGAGGTAGGTGATCCTGCCACTGATTTCCGGATGAAGTTCGGCGAACTCATTGGGAACGATCGTACCGTTTGCTTCGATGCTGTTAGCGACACTGCGGGTATCAGCAATGATAACATCTACAATGGTAGGTTGGTTTCCCTGAGATTTGGCATCTTCATTCTTTTTGTTGTTATGGCAGGCGACTGATAATAACAGCATACAACATAGCCCCGTTATATGTATTGCCCTTTGATCCAGCAAGACCATCAAAATTGATTTTTTGTTGAGAACCTAAAAAACAAATGTAGATTTCGGGGGAAGGAGGTTTATGATATGTCGGCCAAGCGGCAAAAAGTGTCGGTGATTAATTGAAAAACGGGGATGAACGGGCTTAAATACCCGGTGAATTGGGCGGAATTTTAACAGTATTTAACGCTTTTATCAGGATTTATTTTTTTACATTCCGCAGGCCTGAAAGGCTGTACTGGCAAGGTTTTTCAAAGATAAAGGATTTTATACCACTTGTCATTTTTAAATTCGATTTTAACAGTTTTTTTGACCGCTTGTAAGGGCGCGGATTAAAAATACAGGAGACCATTACTAAAAGTAACCGGGAGGAATAAAAAAAGAGATTTTACCCAGGGTAAAATCTCTTTTTTATAATCAGGATTATTTATATGCTTATTAAATAACAAATCCGTCTGGCAGCACCATCCCATTCTTGATCACCACTATACCATCTTTCACAGTATACTGCTCATGCTCCCCATCTGGCAGTGTTTCGCCCACATTTATCTTCACATTGTTTCCAATACTCACATTCTTATCTATAATCGCATTATTGATTACGCAATTATCTCCAATACCCATGGGTGGATGTCCTTTCGACTTGGCCCTGGCCAGGTCTTCCAGTGTCTGGTAGAAATCACTCCCCATGATATAGCTGTTTGTAATCACCGATCCCTTACCGATGCGGGCACGAATCCCTACTACGCAACGCTCAAGGGTGCTATCATTGATAATGGTACCATCTGCAATGATGGTTTTCTTAAAGGTTCCACTCATTTTCGCCGGCGGCAGCATACGTGCACGTGAATAAATGGTCTGGTGCTCATCGAACAGGTTGAATTGAGGAATATCATCTGTCAGTGACAGGTTGGCCTCCCAGAATGAGCTGATATTTCCAATATCCGTCCAGTACCCGGTATATTGATAGCTCATTACTTTCAGGTCCGCATTGATCGCATATGGGATAATCTCTTTACCAAAGTCAGTTGCAGCGGCCTGCCCTTTCAGCAAATTTACCAGCGTGTTTCTGCTAAAGATATAGATCCCCATACTTGCCAGGTATTCCCTTCCTGCGGCATGCATTTCATCGCTTACCGGTGATGCCCATGGTGCCAGTACATCCTGCTTGGGTTTTTCGGTAAATGAGGTAATGAGGCCATGATCATCCGTTTTCAGAATCCCAAAATCAGAAGCATCTTTCGCAGTTACCGGGATGGTACCGATGGTTACCTCTGCCTGTGATTCAATATGATGTTGCAGCATCTCCCTGAAATCCATCTGGTACAGCTGGTCGCCGGACAGGATCAGCACGTAGTCATACTCGTAGTTCTCGATATGATGGAGACACTGACGCACCGCATCTGCTGTACCCTGGTACCATGTGGGGTTATCTGGAGTTTGCTCAGCTGCCAGGATATCTACAAACGCTTTACTGAAGTGACTGAAATGATACGTATTCTTAATATGCTTATTCAGTGAAGCGGAGTTAAACTGGGTGAGCACAAAGATGCGGTTCATATCCGCATTCAAACAATTGGAGATGGGAATATCTACCAATCTGTATTTACCTGCTACCGGCACAGCGGGTTTCGAGCGCTTGCGGGTGAGCGGATAAAGACGGGTACCGGAACCGCCTCCTAAGATAAGGGAGATAACTGCGTTAGACATATGTTCTATTCTTTTGTTTCGTTGAAATAATGATTACTATAATGGAAAGTCCCGTTTACAAACTTACGTGGAAAGTTCCGTGCCAATTAAGGTCTGATTATAATTGATTCGTATAATTTTACATATTCTGCGGCAGCACTGTCCCAGGAGTGATCGATCTGCATGATATATTCCTGGATTTCCTGCAATGCCTGTGGATCATTGTACAGCTCCACAGCGCGTGCAACGGCCTGACAGGCATCCCAGGCTTCGGCCTGGATAAAGCGGATTCCGAAACCACCGGGTTCTCCAAAGTCTTTCACTGTATCTTTCAATCCACCTACGCTACGTACAATGGGTACCGTACCATAGCGCAATGCATACAACTGGTTCAGGCCACAAGGTTCTACTCTGCTGGGCATCAACAGGAAGTCACTCCCGGCATATATGCGGTGAGACAAGCCCTCATTATACCCATATTGCACATTGAAGTTAGGTCCGGTACCGGCCTTTGTCTGGTGCAAACGCCATTCTGTATGAGACTCCCCGCTTCCTAATACCAGGAAGTTGAGCTGGTTCTGCTGCTCGTACAATGAACGGCCAATAATATCTGGTAACAGGTCAGCTCCTTTCTCACCAACCAAACGGCCAATGAAGGAGAACAATGGTAATTCAGGGTTAAAGCCAAACTCCTCGCACAACTGGCGCTTTATTTCTTTTTTACCTCTTACAAAGGAAGTTTCATCATAATGGTAAGGTAACATCGGGTCCGTTGCAGGATCCCATACCTTGTTGTCAATTCCGTTCAGGATTCCCTTGCACTTACGGCGCTCGCTTCTCAGCAGACTTTCCAGTCCGTTCGCACCATTGTACATTTCTTCGAGATATCCGGGGGATACGGTGGTCACTCTCCAGGCACACTTGATCGCTGATGCAAGGGGATTCACCGCATTGTCCCATCCTACCAGCCCTGCCTTCCAGAGGTCAAAGCCCGGTAAGCGATATAGCTGATCCCAGCCAAACTGCCCCTGGTACTGTGCATTGTGAATGGTAAGCACCGTGGCGATGTTGCGCAGCCTTTCGTACTTGTAAGCATGCGTCATCATAAAAGGAATAAACCCCGTATGATGATCGTGGCAATGTACCACATCCGGATGGTGCTGCCATTCATTCAGCCAGTCCAGTACAGCGATCTGGAATGCCAGGAAACGTTCCATATCATTCCAGTGCCCGTACACGCCCTCCTGGTCCAGCAGGCCCGGAATGTCCAACAGGTACAGGTCAAAGCCCAGTACATTGTTCTTTTCCCGGAACACGTTGACGTGGTACCAGTTGAACCCTACCCAGGTACCTCCCTGATGCACGAGTTCAAATTCATTCTTTTCGAAAAAGCGGGACTTATAGGCGGGCATCACTACCTTGGCTACACAACCCAGATCATGCTGATACTTAGGCAGTGCACCCACTACATCGGCTAATCCTCCTACTTTCGCTACCGGATAACATTCCGCGCTAACGTGTAAAATTTCCATGCTTGTCAGTTAATAAATAAAGCTCTTGTATATAATCAAATTAGCTTGGAAAAAGGATATTGCAAAGGAATATCCAAACTTTCTTTATATTATTTGTATAGCCGCCACTGGTACAGCCTGCTGCCTCCAAAACCACGCCCATCCGGCTTGTAGCAAGCCTTTCAGTTCATAATAATTTTTTATCATAAGGCATCTTCCGGCACCACGATGTGTGGCGATGTAACCACGGAATGCTGAAAAAGCGATTATAGTTAAAAATCTTATCTTCGAAGGTTATTAATTTCCAACTAGTTTTATGCAATTTGGTCGCGTCAATGATTCATTGTTAAATAACATAGACTTTAGTCTGCCTGATCCTGCTGATAATAAACTGGTATTACCCGGTCAGCCTGCAGCAAATCTTTCTGTTTATATTGGCTGCCCCCGTTGGGGAATGAAAGAATGGGTGGGCACCCTGTATCCAAAAGGAACCAAAGAAGCCAATTACCTTGAGGAATACCCTCATCATTTCAATTGTATTGAGTTCAATGCCACTCATTATAAGATCTATGACCCGGGCACTATCGGGAAATGGAAGGCCCGTGTGAACAGGAAGGATTTTAAATTCTGTCCCAAGGTGCCGCAATCAATTAGTCACTACAGCAGTCTGGTGAATGCCCAGGACCAGACCACCGCATTTCTCGAAGGCATCCTCGCACTTGAAGAAAACCTGGGGCCTATCTTTCTGCAACTGGGTGAGAACTTTAGTCCTAAGAGGAAGGAGAATCTGTATAAATACCTGCAAAGTCTGCCGACAGACCTGTCATGGTATGTAGAGCTCCGCCACCCGGACTGGTTTACGAACCCCGCTACTGCCAAAGAACTCTTCGATACCTTCAGGCAATTGAAAATAGGCGCAGTGATTACCGACACCGCCGGCCGGAGAGACTGTGTACATATGCAGCTGTCCACAGCGGGGTCTATGGTCCGCTTTGTGGGGAATAGCCTGCACCCGACAGATTATAAGCGAATGGATGAATGGGTGCTGCGCATAGACAAGTGGATAAAGAACGGCCTGCAGGAATTATATTTTTTCATGCATATGCAGGATGATATGAGTTACATTGAGGCAAGTGTATACTTCATTGATAAACTGAAAGAGAGATCCGGGATCAGCATCCCCAAGCCCGTATTTCAGCCAAGACAACAGTCATTATTCTAAATAGAAAAAGGCAGATAAAAAGCGTATGCTCCTTATCTGCCTTACCCGCTTAAGCAGCCATCATCTTATCGCTGCTGTTGGTTTTTATCGCCTTTGTCTTGTTCTTTTTTATCTTTGTCCTGATCTTTCTTAGGAATAATGATCCTTTCAGGATCATCGGATGTTACTTCTCTCGTAATATCCCGACTATAGTCATTTCCTAAATTTGGTCCTCCCTGTTCAAGACCATTACTACCTATTGATCTGTCTCTTACTTCCATAACTCTCTGTTTTTTGGGTGAATAATGATATAATTTATAGCCCAGAAACCATGCCAGCAAGAGTGTTCATAAGCGGACACAAGTTCCTGAAAGCGAACAGCCTGCAAAACTGAAACTATTCATTTACAAAGCATTACAAACTGGTATCATTGTAGTAATATTTTTTTTATGATCAGGAATTTTTGCCGTGTTGCCTGGCGCAACCTGCTACAGCATAAGACACTGTCTGTAATTAATATTACAGGGCTCGCCCTGGGTATGGCTTTCGCATTTCTCATCTTTATGTGGGTGCAATATGAAAAGAGCTATGATCAGTTCCATTCAAACGGAGACCGGATCGCTTTGTTCATCAAGCACAGCCTCTTCAATGATCAAAAGAATACACAATATGCCACTCCCCTGCCCCTTTACTGGCTCATGCAGCATGACTACCCTGAAGTGAAACGCGCCAGCAGGATTAGTCAGTCGGACAAGATGGGCATTGCCTATGGTACCAATAAGTTTTTCAAAACAGGGATGTGTGCTGATCCGGCCTTTCTCCAGATGTTTTCTTTCCCCCTGGTCGAGGGAAATGCAAAGACAGCCCTGGATGAAGTGAACAGTATTATCCTGACCCAATCACAGGCCCGTGCCTTGTTCGGAAATGCCTCTGCCATCGGACAATTTGTGAAAGTCGACAATATGGATATGCAGGTAACAGGAATAATGAAAGACCTGCCTGCGAATTCTACATTTCAGTTTGATTTCCTCATGCCTTTTTCACTGATGGAAAGGGAATCCTCTTTTGTAAAAGATGCGAATACAAGATGGGGAGTAAACTTTGCCTGGAATGCAGTAGAATTGAATCCTGGTGTGGACATGGCAAGCTTCTCCAGGAAAATACGCAACCTGGTGAATGAACATGATCCGGGGCATGATAATCAATTCCTGGATCTGCAGGCCTTTACACGCATGCACCTGCACAATGAATTCAAGGACTGGAAAGAAGCAGGAGGCAGGATCACTTATGTACATCTCTTTAGTATCATCGGTATCTTTGTGCTGCTCATAGCGTGTATCAATTTTATGAACCTGAGCACGGCCAGATCTGAAAAGAGAGCGAAGGAAGTAGGCATCCGTAAGGCTATAGGTTCCGGTCGTACGCAGTTGATCGGTCAGTTTCTCAGTGAGTCTGTAATAACTTCATTGATTGCATTTGTAGTAGCGATTATATTGATCCTGATCATTCGGCCTTCCCTCGGACAAGCAGGCATATCAAACCTGCATTTCTCCTATCAGCATGTAGCAATGGCATTAGGTATTTGTATTGCCACCGGCCTGCTGGCAGGTAGTTATCCTGCCTGGTATCTTTCCTCCTTCGTACCGGTGAAGGTATTGAAAGGCGCGGTAAAGACAGGTAAGCGTCCTGTTACATTGCGCCGCGTGTTGGTGGTGTTCCAGTTTGCAATCAGTATTGCACTGATAATTTGTACAACGATTGTATTCCAGCAGATCAGGCATGCGCAGACAAGGTTCATGGGCTATGATCCAAATAATCTTTTATCTATACAAACCAGCACCTCGCTGAATAAAAACTTTACCGCCCTGAAACAGGAATTGCTGAATACAGGGCAGTTAGAGGCGGTGACAAGAACGTCACAACCCATGACGGCTAACTACAACAAGTGGAGCGATTTCTCCTGGCAGGGCAAAGACCCTAAAGCAGAAATTTCGATGGATGTGATCATGGGGGATTGGGATTATGATAAGGTAACGGGGATGCAACTCATAGAAGGACGCTCATTTGAGGCAGGCCATCCTACAGATTCAAGTGCTGTCATTCTCAATGAAACCGCATTGAAGACCATCGGCTATACAGATCCTATAGGCAAGACGATTCAGTCCGGTGCCAATACGCTCACCATTATAGGCATTATAAAAGACCTGGTGCTCTACAACCCTTACCAGACGGCCTACCCGCTGGCGATCATCTTTGAAAAAGAAGATGCAAACAATATCCTGATTCGCCTTAAGAAGGGAGCCGACCTGTCAAAGACACTGAGCATCATCGGACCTGTATTTGAGAAGTATAATACCGATCGGCCATTTGTATATTCCTTCACCGACCAGGACTTCGCCCGTAAATTTGAAATGGAGAACCAGGTAGGCAGCCTGGCGGCATCCTTTGCCCTGTTAGCGATCCTGATATCAAGCATGGGACTCTTCGGACTCGCTATGTTCATGGCCGAGCGCAGGACCAAAGAGATCGGGATCAGGAAGGTTTTGGGGGCTAGTCTGCCGCAATTATGGGTATTACTGTCCAGAGACTTTGTCTGGCTGGTGATCCTGGCGGCGCTGATCGCAACACCTTTTGCGTTCTTTTTGATGCGGCAATGGCTGGCGCATTTTGATTACAAAATTGAGATTCGCTGGGAGATCTTTGCGGGAGCGGGTATGCTGGCCTGTGTGATTGCATTGCTAACAGTGAGTACGCAGGCGATAAAAGCAGCGCTGATCAATCCGGTTATTTCATTGAAATCAGAATAAACACTATAGAATGATGCCGGCCGAAGGCCCAGGCTTCCGAAAAGGCCGCTTTTACTCAATGTTAAAGGGGCCTTTTTTCAAAAAATCCTCTATTTTTTAGACAAAATCTAACAAACTCCCCTATTTGCATTCCAGCAATCAAAACATTACTTTTGCCTTCTGAAAAGGGAAGATTAATATGCGCGAAAAGCTTAGGGAGCTTGCCGGACAATTTGCCGGAACGTTATACACTGACGACACCATGCGTACCCTGTACGCCACAGATGCCTCAGCATACAGAGAAATGCCATTGGCCGTAGCTATACCTGCCAATGAGGAGGACATCAAAACACTGATCCGTTTTGCGAGAGCAAACAAAACGTCGTTGATCCCGCGTACCGCAGGAACGTCGTTGGCCGGACAGGTTGTTGGAAACGGTATCGTTGTGGACGTGTCGCGTACTTTCACCAAAATTCTCGAAATCAATACTGAAGAACATTGGGTAAGAGTTCAGCCCGGCGTAATCCGCGATGAACTGAACATGTTCCTCAAACCATATGGTTTCTACTTCGGCCCGGAAACCTCTACTGCCAACCGCGCCATGATAGGCGGGATGGTGGGGAACAATTCCTGCGGCTCCAACTCTGTCGTTTACGGCAGTACCCGCGAACACCTCCTCGAAGTAAAAGCCATCCTCAGCGATGGTTCGGACGTGACTTTCAACAGCATCTCTGCTGACGAATTTCATGCACGCTGCGAAAGGAATGACGGTAGTCTGGAAACGGCCGTTTATAGGCAGATGCGTAGCCTGCTGGGCAACCACTCCCACCAGGAAGAGATCCGCCGTGAATTTCCAAAACCCAGCATCCTCCGCAGAAATACCGGTTATGCCGTAGACCTGCTGCTGGAAACCGCACCTTTCACTGCCGGTAAGGAAGACTTCAACTTCTGTAAACTCATCGCCGGTTCCGAAGGTACCCTCGCCTTCCTCACCGAAATCAAAATTCACGTAGACCCCCTGCCTCCCAAAGAGACTGGTCTTCTTTGCGTACACTTCAATAATGTAGATGAATCCCTGCGGGCGAATATTATTGCCATGCAATATAAACCCAGCGCAAGTGAACTGATAGACCACTATATCCTGGAGTGTACAAAAGACAATATCGAGCAAAGCAAGAACCGCTTCTTTGTGCAGGGCGATCCCGGTGCGATCCTCGTAGTTGAATTCCTCCGCGATACCCGCGAAGCTATCACTGAGATTGCTGACCGCCTCATTGCAGAACTGAAAGCAGCAGGGCTGGGCTACCACTTCCCCCTCCTGTTCGGTGCAGATACCAAGAAGATCTGGACACTTCGGAAAGCAGGTTTAGGCTTGCTCAGTAACCTGCCAGGCGATGAGAAGGCGGTACCAGTGATCGAGGATACAGCGATTGACATCTACGATCTGCCCGACTACATCCGTGACTTCAACGAAGTGCTGAAAGCTAATAATCTCTATTGCGTACACTATGCGCACGCAGGTAGTGGAGAGATCCACCTACGCCCTATCATCAACCTGAAAACAGAGGAAGGCAATGCCCTCTTCCGTAAGATTGCTGAAGAGATTGCGACCCTCGTAAAGAAATACAGAGGCTCCCTGAGTGGCGAGCATGGTGACGGCCGGCTGCGTGGCGAATTCATTCGCCAGATGATCGGTGACAAGAACTATGAACTGCTCAGAGAAATCAAATATACCTGGGATCCGGAGAACATCTTCAATCCAAACAAGATCGTAGATACACCCAGCATGAACAGCATGCTGCGTTATACACCGGGCCAGCAAACACCGCCTATTCAAACCGTCTTCCACTTCCCTGATCAGACGATCCTGCAACATGCAGAACAGTGTAATGGTTCAGGCGATTGCCGCAAGACACAACTGAGTGGAGGCACCATGTGCCCTAGCTATATGGCTACGCGCAATGAGAAAGATACCACCCGTGCAAGGGCGAACATTTTACGTGAGTTCCTTACCCACTCCAATAAAGAAAACCGGTTCGACCATAAAGAAATCAAGGAAGTACTGGACCTCTGTCTGGCCTGTAAAGGTTGTAAGTCAGAATGTCCGTCCAACGTGGATATGGCGAAACTGAAAATGGAATTCCTGCAGCATTACTACGATGCGAACGGCGTACCATTCAGGGCAAAACTGATCAGTAACTACAACCGGCTGAATGGACTGGCGCAATTTGTACCAGGCATTTACAACTGGATGATCAATACCAAAGCAACTGGCAATCTGATAAAGAAGACTTCCGGTTTTGCAAAAGATCGTTCACTGCCCGGTTTACAGCAGACGACCCTGCGCCGCTGGTTTAAGAAAGAGTGGCCGGCGATGAAAGCGATCCTGCCTGTAGCAAAGAAAAAGGTGTACCTCTTCTGTGATGAGTTCACCAACTTCAATGACACGCATATCGGTATCAAAGCAGTGCAATTGCTTTATCGTTTAGGATATGACGTTGTAATGATTGATCACCCCGAAAGTGCCCGTGCATGGCTGTCTAAAGGCCTGCTGCGCAAAGCAAGGGTGTTTGCAGAACAGAATGTGCGCATCTTTAGTGAGGTGATCAATGACAATGTACCTTTGCTGGGAGTAGAACCTTCAGCAATACTGAGTTTCAGGGATGAATATCCGGACCTGGTGCGCGAAGAATTAAGAGCTGCTGCAAAGGAACTGGCGAAGAATGTATTCCTGATTGATGAGTTCCTGGATAAGGAAGCAGAGAAAGGAAACATCAAAGCAGATCAGTTTACAGGGGAGAAGAAACAAATCAAACTGCATGGACATTGCCAGCAAAAGGCGCTGTCTTCTGCATTGTATAGTAAGAATATTTTATCACTGCCGGCGCAGTATTCGGTGGAAGTGATTCCTTCCGGATGTTGTGGTATGGCAGGGTCTTTCGGGTATGAAAAAGAACATTATGACCTGTCGATGCAGATAGGAGAGCTGGTATTGTTCCCTGCTGTAAGGAGTGCTGCCGATGATACACTGATAGCGGCACCGGGCACGAGCTGCAGGCACCAGGTGAAGGATGGTACCGGTAAGAAAGCGATGCATCCGATAGAGATTCTCTTCGATGCTTTGAAGTAAATGCGTAGAAATTAAGCCGGCCGTAACCCATTCTCTCACTTCCTAAATAAAAACGCTTTTGCCGTCGGCAAAAGCGTTTTTATTTAGCCCTATAAAATATCAATTCAATTCCCTCCGCAACTCCTTTATGGCCTCATGTACTTTATTATAAATAGTCCGCTCCGACAAGCCCGTCTTCGCAGCTATCTCCGCATAAGACAAGCCTTCAAAATACTTCAACCGAATCAATAACTGTTTTCTTTCCGTGAGTCGCTGAATAGCATTTGTAATCCTCTGTTGCAGCAAAACATCTTCCTCCCGGTGCAGGCTCACCTGTTCCGGGGATAGTTCAGTAAATAACTGTAAATGTTCGTCTGTCAGTTCCTGTATTGTCGAAAACGCACCTCCCTCCTTTATTAATTTTCTCCTGAAGGAAGTCGTCACATAAGTAAGCGGGAACTCAATATCCTGCAAGCGCTCCCGCTGTTGCCATAACTGCAGGAACTGCTGGTTCAATACATCTTTCACCAGATCCCTGTCAGCCGAAATCTTCAATCCTATCGATAATAAATATGGGAAAAACTGACGGTACAATGCATAAAAATCCTGTTCGCTACGATTGTTTACAAATGCCGTCCATAACGCCCGGATTTCTTCTGTACCCCTGGCACCCATATGTTGGCATATTAAGGCCGCAAAACTACAGCCTTCAAAAAACCATCGTTTATTGAATCGGGAAAAATGTAGCCGATAAAGTTTTCCCAAATTGATTATTGGCCCTGAAACGCTTCACCACAAAGCAATACAGCCGACTAAAATTTTACGCCCGTAAAAACACGAGGGTAAAAACAAAATTCCCCCTGCTCTATATAATATGATTCAGCCACCCGACATAGAAACGTTACTGTTAGACGACAGCTTTATTCAATACTGCCTTGGCAAGGCAGACGAAGCTACCATCCGTCACTGGGATGCTATCAGCAATGAACATCCTGATACTGTAGCCCACGCCAGAGAAATTATACACGGTATTTATAACTGGGGGGCCAGCGAAGAGCTTAATCTCGCTACCGACGCGCTTCGCAGGCAAATTAATCAACCGGCCCGTATCTATCGGATCATAAAGCGTGTGAGCGTAGCAGCAGCCGTTTTGCTCGCAGCAGGTATTAGTTATAAACTGCTGCAACCATCCGCCATGATTACCCTTAGCACTGCCGGCAGTGTCAAAAAAATTATCCTGCCCGACAGTTCAGTGATCTGGATGAATGCTAAAACCACTATTCAATATTCCGGCAGGAAGATCATTCTCAAAGAAGGTGAAATCTTCTGCGAAGTTCAGCATGATGTCAATAATCCATTCACCGTCACTACCGCTACAGGACTGAAGATAGCAGACATCGGCACCAGTTTCCAGGTACGTAGCTATCAGGCTCTTAACGAAGAAAACGTAAGTGTGAGCAGCGGGGTAGTCATGGTAAAAAATCAACTCTTACATCAGGGTGAAGGCATGTCAGTGAACAAGTCTACCAATCAGGCTACACTCATCGCTGCGGAAGAAGTGAGCTGGGTGCAGCAGAAATTTGTCCTGAACAATGTACCACTTAGTCAACTACTACAATCGCTCCAGGAACAGTTCCATGTACGCTTCATTACAAAACAGGATAATGTCCTGAAATGCCGTGTCACTGTTACTTTTACGACCAGTGATCATATCAGCGATATCCTGGACAATCTCAACCTGATCTACGGAATCACTTATAAAATTCAACAGGACGAAATTATTTTAGATGGTAAAGGATGTAATTAAAATAGCCTGCCTGCTGCTCATTACAGCTGTCTGCCATGCACAAACAATCAGCTTCCGTACTGAGAAAGGCTGGAAGCTGGATCACTCCCTGCTGGCGCTTTCTGCGCAATCTGGTGTGAACATCGCCTTCAATCCTGCCGATGCAGACAACATTGCTGTACCTGCGCGATCGTTTGACAAACAGTCGATCGAAAGCATCGTCAGCACATTACTCAATGGTACCGGCCTCGCTTATCGCCTGCAGGGCAACCGCCTTGTGGTTTATAAATCAGCTACTGCTGCACCGAGCAGAATCATACCTCCATCAATGCCTGCTGCCACCAGCAGATCCATTATATCCGGCCGCATCATGGCCGAAGACGGCACCGCACTCCCTTCCGCCAGCATTCGCCTCAGGGAGCTCAATCAGTTTTTCACCACTGATCACAATGGTAACTTCACCATCATCCTCTCCAACGCCGGCTCCTTTACCCTCGAAATCTCTTATGTCGGCTATCAGCAACAAACGCGCAGAATCGAACAGCTCACAAGCGATACCATACTCCCCACAGTATTCCTAAAAGAAGTCAGCCTTCGCCTGAAAGATATAGCAGTCACTGCCACCCGCACATTCGAAGGGAGTTCCAACTCATCTCTCATGATCACCCGGGAGATGATTGAACAAACACCTGCACTAAGCCTGAACGACCTGTTGAACCAGATTCCCAACAGGGCCATCACAGCACCATCCCTGCAGCATGTACAGAATATCAACCTGCGCGCCAGCTTCGCCCCTACTACCGATAACCGGGGTGCTTACCAGCTGAACAATGCATTTGGTATTGCCATCATCATGGATGGAAACAATATTACGAACAACATGAATATGCAGAGTTATAACCCGGGCTACAGGGGTATGACCAATTCATTCATCACCAGTCCGCAGTCTTTTGGTCTCAGCGGTGCAGATGGTGACAATAACTATTCCGGCGACTACACTTTTGGTGGCACTGACCTTCGCCAGATTCCGCCGGACAATATCGAAAGCATTGAAGTCATTGCAGGGGTGGCCTCTGCCAAATATGGCGACCTCACGGATGGGGCCATCATCATCGAAAGACAAGCCGGGATTTCAAAAGGTTATTTCCGTACACAGTTGCGCGATGCCGCCACTACGGCCAGCTTCAGTAAGGGCTTCCGTCTCTCGGAAAAAGCCGGTGTGATGAATGGAAGCTTCAACTATGTCAACTCTTACTTCGACAGCCGCGAGAAATTAAAGGCTTACGAACGTATGAATGGTAATATCATATGGACCAATTACTTTGGCAAAAATAACCGGCTTAAAAACACGACCATCGTGGACTACGGTCGTAACCTCGATGGCATAAAGAGAGACCCCGATGATCCGGCATCCTCTAAGACCCGCTTCGACAGCTGGAACCTCAGTCTTTCTGACAAGGTCACCTATCGCGTAAACGGCCGGTTTGTAAAGAACATCACTGCAAACGTACGCTATAGTGCAGGCCATCAATACAGCTACAGGGAATGGCAGGTAAACAATGCGTATGTATTGTACACCACCGCTACGACCACCGGCATTCATGAAGGCACTTATGCGCCGGGCATTTATACTGCACAGGCCATCGTAGATGGTCGCCCCGTCACGCTGAACAGTAGTCTGGACCTGGCCAATGAATTCCGCACGGGCCGTATCAATCACTTCCTCACCATCGGAGCTAATTACAACTGGGGCCGCAACAAAGGCCTGGGCCAGGTTTCCGATCCCAGCGTTCCACGCATCGGTGCCTATGTAAACACTACCTCTGTAAGCAAATCCATGGGCGAGCGCTATTACGACTACACCCGTGTAGTACCACAACGCGACCTCGGTTTCTATGCGGAAGATGTATTCAAAACACCCATTGCACATCGCGATCTGCATGTACGGGCAGGTGCCAGATTAGATATTCAGAACGGTAAGATCAGTGGCTCTCCCCGTATCAATACCAATTATGAAATAAACAGGAACCTGCGTGTAGGACTCGCTTATGGTCTCGCCTATAAATCGCCGGGCCTTGCCATGCGATACCCGGGTCCGTCCTTCACAGAAATCCCATTGCTGAATGCCTACAATGGCAAGGAAGCAGAAAGTGCTGCCCTGATCTACGTATACCGCTATGATCCTACCAACAAAAATCTGAAACCATCCAGGAGTCAGACGATAGAACTATCCAGTCAATATCACAAAAATGGCTGGAACATTTCAGGCAACCTCTATGGCAAGTGGAATACCAACGGAATCAGTACACAAACCCAATATGAGAAGGTGGAACTGCCTATGTACTCCGCTACCTATGTAGAAGGTTCCAAACCTATCATCAGGCAGGATAGCACCAAACCTTTCCAGATGGCCACAAACGTCTTCAAAAACATCCTGAAATCCAGCAACTATGGCGCAGAACTCATCATCGCTACGCCAAAGATCAGGGCGATTGAAACATCATTTACCCTGGCCACAGGAATCAACCGCACCCTGTCAAGGACGACAGTGAACACCTGGGCACAAAGACCAACCAGTGCCGCCAACACGATTCCGGATTATGCCCTGTCGGGACTATTCCCGCCCAGTAAGGAGTATACTACGTATTGCAATGGTCGTGTCACCTCCGTGACACATATTCCGAAAATCAGCCTGATTATACAGTTTACTGCCGAGTGTACACTCATCAGCAAAACGTATACGGAAGCAAGGAGTGGTATTCCTGTTGCCTATATGACCAATGCATATGACATCGTGTATATAGACAAATTTGATAAAGATGATCCGAGATACGGGTACCTCTACCTGCCTGAGACAGACAGAACATCGAACAGGGCACCGAATCCGCTCATGAACTTTCACATGAGTGTAGGCAAGGAGATCCGCAAGCGTTTCAAATTTGCATTCAACGTATACAATGTATTCAACTACCAGCCTTATTATATCACACCTTCCAATACTTACGAATTTCCTAACAGCTCTCCAACGTTCGGAGCTGAACTATCTGTAAAAATTTAATAAACGATAATGAAAAAGACCTGTTATTTTCTGCTGCTGCTTACTATCGCGACCGTCTGCTCCTGCAAGAAGGAAGACGCAGTAAGCACCGGCATCCAACCAGTGAACCTGATCGTCCATCTTACCTATGCCCTGGACTCCAGCGATTATAGCCTGCCTGTAAAAGGTGTAACCGTAAAAATCACTAATACCAGCACCAGCAGCCAACTGACCGCAAGCTCCAATGACTCCGGTATTGCCCGCTTTACAGCGATCCCTGCCGGTACCTATGATGTGGATGCAACCATCACCATCAGTGCAGATAATTATTATACCATCACAGGAACTTATATCGCCGACGATATTACCTTCAACGCGTCTGAAAAGAATGCCGCTATTGCAGTAGGCAATGACCTGACAATGAACATGACACTGGTAGCAGGTACTACCGGACAGTGGGTGATCAGGCAGGTGTATTTCGCGGGGTCTCATCGTACCGATGGTGCACTGTACCGTGACCAGTTCATCGAAATCCATAACAACAGTGACCAGGTATTGTATGCAGACAGCTTGTACATCGGTCAGGTGTATGGCCGGCAATCATTCACATCTTCCAATTACTATACCCTTACCAATGGCCAGATGGACTGGAGCAAGTCTGTCAATATGCCGGCCGATATCGATGCCAATAACGACTATGTGTATACGCGCACACTGCTCATGATACCAGGTACCGGCAAGACTTACCCTGTACAACCAGGCAGCAGCATCGTGATCGCACAGACAGCTATGAACCACAAGGTACCCTGGACAGGAGCAAACGGTACCACTATCAGCGTTAAAAATCCTGCCCTGACAGTAGACCTGAGCGGTGCAGATTTCGAAGCTTATTATGCAAGCTTCCTCTCTACCCCACTGGCATCTGATGTAGATAACCTGAGTGTACCTAACCTGGAAGTGCTTCAGTACTTTGGCAATGACTGGATCCTGGACAATAATGGCCGCGATGGCTATATCATCTTCAAAGTAGACGGGGCACAGATCGTGAAGAACTGGCCTATGTACAATTTCCCTACTACCAGCACACCCTCTGCTACGGCTGTGAAGTACTACCAGGTTCCACTGAAATATGTCATCGACGCGGTAGAGATCCAGCCCAATACAGCAGAAGACCGCATCCCTAAAAAATTCAGTGCACAGTACGATGCAGGGTTTGCCCTGGTACCTAAAGGCGCTTATTCTTCACAGTCAGTAGTCCGTAAAACACAGAAAACAGTAAACGGCCGCGTGGTATTAAAAGATACCAACAACTCGACTGAGGATTTCGATTATTTCGATGTAGCTACTCCGGGAGGATTCAAATAATGAGAAGAATAATTTTATTTTTTATCAGCGTAGGTGTATCTCCTGTTGTCCTTGCACAAGGGCAACAGGGATATCCTGATCCGGGACAAACGGGCCTGCCTGGTATAGAACAACAGGCAATGCCGGCCGTGAAGCGACAGGTGCCGAAGGGCCAGGAAATTGCGGCCATGCTACTGGCATCAGACTCAGGCCGGTACTTCCTGTACGAGGCCGGCAAACTCTCTCCTGCCTTCATCCGCCACTTCATGCCTACGGGTTACAATACAGTAAAGATTGATTATGGTTCACACAATGGAAAGTTCATCCCTGCTCAGGATGCCACTGCTGACAGGACCTTTACCTTCAGCACAGAGGGTAAGACAAACATTGGTAAAACAGATCTCTGGGGCTCATTTAACTATCAGCGCATAGTAGAAGACAGCACGCGATTCCGGCACCAGACACGTTACAATCCTTCTACACCGTATTACTATGGCTCACCTGCATACGTCAGTTATCGCAGGGCTTTGTACCAGACAAATGTAGGCCTGTCACATTATTTCTTCAATAATCACCTGCCAGTGCTAGCCGGTGTCAACTATCGCATCGGTAATCACTTCTCAGTAAATGATCCCAGGGGTTCGATCAATGATTACCAGTTTACACTGAATGGGGGTACTGGTTATTCCTTAGGTAAAAAATTCACCGCTACCATCGATGGCTACTACGGTTATGGCTCAGAAGTGGTGAATATAGCCTATAAAAATGCAAGCTATGGTGAAAGTACAGTATACCCTGACTATGTGAACTATGTAATCAATGGCTATGCAGAACCGAATCCCAGGTTGACAAACCGTAATTACCGCACCCGATTCAGGCGCAATGGTGCTGGTTTTTCACTGATCTATAAGGATAAAAGTTTTGGTATGCTGGCAGCAACGGCAAAACGGATCAAAGAAAAACAATTCTATTATTACCGTTCCGACGGAGGCTTTGATACACTGGCGCATTATCACCTGACAAGCACCAAAGCAAATGTATTATGGTCGAAGAAACGTTTTGCAGCCAGCTTTGCCTACGAAGCACTGAAAGGTGAAGACCTGCAGATCGTATACAAGGCCAATAATTATCAATACCGTTCAAAGAGCTATACTTTCCGCGCGCTATATACCGGTCGCAGCATGAATTATGGCCTGACGCTGAACAGCAACAGCGAAGAGCGGATGGATGGCATTACAGGCAATTATGTGCAGTATGAGCACATCTCCATACAGCCCAATATCGGCTGGAATTACACCACTAAAAACAAAGACCATTGGGGAGCAGACTTTGCCCTGCATTACACACAATCAGTTCATCCCTTTATCTACACCACCTCCGTGAATGTAAGCTACTTCACACACCAGGTGATTGAGTATGATTACTATTATAATGCTGCCAGCAGTGCCGGCGGAAAATTCTCATTACAATATACCAAACACTTCAAAGGATTTTATGCAGGCCTGAAAGGCACTGTAGCATATACAGCAGCATTCAATGAAAGTACCCTGGTACTGGATGGGGCCATGAAGCCCGGAAAGGACAGGGCATACGGCAATATAGCCTTGCAATTTTATTTTTAATACACCAACATGAAGAGGTCAATTCTGATAGTAGGAAGCTTTATTATTTTATGTTCACTGAACAGTTATACTATTAATCATTTCAAGAGCGAAGCAGATTCATTGCGTGCCCTGTATAGCCGACCGGTGGCAGAATGGCCAAAACCGGAGATCGACAGCGGCATCAGGTACGAAGAGATGCAGGCGCTGCCAAAAGAGAATGCCTGGGCGGAGGGGATGAAAGATCCGGAAGTACAATTAGGGAAATTGTTATTCTTCGATCCCCGCTTATCGGGGTCCGGTCAGATCTCCTGTAGTAGTTGTCACGAGCCGGACCTCGCCTGGACGGATGGCAGGCGGGTATCCTTAGGCAATGACCATTTGCAGGGTACACGCAATACACCAACACTGCTGAATGTATTCATTTACGGCGGCAATTATTTCTGGGATGGCCGGGCGAATAGCCTGAACAATCAGATCTTCGGCCCCTTGAGTGCACATCATGAAATGGATATGGATACTGCATTATTACCAGGAAAATTGCAGGCGATCAAAGGTTATGATTCGCTATTCAGGGCGGTATATAAGAGCAGGGTATCGCTGAACAACATTGGTACAGCACTCAGTGCTTTTGAAAAAACTATCCGCAGCAGGAAGAGTCGTTTTGATTTATTTCTTCAGGGCAAAGATAGTGCGTTTACAGACCAGGAAATAAAAGGGCTGCATGTATTCCGTACCAGGGCAAGGTGTATGAATTGTCACTACGGCACTTATTTAACAGATAAGCAGTTTCACAACATTGGCCTTACTTACTACAAGCGGAAATACGAAGACCTGGGCAGGTATGAGATCACAAAGGACACCAGTGATGTAGGTAAGTTCCGTACACCATCGCTGAGAGATGTGGCGTTTACAGGGCCTTATATGCACAATGGATTGTTTCCCGACCTGGAGCAGATCATTCAGTTGTATAATAGTGGGATGATGATCAGGCCAGGACCTGAATTGAAGGATGACAGGATGTTTCCAAAAACAGATGTTATCATGCGCCCCCTGCGTTTGACGTTAGAAGAGCGGAATGCCCTGGTTGCGTTTTTGAATGCAGCTTCAAACAGGCCAATACATGTGAACAGACCTGAATTACCGAAATAAGGCTTTAATCACCCAATGCTGCGTGCTTTACCGGATATAAACCACGTAGCATTGGCTGATTTTTAAAGAGAAATTAAAATATCCGCTCCTTCAACACATTATTTTATTTTGTAAATTAAAAAACTACCCTATCTTTGCATCCGGGACAAACAAGTATATAATAACCCTATAGTGGTAACCCAAATTTTACATTCTATAAACCTATACTGAAACTCAAAATCAAATGAAGAAACTCCTGTTTTCTGCTGCTGTTGCGGCCCTGTTTTTTACTGCCTGTAAAAAGAAAGATGATGACTCTAATGCTGGTTCCTTCAGTGTGAACGGCAAATCCTATGCAGTCAATTATGGTTATGATGGTACTTACATTGAAGATGGTGTGAGTGATGGCGATGTAGCATTCGTCAGCCATAGTTTTTCTGAGACGGATAATGACAAATTCAGCGGTACTTATAGCTATGTTGACCTGGGTATTGACTCCCTGATCGACGGTGCTACTTATACTTACCTAGCTTCTTACGAAGATGGTTACAACAAAGCTAAGAACTTTGGTTGGGCTGATATTGCAGCGGGTATGAAAGTAGTAAATGGTGAGTATGTTGAAAGTGATGGCGAGGTTTCTCTGGGAAGTCCAACCAGCGGAACTGTTACCGTGAAAAAGTCTGGTTCCAGGTACACCTTTACATTCGAGTTGGTATATAGTACTTCTACTACCGTGAAAGGTCAATACACTGGTACCCTGGAAAAATACTAGCAATCAAATCTGTTTACAAAATAGAAGGAAAGCTGTTTCGGAAAAGCCGGACAGCTTTTTTTATTTACTATCTTCTCTAAAAAGCAATTTATACTTTCCTAACTCCAAAGCCCTTTACCGTCCTTCCTAATTTATTGTCCTAAAAACAGAGCTTAACTTTCCTTTATCATAACCTTAACTTTTTATTAAGCCCCTTTTTTTCACCTTAGCACTATCACGGTAGCGGATCAACTGCCAGCGCAGTTCTGGTCCGAAGGGATTGCTAATGAGGACATTGTTGTTTCGCTATCCTTTTCCTAACCAAACAAAGCCTATGTGCAAAAAATTTACGTTCGTTATCCTATTGCTTTGCATCATTATGTTTTCTTCTTACACTTCATTTGCACAGGCCAGGATCGCCTATGTAAATATGCAACAACTGGTTATCAGTATGCCTGATGCCCGGAAAGCATATGACTCACTGCAACGCTATCAGCAAATATTACTGAAAGACGGCCAGGCATTAGTCGTCGCCTATCAGGCAAGAGTAGCCGAATTTGACAGTTTGCAGGAGCAATACAGTCCTGCAATCAGAGAAGCGAAACTGAAGGAACTGGAGCTGGCTAAAAATAATATTGAGGAATATCGTCAGAAGATGGAACAGCAGCTATCGGCCCGTGAGCAGGATCTCACCACACCTATTCTTGCAAAAGTAAAGAAAGCCATTTCCGACCTGGCAGCAGAAAAAGGCTATGTATGTGTATTAGATAATTCAAAAGATATTGTGGTTACTGCTACCTGTGAAGATTTATTTCCGGCAGCAAAACAAAAGTTAGGCATAAAATAAGCGGTCTTTCGCCATTGATAACCCATACACGCAAGCGAAACACGCATTAAGAGCAGTTCCCTCCAGGCAAGGGAGGGAACCTGCTCTCCTTCAATGGATACTAAAAGTGATTAACCACCTCAACAAAGATTTTTTTTCCATTAGTTGTCTGAATAAAAAAACGGCTGTTTCATTTCTGAAACGGCCGCAATTTTTTGTATGCTTAAGTGGCAATGGAAATGATTATAATACCGCTATTCTTTGACCTACTCTCAAAACCATTCCCGGCCGGCATTCAGAACAATCTTAACCAGTACTCAGGTGATGTGGCCCTGATACCGCCTTTAAACACAATTCTAAGCCCCTCTACAACCTGATGGTCGCCGGCAGATACTTCGCAATCAAATCCTCATAATAAGGCTTTAATTCCGATATAACCGGTGGTTTTGGACTCTTACTATATAAATCATAAGGATTAAACTTCTTTACCCACTCAAACATCTCTTTATCATGATTCGTCATCAGGTGCTCATATGCATGCTCCCTGTGCTGAGAATAGAAAGAGTGATACCTGATCATATACAATGCCGGCTCAGGTAGATAATTCTTCGTCATCTGGTACAAATACTCATCATGGCCCCAACTCATAGACACATTATCCAATCCACAATTAGGACTATAAATACCATATTTCGTATTATATCTCTCATCCCTTGTATCCGGATTCAATGCAAAGAATTCGGGATATACAATCCTGTCAGAAAAAGCACAACCCACCGGGAAAGTATCGCCTACCACTGCCCACTGGGCTTCGCCAAACAAACACAGTACCTTACCCATATCATGAATAAAACCAGTCAGCACAAACCAGTCCGGATGCCCGTCCGCACGAATCGCTTCTGCCGTCTGCAGCAAGTGTTGCAACTGGTCCAGGTCAATGTCCGGGTCAGAATCGTCCACTAATGTGTTCAGGAACTCCATCGCTCCCCATACCGGCATCTCCTTCCTGTTAAAACGCAGGAAATCGGCCCGCTTCTCCTGCACAAACTCATAAGTCTGATAGGTATGATTAAGGCGGTAAAAATCCCGTACAGTATCCCTGCCGGGGTTTTCATAATTACGAAACTCTTCTTTGGCTTTGGCTGGTTCACCTGCATCCGGATAGCGCAGGAGTACATCATCTTCCCATTGTTCAATACTCTGCAGTGGGCGTAGCTCCTCACCGGAGAAATCATGTGCTTTCATACGTGTAGTTTTAAATAAAAGAGTGGAATCAGACTTGACAACCTTAATTTACAAATTACAATCGATTTCAACAAATATTTTTGGCCAAAAACGTCTCATTTTGAGCCATTTTTAAACTTTTTTCAAGAAAAAGATATTTTATTGAATTTTGGAACGCCCTTAAAGAAGGCTGGACTCCCTTCATGCAAACCAGGACATCGTCGATAAACTAAGGAACATTACCGTCCATAAATAAAAATAGGCAAACCCAAACAAGGTTTGCCTATTAAAAATATTATTTCTACCCTACCAAAACACCGTATATAGTGCTGTCAAAATCCCCATTATAATCACAGAACCTACCACAAATCCCGGTGTTGCCCTATACATTTTTCTATCCACAATAATCACCGGCTCCTGGTACTTACTATTCTCTTCCACCAACGTCATCACTACCATTATCAATAACAACAAACCGAATACAATACTCATCCTATCCAAAAACGGAAAATCAGGAAACGCTCCTCCTGTCCACACCGGCAAAAACTTCAATACCGCCGACAAAGGAATCGTAAGCAAAGCTCCCGCCATCGCAGCCCTCGTCGTGGTCCGTTTCCACCACAATCCCAACAGGAAAATCGCCAACACTCCCGGTGCAATAAACCCTACATACTCCTGTATAAACTGGTATGCCTGATCCAGTGTACGCAACGCCGGTGCCACCAGCGCCGCTATCAGCATCGCTACTATTACCACATATCGGCCCACTCTCACCAGCTGTTTTTCAGAAGCATTCTTATTAAAATATTTATGGTAAATATCCAGGGAGAAAATGGTTGAAATACTATTCGCCTTGCCTGCCAGCGATGCCACCACAGCTGCCGTCAACGCCGCAAATGCCAGTCCCTTCAATCCTGCAGGCAACAAATTCAGCAAAGTCGGATAAGCCTGATCCGGTTTCAGCGCACCCGTTGCATCATGCAATTCCGCACCAAACACCCCATTCTGATACAACACATACGCCGCAATACCCGGCAATACCGCAATTACCGGTATCAGCAATTTCAAAAACGCTGCAAACAAAATTCCGCTTCTGGCCGTCTTCAGATCGGCCCCCAGGGTACGTTGTATAATATACTGATTACATCCCCAGTAGTTCAGGTTATTCACCCACATCCCACCTATCAGTACAGACAATCCCGGCAGATCCTTATAATAAGGATGCGTGGATGGGAAGATCATATGAAAATGCGTATCTGCCTTATCCCTGATCAGCGTCAGTCCTTTAAAGATGTCGTCGCCATAACCAAAATGCCTGCTCACCATATGCAAAGCCAGGTACGTTGTAGCCAGACCACCTACTATCAGCACAATCACCTGGATTACGTCCGTATACCCAATTACCTTCATACCTCCCAGCGTCACTATCACAGCAAATAAGGCCAGGCCGAAGATGCACCAGAAAAAGTCAATCCCCGAAATGGCAGATATCGCCAGCGCACCCAGATAAATAATAGAAGTCAGGTTCACAAACACATATACCAGTAACCAGAACACGGCCATAATGGTACTTACCGTGGAATTATAGCGCTGCAACAAAAACTGTGGCATCGTATAAATCCTGTTCTTCAGGTACACAGGAATAAAAAACACTGCCACAATAATCAGGGTCGCTGCACTCATCCACTCATACGTAGATATTGCCAGCCCCAGTGCAAACCCTGATCCTGACATACCTATAAAGTGCTCCGCGCTGATATTGGAAGCAATGAGTGAAGCGCCGATCGCCCACCAGGTCAGCGACCCTTCGGCCAGAAAGAAGTCTTTGGAACTCGCCATGGCAGACTTCTTGCGTTGATAGATCCAGTAGCCATAACTCGCTACTATGACAAAATAAATTAAGAATACGATATAATCGAGTGGCTGTAAATGCTTCATTACAACTAAGCTGTTTAATTGGCCTTAGGGAAAATTATAACTGGGCAAAGAAAGGAAAATATACGGAATTAATGCAGGCTTTTCAATTTATATTATATTTACCCAATATGCTGGAAGTTGATAAAAAAGATGCCCACTTGCTGGAAAGAGCCATTGCACAGTGGGAAACAGATTCCCTCATCTCGCCCGAACAGGCACAAAACCTGCGGGGCACCTGGCACATCCGCACTACGGACTGGCAGGCTATTACCCTTTATATTTTCATCGCTGCTATCTCCTGTGCCCTCATGGCTTTTGGCGCACTGGTGCTCGATGAAAAATGGATTGAAGTACTCCGGCTAAAGTATGCACTGAACGATGGCATTATTTCCCTTGGATTTGCTGTACTCACCGTGTTCCTCTGCATCCACGGCTATCGCCGCCAACAGCGCTATCCGGTTTACTCACTGAACAGGGAACTTTTCTGGCTTCTTCCCATACTCAGTATAGGAGTCAGCGTAGTCTACCTGGGCAAGTCATTTCATTACCTGAATGGTAATTATGGTGTGTTCTGGCTCCTCGCCACCATGTGCTATGGCGTACTTGGCGTAATGCTTTCCAGCAGATTACTCTGGTCGGCTACACTGATTTGCCTTATCCCGGCTTTTGTAAAACTCACCTACTTCCTGAGCAATGGACAAGCCTATTTCTGGGGCATGAACCTCCCCTGCCGCATGGTCCTACTCGCCATCATCATGATGGGCATTCACACCATCTTCTATAAAAACAAACATTACAAACGCATAGAAGACATCACGTGGACAGGTGCCTGGTTACTCCTGCTCCTCTCCGGCTGGATGATCTCCATCTTTGGCAACACCGCCGGCTGGGAAGAATGGCAGCAGGTACGACAGGTACATCTGCTCTGGTGGGTGATCGGCTTTACCATCTTATGCGTAGGCTCACTCCTCTTCGGGATCAAAAAACATGACCCTATGATCCGGGACATGGCCGTACTCTTCCTCTTGCTGGATATGTATACACGCTATTTCGAATACCTCTGGGACCGTACACACAAAGGGCTCTTTTTCGCGATCCTGGCGGCCTCCTTCTGGTGGATAGGCAAGCTCCTGGAAAGAAGATTAAAAAAAGGCTGATCTAAAACAGATCAGCCTTTTTACTTTAATGTGCTATCTCCACTTCTCTTACCTGGTACCTTCCTGTATCATAAAAACTCCAGTCATAATTCGCCGTAATCCATGATCGAAGAATCATAATAAATCTTTCCAGCTCCTTATCCATCACTTCTCCAAAAGACGGCACGAGTTTCTCCAGTGCAGTAAACAATTTTACTTCTTCGTTATGCATCCGGGCTGTTTCATCTACCGCTTCCTGAATTGACAGGTTGCGTTCATGCTGTAACACAAGCACCAGGTTGTGTACATCTCCCTGCCTGGCTTCCTTGGCACAGGAGAAGATATCGTTGCTCCAGCAGACAATATTATTACAAGCCAAAACCAATCGCTGAACAATAAAATGCTGCAGAATTTCAGAAGGCAGATACACCTTTTCGATGATCTCAATCGCTTCCACATCTGCAAATAAAGCCCCTGTATAAGGGCGCATCGTTACATATTCCGCTACAGTAGGAGTCACACCAGCGGCGCGGTTGCCGGCTTCCCAATGGCAAGAGGTAAAGTACTCTTCCATGCTCCTGATGAACCGTAATTGCCAGCCGGGAGACCCCAGCGCCTGCATGCGTTCCCAGATATCTGCGAAACTGCGGCCCAGGATGCTATCCACTGGTGTATTATTACGGAGAATTTGCATAAAGCTGTCCGTCACGCTCTCCAGGTATACCGCCTTTTTGCCCAACTGTGCTTCGTCGCACTGGTCATCGAGCATAAAGAGCCAGGTATTGAAGTTAGCAATCACACAAAGCTCATGTAGCTCCGCATGCGGAAAAGCCCTTGCAGCCAGCCACGCAAAGCGTGCTTTGTTAAATTTAGCAATGCCTTCAGGCGAATTGACAAGACCGAACCGTGTTACAAAGTCCAGGTTTTGGGCGTGTGCAGCTTCTACATGCTGGTTAATGAGTGAGGGAAACGGATATGATATCCGTGGCAGAATAATCGTTGGCATAATTAAAGAGGATTTTGAGTGGGTTCACGCATCTGTGGCATTTAAGGGCATAGAAAAAAAGAAGGGCCCGACCCCCGGTGATGCCGGAAGATCAAACCCTCAAACCAGGAAAAAAAGTGCCCGGGACTGTCGGCTCTGATGACAGCTCCCTCACTTTCTTACTGCATTTCGACAACCTTACTTGCCCAGATGCTCAATTAATTTTGGAAATGCCAGCTTAAACCAGCTGGTAAATTGTGCGGGTTGTTCCTGCAACAACCGGGTTATGGTTTCTACAGGTATAAAACGATAATCGTTTACTTCCTGTGGGTTCGGGTTAATTGTACCATTATAAGTCCCCATGAGTACATGGTCATATTCATGCTCAATAAGGCCATTATCAAAATCAGTACGGTAGGTAAACTGGAATAATTCCGACAATGGACAGTCAAAGCCCATTTCCTCGGATAGCCGCCTGTGGGCAGCCTGTGCGACGGTTTCCCCCGGAAAAGGATGACTACAGCATGCATTCGTCCATAATCCACCTGAATGATACTTATCCAGTGCACGCTGATGCAGCAGCATGTCCCCATCATCATTTAAGATAAATACAGAAAACGCTCTGTGTAATAAGCCTTTCCGATGAGCTTCCATCTTCTCCATTACCCCCGTCACCTCATCCTGTTCGTTAACTAGAATTACCTGTGCTTCCATAATCGTAACAAATATACTAAAACCCGGTTGGCATAATAAACAACTGGCAATTGGAATGCTGAATGACAAGCGTTATGCTTGTGGCGGCGAATGAATGGTTCTCATTTTGTTGTTCTTTTAAAGGTTCTAAACGTGTGCTATAACAATAACAAAAAGCGTGGGGATTTCAATAGGTGCACCGTTTTAAGGAAGAACGGGCCAGGTTAAAAAATACGCCCTGAATATACATAATTATTTGTTCATTCTATCTCCAAAAGGGAGCAGCGGCAAGCCCTGCCGGCAATCCGGCGCATGGTTGTTCCCTCCTCTCCTTTCTTCCTCCCCGCTTTGGCCCCCCATATCTCAACTTTCCCGTATATTTGTACCTTATGGCAGAAGATTTAAGCATCGTACAGGGAGATAAAACAGCCCAATACCAATCTATTATTCCGCAAATCAAAGCACTCACCGATGGCGAACCCGATCTCGTGGCCAACCTCGCCAATACAGTAGCTGCACTGAAGGAACAATTTAACTGGTTCTGGGTAGGATTCTACCTCGTAAAAAAAGACGAACTGGTTCTTGGCCCATTCCAGGGTCCTGTAGCCTGCACCCGGATTAAAAAAGGCCGCGGCGTATGTGGATCCAGCTGGGCACAGGCCGCTACGCTCATCGTACCCGATGTAGAAAAATTCCCGGGGCACATTGCCTGCTCCAGTCTGTCAAAATCTGAAATCGTCCTCCCCATCATCCGCCATGGCGAAGTGATCGGCGTACTGGACGTAGACAGTGAACACCTGTCCCACTTCGACGAAACTGACCAACAATACCTGGAGGAAATAATCTCCGGCCTGAACTTTGAGGATTAATTAAGCATTATGTTTTTCTTCCGTAAAAAACCTGAAAATGTCGAACAAAACCTGCCTTTCCTGGCAGGTATTGGCACTGACATTCACTCACACCTGTTACCCGCCGTAGATGATGGCTCACAGGACCTTGACACATCCGTACACTTTATTGAAACTCTACACGACCTCGGTATCCGGAATGTGATCACGACCCCGCACGTTATGATGGATCGTTATCCTAATTCCCCCGAAACACTGAGTGAACCTTACCAGCAGGTAAAGAACGCACTGATAGAGAAAAATATTCCTGTGCAGTTTCACCATGCAGCTGAATACTACATGGATGAGTTTTTTGAAGAGCTGATGAAAGCTCCGCTCATGACACTGAATGGAGAAATGATCCTCGTGGAAATTTCCTTTATGAGCGCCCCGCCGCAATTACATCAATGGCTCTTCGAACTTGCCGCGCAGGGTTACCGGCCGGTACTGGCACATCCTGAAAGATACAATTACTTCCACTCTACGCCGGAAGAATACAGGGTATTCAAACAAAGAGGTTGTCTCCTGCAGGTAAATCTGCTCTCACTCACTGGCTACTATGGCAAACATATCCAGAAAGCAGCAGAATGGCTCATCGAAAACAAACTGATTGATTACATCGGCACAGACCTGCACCACAGCAAACACCTGCACGCCATCAAATCAATTGCAAAAGATAAAAAACTGGTGAAACTGCTGGAAACGTATCCGTTTAAAAACAATACGATCCAACTGGTTCAAAAAGTATAATTTAAAAAGGCGAAGCAATGCTTCGCTTTTTTTTTGATCCCCACCACCTACCTACCCTAAATCATGGTTTTAGTTGTATATCATATCCCGTTCTCCGCAGTGAATAACACTTTCTGAAAAAAATTCAATATCTTTACCTAGGTCTCGCACTTAAAAAAACCCCATATCTTTTCTGTAAAGCCTCCCTAAGATTGTTATTATTCTATTCCAATCCTACGAACCATTATTCAGATTCAACAACGATTGTTTATTCTCATAAATCGTATGGGAAAAACCATATACCATGAACGCACCTAACACTGACCCTGGCGTAAATAATGATGTTACCCAGCGAATTCTTTTAGTAACAGGCGATGCAGGCATGACCCGGAAAATCCGGCAATTGCTTAGCCCGCAATACACCCTTCTCTGTACAAATACCATTACGGAAGGTATAGAAATGGCCCATCAACATCATCCCGATGTCATCCTCTGCGACGCTTTGGTACAGGATGCTACAGGTTATCAGTTCCTGATCACACTCAGGAATGATTCGGTGCTAAAGCCAACCCCATTCATTCTTTTTTCCCGTCCGAATATGCAGGCCAATATGCGTAAAGGCATGAATCTGGGAGCAGATGATTACCTCGCCGCGCCTTTTACCGGAGAGGAATTACTCAAAAGTATCCACTCGCGCATCAGCAGGTTTCATCACATCAGAGATACTGCCTATTTTGCAAGAGAAAAAGTAACCCTGCAGGAAGTAAGTACCATTGCCATCAATGACCGGCTGAGTAAAACAGAGGCTAAAATACTAAGCATGATAGCCCGGGGTATGAGTAGCAGGGACATAGCATCGTATAAATGTATCAGTGTCCGTACGGTAGATAATCACCGGCATAACATCACAAAGAAGCTACAACTCTCAGGGCCAAATGCACTGGTGAAATTTGCAATCGGCTATGCAGGAGCAATGAGATAATCAACCCCTCCGCAACACATGCTCCTTCACAATTCCCAACTTCTTCATTCTGGCCTCCAGGGTCGTGGGTTTTATATCCAGCATCGCTGCTGCACCCTGTGGACCTCTGATCTTACCATTGCATTGCCGCAATGCCTGGATGATCGCTATCCGTTCAGATTCCGCCAGTGAAGCCGTACGGGGAGGAGACGTGTCCGACGATGCCGCTACCTGCCGGCGTTGCGGCGGTATGATCATTATATAAGGATCCGTCGCCGCAATCACCGCCCGCTCCACTACGTTCTCCAGTTCTCTGATATTGCCCGGCCAGCTGTAGGCTAACAATGCCGGTATACATGCCGGGTGAATTCCCTTTATCTCCTTTCCATACCGCAACGCCGCATTCGCTGCAAAATGCTGCAGCAACAACGGAATATCATCCTTCCGCTCCCGCAAGGGCGGCAGCATAATCGGAAATACATACAAACGGTAATACAGGTCTTCCCTGAACCGCCCGGCCGCTATTTCACGCTCCAGGTCCCTGTTCGTTGCCGCAATAATGCGTACGTCAACTTTGATCGTATGGTTTCCTCCCAGGCGCTCAATTTCCTTCTCCTGGATCGCACGGAGCAATTTGGCCTGCAATTCCAGCGGCAATTCCCCGATCTCATCTAAGAACAAAGTCCCCTTATCTGCCAGCTCAAACTTTCCGATCCGCCTTTCGAGCGCTCCCGTGAACGCTCCCTTCTCATGCCCGAACAACTCCGATTCAATCAACTGCGCCGGCAAGGCCGCGCAATTCACCTTCACCATCTGTCGATGCCTCCTCGGCGAAGCCTGATGTATCGCCGCGGCAAACAACTCCTTTCCCGTTCCCGTCTCCCCGGTCAATAATACCGTGGCACTTGTCGGCGCTACCTGCGACAATAAATGCAATGCCGGTTGCAAAGCAGCACCTCCTATCATTCCTGTATTATGCACCACCAATGGCAATGCGCCGCTCATTTTTTGCCTGTATTCCTCCGCCAGCTGTAAGAGTAGTACCTGCAAACAGGCAGCGGCAAATAAGCCCGCAGACTCATTAACGATTGTTTGCACCGAAGCCGTAATCGTATCTTTCGTATCTGAGAGTAAACAAAGAAATCCTAAATTTTTCTGCTGGTAAAGTAAGGGTTGAATCAAGGCCTCTTTTACACCATTTTTGAACAAAGTGGTCTGGAAAGCATCTCTACGATCCGGGGCATCCAGCTCCAAAATATTGGAGCCTTTGTTAGAGAAATAGGCAGCGGGTATCCGCTCCGGCAATGCCGGAAACAGGAAAGTATTGTCAGCATGCAACCACCAAAAGGCCACCATGCCATCAGCATCGGCAATGCCGATCAGAATGGAAATAGTGTGCAGATATGGCCTGAGTACCGACTGTATAAACGCCATTAATTCCGCCTCGCTTTTGATCCCTTTTACAGCATCATGGTCCGGTTGATTGCCCGTGTGTCCCTTGGGCAGCAACCATTCTAACAAACCGAATAACTCCATATGCCCAACTTTCGTTAACAGAACGCCTTTCATGCCCAAGGCACAAAAAACCACAACTCCAACATTTTGTGCATGCAGTTGGAGAACTCCAATATTTTGGAGCTAGCATGGCTATGGCAATTACTACATGTAATTGATTCACAGACTATTACTCTAATGGCATAGACCTTGCGTCTTCTTGGATCACTTGGTTGGAAATAGAAAGGAGGAAATCTGAGTGTATTCTCACCTTATGGTTGGTGATGCTGTCATGTCTCTACAATCATGAATGGGGAATAACTCTTCTCCAGTTGGTTTCTCATAGGGATAGTAAGATATTACTATCTAAGGGCTGTTTTACAAAAACAGTACCATAACTGTTGTGCCCACCAGGTGTTTGATTGCCCGGAACCAGCCATTTTGCTAAAACTCATCAACCTTTTTTTTACCCCGTTGTGGATGTAAAAGAGACTTAACGGTTGCTTTTGCTTACTAATTCATTATATGCTTTATTGAAAAATTAGTAGAGATTATGTCTTTTATCAATGTAACCATCTATGACAATTCCCGGTGGGACCGTTACATTCGTAACGCCCATACATTTGACTTTAACCATACCTGGTATTATCATAGTACATTTCCGGGTGAACCTTATTTACTGGTTTATGAAGAACGTAATGACTACATCGCGCTCCCTGTCGTATTAAATACCAGCACCAATGGAACACGTTCTATCAGTGGTTTCGCGGGCCCTGTAGCCAGCAGAAGTTTTGCTGTGCTGGACAATGGTCTGCAGGAGCGTTTTGAAACTGCGTTTTTACAATACCTCAATGAACAGCAGATCTCACAGTCGTCCATCCTGTTGCACCCCGTTATTCATGCGGCATTCAAACCGCTGCGCACGGGGCGCCTGCAACAACATGCCGATTGCCTGCTGGTAGACCTGTCGCTGGATCCCGAAACACAGCAATCACACTATGGCGGGAACTTCGTCAATAACGTGTCGCTGCTCCGGCGAAAGGGATATACGGTAAGGCAGGCAAAGTCGATTTACGATGTAGACACATTTGCAGATATTTATAATAGAAATAGCATGCACCTCCCGTCTGCAAGTGCTCATTTTGATAAAGCCTGGTTCAGACAAATGCTCAGACCCAGCGGGTTTGCCAGTACCTTACTACTGGCCTGCCGGGGTACACAGATTACAGGCGGCATATTACTTACGCTTTGCAATGACATGATGCAATTGCACCTGGCTGCTACACATGAACATTACTTACAACAGGCCCCTTTACACTTGTTGCTCGCGGAAGCAGGAGGATTAGGACGGGCAGCCGGCATGCAGTATTTCCATCTGGGTGGCATGGGCTGCAAAATGGATGTTTTGCTAGCCAGCAAGGCAATCACTTTGGAGACCTATCCTGGATTCAGAACCTGGCATGTAGGCGAACAACAGATTCAGCATGCACTAAACAATGAGTATAGACCACGATTATCAATAGCTGTATAAAGATTTGAATTTGGAAAACCAGGTTGACCAAACTGTTGAATGTGTTTTCATTTTGTAGCCCTCCTTTGGAGGGCAATTTTTTTTGAGGTGTATTGCTCACATATGGGCAAAAAAAAACGGCCAACCATGAATGGAAAGCCGGTCTTTCATCCATTGTTTGTTAACCCCAGCTGTCGAACTTTTCTGTTTTTGTTAGGCAGCTGGGGCTACCCTTGCAATGTTTGTTATGCAATATTAATGCATTACTCGATACGATTTTGTTAACCCTTGGTTAACGAGAAATTATTCTTTTGTTATTTTTGCCATTCGTTTATTTCCATCCCACTTTAATGGGATATTGCAGAGTCCCTTATCCAGCGTCATTTTCACTATACTAGGTCATCACACGTTATCTATACGCATAGACTAAGATATATATACGATTACCCTGGGATACCGGGAAGTACAACTAAATACACACCGTGTTTTCTGCATTTTTTTTGCCGGGAGATCACTGTTTATTAAGCGGTTGACAAATTACGGTACAGTTTGAGTATTTACATGTCATTAACAGGCCTGGTTGATTAACTAAAAGGTTGTCCCATAATTTATTGAGACAACCTTTTTTGATTTACAGGCGATATTGCTGTAATTCATTTAACAGCTCCACTACTTTTTCCCTACTTTATTTTCCAGCGTCTCAATCCGCTTTTGCTGCTCAATCAGGTACAAGGTCAGTTCCTCGACTTTCTGCAACAGGATCTTATTCATCTCACCGACATCTACTCCTTTTTCCGCTACTTCTGCAGCAGATGGAACACCAGGTAAATGCTGATGGGTATCTATATACTTCGATACTTCATTCAAAGATGGTAATTGGTAATCTTTACGAAATACAAAATCTGCCCAACCGGTTTGTGTAATCTGCAATCTCTTCGCTCCAATCGTACCATTTACAGCAAGTTTATAAGTACTTGTAGTCGTGGTACCGATGCCTACATTTCCTGTGGCATCTATGCGCATACGCTCTGTGCCGTTACTTGTCAGGAAAGAAATAAAACCACCGGTTACCCCGGTTCCCTTGTTAAAAACGATACCACTATTCATATAGCCTGCTATCTTATGAACCAACCCGAACATAGGAGCACTATTGGCATTGTTATAGGTACGTACTCCCAGGAACGTACCATCGGATGTACCATTGCCAAATTCCTGTCTGCCAAGCACGCTGGCAATTGTATCATTTATTGTCGTTGCAACATCCAGGGTAGCACGCGGTGTCAGTGAACCTAAGGCCAGGCGGCCTGTCAACGTCGCATTCAGGGTATCGGCCAGAATAACAGTGCCTTTAAACTGGTTTTTATACGCAATGGAAGTAACAGTAGTGGCTGAAGCGGACAGCGAGTCGTCAGTAATGGTCCAGCCCCGGTAATTGGCTAATATATCAGCAGATTGTCCCATAGAGAACGCTCGTAGATGGACCCTTGGTGCATAGGGTTTATCATCGATCCATAATACCACCTTTCCATCTTCATTAGCAATATAAACTGGGGGTGTATATCCTCCACCACTACTGATATTGGAAGAATAAATCCTGTCTCTATAAATATAGTAGCTGATCTTCAGGTCTATTATCTGGGCCGCACCGAATACGTAGCCCTCGAGCATAATAGTTGGCATGTGCGTACCATTCGTAAAGGGCAGGTTGGTTTTAATTTTTAAACCTTTTGTGAGTGTGTAGTTATTATAATAAGCACCCACACTATCAGAATAAATTTGTGCTTTCAGTGAAAATGAAGCAATCACCAGGGACAAACAGAATAGAATTTTCTTCATTGTTATTATTATTAAACAGTATTAATCCGCAAATGTATTTACACCAACATGTGCGGAAATGAAATATTAACTATAGTGCATAGGTTACACCAAAGCACTTTTACAAAACAAGAGGATTCAGGTTGTCCAATAAGTTTTACGGGGAAAATTTAAATCAGGAAATGGGCTAACTTCGATCGGGTTGCAACCATTCATGAGCTGGCGAAATAACTCAAATACTTTAATAATTACAAATTCAATTTTAATGATTATAGTCAGGCGCTGCTGAATAAGTATTAAGCTATTGTTAATCAATATTGTATAGCCTATTTTTTTTTTGCTCAAAACGTGTATGTATATTGAATGAATCATCTCCAAACGCGTCAGGTAGCAGTACTGATTATGCCGCAGATGTATCGAATATAGCCAGGAAGCAATATTTGAACATTGCCAAAAGAAGAACAAAAGCAAAAGAGATACGCAGGGGTATCCCTCAGCAATTACCATATGTTAAGCGGGATTTAAAGTATGTCAACTGGCTGATAGAAACGGACGCTACTTTTAAAGAGACATTAAAATGGAAAGAGTAGGCGTTAATGCATCCCGCAATGCGCTTTCCATGCCTTTTATATGGATTGGTAATTACAATCCATTTAGAGAAAGGCCTACAACCGGCTCAGGGTATCTTTTCGGTTTAGAGCAGAAGTTTGCAGATTTTTATCAATAATATTATTCGCCTGCCCGCTCCATAAAGTTTTTATCTCCCCTATTACCATATTCGTCATAATTCCTGCTCCCTGATCATTTAAATGATACTGGTCAGCATATATGGAAGGATCCCGCATAAAAGCCGGTAACTGACTATTATTAATATATGTCACCTGTTCCTTCGCACAAATATTTTTGACTACCTCCATAGATTTAGGGCAATTGATCATTTTGAGGTATACAGGAGATGTAAGGACAACCAATTTACATCCCACCTGTTTTACGTCCCTAATCAGCGATTTCAGGCAGTTGATCTTTAAAGTGTCCAAAGGTAGTCTGGACTTCGGATTGTCTGCCACGTCCAGCGTTCCTTTATATTCTTTAAAGAGCGGCATGTAGCCCAGTTCTGTCTTCTCTGAAGCAGATGGTCTCAACCTGTCACCAATGATCTTTATAATTGTAGAATTATACTGATAGAGCGATGATTTTACCTTTATCCATTCGTAATCGCTTCTGAGGTTTAGAATTGGCTGCATTTCAGGATGTGCATCGTAATAAGGTGTCAGGAAGGACAATTTAGAATAGTCATTTTCATCTTCCGCAAATTCATCGGTAGTCAGATCCAGGAGTATCAGCTTTGGAGTAGTTCTGGCCAATATACATTTCAGCACCGCATAAGAATAAAAAATCCCCTCCCCATCACGACCAGCATTAAAACAGGTGACATGCAAACTGTCCTGTATCAATGAGGATTTATAATGGTGGCTGGCCCTGGATGATCCCAAAATGAAAACATCGTCCTTGGCTTCATTGACTGCATAGGTGCAGGCTTTAGTAGCACCCCCACTTATTTTCAGGTAATTATATTGCAATACCTTTCCCAATCCCCAATCAAGCAGGATCATCAATCCGATAAACACAACAACTCTTATAATTATAGCTTTCCAGGATGTAGATTGCATGATCTTGGATTAAAATTGAAAGTAGATAAACTGGCCGCCGTCAAAAACGCCAAATAATAAGATGTACACGATCCCCATTGCATAGGAAGCATATTTTACATATACACTTGAATGCTGTAGTAAAGGCACTTCCCGTGATGAATACTCCATATAAAGTTCTACAAGGAATAACAACGTTATACCTGAAAATGCATAAAGCATAGTAAGCACCAGACTCGAATTCAACGCAGGCGGTCCTAATTCTGTAAAGATCTTCTTCACTATCAGAAATGCATCAGTCACGGTATTTGCCCTGAAAAATATCCAGGCAAACGTGACGAGACAAAATGTAGTTACGATCTGTATGATCTTGAAGATGACAGGATTTCTGCTGATCAGGGTCATTCTGTTAAAGGCAACTCTCCATTTCTTTGATACAATTGCAAAGATCAGGTAGAAACCATTTAATGCACCCCAGATGATATAGGTCCAGTTGGCACCATGCCACAGGCCACTTACCACAAATACGATGAAGAGATTGAAATACCATCTTGGAACCGGCACCCTGTTACCGCCTAAAGGAATATACAAATAATCTCTGAACCAGGTTGACAAAGAAATGTGCCAACGCTTCCAGAACATATCAATAGAAGTGGCAAAATAGGGACGTTTAAAATTTGTCATCAGGTTAAATCCCATCACCTGTGCGGCACCGATAGCGATATATGAATAACCTGCAAAATCACAATAAATCTGAATGGCAAAAAAGAAAGAAGCGAGCAGTAACATGGTACCATTGTTCTCAGGTACATTGTTATAAATCGCATTTACAAATATTGCTACCCTGTCTGCAATCACCACCTTCATAACAAGCCCCCACAACATCTTTCTCAAACCATTTTCTATCAGGGTTGCATCAGGCGAATGCTTTTCATAAAACTGATGCAAAATATTCTGTGGCCGCTCAATCGGGCCTGCTACCAACTGTGGGTAAAACATGACATACAATGCATAAATGCCCAAATGCCGTTCTGCCTTTTGATTGCCTCTGTACACTTCAATGGTATAACTCATTGCCTGAAATGTATGGAAGGACAATCCTATCGGCAGGATCATATTTAGTAAGGGTAAACCATGTGCAGTAATATGCAGCTGATTTAGCAGCTCATTGATATTGTTCGTGAAAAAATTGTAGTATTTGAATACAGCCAATACACCAACATTTGCAATGATACTGGTGGTTAGAAAAAGTTTCCGCCTGCTCCCCTTCGAATTTTCTATTGCAATACCTGCATAATAGTCAATCAGGATGGTGAAGAAAAGTATGAGAATGTAAACAGGAATGAATGCTGCATAAAAAATACAGCTGGACAATAATAGATGGAACCATCTAAACTTATGTGGTAATAAAAAATAAATTATTGTAACAAGTGGAAAAAAGATCAGAAACTGAAAGGAGTTAAAAAGCATAAAGGAGCTTTTGGTACAGTTTAAAAAATCCCAAATAGTCATCATAATATTGGGGCAAGGCAAAAATATATATTTTGACCTATTCCGCCAAAACTTCTGCCAGCCTATAGATCACTGATCTTTTTTACTATGATTCCGATCGGTCATTTTCCAATTGAACCTATAATGCCTATTATCACCTCATCCATCACCAGATTTCGCCATCAACACGGTCCAAACTCACCTCACCATCACCAAAGTTCCGGTCTGCTTCCTATCCTGCCCATGACTGTCCGTATAAGTGACCATATATACATAATGCCCTGCCGGCATCATATTTCCTTTAAACATACCATCCCAGCCTCGTTCAGGATCTTTCGTTTCAAAGATCATTTCTCCCCATCGGCCATATACAGCCATTCGAAATTCTTTCACATCGTCATGGACCACGGCCCGGAAAATATCATTTTTACCATCTCCATTTGGGCTAAAAGCTGTAGGGAGGTATAAAGCACAACCCCGGGTTTCCCTTGAAATTTCTGCTTCTCCTTCGACCATGCAATAATTGCCGTCTGTAACCCTGATCCGGTATTTCCCATCATTGAGGCCGGTAAATATGCTATCTGACTGTTCTGATCCGGCCCCGATGATGCTATAAACATAATTAGGCGTACCTCCCTGTACAGTAAGGGCGATTGAGCCATTCTGTACTGTATTGCAGGCGATATTTCTGGCAGTGACGTTTAGGATCTTCAGCTCATCGGGCGCTGTTATCTTCAGCTTATTTACTACTACATTGCAATTTGCAGCATCCTTTATCTTCACATTGTATGAACCCGCCGGCAGCGAAGTGAAAATGGAAGAAGAGCTATAACTGGCGCCCCCGTCAATACTAAATGCATACGGAGATACCCCGCCGGATGCAGTTAAATAAATAGCCCCGTTATCAGAATTGTAACAACTGTTATTCACCAGCGATGCTTTCACCTGTACTTCATATTCCCCGATGACCACTTTCTGCTCTGCACTGGTACCGTTTGCACTGGTCACCCTTACCGTATACCAGCCAGGTGCCAGGTGCGACACTGTAGAATCGCTAAAATTGCCAGGGATCCAACGATAAGTATAAGGCCCTTCCCCGGCCTTTACCCTCACTGCAGCGGTACCATTGTTTGAGTTCTTGCAGGGTTTGCTGACTGATACTTCTATCTGAGGCACTTCCCTGATAGACTCCGACAAATTATCCAGCAACATGGCCGAATATTTAGATGAATCACAGGTACCTGTGATATACGGACTGAACAACAGATAATCGCAATCCACCTTCGGCCGGATCGTTATCTCTTTTCGCTGCCAGCCGGTATTATAAAATTCACCGGAGAGCCACAAAGTGTCATCTTTACTATTGAAGCCGTTACCCCCATAGATACCCAGTGAGCCCGCGCAGATCCTTGTGTAATAAATGGGAGGATAAGCAATGTCAAAGCTAAAGGTATAAATCTTACCTGCTTTCAATGGAGAGGAAAGCTTCTGACCAAACGTCTCATCCCAGCTATCGTCATGCATGGCACCTACATAGGTGTTCCCATCTGAAGCCAATTTATCCACTCTATTATAACAAGGTTGGGTATCCGGCGATTTACTGCCAATCACCCATTCCGCTGGCATTATCGCCAGGCCAGCTGTACCTTCGAATGACGGATTACGTATCGGTATATCCTGTGCTGATAAGGTTTTGCATAAACAACAGATAATGGATAAAATAATTAAAGCACGATGTAATAGAAAATACACTTTACAGACAGATGCTGTGCTCTGAATCAGTGTTATCATAGGATAATTAAAATAGTTGTTCCTTCAATTAATGGATTCACCCCATTAAAAGGATATAGTTTTCATAGGACTAAAAAATACAACCTAAATATATAGCAATATTTTAATTATAAAAATATTAAATATTAAATAGTTTAAAAAATAACGACTTGTTAACTTAACATAAGTAAAAGAGGGCGCTTTCATCCAATGAAGCGCCCTCTTTTATTTTCCTTATAAACTGAATTTAATCGAACAAATTGCGAATGATCTTTGCAACGCGCTCAAGGTCAGCCCGCATTAAATTGGAACCACTTGGCAAACACAGGCCTGTATTAAACAGTTCTTCAGAGACTCCATTTACATAAGCCGGAGCACCGGCGAATACTGGTTGTAAATGCATGGGTTTCCATAAAGGCCTGGATTCAATATTATCTGCTTCCAGTGCAAGTCTGATGTTTTCCCTGGTCACACCCTTGCTGATAGCAGGATCAATTACCAGGGTAGTCAGCCAGAAATTGCTGAAGGAGCCAGGTACTTCTTCCAGGAATTTAATTCCTGGCAACTGACCCAGGGTTTGGGTGTAAAAAGATTTATTGCTTCTGCGTTGTTCTACGCGTTCATGCAATACTTTTAACTGACCCCGACCGATACCTGCACAGATATTGCTCATCCGGTAGTTATATCCTACATGGCTATGTTGGTAATGGGGGGCATTGTCCCTGGCCTGGGTAGCAAGAAAACGAGCCTGTCTGACAGCTGCCTCATCATTGCTGATCAGGGCTCCGCCACCACTTGTAGTAATAATCTTGTTACCATTAAAGCTAAGGATACCATAATCGCCAAATGCACCACAGGCAGTTCCTTTATAGGAAGAGCCCAATGCTTCGGCAGCGTCTTCGATCAGTGTGATCTCATATTTGCGTGCTATGGCCACAATCTCCTCCATCTTTGCAGGCATACCATACAGGTGTACTACGATAATGGCTTTGGGTTTCTTTCCTTTTTTAATCCGGTCAATAATAACTTCTTCCAGCAGATCAGGATCCATATTCCAGGTATCCTTTTCGCTGTCCACAAAAACTGGTAATGCCCCTACATACATAATAGGATTGGCCGATGCAGAGAATGTCATACTTTGACAGATCACTTCATCTTCCCTGCCCACGCCTGCCAGGATCAAGGCCAGGTGTAAGGCAGAAGTACCTGAAGACAATGCAGCTACATGCTTTACGCCGGTAACGTTCGACAGTTCCGCTTCGAATCCGTCTACATTAGGCCCCAGGGGCGCAATCCAGTTAGCAGCGAAAGCTTCATTTACAAAGGTCAGCTCCTCTCCTCCCATATGTGGAGATGACAGCCAGATTTTTGTGTTCATTATTTCTGATTATAATTATTTTCTTGTCATTGTACTTCCCGGGTTGCCTACTATCACTGCATGGTCCGGCACATTCCTGATCACTACGGTACCTGCACCTATCGTGGCCCATTTACCTACCAGGATACCAGGTTTAATCACAGCTCCGGCACCGATATGAGTGCCTTCACCGACTGATATGCCACCACACAATGCTACGTTAGGTGAAATATGTACATAGTCTTCTATCATGCAATCATGATCTACAGATGCATTGGTATTGATGATGCAATGGCGGCCGATCACGGTATCAGCATTGATCGTTACCCCGCCCATCACAACTGTACCATTGCCTACCTTTGCCCTGCCTGATAAGATCGCTTTGGGATGGATGCCTTTCACAAAAGGTACATCCAGCTGTTCTGCGATCTTCCTGCGGATATGATTATTTCCGAGGGCGATCAGCATGCCGGTGATCTTGCTGTTCCAATCACTTGTATACCGGTTTACAGGATATTCCCATAATGAATGAACAGCGGGATTGTCGTCGAACAGGCCGGCGACTTTGGTACCCTGTTCCTCCAGGATTTCCAGGATCACTTTTGCATGTCCGCTGGCACCGTACAAATAGATCATTGGTTTTTTAATTTAATTGCCCGTGAATTTTTCTGCTGTAGCAACATTGGCTGCACTGATCCCCTCCGACTTTGCCACTTTAGCAAAGGTGAGGTACAGAATCTTTAAATCCAAACCGGCACTGATATGATCTACATAATAGACATCGTAGGTAAATTTCTGTTGCCAGCTGATGGCGTTGCGGCCATTTACCTGTGCCCACCCGGTAATACCGGGCCTTACATCGTGCCTCCTGGCTTGTTCTACATTGTATAAGGGCAGGTATTCAGGCAAAAGAGGCCGTGGCCCTATCAGACTCATATCCCCTATTATTACGTTCAGGAGCTGTGGCAACTCATCCAGTGATGTTTTTCTTACAAACTTTCCAACAGGCGTTAAGCGTGCTGCATCCGGCAACAAGTTTCCTGCTGCATCCTTTTTATCGTTCATGGTTTTGTACTTCAACACCTTAAAAATCTTCCCGTTCTTTCCAGGGCGTCGCTGTAAGAAAAAGGGAGTACCACCATTGAAAATGGCCAATAGCATGGTCATGACGATAAATACAGGGAATAATACTACGAAAGCGATTGTCGCAACTATCAAATCAATCAATCGCTTTACATACATACTATAAAATTTGCCGGACATATATTTTTATTCTGATAAGGCCATTATTATCTTTTCTCTTGCTGCATCTGCCTGTGATGCATCGCCAGGTGCATCTACCACTGACGCTGCTAATGCTTTGGCTTTTGCTGCACCTACTTTCTTCGCGTACAACTGCAGGAGTTCATAATCTTCAACTCCCATCATAAAACCTTCCCAGCGGCGGGAAGATACGATGTTATTACCATCTACATATACTACTGCGTAATTTGTGGATGCTGCAAAGTAACGCGTTTTGAGTATGTCTTTGAAAGATGGATCTTTTGAATCGGCATAAGCCCAGAATCCAACACCGGTATATCCATTTGAAAAAGCTTTCCATGACATCAGTCTGTAATAGTTATACGGACTCAGTAGTTCTGCGTTTCCTTTTGTTGCATACATCCAGTATTTATCAGGAACCGGCGTTACTGCGGACATGACATCCTCATGTATCTGCATGATATCCATATACTGATTTAACTGTCCGATCTTGTCTTTTGAAAGCTTTCCGACTGTCATATATAGTTTTACACCGGGTATTGCGGATTTTGCCCATTTAGAGAATGCCAGCAGTTTATCAGCATTTTCTTCTGCAATTTCATCATATGGGTACAAATAAACATTTTGCATATTCCATCCACTCTGTGTGATAATTTTACTCAGGTTCTGGAACCATGTTTTAAAATCTGCTTTCCAGGCATCCGACATAAAATCGTTCTTCTTACAATAAGCCAGGTTTTCCTGTGACAAAAAGTTCATGTTTAACAACAGGATTCTTGGCTTGTAATTACCAAAAGCAGATAAATACTGGCTCAGACCGGACCCGGAAGTATGTGCAAGGTCACCCAAAGCAGCTGCAGGAATTGCTGCGTTATTTATATGGTGTTCATATAAATCCTTTACAGCTGCAGCCTTCCTGGTGTTTAGCATCGGATAATTCAAATATGCCCATACGCTTGTATTTAAAGCAAACTTACTTTCTTCAAACCTGATATTCGCTACAGACAAACTTATTGTTATTGTCTGACTGGATTTGCCATCACTTACAGTTATTGTGTTTTTGCCATTACCCACCACTTTGCCCGTCATTTTTGCCAGGAATAATCTTGACTCTCCCGGATCCAGGTTCAGTTGTGTATCTGCTACCTGCAATGGATCGGCAGTTTGCTGATAGTTCATATGAGAGGTGAGGAATGGAACCGTATAAATAGCCAGGGAGCCAGTATGCTGATCACCTTTTGCATCAATGGTGTAATTTGCTTTGCTCTGACTTAGATTGGTTACAATAAAGCCTACATAAGAATGTCCATTGATCACCGTTCTGACGATCATATTATCTGAAGAACGTTTCACAGGCTTATAAACTGCAGTCAGTGCATCCCATGCGTTGAAGAAATTCACAGTAAAATCAGTACCCAGCTGCTGTTTTAGCTGCATTGCAAAATCAACACCTGATGCTACTTTATTATTTTTTCCAACCGGTCCTATTGCCGCCTGGTACTGCAGGTTCTTTGCAGCCATGGCCTTGCTGGATGCATCTTTATGTAGCAGGTCGTCAACCTGGTCATCCACCGGGGTATTGCTGAAAGCCATTTTTGCCGGTGCCCCGCCACCTGTATTAAAGACCTGGATTTCATCACAAAACAACAGCACTCCCTGTACAATAGCCACCAACTTTACATAACGGGCACGTACGGTACCCGTTTTCAAAATGAAGTTGTGCACATTATAGTCTCCCGCCACATTATCCGGACTGGCTACCACGTCGCCAATATACTGATAAGACGACTTATCATCAGAAACAAATACAAATACATTTGTCGGATAATATGCCTGTGCAACTTCTCTCCTACCGGTATTAAATGTTACCTGGTTAAAATCAACTGATTTTCCCAGATCGATCTCTATTGCTACCTTATTTACCTTAATCCAGCCAGCTGTCTGCTTATTATTCCAGAAGTAGCCTGAAGTAAAAACCCCATTGGTCAACACAGTTCTGTCGTTCCCGGGAGCTGTGTTCGGATAGTTAGGCGGCACACTCAATGTGTACGGCCTGTTCAGAGCCAGATCCTTTTGTCCGTTAGCCACATTGCAAGCGCCTACGGCAATCATCACAATGGAAAAAAATAGTCTAATCTTTTTCATCCTGCTTAGTTTTGTAATGTCAATAATACTAAACAGCCTGTAGCACCTCCTTGTATCTTGCAGCTGCAATTTCCAGGGAATACTCTTCTTTGGCCAGTTTAATTGCATTTTTCTGTTGTTGCACAAGGGTTGATGAATCATTTAGATTATTGGACAGTGCAAGAGCGGCATCCCGGATGCTCATTGCCGGAGACAATACTAATCCTGCTTTATTTTCAGTAATCGCTTTGGCTTGCCATCCCTCATAATTTATTAAAACGGGCCGGGAGGCTGCCAGGCAATCAAAGTATTTATTGGCTGAATTAGCCCACATTGCTTTTACAGGGATAAAGAAGGAACTACCCATGGTACATTCTGCATATAAAAGAGGCAGCATTTTTTTGGGTACCGGGTCTACAAAAATTACTTGTTTATTCAATACGAGCCTTTCTGCTGCATACCGGAGCACTTCGTCTTTTTCCATACCGTCTCCTACGATCACGAACACTATTTCCGGGTCAATCCTGGAAGTTTCTACTGCCAGATCTACCAGGTATTTAATGCCGTTCACTACTCCAAGGGTACCTGCATAGAGAACAATCTTGCCCGATAGGGTATATTTTCTAAGGATAGGCCCTCCTTCCGGGATATTTGAAAACCTGTTGATCTCAGAGATATTACAGATCACTGTTACCTTCTCAGGTGGAGTGCCTGTGCGGGTTACAATAGAATCCTTCATATCGCTTGAAAGCGCAACTATATGTTTCGATTTCCGGTAAATATGCTTTTCGAAGGCATTCAATACGCTTATCAACAGCTTATTTTTAATAATACCCATAGCTACCGGCACTTCGGGCCACACATCCCTCACTTCGAAGATAAAAGGGGTACCATGTAGGAAACGCTTCACCAGCGCCGGTACTCCAATACTGATAGGAGTTGAAGTGGCAAGCATCACATCTCCTTTTACTTTCAACACCCTCCTGGTTGCAAAAAGCAGGAATTTCAGGAAGATCAGGATACGTTTGGAAAACCGCGTTTTGTTGCTATACTCCTGCTTTAAGATATGCAATTCAATCCCCTCATAATTTACAACAGTCCATGTGCCCGTTAGTTCAAAGTTCTTTAAATAAGCACTGGAAGTGATCATCACTACCTCATGCCCCTGTTCCAGGAATTTCTTTGACAGGTCGTAAGAACGGGTGCCGCCGGACATTGATGGAGTCGCAAAATATTGGTGTAAATAAATTATTCTCTTTGACACTTATTTAGCAGGTTTAATTATTTCATTGTAAATTTTTTCCAGTTTCTGCATGTTCGTCTGCCGGTTTCCTTCCTTCACAACAAATTGCTGATTTTCCGAAATGATAGCCGGCACCCTGCCAAAAAATTCATTCCTCAGATATATCAATTGTTCTGCCAAATTTCCCGAATCACCGACGGGGAAGAATAAAGCTGATCTGTTATGTTCCAGTACAGCCTTATTTGCTACAATATCTGTCACTACCGGAAACAGTCCGGCCGCCATCGCCTCCAGCAGGCTCAGACTGGTACCGTCTGATAAAGAAGAAGATATATATATATTGCACTTTTCGAACACCTCAAGCTGAGCAGTATTTTGTACCTGGCCGTAAAAAGTAACATGCTTATCCAATCCATTATCCTGAACAAATTTTTCAGCAACTTCTTTTAATGGTCCTCCTCCTACAAAATGCATCTCAAATGGCACATTTCTTTCCTTTAAAAGGACTAAGGCCTTAACTATCGTCATATGGTCATAAACAGGCTCAAATCGCCTGTTACATACCATTTTTAACATGTACGGAGCTGCATGGGAACTATGATGCTGAAAGAAAGTTTCATAATTGATCCCAACATTAAAATTATGGAGCTTATGGGCAGGGATACCCAGTTGCAGGACTTTATCATGCAGTTCCCGGGATACAACATTGATCGCTGCTGCCCTGCCCAGGATACGTTTGAGTAAGAACCGCCACAATGGAGATTTCACACTTGCATTGATATCACTGCCATGGGCGGTCACTATGGTGCGGGGGTGATGAATAACATAGGCGGCCAAACCACCGCTGGTAACATAATGTGCATGAATTATATCCGGTTGCAGGGCCTTTATAATTTTCCTGGCACTGAAAGCCGCTTTGATATATTTATATTTATTCGACTTTGCCCTTATATCATATTCCTTTCCTTCCCATGCATTGTGTACAGGCACATTTCTTTCAGGAGAAGGACTCAGGGCTATAAAATGTACTTCATGCCCCTGTTCCTTAAAGTAATCGATATACGGCTGGATATGGGTAAAAGTGCCCGCAGATAAAAAACAGATCTTCATTACTGATTCCTGTATTTAATAATTTTCGCAGGATTGCCCCCTACAATTGCATAGTCAGGCACATTTTTAGTCACAATGGCACCAGCTCCTATTATTGCCCCTGAACCGATTTTCACACCGGGTAATATGATCGCCCTCGTTCCAATCCATACATCATCTCCTATCTCCACTGGCTTCACGACAGTGCCTTTTTCCATATTCATGGGAATGCTCAGGTCATCAAATTTATGATTACGGGTCAGGATGATCACCTCTGGTCCCATCATGACATTATCGCCTATCTTTAAAGGGCCTCTTACATGGGCCCTCACCCCAATTCCCGAATTATGGCCGATAGTAATACCCTTTCCTGATCCAATATTTGCACGGCTCTCCACGTTGATATTATTACCTGCTTTGTCCAGGATACCACTGGCTATGAACGCCCTGATCTTCCTGATGAAAAACAAATACCGGTTATTCGTTTGCGGCAGATAATAGGCAAAGCCGTAATAGAAGATTAAACTGATTATTCTAATCATACCCTCAATAAGTTCAGATATTTATTTAAGAATACTAATTTGTCGAATTCTGCCCTTGCAAAAGCCAGGTTCTCCCTGCTCATATCCTGCAACTGAGCCGGAGATAAAGCCATCAATCTTTTGATAGCATCGGCAATAGAAGCAGGATCTGCCGGGTCAAAGAGAAACCCGTTCACCCCTTCTTTGACCAATCGTGGATTATCGCATACATTGCTGGCCAAAACTGGTTTGCCACAGGCCATGGCTTCGCAGATGACATTTGGACAACCTTCGTAAAAGGATGGCAGGCATACCACAGTGGCCTCATTGAAAAGGCGGGGAATTTCCCTGGAAGGCCCGTCCAGAAAAACCATTTTTTCAAGCCCATGTTCCTTCACATATGCAGCCGCCTCCAGGTACCGGGACGTTCCCTGTGGTACACCATCAACCAGCATCTTATTGCCATACCAGTATAATTCCACTGGTAGCCCTTTCAGGGAATGTATTGCCTTTATAAGGTTTTCAGAATTTTTCAGCCGCTGATAACTGGCTGCTACTACAATTTTCACAACTCCATTTGCGGGTAGAGTTACTTCCATTGGTCTAAACTTCTCAAAATCGACTGCATTCACTATTGTATGCATTTTCTTCTTTAACCAAGGCGCATGATTTACCACATATTCAGAAAGGTTATAGCTATTTGTTACCACAAAATCTGCCAGCCTGTGAAAATGAAAACGGACTTTGTCTCTTGCTGAAATTTTTCCGACTTTCCCCGTGCGCTCGGACACAATCAGGCCCCATTTCCGAAAGGGAACTGATGCCAGTTCTGAAATCAGGTTAGGGTTATCTAAAAAAGAAATGACATAATCAGGTTTCGCCTGCTTTACTGCTACCAGGTACTTATATGTTCTTGAGAACAGGTTCGTCCATTTGACGGTGACTACATTGATCTTCAACCTATCGGTCACTTCTTTATAAAAGTTGTCGTCCAGATAAGTGATGAATTCTACAGTATGTCCTTTGCCAATCAGCAACTCCGCCAAAATTACGATCTGACGTTGCGCACCTCCCGAACCTAATCCATCAATACATAAAACCACCTTCATATCTAATGCTCAAATTTTAATTTAATTGATGCACTGTGACCACCGGAATTTCCCGCTGCACAGTATGCATTTTCAAGTAAGCGACCATGGTGAAATACAAAAGCCAGAACAGCTTCTCTCCAAACAATACGATTGCAAAAGAGCTGATTATGACCATCAGTGCAAAATATATGGTCCAGACAATGCTATTTTTACGATAAATATCTGAACGGTATGCCATCACGACCAATTGAATCAAAGCTGCATGGAAAATCAGGAATCCAAAAATACCTGTATTAGCCAGTAATTCGACCATATTGTTGTGTGAATACAAATTATATCCACCCAAAAACACAAAGGCGCCATATCCCCAACCAAAGAATGGCCGCTGCGTCCACATATCCCATCCTTTCACGGCCAGGTTATACCGAAGCAAGTCAGATTCACTATATTCTCTGTTTCCGGAAAATACATCCTGCAAATACGTGAATCGGTCAAATGCCTCAGAGTTATCCATAAGGAAATTGGTAATAAAAAAACCAGATAATGAAACGAGCAGGATGGATATAAACACGAGCGTTGTGGTATTCTTTATGATACGAATGTAAAATACCAGGTAAAGAACATTTAGCAGGTACATGAACAAACCCAGCTTGGAGCCACTCATCATCACCTGTTGGGCAGCCAGAATAATGAAGATTAAAATAAGACTCCGCCAAAACTTTGAGTATAACTTATAACGCTGTAACAGGAATGAGATACAGAAATTAACCATTAGCGAAAAAAGGTTCGAGTTCCCCAATGTACCTACATAACGACTTGTACGGCCCCAATCATCAACCTGTGGAACAAAAATATTCATGATAAAACCAATGAATAACCCCAAACTTAAACCAACCAGCACCATATCAAAAGCCCGCACATTATCCACGATCCTTGTTAGGATATAAGACAATACAAGAATCATCATAATATTAATGATAGCTTCTCCAGGGAGGTCATACGGAAAGAAGGCGAACGAAATCAAACTATACACAGAGAGGAATACCAGGCAACCCAAACCCCAGTTAAAAGGTCCTTTTACCCTGGGTCGGTTCATGTGTAAGGTCTGAATGAAATATTCCACTATCATCAAACCTGCGAAGATCTTAGGAATGATTGTCAGGCTCTCGTAATCAAAACAAACGATCGCTGAAAATGCATATAAGAACAATAATACATTGATCCGATTCATTATTAAACTCTATCTTTTATCCAGTGGCTAAACCACATTTGAAAACATAAAATCCGCCAGATCCTGTCAGCATCAGCCCTTCGTTGCTTGTCCTGGAAACGGCGGCGTAATTTTTTTATTTCCTGAAAATCAAATACTCCACTTGTTGCGATTTCCTGCTCACTAAGATAAGTGTCGCAAAACACTGCCAGCTCCTTCAGCAACCATTGCTGTATAGGCACTGCAAACCCACGCTTTGGCAGGTCAAGAAGTTCCTTTGGCAGCATTGAATAATCTATTTCTTTCAGCAGGTACTTTGGAATATTATTTTTAAATTTAATGTCCGACGGAATCCTTGTCACATATTCAAACAACCGATGGTCCAGCAATGGTTCCCTTCCTTCCAGGCTATATGCCATTGTAGCCCTGTCCACTTTCACCAGGATATCATCCAGCATATAAGTCTTTACATCGGTGGACTGCATTTTTTCGATTTCACTATTTTCTGCAGACAAATTGCCCGTAACATCAAACGCAGTATCCACTTTTTTATAGTCTCCTTTTAACAGTTTCTTCAGCTCATAATTGCTGAACAATCTATAATCTATCTTTTTCAAGAAAGAAGCACTTCTATTTTTTGCATGCACAATTTCCTGTGCCCGTTCCAGTATTGCGTCCTGATCATAGCGCCCCTGCATTCTTCTGTACCTGCGCATCAGCCCTAATCCCCAACCAATTGGATACTTTAATATACCGGGAGAATTTCGCAGTATATTATACAGCCCACCCTTTGAGTAATATTTTGTGTATCCACCAAAGATCTCATCTCCACCATCGGCGGATAACGCAACTGTAACATGAGAGCGTACCTTCTGACTCAACAGCATTGTTGGTATAGCGGATGAATCAGCAAAGGGTTCGTCATAATACAATGGCAACTGCGGAATGATCTCCAGCGCTTCTTTTTCTGTGCAGATATATTCGTGATGTTCTGTGTTCAACAAAACCGAGACCTCTTTCGCAATCTTCGCTTCATTGTACGCTTCATTATCGAACCCGATTGTGAAAGTTTTCAGCTTGTATCCCAGTTGTTTGGTCAGCAATGCGGTAACCAGTGAACTATCAATACCGCCGCTTAAGAACACGCCCACCGGCACATCTGATACCATGCGATAGTTAAAGGCAGACTTTAACAGTTCAACTGTTTCTGCTGTAATTTCAGCCTCTGTTTTATTGTAGAATTTCTCTTTATTGAATGCGGCGAGCGGCTCCCAATATGTCACCTCCCGCACAACTTTCCCTTTCTCTACATCATATTGTAAAATATGGCCGGGCGTTACTTTTCGCACATGCGTGAAGATGGAATATGGAGTTGGTATATACCCATATTTCAGGTATAAAGGAATTGCATCACGGTTTATGTCATTTTTAAATTCGGGATGCTTATAAAAGGTTTTGATCTCTGAAGAAAACATCAGCAGCTTATCTGATTCAAAAATGAACAGCGGCTTTACACCAAACCGATCCCTGATAAAATACACCTGTTTCTGCTTCCTATCAAACAACACAATGGCGAACATACCTATAAACTTTGATACAGCGTCGATTCCCCATTCTCTGTATGCATAGAGGATCATCTCTGTATCGCTGCCGGTCTTAAAAGAATAGCCCAGTGTTTTCAGTTCACTCCGGATCTCATCAAAATTGTAAATCTCTCCATTAAACACCACTACGAGTTCCTCATCATTGCTCAACATTGGCTGTCTGCCGGCATCTGAAAGGTCCAGTATTGCCAACCGGCGATGTCCCAGGAAAACTTTTTCTTCCTCATTGCCCCAATGACTGTTGCTGTCCGGACCGCGGTGAGCAAGCACCTCCAGCATTCCATCCATGATACCCTCATTGTAGTGTAATTTTGTCTTATGAATATATCCGGCGATACCGCACATGAGTTATTTTTTTAAATCAGCTACTATGGAAAGTCCCTTATATAAAAAGATCAGCAATTGTGTTGCGAACGACAACCATGCCAACCCAGTTACGGAAAAATAATAAATAACCGGCACTACAAGTACCAGGTTCATCACTGCAGAATAAGTCACCGCACGAAGTAATACCTTATTCATATTCTGGATGGCCAGCATGTTTGTAAAGAATGCGCCAAAAGGATAAAGTATGACACTCAACACAAACACGCGTAACACTGCCAATACAACTGCATCTTCATTTCCAACCACCAGTTTTACAACAAAAGGAGCCGCAATAAATACGCCAACACCTACAGCGGTACAAACCGACAATAATATAAAAAAGATTTTCTTTGATTCTTTAATATAAGCAACCATTGACTCCTTATACAGTTTTGCCTGCATAGGAAAAAACACCTGCGTAAAAGGGGTAGATACATTGTATAATCCTCTGAACACCTTATCTGCGGCTGAATATTGCCCCACTACAAACGGTGATTTAAAATAGGCAAGCACCAGCACGTTGGTAGAGGAATATAATGTTACAAATACCCTTGATAAAAAGATCCGCCAGCTTTCTCCCAGGTCAGCCTTCACATTCTGCCAGGTAGGTGCAAAAAAACGAAGGTTGTACTTAGTATATACAGGAATGACAGCTATAATACCACCAGCAAGGAACCCGATTGAGTTGAATAGAAAAACTGTTGCCAGCTGATCAGCACTCCTGATGAATAAAAAGATACAACCAGTGAAAAATATCTTGATCAGCGCATTGATCATCGTCGCCACTTTCATTTTCCTGATGGCCTGGTAAAACCAGATGGGGAAAATAGCCTGACCTACTACAGCAGGAAACGCCAGCAAGTATGCCATGAAGTGATTTCGTACCTCCGGAGCAAATAATCCGGCTATCAGTAACACGAGAAGAGAAATACCAATAAGTAGGCCTTTAGATGCCATTATGGTGTTAAATACCTTTGACTGCTCTTCTTCTGTGGCAGCCTGTGAAATATTCTTAACACCTGTTACATTAAAACCAAAATCCACCAGGATCAGAAAATAAGTAAGTACTGTTTGTATTACGGTATACTCTCCAAATACGCTTAATCCAAACACCCTGATAAGATACGGGAACGTTAGAAGGGGCAGTATATAATTTGAAGCCTGAAAAAGCGACAAATACAAAAACTCAGAAACTAATTTTTTCAACGATTTAAAATTTACTTTCTAACTGCAATTGCTTTTAGTGATATTAAGCGCCGATGATCCGGATATGCTGAATAGAAAGAAAGATCAAACTATTTCAGGTTGCGCCAATACCATGCTACTGCTTCATGCAGCCCATCCTTAAAGGAATAAGCCGGCTGGTAGCCCAGTAATTTTCCAGCCTTTTCAATTGAGGCCAGTGAATGTGGAATATCACCTTTTCTATTAGAACCATAAATGACTGATACATCCCCGATCTTTGGATCGAACACCTGTAGTTCTTTCTTTATGGCATCAGTAAGCTGCGTCAATGATGTTTGTTCGCCAAATGCCACGTTAAATACCTCCCCTACTGCTGCTTCAAGAGTTACAAACAGTGCTTTAATATTTGCCTGCACCACATTGTCGATATAAGTAAAGTCGCGGGAGAAGGCACCATCCCCATTTATAACGGGGCTTTCATGGCGAATGAACTGGGAAACGAACTTAGGGATCACTGCTGCATATGCACCATTCGGATCCTGTCGTTGTCCAAATACATTGAAATAACGTAGACCAATGAGCTCCATTCCATACGTTTTCCCGAATACATCTGCGTACAACTCATTTACATACTTCGTAACCGCGTAAGGTGATAAAGGTTTTCCTATGTGCTCTTCTACCTTGGGCAAGCCTGGATGGTCACCATATGTACTGGAACTGGCAGCGTAGACAAAGCGTTTGCAATTTTCATCTCTTACTGCAACCAGCATGTTCAGAAATCCTGAAACATTTATATCATTGGTTGTAATAGGATCATTGATGGAACGCGGCACGGAGCCGAGCGCAGCCTGGTGTAACACGTAGTCTATACCTTTTACTGCTATTTTACAATCTTCCAGGTTCCGGATATCACCTTCCAGCAGCTCGAATGCCGGGTTATCCATGAACTCATTCAAATTTTTCCTGTGTCCGGTTATAAAATTATCTAACACCCGCACTTTCCCTGCACCATGTTTGAGCAGGTATTCTACAAGGTTGGAACCTATAAATCCTGCTCCTCCGGTTACCAGGAAAGAATGTCCTGAAAGCTGACCGGGATGATAACTTGTATTATACATGAATTAATTAATATTGAATTAAAGCCTTCCATCTACCATTTCCTTACCAAGTACCCCTTTCACATCGTAGACTACACTCGTATCCTTACACAATCCTTTAATATCAAGACCGTTGAACTGTTTGTGTGCTACGGCGGAAATAACCGCGTCATAATCACAGGTACCATCCAGTTCCTGCACGGAATCCCAGCCATATTCATGTTTTACTTCCGCAGGGTTTGCCCACGGATCATACACTACGATTTCGGTTTCATATTCTTTCAGTGCAGTGAGAATATCGATTACTCTGGTATTTCTTACATCCGGGCAGTTCTCTTTGAAGGTAAAGCCCAGTACCAGTATTTTTGCTCCTTTTACAGGAATACTCTTTTTCACCATCAGCTTTACCACTTCCATGGCAACATACTGACCCATGCCGTCATTCAGCCGGCGGCCCGCCAGGATAATTTCGGGATGGTAACCCAGTTCCTGTGCTTTCTGAGCCAGGTAGTAAGGATCTACACCGATACAGTGGCCACCTACTAATCCTGGTTTAAACTTAAGGAAGTTCCATTTGGTACCGGCGGCATTCAATACATCTTCTGTATCAATACCCATCCTGTTAAAGATCTTTGCGAGTTCATTTACAAAGGCGATGTTGATATCACGCTGAGAGTTTTCAATTACCTTCGCTGCTTCGGCCACCTTGATAGATGCAGCTTTGTAGGTACCTGCCACTATCACAGAGTTATACAATGCATCTACTTTATCCGCTGTTTCCGGGGTAGAGCCGGAAGTTACCTTCAGTATTTTTGATACGGTATGTTCCTTATCACCGGGGTTAATACGCTCAGGAGAGTAGCCTGCAAAGAAGTCAACATTGAATTTTAAGCCGGACACCCTTTCAAGTACAGGAACACACTCATCTTCTGTAACACCTGGATATACAGTTGACTCGTACACGACGATGTCTCCTTTCTTCAATACTTTACCGACAGTTTCACTGGCTTTGTACAATGGGGTCAGGTCTGGCCTGTTGTGCTTATCTACTGGGGTAGGCACAGTTACAATGAAATAATTACAATTCCGGATCTCCTCTAAATTCGCAGTACAAAGCAGGCCGGAAGATGCATTGGTGTCTGTTGTCAAGACTTTCAACAGATCTTCACTGGCTACTTCAAGTGTAAAATCATTTCCTTCGTTTAACTCTCCTACCCTCTTCTGATTAATATCAAATCCAATGGTTAGGTATTTTTTGGAAAATTCGACCGCTAGCGGCAATCCAACATATCCCAATCCAATTACCGCTAATCTTGCGTTTGGCACCATAAAGTTGTGATATTTTTAGTTGAGGTTATTGTTATGCTTTTTTCGATTTGTGTAATCTTGATTTCAATCCCTTTGATGGTTTGCTACCACTTGTTTCGCCGGCATAACCATAGCCATAACCATAACCGTATCCATAACCATATCCGCTGGCACGATCCATTTTCACGTCATTCACGATCAGGTTAACTTTTGGCATTTTCCTCTGCAGGTACAGGTCACGGCTAATCTGTAATTGAGCCTTAAATGTGAAGCCTTGTCTTACAATGTACAGGGTGGCGTCGGCATATTTAGCGAGCAGCTGACCGTCTGTTACCAGACCTACAGGTGCTGTATCCACAATAATATAATCAAATTCCTGACGTAAATGCTCAAATAATTTTTCCGTCTTCTCCAGCAGCAATAATTCTGCCGGGTTTGGAGGAATCGGACCAGAGGTGATCAGGCTACAATTGGGGTGAAAATCGGAAGGGCGGATCACATCTTCGATTAAGGTCTTACCAATAGCATAGGTACTGAAGCCTGTTTGGTTGTTGATCCCCAGGTTCACGGAGATTTTTGGCTTTCTCAGGTCCATTTCCATGAGCACGACTTTCTTGCCTGAAATAGCCAGAACTGCCGCCAGGTTGGTCGCAATAAAAGACTTACCCTCACCACTCATGCTGGAAGTGACCAGAATGACCTTTTCATTTTTACCTGACAGTACGAACTGGAGGTTTGTTCTGATAGCGCGGAACTGCTCAACCAATGGCAGGGAAGAGTTTTCTTTCTTTACCACTACCAGGTCTTTAAAATCGCTGTGTCCGATCTCTGCCAGGATAGGCACTGGGCTATTTTCCTTGATATCGTTCTTATAGGCAATCCTTGTGCTCAGGATATCTTTCAGGTATAAACAAAGTGAAGGAATTGCAATACCGACCAGTAAACCGATCAGGATCACCAGGGAATGCTTGGGTTTAAAAGGTATCGGTTCGCTCTTTGCAGGATCGATCACCCTTGCAATCGCCATGTTGGATGATTTGGAAATGGCAGATTCCTCACGTCTTTTCAGCAGGAAAAGGTACAATTCCTGTTTGATGGCCTGTTGTCTTGAGTAGTCCAGGAAGATCCTTTCTTTTCCAGGTACCTGGTGAATCTGGGTATTCAATGCGGAAGAACGTGCCTTTAATTCCCTGATGCTCACCTCCACACCGCGTTTGTACGTACCGAGGCTTGTTTGGAGGTCTGCTCTCAATCCAGCGATCTGTAATTCAACATTTTTTACCACAGGATTTGCTTCTGTATTTGTCATCAGCAACCGTTCTCTTTCCAGCTCCAGGTTGTTGTACTTCTCAACCAGCGACATAAATGTCGGGTCCTGTACGATCAGTGCAGTTGGAACAATGCGGGCGTTATTTTTATCATCTTTAATATAGGATTCGAGTGACTGAATTACGCTCAGGTTAACTTCCTGCTCGGTCAGTTGCTTTGCAAAATCGGTGGTACCACTTATCAGGGCTTTAGACTGTTCGGTAATATCAGCGAGGTTATTCTCCTGTTTGAATTGCTGAATATCTTTCTCAACCCCCGACAATTCACTGCTCACTACTACCAGGCGTCTGTCAATAAATGAGATAGTGCTGTCTGCGATACGGTTCTTATCTTCCACATTTGCATGCAGGTAGGCATCAATCAGAGAATTGACGATCAACTCTCCTTTGGCCGGAACGGAAGAAACCAGGGACATATCGATCACGCTCACCTGTTTGTTTGGAACTGAGATCGCAAAGTTTTTCTGGTAATCGGCAACGGCCTTATCGATAGAGATAACCTTGATACCATATTTATGGCCTGCATCGATCGGGTATTGCCATTCACGGGCTAAAACGGCTGTACCTTCAGTCAACTTCAGGGTATCCCCCCATTTGCCATTGACATTTGCCATGCCCTTACTGGAGATCTCAAAACCGTTTTCTCCTTTTGTAACTACCTGGTAATTATTAGGAATAAGTGTATCTCTCAGGGATATCCAACGTAATTTAAAGGGAACATTTCCAAATATCTCGGCAGTCTTGATGCGACCAGATTCAGTATACGATACATTCAATTGCAGGTCATGCACAACCTTTTCCATGAGGGAGCGGGATTTCAGTACCTCCACTTCATTATCTACATTATCCTTATTATTGAACATGGACAATTGGGAAAGAATTTCCTGTCCAGGAAAATCGCCACCTTTCTTATCATCTTTTACAATGATCTTTGCATTTATTTTATAATCCGGGCTTGCATATCTTAAATATGCCATGGCTACACCGACACCTAAAACTAAAGACAAAACAAACCAATACCAGTTGGAAATGACTTTATCAACAATCCTTCTTACTACAATTTTACTATCTGTACTGTCACTTTTAAAGGTCTGACCGTTAACGTGACCATTTAGATGCATATTATCGCTACTATTCATATATTTTATATGAAATTATACTAGAAATTGATTCTGGAAACCGCAATGATTACCACAGATAATACAGAGGTCAGGATCGAAATGTTTCTTACCTGTGACATATCTGTCGAATTTACCTTGGCTTTGTTTGGCTCTACATATACGACATCACCCTGATGTAAATAGAAGTATGGAGAGGCAAACAATTTGCTATCGTTCAGATTGAAGCGTACAAAATCCTTTTTACCATTATTATCCCTGATCAGCAATACATTTTCTCTTTTGCCATAAATAGTCAGATCTCCGGCCATTCCAATCGCATCCAGAATGCTGACCTTTTCATTAGGCATTACGTATGCAGCGGGTCTCATTACTTCACCAAGTATTGTAATCTTAAAATTCGCAAAACGAACAGCCACAACAGGATCTTTATAATATTGATCGGCACCTTTCTTGACTTCATCTCTGACCTGGTCAGTAGTTTTACCTGCTACCATTATTTTGCCTATAACGGGAAGTAAAACATAGCCATTTTTATCAACCAGGTAGCTGTTGGGGACAGGAGTATTTGTAGAAGGAGCGCCAGGAACCGCTGCGGAGCTGGCACCATTGGTTGCTAAAATCGAATTTCCCGGGTTCATCATAGATGTGGTGGCTACATCCAGGGTTTGTATTGTGACTTGTAAAATATCATCTGCCTGTATAGTTGGAGTTACAAATGCGGCCAGCTCGACACTATGATTATTGATTGTATCTGGAATATCTTTGAAGTAGGTAATATTTTTAGGAGTGGAACAAGAAAACAAGCTAACTAAAACAATACATCCTATCCACAGATATTTAATAGGGCTATATTGTAGTATCCCTTCCTTTTTAATTAGATTCATTTATTTAAATAATTGTTTAAAAATGATGGTTCCGATATTAGCAATTTTATGGCTGCAAACTTAGGACAATTTTATTTTATCTTTATCCAATTGCTCATATGCGGAATTCTTACTAATAAACTCGGGTACCAATTGCTTCATTAGTGCCACTGTAGGTGTAATATAGTGCTTATTAGCAGATTCTATCAGTTGCTCAATTCTTTCATTCACTTCAGCGAAATCGTACTCTCTTACCTTGGCTATCATGATTTTCTCATGGTAGGTACTCACAGTATTCTCAGAATTATTAAGTAATTCTTCATATAGTTTTTCTCCGGGGCGCAGGCCAGTATAGACAATTTGGATATCTTTTCCTGGTTCTTTCCCGCTCATGAGGACCATTTTTCTAGCCAGGTGGGCAATTTTTACCGGCTGGCCCATGTCGAACACGAAGATCTCCCCTCCCTGCCCCATAGCGCCGGCTTCGAGTACAAGCTGACAAGCTTCAGGGATCGTCATAAAGTAGCGGGTAATTTCAGGATGGGTCACAGTCACTGGCCCTCCTTTTTCTATTTGCTGTTTGAACCGTGGAATAACACTTCCATTAGACCCAAGCACGTTCCCGAACCGGGTGGTAATAAACCTGGTAGGGGGATGCCCATAAACCGGCCCAGTCTTTTTGTAGTGCTTGTGCATGTGAAAGTTGAAAGATTGGGTAAAGATCTCTGCGATCCTTTTAGATGCCCCCATCACATTAGTTGGGTTAACAGCTTTATCTGTTGATACAGTCACAAATTTCTCTACGCCAAAGTCTGATGACAATTCAGCCAGGATTTTTGTGCCGAGTACATTATTAATGACCGCTACAGATGGATTCTTTTCCATCATGGGCACATGTTTATAAGCGGCAGCGTGGTACACCATGGCCGGTTCATATACCTCGAACAGCTGCTGCATACGATTTCTATCACATATGTTTGCAATAAACGGAACGATAGCCACGTTGGAAGCCATATCCTGCAATTCCAGTTCAAGTTCATGCAAGGGGGACTCGGCTTTATCGCAAAGGATAAGTACAGAAGGATTGAGTTTTACAAGTTGTCTTACAAGTTCACTTCCAATAGAACCGGCAGCACCTGTTACCAGGATAGATTTTCCTCTTGCTTCTTTGTGAACCTGGGCATTATTGATTTTGATAACGTTACGGTCCAGCAGGTCTTCGATGCGGATATCCTGAAGTTTTGAAGAATTCCAGCCAGAGTTAATCCATTTATTGACAGGTAATACTTTTTGGACCTTTATATTCAGTGAAAGACAATGGTCGACAAGGTTGTTTAGTAAAGCAGGATCAATAGCTTCTTCTACTAAGAGAAGTAGCTTCACTCCTTCCTGGGCAACCAGTTTCTCGAGAGAAGCACGACTGGTACCAAAGATTGGCAGGCCTTCCAGGCGCTTTCCTGTTCTCGTCAGTTTATCGTCAAGAAAACCACAGATACGGATATCGCCGCCAAGATCGTCGTTGATAGCCTTGCGTACCATGAGACCGGAATAATCGGCGTTGTAAATCACCGCCTTAGTCTTATTTATAGCACCATAACGGGCGTAATAGTGGAAAGCCCATTTTACAATCAGTCTATAAGAAAGTAAAGTAGCAATACTAATGAAGAAGTTAATAAGAATAACAGACAATGGGATCATAGTACCCGTACCATAGTGTACGGACGCGTAGTTCACAGAAAAATAGATTAAACTCCCAACTAACCCCATACCAGATATTCTCCCAATATCGGACACACTGGTATAACGAATGATGCCCGTATAAGTACGAAATATCAATGATGTCAACAGATTTGTACAAACAACCACTACCATTATATCGCTAATGGAATAGTGGCTAAAATCTTCGAGGTTAAAATTGAACCTTAGCAAATATGCCAGGTTCATAGCAACAATAGAACACCCGAGGTCTAATAGCAATATCAGCCAGGACGGGGTTATCCAAGATCTCTTAGTCATCGAATTAATTAGATAAGGTTAAAACTGTACCAGTGATTTAAAATTGTCCCAATCTCTGATATTTACCCTTATATTATGTTTATGTCATGCGAGATAAACAACGTGCAAAGTAAATACATTATATTAACTTTTGCATTAAGAATAGTTATCAAAGATTAGATGTTTTTTTTAATAATATCAACTTTTCATAACTTATAAATAATTAGCAAATATAACTTCATTATATATAATAACTTACATCGAATTTGAATCGATCAGTCTGGAAGGTCTCAATTAGGAAGTAAATGAATTTATTTAAAAAAATACGTATTTATACGTACCGGTCAGGGAGGTGCTTATTTGAATTTTTAACGGGAACTGTAATTTTTTTTCTGACAATTCGAATAGTCTACCAAATAAGCAGGGACTCATGCAGTCCGACGATATGCCCTCACGATTATTTTCCGGGGATGGCAGATTAACTCTAAAAGCTAGTTGTGTCAGATAACTATAGCAAATATTAAATCTGTCACCTCCTGTTTCACCAAACAACCACTATTGCTGACTTTTAAGCAAACTCTATACCAATTGAGGGTATTTACAAATAATATGCATCGATCAGATAACAATTTTTATAAAAGATTGTTTTCGGTTTTCGAAAAACAACTAATTGAAACAGTAACAAACGAGACACATTATTTATATCAGTAGTATATCGGTGCTATATTCGGTTTTTCCTTTCCTGGACTTTGGGGGGACTTTAGGGAATTACATCTATTCTCCTTTATACCATATATATGATTTTTTGAAACATTTATAACAGATATACCTTCTAAGCGGGAAAACCCCTAAAAGATACTTGACGATAAAACCCCGCGGCACCCGGTCTTCCAGTGTTCCACTCTTGCAATGCGGACAGCGATGCACCTTTTTAGTAGCAGCGGTTTCTGGGATTGCAGCATGTTGATTTTGATTCATAGCTATTATAGTAAAAGTTGTGTACATATACTCGTGCCCGTAAATAACGATTACATCCGTCATTGGGATAGCTTTCACATCATATGGTTAAAATTCTAAAGGAGGGAAAGAAATATTATAATAACACGCATGTTTGTAAATCAAAATTAATACTATCGTTAATACAAAAACAATAATGATTTGTTAACGAAAATCATCAAATCTCGGGAACGCCCGTCACGTCTACATATAAACGAAGGTCAAATAGTAAGAATTATTGCATTACCACCTATATTGCGCAATTTTGTACGAAATAGAGATCCTTTCTATAACTCTCTGAATTTTGCTGGCAGGTAGACTAATTACATAACAATTATTATGCAAATTATGTTCAGGAGGATATATTAATTATATAGTCATATCACAGGTCTGAAATAACTCATTTTTTTTATACATGAAATGAAATAAGTTTTTAAGTATTTTAGGGTATGAAAGGGCTGAAACTTGATACCAGTAGTAAAATTCCCGTTTATCAGCAGATAGTACATTCCATTATGGCAGCCGTGCGGGATGGCATTTTGAAGCGCGACCAGCAAATCCCTTCTATAAATGAATTGAGTGAAGAATACCTGTTATCCCGCGGAACTGTGGAGAAAGCGTACAATGAATTGAGGGAGAAGAAAGTAATTATATCAGTAAAAGGTAAAGGATATTTCATCAATCGGACCGATGTCACCACTCCCCTACGGATCCTACTTTTATTTAATAAAATAAGCAATTATAAAAAGCAGTTGTATAATGCATTTGTACATGCATTGGGCGATAATGTATTTGTAGACCTGCACATTCATCACCATAGTGTGACCTTGTTCGAGAACCTGATGAATAACCGCATTGGGGATTATGATTACTATGTAATCATGCCTCACTTTTATGAGCAGCCGGAGAAGGTGTTGGAGATTATACAAAGGGTACCTGCAGAACAGTTGATTCTGCTGGATCGGGATCTGCCTGGCTTAAAAGGTAAATACGGCATGGTATATCAAAATTTTGAGAAGGATATATATGCTTCATTGACAGATGCTTTACCTCAACTATCAAAGTATGATAAATTAGTGTATGTGAATCCCGGGATGGTACCTTACCCCGAGGAGATCAAGATGGGATTCCAGTATTTCTGCAGAATGAACGATTTTAATTATTCAGTGATCGAAGGAGTTGAGTTGGATACGCCCGTAATTAAGGGACAGGCCTATGTGATAATTGAGGAAATGGATCTGGTCAATCTGGTGAAAATTTGCCGCAATCAGGGATTGGAAATTGGGAAAGATGTAGGGATCCTGAGTTATAATGAGACCTTGCTGAAAGAAGTATTATTAGATGGTATAACGGTTATTTCAACAGATCATGATGCCATGGGCAAAGCAGCAGCACGGATGATCCTGGGCAAAAGGCTGGAGGTAGTGAAAAATGAGTTTAAACTGATAGTAAGAAATTCTTTGTAAGGGGGAATGGTCCCCCTGTTACTTTTCCATATACTCCCCTGTCTGCGACACATTCGTATCATCTGATTTTTTCAATGACTCAACAATCCGTTTTCTTTCTTCTTCAGTTTTATTCTGGCTCAGTTTCTTTTTTCCCTGCAAGGTCGTAACGCCTATCTCAAATGCCACAATACCATTCGCCATTTTGTATTTAAACGTCTCCGGCAGTTCATTCCACTGCATCATATATGCCGGTTCATAATCATTGATAGCTGATTCCAGCAATGCCATCACTGCTTCTTTTTCGTGGATAATATTCGCTTTCCCATACGCATGCACAGACAGGTAATTCCAGGTAGGCACTGATTGCCTGCTGTCATAATGCGAAGGAGAAATATAGGCATGTGGTGCTGAAAAGATAACCAGGTTCTGCTGCTCACTGATGACCTGCCATTGTTTATTGGCTTTTGCCATGTGGGAGGTCAGGACCAGCTGTCCGCCCCGCATTTCCGCATGAAAAGGCAGGTGAGTGGCAACGGGCGTGCCTTCTATGTTGGTGATCAGAGTGGCAAAACTGTACCGCTGAATAAAGGAGAGGATTTCAGCGGGGTTGTCCATTAGGTTATCGTGTGGTATGTACATGGTACAAAGATGGAGATTTTTAGGAGGTAATGGAGGGTCCAGGGTGGAAATAGTGAATAGTCCAGAGAATAATTATTTTTGCTGCATTAAGACTTTGATTTTTTACTTCATCTTTTACTTTAAAAACCTTGTTTTTAAGTACTCTTTTGATTTTGCATTAGTATGCTTCTGAATGACATCATCAACCGGATTCATCCAATACCTGGGCCGGCGGTCGAAAAACTGCTGGACATAGCGGAAGTCGTGTCTTTTCCAAAATATCACCTGCTCTTCAGGGCTGATAAAATAGATCATAACCTGTATTTTATTAAAAAAGGAATCGTACGTGCCTTTACCGAAAAAGAGGATACAAGTATTACCTTCTTCTTTGGCATGGAAGGCGATCCTGTATTATCAATGAAAAGCTATGTAAGCAGGGAGAAAAGTTATGAGGATATTGAGCTGTTGGAAGACAGTGAGTTTTATCAGTTTGATGGTGCAGCGCTGGAGGCCTTGTACAATCAAGATTTGTATATAGCTAACTGGGGACGCAAACTGGCGGAAATAGAATTAGCAAAGACAGAAGAAAGGCTGATAGCAAGGCAGTTCAGGACAGCAGCAGAGCGGTATTCGGATTTGATGCAGGATATGCCGGAATTGCTGAGGAGGGTGTCGTTGGGACATATAGCGAGTTACCTGGGGATTACACAGGTGAGTTTGAGCAGGATCAGGACGAAGCAGTAGCGGTTTAGGGCTAAGATAGGGCAGGTATGGATTTTCCTTTATTGTGTATATATTGATCTTACAAACTATAAAGGTATTTTTTCTACTGATTCAGCAAGAATTTTAATAATCCCACCTGTAGAGTTAGTTTTAATTCCATGACGTGTTCCTCTCCTCCTGCCCATCATTGCAAACTTAAAACTTCCTCTCCATACCCTTGCATTTTCAATCCACCCATTTCATTTTTTATCATTTGTATAAATTATTCTCCTCTTCTATTCAGACCTTTGCCCCCATGAATTGGATTTTATTAGTGCTTGCGGGCTTCTTAGAAACAGCATTCACCTTCTGCTTAGGCAAGGCCCAGGATGCTGATGGTTCCAACGCCTACGGCTGGTACACAGCTTTAGTTATTGCCATGGCATTCAGTCTCGGCTTGCTGATGAAAGCAGCACAAACCATTCCTATCGGTACAGCCTATACGGTTTGGACCGGGATCGGGACAGTATGTACGGTATTAGTAGGCATCTTTGTATTCAAAGATCCTGTAAATACATGGCGGATTATTTTTATCAGCCTGTTGATCGGGTCTATTATAGGATTGAAAGTGGTGGGAGAATGATCCAAGATCCGGATCATTCTTTTACAGGGCGAGATCGAATCTTAATTCGGTCAAGGGCTTATCGAAAGCGATCGAAAACTTTTCTTCAGTTTGCGTAAAGCCATATCTTGTATAGAGGGAAATAGCGGTAGCTTGTTCAGTAGTCGTCCAGAGATACGTGTTTTTACACCCAGAGGCCTTTGCATATTTTATAAATTCACTCATCAGGTGCTTGCCTAGTCCGATCCCCCTGTACTTAGGCTGAAAGATAAAATACCGGAACTGGATATCACTATCTCTATGAAATCCTACCAGTGAGCCAATGATTTTCCCTTCATGTTCACAGATCCAGACTTTGTCTTTTGCAGGATTATATTGGTGCGCGAATTCGCCTAAGCCATCTAATACATAACCTTCAAAGTTTATTCCGTATCCCATTTCTTTTGCATAGAGGGTTGCATGCATGTAGGCAAGGAAACTCAGGTCGCCTGGCTGGAGTTCGTTTCTGATGGAGATGTCGGCTAGCGTGATGCTGGTGTTCATGATTCCTCTGTGTTGATTGTGTTATTGTTATTATTTAGCTTGTCTTGTCGGCTACCTTTTAGATGTGCGCTTGTAGATTAGCCTTTATGATTTAAAGGTTGCCTTGCAATATTTTCCTGATGGCCTGCATGTGCGCGACCAATTCTTCCTGTTGTTTTGTATTCAAATGATTGACCAGGCCTCCGATCTGTTGCTCCGTTGCCCGCGTCAATTCCTGGAACAAGTCCTCCCCTGCCTTCGTCAGCGACAACACCACTGCCCTTCCATCCTGTTCGGATGCCTTCCTGGCAATTAGCTGATCTTTTTCCAGTTTCTTCAGGATCCTGCTCAGATAACTCTTATCTATATCCATTGCGGCCATAATCTGCGATGCCTGCGCCTCGCCTGCCGTATGGATTTCATACATAATCCTGACTTCTGACAATGAATAGTCGCTATTAAGCAAATGCTTATTCAACAGACCAATCAGGTCTGTATAGAAACGGTTAAATGCGCGTATTTCCTGGATGGTTTTTGTGGACATAACAAGGCAAAGATAATAAATTTAGTGGACTTTGTCCACTAAATTGCCAAATTTCTCCAAATTATCTCTTTTAGTATCCTTCTGTTATTGGATACCTTCTTCCTGGCAATAATCAGACTATAATACTATAACTATATTACTTGATCACTATAAGTACATCATAAGGTCATCTTTATATCAATTGGATATTGAGGTGCCCTTATAATGTACTTATAGTGAAGTATTAATACTCAATTAGCATTAATGTTCAACCAAATTCCGACACTATGCATTACCATTGCTTTATAACTCCAAAAATCTATTGTTATGGCTCTTGTAAAAGACAATATACTTCTCCGGCTCGTCCGCGGTAGCCTCGGCGATCAAATCACCATTTACGAAAGAAACGGCCAGATTATAATGGCTAAAAAACGCGGGCGATCCAATAAAAAACCAAGCGAAAAACAGCTGGAAGCCCGTTATAAGATGATTGTAGCTGCTGCTTATGCAAAGGAAATCCTGAAAGATCCCGAGCTTAAAGCCTACTATAAGTCCCAGGCCGGCCCAGGCCAGAACGCCTATAATATGGCGATTAAAGACGCTTACAACTCTCCTGAAATTCAAAATATCCGATTCGAAGACACAACAGTCGTAGTGAAGGCTAAAGATGAATTCAGGGTAGCAGCTGTAGCAATTCGCGTGCTTGATGCAGCCGGTACCATCCTGGAACGGGGAGCGGCAGTCTTAGGCAGGAATGGCGTGGACTGGTATTATAAAGCCGGTAGTTTGCCAGCTGGAGGGAAATTGATTGTAGTAGCAGTGGATCTGCCAGGGAATGAAACTGTAAAAACACTTAGTCTGGAATAAATACTGCTTGTTTTAATGAATTATTTGTTTAGGTAAACCGGCTCCGCCGCCTGGTTTCGGATGACTGTTTTCATTATATCCACCTGGTTTCGGATGGCTGTTTTCATTATATCCACCTGGTTCCGGATGGCTGTTTTCCTTATAACTATTATTATATCACCTGCATTAATAATAATACCTTTAATTACCCTACCGGCTTCAGTCCTACCTTCTCCATCTCCCCCACCATCACACTATACACCCCAAACTCCTCTATCACCCTCCCTTTCAACCTATAAAATCCCCTCCCCTGAAACGGCCACTTCCTCGCTGCCTCCGGAAAATGTACCGTATCCAGCCAGTCCCCTGCCGCATCCAAAAACGTCCCAAAATGCATCAACTCCCGCTTCTCCCTCGTCATCGTCTCCTTCGTACACACCAGATACCCTAATACAAGCACCTCCTTCCCCAACAAGCCCGGCAACTCCTTTGCCAAGGGATACCTTCCCAAATCGTCATCCACCAACTCAAACACGTTCCCTATCGGAAACCCCATCATCTCCATCTCCTTCATCATATCCTCCCTGTCATTATCCGGCAACATCGGCAACTCAAACGACACCGGCTCTTCCGCAAACAACGCCTGCCGCTCCGGCACATGATCCTCCATATGCACCTGCAAAAAGTTCCCCTCCCACAACAACTGCTTCTTCGTCCTCCCCGTAAACCGAAACGCCCCTACTTTGATCAATAAATTCAACTGCTCTATCCCCACCTCCGTACGCTCTATAAAATCCTGCAAATGCAAATAGGCCCCATTCCGCACCCGCTCCGCTAACAGCTTCTCCACAAATTGCTGCTCCAGATGCTGCACATGAATAAACCCCACAAACACCTTCCCCTCCTTCAAATCCGTCAGGTACTCACTATTATTCACACAAGGTGCCTGCACATCCGCACCCGCCTTCTTCAACTGCTGAAAATATAACTCCCTCGAATAGAACCCACCAAAATTGTTAATCACTGCCACCATAAACTCAACCGGATAATAGGTTTTCAAATACAAGCTCTGGTAACTCTCCACTGCAAAACTCGCCGAATGCGCCTTGCTAAACGAATACCCCCCGAAACTTTCAATCTGTCTCCACACCTCTCTCGCCACCTTCTCAGGATGGCCCCGCTCCTCGCAGTTCCGGAAGAACTGCTGCTCCAGTCGCTTCATCTCCTTATTCCCCCTGTACTTCCCACTCATCGCACGCCGCAATATATCGGCCTCCCCCATATCCAAACCACCAAAATAATGCGCCACCTTAATCACATCTTCCTGGTATACCATCACTCCATACGTCTCCTCCAGCAACTCCTTCATCACCGGATGCAGGTATTCAAACTTCTCCGGATTGTGAAAGCGCCAGATATACTGCTGCATCATCCCCGAACTGCCCACACCCGGACGGATAATCGAAGATGCCGCTACCAGCGTCAGGTAGTCATCACAGCGTAACTTCCGCAGCACACCTCTCATTGAAGGACTCTCAATATAAAAACACCCAATTGTATCTGCACTCCGGATCTGCGCAGCCACCTTCGGATCCTTCTTGAATTTTTCCACCTGGTGAATATCAAGATCTACCTGATGATGCTCACGCACCAGTTCTATTGTATCCTTAATATGCCCAAGTCCCCGCTGACTGAGTATATCCAGTTTAAACAATCCCACATTCTCCGCCACAAACATATCTATCTGTGTAGTCGGAAAACCTTTGGGCGGCATCTCCAATGCTGTATACTGCGCGATAGGCAGTTCACTGATCAGCATACCACCGGGATGTATACTCACATGATTCGGGAAATCTTTGATCAGATCACCAAAACGTATGATCTGCCTGTGATTGTTGTCATTCGTATTATACTCCCCCCTTGACAAACGATCGATCTCCGCCTTTGGCAGTCCATACACTTTTCCCAACTCCCGCACAATCGCCCTCCGCTGGAAAGTCGTATGCATTCCCAAAAGCGCCACATGATCTTTGCCATACCGCTTTAAGATATAATCAATGATTTCATCCCTGTCCTTCCAGGAAAAATCAATATCAAAATCAGGTGGCGAAGTACGATATGGATTCAGGAAACGTTCAAAATACAGATCCAGTTGTATCGGATCCACATCCGTTATCTGCAGACAATAAGCCACGATAGAATTTGCACCACTGCCACGCCCCACGTAAAAGAACCTACGATCCCGGGCATAGCGAAGTACATCCCAGGCAATGAGAAAGTATGCATTAAACTGCAGGTCATTGATGATCTTCAGTTCTTTCAACATGCGTTCATGGGCCTGTTTATTCCTGCTGCCATAACGATAATGTAGTCCATCCATGGCAAGCTTCTCCAGCAGAATACGGTCATCCTCTTTGCTGGCGGTGAATGCCTGTTTATTTTTATCAACTTTAAAATCCATTTGAATCTCACAGCATTCCATGACACGAAGTGTATTCGTTACGATCTGCGGGTATTGCTTAAACTGCTCCATGATAGTAGTCATCGGCATGAAATATTCATGAATGGCAGCTTTGTGTTTGTCCTCCTGTTTGCTTAATACGATGTTCTTGTCGATGGCTCTTAGCAGACGGTGTACGCTGTAAAAAGTACGGTCCTGGAAAGTAACGGGTTGCCGGACTACGAACTTTGTACTATAGGCTGAGAGATCAATGCCAAAGAGTTTATTGACTTCGGTAGGTTGTACACCGATAAGCTCATTGAGACTAAGCTGAGCCGGAGCCGCCATGCCAAGGGCATATACAACCCAGACACTATCGTCCATGACGGGCCTGGCGGGGAAAGGTTTTTTGGCTTGCAGGTGTTCAGTCAGGAATCGATTGATGTGGAGAAAACCGGTATTATTTTTTGCAAGTAATAAATAACAAAAGTGATCACCATTGCGGATTTCTGTGCCAAGTACAGGATGGATGCCGGCGCTGTGGCAGTATTGAACGAAGTCCCAGGCATCGGCAGTATTGTTGATGTTGGTAATAGCGAGACTGCTGGCACCGGCATCAGTGCCGGCGGCTACGAGTTGCTCAGTGGAGAAGGTGCCGTAGCGATAGGAGAAAAATGTTTTACAGTTTAGGTACATAAAATTGCTGATCGAATTTTGAGGGATGGGGTAACGGCAATCGATAATTTAGATAAATTATATGTTTTTGTGTTTTTAAAGAGTGGTAAATGGTGATTGTTGATTCAAATAATGCTTTTATTTTACTATTGGTGTGTTGTTGCTGTTGTTGTTGTTTTGGCAGAGCGTTGTTTTTATTGACAGCGTTCATTCCCCTGTCATTACAAGGCCCTCGCTCTAATGACCGCCCCGGCCCCAAACTGTCGCTTAATACTATCTATAGCCTGATACAACTGTATCATCTCCTTCGTATCATCAAACAAGCTAATCTGATAATTCCCCGGTACCAAATCAGAAAACCGTATCCCTACCAGCCTTACTAACATCCTCCTGTCATACAACTTATCAAACAATTCCTTAGCTGTCCTTAACAATACATGATCCGAAGACGTATAAGGAATAGACACCTGTTTCGTCACAGTGTCAAAATTCGCGTACCGTAATTTCACCGTCACACAGCCCGTCACTTTATTCTGCTGCCGCAATTCAAAACCAATTTTCTCCGTCATCCTCACGAGCTCTCTATTCAAAAAAGCAATATCAATTGTATCATTATTAAAAGTCTCCTGTGTCGAGATGCTCTTCTGTTCCGAATAAGGCACCACCGGTGTCTCATCAATCCCATTTGCGCGTCTTGACAACTCCAGTCCATTTTTCCCGAACCTGGCACCTAATAAACTTGCCGGTATTTCAGACAATGTCCGGATCGTATTCACGCCCATTTCTCTCAATAAAGTCGCCGTCTTGTTTCCAATCATTGGCATTTTCTCAATTGCCAGTGGTGCGAGATAAGACTTCTCCGCTCCAAGGGGAATAATCGTCTGCCCATCCGGCTTTACTTCATTCGTTGCAATCTTACTAATCAGCTTATTTGATGCCAGCGCATAGGTAACAGGCAGTCCTGTTTCTTTATAGATCCTCGCTTTAAGTTCTTTACTGAATTTCGGCGTGTTATAAAACTTATCCATTCCCGTTAGATCGGTATAAAACTCATCGATCGACGCTTTCTCAAACATCGGTACGGCATCGGCAATCACCTCTGTCACCAGGCGGGAATACCGGCTATAGTCTTCATGATCACCTTTAATAACGGTTGCATGCGGACATAGGTACAATGCTGTTCGCATGGGCATAGCAGCGTGTACACCAAAAGCACGGGCTTCGTAACTACAGGCGGCTACTACACCCCGTTCCCCACCTCCTACAATGAGGGGCTTTCCTTTGAACGCACTGTTCTTCAGACATTCAACAGATACAAAAAATGCATCCAGATCCAGATGCACAATGGATCGCTCATTTAGTTTCATAACTTCTCTGTTTAAAGTAAGTCGGCACTGCAATATTACTAATATATTTAGCAGTAAAATCTAAATAAATTAGTATTTTTGGTGAAAACACAAAATTTCTTAAAACAAGCCATGGCAAAGGGTTATAGCAGTTTAAGATATTTGAAAAATATAGCTGATCAACTATTTTTTTTCAGTGAAAATAGACTTATGAAAATGAGAATTTAAAGCTTTTTTACGCTTGTTTTTTATACAGGATTTGGAAACGAAAATGAGGGGTTAAAGAATTCAATGGAATCTCTTTGCACTGAATTTAAGATGATGGAAAGAGGTGTTGAACTCATTAAACAAAATTCCCGGTATTGAATTTAAACGATGAAAATGCGGCTTGTAGTTTCACTCAATTACCGTATAAGAATATAAAACCACCATTGAACATTTCCACCCATCCCCGCGTTATTAAAACCAACTCAAACAATTTAATCCCTCAAATATGAAACGTACGACCACAATCATCAGACTGCTCATGCTGTCGACCATTATCTATTTTGTTTCTCAGTGTAACAATCCCACATCAAAAGAGACACAACGGGCAGTGATTATTCCGGTACCACTCCCGAAGGTAGTACCTGGGTTCAGTTTCCCTGAAGACTCCAACCAGGTTTACGCCTGGCTTTCGCCTTATGACTCCACCCACGTATACCAACATGCATGGGGTATCTGGGCCGGTCTCACTGCAAATTCAGGACAATCATACCAGGGCGATAGTCTGCTGGTATACCAAACCTGGTTAGGCCTCGGAGAAATTCAGTCCTTAGTAGAAAAAGGGGCGGCACTCACACAAGGGCAGGAACTGACGAAAACAAGCCTTACGCCGCTGACGATTCCACGTCAGTTACAACATGCTGCATTCTTCAAAGCTCTTCGTTTAGGACAAACCATTGACACGAGTGCAGGATCTGATTTCGGCACTAATTTCTGGGTAGCGGTCTCCTACAATAATCCTGCGGTGAAACATGTGCTCAAACATGAATTACTGAAACAATCAGTGCTGGACAGCTACCTGAAAAAAGACGCAATTGGGGTGATTCCGCCATTTCCCAATGATGCGATTACAATTAAACCCACATATTATGTAGGGCATGCCACCGATTCACTGATCCGTATTCCTGCATGGATGGGTACTCCATCTCCGGCCAGGGCTTATGATCCGAGTGTATGGCATAGTTATATCTATGCGGATGTAAAGAATCGTCAACCGGCAGGAAAGCACCTGGTCATAGATACCTCCGCCAATCCGACACCGGAGCAGATTGCGGCGGCGACCTGCAATGTCAGCGATTTTATCAGCATCAAAATGGATGCTGCGATGGCGCACTATTTTAATAAAGAACAATCCGGCGTGCAGGGTGATACGGCAAAAGCAGGTGATCTTGCGCTGCTGGTAGCCATGCACGTGACATCGAAGGAGATTAGCAACTGGACCTGGCAGACATTCTACTGGGCACCGAATCCGGAGACGCCACAGGATCCGAGTTCCGCGCTGGCGGCCATGTTAAGACCCGGACAATTATCTCATGCCGCGGCGCATTATGCATTGTCTACCGCGTATGTGGAAGTCTTGCCGAACCAGCCGATAATGGGGGGTACCAATACAGGAGTGAGTACGATGATCGGGTATAATCCTTATCTGGAAGCAACGTTTGATCCTTCAACTTTTGGATTTAAGAACAGGTTGAGTCCTGCATTGACATTTGGCTGCCAGACAAACTGTATGAGTTGTCATGCGATGGCGAATGTGCAGAATCCGAATTTGTATTCTACAGATCAGTATATATCCATGAATGATAGTGTATTTATTAATAAAGTTCAGTTGGATTTCGCGTGGTCAATACAATCGGCGATAATACAGGATCTGAAAAAGTAGTGAGTAGTCAGTAGAATCCCGTGGAACTGAGGTTTCACGGGATTTTTAGTTTTGAAAAATGAACAAAATGAACAGGATAAAACCGGGGGGAAAGATGTAGATTAGGATATGGAAAGGGAGAAGCATACCTATAAAGCCAATAAAACCTTTGCCAGCTTTGAGTTTGAAAGCATGGGACCTAAGGGTGTAATAAAGAAATTAATTGAATACAAAAAGATAGGCCTATTGGATGATGGTACTCCAGTATTCAATTTGAGCTTTGGAGATCAGCGGATAATGCTTTATTCATGAAATAAAGAGGTATTTGTAAAGCCGATAAAAAGAGAAAATAAAAGTTATTTAAAACCGTAAATTTGTTTAAAATGAAAGATATGGATTCGAACTCTTCAAAAAAGCTGAATGAGAGAAATAAATCTGAAAAAGGTGTGGAAACTGTAAAAGCGGTGCAAATTTCTTCATTTACAGATAAGAATAATTTCTTTGCGAATCATTTTGAAAAAGCAAAGGCAATGTGGAAGAAACAACAACCTTTCCCATTGGAATTATTGAAATTAAATTAACCATTTCAATATTTACTTTCAAGAGGGTGTATATAAAGTAAAATTCCCGGATTTAATTCTGCTAACTGACGGAGAGAATTTTGTTTTGATAATTCCCAATGTGTTCAAATTACTTTAAGTTCTTATGTTTGAAGAAAGAAGCATGGTTTCGGGAGGAAATGTAACTTTAATTACAACATCTCTGATACACCCTCTTCTATTTCCCAAATCCCAATTAATGACCTACGCCCAACAGCACCGCAATTTCCTGAAAGGCTACCATCTGGCCTTTAAACTGCGGGGAAGAAAAAAAGACTGGCCAGCTATTCTCGAACTCTGGCAGACCGCTGCCGCTCAGGGACACAAAAGAGCTCAATTCTACCTTGCCTCCCTTTACGACAATGGTTGGGGAATACCGCAGGACATTTCCCAGGCATTTAACTGGTATATGAAAGCCGCCGAACAGGGGCACATGGAGTCCATGTTCAATATAGGTGTCTTTTATTATAAGGGCGAAGTAGTGGAGCAGAATTATAAGACTGCTGTGCGATGGTATACCCGCTCGGCTATTAAAGGAGATTATAGGGCGCAGCATTCATTAGGAGTTTGCTATTTTTATGGAGAAGGGGTGAAAAAAAATGACAAGAATGCGGTGTTTTGGTATAAGAAGGCGGCCAAAGCCGGGTTTTTAAATTCGATTTTCAACTTGGGGCTTTGTTATAAATTCGGGGACGGGGTGCCGCAGTCACATCGCTGGGCAAAATATTATTTCCAGAAAGCGGCAGAAAAGGGGCATAAAAGGGCTTTGGGGCAGTTAAGGAGGCATTATGGGGAATAGCGGGAGAAAATGCTTCAATGAGCAGAGAAATCCCAAAAAACAACCCACTATCAAGCTATCAAAAAATATTATTTGGGGCCGAATACAAATGTGTGTCTAACTTTCGCCTAGCCTTACAATTCTTACACTTTATAACGATCCGGATATCATCCTGCGCTTCTTGCAGGACGATGAACATACATTCCCCAACATCTTCAACACGTAACTCCAACACTGTGCTATTTTGCCTACAAAATACCCGGGCAGAAAGAAGAAGTGAAAGATTATCAGCACCGCCTTTGCGGTAGTATGGAAGCGCCGTGCTCAATTCAATCATGGCAGCGCTATTATAATCATTCCTGTATATCAGCGTCCCTACGACGGCTGAAATGGGGCAATAAAAGGACTTTTCACAGCACATATAAATGACCTGATGCGTCAACAGGGAAAGCAGGAGTTTGCTGCGGCGCTGAAACGACCGGCAGGGAATGCACGGAATGCGATATTTATGGTGAGGCACAATGAAAGAACTATAAAGAGAATGGGAATGCGGATATTAAGTTGCCATCCCCGGAGATAAGGTTTTGTAATTCGCCGGTAAACCTGGTTTTTACTTGTGAAGACGAATATACAGCATACTATACGTCGTATCCTGATTACTTAAGCTGCAGTGCTGGTTAGCTCTTTCAGATAAGCAATTGAGATAAACTTGGTATACCTTTTAAATTCTATAGCACCAGCAGATGATAGCTTAAGAACGGTGGTATATAATGAAGTATTGATGTATAAGAAAGGCATCTACCTGTAGTAGCATCCGTAAGGGGGAGCAGCAAATGCAGGTAACAGGCGATGTGGATTTTATGAGCAATGCAAAGTAATTGGCGGGTAATATACAGAAGGGACTTTACGTTTTTTGATGAACCGGTTCAATTCGGATAAGGAGTTTCCGGTGGATGTCTAAAAGGTATTGCCGCATGATGACCAGTTAAGGGTGTCTGCGGCGGGCTAAATATGATTAAAGGGATTTTGCCGGGGGGATAGCGGTAATTGTTAGCGCTAATCCGGAGAGAAAACAAAAACGATAATGACACAGAAAATGCCACTTTGATAAGTAACGTTTCTTAATGATAATCAATAACTTGTGAGGTAAAAATATTTTCGAAACCGCATTTTTTCTGGTACCTTGGTGATAGACTAGTTAAAGAATAGCAAATGCAACAATTAAAGATCAGAAACTTTGGGCCACTGCATGAAGTGGAATTAATAGTTAAGGATTACATGATTTTTATTGGGCCGCAGGCGAGTGGAAAGAGTACTATTTTAAAGCTCCTTTATATTTTCAGATCATTGCGGGAAGAGGTTTTCAGAACGGTGGCGGATATAGTGGAGGGCATAAATACGGATCCTCTTCCGGAGCTAAAATTGAAGGAGCACATCATTAATAAATTTAAGAGTTTCTGGAATAGTCATACACGTTATGGGGAGTTTTTTTTGAAGTATGATTATGGTAATGACAAGGTTGTAACTATTTACCAGAGTGGGAAGAAGATTAATGTAGCGTTCAGTGAAAAACTGGAGCAGGATATCAGGAATATTTTTGTGGGTCTGCGGACTTATATCACGGAGCGGTATAAGAATGCTACGCAGGAGCATAAGGCAAAGTATTATGCGGAGCTGGACAGGCATATTTATTTTTTGTTTGACAGGGAGAAGATCCCTATTTATATTCCTGCAGCAAGGGTAATGGCCTATGGAGTATTTGGACGTTATCTGAACCGGCGGCTAGACAATACGATAAAGATTTTTATCCAGCAGATAGCGGAGATGCGGCCATTGTATTATCAGGATCTGGAGGAGATGGTAAACGGGATGCGGGCATATGAATTCAGGGATAGGGATAGTATTGATATGGCGATGGTGCTGATCAGGAAGATCCTGAGAGGGGATTATGTGTATGAAGAAAATAATGAGCGGATCAAGCTGGAGAAAAAGGCGTATATCGAGATGCCTTTTGCATCGACCGGTCAGCAGGAGGCTTTGTGGTTAATGTTGCAGTTATTTACGACGATGCTGAGTAGTGGGGAGTATTTTATTATAATAGATGAGCCGGAGGCGCATTTGTATCCGCTGGCGCAGAAATATATGATGGAGTTGATTGCGTTGGTAGCGAACTATGCGGAGAATGAGATTGTGATGGCTACGAATAGTCCGACGGTATTGAAGTCGGTGAATAACCAGGTGTATGCAAAGAAAAAGAATACAGAGGTGGTTCATCCGAAGTACAGGTTGGATGGTAAGATATTGGGAGCATATATCCTGGAGAAAAAGGGCCTGAGAAGTATAGTGGATACCAAAAAAGGAATGATCATGCAGCATGAGTTGGATAGTGTTGGGGATATGTTGGATAATGAGCTGAGGATTATGGAGGAAAGGGAGAATTAAATCTCCCTCAGATCTGCGGTTTCCAGTGCAGCGCTACACCCAGCCGGTTCCAGCTATTGATGGCAAGTATACTCATCATCATCTGGGCGGTAGTTTCTTCACCAAATAAGGTGATGGCTTTGGCGTAAAGATCTGCGGTCAGGCCTTGTTGGTGAATAAGTGTCATCTGTTCAGTTAATTCAAGGATGACTTGTTCTTCTTCAGAGAATAGGTGTTTGGCTTCTTTCCATACGGCAATTAAGTTGAGGCGCCAGGCGGCTTCACCGTATTTAAGGGCCAGCTCTGCGTGCATGTGAAGGCAGAAGGCGCAGCCATTGAGTTGAGATGCACGGATTTTAATTAGTTCTTTTTGGAGGGGGGTAATTTTCAGATCGCCGCTTGCTTTTTCAAGTCCACGGATGGCATCGTATATTTCGGGAAATAGCTTGGTGATGTCCAGTCTTTGCATTGTTTTTTTTATCAAAAATAGGAGAATGAGGGGTGGGTTGGATAGTCCAGATGGGGGAATGGGAATAGTCCAGGCAGGGTGATAAAGAGAAGGATGAAGAGTAAAGGTACTGGGATGGAAAAGTTCAGGATGGTTGATGGGGAGAGTCTGGGGGTGGTGGGGAGAGAGTTCAGGATGGTTGATGGGGAAAGTCTGGGGGTGGTGATGGAGAGAGTCCCAGGATGGCTGATGGGGAAAGTCTGGGAGGGTGATGGAGAGAGTCCAGGATGGTTGATGGGGAAAGTCTGGGGGGTTGATGGAGTGAGTCCCAGGATGGTTGATGGGGAAAGTCTGGGGGGGTGATGGGGAGAGGGATGGATGGTATTTTTACCAGGATAAAATATTTCGGCTTAGTCCCTAGAAAGATGATGGACAGCTCAGAAAATGAGATTAAAATATTCTTAACCTAATCCATATGAAAAACGGCGGTCAGGGGAACAGTGACTGGAGAATGATCGGGATTAGTCTCCATGATATCTGCCATGTAAGCCCACCAGCGTTGAACGATTTCAGTGGTACCGAGTTCCTGTGAAGATTGATCACCGGATTGTTGTTGAACGGCGAATAAGGTATTAGTGGCTTCGTCAAAGAAAATGGTGTAGTCGGTAATGCCGTTCGCTTGCAGGAGTTGTTTAAGTTCCGGCCAGATGGCAGCGTGGCGGCGTTGGTATTCTTCTTTGTACCCGGGTTTGAGGTACATTTTGAAAGCGATTTTCATGTGTGGCAAGGTGGGTTAAAGTTAAAGTATGCAGGCAATGTAACCTGCATACGGTGATTTTTAAATCTATAAATATTTTAGGTTGCCAGGGTCTGGCTTATTAATATTGTTTGTGATTTGTATTTATTGTTTGTTGATTCGTGTTGCCGGTTTGCTGATTCGTATTGTCTGTTATCTGGATCGGTTGGCTGTTATTCCCATCAATTTTCTGTTACTCATATCGATTTTCTGCTATTCGCATCGATTGTCAATTACCCGCATCAATTTTCTGTTACCGGTACCGCTTGTTGGTTATCCATATCGCTTTTGGGTTATCCGTATCTGGTTGCCTGATGGTTATTCGTACCGGTTGTCTGATGGTTATTCGCTTTGCTGCCTGTTAAAGTCTTAACCTATCCTTCATTATCTTCCTACTCCACATTTCTAATCCATCAGGAACACCGTCAGGCTCTTCGCACCATGTGCGCCCAGAACCAATGATTGCTCGATATCTGCTGTCTTGGAAGGGCCCGCAATGAACACTCCAAAACCAGCATCCGGACCTCCTATTTTGCGATATGCATCGTGCATAGTAGGCAGAATCTCCGTACTTTTCAAAACAATTGCCAGGTGTTGTGCAATGAACGGTAATGCTCTTACCTGTAATTCATCATCAGTCACCCAAACCGCTCCGTTTTCCGCCACTCCCAAATGCCCCTGTATAATCGCGAGATCCACCTTCTCCAGTTGACGACCGTCCCCTTCCTGCCAGTTTTGCAAGCCATCGGGATAAAATTCAGGATGAGTAGTTACTACCGATGGGTATTCTTTGATCAGGGGCAGCATATCTGCATAGCTTTTAATAGCTATTACCTGCCCGCCCAGGAACTCCACCACTTTTGTAAATGCAGCTGGATCACCGGCCTCATTATGATAGAACTGTTCCAGTTCAGGAAGGGACTGATGGTCAGGCTGGTTCTTTTTTACAGCGGATAAGATGCTTTCTCTACTCATGGTTTGTTATTGAATTACACTGCAAAATACGGGCAGAAAATAAAATAATAAAGAAATCGGAAAATAAGTTTATATAAAAGCGATGTGATGATTAGTTTATGTGTCAATAAAGTACCTAAATACCTTCAGGAAGATGATTTGCCGGATCATGTGACAGAGCGGGATGATTTAAACGATAATACGCTGCGACATCCCGAAGTGAATGAGAATTATTCTTTTTCGGACATTGGGCAAGAAGAATACGATGGACAACGATATGATTTGGTACAAAAGCTACGTGATGCAGGCCTGGTGATCAATTCACTAAATAATCTATATTTTTAATTTTAAAGCACTTTTGCCATAAACAAAAGTGCTTTTTTATATTCCACACGAAAAGGAATATTACCAGCCGCAAAGTGCCGCTGTATTATACTCCCTACTACAAGAAAAGGTCTTTTATTATTCGTAAAGTACCTTCTTGCTCCTCTCTCACATAATGTTTTATTATAGCCCGCAGAATAGCTTTTTTTTACGCACCCCTCCACGAAAAGGTTTTTCCCCTCCCGTATACTACAAAACCAAATTAATTGTACTTTGTACACTATCACCAAATCTAAACGTCTAATTTAATTGTACTTTGTACAATCTCACCAAATCTATGCTACCCATGAAAAGATGCTTAATCCTGCTGGCCTTTGCCCCCACGCTCTCTATGGCCCAAACCAATCTCGACAAATCCGTGGCCTCCATTAAAGACTCTGTCGTTACCTGGCGCAGGGCCATTCATCAACATCCTGAGCTATCTAACAGGGAATTTAAAACATCGGCATTCGTAGCCGCACACCTGAAAAAACTCGGCCTTGAAGTACATACCGGTGTGGGCAAAACCGGCGTTGTCGCCATTCTTAAAGGTGGTAAACCAGGCCCTGTCGTGGCACTCCGTGCCGATATGGATGCGCTTCCAGTATATGAGCGGGCCAACCTCCCTTTTAAATCGCTGGATTCAGCTGAATATCTCGGCCAAAAGGTGCCTGTAATGCATGCCTGTGGTCATGACTCTCATATCGCAATTCTGCTCGGTACTGCCGATGTGCTGACAGCGATGAAGAAAGATGTGCCGGGTACGGTAAAATTCATTTTCCAGCCTGCAGAGGAAGGTGCCCCTGCTCCTGAGGAAGGTGGTGCCCCTCTAATGATCAAAGAGGGCGTGATGGACAATCCGAAGGTAGATGCCATCTTTGGTCTTCATATTAATTCCCAGACACCGATAGGTATGGTGAAATATAAACCCGGTGCGGAGATGGCATCCAGCGATTGGTTTACCATCAAAGTGAAGGGCAAACAAACGCATGGCTCACAACCCTGGAATGGTATCGACCCGATTGTGGTGGCTTCACAAATCATCCAGGGCTTCCAGACGATCGTGAGCCGTCAGGCAGAACTGACGAAGGGGCCGGTTGTGATCACTGTAGGCAAAATTAATAGTGGTGTAAGAAGTAATATTATTCCGGAAGAATTGACAATGGAAGGAACGGTTCGTACATTTGACAACAAAATGCTGGAGCAGGTACATGAGAAAATGAAACTCACTGCGACCAAGATAGCAGAAGCCTCTGGTGCAACTGCCGATGTAGTGATTGAGAATAAAACGAAAGTGACCTACAATGATCCTGAACTGGTTAAACTCATGGTTCCTTCTATAGAAGCCGCAGCCGGGAAAGAGAATGTAAATGAAACTGAGTGGACAACGGGGGCTGAAGATTTTTCATTTTATGGAGATAAAGCGCCGGCGTTTTTCTTTTTCCTTGGGGGTATGCCCGCTGGTGCGGATCCTGCAAAAGTAGCGGCCCACCATACGCCGGATTTCTATATTGATGATTCAAAGCTGGATGTGGGGGTGAAGGTGTTTTGCCAGTTGGTATTTGATTATGCGAAAAAGAAGCCGGAGTATAAAATGAAGAATAGTACGCCGGGGGCCATGTAAGTACTTGGTATTCCAGTTTAAAAAGAAGGATTAATAAATTCCATTAGCCCGGTTCAATGTAAACATTCTATACTATATGAAACAATTTCTGGCTACCGCCATCCTGCTCATTAGCGCGTTTTTTGTAAGAGCGCAGAGCGGCCCACAATTTCCCGAACTGGTTGCAAAAGAAGATTATGCAAAAGCTGAACCCATGTTTTTGCAAGCTGTTGAATGGCTGAATGAAACAGACCTTGATCAGCAACTGGAATTACGGCAACGTACTAACGCCTTTGTTTTTTCCTGGTTAAATGGATCGCCTACTGTAAAGATGGTGATTGGTGAAGGCATCATGAAACTCGTGAAGGATAATCCATCACTGGCATTTATTTACTTCGGGAATTATTGTAAGTTCTGCATTAATAACCCCGACAATAAATACGCATGGGATGCCGCTAGTGCCGGATTAAAAGCGGTAGCGAGGGTGTATAAAAAGGGTGTGGGAGTTAAGAAAACGAAGATGCTGACAAAGTTGGCTGAGGCAGTGGATACGGGTAAATTGGAAGAGTGGATGGAGGAGAATTTGAAGAAAGATAGCCTGAGGTAGAGCCTCAAATTTTATATGTTAGAAGTCAAATTTTTATTAAAATTAGAATTTGAATGTTCTTAGTAAGCATTCGGATTTTATTATTTAGGATTCGAAATAATACTGGTTATGATGTAAATTTCTGTTAGTTAAGATTCGAATTCAACTAATAATTAAATTTTAAACCCTTTGTTAGTCAGGATTTAATTTTTAAAATAAGCTATGATTTTTCCCAAATATAAATATCGACTTCCATCAATTAAAAAGCCGTCTCTTTAAGGAGACGGCTTTTTACTCAAACATCTACACCGATATTATTTACCCCAATTCATTCCCCCCTTTCTCTCCTTTCACAAAACAATCTAAGTTGTACATCGTCGTTGCTGCTATATTCTTTAATGCGGTGTCAGTAAGAAATGCCTGATGGCTTGTGATCAATACATTCGCAAACGTAATCAGCCTGGAGATCACGTCATCCTGCACAATATCACTTGAATGATCCTCAAAAAACAATCCCCTTTCCTCTTCATACACATCCAGTCCCAGATACCCAATCTGCCCCGACTTCAAGCCCTCTGTCACATCCAGTGTATTGATCAGCCTACCACGGCTCGTATTTATCAGCATTACCCCTTTCTTCATCATGGCAATGCTTTGTTTATTTACTATATATTCCGTTTCCGGTGTCAATGGCGCATGCAGTGATATAATATCTGATTCCCTGCACAATTCATCGATACTTACGTATGTAGCTTCATATGCCTTGGCCCATTCATTATCAGGATAACGATCAAAGGCAACAATCTTACACCCAAAGCCCCGCATGATCTGTCCCACTATTTTTCCAATCTTACCCATACCAATGATGCCCACTGTCTTGCCATGCAAATCAAAACCTGTCAGGCCATCCAGGGAGAAATTAAGATCCCTGATGCGGTTGTGTGCCCTTACCAACTTTCTGTTAAGTGCCAGGATTAAGGCCACGGTATGCTCGGCTACGGCGTAGGGCGAATACTCAGGTACGCGCGCGATACGCATTCCCAGTTTATGCGCAACCTGTATGTCCACATGATTGAAACCTGCGGAACGCAACGCTATATACTTCACGCCCAATGCCGCGAGTTTTTCTAATACCGGCGCTGAACCATCGTCGTTGACAAAGATGCAAACAGCTTCACAACCTGCTGCCAGGGGTGCTGTTGCAAATGAAAGTGCTGGTTCCAGCAATATTAATTCATGCTGGTCCCCGGCTGCCTGTAACAAAAATTCCCTTTCAAATTTATGTGTACTATAAAAGGCGGTCTTCATGTAGTTCAAAGTTATTCAAACAATAGTATTTATTTCGATGATAACGGCTATTATACCGCGTGACTAAGATCATAAAAATTTAGCAATCTGCTGTGAAGAATTTCTGATTCAGAGTGGCTACTTCTGGGGTAAAATTGCCCGAATTTTATTATTACTTATGCTGAGACGGAATTGTTGTCTGCAGAAGTAGCTGTAAGAGGCTGGATGGTGAGTGTTCAGCAACGGTGCATTATGCGAATAATGTGACGGCAGCAATGAAGTCATTGGTCATCCTTAATTCTTCTGAGGCTACGATTTCTGCAGCTATCGCGCTGGTATATACGACAACGCATCCATTGCATGTGAGTTCCAGCACTGCTGCTCTGAAGCAGATCAATGAGCAGTAACAGATAACGAAAGAAGCCTTGTTCAATCATATTGAGGCGTGGATTGACCGGAAGCGGTCCGGGTACCTGGAGCTCACACCGGTGGTGTATAGTAACAATTTTGCGAATGGAACAATTTCGAAAAGGATTCCATATCAGTCAGGCGAGAAGACTGCGAATGTTACGAACTATGATGCGGCTGTAGCCTTGCTGGGTGGTGGGGATAATTATACTTCCAGGATGTGGTGGGATGTGGCGCAATGATGTTTAAAATAATATTTAAAAAGAGGCAGCAGGAACATTATTCCGGCTGCCTCATGTTTAACCCAATGGAAACAGATCTGGACAAGCATCTTAATAACGCGTGATCAATGCGATATGTTTATGATCTTCCAGTACTCCCTCTTTCACGAAAATAATCTCCCCATTCTTATCGATCACAGCCCGCATAGCATCCTCCACCGCATCGATGGTATGGCTGGCTTCGGGACTTTTTGTTCTTAAGCGGCCGGTCAGCTCATCGGTAAAGTCAGCCGAGTTAAAATCTTTTTCTACCAGCAGTTTACTCCCTCTCCCATCTTTAGCCGCGTTCAGCACATCACGGATGCCATCTACAACCTGGGCATGATTGTCTTCCAATTCACGTATGGCCTGCTGATCCCGCATGTCAATAAACGAGCGTACGGCGGGCCAGGCTTTGTCTTCCAGGGTTTTTATAGGCACACTGGAAAAATTACCATGGATGGAAGCGGTGACATCCTTTTTATGGGTACTTACGTCTTCAAAGTAGCCTATATCTTTTGTAGGGCCTGTCAGGATCAATGGCTGACCATGGAGGTAGGCTTCCAGTAAGCGGTCTGCCGCCTTATAAAAGTTCTTTTGCCGAAGGCCGATGACGGTGGATTTATCCTTATCCCTTTCTCCTACCGTTGCCGGGCTATAATCATAGTCATTGTCAAAGTCTAAGGGGAAATTATTATCATTGATCATTTCCAGGCGATCCAATCTTCCGCGGTAAAGTTGTACCTTCTTTTCTTCGAGGTGAAGAACGAGGTAGTCAAAACCATATTGTTCCTGGTAAAGCAGTTCCCGCATCGCGAATTTCTCTCCCAGGCAGACTTTTGCCTGCACCGGGAATGAGAAGCGGAAAAGTTTATTATAATTCGGGGCTACATACAATCCAATGCCTTTGTCGACAGGACTGTAGGTATAATTATCCCTGAGTTCGTAGAATGCGTTAGTGAGTGTAGCGGCTTTATCGGGCCAGGCTGTTCGCAGGTGGTCAGCGGCTTCTTCAATGGATTGATTTACCAGTTGTAAGGCGGCTTTCCTGTCTTGTGCCCCATCAAGTGCTACTACTAACGAAATACAGGGAGGGGCTTCATGTTTTTGCATTACAACTAATTGGTCTGATAACATAATGTCAGCATTTAAAGGGTGATTGATATGGTGCTATAGGTCAACAAGGTATTGATACACAACGAACGTGCCGTGTGAGAGAGTGAAAGTTGGGAGCCGCCTGCCACGGATGAGGTACGGGATTAGGCTGTGACAGGCCGGATACAGGAAGTAGAAAGAAGGCTACAGAAGAACTTGCACACCTCGCTAAGTGTTCTTAGCTTTGTGAAGGAATTTATTGTCATGAAAAGATCTCCCCTTATTCTGGTACTATTGGCATGCAGCAATGCTTTTGCGCAGCACAACATTTCATTTAAGATTGATGGTTTCTCTAACAAATACTACGGGCTGGTGCAGGTTCACGATACGGCGGAGGTGTTTAAGGCGGGTACCGTAAAAGTGTTTGATAAGTCGACAAAGAAAGAGCTTTTTCATACCACCTCCGATGAGTTAACATTTGATTTCCATGATGGGCAGGTAAAGGCAAATATCATGGAGGCACCTTACGGAGAGCAGAGCCTGATCATTTATGAGGATTTCAACTTTGACGGGGTGAAAGATTTTGCGCTGATGGACGGGCAGAATAGTTGTTATCATGGGCCATCGTTTCAGATCTGGCTGGCACAGGGCGCTGGTTTTAAGCATAGTGAAGCGTTTACCCGATTGGCGCAGGAGTATTGCGGGATGTTTATCGTGAACCAAAAGGATAAGGTGCTGGAGACGATGACAAAAAGTGGGTGTTGCTGGCACCAGTTTTCAAGGTTCAAGGTGGAGAATGGGCAGTTGAAGACCTTGAGTGTGGAAGAGTCCAGTTTGAGTAATACAGAACCTTATTTTGAAGAGGTATCTCAGCAGACATGGGTGAATGGGAAAGAAGAGCAGACCTTGAAGCAGTATATGAATGAGCAGGCGGATACCCTGTTTTCGTTTACGCTGGCCAAGAATGGGAAACAGGTAGTTGTGTTTCATGCCGGGGGAGACAGTGAGTTTCTTTTTTATGTGTTGTGTCAGAAGGATGGAAGTGTAGAGTTTTCATATCCGGAGGTGGTGTATGATGAGAAGAAGCAGGAGAATGTGGCTGGAGTAATGAATTATAGTAGTGGGAAACTGGCGTTTAAGAACGAAGAAGCGAGTTATGAAGTGTATGACGAGGGGAATGGGAAGATTGGGGTGAGAGTACTGAGTGAAGGGAAGAGTTATGTCTTTGAGGGGGTCGCAGGAAGTGTGAAGGGAGGATTGGCAGGCTTGAAGGATGTGGAGAAAAAGAATTTGAGGAAGACGATGTAGGAAATGAGATGGGATTAAACGTTATTTTGTAAAAGACTTTAAAAATAAAATGTTTTAGACTGATAGTACCTTAAAAGGAAAACGCTTTGGCCTTATACCGGCCAAAGCGTTTTTTTATTGCTTGTTCTTTTTATACCAATCCGCGAATGATTCTTTGGGAGCCTCCGGCATCTCTCTTTGCTTATACCAGGGATTCATGCCATTGTTCACCACTCCGGGGAAGTGCCGCATTACCCAGCGCCCTACTCCACCGGCGGTTTTAAATACGGCGGGTCTTGTCAGGACCATATTCATCATCTGCATACTTGCTTTCTTGGAGGTCTTGGCATAGCCTTCCTGCACGATGACCTGTCTCCATTTATACAGCTGCTCATGGATATTGATTTTTACCGGGCACACATTTGAGCAGGAGCCGCAAAGTGTAGATGCAAATGGCAGGTCCGCATTCTCCTTCATATCAAGGTTAGGTGCGAGGATGGCTCCGATCGGGCCGGCTACGGCATTATGGTAACTATGACCACCGCTGCGGCGATACACCGGGCAGGTATTCATACATGCACCGCAACGAATACATTTCAGGGAGTTACGGAATTCTTCTCTACCTAATTGACGGCTACGACCATTGTCAACGAGTACAATATGAAGTTGCCGGCCGGCTCCTGGCTTCCGGAAATGGCTGCTGTAAGTGGTGATTGGCTGTCCGGTAGCACTGCGTGCCAGCAGGCGCAGGAATACCCCGAGGTGCCTGCGCTGCGGGATGATCTTTTCGATTCCCATGCAGGCAATATGTACATCTGCCAGGTGAGCCCCCATATCGGCATTGCCTTCATTGGTACATACCACCATCTCCCCTGTTTCGGCTACGGCGAAATTTACACCTGTAATCGCAACGCGGGACTGGATAAATTCCTTTCTCAGGTGAAGTCTTGCAGCGGCAGTGAGGAACTTGGGGTCTGCATTGCCGGCAGGGGTACCTAAGTGAATATGGAACAGGTCTCCGATTTCTTCCTTCTTTTTATGGATACAAGGCAGAACGATGTGGCTGGGAGGTTCCTTTGCCAACTGTACAATACGCTCGCCGAGGTCGGTATCAATCACTTCGATGCCATGTTCAGCGAGGAAAGGGTTCAGGTGACACTCTTCTGTGAGCATGGATTTACTTTTCACCATGCGCTGCACGCCTTGTTCCTTGAGGAGTTTTAAAACGATTTCGTTGTGCTCTTTCGCGTCAGCAGCCCAGTGTACGGTAGCTCCATTTAGTTGCGCATTGCGTTCAAATTCCAGCAGGTAATCGTGGAGATTACCGAGTACGTTGAATTTGATCCGCGAGGCAGTTTCACGGAGGTCTTCCCATTCGGGGAGTGACCAGGCCATTTTATCTCTTTTCTGACGCACCCACCAGAGGGTTTCGTCGTGCCAGTCTACTCTCGCTTCGTCTTTATTAAACACGTCCGCCAGTTCGGCGTGTTCTTTATGTGCAGTTGTTGGTTCCATTCAGATTCGTTTTGGTGTTTTAAAAAGCAGCATTCAGGATCTCTGCGATGTGCAGTACTTTAACCTTGCTCTGCTGTCTTTTGAGAATACCTTCCAGGTGCATGAGACAGCTTACGTCATTTCCTGTGATATATTCAGCACCATGTTTTTCGTGGTCGGCGACACGGTCTTTTCCCATTTTCACTGACACGGCTTCTTCGAATACGCAGAAGGTACCACCGAAACCACAGCACTCGTCTTTGCGGGAGAGTTCGATCAGTTCCAGGCCTTCGACCATCTGGAGCAGCTGTTGTGGTTTGGAATAAGGTGCGGCTACCAGCTCCGTCATCTGGGAGAGGTGCAGACCGCGCTGTCCGTGGCAGCTCTGGTGAATACCAACTTTATAAGGGAAACGGGCTGACAGGTGTTTGACCTGGAGAACGTCCGTTAAGAATTCAGATAATTCGTAGATGTGCTGTCGGATGTGGGTTGCAGCATCTTCTTTGTCATGCACGTGCAGGTGGTCTTTGATGTGTAGCGTACAGCTGCCCGAAGGAGATACGATGTAGTCAAAGTCTGCAAAGTTTTTGACAAATAGTTCATTGCAACCACCGGTGAGATGTTCGAAACCGGAGTTTGCCATGGGTTGTCCGCAACAGGTTTGTCCCTGCGGATATACAACCTCGCAGCCGAGTTTTTCCAGCAGGGATAATGTGGCGATGCCCACCTGCGGATAGAACTGGTCGATATAGCAAGGTATAAAGAGTCCTACTTTCATGTAAGTTCGTTTAGATAAGGCATTACCTGTAAGCCAATTCCCTGTTCACTGCATAATGCCTCATTTGAACCAGATCTCCGGGTAGGGCCTGGTTGTTCCAGTGCCGGTGGATAGCCAGCGCTGCTCCGATGGCCGTAGCTTGTGCTACGGAAGCTGCAAATACCTCCATTTGAGGGAATGCGGCTGCGAGCATGTGCATGTACACCGGGTTTTTACCAAAACCGCCGTCAACGAAAATGCGGCGCACTGCTGTACCTGTAGTAACGAGGGCAGTAGAGTGCTGCTGTTGTTCCATCAGGTCCATTATAAGCTGGTGATAAGCAATTTCGTAACTCGTGAAATCTGACAATGATCTATGAGCAAACCGGGAGGCCTGTAACAGGTCTTTTCCTGAGAGCGGTGCTTCCTTTACCGCTGTTGCCTGCAAATGAGCAAATATAGCGGGGTCAAAGGCGATTTGCTGGTAGTAATTTACCGGTGTTTGATAATATTCTGACAGTCTGCGTACCTGTTGTTCATGTTCGTTCCCGGCGAAGAGGCGGGCAGCTTTTACAGGGCGGCCCTGGTAAGTGAGGTAGCAGAGACAGTCTTGTCCAAGTTCTTCAGGGGTGAGGGCCTGGTTGTTGAAAGGGTTGAGGGTGATGCACCAGGTGCCGGTGCTGATGAGGATGAAAGGTTCCCGGAAGGATTCGAGATATGGAATGAGGGCCGCGGAGGAGTCGTGGAGGCCGGGCCCTATCTTAAAATTATTAATTTCGACTACTTCATCTCCCGGGAAAATTGCCGGTAATTTCTCCTCCAATCCTTCTTCCTTCACCCAGGGATGATATTGTTTATGTGCAAAATCCCACAGCATGGTATGACAACCAATACTGGTAATATCTGTCATCATCTTTCCTGATACCAGGTAGCTGACATACTGTGGCAAATGCAATGCATAACGGATTTGTTTGAACAATGCCGGTTGTTGTTCTTTGATGCGATACAATTGTAAGCCGGAATTCAGGCTGCCTAATGCGGGAGAAGCGGTTTCACTGCAAATCTGCTGCTGACCTCCGTATTTATTATAAAAAGCATCCTGTAAGGAGCCGGGGTACGATTTGAGATAGTTGTACAGAGGAGCAATCACTTCGCCCTGCTCATTGAGGTATACGAAGCTGGCACCATAGGTACTAAAGTTCATTGCTTTGACGTGGAAAGCAGGCTGGGTAGTCAGTTCCTGCAGACTATCCTTCACCCATTGTGTGAGCAGGTGGATGTCTTCACAGTTATCACCATCTTCGTCCTTTGTTTCCGGGAAGCTTAGGCCTCTTTCGTAGACGATATGGTACTGTTCATTGATAAGAAACAACTTTTTGTTGGTCTTACCGATATCTAAAATAGCAATACAATTCATAGCTGCTGTTTAAAAAAGAATTTGTCAATATGCCTTTTGCACATTGACAAATTCAATCTCAATCTCAATATGTAAATGGGCATTAGAAGCGGATGAAATACCGGGCATCTGCATGATATTACCGTTAGGAATGGCTTGCCTTCATTCTCTTACCGTCAATAGCATGCAAGCTGTTACAGTCCTGTAGCGACAGTCTTAAGGCCTCTCTCTTTGATCAGGTTTTCTCTCACCTTGTGCTGGCGATAGAACGCGACCGGATCGAGTACCCCACCGGCATTCAGGCGGGCCTGTGCCACCAGTGGACGTACATCTGTGCGATAAGCCTGCTGAAGTATTTCCTGGGCGGCAACAGCATCATTATTCTGCTGTGCAGCCTGCAGTGCTTTTGTGTCGACCAGCAATGCCTGTGCATAGGCGATCTTGATAGCTTCTACGGATTGCAGCAGATCTTCAAGGGGATCCTTTACATTGTGGGAAGCGTCGATCATCCATCCCAGATCACTTGCGTGGTGCATACCACGGGCATCCATGCCTTCTACCAGTTCGTTGAAGATGAGGAATAATTGGTAAGGGTTGATGCTTCCTACAGTGAGGTCATCATCCCCGTATTTGGAGTCATTAAAATGGAATCCGGCCAGCTTGCCTTCCATAAGGAGGAGGGCTACAATCTGCTCTATATTTGCGTTCGGGAGGTGATGTCCCAGGTCAACAAGGGTTTGAGCTTTAGGACCTAGTTTGTTAGCGAACAAGAGGGATTGCCCCCAGTCGCCGATTGTGGTGCTATAAAAATTGGGTTCGAAGGCTTTGTATTCGATGTAGAGTTTCCAGTCTTCAGGAAGGGCTGCATAGATTTCCTGGAGGCTTTCGTAAGTGCGTTTGAACGCACCGCGGAAGTTTAGTTGACCGGGGAAGCAGGAACCATCTGCCAGCCAGAGGCTGAGTGCGTTAGAACCGAGTTCAACACCGTATTTGATCACTTCGATGTTGTGTTCAACAGCTTGTTGTCTTACGCCTTTGTCAGTATGGTGGAGTGAGCCGAATTTGTAGCTATACTCCTGTCCGGGCTGGTCCTGGAAGGTATTTGAGTTTACGGCATCGAAGCGGATGTCGTATTGTGCAGCGAGGGCTTTGATATTGCTTGTATTTTCAGGAATATCCCATGGAATATGCAAAGACACGGCACCGCTGCTGCGGTTAAGGGCGTGCAGGAGGCCGATGTCAGTGATTTTTTCTTCCAGGTTGCGCGGTTCGCCGCCACCGGAAAAGCGGCCAAAGCGGGTACCGCCGGTGCCGAGGGCCCAGCTGGGGATGGCTACCTGGAATTCTTCCAGTTTTTCAAGGACCTCGTTGAGGTGATTGATTTTTTCAGAGATATGCTGAAAATTGCGATCGTGGGCTTGTTTGCGGGCATCGTTAAAGTCAGAGATGTGGAATTTTTCGATGTTCATAACCAGAATTTTGCGCGTGATTCAATTTAACGAAAATGTGGCGGATTGGCAAGGCCTGCGTAGCAAGCCTTGCCGGGGTAATTTTAGCATGCAGCTATTGATGTTTTTATCAAATGCTGCATTTGAATTGTTATTATCTCACGAAGGCCGTTGCCACACCACCATCAACGTTCACCACATTTCCGGTTGACTTGTTCAGCAAGCCACCAGTCAGGGCGAAACAGGCATTAGCAATATCCTCCGGTAAAATGATCTGATTGAGCAGGGTGCGTTTTGCATAGTAACCAGGCAGTTCTTCAACAGTGATACCATATGCTTTGGCACGACCGGCAGCCCAGTCACCTTCCCATATTTTGCTATCCGCAATGACTGCATCAGGGTTAATGACGTTTACGCGGATACTGTCTTTACCTAATTCAGCAGCATTGAGGCGGCTCAGATGCAGCTGTGCAGCTTTTGCAGAACCATAACCAGCGTTGTTAGGGCCACTCATCAGCGCGTTCTTGCTCACGATGTTGAGTACATCGCCACCCATATCCTGTTTACGCATTACTTCTACGCCAGCCTGTGTGACGAGGAACTGACCTTTCACCAGTACATCATACAGCAGATCCCAGTCTTTTTCTGTATGTGCTTCCAGTGGTTTAGAAATAGACAAACCGGCACAGTTCACTACCAGGTCTACCCCCCCAAATGCCAGGGCACCTATTGCATAGGCTTCGTGGATGTCACTGGCTTTGGTTACATCGAGTACCGCCGTGGTGAATACGTCAGGACCATATTGTTTCTGGAATTCGTCTTTTGCTTTTTCCAGGCGACCAGCATCGTTGTCATTGATGATAACGCAGGCTCCTTCGTCGGCGAATTTCCTGGCGATCGCTTTACCGATACCACCGGCACTACCTGTTACCAGCGCGATACGGCCGGATAATGCTTTAGGCTTAGGCATGCGCTGCAGTTTCGCTTCTTCGAGCAACCAGTATTCGATATCGAATGCTTCCTGACGAGGGAGGGCGGTATATTCAGAAATTGCTTCTGCGCCTTTCATTACGTTGATAGCATTGATATAGAATTCAGCGGCTACGCGGGCGGTTTGTTTATCTTTCGAAAAGGTAAACATACCAATACCGGGATAGAGAATAACTACCGGATTTGGATCGCGCAATGCGGGGCTGTTGTCGTGACGGCAGGTGTTGTAGTACCCGGTATACATCTGGCGGTAAGCTGCGAAAGCAGGTTCCAGTTGTTGTTTTACAGTGGCTACATCATCGAGGGATGCCAGTGGATCCAGTTCCAGTACCAGCGGACTGATTTTAGTGCGCAGGAAGTGGTCAGGGCAGCTGGTACCCATGGGGGCCAGGCGGGCGAGGTCGTTGGAATTAATGAATTCGAGCACGCGTGGATCATCTGTAAAATGACCGATCATGCGGGTATGACCGGAACAGAGGCCGCGTAAAACGGGTGCCAGTGCAGCGGCTTGTTTTTTACGTACTTCGGGAGCGGCAGCAGTGATTTTAGCACCTCCGAATACCGGACGATTTTTGTTGTAATTATCTTCGAGATAAGAGGCACAACGCTCAATTACTTCGAGGGTATTGATATAGCTTTCGTAAGCGGTATCACCCCATGTGAAGAGGCCGTGAGAGCCAAGCATAATACCTCTGATACCTGGATTATCTTTCAGGCACTGGCGGAGTTGCAGACCGAGGTCGAAGCCTGGGCGCTGCCAGGGCACCCAACCGATAGTGCCGTTGAAGAGTTCCTGGGTGATGCGTTCACCGTCTTTGGCGGCTGCGATAGCAATGGCAGCGTCAGGGTGCAGATGATCGATATGTTTGAACGGCAGGAAACCATGCAGTGGGGTATCGATAGAAGGGGCTTTAGATTTCAGGTCGTAGATGCAATGGTTGAAGAGTTCGACCATTTCATCTTCCATCTGGATGCCTTTATAAATATTCTCGAGGCTGTGCAGGCGGTCTACGTATAATGCGGCGAGACCACTACGTTTGAGGGTGCCGAGGTCTCCACCCGAGCCTTTTACCCACATCACTTCTGTTTGTTTTCCGGTAAGCGGGTCTTTGGCCATGGCTTTGCAGGAAGTGTTACCACCTCCATAGTTTGTTAACCGGAGGTCTGCGCCCAGGAGGTTTGAGCGGTAGATTAACAGGCCAACTTCGTCGCCTGCCAGTGCGGCGGCTTTTTCCTCATCCCATAAGTAGCTTACGTGCTTGAAATTTACAGACTGAATCATGTATGTATGTTTAAATATTTTCTTTTAGTTAAAAGTGATAGCGCTTGTGAGCATTGATCAGTAGCTTTAAGCAACTGAATTCTATCCTTTGGCGACTAAATGATATTCTAAGTAAATTGTTTGAATGTATCAATGTTGAATGCAAAAGCACTACTCTGCCAATGAATTGCCATACCCTACCAACAACACTGAAATCACAATAGTCAACACACCTGCCAGGATGGTCCCAAAGGTCTTTTTACTCACACCTTTCCATTCTTTTAAAGTAATCCCCCACAGGCTTGATATCATAATGATAAACGCCATATGCAGGATCCATGAACTCGCACCATTGCCCAGTTTGCTCTCTCCCATTCCATAGAAAAAGAACTGGAAGAACCAGGTTGTACCGGCTAATGCAGCAAAGAAATAATTGCCTGCCAGCGGTGTTTGTTTATTGGTATAATCAGAAAAGGTTTTATTTCTTGCATTCAGCAGCAAGCACCAGAACAGGTTGGTTGTCAAACCGCCCCAGAGCAGCACCACGAAGATGACATTGTTCTGAAAGAGCGGGTTAGCACCCTGTTGAACGGCGATTGCGGCCATCGGTTTACCGGCTTCGATACCGAAGTTGAAACAGGCGCTGAGAATCCCGGAAATAGTACCTACAATCAGCCCTTTTTTCAGGTTGAATTCTGAGATACTTTTTTTCTTCTGATCATCTGACAATTCATTTTCTTTCATCATGCCGGCTTTTCCGCAGATGGCAATTCCGAGGAGACAAACGACCACGCCTGCAAGGACCAGTTGTCCGCTGATGTGGTGAACCATGGATGAAAAGGTATGGGCGGTTTCGCTGGTAAACAGATCCCGGTAAATAGGTGGGATCAGTGCACCGAATGCGGAGGTATAGCCCAGCGCGACAGACATACCGAGAGACAATCCGAGGTAGCGCATGGTGAGGCCAAAGGTAAGGCCGCCGATACCCCAGAGGATGCCCATGAAATATGTCCAGAATAGTGTAGAACCATCGGTAGCACGGATGATGCTGAGGAAATCAGGGATGGTGATCCATGCGGCAAGGAAGGGCACGATCAGCCAGGAAAAGAATCCGCCTACTATCCAGTAACTTTCCCAGGCCCAGTTCCTGACTTTTTTAAAAGGGATGTAAAAACTACCCGAGGCAAAGCCTCCGATGAAATGAAAAAATACACCAAGAATAGCTTGCATAAATTGTGGAATTGTGGTTTTTATCTAGTTTAACGGTGGAATTTGAATAGTGGCTGCACTATCTGATTTGTCAAATGTAGGGAATGGGGTTGGGGCAACTGTCCTATACATTCCTATTATGCGGAGTGGGTGTTTACAGCGCGCCTGTTAGCGCATGGGTCGAATGATACTGAGGATACTAAAAAAAGCCCTCTTACCGCATTTGGAAACATGGGAGCTAACGATAGCCCGCTAGCGTATTGATGGGATGAGGTTCATTAAAAGCTTATTACCCCACTCCATTCAATCGCTAACAGGCTGATGGTCGGTTTTAAATGAAAAACACTAATCCTTCCAGATAATTTTACCTAAGGGAGGTGGACATTCCTTCAGGTGACGTTTATACATTTCTTCCTTATTTTTAAAGTAAGGACTATTAAAATCTGCTTCTAACTCAGGAGTCATTATTAATTTCTTAGGAGGGATACGATTTTTAAAATAATCATCCCATTCCTGTTTTACATTTTTATTCATCTTATTCAATTTTATAGTTTTTCTTTTTAGCGACAAATGCCGAATAATTCACACCCGGCCTGAAATCTTCCCAACCAGTCTTTGACTTTCCCAGAATATCTAAATGACTATCTATATCCGCTTTATTGGCATTTATTCTCATTTGATACAACCTGGTTCTTGCCGGCGTTGCTCCCTCTGCATATATAACAACATTCCCAAGGCGCTCCATAATGTCTAAAACAGTAGAGGCCACTGTTGCTAATATCTTATCTCTATCGGCATTATTTGAAATAGCTGTATCATTATAACTATCCTGTTTTTCTATTGAATCTCCAAATCCCAAACCCAGAATTTGGGTACCATCATTTAGCTTCCCCAGATCTACATACTTTACCATTTTCTTAATGGTCCCATTCGGGCCCTCACTATCGAACCTGAACATTGTTCGATCCTCATTGGCATCAAATAAATACTTCTCTAAGTTCATACTTCAATTTACTTCCTCCTCCAATCTCATCCATATTCTTCCCTGTTCATTTTCTGTTCATTCCCCTAAAACCACCCATTACTCACACTTCCTCCAAAAATCAAAGGCCCGTAAAACTATGTTTTACGGGCCTACAAATATTCTCTACTCCTCCTACTCCATCACCACTGTCACCACACTCCTCTTTTTTAGTTCAATTTGTTCATTTTCCGGATTTCCAGCCTTTACCAAATGCGCTCCCATATCCTCATCCTTGCTGGTTTCATAATACCTCAGCTTCTTATACCTCCTACCCTTCACATCTACGCTTATTATCTTCGCTTCTTCCCCCTCATTTACACACACCAACACCACCTGATTCTTACTCACAAACGCACTCACCAGCAAAGCAGGATCTCCACTTTCCGCCATCACACGGTGCATCCCCGGCCGCACAAAGCGGCTATACTGCCCCAAAGCCCACAGATTCTTCACCGCCGTCACCGTACCATCTTTATACGAATTATCTTTCGGATGCAGCGCCACCAGGTAATACCTCGTATCCACATCTGCTCTCCCAGGCTCCCAGCTGTTCCAAAACTGCCATGCCGAAGCATTTCCATATACAAAGTCATTATGAATCACCTTTGCCAGGAACAAGGCGCAATCCATCGCCGTACGCGGCCCCTCATGCCCTTCCTTATATCCATCCGCCAGCATTGAATACTCTGTTTGCCAATACTGCAAACCATATTTAGCAGCAGTATCTCTCACATGCTCCCTGATCGCCCTCCTGCTGCTATCTCCATTATCCGTAAAATAACTATGCCCACCAATGATGGCCGGCACATGAGAAAGCCCATAAACGCCTCCTTTCTTCAAAGCCTGGATCTGATGTGAGGCTGTACCTTCCTGAGCGTATAAATACTCCAGGTGCCCCGCCTCTGAAAGCAAAATTTTCGTATTCGCTTTCGCCCTGGCCAACGCAGTATCCAAAGCTCCTGCTACCCGCACCACCTCCTCATTCGTCCAAGCAGTGCCCTCCTGTGATGCCTCTCCATAAGGATTACTCCAGTCCCATTGTGGCTCATTCACCGGACTGATATAATCAAAATGCAATCCTTCCTTATCAAAATGCTGCCAGACCCTGGTTAAAAAATCCGCATAAGCATTATACTGATCCACCTTCAGGTTGGAACGATGATCCTTGGCTGTCTTGTACCCCAGCCCATTCTGGTTCATCCACACCGGCGGCGTATTTGAAAAAGCTATCAGGGTTTCTACTCCATATGCACGCGCCTTCTTAGTAAACCACAAATACCCTGACTGTTTAGACCAGTCATAAGTTCCATCCGGCTTCAAAAAGCACTCCACCCGCTTCCTGAAATCCCTGATCCCACTACTATCCCCCTGCTCCGCCGTACCCCCGCCAATATTAAAACGCCAGCTGGAAAGCCCGATCCCTTCCGGCGACCCGTCCTTTTTAAAGCCCTTACTAAATAACCAACGGGCCATTTGCTCCCGGATTTCCGGCGACCAGTATTTACCAATGCCTTCCGAAAACCAGGCACCGGAAGAGCCTATATTATCTATCACCTGTGCCTTTTTGTTGACATCAATTGTAATTCGGTGCTGGCCATGGGCAAAGGCAGCCGTCATGAGCAGCATGATTGTAAAGCGAGACCGTTTCATTTATATTCACATGGATTCGCTCCAAGGTAGGAATATTATTTTTAATTGTCAATCAGACAATGAAAAACCGTATTATAATTTGATATATTCCGGGACTATCCGGCCACCGGAAGGAAAGTACGTCCAAGTTGAAAATGAAGTCAAATTATGACAGTACCAATGAAAATCAGTAGAAATCCAACCGACTTTTAGACCAGTTTTGCCGACTAATGAACCTTTTGGTTTAATTTTATTACCAGACCTTTACACCCGAATTCAGGAAATACAACTATGAAGCATGGCAGGTAAAAAACAGTCTGCGAATATATACAGACATGCAGAACTATTGCAGGATACAGAAATTGACGCTAAGTCTACTGTACCCGGCTTTGCTGTAAACTGTAATCTTCAATTCATGGACATCCCTGCTTTGCGGAACAATTTCAGGTCAGACTTCCTCGGCATCATACTCGTAGTAAAGGGTAAACTAACCATCTCCATCAACCTGGAAGAGCATATCATGTTGCCAAACAGTCTCCTGCTGGCCACCCCACATGCCTTGAAGCAGGTAATCTCTATGGACGACGACACCCTCCTCTGCGGCCTCTCAGCTACCGTTGATTTCATGGGCAAGATCTTCGCCGATAAGGTGCTCGACCTCATGAATTACTTCAGCACTAAATATTGTCCGCACTGGCAACTGGATAGCAAAGATGCTGCGACAATTGCCAATACCTTCAATATGATCCTTCATCGTACGGAGGAATACAATACGCATACTTATGGTAAGGAACTCTTCTACCATTCCTTTGCAACCTTACTATATGAACTGGGTGGTCTGGGACAGGTATATGCAAAGATCAATCATGCAGACTTCTCCCGTAAAGAAAACCTGGTCATGGCATTCACTTCACAAGTTCAACAGCATTTCAGGCAACAAAGAAACGTGCAGGCATTTGCGGAACAACTGCATGTGACACCGAAATACCTGACTGAAACTGTCAAAGAAATTACCGGCAAGACAGCAGGAGAAATCATCGATCATTTTGTAATACTTGAAGCGAAACGCATGCTTAGCGATACGCCGCTCAGTATTCTCCAGATAGCAGAAGAACTGAATTTCAGCGATCAGTCCTTCTTCGGAAAATATTTCAAGCGATTTGTCGGACATTCTCCAAAGGAATACAGGCAGATCCAGCGAAAATATTAAAAGTGTAGTGTTACAACACAGTGTAACAGTTGTAGGTTTAAGGAATGGCCGGAATAATCATATTCCGGCCTTGTTTATTCTACTAAAAAATATGAACCGACATTCAGACCATTTTTACCGATTTTCTAACCTTTTTCCCCGGATTATTACGCCCAACTTTGCGCAGTGAAATCATCTGTTCAATTTTCAATTACCAATTTTATGACATTGATTGTAAGACAGGCATCATTATTTCTAATGGTTACCCTGATTGCAGGCTGTAGTACCAAGGCCGATAAGAAGCCACAGTCCGACCCTGTTAAAGTAAAAACCATCCGCATTCAGAAAGCCCCGCTTCCTAACCAGTTAAGTTATTCCGGCACTATTGAACCAGACAATACTGCCGACATAGGTTTTGCTGTAGCCGGCACCGTTAATAACGTCAATGTACAGGAAGGCGATCAGGTGCAACAGGGGCAATTACTTGCCAGCATAGATGCCACTGAATACAATAATGCGCTGGCTATTGCCAATGCCTCCCTGGAACAGGCTGAGGACATGTACCACCGTCTCAATGACCTGTACCAGAAAGGGAGTTTGCCTGCTAAGGACTATATCGAAATTAAGTCCAAACTCGCACAGGCACAGGCCAACAAAAGCATCAATGCCAAACATATTGCGGATAGTAAATTATATGCGCCTATATCAGGCATTATCACCGCACGTAAAATAGAAAAAGGTAGTACTGCCGCTCCTGGTATTCCCGCATTTACCATTATCAAAACCGATATCGTTACTGCGAAAATTACCGTTCCAGAAAGTGAAGTAGGTGCGATTCGAAACGGCATGGATGCAAAAGTATACATTGCCACACTCGAAGATACCATCCCCGGGAAAATCACTATCATCAACCCGCAGGCTGATGCTGTATCCAGGACATATTCCGTCAAAATCAAATTGATTAACAGCAATAAGCGCTTGTTACCTGGTATGCTCACAAATGTATTCATCAATACCGGTAAAGCTGTCAATACTATTTCTATTCCAGCCACTGCCATCGTACGGGATGCGGATGACCTCACATACGTGTTTGTCGCCAACGAACAGCACAAAGCCATTCGTAAAAGGATCACTGCAGGCCTGCTCACAGGCAGTAATGAAGTCGTCATCACAAGTGGTTTGCAGGAGGGTGATCAGCTGATCACAAACGGGCAATCCCATCTGAAAGATGGTAGTGTCGTGATTGTTGAATAATCATTTTAAAAAAGGCTAATGAAAAGACAAAAAATCAGCTTCATTGAAGCTGCCATGAAATATAAACAGGTCACGCTTGTAGCCATGGGTATGCTGCTCCTGCTGGGCCTTTATGCGCTGCTCAATATGCCCCGCTCGGAGAATCCAAAGATCGATATGCCTGTTGCTTTGGTGTATGCTTTCTACCCGGGTGCAGATGAGCTGCAAATGGAGAAACAGGTGACGAATAAGATTGAACAATTCCTTTTCTCTTACGAGGAAGTCGACAAGAAAAAGACAACTTCACAAACAAAGGATGGACAGGTATTCATTACTGTCAATCTGCATACTGAAGTAAAGGACCGCAAGAAGTTCTGGAGTACCCTACAGCACGGTTTAAATACTACCTTAAAATCCAATATTCCTTCAGGTGTAATTGGTCCTGTTGTGAACAGTAGCTTCGGTGATGTGACTGCACAAATTATTACTGTATCCTCTCCTATCCGCAACTATGCCGAACTGGAAAAGTACATGGATAAGATTGAAGATGGGCTGAAGGTTATTCCGGAGGTATCCAAAATCAATCGCTCCGGCGGACAGCAACAACAGATCTATGTGACAGTGAATGATGAGAAGTTACAACAGTATGGCTTTGATCTGTCTGCAATTGTACGTACCCTCCAAATGGAGAATGTGACTGGTTATTCCGGTGAAGTAACGGTGAATACCAATACTATTCCGGTATTTACGAATAGTCAGTATAAAACTGAAAATGATATCGCGGAGCAGATTATTTATACTACACCAACGGGAACTGTCGTGAGACTGAAAGATGTAGCGACAATTACCCGCAGGTACGAGGAGCCGTCTTCATACATTCGTGTAGGTAATGACCGGGTACTGATGCTGGCAATTGAGATGCAACCCGGTAATAATATCGTCCAGTTCGGGCATACGATCGAAGAGAAACTGGCGGCGATTAAGGCTAAGTTGCCCGACGATATCCAGATCAATACGATCGTCAACCAACCGGAGGTAGTGGATGAAAGTATTAAGCATTTTATGCGGGAATTTGGTCTGGCGATAGCTTCTGTGATCCTTGTGGTAATGCTGCTCCTGCCTTTCCGTGTAGCTGCTGTTGCTTCTGTTGCGGCACCTATTTCAATTCTTATCACATTTGGCCTGATCAATATCATGGGCATCGAGCTGCACCAGGTTACGCTGGCGGCATTGATCATCGTGCTGGGGATGGTTGTAGATAATGCCATTGTAGTAGTAGACAATTACATTGAAAAACTCGATGAGGATATTACACCATGGACGGCGGCCTGGCAGGCTGCAAAACAATTGTCATTGCCAATCTTTACGGCTACCCTGGCAATCGTATTTGCATTTGCACCGCTGGCGATTTTTATGTTTGGTATTGCCAAAGATTTTATTGCTGCACTGCCGGTAACGGTGGCAGTGGCGCTCATTACCTCAATGGCAGTGGCATTGCTCGTTACCCCCTATACCTGTTACGTGTTTATCAAACAGGGATTGAAGCACAAAATGAGTAACAGGGGAAATAAGCGTAGTCTCCTGGACAGGTTGCAGGAAACATTTAACAAGGGCATTGAGATAGCCTTCCGCTTTCCGAAGATCACTTTGTCAGTAGCCGTAATGGCGCTTGTACTGGCATTGGTGTTGGCAGGTAAGGTGAGCCAGCAGTTCTTTCCATTGAGTGAGAGTAAACAATTCAATGCGGAAATCTGGATGCCGAACGGTACTTCTTTTGAAGAAACGGAAAAGGTGGTAAAGGCGGTGGAGGCAGAGTTGAAGAAGGATAAACGTGTAGTGAATACCGCGAGTTTTATTGGCACCAGTTCTCCCCGCTTCAATGTGACTTATGCGCCAGAGATGCCAAGACGTAATTTTGCACAGGTCTTTATCAATACAGTGAGTAGTGATGCTACGAATGAACTGGTCGCTAAATACCTCCCTATTTTCGATAAATATCTTCCTGACGGATATGTACGGTTACGCCAGTTAAGTATGCAGGAAGGTTCTCCTATTGCAGTGCGCATAATAGGTGATAATATGAATGATCAGAAGAAGGTGGCGGAGCAGGTGAAAGATATTTTGCAACATGCAGCAGGAACTAACTGGGTGCGTTCTGACTATGAAGATGACTATCTGGGCATTAGTCTGAAAGTGAAAGAAGACGAGGCAGCCAGGCTTGGTGTGCCTAATCAGGCGATTACCCAAACGATGGGTGCCGGACTGAAAGGATTTGCTGTGACACAACTGTGGGAAGGTGATAAAACGATTTCAGTTTATTTAAGATTAGATACAGCGAACAGAACGAATTTCAGTGATCTCGGCAATCTGCACATAAACAAAGTATTGTTGAAGCAGGTGGCTGACATCGGTCCTTCCTGGCATACAGGTGTCATTGCCCACAGAAATGGTTTACGTACACTTACAGTACTTTCCGAGGCACAACGTGGTATCAGGGCTTCCGATATTTTAAAGAAAGTACAACCAGCTATAGAGAAACTGTCTTTACCGGATGGTGTGCGTATAGAATACGGAGGTGATGCAGAATCCTCTGCGGAGAATGCCCCGGGCATGGGTCTGGCATTAGGTACCAGTTTACTGTTAATCCTGCTGACACTACTTTTCCAGTTTAAAACCTTCGGTAAGACACTGATCATTCTTGCAACTTTCCCACTGAGTTTACTGGGTGCATTTTTCGGCTTGTTTATCACCGGGAATCCGATGGGTATGACGGCCTTTATGGGGATTATTAGTCTGATCGGGATTGTGGTCAGGAACGGTATTATATTAGTTGATTATGCAGATGAACTGGTGAGAGATCATCATTACAGCATTAAAGCAGCGGCACTTGCTGCAGCGAAGCGTCGGATGCGTCCGATCTTCCTGACTTCTGCTGCTGCGGCGATCGGGGTAGTACCTATGATCATGGGGAAATCTCCCTTATGGGCACCTTTGGGAAGTGTACTTGCATCAGGACTGATCGTGTCCATGGTACTGACATTATTTGTTATCCCGGTGATGTATTATTTGTTTGTACGCCATCCCGATGAAACAAGCGGTACTCCGGACATCCAATATAAACCTGCAAAGGCAGTCTTAATAATTGCAGGAATAATTTGTAGTCCTTTTTTACTGCATGCGCAGTCTGGTAGTTTATCACTTAGCGATTGCCGCAAAATGGCTCTTGAGCAAAACAGGCAATTAAAAGCGGCACAGTATGAAATAGATGCTGCCAAAGCAGCGGCAAAATCAGTAGCGGCCAATGCCTATCCAACTATAGACGGTTCTGTGATGGGGGTATATCTTGGCAAACCAATAGGGGGAGCATTCAATGGATTAATACCCGATTATTTCGGGAGTGCCATGGTGACTGCTTCAGAAGCAATCTATGCCGGAGGTAAAATCAAGACTGGCAAAGCTGCAGCCAATAAGGGTGTAGAGATCAAAGAGACGCAGCGTGTGCTCACTACTTCACAGGTATTACTGAATGTCGAAACTGCTTACTGGCAGGTGATACAAGTGCAGGAAAAGATTGTTTTAGCAAATCGCTTCAGAGATATGTTGAAAGTGCTGCACCAGGATTTACAGAACTCGTATGATGCAGGGTTAATTTATAAGAATGACCTATTAAGGGTGGATGTGAATCTCAATGAAGCGGAACTGAATATAACGAAAGCAGAAGATGGCCTGGTGCTGGCTAAATTACGCCTTGCACAACTCACGGGTATGCCAGGCAATACAAGCTTTGCTGTCACGGATGGTATTTCTGGTGACTTTCAAACACAATCGCTGCAAGGTAATGGAGATAAAAGGCCTGAGATCCTGTTATTGAATCAGGCTATCGAAGCGGGGCATTTGCAAAAGCAATTACTGAAAGCAGAATCACTGCCTACTATTGGAGTGGGTTTTAGTGGTCTTGCAACTGCCGGCAAGGGTGTGAATCTTAAGGATGGGAGCAATTTTATGGGCTCTTATTTTGGTTTGGCGAGTATAAGCGTACCTATTTTTGATTGGGGTAAAAGGTCTGGAAAAGTAAAAGAGCAGACCCTGAAAATTGCTGCACAGGAGCAACAATTGATCGATACAAAAGAGCTGGTAGATCTGGAAATACAACAGGCATATCTTTCCCTGAATCAGTCTTCGCGAAAGGTAAACCTGACATTGCTTTCATTACAACAGGCAGATGAGAACCTGAAATTGGCCAATGACCGTTTTAAAGCAGGCACGATCACCGGCAAGGACGTGCAGGAAGCACAGGTCATCTGGCAACAGGCATATAGTAGTCTGATAGATGCAAAAGTAGAATATAAGATCAATGAAGCAGGGTATAAGAAATCTATAGGTAGTTTATAAATTTTTCGGCAAAAACAACACATATCCCATGAAAAAGGAAATGATGCGGATCATGACAATTGCCACCGGCTTATTCGCTGCACAAGGTTTGCGAGCGACTAATATCGATCATATCAGCAGCCATTGTCAGATAAAAAAACGGGAATTCTATACTCATTTTGAAAGCAAGGAAGCGCTGATACGCGAAATAATTGCTGAATGGATCAGTAAGAGTGGAAAGCATTTGCGCATGATCCCTTCACTTTCCTTTAATGCTGTTACGGAATTACAAAGCTATTTTTCATTCGTTGAAGAAACGCTGGCTAACCTGACACCTGGTATTATTGCTGAATTACAGACTTATTATACAGAACAATGGCTTAGATTATCTTATTTCCGGAATACGGAGATTTTCCCTTTTGTGGTGCGGAATTTAGAGAGAGGCTTATCAGAAAACGTCTACCGGTCAAACGCGGATAAGCAGCTCCTGGCAAGGCTTTATTATTACCAGGTACAGGCTGTGTACCACGATAAATATTTACTCCAGGAAATGCACCGTTTATTCATATACGGTATAGTCAATCATAAGGGTTTGCAGTTTATATAAAACTAAAAGGCGCTTTCCCGGCAAGGAGAAAGCGCCTTTAGTTCTATATGATTTTAGTACTGAACTTTTACGTCAGCAATGATATGATCTGAGGCCAGGCTCTTTACTTTCACTATTCCTTTCTTTCCATCACTATTTTTAAAGAACACCAATAATGGCAGGTCGGTAGCACCAAAAGTATTTTCGTCATTTGACACATACAATTTCTTTAAGGTCACCGCATGTGTGAGCGTGTCAAAAGCAGACAATGCAAAGGTATCGGTAGGTACATAGTTACGTACCAGCGTAGTCCTTGCTCCTGAAATTGACAAATCAAAAGAAGCGTCGTTAGCACTCAGGAAATTCATCTGAATAGAACCCAGGTAATTAAAGGCAAGATCGATATATTTTCCCATCGTATCAGGGATGGCATGGTCTAAGTAAACTATCCCTGTTTTAGATGAAAATACACGGCCGTATGTACTGCTATTCGGACTCCAACCAACATTAACGTCCTGAAAAGTGACAACACTGTCAGCTCCTGTAACAGGGTTAGTAATTACGGTCGTATCGGGGTTATTTGTTGAACCCCCTTCCGTAGCACCCTCTTTGGTACAGGCTGTGATTGCAATCGCGATCATAATAACCGGCAGCAAAAGTTTCTTCATAGGAAAGGTTCTATTATTTATTACAAAAATATGAATATTTTATAATAAATAAATAATAGATGAGCAGAAAACCGGAATTAGCTGGCTATCAACTGGTAAAAACCGGTAAAATAACTATAAAAGTAGCTCCCTTACCTTCTTCTGACTCAGCATAGATGACTCCATGATGTGCGGTCACTATTTTTTGACAGAGCGCCAGTCCGATGCCGCTGCCTTCATATTCTCCCCTTCCATGTAGCCGCTGGAAAATAACAAAGATCTTTTTTGCATAAGTAGGTGCGAAACCAATACCATTATCGGTTACACGAATTTCGCAATAAGGCATCCCATTTTGAAGTTGGGGATGTGCTGCTACTTCGGAATTTGACAAAATGCGACTATCGATTTTTACAACAACCTGTTTATCAGGCTGGGTAAATTTCAGGGCGTTGCTCAGCAGATTGTGGAAGAGCTGTGTCATGTGTAAGGGAATGCCATATACGGAACAGAGGGCATCCATTTCGATCACTGCATCTTTTTGCTGGATAAGCATATCGAGGTCGGTGAGTACCTGTTGGATGATCTTTTGCAAATCGACGGCTTCGAACAGGTGGTCCTGGCGGGATACACGTGAAAATGCGAGCAGATCCTGGATCAGTGTAGTCATGCGGGTAGCAGCATTGCGGATGATGCCGAGATTACGCATACCGGTTTCGTTCAACTGGTCCTGGTATTTATCCTGCAGCAAAGCGGAGAACATGTTGATCTTACGCAAAGGTTCCTGCAGGTCATGACTGGCAACATAGGCAAATTGCTCCAGGTTCTGGTTAACGATATTCAGGTCGATATTGGCCTTTTTCAGTTCGCTGGTACGCATTTCTACCATGCGCTCAAGTTCTGCCCTGTTTTCCGTCTGCTGCTGGCGAATAGCCTTTTCCTGGCGTAAATCGCGGGAAATGGTGGCCTTACCCTGGGAGGCACCTGAAGCGGTATCGATCACGCGCATGGTGGTGGTAAAAACCGGGATGGCTTCTCCTGTTTTGAAGTTGCGGTAATTCACTTCGCCGGTCCACTGACCTTTTTCGGCTATAGCGGAATCGATCTCTTTCATGATACTATCAACAGCTTCGGGGAAGAGGAATTCCGTATTGGGCCTTTTTGCTTCTTCTACGGTGTCCAATCCGACGAGTTGAAGACCGGCAGGGTTCACATAGGAAACAATGCCATTATTATCTGAAAGGCTTACGAAATCCCGGCTGTTTTCCAGCAGGGCCAGTAATTTTTGTTGTTCCTGTTTTGCCTGGAGAGCGGGGCGTAGATCGCGGAGGGTGGCACCGCGGCCGATGATCTTGTCAGAACCGGGCTCACGGATGACGATAAAGTCGGCATAGCAGGGTATGCGTTCCTTCGTCCGGGCATGTTGAATATGGATATTGCCAGACCATTTCCGGCCGACGAGTAGATGTGGATAGACTTCTTCTTCCATGAATGTAAAATCATCCGGGAGAAAAAGGTCTTTATTGACAAGCGATGTAATGTCAAAACTGTCGGAGATACCGAGGAGTCTTTTACCGGCGGTATTCATGTAGAAAAAGCGGCCTTGGTTGTCGGCAGCGGCCATGTAGTCCGGGCTGTTTTCGACCAGGGCGATCATAAGTTCTTCCCTATCGCGGTCTTCGATTTCCCTGGTAATGTCCTGTGCGGTGCCGGCGAAACGGTAGGCAGTGCCATCGGGATGGAAGTAGGCTTTGCCTTTACAATCGAGCCAGCGGATTTTTTTGTCTTTCGCTCCGATAGTACGGAAGCGAACAGAGTAGTTGCCTCCGCTTTCGGATTTAAGTGCATTGGTGACAGCCTGGTCAACCCTGGCTTTGTCATCGGGATGGATGTATCTCAGGATATCCTGGTATTCAATCACCTGACCTTCAGGAAAGCCATAAAGTTCCCGGCAGCGATCGTCCCATTTTACTTCTTTATTCAATGGGTCCATGTTCCAGGTACCCAGCCCGGCGGAGAGGAGCGCAAAGTGCATCCATTCTTCATTATTTTCCTCCCTGAAGGTGCCAGTTTCTGTTTGCTTTTCCATGCGTAAGTTTAAGTTCGACCCGGCATCTGATATAAGGAGCCACCCCGGATACCACAACAAGTATACCGGTTAATACGCATATTATGTATTATTTTTTTTTGACTAGTATTATTTTGTATCTCTTGGTTCGAGTTGGAATTGTTCGGCGAGGAGCTCGTAGGATCGGAAGCGGTCCTCCACTTTGTCGGCCATAGTAGCGATTACGATCTCATCTACCTGATAATCATCGGCTAATTTCTGCAATTTGATCTTGACGTTTTTAGGTGTGCCGGAGATCATGCGACCCCTGTTAGCCATTACGCGTTGCCATTCCATATCGGTGTATTCGTAGTCTCTGACTTCTTCCCAGGTGGGGTATACGTCGAATTTACCTTTTTCGAGGCTAAGGAGGCGATAGTCCATCATAGCCTGGAGTTCATCTGCTTTTTCCTGGGTATCAGCACAGAAGACGAAGATGCCGACGTTAGCTTCCGGTTGGGGCAGGAAGACGGATGGCTGGAAACGGTCGCGGTAAGTTCTGACTGCCTGCGGGCCACCAACGGGATAGATAAAATGAGCGAAAGATAAGGCCCAGCCCTGACGTGCCGCGAGGAGTCCGCTTTCCCCACTGCTGGTCAACATCCACAATCCGGGGAAGGTGTCGATCTGGGGAATAGCTTTTACTTTTTCGTGGACAGTGCCAAGGGCGTTGCTGTCGGTGAGGTAGCCTTCGAGGTCATGGATTTGCTGTACAAATTCCCTGGGTTCGAAGCTGTTGGATGGGTTGAGGATGTGGGCAGTGAGGCGGTCGCCACCGGGGGCGCGGCCTATGCCGAGATCAATGCGGTTGGGGTAGAGGGCTTCGAGGAGGCGGAAGTTTTCTGCGACCTTTAGGGTGCTATGGTTAGGGAGCATGACCCCACCTGAACCCAGGCGGATGTATTTGGTGGCGGCGGCGAGGCGCGCAATGAGGATTTCGGGGGCAGCACCGGCGAGGGCGCGGGTGTTGTGGTGTTCGGAAAGCCAGTAGCGGGTAAAGCCGAGGCGGTCGGCTAGTTGGGCTAGCTGGATGGATTCCTGGAGGGCTTCAACGGCGTTGGAGCCTTTGCGGATGGGAGATTGGTCTAGTACGCTGAGTCTTATTTTCCTGTCTGACATATATTTTAGAATTATCGTTCCAAAATTAAGGAATATTATTGATTGGGTGTGGGATTTATTGAAAAATGTCGATAGGTTGGGGAGAAGGGGATTTAGAGGAGTTTTTTGGAGGGTTTAGCTGTATCCATGTTTTCAGTACCATGGATACAGCTAACAAACAAATATTCTTTAATCCTTCTCCGTCTCCCTTCTCCAATGTTGCTGTACTGCCCTGATCTCTCCCCAACTCACACCATCACCCAGTCTCGCCTTTATAGGAGCAGAAGCAGTCACTCCCATTTCCTTCACCAAGGGCAAGATTAGTTTTATCTTCTCTTCACTCAATACCTTAGAAAGTTCTAACTCCCCCTGCCCTATGGCATCGGCCAAATGACTTTCTATCGTACTCATTGCGAGATTACGTGCTGCGGCAATATCAGCCAGTGACTTGCCTGCCTGAAACATTTCGACTGAATCTCTCCTGCTTCCACCGGCCTCCCTCTTCTTCGCTTTTTCTTTTTCCTTTGCCTTTGCCGGAGTACGCAGTGCAGTATAGTCAGGTAATCCTTCACTGAAGCGCAAATCGCCGTAACTGGCATTTACAAATCTGAACAATCTATTCCACAGGAATTCTTCCAGCATGGTCAGTTGTGCAGTATATTTCTTAATTTTTGGAATGTCTTTTACCAGTTCCAGTTCCCGGCGAATAGGCTGAATCAGGCCTTCATACATATCCTGGGTAAAGTAGGCCACCGCCTTGGTAACCCTTTCTTTTAAAAGAGAAGTATCGCCATCTACGAGTAACTGCTCCAGCAGGGGCTCAAGCTGATTCCGGAAGCGATTTCCCACGTCCTGTAACTGCACAGCTTTTAGTTGCAAATTCCGGCTGAGGGTGAGTGCACTTTCCATCCCGTTCATTTTCTTATCCCTTAGCCAGATTGAATGCATGTGGAGTTCAGAAGCGATCTTTTCAGCACTGAATAGTTTTATCAGCTGTGCTGCCCAAAAGACAAGTTTTTCCTTATCCAGGTTGGCAAAGAGTTGTCCTACTTCGGTCTCCCTGTTCGAATAATCGAGTACTTTTTCATCTGTACGGATTGCCCCAGGATGGATACGGGTATTGAGTACCAATCCTTCAAGCGAAGTACAGCGGCTAAGAGCGACATACACCTGTCCGGGTGCAAAGGCATTTCCAGCATCAATAATGGCCTTTTCGAAGGTGAGCCCCTGGCTTTTATGGATGGTAATCGCCCATGCGAGCCGGATTGGATATTGGGTAAAACTGCCTACTTCTTCTTCCTCTACTGTACCTTCTGTTTTATTCAGGGAATAGCGGATATTGCGCCAGGTCTCTTTCTCCAGCACCAGTGTTTCGTTGCTACCGGCAAGTACTACGACTATTTTATTGTCGTCAATCACACGTTCTACGGTTGCCAGTTTACCGTTATAATAACGGCGTGGTTCTGCCAGATCATTTTTGATAAACATCACCTGGGCACCGGGTTTGATTTGCAGCAGCATATCAGTAGGCAATGCCTTATCACTGAAATCGCCCTTGATTTCCCCGGTGAAACTATAAATCTCTCCCGGCATGTTCGCAAGTCGCTGTGCATTGATTTCATCTGCCCGGCGGTTGTGTGTGGTGAGTACGATGTATTGATCTCCCTCGCCGGTAAAATGCGGATCGTAGCGTTCATTCAACGTTGTAATTCCTTCCCAGTCAAGAGTACAGTTTCTTACTCCATTGAGTATATCGATGAAAGAACGTTCGTTCTGTCTGTAGATTTTTTTAAGTTCAATGTAGAGTGGTGGTGCCTGTTGCATAACCCGTGCATGGAAGAAAAACACGCTTTGATAGTGATCTTTCAGCAACTGCCATTGGTCATCCGGCATTACAGGTGGCAACTGAAACAGGTCTCCTATATATAAAACCTGTACACCGCCAAAAGGTACGAGAGGCTGATTACGGAAGTGGCGGAGAATGGCATCGATGGCATCGAGCGTATCGGAACGAACCATACTGACCTCATCGATGATGAGAAGTTCCATTTCCTTGATTAGTTCTTTCTTTTCATAGTTGAAACGGATATTCCGGAAAAGGGCATGCGTATCCGTTACACCGTTATCTACACCAAAAAGGTGTGCACCTGAGGGTACATAAGGGCCGAAAGGTAATTGGAAGAAGGAGTGCATTGTTACGCCTCCTGCATTGATAGCGGCTACGCCCGTAGGCGCAACAACGACTGTATTTTTAGTTGTGTTTTCCCTGATGTATTTGAGAAAAGTTGTTTTACCTGTTCCGGCTTTCCCGGTCAGAAAAATATGACGGTTTGTTTCGTTGATATAATTTGCCGCCAGGTGAAACAGGTCATTGGAATGATCCGGTTGTGGCATAAGCTGGTTCTACGTTGAGCTGTTTTTTTAATGTTTTGAATGGCTGTGAAATTACGCAAAAAACTGTGATTAAAAGTGTGTTCATTCTGTTCATTCTCCTTTGCGATTCTTGCTTTTATTCATTTTTGAAACTAATTGCTACTTTCCAGTCAGGTCCGCTATATATGTGATATCTTAAAGAAAAGTTATCCATGTTTAATGCAAACGATACATTCAATAAACTATTGAGATAAGCCAGGGGCGCACCATCCGGCACTGCTGAAAATGTAGTTACGTAAGGTATATTTCCCGTGTATATTAATGTATCGGCATGGAAAATTTTCACATGCATCGTATCACCGGTCTTTAATTTCAATTGATTAAAAGTTGGTCCATCAATATTTGTCCAGATATTTCCGTATTGGATATCAAGTACGGGAATATTGCCACTAATTACATGGTTCTTGTAAACTGGCTCCTGGAAAGGAATCCGTACGACGCTATCAGCTAGTTTCGGACCTACCTGTTCAAATGTAATCATGCCGGAAGCCAGGCGGGCAGCGGTATATGAGTATACATCGCGGCCATGGAAAGTGTATGACTCCGCAGAGTGCTGACGGCGATTGCGGGATTCATCGATTTCGCGGATGGCGGCAATGCCCAGTTGTTTTGCTACGAGTGTCAGGGTGCCATTATCAGGAGTGACAAAGAAATGTCCGCTTTTCGTTTTTAGCACTACCGATTTTCGGGAGGAGCCCACACCGGGGTCTACAACAGAGACGAATACCGTACCCGTAGGCCAGTAAGGCGCGGTTTGCTGCAGGCGGTAAGCGGCTTCCCAAATGTTGTAAGCGGGAATTTCGTGTGTAAGGTCAAATAACTGAAGGAAGGAGGATACGCCTAGGGCTACACCTTTCATTTCAGCAACAGCACCGTCTTTAAGACCGAAGTCGGTTTGGTAGACGATGATTTTGTTTTGGGCGATGGCAGGGATGTGGTTTATGATGAATGCCAATGTAATAAGGCTGAAGATAACAAGTTTGCAGTGAAGACGACGATGGAGAGAGGAAAAAGCGGTACGACGGGAGCCAGATATAGCATGACCCTGGAAAGTAAAATTGCCAGGAAGTTGGAGAGTCGAAATTTCCGAATGACGGGTATGTGAAATCAGGGAAGGCTGAAAGGCAGAAATGCCTGGATTTTGAAAGGATGAAGTTTCTGGGTACCGAGTACCTGAAACAGCATTGTCTTTAATACTGCAAATACCTAAGTGCTGAAAACCAGAAATCCCAGTGCCTGAATTGCCTGAAATCCTGAAATCAGAAAAGTGAAAAACGCGCAATCTTTTCATATGGCTACTAAGTTAAATGAGCAAAGGGCTACCAGAAGGATTTACATTATACGAATCATTATTGATTTGATTCCAATGTGCCTGTTAAGTTAATGACTTAAATGTTTAAAAACAGATACATGACGTAAAATATCAATTACCTATTTCCGAAATATATGTCTCTATTTATAATAGAAATACCAATACCGGGCAGCGGTAATTTTACTATTCACAAAGATTAAACAAAAGCAAGTTGTGCAATTTATCAATTATCTAATTTCTAGATATATCCTCGTAAATCACTGATTCAATATTACCGGACTGAGGTACATTAATCAAATTATTAATTGCCATTTCCAAAAATATCTGTAATATGCATTTAATTAGGAATGCAATAATAATACTGTCTTTACCCACTTTTTACAGGTCCGCCGCTGACCTGCAAATTTTGTTGTTCATAAATCCAGATGAGAATTTTTGAATTGGCCATGAAAAGCATGACCAACGTCAAATTTATTCATATATAAAATCTGAATTATGAGAAAAGTATCATTACTCTTCGCCGGAACATTCCTACTCCTAGGTTTAAGCAAAACCTCCTATGGCCAGGCCTCTGCTACTGCAAACGTATCAGCTACTATCATCGCGCCAATCGCTATTACCAAAACTAATGACATGAACTTCGGCCGTGCTGCCGCTACAGCTGCTGCCGGTACTGTTGTACTGACACCTGCCGGCACACGCTCGTTCACAGGTGGCGTAACCCTGCCTTCTTTTGGTGGAACCGGAGACGTTTCTCCGGCTATCTTCACCGTATCAGGTGCCCCAAACTACACTTATTCCATCACATTGCCTACAACTGCTACAACCATCGAAAACGGGGCAAATACAATGACTGTGGATACCTGGACCAGCGATCCAACCCCTACCGGCACCCTCGCAACTGATGGTACAGAAACCCTACGCGTAGGTGCTACCCTTCATGTGGGCGCTAACCAGGCTCCCGGCTTGTATACTTCTGCTACTCCATTCACGGTAACTGTAAATTATAACTGATAAAAGGATCTCTGATACTTATGAGATTGATACAGATGCGGCAACTATTGCTACGCATAGGAGTTTTGTTGACTACCATTTTCTATTTGCCTGTACAGTTAAAAGCACAGGGTGATTTGCTGATCACGCCCCGAAGGATCGTATTTGAAGGAGGTAGCAGACTCCAGGAGATCAATCTTGCCAATTCCGGGTCGGATACGGCCAGATATGTCATCTCACTGGTAGAAGTCAGGATGAATGTAAATGGCACATTCGAGTTCATTAATGCGCCGGATTCCGGCCAATTATTTGCCAGCAACTTCCTTCGCTTCTTTCCACACAGCGTAATACTCCCACCCAAAGAAGCACAGGTGGTTAAAGTGCAGTTGCAACACACCGCGGATCTGGATACAGGTGAATATCGCTCTCATATTTATTTCCGGGCAGTGCCAAAACAACAACCACTCGGTGATGAAAAGCAACTGGATAGTCCACAGACAATATCGATCAAACTAACGCCGGTATTTGGTATTACCATTCCCGTTATTATCAGGGTAGGTAAAAACAATGCCTCTGCAAGTATGTCGGATATATCGCTGACGATGGAAGATACCATTCCAAAACTGAATCTTACTTTTCATAGGGAAGGCAATATGTCAGTGTATGGAGATCTGTCTGTAGATCACATCTCTCCTTCTGGGAAAGTCACCCCTATCGGCTCCCTAAAAGGGGTAGCTGTATATACCCCTAACCGGGCAAGACAATTGCATGTTGCGCTGGCAAGGGTAAGTGGGGTGAATTATCATTCGGGCAAACTGAGATTGTCCTATTTGGAGATACCGACACAAATGAATGCGAAGGTAGAGGTGTTAGCGACATCAGAGATATCATTGAATTAGAAGAATAGGGCTATTTACTGATCTATTAATTAAATGACAATTGACTCAATGGACCAAAAATTAATGTCTCATTGAATCAAGAAAATCATCAAACCAGATTACTCCTATCAGTTCTTATATCATAACAGGAATAAAGCAGATTCATTTTGCATTGTTCGTACTTACAATTCCTTCTAAAATTATAAAAGGATAATTGGATCTCATAATCTCCCTCAACCAGAGATTATAATACTAATTGTACTGCTCATTTAGGCAAGCGTATTGAGTATGCAAAAAATAAAACAATTCAGTTACTTACTCATAGTTACCTTTTGCTTGTTTGTCCCACTCTCCATAATGGGACAAACAAGCTGGAAAGGTACTGTCAATACCTCCTGGAATGAGTCCGGCAACTGGACCGCCGGCATACCTACCGCTACCAGTACCGTCGTAATCGGAGACGCTAACTTTACCGGCTCCTTTCAGCCAACAGTCAACATGCCGGCCTCCTGTAAATCATTGACAATTACCTCCGGTACCCTTACCCAAAACAAAAGTCTGTATGTAGGCGGCAACCTGACCATCAACACCGGTGCTACCCTGGCACACAACACAGGGCCACTCACCGTCTCCGGAAATTTTATCAGAAGTGGTACTTACACCGCTACCACCGGTGCCACCGTATTATTAAGCGGGCTTACATCCACCATTACAGGTACCACCACTTTCAATAACCTGACTATCCTGGCCGGCAGCAATGTAAGCATCAGTAATAACATCACCGTCAATAACACGCTGACTGTAAACGGTACCTTTACACCCCTGGAAAATACAACACCATACCTCGTATCCGGAACAGGCAACCTGAATGTCGGAGCGAATGGCACCCTAAAAGTAAACGCCGCTACCTTTGGGGCCAATTACGCCCTTACAGGAGCCATCACACTTGCCGCTGGCAGCACTGTTGAATACAGCGCCAACACGATCGCACAATCTATATCTGCTACCCACTCCTACTCTACTTTGAAAATCAGTGGAAGCACCGTAAAGACGCTCCTGGGCAACCTGAATGCCCTCAACTCAACGACCGCCTACACCGGCAAAATTGATGTCTCCGCAGGGACCCTGGACCTTTCTACCTTCACAGCAAACAGAGGTACTACCGTAGCAGGAGGATGGCTTCACGTAGGCAATGGCGCTACGCTCAGAATAGGCGGTACCAACACCCTTCCCGCCAATTTCGCCAGCACACAACTGGAATTGAATAGTACCGTAGAATATTACGGTAGTTCACAAACAGTAGCAGCAACAACGTATGGCAACCTAACGCTTTCAACGGCCGGCAGTACGAAGGTAACCACCGCTACCCCCACTACTGTAAATGGTGACCTGACCATCGCCGCCAGCGTCACCTTCACCCCCGCCGCCAATATGACTATCAATGGAGCCACCAATATTAACGGCATTATGAATGGCGGCACTTTCACTTATACCCTGAACGGCAACTGGGCAAATGCAGGCACATTTACGGGCAATACCTCAACTGTGATTTTAAATGGGAATGGCAATACTTTAACCGGAACTGGAACCAATAATTTTAATAACCTGACTATAGGAACAGGCAACGTAACAGCAGCTGCGAATACAGCCATCAACGTGGGAGGAAATCTGGTAAGCAACGGCACCTTTACCCATAGCAGCGGCGGTACTGTTACCCTATCCGGCGCAACATCCACCATTAGCGGTTCAGGAATCACCTTTGACAACCTCACTATTTCAGGTACTGTGAGCGCCAGCAGCAATTTTGCAATGACAGGGAATCTTGTTGTAAATGGCACCTTCACCGGAAGTAGTAATATTCTCACCATGACCGGCACCAGTAAAACGATCAGTGGAACAGGAACAAGCACATTCAGCACCTTGTTTGTACAAGGAAGTGTAACAGCCACCAATAATTTCACCATTGCCAATGCCCTTGATGTAAGCGGAAGTCTTAGTACTACTAACACCACAACATTTACGGGTAGCAGTACAGTGAGCGGCACTCCCAACCTGAACAACGTAACTGTAAGTGGTACGTCCCTGCAACTGGCAGCGAATACCGTGCTTGGCATTGCCGGTACACTCACCCTGACAGGCACGCTGAACGTGACAGGCACCATTCCCAATACCATCAGTTTCAATGGTACCGGCGCGCAAAGCATTCCTGGCGGCACTTATAATAACTTAACGATAGCAGGCGGAAATACAAAAACTGCCGGTGGCGCACTGACTGTAAACGGAGACCTGAACATAGCGTCAGGAGGAACTTTTTCTGCAGGCACCTTTACACATGCTGTATCCGGCAACTGGGTGAATACAGGCACTTTTACACCTGGTACAGGAACAATTTCGCTGACAGGAAATACGAATACCACCATCTCTGGTGCCGCTGCTACTACAATCACATTCTATCACCTTACCCTGAATAAAACTAACCAGACCAATACTGTTACATTGGCCAACAACGTCACCATTAATGGGACACCCACGTTGACAACCGGCATCATTTATACAGGCAGTAATGTGCTGACCTTTGCTGGTAGTGAAAGAACGACATTAGGTACCGGTATTGTGCTAGGTACTATTACGAGATTATACAATAGTGTTTTAAGCCTGACAACATCCTATTTTGAAAGCCCATTTACCTCCCTTTCCGGTGTCACAACTGTACTCGGCGGTTCCCTTACCGTGACCGCCACCAAAGCTCCGGTGACAAGCTTTACAGCCGGGGCATCTGTTAACAGGACATACTCATTTTCAGCGAGCGGCGTTTCATTAGGTTTATTGCCTACCTTATCATTACACTATGAGGATATAGAATTAAACGGCAATAACGAAAACACGATGCAGATCTATAGTAGCACTACAGGAAGTGGTACCTGGTCTGCTTTAGGGAAAAGCAGCAATAGTAGTACAAGCAACTATGTCAGCTACACCAATATCGCCATTTTAGCAAGCGGCTACTCCGCCACTTTCGCTGATGTCGCGCCTGTAGTACGATGGGTAGGCGGAACCAGCACAGACTGGAATACCGCCAGCAACTGGAGTGTGGTAGGTGGGGGTACGGCACGTGTACCTTTAGCTACCGACGTTGCAGACCTGGGGAGTGTAGCCTTCACCAACCAGCCAACTATCAGTAATACCGTCAGTGTAAGAGCTGTTTATTTTGGCAGTGCCAGTACAAATCCGGTTACTTTAACAATTGCTTCCGGAGGATCATTAAGCACATCCGGGAATATCACCGCAGGCTGGAGTGCCAATAAAACACACACCATTAATGCCGGGGCACAGAATATCACCGTAGGTGGAGACCTGCTGCTCAGCGATGGTACCACAGGTCATGCAATCAATCTGAATGTAAGTACCGGCACTATTAGCGTAGCCGGTAATGTATGGCAATCAGGTGGAGCAAATATCACTTTCTCAGGTGCTGGCGCATTGAATATTGGTGGTGATTTCAACTACAGCAGTGGTACCTTTACGGCTGCTACAGGCACCGTTATCTACAATGGAACGGGCCCGCAATTAGTAGCAGCAGTGCCTTATAATAACCTTACTATTTCAAAAACTGCAGCAATTGCAGGCATTAATAACACCACTACCGTAGCCGGTAATTTAACCCTTACTACCAGTACCGGCACCTGTCAACTGGACCTCAATGCAAACCTTACAGTGACAGGTAATGTCAGCAACGGAGGCATCCTCAATGCTAAAAATGCTACTCTCACTGTCGGTGGCAACTGGTCAAATACCGGCACTTTCACCCCCGGCGGCAGTACCCTTTCTTTCAATGGAACAGGCGCACAATCTATCAGCGCCAGCACCTTCAACAATCTTACTGTCAATAAATCCAGCGGCACTGCCACATTAGGTGGTATTGCCGTAATAAATGGCAACCTGACCATAAGCAGTGGTACCCTGGACCTCAGTACTTTTAGCGCCAACAGAAGCGTAGCAGGTGGTAGCGTTACACTTGCAGCCGGGGCATCGTTGCTGGCAGCTGGTACCTTCCCTGCCAATTACAACCTGTATTCTTTTGCTGCAACAAGTACAGTGACTTACGCAGGTGCCAGTGCACAAACCGTTGCGCCACTTACTTATGGTAATCTTTCTTTTACCGGAGCAGGCACTAAAACGCTCTCCGGTATTACCATCGTAAATGGTAATATAAACAATGGTAGCGGTTCAACATTGAACGGCGCTACTAACCTGTTAAGTATTTCCGGTAGCTGGACAAACAGCGGCACCTTTACCCCTGCTACCGGCACAGTTGCACTCTCCGGAAGTGGCCAAACCATTACCGGGGCTACCACCTTTAACAAAGTAAGTGTAACCGGCAGCTATACAGCGAGCGGCATTAACCTTATCTTCAACGGCCCACTTGCCGTGCCCGCAGGCGGTACCTTCACTACCGGTGCTGGTGTAATCACGCTCAACGGAGATGTGAGTATCGGAGGCAGTTTCAGCAATACCGGTACACTTGCTTTTGGTGGTACTGCCGTACAGAACATCCTGCTTAAAAGTGCTATTACCAGCAACATCATGAGTTTCAATGGCAGCATCTCCCCTGCTTTTTACGCCAGTGCGATCCCTGGTATTGCAACACTGAATATCAATAATACTGCTGGAGTGAATCCGGTGACCGATCTGCTCGTTACTACTGCCTTAAATACCGGTGCTACAGGCAATTTCAATGGCGGATTCTTTACCCAGGAAATCCAGGGAGGATTTACTAACAACGGCACTTATAGCAGCAGTGGCACCGTTTACTTTAATCCATCTGCTGCACAGGTTTTAACTATCAATGGGACCAGCTTTATCAGCAATGACCATGTAATTTTCGGAGGTACCAGCTCACTCAGTATCTCAGGGACACCGACTACTTTGACGCATGTTACATTTGCCAATACAAGCGCTGTTACACCTGCATCTAACTGGACCATTGGGGGTAATTTCATGCTGACAAGTACCGCAATTTTCAATGCAGGCAGCAACACATTTACAGTAACCGGCGATCTGACAAGCAACGGTACACTGAATGGTAATACTTCTTTGTTTACGATGAGTGGCAACCCCGCGGGTATTGCCGGCAATCCTTTGACTACTTTTTATGACTATACTGTGTCTGGAAGCGTGTCAGCTCTGAATGACTTCAATGTATCGCACAATTTCACTAATAATAACACATTCAATTCCACACAGGGTACAGTGTTCTTTACAGGTTCTACAGCTTCGATTATACAGGGTACGGCATCACCTTACAACCTGGCGCAATTTGCTATCAGCAAAAGTACCGGTATCTCTACTACACTTGCCGTGAATGTGACCGCGGTTGCAGATCTCCATGTCTTCAGCGGTACGCTTGATGCCAGTTCATTTACTATCACGCAGAATAACGGTTTGCTGAGTATTGAGGACAATGCATCCCTGCTTATAGGCGGCACGAATAGTTTGCCTACATTCAACGCTTACTACCTCGACACACTCAGTACTGTTAATTATAACGGCGCTACACAGGCTGTTTCTTCTGCTACCCCTTACGGGAACCTGGTGATCTCTACAGCAGGTAATAAGACAGCTTCGGCCAACCTACATGTCCTGAATAATTTCACATTGGAAAATGGCACCTTCATTCCCGGTGCATTTACTGACACGCTGGAAGGCAACTGGACAATGACCAGCGGTACATTTACAAATACAGGAAACACCGTGCTGTTTTATGGTGTTAAAAGTCAGACCATCAGTTCAACAGGAGGCTTCAATAATATCACTGTAAATAAATCGGCTAATAACGTCACACTAGCCAGCAGCGTGTCTGCAGCAGGTGTCACCACTTTCCTAAAAGGACTTATCGTCACTGGCAGCAATTCCTATAGCATTCCCGCAGGCGGCTCCATTTCCGGAGCAGGTGCTACTACAGGATGGATCTATGGAAGATTACAAATGAACTTCGCAACAGGCACAAACGTCAGCAACCTATTCCAGATAGGTGATGCTACTAACTATACGCCTGCCACTGTAGTAATGGCCAGTGTTACTACCAGCGGAAATCTGACAGGGATTACGCTTACACCGGATCATCCAAATATCAGCACCTCTGGACTGAATCCTAACAGGAGTGTGAACAGGTACTGGTCATTCACTAATTCAGGTACGGTATTTACTACGCTGAATGTCACCGTCAACTGGGTGACGGCGGATGTGGATGCAGGTGCCTTATTCCCTTATTTCCAGGTTGGTAATTATAACGGTAGCAGCTGGACATTGCCTGCTGTCACTTCACCACTGGCGAATACAATCACCGCTACAGGCCTTACTGGTATCGGGGATATCGCAGTTGCTGAGTTGCTCACGAATAACGTATGGACGGGCGCTGTGAGCACCAACTGGTTTAATGCAGGTAACTGGTCAGCAGGGATCGTACCGACAATTACAACAGATGCGACTATCCCTACTGCACTGACAAACTATCCGTTTATCAATACCGGTACCGCAATGACACACAATATTATTATTCAGACAGGTGCTTCTGTAACTGTGAGCGGTGGTACTATGCAAATCAGCGGACTCATTACAAATACCGGTACTTTTACTGCCAGCAATGGCTCTATTGAAATGAACGGTAGTACTGCACAAATCATTGCAGCGGGTACTTTTGCAACGAATACAATTAATAACCTTACTGCCAATAATGCAGCGGGTGTTACGATTGGCGGTACACTCAATATTGCAGGTGTATTGAAAGCCACGACCGGCACGCTTGCTACTGGTGGTTTTATAACCTTACTGTCCACAGCAGCACAGACGGCGCTGATCGATGGTAGCGGTGCAGGGAATGTGACCGGTAATGTGACGATGCAGCGTTACCTGCCTTCAGGGTTTGGTTATAAGTACATCAGTTCTCCGTTCCAGTCAGCAACAGTGGCCCAGATGGCAAGTGCAATTAACTTAACTGCGCCATTCCCGACTTTCTATAGTTATGAGGAGAACCGCTCCTACTCAGGTTGGACGACATATACAACAGTGACTAATCCATTAATACAAATGGCAGGGTATGCAGCAAATTTTGGTAGTGGTACGGCTGCAACTACTTTCAGTCTGACCGGAGCGGTGAATAATGGGCTGATTACTTCACCAACATTTACAAACAATAATCAACCATATACACTTGGATTTAACCTGGCAGGGAATCCCTATCCCTCGCCGGTGGATTGGAATGCTGCGGGCGGATGGACAAAGACCAATATTGATGATGCTATCTATTATTTCAATGCGGGAACGACGAATCAGTATACCGGTACATATAGTTCCTATATCAATGGGGTTTCAAGTGATGGGGTAGCAACCAATATCATTGCCGCCATGCAGGGATTTTTTGTGCATGTAACAAATGGTAGTTTTCCGGTGACGGCAACCTTTGCCGTGAATAATACTGCCAGGGTGAATAATCTTACGCCCAATTATCACAAGGATGCACCGTCGACGGTGCCATTGCTGCGTTTGAGTGCTGGTTTTACGGATGAAGGATTGGGAGAAGATGCCGCTGTGATTTATTTTGATCATAGTGCTGTGACGGATTTTGATCTTACCCTGGATGCCTTAAAGCTGATGAATACAGATGAGAATGTGCCGAATTTGTTTATGCGGGCGACCGATACAAACAGGTTGTCCATTTATTCATTGCCTTATTTGCTGGATACGGCTTTCGTAATCCCACTGGGCTTGTATACGAAAAAGACAGGAATACTGACATTCCGTACGCAGGATTTATTGCGAATGCCTGCTGGATGGCATGTTTATTTGAAAGACGGTAACACTTCCCTGAGGGAATTGTTGCAGGAATCGAAATATAAAGTGCAGGTGAAAGCGGGGGATGATGATACAAGGTTTTCATTGGTGTTTAGTCCGGTGGCGATAGAGACGGATGGTGCTGGCGTGAATGAGTTTAAGGCATATAGTGCCTATGGGAAGATTTTTGTGAGTTTGCCCGAAGATGGACAGCTCGCGGTGACAAACATGGCGGGCCAGGTGATGTTTCAGCAGAAGATGACGGGCACTGGTATGAAGGAGTTAAATGCAGCGTTTAGTAGCGGCATCTATGTGGTAAGTTTTTATTCGGGAAAAGGGTTGAAGACGAAAAAAGTGTTTGTGGCGCATCAGTAATGACATGAAAGTACCTGTTCATACCATATTACTCATTTTCGGTTTACTGGCCTGGCGACCAGCGCAGGCGCAACAGCCTCCACCAAGACCTATCTCGATCTTTGTAAATCCTGCGCAGGGTTTACGGTTCGGGGCATTTACACTGGGTACAACGGGAGGAACTGTTGCTGTCGCTGCAAGTGGCGCAAGAACGAGTACGGGGGATGTAGTATTGTTACAACTGGGGTACACATTTGCGCCAGCGGTTTTTGAAGTAGATGCAAATCCTGGAACACTGATACAGATTGTGAATGGCCCATCTACTGTCCTGACAGGCAGTAACGGAGGTACACTGTTGCTGACTATTGGTAGTTCCAGTACAGGTACGCCATTTATTGCTACAGCGACTCCGCCGGCGAGAACGCTGGTGAGGATAGGCGGTACGCTTACAGTAGGGAACCTGCTGAGTAACCCGGCAGGACAGTATAGCGGGATGTTCAATGTGACTTTTATACAGGAATGATTTTGAAGAACCATGCAAATATTATTACCCATTGTATGTCTGCTTACAGGCATATGTGGAACTGTTTGCTGTTACCGTCACGGGCATTTTGTGACAAAAAAATAAATTCCGGTTCAAAGAAAAACACGCCTACCCTCAAACGCATTGGGCTGTGCCTCCTTTTATTACTCACCTCCTTATCTCTCAAAGCTGCCGGCCCTGATCGTGAAGATGATGATGATTTCGATTATGAAGAAATTTCCATCACCTTTGTCGTAAAAGATATGGGTGGCGTGGAAATGCCCGCACTCATTCACAACGATACCGTCTACCTGCCAGTATCTACCCTTTTCAATTACCTGAAGATCCGCAACATCCCTTCCGAAGGACTCGATTCTATTTCCGGATTCTTCATCCACCAGGACTCTACCTACCTCATTGACAGGGCTCATAAACTCATCAACTATAAAAACAAAACTTACCATCTCCAGCACCAGAGTCTTGTCAGGGTGGCGGATGAACTATACCTGCGTTCGGACATCTTCGGACAGGTATTTGGCCTGACCTGCAGATTTAACTTCAGGAATCTTGCCATTAACATGGAACCTAAAGTGGAATTGCCGGCCATCCGGGAATTACGCCAGGAACTAATGCGGCAAAATATCGGCAAACTCAAAGGGAATATGGTCGCCGATACAAACGTTGCCCGAACCTATCCTCTATTCCATTTTGGCATGGCAGATTGGGCAGTCATTGCTACGCAAAGAACTCCCGGCAATTCTGACACCCGCCTCAACCTCTCGCTGGGAGGTATTCTTGCAGGTGGGGAGGCAATCGTCTCATTGAACTATAATAACTTTTCACAACAAAACAGAACCACCATCTCTCATGACAGTGATTATATCCGGCCATTGGATGAACGTCAGCAATTCTATCGGTGGCGGTATGCAAATAATGATCATGCTGCACTGAGACAGGTTATCGCAGGCAAGATTTATGCACAGTCAGTTGCGTCTATTTTCTCCCCGGTAGTCGGTGTTACATTGACCAATACGCCGACCGGCATTCGTCGTGCTTATGGCACTTATACCCTCAGTAATTTCACGGAGCCTAACTGGACAGTGGAATTATATGTAAACGGTGCATTGGTGGATTACACCAAAGCAGATCCGGCGGGATTCTTTACATTCCAGGTACCGCTGGTATATGGGAATACCCAGGTGACGCTTCGATATTATGGACCATGGGGCGAAGAAAGATATAAGGATGAAAATATCATTGTGCCATTCAACTTCCTGCCTTATCATGAATTCGAATATTCTGCCAGCGGGGGAATGGTACAGGATACAGGGCATAGCCAGTTTGCGCATATCCAGGGGAATTATGGCCTTACAAGACAGATTACAATCGGCGGGGGCTTTGAGTATCTTTCCTCTGTGAGTACGGGAAAACACATGCCTTTTGCAAATGTGTCTATGCTGATTGCTAAAGGACTATTGTTTACCGCAGACTATACCTACAATGTGCGGGGAAGAGGGATCCTTACCTATCGTCACCACTCCGGCTTAGAACTGGAGGCGGATTATATCAGGTATAAAGAGGGCCAGAAGGCTATAAATTTCAATTACCTGGAGGAGCATCGATTCATTGTATCAAAGCCTGTTACCTTTAAAAATATGGCCGCTTATACACGATTAACACTGGACCATATTTTATTGCCGGGAAATATCAATTATACAACTGCCGAATGGATGGTTTCGGGAGCAATTAAACAGGTGGGGACCAACCTGACCACTTACGGCATCTTCCTGGGGAATACGCATAAATACGTTTACAGTAATCTCGCCCTTACTTTCCGCCTACCATCCAACATTGTTTTTTTACCACAGGTGCAGTATAGTTATACTGATAAAAGTATCAGTTACTACAGAGCGGAGTTAGGAAAATATCTTTCCAGCAGGGGGTATGTGAACCTTACCTATGAGCAGAATAATGAGAGTCATGTAACGAATATCGGGCTTGGGCTGAGATGGGATTTCAGGGGAGCGCAGACAGCGGTGAATGCATGGCGGGGAGGCGGTGTAAGTACTTTCGTGGAGTCTGCAAGGGGAAGTTTTATTTACGATCGTCCTGCCAGGTATGCAAACTTTAATAACCGGGTGAATGTGGGAACTGGTGGAGTGACATTGGTGCCTTTCCTTGATTTGAATAATAACGGGCAACGGGATAAGGGAGAGCCAAAAGTAGAAGGTGTGAAAATTGGGGTGCAATATGGAAACGTGATTTATAGTAAGCGGGATTCTATCATAATGGTGACTAGTCTGGAGCCGTTTGTGAATTATCTGGTGAAGATAGATCCGAATAGCCTGCCGAATATTGCCTGGAGGATTAAGGACCAGACTTATAGTATTGCGATTGATCCGAACAAGTTGAAGATGGTGGAGATACCCGTATACATTGTCGGAGAGATTTCAGGCAGGGTGTATCTGAATAATGCACCCCAGGGAAGGGTGCTGGTGATTATCAGGGATAAGAAGGGGACGATGGTGGCGAGGGCCCTGACCGAGAATGACGGAACCTATGATTATATAGGCTTACCACCGGGTGATTATACGGCGAGTGTGGATCAGGGGCAGTTAAAGAAGATACGGAAGAAGGCCACGCCGGGGACATTGGCTTTTACGATCCGGCCGGTGAGGGATGGGGATGTGGTCGAGAAATTAGATTTCCATATTGAGTAAAAAGCGAAGAGACAATTGAGTTAATTCAATTGCCTCTTCCGGAAAAATATACATACTATAATGTTAAATCGCCTTTACCTTCTCCCACATCTCCTCATTCACAGGCACTCCATCCCTCAAATTCTCCAATCTCGTCCTATACGTATTCTCCCCAGGAAAACTAATCTCCTGCGGACTCTCTGATTTAGTATACTCCAAAATCCCGGCTATCAAATTTTCATGCAGATCAGGTTTGTGGATCGCAATAAAACACTGCGACACCCCAAACTCCTTCCCACTGGCAGTAATCTGTTCCACAGTACGGCCTCCCGTCAAAGCCGCCAGCAATACATCCAGCATCAGCGCTAAACCGGATCCTTTCCATAAACCAATAGGCAATGCTCTCTTCGTCTTCCTAATCTCTGCAGGATCGCGGGTAAGTTCACCTTTGCTATCAAAGCCTCCTTCAAACGGGAGTTGTTTTTGCTTCAGTTCATATTCCTGCATCTTGCCATAGGAATATTGAGACATCGCCATGTCCAATACAATGGGATGCTCTGGTCGGGGCACTGCAATGACCAAGGGATTATTGCCAAGACGGGGGAAGGTACCACCCCATGGAGGCATGCTACCCATAGCGTTTGTAAAACAGATCCCGATGCAATCTGCCTGGGCCGCCTGCCAGCCATAAGTGCCACCGCGCATCCAGTGGTTGGTATTCCGGATGCCAACGATGCCTACCCCATATTGCTTAGCCAGTTCGATTGCACGGTCCATACATACGGTAGCGTTGAACATACCGGGACCATTATAGCCTTCCCATGTTTCGATGAGGCCGTGTTTTTCCGCCATTTCAGGGATAGCATTGGGGTCTACAAGGCCATCTTTTATTAATTGCGCAAATACAGGGAAACGGTTTAGACCGTGAGAATAAACTCCGTCACGGCTGTTATCAGCAAAGATGCCGGCAACGATATCCGCTTTTGCAGAGTCAAATCCAAGGTCTATTAATTTCTCTTTAAAAACGCCCTTCAGTTCTTCGTATTTAACTCTCATGTTATAATTTTATTCGAATTTGAAATCTTTAAAGAGATATTTCTGACAATAACCGGCAGTAGGCTCAAAAAAGAATCCCTACTTTGTTTGAATACCAATAATCAAAGCTCTTCTACTCATACCGCAACGCCTCTATCGGATCCAACCTCGATGCCTTCTGCGCTGGATAATACCCAAAGAACACGCCGGTGGCAGCACACACCAAAAACGACAACACTATAGATGATTCCGATACCAGCGTCGGCCAGGACAAAAAGATCGTAATTAATTTGGCAGATGAGATACCTAAGATCACACCGATAATCCCTCCGGTAATACTAATCATAATTGCTTCTATCAGGAACTGCATCAGGATATCTATTCCTCTTGCTCCTATTGACATGCGCAATCCTATTTCACGTGTACGCTCCGTCACAGATACATACATGATGTTCATGATGCCAATGCCACCTATTACCAGCGAAATCCCTGCTATCGCAGTTAATAATATGGTGAGCAGATTGCTGGTAGAGCTTAATGCGCTGATCAGCTCAGCCATTGTTCGTACCTGGAAATCATCTTCGTCCGAGGAACGTAAACGATGCTGCTTGCGGAGGATGCTGGTGATTTCATCTGTAGCGGCATCTGAAGCACTTTCACTGACTGCAGAGGCGTAAATGGTACGGAAATAAATGGATGCTAATATTCTTTTTTGTACGGTAGTATATGGCGCAATGATGGCATCATCCTGATCCTGACCGAAGGAGCTTTGTCCTTTGGCTTCCAGCACACCTATTACCTGGAATGGGATATTATTAAACCGGATAATTTTGCCGATTGGGTTATCACCATTGGGAAATAAATTAGTGACTACTGTCTGGCCGAGGAGGCAGACTTTTGCGGAGGCACGTACATCCTCATCACTGAATGGGATGCCATCCTTCAACGCCCATTTCCGAATATCTAAATAAGATGGGCTTACACCATAGATAGTAGTCGGCCAGTTAAGCGCACCATTTATAGCCTGCCCGCTACTGTTTGCGGCAGGCGATACAGCGCTTACATTTTCAGCTTGTTTGCGGATGGCTTTGACATCGTCAATAGTAAGTGTATTGACGGATGTTCCACCTAGCCTGGCACCACCTGCCACATTGCTGCTGGGCAGGATGGTGATCATATTGGATCCCATGCTGGATAGCTGGGATTGAATGCTCTCTTTGCTGCCCTGGCCAATAGCCACCATGGCTATCACAGCAGCAACGCCAATGATGATGCCCAGCATGGTCAGAAAGGCCCGTAGCTTGTTACGAAGCAGGGCCTTGAAGGCAATTCTTAAAAGGTTTAATACATTCATACGATAAAGATCATCTGAAACCGGCCAGGAAAAAACGGTTCACGCTGCCGGTCTTATAATCATCAACTGTAAACTAAAACAAGACCCGTCGAAATGAAATATCCCCACTCTCTCAATTTTAAAAATTTCAATTCCTCTACCCACTCTAATAGTCATCCGACACCGGCAACGCCGCTAATGCCTCCTTCGCTGACCTCACATTCTCATTCTTCGTATCCTTCACTACCTTCCCATCCCGCAACATCACCGTCCGGCTACTAAATGCTGCTATATCCGGCTCATGCGTCACAAACACAATGGTCTTCCCCTGCTCCCTGTTCAACTCCTGCATCAGGGCCATGATCTCATACGATGTCCTCGTATCCAGATTCCCCGTTGCCTCATCCGCCAATATCATCACCGGCTCATTTACCAATGCCCTCGCTATCGCCACACGCTGCTGCTGCCCACCCGAAAGCTGACTCGGCGTATGATCCATTCGCTCCGCCAGTTTCACTGCCTCCAGTGCATGGATCGCTTTCTTACGCCGATCCTCATGACTGATTTCCATATTATAAAACAAGGGCAATTCTACATTCTCCAACGCAGAGGTGCGGGGCAATAAGTTGTACGCCTGGAACACAAATCCTATTTTACGATTCCTCAGCCGCGCAAGCTCATTCCGCGATAGCTGACCAATGTTTACTCCATCCAGGAGGTAATTACCCTCCGTAGGCTTGTCCAGGCAACCCAGTATGTTCAACAATGTCGTCTTGCCAGAACCACTGCTCCCCATGATCGTTACAAATTCACCCGCAAATACATCAAAGGATACGCCTTTCAGTGCACGAACGATCTCTGTGCCCATCCGGAATTCTCTTTTGATCTGCTGTATTTCTAATATCTTTTTATCCATCGCTTTATGTAAGATGAATGAACAAATTCCTACCGTCTCCTTCGCTGCGGCATAAACGGACTTCCACCGGATCCTGTTGTCTTCGTGCCCTTGCTTTCCACTTCCTGCGTCATTGCAGTGATCACATCATCATTCTCTGTCAATCCGGATATCACCTCGGCACGCGTATTATCATTCAATCCTATGATCACCTTTTTCTGCAACAAGGTATCTCCCTGTTTTACCCATACATAACTCGCCGTCACCTTCGAAGTATCTGCATGTTGTCTTCGCACTGTATCCTGCTCCCCTCCCGTCACCGGTTTGGATGATTTATGTTTCTCTGCTGCTGCCGGCGCGATACTTACAACCTTGAAATTCTTCGCCATCGCCGAATCCGGTTTAAACATCAGGGCCTTTGCCGGTATCAGTAATGCATGGTATTTCTCTGCTGTATAGATTGTCACCGTAGCAGTCATACCCGGTTTCAGTTTCATATTCTCATTTGGCGCACTGATGATCGTTGTATAAGTAACCACATTGGATGACACTGTTGGTTTCAAGCGGATCTCCTCTACCCTGCCGGAAAACTCATCTTCCAGATAGGCATCTACCGTGAAGGATACACGCTGACTATCTTTTACATTCCCGATGTCTGCTTCATCCACATTTGCCTGCACCTGCATCTTTGTAATATCCTTGGCAAGTATGAATAATGTAGGTGTGCTGAAACTTGCCGCTACGGTCTGTCCCACACTTACGGAGCGACTTAACACTACGCCGTCTATCGGGGAATAGATCTCTGTAAAGAAGAGATTTCTCTGTGCGGTGGCCAGGGATGCCCGTGCACTTTCCACGCTCGCCTTTGCCGCCTGGTACAAATAATTTGCATTATCGTAATCCGCCTTACTCACCGCACCTACATCATACAGTTGTTTCTCCCGTTTAAACTGTGCTTCCTGGTAGATCAGCTGGCTCTGTGCACTTGCCAGGGTTCCTTTATTCCTGTCTACCTCGGCCTGCAACAGCACTTTATCCAATTCTGCAATCAATTGCCCCTTCTTCACGGTAGAGTTAAAGTCGGCATAAATGTATTTCAGCGTACCTGATACCTGCGTACCTACCGCTACCGTATCCACCGGCTGCACATATCCAGTTGCTGTGACACTCGTATAGATATGACCATACTTTGGCTTTTCTGTTTCTACTATCACAGGTTTCTCTTTCTTTCTAAAAAAGAAGAACCATACGGCTAATACGGCCACAACGATCAGTATGATTATAAGGACCTTTTTATTCATCCTATATTAGTTTATTCAAATTTTATAATGTAACAGGTACTCCCCTATAAAAATCATAAATCCTTATATACAGCGCCGAACTATATTTCGCCTGTATATACGACTGCAATGCCTGTATATAGAGGTTTTTCTGCACCAGCACCTCTGTTGTATTCGTTGCTCCTATCTTCAACTGCTCATTTGCAATCCGATAGCTCTCCTGGGTATACCTTAACTGTTCTACTGCCGCATCGTATTGTGACTGCGCATTCAACACATTGATATATGCCTGCTCCACCTCGTAAGACAATGTAGTACGTGTATTCTGTAACGTAAGTTGTGCCTGCCCTACTCCCAGTTTCGCCACCGCCTCATTTACCTTATTCGCACGACGGCTGAAGATGGGTACCGAAAGGGTAACACCTATTTGTTGATAAAAGTTGTTATCCATCTGTTTCATAAATGCATAAGGACTATTATCCGTATAACTGCTACCTATGCCTGCGCCCGCAGTCAATGAAGGCAGGTATCCTGCCCGGGCTTTCAACACATCCAGCTTTGCGGACTCCACACTCAGCTCACTGCTCTTTACCTCTGGCCGGTTATTCAGCGCCGTTTGCCGGGCTTCAGACAAGGAGGTCAATACAGGATTAGACATCAGCGTATCAGGTTCCACTACTGCAAAATCGGTATCCGGCGGCAATTGCAGGATCTGTTTTAATGTAAGCAGGTTCTGACGGTGAGTATTCTCCGCAGCTACCAGGGTATATTTATCATTCGCTAATTGTGCCTGCAACTGGATCAGATCTTTCAGCGCCACCGTACCCACATCATAAAACTGCTGTTCCTGTTTCACCTGTGCTTCGGACGTAGCTACCACATCCCTGACATAGACAATATTCTCCTTTGCCAGCAGGATATTCAGGTAAGCCTGGGTAATGCTCAGGGTAATATCATTCTCAGAGGCAGCAAGGTCCAGGCCCGCTACCTGTACCAGCAATTCCTTTTGCCTGATATCATTCCGGAGATAACCACCATTATATAATGTAACAGAGGCACTGGCAGACGTGTTACCCGAGGTAGTGACCCGGGATCTGAGGTCGCCATTGCTATCAGCGACCCTGGAACGGGTCACAGATGGAGCCAGAGAGGCTGATACGCCGGGCAATACAGCTGATCGGGATAACAATAACTCCTGTTCAGAGATACTGCGGTTCAGGCGTAAACTATTCAGTGTGATATTATGCGTCTTTGCATAATCGAGGCAAGTCTGGAGACTCCAGCGTGGAACGGAGTCCTGGGCCTGCACAGGGGCACACTTACAAACAAAGAAACAGAAGATTATGAGTTTGTTGAACATATGGGAACATTTCAAGGCAGATACTCATCCGTTACTAATTTAACTAAAAAACGTGCCATGCTGTTCACTTAAAAAATGCAAAAGCCCATTTTTCTACCACCGGCAGAAAAATGGGCTAAATGGGAACAGTATTTTATTACTTGTATGGGATAACGAAAACGTTCACAGAAGAGGGCTGCAGGGTCACACTCGCACTGTTCTTTGTAACAGTCAGTTTCTGCTGCCGGGGCGCTACCAGTGAAGGTTCGTCCAATGTATTGATAGCCAGTTTGTCGGCAGCTGTCAGGAGTTGTTGTACGGCCGCCTCTTTGGTAGTCGTAGCACCTTCCAGCTGGATCTTGTAAGGACGGACAGCCGTGGAGACATTGACCACCTTCAGCAATAACTGGTGCTTAGCCGCATCGATGGTGGCACTGGCATAAATGCTGTCCTGGCCAGTGAGCGCCTTACCCTTTTCAAGAACAGGAACGGTGTTGGTGCCTTTGTAGTTAGCAAACAGTTTCTGTACATAATAATTAGGCGTACCCACTGAACGCAGGTTATCGAACCAGATGAGGTCTGGCCGCCATTGCCATGCATCTACATGTGCCAGCAGCGGTGCATAAGATGCCATATTCACTACATCCGCATTTCTTTCCAGGCCAGTCATGAACGCAGCTTCCGCCAGGGCACTCCCCCAGGTATTGCGACTTTCAGGCTGATCCTTCTCCTTATCCTTAATATGAGCTGCATACTCTCCTGCGAAGATATGAGGCGCTTTACGGTCATAATTATCGTACCGGGAGGCATTCTGCAGGAACCAGTCAGGAGCCATGTAATAATGTTCGTCTACCAGGTCCGCTTTGGAGTCTTTCAGCTGGGACCAGCCATAACGAAAACGCTCATCGTCAGGTGAAGGCCCTACGCTGGACACCAGTTTGATCTCAGGGTGTTTCGTCTTCAGGGCTGTTTCCCACATTTTATAGCGAACAATGTACTGGCTATCCCATTGCTCATTACCTACCCCGATCATTTTCAGGTTGAAAGGCCTGGGATGCCCCATATCGGCCCTCAGTTTTCCCCATTTTGTATCTGTACCGGCATTGGCAAATTCGATCAGGTCCAGTGCATCCTGGATATAATTATTTACATCCTCATCCGCAGCTACCTCCCCGGTATTGAACTGGCAGGCCATGCCGCAGTTCAGGATAGGCAGTGGCTCGGCACCAATATCTTCTGCCAGTTGGAAGTATTCGTAGAAACCCAGGCCATAGCTCTGGTAGTAGTCACCCGGAGCGCGGTACGGGAACTCAGTATTCCACCTGTTTACGATCAGGGTACGGTCTTCAACAGGACCTACAGTCTTTTTCCACTGGTAACGGTTTACCAGGTCCTTACCTTCCACGATACAACCACCCGGGAAACGGACAAATCCAGGATGCAGGTCAGCCAGGAGTTGCACCAGGTCGGATCGAAGACCACCTGGACGCTGTTTCCATGTATTAGCGGGGAAGAGAGAAAGCATATCCGCATCTACAGAACCCTTGCCTTCGAAGAAGACCTGCAGGCCACCTTTAGCCACCGTTTCGCTGGCAGTGATACTTGCTGTGTAAGACTTCCAGTCTTTGCCGGGAGTTCCTACGGTAGCAGAGCCGATAGCCGTGCCTTTGTCGTTGAGGAGGACTACCTTAATGGTAATGTCCCCGGTTGTATTGCCGGCCAGTATGGAGAAATTGTAGGTCTCCCCTTTCTTAAAACCCATACCCCGGAAACCTTCGTTGAAAAGACCGAAACTGCCGGTGGTAGTAATGTGTGCATAGCGTGGGTTAGCCGCATTTTCCGGGGCACGGTTCACGATCAGTACCTTTCCGGCATTGGCATCCCTGATCACTTTCCATCCCTGTAAAGGCTGGGCAAATTCAAATGAGCGGTTTTTGACCAGCTCAGCATAAATGCCGCCGTCCGCCGAGAAATTTATGTCTTCAAAAAAGATCCCCCACATGGTGGGTTGAACAGTGTGTTGCGGTGTGTTTACTTTGACGGTGAGCGTCTGAGCCACGGAAATGGTTCCGGACAATAATAGTGCTGTCAGACAGCGATGAAATTTGTATCGCATAACCAGGAATTATTCAGAAGCTCAATATAGGCTTAAAAAAGGAAACTTTGTGTGTAAATTTGACAGTTATTTAATGCACCCTGGTAAATAAGAATTTTTGGCAATAAAAAAGGGGCAGTATCAAAAGTAAATTTCCTGGAATTAAACCAGGAACCTGATGGAAAGAATGCCTTTTTAATTCTTAATCCTATCAGGTTACTTTTGATACCGCCCTGTTCACATATTAATAATTTGAATTCTGTACCAGCACCCCGTTACTTTTGTCAATCTCAGATTGTGGTAAGGGGAAGTAGTAATTCTTTGGTCTGGTAAAAGTCCTTGCTGCCTGGATCACGGCTCCTGAAGACGTGAGCTTTGGCTTGTTGTAGATCGTAGTGATATCAATGATCCCCGCCTTGTCCCAACGCATCAGGTCCTGGTGGCGCTCATTCTCCCCACACAATTCTACTCTTCTCTCATGCATCAGGGCGGTCATGCCAGCATTGGATACAGGTGTCAAACCCACTCTTGAACGAAGGGCATTGATTTCGGCATCGCCGGCACCGGCACCAGTCTGGCGGATCTTCGCTTCTGCCACACACAGATAAATATCTGATGTACGCATCAATGGATACTTAAAGGAATAGTTCAGGCCACCTGTGCTTATCCATGCGCAAAACTTATTGTAATGATACCCTGTAGAAGACAATGATGCGGTGTAAGTAGCTGTACCTGTACCAATATTGATCACATCTCCCGGTTTCATAATACATACATCCTTGCGGGGATCTCCATCTTCAAATTCGTCCAGTAATCCCTGTACAGGCTCAAAGAAATCCCATCCACCCCAGGCACGCGGTGCGTGATAAGTGATGAAGTCAGAATACCCCCATCCGTCCAGCGTTTGTACGTTCAACAGCATTTCACTGTTATTGCTGGTAGCAGGAGTGAAGTTTGCCGCATAGGTAGATTGCAATGCATAGTTCGCATTTGTAATCACGCTATCACCATATAATATAGTGTTTGCAAAATCATTCTCATAGAGATACAGTTTCGCGAGCAAGCCCCATGCTGCACCTTTGCTCACACGACCTGCCTGTGATGCATCGTAACTTTCCGGCAGCAGGATAGCCGCTGCTTTCAGGTCCGCTTCGATCTGTGCATGTACTTCGTCGATAGTAGATTTTGCTTTATTGTAAGTACCGTTTTTGATATCCTCTTCCATGATCATTGGTACATCACCATAGATCAAAGCGAGTCGCCAGTAAGCGAATGCACGGAAGAAGTGGGCCTCACCCAGACAACGGTTTTTTACATCCGCACTGATATTTGTAATCGCCGGAATGTATAGCAGTGCACTATTCGATCTGTTCAGCATTTCATACTTCCACTTCCAGGGTGCTTTTACAGCAGCATTGGAGGCATCGTAGGTAAAGGCTTCCAGGTCCGCCAGTTCCGGGTGATCCCCTGCACGGTACTGGTCGTCCGAACAATTGTCGTACACAAATTCACCAAAGCCGGTAAAATCTTCTTCCAGTAAAATATTATAGATCCCCGTGATGCCGTCTACCGCGTCAGATTCATTGCGCCAGTAGTTGGCCGTAGTATAGCTACCTTTTTTATCTACATCCAGTTCCTTATTACAGGCAAAGAACGCAGGTACACACAGCAGCAGATATTTCATTCGTTTCATTGCTTAATTCGTTTTGCTTGTTTAGAAATTCATGGTTGCACCAAAAGTAAATACGCGGGCCTGTGGGTAAGTGGCCACGTCAACACCACGCATCAGGTTACCATCTGTGGAAGGAGCAGCATAACCCAGTTCAGGATTCAGGCCCTTGTATTTGGTGATCATGAATACATTCTGACCGGTTGCATATACCCTGATATCGGAGATACCTGACTTACCCCATACACGGGCAGGAATGGTATAGCCAAGGGTCACATTTCTCAGGGAGAAATAATTACCACTTTCTACAAAACGGTCGGATGTACGTGCATTCTGATTGGCATCTTCGAGAGACATGCGTGGCATACTGTTGCTGGTGCCTTCGCCATGCCAGCGCTCCATTGCTTCTGCATACATATTATAAGAATAGGTTGGATCCAGGCCCTGCATCCTGTCAGCATTGTAGAGCTTCACACCGGCTACACCTGCAAAAGTGGCACTCAGGTCAAAACCTTTGTAGTCTACGCCTGCCTGGATGCCATAAGTCATTTTAGGGTTTGGATTACCAAGGTTTGTACGGTCGCTTTCATCGATCTTACCATCACCGTTGATGTCCACAAAGCGAACATCACCCGGTTTGATATCGGCCCTGTTATTGTCATGTGCTACGTTAGGATCGTTGTTGATCTCAGTCTGATTCTGATAGATGCCATTTGTCTTCCAGCCATAGAAGGAAGCAATCGGCTGACCTTCGTAGGTACGGGAAATCTCCTGTGCCTGGCGACCGTAGGGCGTAGAACTGATATAAGTACCGGAGTACAGTTTAGTAACACGGTTTTTGATGAAGGATGCATTCACTCCTACATGGTAATGGATGTCTTTCTTACCTCCATTGTAACCGACTTCAATTTCCCAACCTTTGTTGCTCATCTGACCAATATTCTGATCAGGAATCTTACTTGTACCATGTACATCCAGTTCAGGATAAGGCACCAGCATGTCGCGGGTTTTCTTATTGAACCAGGTCACGGTTGCATTCAGTGCATTATTAAAGAAGCCCATTTCAGCACTGATATTTGTCATCTCCGCCTTTTCCCAGGTGATGTTAGGGTTGGCAAGAGAACTGTTCCAGATACCGGTGTAAGGGTTGCCGCCAAAAGAATATTTCCGGTCTTTGGTCACAATCGCGAGGTATTGGTAATCGGTCACATTCTGATTTCCGAGCTGTCCCCAGCCACCGGTGAGTTTCAGGTTGCTCATGAAACCCACATTATCTTTAAAGAATGTTTCATCGCTCACGCGCCAGCCAAGTGAGAAGGCCGGGAAATAACCCCAGCGCTGGCCGGCAGGAAACTTACTGGAGCCATCCGCACGGAAGGTACCGGTGAAGAGGTATTTGCCCTTATAACCATAGAAGGCACGGAGGAACCCTGATACGATGGCAGTTTCCGGATTGTAGTTACCGGAAGCATTGTATACGGTAGTACCGTTGTCGAGCACACGCTGATCAGCCGCTTCATCGGTATAGCCCCAGCGCTCTGCGCGGAAGTAATCACCGTGTGAAGTTTGAGCGGAGTAACCGCCTGTCAGGGTTACCTGGTGCACATTGTTGAAAGTTTTGTTGTATGTCAGGAAGGCTTCGCCCAATGCCGTACCATTTGATTCAGTACGTTGCCACAGGTCAGCGTTTGCACTTACGCGGGTCTGATCCAGAATGGCGGGCGTGAAACTGTATTGCTGGTAAATATTACCATCATAGCCCCCGTTTACACGCAGGGAAAGACCATCCAGGATCTGTACTTCAGCATATACACTGGCCAGTACGCGATAGGTTTTGCTGTATGCATCGATATTATTAACCGTGAAAACAGGGTTGTTGATATCTCCCAGTTCATTGCTGGCTTTGGCGGATCCCCAGCTGCCATCTTCGTTCTTCACCGGGATAGCCGGGTTGAAACGCAGGGCGCTAAAGATCAGACCTGTCTGTGAAGAATACGTATCGAAGCCTCTGGCATTACGATAAGTGAGCTGGAGGTTTTCTCCTACTTTCACATGACTACCGAGTTTGTGTTCGGAGTTGATGCGGAAACTATAACGTTTGAAGAATGAATTCTGGATCAACCCTTTTTCATCATAGTAACCGGCGCTGAACAGGTAGTTGGATGCAGCACTACCGCCACGCAGGTTTACGTCTGCATTTGTAGTGGAGCCTGTGCCAATGAGCGCTCTTTGCCAGTCCGTACGTTGTACAGCGTAGTAAGGATCCTGCCAGAGCGGGTTTATGGCAACGCCATCATTTGTATAACGCTCCTGTTTCAGCTGTACAAGTTCTGGTGCCGTGAGGAGCGGGATATACCGGCGTGCATTGGAGGTACCTCTATATACGTTCACGGTCGCATGGGTTTTCTCGCCATACCCTCCTTTTTTGGTGGTGATGATCACAACACCATTCGCAGCGCGGGTACCGTAGATAGCAGAGCTGGAAGCATCTTTCAGTATTTCCATGGAAGCGATGTCGTTGGGATTTACATCGCTCATGCCAGTAGCAGGTACACCATCTATAATGATCAGTGGTTCTGCATTGTTGATGGTACCTGTACCACGGATGCGGATATTGGGTTCTGAACCCGGGGAACCATCGGAACGCACAATGTCCACACCGGGGACCTTACCCTGGATGGCCTGGGCGGCATCGCTGACAGGAAGGTTTTTGATATCGGATCCTTTGATGGACGATATGGTACCTGTTACATCGCGACGGTTTTGTGTACCATAACCTACTACGACTACTTCACCCAATCCTTTGGAGGTGGACTGTAGTGATACGGAGAAGCTGGTCTGGGTACCGATAGCAATAGTTTGCTGGGTATATCCCATGAAAGAGAAGGTCAGGCTTTTTGCGGATTCGGGGACCTGCAAAGAGAAGTGGCCTTTTGCATCAGTGATGGTGCCTGTAGTTGTCCCTGGCACAGTAATATTAACGCCCGGGAGACCGCTGCTATCACTGGCATCTTTGACTATCCCTGAGATAGTGCGCTGTGCGAGGGCTGCTGTGGTGAGCAGACATGACATAAAAAGGAGGAAGCATAGCTTGCCCAGTGGTTTGTACCTCATAGCAAAGTAAGTAGTTGGATTTTGGAAAACGTAATTATTATATTTTTCAAGGAAGCTTACACACTGTTCGCTGGCATTACATTCAAGTGGTGTACATAATTAATTAGGAACACTTTATTACGATGTCACATTCACAGATATGGCGGTAAATGTAGACTTTCTTAACAAGAAATTATGATATTAATTTAACGAGTTTTAAAAATTTTGGCTAAATGGCGATGCTTCATTTTTAAGCTTACTATTCCCAGTATGAAAACGTATACCCGGTGATGTTACCTGCTATCTACAATATTCTCTTTTGGCGGACTTACTTTTTTGAGTAAAGTTTAATGAGGTAACAAAAACTACTCAAATAAGAATTCTTTCTATTTAATTGTATTTCAATTTCTTATATAATTAGTTATTGTCTTTAACATTTTCTTAGAGGATTCTTGCATCGTTTTGGTTATATTCTAAGCAACCATCATTTATTGATTTTTATTAACCAATTAAAATTGAAAAACCATGAAGAAGCAATTAATCCGTTTCGGCCTTATGGCAGGTTTTGGCGCTTTTGTTCTGGCCAATGTGAATGCAAAGAATGTTATGTCTAACAGCGGTAACGCAGCCGACACCATTATGTCAGCAGACACTGCGAGCTTTTTCAAAGCAGACACTGCCAGCTTTGCGAGAGACACTGCTGCCTTCAGCACCGACACAGCCAGCTTTGTAAGAGACACAGCGATGACGTATGACACAGCAAATTTGTTTAAAGCAGATACTGCGAGCTTTTTCAAAGCGGATACCGCGATGATGAGTGATACAGCCAGTATGTTTAAAGCAGATACGGCTAATTTCCGCGACACCGCTTCTTTCTTCAAGGCTGATACTGCGCTGATGAGAGACACCGCTTTCAGTTTCAAGGCAGATACTGCCAATTTTAAAGCTGACACAGCCAACTTCCGCGACACAGCGGCTTTTGCAAAGGCAGATACTGCTTTTAGCAAGGATACCCTGGCTGCTTCAATGATGAAAGACACCGCCAGCTTCACTTTAAAAGGTGATACTACCAAAGGTGTAAAGGCAGACACTGCCGCTTTTGCTCACAGACTGGACACAGCAACCTCTGTAAAGGACACAGCTGCGTTTAAAAATGCAGGTGATACTACAGCTGCCAAAGCCGATACAACAGGCAAACCAGTTGCTGATACTACTGCGAAGAAACATAAGAAACAACCTAAACAGTAGCAGTACAGTGAACATGCCGGTACATTATAATTGACCGGAAAGATTTTCTTATTTAAACGGAAACCTTTGAAGCCTCCTGATATGTCAGGAGGCTTCTTTCATTAGACAATTGAAAGGCATCCATTGCAATCACCCTCCAAAACAAAAAAGCCTCCGAAAAGATCCGGAGGCCACTATTAATAAATAACAACTGACTAAAAATTATACCCGGCCTTCAGACCAAAGAAACCTAAATGGTCGCCGTCCTTAAACCACGCCTCATACTTCGCCTCAACATCCAAACCAAGGAAACGAATACCGATACCAGGCGCAAACAGGGTAGCTGTACCACTATAATCACCTACGTAAGTAGCAGTACCACCTTCCGCTTTTACATACAATAACGGAATAGGAAATTTATACTTCACACCCACTCTTACAGGAAACGCCTGCAATGCAGAGAATTTACCCACGGGACCATCTACAGCACTGTAATCAAACGATTTTCCGCCGAAACGAATGTAACCAGCAGAACCGGTTACACCCAAACCAGCAATCAGTTTGATGTCTGCATTCAGACCAGCACCCCAACCAGCGTTGTGCGTGTCTTTGAAGTCACCGGTAGGAACACCTGTTTCTACGTAGGGGCCAATGCTGAATCTCTTCAGCTGCGCCTGCGACTGGAAGCCGATCACACAGAAAAGAGCCAGTAATAATGAAATTTGAATGGTTTTAATCATACGGATATTTTAAAATTCTCACAAATGTAAGTAATTCATATTAAATGTAACTGCGGATCATAAAAGGGGTCATTTTTAATATTTTAGGCAAATAATGGCAGGCTTCTTTAATGGTTTTGAAAAAAATGTAAGCATTTTAATAAACTTTGCACCTGTATCCCCCTTAAAAAGACAGGGCCGCCTTCACCCCAATACTACTATTCGCATTTTCCTTCACCCAGGTCTCATACTTCGCCTCCACATCCAGGGCTTTTAAATGCACGCCCAATCCCGGCGTTACGATCGCCTTCGTACCCTGGCCGCTATAATGCCCGATAGTCGTAGCCGTCCCTCCCTCTATCTTTACATATACCGCCGGCACAGGCAATTTATACTCCAGCCCTAAACGTACCGGTATAACCTGGTAGTCTGCGCCGGAAACATTTTTCTGCGTAGTATTTCCTTTAAAACACACATAACCTGCCGATGCCGTAAAACTCCATCCGGTCAGCAATTTTACATTCACACCGACACCGGCTCCTGCACCAACCCTGGAAGCCGCAGGAAGTTTCCCCTGGTTGATAAGGGTCTCCACATATGGACCATAAGTCAGTTTTTTAGACTGCCCGAAGCCGGATACAGTGATAAAAAACACGACAGCAATTGCGTAAATAATCTTCATAGTCTGAAGTTTATGTATAGGATTGGGCTAAGGATGAAACACCGGGAATAATAATAGGCACAAGCTGTCGCATGCGCTCACATGTGGTTAAACGGTGTTGTTCCGGAAAGGTTACTGCTTAAACAAAACTTTAACATTTTGAGAAATGCCAAAAAAAAAGCCGCTACTGCGGCAACACTTTATACACCGAATCCTTCGCCGGTATACTGTCTGTCTTCATCTCCCCCGGCAGCTGGTGTGTGGCCGATGGCAAACTCACCCCGCCCACAGCCTCATTCTGCTCTCCCGCCGGCAATCCCATCTTCCTCAGATCCTTCCGCTCCTTATTACTGAATAAATATTGCGGATGCTTCTCCCGCCGCATCCCATCCTCAAAACGATACTCTGCACCCAACCTGGGCGGCTCGTAATTTCCACTACGACTCGAAGCACAACCAGTGCCTAAAAACACAAAACCTGCCAACATCATAATAAGTATTAGGATATTGGCAGGCTGTCTAAATTTCTTCCAGGTAGATCTTCTAAGCATGATCCTGGGTTTACTGTCCGATTATAAAACGCAATTTGTTCGTTGTTATTGTAAGACTGCAAATACAGGGCCAAACTTTATTAATAAAGCTTATTTGTTGTCAGCTCATTGTTCGGTGCCGGGAAAATATAGTTTGACGCTGACGGCTCTACGGCATTCGCCTGTAAACTGCTACTACCCTTAGCCGGGATCGTCTGCAGGTTTCTCAGCAAATCACCGGATCTGAAACCTTCACCCAGTAATTCAATTCTTCTCTCTACCGCAATCGTAGCTACCAATGCTGCAGCGGTCGCTACATCCGCATCGGCAAATGTATAACTCGCATCACTGCGTGCATGCACCGCCTTCAGCAGGTTCGCCGCCAGGGTAAGGTCACCCGTCTGTGCCGCGGCTTCTGCATAGTTCAGCAATACCTCAGAATAACGAATCACCGGAATATAGTCTACATAAGGGGATGCCTTCGCGTATTTTTTCAGGTAATACAGGTTGGAAGCTACCCGCAGCAGACTTCTACGTTTATCATTAGTGCCCCACTGTGCATTACCCAAAATCCCGGAAGGATTCAGGTAGTACTCTGAGTTTGCATTATAAATATACCCTATCGCTGACTGACCGGAATAAGAATCGGTTGATGTCATCGGCATAGAGAAAATGGACTCAGTCGTGGTATAAGTCGTACCAAACAATGTCGTAATATCTGACTGCAATGCATGCTTCACCCCATAACTGGTAGTGCTAAACGGCGCTGTCGTCTGTGGAACAATCTTCGCAGCTTCTTCCACAACCTTCGCAAAATTGTTCATTGTCAGGTACACCCTTGTCTTCAGTGCTATCGCCGTACTCTTATGCGCCCGGGTCGTATTCAGCAGGTCTGAGGAATAACTGTCCGGCAGGTTCGCTTCCGCAGCATCCAGGTCAGCAAGGATCTGTGCATACACTTCCGCTACCGAACTACGTGCCAGGTCATTGTTGTCCCCATTCGTTTCCGCCTGCAAACGCAATGGCAACCCTTTGGATGCCCCCTGATCCGCATTGTAGGGAGTGGCATACACCGTCACCAGACTAAAATAACACAGCGCCCTGATGTACCTTGCCTCCGCCGTATACTGTGCATTTAACGTATCGGAAATTACCCCCGTGCTGGTAGCCAGGCCTGCTATGATAATATTCGCATCATTGATCGCTGTATACGCCTGTGACCACAGGTTATTGATATCGTTCGAGCCCGAATTATAACTATTATTCCAGCTCTCGTAAGCTGTATATGAATTCGCCGTTACGTTGATAAACTCCTCCCCTCTCACATCGCAGTACAACAGGTATCTGCCACCATATAAGGAGGCAGCCTTCACCGCATCATAAGCACCGTTCACCAGTCCCAGGATACGGGTAGCAGAACCAAATGCATTTGCATCACTGATAGAGGTAGACGGCACAGTGTCCAGCAAATCCTTCTCACTGCAGGAGCTGAAACCCAATAATGCGCCCAGCCCTATATATAAATATATCTTCTTCATTTTCCTGATTGTTTGACGTTAAAAACCTACGTTAATACCAACAGTGAAAGTCCTTCCCTGACCCACTGCATTCTTCTCAATACCCGGAGTCGTGTTTGAATTACCATTGCTGCTTGACTCAGGATCTGTACCTGTGTATCCTGTCAACAGCAGAAGGTTGTTACCCGACGCATATACACGGGCACTGGTAATTCCAGAGGTACCAAATACTTTAGACGGAACACGGTAACCCAGTGTCAGACTTTGCAGGCGTACGAAGTCGCCCTTCTCTACGTTCGCTGAAATCGGATAGGAAGAACCATTGGAGATCTGGTCATTGTAAACCAGACGAGGGATGTCCGTCACCTGTCCTACAGTCGTCCAGCGTTTGGAGATGTCAGTATAGTTGTTGTAGAAACGCTGGTCCCTCAGGGTACCTTTGGTACCGTTCATGACATAGTTACCACCGGCATAGGTGATGTTGATACCAAGGTCTAAGTTTTTATAACGGAAAGTATTGCTCAGACCACCATACCATTTTGGCAATGCATTGCCCAGCAGGTAATAGTCACTCGCCGAAATAGCGGCAGCAGTTGTGCCATCCAGGTAAGTCCAGTTGCTCTCACCTGAAGCGACTGTAGCACTGTACTGTACTTTCTCACCAGCCTTATTGATGAAGATCCGGCGACCATTTGCAGGGTTCACACCATCCGTTTTGGCACCATACAGACTACCCACAGAATAACCTACACGCGTTACGTTACTTGCCTCTGAAGAGGTATGTGTATACCCGATGATATCGGAATTGCCGGAAGCCAGTGCAGTCACTTCATTCTTAATGTGTGTGTAGTTGAAGCTCGCATCCCAGCTAAAGTTTTCCTTGCGGATCACACTCGCCGTCAAACCCAGTTCCCAGCCACGATTGTACATAGAACCTACGTTCATGAGGATAGCATTGTCAGGGATGCCTTTGGATGCAGATTGCGGTGCACTCAGGATCAGACCATTCACATCGTTGTTGAACCAGGTACCTTCTACCTGAATCCTGTTGTTCAACAATCCCAGGTCAAGCCCCAGGTTCGTTTGCTTACTGGTTTCCCAGGCCAGGTCAGGGTTGCCTGCCTGGCTCAGGTACCAGGTAGCTGCACTACCATACAGTGAGGAACTGTAGAGACTCTGGCTGGCGTAGTCGTTGCTTACGTTGCCATTACCTACACGGCCCCAGCTGGCACGCAGTTTCACATTGTCTACGATATGACTGATGTTCAGACGCTTGTAGAACCCTTCTTCTGACACCAGCCAGCCTGCACTTACCCCGCCGAAGTTACCGAACTTGCTGTTTACACCCAGCGCAGAGTTACCATCACGGCGGAAGTTAGCTGTCAGGAAATATTTGTTGTTGAAATCATAAGTCACACGGGAGAAATAAGAGATAAATGCCTTCTCACTCCGTCCGTTGCCGGAAGCAGCTACCGTACTGTAGCTACCCTCATAATTTGTAAAGAAATTGTCCGCTGCTACCGTAGCATATGCCCCCCAGGTAGTAGTTTCAAATTTCTGCACATCATACCCAAATAAGGCAGTGACATGGTGCTTACGATACTTATTGTTGAACGATAAGGTGCTTGCCCAGTCCCAGTTGTTACGTAGTGCACTTACATTGGTAGCAGACCCACCCACTGAATACCCAGAGGAACCCAATTGAGAACTTAACCAGGTATTGTTTTCAGTTCTCAACCTGTCCATGGCATAAGTGGTATTCAATTCAAAGTGATAAGGCAGTTTAATGGTCCCACCCACATTACCCTGGAAGCGATCGTTTTCTGTCGTATAACTACTCAGGTCGAACAATGCTTTGGCATTCCAGAGGGTGTTGGTCACCAGGTTGTTGCCCATGCCTAAAGTACCTGTAGAACTCAGGTTGTAACTGCCATCTGCATTGTACACGGACACGTTTGGTGCTAGCGCAGTTGCAAGACGGGCTGCACCGATGAGCAGGAAGGTACTGTTAGGCAGGGAACCTGTATTCTGAGATTGGTTGAATGTCGTATTGTATGCACCACCCGCTCTGAACTTTAACCATTTGGTCACTTCATGATCAACATTAAAACGAAGAGATTTACGTTTAAATTCGTTGTCTACCACAAAACCCTGTTGATTGGAATAGTTAGCGGATAAATAATAATTGGTCGTCTTATTACCACCAGATACGCTGATGTTATGGTTCTGGGAATAGGCCGTACGATAGATATAATCGTACCAGTTAGTATTCACCAGCGAACCATCAGCATTGTAATCAGGGAAGAACAGTTCAGCAGCTACGCTGGTGTTGTTCTCATTACCACCTAATATTTTTGCATTGTATACCGCTTCATTTTTATATTTCATGTAACCTGTTGCATCCAGCAATTTAGGCAGGCGTGCCGCCTTGGTCAGGCTCCCCCATGCATCATACACGACCTTTGCCTTTCCTTCCTTACCTCTCTTAGTTGTGATAAGAAGCACACCGGCAGCGGCGCGGGAACCGTAGATAGAAGTAGATGCAGCATCCTTCAGAACATCGATAGACTCTATATCTGCAGGATCAATATCACTCAATGGGTTGTTAGGTACAGAAGTACTGGTAGAGATGTTCCCTGTACTTACCGGAATACCATCTATCACCACCAGCGGATAAGAGCTGAGCGAAATAGAGTTCACACCACGGATCCTGATTACAGGCGGGTTGTTCAATACACCATTGGGCGATGCAATGCTCACACCTGCCGCACGACCGGATAGTGCCTGGTCAAAACTCTGCACCGGTGCATCTTTTACAAGCGTACCTGATATACGTGCAGCAGCACCTGTAAATTCCTTTTTTGTCTGTGTACCATACCCCACTACGACTACCTCATTGAGACCACTCGTAGTAGATTCCAGTTTGGCATTGACAGTCTGTCCACTGATAGGTAATGTTATTTTCTGGTAACCGATGTATGTAAATTCAAGTGAGGTGACACCTTCAGGTACTTCGATGGAGAAGTTCCCCTGGGCATCTGTTTGAACGCCGATAGCTTTGCCTGTAGTCTTAACAGAAACGCCGGGGATGGGGCTATCATTGTCCTTTGCTGTAACTTTACCGGAGATGCGGCGTGACTGTGCAGCCGCGCCAAGGCAAAGGGATAGCAGTAGTAATGCGCTTACAATTTTTTTCATTGTTTTCGTTGCTTGATAGGAGGTAATAAAGTCCTGCGCACACAGCGGTTGATGACCGTGCACGGAATGGTTGATTCGTAAATTAAAATGCCGGGGAAGCTTAGAGGCTCAATTGCTCATTGATCACTGACAGCATGGCTGCAAACTCTTTTTCATCATACAATCTTGTTAAGTAGATAATTTTTCCTGTTCTATCTATGACAATATTCCTTGTCACGCCTGCATTCTTGTCGGCATAGCGGCGGAAGATAGCAGCGCCGGGATCGAGCGCCAGCGGGTACGAGATGTTCATTTCCTGATGAAACTTCGAGACCTTTTCAAGGGGTTCATCTCTGTCCACACCTATTAATACAAAGTCTTTATTTTTATTCGCCTGCCATACTTCGGATTCGAGGTGAGGCATTTCCTTGCGGCATACACTACACCAGCTGGCAGTAAATTGTAATACAACTACTTTACCACGCAATGCTTTCAGCGTAGTCTTTTTTCCATCGGTCAATACCAATTCAAAATCATCGGGGGCCTGATCGCCTACTTTTACAAGATACCCTCTGCTGTCTGCAGCAGGATTTTCATATTTTACTTCTTTGGTTGGTGCAGGTGCAGCTGTCTGAGCAAATCCTGTCAAGGCAAAACCCAATACTGCGCTGCATAACAACAATTTTTTCATTGTACTTTGTTTACTGGTTAAGCGATCAATACTACAGTATAGAGGAGGTTAATGTTACAACTTCACCGGACAAAGATAATCAAATACTCTACAAAACAAGTAGGGTTATAAAATAATTGTTAAATTTCTTACAAAGAAAAAACGCTTCTGCTTGTGGCAGAAGCGTTTTAATACATTCTTATAATGCGGTGGCCTTGTATCCTGCGGCTTCCACCTGCTTTATCACATCAGCCGCCGACATTCCTTTATCATCACTAACTGTTAAAATTTTATCAGGATTACTGGTATCTACTTTCCATCCATCCTTTGCTGCTGATGCATCTAAATAAGGTGTTACTTTCGCCACACAGGCATCGCATTTAATATTCGTCTTGAATTGCATAATCTTATAATTTAGTCCATTTTAATCTTAAACTATTGCTGACTACCGACACTGAACTGAGTGCCATCGCAGCACCTGCTATCATCGGGTCCAATAAGAACCCGTTTACCGGGTACAGGACCCCGGCTGCCAGGGGAATACCGATCAGGTTGTATATAAAGGCCCAGAATAAGTTTTGCCTGATGGTGCGGACTGTCAGCTTAGATAAAGCCAAAGCCCGTGGAATCGCCTGTAAATCGGCTGTAATGAGCGTCATCTTTGCCACATCCATCGCAATGTCTGAACCCTTGCCCATCGCAATGCTCACATCTGCCTGCGCCAGCGCCTGACTGTCATTGATCCCATCGCCCGCCATCGCTACCACCCTGCCCTGCTCCTGCAATGATTTTACAAAAGCAGCTTTCTCTCCGGGCAGCATACCCGCTTTGTAATGCTCTATACCCACAGATTTCGCTACCGCTGCCGCCGTCTTTTCATTATCACCCGTCAGCATATAAACTGTAATACCCTGTTGTTTCAGCTGCGCTATGGCAGCCCCTGAAGTTGGCTTTACCTGGTCAGTGATATTGACATAGCCAACAATTTTATCATCTTCTGACAGCATGATCGTGGCATCACTCTCTGGCTTTACTTGCAGCAGGGCCGCATTTCCTGCCAGGTAACGGTGACCGTTATAGGTAGCCGCAATACCTTTGCCAGTGATGCTTTCTATCCGGGCAAGTTTCACTGCCTGCACACCTGCTGCCTGTAAATGATGTACTACTGCCACTGCAAGCGGATGTTCAGATTGTAATTCCATTGCTAATAACACAGGCAGCAAATCTTCCTTTACTGCTATACTTTCCACTGTCGGTTTACCTTCGGTAATCGTTCCTGTTTTATCCAACAACAATACATCCGTCTTGTATCCTTTCTCCAGACTCTCCGCATCCCTGATGAGGATATTATGATCCGCACCCCTGCCTATACCCACCATGATGGCCGTCGGCGTAGCCAGGCCCAATGCACAGGGACAGGCGATCACCAATACCGTCACAGCTGCCAGCAGTCCGTGAGTAAAATCACCTGCCACCAGATACCATATCACAAATGTGAGCACAGCAATACTCATCACTACCGGCACAAAGATTCCCGCTATCTTATCGACCAGTTGCTGCACCGGGGCCTTACTGCCCTGCGCTTCCTGCACCATGCGAATGATTTGTGCCAATACTGTATCTGCGCCTACCTTCTCGGCTTTGAACTGAAAACTCCCCTGCTGATTGATGGTTCCTGCAAATACTTTCGCCCCTTTCTCTTTCAATACCGGTATAGGTTCTCCGCTGATCATACTCTCATCTACATAAGACATTCCCTCTACCACTGCCCCATCCACCGGAATACGATTACCGGGTTTCACCAGGATCAGTTCATTGACCTGCACAGCTTCCAAGGGCACTTCCGTCTGCTCATTTCCACGTAATACCACCACCGTCTTCGGCTGTAAACCCATGAGTTTTTTCAATGCAGAAGAAGTATTTGATTTCGCCTTTTCTTCCAGCAATTTTCCTAATGATATAAATGCCACTACTACTGCCGCTGCTTCAAAATACACATGCGCATGTAGACCTCTGGACATCCAGAAGTGCGGATTGATGGTATTAAATACACTGAAAATCCAGGCTATACCGGTGCTGAGTGCCACAAGGGTATCCATGTTCGCTTTCCTGTGCCTGGCCTGCTTCCATGCATTTACAAAAAAGCCCCTGCCCACCCAGAATACCACTGGTGTAGACAATACACACATGAACCAGTTGGCATAAGGTATATTCATAAAGAACATCCCAATCACCACAACTGGCAACGACAATATAATTGCAATAATAGTCCGGATCTTTAAAGCCTGGTAATGGCTTTGTTGTGCCTGCTGCTGAATCTCTTCCCGGTTGTGGGTATCTATGACGAGGTCGTAACCTATACTTCGTACCGCATTACGCATTGCTTCAGGTTTTACCTGATCTTCATCATAGGTAACGAGGGCAGTCTGATTAGCGAAGTTGACCGTAGCTTCCTGTACCCCGGGAACGGAATCCAGCATGGAGGAAACGCTTGCTGCACAGGCAGCACAACTCATTTCCAGCACAGGAAAGGTTTCTTTTATTAAGTGTGCCATGGTACAAAGCTACCAAGGACTACGCGAAGAGCCGTTATATCATGCGGTATAAAATGTATATAATTATTACACCTGGTCCAGCGGCTTGCGGCTGTTCTCTTTTAGCTGGCGGTAAGCACTCGGTGTCAGGCCGGTGACTTTCTTGAACTGCTGTGAAAGGTGCTGTACACTGCTATAGCCCAGACTGTCCGCTATCTCACTCAGGTTCATCTCATCATATTGTAGTAATTCCTTCACTCTTTCAATGCGTTGCAGGATGACGTACTTCTCAATCGTAAGTCCCTCCGCGGCACTAAAAGCAGTAGAAAGGTAATGATAATCAACGCCGATACTATCTTGCAGAAATACAGAGAGTTTTGTATTTAAGGTATCATTATCCTTCCCATGTATCAGGTTGATTATAGTCGTTTTGATCTTCTCTACCAGGGCATTCTTTTTATCATCCAGCAGCTCAAAGCCTAATTGCTTCAGGTTGTCACCCAGTTCTTTCAACTGCTCTGGTGCAGGTGTTTCCATCATACTCACTTCGCCCAGCGAAATGCTGTTGAAAGGAAGCTGTAGTTTCTCCAGTTCCTGGCTCACCACCATAATACAGCGGTTGCAAACCATATTTTTTATAAACAAATGCATTTAGCAAAGTTATACTATCTTAGTAACAGGGACAAACAACCTATACGCTTTGAAACAATTATTTATCCTTATCCTGCTGCTGGGTGGCACGCAGGTATTAGCCCAAAAAGGACTGTCTACCAGTCCAAAGCAAGCTCCATTTACATATGTATACCGAATTCCTGACCAGGCATTGCTGGATGTGTACAAGTCGAAAAAGCACAAACAACTCCCTGGCGATTTTATGACCCGGCCTGTAGATTCTTTCAGAACAGCTGATAAAGATAAACACCCTTTGCCCCCGGGTAATTTTCTGCTGGTAACAGCCAATCACCAGGTCCTGGAAAGGCAGGTGAAAGTAGTGCATAATATCTTCATCAATGTCCTGAACAATAACGAAGACCTGCTGCTCACCCTGCACACCCTCGACGGGAAACAGGTAAGTGAGGCAGAAGTGCACTTAGGTAAAAAGACGATCCCTTATGATAAAAACCTGCATGCATATTACCTGAGAAAGTATCATGGCAAAGGAGGACTGGTACAGGTCAAATACCAGGAAGTCATGAACTTCTTCAGGGTAAATCCTTATGCAAAAGATTATTCCTATCGCACCCGCAGTTATGACAATACATTTCAGGAGACAGGTTACCTCTCTTTCAATAAACCTAAATACAAACCTAATGATACTGTAAAGCTCAAATCATTTATCGTAGATAAAAAAGGTGTACCTGTTAATGAAGACCTGGCCCTGCGCCTTTATACATACGATGGTAGCACAGATACCATCCTGGCGGTATTACACCCTTATCGTCCCGGGGGTTTCGAATACCAGTTCCCGATGAAGGACAGCATGAAGCTGGACATGAGGTATAATGTATCTCTTGAACCGGCGGACAAACCAGCTAAGAACAGGAAAAAGTTTATCTACAACAACTTCTACTTTGAAGAATACGAGTTACAAAAAATAAGACTCAGCGCATCCGTTAATAAAACAAGTACACAACGTAATGAACCGGTCCTCCTGACCATCAATGCCACCGATGAAAATGGATTGCCCCTGCTGGATGCCAGGGCAAAAATCATCATCACTCCTAACAGCACCCCCGACCGGTATAATACCAGCCACGTGTTTCTGGCAGATACCATGTACAACAAAACAATGCCAATAGAAACCCTGGGGCCGACAATTGTACAACTACCAGACAGTATCTTCCCTTCAGCCAGGTTCTCCTATACCATCACCTGCCAGTTACTCAATTCAGAAAATGAAACAACCACCTATACATTTATTCATGAGTATACGGACGATGTTAAAAAACTGGATATTGAAGAAAAGGAAGATAGCCTGTACATGAATATGCTGACCGCTGGCAAACCCGTTCCGGATACCGCTACCCTCTACCTGTACGATGGCAACAATAACCTGATAAGTTCTTCGCACCTGCAATTACCTGCCACAATCAGCCTGGCACCTCATGTAGTAAGCTATGAGATCAGCAGCGATACAATGCATGAGAAAAGAATGGTAAACGACACACATATTTTACCATGCGAAAGCAGGCGTACTTCCGATAGTATTTATTTTAACGTCGACAATCCACGTCATACGCCATTCTGGTATACCATCTACGAAAATAAGAAAATTGTAGAGAGAGGCTATACACAATCCCTCAACTGGCAAAAGGCCGCTTCCCCTAAACTGGATTATTACCTGCAACTGCATTATATCAGGGGCAACCAGGTCCTGACCGATACCTACAATGAAAAGTACCAGGAGAAAAAGCTGCATGTAGCTATCAAAGCTCCTGCTACGATTGCTCCCGGGCAGGAAAGCCAGATCGAAATTGCTGTCTCCGACCAACAAGGAAAACCAGTCCGGAATGCAGACGTTACAGCCTATAGCTACACCGGCAAGTTTCAGAACAGCAGCGTTGCAGTGCCTTACCTGGGCCGGGATCGCCCGGACCTTAGTTTCAAAAATCAGTATACGCAAAAAGAAGTAGACAACTATCACCATAATATGTACCTGAATTTTGGATACTGGGAATCCCGTATGCGACTGGATACCATTCTCTGGTACCAGTTCACACATCCGGCTCCTGTATTCAGGTATGATGAAAATGCGGTGGACGCTGAAACCCAGCTGGCACCCTTTGTATTCGTAAATGGCTTTCTCCGCAATCCGGGGGCTATCTATATTGACAGGATGCCGGTGTATTACAGCGATGCATCACAACAGAAAATCTATAGTTTCCGTACTAATCCCGGTACATACACTATCCAGATCAGAACGAACGATATGCTCATTACTATTGATAGCTTCATAGTGCATATGGGCGTGAAAAACTTCGTCAGTATTGACCCTCTGAGCCAGGCAAAGCATGTCACTGTCGAAAAAATGTCTGATAAATATTCAGCAGCAGAAGCCAGGGTCCTGAATCATTATTTTATAAATATCAGTCACAATTATGGAGATCGGTTCAGCTATGTCCGTCAAAACAAAAACATCTACCTGCTGTCAGCCAGATATGGCAATCCTGAGAACATTGTAGGTCCGCTGACGGGAGAACCGGCCTCCCTGGTCGTACACGAACAGTTTGAACAAAACTTTGATCCGGAAGAAGGTTATTCATTCAATATCTCTCCCGGCCTGATCAAACAAAAGCAAAAACTGCCTGTTCTGGCCGAAGGCGATTACGTGCATCCCGGGAATAATGACGATGTACTGGAAGATCAGGTGCTGACACCTTCTATGCTCACAGATTATACACGCATACCCAGCCGTCCACTCCTCACTACAGACAGGGAAAACAGCAGCTATGCATTCACCGGGAGATTAGAACTTGAATTACCTGTTGATACTATTAATACGCATTTTTATACTTTACTTTTCAGGGATGATGAGCCTTCTTTTATCAGGGTTATCCGTCCCGGGGTAACAATCATAAAAGGATTACGTGAAGGGAAATACAGGCTCATGTTCCTGTATAATGATAATAGGTTTTCCATGCAGGATAGCATCTATATCAAAAAAGATGGTATCAACTTTTACCGGCTGCCCCAACTTCCACTCCTGCCAACGACGGCAATTTCCAGGCAGGATTCACTCCTGATAAAAAACCGCCGGAACGGATCTGAAAAATACCTGGGCAACGCAGGCTCCATCCGGGGTGTTGTAAAGGATCAAAACGGGGTGCCCCTGCCTGGTGTCACAATTACCTGCGGAGGTACTACTTTCGGATGCTTTACCAATCAGTTTGGGGAGTTTACCCTGCAAGGTGTCTCCATGGGTATCATAAAGGCGATGTACATCGGGTATAAAACACTGGAGGTAGTAGTGAAGCCCAAACAGCGTTATTATGAATTGATCATGGAGGAAGATAGCAAAGCACTGAGTGAGGTGGTAGTAACAGGGTATGGCATCTCCCATGGAAGTGCAAAGAAGAAAAAGATGAAGTATGATGATGAGGAAGCATTGAGTGATAACAGGTCATACTATTCCAACTTATACGACAGCAAAAATGCCGATAAGATGGATGAACCCAGGAGTAAGAGAGAGATTGCCAATATCGGTTTCTTCAACCCTGACAAAATCGGCACTGCGGACATCCCCATGCTGGACACTGCCCTCAGTACCGGAATGAGCGAAGCGCCCGCTCCTTTCCAACTCCGCAGCCATTTCAACGATGCCGCTTTCTGGCAACCCAAACTGGCCACCGATGCCAGTGGCACTGCCTCCTTCAGCACCACCTTCCCCGACGACATCACCAACTGGCGTGTCTTTGCACTCGTCATGAATGATCAGCAGCAATCCGGTCAGGCAGAAAGCAGTATCCGCGCCTTTAAACCAGTCAGCGCCAATCTCGCCCTGCCTAACTTCGCTGTCGAAGGCGATAGTATACATATAATCGGCAAGGCACTAAATTATACTTCAGACTCCCTGCAGATCAGCAGGACCTTCAAAGTGAATGATAACATCCGCCTGCAGCGCAGCGGAAAGCTTGTTCATGCCCTCATTGATACACTGAACGTGGGGATCCCCGCGCGTGATAGCCTACGTTTCAACTATACCATCGATAACAGGGATGGTGAGGAAAGAAGCATCCCCGTATTCCATGCCGGCACCAGGGCAGATACCGGTTTCTTTGCATGCCTGCTCAAAGATACTACGCTGACCTTTGCACCCGGTCTCAAAGGCCCCGTTCATGTCTATGCAGAAGCCGCCATCCTGCCGGTGCTGATGAAAGAAATGAAGTACGTGCAGCATTATAAATACCTTTGTAATGAACAGCTGGCATCCAAACTGAAAGCATACCTGCTGGAAAAAAAAGCAAAGGCCTACCTGAATGAGAAATTTGAACACAATAAAGATATCAGGACCATCCTTAGCCGTCTGAAGAGAACACAGTACCAGGGCATGTGGGGCTGGTGGGAACATACAACACCCAGTATCTGGATCAGCCTTCATGTAGTGGAAGCACTGCAAATGGCACAGGAAGAAGGTTATGAGACCAATATCAATACAGAGACTTTAGCGGACGACCTGCTTTCCAGCTATCATCGTAAAGATAATATAGACAGCATCGGTTGCCTGATGATGCTGTCAAAGCTGAAAGCGAAAGTTGACTTTGCCACACTTACATCGGAAATCTATCCCCGGAATGGTTATGATTCCCTGCGACTGCTGCTCTTAAAACAAAGAGAGCACTTGCCTGTAAACCTGAAACCTATCCTGGCAAGACAACAGTCAACCGTATTTGGAAATGCCTATTGGGGACAGTTTAGTTACGATCTTTTTCACAGCAGTATTTCACAGACCTTGCTGGTATATAAACTACTGCGTGCTACAGGTGGTCATGAACAAACTCTACAAAAAATCAGGGGGTATTTCCTGGAAGAAAGAAGAAACGGACAGTGGAGAAATACTTACGAGTCATCAGCAATTCTTGAAACCATCCTGCCTGATTTATTAAAGGCAGAAGCTCAGGGAAAAGCAAGCCTTCAGGTAAATGGCTATATGGTGACCCGGTTCCCCTTCGATACTGTAATCACTGCAGCCAGTGCTGTAACTTTTGCCAGGAAAGGGGGCATGCCACTGTACCTGACAGCTACGCAGGAATATTGGGATGCATCACCTGACGCTGTTGCAAAGACTTTTGAAGTAAGCAGTAAATTAGATCAGCCTGTACTGGAGACAGGGAAGAAGGTGGGTTTAACGGTGAATGTCTATGCAAAGGGAGATGCAGATTATGTGATGATTGAGATTCCTATCCCGGCGGGTTGTTCTTATGCGGGTAAGCCACAACCATGGTATAATAGTGAAGTGCACAGGGAATATGGAAAAGAAATGGTGAGCATCTTCTGTAGTACTTTATACAGAGGGATGCATACATTTACGATTGAGTTAATGCCCCGGTATTCGGGTAAATATATCTTAAATCCGGCTAAGGCGACCATGCAGTATTTCCCCTTATTTATGGGGCGTACGGGTTTGAAAAAAGTGATCATACAATAGCGGAAAGCCTGCGGGTTTGTAACAAACGCGCAGGCATCCTTCTTTCACCCCCTCAGATCTTAAAAATACCCATTAGTTTACCGGTAATTATTACCTTTGCGCCGGTCTTACAAAATATCATCATGCGAAAGTATTTACCTTTTCTGCTCGCCGCTCTCGTGTGCAGCTGTGCAGAAAATGCGAAAAAGCCCTTACCTGATGCAGACAAGTCCCTTACCGCCAATGAACAGTCTGCCAGTTCCACGTCCAGTCCTCTTCCCGACAAAATCATCTCGGAAAGGACCAATGGTGCCGTCACGCTCCTGGATACCATCGACGGTAAGCCACTCGTCTCCCTGGATGACAACGTTCTCCTGGATGCAACCATGCCTAAAAATGGCTGGTCTGAAACCAGTATTGAAGTTGCTGTCAGCGCCGCACAGGAAAAGAGCATGATCATCAAAAAAGGTCAGCCCCTCTCCCTCGCAGGCAAAGTAATCGGTAAGGCACTGGATGACCTGCACCTGGTCACTACCGGTGAAAATATGCATGGAGAACTGACCGGGTATTTCTTTGGGTATCTGCAGAAAAAAGATATCAAGGCAGGTTCCGTCATTGAAACCGCACTTGCTGAATACCTGCGTACATACAGTGGCAGATTGCTGCCTGATATGCAACCTTTTATCAAGCAGTTTCAATTGGAGAATACAGGTGTAAATGCACCTTTCCTGGAATATTATAACTACGATAATTCAGTGGATGATCCTTCTCCACTCTACAGGCTTGTATTAGTGTTTTATAAGAATACACTGATCGGCACAGTTGCGGCCAGGCCGTTTCAGCTGAACAATACAAGATCACAGCAGCTGGAAAGAGGATTTACCGCTTACTTCTTCAATGATACTGATCAGAAAGTAATTGATGAATATGTGAAGTTGTTTAATACATTTATTACAAGCGTGGACTAAGCTCCCTGTCAATATACTGCTGCACCAGCCGGATCGCCTTGCTGATCTTTTCTTTGGCCTCAAGCGCCAAACCCTGTAAGGCCTCCGGCTGGGTATTTTTCAGGCCCTCTATCTGCTCCGCCAGCAACGCGATATCCATCAGGCCCACCGTCAATGCCACTCCCCGGAGCTTATGCCCCCAGCCATTGATCGTCAACACATTCTCGCCCTTTAGCACACTGTCAAAATCAGCCATCAGCTTATTAAACTCCTTCACTGTAAGCGTCAGGATCTCTTTCATAAATGCCGGATCGTCATCTCCTAAATAGGTCCGCAAATAATTTACATCCAGCTCCTCCATCCTGCCTTCCAGCTCCTCGGGTTGCTGTGGTTTATCCAACCGTAACCATTTATTAAACATTGCTACCATGGTATTTTCTATGAATGGTTTCGCCATAAAATCGTCCATACCCGCCTCTATACACTTCTCCCGTTCCCCCATCACATTACCCGCCGTCAGTGCAATAATCGGCACCCTGAAACCCGGATAAATATCCCGGATCTGCCGGCTCGCTTCATAGCCATTCATCTCAGGCATCTGTATGTCCATGAGAATAATATCCGGCATCACATGACTCACAATCGCCAATGCCTCCCTGCCATTATTGGCTTCAAGAATCACAGCTGCCGGGGCAATACGATGAATAATGGTTGTTGCCAGGAACATATTGATTGGGTTATCTTCTACCACCAGTACATTGAAACCATCTCCCCGCGAACTGCGGGCAGCATTATCTACGACTACCGGTTTACTTTCTTCTTTCCTGAATAAACGGGACAGGGCATTATACATCTCCTGCATCTTTATGGGTTTTACAAGACGTTGTTGTACATGCAGACGTTCGCATGCTTTGATGATCCTTTCATCGTCAGAGGAACTATGTAGTAAGATAATTTTCTGCCGGGGATCGGCATCTATATTTTTCCGGATCTTCTCAATGGTTTCTATCCCATCCATAAAAGGCATGTGATAGTCCATGAGGATCACATCAAAATTGTTTTTCTTGGACAGGATCTCCAGCGCTTCAAATCCATTCCGTGCTTCTACAAAACTAATTCCTTTCAGGTACAGCATCTCCCGCAGGATCACCCGGTTGTTGTCATTGTCATCCACGATCAACACATGCTTGACCATGTCGATATTTTCCCAGTGCACCCGCTCTCCGTCTTCCGTTTTCACCGTGATGTCAAAGAAGAAGCGGCTTCCCTTACCCGGCTCACTTTCCAGTTGCAGAAAACTCCCCATCAGTGCCAGCAGTTTATTGGAGATGGTCAGGCCCAAACCCGTACCACCGTATTTCTTGGTAGTGGATACATCTTCCTGCAGAAAGGCCTCGAAGATCTTGTGCGCCTTCTCCGGACGAATACCAATACCTGTATCACGCACTTCAAACCGTAAGCGGTCTTCCTTATCCAGTTGGGTAACTTTAAGTTCCAGCTCACCGGCAGGGGTGAACTTCACGGCATTTCCCATCAGGTTCACCAGGATCTGTTTCAAACGCACCTCATCGATATAGACAAAGCGGGGCAGATTGGAAGATACATTCAGGAGCAATTCCAGGCCCTTGTTCTGTGCCTGGTAAGAGATGATATCACTCGCCTGGCTACAGAATTCATAGAGATCCACCTTGTCAATATCCAGTTCCAGTTTGCCTGCTTCGATCTTCGAGAAGTCGAGGATATCATTGATAATGCTTAAAAGGGCATTTGCGGACTGATTTACGATCGATAAGTATTGGTTCTGGGACTCTGTAAGGTGCGTCTTCAAAACAAGGTCTGTGAAGCCAATAACACCATTTAAAGGAGTCCGGATTTCATGGCTCATGTTCGCCAGGAATTCTGACTTTGCAATATTGGCTTGTTCGGCCTGGATCTTCGCTTTTTTATATTCTTCCTGTTGCAGATAAGCGTCGGTAATATCCTGTGTGAACATCATGATCCCGCCGATCTTTCCATCGTACTGGTACCAGGGGCGTACTTCCCAGCGCAGGTATTGGTCCTGGTCCCAGCCTTCGGGCCGCCAAACATCTTTATCTGCCGTAAGCACCTCGCCTTCCTGTGCCTTTTTATGAATCTCCTTCCATTCGGCCGATACATTCGGGAACAATTCGTAATGTGAGAGGCCCAATATATTCCTGCCCTGCACCCTGAATTCTTCCAGCCAGCGGCGGCTTACCGCGATGTAGCGCATCTCCTTGTCGAACATGGCCACTGCCGCCGGCGCGTGCTCCACAAAGGTTGAAAGCCGAAGTTTCTGTGTTTTCAGTTCAATCTCCGCAATTTTCTTTTCTGTGATATCCTGTATAGTTCCAAAGAGGCGTTTACATTTCCCATTATTGTCAAACTGTGCACTGCCCCGGCTCCGGATCCAGCGCTCATTACCTTTTTCAGTGATGATTTCCAGTTCGAGATTGAAAGGATTGCCGGTAGCAATCGTAGCTGCCAGTGCCGACTGTGCGCGCTGGCGGTTTTCACCTTCTTTGTAAAAACGCATCCCATTGCTGAAACGGGCCGGTTCATCGGGAGTAACTTCAAGGATTTCGCGGGTCACGTCGGACCAGAATACTTCTCCATTGCGCATGTCAATTTCCCAGGCACCTATACGCGCCACCTTATTCGTGCGTTCCAGCATTTCAGTAGAGCGCTTCAGTTCCTGTTCCAGGCGATAGTGCACCGTGATATCGGTGGAGTTGGAGATCACGTACTGATCTACCCTTACGTTGTTGTAATGCAAAATAATCGCCGTACCATCTTTCTTCAGCACTTTCATCAATCCATTTAGTTTGCCGGCCGTCTGAATCCGATCAAGGTAGGCCTGCACTTCTTTATGATGCTCCACCGGTGCAATGTCGAACAGACTGTAGCCTACCAGCTCATCGAGGGTATAGCCCAGGCCTGCTGCACCGGCTTCGTTGACAGAAAGGAAATATCCCTTCATGTCATGCGTGCACATGAGGCCCGGGGAGTTTTCGAAGAAGGTGCGAAAATTGCGTTCGCTCTCACTGAGCAGTTTTTCCTTCCTGCGTTCTTCGGTAATATCCCTGCCTATGCTGAAAATATCTTTGGTATCGGGTTCGGCAGTCGCCATCCAGGAAATGGTACGCCATTCGCCTGATTTGGTGAGAAGACGGTTCTCGAAGGCAATCATCGATTTGCCGGCGACCATATTGTTGGTTTCCACCAGTGATGCAGGCAGATCGTCAGGATGAATCATGTCCAGGATGTTCATTTGCAGCATCTCTTCATGGGTGTAGCCAAAGATATGCGTGTAGGCAGCATTCACCCTTTTGAACCGGCCCCCGGCGGTGGTAAGGCCGACAAGATTATCAGAGAGGAGGAACAGTTTTTCCAGGTAGAGCACTTCTTCTTTCTGACGGCGGTTCTGGATGAGGGTCATGATCTCATTGGCAATGAGTTGGAGGGCATGGCGCTGGCTGTCGTGCAACTGACGGGGCTGTTCGTCCATGATGCAAAGCGCACCGATGATGAAACCTTTGGGATCGCGAATAGGGTAGCCGGAGAAGAAGCGGAAAAAGTTCCCTTCGCCGGTGTCAGGTTTTTCGACAAAGTTATTGGTACGGAGAATCTCTTCGGTGAAGGACCATTCGCGGGGGACCTCCCGGAAGTTGAGTCCGACGGCTGATTTGATCCATTGGCGGTCCTGGTCAGGGAAAGTAATGCAGGCTGCAGCAGAATTGCAGGTAAGGGCTGCTAATGTAGTGAGCCGGTCGAATTCCTCTTCCGGTGTTGAGTCGAGTATGTGATAGCCAGCCAGTGTGTTCAATCTTTCGGCTTCGTTCTGGTTAGTACTGGTTGCTTGCATATATTTAAGAGACAATAAGCATACGGTCTTATATTATATAACACGCAACTATTAAAACTGTTCAATATAAAAAAAAAGGGGCCTGCTTTAGCAGCCCCTTACCTCACCTTCCTCACCGCTCTCAGCCATAGATAAGGCTTCATGCTACTGAAATAACGCTGGTAGAGTTCCCGGAATGCATGCTCGTCAGAAGCCTGGAATAGCCGACGCAAGAGATCATCAGTCAGCAAATGCAAATTCATACGTGGAGAAAATATTTATAGTAGGGTAAGTAATTTTAAAAAACAATTATTAAAAATTAAGTGTCATTATTACCTTTCTTAAACTAGCCTCGTCCTGCGCTGTTACATTGATCAATGAATATTGCTTACCACTCTTCAGCGCATCCCAGCGCCAGGCGAACTGGCTGATGTAATTATGCCGCCCGTTTGCATACCACCAGGCTGTATATAATTTTGTCTTTCCATTTACCAGCAATGCTGTATACACAGGTAGTCCATCCCACACCTGCTCCTGCACCTTCTCAAATGTATAACCACTCCCCTTCCAGCAAATCATAGGATGATGTTCTGAATAATAGTAGGAAGGAATATATTTAACATAGATCAATGCCTCCTCATTAGATAACTGCGTAACATGCTGCGGCAAATGCTTCACTGCAAAACCAGTCGTCTTCACCGGCAATGCATAGGCCACTACCGGCCGGGGTTTTACGTTTATATAACAGGCATAAATCATACAGACCAGTAAAATCCCGTTGCGTAATAACAAAGGACCCGTTGGTACAATCCGGTAGAGGTGCTTTTCTGCTACACGCGTTTTCCCGATCCGCTTTACTACATAATTCACCAACACAAATACAGGCAGCAATACATATACTACCAAAGACAGTATTCCCATCACATCGTGCATGGGGGTTCCCGGCATAATCTTAAACTGTACCAGGCAAACAATCCTTATTAAGTTAGCAACTACATTCAATCCAAATACTACTGCCAATAGGCCGGTAGTCATTCCCCCGGATAGATATAATCTATACTTTTTCTGCAATCCTCCTATGATAATTAACCCGCACAACATAGCAGTCACCGTCGTCTGCAAACCCATACAAGCCGGATCTACGGAAAAGTCCAGTCCATCGCAGCTGATAATATTTCCTTCCACATGTGCCCCCATCACCATATTTCCCGCTATCGATGTGAGCTGCAGGCGAATAGGAAATGTAAACAGGTTGGCCCAAAACTCAAAAATCGGTGACATACAGACCAGGACCAGCATCGGCAACAGGTTCAACCTGCCCACATACATCTCCAGGCAAAATGCTACTGCTGTAATCAGGGTGAGGTAATAAAAGGTATGCACCGGTACCAGCAGGAACAATACAAACAGTGCCAGCGAAATGTAGAAATAACGAAGCCCACCTTTCCTGGTTGCATCAAATCCGGTTGTGAAAGGCAGCGCTGCCAGTCCCAAAAGGAAACCGGCAGACTGCCATTCAAAGAAATGCTGCAGCCCTACAAAGAACAGGACAAGGTAAATAGGTATAAGGATCCTCATATTGCTACAGCACGTTTCTTTTTAAACCAAAGCAGGCACATTACCCCGATTAGGATCAGTGCCCATTCATGCGGTTCAGGCACTGCCCCTTTACCATGGATAGAAGCATTCTTCAGACTATTGAGGTCATCATGGATATTGAAGCGGTCATAATCTTTTTGTGTTTCCAGTACAATCAGGCTGGAAGCAGGTGTCACGATATAAGATTCTTTTGCAGCCGCAATAATTTCACTGTCTGACATTTTCTGCGGTCCCATTTTCTGCATAATATGATTGTAGGCAAATAAACGCATCAGGTGATCAGGCGCATTGCTTACCCCTCTGTTCTCTTCCATATTGATCGTGACCCCAGCTGGTTCTATCACTACACGATGATCATTTTCTATGTCTGCAGGAAATTGTTTTAAAGCCATCCATTGTTTTAATTCAGCAACATCTCCTGCTGTATAACGGAACAAGCGGTATTCTTTCAGTGTTTTCAAATACGGAGACAGCTCACCACCCAGGTTAAATAAGAGAAGCTTCCCCGGAGTTTTGAATGAAGCCTGCAAGTCTTCATAGAATTTACTGTCCCCCAGGTCATTCAGAGTAGGAGAGACAACATTGCCTTTGGTAATCACCAGTGAAGTCGCACGCTCCGGCACTTTGTACACAGGGAATAAACTGTAACGGTCTTTTTGCAGACTTTCAAACAATTCTTCCGTAGCAGGCTGCCATTCATTTTCCGCATACACTTTCATGGGATAGTGGAGGTTTTTGATCGCATTAAATTCTGCTAAAGTCCATGACTGGTTTACATCGAGGTAGATCGTCTTTACAACTGCAGCTGCCAGTTCTTTTTGATAAGGTGTTACAAAAAACGACCTGCCGTTGGCCGTAAACAGGTTAGTGCGTACACCCGGATCAATGCAGCTCAACTGCCAGTCTGCATCATATGGCCCCACACTGGAGAAGGTATTCGTTTTCCGGTTGAACAATCCCGGCATTTCCACGCCCACCGGATCTTCCTGGAAATTAATATTCACATCCTCGCGGGCTTCACTGGCATCGGGCCCCTGGAACCAGATGTTCTGATACACCAGCTTCTTACCCTGCTGTAATAAAGGTGCTGTAATACCAATTTTAAACTGTCTGCTGGATTGTCCTAATACCGGGAACACACGCACTGTTACCGTATTCCCCTCCTGCCAGTGCACCACGCTGGGATCCCGCATTTCCCTGCCTACAACTGTTGCATAAGCTTCCGTTGCTTTTTCTTTGGTGGTCAGCACACCTTTTTCTTCCTTCCCGTTGATCCAGAGAGAAAGCGAAGTCACCACCCCACCCTCCGGCAAATGGAAAGTATAAATGGCCTCCTGGCTATTCCATGATGCGGCATCGGGTTCCGCACTGAAAACATTGATGGTTTTCTCGGTATAAGCCATATGCAGCGAAGGCCAGATGTCCGCATTAGTGCGCACCTGTATCGTAGACAATTTATCGCCGCTCCACAGCCTTTCCTGCGTTTCCTGGCGCGAATCGTACATAGCACTCAGTACTTTGGCTGCATCCGTTTCTTCGACATAAGACGGCCTTGTTAAAGAGGCAATCGTTACCAGTGGATCCTGCAACAGCTCCGCATCGAAGATTCCTCTCCTGCGGGGCATTTCCAGGAAAGACAGATCCCCATCCCCGGCAGTCTGGTATACAAGACCAGCTTTCAGCACCCGCTCCGTAATCGCATTTTTAGGTGTCTTACGGGCTACATTTTCCCAGTGAGGCAGATCTTTATTATCCGGCATCAGGTAAGCGTCATTGACAGCGAAAACAGCGTTAATCCACAGTGTGATATACACAGCTATCACCACTCCCACAAAACCAATCCCTGAGAAATAAGCATAGCGATGCTTTTTCCTGAACAACACATATTTGCTTGCCAATGTAAAGGTGTAGATCAAAAACAGGAGAGGTATAAATGCATGCCCTCCAATCCCGAAAAACAACATGCCGATGCCGCCATAGAAGCACATGGGCAACAGGCAAAAGGTGAGGTATAAAAAACAACAGGTAGAAATGCCCAGTACAAAAGCCATGATCGTTCGCACCAGCGGAGGAAATACCTCTTTGAAACCGTACGCAATGTTATTGATACAACATACCGCCAGTGTCACCGCCCACCAGTCGGTCGATTTAGCGAAAATCACAAATTCCTTATTCAGCAAAAAACAACTGATGAGGCAGAGTGTCAGGTACACGGCAAAGGTATTTCGCCCCCGCCTGCCTCTGCGGAGATTTCCACCCACCCAGAGGTAAATAAAATACAGCTGGAGAAGGATGTAATTCATCATGAAATAACCAAAGTTATCATTCGGATTACAGTGAAGAATACCGGGCAAATAGTAAAATCCAAGGGAAACAACGATGAGTATCAGGCCCACCCAAAGGCGGCTGTCCCGTAACATGAATTGGAAATACTGCTTATTTGTCATAAAATAAAGTACTTTGTATTTCAAAGTTTATAGGGCTAAAAAAATTGGCTATGGCCAATCTGCAATCAAAGTTTTCACTTTGAGATACAAAGTAAAGGAAATAGTTTGAACCGGACAAGTCATTTTTCAGAATTTTTTCTTACCTTCTATGTCCATTTTTAAAAAACAGACCAGGAAGTAAACCGATCGCGCAAACCTTGATTCAGGAATAATCCCGCTGGTATAAAATTTGTCCACGTATTTATAACACCTTAAACGACAACACGATGAAAGCAATCTGGCAAAAGGAAGTAATAGCAGAAAGCGAAAAAACGGTGGTAGTCGAACATAATCATTACTTTCCTCCGGAAGCAGTAAAAGCAGAATTGCTCAGTCCAAGCAAGACCCACACAATCTGTCCATGGAAAGGCGAGGCCTCTTACTATGACGTTACCGTGGATGGCAAAGTAAACAAAGATGCAGCCTGGTACTATCCAGATCCAAAAGATGCTGCTCACAATATAAAAGGCTACATCGCCTTCTGGAAAGGCGTTGAGGTACTACGGTAGCCTTATTGATCCTACTTACTAAAAACCCGGGAATGCAAAAATTTGATGCAATCATCATTGGTTCTGGCCAGGGGGGAGTTCCCCTGGCAAAAAAACTGGCAAAAGCAGGCTGGAAAACAGCTATCATAGAAAAACGATGGATTGGCGGTACCTGCATCAATGATGGATGCACTCCCACAAAAGCAATGATTGCCTGTGCCGAAGTAGCATATACTGTGGCCAACAGCAGGCAATGGGGAATTACTGTGCCCGGGTTCCAGGTCGATTTTGAAAAGATCGTGGCCCGCAAGAACGAGATTGTCAGCTCCTTCCGGGGCGGTGCTACCAAAGGCCTGGAAAAAACCGAAGGCCTCAGCATCTTCTATGGCACCGCCAGTTTTAATGGCCCAAAGGTAGTAGATATAAAGCTCCGCACCGGCAGTACTGAAACCATCACTGCCGATCAGATATTTATTAATACGGGTGCCTCCCCAAAGATCCCTGACCTTCCCGGCCTGGCGCAGGTGCCCTACCTTACCAGTACCACTTTGCTGGACCTGCAGGTCCTTCCCTCCCATCTCATTATTTTAGGCGGTAGTTATATCGGCCTGGAATTCGGTCAGCTCTTCCGCCGCCTCGGTAGCCAGGTCACGATTATCGAACGCACAGCCCTGCTGAAAAGAGAAGATACAGATATATCGGCTGCCATGAAAAAGATCATGGAAGGGGCTGGTATTACCGTCTATACTGGTGCCACCGTCAAACAGGCAGAAGGGAATGGAGATGCTGTCAGAATTGTGCTCAATGCCAACGGTGAAAGCAAGACCATCACCGGCTCTCACCTGTTCCTGGCTTCTGGCCGCGCCCCGCAGACAAAAGACTTACATTTAGATACAACAGGCATTTCCATCGACGAAAAAGGATTCATTCCTGTGAATGACAAACTGGAAACTTCTGTACCCGGCATCTATGCCCTTGGAGATGTAAAAGGTGGTCCCGCATTCACGCATATCTCCTACAACGATCACCTCATACTGATTAAAAATCTGCTGCACAAAGGCAATGAAACCACGACAGGCAGACCTGTTCCTTACTGTGTATTTACCGATCCGCAACTGGGCCGTATCGGACTAACGGAAAAGGAAGCACGCGATAAAGGAATAGAGATCCAGGTGGCTTGCCTGGATATGAGCAGAGTAGCCCGCGCTATTGAAACAGGACACACGGACGGTTTCATGAAAGCAGTGGTGGAAAAGACCACAGGCAGGATCCTGGGCGCTGCTATCCTGGGCCATAATGGCGGTGAAATCATGAGTGTTCTGCAAATTGCCATGATGGCCGGTATGACTGCTACACAACTCAGGGAAATGATCTTCGCGCATCCTTTGTATACCGAGTCATTGAACAATCTTTTCATGAGCATCAGCGATTGATTGTACTTATTACGGAACCATTTGTACAATTCACGGATTCTCCCGCATTAACTTTTTCCTATCAACAATATGAGTAATTTACTCCCCATATGATCAAACTGGAAAATGTGAGCAAGTCATTCGCCAACGGTAAGCCCGCCGTTTCTGCTGTTTCATTCGAAGTGAATGCAGGAGAAACACTCATACTCCTGGGCACCAGCGGAAGTGGCAAAACCACTACGCTCAGGATGATCAACCGCCTTATATTACCTGATAGTGGTCGTATCTATGTGAATGGGGATGCAGTCGAAACACAACGACTGGAATCACTCCGCCGGGGCATTGGCTACGTACTCCAGTACCACGGCCTTTTCCCCCACTACACTGTAGGTGAAAACATCGGTGTGGTACCCGGCCTGCTCAAATGGGATGCAAGCCGTATTGCATCCAGGGTAGCCTCCCTCATGGAAAAACTTCATCTTCCCGTATCGGATTACCTCCATGCCTATCCGCATCAACTCAGTGGCGGACAGCAACAACGTGTAGGACTGGCCCGCGCACTGGCTGCAGATCCTCCCGTACTGCTCATGGATGAACCCTTTGGTGCGCTGGACCCCGTGACCCGCGCCAGCGTCAGGAAAGAGTTTCGCGCACTGGATGAAATTCAACATAAAACCATCATCATGGTCACCCATGATGTGCAGGAAGCCTTTGAACTCGGCACCCACATTTGCCTGATGGACAAAGGTAAAGTACAGCAGACAGGCACTCCGGCCACACTCTTATTTTCACCCGCTAATGCCTTTGTCAAATCTTTTTTTGATGAACACCGCTTTGTACTGGAACTGAAAGCTCTCACCCTTGCCGACATCCGGCCATGGTTAGCCACGCTCAATGGCGATGACACACTCACTGTCTGGGATGCCATCGCCGCCGGCATGCCACGCAATACCCTGCTGGATGCCGTAGACCAGTACAGGCAATCTAAACATATGCATGGAACCAGCTAACAGCTTCATTGATTTTCTACAGCAGGAATCCGGCAAAATACTGGAACAAACCCTGCAACATATCGGCCTTACCTTTATCTCCTTGTTGATCGCCGTAGTAATTGGCGTGCCCCTGGGTATCGCCATTTCCCGTAAACCTAAAATGGCTGCTGCGGTATTAGGCTTCGCAGGCATCCTGCAGACCATACCCAGTATCGCATTGTTAGGCTTCATGATTCCCTTATTGGGCATTGGGCCTGCACCAGCTATCGTCGCCCTGTTTTTGTATGCACTATTACCTATTGTACGCAATACTTACACAGGCATCACACAGGTAGATCCGGCTATTATTGAAGCAGCTACAGGGATTGGTATGAGCGCCCGCCAACTGCTTTTCAAAGTGCAGATTCCACTGGCTATGCCCGTCCTGCTGGCAGGTATTCGTACCGCTACCGTGATCAATGTAGGTGTCGCCACCCTCGCCGCTTACATCGCTGCCGGTGGCCTCGGTGAATTCATCTTCGGCGGCATCGCCCTCAACAATACGAATATGATCTTAGCCGGTGCCATCCCTGCCGCCCTGCTCGCTATCATATTCGACTGGGGCTTGTCGCGCATCAGGTTTCGGAAGGTCTTACTAATGCCTTTACTGATCCTGGTGCTTTCTTCTTTTTACCTGCTCCCTGATTTTTATGGCTCTAAATTACTGGCAGGATTCACCCCTGAATTTATGGGCAGGAATGATGGTGATGTAGGCCTGAAAAAAATCTATGGACTAAAGATCCGTACCGTGGTGATCAGTGATATGATCATGTACAAAGCCGCCTTCGATAAAAAGGTAGATGTCATCAGCGGGAGTAGTACGGACGGGCGTGTAAAGGCTTATGACCTGCAGGTGCTGCAGGATGATAAACACATTTTTCCCCCTTATTATGCGGCCCCTATCGTACGCCAGGATGTACTCGATAAATATCCGGAACTCGAACCCGTCCTCAACAAACTGTCTGGTACAATTAATGATAGCATTATGACAGCATTGAATTACCGGGTAGATATTCTAAAACAGTCCCCGGCTGTTGTTGCTAAGGAGTTTCTCGAAGCCCACCACCTGCTGCAATCACCCGGACCGGGTACAAAAGGTACGATCCGCATTGGTGCCAAGTTATTTGGTGACGGCTATATCCTCGTCAACATCTACAAGTTACTGGTCGAAGGCTATACCGATCTGCATGTAGAAACAAAAACCGGACTGGGAGGTACTAAAATCTGCTTTGAAGCACTGACGAATGCACAGATTGACCTGTATCCGGAATACACCGGTACCGGTCTGCTCGTGATTCTACAGGCCCCGCCTTCTACCCTCGATTCTCTCGGCGGACAGGCAGACAAAGTATACAACTATGTAGCGGATGCTTTTCAACAACGTTATCATATCAAATGGCTGGCACCTGTAGGATTCAATAATACATACGCACTCATGATGCGGAGACAACAGGCCGGCACCTTACAAATAAAGACGATCAGCGACCTGACAAAATACTTACAATGGAATTAAAGCAAGCTTTTGACATCGTGCGCCAAAGATCCGTGAGCATATGCGCGCCGTTACAAACAGAGGACTATGTAGTACAACCTGTGGTAGATGTGAGTCCGCCTAAATGGCACCTGGGCCACACGACCTGGTTCTTTGAGACCTTTGTATTACAACCGAACCTGAAGGATTATAAAGTATTTAATCCGGAATATAATTTTGTGTTCAACAGCTATTACGAATCAGTAGGTGCAAGGGTCATCCGCACAGACAGGGGCAACCTGAGCCGACCCGGCGTGGCAGATGTATACAAATACAGAACCTATGTAGACGAGCAAATGACACTGCTCCTGGCACAGGACATTTCGCCTGAACTACATGCCCTCATCACCCTCGGCTTAAATCACGAAGAACAACACCAGGAATTACTGATTACAGATATCAAGTATATTCTTGGCCATAATCCCCTCTTCCCTGCTTACCAGGAAGACTATTCTTTCAAAGAAAGAAGCATCACTTCTTCTGACTTTATCAGGATGCTGGCCGGCATCTATGAAATCGGTCATACAGGCAATGGCTTCTGCTTTGACAACGAACTGAACAGGCACAAGGTGTACCTGGAAGAATACAGCATCAGCAACGTTCTCGTTACGAATAAAGAATACCTGGAATTCATGCAGGCCGGCGGCTATACGGACTTCCGTCACTGGCATGCCGAAGGCTGGGACTGGGTAAAGACCAACCAGGTCAGGTCCCCCCTGTACTGGCATGAAGTAGATGGCCAGTGGATGAACTACACCCTGAAAGGTTTGCAGCTCATAGCCCCCAACCAGCCACTTGCCCATATCAGTTATTACGAAGCAGCAGCTTATGCTTCCTGGAAAGGCCTGCGCCTGCCTACCGAAAATGAATGGGAAGCCGCTGCTCCACAACTGGCATGGGGAGAAAGGTGGGAATGGACGGAAAGTGCATACCTGCCCTACCCCGGTTTTGTAAAAGCACCCGGTGCAATCGGAGAATATAACGGAAAGTTCATGGTGAGCCAGATGGTACTGAGAGGCGGCTCAGTAGCCACTCCACCGGGACATAGCCGTATCACCTACCGGAATTTTTTCCATCCACCACTGAGATGGCAATATACTGGCATCAGATTAGCTAAATAATTCTCATTCAACAATTAAGTTTACATTATGGCTACCACCTCTGTAATGAATGCTTTCACTGTATTGACCCCCAAACAGGACCAATTACCGGCTTTCCATCGTGATGTACTGCAGGGATTGAATGCAAAGGACAAATACCTTGACGCGAAGTATTTTTATGACGACAACGGAGACCGGATTTTTCAGCGCATTATGGCTTGTCCGGAATACTATCCGACAAATTGTGAGATGGAAATTATGCAGGAACAATCTGCAAAAATCAGCGCACTGATAGCTTCACTCACAGAGACTTTTGATGTTGTAGAACTGGGTGCCGGAGATGCGACCAAGTCCATTTACCTCCTGAAGGAATTACTGAATATAGATCACTCTTTCACTTACTACCCCATTGACATCAGTGCAAATGTGATCAGCCAACTGGAGCAGCATTTACCCGAACGCTTACCTGCATTACAGGTGCATGGGCTGCATGGTGAATATTTCGAGATGCTGCGTATGGTGCAGACTTTATCCGCAAGGCCTAAAGTCGTACTGTGTATGGGCGGCAATATCGGGAACTTTACACCCATGGAGACACGTAAATTCTGCCGCCAGCTGCGCAATTATTTACAGGCCGGCGATATGCTGCTCACAGGCTTTGACCTGAAGAAACATCCGCAGATTATTCTGAATGCGTACAATGATTCGGAAGGGATCACGAGGGAGTTCAATCTGAACCTGCTGACGAGGATTAACAGGGAAATGGATGCGGACTTTGATCTGACAAAGTTCGACCATTATGCTACATATGATCCGGGTACAGGGGCGTGTAAAAGCTATCTGGTGAGCCTGGAAGATCAGCAGGTGAGGGTATTGGATGAGGTGATTGAGTTTAAGATGCATGAGACGATTTATATGGAGATCTCGCAGAAGTATAGCCTGGATGAATCGGAGAAACTGGCTGTGCAAACAGGGTTTGAGCCGGTGGCGCATTTTATGGATAAGAAAAAATGGTTTGTAGATAGTCTATGGCAGGCATAATAAAATCGGCGGTTGCTCTATGCAACCGCCGATTTTATTTTTAAGGATTCGTAAATAAACTTTCCAGCGCATCCAGCAAGATATCAATCTCCTCTTCAGTATTGTAATAATGTGGCGCTACGCGCAGCGCCCAGTTCACACCTTTCGATCTCAGGTCGATCAATGCACTCGCTGTAACGCTGACTGTTGTATGGATATTCCGCTCTCTCAGTGCAGTCAGCAAAGATTGCGGATCACTCACCGGAGCAGTCATAGTAATGATACTGGCCAGCTCCGTACCTTTGTCCAGGAGCTTTACCCCCGGCAGGGATTGCAGCCCTGGCCGCAGTATACTACCTAAATATTTATTCCGCGCAGCGATATTTTCCAGTCCCAGTTCATTTGCATAATGAATGGCTGCATAACTGCCTGCCATCAATGCATAGTTCTGCTCCCAGTCCTGGAAGCGCTTTGCATCCGGCGCTGTCACGAAGGTGTCATCATCCGTCCAGGTAGCTGCGAACATATCCAGGAACAAAGGATACCATGGTTTGTGCAGGATCCTGTCAGACACATAGAGCAGGCCCGCTCCCCTCGGCCCGCGCAGGAATTTCCGCATCGTTCCACAGAGAAAATCACAACCTATTTCTTCCACATCCAGCGGTAATTGCCCGACGGACTGGCATGCATCTACCAGGTATGGTATATCATACTCCCGGCATACCTTTCCGATAGCTGCAATGGGCTGGATCAAACCAGTATTGGATGGTACGTGTGTAAGCGACACGAGCCGGGGTTGCTTTTCTTTTATCAATGATACCATATGATCTACATCGACACCACCTTCAGGCAAACTATGTGCACGTACCAGCTCTATCCCAAAACGTTCTTCCAGCGACAGGAACTGCAACTGGTTGCTGGCATAATCCTCATTGGCAATAATCACCACATCACCTTTCTTAAAAGGGATGCACGACAATGCTCTTGCAAAACTATTGGTCGCACTACTTGTAAATGCAATATTCTTAGCCGGGGCATTCAGCAATTTTCCTGCGGCCATGTAAAAACGGTTGAGGGCCGTTGCATTGGCTGCAGCTGTTTCATAACCTCCACAATTAGCTTCTTCTGTCAGGTAATCCTGCATCGCCTTCAAAACAGGGTAAGGGGGCAATGCAGCGCCGGAATTGTTGAAATGTACTTTGGTCTGGCAGCCGGGTGTATCTGCCCTCAGTGTAGCAATGTCCATGGTATTTAATTATTTCCACGCCCCGAGCATTCTTCTCACCGCCACAATCTCGCCGGTATGGTAGCTGGTATGATCCGCAATTAAAAGGGCTTCACGGAAGAGGTGCTGGCCATTGCCATGGGAAAAAGGCTCGTAAAGGTCTGCTCCGGGTCGTTTGAGCAATTTAATGAATTCCGCGCAATCCTTTTTGATCCGGGCAATGCTTTCCTCCCAGGCATCATTGTCTTTGGGGGCAGGATCTTTGGGCCAATAGCCTTCCGGCCATGGGGGTGACTGGTGACCGGGGTTCTTTGAAAATTCAAGAATGTCCCACTGGGCAATGCGGATATGTTCCACCAGTTGCCAGATGCTGTAAGGCATATTTTCCGGTATGATTCCTCTGATCTTTTCAGGTACACCCTTGACGGCATCTTCGAATGAAACGTGGGCATGACTGCCGGTGAGGAGCTCTTCTAATGTTTTGATGACTTCTTTTTCTGCCATGATCTGTTTTTGGTATGTGGTCCAAACAAGGTGCCAATACCATTTAAATATCATCCCGGATTCGAAGCTAAAAGGTCACTATAAGGGCACCATAAGGTCACCTCAATATCCAATCGATATACAAGTGCCCTTTTGGTGCCCTTATAGTGACCTTAAAATGACCTATTGGATAAGATGCCGGGACGAAGCTATATAGGTATTTAGATAGCCTTTCACTGAACCCACTTGTTTACTTACTAGTAAGTAAGTATATTTGCAGTATGCAGGATACCAAAGACAAAATAGTCGGCCTGGCAGACCAGCTGATCAAAACCAAAGGCTTCAACTCCTTCAGTTACAAGGACATCTCCGATCCGCTGGCTATCAAGAATGCCGCCATTCACTATCACTTTCCCAACAAGGCCGACCTGGGCATGGCCGTCCTTGAGCAGGAATTCAACATTTTAAATACAGGAATTGCCAATTGGGAAGCCCTGCCGGAAGACCACCAGCTCCGCCACCTCATCGGTTCCTTTGCGAACAAGTGTAGCAGCCATATGGCCTGTATCATGGGCTCCCTTTCCCCCGATTACAATACCCTCCCTTCGAATATGCAGGAGCGCCTGCGGGAATTCAGTGCTGCTGTAATCAAATGGGTCACCCAGTGCCTTCATAATGGCCGTGAAAAGGGCATTTTTAGCTTCAAAGGAGCTCCGGAAGACAGGGCACTGATGATTGTGTCAAATTTGCTCGCCTCCCTCCTCCTGAGCCGCGTAATGGGCGAAAGTGCTTTCGAAAAAATCAGTAAACAACTATTAGACGATATTTTATGAAAAGAGTAGTCATCACCGGCTTAGGCGCAATCACGCCTATCGGTAACCAGGTCGAAGCCTTCTGGAAAAACCTGCTTGCAGGTAAAAGCGGAGCTGCGACGATCACAAAATTCGATGCAAGTAAATTCCGAACGCAGTTTGCCTGCGAGATCAAAGATTATAATCCATCGCAATACTTAGATAAAAATGACCTGAGAAAAACGGATCCCTTTACACAGTATGCACTCATCGCTGCCCAGCAGGCTGTAGACGATGCAGGGATTGATTTTGCCACCATGAACCCCTTCGATGCAGGGGTGATCTGGGGCTCTGGTCAGGGTGGGATGCAAACTTTTGAAGAGCAGGTAAAGGAATATACTTTAGGCAATTATCAGCCCCGCTTCAATCCCTTCTTTGTACCAAAACTGATTGCGAACATGGCATCCGGTATGATCTCCATCCGCTTCGGCCTGATGGGTATCAATTATACCACTGTATCTGCCTGTTCCACTTCCAACACTGCCATTATGGATGCACTGAATTACATCCGCTGGGGCAAGGCCAAAGTAATCATCACCGGTGGCTCCGAAGCCCCGATTACTGAAGCCTCCGTGGGGGGATTCTGTGCCATGAAAGCTATGTCGCAGCGCAATGATGACCCGGCTACTGCCAGCAGACCTTTTGATACAGGCAGGGATGGCTTCGTGATGGGCGAGGGTGCCGGTGCCCTGGTATTGGAAGAATATGAACACGCCGTGGCAAGAGGAGCGAAGATCTATGCGGAAGTAGCAGGTGCGGCTATGACGGCAGATGCGTACCACATGACCGCCACGCATCCTGAAGGACTGGGCGCTTACGAAGCAATGAAACGTGCATTGGAAGACGGTGGCCTGAACCCTTCGCAGGTAGATTACCTGAATGCACATGCTACCAGTACCCCGGTGGGTGACCTCAGTGAAATAGCGGCAATCACAAAACTCCTGGGCCCCTCCGTAGCCATCAGTGCCACCAAGTCGATGACAGGTCACTTATTAGGTGCAGCTGGTGCGATAGAAGCAATTGCATCCATCTTAAGCATCAAATACGGCATCATCCCTCCTACAATCAATACCCAGGAACTTGATCCCGCACTGCCATCCAATCTTAATCTTATTTTAGGGACTGCGGTAGAGAAAAAAGTAAACGTTGCCATGAGCAATACCTTTGGTTTTGGGGGGCACAACGGCATTGTGGTCTTTAAAGCTATATAAGCAAGCATCAGCCTTTGAGAGTACCGCCTCTCAAAGGCTTCAACAAGTCCATCAGGCCATTCAGCCTGATTTCGTACATCGTACTCAGCAACATACCCAGCTTTCCTTTCGGCCATCCCTCCCTGTTAAACCACTCCAGGTAAGATACCGGCAAATCGCAGAGTAACACGTCTTTATACTTCCCGAAAGGCATCTTCATGGTCACCAACTGCTTAAAAATCTCCGGATCTGGTCCTGCTATTTCCATATGACAATTTTTTACAAATATATTTTTTTAGAATTCTAAATCCATTATTACGGCACTACCGTATATACCTTCATTATTAAAAATTATCTATATCTGTCAGAGCAGGTATACTTGAATAAAGGGACTAGGACGAGCGATTGCTTATAGCAAGCCGACAATACATTAAGGGACAAATTAACGAATTCATTGCCAATTCATTATCTGGAAATAGTCGTGTGAAACTTACTTGCAGTGTCTATACCTATTTGCAACAGCTTAGTACAAAAAGGCACATTTCATTTTGCATTTTTGTGAACTTTTTGAATTAAACATCCCCCCAGAAGAGTGGTTATGAGAATAGCCGGTTGCGGATAACCATGTCTGTAACCGGTTTACCGTTTTTTCAGGCCACCATTACGTAAAAAAAATCAGGGGCAATGGAGCAAGAGATCAGGCAGAGCAGAGCAGAACTATACGACCTGTTGCTGCGATATATCAAGACAGAACAAGCGGAAAAGGATCATCTGAATGAAGATGGTTTGAGCATGGAATTATTATCGAAGAGCATACAGGTATTAGGGAACCGCTTACAGGATGTAGAAGAGAAACTCGCAGCTACCGAAAAATTATTAAAATCATCGCAGGATACATACGCCAGTCTGCTGGGAGAAATCCAGGATTATGCCATCATCACCCTGGATCTCCAGGGCAATATTGTGAACTGGAATAAAGGGGCAGAACACATCAAAGGCTATACTGCAAAGGAAGTTGTAGGCAAAAACTTCAGAATCTTTTACACCCCTGCCGCCCAGGCGGACAACACTCCTGAAAAAATACTGGCTGCTGCCGCCCGCAATGGTCGTGTTCAGCACGATGACTATCGCGTGCGCAAAGACGGCACCTTATTCTGGGGAAGTGTCACCATGACCGCTCTCCACAATAACGAAGGCGAACTGACCGGGTTTATCAAAATCACACGGGATCTCACCCAGCGAAAACTGATGGAAGACCAGACCTTCCAATACCTGAGTAAACTGGAAACCGAGAACCGGGAACTGGAGCAATTCACCTACATTGCATCTCACGACCTGCAGGAACCACTGCGGTCTATCAGTACGCTGGTAGAACTGGTAGCTACCGAATACGCCGGCAAACTGGATGAAAACGCTGACAACTATCTCCGCTTCATCCGCCAGTCGAGCAATCGTATGAGTGACCTGATCAAAGCCCTGCTGGACTACTCCCGTATCGGCAAGGTAAAGGTGAAAGAAGCTGTAGATTGCAACCAGATCATCCTGAATGTAGTTGACGATCTGCGTACGGCTATTCACGAGAGTAAGGCGCAGGTGATCATGGAAAACTTACCTATCGTACAGGCATACCCGATAGAACTGAAATTATTATTTCAAAACCTGCTGAGCAATGCGATTAAGTTCAGACAGAAGGACGTACCACCTGTGATCCGCATCAGCTGTGTCAAGAAGGGACATGAATATGAATTCACCTTTGCAGACAATGGCATCGGCATCGCACCGCGGTACCAGGAAAAAATATTTGAGATCTTCCAGCGCCTGCACAATCAGTTGCAATACGAAGGAACAGGCATTGGACTGGCTCACTGTAAAAAAATAGTTACCCTGCATGGAGGCCGCATCTGGCTTAATTCTATACCAGGCCAGGGCAGTCAGTTTTATTTCACCATCTCAGCATAAACCTCATGAATAAAAAATTACATTCTATCCTTTTAGTAGAAGACGATGAAGCCACCAATTTCATCAGTCAAATGGTGATTAAAAAAATGGATTGTGCAGACCATGTCCACGTAGCATGGAATGGTGCGGAAGCACTTGACTACCTGAAAGACTGCAAGAATATGCCGAACGGCCAGCCAGACCTCATCCTTCTGGACATCAATATGCCTGCACTGAATGGCTGGGAATTCCTGGAGGAATACCACAAACTCGGCGAAAAGGAAAAAGGACAGGTAGTCGTAGTGATGCTCACTACATCCATGAATCCCGATGATCATAAACGGGCCATCAGTCATCCTGATGTATCAGGGTTCAGGAATAAACCACTGACGACAGGATTGATGGAAGATATCCTGGATGCTTATTTTAAGAGATAGCATTCACAACCGGCTTCCTTTTCAACTTTAATTAATTACTGTAATTAATTACTTTGAACATTTACAGCCAGCCTTTTTCCTGCCAGGATGATATTACATCCGGCACGACTCCGCATTCCCCTAAGATGCGTTCAAATTCCTCCATGTCTGATTCCCAGTCTATCGCATAGGCTGCAAAATCATCACTTACAGGCAAACGTTTATAGAGTTTATTAGTCGTGAGCAACCAGGCCACTTTGCGCAGCATTCTCGCCGCTATCTCCCACTTCTCTTCCCGCTCTATGATTTGCATAAACTGCTTAAAAGGCCGCTCAAATTTCTCCATACGGATGTTCATGTAAGGATGGTCCATCTCCGTTGATAAAAAGATCAGATCAAAGATGTCTTCATCCTGGTGACGGCGGGAGATTTCTGCCGTAAATGCCTGTGAGCGTGGAGAAAGGGATGGAATGTATTCTGCTATTTCGTGGTAGTTGATTTCCAACAGGGAAAGTGGTGTTTCTATCTGGGCTTCGACAAGTGTATCTACAATCGCTTCTGCAAGCTTTTCGGCTACTTCTTCTTCCAGTGCCTGTATGTTTACCCCATCAACTGGTCTGACCCAGGTAAGGCGCTCCTTACCTGTTTCGCAGATTGCCCTGATCTCGTCCAGCCGGCCATCGGGCGTATAAGCATAATGCTGACTATAGTGAAATTCCCCATGACCGGGAGCCATACCCAGGCCATCGGCGGTGAGGATGCGGTCGTTATCCCAATGAAATTCTTCTACTGATATAAAGAGGGAATACTGATCACCCAACATATCTGCAATGATCTCGTCCACACTTTCTCCCTCAAAGTTATTCGCACTACCCCTGGTATTGAGGAGCAGCGACTGCCAGCCTACTTTTTTGCCATCTTTATAAAGAATTCGTTTGATACAGGAAGGGATCTGTGTATGTTCTGTCATACAATATTCAACATACTCAACAACGTGGTCACTGTAAGAATAATATCCTTCCCAGTTAATATTGTTCACAACGTGGCGGAATGCAGTATAAACGGGTCTTCCATCCTCTCCAAATCCATAAAAATGATAGTCATTGATCTCCCTGGCACGTGCTTCAGGGAATATCTTCCCCTCAGGCAGCATAAAAGCTTCGGTTCCATAGTCTTTCAGATCGTATCTGAATCCCGGCACATATTTCTCGGTCAGGATCTTCTCTTTAAATTCGGGCAGAAGGGATAGCTCATTAAATGCATGCTTCCATCTGGTTAGTAACTCTTGCTTCAGTATTTCAAGGTCCATCAGCCGGCATTTTGAATAAAAATAATATATATTAATTGACATAGCAAGGAGAATTTCTGTTTATCTTTATCGATTATAACCACGACAAAGAACCTATGCCTAAGAAAAACCTGCAAAGGTACCTGCTATCCTGTATCTGCCTGGTTTACGCCATATCTTTAAGAGCACAATATCCAGTACCACAGGTAGTTGGACAACCTTCCCTCACAGCCAGATGGCTCTCTGTCAATCCCCGTTCATGCGGAACGGATATGATGATGAACACCTGGCGGCAAAACACCGCATTTAGACAAAAAGAAAAGAAGACGAACCACGCTATCCTGATGAATACTAACAGGTTAGCTGCGGCAGATTATACCCTGCCAGTGGTTTTTCATATCATTAATGAGGATCCGGCCTCCATTACGGACCAAAATGTGATCGATGCCCTTGCAGCACTGAACGATGCCTATGGCAGGACCGGGGCATTTGCCGGGGCAAGAACGGATACCCGTATACAATTTTGTCTCGCAAAAACAGATCCCGATGGCGGAGCTACTACCGGGATTCTCCGTACCAAATCGTATCTCGCTGATTTTGATGCGGATATGGAAGGCGATGCACTCACCGCCCTGGGAAAATGGGATGGTGACCGCTATATCAATATATGGGTCGTATCCGGCATCAAATCCGAATTCCTGCAAACCTTTGAATGCGGTGCCTGGACCCGCCTGCACATGGCTGGCTATGCCAGCGCCGGGGGCGATGTAGTGGTATCTGGTTTAGGGGTAGACCTGGTAGCCCATGAAATGGGGCACTATTTAAGCCTTATTCACACCTTTGCGAACCAGGATTGTAAAAACGATGATTGTACCACGGATGGAGACATGGTGTGCGATACACCACCGGATAAATCGATCAACGGAGGATTCCCCTGCAGTAGTCCCGAGAATTCATGTAGTACTGATACCTTATCCGGTTTCAGCACTGATGTACCCGACCTGCCGGATAATTTTATGGACTACGGCGGCGGTACCGGTTGTACCATGTCTTTCACGGAAGGACAGGCACAACGTATGCGGGATTTTATCGGCAGTAGTCTGACAGGCATGATTGGCAGTACTCTCTGTACACCGCCTTGTGCTACTGCTGCCGTAGCAGGGTTCACCAAAGATGCCGATTACCCCCTGATAGGGAGTACTGTAAATTTCACCAATACCTCCACTGGTGCCAGTACTTATCAATGGCTGGTGGACAATGTGGTGGTGAGCACGGCGGCGTCATTTAGTTTGTCCGTAACAGAGAAGAAAAATTATGTAGTAACCCTGCGTGCATACGATGCATCCGGTTGTTTTAGCAGCATGCAGGATGTATTGCAGGTGAGTTGCGGTGTCACTGCACGCTTCTTTCCGGACAAACGTAAGATAGCTTCCAAAGCGGGCGTGCAACTGGACAGCGTGTTGTTTACAAACCGCTCTATCAATGCCACTGCTTATTCATGGAGACTAAAATCAGGTGCGGCAGAAACAGAAGTAGCCACAACTGCTGATTTAACCTATGTATTCCAGGCACCCGGGTCCTACCAGGTGAGATTGATTGCTACGGATGGTACCTGCACGGATACCACCAATTACGTGACGATTGTAGTAGACGATCCAACTGCAGATGGTCATGTGTACCTGAATACAGTAACGTGTTATAACCAGACACAATTACGCATCTCCCTCTACTTCTACAATTTCGGTTATCAGACGATTCCCAAAGGAACGACTGTAACGCTGTATAATGGCACACACGATTCTATCGGGGTATACCTGCTGCCTTATGACCTGAAAGGCAAATGTGCTTCTTACCTGGAAACCTTTACCCTGAATGCATACAGTGATACACTGATTGCTAAATTCGGTACCAACACCGCTACGATGACAAACTACCGGTTCAGAATTCAGCTCACACCTGCGGATATTGCCATGACACCTGCAGAGACGGTTGACCTTACTCCTGCCGCCCTTTCCGGTGGTACGATCAACAGTGTGACCTGGACACCGACCACATACCTGAATTGTGGTACCTGTACTACCACTACCTTTACGGCTCCTTACCGCCAGGATACATTGTTCCGGCAAAATGTGAAAGTGAGCAACGGGAACAATTGTTATGATACCGCTTTTACGACTATTCATATTGCACCAGTAGATGATTATACGGCCAATGTACTGAGCACTGAATGTGCCAGCAATGACAGTATGTACCTAAGCTTTGAAATCTGTAATGGCTATGCCGCAGGTAATATACCACAGGATTTAAACCTGAGTTTTTATGATGCAAATGGGTTGATGATCGGGAACAATTACACCATACCTGCCTTTAGTCCGACTGCCTGCGAAAGCTATCATGTCACTTTAAAAGGTGTGTCTCCCTTCAGCATCAAAGTGAATTCGGGTACATGGCCGGAGACGGATACCACCAACAATTCAGCTGCGGGTACCTATACCTTGCCTACAGGAAGTATGCTGCCTGCTGACACCACTGTATTACGGGGAGCTTCCTATACTTTGAGCACGATGGTTAACAACTTTACGGCTGTTACCTATGCATGGCGTACAGAAGCCGGGAATACCCTAAGTAGTGCCACAACTGCTACACCTACGGTTACTGCAAAAGACAGTGCAGGCATCTATGCCCTGATGACGAATGCCTATGGATGTAAGCTGGCAGTATCAGGAATCGTAAGACTCATTCCTCCGGATCTGACCATGACCATCTCCGAAGTAAAATGTTATGATAACACACATACACTTGTGAAGTTCGAAATCTGCACCGGCAATGGTTATGACAGTATTCCCAAAGACCTGACCGTATCCTTCTATGATGACAATGTATTGCTGAAACCATTGTTCTACAATGATACTGCTACAGCCGGTACCTGTCATTCCTTTCAGCAGGTAATACCTACTCCCGTGAGCGGTACTGTTTCGGCTGTGGTGAATGCCGGCAAACTGTTGAAAGAGACGGATTATGACAATAACAATGACGCTGCTTATACAGATCCGTTTACTGTAGCTTTTGAACCACATGTACTGGAAGTAGGCCGCTTTGAAAATGTGCAACTGACACCAATGCTGACAGGGGGTGAATTACCCACTTCATTTGCCTGGACACCTGCAGAGGGACTATCCTGCAATAACTGCCTCTACCCTACCGTTCATGCAGTTTCTTCCGTGATCTATACATTGTCCATCAGGAATGAGTATTTCTGCACGGATACCGCATCTGTATATGTTCATACTTCAGTGAAAGACCTGTTCGCAATGCCAAATGCATTCAGTCCGAATGGCGATGGTGTGAACGATATATTTTATATCATTAGTGCTAAAGATATTATCTCAATTGATGATTTCCTGATCTTTGACAGGTGGGGAAATAAAGTGTTTGAAAGGCATCGTGGTGTGCCGAATGATAAGTCCTTCGGATGGGATGGTGCAAATGCCAAACCGGGTGCATATGTCTACTATATTAAAGCGGGAAATGCACAGATAAAAGGAACGGTTTTATTGGTTAAATAATACCGTTGCCATCAGAGAAAACGTGGGTATTATCTTTGTAATTTCGAACGTCACGGATTAAAAAAATGAGGTTGCATCAAAAGGATTTCAGAAATTTTACTTTTGACGCAACCTCATTTTTTTATTTCACTTCTGTTACAGCAGAATACACCTGTTCTGCTACACCAGCCGTCTTCACCCCTACCCTGGCAAAATAGGCCTGGTCTGTGGGCAATGTCATTTGTATATTGACAACTCCTGAAAGATCCGGCGTGACAGATACATTGCTGATACTGTTCACCTGGTCTACAATATTCGTATTCCCAATATAGAGGTTCACAGCTTCCAGTGGCAGGTTGTTATTAACCTGCGTAATGGACACGGTGGCTGTGAGTTGTGTGCCACTCTTTACAAAGGAAGCACTGTTGATGATAAAATAAGGCTTCACCGGGATATCTACATTCGTAGACCCGCTTACTTTTACATCAATTGAATCTGCATTGTCCAACCATGGGCCATTACCCTGGCGCAATACTAATTTATAATCACCATCAAATAAGATGGCGGAAAAAGCCCCATCCTGTCCTACGTAAACAGGAATTTTGGAGAACAATGCATAGCCATGTTGCCAGAGTTCTACCTGAACACCATTGGAGCGAAGGCCCAATGCATTCTTATCATATATTACACGTCCGCTGAGTAGAGACTTAGGCTTTTCGAAGTTATCTTTTTTACATCCGGCTGATAAGATCAGCAGCAGGGATGCTATGATGAAGTATCTCATAATGCTTAGTGGAATGGATTTTTAATAATCTTTGGATTATTGTTCAGTACTGACTGATCGATGGCAGTGTAGTAATTTCCCAGCTGGAAGAAGCGGGGTGCGCGGAAACGTGGCGCTACCATTTTTACAAACACATATTTGCCATCGTGTGGACTGCCCGGACGAATCACCCTGTATGGGTACAGTGCATAGATCATGGCATCGGCACTGGAGCTGTTGCCATTCCATACCTTGTCTGCAATGCGCCATCGCTTCAGGTCCCAGAGGCGGTGATCTTCGAAAGCCAGTTCTACGCGGCGTTCATTGCGGATGCGCTCATTGGTCAGGATGGTCACACTGTTTGGAGGGAAACCGGCGCGTTCACGGAGTGTATTGATGTAGTTGAGTGCAGGGCCTGTCTGACCTAATTCGAAAGCAGCTTCGGTAGCATTCAGGTAGATTTCACCCAGGCGGAACCAGACCCACCATACATCGCTTTGAACACCTCTTGTACTGGTCTTATCATTTGGATCGATATATTTTTTCAAATAAAACCCGGTGTTGGATACTTCCTGGATGGAGCGGTGGGGACCAGAGGTACCTGTCAGCAGTTTGCCATCGGAGTAGGTAGTACCGAGGTCACTGCCTTCTACTACGTCGTATGCATTGCGTGTATCATTCCAGACCATTACCCCTGCCTGGATAGAGAGTTGCAGGCCTTTGAAGGTAGTACCGGGATAAATGATAGTGCCATATAAGCGGGCATCTTTGTTGGCAAAGATATCCTGCACATTGTCGTAATAGATGAAGTCACTATTATCTGCTGTACGGATCTTCAATGCGCCATTGCTACCGTCTAAGTATTCATAGCTCTCTACGAGATTCAGGGAGGGAGTGATAGATGATGAGCCAAGATTGTCCTCACGGATCCCGCGGGCGATGTTATCGTAGGAGAATACATGCTTGCGGGTAGGCAGCAGGTAGTCCTTTACAAAGATGGCTTCTTTGTTGGAAGCTTTCTTGGTGACTGCTTCGAAGAAGTTCTCGCCATTGTCAGGATTATTCCTGTACAGGGTATATGCACCGCTGTTGATGATCTCCTGGGAGGCAGCGAGGGATTGCTGATAGTAGTTGTTCGCCATGGAAGCAGGAATGCCTACTTCACCACCGGGTGTGCTGATAGGTGCAGCCATAAGACTGTTGTACTTAGCAATAGAGGCAGCATAGAGCATGGCACGGCTTTTCAGGGCCAGGGCGGTATACTTGTTGGCGCGGGATACGCTACCATCATTTCCCAGGTCATTTTTGACGGCATCCAATTCGCTGCCGATGAAGTCGTAGACTTCTGATTCTTTGGCACGAGGCTGCTGGAGGTTAGATACATTACCACTATAATCGTAGATGAGTTGCGTGGTAATGAGGGGCACCCCTCCCATTCTTTTGACCAGCTCAAAGTAATTGAAGGCCCGGAGGAACCGGAGTTCCGCAGTGTATTGTTTTTTCTGGTCATCTGTGAGGTTCACACCGTAGGCAGCGATGTTTTCAAGGGCGAGGTTCAGATCGCGGATGAAGGTGTAATTCCAGAGGTACCAGCTGTTGTAATTATAAGAGGTCATGTTGTTACGACCATCTTCGTTGGACTGACCACTCCACATGGCATCGTCAAAATTTGCCATATCACGCCACTGGAAGAGGCGGCCATCCGCATTGTCATTAACATCGACAAGACCGGATTCGGCAGGAAGGCGGTCGTAGAAGTTAGCGAGGAGGGCAACGATTTGTTTGGGATCGTTCCATACCTGCTGATCGGAAAGGATAGTGCGGGGCTCCCGGTCCAGCCAGTCTTTCATGCAACTGGTGCTGAAGAGGAGGAATATTAGGAATATGCTGAGTTTTTTCATGTTGTTTGATATTGAATGTGGCTTTCGTAATTAGCATGAACATGCATTTGTTTCAGGCTTAGAAAGACACGTTAAAACCGAAATTGTATAAACGTTGTTGCGGATATACTAAACCATTGGATGAACTGATTTCAGGATCAATTTCAAACTCCTTCACATTATCAAATGAGAAGAGGTTAGTGCCATTTACATACACGCGCAATGCAGAAAGGCCCATTTTCTTCACCAGTGTTTTAGAGAAGTTATAAGCCAGTTCCAGGTTTTTCAGGCGCAGGTAATGCACATTTGTAATCCAGAAATCGTTTACCTGGTAATTGACGTGTGTGGTATTATCCTTGCGGATAGCAGGATACTTGCCACCTATCCAGGCGCTGTTGTTATCGTATGGATCGGCCCTGTGCCAGCGATTGGCCAGCATGTAAGCGGGAGAAGAACCGTTGTTCTGGAATGGATAGCGCAGTTCCCAGTCACGCAGGAAAGACTGCATCGTAGCACCTGCCAGGTCCATCCTGAGGGTGAAGCCTTTGTACCCCACACTTGCATTCAGGCCAAAGCTCATATATGGCTGTGCGCCCTGTGCGTAGCCAATAGGACGCTGATCCATGCCGTTGATGATCTTATCACCGTTTACATCTTCGTACTTGAAATCTCCAGGTAGTTCGGTTCTGTTGCCCTGGCCATCATTGTCGATACCATAGTTCTTAATCTCTTCTTCCGAGTTGAAGCGACCGGTGACGTGATAGCCCCATGTTTCATTCGCCCACCTGTTTTCGATGGAGTTGCGGTATTCATCCCAACCGTTGCCAAAGCGGGGTTTGTAGGTATGCAAACTTCTCAGCCGGGCAAAGGTGGCATTGACACCAATACTGTAATTCACTTTGCCACGCTGCCCCATGTAAGTGACCATCCCTTCGATACCGCGGGTGGCATCGGAGTTCAGGTTGGCATTAGGGAGGGTGTAGCCTACTTCACTTGGTAAGAGTACATCGTAACGCGCCGCGGGCAGACCGGTACGGCGGCGCTCGAATACGTCGAACTGACCACTCATTTTATTATTCAACACAGTGAAATCGAAACCTGCATTCCAGGTTCTGTTCTTCACCCAGGAGAGTTCAGTAACAGGTAGACCGCGGGGGCGCAGACCGATCACATAACTGCTGTTCAGCACAGCGCCACCCTGGTTGAAGTTGTAACCGGCAAGGTAACCGAATGAGGTGGGTGCACTACCATCAGAGAAGCCGATTTCGCTACCGGTTTCACCATAAGATACTCTCAGCTTCAGGTCATTCAGCCAGTCTTTTTTCAGGAAAGATTCCTGGGTGATGCGCCAGCCGAGGGATACACCGGGGAAGAAGCCCCAGCGGTGGCCCTGGGCATAGATGTAGGAGCCATCATAGCGACCTAATACTTCCACGAGGTATTTGGATTTGTAGTCATAGTTGATACGGCCGATGTAACCTGCTCTTGCCTCCAGTGACCATTCGTCAGAGAGGTAGTCTTGTTCTACAAGGTACTGCGTAGGCACATAGTTGTTAGTCGGAATGGTATGCACTACATAGTAGGAGTTGTCGTAGTCGGAGAGCTCGTAGGCACCTACGGCAGAGATATTGTGGTTACCGAACTTGCGGTTGTAACTCAGCTGGAACTGGGCGTAGCGGGAGATCACATTGCGTTTGTGTCTTTCGCGCCAGGGGTTCTGGTTACCGAAGCCGGATTCTGTGTAATAACTATCGTTGGTAGCATCGTATTTATAGGCATCCCAGGTGTATTCGAAACCATCGAATTCCTCGTTCATGTAGTTGTAGGAATAGATTCCTTTTACACTGAGGCCGAAGTCGAAATCGTACTGGGCGTTCAGGTTCACGTTCATACCACGCCACCATTCGTCTACATACCCGGTCACATCATCTTTGTAGGTGGCAGGGTTCACGTTTACGTTGTGCGTCTGGTTGATGTACTTTGGGTTATCGTTCGCATAGGGGCTTTCGGTAGGCCACATGCTGAAGATACTCAGGAAGGGGTTGAAGAAGTCATCGAGACCGGGAACACCCACCTGGTGACGCTTTTCGAGTCGACCGCTGATCTGTGTACCTACTTTAAGGCCTTTGGCCAGGCTGCTTTCGAGGTTTGCCTGGAGATTGGTTCGCTCATAGTTGAAGTCTTTGATCACGGCATCCTGTTTCAGGCGGCTCACGGACATGTAGTAGCTATTGCGGGGACCACCACCAGAGGCATTGGCGCTCAGGTAATATTGCGGCACATTGGGCCGGAGTACTTCTTTGTAATAGTCATAGCTCTTATAGCCTTTTTCAGTACCGGCTTCCCATTTGGCCAGTTCATCTTTGGTGTAGAGCAATGAAGGATCGCGGCCCAGGTTCTGTTCAGATTCCACCAGTGCGCGCACATACTGACCTGCATTGGCAGGATGCGGGTAGCGGGTGAAATTCTGGAAGCCGTAGTAGGCACTCATGTTGATGTTGGGCTGGTCATTCTTACGGCCTTTCTTGGTAGTCACGAGTACAACCCCGTTGGAGGCGCGGAGCCCGTAAATGGATGCAGAAGCGTCTTTGAGGATGGAGATGTTTTCGATATCCTCAAGGCCCAGGTTGTTGAATACATCCTGTCCGGAGCCCTGGGTAAAACCGAAGGCGGTGGTAGCGGGACTACCGGTATAAGGCACTCCATCGATTACGAAAAGCGGGTTCCCGAGGTTACGGATCTGGATGGAGGTACCGTTGCCCGGACGGGAGTCCGCAGCTCTGGCCGTAATACCGGGCATTTTTCCCACCAAAGCGCTGGAGGTAGTCGTGGCAGGGGTACGCACGAGATCGTCCGATTTTATGGTGCTTACGGCCCCTGTCACGGATGCCTTGCGTTGTACTCCATACCCCACCACGACGATGTCCGTCAGATTGCTGGCCAGGGAGGTCATGGTAATTTGAATCCTGCCAGTACCTGTAAGGGGCACTTCGCGGCGCTGGTAGCCGATAATGCTGACGGTGACGATACTGCCGGGTGTGGCGGACAGGGAGAAGCTGCCATCGGGTTTGGTCACGACACCTTTGTTCCCTCCTTTCACGGCAATAGTAGCACCGGGAATCGGGTTGTTTGCAGAATCGGTGACAATGCCATTAAAGGTTTGCAAATCGTGCTGCTGTGGGTATGCCCGTGCGTACACGAGCAGCAGCAACGCTAAAAAAGCGTAAAGCAATTTCATAACGTCTTTTTTTTACGTTTAAGTGGAATGTGAGATTAAACAGGTTACATGCACGACAAGGGCCCTTGCATGCTACTGCAACCAGAGTATAGTTCGTATGGTGTGTACTTTAAATCATCGGTTTAACTACATACAGTGCTACTATCAGTCAGAATGTTTTTTTCTATAACGGGTAATTCTGGGGTGAATTTAAAATATAATTGTCATTAGAACAATTATAAATAGATTCCAGGGGAAAATAAAGATTAAATTATATTTATGCCTTAGAAATTACACCTATATGTCTCTATTTAATGCTGCGGCGGCGAAGAATTTCCTGCGCATTATAGCTATTACTCTTGTGCCGGTTTGTGTGGCCCTGCTGTATCATTTGCTTTTTAGTTTCAATACCTTAGATGATTTATATGGGGTGATGACTGTTGGTTTCCTGTTTGGAGTACCGATGGGACTGGGTGCCCTGGCCATCTTCCTCTCCAGGGGTCATTTCAAGCTGAGTACCCCCTTTAATTTTTATGCGGGGCTATGGGCAAAATGGATTATGCAGGACATCCAGGACACCATTCTGCAGGTTTTGAAAACGAGGTGCGAAAAAAATAGGGATGTACCAGAAGATACATCCCGTTTTGACTAAACACTTATCTCTACTTATCAATTAACATCCCAGAAAATCTTCGTATCCCTGGTATCCTTTGCGGATACTTTAGAATAGTTAGCACTGTTATACAGTTGTTCCGATGACGGATAAAGTAGGCGGTCGGGAGGTGTACTACCACTGGCAGAAGTAGAGGTAGCAAAGTGCAGCACCGGGTACCCGGTTCTCCTGTACTCTGCCCATGCCTGGCCTGCCTGCAGGATGAAGTAGTTCATCCATTTCTGCGTGTAGATTTTAGCCAGTTTCTCCGTAGTGGTTCCGCTGTAGGCGATAGCGCTCTGCAGCAGGAATGTACTGATGGTGGTAGCTGTCGGTGCGGTGAGTGTTGTATAGTCACCGGTCTTCAGCACCATCTTGTTATTGATACTATAATAGAATGCCGTAGACTGGGTAATACCATTTTCGTAGTCAGTCTGGGCGGTTCCGATACTCCATCTTTCATCTGCTTCTGCTTTCAGGAAACTTACTTCAGCAGCGGTCATCAGCACGGCCGGAATATTATAGTTATAAAAGAATGTAGCACTATCGTAGGTAGCATAGCCACCTGCATCGTATTGTGATGAGGTACCATTGGACGGGAATCCCTTGAAGCCATTTTTACCGGCATCCCAGAATACATCTGTGCGTGGGTCACCATTGGCCACCATCATGGTATCCAGCAGGTATGCAGGTGCATAGGGATAACCCGTGAATACATCGTTAAGATCACTTCTCAATGTGGTGCTGTTCATCCAGACTACAGCATTGTAATCATTGGAGGAAATCATCGGATAGGTACCCGCATCATTCAGCATTGTTGTTACCTCTGATTTTGCAGTGGACTCATCGTAGTTGCTGATACGCATGAGCAGGCGTAAGCGCAGTGAGTTGGCATAGCGCTGCCATTTGCTCAGGTCACCGCCAAACATGAGATCTCCGGTGCTCAGTGCAGTGGCCTGTGTAGTGGCCACCGTAGCTGTATCAAAATAAGTATTCAGCGATTTCAGGTTCGTGATCATGGTATCGTACAGGCTCGCTGCATCATCGAATTTAGCGTAGCTGAGAGAGCGGGTGGTGTTCAGTGAATTTGATTCTGAGAAAGGAATGTCACCCCAGAGGTCAATCATCTGTGATGCCTGGTCATAGACTATTACTTCGGCGATCTTCAGGAACACCACTTGTTCTTCCTGCTGGGAGGCAGTGAGTGCATTGTAGGTGGTCTGCATCTCACGGTAGTTGCTCATGATACCAGGACCATCGTAGTTGTAGTCAGTACCGGTCACCCCGTCATAGAAATCCACCCAGCGGTTCTCGGTATAAGAGGTAGAGGGAATATACATTTGTGCGCCGGGAGACAGGGCCACTGTCTGGGAGAAGGCTCCTGTATAAGCCATCACGAATGTATAGTAATCCCAGTAAGAAGGATGGATCCTTTTGTTCAGGTACATGCCCGAGAGCAATTTACTCATAGAGCCGGTAGTAGTGAGCTCAGGATTCAGGTAGTTTTCATCCAGTTGTTTCTTACAGGAGCTGAAGGTACCTGTAAGTAAAGCAAGGAATGCTATATTTAAGAATAGACGTTTCATGTTGTGATCTGATTTTTAGCAATGAATATTAGAAGCGTGCACGCAGACTTGCACCAAGGCTCCGGGTAGGACCTGCAGTACCATTGTCAATACCCTGGCTGGACCAGGAAGAACCTACTGCTACTTCAGGATCTAATCCATAAGGCAGAGATTTGTAGAGGTAGAACAGGTTGCGGCCTATCAGTGATAATTGCAGCTGTTGTACATGCAGGCGATTGGTGATCTTCTTAGGCATGCTGTAAGAGAAGGATACTTCACGCACTTTGATATAACTGTTGCTGAATACTGCAGCGGAGTAATCACCATCAGTACGCCAGTTGAAATTATTCTCATAATATGCAGCAGCAGAGATCACCTTGGTATTGGTAGCGCCACTTTCAGTTACCCCTTTCAGGATCACACCATCATGACGATCGCCATTTGCATTGGCGGTATAGTCAGCCGCTGCATCATCGTTGGATACATAGGAAATACCACCGTGTGCAGCATCCCTGTATTTGAGCGTGCTCTTAAACATACCCGCACCGATCTGGTAGTAGGTGGGGATAGAGACCAGTTTACCTCCAAAGCGGTAATCGAGTGTGAAGTCCAGCGCAAATGCTTTGTAAGTGATGGTATTTGAGAAACCACCTACTATTTTAGGCAGAATATTACCTACGTATTTATAGTTATTTGCATCTACGGTGTAGTAACCATCTGAGTTTACGATCTTGTTACCATTGGCATCGGTTGTCTGCGGATGTACATAGATATTACCCAATGCATCGCCTACTTCTGAGCGCAGGATCAGGTAACCACCTCCTTCTGTATTGTCGGTAAGACTGGTGAGACCATTCAGTGCAACCAGTTTATTTCTGTTGATGGCGAAGTTAAAACGGGTATTCCAGCGGAAGTCTTTTTGCTGCACAGGAGTGGCAGTAATCGCTGCTTCCCAGCCATAGTTGGAAAGGCTACCGGCATTCATCAGTTCTGAAGTGGCACCACTGGAAGGAGGCGTGCTGGCAGTGAGGATTTGTTTATTCACCTTGTTGTTATAGTAGCTGAAGTCCACTCCTACCCTGCCATCGAGGAACCTCGCCTCCAGGCCGATTTCAGATTCACGTTTCTGTTCGGATACGATGCTGTTGTTACCAAAAGAGGAAGCATTCGGCTGTTGGTACAGGATGTTTGCATTATCGTACACTACCGCGTTCTGGTTGTATGCCACGTTTGCAGCGTAGATAGGCGGATGGTTACCTGTCAGACCATAGGAAGCCCTCAGTTTACCGTAGTTCATCCAGGAAGGCATTTTAAAAACATCGGAGAATACGAAACCTGCATTAACAGATGGATAGAAATAAGTGTTCACTCCATCTGGTAAGGTAGAGGTACCTTCGTAACGGCCAGTGGCTTCTAAGTAGAGGAAGCTCTTATAGCTCAGGTTCAGCATACCGAAGGCTGCCACGTCCAGTTGTGTGGCGCGGGCAGATTGAGCGGTCACAGTACCTGCGGAATTTTGCAGACTGAACCAGTTTTCATCTACAAGCCCATTATTGGTGGATGTCTTCTGGTAGAGGTAAGTTTGTTTTCTGCCGGAAGCGCCGCCTGTGACAGAGAGATCAAAGTCTTTGCTCACTTTAGGATTGTAGGTGAGGAGTACATCGCCGTAGGTGACGTTGTTGTTGCGCTGTTCGGTCGCGTATACACCTGTGTAACCAATTGTAGCCGGCTCGGTGTTGTGTTCCTTGTCCGATGCACTCCAGCCGGTGTAGTCACTACCTACACGGCCACGGAACTTCAGGTTGTCGAGCAGGCTTACATTCAGTGTGATGCTGTTGATGAAGCGGTTTTGTGTTTCATCATAACTGTCCCGCAGGTTGGTATACAGGTAGTCCAGCAGGTTGGTGGCACGCATTGGATAGATCAGCTTCTCGTCCTGGTCATAGCTGTAGTTGTTGTACAATACGTATTTATAACCATTGGAGGTTTTGTATTTATCGTAGTAGGTACTCATATCATCCATGCGGCTGAAGAAACCACCATAAGAACCAAAGATGTTGCTCATGGCGTAGGCGCGGTTGTGGGTGAAGTTGTTATTGTAAGTAGACACGAGATCTACAGATACTTTCTTACTCAGTTTAAGCGTACCGTTGAAGTTGAAGTTGTTCTTATTCAGTTTGCTTCCTGGCATAATGCTCTTATAGTCCGTGCGGGTATAAGACATGCGGTAACTACCATTCTCATTGGCATTGGAGAGGGCCATATTGAGGTTGGAGTTGTAACCCTGCTGGTAGAAATCCCTGTAGTTGTTTTTATTCGCTTTGTAGGTACGGGTAGAGCCATCCCAATATTTGACGGTACTGTTGTCGAACTTAGGACCGAACTGCGCATAGGAGCGGTAGTAAGGGTGCCTGGAACCATCATCTTCTGTTTTCCAGCCCTGGTAGTCAGCGATGCCGTTGGCAACGTTGGTTTGGGCATCATAGCCGGGCCCATATTCGTTTTGATAATCGGGGCTGTTAGCCAGGTTCTCCAGGTTGAAGTTGTAGTTGATATCAATGCCAAGACCTCTGCCTTTGCTACCTTTCTTGGTGGTGATCACTACGACACCGTTGGTGGCTTCAGAACCATAGAGGGCAGATGCGCTGGCACCTTTGAGGATGGTGAGGCTTTCGATATCTTCAGGGTTGATATCGAGTGCACCGTTGCCATCGATACGGCTATTGGTAGTACCCCATGACTGGGCGGTGAGTGTATTAAAGTTACGGATAGGGATCCCATCTACTACATACAGCGGCTGGGTGCTCATACCGATAGAAGACACACCTCTTACCTGCACGGATACAGCGCTCGATGCGCCACCGGGAGCAGATACGATCTTTACACCGGCAGCTTTACCATAAAGTGCGGATGCGAAGTTGGTCGCACCGGTTTGTGTAATCTCTTTAGCGCTGACGGTGCTGACAGCATAGCCGAGTGCACGGGTTTCTCTTTTGATACCCATGGCAGTTACGACTACTTCATTCAGGCCTTTCTGATCAGGTGCGAGTTGGACAGAGCTGGCAGCAGACGCGGCGACTTCCTGTTTTAAATAACCAATGTAAGAGAAGATAAGCGTTGCGCCGGGAGCGACTTTCAAAGAGAACTTACCGCCTTCGCCGGTACCGGTACCATTACTGGTGCCTTTTTCCTGCACACTTACACCCACGAGTGGGTTCCCTTTTTCATCCAGTACTGACCCTGAAACTGTTTTCTTTTCCTGTGCAATGGCTCCGAAAGCGCATAGCAGGAACAGGACCGTACATACAATAAACGACCTTTGCATTGATTTGCGAATTTTTGTTGATAATATAGAGTGTGTTAAAGCAAAACTTCCCCCTGCTGTGTTATGAACACAGCCTGATAATTTTAATTTTTTAAATAAGGGAATTCCCTTTACTGCGTGTGCACTTCGCAGTTAGTATTAATTTATGACAATCGTTTCCCCTTTACGGCACTGGTAAGTGCAGTTTAAACTGTTTTTGAAAATAGTAATCCCCTTACCACAGGTGTGACATGCGGTTGAGTGTTGTTTTTAGAAAATAGCTTCCTGTTACTGCACGTGATTCATGCAGTGATTGAGATTTTGGAAATTATTCCATCAGTGTAGGTAATACACAGCTAAGTTTTTCCTGTTAGAATTTCAAGTAATAGCTCTTCTTTTTTTTAGATCATTGTTCCAAATCGACAAGTTTTCCTGCAACAATTACAGTTAGGATAAAAATGGAAATAAAACTCTACAGGTGAAGGTTAGATGGAGAAGGAGCTCTCTATAGGAGAGTAAAATGATGTGTTAAACTTAGGTAAAGTTTTTAGAATTAACAAAACATATTATTAAACAAGTGAAAAGATGCATAATGTGTGATAAAAAAATATTGAAAAGGGCTTGTATCAAAAGTAATTTCAACAGGAAATTTACTTTTAATACAAGCCCTTTCACCACTAAATAATCTTTTCTAAAACAATCACTAAAAGTATAGCGGCTGCAATGAGGAGTGGTCTGAAGAATAATGGCTTTCGCTTTTTAACAGCAAATGCTGATGCTGTATATAATGCAATGAATGCAGACAGCAATATGCAACCCGTGGAGACTTCTTCGGTAATGAGTAAGGATAATGCCACAGGTATAAAAAGCAGGCTGAGTGTAACAGGGATATCTTTGTACCGCTGTGCCTTGATCTGCCTGCGAAGGGAACGTATGTTAAGTATCATATTTAATATTTAGGAGCTGGCGGCGAATTAGAAGTCGAGCTTAGATTTTAATGTCACTGCCTGCAGCTAATTCATAAGGTGTTTTGCCTTGTTCAAATATTTTGGCAGGCATACTGCCTTCGAGGCGGATCTCATTTCCTTTGATACGGATCCAGCTGCCTTCGCGCAGACCGATTACCGGAATAGATTGTTGGGTATGAAATTCAAGAATACGGGTTTCCCTGGTTTCGCCCATATGTGGTACACCGGGAATTGGTTCCTGGTAGTGAGGATTCAGGTTGTAGGGCATTAAACCCATAGTCTGGAAACTAGGCGGATATACAATCGGCATATCGTTGGTAGTCTGCATATTGACACCTCCGATATTGCTACCGGCGCTGGCACCGATGTAAGGGGTGCCTTTGGAGACAACTTCACTAAGCAGGTCCATCAATTTGAGTTCATGTAGTTGTTTTACCAGTACAAAGGTATTGCCGCCGCCGGTAAAGAAGCCTTTAGCTTCCCGGATGGCCTGTACGGGATCGGCGAAGGTATGGAGACCTTTTACAGTGATGCCGGTGCCGGCAAGACCTGCTGCAGCACGGGCAGTATATTCATCGTGCGAGATGCCACCGGGCCGTGCGTAAGGAATGAAGACGATTTCCTCGATGCCGGCAAAAAGTTCCTGCATGACCGGAAGGAGGTACTGGAGGTATTTTTCACCATAGAGTGTAGAAGTACTGGCAAGTACAACGTTTTTCATGAATATTGGTTTAGTATGATGGGGCAAAGGTATATATAAGTTCTATGATGAAAAAGGCAATCGGGGGATGGGGAGCAGTTGAGGATAAAAAAGCGGGTTAACGGAGTTTTAATATTTATACCATAAAAAAGCGGTTGTATGAAAGGTAATTTTGGGATTTCACTTTTCATACAACCGCTTTCTATTTAAAATTTCAATGCAAAACTACCCAACACCCTGGTCGGAGGCTGCGGTGTCAGTCTTACAGACCATGCTTTCTGGCTCGTGAGGTTATCGACCTTCACCCCGATCCGGTATTTAGCTCTTTCATAGAACACAGATGCATCCAGCATTACATACGAAGGAATAGTGATCTTCGTAGTCACAGTGTTCGTCTGGTAAGACAGATCACCTCCATTACCCCCAAATCCAAATCCTAGTCCGCTTAGTTTTCCGCCGGAGAAATGATAACTCGCCCAGAAGTTCCACATATTCGGAGGACCGGACAATGCAGGTCTTAAGCCCAGTGTAGCGCTATCCGATTTCGTATATTTACTATCGTTATAAGCATATCCTGCTACGATGTTCAGCCCTTTCACAGGGTTCACAGTGATTTCTGCTTCCAGGCCTTTGCTGCGCTGTGTGCCATTCTGCTTGCTGTAGCCGTCATGCTCCAGGTCAGTAATTACTACATTCTTCACCCGGATGTCGTAGTAGCTTATTGTACCTACCAGTTTGTGCTGCCATACATCTGCTTTCACACCGCCTTCCAGCTGGTTACCTTCTTCAGGTTTGAAAGCGTTGCCGGCGTAGTCAGTACCTGTTTCATGGAAGAAACCATTCATATAGCTCCCAAAAATGGATACCTTATCTTTCAGTACTTCGTATACCAGGCCGAGCTTAGGTGACAGGGCTGTCTGGTGATAATTGGTGCCTGCCGCGGTAGTATCGTAAATGATGCTGTGGGTACCCTGCGCACGGTAGTAGTCAACACGGAGGCTCAGCATAGCCATCAGGTTCTTTGTGATATTGAATACGTCAGAAGCATAGGCTGCATAACTATTGTCACCATTGTTCTCGTTACGGATGGCAGTACCGGTCGCTCTTGCCACCAGGGAATCTACGGTAGACTTACCCAGGCGGTAGCTGGCACCGGGATGCTGGAAATTGATGGTAGGACCGGTGACGGTGGTCCTGTCAAATGAGTTGCTGTTATTATAGTAATCCAATCCTACTACCATACGGTTGCGGAACTTACCGATGTTGAAATCGCCGATAAAGTTCTGCTGGATATCGGTTGCGATGAAGGTGGTATAACCGCTGATGATGCTGGCACGCAGCGTAGAATCGGTACGGCCGTTCAGTGCATTGATATAACCATTGATGGAGGAACGGGCCCGGGACACCACCGTTTGGGAGGTCCAGTGTTCGGAGATCTTATAGTTGATCTGGGCAAAGATGTTCATCATCTGGGTCTGGTAAGCCAGTTGATTGCCCAGGAAAAGCCTTTTGTAAGGGAATTTCATATCAGCAATGGAGAGGGTTTTTCCACCGCCGGTGTAGGGGTTGAAACGAACCACAGAAGTTCCCTTTTCCTGCCCAAATTCGACATCTAACAAGAGGGAGAGCCGGTCCGTGATCTGGTAGGAGAAACTCGGCGCAAGGCTCAGATTATTCGTAAAGCCCATGTCCTGGAAACTCTTCTGGAAGGTAGTGGCACCATTCAGGCGGAAGAGCATTGTTTTCTCCTTATTTACGGGCGTATTGACATCTACGGTAAGACGGTTGTAGTTCCAGCTCCCGCCGGTAAAAGAGACTTCGCCGCCGAAACCATTGAAAGGTTTCTTGGTCACACGGTTGTACAGGCCACCGTAGCTGCTGGAGATATTGGTACCAAACAGGGTAGCGGAAGGGCCTTTGATGGCTTCTACCCTTTCCAGGTTCACCGGGTCGAGGGTAGCGAAAGCGGCACCGGCTACTCCGTTGCGGGCGTTGGGTTCTGTCTCGAAACCGCGCTGGCGGAAGGTTACACGACCCTGGTTAGCGATCATAGGGATGCCTGCACCAGGTACATTTTTCGAAATGCTACCCAGGTCTACCGCCATCTGTTCCTCAATCAGTTCTTTGGGCACCACGTTGTAGACCTGTGGATTTTCAAGGTTTTTCAGGGGGAGACGGCTTACGTAATAGCTTTCTTTCTTAGAAAACTTATTGGTATTACCGATGATGCGTACTTCCTGTAAAGCCTGGATATTCTCTTTTGGTAATTGATAATCCAGTATGGCCGGGCGGCCGGGAGTAACATCAACATTGAAATCCTTTTGTGCAGCACCGAGGAGCTGGATCCTTAAAGTATAGGTACCGGGCGCGATTTCTTCAATGCGGTAATGACCGTCATTGTCAGTGAGGGTACCCTTCTTTAATTCGACGATAGAAACGGATGCTAGTTCAATAGGCTGGCCATCGAAAGCTGTGATGCGGCCGGTGATAGTACCGCCAGTTTGTGCAAATAGTACAATTGGAAGGCAAAAAAGTATAAGTAGTAGTGGTGCCTTGAACATTCCTGACATTGAGTAAAATTTTAGCAAAGCTACAGTCAGGAATTGTGGAGTATTTACGCAATCCGGAAAAGTTTTAAAAAAATGTTAAAACAAGGGTTGAATAAAAGAGGGCTGCCTTTGTACAAGGCAGCCCTCTTCATCTTTTATCCCGGTGAGATTATTTCATTTCAACACCTACACTTACTCTTGTTTCATCCAGGAATAAATTCAGGCTCTTGGGTTTTGTACCCGCAGGCAGTCTGAATTTATTATCTTCTGAAGACTTGGTAGATTCTGCATCAGCAGATACAGTATTGTAGTTTTCATGTGTGATATTGGTACCATTATCCAGTGTAAGACGGAAATCGTTTGGATTCAGGTACACACTGTTTTCGCCTACTTTATTCTTGTTAGTGAGTTCTATCTCATAGGTGAGCTCAGTACCGGTTACTTTACCTTCATTGTCCTGCAGTTCTACAGCTTTACCATTTTTAAGTCTTATGAAAGCTTCTTTCTTCTTGCCCAGGAAAGCCGTATCCGGGGAGAAAGTTACAGTATAAGATTTAGGTTCGTTGGCAGGGGCTGGAGTAGCACTATTGTTTTCTGGTTCAGTCGTACTGGTAGTATTCGCGCTGCTGTCGGCATTTTCGGATGTAGTTTTGCTTTTGCAGGCAGCGAAAAAGATTGCAATCGAGAATACAGATGCCAGAATGGTTTTGTTCATTTTTATATTTATTGGTTTAACAATACTTATTTGGGTAAGGCAAATGTATGAAATATTGAGTAAATAATGAGTAGTGGCTGTTTTAAGGATAAATTAATTTAATTGCACATATTTAAACTTTACCTTTGCGCGATTAACTCATAACCTATGAACCAATTGAAAAAACCTGTTATCGTAGCATTTACGATAATTACCTGCCTCTTTTCTTTTTCTTCCTGCAAAAAAGATAGTAATAACAACAGCGTAGATACCGATGATCCGGCAAGTGCTGATCCGACGCTGACACTGGTATGGTCGGATGAATTTAACGGAAGCACTATCGACACAACGAAATGGAATTTTGAAGTGAATGGTGATGGTGGCGGCAATGGTGAAGCACAGTATTATACAGCCAGGAGCACCAATGCAGCTATTAAGGACGGTAAGCTCGTGATTACCGCCCGGAAGGAGAACTACTCAGGCAAGAGCTATACTTCTGCGCGTTTAACTACGCAGAACAAGGCAGCGTATACCTATGGCCGTGTGGAGGCAAGGATCCAGTTGCCCACAGGTCGGGGTATGTGGCCGGCATTCTGGATGCTGAGTGCAAAGACACCTTTGGAGTGGCCGCATGATGGCGAGATTGATATTATGGAAGCGGTGGGTTACAGACCGGATACAACGTTCAGTAATATTCACTGTACGGCTGTGGGATATGGTGATTTGCTGCCCGTGCCGGATTATGGCAGAACCTACCATGTATATGCGACTGACTGGACGGCGGATAGTCTGAAGTTTTATGTGGATGACAGGTTGATTGTAAGTTATGCAAATGCGCACCTGGCAGATGCTACGGCGGCTTATAATCAATGGCCCTTTAATCATAATTTCTTTATGATTCTGAATGTGGCCGTAGGTGGCGCATGGGGAGGCATTAATGGGATAGATGATACGATCTTCCCCCAGGCGATGAGTGTAGATTGGGTAAGAGTGTATCAGAGAAAGTAATGTAATAAGCGTTCGCCGCTGGCGAACGCTTATCTAAAAACCATTATTTTTTATGGAAACGGATGTTATACGTTGCACCTATACCCGCATACTGTAAGCTGCTTCCATTTTCTTCGCTTCTGAAAATGCCATTATAGAAAGCAAAGAAATTCCAGTTATAATTATGATACCCTAACTGAGGCCTTACATACACCCCGCCAGTAGCACCATCTACACCTGTAATAAAGCTATACCCCGCATCAGTACCTGCAAAGAATCCACGACTCTTTGGATAGTACCTAACGAATAAGCCTAATGGAACTGTTCCAAAATTCTTAAAGCCATCTTTGGGGAAGAAATGGTTATACCCTGTAGTCAGACCTAAACCTACGTGATTAGTAGACATGACCTGCCCTTTTAATTCAGCGCCTAATGTGAAATTGCTTGTCTTTGAGAGATTACCAAAAGGCACGCCTGCATTGACACCCAGCTTCAGCCATGAATTCTTACTGGTTACTTCTTCTGGTTGCGATTGCGCAAATGTAACGACTGACAGTGCTGTTAAGACCATTAATAATACTACCTTTTTCATATGTCCCTCCTTGTTTTAGAAACGTGTTTTAACGTTACTATAACAAACAGAATGCCATAACCATCAGGCATGCTTAACAGATGAGCGCTACTGTATTACCAATCAGGCTTTCAGGTACTTGTTCGGATGCTTGTTGACGATGTCAATATAAGCCGGATCAGAAGCTCCCATCGCCTTGTAATTATCTCTTCCCTGTTGTAAAGTGAGGTGATTAACTGAACTGTATTTTGTTGGATCATCATTACCATCATCTTCCCAATAGCAATTCGGACATACATCGTATGCACCGGATTCTTCTACGGTACGATAGCCACAACAGGGGCATGGTTCATAGAGCAATGGCTCACCTTCGATGCCTATTTCATGATGGTACAAATCCCTGAGGTCTTCTACTATAAATTCGTTGGTCACATTGAGCAGGCCGGACCTGAGATAATCTACGATGTCGTGATTATATTCGGGGCCATCTATATGTGCATCTTCGATTTCTTCGTCTGCTTTATCTGATTCAATTAATAATTCAGCGACGATGTCCTTTCTTTTTTCCGGATGCATGGTAAGGAGCTTTTGCCAGGCTAATAAAGTCATGGCATCTTCGCGGCTGATGATAATCTGATTGGGCATAACAAGATTTTATTTTAAACGTGGATAGAGAACGAATGTAACGGATAATTATATCCATGGGTAATGAGGCATTACATAAATTATAATTGTATATACATGTTATTACACTTCAACCCATTTTTGTAATTCCATATAACTATTATTGATAGCCAGGAGGAAGCGGGGCTCCTGATGGCCAGCATTTCCTTGTCCCGTCTTTCCAGAGGGAATAACCAGCAGCAGCATATTGAGGATGTGCAAAGGATGACATTTTCCAGTAAAAAGCCTCATAATCTGTCTATATATTTCCTCACAAGACAACATTCATTATCAATATATTACATCCATTTTGGGCGCTTTATTTCTATATTTCCCATGCACTAATTGCCGGTTCTCCCCTTCTACCTTTTCTTTGAATTCCTCTAAATACCTATCAAAGATGAGAAAAACCGGTTCCCTTTTAATGATGGTCCTTTTTGCGCACCATCTGTCATTTGCCCAGAGTGATGGGCTTCCACGAGGCGCTTACCAGCTGCCTTATACCCGTTATGAAGCTGACAATGCCACTTTAAGCGGTGGAGCAACTGTACAATCTTCGCCGCAGTTTGTGCAGACAGACATTGCCTCAGAAGCTTCTGACCAGAAGTATGTGAGCTTATCGGCCAACAATGCCAGTATTGAATGGACCCTCACAGCTGCCGCACAAGGTGTGGACCTGCGGTTCACCATGCCGGATGATAATACCGGCAATGGCCTTAGCGGCTCACTGGGATTGTATGTAAATGGTACAAAGGTGAGAGACATTGCACTTTCCTCTTACTGGGCATACCAGTATTTTCCTGCTGCCGACCCGGTGCAGACCCCGGGAGGCAAAACCTTTATGCGCTTTGATGAAGTGCACTTCAGATTGAATAATGCACTGAATGCCGGCGACAAGATTATGATCAAAAAAGATAATGGCGACGGGCTGACCTATGGTGTCGATTTCATCGAACTCGAACCCGTGCCCGCAGCCTTGTCTCAACCAGCCAATTACCTGTCCGTGACGGATTATGGCGCAGTAGCAAATGACCAGAACGATGACTTTGCAGCATTTAATGCATGTATTGCCGCAGCCGTATCACAGGGAAAGAACGTCTACATTCCTACAGGGCGTTTTTTGTTGAGTGATAAACTGACACTGAACGTGAGCAACCTGAAAATACTGGGTGCAGGTGTCTGGTACACAGAAGTGTATTTCTCAACGGACAAACAGTTTTATGGGGGAATTTATGCCCGGGCAACAAATGTGGAAATTTCAAATTTCAGTTTGAATACCCAGAACAATGACCGCCTGGTGTACAATGAATCCAATCCGCGACTACCCGGTGAAATGTATAAGACCTACAAGGGTTTTATGGGTACATACGGAACAGGTTCCAGGGTGCACGATATGTGGGTGGAACACTTTGAGTGCGGGTTCTGGATTGCGGGCTATGATGCACCCTACCCTGTGGATATTACGAATGATCTGCAGATTACGAAATGCAGGATCAGGAACAACTATGCGGATGGCGTAAATTTTTGCCAGGGTACCTCCAACTCAATTGTAGAGCAGTGCAGCCTGCGCAACAACGGAGACGATGCACTGGCAGTATGGCCGAATAATGCGGCCGGTGTGACAACAACCTGTAAGAATGATATCTTCCGGTATAATACCGTTGAAAATAACTGGCGCGCAGGCGGTGCTGCACTGTTTGGCGGTACAGGTCATGAGATCCATCACAGTATTTTTAAAGATGGCGTGGCTGGTTCTGCTATCCGCTTTACAAATGATTTCGGTGGGTTTACCTTCGAATACCCGGGTGATGTGATCAGGGTGTATGAAAACACCATCAACGGTTGTGGTACCAGTTACGACCTGTGGAATCAGAAACGCGGAGCAATTGAGTTTTATGCAGGCTCGGGTATCTTCAACTTGCAGTTTGATAATAATACAATCCTGCGTTCTCAAAGGGATGCCATCCAGTTGTACGGTTCCAACATCCACCACCTGGTATTCAACAATACAACTATTGACGGTACAGGTCTTGACCCTGTGACAAGAGACGTGGCTGCAGATGTTTACGGTGGATTTGGCCTGTATGTACAAGCGGGAAGCCAGACAGCGACCTTCAATAACCTGACGGTGACAAATGCCGAATCCGGGGCTTATATTAACAAGAACACTGCCTTTCAGCTCATCATTCAGAACATCAATATCCCGGTAAGCAGCGTAGCGATTAAACCAGCAAATGATACAACGCTGACCACCGGGCAGTCCCTGCAATTATCAGCTGATATCAGCCCCGTCGATGCCACCAATAAGGTAGTAAGCTGGCTGAGTTCCGACAGCACAATTGCGAAAGTAGATGCTACGGGTAAGGTGACTGCCGTAGGCTATGGCACAGCGACTATCACCGTCACTACAGCCAGTGGAAATTTTAAAGCTACCCGCAAGATTACCATCCTGCCGGGCATCAATATCGTAGCGACGCAACCAAATGCTGCAGAAGGTGGCAGTGCAGGTGTGTTCACCATCAGTACTGTGGCTTTAAATAAAACCATTGTCGTGAAGTACGCTGTGAGCGGTACTGCAGGTGCAGCTGATTACAGCCCTTCGCTGAGCGGTAGTGTAACGCTGACACCGACAGCACCATCTTCGACTATTACCATCACACCTGTAGATGATAATATTTTCGAAGGACAAGAAACCCTGAGATTAACTTTACTGAAAGACAGCACCTATAACCTGGGAGGTGATACTACCGCTGTGGTAACTATTGCTGACAATGAGAACCCGCCTTGTGTAGCACCTGTGATTGCACGACTGGCAGATAGTCTGAGCGCGCCTTCGAAAAGTATCAGCAATGTAGTGTTAGGCAGTTTGCCAACGGACTATGCCGGCTCCTGGAAAGCCTTGTATGATAATACTAATTTGTACATTAGAATTTCCCTCAATGACGCAACAAAGATCAATGACTCCGGTAATAGCTGGTGGGAAGATGATGCTGTAGAAATCTTCATTGACGGAGATAACAGTAAAGGCACTGCTTACGATGGCGTGAATGATTTTCAGCTGGGCTTCCGCTGGAATGACCCTGTGATCCATGTAGGTAGTAATTCGGTGAACCGCACTACCGGCATTACTTTCCAGCAGACGGCCACCGCTGTAAACATTACGGTTCCATGGTCTACAATTGGAGTAACCCCTGCCATCGGTAAGACCATAGGCCTGGATGTTCAGATTGATGATGACGACAATGGTGGTACACGCGATGCACAGACCACCTCCTTTGCAACGAATACCACTGCCTTCCAGAACCCGTCTGTATTTGGTACCGTATACCTGACTACCTGCAATAATGCGGTGTTTGCAAATGCAGGACCTGATCAGTCACTCGCTGCAGGTACAACCAGCACAACGCTCTCAGGCACCGCATCCGGCGGCGTGACCTATAGCTGGTCGCAGATCAGTGGCCCGGCTTCTACAATCAGTAATACTACGATTGCTTCACCTTCCGTATCAGGTTTGAGTAATGGCAATACTTATGTATACCAGCTCAGTGTAAGCAATGGTACACAAACCGCTACCGACCAGGTAAGCGTTACTGTAGCGAATACGACTTCGGGAGTAATAGTCCATGCAGGTACGCCTGTAATAGATGGTGTATTGGAAAGCAGCTGGAACCTGTCTCAGACAATTTCTAAAACCACTGTCGGCAGCGTGAATAATACAGCTACCTTCGGATTGATGTGGGATGCCAACAACCTGTATGTGGGTGTGAAAGTACTGGATGCTGCATTGTACAACGATACGCCGGATGCCTGGGATAACGATGCGGTAGAAGTATTTATTAATGTCAACAATACAGTAAGACAGTTTATTAAAACATACAACAGCAGTAATACAGCCATCATCAATGGTGGCTATAGTGTAGAGTTTGCGATTCCATGGTCACAGCTGGGTATTACACCTTCAGCAGGATTAGCTATTGGCTTCGATGTAGCCTACGATGATGATGATAATGGGGCTGCACGCGATGGACAGGCGGCATGGTATGGAACGGCAGATAATTACCAGAGTACGGCTAATTATGGTACGATTGTATTGAATGCAGCAGCGATGGTGTCGAAGCTCGCTGAGTTTTCGATCGCTCCCAATCCTGCTGTAAATGGCCAGACCAAACTGGTGACTCCAGGCAATGGTTACATCCTGATCTACGATATGAGCGGCAAACAGGTATATGGAGCCAAAGCACAACCTGCATTGAACTTACAGCTACAACACCTGCCCAAAGGGATGTATATTGTAAAATATGTAAATGGTGAAATGACGCAAACGAAACCCTTATTGATTCAATAAAAAAAGAAGGTTGTATCAAAAGTAAATTCCCGCTGATCTGACTGAGAAAATATTTTCCTCAATATCTCCGGATTACTTTTGATACAACCTTTTATTTTTCTAATCTGATCACAAGGCCTTCATCTCCATCCAAACTAATCGTATCGGTCAAATAAATTCCTTCTGATTCCGGTATGGTAGCTATTTCCACTTTCCCTGAAAAACTGAAATGAGGCGGTCTGAAATAACAAGGCCAGTGCGTGAGATTCAGGACTATTAAAAACGAATCCGCTCCTTCTGCCTCCCGCATATAAGCCAGCATCTGGTTATCTGCATATACAGGTACATAACTTCCTGCATCAAGTGCTGGCTCATTTGTTCTCAATGAAATTAAACGCTTGTGCAGGGTGAGCATAGAATACGGATCCTGCTGCTGCATCTCTACATTCGCCCTGTGAGAAATTTTCGATAAGCGCAGCCAGGGCTTGCCATCAGTAAACCCTGCATTTTTTGAATTATCCCACTGCATAGGTGTACGCGAGGGGTCCCTGCTCAGGTTCTTATCAGGCATATTCAATCCCTGGGGATCTACGACTTCATCAAATGGAATCGCCACATTGCGCATCGCAATTTCATCACCATAGTAAATAGTAGGTGTACCCCGCAATGTCAACAACAGCATGGCTGCAACACGGGCCTGTTGTACTCCTACCCTGCTTGCTATCCTGTGCTGGTCATGATTACTCAGCACCCAGTTAGGCCAGCCATTCACAGGCAATGCACCTTCGTACTGGTCGATCGCAGTAGAGATCTGCAAGGCTTGCCAGGGCAGTGTGAGCAACTGGAAATTAAAAGGCAGATGTGCCCCATTATTATCCACTCCGTAATATGTCACCAACTGGTGGATAGGAAGATAAATTTCTCCTATCATCACTCTTTCATCATCGATTTCTTCCATCACTGAGCGCATTTTATGCACCAGTTCGTGTACTTCCGGCTGATCGGTAGAATACACAGGCAGCAATTGTGAATACGTACTCATGTGCGGCTCATAATTCGGATCGGGCGGATTGTTGCGGAACTGCGCATCCTTGATCATATGCCACATTACATCCACCCGGAAACCATCTACTCCTTTCTTTAGCCAGAAACGCATGACATCGAACATAGCCTGTTGTACTTCGGGATTGCGCCAGTTCAGATCGGGCTGTTCCCTTAAGAATGCATGGTAGTAATATTGCTGCGTAGTATGATCCCATTCCCAGGCATTACCTCCAAACATACTCAGCCAGTTGTTCGGTACGCCGCCATCAGGCAAAGGATCGTGCCAGATGTACCAGTCACGCTTCGGGTTATCCCTGCTGGAACGGGATTCCACGAACCAGGGGTGCTGATCGGAAGTATGATTAGGTACCAGGTCCAGCAATAATTTCATGCCCCGCTTATGTACTGCTTCAAGTAAATTATCGAAGTCCGCCATGTCGCCAAACAATGGATGAATGCCTGTATAATCGGAAATATCATATCCAAAATCTGCCATGGGCGAAGGATAGACGGGTGAGAGCCATAGGGCGTTGATGCCCAGCCATTGGAGGTAATCAAGTCGCTGCAGTATGCCTTTGAGATCACCTACGCCATCGCCATTGCTGTCCTGAAAACTACGTGGGTATACCTGATAGATAATGCCTGTCTGCCACCATTTTTTATCCATAAGATCCGATTTAAAGGTTCTCTTCAAGCGAACAACATTTCTGCCAAAAGTGTAACACGGCATAATCTTTTCTTATAGACCAGCATAAGTCAGCCATGATATGAAAAATACAGGGGCTTTTTACAAGCAGGATAATACATGTACATTTTGTGTATGGGCACCGGAAAAAGAGCAGGTCACACTTCATCTTATATCCCCGGAAGACAGGTCTCTTGCAATGACCAAAGATGAGGAAGGATATTTTTCTATCACCGTAGAGAATGTCCCTCCCGGCGCAAAATATTTTTATAACATTGATGGACAGGATCTGCCGGATCCCGCTTCCGGCTGGCAGCCGGAGGATATCTTCGGGCCATCGGCCGTGGTAGACCATGCTGCTTATGCCTGGCAGGATCAGCAGTGGCATGGATTGCCGTTTAAGGACCTCGTGTTGTATGAGGTGCATGTGGGAACTTTCTCCCCGGAAGGGACTTTTGAAGGGATTATTCCCTACCTGGACGACCTGAAAGAGACCGGCATCAATGCGCTGGAACTGATGCCGGTGTGCCAGTTTCCGGGAGAGCGGAACTGGGGCTATGACGGGGTGTATCAGTATGCAGTACATCATTCTTATGGTGGTCCGGAAGGACTGAAGAAACTGGTAGATGCCTGTCATCAACGGGGAATTGCCGTGTTCCTGGACGTGGTGTACAATCACCTGGGGGGTGAAGGCAACTATTTTGACCGTTTTGGGCCTTATTTTTCGCAGATCTATTCTATCCCCTGGGGTAGTGCCATCAATTTCGACGGGGCTTATTCTGACGGTCCCAAGGGCTATTTTGCAAATAATGTGATTCATTGGTTCGGCCAGTATCATATTGACGGTTTACGACTGGATGCGGTACATTGTATTTTTGATAACAGTGCAGTGACCTTGTGGGAGGTGATCCAGCATAAGGTAGAGGAGCTGAGCGCCAGTACCGGACGGAAATATTACCTCATCGGGGAGAGCGATCTGAATTCACCTTCGATACTGAAAAGCCCTACCGATGGTGGCATGGGCCTGGATGCGCAGTGGTTGGATGATTTTCACCATATCCTCTATGTGTTGCTGGATAAAGAAGGGCAGTCCCGCTATGCAGATTTTAATAAACTGGAACAATTAGCCAAGGCGTATAAGGATGGATTTGTGCATTCGGGGGAATATGTGCAGTTCAGGAAAAGACGGTATGGGCGTAGCTCTGCAGGGGTTACAGGGGAGCACTTTGTGGTCTTTAATCAAAACCATGATCAGATAGGCAACAGGGTAAAAGGGGAAAGGCTCTCCGTATTGGTGGACCAGGCAAGACTGAAGCTAGCAGCAGCGGCGATCTTCTTATCGCCTTATGTACCGATGTTATTTATGGGCGAGGAATATGGGGAGGATAACCCGTTTTTTTTCTTTGTAAGTTATAAAGAAGAGGAGCACATTAAGGGAATCCAGGAGGGAAGGAAAAAAGAATTTGAGTCGTTTTTGAAGGAGGGTGAAACATTTCCCGATCCACAATCTGAGGAAACGTTTATTCAGTCGAGGCTGGATTGGGGAAAAAGGAAGCAGGGAAAGCATAAGGAGTTGCTGGACTGGCATCGGGATTTAATTCAGTTGCGGCGCACGAACGAAATTTTGCAGAATACAATTAAGGATGATTTGTTTGTGCAGTTAATTGGGGAGAAAGGGTATGTGTTGCACAGGCAGAGCAGGAACGGGATGGAGCATTTGCTGTGCTTATTTAATTTGTCGGATGAAGAGTTGGAATATGAGATGCCGACGTTTAAGGATGAATGGAATAAGATATTGGATTCAGAGGCAAATATCCACTCATTAAAAGCTGGTGAAATTTGCCATTTGCGCCCCACCAGTGTGGTTATTTATGGATAGTCAATAAAAGAAAACGCTTTTGCCGGGTGGCAAAAGCGTTTTTAATTTTAAAATAATTCTCCTTGCGGATTACCATTTCCTTCATCCGGTTCTTCTTCTTCAGAAGCCAGCTCCGCACTAATCAAGTCATCACCTGCGATCCGCGTACCGACAGTCTTCCAGCCTGTCACTTCCACAAACTCAGCCAGGTCAATCTCCTCCTCTTCCGGGTTCCGTTTCTTTCCTGTTTTCAGCAGGATCACCGGTTCAGAATGCGTGGTGATCATTTCCAGGTAATTACCCTGACCTTCCTTAATAAATGAGAACTTATTATTCAGCGTCTGGGTTTCAATCTTGAACCGCTTTGCATTGAATTGCTTTTTATCTGCATCAAAGTAAATCGCGGATACGATCTTCTCCGGATTGAATTTCTCTATATACACCAGCTCATTCGGATCGTAACGGTTGGTCAGTTCAAAGTTAGTCAGCTCATATGTACCGTTTTTAAACGCTACAAACACCTTGTCTTCACCTTCAAATGAACCAATGTACACACCTCTCTCTTCTGTGTTCAGCCGGCCGACCTGGTCATCGTACCAGAGCTTCTGCCCTGCTAAGGTAGATACACCTGCTTCTTTGAACTTCACGGTACGGATCGGGTACTTCGTCACCTGGTTACCCATTGAGTTACGACCCTTGATAGCGATCGTTTCAAAGAACAGGTCGAACTCCTTGTTCCTTGCCGCACAGTTAGGGCTCAGGCGAATGCTCACTACCTCTGCTTCACCATTCGGATTCGCTGTGAAGTAATGCACCTTGGAGTTCTTCTCTCCTTTGGTAGTCAGGTCGTATTCTTTATTGAGGGTGATACCTGTTACATTGAAGCGCTTCGCATAGCTGATACCTGACTTACCATCCACATAAATCATGTTGTAAGTAGTACGTTCATCCCCCTTGCGGAAGATATCGATATGAATGATATCCTTACCTACGAAGGTTTTATCGGCTACCTTGGTCACCAGCATCTTACCATCTTTGCGGAAGATAATGATGTTGTCAAGGTCAGAACAATCTGCTACGAATTCATCTTTTTTCAGGGAAGTACCTACGAAACCTTCTGCGCGGTTTACATAGATCTTTGTATTCGCCATCGCGACCTGCTGTACCTGGATGGTATCGAAGGTCTTGATTTCGGTAATACGCTCACGGCCCTTGCCATACTTCTTCTGGAGACCTTCGTAGTAAGATACGGTAAAGTCTACCAGGTTTGCCAGGTCATGTTTTACCTGTTTGATATCTGCATCGATCGCTTTGATCTGTTCGTTCAGTTCATTGATATCGAGACGGTAGATACGGCGAACCGGCTTCTCAGTCAGTTTCACAATATCCTCACGCATGATCTCCCGCTTCAGGTTCTTCTTATAAGGTACAAAGCGCTTGTCGATCGCAGCGATCACGGCATCCCAGTCTTTATGCTTTTCTTCCAGCTCCTTGTAAATCTGCTTTTCGAAGAAGATCTTTTCCAGGGAGGTGTAGTGCCATTTTTCCTGCAGTTCATTCAGCTTGATTTCCAGCTCACGTTTCAGCAGGTCTTTGGTGAACTCAGCGGAATATTTGAGCAGGTCAGAAACGGTAATGAAGCGCGGTTTATCTTCTACAATCACGCAGGCATTGGGAGAAATAGAGATCTCGCAATCGGTGAATGCATACAGCGCATCGATGGTGATATCAGGAGAAATCCCCGGTGCCAGCTGTACCTCGATTTCAACATCCTTGGCAGTATTATCTACTACTTTTTTGATCTTGATCTTACCGGTATCGTTTGCTTTTACGATAGATTCCATCAGGGCGGTGGTGGTTACACCATAAGGCACGTCCTTCACGATGAGGGTCTTTTTGTCCTTCTCTTCTATGTGGGCACGTACACGTACTTTACCACCACGCTTACCATCGTTGTAGTTAGCGATGTCGATCATACCGCCGGTCATGAAGTCCGGGTAGAGTTCGAACTTCCTGCCTCGCAGGTATTTTATAGAAGCATCAATCAGTTCGTTGAAGTTGTGCGGCAGGATCTTGGTAGACAGGCCCACGGCGATACCTTCAGCACCCTGTGCGAGCAGCAGGGGGAACTTCATAGGCAGTGCCAGCGGCTCGTTTTTACGGCCATCGTAACTTACCTGCCAGGAGGTCGTCTTTGGGTTGTAGGCTACATCCAGCGCAAATTTAGAGAGGCGAGCCTCAATGTAACGGGCTGCTGCCGCATCGTCGCCGGTGCGTACATCCCCCCAGTTACCCTGTGTGTCGATCAACAGGTCTTTCTGCCCCAGGTTCACGATAGCATCTCCGATGGAGGCATCACCATGCGGGTGATACTGCATGGTAGAACCGATAATGTTGGCCACCTTGTTAAAGCGTCCGTCATCCAGTTCCTTCATGGCATGAAGAATACGACGTTGTACTGGCTTTAATCCATCTTCCACGCTGGGTACAGCACGCTCCAATATGACATAGGAAGCGTAATCCAGGAACCAGCTTTCATACATTCCCCCGATGTGGGTAATGTTATGTAAGGATTCGTCCGTTGGTTGTGTATTATCGATGTCGCTCATAATCTATTTGTTGATCATCTTTTCAAATTCATCTCTCCAGATCCGCACCGAGTCATTCCGCACATCGTCCATGGAGTTCATTTCTATAAAGCAGCAGTCGGTGTCGGCTACCAGCTGATGCCATACCAGGATAGGTACTTCTATTCTGGCAGGAGCAATGGCCCTGGTGGTCTGAATGCTGCCGCCGCCCAAAGGACACCAGTGGATGCTGGCTTCTCCTGTGAGGAGGTACAATATTTCAGGATTCTTACCGGCACTTTTGCCTTCGTGGTAATGCTGTCCGCTGCTGCTGCCAGCTTTTCGGTAGCAAAGGATCATTTCGCCGGTACGGTCACTGGACCATATGTGGTTACTCCCTCTGTTGTCGGCACCTACCAGTTCTACTGGTGTTACTTTGATCATGATTATACCAGTTTAACTTCGAAGTCTTTGCTCGTTTTCAGTTCACCCTTACTTTCCAGTTTCCCCTGTTTCACCAGTTCTTTCACACGCCAGCCCAGGTATTGGTCCATGACAGGATATTTCATCTTACCAGTTACCTGGTTGACAACTTTATTCGCTTTCTGGAATTCTGCATTGCTTGCAGCCAGCAGGTCTTTATCGTAAAAAGTAGCCGGCTCACCTCTCAGTTTCTTTCCTCCTTCCAGCAAGCGGATGCCTGCATTCTCGTTCATCAGGCGGCTCCATTCATCACCATCCAGTTCGAATTCCGCCAGGGAAATCGCCCTTGCCAGTTTCTTTGCTTTCAGGAATTCTTTCGGGAGAATCTGATGCAGGTGAGTGGGATAAAAAACACCTCCTTTTTCATTCAGGAAAGGAAGGTTGTTGAGATAGATGATGAAGATACGGCCTGCGAAGTCATAGAGTTGACTTACCAGCCAGAAATAACCGGTCACATCACGGGCATTCTGCCCTGCCCAGATCCATACCTGGAGTTCGGGATCTGCCTTGAGACGTGCTTTGAGTGCTTTGAACTTTTCCGGGTCAGGGCTGGTTTCCTCTTCTACAGGTTGCGCTTCTGTCTCGTTTTCGATCAGTACAGGCGCAGCAGGTGCCGGTTCTACCCCTGCCAGCTGGTTCCACCATTGGCGGCGACCAGCCTGTCCATCTTTAGTATCGAGTATGAACAAGGGGCCGATGGACAGATCATCCTCAAAATACAGGATGTCTCCCTTCAGCTGCTCATCCAGTTCAAACGCGCCCTGAATGGGGGCTACGGATGATTCACCAAATACGATATGCACCGTTTCCATTCAGTCTTTATTCTGCTTCTTCAATCAGGTCTTTTTCGTACCTGAGGTTACCAATAATAAATTCCTGCCTTGTCTGGGTATTCTTGCCCATATAGTATTCCAGCAGTTTCTGGATATGTGTGTCCTTGGACAGGATCACCGGTTCCACCTTCATATCATCATTGATGAAGGTGCCAAATTCCTCGGGAGAGATCTCTCCCAGACCTTTGAACCGGGTGATTTCCGGTTTGTTGCCCAGTTTTTTGATCGCTTTCTGTTTCTCTTCTTCTGAGTAACAATAGATAGTTGTCTGCTTGTTACGCACACGGAAGAGGGGTGTCTCCAGGATGTACAGGTGACCATTCTTCACCAGGTCCGGGAAAAACTGCAGGAAGAAGGTCAGCAACAGCAGGCGGATGTGCATACCATCCACATCGGCATCGGTAGCTACTACGATCCTGTTGTAACGCAGGCCTTCCAGTCCTTCCTCGATGTTCAGCGCATGCTGGAGCAGGTTGAACTCCTCATTTTCATACACGATCTTCTTGGTCAGACCAAAACTGTTCAGTGGTTTACCACGCAGACTGAATACTGCCTGTGTTTCCACGTTGCGTGACTTGGTAATGGAACCGCTGGCACTGTCACCTTCTGTAATGAAGATGGTCGTGTTCAGGCGTTTATTTTCCAGGTCTCCTTTATCTCTTGAAGGTATTTCGTCATTGAAGTGCAGGCGGCAGTCGCGCAGCTTGCGGTTGTGCAGGTTCGCTTTCTTCGCTCTTTCATTTGCCAGTTTCTTGATACCCGCCAGTTCTTTACGCTCACGTTCACTCTGCTCGATACGGCGCTTCAGGGCATCGGCAGTAGCAGGGTTCTTGTGCAGGAAGTCGTCCAGGCTCTTGGAGAGGAATTCCAGCACGAAGGCCTTCATTGAAGGACCACCTTCATAAACAGTGAGGGATCCCAGCTTGGTTTTGGTCTGGGATTCGAACACCGGTTCCTGTACCCTTACTGAAATAGCCGCACAGATAGAGGTACGGATGTCAGTTGCTTCGTAGTCTTTCTTGTAGAAGTCCCTTACGGTCTTTACGAAGGCCTCACGGAAAGCTGCCAGGTGCGTACCACCCTGGGTGGTGTGCTGACCGTTTACAAAGGAGTAGTATTCCTCACCGTATTGGCTGGCATGGGTGATGGCCACTTCAATATCCTCCCCTCTTAAATGAATAATGGGGTAGCGCAGTTCATCCTCATTGGTTTTGCGCTGCAGCAGGTCCAGTAATCCATTTTTAGAGACGTATTTCTTATCGTTGAAGTTGATGGTAAGACCTGCGTTCAGGAAACAATAGTTCCAGATCTGGTTTTCCAGGAACTCGGGGATATAACGGTAATTGCGGAATACGGTATCATCCGGGGTAAAAGTCACCAGGGTACCGTTGGGTTCCTTGGTAGGTCCTTCCTTGTGTTCCCTGGTCAGAACGCCTCGCTCGAACTCGGCTACCTTGGAGCGGCCATCGCGGATGGATTCCACGCGGAAGTAATTGGAAAGCGCGTTCACTGCTTTGGTACCCACCCCATTCAGACCCACAGATTTCTGGAAGGCCTTACTATCGTACTTGGCACCGGTGTTGATCTTACTCACCACGTCTACCACCTTTCCGAGGGGAATACCACGCCCGAAGTCGCGGATCGTTACACTATGTTCTGTCACTTTAATATCCACCTGCTTGCCGAAGCCCATTGTGTGCTCGTCAATACAGTTATCTACCACCTCTTTCAGCAAAATATAGATACCATCGTCCATACTGGAACCATCTCCCAGCTTACCGATGTACATACCCGGACGAAGGCGGATGTGTTCGCGCCAGTCCAGCGAGCGTATGGAGTCTTCGGTATAGGCTGCTGCTGTTAGATCTTTCTTATCCGTGTTAGCCATATTATATAGAAATTCCAATTTTCAGTTCAAAATGGGGCAAATTGCCTGACCGGGAGCAATATTACTAAAACTTTTAGCAAAATCCGGTTGCGGGCAAAAATAAAGGTTTCATTGTATGATCCCAAGTAGAAATTATACAATATGAGGAATTAAGTGGTAAACAGGCCCTTCATATTATCAATTTCCTCCCTGCTTTCCGGTATTTTTCATAAAAACCCATGCAAAATTACACTTAAATGTTACTCAGTGCATTACCTTTACATGAGTAAATTTTCTATATTTACGAAGTAACATTCTTTTGTCTTAACACCTATGTCCTAAACTATGAAAACACTTTTTCTTATCCTTATGATAGCAATGCTCGCTGCAGCATTCGTGGTTACTTACCTGGTAAATAAGGAGCAGCGCTCCATGAACCGTTTAAGTGGTACTTTCATCAAGATGATCCAGAAGTTCGACTCCTGGCAGATGATGAGATAGTTTTGTTTTTTATTCTCCTAAAAATTATTCCATTTTCCTATGAGAACCAATCTTTTATTCAAGCTGGCGTGTATGGCAATTGCGGCAGTGGTGCTTTCTGTGCACCTCATGCGCAAGCGGCTGCGTGCTTAAAGAAATAACCTGATTAAGTAAAAAGCCGGATCGCAATTGCAATCCGGCTTTTTTGATTTAATCGAAAAAATTATCTGTTATAATACTTATTGACAGCGTCTGTACGGCTTCTTACATGTAGTTTCTCGTAGATATTGTGAACGTGTCTTCTCACCGTTTCTATGGAAATAAAGAGATTACTTGCGATCTCCTTGTATAAGAATCCTTTACTCAACTGATCCAGGATCTCCTTTTCCCTGGATGTCAATGCTTCGAGTGCCGGGTTTGGCTTCGCCTGCTTCTGGAAGTAAGCTACCACTCTTCTGGCAATCTGGGAGCTCATCGGAGAACCACCTTCATGCAGGTCCCTGATCGCTTCCAGCAATTCTCCCGGAGGTGTCTTTTTTAAAATATACCCACTTGCCCCTGCCTCCAGTGCCTGAAAGATTTTATCATCATCTTCATACACCGTCAGCATCATAAAGTGCATATCCGGATATTCGTTTTTCAGTCGCGCAATGCACTCAATACCATTCATCCCGCCAGGCAGGTTAAAATCCATCAGAACTACATTGGGTAACAAATTAGGGATCTGTTCAACGGCCGTCTCCCCATTATTGAAGGCACCAATACACGCATAACCATCAGAGCCATTGATCAACAGTTCCATGGCTGTACGAATATCATGGTTATCTTCAACAATCGCCACGGAAATAATATCCATGTTATCCTGCGATTTCTTCTTAGAGTATACAGTCATTTATATCAGTTGTTATTATTTTCTATGAGGTCAACCCAATAATACAAATATATAATTAAATTAATGGTATATCCAGGAAAACTCTGGTTCCATTGTCTGATGAGATATCAGCCGATCCGCCTACTGCCGCCATCCTTTTCTGGATGTTTTTTAAACCATTTCCAAACAACCTTACCTTCTCCTGATCAAAGCCCTTACCATTATCTTTTATCATAATGGTCATGTTCTTATGCATTTCTATTTGTATCACTACTTCAGTAGCCTGTGCATGTTTCACCACATTGTGTAAGGATTCCTTCACAGCAAGGTAAATATTCCGCCTGGTTCCGCCACTTAACTTAATATTGGGTATGCTTTCCGGGATATAAAACTGATGCGTTATATGCGCATGTTCCAGGAAGTCAGCCGCAAAGCTACGCATATATGCGATCAAATTCTCCAAAGAATCATTTGAAGAGTTCATCGCCCAAATTATTTCACTCATTTTGTCTACAAGCTCACCCGCTGCTTCCGAGATCCGCTCTATCTCCCGCGTCTGGTTCGTATCCTGGATCTTGCGCTTTGCAATTTCACTGAGTAATCGTATTGTAGACAAGCCGGAACCAAGGTCATCATGCATATCGCTGGAGATACGTGCCCTTTCCTGGTCTACCGCCTGCTCTTTTTCAAGTTTTAACTTCTCATGCCGGATCTTGTAGTCAAGGTAGAGCGTGGAGAAATAATACGCCACACCCAGCAGGAGTAACAACAACAGGAACCTGAACCACAGCGATTGCCAGAATGGAATACGTATCACAATTTCCAAAGTCGTAGGGGTACTGTTCCAGATATCGTCATTGTTGGATGCCCGCACATTAAAAGTGTAAGTACCCGGCCGCAGGTTGGTATAACGTGCCATCCTGAAAGTACCCGCCTGCACCCAGTCTTCATCTGCCCCATCCAGTTTATACTGCACTTTATTCTTCAGTGGATTAGTAAATTCCAGCGGCACAAATTCTATGGCGATTGTATTGTGGTTGTAAGGTAATTCGATCCTGCGCAACAGGGATAGGGCTGTATCTGATTCGTATGGTTTATCCAGCACTTCCATGCGCATGATTACAACTTTCGGTTTGGAAGGGTTGTTCCTGAAATCCTTCGGATAGAAACCATTCACCCCCCTGATGCCTCCAAAAAATAATTCACCATCGGTCGATTTATAAAATGCACCGGTGTTGAACTCGTTTGATTGCAAGCCATCTTCGTAATTGTATGTAGTGATTTCATCAGTGACCTGGTTGATCTGGGAAAGGCCTTTGTTGTGGCTCACCCAGATGCGGTCCTTATCGTCGAGTAATACACCGTAGAAATAATCATTCACCAGGGACGGGAAGGTGTAACTATTGTAATGCTGGATGATCTGGTTCTTTTCATCCATTACGAACAACCCTTTGGAAGTCGCTACGAGCAACTGTTTGTGCGCGTTCTTATTGATTGATTTTACAATCGTACCAGGCGGTAAATTGATCTTTTCCCAACTCGGGCTATCCGCCTTTTTCACATACACTGCTACCTTGGTGCCCACATATTTATTGCCCAGGAAATCTTCAAAATAAGTAGTCAGTATTTCGTCCGGGAACTCGTGGATGATAGAGGCTTTGTAAGTTCTGCCTACAGGCATCATCTGCAGCAGGTAACTGCCGTAATTGAAGTAAACTTCGCCGGTGTTGCGCTTGAACAGGAATGGATAAATATCTTCCTGGTTCGGCATGCCAAGTGCTTTTACAGATGCAGTAAGATCTTCGAAACGATGGTTGTGTACATTGAACAAACCGATGAACATATCAGAGAAATGGAACCATAGGTGTTCAAAATCTTCTCTGCAGATGGCATTCAGGTTCTTGGCAGGGAAGATATTATTCCGCCCGTCATCCCCCGGTATACGTTCCAGCCACTTCCCTCCTTTCTCATAAATATCCAGTCCATCGTGCATGAGGCCTACATAGAGTTTGCCATCATCATGCTTGTACACAGCCCTGACCATATTGTGCGTGATAAAGGGCGAGCGGTACAGGTTGAACACCTTCTTGTTCGGAGAATATTTTTTAATCCCATCCCCATCTGTGCCTACCCACATATTGTCGCTCGCATCGCGGTACAGGTAGGTCACAACATTCCAGCTCCTGGTTTCAGAGCCATTAAAAGTGACAATGTGATTGATAATTTCGTTGCGTTTAATGTTGTAGACGATGATTCCGTCCGTACCACCAATCCATACATTGCCATGCTGATCCAGCTCCATACAGAGCGGTACGAATGAGATATCTTTTTCATCGTGCTGGTCAAAGGTGAGTGGTGTATACTTATTCAGTTTTTTATTAAAGAGCACTACATGTCCCTGAGATGCGATAATGAGCGTATCACTATTCAGGTTGCGGATCACAGGGTGAGTGGTAATTCCCGGAAGACAGTACGTAGTAACGCGGAGTGTTTTGATATTCATGGCCAGCAGTTCACCGGCTTCGAAGATCATCCAGATTGTGTTGCCATCTTTGATTACGGCGGATGCCGACAAACCTTTGCGCAACATGGCTGGCGGATAGAGGATCAGTCGCCTGATGGCGTAGGTCTTGTAGTCGAGTACATAAAGGCCTTTTGCTGGTCGCCATACATAGAGCGCATTCTGTGCAGTATCCTCACCCAGGATCTTGAACTTACTGCCGGTATCCCGCTCGCCATTACTTGCCCAGGTAGTGTCTTCCAGTACGTTTTCAAAACTGTTGCGGTATTCGTCGTAGACACTGATACCGTAGTTATGTGTAAGTATCAGCTGGTGATGAGCGTTGCGGTACAGGGAATAGCCCTTGTAGCCTTTCAGGGCGAAGCGGTTGATGAGGGCACGGCCACCGGTGTTGCTCCGGGTCCCCAGATTGCCTTTCCCCTGCCCCGCTATCTCGCGGGAACTGGGGTTGTAACGGTATTCATTGAACACATAGCCATCAAACCGGTTCACACCGTCATGCGTAGCAATCCACATGAATCCCTGGGTATCTTCCAGAATGTCATACACGGAATTTTGAGAAAGCCCTTCATTCACCCCGTATGAGTCGAAGATATACGGCTTTTCCTGTGCCTGTAACACAGTCACTGGTAAGGTGCATAGGAAAAACAATAAAAGAGTCCTTATTTTCTGCGCCGCCCGTTGCAATGACAATATTAAAGTTAAAAGAGGTTAGTAATGCATGTTTAACTGTGTCCACAAAAACGCAGTGCTTGCAAATATATAAATCTGCTACACACTTTCTAATGATTTTGTAATTTTCTTGCCTGAACTGTCAATAATAACCCATGCAAAAATTCATCAAATCCTTACTCCTGCTACATTCTGTATTCTTTTTTCATTTTTCCCAGGCCTATGCGCAGCAAAAACCAGTCATTAAACTACTTGAAACCCCGCCTATAGCGAGTATCAGAGGTATGTCCGTCGTAAATGACTCCATTGTGTGGGTGTCTGGCACCGGCGGACAAGCAGGCTTGACCACTGATGGTGGCAGGCACTGGCAATGGATAAAAGTTCCCGATCATGATAGTATGGACTGGAGGAGTCTGCAGGCATTTAGTAGCCAGCAGGCACTGCTGTTAAATGCCGGTTCTCCTGCCCATGTCATGCGCACCACAGATGGAGGCAAAACCTGGAAGAAAGTATATGAGGACACTACAAAGGGCATTTTTTTTGATGATATCGTATTCCTTGATGACAACAGAGGTTGGGCTATCGGTGATCCCATTCCACCGGATGCTAAATTTGCTTTAATTAATACATATGACGGTGGTAAAACCTGGGTGAAAAGTCAACATTACCTGCTGGCAGAACCCGGAGAAGCTCTCTTTGCAGCCAGTGGAACAAACCTGGTAGCTCAATACTATGAAAATAAAATCGTGGGAGGTATGGTCACCGGTGGAAAGGTGAGCAGGTTCATTTACGATTATAACATCGTCGTATTACCTATCACCCAGGGCAGCCCCAGCAAGGGCGCTTTCTCCCTGGCATTTGAAAGGGATGGGCAAAAAGGCGTGATCGTAGGCGGAGACTACCTGCACGATAAGGATACTACCAGGAATTGTGTGTATACAAATGATTATGGGAAAACCTGGAACCTGTCTGTCACGTCTCCCGGGGGCTATCGGTCCTGTGTAGTACATGTAAGCGGAGATCTGTTCCTTGCCACCGGTACCTCGGGCACAGACATCTCCCGAGACGGAGGGGTGCATTGGGAAAAGATCAGTGATGAAGGATTTAATGTAGCCGGCGTGTCACCAAATGGAAAGAAGATCTGGCTGGCAGGCAGCCGCAAACTGGGTATCATCGAACTACCTTAATAAAAAAGGGGTATTGAAAAACACCCCCGAAAAAATAGGTTAAAGCAAAAAGTATATTATTCAGAGTGGAAAGATAATCCGGGAATGCATTACTTGTATGTGAATTTTCGCCAATGTGTTATTTTTACAGGTAACGGCAGATAACCAGCGCCGAATGATATAATATCAGGTAGCGTATCAGTTTGAATTTCATTTTAAAAAACAGGATTTTGTGTATAACAAAGCATTAAAATCCGGAAGAGGCCGGCAAACGGTTGCATTAAATTTAAACTGATCTGCTACCTAAAATCGAAACACTGTTATAACAATATTTTTTTGCCTAATTTAGGCACCGTTAGGGAAAGAGAATGGTTTTTAATAAAAGCGAACTATGCAAGTAACGACCTCATCTGGTAAGTATTCCGTGAAGCACTATCCGGATACAATTAAGGAGTGGAAAAAAGAAGGCAACTACTTCTATTTTTATACATCGGAGACCATCCTGGAAGTAAGGATTATATCAGATAAGATCATCCGGTTCCGCTATGCTGCTGATGGAAAGTTTCAACGTGACTTCTCGTACGCAGTAAGTGACCGGCTCGAAGAAACACCTGTCAACTTTGGACTTCGGGAGTATGAAGAGAACTTCGAACTCTACACTGATATTCTGCGCATTTACATCAACCGCGATGACCTGCGCCTCACTATTACCGACTCGGAAGGCCGCATCATCAACCAGGATGAAATGGGCTTCCACTGGCAGTATTACCTGCAAAAGGGTGGTAAAATAGTCTACTGCAGCAAGCAGATTCAAGAAGGCGAATGCTTCTATGGTATGGGCGATAAACCGACCGATCTGAACATGCATGGCAAGCGCGTAGAAAACTATGGCACGGATGCTTATGGCTATCAGAAAGACACTGATCCACTCTACAGAAATATCCCGTTTTATTACGGCCTGCACCAGGGCATAGGTTATGGTATTTTCTTTGACAACACCTTCCGCACTATCTTCGATTTCGGTAAGGAAAGAGAGAATACAACCAGCTTCTGGGCAAGAGGTGGTGAAATGAATTATTACTTCATTTACGGTCCTGAATTACTGCAGGTAGCCGAAGGATATACAAAGATCACCGGTACACCGGACCTGCCGCCACTGTGGGCTTTGGGCTATCAGCAATGCCGCTGGAGCTACTACCCCGATAAGCGCGTCAGGGAGATTGCCGCTGAATTCCGTAAACGCGAAATTCCCTGTGATGTTATTCATCTTGACATCGATTACATGGAAGGCTTCCGCTGTTTTACCTGGAGTAAAGAAGGATTTCCTGAACCTGCCGGATTGATCAAAGACCTTGCTGCCATGGGCTTCAAGATCGTTGTAATCATTGACCCGGGTATAAAGGTAGACCCTGACTATGCTATTTATCAGCAGGGTATTCAAAAAGACTATTTCTGTAAGCGTGCCGATGGCGCACTCATGGAAGGGGATGTATGGCCGGGCAAATGCGTATTCCCGGACTACACCAATCCCGAAGTGAGAAAATGGTGGGCGAGCCTCTTCAAAGGACTCGTTGATACCGGCGTGCGCGGCGTGTGGAACGATATGAACGAACCCGCCGTGTTCGAAATGGGCACCTTCCCGGAAGACGTGCGCCACGACTACGATGGCGAAGCAGTGAGTCACCGTAAAGCACACAACATCTACGGTCACCTCATGAGCAAGTCGACGGAAGCCGGTATGCGCAAATACCTCATGCCACACCGTCCTTTTGTGATCAGTCGCTCCTGCTATGCCGGTGCACAACGCTGGACTTCACTGTGGACGGGCGATAACGTAAGCAGCTGGGATCACCTCTGGCTGGCCACCATCCAGGCACAGCGACTCGCTGTATCCGGCATCTCATTCGTAGGCAGCGATATCGGCGGATTTATTGGCGAACCTGATGGTGAACTCTATGTTCGCTGGATACAGTTAGCCGTATTCCATCCACTCATGCGTACCCACTCCGCCAGCAATGAAACAGGGTTCAACCAGGAACCATGGAGCTTTGGCGGCGAATATGAAGTAGTAGCGAAGAAGTTCATCCAGCTACGCTACCAGCTCTTGCCTTACTTATATACAACCTTCTGGCAATACAGCGTGAATGGTACACCTATGATGCGCCCGCTCGCATTCGTAGACCAGCACGATAAACAAACACATGACCGTACACACGAATTCATGCTCGGCGATAACCTGCTCATCAGTCACGTGAGCGAAAAGGGCATGAAGGAAAAAGAAGTCTACCTTCCGGAAGGGCTGTGGTACTACTACTGGAATGACCAGGTCTATACCGGGAAGCAAACAGTGAAAGTGGCTACCCCGCTGGAAGAAATGCCGCTGTTTGTAAAAGCAGGAGCAGTCATACCTCATTACAATAAAATCCAGTACGTAGAGCAGCGCGATACGGAAGAAATGATCCTCCATGTATATTACAGCGATGTAGTCACCAGCAGCGTACTCTACGAAGATGCAGGCGATCACTACGGTTATAAGAATGGCCAGTACAATAATATCCGTTTCAAACAGGTGTCTACCAAACAACAGTTTGAGTTGAGAAAACGCTTCTTTGGCAACTACGATGCTGCTTACAGAAAGCATCATATTTACATCCACGGATTACCATTCAAACCAAAGGAATATATCATAGATGGCAAGGCCGTAAAACTCTCTGCTGCCAACGCCAGCGCGGGGGTATTCAAGATAATTGCTGAACGTAAATTTGAGACGCTTGTGATCAAATAAATAATCTTGCTTTTATAAAACTACAAATCCCAAATTCTCATTCCTGAAGAATTTGGGATTTGTAGTTTTAAACCAGTTTTGATTTAAAAAAAAAGGGCACTGTAGATTGAGATCTTAGTGCCTTTTCATAACCTATGCCAACTTTAGAGTTAATCAAAATTAATACGTTATAACGTATACACAAACACTCCGATCAAAATGAACAAAATGAACGGAACGCTGAACAATGAACGAAGCTTATTTCGTTAATAAGAAGTTATGAAAAGGATTTCACTTGTTACCACAACCATTTCCTTAACAAATTGTTTAGAATAAGGGCAGATTCGCTACATATTGTTAAGCATCCTCCACGCACCATACACCCTGAAAAGATGAAATAGTATGTCTAATCCTGTAATACAATGGGTTATAAATACGCGGCATAATAGTTGTGCCTCCTTTGGCAGAGAATATGTTTTATTATCTGATGTTAAACGGAACCCATTATTAAACCTTTCAAAATTCATTCTTATGGCTGCAGAACAAAACAATCACTTCACCCAGGAACAAGAAAAACTCGAAAGGGAGCATTCGCACGAGCACAATCATGGACATGAGCAACATGGTAACAATGCTCACCAGAGTCACAATTCTGAAGGAGAAGAAAAATCTAAATCAGAAACTCCTAGTCGCAAAGATAAACGCGGGTTTGCCTCTATGGATGCATCCATGCAGCGTGCGATAGCCAGTAAAGGCGGTCGTGCCGCACATGCACAGGGCGTAGCCCACGAGTTTAATTCTGCGGAAGCACGCGAAGCCGGCCGTAAAGGCGGCGTAGCAGTAAGCCGGAACAGACAGCATATGGCCGAAATTGGTAAGAAAGGCGGAGAAGCAGCGCACAATAAAAGAAAGAAAGCACAGCAACAACAGAACGCTGAATAACGGTTTTTTGCCCTGAAGTTTTTCCCAAAGAGGGATTACCTGGAATGTGGATCTCACATTGCGGTAATCCCTTTTTTTTATGTGGCGAACAAATTTCCACAAATGAGATTTTTTTTCCGGGGAATGGAAAATCAGATTATTTTTATTCCTATTATGAAAGCAAGCATCCGCCAACTCCGGTATTTTTTAATTCCCTACACCCTTCTTTTTGTCATTTCACTCACACTTAAGATCATCTTCACCAGGGAAGAGATTTACTTTTTTATTAATGGATTACATTTTCCGGCAGGAGATGTGATTTTCAGGTATGCGACCGAAATGGGCGGGGCTACGACAGCGGTATCGCTGGTGTTGATTTTATTATTCGTGCGGTATCGCTACAGTTTATTACTGGCCAGCAGTTACCTGCTGACCAGTCTCATAAATTTTCCTTTAAAATATATTGTAGGCGCTCCCAGACCTAAGCTGTATTTCACGGATTCACCCAAAACCATTTACTGGGTACCCGATGTGGAAGTGCTCTCCAATCATTTCAGTTTTCCTTCAGGACATACTGTGTGCGCATTTACCACGGCGGTTGTGTTGACTTTTATCAGCCCCCGCAGGTGGTATGGTTGTATTTACTTTTTGCTGGCAGTCATGGTTGCTTATTCAAGAATGTACCTCAGTCAGCATTTCTTTGAAGATGTGACGGCCGGTTCCTTTGAAGCAGTAGTTGTTGTGACCTGTTGGATTACCTGGTTTAATAATCGTGCTTTCTTCCGGCATCCTGCCTGGGAAGGAGCGCTGAGCAGGAAAAATGATGATGAATGATGAATGCCCCCCGGCATGCATGTTTTTAGTGCTGTTTCTTAGCCGATTGATGTGGCAACTGTGAGGGTTGTGCAGGCAGCTTTTTTGGAACTTTGTTGGTAATTGTATCCAGCTCTTCCGGACTTACCGGCTCTCCCCTCTTGTAGTATTCTTTTACCATGTTCCCATCTTCATCATAAATCTTCCATAGACCATCGCGAAGAGAAGTCGCATTTCTTTTGATCTCTTCAAATTTTTCCTCCTGTGTGATGGGGTCAATCACACGGTAGGTTTCTACGGTGTCGTCAATATCTTTGGCTACAAAGTTGCCCTCGGCACTGACCAGACCATTAGAGTAAAAATAACGGGCCGGACCATTCAGCACATTGTGCTTGTAGTTTTCTTCGGCAATCAGTGCGCCGGACGGAGCATACTTTTTCCACAGCCCCTCTTTGCGATCGTCAACATAGTTGCCTTCCCAGGTGTAGCCATCTTCACCTCGGGTGGCCGCCACTTCTTCGGACCATTCGCCTTGCTTGCGTTTCTGGTCATCCCTTTTGTTTTGTTTAATAGTAAAGCCCTGCGAATAGACAAAAAAGCATAACAGTTGTAGTACAGAAAAAACGAGGATTTTTCTCATTCAGAAGTATTTTTCACAAGTTAGTAATTTTTATCATATCTACTTTTTGAAAGCCATTGCATTCACCCTATTAAAATCACCTAGAATCTTTCTTTTGATCCCATCCCTCCAAAATGAAGAAAGGCTATATCAATAACGACATAGCCTTTCATTTTATGATTGTGTGTCTTATTCCTTATATCCTAAATACTCAACTTACTTACTCAGCTTAATTGCATCTACTGATGTGTTCTTACCAGTTTCAATCTTAACACCGGTAATGGTAGTATCAGCGTATCCATTGGATGCATTTACAAATACATTGTAAGTACCAGTATTCAGGCCCCTGATCTTCCATTCCCCATTTCTCCAAGGCAAAGCATAAGCAGTGTCAGTATCATTGTATACGGTCAGCACCGGATAAGCATCATAAGGAGTTACTTTACCGGAGATACTACCTGTTTCAGATACCAGGAATACGTGAATTACAGGGCGCAGTATAAACTTGCCATTGCCGGTTTGAACGATAGAACGATCTACATCAAAATCCAGCCACAGGCGATAGTTACCACTCTGGTATTCTTCCCACTCTTCAGGACGAATGTTTACAACCAGTTTAACCTGACCATTCAGCGCCTTCAGCGGGTACTGTACGCTGTCTTTTACAACGTAGCTGTTATCGCCCAGGTTGATCTGAATTCTTCTTACTTTACCTGTAGGCACTACACCTTCAGAGAGTAGCGTATCCGCTCCGTTACGCAGGGAGAGCACATCGTATACACCAGGAGAGACCGCCAGGGAATCCCATACCTTACAGGAATCGTCCCGGTCGTTTTTATCTTCACCCCAGTGACAACGGTTGTAATCATTGCCCCAGTCATAGTCCCCACCTTTGTCGCTGCCTTTACCTTTTCCATTTGCACCATCGCAGGTATCAACAAGTACCTGTACGGATTTGATGTCCAGAAATACATTGTCAAAACGGCTTCCCGGATCATCTGCCAGGAATACATTCAGTCTTTGCTGGTTGGCACCCAGGCTTGTTGATGCGCTGGAGTTATCCTTTTTACAGGAATACACGACTAAAGCCAACAATACTAACGTGGCCAGCCCCCATCCGGAAGTGCGGAGATAGGTCTTCATAAAAGAATGGTTTTTGGTTTAATAATAAAGATTGCGCCTACTACAGACGTGCATAATTGTTTACTGCTATCAGTAAGCTAACTTTAGATAGAAAAAATAAACAAAAGTTTAACAGAGTGTAATTATTTCCCATACCTCTCACAATAAACTATTATTCAATTTTTTACGAAGAGTGATTTTTGATTCTTTGTGCAATTTAGTGCTCTTCTTGATGGGGATTCATCGCGGAATTCAGGTATTTTACGACAAACATTGATCCAAAAAAAAGTCCTTCCCAAAGGAAAGGACCGCTAACTATCTAAATAAGAATAATATCTACACTTTTTTGAATATGGCAGCACCCAATGGAGGGAGTCTTAACAACAAAGTATACTCCTTCCCGTTATACGCTTCCTGTTTTGCTTTTACAACAGCTGTATTAATAACACCACTTCCAAAAAACTCTTCCGCATCACTGTTCAATATCTCTTTCCAGCTACCTGCATTATTCACCGCCAGCAAATAATTTTCTCTCGCCACCGGGGTCATATTCAGCACGATCAGGATATCCTCTTTCGGATCCATTCCCTTTCTCATATAGGCTAACACACTGTTGTCATAATCGGATACATTTACCCACTCAAAACCGTAGTACTCAAACTGCTTTATGTACAATGCCGGTTCCGCCCTATAGAGATGATTCAATGCTTTCACAAATGCCTTCAAACCCTGATGCGATGCGTGATCCATCAGGTGCCAGTCGAGCTGTGATTTATAATTCCACTCTGATGTCTGTCCAAACTCATCGCCCATAAACAACAACTTCGTACCCGGGTGCGTAAACATATAACTATACATCAAACGCAGGTTTGCAAATTTCTGCCAGTCATCCCCAGGCATCTTATACAACATAGGCGACTTACCATGCACCACTTCATCATGACTCAGCGGCAACATAAAATTCTCCGTAAATGCATAGGCGATACTAAACGTCAGCTGGTCCTGGTGGAACTTCCTGTAATAAGGATCGCGTTTGAAAAACGCCAGCGTATCATTCATCCATCCCATCATCCACTTCATCCCAAATCCAAGTCCACCCATAAACACAGGTCTTGACACACCATAGAAGGAAGTGGATTCCTCAGCGATCGTCTGCACATCCGGGAAGAGTGAATAGATCGTAGTATTCATATTCTTCAGGAAAGAGATCGCCTCCAGGTTCTCCTCCCCCCCATGTTCATTCGGTTCCCAGGCACCTGCATCGCGGGAGTAATTCAGGTGGATCATAGAGGCTACTGCATCCACACGCAAGCCATCCGCATGAAACTTATCTAACCAGAATATCGCATTGCTTAGCAGGAAAGACCGCACCTCATTGCGCGCATAGTTGAAGATGTAACTGTTCCAGTCAGGATGAAAGCCTTTCCGCATATCCGCATACTCATAAGTATGATTGCCGTCGAAACGAAACAGGCCATGCTCATCGTAAGGAAAATGCGAAGGCACCCAATCCAGGATGACCCCGATCCCCTCCTGGTGAAAGGCATCTACAAATGCCATGAACTCCTGCGGTGTACCATACCTTGAAGTAGGCGCATAATACCCCGTACCCTGGTAGCCCCAGGAGCCATCAAAAGGATGCTCCATAACCGGCATAAGCTCCACATGGGTAAAACCCATCTCCTTCACATATGGGATCAATCTTGCGGCTATTTCGCTATAATTATAAAATACTTCGTGGTTGTCAGGCTCGGGACGCTGCCAGCTGCCCAGGTGTAACTCGTATACTGAATAGGGGCTCTGCAGACTATTGTGCTGCGCCCGTGTCTTCATCCAGCTGCTGTCCTTCCATTGGTAGTCCAGCTCCCAGGTCACAGAGGCCGTTTTCGGGCGCAGTTCCCAGTAGTTGGCATACGGATCCCCTTTGCGTAGTTCCTCCCCGGAATTAGAACGGATAAAGTATTTGTAGAGAGTGCCCGGTGCTACCTGCGGTATGAAACCTTCCCAAATCCCCGATTTGTCCCAACGTGGATACAAATGGTGACGATGCTGATCCCAGTCATTGAAGTCGCCGATCACGGATAAGTAAGTCGCATTCGGTGCCCATACGGCGAAATACGTACCACTTACCCCCTGAAAGGTGGTTTGGTGGGAACCAAATTTTTCATACAGGTGCGGATGCAGGCCCTCCTGAAACAGTTTGATATCTTGCTCAGAGAAGAGTGAAAAGGGCTCTACGGGCTGTAATTGATGCGTGTTGTCTTTTGTCATAAACCGGGAAAGGGCTGTGGATACAAGATAGTTCAAATTTTGAATTTAGAAGGCCCAATCGTGATCATATCATCAACTATCCGGCCATAAAAAAAAGCAGGCCGCACAAAGTTGCCATCCATTATCACACAAAAAAATCCCGTCTTGCATTAAAGCAAAACGGGACTTCCTGATTTTATTCAAGTCGATTAATATCTCTTCTTAAATCCTGGGCGTGAACCTGCGCCAGTGCCACTTCCACTACCTTCCCAACGGCGTCTGCCACCACCGTCTTCACGGCTACGGCCGCCACCACCCGGGCCACCACTTCTGCGGCGATCGCCATCCTGTGACATTTCAATTCTTACGCTGCGACCATTGTACTCAGCTTTCTTGAAAGTCTCCTGGAATTTATCAACCACATCGTTTTCAACTTCGAAGAAGGAGTAAACACCCTTCAGGTCAATACGGCCGATCTTGTTACCACGTACGCCACTGGTATCGCACAGGTAGCGCAGCATATCGCCACGGGTAAAGTCGTCTACTGAACCCAGGTTGATGAACAGGCGGGTAAATTTACCATTACCACGCACGCCACGTTCGCCACCTTCGAAAGTACGTCTTTCTTCTTTCACGTTCAGATCAGGTGCATCCTGGTAGTATTCCAGGAACTGATTGAATTCAAGAGAAGCGAAACGTTTGATGATTTCTTCTTTGGTCATGTTCTGGAACTCTTCAAATATGCGTTCCAGATAGGGCTCGATCTGCTCTTCGTTTACAACTACGTTGTGTACTTTGTGTACGAGGCCAAACAGTTGTTTTTCACATACTGCGAAACCATCCGGTACTTCAGCTTTCACAAACTTCTTACCAATTACGCGCTCGATCTGGCGGATCTTACCGATGTCACGGCTGCTGATGATAGCGATAGATACACCTGATTTACCGGCACGTGCAGTACGACCGGAACGGTGGGTGTAGTTCTCAACATCATCAGGCAGTTCGTAGTTGATTACGTGTGTTACGTTGTCAACGTCGATACCACGGGCAGCAACATCAGTTGCTACCAATACCTGCAGTGACTTTTCACGGAAACGTTTCATCACTTTATCACGCTGTTGCTGGGTCAGGTCACCGTGCAGTGCATCGGCATTGTAACCGTCGCGGATCAGTGATTCAGCGATTTCCTGTGATTCTATTTTAGTACGGGTGAAGATGATACCGAAGATCTCAGGGTTGAAATCCACGATACGCTTCAGGGCCGCATATTTTTCGCGCGGACGCACTACGTAGTATTCGTGCTCGATGTTGGCGTTACCACTGTTCTTGTTACCTACAGTCAGTTCAAACGGATCGCTCATATATTTCTGTGCGATACGGCGTACTTCCTGTGGCATAGTAGCGGAGAACAACCAGGTTGTTTTCTCATCGGGGGTATTGGAGAGAATGCTGTTGATGTCTTCCTGGAAGCCCATGTTCAGCATTTCATCTGCTTCATCCAGTACTACATAACGTACGTTTGTGAAATTAACCGCTTTACGGTCAATGATATCCAGCAAACGACCAGGAGTAGCTACCACGATGTGTACGCCTCTCTTCAGGTCACGCAATTGCTGCACAATGCTGGAACCGCCGTATACCGCTACGATGCTTACGTCTCCCAGATGCTTGCTGAAGTTCTTCAGGTCATTGGTGATTTGCAGGCACAGTTCACGGGTAGGGCATAATATAAGCCCCTGAGGGTGACGCTGTTTAATATCAATCTGCTGTAAAAGAGGCAGGCCAAATGCTGCCGTCTTACCGGTGCCCGTCTGGGCTAAACCTACAAAGTCTCTATCTCCGCCGAGGAGTACAGGGATAGCTTTTTCCTGTATCGGTGTAGGCGCTACGAATCCGAGGTCCTGGATTCCTTTCAAAATGGGCTCTTGTAAGCCTAATGTTTCAAATGTTGTCATTGATTTGCTTTGATCAGGCTCCGTCGGGAGCCCTGGTATATCATCCCAGTCAATTCTATGCACTGGGTTACTTTTCCTGATGTTTCTTTTGAACGAAACTTACGCATTCATACCTGCGTTGGATGTGCTTCTAAACAAGTTCACCTTCCAGGTCATAATCGTAAGCTTTCGTAATTCTTACGTTGACAAATTCACCGGGTTTCAGGCGCTTGGTGGTGTTGATGATCACTTCATTATCTACTTCTACTGAATCGAATTCTGTACGTGCCAGATAACGGCCTGATTCTTTTTTGTCTACAATCACGCGATAGATCTTTCCAACCATCTCCTGGTTTTTCTCAAGGGAGATTTCCTGTTGTACTTCCATGATCTCCTGTGCTCTTCGTTCTTTTTCTTCTGCCGGGATATTATCTTCCAGGTCATAAGCGCTGGTACCTTCTTCATGGCTGTAGGTGAAGACCCCTACCCTGTCGAAGCGCATCTTTTCAAGGAAGGCCTTAAGCTCTTCCACGTCTTCAAGCGTTTCGCCGGGGAAGCCGGTGATCAGTGTGGTACGGAGCGCGATGCCGGGTACTTTTTCCCTGATAGCTGTTACCAGTTCCTCCATTTCACCACGGGTGATCTGGCGTTTCATGGCTTTCAGCATATTGTCAGCAGCGTGCTGCAGGGGCATATCGATATAATTACAGATGTTCGGGAACTCCTTCATTACATCCAATATTTCCATTGGGAACTTGTGCGGGTAAGCATAGTGCAGGCGAATCCACTCAAGTCCTTTCACGTTCGCCAATGCACGCAATAAATCTGCCAGTTTACGTTGCTTGTACAAATCCAGACCATAATAAGTCAGTTCCTGTGCAATCAGCATGATCTCCTTCACACCGGAGTTCACCAGTTTCTCTGCTTCTGTTACAATCGCTTCAATCGGCTTGGACACATGTCCGCCGCGCATAAGCGGGATGGCACAGAATGAACAGGTACGGTTACATCCTTCTGCAATTTTTAGATAGGCGTAATGTGTAGGTGTGCTCAGCAATCTTTCACCAAGCAGTTCTGCTTTATAATCAGCATCAAATTTCTTGAGAATAAGTGGTAGTTCCATGGTACCGAACCAGGCATCCACACCTGGGATTTCTGATTCCAGGTCGCCACGGTAGCGTTCACTGAGACAGCCGGTTACGTACACCTTGTCGAGACGGCCATGTTGTTTCAGTTCTACCTGTTCGAGGATGGTATTGATGGATTCTTCTTTGGCTTTGTCGATAAAACCGCAGGTGTTTACCACTACGATATTATGATCTTTTTTAGCACTCTCGTGCACTACATCAATTTCATTGGCAAGCAGCTGTCCGCTGAGTACCTCAGAATCTACCATGTTCTTGGAACATCCAAGCGTAATAATGTTAACCTTATCTTTCTTTAAAGTTTTTGTCTTCAAGCGCGAATAATTTTTTATCGGGCAAACAAGCAGATGGCTTGTCTGTTTACCGCCACGAAGACATCCAGACACGAAACTGAAGAGAACAGCGAGACTTGCTGTTTAGTGACTATGAGCCTTAGTGGGGGTTATATTTTGTTCAAAGAATTGCAAAGATAACTAATTAATTACGAATTGTCAATTCCCATTTATGTATAAAACGTCAATTTTGTGTACGTATTGTAGGAAATTCTAATTTTATCCCTATAAAAAAGCCCTGCAATTGCTTGCAGGGCTCCCAATAGTTTTATTCAAAATCAGCCATTTATACTGAACAAAGAATCTACAAATTCTTCTTTACTGAATACCTGTAAGTCCTCCATCTTTTCGCCAATACCGATATATTTAACAGGAATCTTAAATTGATTGGCAATCGCCAGTACCACACCTCCCTTGGCTGTACCATCCAGTTTGGTGATGGCCAGGGCCGTCACTTCCGTTGCCGCGGTAAAGTGTTTCGCCTGTTCCAGTGCATTCTGGCCTGTAGAGCCATCCAGTACCAGCAGTACTTCGTGTGGCGCATCCGGCAGTACTTTCTTCATCACACGCTTGATCTTACTCAGCTCATCCATCAGGTGTGCCTTGTTGTGCAAGCGGCCTGCAGTATCGATGATAATCACATCCACATCTTTGGCGGCACCACTCTGTACGGTATCGAAAGCCACTGCACCGGGATCAGAACCCATAGCCTGCTTCACGATAGGCACCCCCACGCGATCACTCCAGATAGTGAGCTGGTCTACGGCTGCTGCACGGAAAGTATCGGCTGCACCGAGCAGAACGGATTTACCTGCTTTCTTAAAATTGTAAGCAAGTTTTCCGATGGTGGTAGTTTTGCCTACTCCGTTTACACCCACCACCATAATTACATAAGGCTTTTTGCCGGCAGGGGTATCGAAATCACGGAAACCGCTATCTGGCGCATCCACGAGCAGACTGGCAATTTCCTCCTGGAGAATCTTATTCAGTTCACCGGTACCCAGGTATTTATCTTTAGATACTCTCTTTTCGATTCTGTCGATGATCTGTACGGTGGTGTCCACTCCTACATCCGCAGATACAAGGGCTTCTTCGAGGTTATCGAGTACTTCTGTATCTACGGTAGATTTACCTGCAATGGCACGGCCAATCTTGTTGAGGAAACTTTCTTTTGTCTTCTGTAATCCCTGATCCAGGCTTTCCTTCTTTTCTCTTGAAAAGAGCTTATTGAAAAAACTCATAGCTGTCTGTTTTTTGCCGCGACGGACTGACAAATGTGGATGAAATATTAATTACAGCGCCAATTTACAGAAAAATGTGCAGCTGGGTATTAAAATACTACCAGAAGCCCTGCTTGTTGCGATCAAACGGTCCTGGTTGGCCCTTCCTTCCGTTGAAAGAAACACCATCCTTTTCTTTCGGTGCTCCCCTTCATCTAAAGAAAAAAGCTGCCCCGTTTGTAAACGAGACAGCTTTCTATATAATTTATAAAGCCGAATTATTTAGCCATGTACTCCTGCACCTTGTCCTTGTGCACGATAGCCTCTTTAAAGGTATATGCACCAGTTTTCGGAGAACGTACAGCCTTGATCACCTTAGTCCAAACTTTGGATTCAGCGGCTGCTTTAGCATCTTTTACCTTCGAGTTCTTGGAAGCTGCTTTTGCCATAATATTTTTTACTTAAAAGTTAAGTGAATTGTCAAAAATTTACCCTGTTAATTGCCAATCGCATCAAGAGGATAAACGATTAACTACCAACATTAACGATCAATTATTTGATTTCTTTGTGTACAGTTACTTTCCTTAAAATTGGATTGTACTTCTTCAACTCCAGACGTTCAGGAGTGTTCTTTTTGTTCTTGGTGCTGATGTAGCGGGAAGTACCTGGCTGACCAGAAGTCTTATGTTCTGTGCATTCCAGTATTACCTGCACCCTGTTACCTTTTTTTGCCATTTTGTATACAAATTAAGTTGAATGCTTACGATTAGATTGTTTGTCCAGCTGCACGCAATTCTTTAACTACTGCATACAAACCGTTTTTGTTGATGGTTCTTAACGCATCAGCAGAAACTTTCAAAGATATCCAGCGATCCTCTTCCGCCAGGAAAAAACGTTTTTTCTGCAGGTTAGGCAGAAATCTTCTCTTAGTCTTAATGTTAGAGAAGGAAACATGGTGACCCGTAATAGGCTTCTTTCCTGTCACCTGACATACTCTTGCCATGATAGAAAAATTTTGGACTGCAAAAGTCGCAAATTATTTTGAATTTGCAAACTATCACACCCCGTGATTAATGAATAAAAGTATTTAATTTGATGTTTTACAACATTAAGCGGTGGATTTCAATCATTTACAAGCGAAGACGATTATTAAAAAACCTACACGAACAGTTTAAAAACCAAACGAACGGCTATTTAAAAATCCCAACGCCCTTAATATTTACTACCCACACCTTAGAAATCTGTCAGGAACGCCTTATGGCAGGCTTCCCGGTCATTATTGTTATCATAACAACCATTCCTGTTTTACAACAGTATCCAGATTTCCGCACCTTGAAAAACTTATCCACATTAACTGTCGGCAGGCCATTCATCCCTCCGAAATGCCCATGGCAATGACGAATTTCAGGATTATTGTTCTTCCGGTAAGATCTTCCCCGGTAAGAAACCTATCACTTACAGTAACACGATTAAACTTCTCAAAACCGCGCCCAGCCTAACTGCATCTAAGATACGGTTCTGGGTGGTGCCGTGTTTTATCAGTGCTTCTTCGTGCGAAGATACACACATTTCACATCCGTTCAAAGCAGAAACTACTAAACTTACCAATTCGAAGAATTCTTTACCTAAAACAGGGTTCGCCATAATGCTCATACGGATCCCTGCTGGTTGAGCTGTATAGAACTCTTTCTTTACAAAGTGACGGAAACGGTAATATACGTTATTAGCCACCAGCAGACTCGTACAGCTGATCACCTCCGCTACTTCCTTATCATTTGCACCTTCTGCCAGCGCCAGTTTCTCAAATGCCGCCTGCAGTTCAAAATGCTTCTCATTCACCGCTACTGACAAACCGATCAGGTAGGCTTCCTTCTTCGTTAAGTTACCTGAATTCAGTCCGTTTGTCACGTTTATCTTCAAATCTTTCAGGTAACGGGCATCTGAATTGGACAGTTGATGTAAACGGGTGGACAATGCACTCTCTGTCAGTCCCACTGCCTGCAACAGCTGTACAGCTGTATCCTGGTTGGATGTTGCGAACATATCTATATAATATTATAAAGTTACGGGTAAGAAAAAGTCCATAGCCGGACATCCCAAAAGGCGCTGACTATGGACCTCGAAATAAAAAAATTATGCGTTCAGGGTAGCCTGACCTTTTTCCCAGTTACAAGGGCACAGCTCGTCTGTCTGCAGTGCATCCAGTACACGCAGTACTTCCTTCACATTACGACCTACGTTCAGGTCGTACAGGGATACCCAACGAATAACACCCTGAGGATCAACGATGAAAGTAGCACGGTAAGCAACCTTCTCATTTTCCTCCAGGATACCTAATTCGGTAGCCAGAGATTTGCTGGTGTCAGCAAGCATTGGGAACTGCAGACCACGCAGATCTTCATGATCCCTTCTCCATGCAGCGTGTACGAATTCACTGTCAGTAGAAGCACCGATCAGGATGGCATCACGGTCCACGAAATCCTGGTGAGCTTTGTTGAACTCAGCGATCTCAGTAGGACATACGAAAGTGAAATCTTTAGGCCACCAGAACATTACTAACCATTTGCCGGAAGCTTTCAGCTCCTCAGAAGTCAGTTCATAAAACTCTTTTCCTTTCTCGATAGATACTACTGCCGTTTTCTTGAACTCCGGGAACTGTGCACCCAGAGATAAAGTTGCATTCTTCATGTGCTTGATGATTATTTATTATGTTGGTTACTATTTCGTCCTTTGGTTATTTTATCCGGGCATTGCCACGGTTGGTACTATTACTCCCCCTGGTTATTTCCTCCTTCGATTTTCTCCCCCACGGAAAATTTTCCTCTCCATTTTCCAACTTCGGGAAAATTTCACCCACACCCCGCGGTAAAATTTCCGGTGCAAAGGTCACAGTCTATTCATAATTAGTCAAATAGATTTTTCCTTATAGGTTATTGAAAAAGTCTATATACCTCCAATCCCGGTACCGTACTAATGAATTTCAATTATGTGTTTCACTTTCTCCCCCCTTTAATACAATCTTAACGTTTTTCGAAAGTATTCGTAACATTTTGGCACGTTATTTAGTTATATAAGTATACTCATCAATTATTTAAAACGACAGGATATGAAAACGAAAAATGTACTCTTAGCGATCCTTACGATAGGCCTTGCACTGATTCCGTTCATCAAAAACAGTTTCAGTAAACATGATGAATTTGATGCCACTCAAGATCTGTTCATCTAATGTTTGACGGGCAACGGTGTTTCCTACACTCACCATTACTACTTCCCAAACCGGGCAGTCAGGTTCCTATTGCCCTTAATTATTCCAATCTTTTTCTACTATATCCATAATAATTTAACTGTTCCTTAGCCATTCATTATATGGCAAAGGAATGGTGTGTTTGTCAAACTACCCTTTTACTCCCTGATCCTCCATTCAAATGCTGTCATTTTCCGGCTTTTTGCACCCCGCAGTCTTCATGCTATAAATGCAATAACACATTACAACAAATTGATAATCAGTAAAATAATTATCGAAACCGGGCGTGATCCTCAGGTTACATTTCCAATAAGGTCATTAAAGCTCCTGATACCCAGCATCTTAGCAGTCGTAAACCCTTCTGCATAAGGTACTCCTACCAGTTGCCCGAAAGACCTGTCCCGGCTAATAATATTCTCAAAAAATGCAGGGGAAGAAATAAAGGTAGCCGGCTCATTGTCTGCCGCCGGTGCCAGAAATTGTGTCTTAAATGCCCTGATCGCATCCTTCTTCCGCTCTATTACAGAAGAGATATCTACCACGAAATCAGGATTTTCTATTTTATTCTGCAACATATGGAATACCTGTTTGGGGCGCCAGGCTTCCTGTGATTGTCCATCTAATGCTGTCTCTATTCTCCTCAAACCAGAAAGAAAACAACTATCTGCTACCAATACCGCCGCACGGCCATGATCCGGATGCCGGTCCTCACGGGCATTTGTCAGCACGACCTCAGGACGGTATTTCCTGATCATCGTAATCACTTTCAATTGCTCCTCAGTATCATTCCTGAAAAAACCATCCGGCAAGCCCAGGTTCTCTCTTACATCCAGTTCCATGATCCGGGCGGAGTCTGCCGCCTCAGCTGCGCGTATTTCGGGAGTACCACGGGTACCTAATTCTCCCTTTGTCAGGTCCAGAATACCGATTTTCATTCCCTGTGCCGCGTGTACCATCAGGGTACCTGCACATGCCAGCTCCACATCATCGGGATGCGCGACAATTGCTAATATGTCTAATTTCATCGTAAATACTTTCCTTTCGGGTGCAAATATAACCCGAATGGAGAGAACTGTTTTTATCTTCAGAAAAGACCTTAATCCCCTTTTTAGCTCTTACCGCACTTTCATATCGTTTTATTTCGATGTAATGATCACCCCCACCTTCTTATCCTTCTCCTTCACATCGTACTTACTCTTCAGCGTCGCCGCATCTACCACCACCAAACTCCCAATCCCTTTCTTCTCCAGCGCTGCCAGCATATTCATAGAGGCCTCGTCTATTTTAGTCCCATCCAGGATGTACTGGAACAAACTATCACTCCCATACTTCTTCAGTGCCGCCTCAAAAGCCGGTGATAACTCCGAAAACAAACGATTATAACGCCTGCGCGCAAAAGGTTTCGTCTCTATATAAATGATCCCATTCTCCGCCCTGGCTCCATATTTCGCCTGTAATGTCGGACTACTGACCACATTCATAAACGCAATCTTATCAGGAGATAGGTTATTGAGACCATTCTCCACCTCAACGCTGTCAACTATAAACAATGTACCGTCCTGGGCCTTAGAAACCATACTCCAAAGCAGGAAGCCCGCTAAAATTAATCTGAATTGCATCTTTGTAAGGTATAAAAAAAGCGGCAGGTGCCGCTTCAAAGTCTTGTTAATTATATAATGGAAAGTGAATTTCATGGATGATGTATGTACAGTTAATTATATGCCCGTGAACCCCGGTATATTTCTATTTCCTGCACAATCGCCTCTATATCCTTGTCTTCGTTCAAATCATACTCACTTTTCAGATTCCCGCCAAAGAAAAAAGCCACCGTTTGCCACATCCTCGCCGAAAATCCACCCTTCAATTCCTTGATGATCTCATAACAGTTCTGCCCCGTCTGCCGGTTGATCAGCTTCATTAAGATCCGTCCCTGGTATATCGACAGATTCTCCAACTTATCGCCGAACTGTGCCTTCATTTGCTTCTCCACCGATGCCAGGTATGCCTTCCGGTCCTTTTTGTCATGTAAGGTAGCCAGCCTGCTGTTTACATCCCTCAGTATCCGGGATGCCTGCACCGCATAAGGGTATGTGACGTACACCGCATTGCGCAGCCGCGTCCAGGCCTCACGTTGTTTACGGAACTTCTTCGGTAATTTATCGATTACTTCTACTATCTGGAGGGTAATACTGGGAATAGTGTCGCCATTGACTACAATCGCGCTTACAGGAATGCTATCCAGACCGTGCCTGGTCTGGGCATTGACCCCTACACGACTAAAGAGGCATAGCATGATAAGCATGAAGAATGCGGATATTGAGCGACCCATTTTCTTAAAGTTCTCCTAATACTATGCTAAAGTTAAGGTAAATTAGTATAGAATGTGTTATTAATATTTCATGATATTATACCGCCAGGAGAAGGAATTTCCCCCTTTGAAAATCAATTACTTTACAATCATCCCCTTTAAAAATCAATTACTTTATAATCAATTATCTGCCTGCTGCATCACCGTATCCATCTTCAGCCGCTTTTGCGCAAACTCATATATCTCCCTCTCCACCCCCTTCACATCATGCGATGTCATATAACAGCCTATCACATGAGTCCCCGCTTCCGGTATGGCCACCGCATCCTTCAAACTATCCGGCGTACCCAGCAAGTGCTCCATCTTCAGTATGGCACTCACCTTCACCGTCGGGTCCTGGTGATTCAAATCCTTATAATAATATAAATTCAATACCGGCTGCTTGATTTTCCTGAACGTCGCCGGCACCATGGTGCTCTCCAGCAATCCCTGCAGCTCTCCTACCGCTTCCAGCCTGTACTTATTATACCAATATTGCGCCCGCAGCGCATTCGTATCTTTCGATTGGTTATAATTCCCATGCATCACGATCCTGGACAACTGCAATCCCCAGGGATTATTCGTCAGGAATGCCATATCATTATTAATCTCGATATTCGGCGATAAGTTAATCACCGCATACACATCATTCGGGTACATTGCTGCCAGGTACAATGCCAGGGTACCACCCGTAGAGGTGCCCATCAGGATCACCTTCTCCCCCAATGCCTTCCCAATCGCCAACGCTTCCTTGGCATCCCGCCATAAACCAGTCGCCGTCATCGTCAGCAAAGGCTCTGTAGTATCCAGGCCATGTCCATCCAGCCTGGACAGGAACAGGTTACAACCATATCGCTTTGCAAAATCCAGGTGTACAGGATTACCCTCTCCCTGGCTGGCTGAAAATCCATGTAAATACACTATCGCGTATTCTGTTTTGGTATGCAGGGAATCATGCCATATTATCCTCGCCTGGTTATCCGGCTTCAGGCGATGCCGGGATTCCTTCTGGTTAATGTACTTTTCCAGGCCGGCAGCATCTTCCGGTACCTGGGGAAACTTAGGATCATAAACAGGTACGGGAGGTCGGGGACCCAGGTAGTAAATCAGGATCAGGGATGTTAAAACCATAAGGGCTACGCGCAGCCATCTGCTATTCATACAAATAGTATTAAAAAACAATACAGGTAATAACCGGAATTATTACCTGTATTCAATATTATATAGTCAGGCTATTAAACTGCCCTTTCCTTCGTCAAAGGCTTCTTTACAGCTGGCTTTTCTTTGTTCTGACGCAGGCGCTGGAACATACTCATAATGAAACCGATCACCGTTACGATCACCCCAATCCATAACACGTTGATGAATGGGAAGATGAAGGCTTTCATCACTATGTAATCCCTGAAAACGGTGGATTCTTTTACTTCCAGTTCTACTTTTTTATCCTTTGGAAGAATTTTACTAAAGCGAACATAGAGTGACAATGGTGCCACGGTATCCGGGATATTATATTCGTAACTACTGTCGCGGATCAGGTAAATCGGCTTCAGGTTGTACTGGTCATTGTTCTTGGTATACACCTTCAAAGTTGCACCTACTGCCAGGTCATTTGGCTCAGCCTGATAGTTACGGTTAGCCGGTTGCGGGTCAAGGCCTTCCATGACCATGTAACCATTGGAGAAGAAGATCGAATCACCCTGCGCTACCACATGCGGCTGATAAGTCGCTGTGTCACTATCATCTTCTTTCAGGGGAACTGCTGTAATATAAGTAAAGATATCCTTGTTCCAATAATGTTTTGAATCCGGGTTCGGTGTCAGTGTCTGCTCTCCCTTGTTACTCAGGAAGGCATCCGGATGTAAGGTAAAGGCTTCCAGTGTCTTACCGCTGGTAGGATCTTTACGCTCGTATCTTACCAGGTAATAAGTCTTGGATTCCCCGGCCGGCAGGGAGTCACCCGCATAGGTGACATGATAATCGCCCATCTGTACCGGGAAGTTACGTGGCAACATCAGGTTCTCACGTGGATTCTCCTTGCTGTTCGCACCAAAGAAACCACCGTCCAGCATCTTCATTCTGTCGATGGAGATCGTCTCTTTCTTTGAGGAAGTGATCACTATACCCAGCAACACCATACCGAAACCGATGTGTGCCACAGAAGCGCCTGCCGCCTTCAGCTTACCTTTCTGGCCGATCCAGATGTAAGCGAGGTTTGCAATAATCGCATAGTAGCTGGCAAACATCATCAGGTAAATCGCCATCAGGAACCCTGCCCCATATGTATCGTAATTCACCTTACCCAGCCAGCCGGAAAGCACGGTAGCAATCAAAGCCAGGGCAGTAGGAATCATCAGTTTGCGGGTAAACTCCCCTCTTGGCGTATCCTTGTATTTCAGGAACTGCACGATAGCGGATAGAATACCTATCACAATCGCCACCCAGATCTGGATTTTATTATAGTGGAATACACCGTCAGATGGAGGTGCAATATCGTTTGTCAGGTTCAGGAGTTTCTTGATCCCCAGGTTGTTAATCAGCTTGTTCCACACCGGGATGGAAGTGGTAAAGGTGATCTGGATAGCGGCGATCATCAGGATCAGTGAACCGATGAAGAGCCAGAACTCGCGGGAATAAGTACTTTCTTCCTTGTGAACAGTAGGGATCTCTTTCCTGCGGGCGATCAGCATGCCAAAGGCAGGGATGAACGCGAAAAGGAAGAAGGTAAGCTGTCCGCTCATACCCAGATCAGTAAAGGAGTGTACAGATGTATCACCCAATACGCCGCTACGGGTCAGGAAGGTAGAATACAGGATTAAAATAAAAGTAATGAAGAAGAAGAAGAATGTCGCCTTCAGTGCATGGCCGGATGACTTAAAGGCCAGCAGGGTGTGAATACCCGCTACCAGTGTCAGCCATGGTACCAGCGATGCATTTTCTACAGGGTCCCATGCCCAGTAACCGCCGAAAGTGAGTGATTCATAGGCCCATGCAGCTCCCATCATAATACCCAGGCCCAATGCAGCCGCGCTGAACAGGGCCCATGGCAGGGCTGGTTTAATCCATTCTTTATATTCCCTGGTCCAGAGACCGGCAAAAGCAAAGGCAAAAGGCACAACGGTAGAAGCAAAACCCAGGAACAATACCGGCGGGTGAATCACCATCCAGTAGTTCTGCAGGGAAAGGTTCAATCCATTACCATCCTTGATGAAGTTCAGGTAATTAGGACTGTTTACCCATGGCAGGCCCTGGTTCTCTGCCGCATGGCGCAGCAGCAGGAATGGGTTGCTACCTACTTTATAATCCAGGATGAAAATACCGATCAACATACTGCTCAGGCACACCTGCGCAAATGAGATCATGGTCATTACAGGAGCTTCCCACCTTTTAGTGGTACGGATCAGCACCAGGCCCAGGATACTCTGCCAGATAGACCAAAGCATAAAACTTCCCTCCTGGTCAGACCAGAAGCTGGACAAGAGCAAACTAACCGGCAGATCGCGGCTGGAGTTGCGCCAGACATATTTATATTCAAAATAGTGATTGTATAATGCAAAATACAGGCAACCAAATACGGCAAATACAGATGCTGCCTGGATGATAAATGCCCAACGGCCCTGCAATCTCCAGGAATTACGTTTTACCTCGTCTCCGGTACGTACGCTTACCCAATAGCTGGCAGTGGCCACCATCGAGGCAACCAGGGCCAGCACTGCAAAAAAATGTCCAAACTGCCCGGGCAATAAATGCTCTCCTATATATGTCGTCTTCAAGATAAAAGGTGCTAGAATGAAGAAATAGCCCGACGGTGCGGGCCATTAACTACTTTTTAAAATATATGAATGCGAATGGCTTATACTTTATTGCCAACCGCTACCTGGTCATTTTTATATTTGGATGGGCACTTCATGAGGATTTTACCACAATGAAATTCACCATCTTTGATCATCTTGCCGGTCAGCACGACGCTTTCTGCTTTCTCAAAGTCAGTGGGCTTGGTGCCGAAGTAAATAACTTTACATACATCACCGGATTTATCCTTTACGTAGAATGTAAAAAGGTTGGCATCCTTAGCAGCATCGTATACCATGGTTTTGGTAGTATCCAGTGTTCCGATTACCTGGAATTCTTTTCCTTCTTTCTGACGAGCTGTGGCAAATGTTTCATAAGTACTGAAATCACCGGCAACTGTTACAATCACCCCAATTGCTACTGCAATCAGCACTAATAAAACAATATTAGATTTCTTCATATCGCAAATAGTTCTTAAGCTTCCTAAAATGCTTCCCCTTAATGTGCTTGTTAATGTGCTTTTTTATCCATCAAAACGGTCCATTCACATTTCGATGCGCAAAATTACGGCAAAATGAGGTGTGAAAGTGGATTTTTTACATGAAAGGAGATATGATATTTATCATAAATGCCGGCGCAAGCGTACCGTGCTGGTCCGGAAGCCCCAAAGCATCCACGCTGTACAATACCGCTTTATGTATAAAGTACTATCTTTGCGCCGAAAATTAGTATAAGAACTTCATAATCATGGCGGATTTATCCAACTTTGATCCCAATTCTGTCAGCCTGGTATCTAACAATATCTTTGGCTTACCTACGACTGAAGAGGATGCATCACTCATCTTACTTCCTATTCCATGGGAAGTGACAGTATCTTACTGTCACGGCACCGCAAGAGGACCCGAACAAATCTGTAAAGCAAGTTTGCAGATTGACCTGCTCGATCCGGATGTAAAAGAAGGCTGGAGGAAAGGTTTTTATATGCGTGATCCGGACAAGCACATGTTGCTGCGTAGTGATTACCTGCGTAAAGAAGCTGAACTCTACCTAAAATTCCTTACCGAAGGTGGGGATATTTCCGAAAATGAATTTTTGAAGAAGACGCTGGTAGATGTAAATAAGGGCACGGACCTTATGAACGAGTGGGTGTACAACCAAACGAAGGCCGTACTGGAACAGGGCAAGATGGTAGGCCTGGTAGGTGGTGACCACTCAACTCCTCTCGGCTATATTAAAGCATTGGCAGAAGAGAAAGGGGAGTTTGGCATTCTGCAGATCGATGCACATTGTGATTTGAGAAATGGGTATGAAGGGTTCCAGTACTCTCATGCTTCTATTATGTATAATGTACTGAATGAAGTTCCCCAGGTAAGTAAGATTGTGCAGCTGGGCATCCGTGATTATTGCGAGGAGGAGCTGCAGTATATCCAGGATCACCCGGAGAGAGTGAATACGTTCTTTGACAGGGATATTAAACACCGTCAGTATGAGGGAGCTACCTGGGCTTCTATCTGCGATGAAATTGTAGCGCAGCTGCCGCAGCAGGTGTATATCAGTTTTGATATTGATGGATTGGATCCAAAGCTTTGTCCGCACACGGGAACGCCTGTACCAGGTGGATATGACTGTGAGCAGATTTATTATTTGTTCAAAAAGCTGCTGGCAAGCGGCCGTAAATTAATCGGCTTTGATCTGAGTGAAGTGAGTAGCGCACATGAGGAGTGGGATGCGAATGTGGGAGCAAGAGTGCTTTTCAAATTATGCAATTTGATGGTGCACCCGGGTAATAAATAGTCTTTTGTATTGGAGCGTTCTGAATAAGCGCGGCTTATTGATACAAAAAACCGTTCGAATCTGATAATCTGGTAAAAGGTAGTTTTTAAGTTCAGGAAGCAATATCACATGCAATCTTATAAAATCAGGATCTTACATCCCAATGCCATGACCCGCCTGCGCCTGCAACCCGCTATGCATGGCCTCATCGGCATTCTCTTTTTACTCATTACCATTGGCGTATACAACCGCCCTGATCCTAACTGGGCAGTAGCTGCATTCTTCTTCCTCCTCGGAATTGGAAGCCTCGTCTTCCCGTTTATGATGAAGCGGTTTAAGAATATCCAATCTGCGAACAGCCTGGCCCGTACTGTACAAGCCTTCGCCTGTCTGACCGGTTGTCTTTTTGTGCTGACGCATATGCAGCCCCTGGCAGCTGGGTTCCTGTTCCTGACAGGCATTGCAGCTGCTTATGTAGGCTATGCTGAATACAAGATTTTCATGCCTTCATATATAAAGGTTGATTTCAACGGGGCGACTTTGCCAACCACCTTCTCAGAAAAGGTGATTAGCTGGAGCCGCCTGAATAACTTAATTTTGCGCAACGACCTGCTCACTTTAGATTTTAAAGACAACAAAGTACTGCAACTGGAAGTCCTGGATGAACCCGGTGCAGATAAGGAAGCTGAAATGAATGCATTTTTTAAGAGCAGGCTTTAATCACAACTCAATATGTTAAAACAGTCGCCGTATATTTTATATTCCGACGGAGAGGGGAATATATTTGAAGATACTTCTATGCTCACCACCGGTCGTAGTGGCTGGGATGCGTGGCCGATAGAACTGGACGAATGGATTGAACTGCCGGAAGGTGGCTCACTGTATGAATTACCTGGTCGCCGTGGAATTGGTTTGAATGCCGAAACCGGTGAAATGCAGTTGTGCGACAAAGGATGGGCAGTAGCTGCCTTTATACCGCCTGCACATACTGGTTTTTACATGGCGGCATATGAGACCATGCCGGATGCCCCTACCCTGCCATTGTTCTGCTATACGGCAGTAGGTTGGCTGGATGGTAAGTTCTATGTACCAGCGGTAAGGATTGAGCAGGATATCAGGCAGGAATGTGGTGGTTTTGATGAGAAGAAGGTGAAACAGGGGGTAAAAGACCTGATCCAGGCATATCCGCATAACAGGCTGGTAAAGCACCTGGCCGATAACTGTGCACTGACATATCATTGCCCGGCAGCACGTAACTATTTCATGGGTCGCTGGGAATGTCCGATTCCTTCCTCGCCGGCATGTAATGCAAATTGTATAGGCTGTATCTCGTTCCAGCCGGAAGAGGAGACCATCGTTTCCACACAGGATCGTTTGCGTTTTAAGCCTACCGCGGAAGAGATTGTTGAGTTTACAGTACCCCACCTGGAGACAGCCCCTTTCCCGATTGTGTCTTTTGGACAGGGATGTGAAGGAGAGCCTTTGCTGATGTGGGAGACGATTCGTGAGTCGATTATAGAGATGAGAAAGCATACTTCTAAAGGGAGTATCAATATCAATACGAATGGGAGTAAGCCGGATGCGGTGCGTGAACTGTGTAAGGTGGGATTGAACAGTATCCGTGTGAGTCTGAACTCCGCGCAGGAGAAGTATTATACGCCTTATTACAGGCCGAATAACTACCAGTTTGAGGATATCGTGGAGAGTTTGAAGGTAGTGAATGAGTTTGATGGGTGGACATCGATCAATTACTTTGTGTTCCCGGGTATGACGGATAGTGCGGATGAGTATGAGGCACTGAGAAAGTTGATTAAGGATACGAACCTGAAGATGATCCAGTGGAGAAATTTCAATATTGATCCGGATTGGTATTTGGGTCGGCTTGGCATTACGGAGACGGGGGAGTGTTTGGGCGTGAAGCAGTTGCAGGAATTGATATTAGAGGAGTTCCCGCATTTGAAGTACGGGTATTTTAACCCGCCGATGGAAAGGATCAAGGGGGATTATACGCAGGACTTCGCACATTTTTAAATTACACAGAAAGGCAAACTATTACAGTTTGCCTTTTTTATTGGAATTACCGAAAAACGGGGCAAGTTTTCTCGAATAAGTGACATTGCTGAGGATGAGTTCCTGTTTATTTCGTTTTAGTTTTACGATTGCTTTAGAGAGATCCATCCACAGAGAATCGAGTCTATGAGAATATTTGTCAGGATCTGCAGGTGGTATAGATTTCAATTCCAGTCTTTTTTCTGCATCATTCCATTTCCAGGTTCCTTCGGAAAAATAAATAGCCGCGTTGTACCCATTGAATTTGAAAGTGCTGTCAGCATACAAACAAATGCAGTTACCTCCGAGCATATGCCATCTGGGACTGGCATAACAGACATTTCCTGTCATAGTGGTGACAACCTTTTTATAGGAGCAGGAAACTGTCAGGAGAATAAGGATAATACTAAAGGATTGTTTCATATTTTTCGATGTAAAATCAGGGGAATAATGACTTTAACAGGATGCTTAAAATAATGTATTTCCATAAAAGCCAGTTTTAAGGGATGTAAACCAGTCGGGCTGTATATCTTCTATTTTCGATAAGATGAAGGGGCACTTTTTTCACACAATCTGTAACACTGGAATTAGACTTTGCTAAAAGTGTAAAATAATAAAGATCCCTGCTGAATGAAGCAATGCCTCCCCCGCTATGACACCATTCAAAACAACCAGGTATGTCTTCCACTTTCGTCTCTCCACCATCTTTGCCTCGCATAATGATTTTAAATGTTTTTGAATCCATGCTAAACTGTTCGGGATTATAATGCGTTTTAAATTTATTCAGGTAGTGACATCTTAACTCATTTTCTGTAGGCAGTCTATATCCCTGGAATTGGCTAAGGTTCCTAATCATGAAATGCTGTATTGTGAATTCTCCATCAGGAATATTATAGGCCGGTGAATATCCATTGTCAGTATTCATTTTATTACAATAAATAAGCAGATCAGTTAAACGAAAATCTTCATAAAATGAAGTTTGATCAATATCAGGGCCATTATCAAACAATAATGAAATGAAATTTCTATTGTTTAAAACCTTTCTTTGAATGAGAAATGGAGAATTAATCTCATGAGAAATTTCCCAACCATTATTATAAATTACTTTAAGGTCCTCAACAAACATATCCGGATTCATTTCCTCATAAAATTTCTTTGCCATATCCATCCCTTTAAAATTCATTTCCCTTATATACCGCGGATTACGGTGGGCTTCCTTCGCCAGGAAAAACTCAAAAATAGATTTATGGGCAAATTTCCAGTTGCCCACACCATCACAGGTTAACAATGACTGTCCTGTGATTTCGTTCGGCCTGAGATCTATTTCAAACAGTTTTGCAGTTTCTACCGCTTCCTCCTTTGATACACTCATCCTGCCATCCTGCTTCCAGTTCGCATGAATAGCAATCGCTATCTGCATCGATAATTCACGAAGGTTTTTTATAAAACCCGCCCTGCCGGCAATACCGGTCCTTTTCTCCGCCTCCCGCAATAACCATTTATCTACCAGCGTTTCATAGATATTACAGGTATTCACTGCCACCATTTCATCTTCAATCAAATAATCGATATAACTCAGCAACATGGGCCGCATAACCAGGTTCCTTGACTGGGACACAATCCGGAGCGCCCTGCGTTTCTTCTTCTGATTAATAAAAGGGATGATTCCAAACTTCCTGTTTAAGTAGCTCTTTACCTCCTTTTCATTAAATGGGGATATATACAGCTTATTGAGTGTATACAGTCCGCGCTCATCAGGCCGTTTTACTTTTAACTCATAAGGATCTTTTTCCTGGCCCGGGAAATACTGTGTACGACAGGTGATCACTACTTCTTTAAAATTCCTCGTAATATCTATTATTTCATCAATCCTCTTTTGGAACGCCTGCGCATCGCTCACATTAGGATCAGTAGATATAATTCCGGGATCCTCATCCAGCGCATCCAGCAATAAAATGGTTTTCTTAGCGCCCGCGAGGCTGATGGCTTTGATCTGCCCAATCATGTCAGGGTTAGAGAAGCGTAGTAATTTTATATCGTCCTTCTTCCTGGAAAAACGGGAAGTATAACTCATATAAAGATTGATCATAAACGTTGTCTTCCCCATACCGGAATCTGCGAGGATCAGGTAAAAGCGTTCTGAATCTATCTCTTCATTAAAAGCAGTTTCTATAAAAAATGGAATAAGTTTATCCCGCGCGATGTATTTATGCGTAAACCCCGGTTCATCCTGCCTGGCAGGTGAAGCGTTTTGGTATTGGGTCTGTATATAAAATCGCCTCGCCTTTTTAATTGACAGGTGATCAAACTGGGGTTTGATATCTGCCAGGGCCGCTTTTTTAAAATTATAATGCTTTAATAAAAACTGGTACAGTTTTACAATGCCGGCTGTAAACAGTGAAATGAAAACCAGCGAAAGAAAGGCACTCCATTTATCGCCTACTCCTAAGCGTTGAAAGATCCAGCCAAAGGGCTGTAAGTCGAGGAACTTTTCAATGATTGCGTCCATACGTGGGATAAGTTTGATAAGATCAAAAAGACATTCTTACTTCAAAATCGAGTAAAATTGCGCTCATTATCAAACCATAACATGCCTATCTCACAAAGAATAACTGCGTTTTTTCTCAGTCACCTTCTGGTACAAATAGTTAAACCCAACTGCGGACATCAGGCATAAACCTGCTGCTACATACCACCACACCTTAAATCCATAATGTGCAATCATGGCCGAACCGATTGTAGGAGACAGGATCGTAGAAACCGCAAAAGACACTGTATACAAAGCAGCATATTGTCCGCGGTTATGCTCTCCACTCCTGCTGATAAAGAAAGCTGTCATAAAAGGGATACTCAGCATCTCCCCTGCCGTGAATAACACGATAAACACAATACTTACAAAACCTGCTGCCGGCAAAATATTAAAACTCAGGTAGGCCAGGCTGGCCAGTGCCACTCCACGGGTCATGAATTCCAAAGGGTGCTTGCGGTTTTCTATTTTATAGATGAGCACCATTTCTATGGCGGCGACCAGCAATCCATTGATGCCCAGGACCATCCCGATCTGTGCTTCTTCCAGGTGGAGCACCTCCTTGAAGTATAAAGCCACCATGGTAGAGAGCTGTAAGAAACCTGTTGTAAACAATATACTTAAGGCAATAAAGGCAAGATAAACTCCATCCCTGTACACACTTTCTGTCTTTACCGTAGCCTGCTTCACTTCGTGGGTTTTAGGTGCTACATGTACCGGAGGAATCAGGATCCGCATGACAAGTATTGCTACCATGCAGGTAAGACCATCTACCCAGAACAGGAGATGGTAACTAAAACTGGCTACGATGCCTCCTACCGCAGGGCCTACAGACCAACCGAGGTTGGATGCCAGCCTGTTCAGGGAGTAAGACCTTGTCCTGTTTTCCGGGTTACTATAGTGAGCGGTAGCGGCGGTATTCGCAGGCCGGAATGCATCGCCGACTGCACTGAGCACGAAAATGCAGATACAGAACTGGAGAAGGGTATGCATTTGTCCGAGAACTAAAAAAATCATCCCTTGCAGGAGCAGGCTCCAGAACTGCACGGGGTAAAAGCCGTACCGGTCGGATAAACGGCCGCCGGCAAATGCGCCGACAATGCCGCCGATACCATAGCAGGTCATGACCAGGCCGGCCTGTTGTACAGAAAAGTGAAGTTGCTGGGTGAGGTAGACGGTCATAAATGGAATTACCATCGCGCCACAGCGATTGATAAGGAGTACAACAGCAAGTATCCAGGTTGAGGTCGAAAGGCCAGCGTAGGCTTTTTTGTAAAGAGAAAACAAATGAATGTGGTTTTTAAAAGCAAAAATCAACGCAAAGGTAGTTAGAATTATTTCTATTAAAAATCTTCAGTTTTGCGGCGGGAAACTGGTTTTCTGCGCTTTACCCCGGGGCAGGACTGGCAACCCTGTTTTCCTTTTTAAACCACAAACCTGAATTTTCAATACCAAACGCAACACTGAATTTTCAATACTAAAGCAACACCGGAATTTTCAACAACAAATGCAACAGCGATTTTCAAAAAAAACGATACTTCTCACTATAATATTTTCGTTTACCCCTTATAGGAATTCTCCCTTATAAGCCTTACTGTAATCTTTATTATTGTAGGTGTATAGATCACGAAAATTTTGCTGGTGGTTTAATGTTTTGCATACCATTTTTTGGGCGAGCGCTTTCCAATTTTTAGTTCCTTTTCTTCCCACGTGTCCTGGAAGGATAAACATACTCATTTAATTCCCTGCCTCCCTCCTGAAAATGTAACACAAATTCAAAAAAAGGAATAAGTTGCCATCACCCGTTTTCGCCCGGATCATGACATCACCTGGCTCCCTGAGCATATAAACCATAGTGCAGGAATGAAGCCCCTCTTTGGAATGGTTTCTGTTATAATAAAACCAACCTGGAATCATATCCAGGTAGTTTTTAACAGTACACCCACATACACGTATTAGAAAATATCTTATTTTTGATCTATGCAGCTACAAAAAAGTAACTTTTCAAAAAGTAACTATACCAATACCAATACGAAGGAAAACAATACTGACAAAAACATAAAAGCAGTCGGTGTCACTATTGCCGTGCATGCTTTAGTTTTATTAGCATTGATCCTGGGTGGATTCTCCGCACCTCCTCCCCTCCCTAACCAGGACCTGGGCATGGAAGTGAACCTCGGTACATCCGACGACGGTATGGGCGATGAGCAACCACTCAACCCCAACCCACCCAGTGCTGACGCTGCCAATGCATCAACCCCTCAAAACGAGCCGGTACCTACCCAGGACAACTCCACCCAGGAAGATATCGCTACCCAGGACAACGAAGACGCTCCCGAAGTAAACAAGCCGGAAAAACCGGTGGAAAAACCAAAGGAAGTCGCAAAAAACCTGGACTCCAAACCAACAAAAACAACAAAGAAAACATCTGAAAATAATCCGGTTGCAGTAGAAAAACCACAAAAGGCAAAAGCCGTATTCGGTGGCGGTACCTTCACCGGCAACAATAGCGGTAACAACGCCAGCGGTTCCAACAACTCCACCGGCGAAGGCAATACCGGCAAGCCCGGCGATCGCGGCCAGATCAATGGCAATCCGAATGCCAGCGGCTATACCGGCGGTGGCTTAGGTGGTGGGAAATCAGATTTCCGCCTGAATGGCCGTAGCCTCATCAGCAAACCGAACCTCACCTACGACGGAGATGAATCAGGTTATGTCGCTGTAAACATTAAGGTTGATAGAAGTGGCAACGTTATCGAAGCCACTCACTCCCTGAAAGGATCTACTCTCAGCAACCCCCGCAACATCGCCACAGCGATCAGAGGAGCGAAAGAATTGAAATACAATGTAAATGCTGATGCGCCTGATATCCAGTATGCCACTATCCGCTTCTTCTTTAAAGTGCAGTAAGCAAAAAAAATTATAGAAAATCAATCCCTTCCTACAGCAGGAAGGGATTTTTTTGTGCATCTCCCTAAATAGCTCATTCTATCCTCATTTATAATAACATAATTTAATAACAATAATATATTTAGATATATTTGCATGGGAAATTCTTTTGTAGCGCTCGCCAATATATAGGTACTTTTTGCGTTATAAAGGAGAAAAACCGTACTGCCAACTAATTAGATATATGCTGTTTAGAGTAATTCGAGCCTTAGGCCTTGCAACTGTCATTGCCATATCTTTAATCGAGCCATACAAGGCAAAGGCCCAGATGAATATGAACATGGGCGGGTATGCAAATAGTCATTACGCAGGTATTTATGGAGTACCCTCCAATCCCGCAATGGCTGCAGGCACACACTTCAAATGGGACATTAACGTGGCTGGGGTAAACGCCGCTTTGGGTAACACCTATGCACGCTTTCCAAAGTCGCTCATCTTCCATCCACCTGATTCCCTGGAAGGATTGAAACGTAACAGGGACTATTTCCTGGACACATTGTCGACCGGGAAACAATTCGGCTGGGGTAATATGGATGTGATGATGCCATCCTTCATGTACTCCCTCGATGAAACCAAATCTATTGCATTCGTTTGGCGTGTTCGCGCCCAGGGCAATGGCGGTGGTATGAATACCGACGTGGCTAACTTCTTTGCGAACAACTTTCCAAATTCACAATACAACAACCAGCGTTTCGATATGGAAGTAGCCAGCGGCAGCTTCCACATGTGGAACGAATATGACCTCACTTACGCGCAGATCATTAAAGACGATGGAATGCACCTGCTCAAAGGTGGTGTGACACTGAAAATACTGAATGGGATCGCTGCCGGCTACGCCCAGGTAGAAGATGCCAGCTTTACCATGAACTCCGCTACCAGCGCCGACATTTATAGCGGTACGCTGAAAGTAGGTTACAACGACGGTATTAATAACTGGAAAAAACCAAACACAAGCAATTACAAGCCCTTTACGGGTAACTGGGGCTTAGGTATGGACATCGGTGTGGTCTACGAATGGAGAGCCGAAATGGACGGTCTGCAGGGCTATGACGATACCGACTGGAACCCTGAAGGCGATGACTATAAGATGCGACTCGGTGTAAGTATTACTGACTTCGGGGGCATCTCCTACAAAAAAGTAGCATCCAACACCGATCTCAGTCTGATCGCCAGCAACATCAATCCATACGAGATCAAAATGAGAAAAGGCGAAGGCTGGCAGTCTTACTACCGCCGCCTGCAACAATACTTTACACCGATTGCCAGCGATGAGAAGTTCCGTATGAACCTGCCGACTGCACTGAACGTTATGTTCGATTACAATATCGATGCACGCTTCTTTGTAAACGGTGCTGCGGTGATGTCACTGAACAGTGGTCGGTACGATCCGAGCAAGACTTACATGGTATCTCACTTCACCATTACGCCACGCTATGACGGCCGCCATTTTGGAGTGTACATCCCAATCGATGTCAATAACCATACACAGTTTGATATGGGTGCCGGCTTCCGCCTGGGTCCGCTGGTGATTGGCTCAAACACCGTGCTGTCTAACCTGTTCCAGAAGAACAAGAACAGACTCGATGGTTTCGTAGCTCTGCGCCTGGTACCCATGAGATTTGGTAAGACCCTGCTGGGTTGTCCTGCAGCACAGTTCTAAACACCTTTATCTTTTTATATAAAATGGTTGTATCAAAAGTATATTTTCCAGGAATTAATCCGGATTTCGAACGAAGAGCATTTTGTTTTATTGATTCTCAATGCCCTCAAATTACTTTTGGTACAACCTTTTTAGAACCTTAGCTATTCCCCCCACAAGCGTAATTTCTTAAATAACGATGGCCGGCCATGAAGCAGTGTCACCTGTTATTTTGATCTTGATGAATACCTGCTCCCTTATCTCCAAACATCTGCCAGGGAATATTTGCGCTATAATTGTAATGCTGCAGCTAGTTGCGCCTTAAATAACAGGCAACCGGTGCAGCGATCCATATATGTTTAAGTGGGCGAAATTGGAGGAGGAAGAAGTTATTTAATTATTCGAAAAAGGAGGCTGGTTTATTAACAGTTTTCTATCTCCGCTTTAAACAACTCCTGGCAAATAATCAACACGCTTTAAGGCAAGCTTGCAACTTCTCTAATTGCCCTGCCAATCTTATTGATAAAGGATAATTACATTTATCCCTTACCAATTATTTTTTTATGGCAAAGCAAACTTCGATACTGACATTTACTGGCAGATTAGGGCCGTTAACAGGTTTCAAACGAAATGGGAAGCATTACTTCCGGAACCGCCCTGATGGTATTCGGCACACTCCCAATATGAAACGGGCAGCACAGCGTTTTGGACAGGCTAGCCGTACCGGGGCTTTTATCCGGAAGGCATTGGGAATAAAAGGTGATGGAGGGCATGTGAATAGGTTTACTAAATTGCTGATTCCTTCTGCGGGTGTCGATCTGCATCCCCTGACAGGACTGCAATTCAATAAATCCAAACCTACCTCATCTCATTTCTCCAAATTACCGGTATTAGGGAAAGATGGCAGATTATACATCCCGGCACAAGCCTTCCCAAAAGGCATCCGGCATGTAGCAATTAAATTAATCGCTGTCCGAATTGATTTACAAACCAGGCAGGTAATAGGCAGCAATACAGCTGTCATTAATATCGACACTTCTCAAAAATTTGAAGGTGCGGAACTTTGTGCATCTGTACCTGGAACAGGCACATTGATCACGGCGTTGTCTGTAAATGACAGCGCAGCGATCATTGCGGTGAAGGAGACACAGGCGGTTTCCATCAGGCCTGTTGAACCGCATTTTATTCATGTTAATGTACCTGCGGTGCCATTTATAGTACTCTTGGAATGATAGCTGTTAGCCATACAAGGAATAATTGGTAGATCGGATGAACCTATGAAGAAATATAAATTTACTACCACAGTGGAAATAACTGTGGGCATACTACTATTGTATTTTTAGCGCCATATCTCAGGAAAAAGCCAAAAATCTCTCTCCACCACGAGTCCACGTTGAAAGGTTCCTGGACCTGATTAAGCCCCCTTTAATCCAGATGGTAAATACTGTTTCCTTTATTCTTAACCTTACAAGACTTAATGGGGTAATTCTATATTTTATTTATGAATACCTCCTTTTTTTCTACTTTTAAGAAAATGTGAATTTATGGCCCCCCTCTTAGTTAACCTCGATCAGCTCATTGGATCGAAAAGAAATGTGTATCATAAAGGTTTGCAGCCAGGACTTTCTCCTGATGAAATACATGCATTGGAAGAAAAATATGGCATTACCCTGCCCGAAGATCTGAAAGGCCTGTATCAATGGCATAACGGTCAGCGGGATGATAATTACGAAGCCTTCGTCAACAATTGCACCTTTGTACCGCTGGAGCATGCGCTGGATACAGCAGCTGAGCTTACTTCCATGATCGGTAGTGATTTTGAATTGCCGGATATGTGGCATGAGACCTGGATTCCTATCTTCAGCAATGGCGGAGGGGATTATATCTGTTATGACCTGGCAGGTAGTTTTGACGGACAGGCCGGTCAGTTGATCGAATACTGGCATGCGGATAATGACAGGAATATTATTGCAGGGGATTTGGCTGGTTTGCTGCAGGCATTGGTAAATTTGTATGAAGTGTATGATCCGTCTGATGAGTTTATGCAGGTGGAAGATTTGCCAGGATACCCACTGAGGCACGAGATAGCATGATGTCATTTGCATTTTAAAACCACCCATCAGGGCAGCAGTCTACGCAACAACGCCGGACCTGGCAGCGGCCTTCAATTCTGCCGGCTTTATTAAATTCAAAATGAACCGGCACTACGCTTCTGCAAATTGTACAGTAATCTATTTTTCATTTACTTTTGCGCATGAACTACCAACAAACTCTGGACTACCTGTATGAGCGCCTCCCCATGTTCACCCGTGTAGGTGCAAGCGCTTTCAGGAAAGACCTGCATAATACCATTGCTTTATGCGAACAACTGGGCAATCCCCAGCGCCTGTTCAAAACAGTTCACGTTGCCGGCACTAACGGTAAAGGCTCTACCAGTCATATGCTGGCAGCCGTATTTCAACAAGCAGGCTACAAGACCGGGTTATATACCTCTCCACACCTGAAAGATTTCAGGGAACGGATCCGCATTAACGGCGAGATGATTGACCAGGAATTTGTAGTGGAATTTGTGCAGCAGGTACAACCCTCTATAGAACAACTCGATCCTTCTTTTTTTGAACTCACCGTAGCCATGGCATTCCAGTACTTTGCACTGGAACAGGTAGATATCGCCATCATCGAAGTAGGCCTTGGCGGCCGCTTAGATAGCACCAATATCATTACACCGGAACTCTCTGTCATTACCAATATCAGCTATGACCACATGAACATGCTGGGCAATACCCTGCCGGAAATAGCCAGTGAGAAAGCAGGTATTATCAAACCGCAGGTACCGGTAGTAGTGGCACAGACACAGACTGAAGTAGAACAGGTCTTTATTGACAAAGCGAAGGCCATGGAAGCCCCCATTACCTTTGCTGACCAGCACTGGCTCGTACAGGACAATGACCTGGCAAACGGCCACCTGCATATCCAGCTACGCCCCCTGCATAGCGAGCAGGTATGGGACCTGAAACCAGACCTGAACGGACAGTACCAGGTGAAAAATATCATGGGGGTACTGAGTGCAGTAAAGGTATTGCAACAGTCAGGATGGGAACTGCCGGATGAAAGTGTGAAGACCGCACTCAGTCATGTAAAGAAGTTGACAGGACTGAGAGGCAGGTGGGATATAGTGGCACAGCATCCACTCACCATCTTTGATGTAGGACATAACGAAGCCGGCATTGGTGAGATCGTAGGCCAGTTAGAACACATGACTTATAGGCATTTGCATATAGTGACAGGTTTTGTGAAAGACAAGGAAGTGAGTAAGGTCTTAAAATTATTCCCGGCGGCAGCGACCTACTATTTTACAAGGGCACAGATCCCGAGAGCGCTGGATGAAAATGAACTGGCGGAGATGGGTGCGGCAGCGGGCCTGAGAGGGAAATCTTATCCTAATGTGCAACAGGCTTTCCAGGCGGCAAAGCAGCATGCGCACGAGGAAGATGTGATCCTGGTATGTGGTAGTTTTTTTATAGTAGGAGAAGCGATGTAATTAAAAAAGAGCTTGTATGAAAAGTAAATTGAAGGTATTGAGAATAAATTCTCTCCGCCCGTTACCCGGATTTATTCCCGGGTATTTTACTTTTGATACAAGCTCTTTTAATTATAGCAAGGTCAGTTCTTTCAACTTTAATAAGGCATAAAAGATACAAGTCACATGCAGACTTTGCAACAGCTCATTGTTTTTAAGCATCGTCTCCAACTCTTCCATTTCCAGGAGCACTATTTCAATCTCTTCATTCTCATCCAGGTCCTGCTCCTGCACCTTCTTCCCTCCTGTAGCCAGGAACATATGCGTAAAATTATTGCTGCTGGCAGGGTTCGGGGCGATCTTTCCTAAGTTGATCAGCTGATCAAACTCATATCCCGTTTCTTCCAGCAATTCACGACGCATAGCGTATTCAGGAGAAGGGTCATCGTTATCCATAGTCCCACCCGGGATTTCCAGTAAAGTCTGACGGATGCCATGACGATATTGTTTCACCATAATCACCCTCCCCATATCATCCAGGGCTACGCAATTTACCCAGTCATTGTATTCCAGTACATAGTACGGAGTAACAATCTTTCCCTGGGGTGTCTCGCATTTGTCTTCGCGGGCTGTTAACCAATTACTTCTAAAAAGATACTTTGACTCAAGCAGTTTCCAATCTAATGCCGACATATATTCAGTTTAAAGTTTATTGCCAGTTATTCCGCTCTTTCAGCTTTTCGATGTGTGCCAGGTGGTGTTTTCCATGCCAGGAATAGGTTCCGGCAACCTGTCTGAGAAAGAAGGTTTCACCATGTTCCGGATGGGTGAACACGCGCTCCCATTGTTCGGGGCTCATGTTGTCCATCAGGGATACCCAGCGGGTATGCAGGGCATGGAGCAGTGTGAGGGAAATATTGATGGGCGTTTTAGATACATCCGGGAGTTCGGCCCAGGCGGCTTCGTCGTAGGGCTTGATGACAGGGTTGTCTTCTGTCAGGGCCAGTTTGAAGCGGGTGTAGGCATTCATATGACTATCTGCGAGGTGATGCACTACCTGGGTCACCGTCCAGCCGCCGGGGCGGTAAGGAGTGGCGAGTTGGGGGGCATCGAGTGTCTGAACGGCTATTTCTACCAAAGATGGCAGGAAACGAATGTCGTTGATAAAACTCCTGAGCTGTAAGTCAGATATTTTTGACGGGGCCTGAAACCGGCCGATCGGGTATTTGAGATCTTCCATGATAATGATTCGTCCGGTAAGGAGGGCCTTACTTTTTTTGTATTAAATGCGGTCGTATTAAAGGCAAAAAGCGTTTTGAATTAAAAGCAAAAGCATGTTGAATTAAACAGAAACATGTTGAATTAAACAAAAGCACCTTACATTAAATTCAGAACGCACCCTGTATTAAACAAAAGCACCGATCCTGGTCCAGCTTCAACTTCAGTTTACACTTCCCTCAGCGCCTCCCCTGTCAGCGCAATAAACACATCCTCCAGGTTCGCCTTCTTCACCTCCTTCTTCCTTTCAAATCCACCTGCCACCAGTTTATCAATCAGCGCATCCGGCGATTCCAATGCAATAATCCGACCATGGTCTACAATCGCACAGCGATCACACAAAATTTCTGCTTCATCCATGTAGTGCGTAGTGATCACCACCGTGGTCCCCTGCTCACGCACCTGCAGGATCAGGTCCCAGAGATTACGCCTTGCCTGCGGGTCTAAGCCCGTAGTCGGTTCATCCAAAAAGATAATCTTCGGTTTATTGATCAGCGTAGTGGCAATGGAGAAACGTTGTTTCTGTCCGCCGGACAGCTCTTTGAACTTATTTTTGGCTTTGTCTTCGAGGTTGAAGATTTTGAGCAGCTCTTTTGCATCGGCCTGCTGGTTGTAGAGACCACAGAACAAATCTATGAGTTCTACCAGGTTGAGGCCCGGGTAATAACCAGAACTTTGCAGCTGAACACCGATGACTTTTTTAATCCCCTCCGGATCCTTGTCAAGGTCCATTCCATCTACGAATACCTTTCCGGATGTCTTTTCACGGAGGGTTTCGATAATCTCTAAAGTAGTGGATTTACCGGCACCATTGGTACCCAGCAGCCCGAATATTTCATTTTCATAAACATCGAAACTGATACCATTTACTGCTGTAAAATCCCCATATTTCTTGACAAGGTCCTTAACTTCTATGATCTTCCTCTTTTCCATAGGACTAAATTAGCACAAAAAAAATCGCTTTTGCTGCTGGCAAAAGCGATTTTTTTTACTGAAGGTTCAAAACCTTTATTTCTTTGGAGCGGGTGCTTCTTTATGTACGATAAACACCTGTGTAAAGAATATAATCCTGCTGTCCTTAGAGGAATGCGCGCTACCGATACCGATCCGGTCAAAATTGCCCAGCATATTTTTCCTGTGGCCGGGGCTCTTGATCCATCCGTTTACTACCTGTTCTGCATCCAGGTTCCCATAAGCTACATTCTCGGCTGCACCGGGAATATTACCAAATACAGTGCTGAGTCTGGCCACACGCTCTTCAAAACCGTCATGACCAAAGGCGGTCGCCCCTGTTGCCATTGCTTTACTGTGCTTGTACGCCTGTCCGCTGCAAGTAGCATCAAGGATCAATGGCGGTTTACCCTGGCTAGCCCTGAATTTATTGGTATAATACAGGATTTCCTGCGCCATGTTGGTATCATTACCATCGGTGTTCGATCGGGTAGTCGTAGGAGTAGACTTTGTAGTCGCAGTATCTGCCGGCGCAGCGCCTCGTGTACAGGCCAACAGGTTCAGCGACAGGATACTGAATAGCGTCAGTAATGTAAGTTTGCGTGTCATATGTTTTTGAATAAATAAAAGAAATTCACCATTAGACTAAAATCACTAATGCTGGTTTAGCAATAGTTATACCAAAAACTTACATGTTAGTATTTTTTTAACTATTCACTATTCTTTGCCAAACGTCCATCATGTTTTTAGAGCCCAGGAAGACCGGAACCCGCTGGTGCAGCTTGGCTGGTTTCAGCTCCAGCAACCTTTGTCTGCCGGTAGCCATAGCCACCCCGCCTGCCTTTTCCATAATGAAAGACATCGGGTTGCACTCATAACATAAACGTAAACGCCCCCCTGCATATTTTCCAAAAGCCGGATACATAAAGATCCCGCCCTGGATCAGGGTTCTGTGCACTTCTGCCACCATACAGCCTACGAAACGGTGGCGATAGATCTTGCCATGCTCATCTTTGGCCAGCCAATAGTCGATAGCCTTGCGGATGCCATTCTCGTAAAGGTGGTAGTAACCAATGTTAACAGAAAAAATGTCACTTTCAGGCGGACATTTCAGGTTAGGGTGTGACAGGCAAAATTCACCGATGCTTGGATCGAGGGTAAAGCCCTGCACACTCCTGCGGGTGGCATACACCAGCATGGTAGAGGAACCGTAGATAATATAACCAGCCGCAATCTGCTCGTAACCGGGCTGTAAGAAGTCTTCGAGCTCGCATACGGAACCTACGGGGGTCAGACGGCGATATACAGAAAAAATAGTACCGATGGATACATTTACGTCAATATTGCCTGAACCATCCAGGGGATCGATCAATACCACGTACTTGGATGCTTTGGAGTATTCGTCAGTAAAGGGAATGAAGTCTTCATTCTCTTCAGAAGCCACGCCGGCGCAGTAAATACTGTGTTTCAATGCATTGATAAACTGGTCGTTTGCGAATACGTCCAGCTTTTTTACGTCTTCTCCCTGTACGTTGACCTTATTGGCCTCGCCCAGGATATCGGCTATACCAGCCTTATTCACCTCCACATTTACTCGCTTTGCAGCCAATCCGATATCCCGTAGTAAACCTGATAATTGTCCGGTAGCGCCGGGGTAGTTCCTCAATTCCTGGATTGTAAACTCGTCAAGAGTCATTACTTTTCTATTGATACTCATTCTATAATGGATTAGTGAATATTCATTGCACAAGGTTACACTAATGTAACAGATTTCGTCCTATTTTAATGGAACTGTCATTTTCAGCGAAACAAATTTTTAAACATATTCAAAGTTGATTTACTTTGCCCCGAATTTTTTTAACGGAAGATAAACTCACATATGAAGGTTTTCAAATTTGGCGGTGCAAGTTTAGAAAGTATTGAACGAATCCAGCAAGTAGCTGCGATTGTTCAGTCATTTCCTGATCAACAGATCCTGATCGTTATTTCTGCTATGGGCAAGACGACGAACGAACTGGAAAAGGTAGCCGAAAACTTTTATCTCCGTAAGCGCGAAATTGCGGCGCAGTTGCTTTTCAACATCGAAAAATCGCACACAGAAGTGGCAGAAAAGCTGCTGGGAAGCAGGACTCACCCTGTTTTTGATCAGCTGCAAACGTTCTTTACCGAGGCAGAATGGACCCTGGGCGAGAAGCCAGGCCGCCCCTACGACTATTACTACGACCAGCTGGTAAGTCTGGGGGAACTGCTCAGTACTGCCATCGTCAGCGCTTACTTTAACCTGGCAGGGGTACCTAATACCTGGCTGGATGTGCGGGATGTGTTCAGAACAGACGATACTTTCCGTGAGGCAAACATCGACTGGGAAGTTACAGGCCGCCAGGTGGAACAAAAAGTACTCCCCCTCTTCAAAAAAACCAATGTGGTAGTAACACAGGGCTTCATTGGCAGTACCGATGAAAATGAAAGTGTGACCCTGGGCCGGGAAGGTTCTGACTACTCAGCAGCTGTGTTTGCAAACCTGCTGAATGCAGAGAGCGAGACTATCTGGAAAGATGTGGAAGGGCTGAAGAATGCGGATCCTAAATTATTCCCGAATACGATCAATATCCCTGAAATCAGTTTTAGCGAGGTGATTGAAATGGCCTATTATGGGGCACAGGTAATTCATCCAAAGACGATCAAGCCTTTGCAGAACAAGCAGATTCCACTGTATGTGAAGAGCTTTTTGAATAAGGACCTGCCAGGTACGGTGATCAGGGAGGATATCGATGTAAAACAGCTCCCTCCTATTATCGTAGTGAAGAAGAACCAGGTTTTACTGACTATCACGGCCAAGGATTTTGGGTTTGTAACGGAAGACAGGATCAGCGATATCTACGAACTGTTTCACAAACTGAAAATTAAGATCAACCTGATGCAGAACGCAGCCATCAGTTTTAGCTGCTGTATAGATAATAGTCCGGAGAAGATTGAGACCCTGATCAAGGCGCTCCATGAGAATTATAAGATCGAGTATAACGAAGGGCTGGAGTTGCTGACGGTGAGGTATAATAAGGACGGGGTGATGAATGAACTGATTAATAATAGAACCGTGTTGCTGGAGCAAAGGTCTCCGGTTACGATCCAGGCTTTACTGAAGTAATAAAATAAAAAAGGCTTTTACCTGGGTAAAAGCCTTTTTTATTTTTATAACTAATTCAATCTTTTCAGGTAATACCAGGTACCGCTATACCAGGAGTTGTACAGGATCAGCAGCCCGTTCTTTGTCTCCAGCGGACGCAGGTCAAAATCATCTGAAGTCCCCCCTTCCACACCGGTCAGGTTCATTCTATAATAGATTTGTGTCTGTTTTTCAACGTCATATATCCATTCCATTGCATAATGATGCGTAGTATCATTCTTTGTCCAGATCAGGGAATCTGCTGTAATCCGGATAAAGAAATTGGTGTACAATGTAGTATCCTGCAGGGACGGCATAGAACCAGGCCCGTAAATGGTCTGGGTCACCTGAAATGAGCCGGTAGAATACTTTTTGATTACTTCAAGACTTTCCTTCGCAAAAGAATGGTTATCCTCGATAGTAAAGGGAGGATCTTTCTTACAGGAAGCCATCACAAGAACTAACAGGCTAATAATCAGACATCTATTCATAAGGGTATAGGTTTTCAAGGATATATTGAACATTTTAGTAATACAAATTTATTAAAATTTTTAATAATTCCTTATAAAATGGCTATCTGCGTAAAAATTGATGATTTGGTCATTTTAACCTGAAATATTTTCAAAAAAAAGTGTGACCTTTCTGCAACCTTTTTTCGGCTATATCGTCTTTTAATAAAACAACCCATATGAGAAAGGTATTCATATTCACTATTATAACCCTGGGTATGCTTACCATTATTGCGCTGGAGGGCCGTTCCTTACATGACCAACAACTAAGGGATCACTGTTACGATAGTAAAATCTTACCAGTATTCCTGCTCAACTTCGGATACCAATGGACTAAACCGCTAAGTCACGACCACAGCCATCAACTAGAGATCTGATTGTTTATGAAAAAACTCATCATGCTTATTTTGCTTACCTATGTAAGCTACAGGGAATGCCATGCTCAGAATGTAAATGGAAAAGTCACGGTGAAGGTGATGGACGAGAAAGGGCAGCCCCTGCCATTTGCCAGCGTAGTGCTGCGGCTTACAAAGGACTCTACCCTGGTAAAGGGAGAACTGAGTGCGGCAGATGGCAGTGCCAGTTTTGAAAAAATAAAAAATGGTCAATACTTTGTTCAGAGCTCTTTAATGGGCTACCAGACAGCTTACACGCCGGCCTTCTCCATTGACCCTACCCATACCGCTGTACAGTTTCCGAACATGACACTGTCCGGCTCTTCGAAGAACCTGCAGGGAGTGACCATCTCTGCGCAAAAACCTTTTATTGAACGCAAAGAAGGTACCACCGTATTGAATGTAGAAAGCAGCGTAGCCGCGGCAGGCAGCAATGTACTGGATGTACTGCGCCGGGCACCGGGTGTGCAGATAGATAAAGACGATAATATTTTACTGAAAGGGAATGGTGGGGTGACCGTCATGCTGGATGGAAAACTCACCTACCTGAGTGGCGAACAACTCGCCAATTTGCTGAAAAGTTTGCCGGCAGAAACCGTCTCACAAATTGAGATCATGACTTCTCCTTCCGCCAAATATGATGCTGCCGGCAACTCTGGGATTATTAATATCAAAACAAAAAAGGGAGTCGCTACAGGTATTAACGGCTCCCTGAATGGGAGTGGTGGTTTTGGCCGCTATGGGTTTTATAATACCGGGCTAAACCTGAACTGGAGAACTGAAAAGTTCAATGTGTTTGGCAATTACAATCATGGTGACAGGCATTTTTTCAACGAGCGACTAGCTACAAGGATTGTAAACGGAGATAATAAGGAAGAAGCGCAGTTCTTTTCTGCACCACAGTTTGGAAAACGCAACTTTATCAGCAACCAGTATAAACTGGGCTTTGACTATTTTATTACCCCAAAGCATACGGTGGGTGTGTTAGTGAATGGGTATAACAATTTCTTCCGTAGCACGATCAATAACACCACGAATATTTACCGCCTGGGAAATCCGACCCTGGATTCTTCCCTGAACTCAGTGACCACCAATGATCATAACTTTAATTCCAATACAATCAATTTTAATTATAAAGGTCAGCTGGACACAATTGGTACGGAGATCAGTATAGATGCAGATTATGCAAAGTTTGGCTATCACCGCCGGGTGTACCTGAATGATAGTATGTACTATCCGGAAGATCCTAAATTTAAGAATCCCCATTCGATCAGGAACTTCACTACGACCAATATTACCATCAAAAGTATTAAGGGGGATTTAGTACTGCCTTTCAACAAAACGACCAAACTGGAAACGGGTGTGAAGGGCAGTTTTGTTACGACGGACAACGTACTCCTGTACGATTCACTATATGAAGGCAAATACATTCCGGCACTCTCCCAAAGCAATCATTTTATCTATACTGAAAATGTGCTGGCGGCATATGGAATTATCAAGAAATCTTTCAAAGGCGGTACGGATGCACAGCTGGGTCTGCGTGTGGAAGGGACCAGTTCGAAAGGGAACTCTGTCACCTACAATTCTGTGGTAAAAAGACACTATGTGAGTTTCTTTCCGAACCTGACGGCGGATCATACTTTCAGCAAGGATCATAAACTGGGTATCACCTTTGCCCGGCGGATCAACAGGCCTGAGTATGAGGATATGAATCCTTTTATATTTTACTCTGACAGGTATACCTATGGACGGGGAAACCCTTACCTGAAGCCGGAATTTACAAACATCGCGGAGCTGACTTATACCTATAAGCAACAGTATATTGTGAGTGTAAGTTATGACCGTACGGAGAATTTTATTGCGGAGTATTTAGAGCAGAATGATTCTACAAAGGTGACCACGAGTTATGACAAGAACTATGATCACAGGCAGGGCTGGCACCTGACACTGACACTACCGGCCAACCCGACCAAGTGGTGGAATATCAATAACACCCTGAATATGAATTACAATTACTATGCGCTGAAAGATTCAGGGATGGATATTGTGAATTCAGCCGTAGGGGCGCATTTTGAAACCACGCACACATTCACGCTGCCGGGCAACTGGAAGGTGGAGCTGAATGCATACGCGGGCACGCCTTACCAGTGGGGGGTATGGAAAGGAAAGGCTTATTATGCAATCGGTGGCGGGGTACAGAAAACGCTCCTCGATAAACGTCTGAATTTGAAACTGAATTTTACGGATGTGACGAACGGGGATCAGTTCAGGGGAGCTGCGGTATATGGAAATGTAGATTTCCACATTCATAACCAGTGGCAGAACCGGACGGCGAGTCTGAGTGCGACGTATAGTTTTGGGAATAGTAAGATCAAAGGGGCGAGGGAGCGGCAGACGGCTACGAGTGCGGAGGCAAAGAGATCCGGTGGATAAGATTTTCGAAGGTATAGGTCCGTTTTTTTAGGTTTTGAAATATAAATTAAAACGGCTGCTTCTTTTTGGAAGTCAGCCGTTTTTGCGTTTTATCTGGTACCTTTGATATAACCTTCGAGGTTATTGATAATGTATTTTTGCTCATTGATAATGTACTTGACCACATCACCTATGGAGATCATCCCTACCAGCCTGTCCTGATGGTCCATGACCGGAAGGTGGCGGATGTGCTTTTCAGTCATTTTCACCATACAGTCCTCAATAGAATCATTTTCGGTGACCGAAATGGGGTTTTCTGTCATGATCTCCCGGATCAGGGTTTCCTTGGAGGCGCGGCCTTTTACGATTACCCTACGGGCATAGTCACGTTCAGAAAAGATTCCACAGACTTTTTCATTGTCCAGAACAATGAGTGCGCCGACATTTTTGTCTACAAGCACGCGGAGAGCTTCAAAGACGGTGATGTCGGGATGGATGGAGTAGACTGCATGCCCTTTGGTTTGCAGAATATCGCGTACTGTTCCCATAACGAGGAGATTTAGGAGGTGAAGAATGGAGTACTGCTTTATTTCTAAGTTAAGATTTTTGGGGGAAAATAGCAAGTGGGGAGGTGGGAGCCAACTATGGGTAGCAACATCTATTTTGGGGGATATGCCTTTAGGGAGATAGGCCTTCTGGTTTCAGGAAGATACGCCCTCCGGTTTCAGGAAGTTACAACTCCGGATTCGGGAAATACCAAGCTGGTTTCGGGAGATACAACTTCGGTTTCGGGAGATACCACTCCGGTTTCAGGCAAATACGCCTTCCGGCAGGAAAAATCAGGCAGCAAGGTTAAATTCCGTCATTCTCCTAAAATATCGGAGACAAAATATTGCATTACAAATTTTTAAATATTACTTTACGCAAATTTTACATCAAAACATGTATTATTTGCTACCCTAATAACATTCATCATATATGAATTATCGAACACAATTCCGGGTTTTGATCGCTACTGCAGCGCTGTTCGTGAATCTGGGAGGGACATTTGGCCAGAAAATATTTAAGGAATGGCCCCTTGGTAGTGAGCCGAACGTCATCGGCCCTTATGTAGCTAATCACTATGTAGCATCTAACTTTGACAACTTTGGCTCTTCCGAGCCGCCAACTTCCATTACCTATCCTGAAGTACTGACCTGGTACGGTGCCCTGCAGCTGGCAAAAGTAACAGGCGACAAAGCGCTTGCTGAAAAACTGGCTCTCAGGTTTGAACCACTCGTGGCACAGGCACACCATATGATGCCCGCTCCCGATATGATGGAGCACAGCGTATTTGGCGCTATTCCACTGGAACTCTACCTGCAAACCAATCAAAACCGTTACCTGGACATCGGTAAACCATTTGCTGACCAGCAATGGGATCTGCCTGAAGGGCCTAAGCCGGAACAACAGGTCCTGGCAGGCAGGGGCCTTTCCTGGCAGTCGCGCATGATGCTCGAAGATATGTTCCTCTTCTCCCTCGTGCAGACACAGGCTTTCAGGGCTACAGGTACCAAAGAATATATTAACAGGGCAGCCACTGAGCTGACTGTATACATAGATGCCCTGCAACAGCCAACGGGCCTGTTCAACCAGGCGAATGATGTTCCCATCTACTGGAGCCGTGGCAATGGCTGGGCAGCAGCAAGTATGGCATTAATTCTCAACTACTTACCTGCTGAGAATCCAAACCGTGCCCATATCCTGGACTGTTATAAGAAAATGATGGGTGCCCTGAAGCAATATATGACTCCTGATTACAAATGGGGCCAGATCATTGACGATGAAAAATCCTGGACAGAAAACTCCGGTAGCGCCATGTTCACCTACGCGCTCGTCATGGGTGTGAAAAGAAAATGGCTGGAAGATGAGGCATATGGTACTTTGGCCAGAAATGCCTGGATGGCCATTGTAAAAGGACTGAACGAAGCTGGTGACCTGAAGGATGTGTGCGAAGAAACCAAAAAGAAAAACGATCCAAATTATTACCTCAACAGGGAGAAAGTAACGGGTAGCCTGGTAGGACAGGCTCCGGTATTATGGACTGCCGCCCTGTTGCTGGACAAGTAATAGCATCTTTATGCACCGGAGCCGCTGTTGCCGAAAGGTAACAGCGGCTTTTTTTTTGAAAATAATCTCTTTGTTTTTATACCTTTAAAAAAACTCAGGTCTCATTATGAAATTCCACCCATGGCTCGCATGCGCATTCCTTTTAGGAAGTGCCTCCGCCATTCATGCACAAAAGAAATTTACTTTACTTTCTCCGGACAAGTCTGTGACCTTGTCTGTATCTGTAGGCAATACAATCACCTATACTGTATCGCAGGACAACAAAACACTGATAGGCAATTCTGTCGTTTCATTGAATAAGGGCAGCTGGAAGGTCAGCAAAGCTACACAAGGTTCGCACCAGGGTACACTCAAGCCTGTGGTGAAGCAGAAGACGGCTGTCATAGACGACCGTTACAATGAGCTGCATCTTGATTTTAGCAATGCATTATCACTTGAATGGAGGGCATATGACAATGGTATTGCCTGGCACTGGATCAGCCGGGAAAAGGGCGCTTATAAGGTGACTGATGAGCAGGCAGAGTTCAATATGGACAAGGCAGGCAAAGCCTGGTATCCGCAGGAAGATGGGTTTTACTCCCACAATGAGCGGAAGTATCTTCCTTATACCATCAGTGAGATAGGCGATAATAAACTGGCAAGTCTGCCCGCACTGTTCGAAGTGAATGGCACAAAACTACTCATTACAGAATCTGGTTTGTATCACTATGCGGGCATGTGGCTGCGTGGTGGCAACAGCATTCATGGGGTGTTTCCACAATATCCGAAAGAGCTGAAAGTGACGAGTGACAGGGATGAACAGGTAGCTTCCAGGGAAGATTACATTGCAGCATTACATGGTCCGCAGGCATTTCCCTGGAGAGTCGTGATGATTGCGCGGAAGGATGCGGATCTGCTCACGAATCAGCTGGTATACCAGCTGGCACCTGAAGCGAAAGGTGATTTTAGCTGGGTAAAACCCGGAAAGGTGCAGTGGGATTGGTGGCATTACAACAATGTATACGATGTGGATTTCAGGGCGGGGATTAATAACGATACCTACAAGTATTATATAGACTTTGCGGCTAAGAACGGGATTGAATATGTGCTGCTGGATGAAGGCTGGTGTAGTACGCGTGACTTGTTTAGCCTGTCACCGGAGATCAATGTAAAAGAGCTGGTGGCATATGCGCAAAAAAGGCATGTAGACATCCTGCTGTGGACGAGCTGGATGGTGCTGAACCAGCAAATGATACCTGCGCTGGATAGCTTTGCCGCCTGGGGGGTGAAGGGGATTAAAGTAGACTTTATGCAGCGGGATGATCAGCCAATGGTAGAGTATTATGAGCGGGTGGCGAATGAAGCTGCAAAGCGCCATTTGCTGGTAGATTTTCATGGGGCCTATAAACCCATTGGCTGGCTGCGTACACACCCGAATGTACTGACATCAGAAGGGGTGATGGGGAATGAGATCAGTAAGTTTGCTAACCTGATAGATCCCGTGCATACCACTACCCTACCCTTTATCAGGCAGGTAGCAGGGCCGATGGATTTTACACCGGGCGGTATGCTCAATGTACAGAAAGATGCATGGAGTGCACAGCCTGCGGAGCCGATGACCCTGGGTACGAGGTGTAATCAGTTAGCCATGTACGTTATATTTGAAAGTCCGCTGCAGATGTTGTGCGACATCCCCACACATTACCTGCATGAACCGGAAGCAATGGAATTGCTGAGCAAGGTGCCGGTACAGTGGGCGCAGACGATTCCTTTGCAGGCGAAGGTGGGAGAATATGTCGTGATGGCAAGACAGGCATTGAATGGGGATTGGTATATAGCGGGGATGACAAACTGGGAGGCAAGAGAGGTGAATGTGGATTTGTCATTTTTACCAGCGGGTACTTACCAGATGGAATTGTGGAAGGATGGGGTCAATGCAGACAGGAATGCGAAAGATTTCAAACTGGAGAAGAGGGCGATTGCGAATGGGGCGCGTTTGCCGCTGAAACTGGCGCAGGGAGGGGGATTTGTGATAAGATTGAGTCATTAAATGTTTAAAAATAAGTCATTGAGTGTTTTTTATTAGCCAATGATATTCTTTAAATAGTCAATGATTGTTTTAAATAAACCATAGTGACTTCTTTAAACAAGTCATTGATTGTTTTTAAAAGGCCGTCTCCTTCTATTACAGGGACGGCCTTTTTTTGATTTATTCCAAAGTCTTAGCCCCACCTACAGTAGCAGCACTCGTCTGCAACAAGTCAAACACCACAATTTCATTCTCTCCTTTCTTCAACCACGGTGCCGGGCAATACAGGCGTTTCTGCGGCCCTATTTCCCAATAGCGACCCAGGTTATGTCCATTCACCCATACAATCCCTTTCTTGAAATTACTCATATCCAGGTATGTATCAGCTACGGTGTTTATCGTGAAAGCTGCTTTGAAGAAGATGCCAGGACGGCTGGTGTCAGCACCTGGTTTCAGCTTTGATACAAAGCCATCTTTCATCGGCAGACCATATACCTGCCAATCCATCAGTGTCATACCTTCCAGGGTGACACGTTCCGTGATCCCTTTGCGGTCGATGAGTTCCTGTGCGAAATTGATCCGGCCCATTGCTTCTACAAAGATTTCCAGGATAGGATCTTTCACATCGCTCTTAGGCAGGTTGATGCTGTTTTCACCAAGACGGCGATCTATTTTACCCACGTATTTACCATTCAGGAATACGGTTGCATAGTCGTGCAGGTCAGTGATTTTCAGTGTACCATGTTTACGGCCAATAAGTTTTGTTTTGTAAACCATAAAACCGTAGTCCTGACCATAGGCTTCAAAAGGTTTCGGCTGTACGGAAGCTACCGGTGCAGGCAGGTTGTCCCATACGTTCGCATAGGGTTTTACCTCGAAGTTAGCCACTACGGTAGCAGGAATGGGTGCCGGGATAGCGGGCAGTTTCTTCTTTGTATAACTGGCAATGAGGTTACGCAATGCCATGTATTTTGCGGTCGGTACACCTTGTTCATTGATAGGTGCATCGTAGTCGTAAGTAGTCAGATCCGGTTCATAACCTTTGCCACCTGAGTTAGCACCGGCCGTGAAGCCGAAGTTGGTACCTCCATGGATGACGTAGAGATTGAAAGAGCGCTTGGTACTGAGCAGGAACCTGATTTCTTTCAGGATACCGGAGGTATCAGGATGAGCAAAATTCTCGCCCCAGTGTGTTAACCAGCCGGGGTATGATTCGCTGCTGAAAGCAGGTACCTCAGGATTCTGGCGTTTAGCAGCATCGAAGTCGCCTTCGGAACCACCGGAGTCAAGACCGATCGCAGCACCTGGTACAGAACCTGCTTCCAGCAAGGGATCAACAGGACCATCGGCGGTGTAGAAAGGCACATTGATACCATTTTGCTCCCAGAGGGCTTTCAGTTTGTAGAGGTATTGTTTGTCGTTGGCATAACTACCATATTCGTTTTCCACCTGTACCATTACGATCGGGCCACCATTGGTTACCAGCAGTGGTTTCACCTGTTCGCTGAGGGCTTTTACATAGCGCTCAACGGCGGCCATGTAGCGGGGATCAAGACAACGTACTTTGATATCCGGAGTGCGGAGAAGGTAGGGAGGTAAGCCACCGAATTCCCACTCACCACATACGTATGGACCTGGACGGAGCAGGACCCACATGCCTTCCTGCTGAGCGATTTTGATAAACTCAGCCACGTTCCTGTTTTCCGATGAGAAATCGAAGGTACCTTCTTCCTGTTCGAGATAGTTCCAGAATACATAAGCAGCAATGGTGTTGCAGCCCATGGCTTTGGCCATCTGGATCCTGTGGCGCCAGTATTCTTTGGGAATACGGGCAGGGTGTAGTTCACCGCTGATGATCTGGTAAGGTTTTCCATCGAGGAGGAATTCACTTTTTGATAAGGCAAAGGTGTGCTTTGCCTGGGCCTGTACCATTTGACAGCTGAGTAGCGCGAGCGCGCTCATGACAATTAGTTTTCTCATTCGTCCCTGTAACAATTGATTAAGTGGGCAAAATAAGGAATGTTATGGGAATAAAAAGGGTAAAATAGTATTAGTAGGAGTATCAGAGAGGGCAAAAGAGTTAAATTAAAAGGGCTTATGGGTGTGTTATGGAGGCTTATGGAATATTAAAGTTTAGTGCATCCTATACTTACATTTCGTATATGTCAGAAAATACATCCTGTAGTGTTTGAATAATTAAATTATCCCCATGAAGAAATATACAATCTCGATCGCCGAACCATGTTCTGTACCATTGCAGGATATGACCCCAGTTGAAGGAGGACGCTATTGCAGTAACTGCCAGCGGCAGGTAGTTGATTTTTCTGGTATGACGGATCAGCAATTCATTGCTTATTTTGAAAAGTATGGCAAGGGCTGTGGTACCTTTCGCCCTTCGCAATTAAACAGGGCGATGGCTATAAAACCCACACGGAGATGGATGCCGGCGGCATTACTGGCTGGAGTCTTATCAGTGATCTGGCCGGAAAGCGGGAAGGGGCAATATAAAATAACAGGGGTAGTAAAAGATGCACAATGTGCACCGATCCCTGGGGTCAGCATTTTTTTGATTAATAAAGATGGAAAGGTAGGTGATATAAAAGGTATAACGGAAAAGGAAGGAAATTTTAGTTTAGTCTTCCCTGAAAGTGGGGATTATGGGGATGTGCTGAAATTTAATTTGCGTTGTATAGGGTATCAGACCAAAGAGATGCAGGTGAGTGTTGCACAATTGAAAGCGAAGAGTGCTTTGACGTATGAATGGAACCTGGAGGAGGTTGTAAATGGGAATTGGGACGCGGAGGTGGTGATGGTGAGGAGGAACTGGTGGCAGCGGTTGAAGTATAAATTGTTTAATTGAGGTTGGGCGTGACGGTAATTGGGTTACATTCGGAGGAGCCATTGGAATATCTTATCGTACTACCTGGTGGCAACGTTTAAAATGGAGAGTTTTTAGATGACGAAACATCGGCTAAAATAAAAAATTACAACCTTACCGGCAATGTATACAACACCGGCACCGCCACCCCATTACACCTCCCCGGCTTCCACACTGGCATCTTCACAATCACATGCTGCACCGCACTATCCAGCACTGAAAACGCATGGATATGATCCCCGAACCTGATTTTACTAACCCTCCCACTTGTATCTATAATAAAACTCGGAAAACTCGAAGCATAATACGGCTGTTCAATATCCTCCCGATAAGGAATATGTAAATTCCTGGACAAAAACATCACCAAAGAATCCAGCCCACCCGGAAACACAGGCTCCACCTCAGGCTCACGCATCACCCACTCGTCCAGGATCTTATCCTTTTCCAGTTTACACGCACCTTGCGGCAATGTATCCGCCTTCGCAGACAAATACCAAAATAATAAAGAGAATAACATAATCAATTAGCCATAGGTAATCTATCATCTCAACCATCCACCACAATAATCAGGAATAAAATTAAATTATATTTTTATTTCATTCAAAAACGAGCACACGAATTTATAAAGAGCCTATATCCCACCAGAATCAAACAAAAAACCCCTCTCCCACACCCGCCAAAAATTATCCCAAACAACCTGAACAATTCCACCGCTCACCTTGTTATCGTTGTTGCCCTTTAGCAACATACAATAAATTAAAGTCCCTATATGATGCCCCGTAGTGTCTTGTTCGTCTTATTCTTTTTAATAGCCATACCTGTCTATTCCCAATCCCCGCCCCCTCCAACCATTACTTCTTTTACCCCTGCAACTGCCTGCCAGGGCTACCAGGTCGTCATTACCGGTACAAATTTCACCGGTGTCACCAACGTTACACTAGGCACGCAGGCGGCAGCTTCCTTCATCATTAACAGCCCTACCAGCATCACTGCCACCGTCGCAGAATATGCCGGCAGCGGCCCCGTAATGGTAGACGGCGTAAATGGTGGTAATATCAGTATAAAGGCATCTCCTAAACCTTCTTTAAAAGACCTCAACCCAATCGATGCCCCATTTACTAACTGTGATGGCAATAAGAACTACACCCTAAAAGTTGAGAACACCTCTGTCGTCACAGGCACCGGTTACAACTATGAGATCAACTGGGGCGATGGTAGCACTCCTTTTACCCAGTTAGACTGGCCTTTGGGCGCACAACTCACGCATGCTTTTAATGCACAGGGTTATTTTATAATCTCTATAAAAATCTCAGCGCCCAATGGCTGTGATAGAATTACCACCTACCAGTTCTACAATGGTCAAAATCCAATAGCCAGTATCACAACCACTAACTCTACTACCGGCCTTTGTGCACCGGCACCCGTAGAGTTTCAGATTGGCAACTGGTTCAATAACTCACCCGGTACGGAGTATATTTTAGATTATGGAGACGGCACACCGCTGGTGACCCTGACCCATCCATTGAACACAACAAACACGATCTTTAAGATCTCTCATACCTATAACAAGTCCTCCTGCCCCAAAACAGATTTCACGGCTATCCTGTATACAAAAAATGGGTGCTATACTACCACCTATACACTCAACCAGATCGTGATCCGCTCTAAACCAGTAGCAGATTTTTCCGTCAATAGTACTTTCTGTCTGGATGATAATGTATGCGTGATCAATAAATCCAATACCGGTACAAGTGGCAATTTTTGTAGTTCCAGCACTGACTATGAATGGGATTTCGGGGATGGGTTTACTTCAACACAACGTGACCCTGGATGTCATAAATATGCGCTACCTGGGAATTATAAAATCACGTTGAAGGCGACCAGTGTCACCTGTGGGACCGATACGAAATCTATCGATATTAAGGTCTTGCCCAATTCTCCCTTACCTGCTGTGACCACGCCGGTAGTCTATTGCCAGGGAGCGACTGCAACACCCCTGAATGCAACAGGAACCAGTCTGAAATGGTATACTCCTGCCGGTACTTTATTGCCCGGGCCTCCGACTCCTTCTACGACTGCTCCGGGGAATACAACTTATTATGTCACACAGACACTTCCCGGGCAATGCGAGAGTCCTAAAGCCCCCATCCTTGTCACAGTAAATCCATTGCCGGGAAAGCCAGGTGTAAGCTCTCCCCTGCAGCTCTGCCAGGGCACTACCGCCACACCTTTGACAGCTTCAGGTACAGTGTTAAAATGGTATGCCGCAGATGGTACCTTATTCCCCTCAGCACCTACACCTGCTACAACGACGGTAGGAAGCACCAGCTATTATGTCACGCAGACAAGCAATACTTGTGAAGGCCCCAAAGCTGAAATTATAGTGAATATCGGCACATTGCCAACAACACCTGCTGTAAACACCCCTGTCAATTATTGCCAGGGCCAGACAGCCACTGCATTGACCGCCAGCGGTACAGGCCTAAAATGGTATAATGCAGGAGGTACTTTATTACCAGGAGCACCTGTACCTGCTACCTCCTCAGCGGGTACTACCACTTATTATGTTAGTCAAAGTAATGGTTGTGGTGAAAGTCCCCGGGCAACTATTACAGTCAATATCAATCCTGCACCTACAGCAGCTATCAGCTATTCACCTGCTATTTTGTGTAATGCTGCAGGAAGCCCGGTAGTCAATGTTACGCAGACAGGCAGTACAGGTGGTACTTATAGCGCGCCGGCCGGTTTGACTATCGATGCGACTACCGGCGCGATTACTCCCGCTACAAGCATTCCGGGCAACTATACGATCAGGTACACTGTAACAGGCACTGGTGGTTGTGCAAATGTTGTAGCAACATCGACAGTAGCTGTGAATAGCACACCTCATGCGACGATCAGTTATCCTGCTATGTGTTCATCTGATGGCCTGACAGCGGTAATAATCAATGGCAGTACTGGCGGGATATTTTCATCTACCGCAGGTTTAAATATCAACCCAACCACAGGTGCCATCACACCTGCAACAAGTACGCCGGGGAATTATTTAGTGACTTATGATATACCGGCAGCAGCACCCTGTCCGGGTTTTCAAACGACAGCAAATATTATAATTACAAAAGCACCCGCAGCTACGATTAATTATACACCGGCAACCTTGTGTAATACCAGCAGCAGTGCAGCTGTCAACGTAACGAGGACAGGAGATGCAGGAGGTACCTATTCCATTACACCGGCAGGTTTGACAATCGATCCGGCTACAGGCACCCTGTCACCCGCAGGTGCTTCAGCAGGCAATTATACAATCAGGTATACCCTCACAGGAAGCGGGGGTTGTAACAATGTAATTACGATGACTACGGTGACCGTAAGCAGTACACCCAATGCTGGCATTTCTTATGCAGGCAGTCCTTATTGCGGGGATCTCAGTACAGCACAGGCAGTGACACAAACGGGCAGTACGGGAGGTATTTACAGCGCGCCCGCGGGATTAAGTATCAATGCGGTCAGCGGCGCAATCACCCCTTCTTCCAGCACACCGGGAACTTATACAGTGACGTATACAATCGCAGCTGCGCCCCCTTGTCCGGGATACCAGACCAGCACTAATATTACCATTACCAGACCGCCGGCTGCCAGCATTAGTTATACACCGGCAACCTTGTGTAATACCAGCAGCAGTACAACCGTCAACGTAACAAGGACAGGTGATGCAGGAGGCACTTACAGCATTTCTCCTTCGGGGATGACAATCGATCCAAATACCGGAACATTGTCACCTGCAAATGCAATACCGGGCACCTATACTATCAGGTATACCCTGCCGGGTAGCGGTGGTTGTGCGAATGTAGTGGCCACAACGAATGTTACCGTGAACAGTACCCCTAATGCAACAATATCTTACTCCGGTAGTCCCTACTGTGGCAATATCAATAGTCCGCAGGCGGTAACGCAGACGGGCACACCGGGAGGTAACTACACCTCATCCCCGGGACTCCTCCTCGATGCTAATACAGGTGCGATTACCCCCGCCGGCAGTACACCGGGCAATTATACAATTACCTATACAATCGCCCCTGCTCCACCCTGCCCCGGTTTTCAAACCACGACAAATGTGACGGTGTATGAAAGTCCGCTCATTAGTTTCCCTGTTGCAGACCAGGAAGTCTGCTCCAACCAAAGCGCAACTTTTACCCCAATATCCTCCGTTCCTAATACGAACTATTCCTGGGCTGTTTCCGGCACTTTACCACCAGATGTAAGTGGTGTAAGCAGCGGCAATTTTACGGGCAATTTAAGCCTCTTATACACCAACAAAGGGAACAGTGATGTCATGATCACGGTAAGGGTCATTCCATACAATCCGCAGCAAACTACCTGCGCTGGTGTTGCCTATGATCTTCACCTGACTGTGCATCCTGAAGTACCGCCTCCTGTAAGCAGCGATATAAGTACCTGTATGGGAGCTGCGCCTGTTACCCTGCAGGCCACCGGCTTGCCGGGGCATACGATCCGCTGGTACGATGCGCAACAAAACCTGTTAGCTACAGCACCCATTATACCGACTACTGATTCCCTCCGCCTCCAATACTATGTGAACCAGCGCAGCAGTTTTGGTTGTGAAGGACCGAAAATAAGTATCATTGCAATTGTGCATCCGACCCTGAAAATCACAGGCGCAGATTTTACCCATCCCACTGCCTGTGGTATTCCTTCCGGAACAATTGTATTGCAGACCAGGGATCTGAACGACCAGCTTGTAGCGCATGTACCCCTGATCGTACATTATAAAAAGTTTCAGACTGACCTGGTCGCCTCAGGTTTTACTGACGACGATGGTAAAATTACATTACCATTAACCGCAGGTAGCTATACTGACTTCTATGCTGAGAGTACCGGTGGCTGTACGACTGCTCACCTGAATGATGTCTTCGTATTGAAAGATCCTGATCCACCGGCGAAACCGGTAGCAGGGTATAATCCCCCTATCTGCAGTGAGACACCACTTACATTAACGGCATTGTCAGCTACCAGTCCTCAGGAAGGAGAGATTGAATACGTATGGGCAGGCCCTGCTTTTGGTCCATATCCTGATACCGTGAACAATACGGTGCTGAGCTTCCCTTCGGCCAGTATTACTGATGCAGGCACCTATGTAGTCTACGCAATGCAGCACAATTGTATCTCTGCCGCAGACAGCTTTATTGTTGTCATCAACAGATCACCCTCCAAACCAGTGATCAGTACCCGCAGCCCTCTCTGCGTAGGGGATGCATTGTACCTGAGTGCAACCAGTGGCATTGACGGCAATTCCACACTCACTTACCTGTGGACAGGCCCCGGCCGGGGATTCCCGGTGAATGGCACGCATGCCGGTATTGATAATGTGATACTCACGGATGCCGGCAGGTATACCATCACAGTTACCGCTGCCGAAACAGGTTGCGCATCTACCACTGATACATTGATCGAAATAGGCAATTATCCTGTTATACAATTCGCTACTGACACCCTCATTCTTCCGACCGGATTTAAAATTACACTGGATCCTGCTATCCGGAATGCCACTGAACCCGGTATCCTGCCTATGCAAAATTATACCTGGACACCAGCCGATGACCTGGCATGTAATGACGCAATCTGTGATAAGCCCATACTCACAGTAAAGAACGATGCCTGCTATGCCGTGAAGGCAAGCAATGTGTATGGCTGTAGTGACAGCGATACCATTTGTGTAAAGGCTTTCTGCGAAGATGCACAGGTCTTTGTACCGAATGCCTTCACGCCCGATGGCTTACCGGAAAACAGGATCCTGATGGTACGTGCCAGCGGCATTGCTACTGTAAAATCTTTCAGGGTCTTCAACCGTTGGGGCAGGGTGATGTACGAGCGGAGCAACTTCGCACCGAACAGCAGCGAGTATGGCTGGAATGGATATATCAATGGTAAAAAAGCAGATACCGGCGTATATGTGTATACGGTAGAAGTAGTCTGCGAGAATGGTACCCCTTATACATTGAAAGGGAATGTAACATTATTCTAAACTATGCATCATGAAGAAGATCATCGTCTTTTTGTTTTTATATAGTTTCAAACTGAGCGCACAGGATGTGGGCTACTCTCAATATTACGATCAGCCTATGCTCAGGAACCCTGCACTGGCAGGAATCTTTGATGGTGATATCAGGGTGACGGCTTCTTACAGGAATCAATGGGAGAGTGTAACAGTGCCTTACAGAACTTTTGGATTGAGTGCTGAATACAAGACTCCATTCCATGCGTTGTTTTCTGAAAACAGCACCGTTACTTATGGCTTGCAGGTATTGCGGGATATAGCAGGTACTTCCGAGTTTAGTACCACGCAAATTATGCCGGCAGTAAATAGTAGTTTTTTTATAGGCAGAGAAAAGGTTTCCTATATCTCAGTAGCTTTTATGGGTGGACTGATGCAACAGCGCTTTGATCCAGCCAAACTACAGTTCAATGATCAGTTTGTAATGGGCAGTAACGGGACATTCAGCATCCTGCCTTCTTCGCAACAAACTTTTGATCAGACAAGCGTGAGTTATTTTGACATGGCAGCAGGCGTGAGTTACAATGGTACTTTGAAAAATGAGATTGATTTATTCGTCGGCGCAGCAGGGTATCATTTGAATAGTCCGCAGGTGGGATTTTTCAAAGGGAATAAAATTACCTTGAATAAGCGGGTATCTTTGAATGCTGGTCTATCAGTACCAACAAGTGAAATGAACAGGTTTATTCTATATGCAGATTATTTCAGGCAATTCAGAAGAATAATACCAATGGATGCTGTAGGGATCAGCACCATGCAGTTTGGTGCGATGTATAGCTGGGATTTATCAGACCAGATAGACCTGTCAAAGAATTTTACCCTGGGAGTATTGTATAGGAAAAATGATGCGATTATCCCGGTGGTCAGGTTGGAGATGTATAATTTTCTTTTTGGATTGAGTTATGATGTAAATGTAGATAAACTGGCAGCGGCCTCTCAACGGCGTGGTGGTCTGGAAGTGATTGTTTCTTACAGGGGGTTCTTAAGTAGCAGGAATGAGAGCCGGCGGCAGACTTTGTGCCCGACATTCAGGCGCTGATTATTTTAAATACTAATATATTGAGGTAAGGGAATAGGTCCCTGATCCTATTTAAGCATTCCGCGACAACAGCTCAACTTGCATCCTTAAAATTAAATTGAAAAAAATAATGTCCGCTTATTATTTTTGCACCCTGATAATTCAGCCTAATTGCCAGCTACACCACAATACAGTGACCATGAACTGCTGTCCTTACTAAAAGAAGACAGCGATACCGCTTTCACACAGATTTATTATCAATACTGGAAGCTGCTGTTCGCTATTGCTGCCAGCAAGCTGGAAAATACCGCAGATGCTGAAGAAATCGTTCAGGAAATCTTCACCGACCTATGGCGGCGCCGCCACGAAATCAGGATAGAGCAATCACTTAAAGCTTATCTTGCTGCCGCTGTCAAGTTCCAGGTCTATACCTACATGGCCAGAAAGCATCAGGAATCGCAAAGACAGGCCTACTCCCCCAGCCCTGACATCCTTGCCACCACCCCTGAAGACCTTCTTCGCCGCAAGGAACTCCAGGAGCAATTGTATGACATCACCCAACAACTTCCTGAAAAATGCCGCCTCGTCTACCAGCTGAGTCGCGAAGCAGGTCTTTCGAACAAGGAAATCGCGGCCACCCTCTCCATTTCAGAAAAAACCGTTGAAAACCAGATGACCAAAGCCCTCAAACGCCTGAAATTAGCCTTCCGGTCATTTTTATTTACTTTTTTTTAATTCCCCGTAGGGGATCATCCCTTAATTCTATACTTATAGAATATGCCTGAAGAAAAAGACTACTACCACGAACTTGCGGATAAATGGTTGAAAGGCACCATTACTGAAGCAGAAAGACTTGCGCTGGAACAATGGTACCAGCAGCAGGATCTGACTGTACACATTCCGCCTGCCCAGGCAGTGAGCGAGGCCGCACATGCTGCCCGTATGCTGAGCAGCATACGAAGCAGGACGAAAGTACGCACTGCCAGGTATTGGTGGGCGGCAGCAGCCTCGGTGGCCCTGCTCATAGGCGTGGGGATCTTTTATAAATTCAGGAGCCCTGTAGTTATTGCAAAAGTAACGGATGTAGCACCCGGTATGAATGGAGGCATGCTCACCCTGGCAGATGGCAGCCAGATTTCGCTGGATAGCCTGCACGAAGGCAGGGTCACTACCCAGCAGGGCGTACAGGTAATATTCAAAAACGGGCAAATCAGTTATGAGGGTAATGGAACAAGTGTAGCCTATAACAACATCACCACTCCACCAGGCAGGCAGTTTCATATTGTACTCGCCGATGGCACAGGCGTATGGTTAAATGCAGGCAGCTCGATCACCTTCCCTACCGCATTTACAGGTGTGGACAGAACCGTGAAAGTAACCGGAGAAGTGTACTTCGAAGTACAGGCTTCCGCAAAGCAACCATTTCATGTACAGGTCAATGATGGCTATAACATCCAGGTATTGGGCACACGTTTTAACGTGCATGCATACAAGGATGAAGATTATATACAAACAACATTATTAGCAGGGGCAATCAAAGTAAAATCGCAATTATTAAAGCCAGGACAGGAACTGATTGAGGGCAAAAAACAGGAACAATTATTATCAGGCATTGACACCACACAGGCCATCGCATGGAAAAACGGGCAGTTCTCTTTTAAAGCAAGAACACGTATCGATGAAGTGATGCGTCAACTCGCCCGCTGGTATAACATTGAAGTAGTATATGAAGATGGTGTACCGGATATCGTTTTTGCCGGAGACATGCAAAGAGATTTATCCCTGATGCAGGTAATCCGGGGAATGGACGACATGGGAGTTTCGTTTACATTAAACGGTCGCCAACTGCTGATCCGTAAGCAAACAAAGTAAAACAACATAGTTCAATTCAGCATGGCCTGTACACGCAACGGTACAGGATAGCATCGCCATGCCTATCACCAAAATCAAAACAGATATGAGATCTAGTTTAATTGCCTTCTTTATTGCGGCGCTGTTCATGACGGGCTCTGTCATGGCTCAGACTATCAACTACACCGCGAAGAAGGTTTCTCTTGAAAAGGCCATCAGTACGATCAAACAACAAACGGGCTATTCCGTGATGTACAATCCGGATATCCTAAGCGGGGCCCCCGCAGTATCTGTCAATGCCAAAGACATGCCACTGAAGGAATACCTGGAACAGATCCTGGCAGGTAACCCACTGAAGTATACGATTGAAAACAAAACCATCTTTATCAAACATGACCATTCCAAAATGAATCATGAAGATGGCGGCGGCTTTCGCATGGTACGCATCTTCCATGTAACAGGTAAGGTAACAGGGGAAGACGGGCAGGCATTACCACTGGTTTCAGTAGCCATCGGTAATACTCCCTACGGCGGTACGACGGACAAAGAAGGTGTGTTTACCTTGCATGAAGTAAAAGAAATGCAGACACTTACCTTTACCTACATGGGCTACAAAAAACTCTCCGTGAGCATTGCAGCCTGCTGTGGTAAAGAATCTTTGCCGGAAGGTGTCAGCTCCACCATGGTAGACCCCAGTAAGCTGTCACTGACCGTACGCCTGGAACCTGATGTAAAATCACTGGGAGAAATAGCGATTGCCAATACCGGTTACCAGCTGGTATCCAGGGAAAGATCTTCTGCTGCAATGACAACGGTGAATGAAAAGGAACTGAATACACAACTGAATAATAACATGACCACTGCCCTTGAAGGTAAGGTTGCAGGTGTGAGTTTTTACCGCGGCGAGCCGGCAATAAGAGGTACGAATACCTTTGGGAATGACACCGCTGGTGCCAAACCCCTGCTGGTAATTGATGGTATGATCACGGAAGGCGAATTGGCTGACATCAATGTATATGACATCGAATCGGTAACTGTGCTGAAAGATGCTGCCGCCTCCTCCATCTATGGTGCCAGAGCAGCAAATGGTGTGATTGTACTGACTACCAAAAAAGGTAAACGCGGTGCAGGGGTACAGATCAATGTGAATGCTGATCATTTCATCACTATGAAACCCGATGTGGCAAAGATGCATTATGCAAGCACCAGCCAGATCATTGACTATGAAACAGACAAGTATAATTACGAACTGAATAACTATGGCGGCAATATCACAGAGCTGTTTAACAGCTATGGAAATACCGGCAGTGGTACTATCAAATACTATTCTCCCCTGTACGCATTGTACCAGAACCAGGCGAATGGAAAAGTGACACAGGAAGAGGTAGACAATACAATTGCACAATGGAGAAAGAACGACTACATCAGGGACTATACCAAATACGTGTGGAAGAACGAGATGAAACAACGTTACAACATCTCCCTGAGCAATGCAGGCGATAAGACCAATACCTATGTTTCTGTGAATTACGAAGGTAACCAGCAACGGGTAATGAACAATACCAGCGATATCCTCTCAGTATACTTTAAGAATACCTACTCCGTAAATAAATGGCTGGATGTAACGGCAGGACTGAATGGCCGCTACAGCACAGAGACCACCACCTACGACCTCTATAACACCTACGATTTACAACCAAGGTATTCAACTATCCTGGATGCAAACGGCAATAAAGTTTATGCAGATTATGTAAATGTAGAAGACGGTTTCAGTAGTTCTGACGGAATGAATGCACAGGTGGCAGGCGCTATTGCCGGCAACTCCAATTTTAAATCTGTAAAGTTCAATGTACTGGATGAGCTGAACAATGGCTTAACCAAAAACAATACACTCTGGCTGCGTTCTTTTACAGATGTCAATATCCGCTTCAGTAAACACCTGAAATACGGAGTAAAGCTGCAATATGAAATGAGCAGGAAAGAACTGAGCATGCAGAACGAAGCTGACTCCTACCGCATGCGCTACCTGTACAATGCCATGCTTACCTACAACAGTACCACAGGAAAGTATACTGAAAGCATTCCTACCGGGGACCGCCTTTATACAGCTAACTCCAGGGCCAGGAATTTTACTTTCCGGCAACAGTTAGACTACAACAATGATTTCAAAGTAGCAGGTAAAAACAGTTCTCTTTTCGCCATTGCTGGTATGGAAACCAGGGAACTCTACACCCCTGGCATCAACAGTTCACTGATCTATGGATATAACCCTGTGACATTGAGTTCTACCCTGGTAGACTGGTATTCTATGACAGAGAACGGCATTAACAGCTATCTCTATGGTACCACCACCCTGAGCTACACCCCGGGTAAAGTAAGGACAACTACGCGTCACCGCTACGTATCATTCTATGGCAACTTCGGCTATACCTTCAATGAACGTTATAACCTGACAGGTAGTGTGAGAGTGGATCAGACAGACCTGTTCGGTACTGATCCCAAATACAGGTACCGTCCTTTATGGTCAGTAGGTGGTGGATGGAATGCAAAGAATGAACATTTTCTGCAGGATGTATCCTGGCTGAACTTCCTGAAGCTGCGCACAACCTATGGTATAGGTGGTAACGTAGATCAGAGTACCTCACCATTCATCAGGGCTACTTTGAAAAGCGATAACCTGTTTCCAGGTCTGCAGTATTCCAACGTGAGCACCTTGCCAAATCCGAAGCTGCGTTGGGAAAAGACAGCTACACTGAACTTTGGTGTCGATTATACAATCTTCAATAATGTATTGAGTGGTAGTATCGATTACTACCGCAAATACAGTTCTGACCTCCTGGCAACGACCGACCTTGATCCTACCGTAGGTAACACTTCAATGACTATTAATAATGGTGCAATGAGTAACCGTGGTGTTGAAATCATGGTAAACAGCACCTGGATGAACAGGAAAGATTTCACCCTGGCTTCACGCCTGACAGTAGGGTTTAACAGGAACAGGATCGAAAAGGTGACGCACTCGGTAACGGATGCTTATAACCTGATTGGTTCACCCAATGCGAACTACTATGCAGGTACACCTCTGAACGCAGTGTACGCCTATCAATATGCTGGTATGACGAATGGTTACCCTACCTTCTACGACCAGGATGGCAAAGTGAACGTGACCTTTGATGCAACGGGTACCCCTACTACAGTGACTGCACTCAACCAGCCAGCCGTGGTAAAACTGATGGGTACTTCAACCCCAAGGTATACAGCATTCTTCCAGCAAATGGCAGGCTATAAGGGCTTTGAGCTGACAGTGAACTTCGCTTACTACGGTGGCCATAAGATGAGAAAAGATGCGATAAATCTGAATGGATTTGATCAGAAAGATGAGTCACTGGCAAGAAGGTATAACGAAAATAATACGAACACAGATGTTCCAAGATTACAGGTAGATTATCCTGCTGCGCTGATGGCGTATGCAAGCACATTGTCTACTTACTATTCCTATTCAGACCTACAGGTGGTAAGTGCAGCGTCCATGAGACTTCGCAACGTGGCGCTGGCTTACACACTCTCCGGCAAGTATTGCAAGCTGCTGCATGTAAAAGGGCTCAGGCTCACAGCACAGGCAAATAACCTCTGGTTGTGGACAGCGAACAACGATGATATAGACCCGGAGACCTTCAGTTTAAACACTGGGTTTAGAAACCTGCCAACACCAAAGTCTTATTTATTCGGCGCAGCCCTTTCCTTCTAATCTTTTAAAATACGGTAATGAAAAAATATATCGTCATATTCTTGCTTTCATTTCTTGTCCTGGGTTGTAAAAAGTACCTGGATATTACGCCTACAGGGCAGATTGTAGTGGAGACAACGGAAGATTTTTATAACCTGGTGAGTTATCCGGGCAGGGGTTATCCTATCAATAACTTCCAGTATTTAGTAGATGATCAGTGGATCAGGGAGAATGCAGTGATCGGTGTGGCGAAGAATATTGATATCATCAATGTAACCTTCGATACATCCGTGAGCCGGGTAGATTACATGAGTGCTTCTACCCTGTATAATCGTACCTACACTTACATCAATCGCTGGAATATGATTGTGACACTGGTGGATGAGAGTAACGGCGATGAGAACACCAGGAAAATAGCGAAGGCAGAGGCGAAGGTACTGAGAGCGTATGATCACTTTATACTGGTGAATACATTCGCGAAGATATACAATCCTGCTACAGCAGCGACTGATGGCGGCATCTGCATCATGGACAAGTATGACCTGGAAGCAAAGCCGGTAAAGGCTACAGTAGCAGAAGTATATGATTTTATAGAAAAAAACCTGGACGAAGCAATCCCGTACCTGCAACAGACACCGAAAGACGTGTATCATCCCTCACTGGCATTTGCCTGGGCGTTCAAGGCAAAAGTACTTTTATTTAAGAGAGAGTATGAGAAGGCAAAAGCGGCAGCTTTACAGGCGTTGACCTACAATAACAGTCTCTTTGACATGGTAGCTTATTCCAACCAGGGAGGACCTTCTGTACTGGCTATGCCAGCGGGTTCTAACCCGGAGACCCTAAGTTATATGTATATGACTTCTTACAATGAAACGAACTTTGGATATTCTTATAAGATCAGCGGCGAGTTGAAAACCTTGTTTGGATTGCATGATGCCAGGTATAACCTGTTCTTTGATTCCACCAATAAGACCTACCTGGATATAGGCGCACATACGGCTTACTGGAAGGTAAAGTATACAGCGTTCTTTTATCCGACAGTCGGCATCCAGGTACCTGAAGTGTACCTGACTCTGGCAGAGTGTTATGCGCGTACAGGTGACCTGTCATCCGCAATGGATATCGTGAATAACCTGCGAAGCAAGCGTATTACAGATGCTGCGGAAGCAAAGCTGGAGAACCCAGGTAATACGGTGGATGTGGTGAAATATATCATTAGCGAACGCCGTAAAGAGTTGTTGTTTGGGTTTAACAGGTTCTGGGATCTGAAGCGGTATAATACGGAGCCGGAGTATGCAAAGACAATTACCCGTACGTTCCCCCTGGTAAGTACGGCTGTGCCACATCAGACATACACCTTGCCACCGGATTCAAGGTTATATGTGATTCCGTTTGCACAGGATGTGCTGAAGAAAAACCCGAACCTGACTATTAATACGAATGAAACCCTCCCCTGGTAAGATGGGTTTGTAACATTCATAAAAACCAGATTGTGCAAATGATTAGAATGACAGTACTGCTTGCATTGTTAGCGCCTTTTGCAAAGGTGCAGGCACAGGATACAACAGCGTATAAGAAAATCATCACCCATGCGGCGGTGACGAGGCAGGGGATGTTTACAGTGCACCAGGTAGACGGGAAGTATTACTTTGAGATCCCTGATTCGATGTTTAACAGGGACATACTTGTGGTGAACAGGTTCGTGGCTACACCGGAGGAATCGCAGGTATATGGCGGGGAAAAGGTGAGTGAGCAGACGGTATATTTTGAAAAGGGTGCAAAGGTATTTTTGCGGCTGGATGCATCTAAGGCGATGGTGCGGGACACTACACAGGCTATCTATAAAGCCGTGCGTAACGCAGGTGTTCGCCCGATCGCAGCGGCCTTTGACGTGAAGACGACAAATCCCGAAAATGGCAACGTGGTGATAGAGGTGACAGATTTCTTCAGAAAAGATAACCTGCTTACTTCATTGCCTGCGGACATGAAGACAGAACGTAAAATTGGCTCCTATGCTGATGACAGGTCTTTCATTGGCAGCATTCACACCTACCCTATCAATATAGAAGTCCGGACTACAAAGACTTATTCTTCTACGGCTAATGCCGCAGGTGCGGTCACGTTTGAGTTGAATACATCGATGGTGATGTTGCCGGCTAAGCCTATGCGTAAAAGGTTCTTTGATGAGCGGGTTGGTTATTTTGCAAACAGGACAGTGTTGTATGATGATGATGCCCAGTCTGCGCAGAATTATTATGTGATACAACGGTATAATTTACAACCTTCAGATGTAGAAGCGTATAAGCGTGGTGAGCTGGTAGCGCCGGTGAAGCAGATCGTGTACTATATAGATCCGGCTACGCCAAAGAAATGGCGGCCTTACCTGATAGCAGGTGTGAATGACTGGAATAAGGCGTTTGAGCAGGCAGGGTTTAAGAATGCGATCGTGGCGAAGGAATGGCCGGAAGGAGATACTACCATGAGTATGGAAGATGCGCGGTTTTCAGTGATCAGGTATTTTGCTTCTGAGACATCTAATGCTTATGGGCCAAGGATCAGTGATCCCCGGAGCGGGGAGATTATTGAGAGCCATGTGGGTTGGTATCATAATGTAATGAAACTGGTGCATGACTGGTATATGGTACAGGTAGCTGCGGTAGATCCGAGAGCGCGGAAGATGGTATTTGATGATGAGCTGATGGGGGATTTGATCCGGTTTGTATCGTCTCATGAGGTGGGGCATTCATTGGGTCTGCGTCATAATATGGGAGCAAGTAGTCAGACACCGGTAGCATTGCTGAGGAATAAGAAATGGGTAGAGGCGAACGGCCATACAGCATCTATTATGGATTATGCACGCTTTAACTATGTGGCGCAGCCGGAGGATAGTATTGGGAAAGAAGGCTTGTATCCGCGGATCAATGTGTATGATAAATGGGCGATTCAGTGGGGGTATAAGCAGATCTTTGGAACGGAGGATGAGTATGCAGATAATAAGGTGTTGAATAAATGGATAGTGGATAGCCTGGCAGCGAATCCGCGTTTGTGGTTTGGTGGTGAAGGGAAGAACGAGGATCCGCGTTCACAGACGGAGGATCTGGGAGACGATGCGGTGAAAGCAGGCGATTATGGAATTATGAATCTAAAAAGGATTATGCCTTCTCTCCCGGCATGGACAGCAGAAGAGGGGGATTTATATACTAACCTGAAGCGGATTCATTCAGCGGTGTTGAAGCAGTATAACCTGTATGTGTATCATGTGATGAAGTATGTAGCTGGCTCCTATGTGACGCAGAAGAGTACAGATGAAGCAGGAGATGTGTATGCTCCGGTATCTAAGACTACAATAAAATCGGCTATAGACTTTTTGGGCAGGCAGGTGATGCAACCGCCGCTGTGGTTATATCCGCCGGAGATAAGCGGGAAGGTGAAGCTGACCCCAATGGAAGATATTGCGAACATGCAGAATAACCTGTTGAATACCTTGTTTAATCCTGGGATGTTGTATACGATGATGCAGCGGGATTATGCACTGGATGAGTACCTGAATGATGTGAAAAGGATAGTGTGGAGGAAGCCTTCAGGGAATGCGACGGAGGATGTATACCTGAGAAATATGCAGCGGATGTATATAGAAAGGATTGCGATGATTTTGAAGCCCAAAAGTATGGAAGAAGGCAAGATGCTGACTAATGCGGAGCGGAGTGATGGAAGGTTGTATGTGAAGATGCATCTGGAGAAATTGAAGCAAGAGATAATGGTGATGCCTGCGGTGAATAGTTTACAAATTTCTCATAAGCAGGACTTGTTACTGCAAATTAAAAAGGTGTTAGAAGCACCGTACAAGTGATGAATTGATGCCCTGGAACTCTTTCCGGGGCTTTTTTTTATTGGTAATGGTACCAGCTTCTATAGGGAAACGATATCGGAACAGATTTGGGCATGATTGGCAACCGGGGTGTGAGAGTTACAGGCGAGGATGATAGGGAGTAAGTATTTCATGGTAAGGCTGAATGATTACAATTCGTTGAGGCTGTAACACCGTTGATCTTCTAATTGACAATAAAAACAGATTTTTTCTGCCTTCTTTTTGTCTGTAAAACCGATATAGGGCGAAAGCGTTTCTCTGAAAAACGAAATCATTCTGCTATTCAACATACTGAAAGCCTGCAGGTCAGGTTCGGGGTGTGTCAGCAGGTTCTTAAAAGTATTTGCCAGGTAAGCTGCCGTGCCTATCATATTTCCGGGAAGGCAGGTTTTCTTTTTGCCCCATTTACTCATTGTTGTATAATAATATGAACCAGGATCAGTCGTATCAAATTGTACAGGCAATTCATTTTCCTTACACAATTCAATGAAATAATCAAAGCATTGGCGTTCAAAAGTTCTTTTCTCAAAATAGATCTGAAATTCTTCCCAGGAGCCGTAGTTAAGCCTGAAAATTGACATATATACCTGGTAGCAACAGGCATACAGAGCTACCATCTGTTTATAATCAATTTCGATCCTTATAGTATTGGCAGGTTTCCGATTTCTATTTTCTGATAAGAAAGAAAGGAAGTTAATATTTTCATAAGTTCTCAGGCCATTGCAATTTCCTTCTTTCCAGTAATTTTCAAGTTGTTCATCGGAAATATGGTGCAGGATAGCAGGATGAGCGATACTAATGAGGATATTGCCTAATTCTGATATAGTGGATTGTGAAATGGTACTGGTATTTATTTTCCAGGAATATTCATCCTTCCCGGGCAGGAGATAACCAATATTTTCTCTGTAATGAAAATCTACATGAGAAGGATTGGTGCTTAATTTACAGCCCTGAAGTTTTGTAAGGAGTGTGGAGCGGGTGTATAGATAAATGGTAAAATTCAGTTGACCAGGACGGGTGGGAGCCGATATGTAAAAGCGAATGGCACCGAGATTTCCTGACTTTTTCAGGTAAAAGGATTCTCCATTTCGCTTATAGCCGAGCGGACTTAAAAAGGTCGCTGCTGCCTTTAGAATTTGTTTATATAGGTTCACGATCAGGAGTAGGTTTTAATAAAATCTGAGAACCATCTTACGTTAAAAAAGTGTGCCAATAGTTGCGATGATTGGTATTAAAGATTTGTTAATTGATGCAGCCGCTACCGTTTAATGTAGGTGATTTTAATTCTTTTTAACCTTTATATTTTTAAGAGAAGCAGGTTGCAAATTTCAACTACATCGTATACCCAATCCTCACCTTAATCGCACTCGTCGCCGGTACACTCCTGGCCGCCAAAAAATCATACAACACCATCAGGTTCCCTTTCAGTTTCCCACTGATCTTATACTTTTTACTCAGCCCCAACAATGCACTCCCCGTCCACAAACTCAAATCCTTCAACTGTGATACATTTGTAATCGCCGTCAGGTAATTTTCCTCAAACCCTCCATTCAAATAAAACGTTCCCTTCAACTTCCAATCCACATATGACCTCAACCCTATCCCCTGATGTGTAAACGCTATATGGTTCCATCCTGTACCCATCCCCAGCTTATAAGACACCCCTATTCCAACAGATCCGTTCTTATGAAACTTATACCCCACTTGTCCTGCGATATCTGTAGTAGTAGGATAATAAGACGTATTCTTCTGGAACTGCAGATTTCCTCCAAACTCCAGGCGTTGTAAAAAACTCTTGGTCTTCATCGGATTCGGCTTGAAATCAGGCATATCTCCCGCATTATCCAGGTTAGCATACTTATCCTTCAACTCATTCAACTGTGACTTCGCCTGTGCCAATTGCTGACTCACCGCCTGCTGCGCACTGGGATCATTGCCCAGTCGCTGTGATACCAACTGTTCTACCTGGCTCCGCGTCTGTAATCCTGCCAGGCTGGTAGAATTACTACTTGCTCCTATCAAATTAAACAGACTTGCAAACTGTGAATGCTGTGCAAGAAAATTATTATACGCCGGCATTGTCTTTAACAATGCCACCGCCTTCTCCTCCGCCTTTTTCCTATCAGACAGGGTAGCCTTATATTCATTCAGCTGTTGCCCATAGTAGTACGCCTCTTTATTGAGATTCGTCAGGTCCTTGCCAAACCCTGTATAATTAGCCAGTTGCTGCTTTAATAACTGCCTTTGCTCCCGCAAATAAGCCTTTACCTGTTCCGCCTGTTGCAGACTATTCTGCAGGTTGTCTACGCTGGCTGTTGCACTTGCCAGTTTACCACTGTTTGCACCCAATACACTATTAGACCCTTGCAGGAACTTCAGGGAATTCTGCAAGGTATCCATATAAGCACCACCGGCATTCGAAGTAAGGCCGCTCACCTTCCTGCCCAAACCCGCCTTCATATTATTGAGACTGTCTATCGACTGGGAAAAGATCCTTTTTGCTGCTGTTGAATCCACCTTCATCAGCTTCGCCTGCATCCTTTTTTCCTGGCGCGCAAAGCGATCCAGGGCTTGTGCCGTGCGCTTGTCCACCTGCGCTTCGACATGTGCTGATTTACGTTTTACCTGTGACAGATATTTGTCAGGTAAGGTAATAACACTGTCCTTTCTAATTGTTGAATCACTTGCCGGATTATTGAACAATACAGTAAAAACAGTGAGTAGAAATACGTTCATAGTTGTATAGAGAAAGGTTTACAAACTTACGGAGTAAAAGTATTGCTATATGTGCAAGGCAGAAATAACACCTTAGTAGTATATGCCAATGATTATACAAAACACAATGCCCTCCTTACCATCAATTAATGACAGTAAGGAGGGCATTTATCTGGCGACTTAAATATTACCTTTCTTCATTTCTTTATACATGTAGTCCACAGCACGCGCCGTAAGTGCCATATAGGTAAGCGATGGATTCACGCATGCTGCCGATGTCATGGCCGCACCATCTGTCACGAATACATTTTTCACTGCATGCATCTGGTTATAGCCATTCAGGATGGAAGTCTTTGGATCACGACCCATACGGGCGGTACCCATTTCATGGATGGCCATGCCCGGATAAGAACCGTTGTCGAAAGTTTTGATATCCTTCATACCTGCAGCTTCCAGCATTTCTGCGGCATCGTTCATCATATCCACACGCATCTTCTTTTCGTTCTCTTTGAACTCTGCATCGAATTTGAGTACTGGCTGGCCCCAGTCATCCTTTACAGAATTGTCCAGGGTAACCTGGTTGGATTCGTAAGGCAGACATTCGCCGAAACCACCCAGACCGATGGACCAGTTGCCCGGTTCTGAGAGCATGTCTTTGAAGTCCTTACCTACGCCCAGTTCAGCGACACCACGAGACCAGCCTTCACGGCTGGCACCGCCCTGGTATCCGAAACCACGGAGGTAATCACGCTTGTCACTACCAATGTTGCGATAGCGTGGAATATAAATACCGTTTGCACGGCGGCCAAAGTAATATTTATCGTCAAAGCCTTCTGCCCTGCCGGAAGCGCCTGTGCGGAAATGGTGATCCATGAGGTATTTACCCAGTACGCCGCTGTCATTGCCCAGGCCATTCGGGAAACGGCTGGAAGTAGAGTTCAGCAATACAAAGGTGGTACCCAGGGTAGAACCATTGACAAAGATGACTTTGGCATAGAACTCAGTCATCTGTTTGGTGTGTGTATCAATGACACGTACACCGGTGGCCTTGTTTTGCTTCTCATCATAGATGATGGAGTTTACAATGCTGTCCGGGCGTAAGGTCAGGTTGCCGGTGGCCATGGCAGCAGGGAGTGTGGAAGACTGTGTGCTGAAATAAGCACCGAAAGGACAACCACGGCTACAAAGGTTACGGTACTGGCAATTAGTACGACCGGGAAGTGGCTTTGTGATATTTGCTACCCGGCCCATAGTCATGATACGGCCTTTAAACTGGCTTTCAATACGTTTCTTCACTTCTTTCTCCACGCAGTTCATTTCCATGGCTGGCATGAACTGGCCATCAGGCAGTTGGGGTAGTCCTTCGGCCTGCCCACTGATACCTGCGAATTTCTCCACATAATCGTACCATGGTGCAATGTCTTTATACCGGATGGGCCAGTCAACTGCAATACCGTCTTTGAGATTGGCTTCAAAATCGATATCGCTCCAGCGGTAAGACTGACGGCCCCACATGATGGATTTACCTCCTACGATGTCGGGACGGAACCAGTCAAAGCGCTTCACCTCATTGTAAGGTGATTTGGAATCATTGAGCCAGAAGCGCTCATTGTATTCACTATATGGATAGTCACGGCTTAATTTAGGGTGTGATTCCTTTTGTGCTGCTGTGATTTTGCCACGGTGTGGGAACTCCCAGGGAGCCTTGGTGGCGGTATCGTAGTCCTTAACGTGTTCCAATTTTTTGCCCCTGTCCAGCATGAGCACTTTGAGACCTTTTTCTGTCATTTCTTTGGCAGCCCAGCCACCACTCACACCAGAGCCGATCACGATGGCATCATACGTGTTTTGCTCCTGAGCTTTAGTATTCAGATTCATGGAATTACTTCTTGAGTTGATAAATTAATGTGCGCGAACGAGTCTTATCTATTGAGGTCGGATGGGCCGATAGCTGTTATTGTCGAATTACTCATTAGCTATTGCCCCGAATTACTACATAGCCCAGGCTTTCTGACCTTTGGCGTAAGGAATACAACCTTCATATTTACCTGGAACCTGTACATAGCGAAGGGCTTTGGTAGCGCCGGCTTCGGAAGTGAAATACCCTGTCAGCGTCAGTTCTTTCAGGATCTGGAAATAGTGCGTTGGATCCTTTTCTTTTTTGTTTTCACGTTTATTATAAGCGATACGTTCCTTGTCGATCTCAGTCAGAATGCCTGTTTTCTGTTCTGCTGTCAGGTCTACGAATGGCTTTTTGAATTGCTTTTGAGCGGCATCATCGATTTTTTTCAGACCATCCAGTACCACTTGCTGGTCTTCGGGTTTGTAACAATCGTTGAGCATGAGGGCAATAAACTCGTCTACTTTGGCTGTTTTAGCACCAGGTGTATCGGTTTCCGGGATGATCGTCTCTACAATCTCAGCCAGCATCTTTTTGGTCTCCGGTGCCTGTAATGCGTAGTTATCAGGGCCTTTTGGATTACAGCCTTCCAGGGCTGACAACGTGGACGCGGAAACTGCCGACCCTAAGAGAATGGCAACGTTCCGAATGGCTTCTCTTCTGTTCATAATAGTAAATTGATTTGACCTTTGTACTCAAGTTTCATAAAAAAACTGACTTTTCATAGAAAAAATAAATAAACGGAAGGAAAAGTTACAAAAAGAAAGGCGGGTATGAAACAGAAAAGCGCTCCTACCTAAGGCAGGAGCGCTTTTTAAGGAAGCATTGGTTCCTTACATAATATATTGGCCTTTGTTGTCTACAAGGACAACCGGAAGGCGGTGGTGCTGTTCGAAATAATCGTAAGCGGTTTTCAGGTCGGCCCAGAACTTGGTCGAGGTTTTATCGTCCGGGTTCAGTTTTACCCCCTGCAGGTATTCATAAGAGCGGGTACGGCCGAATTTAACCGGGAATACGTGTACGGGAATGAAGTCCTGGCCGGCGTTCTTGGCATTTACTGCCAGAATGTATACCTCTTCGATGAATTCATCGGTGAGGGGAATACAGCCGATGGTAAGACAGCTACCATGGATATAAATTTCATTGCCTGGTTTCTTCTGATCGCTCAGGATCTTGTCAGAGAAGTTCGGATAATTGATACCCAGTGACAGGTGGTAGTTGCTATTCGGATTGAAGTCATTGATATAGTAGAATCCTTCCGGTACCTGCTGGTCCCCTTCCTTGCGTTTAGGGCCCATTTTGCCTGACAGGGTACATACCCGGTAGGATTTAAACAACCGGAAAGTATCGGTAGCCTTGTTTTTTACCCAGATTTCCAGTTCACTATCCAGTTTGAACGAGCGCAGGAAGATGTATTTAGCCGGGTATTCCAGGCCTTTCTTTTCAAATTCCTTCTTTAATTGCTCTTCTTTATCCCTGTAAGCTACGCCTACTTTCGGGAACATCTTCTGGTTGTCCAGAAATGATTGCTGCTGGGCAAACACTTTTCCTACCCCAAGTAGTATCATTACTGCTAAAACGACCTGCTTCATAGATATTATATCCCTTTTACAATTTCACGTTTACGGTTTAACCGGTGTGGCATCCGGTGGTGTTGCATTGAAAGTCTTATACGCAAGATAAAACAATAATATTGAAAATATAATGTATATCACAATTCCTATTTTGCGATTCGCAAAACGGAGGATATAATGGCGCTCACCCTGGTAGATCAGTACAGCTGTAATCATCTGAAAAATTCCTGCCAAAAGAAACAATGCGCCTAATAATGTTTGTACTCTCATAAACAACGATCTGTTATGCAAATTATTTCAAATTTTGCAACAATAGCAATACCCCGAATGTGCAATGGCGGAGGGAACAGGGCCATAGTCGCGGCTGATGGGGATAATGTGCTCATTGTCAAGGAAATGTTAAACTATGGAAGGTCTTATTAAAATAAAAAAGGGCCGCTCCGGTTTGGAACAGCCCTGTTTGCTAAAAACAACAATAGAACGGCGGATCTTCAATAGAACAGACCTCCCCGGTTTACAGGTTACCTCTTAATGCCTGTTCTCTTTCAATAGATTCAAACAATGCTTTGAAGTTGCCCTTTCCAAATGACTGAGCACCTTTACGCTGGATGATTTCAAAGAAAACAGTGGGTCTGTCCTGTACCGGTTTAGTAAAAATCTGTAACAGGTAACCTTCGTCGTCGCGGTCTACGAGGATCCCCAGCTCTCTCAGTGGCTGCAGGTCTTCGTCGATCTCTCCTACCCTGTCCAGCAAAGTATCGTAGTAAGATCCCGGAACTTTCAGGAATTCCACGCCTCTGTTTTGCAGGTCGGTTACTGTCTGAATAATATTGTTGGTGGCGATGGCTACGTGCTGTACACCGGGGCCACCGTAAAAGTCGAGGTATTCTTCGATCTGGGATTTCTTTTTGCCTTCTGCAGGTTCATTGATCGGGAATTTCACACGGCCATTGCCATTGCTCATTACCTTACTCATGAGGGCAGAATACTCAGTAGAAATATCCTTATCGTCAAAGGAAAGCAGGTTGCGGAAGCCCATGACCTGTTCGTAGAAGTCTACCCAGGTATTCATTTCATTCCAGCCTACATTGCCCACGCAGTGGTCTACATACTGGAGACCAGTACTGGTTGGGTTGTAAGTGGTGTTCCATTCCCTGTAACCTGGCAGGAAAGGACCGTTGTAATTCTTTCTTTCTACGAAAATGTGTACAGTATCGCCATAGGCATGAATGCCGCTGCGGATGACGGTACCAAATTCATCTTTTTCTTCTTTGGGTTCCATGTAAGGTTTAGCACCTCTCTTTACAGTCTCTTCAAATGCAGAGCGGGCATCGTCTACCCACAGTGCGAGCACCTTCACACCATCGCCGTGTGCAGCAATGTGTGCAGCCATATCATTGCCAGGCTGGAGTGGCGTAGTGAGTACAAAGCGCAGTTTGTTCTGCACCAGTACGTAAGATGCACGGTCTTTCACACCTGTCTCAGGACCTGCATAAGCGAGAGACTGGAAGCCGAAAGCGGTTTTGTAATAATGGGCGGCCTGTTTTGCGTTGCCTACGTAGAATTCAACGTAGTCAGTGCCGTTCAATGGTAAAAAGTCTTTTACATTGGCAGGAGCTGCTGCTACAGCAGCATCAGGAGCAGTACTCATGGTGGTTTGATTTTAAGAAGGTCAGGAAAGTTTTGGTGTATGTATATGTGAACGAATGACAGCAATGCGTATCAGCATTGACATCATCAAAAGGAGTGCTTACAGATATGTAAATAATGAAAATTGGGGCATACCTGTAATCAGGCGATTACAGCATCCATGGCCAGCGTGGACATCAGGAAGCAGTACTTGCTGTGACGCTGGTCTGATTTGGAAGAATGGTATGTGCGCGTAGTGTGCATTAAATAGTTGCTCATGCAATAATATGCATTCCTGATGGAAAAACAAAATTCAGGAATTGAGGGGGGGTGTCGTTTGATTATTTCGGATTTCTATGGCTAATGAGCTATGCCCAAAGGTCTACAGGAAAGGGAATTTTGTTGGTAGTTGTAAATAATTGATTCTACAATTCAAAGGGGTTAAAGTTTGGGGTAAAAATAAACCGGATCCCTATCTCAAAATTTAGGGATCCGGTAAGGGCCAGCGGCCGGATTAATTAAATCAATTCTAACTGGTATAACTTATCGTTAATATACTTGATCTCTTCTGCACTCAACTTCACATTGATCGCTCTTGCATTCTGTATTGCCTGGTTAGCATCGCGGGCACCTACCAACGCTACAGTAATCCCTGGCCTTTCGATCGTCCAGCGGATGACCAGCTGAGCCAGTGTCGCATTTTTACTCTCTGCCATAGGGCGGATCTGATCCAGGAAGGCATTGATCCGAACCAGGTTTTCTTCCTTGTAATATTTTGAACCGGGACGGGTATCACCTTCGCCGAATTTATGGCCAGGTTTAATCTTGCCGGTCAGCAATCCTCTCTGCAGCGGACTATAGGCCAGGATCCCTTTCTTATGCTCTATGCAGTAAGGCACTGTCTCCTTTTCAATATTGCGTTCTACCATGCTGAAAGGCACCTGGTTGGAAGCGAGTTTTACTACGCTCTCAGCCTGCTTCATCTGCGCTACACTGTAGTTGCACACACCTGCTTCACGGATCTTACCCTGCTGCTTTAATTGCGCTACTGCTTCAAAAGTTTCTTCAATAGGTGTGGTAGCATCAGGCCAGTGGATCTGAAACAGGTCGATATAATCCGTTCCCAGTCGTTTCAGACTGTTTTCACATTCAAGGATAACACTTTCCTTACCTGCATATTTGTAGATGTCAATATCCTTGCCGCTGTTGTCCTTGCTTTTAAAACCAAACTCACCTTTTGCAAGATCCCAGCGCATCCCGAATTTAGTCAGGATTTGTACTTTGCTGCGGTCTGTACCTTTCAGTGCTTCACCTACAATTTCTTCACTCAGGCCCTGCCCGTAAATAGGAGCAGTGTCTATAGAAGTCACACCTTCTTCGATAGATGCTTTGATGGCTTCCACGGCATCTTTGCGCTCTGCGCCGCCCCACATCCATCCACCAATTGCCCATGCGCCAAATGTGATAGCGCTTACCTTCAGTTCGCTTTCGCCTAATTGTCTAAATTCCATTTTGTTCCCGTTTAGTGGTGCAAGATAACTAAAAGATGGCAGTGAGTCGGGCATTAAAAGCTGCCAGCATTGGTTTCCTGGCTGCTGACTACAACCGCTTCTTTTTATATCCAGCTCATCGTATAACTCTCATCTTCTATTCCCAACGCCTCTTCTGTAATCTGCAAAGGATGAAAGGTATCCACCATCACGGCCAACTCCTTTGTCTCCGTCTTCCCGATACTCTTCTCCACCGCTCCCGGATGGGGCCCATGTGGTATACCACCGGGGTGTAATGTGATCATCCCACGTGTCACATGCTTACGACTCATAAAATCGCCATCCACATAATACAACACTTCATCACTATCAATATTACTATGATTATAAGGCGCTGGAATTGATTCGGGATGATAATCATACATTCTCGGTACAAATGAACACACCACAAAATTATGCCCTTCAAATGTCTGATGCACTGGCGGTGGCTGATGCACCCGCCCTGTTATCGGTTCAAAATCATGGATCGAAAAAGCGAACGGATACTCGCATCCATCCCAGCCTACCACATCGAACGGATGATGTGCATAGTGGATCGGATACATCATGCCTTTCTTTTTAATCTTAATGAGATAATCGCCCGCCATATCAACAGTAACCAGGTTCTCCGGCTGCCGGATATCCCGCTCGCAATACGGTGCATGCTCCAGCAGCTGCCCATACTTACTGAGATAACGCTGCGGATAACGGATAGGACTAAATGATTCTACGATAAACAACCGGTTCTCCGGTGTATTGAAATGAATCTGGTAAATTGTACCGCGTGGCACTACCAGATAATCACCATAGCCGAAAGATAGTTGTCCATATTGCGTGAGCAAGGTACCACTTCCTTCATGTACAAAGATCATTTCATCGGCATCTGCATTCTTGTAGAAATATTCCGTCATACTCTCCTGCGGAGCCGCCAGAACGATGTGCAGGTCGCTATTCACCAATACCGGCTTTCGACTCTGCAGAAAATCCTTCTTGGGCATAATGTTAAAACCCTGGAAACTCCGGTGCTTCAGCATCTTTTCTTCTGCAACTTTGGGTGCTACAGAAAAAGGGGCATCCACTTTCACAATTTCAGTAGGTGGATGGCAATGATAAAGCAAGGTAGAATTGGAAGAAAAACCTTCAGTGGAAAATAACTGTTCGGAATACAGGGACCCATCCGGTTTGCGGAATTGGGTATGACGCTTGTGCGGGATAGTTCCCAGCTTACAATAATGAGGCATTACAATATGTTTTGGATGTACGAGTTACAATTCTATGACAAACGACTAGTAAATAAGAGGGGCATCCATGGCCAGTGCTGCCAGGAGGAAACAGTATTTCCAGCGGCGCTTATCGATATAATATGTGAAGTTTCGGAAATAAGGCATCGTAACGTGGTTACCTCAAATGTAAGAAATTAGTGAATACCAACTTATTGTTAGCAATCCCAAAGCATTACCCGTAAATTTTAACAAAAAACCACCCTTAAATTTAAATTATTTCAAAATTCTGACAATTCATTTGCTAATTCAAAACATATTCCAGACTTTTGTTTGCGAATAGTAAATTATACAAAATAGTGCTACCGATAGTTACATACATCACTTCTGCCTCCCGCACCATCCCCGGTGCTGGTTTCAGCACTATTATTACTACCACAATTATTACCCCGCTCCGGGGTTAATTTTCACATATCATCCAACGACCACTGAGCGTGGTAACCAGCAGCAAAAGCGATAGGATCTTTACGTATTAACAATTACAGACATGCAAGTATTAAAATTTGGCGGTACCTCCATGGGAAGCGCCCAGGCGATAGAACAGGTTTGCGAGATCGTTAAAAATAAAAAACAAAACGGCCGTCTTACCATTGTAGCTTCTGCTATGAGCGGCATCACCGACAAACTCATACAGGTAGGCACCCTCGCCGGACAAGGACAGGAACAATATAAAAGCGTATTAGAGGAGATTGAAAACAAACACCTCGACACCATCCGAACCCTCTTCCCTATCACTGCGCAGAGCAGCATTATCTCTCAGGTAAAAAAGCGCGTTAACGTACTGGAAACACTGTGCGACGGTATCTTCCAGGTAGGTGAACTCAGCGCAAGATCGTTGGATAAAATCATGAGCTTTGGCGAACTCGTATCCTCTTACCTGCTCGCTGAAAAACTCAAAGTCAGCGGCCTTTCTGCCGCATGGAAAGACAGCCGTGAACTGATCGTAACCGATGGTTACTATGGTAACGCAGCTATCAATTTCATCGCTACCAATCATCAGACTAACCAATACTTTCAGCAGGAAAGCGCTACCTATGTGGTACTGCCGGGTTTCGTAGCCGCTACTGCCGATGGCGAAACCACTACGCTAGGCAGAGGTGGTTCCGACTATACCGCTGCTATCATCGCAGCTGCCCTCAATGCCGATGTACTGGATATATGGACTGATGTAAGCGGGATGATGACCGCCGATCCACGCCTTGTATCCCAGGCTATTCCAATCCCTCATATCAGCTATGCTGAAGCGATGGAATTGTCTCACTTTGGTGCCAAGGTAATCTACCCCCCTACCATCCAACCGGTAATGGACAAGAAAATACCTATCTGGATCAAGAACACCTTTGCGCCAGATGATTATGGTACCCTGATCCATACCCCTGACGGCAGCAACCGCACTTACCCTGTAACCGGTATCAGCGGCATCCAGAAGATCGCCCTGCTCACCCTCGAAGGTAGTGGCATGGTGGGCATCCCGGGCTTCTCCAAACGCCTCTTCGAAGCCCTGCTCCAGGAGAAGATCAACGTGATCCTCATCACCCAGAGCTCTTCCGAACACTCTATCACCGTAGGTATCCATGAAGCAGATATGCTGAAATCCAAACAGGCGGTGGATAGCGAATTCGCACAGGAAATACAGGAAAAACGCATCCAGCCACTGGTAGTAGAAAGAGATATGAGCATAGTAGCGGTAGTAGGTGATAAAATGAAAAATCACCATGGCACCAGCGGCAAACTCTTTGCTGCCCTGGGTCGTAATGGTGTCAACATCCGTGCGATCGCACAGGGTTCTACCGAAAAGAACATCTCTGTGGTGATCAACAAGAACGATGTAAAGAAAGCACTGAACGTCATCCACGAAGCATTCTTCGAAACCCCGCTGAAACAGGTGAACGTATTCATCGCAGGTGTGGGCAACGTAGGCAGTAAACTGCTGGAACAACTGAACCAACAGCACAACTTCCTCATGAATGAACTGGGACTGCATGTTCGTGTAGCCGGTATCGCAAGCAGTAAGAAAATGGCATTCGGCCACACTTCCATCAACCTGCCTGAATGGCGGCAGTTGCTCGAAAACGGCGAGCCTTCCGATATAAAAAACTTTGCGCAAAAGATCAAAGCCCTCAACCTGCGCAACAGCGTATTTGTTGATAACACCGCTAGTCCTGAAGTAGCAGCAATCTACGGCGAATTCCTGCAACACGGGATCTCTGTCGTAACCTGCAATAAAATCGCCTGTTCTTCTGACTACAACTACTATAAGAGCCTGAAAGAAACTGCACGCAAGTTCAACGCTTCTTTCCTCTTCGAAACCAACGTAGGTGCAGGTCTGCCGGTGATCAACACCCTCAATGACCTGATCCGCAGCGGTGATAAGGTAAACAGTATCGAAGCAGTACTGAGTGGTAGTCTGAACTTCGTGTTCAACAACTTCGTAGATGGTGCCAGCTTCCGTGAAGTAGTAAAGGCTGCACAGGACGAAGGGTATACCGAACCAGATCCACGCATCGACCTGAGTGGTGTGGATGTAATGCGCAAGATCCTGATCCTGGCCCGTGAAAGTGGTGCAAGAATGGAACTGGAAGACATTACCAACCATTCCTTCCTGCCTGCCGAAGCGCTGAACGCTCCTTCTGTAGCTGAGTTCTACGAACAACTGGATGTTCACGCAGCTCACTTCAAAGGCCTGTACGAAGCAGCAAGCAAAGAAGGCAAACGCCTGAAGTTCGTAGCCCGCTATGAAAACGGTAAAGCGTCCGTAGGACTGCAATCCGTAGCGCCCGAGCATCCTTTCTACAACCTGCTTGGAAAAGATAACATTGTGCTCTATACCACTAACCGCTATGCTGACCAACCCCTCATCGTAAAAGGTGCAGGTGCAGGTGCAGATGTAACAGCGTCTGGTATCTTCGCAGATATTATCCGTTCTGCCAGATAATGTTTATCTTAAATGTTCAATCACAAAGCAAAGACTGATGGAAAATGATTGTATAAAAGTATTTGCCCCCGCAACGGTAGCCAATGTAGCCTGTGGCTTTGATGTGATCGGGTTGGCGATGGATGCACCCGGCGATGAGTTCATTATGCGCAGGAGCAGTAAACCGGGCGTGACGATCACCAAAGTACATGGTGCAAATCTGTCTACAGATCCTGCACAGAATGTATGTGGTGTGGCAATACAGGCATTGTTGCAAAAGCTGGGACAACCGGATGCAGGTATAGAACTGGAATTGTTTAAGAATATTACCCCTGGCAGTGGCATTGGCTCCAGTGCCGCCAGTAGCGCTGGTGCTGTTGTAGGTGCCAATCACCTGCTGGGCGAACCTTTCTCCCGCAAGCAACTGGTTCGCTTTGCTATGGAAGGAGAAAGGCTGGCCAGTGGCGCTGCGCATGCAGACAATGTAGCCCCCGCTATCCTCGGTGGCTTCACCCTTGTAAGAAGTTATAAACCGCTTGATATTACAAGCCTCCATACACCGGGCGAACTCTGGGTGACCGTGATCCACCCGCAGATCGAAGTAAAGACTTCCGATGCCCGCGAGATCCTGAAACAAAAAGTACTCATGACAGATGCCATCCGCCAGTGGGGCAATGTCGGTGCACTCGTAGCAGGCCTTTACCAGGAAAACTATGACCTCATCAGCCGTGCACTGGAAGATGTGATCGTAGAACCCGTACGTGCTATCCTTATTCCTGCTTTCTACGAACTGAAAGTAAAATGTAAGGAAGCCGGTGCCCTGGGTGGAGGTATCTCCGGCTCCGGTCCGTCTGTATTTATGCTGAGCAAAGGAGAAGCCAATGCCCGCAATGTAGCAGAGATGATGAATACCGTATATGCTCCGCTGGGCGTGGATTACAAGATCCATGTATCCAAAATCAATACGGAAGGTGTGAAAATATCAAAAGCGTAATCAACAAATGAAATACTATAGTTTACAAAATAAACAACACGTCGTATCGTTCGAAGATGCAGTAGTAGCAGGCCTTGCCCCGGACAAGGGATTGTATTTCCCGGAGCAGATTCCCGCATTTGACAAACAGTTCCTGGACAACATCGGCGAAAAGAGCGAGGTGGAAATCGGCTATGCAGCGATCAAACCCTTCGTAGGCGAAGAAATTCCCGATGAAGTGCTGCGGAAGATCATTGCCGATACCCTGAGCTTTCCCTTCCCTGTTACACCTGTTCACGATAATATTTATTCCCTTGAACTCTGGCATGGTCCTACCCTTGCCTTCAAGGACGTAGGTGCCCGCTTCATGGCAGGTTGCCTCGGTTACTTCCGCAGGAATGATACCCGGCCGGTAACAGTGCTGGTAGCTACCTCGGGCGATACCGGCGGCGCAGTCGCCAATGGCTTCTACGATGTACCGGGTGTGAAAGTAGTGATCCTCTACCCCAGCGGTAAAGTAAGCACCCTGCAGGAAAAACAACTGACTACACTGGGCAGGAATATCACCGCCCTGGAAATAGCCGGCACCTTCGATGATTGTCAGCGTATGGTGAAAACCGCTTTCCTCGATGCAGAACTGCAGGCCCACAGCCTGCTCACCAGCGCCAACTCTATCAACGTAGCCCGCTGGTTGCCACAGATGTTCTACTACCTGCTGGCGTATAAGCAACTGCAAAAAGAGGTCGTCTTCTCCGTACCGAGTGGCAACTTCGGTAATATCTGTGCCGGTATGATGGCTGCTGCTATGGGCCTGCCTGTAAAACATTTTGTAGCCAGTACCAACGTCAATGATACCGTTCCCCGCTTCATGGAGAATGGTCAGTATGCACCCGGTCAGGCAAAACCTACGCTTTCAAACGCTATGGATGTAGCCGACCCGAGCAACTTTGTAAGGATCCTGCAATTGTTCATGAACAATCTACCGGCATTGAAAGAGAAGCTCACCGCCTACAGCTTTGATGACAAGGCGACAGTAGCCACCATGGAAGCCGTATGGAACGAGCATAAATACATGCTGGATCCCCATGGCGCAGTAGGTTACCTGGGGCTGCAGAAATACCTGGCAACTGCGAAAGATGCCACCGGTGTATTCCTGGAAACGGCTCACCCTGTGAAATTTGCCGACACCGCACCAGCTGCCCTGCAAGCACAGATAGTAACGCCTGAGAGTGTACAATACCTCTACTCACTGGAAAAACAATCCGTTCAACTCCCGAATGACTACGCAGCCCTGAAAGACTGGCTGATGAAGCAATAAAGGTTTTAAAAAAATAAGCATCTCAGTGAGATGCTTATTTTTTTAATTTAATATTGCTGTATGAAATACCTGGCCCTTTTTGCACTGCCAATCATGTTTGCCTGCAACTCCAACTCTCCGGAGCATACCGCAGATGCAGCTACCGACTCCGCGTTGAACGCGCCTATGATACAGCCTTTGACAGACTCTCTCAATAAATTTCCTGACAATGCAGACCTGCATTTCAGAAGGGCACTTTTATTATTCAATACCGACCCGGGCCTGGCCCAAAAAGACTTTGAAAAAGCAGCACAGCTCAAACCAAATGTACCTGACTATTGGGCAGGTGCCGGTGAAGCCGCTATCTTAATAGGTGAATTCAAACAGGCTGTGGCTAATTTTGAAAAAGCCCAGCACCTGGCACCCAAATATGCGTACCTGCAATACCGGCTGGCCACCGCCCTCATCGAAGATAAACAATACAAGCGCGCAGACAGTCTGGCATCGAAACTCGCCAATGACCCTGCCAACCACGATAAAGCCTACTATCTCAAAGCTAAAATTGCCGAAGAGAACAAAGATACCCTACTTGCTATCCAACACCTGAGAACAGCCATTGACCAGGCAGGTCTGCAGAGTGATTACGATGCTGTTATGGAATTGGGTGACCTGCTGAAAGAGCGCCACATACCTGCTGCTTTACAGTATTATCAACTGGCTGCCAGAATGGATTCTACCAATGACGACGCAATTTATGCCATCGGTAAATTTTATGAGCAGGAAAGTAAACTGGCAGATGCTATTACCGCCTATAAGAATGCCATCAATATCGATCCGGAAGACGGTGACAACTATTTTGCCTTAGGCAGCATTTATTTCAAACAACAGGAATGGCAGCCCGCATTTACCTATTTTAACATGGCGTGCAAGTCGGGCCCGACAGATGGAGAAGCCTATTACTACCGTGGCAGGTGCAACGAAAAGCTGGGCCGGAAACAGGCAGCTATCGACGATTATAGCAAGGCCATCACCTTCAAAAAAGATTATACAGCCGCCAAAGAGGCGCTGGCCAGCATACAGAAGCAGTAATGCCATTCAAAATTAAAGCCGGCCGCAGGCGTATATTTCAGTTGTGTTGCAGTTTTGATTGTATGGCCAATGAGCTTCGGTCCATAACCTGCAGAAAGATTTTTTAATAGTGTTAGAAAATTAGCTTAAACAAATCCACTATCGATATTTTCACGGGATGAAATGCAAAATGAATCCGTTACATTCGTAACTCAAAAAAACGTTGTTCCTTTGAAAAAGAAAACCACCCTTATAGCACCCTCCCTCCTCGCCTCCAATTTCCTGGAGCTCGGCAAGGAAGTAGATATGCTGAATAACAGTGAGGCAGATTGGTTGCACCTCGATGTAATGGACGGACGTTTTGTGCCTAATATCAGTTTTGGACTACCCGTCATTTCCCATATTAAAAAAGCAGCCCGCAAGATCTGTGATGTGCACCTGATGATAGAAGAGCCAGAGAAGTATGCGGAAGACTTTAAAAAAGCCGGTGCAGACATTCTCACCGTACACTATGAAGCCTGTACACACTTACATCGCAATATCCAGCAGATTAAAAACCTCGGCATGCAGGCAGGCGTAGCCCTGAACCCGCATACTCCTGTTCAGCTGCTGGAAAATGTGATTAAGGACCTGGACCTGGTACTCATCATGAGCGTAAATCCCGGCTTCGGTGGCCAGCACTTCATAGATCAGTCACTCACAAAAATAAAGCAACTGCGCGCCCTGATAGAAGCACATCAGGCCCATGCATTGATTGAAGTAGATGGAGGTATTACTACGGAAAATGCTGCGGAAATAATAGCGGCCGGAGCCGATGTATTGGTAGCTGGCAGTTCGGTATTCAATGCCCCTGATCCTGCGGCAGCTATAAAAGCACTCAAGTTTGCATAATCGTGTTCAAACACATATTTGGTCCCGCCGTTTACGAATGGCGGGATTTTTATTTACTCCGCCTGGAGTTTATTAATAATCTCGCTTGACAAAGGTTTCGTGAGGTACCCTTTTACAAAAGCATAATCGTCTACTTTCTTTCTGTCACTGTCGTCGATAGAAGAGGTGAGTACAAAAATGCCAATCTTCTTAGGTAGTTGCTCATAAAATCCGGCATAGTCATTCAGGAAGTCCCAGCCATCCATGACCGGCATGTTCAGATCCAGCAGAATCAGGTCTGGCAGCAGGTCCGGCTCATAGATGTACTCCCGCAGGTAGTTGAGCGCGTCCTGTGCTTCGGAAAATGCCTTCACTTTCTCCCCGATCCCTTGTCGTTTGATCATCAGATTTGCTATTTGCTGATGAATCGGGTCATCATCAACGATAAAGATCATATTGAGCAATTGCATACAGGGATTTATTCGGTTTTAAAGGTAATAATAAATTTGGTACCCCGGCCAGGTGCACTTTCTGCACTTATACTTCCTCCCATTGCTTCTACCTGGGTTTTTGTAATAAATAAGCCGATTCCCCTTGCGTCAGCATTTTTATGAAATGTCTTCCTGAATCCAAACAACTTGCTGCCAAAGCGATGCATATCGATTCCCTGTCCATTGTCTTCTGCTGTCAGGGTGATCATTCCGTTGTCTTTCCGGCTGCTGAAATGGAGTGTTGGCATTTTGTCAGGCATGCGGTAACGAATGGCATTGGTAATCAGGTTTTGCAGAATACTATCCAGATAGATCCTCGGGAACCTTATTAATGGTGCATCCTGCAGATCTGTACTGATCCGCAGTCCACTCTGGCTGATTTCGAGCATCAATACCTGCGATACGTATTGCAGCCTGCTTTCAATGGAAAGCGGCTCCTGCTGAATATTTGTTTCTTTTCGTATCTGCACTACGTTTACCAGGTCATTGAGCGTTTCATCCGTTTTGTTGATCACGGATTCGAGCATACCCAGGTATTCGATTTTCTCCTCTTCTTCATCAGAATGGTTGTGCAGTTGCATCAGTGCTTTCAGGTTGGCAATCGGTGCCCTTAAGTTATGGGAGGTGATGTGCGCAAAATCCTCCAGCTGCTGGTTTTGGTTCAATAAGTTCCGGTTCAGCTTACTCAGCTGACTGTTGGCCCTGTGTAGTTCTTTTTGCAGTTTACGGCTTCCCGTAATATCCCGGATAAAGACAGATACGGTGTTGTCACGCATAGGTGTGACCAGGAAATCGTACCATTTATCCGTTTTATAGAAATAGCTGCTGAAGGATGCTGATACAGTACTTTTCATAGCCTTCGCCAGCCTGTCCAAAAATGGAGACGGCGTTCTAAACTCAGGGACAATGTCAAAGATATTACACCCCGGTTGAATTTCCACACCTGCCATTTGCGCCGCCTTCCGGTTCATGAAATTTACCCTGCCGTCACGCTCCAGGGTAGCATATCCCATATCCACCGCATCGAAGAAAAGGTGCAGTTGTTCTGTATTGCGCTGTAGCTCTGTTCGCATATAATGCTCGAGCTTTCTGTCTGTAATATCATTTATGAGTACGACTACGATGGTTTTCCTTTCGATCGGGTCCAGGAGCGGGAAGAATGTAAAATCCAGCCAGCGGGCCTGTGATAGGCCGGTATAGGTGGTTTCCAGGGAGAAGTCCACCTCTATTTCTTTGCGGATCATCCTGTTTTCCGAAATGACTGTCATGATCATTTCATTGAAGCCATACAGACGGGCAAAAGGATCGCTCATCACATTGTAGGTATCCAGTTCCCCGCCAGGGACCACCTGCAGGAACTCGCGCTGATATTGATTGATACGGCGCAGGAAACCATGGTGATCGAACTGTGCATAGCCGATAGGCAGATGTTCCACCACACTGTCCAGCAGGCGTTCGCTTTTTTCAAGGCTCATGAGTTTGAGCTTTTGTGCAGTCACCTCCTGGAGTAAGAGGTACAGTTCAGTAATTTCTTTTTGCTGGTTAAAGGCGGGGAAAACTGTTGCCTCATAGTAACAGGGAGATAACCTGATGGCCTCGCCGACAGCCAATTCCTGGTAGCGTAACAGGAGTTCTTTTTTGACAGCCCTGCCGGTGGCCAATGCTTCTTCAAATAGCTGACTAAGGCCAATCTGGCGGTAAACAGGGTCCCGCAGGATATTGTATCCCGGCTGTATAAAAATAGGGTGATGAGGGCCCCAGATCTCTCTTTGTAAGGGATTGCTTTTGACAGGGAATCCATCCACGGAAAATTGTTGAATACCCAGTGGAAGGTGATTAAATAGTTTATCTGGCTGGGCGGTTTCCTGCCCCAGTAATACATAATATTCGTCCTGTGACAGCAGTTGCCATACTGTCCATTGTCCACCCGGGCCTGCAAATTCTACGCAGGCTTTGAATCCGTTCTGTAAGCTTGCTAATAGTGCTCCCCAGTATATGCCGGTTCTCTCCCCGATTAGGTGATCATAGTGGACTTTTCCTGCATTCCCCCCCGGTAACTGCACAAGTCCCCTGGCCCGATCATTGGCCGATAACAGGTTTCCATTAAGGTCTAGTAACAGTGCCGGTACAAACGAAGCGAGTGCCTTGTTTATAATGGCATCATTCATAAATTTCTGTAGGATAAGTTCTTAAAAATAGGGAATATATTATTATTTTTTAGTAGATATTTTTCTACAGGCATAGTCTGCCATAACAATTTGTTTATTTGATCATTTGAACTTAGTGCTTATATTCCATGTTAAAAATCCGGGAATCGATTCATTTCAGGCCTCTCTGGCACTCGCTAAGGGCTGGGAATTGAATTTTTCCACTCATTGTGGATTTCGCATTTTTATCAAATTTGAAATGGTACCTATCTTTGGCCAAATCAAAGGGACCTTCTAATCTCAAAAAGGAAAACAGAATGAATGTAAAATGCTCATGAGTAGATCACTGCTAAAGAAAAACTGCTTTGGCGTGGTTATTGCCGCTGCTCGTTAAGACTGCCGCAATGTCGGGCGTGGCACCCTTTTCACTTTTAAATAAGACAACACTTGACAGAATCAATCATTAACTTAGACAGCATTAACCCTATCGAGTTTTTTGGGGTCAACAATGGAAAGCTCGACCTGCTGAAGAAAAAATTCCCGCTGCTAAAGATTCTCTCCCGGGGTACTCAACTCAAAATTTCCGGTGCACCGGAAGAAGTAGCTACAGCACAGGAAAAAATCACGCAAATCATCACTTACCTGGAGCGCAATGGTAACCTGAGCGAAAATTACTTTGAACAAATTTTAGGCGACGAAGAGACTGTCGACAATTTCAAAGACCGTAATTCAAACGAAATCCTCGTCTTTGGTCCTAACGGCCGCAATGTAAGAGCAAGAACCGCCAACCAGAAAAAGATGGTAGCGATGGCAGAAAAGAATGACATCATCTTTGCCATCGGCCCTGCAGGTACCGGTAAAACTTACACTGCTGTGGCGCTTGCCGTACGTGCATTGAAAAATAAAGCTGTCAGGAAGATCATTCTGACCCGCCCTGCCGTAGAAGCCGGCGAAAACCTTGGCTTCCTCCCGGGCGACCTGAAAGAAAAGATTGATCCGTACCTGCGCCCGCTCTACGATGCACTGGATGACATGATTCCCGCCGATAAACTGAGCTATTACATGACCAACCGTGTCATCGAAATCGCTCCGCTGGCATATATGCGTGGCCGTACACTGGACAACTCTTTCATCATCCTGGATGAGGCGCAGAACGCCACCGACCTCCAGATGAAAATGTTCCTGACCCGTATCGGTCCAAATGCAAAGGCCATCATTACCGGTGATATGACCCAGGTCGATCTGCCAAAGAATCAGCAGTCAGGTCTGGCAAAAGCAAGCCGCATTCTTCGCAATGTAGACGGTATCGGATACCTGGAACTGGATGAAGAAGATGTGGTAAGACACCGCCTGGTAAAAGCCATCATCCGTGCATACGATGCAGCAAAGGAAAAAGAGGATCAACACCAGCATCAAAATCAAAATTTCAGAAACAGGGAAAGGGATAGAGACAGAGATAGGGATAGGGATAGGGAAAGAGACAAAGAAAAAGAGGAGCGCAGAGACAATTAACACTTCCTTAACAGCGTTTATTGTATGTTCACTTTTTATTATGCGAATTGAACAACAATACGAACCTGTACCGATGGACAGACACAACAAAACCTCCTTCCAGGAGTACAAGTGTGCTGCCATGACCAAAGACTCATCATCGCTTTTTTGTAAATTTCTAGTTTCCTCCTATTTTTGTTACCTCTTATTTATAATGAACAATTGCATGACCAAATATCTGCGCTTTCTTGTCCTGGTTTTAATATCCGGTGTTGTACTGAGCGGTTGCAAAAAACAGGCTTCCCCACAGGAGGTAGCGCTGAATTTTATGCACGCCATTCAGGAATCTAATTTCGACCTCGCCAGAGACTATGCGACAAAAGAATCGCAGCAGGTAATCCAGTTATATTCATTTTTCGATGCCCGCCGCAATGAAACCGAAAGGGAAAAAATCAAGAAGGCTGGCATTGAAGTGGTCAATGCGGAAGAAAATGGAGACAAAGCGACGGTGACTGTATTGAACTCTTCCTCTAAACAGCAGGAGAGATTACAACTGGTAAAGGAAAACGGTCAGTGGAAAATATCGCTGTCATTAGAAAGTATAATTCCTAATTATATGCCTCCGGCAACACCTACAATGGATTCTGCCAGCATCATGCAACAGGATTCCCTGAGTATATCGTCTCCGGACCAAAAATAGTCCTACCATCCCTGTAAATTTGGATTTACAGTTGAGTTCCTTATTTTTGCGACGCGCCAGCAAAAGTTAAATTCCACATTGCATAAGGTTAAACAGCTGACCTAAGTCCCGCAACCGACTTGGACAGCCTATTTCTTTTTGTAATACTGACAATGCCGGCGGCACCAAAATAATAATAAACAATAAAATAGTTTTGAAGATGACGACGAATAATCCCTGGCATCAAGTCAGCACAGGATCTGAATCACCCAAAGTCGTAAATGCGATTATTGAAATACCAAAAGGCTGCCGCGCTAAATATGAGCTGGACAAGGAAACTGGTCTGCTCAAACTGGATAGAGTGCTGTATTCTTCCGTATATTACCCAGCAAACTATGGCTTTATTCCTCAGACATACTGCGATGACCATGATCCACTGGATATCCTCATCCTGTCACAGGTGGATGTAGTGCCAATGTGTATCATGGAAGCAAAGGTAATCGGTGTAATGCAGATGATTGATGGTGGCGAAGCAGATGACAAAATCATCGCTGTAGCTGCAAATGATATGAGCGTAAACTATATCAACGATATTACCGAATTGCCGCCTCATTTTACTGCTGAAATGCGTCACTTCTTCGAAGAGTATAAGAGACTTGAGCACAAAGAAGTAAAAGTGGCTGAATTCCAGAATAAAGAAGTTGCTGAAAGAATCATTCTTGAGAGCATAGAAGGCTACAAGAAGAAGTTCAATAAATAATCAAAACAAAAAAAGCTTTTGCGGAATGCAAAAGCTTTTTTTGTTTATGGGCTGTTTTTACATGTCTTTTGCCCATTAGAAATATCGTTTGATGATCCTCAGATTGTGCGTCCTTACCCCTGTCTCCGCATTAATTATCCCCTGGTTATCTATCGGATCTACCCTTACCTTCCCAGATGAATGTATGATCTCATGATCGTTCAACAGGATGCCTACGTGGGTAATACGCCCTGCCTCATTGTCAAAAAATGCCAGATCGCCCAGCTTTACCTCCTGTAAAAAATCTACCACCGTACCCTGTGTCGCCTGCTGGTAAGCGTCCCTCATGAGTGAGATGCCCAACGTCTTAAATACGGTTTGTGTAAAGCCGGAGCAATCTACGCCATATACTGACTTTCCACCCCATAAATAAGCAGTATTCAGGAACTGAAAAGCCCTTTCACGCAGGCCGGCTTCATCCAAAAAAGGATTTAAAAGTTTTTCCTCAAACTGTATCTTATACTTTCCCCAAACTGTCTCAGCCTCATCGGTGGTTTTTACCAGGCATCCAAGTGGCACCTGCATGGGTTGTCCATTTACCCTGACACGATTGACCCATTTGGCAGTATAATGTGTATATGGCGCATTAAATAATTCTTCTTCAATGATTTCCAGGTGATTAACTGTTGCCCAGCCCTCGTATTCATCATACTGACACTTCACCTTTACCCAGCCATCCTGTCCTGTCACTGTGATGGTTACGCATTCTCCCCACAATGTTTGTGAGATCATTTCACTTCTATGGGCGGGTTCTGCCCTTAAAGGCATGACAGGCACCACCGTTATTGCATATGGCATATTAATTGTCTAAAATATTTATATGTCTAAATGGAACCTTTTAGGTTTTCATATGTAAATATAGGTAACACTATGCTACAGCAGTTAACTAATTTGTCGGACAAAGACTTAATTTCCCGGGCGAGAAAGTTGAAAGACCAGGAAGCCGAAGGTGTTCTTTTGGAAAGGTATAGCCACCTCATGGTGGCCGTATGTCTGCCCTATTTAAATACCGCCCCGGGAACGGCCGCGGACGACGTGTTTCCGGCGCTGCTACAGCGCCTGAGCAATTCTTTGAAGACCCAGACCATTCACAAGGTGAATGAGTGGATCCATTACAATGTAAAGGCCATTCAGGATAAGTCTGACAGGAACCTACCCTTCTTTTCTTCAACTGAATCCAGAGAAATCCAGCAAGTCGAAAACAGGATTGAGCAGGCTGCCATGAATCAAAAAGAACAGCAGCAGCTCATTGCGCAGATGAATGTGGTGATCAGTCAGTTGCCCGCTGAAGAAAAATACTTCCTGACCCAATTTTATCTGGAACAGCAACCCCTGGCCCAACTGGCCGGGGCAAAAAAATATTCCATCGATAAAACGAGGCAGATACTGAAAAATGCTAAACAGCATATGGCTTCAATACTGATGAAACAAACCTATGAGCAGTAATTTGGAAAATAACGATAAGATACTCAAGATCTTCAGCACGGTCCGGTGTATGAACAGGGACCAGCTACCCCGTTATTTAGACGGGCGGCTTACAGACCTGGAAAAGCATTTGCTGGAACAACACCTGGTAGACTGCGATCTTTGCTTTGACGCGTTACAAACGCTGTCACAGGCAAGGTATAGAGAGCAATACCAACCGCTGTCTGTAAGTATCTCCCAGTATATCCGCAACAGTATCCGCAAGGTATCGACGACCCAGAAGGTAGAGCGGTATCAGCGCCTGGAGCAGAAAAAAGAGAGTTTCCTCATTTATTTCTGGGTAGTCGCAGCTGTGGCCATGGGTGCCGGTGCCGTATACCTGATCCAGCAGCAGAACAGGCTGAGGGCCCTGACCCCGTCGCAACCAATTGCAGCTGTAGATAAGGTGATGGAACCTATTCCTACCAGCCATAGTCAGCCAGTAGCAGCTCCACCTGCTGAAACCGCGGCAGCGCCGGCTCCCAGGACCGTAGCACCTGCTACTGCCGCTATTGCAGCAGGCCCTGTAGCTGATTCATTACAACGCAGGCCCCCTGCAACCGAAGTAAAGGTAATACCTGCAGTTAAAAAAGATACACTGAAAGCAGCGCCGGCCACACCTAAGCCAGCACCATCAAAGGATTCGGCCAGGAACCCCCCTCCTGCTGAGCAGAAAGAAGAGAAATCTACCCTGCAGCCGGCTAAAGAAACTCCTGCCCCCGTAGCAGATAAGGTGGAAAAGAAAGAAACGCCGCCTAAGAAAGAGAAGGAAAAGGAAAAGGACGATGATGATAATAAGAAAACGGCGGATGCTCAACCCAGCGGTACGGACGAATTCCTGTACAAGGCAGCGATGGTCTACCATCAGCAGGGAGATTTGAATGAAGCCATCTCAAGGTATAAACACCTGGCGGACAGTAAATCCAAATATGGGGAGCTGTCCCGTTATCAACTGGCCGTTTGCTATCGCAGCAAGGGTCAGACGGGCAAGGCCCGCAGGATGTTTAAAGAGGTGGTGCGGATGAATGGCCCGATGAAAGAGAAAGCACAGTCTGCATTGGATAGTTTGTAATTGTTTCTTCTGATTATTATAAAAAAGAATTGGGTCGCCTTTGGTGACCCAATTCTTTTTTATGGAATTCCTGCAGACATGCATCTATATATTATAAGTTTCTACCTTTATCCCGTGAATATCAAGAATAGCCAGGAATTAACAGACGAAGAACTGCTGCAACGGTACAAAGCCGATGACAACAGCCACTGGGTAGGCATCCTATTTGACAGGTACGCCCTCCTACTACTCGGTATGTGCATGAAATACCTTAAAAACGAGGAAGATGCAAGGGATAGTGTACAACAGATCTTTTTGAAGGTATTAGCAGATATCAACAAACACCAGGTACAGTTTTTCAGAGCATGGATCTATATGGTCACCAAAAACCATTGTCTCATGCAACTCAGACAACGAAACCAGGTCAGACAGGAAGAAGTCAGTGAAAAACACCTGAATGATCCCGCCCCTCCTGAAGAAAAAACTACCTTAGCAGAGAAAGAAGTCCTCCTTACCAATATGGAACAGGCACTGGAACAGTTGAATGAGGAGCAGCGCAGCTGTGTGAAATTGTTCTATCTTGAGAAGTGCTCTTACCAGGAGATTACTGACAGAACAGGCTATACCCTGTTGCAGGTAAAAAGCTATATCCAAAACGGGAAAAGAAATTTGAAGTTGTTATTAAGCAAATAAGGAAAGCAATAATCATGGACGATTTTATGAATGATGCATATAATGATTTGTTCACGACAACGCAGTGTCCGAGCCAGCAGGAGCTGATGGATTATGTGCAGGGGAAGTTGTCGCCGGAGAAGCAGCATGAAGTGGAATTGCATTTGTCAGACTGTGAATTGTGCAGTGAAGCAGTAGAGGGCTTAAGTGCGTTTGAAAAGAAGGAAATCATTCCGGTATATCTGCGGCAGATGAAGTGGCAGATGTTACGTAAATTAAAAAGCAGGAAGCAAAAGAAAGATCAGATAGCGAGTCATACACAGCTGGCGATTATCTGTATTATCATATTATTTATGTTGCTGGCAGCCTTTTGGGCTTATCATTTTGTTACGCATCCAGGTAAGTAAAATAAAACGACTCAGAGAGGTGCAAAATTCTTCTAAAACAAAAGGCCCGTTGCATATGCAACGGGCCTTTTATATTTATCACGAATCTATTAATTCAGTGAATCCAGTTTCTTCTTGGTAGCTTCTACTTTTGCATTATCATTCTTGATCGCATAGATCTTCTGTAATGCATACAGGCAGCTCTGGTAAGTCTGTTTATCACTGGCATCCAGTGAAGAAGCCTTAGCAGTAAAGTTCTGGTCTGCTTTTTCAAAATAAGGCAGTGACTGATCCATCAGCGCCTGTACTTTGGTCTGCAGTTCCTTTGCTTTAGGTGAGTTCTGTTGTTTGCTATCCATATCGTTCAGTTCCTTGTTGAAACCAACCGCACGGTTGAAGTACAGTGCACCCAGCTGGAAGTTTGCAGTAGCATCATCAGCTTTCAGCTCAATTGCTTTCTTGTATGCAGCTTCAGCTTTACCCATCAGTTCTTCGTAATTAGCTGGTTTAGCAGCATCTTTACCATCTTCTGCACGTGGGTTAGCTACGTTATCTACACGGATACCATAATCCAGTACTGTGTTGAAATCATTTGGATTCTCAGCCATCTTCTTCTCCAGGATGCCCAGCAGTTCGTTAGTCTTGCCAGTCTTAGAGTAGTAGATCATCTCCATATCGTTAAAACGCTTGTCCTTAGGGAAAGCCGCTTTACCTTCTTCGATAGCCTTCAGCCAGTTGTCGTTCTGACCTTTCTCTTCGTAAGCCTGTGCCAGGATTACATACAGGGCAGGTTCAGTTTTGAACTGTAAATCAGCTGCTTTTCTCAGGTAAGTGATGGCATCATCTTTCTGGCCTGCCTGGCTAGCTGCGTAACCAGTGTAGAAGGTCATTGATGTATCAGTTGGGATAGAACCACCCAGGCTCTTGCTGTTGTAGAATTCAGCGATAGAGAACGCTTCTTTGAAGTGTATATATGCAGAATCCCATTTCTGATCATTCAGGTTACCATAACCTGCGTTACCTACGGTAGCATACAGGTTAAACATGCGCTGGTTCAGTTCCAACAGCGCATCTGGTAATTTTGGATTGATTTCCAGTGCTTTCTTATATGCTTCGAATGCTTCGAGGGCTTCAGCAGAGCTCTTATGATCGGTAGCCTGTGCTTCCAGGATCTTACCCTTTACATAGTAGGTCTTTGCATCGTTCTTGGTCTTATCATTTTCCAGCGCAGCCTGAATATCAGCAGTTGCCTTTGCATAGTCTTTGCTTTTCAAGGCTTCTTCTGCACTATTCACCTTAGCACGCTGAGCGACAGCTGCCAATCCTGCACTGCAAAAGACAAATGATACCAACAGTTTTTTCATGATCAATTTTTTTTATTTGCTATAAGTATGGTTAAGTATGATTTACGAGTTCAGCATTATTATTAAATACAACCAACCGCCCCTTAACCATTAGTTCGCACAGGCAAATTGCGGTAATTTTATCAATTATTCATTGGGTGCTTCCCCGGTCTCAGCCTGATCTTCATCAGTCAGGTCTTCTCCGCTGGTAGCAGCTGCATCGCTGATTTCCTGCTGAGCAATCTCTTGCTCAACGTTTTCCAATTCCTGCTCTACTTCCTGTTCTTCCTGCTCATCCAGTCTTGCTACTGCCGCAATCTGATCAGTATCATCCAGGCGGATCAATCTCACACCTTGGGTAGCCCTGCCCGCTTCGCGGATATCTGCTACTGCCATACGGATGGTGATACCAGACTTACAGGTGATCATCAGGTCATCCTTTTCTGTTACGTCCAGGATGGCGATCAGACGGCCGGTTTTTTCCGTTACGTTGATGGTTTTAACACCTTTACCGCCACGGTTGGTCACACGGTATTCTTCGATATCTGTACGCTTACCAAAACCATTCTCTGAAACCACCAGTACAGTACGATTTTCGTCTTTATTTACACAAATCATACCAACTACCTCGTCCTTATCATTGTCTACTTCGATACCTCTTACACCAATTGCACCGCGCCCTGTGTCACGTACGGTATTCTCAGGGAAGCGGATCGCACGGCCACTCCTGATAGCCATCATGATCTCACTGTTTCCGTTTGTGAGTTTAGCTTCCAGCAGCTGGTCGCCTTCATTGATAGTTATCGCGTTCACACCGTTCTGGCGTGGGCGGGAGAATTCTTCCAACAGTGTTTTCTTGATGATACCATTGCTGGTGCAGAGTACAATATAATGGCTGCTGATAAAGTCTTTATCACCCAGGTCCTTGATATCAATAATTGCACGGATCTTATCGTCAGTCGGCAGGTTGATCAGGTTCTGAATTGCTCTACCCTTACCGCTCTTCTCTCCTTCCGGAATTTCGTATACTTTCAGCCAGTAACAACGCCCTTTCTCTGTAAAGAACAGCATGGTATGGTGCGTAGAAGCTACGAACAGGTGTTCGATATAATCTTCTTCACGGGTCTTGCCACCCAATGCACCACGGCCACCACGCTTCTGCTGACGGTAATCGTATGCAGAGGTACGTTTGATATAACCCAGGTGTGAAATGGTGATCACCACATCTTCTTCTGCGATGATATCTTCCATTCTCATTTCACTGGCCAGGTACTGAATTTCTGTTTTACGCTCGTCGCCAAAACGTTTCTTTACATCTTCCAGTTCTTCACGGATGATTTTGAAACGCAGGCCTTCGTCGTTCAATACATCTTTCAGGTAGCCGATCAGTTTCATGATCTCTTCATATTCTTCCTTGATCTTGTCACGCTCCATACCTGTCAGTCGTTGTAAACGCAGTTCCAGGATGGCTTTTGACTGAATCTCGCTCAGTCCGAACTGACTCATCAATCCGTCTTTCGCTTCATCAGGCGTACGTGAACCACGGATCAAAGCAATCACTTCATCCAGGTGATCCAATGCGATCAGGTAACCCTGTAAGATGTGTGCTTTTTCTTCTGCTTTACGCAGATCGAAACGCGTTCTTCTCACCACTACTTCGTGGCGGAAGTCTACGAATTCAGCCAGCAGATCTTTCAGTGCCAGCACACGTGGACGGCCTTTTACAAGCGCCACGTTATTGATCCCGTAAGAAGTCTGCAGCTCGGAATATTTATACAGCTGGTTGATCACCACGTTTGCAATTGCTTCACGTTTCAGATCAATTACCAGGCGCATACCTTCGCGGTCACTCTCATCACGTACTTCGGCGATGCCTTCAATGATTTTATCATCTGCCAGTTGTGCAATCTTCTGGTGCAGTACCGCCTTGTTAATCTGGTAAGGCAGTTCATAAATCACCAGGCGTTCACGACCGGCTTTGGTCGTTTCCACGTTTACTTTACCACGTACTACCACACGGCCACGGCCTGTTTCAAATCCCTGCTTCACACCTTCGTAACCGTAGATGATACCTCCGGTCGGGAAGTCAGGCGCTTTCACATATTTAATCAGATCCTCACTGGTGATTTCTTTATTTTCAATGTAAGCGATCAGACCATCCACTACCTCGCTGAGGTTGTGGGGCATGATGTTGGTAGCCATACCTACAGCGATACCACTGGCACCATTCACCAGCAGGTTCGGGATGCGGGTTGGCAATACAGTAGGCTCTTCGAGGGTATCGTCAAAGTTCAGCGTGAAATCCACTGTCTCTTTGTCGATATCTTCCAGCATCGCTTCTGCTACTTTCTGCAAGCGGATCTCCGTATAACGCATGGCCGCTGGCGCATCACCATCGACGGAACCGAAGTTACCCTGACCGTCTACAAGGATATAGCGCAATGTCCAGGGCTGTGCAAGACGTACAATGGTGTCATAAATGGAAGCATCGCCGTGCGGGTGATATTTACCCATTACCTCACCCACAATACGCGCTGATTTCTTGTATGGTTTATTGCTGTTATTACCCAGCTCACTCATACCAAACAACACCCTGCGGTGTACGGGTTTCAAACCGTCCCTTACATCGGGAAGCGCACGACCCACGATCACTGACATAGAGTAATCGATGTAAGCCGTTTTCATCTGCTCCTCAATGTTAATCTGGACAATCCTTCCTTCCTGAGAATTTTCAGTATTTTCTGACATTTAGATGGTTGTTTTGCTTATAAAACAAATGAGCGCAAATATAGCCATTTCAAGGCGAAATACGGCCATTTTGGCATTAAATGTGAATAAAAAAGGAATTGTCATATTGCGTTAAAACACAATGCGATAATAAATATTTTCCGTAGCAGAGTCTGAATAATCTTTTAAATTGCAGTCACTGCCAATATTTATTCCATATCAGAAAAAATTAGAATATGGAGAAAATGAAATATTGGCAAACAATTTGTTTTTAACCCTATGAAAATCAGAGTCTCATGGGACAAAGCGCAGTAAAAGAGTCAAAGATGGTTTCGAAATTTGCTAAAATTTCGAACATTACTAATACCACTGATGTTAAATCCCTGTTCCGTAAACCATAGTAAAGATTTATATTAAGGTAACATGAAGAATATTTTATTGTTTGGTGCCGGGAAATCGGCCACCTGCCTGATCGATTATCTGCTGGTAAATGCTCCCCGGCAGAAATGGCATGTGACTGTAGCGGATCATGACCTGATGCTGATCAAGTCTAAGACCGGCAAATCCTACTACGTAACCCCGGCAGCTATCAACATCCAGGACGAAGCAGCCAGACAACAACTCATTCAGGAAACTGACCTTGTAATATCCCTGCTCCCTCCCACTCTTCATATTATTGTGGCGAAGGACTGCCTCAAATTTGGCAAAAACCTGCTCACCGCATCTTACATTGATCCGGAAATAAAAGCGCTGGAAAAAGAAATCGAAGATGCAGGCCTCCTGTTCATGTACGAAATGGGACTGGATCCCGGTATCGATCACATGAGCGCCATGAAACTGATCCACTCTATCGAAAAGAAAGGCGGACAGATCTCCTCTTTTAAATCTTATTGCGGTGGCCTCATTTCTCCTGAGAGCAATGATAATCCCTGGCAGTACAAAATATCATGGAATGCCCGCAACGTTGTAATGGCGGGTAGCTCCGGCGCTGTATACAAAGAGAAAGGAAAAGTAAAGGAAACTGATTATGTCCATCTCTTTGACCAGAGCAAAACCATCCAGATCCCTACCCTGGGCAAACTCGCATGGTATCCCAACAGGGATTCATTAGCCTATATGAAAGCATATAAGCTCGATGATATTCCCACCTTTATGCGTGCTACCCTGCGCTATCCTGACTTCTGCGAAGGATGGAGCACCCTCGTAAAACTGGGTCTGACTGACGACAGTACCAAGGTACAGACAGATAATCTGACCTACTACCAATGGGCCAGTCAGCACCTGAAACCCGTGAAAGACCTGAGTAATGAGGAGAACATCGCAAATTTCCTGGGCATCTCTGCCAAGTCTAAAATCATTCGCCAGCTCAAATTCTTAGGCTTACTGAATGGTGAAACCATCCACCAGGGAGAACTGACAAATGCAGGCGTACTACAGCATATCGTTGAGTCCAAACTAGCCATGGAACCAACTGATAAGGACATGATCGTGATGATTCACGAGATAGAATTTGAGCGCAGAGGCATCACAACCCGCCTGCACAGCTATATGATCGTACAGGGTGAAGATCACCTGCGTACCGCTATGGCTAAGACTGTGGGACTGCCACTGGGTATTATGGCAAAGATGATCTTACAGGGAAAAGTAACCCTTACCGGCCTGCAGATCCCTGTCACACCTGATATCTATAATCCTGTTCTGAAAGAACTGGAAGAATATAATATTCGATTTGAGGAGAGTTTCGAATAGAAAAAAAATATTTTCCTATGGTAAATGACCCTCATTCAAAGAAAAAGGCTGACCATTTGGTCAGCCTTTCCTATTTATGCTGCTTTGATCGGCACTCAATTATTCTGGCTTTGGATATACCTCTGCACCAGCTCTTTTAGCTCCTTCACGCCCTCTGTAGCAGGCTTCTCAATCAAATGAAAATAAGGTCGCTGCTTCACATTCGGCAGGTGCTTATCTATCACATACACGGGTACATGTTTTGGCACAATATCCAGCAATCCTGCCGCCGGATACACCAGCAATGATGTGCCGATCACCACAAAAATATCTGCCTGTCTTACCAGTGTCACCGCCTGCTCAATCATTGGCACCTCCTCCCCAAACCATACAATGAAAGGTCTCAGCTGACCACCATCTGCAGCCAGGTCTCCCAGTTTAATATCATCATTGTAAGGGTAAGTACGATCTGTATCCAGCACACTCCTCATCTTAGTGATCTCTCCATGTAAATGCCACACCTGCTTTGCACCTCCCCGTTCATGCAGGTCATCAATATTCTGGGTAATAATATGCAGGTCAAAATGCTCCTGTAGCGCTGCCAGTCCGGTATGCGCAGCATTGGGCGCTGCCTTCAGAATATCCTGTCTGCGCATATTGTAAAAGTCCAGCACCAGCTGCGGATCCTTTTTCCAGCCATCAGGAGATGCTACTTCGTATACATTGTAGCCTTCCCAGAGGCCATCACTGTCGCGAAAAGTGCGTAAGCCACTCTCAGCACTGATGCCCGCACCAGTTAATACAACCATCCGTAACTTCTTCATACAATGACTGTTTTTATGATTTTCAGCTTCGAATATACTGGTTTTAACATTTAACGTAACTTTATATATTATTTCCAAAATGGACCAGCCTTGAAGATCACTTTTACGCTTATTTTCTGTTCGCTGATTATTTTATTAAATATCACAGCCAATGCTCAGAATGATACGACCCATGTGCCAGCAGATAGCGCCAGCGCTAAACAACAACTGGATAGTTTACAGCATAATAAACCGCTGACGGAAGAAGATACTGCCATCAGTTACCGCATCAACAGGGTATACCTGAAGAGCATCTGGACAGATCTGAAATACACCGTCGCACGCCCCGCTCACTGGGAGAAACGCGATTTTATACGTTTAGGTATTGTAGTCGGTGGTGCCGGGGTCTTGATGACCGCAGCAGACTACGAGGTAAAGCAGTTTATGCTGCGCAATCACACCGGAGGCTGGAATGCGATCACCGGGCAGATAGAACCTTTCGGGAATGCCTACTCCCCTTACCTGATTGGAGGGATGTACCTGGCAGGTGTGATTGCAAAGGACAGGAAACTGGAGAATGCCGGCCTGATGTCAGCAAAATCACTGTTGATTTCCACCCTGCTTTATACAACTGCCAAATCCATTATTCGCCGCGGCCGTCCTACTTACTTCGACTCTCCGTTTGAGTACAATCGTCCGTTTACCATGAATAAGGAGCATACTTCTTTCCCTTCCGGGCATATGAATACGGTGACTACGGTGGCGACTGCACTGGCAGAGATTTATGGAGAGAAACATCCATGGGTGCCCTGGGTGACGTATAGTGTTGCAATCGCTACGGGGGCTACCAGAATGTACCAGATCAGGCACTGGAGTAGTGATGTATGGGTAGGGGCATCGCTGGGGTATTTTGTAACGAAGAGCATCTTCCGCCATCAGCGGGAAATGGAACATAAAAAGGCCTTGGCTGCAAGAGCAGCAGCAATGTAAAAAAGAAGGGCTTTTGCATAGCAAAAGCCCTTCTTTTTATTTTTTCATTCCACCCATTTCCAGGATGGTATTGTATTCGTCCTCCGTCACCGCACATACTGAAAGCCTTCCCTGCCGGATCAACTGAAAATTCTCCAGTCGCTTTTCTGCTTTCATCTGTGCCAGTGTTACATGCTCTTTAAAAGCTTTCACCGGTTGTAAATCTACCACTACCCAGTTCGGATCGGGCGTAGTCGGATCCTGGTAAGCCTCCTTCGCTACTTTTGCGATACCTACTACTGCCAACCCTTCATTGCTATGGTAAAATAACACCTGGTCGCCTTTCTTCATTGCCTTCATATTATTCCTGGCCTGGTAGTTTCTTACACCGTCCCAGAAGGTTTTTCCATCCTTCATGAACTGTTCCCAGGAATATTTAAATGGCTCCGACTTAACTAACCAATAATTCATCAAAAAGAAGTTTTTTTAAAATATGCAGTCACTACATCGGCAGTGCGCATGGCATCAGTATTCCGGCCTGAATCTCCAATTACCATCCACTTGCCAACACATCGGCAATATGCATGGTCTTAATATTCAGGTCATGTTTTTTGATATACCCATCCAGGTGCATCAGGCAGGAAAGGTCTGTTGAGATCAGATAATCTGCTCCTGTAGCAATCGCATTATGTACCTTCTGCTCGCCCATTCCAATAGAAATCGGCTCATACTTCACCGCAAATGTACCACCAAAGCCACAGCAGGTTTCACAATCATTCATCTCTGTCAGCTCCAGTCCTTTCACCTTACTCAGGAGGTTTCTTGGCCCCTGTTTGATATGACACTCTCTCAGTGCTCCACAGGAATCGTGATAAGTCGCTACGCCATTCAGCGTGGCTCCCAGGTCAGATACATGCAGTACTTCCGTCAGGAATTCTGTAAACTCATATAGCTGCTTGCGCAACAGTTTTACATCATTATGAGCGGCGGAGTTGTCGAACAGCTTCCCGTAATAATTGCGTACAAACCCGGTGCAGGAACCGCTGGGTGCTACGATATAGTCAAAAGTGTGAAAGTCTTTTAAAAACTTGGTTGCCACAGCTCTTGACTCATCCCAATACCCGGCGTTAAAAGCAGGTTGTCCGCAGCAGGTCTGATTGGCATTGTAACTAACGTTACAGCCCAGCTTCTCCAATACTTTCACCATATTGAAGGCTGTTTCGGGGAATAACTGATCTACAAAGCAGGGGATAAAAAGCTGAACGTTCATCGAGTTAGTCTTTATTAATAGCTTAAAAGCTATTGGAAATTTACATTGTCCGGTGCAACTTCCACATCATCCAGATATCAGCCTGCCGGCTAACAGCAAGCTTAATTTTTCTTCTGCAGCTTCCTCATCATACTGATCATCTTCAGCGCGGTCAGTGCACCTTCTTCACCTTTATGTCCGTGTTTGCCACCCAACCTTTCCTCTGCCTGCTCCATATTATCTACCGTCAAAATGCCGAAGATAACCGGTACAGGCAATTCCAGGTTCAGTTGCATCAATCCTTCTGTTACGCCTTTACAAACATAGTCGAAATGCGGAGTCTCTCCACGGATCACACAACCAAATGCAATAATAGCGCCAGGCTGAGCACCTGTGCCCTGGGTATGCTCCCAATATTGTTTTGCAGCAAAGGGCAGCTCAAAGGCACCCGGAACTTTCACTTTAGCAACCTTCGATATGTTGTACTGTGCAAGTGTCTTGTCACAGCCCGCCACCAATTCATTGATGACAGTATCATTCCATTCGGTATACACTATAACAACACTGGCATCCTCAATTCCGAGAATGCCAGTATCGTCCAATAAACTTTGATTATGTATTGACATGTTGAATATATTCTACCGGGAGTGAGCATACCACCATTACGAAAATATTCCACAATCTGTGATATCCCCCTCTTCCGCAATTATTCTCTAACTACACCCAGTCTGGCCAGGTATTTATCCATTTCGCGGCCTTCGTTTGACTGAGGATATTTTTCGCGGATCTCCTTGTAAATAGCGATCGCTTCGTCGTTTTTACCAGCAAGTTCCAGGGCTACACCTGCACGGAACAGGTAAGTTGGACCGGTAAAATCGTTGTCGCTGTACTGACCAGCTTTTTTGTAATATTTGATACCTTCTTCAGTATTCTTCAGTTCCATGTAGGCATCGCCGGTTACGCCGTAAGCCATAGCCTGTACTAACTGATCACCTGCATTGAAATCTTTCAGCTGATCGATACCTTCCTGGAATTTGCCCAGCTTCACGTAGCAAATACCAGCATAATATTTTGACAATTGACCGGTTTTGGTGCTGCCGTACTTCTTAATTACCTGTAAGAAGCCATCGTTGTTACCATCTCCGTTCAGGGCCAGGTTAAATGAATCTTTTTCAAACGCTTTCTGTGCGTGGAATACCATGTCCGCTGCTTTCTTCTCATTCGGAGCCTTGATGAATTTGTTGTAGGCAAAGGTACCGCCTATCACCACAACGATAACGAGGAGGGCAATGTTGATGACATTCTTGTTCTTGAAATAAAAGTCTTCCGCCTTGTGTACAGAGTTTTGCAAGTCGAAGTCCTTAGTAACAGGAGCAGATTCAGCGGCCTTATGTTTTGTTTCGGTCATTGTAATTGTGATCGTTAAATTGTTATTTCTTGTTAGGGTACAGGTACGGCCTGATCGCCATATTCCCGCAAATATAAAAAAGGTTAGCGAATCTGCCGCGCCATTTCATGCACGGACGGGACCGCTAACCTATTAAATATCACTTAGTCAACAATGAAAGGATAATCCTCCTGGGTGTATACATCTTTCAGCAGCTCGTCATCAGAAGGCCATGGAGAATTTTCTGCAAATTCTACGCAATGTTCAACCTGTTGTTTAACCTTCTCAGTGATAGCTTCGATTTCTGCATCTGTAGCCCATTTGTTTTTCTGAATGGTCTTCAGAACCACATTCAGCGGATCTCTCTCTTTGTATTCTTCTACTTCTTCTTTAGTACGATACTTAGCAGGATCACTCATAGAGTGCCCACGGTAGCGGTAAGTTTTGATTTCCAGTAAGGTCGGACCTTCGCCTACGCGCGCACGCTTTACAGCTCTTTCCATACCTTCATGTACTGCTTCACAGCTCATACCGTCGATAGTATCGCTCGGCATATCGTAAGCATTAGCTAACTTATAGATATCCAGTACGTTGGAAGTACGTTCTACTGAAGTACCCATTGCGTACATGTTATTTTCACAAATGAAAATTACTGGCAGTTTCCACAGCATGGCCATGTTGAATGTCTCATGCAGCATACCCTGACGGGCAGCACCATCTCCAAAGAAGACAACTGCTACGTTGTCAGTACCTTTGTATTTCTCAGCAAATGCCAGGCCCGCACCGGTACCAATCTGGGCGCCCACGATACCGTGTCCGCCGAAAAAGTTATGCTCTAAAGAGAAAAAGTGCATACTACCACCCTTACCCTTAGAACAGCCAGTAGCTTTACCATACAGTTCAGCCATACAAGCATCCGCAGACATTCCCTTGGCAATCGCCAGCGCGTGGTCACGGTAAGCAGTGATGAATTTATCTTCCGGTTTAGTAGCAGTCATACAACCCGCAGCAATTGCTTCCTGTCCGATGTACAGGTGGCAAAAACCACGAATCTTCTGCATTCCATATAATTGGCCGGCTTTTTCCTCAAAGCGGCGCAGCAAGAGCATCAATTCATACCAGTACAAATACGTCTCTTTGGTGAACTTCGTCTTTACGTCTGTTTTTGTAGCCACTGTTTCTTAATTTGTCCGCAAATATAACAGGAAAATCCTAAAAACTAAATACTTTGCAACTTTGCTGGAAATACATACCATAATAATATAATAGGCACCTGCACTACAGGGGTTAAAAAAAATATAATTTGCTGTCGCTCAAAAAGATAACATTAGTACAATTTAAGAACTATGCCCGGGCCGATCACCGGTTTACCCAACGGATCGTAGGCATCACCGGGCGCAACGGTTCCGGAAAGACGAACCTCCTGGATGCCATTTATTACCTCTGCTTCACAAAAAGCTATTTTACCAGCAGCGAAGCCCAAAATACCCGGTATAATACCAATGGCTTCCGGATCGATGCATTCCTCGACAAGGACGGCCACGAGGAACATATTGTATGCACCGTCAAAGATGGCAAAAAGGATATTGCCCTCAACGATGAATCCTACGAACGCTTTTCCCAGCACATCGGCAAATTTCCTGCTGTCATGATCGCCCCTGACGATGCCGAAATCATCCTGGGGGGCAGCGAAGAACGCCGCAAATGGCTGGATGCCCTGCTCTGCCAGCTACACCCTGGCTACCTGGATCACCTCATCACCTATCAGAAAGTATTACAGCAGCGCAACAGTCTGCTAAAAACAAGCCCTGCCGCCGGACAGGATCTCCTGCTCGACGTATTTGACGATCAGCTCATTCAACACGGCACTCCTATATATGAATGGCGCAGAAATTTTTTGCCCGCCTTCATACAACAGGTCCAATCCTTATATGATTATATCGCCGGCCAGCATGAGGTGGTGAACATTCAATATCTCTGCGGACTCCATGAGCAATCATTTGCACAACTACTACATGCCAATCGCTATAAGGATACAGTGATGCAGCGTACTACCGGTGGTATACACAAAGATGATCTGCTCTTTCTGCTGGATGACCATGCTATGAAATCAAGTGCATCGCAGGGACAACGAAAAAGTTTTTTGTTTGCACTGAAACTGGCGCAGTATGAAGTGATCAGAAAACACAAAGGCTTTGCCCCATTACTTCTGCTCGATGATGTATTTGAAAAACTGGACCAGGAGCGTGTTTCACGCCTTATACAGCTGGTAAGCGGTGCTGATTACGGGCAGGTGTTTATCACTGATACACATGCGACAAGATTACTGGATGCATTTAAAGAAAAAGAAGCAGGTTTTCAATTGGTAGAGATGGAGTAATCCGTATCTTTGCCGCATGCGCTACGGTATTACGACAATGGGAGATGCCCTCAGAGATTTTATGGATAAAAGCCGGATGAAACCACGGCTTACAGAAGTACGGATCAGAGAGAACTGGGAACAAATCATGGGTAAAACAATCTCCAGGTATACTGAAGGTATTCAGCTGATTGACGGGAAGTTGTTGATTTCTACCAACGTAGCGCCATTGAAACAGGAATTATCCTATTCAAAGGATAAGATTATTAAATTGGTCAACGATATGCTGGGTGAGCCGGTGGTAAGGGAAGTAGTGATCCGATGATGATCATTTTTTTTGTCCTTACCATTCTTCCTCAAACGGCGAAAACATTAGCTTTCAACTAATGTTCTCAACCTGGTAATATAAACTTATAAGCTCGCCGTTGACTTTGAAGATTTCGAATTAAACTCCTTAATCAGCATATTGATATCGTCTACATGTAAGCTGGTATGCAAATGCACCAACAATATATCCTTCTCATCCTGGATCAACAACACTACATTTCCCAGGTTATCATCCGCGCCTTTATTTAATACATGTACCACACTACCATGATCTCTTACTTCCATCAGTAAATCAAAGTGTTCTTTATCAATCAGCTTTTGTTTCAGCTTCAACAGATCACTTGCAGGAATCGGCCCGTCATAACCTTCCATGGCATAGAGCTTGATTTTGTGGATCTTTGAAAAGAGCATCCTTGCATCTGCACCATCGGAGGTTTTCTTGTCATTTGGAATGAGGCTGGTTACAAAGCGCATAGGTAATCTGCCTACGCCTATTCTGAAAGTTACGGCTACACCTCTGTGAGCATTGTAGAATTGGGCGAGGAGGCGATCCTGGGCCTGGGTAGTGCTGGTACTGAGGAGTAGGATTACGAGGCATGATAATGCGAGGAAATGTTTCATAAGGGTAATTTTAAATTCAGTGGTTTACATCGTACTTTTCTTATTCAGTGATTTCAGCCTGTCCATCCCCCCGATATTCATATCATTGGCTATCTGGCTGATTTCATTCAGGTCAATATCACCCAGGAGACTCATCGCCACAAATTCATCTTTACTACCCACCAGCATAATCAGCTCCGCAATATTCCCCTTGCTGTTTTCTTTTACCATGAACTTCACCAGTTCCCCCTCACTCCGTACAGTCATCAGTTCCTCATACTCTTTCGTGAGTTGGGAAGCGGCTTCCTGATAAAGCTTATTCCCTTCTTTCGTGTTTTCTTTTACAAGGATTCTCAGTCCTTTGAGCTTTTTGACAATAGCCATGAAGCTCTTTCCTTCAGCAGAATTGATGTCAAATTTGCTGAACATGGAGAACATCTTAGGTGTGACGCTGACCAGCGTGAAACTTTGGTCGTTTTCATACTTCTGAAAAAAACGGTCGATCACACTTACCTGTTGGGCAAACAGCCCCGTACCTGCTGTTAATAGCAACAGCAATAAACATAAGCGTTTCATTGTTTTCAATTTTATTTTTAAGGAATTAGAATGGCCAGATTTGCCTTTGTTTTGTTACGTTTTGCTCACGGGATACTTTTAATGACGTTCGAATTTTAAGTTTAATTCCGGTTAATGCAGCTTATTCCATTTCATACCGACTTATACATTTTATTACCGTTTCATTCAAACAAATTCATTTCATACCGTTATACTTTTTTGAATCTTCAGTTTCGCACTTTAATCCGCTTTAATAATCTCCGTCGCCTCATTGAAATAGGCAATCTTCTTTGCCTGCGCCGTCCCCTTGTTCAGGTTCTTCGCCAACAACTCCAGGGCCTTCTTTGTTGCTGCATACGCCTCCTTTGGATCATCGTAGGTATCCGCCTTATTCAGCGCCTCCGCCATACTATGATCACTCATCTCCTGCTCCTTGACCTTAAACTGCCGGCCACTGTATGCCAGTCCTACTCCTAAAAGCAGCACTGCCGCATATTTCATCCAGTGCTGATAAGGACGGGGCATAGTCACCACTCCCGTAGTTTTTTCAGGCTGTTCTTCCAGGACAGGTATTTCGGCCACCGATCCATTCTCCAATCCATCCATATCCTCCACCTCCCTCAAATCCAGCTCCTCAAACACCGTCATTTCCCTCTCCCCCTCTGCCACAAAATACCCAAACAAGGCCGCCGCCTCCAACAAATCCGCCGGCAGCTCCTGCCTGTTCCCGGCAAAAAAACTGCGCAGCAAATCCTCTTCTTCCAGCGAAGTTTCCCCTTCCCAATACCGGCTTAGTATTTCTCTGATCTCATTATACTCCATACACTTGCAGTTTTTGTAATTGTTCACGTACTGATTTGCGGGCACGATGTAAATTCACTTTCACATCACTTAAATCTATTTCCAAAATATCCGCAATCTCCTGATAAGTGTGACCATCTATATCACGCAATTGCATGATAGTACGGTATTTTTCCGGCAATGCCCGCATGATCCGGTGGACGCTGTTCATCACATCCTGCCTGGCCGTAGCCTCGTGAGGATTATCCTGATGAGTGACAGCTATATCTACAACCTTGTCCAGCTCTTCTGACCTGCGGTACTTCTTAGACTTCAATCTGTCCAATGCCAGGTTGCGTACGATCCGCATACACCATGCCTCCATGTTCTGCAGCTCCGCCATGCGTTCTTTCTGCTGCCAGACCTTCATCATCGCATCCTGGGTGATGTCCCTCGCGTCTTCCTCATTTCCCAGCAGGTGGTATGCAAAGCGATAGAGCTTTTGCCTGACCGGGACGACTTGTGATTCAAATAGTGCAAGAGACATATGTTATACCAGGGCGTTTATATAAGGAAGACGACTCGTAAATAAGTTTGTTACAAAAGTTCTTAATTTTTTTTCCTTAAATAAAAAAAGGCCCTTAGGGCCTTGATATTCAATATCATTTACAACTTTATCCTCGGGTCTATCACACTATACAACACATCCGCCAGCAAATTAATCACCACAAAAATCCCCGCCGTAAACAACACCGCCCCCATCAACACCGGGAAATCAAACTTCTCCAGGGCATCCACCGTCATCTTCCCTATCCCCTTCCACCCGAAGATATACTCCACAAAAAACGCCCCCGCCAGCAACTCCGCAAACCACCCCGTGATCGCTGTCACCACCGGATTCAAAGCATTCCGCAATGCATGCCTGAGTATCACCGTCCGCTTTTGCAGTCCCTTTGCATACGCCGTCCTGATATAATCCTGGTGCAATACATCCAGCATCGCCCCCCGTGTCAACTGCACGATAATCGCCAATGGCCTGATCCCCAATGTCACTGCCGGCAAAATCAGGTTTCGCAATGTCAGCGTTCTCCCTGAAAAGGCATCATAATCAAACAAACTCCCCGTCATATGCAGACCCGTATAATCACTCAGCACAAAGCCAAACATATACGCCAATACAATTCCCATAAAGAACGAAGGTGCCGAAATCCCTACCACACTTGCAAACACCGCCCCGGTATCCATCCAGGTATCCTTCTTCACTGCCGATAAGATGCCCAGTCCAATCCCCGCCACCGTAGCAAACAATATTGCCGCCACCGCCAGCACTAATGTCCCGGGCAAAGCCTCCGTCAGCATCTCCCATACATCCTTCTTCCCCTGGTAGGACCTTCTTAAATAAGGTGTCTTCAATACTAAAAGCCTGTCTCCACTCAAATGCAACAAAGACACAAAGTGCAAAGCACTCTCTGCCTCTTCCCGGCTATGTACCGATACCGGCGATAAATCATTCAGATACAACAGGAACTGTACCGCCACAGGCTTATCCAAATGCAATTCCTTCCGCACATTCTCCAGCGAAGCCACATCCGCCCGCTGTCCCAGCGTTAACCGCGCCGGATCACCTGGCAGTACATTAAATAAAAAAAATACCAGTGCCACTACACCGAGCAGCACCAGTATTCCGTAACTTATTTTCCGCAGGAGAAATCTCAGCATAAATTAGTCGATAGCAAATGGCAAATCATGATAGCTCCACTTTCCCTTGATTGTACCTTTCTCGAGCAACAGCAAACAAGGATTACTCCTTCCCGCTGTCTTAATGGCCGTTCCGTCCATATTCAGGAACTGGAACTCCAGTCCGTTTGCCTTCACAAAAGGTGCCACCTGATCTTTCGTAGAAGCCGTTACCCCATAAATATAACACTTACCCTGCTTTGCCATTGACTGCAATACAGCCATCTTACGTTGCCAGCCATCACCCGCCTCTTTCACATCCTTTACCAGGAACAAATACACCGGTGTCGTCTCTGTCAATATTGCCTCGGTCTGGTTACCGCCATCGAAATCCGTCAGGATAAAGTCCTTGATCGGTGGCTCACCATCCCCTTCCTTCACCAGTTTATCTTTTCTATCTACATACACCCAGGTACTGTCATTCCATGGGAAATTCTCGGTTGTAAACTCCTTCTCCTTTCCATCTTTCTTATAGATCAACACGGTTTCATATACATCCGGATGTGCTCCCGGCGGCAGTTTCATTTTCTCAGGAATATTGTTCCCTACCTTATAGCCCAGGCAATCCACGATTGGCAAATGCACCAGCGTATACCACTGGATGCCCAGGGAGAAAATCAGTGACACCAGCATCAACGCCCCATTCGCTTTCGTACCAAACAAAGGCCCGATTTTATTTCTATAAAGGAAGATCACAAGAATCATCACCAGCAATGCCACATCTTTCCAGAATGTTTCTGCCGGAGACAACTTAATACAATCCCCAAAACAACCACATTCACGCACGGTACCACTAAACAGCGCATAGGCTGTCAGGAACGTAAAGAACGCTATCAGCAGCAGGATCAGCCAGGAGAACAGGCGCATCCTGTACCCGATCAGTATCGCCACACCACATACAATCTCAAAAGTATTCATGGCCACTGAGTATACCAGGGAGTAGTGCGACATAAAACCCAGGTGCAATACTTCGAAGAACTCATCCATCTTATAACTCAGGCCCAGCGGATCATTCGCTTTGATCAGACCGGAAAAGATGAACAACACCCCCACAATGATTCTTAATAGGTTAAGGAGAAATTTCATGGATAATTTAATTTATTATGCCAGTTTACCTACCGGCACATCAACACATTATAGCTAAATTTGCATGGCAAAATAATCAATAATACGCAAACAGGATAAACGGAAAGGAGGAATGGCAATTATGAGTACTATTAACTGTAAAGGCAAATTACTGGACCTGTCAACCACCCCGGTGGTGATGGGGATCATCAATATCACTGATGATTCTTTTTTTGCTGATAGTCGCACCAAACAACTGGATGCGATCCTGGACAGGGCTGCACAGCACCTGGCTGAAGGTGCGCAGATCCTGGATATCGGGGCACAGAGCACCCGGCCCGGCGCTGTAACTGTGGGCGAAGAAACGGAAATTGACAGACTGATACCCGCTATCTCTGCACTGGTTGAGCGGTTTCCCGATGTCATTATCTCTGTCGATACATACTATGCAAGGGTTGCGGAGCAATGCATCCATGCCGGTGCCGCCATCATCAACGATATCAGTGCCGGCGACCTGGATCCGGATATGATCTCCGTAGCAGCAGCTACCAAAGCCCCCTATATTGCCATGCATATGCAGGGTACCCCCTCGAATATGCAGCAGCAACCACATTATGAAGATGTGACCCGCGAAGTACTGGATTACTTCATTCAAAAAAAAGCTGCCTGCCTGCAGGCCGGCATCAAAGACATTATTATCGACCCGGGCTTTGGTTTTGGTAAAACCCTGGCACACAACTACACGCTTTTGAAAAATATAGATGCTTTTCATATATTGGATTGTCCAATATTGATTGGCATTTCCAGGAAATCGATGATTTATAAATTGCTGGGCAATACGCCCGCAGAAGCGCTGAACGGTACAACGGTGTTGAATACACTCTCTTTACAGGCAGGCGCACAGATCCTAAGGGTACACGATGTAAAGGCTGCGATGGAAGCCGTAAGAATCCATCAGTTTATGAAAGGTCTCTAATATTTCCTGATCAGGATGTACCCTGAATACCCCTCTTTCTATGAAAGAGTTTGAGGAAGTTCATATCCCGGTATGCAACTCCTATTTAAACCATATCTATTTAATATTCATTATTTTTACAATCTATGGATGACTTGTTTCAATTTTACGGATACCGTTACAACTGGTTGAACGTACTTGACCTGGCGATAGTAATCTTTCTGGTAATTCAGCTCTACCGCCTGCTCAAAGGCAGTCTGGCATTCAATATATTCGTTGGTTTGCTCATGGTGTACTTCGCCTATTTCATGGTGGAGCTCCTGCACATGCCCATCCTCACCCTCATCCTGCAGAACTTTATCAATATCGGACTGATTGCTATTATCATCATCTTTCAGCCCGAAATCCGTAAGTTCCTGCTGGTATTAGGCAAGAAAGCACCGCTCAGCAAAGACAGCTTCTTCACGAAGCTCTTCCTGCCTGATAAATTCAAAAGCTACAAAGAAGAAGAAAATATCATTGACGAAGTGGTCACTGCTGTCAGCCACATGGCGGCTACTTATACCGGTGCCCTGATCGTCATATCCAATTCTTACCGTGTAAAGTTCGATACCGCTTCCAGCATTTCCCTGGATAGTAATATCAACGCAAAACTGCTGGAAAGCATCTTCTGTAAAGGGAGTCCGTTGCATGACGGAGCCCTCATCATTGTAGGCAACAAGATCCTGGCAGCCAAGGTGATCCTGCCGGTATCGGAGAATCCGAATCTTCCCTTGCAGGTAGGCCTGCGGCACCGATCAGCGGTGGGAATTACAGAGCATAGTGATAATCTTGCTATTGTAGTCTCGGAAGAAAGAGGGACGATTTCTTATGCAGAAGATGGAAGTTTGACACAGGATGTATCGCTGGAGGATCTGAAGAGTAAGTTATATGAAGTGCTGGTAGACGGATATACTGGTTAAAATGAATCACTAACCTGAAATATCCTGATAATACCAGGGCATAAAAAAGGCTGAACGCATCAAACGTTCAGCCTTTTTTATTATAAGAAGTTATTAATTATTTCTTCTTAGCTGGCGCAGCAGGAGCAGCAGGAGCAGCAGTTGGTTTTACAACATCCAGCAGTTCCACATCAAACACCAGTACGGAGTTAGAAGGGATCATTGGAGTTGGCTGCAGACCATAACCCAGACCGGAAGGCAGGATCAGGGTAGCTTTGGTACCTTTCTTCAGAGAAGCGATACCAGCATCCCAACCTTTAATTACATAACCTTTACCAATTGGGAAACGGATTGGTTGCAGTGGTCTGCCTGGGTTGATGGTAGAATCAACGGAAGAATCAAACACTTTACCATTCAGCAGTTTACCAGTATAGTTTACTACTACGGTATCACCTGGCTGAGGCTGTTCGCCTGTACCAGCTACCTGAGTAGCTACATAAACGCCTTCAGCTGTAGGAGTAGCCTGGATGTTGTTCTTTGCAGTATAATCCTTGATCAGTTTCTGATCTTCAGCCAATTGCTTAGCAGCAGAATATTTGCTCACAACTACGAAAGTAACGTTCAGCTTGTCACCTTTCTTAGCAAAAGGAGGACGTGGCTGAGGCAGGGAGTCTACAGGGATTGCAAAGGTAGCGCTATCGCCTTCGTGCAGGGCAGCCAGACCGTCCATCAGGTCCCATTTCTGCTGAGACTTCTGGATCAGTACAGGAACCGGTGCGCCACCGCTTCTTTCGCGGGAAGTAGCCAGCGTGGAATCGTTCAGTTTCTGGATGATGTTCATCAGCACGGTGTCACCTTCTTTCAACTGCGCACCACTACCTGATTTATGAACGATATAATCTACGCCACCGGGAGTCTTCTTGTGACCACCGCCACCGCAGGAGGCCAGCAACAGGCCCAATGCTGCAACTAACAACTGATTGTTCTTTTTCATTTGACTGTATTAGTAGGATTGAATGACTTATTGTAATGCTTCTTCGTTTTCAGCGATCGCCTTAACAAAACGCTGCACGGTCACCTCAAGGGAATCAGCACTATGACCACCGGCTGCATGAAAATGACCACCGCCGTCAAAGTACTTACGGGCAAAGGTATTCACGTCAAAATCGCCTTTGGAACGGAACGATAGCTTTACCTCCTGGTGACGGTCTATAATCAGCGCCGCCATCTTGATGCCCTGGATAGAGAGCAGGAAGTTGACCACACCCTCCGTATCGCCCGTTTGCAGGTCGAAACGCTTCAGATCAGTATATGGAATAGCGATCATTGCGGTGTTATACTCATAATAAACCTCCATCCGGTTCAGCAGGCTATGGCCCAGAAAGCGGAGACGGTTTTCAAGGAAATTATCATAAATCGCCTGGTGGATCAGCTCGTGGTTCAGACCATGATCCAGTAAATCAGCCACCATACGATGCACACGGGACGATGTAGAGGCAAAACGGAAAGAACCGGTGTCTGTCATGGTACCTGCATAGATGCATTGTGCCATTGCATCGTTAATATAACGCTCTTCACCCATTTTGTGTATAGTCTCATACACTAATAGTGCCGTAGAAGCCGCTGTGGTGTCACTCACGCCATAGTCAAACACTGGCTGAGGCTCCAGGTGATGGTCGATCAGTATTTTCGCACAATTCAAAGCTGCCAGGTATGGCTCCATGTTCTTAGTCCTGTACAAGGCATTGAAATCCAGACAAAACAGCAATTCCACACCCTCCAATGCCTTCATCGCCTTGTCCTGCGAAGACTCAAAATCCAGCACTTCCTGTGAACCCGGCATCCAATTCAGGAAATCCGGAAAATTGGTAGGTGAAATAACAGTTACCTCGTGTCCTTTCTGCTTCAAATAATGGTACAAGGCCAGAGAACTTCCCATTGCATCTGCATCCGGTTTCTGATGCATCGTGATTACCACTCTTTTAAGGGTTTCCAGCAAAGGCTTAATTTCCTCGATCCTCTTCATTTTATATTAATAATATAATGTAACTGTTTTTACCGAAAAATGAAGTGCGAAGTTCTCTATTTAGCGCAGAATTACAAAATTTTTGGGAGGAGGATTTAAAATTCCCTACTGAAGGGTAAAATTTCAGGCTAAATGCCTGTTTTAGCGGCAGAAATCGCTCTTTTTTTCTGTCTGTGAGCACTATCAGGCGCTTTTTTTTTCTGATTGCCTAAAATCTGGTTACATTTGCGCGCAAAATACGCTAATTAGTTACTCAATATATTATGGCTAACAACAGAACCTTTACAATGATCAAGCCGGATGCCGTAGAAAACGGTCATATCGGTGGTATCCTGAACAAGATCAACGAAGCTGGTTTCCGCATCGTAGCGATGAAGATGACCAGACTGTCTGCTCAGAAAGCAGGTGAATTCTATGCAGTACACAAAGAAAGACCTTTCTATGGTGAACTGGTTGAGTTCATGAGCAGTGGTCATATCGTAGCAGCTATCCTGGAAAAAGATAACGCTGTTGAAGAATTCCGCAAACTGATCGGTGCTACCAACCCAGCTAATGCTGAAGAAGGTACTATCCGCAAAATTTATGCTGAGTCTATCGGCCGTAACGCTGTTCACGGTTCTGACTCTGACGAGAATGCAGAGATCGAAGGTAACTTCTTCTTCTCTGGCCTGGAAAAATTCTAAGCTATTTCAGATATTCCGAAAGAGCGTCCTGTACCTGTTACAGGACGCTCTTTTTTTGAATGCCACAAGTCGTTAAAGCCAATTGAATACTACTGCTTATTAAAGCCAGCGGAAGTCCCTCACCTGAATGCCCGCTTTCATAAAGGTTCATTAACTTGCAGCCATGTGGGAGATCTATCTGAAAGGATTCAAAGCTTATTTACAACTCGAACGTTCCCTCTCCGGCAACTCTATCGAAGCCTACCTCCGGGATGTGGAGAAACTCGTGCAATACCTGCAATCGGCCAGCATCACCCTCCCACCCGACCAGATCGAACTCAAACACCTGCAATCCTGTGTACAATGGATTGCCAGTCTGGGTATGACCGCTACCTCACAGGCACGCATCATCTCAGGCATCAAAGCCTTTTATAAATACCTGCTCCTGGAAGACATTGTCAAAATAGATCCTACCCAGTTATTAGAAGCACCTAAAACCAAACGCCAGCTCCCCGATGTACTCAGCTTCGAAGAAATAGAACTGATCATCGCACAGATCAAAACCGGTACGCCCGAAGGAGCGCGTAACCGGGCCATCCTCGAAACCATGTACAGCTGCGGCTTACGTGTGAGTGAAGTCACCGGTTTACAGATCTCACAATTACATTTTGACGCAGGTTTTATCCGGGTAATCGGTAAGGGAGATAAGGAAAGACTGGTCCCTATTGGCCGTGATGCCATTAAGTACATTAATATATATAAGGATGAAGTAAGGGTACATATGCCCTGTAAACCCGGACAGGAAGACATTCTTTTTCTAAACCGCCGGGGTAGCGCCCTCACAAGGGTGATGATCTTCCTGGTGATCAAAGAACTCACGGCAGCAGCCGGAATTGAGAAACAGGTGTCACCACATACCTTCCGCCATTCATTTGCCACGCACCTGGTAGAAGGTGGTGCAGATCTGCGCGCCGTGCAGGAGATGCTGGGCCATGAGAGTATAACGACAACGGAGATTTATACGCACCTGGACAGAGAATACCTGAGAGATACCCTGCAAAGATTTCATCCAAGATTTTAAAATGAGATTAAATATTTCATCCCGTTCTACAGTAATACCTGAGAGATACGCTGCAAAGATTTCATCCAGGATTTTAAAATGAGCTTAAAATATTCCATCCTGTTCTTCTGAAACTGCTTAGAACCAACTACTTAATTCCCTGCAATTATTACCCTTTTGTTAATCATCCCGATCCCGTAACCAACCTATCGATAAGCGCATTATTTTACACCCGTAATTCAAAACCTACAAACTGTTACACGTTTACACTGTCAGTCCTCCCGGACCTGTACAATGCATGCGTTAGCACTTCCTATTGCCTGAAATTAACGCACAATGAAAGCATCAACTCTTCTGCATGTTCCTGCCACCATGCTGTTATCCCTCTTCCTGTTCAGCTGTTCGAAACAGGACCTGCCTGCGCCACAATTAAAAAACACTGTAGCTGCTACCAGTACCACAGCTGCCGTGAGTGTAACATCCAATAGCTGGATGACAGCGCTGGCAGACAACACCAATATTGCAGCCATCTCTATTCCCGGTACGCACGACAGTGGTGCACGCGTTGAACCAGTATCCGGTACGGCCAAATGCCAGGACCTCTCCATTGCAGACCAGCTGGAAGCCGGCATCCGCTATCTCGACATCCGCTGCAGGCACATTGACAATGCCTTCGCCATTCACCACGGCGCCATTTATCAAAACCTGAACTTCGACGATGTGCTCACTGCCTGTAAAACCTTCCTGACCAATCATCCAAAAGAAGTGATTGTGATGAGTGTAAAGGAAGAATATGATCCAAGCAACAACACCCGCACCTTCGAACAGACCTTTGATACTTATGTGTCGAAATACGGCATTATCTCCCTGGGTGCCACGGTGCCTGCCCTGGGAGATGTAAGAGGTAAGATCGTATTGCTCCGCCGCTTTTCAGCAACGACTACTCCAAAGGGTATCGATGCTACCAGCTGGGCAGACAACACCACTTTTACCATTAATAACGGTAATGCCAATCTGAAAATCCAGGATAATTACATTGTAAATGATAATGCATCCAAGTGGAGTAATGTCACTGCATTGTGGACGGAGTCAAGCAGTACCGGCAACAGTACCCTGTATATTAATTATACCAGCGGGTACAAACCCCTGATCTTTGGTATTCCAAGTATTACTTCGGTATCAGGTACTATTAATCCACAGATTGAAACTTATTTTTCTACCCATACTTCAGGTAGATATGGGATCGTGCCCATGGATTTTGCAAATTCGACAAGATCTAATGCGATCTTACACACGAACTTCTAAAAGCGGAAGGGTTCATCGCTATAGGCGATGAACCCTTCAATTATTTTCACCCCACCAACTTACTCAGCCACCGCGTTGCCTTCTTCACCACTCCTCCCTGCATCGTAATATTAATTACACTACAGGCATCAATCGCTCTCCTTCCGGGCATGGCTGCCACCTCCACATGCTCCTCCCATACCAGGCGCTTGTCCCTGTACACTTTAAAATACACATCGGGGCCAGGCAACTGTCCGCCGGACAGTTGCTTTCTACTGAATCTGATCTGGTAACGCCCCCGATCGTCTGTGCTGCCAGAGGCCAGCATCCGGTGGTTACCTGCATTGTACGCTTCTACCCGTAATTGTGATTGTCCCTCATAATCGTGGGTGCGCCTTACGATTCCGGCAATCACCCATGTACCATAGCTGGCTCGGATCTGTGCCCAGCTTTCAACTGGAATAACATAAGCATAAGCTGCTACATACTGCTGCATAGAATGCTTCCATTGGGGTACCAGCGTGCTCAGATGGAAATGTGTCTCCATCCTGTCGCCTGCCTCCTCGGGCATGCCCTGCAAACAAATGTCCAACTCTAAAGGTTCCGTGAATAAGTGCAATTGCTCCCAGCCAAGACTGAAATTGCCATGATGATCCAGGGCCGTTTCAGCCAATAACCGTTCCTGCTTATTCAACACCTCTGATGGGGTTAACTGCCTGGGGCCACTAAAAGAATTTTTATGGGGATAACGATTTGAAAGGTGCCCATCCGGCAAATAGACCCTGATTCGGGCGTTTACTAAGGGTTCAGTACTGTCAGCCGAGATCAATGCAGAAATGTTTCCAATTAGTAGGTAACACATAGTTGTAAATTTAAAAAATGGGGTCAACCCGGTTAACCTCAAATCCTGTCGTGGTTTCTCTGCATGTCTACTAGGAATGAACAAACTTTGGGTAGAAAGGCCCGTCGATGCTTGCTCGCATTGTGGGTATAGCCATTACCCACAATGCAAAGATTAAAAAGTCTCAAATGGCAGACAAGCGTTGTAATACGTTGTTTTTAGAATACGTAGTTCTACGCATTTTTCAGGGAGCCCTACGTTAGATTAGATACAAAACCATGCATTCTCTAACACATAACTCTATGATCCAACGCAAGATAAATTCAATTGCCGCCTCCTTATGGCACAAATATGGGATACCGGCCCCGGCTTTGAAAAGCGATTATTTATAATAATTTTACCGCCAATTAAAACAACAGCATTCGTATGAGTACTACTAAACCTAATTTCACCCCAGATGCAGGTGGATTTATTCACCATGACGAAGCACGACGTTTAAGGGACAACTACTGCAACAAAAAACGCCAGAAAGAACCACACAACCCTGATTTTATTCAGGCTTACTTCTTTGGGAAAGAAAAACTGCAACAACTTCTTGAATGTCAGGACGACATCATCGGACTCCGTATCTATTTCGGCGACGACCACGATCATCCTGAAAAGGAACTGAAGAAAATGGTCATCTATGCAGTAGACACAGAAGGCCACAACGTACATTACAAAGATTCAAAAGCTGCAAAGGAACTGAATCTCCGCGCCGGTTCCGCTGCGCCTATCGAATTCGCAGCGCTGGACCAGGGTTTACCTTGTCCGACAAATTGCCCTGATAAAGGAACCGTTTAAACCAAAAGGCAGGTGATTTCATATCTGATTACGTTCTACATCATGGAGGGGGTCGAATTTTTACTTTTGATCCCCTTTATCATGAACTTCAATATTCTCGACAGGAGTGGCAGATCGATCTTTTACTATCTAATCAGCAGTACTGTCTTTGCCGGCGGCTCGCACTTGCTGGCTCATATTTTCGGAAATAACATGTGGTTCTTTGCGGCCATGTGCTACATCCAATTCCTCATTCTTACCATCTTTTTCTATCATGTATTTAAAAACCAGCTGTTCAAGAAAATATTACTCATTGTTTTAGGGCTCACCACCTGTTTTGCGATAACTGATTTCGTTTACCTGGAGGGGCCTAAAGCCTATAACTCCTATGCTATCTCCATTGAGAACCTCTTCCTTTTACTGTACAGTGTCATTTATTTCTGGGAACTCATGCGCGACGAGGACCTGGTGAAACAATCCATCTTTGTCAACAACCTTCCTAACTTCTGGTACAATAGCGGCCTGTTTATTTACCATTGCTCCAACTTTATGTTGTCCCTGGCTTATAACTTTTTGCAGCACACCGATTTTGACAGAAGTATACAAAATGCCACGCTTTCTGTTACCTTTATCGGCGGCTTTGCAGAAGTAGTGCTGATCTTCATTGGACTCCTCAAAGCCAAAAAATTCAGGTCATGAACAGTTACGAAGTAGTTATCATCGGTACGGCAGTCATGCTCATCATGGGCATCTTTGTCATCGTACTCGTTATATTTCAGCAGAAACAGGTTATTCAACACAAACTCCTGATCAGGGACAAAGACCTGGAACTGCAGAAAGAACGCCTGGTAGCCATTCTTCAGGGCCAGGAACTGGAACGCAAACGTATCGCAGAAGACCTTCACGATGAAGTAGGTGCCCAGCTCTCCGTGCTCAAACTCAATCTCAACCAGCTCCAGCCATTACTCAAAACAGGTAATGGGGAGCAGGAACAATTAAAAGAAACCAAAGAATTTACAGATACTATCATCCAGCACCTGCGCTTCATCTCCCAAAGCCTGCACCCACAGGCACTTGAAAACCTGGGCCTGAGCCGGGCGCTGGATTCTTTCTGTAATATGATGAACCGAAACAAACAGGTGCAGATCCACTTTACTGAAGACAGTAACCACCACGATGTTGAACCCGAAAAAGCCCTGAATATTTACCGTGTGGTACAGGAACTCATCAACAATATTCTGAAACACGCACAGGCAACACAAGTCCAGATTACCTACATGACAACCCCGACCCTGCTAAGTATTTATGTAGTTGACAATGGAAATGGCCAGCTGCTGCACTCGCTGGAGAATGCCCGCCATAAAACAGGCAGCCTGGGCCTGAAGAATATTGAAAGCCGCCTCAACATCATAGGCGGTACTATTCACTACAAACCCGGCGTACCTGCCGGTACCATCGCCGAAATCAAAGTAGAAAATTATCAGCACGCTGAGTAATACTGGTATTTTATTCTAGCTTTGTCCCTGAGCAAAGACCACGTGAGACGAATCGGGACAAAAACGCAACCAATATAAACGGCTCCCTCTATGACAAACAACATTAAGGTAGCTATCGCCGATGACCATAAAATCTTCCGGAGTGGGGTGATCAATACCCTCACACCCTATGAAAACATCAATGTGGTGTTTGAAGCTGAAGATGGCGTGCATTTACTACAGATCATGGAAGAACAACAGCCAGATGTGATTCTCATGGATCTGAAAATGCCCAACATGGATGGCATAGAAGCTACCAAAAAAGTAAGGGAAAAATATGCCCACGTTAAAGTAATCGTACTTACCATGTATGAAGACGACAACTTTATTGTACATCTCATTGAGAACGGCGCAAATGCCTACCTGCTGAAAAATGCAGAACCAGGTGAGATTTATGAGGCTATTTGTACTACCTACGAAAAAGGGTTTTATTTTAATGAAAATGTGAACCTGGCGCTTCTTAAGAAGGTCATGCACAAAACCAGGCAACAGTTCAAACCGACTTTCCGCAGCGAGGTGCCCCTCACCGACCGCGAACTGGAAGTACTGCGCCTGATCTGTGAAGAACTGACCACACAACAGATCTCAGAGAAGATTTTCCTGAGTCCGAGAACAGTGGAAGGACTCCGCCAGAAGTTGCTGGAAAAGACCGGTGCTAAGAACATTGTAGGCCTCGTGATGTACGCCTTCAGGAACGGCCTGATTGAATAGAACGCGATTTTATTTAGTAAGGGAAGGGGTAATTTAGTAGAACTGGACTTATTTTGTAAGAACGGGACTTATTTTTATAGGAACGGGATTTATTTAGCAGGAACAGGACTTGTTTTGTAAAAACAGGATTTATTTTGTCATGTGAAGGAGGAATTTATCAGATACAATTTGATAAAGCCCTCCTCTATCCACTACATTTCCATCACTGGCAACCTGATTGCACAGGCTTCATTCCATTATGTGCAGGCTGCAATAATTGAATGATCCAGGCCAGTACGATCACCAATAAACACCCGATCGCATTCAGCCACAGGAACGACACTATATTGGTAATAAAGACAATGATCACCAGTATTTCCGCCACTATTGCCGCCCAGAATACCGCTGTGCCACCGATCCGCTTACAATAAAATGCCACCAGGAAGATACCGAGTATCACGCCATAAAACAGTGATCCCAGTACATTCACCGCTTCTATCAGGCTCCCCAGTTTGCTTGCAAACTGCGCTACTACTATGCAGAACAGTCCCCAGATGAACGTCCACCAGCGCGATGCCTTAAAGTAATGTTCGTCAGGGGCTGTTGGTCTGAACTGTCTTTTGTAAATATCAATCACCGTAGTCGATGCCAGCGAATTCAGGGCCGCTGCAATGCTACCCCATGCCGCTAAGAAGATAATCGCTATCAGCAGTCCTACCAGGCCTTTTGGCAGATTATTGACGACAAAATGAAGGAAGATATAATTCGTATCATTCGTATCCGCTGCCGGATCGGCTTTTTTAATATAGTCTATAGCGGTAGTACGCACCTTCATCGCATTTGCCTCTGCAGCCTGCAACTTTTGCTGCGCCATCTCCACCCCTGCATTGTCTTTGTTTTTAATGGCGCTGGACAATGCCCTCACCTGCTCCTGCTTCACCTGGTTGAAACTATTATATTCCGCCCGGAGTTGTTGTAAGGCAGGCCCCTCCACCTTACTCAGCTGCGCTTCATTAAAGAAGATAGGTGCCCTGAAATACAAATAAAACACGAATACCATCGAGCCCAGTAATAAGATCAGGAACTGCATCGGCACCTTCACCAGGCCATTCATCAGTAAGCCTAACCGTGACTCCGTCACACTCTTTGCAGTGAGGTAGCGCCCTACCTGCGACTGATCCGTTCCAAAATAAGAAAGTGCTAAAAAGAACCCGCCTACCAGGCCACTCCAGATATTATACTTGTCCTTCCAGTCGAAATCAGTCACAATCACATTCAGCTTATTCATCTTGCCCGCCACCTTTAGGGCATCATTAAATCCTATGCCATCAGGTAGCAGATGCACCACCATCCAGCCTGCCAGGAACATGCCCACAAAGATGATGACCAGTTGCAGGGTCTGGGTATAACTCACTGCCCTGGTACCACCGGAGACCGTGTAGATAATAAGGAGTCCGCCCATAATCACATTGGTCCAGTAAATGTTCCAGCCCAGCAATGAAGAAAGAATGATGGCCGGGGCATAAATACTGATCCCGGTAGACAATGCACGCTGTACTAAAAATAATATAGCCGTAAACGTACGCGTCTTACAATCGAATCGCCCTTCCAGGTATTCGTACGCAGTGAATACTTTCAGTTTGTGATAAATAGGCACAAAGGCAATACAGATCACTACCATTGCCAGCGGCAGTCCGAAATAATATTGTACAAAACGCATCCCGTCAGTATAAGCCTGACCTGGTGCAGAGAGAAAGGTAATGGCACTCGCCTGTGTGCCGATGATAGACAACAGTACAATATACCATGGCATAGACTGGTTATCCAGGAAATAGCCGGCCATATCCTTCTGACCACGGCTCTTCCAGATCCCGTATAAAATAATCCCGATTAATGTACCCCCCAGTACAATCCAATCTGCTACACTCATGAATAAACTTTAGTGAATAAATAAAACGCGCCGATCAGCAGGCAGAGCCAGCCGGTTACGAGTGCATACCATTGCCACCAATGTGGCAGCAACGGAGGTTTATTTTCTTCGATATAATCAGGGAACTCCTCCCATTCCGGCGGGAATGGCGGTTTATTCTTTTTCATAACAAATACTTCCTTTAGCTCAATTACTTTTTATCTGGCAATGAGTTGGGAGCCGGAGCGGTCAACTGATCACTTCCTCTTTGCCAGCATATTCCCGCTCAGCAAACCCAATGCTAGTCCTATCAGCAAACCGATATGAAGCCGCTTGATCTCAAAACCAATAGCCAGGCCAATGACAATACACAAAATCGCTGTCATCGTCAATCTTGACCTTGGAGGCTGTTTTTCCGCTGCCATTTATTTCTTCGTTGAAATCAGGTTTACAAATATGCGGTAAGCACCCGGTACACCCGCCGGCAACTCTCTAAAGAACGCCAGTGAAGTGTATACATACCTACCCTTGCCATACTTTGCAACGATTGTAGACCCCTGTAATGGTGCTTCTCCTTTATCATGCATAGAGAACAGCGCTTCATACTTTGCATCTGCGTTTGTCGTAAAGTACAGGCCGCGCTCCTGGATCCAGCCTTCGAAGTCCTGTTGGGTAATCTTATTCGGATAGTTCATAATCCCGTCCTCAGGCTTCAGGAAAGATACCTCGGCTTTTTCATCAGTCACACGGTCACGGCTCAGTGAAAACGGATAAGGTCCAAGATCATTGATCTGCAGGGGCCCGTTCACGTTATACTGCACCAGCAAGGTACCGCCATTCTTCACGTACTCCATCAGGCGGGGCTGCCAGTATTTGATACGTGGATTAATATTATATACCCTTACACCCGTAATGATTGCATCATACTGGCTCAGGTCTCCATTCATAATATCTTTTTCAGTGAGGTGCGTTACTTCATACCCTACCTGTTGCAGACTCGCTGCTACCAGGTCGCCTGCACCATCAATGTATCCGAGTTTGCGGCCATTGTGCTGCAGGTCTACCGTTACCAGACGGCCTGCTGCATCAGGGAATAAGGTAATGGTAGGAATATGATCATAGCTGATCGTCTGGATCCCCTGCGCGTAGGTATGCCCATCATCCTCAATGATTACTTTGAAGGTATCAGTACGGTTACTGCCCTCCACTTTGGCAGGAGCGATGTGAAACAGCAAAGTGGTTTCATCTCCCCTGTTCGTGAGCTCAAATGGCAGGGAAGTCTCCTGGCTGGAGAAGCCGGATGGCAATTGCAGTTTTACGCGGCCCCCGGTAGCATTCCCCATATTGCGCAGCTTGACCTGTACAGGTTGAGGAGTGGTGCTGGTGAATACAAAAACATTGTTCGCCAGGTTCGCCACTACAGGAGGAGCGATAATGAGGGGAGCGTATACCTCACCTTTTACAGGGTCGGTATGTTTGTATTGCACCGGACGGGCAATAGTCAGGTCTTCGCCCTTAATCTTTAAGCGGATGGTAGCCTGAATGCCCGGAATGTTTTCAGGATGGCCCACGAGCAGTGGATCCTGGATGGTGTATTCTCCTACACCATGAGCTGCGCGCAACCAGTACGGTTCAGAGATGGGCGTATTGTCCGGCACCTGCATGGTGATTGGTATATTTTTCAGCTGGTTGAAGTCCAGTTTATTTTGTGCGAAGCTGGTGTCCTTGCTGCCGAAGCTGAGGGACTGAATCTGCACGGGGATACTGCTGTTGCAGATTACCTGTACGCTGCCCTGCATGGTCTGACCAGGTACGACTACTTCATTGTTGCTATAAGCTTCTGCCCAGATACCGGCGCAGGCCAGGATGAGTTGTTCCGTCTCCTGGAGTTTCTGGTTACGCCAGTAACCCTCAGGGAGGGCCTGGATCGCTTTCCTGATTTGCAGCAGGGCGGGCACAGTAGCGGCAGGGTCATCTAGTTTATAGGCGGCCCTTGCTTTGTCGATCATCTCTCCGATGGCTTTACCGCCTTCGATGCGTGACCAGGTGGTATTGATGCCATCCAGCAGACTTTTCTGCGGGGTATCGCCCTTGATGGTGGTGAAGTATTCCATGGAGCTACCACGGGCAGCAGCTACACCGAATCCCTGGCTTTTGTGCTGGGAACGGCTCTCGGCGGCAATTTCGCCATAACCTTTGCCGAGGAGGTAATTGAAGGCACCTACGTCGAGTTTGAACTGGTCTTCGCTGGTGGTATTGAAACCACCAAAGTTGAAGGTATTCCAGAGCAGGCGTTTCACCTTCCAGGGCTTAACATATTTCAATTGTTCAGGAAACCGGTTTGGATCGGCGGCGGCATCGAAGGCTTCGGCTGCGATCATAGCGGAGGCGGTATGGTGACCATGACCGGCACGGCTATCGGCAGGGAAGCGGCATACGATGACATCGGGCTGGAATTTCCGGATGATCCAGACAGCATCGGCAAGAATTTGTTCACGGTTCCAGATCGTGAAGGTTTCGGCTGGGTTCTTGGAGAAGCCGAAATCCAGTGCACGGGTAAAGAATTGTTCGGCACCATCTACCCGCCGGGCGGCGAGGAGTTCCTGGGTACGGATCAGTCCAAGGAGTTCGCCCTGTTCATTGCCGATCAGGTTCTGACCACCATCTCCACGGGTAAGGGAAAGGTAGCCGGTACGATATAATTTTTCGTTTGCCAGGTAACCCAGCAGGCGGGTATTTTCATCATCAGGATGAGCGGCCATATATAAAACACTTCCCAGCGTATCCAACTTTTTCAGCTTCAGGGCAATGGAGGCGGAATTGTTCACGGGCGAGGGTTGTCCCATGGCCGTAATGGCCGCCAGCATGCCTGTTGCGATTGCTAAACAGATGCTCTTTACCATTTCGTTCGAGAATTTAAACAGGCTCAAAAATAGTGATTATAAGGAGGTGTTTGGGAAAATGTGATAAAAGGAAATAGGTGAAGGAGAATGGGGGCATTATGGAAAAAGGAGTAAGGAAAAACCGCGGGAGATAGGGTGTAGATTAAATATCACTAGTATTCCATAAGGTCACTAAAAGGTCACCAAAAGGGCACCTCAATATCCCCGGGATATTGAAGTGCCCTTTTGGTGACCTTATGGTGTACTTTTAATATAAAAGAAAGGGTATAGCCTGGGTATACCCAGACCAGGCATTTATACAACTTCAGCGAAAAAATTAAAGCGCCCCCGCCCTGTTATTTCTTAAACATAAAGTAAACGGCCCCGAGAATCAGGGCAAAGGATACCAGGTAATTCCACCTGATCGGTTCTTTCAGGTAGAAAATCGCAAAAATGGCAAATACGGAAAGGGTAATGACTTCCTGGATAGTCTTGAGCTGGAATCCGGAGAAGCCTTCCTGCTCGCCGATACGGTTGGCCGGGACCTGGAAACAATATTCAAAGAATGCGATTCCCCAGCTGATGAGGATGACTTTCCAGAGAGCAACGTTGGTGAACTTAAGATGACCATACCAGGCGAAGGTCATGAATGTGTTGGAAATGATGAGAAAGATAATGGTACGCATGCTGCGAATGTACTGCGTTTTGGAAATGAAAAATAGAAGTATCAGGCTTAGGTATAGCAAAAAATTCGCCAGTAAGCGGAGGTGAGAGGAAAGAAAAATCCGCTCATCTCAGAGTCGTACCCCTAAAATGAACGGATCCAGTTTGTAAATAGAAGGTTATCAGGAGGCCAAATACCCACCCGTTATAATTGGCAAGCGTAGCGGGGGGTATGGTATCTTTACCTTTAGCAAAATAGGATAAAAAAAATAAACCGGCCCAAAAGAGCCGGCCGGTTGTTACAGGTCTCAACTTTCCTATCATGCTTAGGAGTTGTAAGTTTTCAGAGTGCTCAAAGGGGACTTGTACACCCTTCTTGCATCATATATAATGATCTCTGGTAATAATCTAAGGTATAGGCACCTGCCTTTTGCAGGTATGTGGCTTGACTGAGCATCTTTATATATAATATATATAAGAACCGCTCCCCTGTCACTGGCAAATCCATGCCTTCCAGCTGACCCCTTGCCCTCAGGCAGTGGTCTCCTCCCCAACTTGTCAATACCACTCTGTTTTTCCTAAATAAAGAATGGTTACTCTTTCAATATTTTTAGCAGGCGCCTGCTAAATGCCGGCTTCTTATTCACTGTCTACATAAATAATACAACCGTTATTATCTTTACCATTAGTCTCTTTTAAAAAAAACTTGTCTTTTTTTTAAAAAAAGGGGCTTTTAAAACAAAGATCAGCCATGGTGGCTCATTTCCAAGTATAAAAAATTTATTTACTTTTTTTGTCCGGCTGCTAATCAGGCAATTAGCCGGATAATTGATAGAATAACCATAATTTTGCTATATTCTGTTTTTGAAAGCCAACTTTAGTTTTTTAAAAATGGAATGAAAAGATAGTTACAGGATGCTGCCGCTCAACAATACAGATATAGTCACCGGGGTCCGGAACAGGGATAAACAGGTATTTGAAATTATATTCAATCAGTTTTCGCCATCCATGTTCAGCATTGCCTTGCGCTACCTGAAAGATCAGGAAGAAGCGCAGGATATTGTGCAGGATGTATTCCTGAACCTGTGGCGAACCGCCGAGAACCTGGATGAGCGGGCACCGATCCAGCACTACCTGGCCCGCGCCACTGTAAACACCTGCCTCAACCGTATTAAAAAGACCCAAAGGCAGCAGGCGTACGCCAAAGAGCAACAGCAAACGCAGGAACCAGGCACCATTGAGCACCTACTGCTGGAACATAAGGAACTGGAAGCCCAGTATCTTTCCATTTTAGAAAAACTGCCTGAACAATGCAGACGGGTGTTCGAGATGAGTCGCATAAAGGGATTGTCGCCCGCAGAAATCTCGCAACAGTTAAATATATCCATCAATACAGTATACACACACCTTACCACCGCACTTAAAAAAATCAGGTTGGGACTGCTCAATCAGCAGTAGCGGGGCATACATATATAATATATAGACGCCCAAGAAAATGTTAAAATTTTTCCCCGGGGACTAATGGTAAGTTTATTTTTGATTGTATTAATAGTAAGAGATGAAACTACAGCAACCTGATATCGATGTCGTTATCCACTACCTGGAAGAACCAGGAAATGAGGAGCACAAACGTTCACTGGATGAATGGTTGCAGCAGGATGCTGCCAATTTGGATATCTTCCTTGAAACCAAAGCCTTATGGCAGGGTGACGACCTGATACCGACAGCAGCTACCTATAATACTACGCAACAATGGCAAAGACTGGAAACCCTGTTCGCCACTGAAGAGATCCTCTCCGGCAACAGTCTCCTCTCCCCTGCCACCTCCACGTCAACTCCCGTAATTAAGATGCGTAAACCTATCCACCGCTACTGGTGGGCAGCCGCCGCATCCGTACTCCTGATGGCCGGAACTTACCTCCTGGTCCGTCAGCCAATGTATACGACCCAACAAACCGCACAAAATAAAGATAGCCTCCTGTTACCCGATGGTACCCGGCTCTATCTGAATGCACATACCTCTGTCAAATACCCTCGCCACTTCAAAGGTGATACCCGCGAAGTATATGTGCAACAAGGTGAGGTATTTGTCGATGTAAAGCATATGCCTGAAAAACCATTCACCGTTCACCTGAAAAATGTGGACATTGAAGTACTCGGTACCTCCTTCGATGTGAAAGAAACCAAGCAAGGCGTAAAAGTCTTCGTACAGAGTGGTAAAGTAAGAGCCATCTACAAGAACAAGAACAGATCAGTGATCCTCACCCCAGGCCAGGAAGCCGATATGCTCCTTGCCAGTGAAAGCATCACTACCCGTCATCATAGGAATAATAATCCCATCGCATGGAAAACTGGTCAGCTGAGCTTTGACGATGCCCCATTGTCCGAAGTAGCCGACATACTCGAAGATTATTATAAAGTACATATCGTACTGAAAGGTGACGCGGTGGCCGATAAAAAGCTGATTGCTACCTTCCATAAGGAATCCCTTTCTGAAGTACTGGACATCCTGTCAAAAACACTGCAGGTACATACCGTACAGAAAGATAGCCTCGTAGAAATTTATTAAGTACTTCCGGAGAAAAAATGCAGGAAACTCATATGGCACTCCGGAAGGCCGCTTTTTATAAGCGCTGGTACATTGCACTTTTTTGTGCATGTATAGGGCTTCTTTTGACATGCCCATCAGTGAAGGCCCAGGATGCAGATACCATTCACGTATCCCTGAAAGTCACCCGCACCCCACTCCGCCAGGTATTACGCCTCATTGAAAAACAAACCGGCCTTACCTTCGCCATCTCCTCTACTGTCATAGAAAATTCCAGGAACGTATCTATTGTTGCTGATCACCAGCCATTGAATACAGTACTGCAACAACTATTTTCCGGTACCCGCTATGCATTCGAAGTCAGGAATAAACAGATCATCGTATTCCCGATCCTGCAATCCGCTCCCATAAGCGGGGTGCCAAAGATTCCGGTCAAACCAGAACCCGAAGTCTTTACCGTGTCGGGGGTCATATCGGACGGCGAAAAGCCACTGGCCGGGGTTTCTATCAGGGAAAAGGGTACCCGCAACGGTGCCAGTACCAACGAAACCGGTCGCTTTAAACTAACAGTGAATAATGGAGACGCAGTATTACAGATCTCCCTCATCGGTTATGAACCACAGGAAATAGCACTCAAACAAAGGAAAAACCTGGATGTATTGCTCACCGGCGATACCAAAATCCTGAATGACCTCGTCATCATCGGGTATGGTATCCAGACAAGGGCAAACATCAATGGTGCTATCACTAAAGTGGAAGGTCGCCGCCTTAAAAGCCGCCCGGTTACGAATGTGATGGCAGCGCTGCAGGGTACCGCACCAGGACTGCTCGTTACCCGCCTGAATGGACAACCCGGCAAAGAAGGATTTAACCTGCAGATCCGTGGCCTCTCCTCCGGCAACAACAGTGATCCCCTGGTACTTGTAGATGGTGCCCCTGGTTCTATTGCACTCCTCAATCCCAACGATATTGAATCCGTTTCCGTGCTGAAAGATGCCGCTGCGGCGAGTATCTATAGCCCGCAAGGTGCCGGAGGCGTGGTACTCGTAACCACCAAAAGAGGCAAGGCCGGCAAGATCAATGTGGAATACAATAGTCTCTTCGGCCTGGAACATCCCATCAACCTGCCCAAACGCATGCACTCCTGGCAGGCAGCAGCGCTGCAGAATACTGCTGCCACCAACGCCGGCCTGGATCCCATCTGGTCTGAACAGGAAATCGGGTATATGAAAGATCCGGCCATCGGGGCTGTGCGTGATCTGAACGGGGATTACAAGTATTATTATGACAATAATCCGCTGGAGAATGTTACCCGGCAAAATAGCTCAGTTTCCAATTTTAATATAAGTGCACGAGGTGGCAGCCTGGATCACCAATACCTGCTGTCACTAGGCACCTTTGCCCGCCAGGGTCTGTTTAATACAGGGCCGGACAATACCAACAGGAACAACGCCCAGCTGAATATCAATAACCGCTTCAGCGATATGATCAGCCTGGAGACGAGCCTGCAGTATGCCAGGAGTCATACGCAATCGCCGGGTTACCGGGTAGATGGGTACAATGGTTTATTGAATTACCTGTACCAGGCACCGGGTTACCTGCCTACCTACGTACCGAATACAAGCGACTACACAGCTGGCTATAATCCTATTTCATTATTGGAGGATGGCGGTAAACGCGACGAACAAACGTCGTTTGCAGATGCCACCTTTTCGCTGAAAGCAGAGAACCCGGTGAAGGGCCTGACTTTGAAAGCAGTGTATAGTCCGCAGATCACCCATTACTACGATGGCCTTGGCAAACAAACCATCCGCTACTATAACGGCAATGGCTACGTGAACAGCATCAATGATCCTAACTCCCTGAAGAGGGGTGATCTGCTGGAAGTACAGCATAGCCTGCAATTGCTGGCGGATTATGATATTCCTGCCGGTAAGCTGAATACCATTCACATATTGGGTGGTTATGCTTACGAAAGCCATTACCAGCGTCAGAAAATTTCTTCGCTCTATAATGTAACGAAAAATGAGATTGCCAATGTGGCATTCAATGATCCTTTAATTGCCGATAGACGCTGGTTCAAGGCTTCAGGCTCACAGGGATCTATGTTTGCACGCCTCAATTACAACTTCAACGACCGTTACCTGCTGGAAGCAAACGTAGTAGCTGCAAGATTGTTTTATAACAGTTCAGAGATGGGATCAATTACGCGTCAGCATATCTTCCCTTCCTTTTCCGGCGGCTGGCGACTGAACAATGAGAAATGGTTTGGGCATACCTTCCGCTTCTTCGATGAGTTTAAATTAAGAGCATCCTGGGGCTTGCTGGGCAACTTTAACTGGCGTGCAGGCCTGAATGATTATAACTACAGGGACCAGCTGAAATCACCGCAGGCTTATCCATTGTTGAATGAGGATTATAGTGACAGGTATATGCCTGGCAATAATAACTGGGAGACGATCAATACGACCAATGCAGGCTTGGATATGGCTTTCCTGAAAGGACGATTGACTGTGACAGCGGATTATTTTGTGAAGCATAATCCCAGGATCCAGATAGCATCGCAGACATTGCCTCCTTATAATTATGCTTATCCTGCCTTCTTTATAGCAAGCATGCATTCATGGGGATGGGAGTTGAATATTGGGTGGAGAGATAACAGGGGGGCATTTAGTTATTGGGTAAATGCGAACTTGTTTGACGGGCAGAATAAGATCTTAAGTAGTGATGGTAATACGGCCTGGTTACCGGGGAATAATAAGGGATTGACCGGATTGCCTTACAACGCAATCTTAGGGTATAAGAGCGAAGGATATTTCAGGACGAATGATGAGGCGCATGCACATGCCTATCAAAGTACGGTTACGGCTGCGGGTGATTTGAAATATGTGGATCAGAACAATGACGGGATTATTAACGGGGGTACTTATACGAAAGCGGATCATGGTGATTTAGTATACCTGGGTAGTTCACAACCGAGGTATTCTTATGGTTTTGATGCGGGCTTCTCTTATAAGGGAGTGGATTTTTCCGTGTTTTTCCAGGGGATTGGAGAGCGGAAGGTGATGGTACCGGCTAAGTATAGTATGCCGTTTGTAGAAGGCTGGCAGCAGCCCTGGCAGATTCATGCGGATTACTGGACACCGGGAAACCAGTATGCTGCGTTTCCACGACTGTATAATGGGTATAACCAGAACCTGGCACCCAGTTCGTTTTGGGTGATGAATGCGGCGTATGTGAGGTTGAAAAATCTACAGCTGGGATATACGTTCAGGTTTACGCATGGGCAGCCATTGCTGAGTAGTTTGCGGGTGTATTTTTCAGGGCAGGATTTGTGGGAGATCAATCATATGAAGATCCGGTATTATGATCCGGAGCAGGCGGCGAATACGGGGTACCAGTATCCGTTTTTCAGGTCGTTTACACTGGGGATGAATGCGATTTTTTAGTGGCGGGATTGTGCTTTTTAAGGTTTAAAATTTCTTCGCCTGTCAGTAGAATATGGTTTAAAAAAGTCTTTCTTTTGGTAATTAAGGTTGTTGTTTATAATGCAATAAATCTTAAATGCCTTAAAATAAAAAAAACGCTTCTACCAAACGGTAAAAACGTTTTACAGTTATTGGGTTGTTAGTATTGTCTGTTAGTGCTCCTTCTTCCCTGCCAGCAGGTACAACACCGCCATCCTCACAGCTACCCCATTCTCCACCTGGTTCAGAATGATAGAATGTCCGGAATCTGCTACGTCAGAGCTCAACTCTACGCCGCGATTGATCGGGCCGGGGTGCATGATCACAATCTCTTTCTTCAGACTATCCAGCAGCTGGCGGTTTACGCCGTAAGCCAGTGAGTATTCTCTCAGCGAAGAGAAGAGTGGTGTATTCTGTCTTTCCAGCTGTATGCGCAGCACATTCGCTACATCGCACCATTCCAGTGTTTCGCGGATGTCGTAGCTGACATTTACACCCAGTGCTTCCTGCATGTGCTTGGGGATCAGTGTAGGCGGACCTACTACCGTCACCTCAGCGCCCAGTTGCTTCAGGCAGTAGATGTTTGATAAGGCTACACGGGAGTGCATGATATCGCCGCAGATGGCAATTTTCTTACCTGTTACAGCACCCAGCTTTTCCCTGATAGAGAAAGCATCGAGCAGCGCCTGGGTCGGGTGTTCGTTGATCCCGTCACCAGCGTTTACGATAGGTACCTGGATGTGTTTGGATAAGAAGTGAGGCGCACCTGTGGCCGAGTGTCGCATTACTACCATGTCCACTTTCATGGAGAGGATGTTGTTCACTGTATCAATCAGGGTTTCACCTTTTGATACGGAAGAACCGGAGGCTGAAAAATTCACCACGTCAGCACCAAGACGTTTCTCCGCCAGTTCGAAGGAGATACGGGTACGGGTGGAATTTTCAAAAAATAAATTAACGATGGTAGTATCCCTGAGCGTAGGAACTTTTTTGATTGGTCTTTGTAAAACCTCTTTGAACTGATCAGCTGTTTGAAAGATTAGTTCTATATCCTGACGCTTCAGACCGCGAATTCCGAGGAGATGATTTACTGATAATGACATTTAAGATGCAAATATAAATGACCTGAATACAAAACCCAAAATCAATATCCGGACGGTAGGCTGTTTTTTAGCAAAAATCAGGTGGATAGTGGCTGGAATATTGGTATAAATGGCTCCATTTAAACCGCCTGATCAAAAGGCCTGGTTTTTAAAAACACCATCTGAAATTCCGCTTCCTGACAAATTCCTCCTGCTACTCAATGATCACATCGTCATGCCCATCTCGGTCTTTCCAGCGTACCTTCACATTTTCGGAGTTGACAGCATCAATTTCACGCCCCGTATAATCTGCCTGGATAGGCAGCTCACGGGTAAAACGGCGATCTATTAATACAAGTAACTCCACAGCGGAAGGTCTGCCGAAATCCAGCATTGCATCCAATGCAGAACGGGTAGTACGGCCTGTATACAGCACGTCGTCGATCAGTACGACCTTCTTATTTTCAATAGAAAAATCAATCGCAGTTTCGTTAGGCACATGTAGTGCCTTTCCTTTATTGAAGTCATCACGGTAAAAAGTGATGTCAATTCTTCCATATTGGATCTTTACACCTGGCAGCAGCTTCTGCAGGGTATTATAAATTCTGTCAGCCAGGTAAATGCCTCTTGGCTGCAGTCCGATCAGGGCAGTCTGGGAGAAGTCTCCGTGATTTTCGATGAGCTGGTGACAGAGTCTGTCAACAGTGATGGCCACTTGTGTACCACTCAGTATGGTCTTCAAAGTATGCAGTTTTAGGGAGTAAAAATAAGGATTATAAGAGGTTTATTGAATAATTTTTAAAAAACAGTGACCTTTCGCTGACTGAATCCGTATATATTGCATATGGTTTATTCAATCCTCATCATATGAAGTACTTTCTTATGTTTTCACTGTCCTTTTTTGTTTTTGCATGCAATTCCAAATCCCAGCTGAAAGTAGGTGATAAAATTCCGTCTTTCCAGCTGAAGGATCAGGATGGCAATACGTTTGATATCAATACTGTTTTAGGTAAACAGCCGCTGGTAATCTATTTCTATCCAAAAGATGAGACCAGTGTGTGTACGAAAGAGGCGTGTTCTTTCCGGGATGCTTATACGGCTTTTTCCCAGTATGGGGCGAAGGTGATTGGTATTAGTTCTGATGGGGTTACATCTCACAAGAAATTTGCGGAGCATCATCATCTGCCGTTTACATTATTGGCAGATACATCTAATAGTGTGCGGAAATTATTTGGTGTGCCGAAGACCTTTGTGATTCCGGGCAGGGTGACTTATGTGGTCGATAAGCAAGGGGTGGTTGTGCATATGTTTAATTCTATGAAGGATGGGGAGAAGCATGTGACGGAGTCGCTGGAAGCCTTGAAGAATATGAAATAAAGAGCATAAAAAAAAGGGCACCTCATTTCGAAGTGCCCTTTTTTTATATCGCATGAATTATGCTTCTTTGATAAAAGGATAACCGTACTCCGTAGGTGGTACCAGGGTTTCCTTGATCGTCCTTGCACTCAACCACCTGTACAGGTTCAGCATAGAACCCGCCTTATCGTTGGTACCGGAGGCTCTTGCTCCGCCAAAAGGCTGTTGACCTACTACCGCACCGGTCGGCTTATCATTGATGTAGAAATTACCTGCTGCATTCACCAGCTTTTTAGTCGCCAGGTCAATGGCATAACGGTCCTGTGCAATGATAGAACCGGTCAATGCATACGAAGAGCTGCTATCTACCACACTTATTATTTCTTCGAATTTATCTGCGTCATAAGTATAGATGGTCAGCACCGGGCCGAAGATCTCTTCGCACATCGTTACATATTTCGGATCTGTCACTTCGATGACGGTAGGCTCGATGAAGTAACCTTCAGTCTTGCTATAGTTACCACCGGCAATGATCTTAGCGGCAGGATCTTTCTTCGCATTCTCAATATAATTCGTGATTTTATCGAAGGAACGTTCGTCAATCACCGCATTGATAAAGTTGCTGAAGTCTTCCACGCTACCCATTTTCATGGTTTTCAGTTCTGCGAGCAGGCGGGTTTTCACTGCTTCCGCGATATTGGAAGGCAGGTATGCACGGCTGGCTGCAGAGCATTTCTGCCCCTGGTATTCGAAGGCACCGCGTGCCAGAGCAATGGCAGTAACGGCTACATCGGCAGAGCTGTGTGCCAGAACAAAATCTTTACCACCGGTTTCCCCTACGATGCGTGGGTAAGCTTTATATTTTTTGATGTTCTGACCGATGGTCTGCCACATGTGCTGGAACACAGCAGTAGAACCGGTGAAATGGATACCTGCAAATTCAGGGTGGCTGAAGCAGATGTCGCCCAGTTGAGGACCATCTACATAAATGAGGTTGATCACACCGGCAGGCAGGCCTGCTTCGATCATGATCTGCATAAACATATTCGCAGCGAAGACCTGTGTATCAGCTGGCTTCCAGACTACTACGTTCCCACACATTGCTGCGGAGGTAGGCAGGTTGCCTGCAATCGCGGTGAAGTTGAACGGTGTTACGGCCAGTACGAAACCTTCCAGTGGGCGGTATTCGGTACGGTTGTGTACACCTGGAGAGCTTACAGGTTGTTGTTTATAGATTTCTGACAGGAAATGAACGTTATAACGCAGGAAGTCGATCAGTTCGCAGGCGCTATCGATCTCTGCCTGGTAGGCATTTTTGCTTTGACCGAGCATGGTCGCGGCATTCATGTGGTAGCGATATTTGGTCGCAATCAGTTCAGCGGCTTTCAGGAAGATACCGGCGCGTTGTTCCCATGGAGTAGCGGCCCATTGTTCTTTAGCGGCCAATGCTGCGGCGATGGCATCATTGATATGGGAGGCTTCGCCCATGTGGAAATGACCCAGTTTGTGCTTGATTTCGTGTGGAGGGCGCAGGTCAACAGTTTTACCGGTACGGATTTCCTGGTTATTGATGTACATAGGAATATCCGCCTGTTGGGCCTTAAAGGCAGACAGTTGCTTTTTCAATGCAACCTTTTCTGGCGATCCGGGTGCATAGCTGTAAACCGGTTCATTTGCCGGTGCAGCAAAATGAAAATAAGCGTTGTGCATTCTCAAAGAGTTTTTGTTGTAACGATAATAAGTAAAATTAAGAGAAATGGTTCTCTTTCTGCCAAAAAGGAAAAGCCCCTCCTGCTGGAAGGGCCTTTTCACATAAGTAGCATTAATTATTTTCCTTGGACATCATCAGGTAAGCTTTAATAAAGCCATCCAGTTCTCCGTCCATTACGGGGCCTACGTTTCCTACTTCGAAATCTGTACGGTGATCTTTGATCATCTTGTACGGATGGAATACATAGGAGCGGATTTGCGACCCCCATTCGATTTTACGCTTGTTGGCGTTAGCGGCATTTTTCAGCTCTTCGCGCTTGCGCAGCTCTTCCTCATACAGGCGTGATTTCAGCATAGTCAGTGCTTTTTCACGGTTTTCACCCTGTGTACGGGCCTGCTGGCATTCCACGATGATGCCTGTAGGAATGTGCTTGAGTCGCACGGCTGTTTCCACCTTGTTGACGTTCTGTCCGCCCTTACCACCTGAACGGTAGAATTCCCATTCCAGGTCGGCCGGGTTCACGGCAATTTCGATGGTATCGTCCACCAACGGATACACATAGACTGAAGCAAATGAAGTATGCCTGCGGGCATTGGCATCAAACGGGGAGATACGAACCAGACGGTGTACCCCGCTTTCAGCTTTCAGCAATCCATAGGCAAAGCTACCGTCGAACTCGAGGGAAGCTGATTTAATACCAGCGCCATCCCCGTATTGCACGTCGATTTCAGATACTTTCCAGCCTTGTTTTTCACCGTACATACGATACATGCGTAGCAGCATTTCGGCCCAATCCTGGCTCTCGGTACCACCGGCACCGGAGTTGATGGTGAGTACTGCCGGCATCTCATCTTCCGGCTCGTTCAAGGTAGACTTGAATTCCAATTCATCTAAAGCGGCCACTGCTCCTTCGTACGCAGCTGCTACTTCTTCTTCGGAGGCTTCACCCTCTTTCTGGAAGTCCAGCAGTACCGCGCTATCTTCTATAGAGGTTTTCACCTGCTCGTAAAGATCGACCCAGAACTTATTGACTTTGATCTCTTTCAGAATTGACGTAGCCCGGGCATTGTCGTCCCAGAAGCCGGGGGCTAACGATAATTGTTTGTCATTTTCGATTTTTGCTATGCGGTCCTGGACGTTAAAGAAAACCTCCCAGGACATGGAGACGGTCCCTCATAGCTTTGAGTTGTTCTGCTGTCATAATGGTGGCAAATGTAAGGAAAAAGGGGAACAATATTTGTTGCACATTGACATTATTCTTCGCCCTTAAATTAAAAATTTCAACTATCCATGAAAGCCTCCCATGAAAGCCTTTACTACAAGAACAGCGCGATTTTTAATACAATAGGGTATCTGGTGGTCATAGGTGTGAATGTGCTTGCAGGCTTAGGCATGATTAACGGGAATACCACTTCACAGGTGTCTGAAAAGTATGATAATCTCTTTGTGCCGGCGGGTTTTACGTTTTCCATCTGGGGTTTGATTTACCTGGCACTGCTGGGATTTATCATCTACCAGCTCCGGCTGGCATTTGCTCCAGGCCATGAGGATACTTTGGAACAATTCATGGAAAGGATGCGCGGTTGGTGGTTGATCAGCTGTATGGCCAACAGTTGCTGGCTCTTCGCATGGCATTATGAGTTATTGCCACTGGCCTTATTACTGATGCTTACCTTATTAATATCATTGCTGGCTATTCATATAAATTTTAATATTGCTGCACCGGGTGCCAGCCGCTCCGTGCGATGGTTTATCTACATTCCTTTCAGCCTGTACCTGGGTTGGATCTGTGTGGCAACTGTAGCCAATACTGCTGCGCTGATGGTATATGCCGGCTGGAATGGCATGAGCGTAGCCGTGACGGCTATACTCATCCTGGTAGCCTGTATAGGGGCCACCCTGCTGGTCGTAAAGCGACACAATATAGTGGCGGGTATTGTGGCCATCTGGGCATTTTATGGTATCATTGCCAAACGGCAAAGTGAAGTGACGAGCATGGCCCTACCGGTAATAATCTGTTGCCTCACCGCAATTGGCGTTGTGCTGATTGCAGGTGTCAGAAGCGTTTTTCATAAAAAGGCCGTTAAATAATTTATTACATTTGGAGACTAAATAATCAACTCATGTTCCCAACGACAAATCCTGAATCAACAAAAGCCTGGCAGGAGCTGCTGAAACACGCAGACCAGATGAAACAAACGCACATGCGCACTTTGTTTGCGGAAGATGCTGAAAGATTTAACAAATTCAATCTGCGTTTTGAACAAATCCTGTTCGACTATTCAAAAAACATTATTACTGAAGAAACGCTGACTAAGCTGTTTGCGCTGGCAAAAGAGTGTGGTGTGGAAGAGGGCATCAAAGCTATGTTCAGTGCTGAAAAAATAAACGCTACCGAGAACAGGGCAGTACTGCATACAGCACTGCGCAACTTCTCAGGCAACCCTGTAGTGCTGGATGGTAAAGATGTAATGCCGGATGTGCTGACTGTGCAAAAGAAGATGGAAGAGTTCTGTGAGCGCATTCATAGCGGCGAGTGGAAAGGTTATACCGGTAAGCCTATACGTTATATTGTAAACATTGGCATTGGTGGATCTGACTTAGGTCCGGTGATGGTGACTGAAGCACTGAAACCTTACTGGAAAGAAGGTATGCAGCCTTACTTCGTGTCTAATGTGGATGGTACGCATATCGCAGAAACACTGAAGAAAGTGAGTCCTGAAGAAACATTGTTCTTAGTTGCTTCCAAGACCTTTACTACGCAGGAAACTATGACCAATGCGCTGACTGCGCGCAGCTGGTTCCTGGAGCATGCAAAGGATGAGAAATTTGTAGCGAAGCACTTTGCTGCCTTGTCTACCAACGAAAAAGCAGTGAAGGAATTTGGTATCGATCCTGCGAACATGTTTGAGTTCTGGGATTGGGTAGGTGGCCGCTATTCACTGTGGTCCGCTATTGGATTGAGTATTGCGCTGACTGTAGGCTTTGATAATTTCAAAAAATTGCTGGAAGGTGCACATGCAGTAGACAAGCATTTCCAGACGACTCCATTGGAGAAAAATATCCCGGTTATCATGGCACTGATTGGCCTGTGGTATGGTAACTTCTTTGGTACCGCTACAGAGGCAATCCTGGCTTATGATCAGTACATGCACCGCTTTGCAGCGTATTTCCAACAGGGAAATATGGAGAGCAATGGTAAGTATGTGGATCGTAATGGTAATGCCGTGACGTATGAAACAGGTCCGATTGTATGGGGTGAACCTGGTACGAATGGACAGCATGCCTTTTATCAGCTGATTCACCAGGGTACACGTATTGTTCCGGCAGACTTTATTGCACCGGCTATCAGCCATAACCCGATCGGGGATCATCATGTGAAGTTGCTGTCTAACTTCTTTGCTCAGACAGAAGCGCTGATGAATGGTAAGAGTGCAGAAGAAGTGAAAGCGGAACTGGTGAAACAGGGGCTGACAGAAGCGGAGATTGCGAAATTGACACCTTATAAAGTGTTCACGGGTAACAGGCCAACAAACTCCTTCCTGGTGAAGGAAATTGATCCAAGAACCCTGGGGTCACTGGTAGCACTGTATGAGCATAAGATCTTTGTACAGGGCGTGATCTGGAATATTTACAGCTTTGATCAGTGGGGTGTGGAATTGGGTAAACAGCTGGCAAATAAGATCCTGCCTGAGTTGGTGAATGATGCTACTGTGAGTAGTCATGATAGCTCAACGAATGGGCTGATTAATGCGTGGAAGAAGTTGAAGCAATAAGCTTCATTATGAAACAATAATAAAAGAGGGGTTTGCCTATGGCAAACCCCTCTTTTTGTGCAATAAAAAACCTCCGGAAAAATCCGGAGGTTGTATAAGAAGTTTAAGAAGTCAATTTGAACCTTCCCTTACCACTTATCTACATCTTCACTATGTGAAGTAGCAGATGCAGTAGCGGCAGGTGCGGCAGCAGCTTCAACAGCGGCTTCCACAGCATCAGAAGAACCTTCTGCGCCTTCTCCATCTTCATCATCACGTACATAGTCGTGATTGTAGGCATCAAAATCGAAGTCGGGCATCAACTCAGTCTTCACGTAGTTGATGGTCTCTGTTAATGCATTCAGGAACTTGTTGAAGTCCTCCTTGTACAGGAACACTTTGTGCCTGTCGTAACCATTGTCATTAAAGCGTTTTTTGCTTTCTGTAATGGTCAGAAAGTAATCGTTTCCCCGAGTGGTCTTTACATCAAAGAAGTATGTTCTTCTTTTGCCCGCTTTCAATCGTTTAGAAAAGATACTGTCATTATTTCTTTCCTGCTGATTGGTATTTTCGTACGCCACAGTTGATAGATTTAAGTTGTTAACGAATCAAATCCTTTTTCCAATAAGCAACAAATATACTATTGTTTTACAAATATCAAAATAATTTTAAATGATTTTGAAAAATGATAGAAAGACAGCTTAGGTATTGGTTTTCAGGCATGTATAAGATTTTGATCCTTATTCTATTACAGATTCATCATCCCCTGATTGCTGGCGGGCATACAGTTCTGCATAATAACCGTTTAATGATAACAATTCATCATGGGTGCCTGTTTCAACGATCTTTCCTTCATCCAAAACGATGATCTTATCAAACTCAAACAGGGCAAAGATGCGGTGGGTAATTATTATTGCAGTTTTGTCTTTCAGGTATGCATACAGATTACCAATGATTTCTTTCTCTGTACGGGCATCTACTGCCGACAGGCAGTCATCAAACACCAACAGGTTGGGATCTTTGATCAAACCACGGGCTATTGAAATACGTTGTTTTTGTCCACCGCTCAAAGTCACCCCCCGCTCCCCTACTACTGTATTGAAGCCTTCCGGGAATCCCAGGATGTCTTTTTCTACGGATGCCTGCCGGGCCGCACGGCGTACTGCTTCCTCATTAGCTTCGGGGGTACCGAAACGGATATTGTTGGTGATTGTATCTGAAAACAGGAATACATCCTGCGGCACATAACTGATCTGTGTACGGAGGTCCTCCAGCTTCAGGGTTCTCAGGTCCATGCCATCCAGCATCACTGCTCCCTCCTGGGGATCGTACATACGAATGAGCAACTGTGCCAGGGTAGATTTCCCTGAGCCTGTACGGCCTATTACGGCCACCTTTTCTCCCGGTTTCACGGTGAGATTGAAATTTTGAATCGCCTGGATACCTGTATGCGGATAAGTGAATGATACGTTTTTGAAAATCACCTCTCCCTTTACATCTATTGATTTTGCATCGGGCCTGTTATAGATAGCCGGCTGGATATCCAGGAATTCATTTAAGCGTTGCTGACTTGCAGCAGCACGTTGTACCATGCTGGCCACCATACCGATAGAGAGGAATGGGAACATGAGCATGTTTACATAGATCACGAATTCAGCGAGGTTGCCTACGGTGATATTGCCATGGATCACCTGGATCCCGCCGATGAAGATGGTTAAGAGTACACTCAAGCCGATCATCAATGCCATGCTGGGTTGGAAGAGTGCATCTGTCTTTGCCAGGCTTACAGAACTGATCTTGTAGTCTTCACTGGCTTTCTCAAAATGCCCGATCATGCCTTCTTCCTGCACGTATGACTTGATCACGCGGATACCGGAATAAGACTCCTGTGCGATAGACGTGATATTGGATAACTGTGACTGGATTCTTTCACTCTTCCTGTGAATGATATGGTTCACATAATAGATAGTGAGGGCCAGGAAAGGTAGTGGTGACAAGGTATACAGCGTGAGCAGGGGGTTCACATCTATCATGAGGTAGACCACGATCACGAGCATGAAAATAGTACGGGTGGCATACATGATAGCAGGGCCTACATACATGCGTACGCGTGATACATCTTCTGTAATACGGCTCATAAGGTCGCCGGTACGGTGCATCTTAAAGAAGTTGAGGTCCAGCAGCTGGTAGTGCTGGTAAATTTCGTTCTTGAGGTCAAATTCAATGTGGCGGCTCATCACGATAAGTGACTGCCTTTGGAGATAGAGGAAGAAACCACTCAGTAAGGCAAATACCAGGAGCATTACGCCATAGAAGGCAAGGACCTTAGAGAAGTCGGAGTGGAAAATAGTTTTGAGATTGGTATCGCTGATCAGGTGATAGTTATTGAGGTTCTGTGCCAGCAGATCGAAGATCTGGCGTACCATGATCGGTTGAAACACACTGAATACAATGGAGATTACTGTACAGATTAATCCTAGCAGGAATCGCCATTTGTATCGAAGAAAATATTTATTCAGTACGGCAAGGTGTTTCATTGGTTTGTCGCTCGTAAATATCCTTTAAGCATGATTGCTGATTGATCTTTCGGGATCAATTTTTTGGTTTCCTTTTCTATGTAGAAAGATGATTCCTTTCAGGTGCCTACATCTTTCTATGTAAAAAGGGAGAGGTTGCCCTCCCCCTTTCCTGTAGCTTATAAACTTTTCAAAGTCTCGATGATCTTCTGCTCGCTTTCAGCATCACTTACGTCCTGCTTCACGAATTTCTGACCAGTGATATTTTCGAACAGTTCTATATAGCGTTCGCTGACTGTGTTGACGAATTCATCGGTCATTTCAGGCACCTGCTGGCCTTCTTTGCCCTGGAATCCATTAGCCATCAGCCATTCGCGAACGAATTCTTTAGAGAGTTGTTTCTGTGCTTCGCCGGCTTTTTGTTTTTCCTCGTAGCCTTCTGCGTAGAAGTAGCGGGAAGAATCTGGTGTGTGGATCTCATCGATCACGTAGATGGTATCGCCAATTTTACCAAATTCATACTTGGTATCTACCAGGATGAGGCCACGTTTTGCAGCGAGTTCTTTACCACGGGCGAAGAGTGCCAGCGTATATTTTTCCAGTTGCTCGTAATCTTCTTTACTTACAAGTCCTCTTGCGAGGATCTCTTCGCGGGAGATGTCTTCATCATGCCCTTCGTGCGCTTTGGTAGTCGGGGTGATGATAGGAGTTGGGAAATAATCGTTCTCCTTCAGGCCTTCAGGCATGGTGACACCGCACAGTTCGCGTTTACCGCTTTTGTAAGTTCTCCAGGCATGGCCGGTCAGGTTACCACGAACCACCATTTCTACCGGGAAAGTTTCACATTTTAAGCCAATGGTTACATTTGGCAAGGGTACAGCCTTTACCCAGTTAGGTACGATGTCCTTAGTAGCTTCCAGCATGATTGCTGCTACCTGGTTCAGTACCTGACCTTTGTAAGGAATGGGACGGGGCAGCACCACATCGAAAGCAGAAATACGGTTGCTGGCTACCATTACCATCTCTTTATCATTGATGGTGTATACGTCTCTTACCTTTCCCTTGTAAAAAGCCGTTTGCCCGGGAAATTTAAACTTTGACTCTAACATGAAATAATACCGATTATAACGATTAATGAATATCCTTCATTCACAGGGCAATTTCTGCCGGCTATGCATTCAGATGCGCAAAAATACTTTAGCTGGGATTAATTAACTAAGAAAACTTTAGAAGCCGGGAATTATTAGCACCGGCAAACTGGTGAATCAGGTTTAAAATATATTCATTGTCAGGGTACTGCGTGAGCCATTCCTTAACATCCATTCCGTTTGTGATAGCGGTTTCGCGGGGAATGTAGCCCATGCCGTAGAACCTGCCTTTTTCCATGAGGATGCAGCTTTGTTCTGCAGCATCACGGCCGGCATCTACGATCATAAAAGAAGGCTGTGCCTTCTGCATGTGGATAATGGCAGCCCGTACCCGGAGATTATAGTATTCAGGTAATTCCTTTTTGTCGCAGGCACCTTTGCATTTGTGGCCAGTGAGCGGTTTGCAGGCACCGTCTCCTTTCTGGAGGAAGCAGAGGCGCGGGCAGAGATCGAATTCGCGGATCAGGCCTTTGAGCATCTGGTGACCTTGTACCAACAGGGGAAACGAGTGAAGCGGCATGGTATACTTGCGGCGGCGTTCGATCACGAGGCGCAGGTAGCCGAGCTGGTCTTCGAAGGTATAGAAGCCATACTTGAACTCGATGTTCTTCTGACTCCTGTTATATTTAGGCCAGAGCCGTTTGATTTCCACGCTTTCCAGGATATTGGCCATCAGTTCAGTGCCTGTCACTTCGTGAGAGATACTGTGGATGTTGCGCAGGAACTCCTGTCGCTGGCGACTTGGATTATTGCCCGTGAAATGGCTGTTGACTCTTTTCTTGATATTTTTGGCCTTGCCGACATAGATGACTTTCCCTTTCTGATCATGAAAGTAGTAAACACCGGGATTGGAAGGTAATGTCTTTACGTGGTCGGGAGGCAGGTTCGTAGGGAGGAACTGTTCCTTACTGGTGGTTTTGAGTGCTGCAGAAATAGCGTTGTTCGTATCCAGGCTCAGGTAGAGGCCGAAGAGCCGAACGGTAGCAGCAGCATCGCCGGCAGCGCGGTGGCGCTGTTCAACATTTATTTGCAGTGAGCGGCAAAGGTTGCCGAGGCTGTAGCTGGGTAAGCCGGGAACGATTTTACGACCGAGGCGTACAGTACAGAGTTTTTTAGTGCGGAGGTCGTAGCCTGCCTGCAGCAAATGATATTGTAGAAAAGAGTAGTCGAAATTGACGTTGTGCGCCACGAAGATCTTGTCTTTTAACAGGGCGAATACTTCGCCGGCAACATCTGCGAATTTAGGCGCGGAGGCCACCATATCGTCCGTAATGCCCGTGAGGGATTGGATATAGCGGGGAATGGGTACGCCAGGATTGATCAGCGATTCAAATTGCTGAACGATTTGAGATCCATCATAAATGAAAATGGCTATTTCGGTGATGCCATTGGCACTCGCGTGCCCACCTGTGGTTTCGATATCGACGATTGCGTACATAGCTCCCTTCCTTTCCTCGGGGAACAAAGATAGGGATATTTTTGGCCTGCGACGGCAAGGAAGAGGATGAATGCTGATTAAAAAATGCAGGCCTCTTATATACAAAAAGAGTTGTTAGCCACCAGGTCGACATTCCCGAATCCATTGCACATGAAACCATCCTGGCAACTAACAACTACAATCTTTAATTTTATAACTGCATGATTGAGCGCATTATTTCTTTTTCAGCAGACTATCCAGTGTTTTTACATGTGTCTGATGCGCCTGCAGAGTAGGCAGTGTTTTGGAAGCAAAAGCTTTCAGTTCCGGATCACTTACATCATTGCTTGCTTTCTGGAACAGGTCTACTGCATCATTATGGTCTTTTACCATAGCATCTACATAAGCCTTATCGAAATCTTTACCGGTCTTTTTGCTGATATCGTCAATATCTTTCTTGTAGTCCACACCAACACTATCTGGCAGTGTGATATTCTTGGCAGCTGCAATTGATTTCAGTTCGTCATTAGCTTTAGAGTGATCCGCTACCATTTGTTCACCAAAGGCTTTTACCTGTGGGTTCACACCTTTCTCCTGTGCAATTTTACCCAGGGCTACTTCTTTTAAACCTGCATCGGCAGCTTTTACAGCGAAGTCAGAGGAGCTTTGATCCACCGGAGCGGTTTCCTTGTTTACAGCCTGAGCGCTGTCTACAGCATCTTCATGCTTTGCTTCGGTATTACCACCGCAGGATTGTAACATCCAAACGGTCATCAACGTGGCGGCTACATAACTTAGTCTTTTCATGTCTAACTTTTTTAGGTTCAACAATTAATTACTGGGAGAGAGGCAAAAAAGGGGCCACTGCGCCGGTGCCAATTCCTGGAAACGGGCAATGCCTTGTTGGGAAAGGATTTTCTTAAAACAACCTCTACTGTAATGATTTTCAGATAATTGTGGACACGTTTCTACAAAAAAGGAACAGTTCCTTTTTTATTTTACCTGCATCCTGCGTTTTACCTGTTATAAAAGGCTATGATCTATTATAAAGGGCTGTGATCCGACAAGGGGCCTGCGGCTGGCTTTTTAATTTCAAATGATAGGGCAAATTTCTTTTTTGGAACATTCATTCTATATTTATTTGGAACATTCATTCTGTAATTATATCTTTGCACCATCATGGCACGTAACAAAGCATTCGATCCTGAAGAAAGGCTGGAAAAAGCAAGAGACCTCTTTTGGCAAAAGGGGTACAACGCTACATCCATGCAGGACCTCGTGGATGGTATGCAACTGAACAGAGCCTCTATATATGATACTTATGGCGACAAGCACGCCCTTTTCCAGCAATGTCTCTCTAACTACGCCAAACAGGCCCTGAAAGATTATAAGCAATGCTGCCAGGTATGCTCCCCGATCGCCGCTGTTGAACACATTGTACGCAAGGCTATTTCAAACAGAAAGGAAGGGCAGAGTTGCCTGATGGTTAAGACTTCCTTTGAACTGGCATCCATGGACCAGGGAATAAAGGATCTCGTAAAGAACCAGGCACTGGAACTCATCAATGTTTTGCAGGAACTACTTGAAAAGGCTAAACAAATGGGAGAAATTCCCGCGGATAAAGACCCAGGTGTAATGGCCCGCTTCCTGTACAGTAGTTTTAGCTCCATCTGGATGATGGATGTGTTATTCAATGATAAACAGTTAATTGATCAGCTGACTGATCATATTTTAAACAGTATCAGGCATTAAAAATTTTTTGACCATTTTCAGAACGATCATTCTAATATGTATCCAGCATTATTCTCACAATCCAGCATAGGCAAATACGCCCTTTCCAACAAAGTCGTGATGGCTCCGACTGTAACAAAGCGCCGTGTCAATGATGGGGTACAACAGGACCTGATGGCCCACAAACGCCGTGTCACTGACGGGGTTCCGAATGATCTGATGGTAGAGTATTACAGCCGTCGGGCAGGTGCCGGGTTGATTATAGCCGAAGGCACCAGCCCTGTGGAAAGCGGTATGGGGCATGCGCACATGCCGGGGATCTATAGCAAGGCACAGGTAGCAGGATGGAAAAAGGTAACGGATGCAGTGCATGCAAATGGCGGTAAGATCTTTTTACAGATTATGCATACGGGCAGGATCTCCCACCCTGCCAACATGCCGGCCAAGGCCAGGATTGTGGCACCCAGCGCGATTGCCGCCAATGGACAGATCTGGACAATGGAACATGGTTACCAGCCTTATGGTACGCCCCGTGCTATGAGTACAGGAGAGGTACAGGAAATGGTGCAGTTGCATGTAAAGGCAGCGAAACAGGCAATGGAGGCCGGCTTCGATGGTGTGGAGCTGCATGCAGCCAACGGGTACCTGATGGAACAGTTCCTGCACCCGGATACGAATCAGCGGACGGATAAATATGGTGGTAGTATTCCGAACAGGGTACGGTTTATACTGGAAACGGTGGCGGCTGTAAGTGCGGCGATTGGAAAGGACAGGACAGGGATCAGGCTTTCTCATTATAGTAAGGTGAATGATCTGCAGCATCATGGACAGATTGATGCGACTTATGAATACTTAGTGGATGCGTTGGATACGTTTTCACTTTCATATATACATGTAGTGGATGGGCATAGTTTGGGTGAACCGGAGATACCAGCTATTCTGCTGGCGGGGATCAGAGCAAGGTTTAATGGCCCGCTGATACTGAATGGGAATTTCGATGCACTGAAGGCAGAGGATACTTTGCGGAGTGGGTTGGCGGATTTTGTGGCATTTGAACAACCATGTAACAGCGGGGTAAAATTGTCCGGTCCGCGGATGAGCGCGGATTGTTTATCATAAATAGGTTAGGGTTTAGGTGAATGGGGTGTAAGCGGGTTTAGGTTTAGATGAATGGGTTAGTAAGTACGTTTAGGTTTAGAAGAAAAAAAGATTGGAGTTGATGAGAAGTGGTTTAATTTGAAAGAATGGAGAAGGAATGAGAGCGTGGAGTTGATGAAAAGTGGTTTAGTTTGAAAGAATGGAGAAGGAACGAGAGCGTGGAGTTGATGAGAAGTGGTTTAGTTTGAAAGAATGGAGAAGGAATGAGAGACTGGAGTTGATGAGAAGTGGTTTAGTTTGAAAGAATGGAGAAGGAATGAGAGCGTGGAGTTGAGAAGTAGAATGGTTTAAAAGAATGGCGGAGGAATGAGAGATTGGAATGAAGAAGTGGTTTAGTTTAAAAGAATGGAAAGGAATGAGAGAGTGGAGTTGTTGTTACGTGAAATTAGAGTAATAGTAAGAAGTAGGAATCAGCAATTGGAATTTGAAGTAATGTAGTGTTGTAGGCGTAACAAAAATGAAGTATCGATTGGATGAATGAAGTGGTGTAGTGTTAAAGCTTGAAGTATGAATCAGCAGAATGGACCTGTAACCAGGGTTTAACCAAACCCAACGAAGATTGATTCAGTGCAAGGTTGTATAGGCCCGCCGTCAAAGGCGGGAGCGAACTATCCGATCCGCGGATATGAGCGCGGATTGTTTATCATATATTAGATTGCTTGCAGCGAAGGAGAATCCCGGTGACGCTTATTTGCATCACCGGGATGTGTTTTATTTAGCCTGTTGCCAGCCGAAATACTGCTGTGCATTGTAAAAACAAATATCCTGTACCACCTTCCCTACCCACGCCAGATCATTCGGCAGTTCGCCATTTTCTATCTCCTGGCCAAACAACTCACAAACAATCCTCCTGAAATACTCATGCCTGGGATAAGAAAGGAAACTCCTTGAATCCGTCAACATTCCCACAAACCGACTCAGCAAGCCCATATTGGAAAGCGCATTGATCTGCCTGATCATCCCATCCTTCTGATCCAAAAACCACCATGCAGAACCAAATTGCACCTTGCCCGCTATCGACCCGTCATTAAAATTACCTATCATTGTAGCCAGCAACTCATTATCTGAGGGATTCAGGTTGTAAAGAATCGTCTTTGCCAACTGATCCTGGCTATCCAGTCTATCCAGGAATTTCGCCAAGGCTCTTGCCTGTGAAAAATCACCGATTGAATCCCAGCCCGTATCCGGGCCTAACTGGCGCATCATACGGGAATTGTTGTTCCGCAATGCACCCAGGTGATACTGCTGTACCCATCCTTTTTCCCAATCCCAGATCGCCAGTTGAACCAACAAGGCTGATTTGATCTGACGGATTTCAGGCAAAGTCAATTGTTTACCTCCTCTTACTTTCAGGAAAACAGTATTGATCTCAGCATCTGTATAATCATCTGCATAGATTTCTTCTATGCCATGATCTGATACTGAACAACCTATACCGGCGAAGAAATCATGCCTGCTCTTCAGTGCAGCAAGCAAATCCTGGAAAGTGGAAATGCTTGTATTGGCAGCCTGCTCCAGTTTCCCGAGATAAGCGTTGTATTTGACGGGATCATCCACGTTCATCGCCTGGTCCGGGCGGAAGGCAGGCAGTATCGGTATTTCAAATCCTTCCTGTTTCAGCTGCTGATGATATTCCAATGTATCAGCAGGATCATCCGTCGTACATACCAGCGCTACTTTCATCCGGCGCAGCAGGTTGCGGGTCGTGTAGTCCGGTGTCCGCAACAAATCATTGCAGGTAGCATAAATAGCTGCTGCAGACGAAGCATTCAGTATTTCAGTTACACCAAAGTAACGTTGTAATTCGAGGTGTGTCCAATGATACAGCGGGTTTCGTAATGTATAGGGAACTGTAGCCGCCCATTTCTCAAACTTCTCCCAATCCGAACGCTCACCAGTGCAATAGCTTTCATGCACTCCGTTTGTACGCATCGCTCTCCACTTATAGTGATCGCCATACAACCAGGCCTGTGTAATGTTTTCGAACCTGGTATCGGCTGCAATCTGTGCCGGCGGCAGGTGACAATGATAATCGATCACGGGCATCTCCTTTGCATAGTCGTGATACAATTTCCTGGATGTCGCAGTACTCAACAGGAAATGTTCATCTAAAAACTGCTTCATTATTGCTGATTAAAATGTTTTCTTATAATGAGACTCCTCTCTTCCAGGGAATGAAATCATCCTGTCCGTTCAGGACTGATTTGGCGGGCAATGTACCGCTGGCCACCTGGATCACATGCTCCAGGATCCGCTCCCCTGCCTGTTGAATGGTCTCGTCCCCATCGATGATGGTACCGGTATTGATGTCAATGATATCCGGCATTTTTTCAAATAACTTTGTATTGCTCGACAGTTTAATGACGGGGGTTACGGGATTGCCGGTAGGCGTACCCAGGCCTGTAGTGAATAAAACAATGGTAGCCCCCGCTCCTACTTCGGCTGTTGTGGATTCCACATCGTTGCCGGGAGTGCATAGGAGATTAAGCCCCGGTTTCTTTACCTGCTGGGGATAGTCCAATACTTCTACCACCGGCGAGGTACCACCTTTCTTCGCAGCACCAGCACTTTTGATTGCATCCGTAATGAGGCCATCCTTGATATTGCCCGGTGAAGGGTTCATATCAAAACCGGAACCTGCATCTTCCGCTCTTTTTTCATAAGTCCGCATCAGGTCTATGAAGCGCAGTGCATCTGTTTCCTGCACACAGCGGTCACTCATCTCCTGCTCTACCCCGCAAAGCTCGGGGAATTCAGATAAGATCACACTGCCACCAAGGGCAACGAGCAAATCGGACGTATAGCCAATAGCAGGATTCGCGGAAATACCGGAGAAGCCATCTGATCCACCGCATTCAAGACCAATGGTCAGTTTACTCAAGGGCGCGGGTTGACGGGTGACGGTATTGGCTTCTATCAAACCGGCAAAGGTTTGTCTGATCGCAGCAGATACCATGGCCTGCTCCGTGCCGATCGTTTGCTGGTCCAGGATGTATAGGGGTTTACTGAACCGGGGCGAGCGTTTTTTAATTTCATCCTGCAGCATGGTAATCTGCGCATTCTGGCAGCCCAGGCTCAAAACTGTAGCACCTGCTACATTTGCATGGGTGATGTAACCAGCCAGCAATCCACAGAGGGTTTGCGCATCCTGGCGGATGCCACCACAACCACCTTCATGAGTGAGAAATTTAATCCCGTCTACATTGGGAAAAACTTTTGATTGCCGGTAAGCTGTCTCGTTTTCTGTGTAGACAGTTTCCAGGATGCTTTCTTTGCTGGCACCCTGTTGAAACTGGTCTGCGAGTTGCTTTGCAAAAGCCGCGTATTTCTTAGGACGACCATAACCCAGTGCATCAGTAAGTGCTTCTTTCAATACTTCCACATTCCTGTTTTCACAGAAGACCATGGGGATCACAAGCCAGTAGTTGCCCGTACCAACGGTGCCATCTGCACGGTGGTAGCCCAGGAAAGTGCGGTCTTTCCAATGTGAAATGTCAGGCTGATGCCAGTCAGTTTTGCGCTGTGGGGCCAACTGAAAATCACTGGCAGCATGTTGTACATTGTTAGTCCCAATTCTGGCCCCGGCGGGCAGATCCTGTTTTGTCCTGCCTACAAGTACACCATACATGGTGATCGGTTCACCTGCTTTGAGTGCAGTTTCGGTAAATTTATGTTTGGCAGGCACGTCATCATACAGCGTGTACGATTGCCCGTTATCCTGTACGGTTTCTCCTTTTTTCAGGTCGGTTAATGCCACCACGACATTGTCATGTGGATGGACTTTTAAGATACTTCTTTTCATAGCACGGTTGTTTCTGCAGCTACTCTTTTGATCAAGGTAGCAGCTCCTTCATTGATTAAATTATTCAGCATGACGGTGACTGCCTGAGGGAAGCCGCTGTATTTGCTCAGGTCTTCGCCCCATAAGGCTTCATTTTTCAATACTTCCTGTACGAGGGCACCAGGAGATAAGTGCTGCCATTTCTCTTTGAAATAAGGCGCATGATCATCCTGTATGTCCTGTTTCATGGTGAGCAGGTAAGCTGCAAAGCCCATGGCCAGCAGGGCAGGTACTTCATGCACATGCTGGTAATATTTCCTTAAAATCGGGATAACCCGCATCTTCATCTTGCTGGTATACTGCATCGTGATGCTTAGCCAGCGATGCTGTATATAAGGATTACGGAAGCGGTCTAACACGCTTACAGCAAAGCGATGCGCGGCATCTTCACGAATCCCGATATCGGTGATGGCAGGCACGATCTCATGTTGCATGAGGGCGGAGATCACTGCCTCCATATTTGGGTCTTCCATGGCTTCACGAACGGTTTCAAATCCTGCCAGCTGAGCGAGGCCACAGGTGAGGGTATGTGTACCGTTCAGGAGGCGCAGCTTCAGTTCACGAAATACATTGATATCAGGCGCGAGGATCACTCCCTCATCAGCTTTTGCAAAAGAGAGGATCTTTCTCACCTTTTCACTACCTGTTTCTATGGCCCAGAGGCGATAGACTTCAGACATAATCATGAGCTGATCTTCGTAACCAAGTTGTTTTTCTATTGCAGCCTTTTCATCGGCTGGCAACGCACCGGGTACAATGCGGTCTACGAGTGAGTTGCAGAAGTAGTTTTCTGTGTCCAGCCAGTGAATAAAAGGCTGTTCTAAATGATGACGCTTTGCCTGTTCGAGAACGATGTTTTTGAGCTTAGTACCATTATCCGGAATGAGTTCAGTTGGTATAATGACCATGCCCTGTTGATTCGACTGGTAGCGTTTCAGTAAGAATGCCAGCAGTTTTCCGGGAAAGGAAACCGGTGGATTGGCGTAGATATCATCATCTGTCAGACTGATTCCTACTTCGGTAGTATTGGATATAATGATTTCCAGGTCTGGGTTTGCTGCGCAAGCAAGGATGTCCGCCCATTGCGCTGAAGCAGAAAGCACCCGGCTGATGGAGGTGTTGACGATCTGTTCTGAAATACGCTGGCCGGCGTAGATGCCCTGGATACATTGTGTAAAGAGATTATCCTGGGCAGCAAAGGCATCGGTACCGCCTTTGTCAGTAGACTTGATCACGACGATGCGGCCATTGAAGATACCGGCTTTGTTAGCTTTGTCTATGAAAAAATCAGGGAGACCACGGAGAAGTACGCCGGTACCAAATTGCAGGACTTTCTCGGGAAGGTCCGGGACGGCTACGTGATTTTTAGATAATTGCATATAATGAGTTACTTATTTGAAATTTCAAGTTTTTAGGCAGCCCAGATATATAGTTTACAAATGGCCTAAGTCTTGTCTTGCGAACAGCTTAGATCTTGCTTGCGAACAGCTTGGATCTTGTTTGCGAACAGCTTAGATCTTGCTTGCGAACAGCTTGGATCTTGTTTGCGAACAGCTTAAGTTTTGCTTATAAACCAGCACCCCCTATTTCTTTGCCTCCCGGATCATCCAATCTGCAAGATCGGAAGCTGCCTGAAAATTTTGAAAATCGGGGCTGAGTCTGCGTCCATCCAGGTATTCATTATAGAACCAGGGATCACCCACGGCAAATACAGCTCCCTTGCCTACTTTGGATACTGCCATGATCACATCGCCCTTGTCAGTCAGGACCGATGTAGCAGGTGCCGAAAGTCTGATCGTAGAGATCTCTTTGATGTAGATCTTCTTCGTATTTGGAAAAACGACATTTCCTGCAGGCAGGTACAATGCCCCCTGTTCAAATTGTTTGCCTTCTACATGGTTGCGGCTGTCTTCATTGAAGTGAATACCAAAGCGCTCTGTGAGCGTATTGAATTTCTCTATTTCTGAATTGCCTTTGTCATTCTGCAGGATGATTAAGACACCGCCCTTCTTCACCCAATCGTATATTACATCTGCGTAAGCAGGGGTCATGTAATTGGGTGTAGTAGTTTCTTTTTCTGTATCAGGATCTACGATCAGGAAAATATTGGTCTTTGCAAGATTGGCAGCAGTAGGTGCTTCGGGCAGCATGGCTGTACGGACACCTTTGTTGTGGAAGATTTCGCCCCAGAGGGAATAACCGCCATTATCCATTTCATCCCATATATAGTGCCAGGTAGTACCATTACTTCTTAGCTCATGGTTGAAGAAATTATCGATGGTAATGGTGAGTCCTTTGCCTGTTTTGGGAATAGCCAGCAGGTCCATTTCATTCGCAGCCATCATATAAGCTCCTACGCCTTTAGGATCGTTCTGGATCACCTTTTCACTGAGGTAGTATTCATAGCTGCCATCGCGGTAAGGGTCGCCCCCTAAGCCACCGACAGTAACAGTGCCTTCGAGGTTTACGCCACCTTCGGCAGCAGGACGAATAAATTGTTTATTGATCCCGGCGAATCCCTTTTTGGCGGCAGGTAAATATGATGCAGGCAGGTAGCCCAGGCGGATGCCTTTGGCCAGGGTATAGACAAACATGTTGCTGACTGATGCTTCGAGGTAATTACCTTTCTTAGCCGGCTTGTCTAAGATCTGCCACCATACACCACTTGCAGGATCCTGGAATTTCTTCACAGCCGCTGCATAGCGCTGTAAGATCTGTAAAAGGCTATCTCTGCCCGGATGATGTGCAGGATAATATTCCAATACATCTACGAGTGCCATGCCATACCAGCCCATAGCTCTGCCCCAGAAATTGGGAGAGCGGCCGCTGGTCTTATCCGCCCATTTCTGTTGCCGGGATTCATCATAACCATGGTATAATAATCCTGTTTTTGCGTCGCGACTGTTGGTTTCCATGAGCACAAACTGCCTGGTGATATCCTTAAAAGCGGTATCCTCATGAAACAGGGCAGCATATTCTGCATAGAATGGCTCGCCCATATATAAACCATCTAACCACATCTGGTAAGGATAGCGTTTCTTGTGCCAGAATCCGCCTGCATTGGTACGGGGTTGTTGGCGCAATTGCTCCCTTAGTTTTTCAGCCGCCAGTTTATATTTCTCCTCATTGGTAACTTTGTAGAGCAGCAAAAGTGCACGGCCGTTTTTGATATTATCTATGTTGTAATCATCCTGTTTATAGGTGCGGATGTTGCCGTCTTTGTCCAGGTAGGTATCAATGCCCTGCTGGATAAACCGGAAGTACCTGCCATCGCCGGTGTTTTTCCAGAGGCCGGCAAAGCCTTCCAGTACTACTCCCTGGTCATAGGTCCAGTGGGCACGTTCGCCGGTTTCCTGTAATGAATCTTTCCATAATCGCATGACGGTAGCGGCCATTTGAGCAGATTGCGCATGGCTCTGCATGGTGGCTGCCAGGAATAAAAAAAGTAAGCCTGTTCTTTTCATGTTAATCTCCCATTTTAATTGCTTTGCTATCCTGCACGTTCATTTTGCCATTATCGGCAGTGAGCAGTTTTACGTTGGTCAGGTTAATATTTTTACCTTCTATGCAATCACCTGCTTTGTCTGCCCTGATGGTGATATTATTCAGGTAGATGTCGCTGATTGGCATTTCAGGTAAGCCGCGGATAAAGATCGCCTTTGCCGCACCATTACATACCACGTTGCTGATATGAAAATCCCTGAAACGCGGCGTGGCTTCGGTGACAGGTATCGTTTCTACTTTCGGCGCTTCTCTCTTTTCACCTACCAGTACTACCGGGTCTTTTGCCATGTAATACATATCAAACAGGATGGCTTCCGCAGGTATGTTTTCCATGTTGATATTGTTCACGTAGATCTTTTCTACGATACCGCCACGGCCCCTCGTTGTTTTGAAACGAAGGCCAATGTCCGTGCCTAGGAAAGAACAATCGGATACATATAAATTGTTCGCTCCGCCGGACATTTCGCTACCGATTACGAATCCGCCATGTGCATGATAAACGGTACAATTATTCACGATCACATCGGCAGTAGGTACGCCTCTCTTCCTACCCTGTTCATCTCTGCCGGATTTGATACAGATGCCATCATCACCTACATCGAATGTACAACCTTCGATCCTGGAAAAGCGGCATGATTCCAGGTCCAGGCCGTCTCCATTCTGCGCATACCAGGGATTCTTTGCATATACATTCCTGAGAGTGATATGTTCACACAATAAAGGGTGCAAGCACCATGCCGGTGAATTCTGGAATGTAACCCCTTCCAGCAATACATATTTGCAGGATGCGATGCTGATCATATTAGGACGGAGGAAATCTTTGATATCATTGTAATCAGCGGCAGTTTTACCGGGAGCAATGACACCAGCCTGCTGGGTTTTGGAACCTTTCTGTGATTTTTCGGAAGGGTACCAGGTTTTCTGGTCTTCGCCGGTAATACCGCCGGAAGAGGTGAGTTTCTTCCATTGGCTTTCTGTCAGTTTATCCTTCTTGACAATGCGCCATGCATCGCCACCACCATCGAGAATACCTTTGCCGGTGATGGCAATATTTTCTGCCCCCACTGCGGAAAGAGGGGCCTGGCAACGAATGGCGCTTAACCCCTCGTAAGTGGTCTCTATCAACGGGTATTGGGAAAAATCAGTTGTAAATTGTAAGATGGCATTGGGTGCCAGGTACAGGTTCACATTGCTCTTCAGGACGATGGGTCCTGTGAGCCACAGGCCTGGGGGAATCATGACTACGCCACCACCCCGCCTGTTGCAGGTGTCGATTGCTGCATTGATGCACTGACTATTGAGCGTCATGCCGTCTGCTTTGGCACCAAAGGCTACGATATCAAGCGTATCTCTTCTGAAGTGAGGTTCATAGATCTCGGGCAGATCAAAGCGGTATTTGCCTTCAAATGCCGTTTTACGGAGGTATTGATCCAGACCAATGTGTTTCTCATGAATTTCCTTTGCCACTAAGCCTGCTATGAGGGTAGCTCCATAGGTGTTAAAGTGAGTATTGTCGGTCACGCCATCAGGCAGGCTGCGATAGTGCCCGGCGGGTGTGGTTTTAAAGAGTTTTTCAGAACCCTGCACGCCCTGTTGGACGAGCAATGCTTCGCTGCTTTTGTGCAGGTCGATGAGGGGTACCTTGTATTGTGCAGCGAGGGCTCTTACCACACCGGGGTATTCACCATGCTGGTCTACGAACTTTCCCTTGTCATCGAACTTACGGCGCATCACGGGTGTAATGAGCACAGGATTGGCTCCTTTGGCGCGGGCTTCTTTTACAAAGCGCAGCAGGTTGTCTTTGTAGGCACCATTGGGTGCTGCATAACGGGTGGAATCTTCTTTCTTCTGGTCATTGTGCCCGAACTGGATCAGGACCCAGTCTCCCTGTTTTAACTGTGCTAAAACAGTATCCCAGCGGTGTTCATTGATGAAGCTCTTAGTACTCCGGCCATTCACGGCAAAGTTCTTTACTTCTATGCCATCCAGGAATTGCGGGAACAGCTGGCCCCAGCCTCTTTCGGGATTATCTTCCAGGGGCTTGTTGGACATCGTGGAATCTCCAATCAGGAAGATACGGGGTTGATCAGCCGGCATCCAGCTGATCAACGGTAACAAAAATACCAGTAAATAAGGTCTTATATTCATCTGTAACAGTTTATTGGTAGCCAGGATTTTGAGTGAATTCAGCTTTGTTGGTCACGGCATCAATCTGATCCTGCGGAATCGGGCGCAGGGTGTGATAGGATTGGAAGTTGGCTGCCGGATCGGGGCTGTATTTATCAATGCGTTCTTCCAGTTTGCCGGTACGTTTCAGGTCAAACCATCTTAATTGTTCACCTGCCAGTTCACGGGCTCTTTCATCGAGGATGAAGTCCAGCGTGATGTCGGCATCGGTGATCTGCATGTCGGCTTCATGACCGGGGATGGCGGCTCGCTTACGGATCACGTTGATGTAGTCAGCGGCTTTGGCATTATTGCCCAGTTTGAACTGTGCTTCGGCTGCGATCAGATACATTTCTGCAAGGCGGATGATGAAGGCATCCCGGGCGCTTTCTTCTTCACTCATCGAAGCGCGGGTCGGATCATCAAATTTCTGTAATGAAATATAGTGCGTACGGTCTTTCCCTCCACCATTTGCAGCATAGACCATATTCCGGTCATACACCCTGTATTTTTTGCCGGCAGTATCAGCATTGGTCACTGCATATTTGGTGACTACAATCGCGGTATCGCCCAGTTTCATACCAGCAGGCGCAGTTTTCAGGTTATTGCAATACCAGACCTGTTTGAAGGTAGCTGCATAACGGGAATCTGCATTTTCGTTGAACAGGTTCAGCAGGAAGAGGGATGGCATATACCTGTTGAAAGGGCGGCCATTGGTTACATCGCGCTGCATACCTGGCAGATCATCGTACTTCATGATAAACATGAGATGACCATTGTTAGCACCCCGGGAGTGGCCGTTGGGATAAAGCGTTGCATCTACCCGGTCATCGAAGACCAGGTTTTTCATATAGTTCACAGCCCACACCACTTCCTTGTTCTGCAGGTTGCTCATGCTCCAAAGGTCGGCATATTTTGCCTGTAAGCTATAACCATAATTGTTAATTACGGAATCAGCGAGTACAGCCGCTCTTTCATTGAGTCCCCGGGTGAGGCACATCCTGGCTAAGAATGCCTGTGCTACGGGTTTGGTAGCACGGCCATAATCCGTCGTTGTAAGTGGCAGATCATTGATAGCTACATCCAGGTCACGGAAGATCAGGGCATAGAAAGTATCGACCGGGGTACGGTTAGCTGTCGTTTCGACACCAGTTGTTTCATTGACAGTAAAATGTACGCCGCCCCACATTTCCACGATGTGCCAGTAGTAGAAAGCGCGCATGAAGTGGAGTTCAGCATTGCGTGTCTTCCTGACAGCATCTGTATAACCGGCTTGATCTACGCGGCCAATACCTGTATTGCAAAGGTTGATGGCTGCATACAATTGTTTCCACAATCCACTCACCACGGTATTGCTGGCCTGTAAATTTATGTATTGGGTCATGTCCGGGTATTTATCACCGGTACCGCTGGTCCAGAGGTCAGTGCCCATTTCAGAAATGCTGTAACCTTCTTCTTTGCCATACCACCAACGGTTGTAGGTGTATACGGCATTCACCAGGGTTTCAAAACCTTCGGGGGTGCTGAATACCTGGTCGGTGGTGAGGCCCGATGGGTTGTATTCTTCCAGCTGCTTGTTACAGGCAAAACCGGTTAATAATATGAGTAAGATATAGTAGCGTTTCATGGTTTGCTTTTTTAGGATCAGAATTCAACGTTTAAGCCAGCGACATACATTTTCGTGAGAGGGTTACTCAGGTCCCCGCCTCTTTCCGGATCATAGTCTTTCACTTTGCTGAAGGTGAAGAGGTTCTTGCCCGTTACGTACACTCTTACATTGCTGAGGTGTACGGCTTTCAATGCGCCTGCAGGCAGGGTATACCCCAGTGAGATATTCCTGATCTTTACAAAAGAGCCATCTTTATAGCCAAGTGTTTTGATGAATGGGGTACCATCTTTGGATACGCTGGCATTTGGGCGCGGATATTCATTGCTGGCATGTTCCGGGGTCCAGTAATCCAGGGGGGCGCTGTTTTCAAGGCCCTGGGGATCAAATTTGGCAGCGTATTCAGAATAGATGTACTGGCCGATACGGGCAAATACATAGATGTTCAGGTCGAAGTGGGCGAAGCGGATATCGTTGTTAAAACCACCACTCCAGGCAGGCACTTGTTTACCTAAGACTTTTCTGTCCTGTGAATTGAGGGCACCATCACCATTGAGGTCTTTCACTTTGATATCGCCGGCTTTGTAGCCAAATTTAGCCGCTTCGGTGGCTTCATCTGTTTGCCAGATCCCTAATTTCTGGTAGTCATAATACACTTTTACAGGGTAACCAATGAACCAGCCATTGGCAACGTCGTTGGTGCTGGCATCGGCCAGTGCAACGATTTCTTCTTTGTTTTTAGAGAAGACGATATTGGAAGTCCAGGTAAATTTACCGGTACTGATATTCGTGGTGTTCATGCCGATTTCGATGCCCCTGTTGCGGGTCTTACCAATGTTCTGGATCACGGTACTGACACCGGAAGAGGATGGTAAGGTTCTTTGCAGCAGCAGGTCTTTGGTATGGGTATCGTAGTAATCGATGTTGGCTCCTACCCTGCCATTGAGGATACTGAAATCCAGGCCTATATCGGTGGTGGCGGAGAGTTCCCATTTCAGGTTTTTGTTGCCGATCTGGCTACCGATGGCATAGGCAAGCGCAGCGTTGGTATCATCGTAGGAGAATGGAATCTTGCTCAGGTAACTGGCGGTAGAGTAAGGAGACACCGCATCGTTGCCGGCCACGCCATAGCTGGCACGGAGCTTCAGGTCACTGAATACGCTTTGTCCATGCATGAAAGATTCATCGCTGATTCTCCAGGCCAGGGCGGCAGATGGGAAGAATGCCCATTTATTGCCGGGAGCCAGTTTGGAAGAGCCATCGGAGCGGCCGGTGAGGGAGAGCAGGTACTTACCTTTATAATTGTAATTCACACGGCCAGTGAAGGAGATGAGTTTACTGGAGAGGTAGTTGGTGCGAACAGCGATACCACTTACGCTATTTGCAAGTGCATAATAAAGTTGCGAGGGTAACAGCTGTCCTTCACCCTGCAGGAAACCCGAATCACGCTGATCGGAGAGCAGGCTGGCTACACCGGTAATACCGATGGTGTGGTGTCCGAACTGGTGTGAATAATTGGCTACGTTCTCCCAGCTCAGGTAGCGTTGTGCACCTGTGTTGTATTGGGAACGGGAGGTAGAGGCAGTAGACCTGTCGATGGAATTTTTAGCAGCAAAGATCCCCTGTCGGGCATTGTCCAGCGTAACGCCCAGATTGGAGCGGAGGGACAAGCCTTTGAGTGGTGTAAGCTCTACGTAGGCATTGATAAAAGTCCTTGTGATGCGGCTATTGTTCTGATAGATATTGGGCTGTTCATCAGCCAGCGGGTTGATGGCAGAACCGTTATTGGGGAACAATACAAAATTGCCGTCAGCATCGTAAGGGCCATTGAGGGGTACGATTTTGTTGGCCTGGTTCAAAGGGTCGCGGCGTGCATCCTGGTCGTAGTAGGTCAGCTGACTTTGCATCCCAACCTTCAGGATGCTGCTGATAGTCTGGTCGATGTTCAGACGGGCGCTGTAGCGACGTGTGCGATCGAGTTTGAATAAACCTTTTTCATCAAAGTAATCGAGGGAAAAGTACACCTTTGTTTTATCGGAACCACCGGTTACCCCTACCTGGTAATCCTGTTGTAAGCCTTTATGAATAAGCAGGTCAGCGTAGTTGGTCCAGAGGTTATTTTGGATAGCATTGACTTCGGCCGCGTTGAAGATAAGGGCATCGTCGGCTTCAGTGTTCCAGCGACCAGTGGTGTGGTAGGCCTCTCTTTTGAGGGCCACGTATTGCGGACCGGTCATCATGGACGGATAGCCCGCTACCTCATTAGAGCCCACATAAGTGTTGAGATTTACTTTAGGCTTGCCCGTAGCCCCCTTGCGGGTGGTGATGATAATAACACCGTTTGCACCACGGGAACCATAGATGGCAGTGGAAGAAGCGTCTTTGAGCACTTCCATGCTTTGAATATCGCCGGGGTTGATGTCCTGGATGTTTTGATATTGTACACCGTCTACGATGTAGAGCGGACCATTGTCTGCACGGATGGAGCGGTTGCCTCTTACGGTGACGTTGATTTTAGCACCGGAGGCACCACTGCTTTTGGTAATGTCCACACCGGGCAGTTTACCCTGTACAGATTCCATTACGTTGGTAGCAGGTACTTTTTTGAGCTCGGCGCCTTTCACGGAAACAACGGAGCCGGTGAGGTCTCTTTTCTTCACTTCACCATAGCCGATTACGACTACTTCGTCCAGTTGTTTGTTATCTTTCGTCATTGCTATGCTCAGGCTTGTATTTCCTTCAATATTGCGGGCGAGTGCTTCATACCCCATGTAGGTGAATGTGAGCACGCCCTGTGGATGGGGGACATTGATGGAGAAATTACCAGCGGCATCGGTTTGTGTACCGGTAGTGGTGCCTTTGAGTTGTACGCTGACCATCACGAGTGGTTCGCCGGTGGCAGCATCAGTGACTTTTCCTTTCACTATATGGGTTTGAGCGAATGCCGAACTGACAGTGCATAGCAATAGCCAGCCAAACATCAGTAGTTTTTTCATAACGTTTCGAATTGTTGCGTGTTTTTCAAATGGGTTATCAAATCCAATAATGGAATACGCATTGCTACAGTGGCAATACAGGCAGGCACTGGTTTTGTATCAGATTGATAGATCGTAACCGTATCCCCGAAACAATTCTACAGCTATAATTTTATTAATGGAAAGGAATGGGCGGATTTATTTACGCAAACGTTTGCGGTTGATGATAATCATTGGAATTTTTTCTATAAAATCAAAGGGAAAGAGTTTACCTTAGTATAGAAATCCTCAATACCTATTTATGAAAAAATGGTTTTTATTGTTTTGTATAGCAGGAAGTATGCCTGCTATGGCCCAACTTGGTGTTAATGACACATTGCATATTCGTAGTTTAAGCGTAGGTGCTAACATTAATTCAGCATTTCCATTGAATGTGGGTACTAAGGCCCGGTTTAGCGATCAGGCTCATTTTGGCGACTGGTATGATGATACACCTTATGGCTTTGGCATCCAGATTGCCAGGCCAGCAAATACCGGAGATACCCGTTTCCATTTATCGTTTGTAAGAGCTGGGCAATGGGTAGCTGGTTTAGGGTTTTTACAGTCCAGCAATACTTTTGCTATTCAGAACTATGGCAACAACTCCGTTTCTACTGGTATCTTTATCACTTCTGCCAGCAATGTGGGTATCAATAACCGTACCCCCACCACTACATTGGATGTGAGTGGAACAGTCAGGGCTGAGACAGGTATGGTTGTAAATATGGCTTCTTTGCCTACGGGTTATGCCCTGGCAGTAAATGGCACCATTGGTAGTACAAAGGTAAAGGTGACCCAAACCTGGGCAGACTTTGTGTTTGCACCTGGATACAAACTGCCTTCATTAGCGGAAGTGGAGGCACATATCAAAGAGAATCACAAATTGCCGGATATTCCTTCTGAGAAGCAGATTGCAGCTGAAGGCCTTGATGTGGGTGAAATGCAGAAACTGCAGATGCAAAAGATTGAAGAGCTGACATTGTATATCATTGATTTGAAGAAACAGCTGGAAGCACAACAAAAAGAAATTGAAGCGCTAAAAGCAAAATAATTATTTACAGTGGATTTTTACAAAGGGTTTGCCTGGCGGTAAACCCTTTGTATTTTATTCTATCCTGAACCAGTTATAATCTGCATACCCCGCATCATTGGTCTGACCTGGCCGGGTACAAAATAATCCCACCTTCGCTCCGATCCAGCGCCCGGGTTTGCCGGTAAAGGTTTCTTTTACCGCTGTAAAATCTTTTCCATTCTTGCTGTAGCTAAACCGGCAAATGGCCCCTTCGCTTACTTTCACACGGAAGTAGCAGGTGCTGTCTGAAAGTGTAGTAATAATCTCTTCTGTTTCTGCATAGCCTTTGTCGGCATTTTTGCAGGTGCTGTAAATGAGCTGAAATTTGTGGTTGAGCGAAAGTGATGCATAATCAGTACCCATGATAATGAGGCCTGTGCGTTCCCCTTCTAATTTTGGATTGGGGGTGAATTTGCAAACGGTGGTGACAGTGAATGTGTCATTGGGAAATTTCTGTAAGAGCAGATTCGGAACTTCCCAGTAGTTGTGCGATGAATCAGGGAGTTTTGCGGAGAAGAGCCGTAAACATCCTCTTGCAGGAGAGAGCATTCCCCAGGTAGGGAGCGGATTGGCCTGCCACTGCCATTGCAGTCCCAATGCGCTGTTGTTGAATTCATCGGAGGAGGGCGGTGTTTGGATATTACCCTTATTGAGCGGCTTTTTGTAAGTGAGTACAGGTTCCCCTTTGCCATCACCATCTTTGTCAATACCAATGAGGGGCCAGTCATTCACCCATTTCATGGGTTGTAAATGCACGACACGGCCATAGGCATCTTTATCCTGGAAATGCAGGAACCAGTCAGCTCCGGTGTTAGTGGTGACCCAGGCTCCCTGATGGGGCCCATTGACGGGAGAACTACCCTGATCCATAACGATCTTTTCTTCGTAAGGACCTTCGATCTTTCTGGATCGCAATATGAGTTGCCAGCCGGTGCTTACACCACCTGCGGGGGCAAAGATATAGTAGTAGCCATTACGCTTGTAAAGCTTTGGTCCTTCCAGCGTAGGATTAGATGGATGGCCATCTGCCACGAGGATACCAGCATCTGTTACGGTAGTACCTGCTGCATTCATATGATGGAGAGTAAGCACACTTTTGATACCTGCGCGACTGCCGGCATATGCATGAATGAGATAGACCCGGCCATCGTCATCCCAGAATGGGCAGGGGTCAATGATGCCTTTGCCTGCTTTGACGAGGATGGGATCGGACCAGGGTCCTCTGGCCGCTTTGGCTTTGATCATGTAAATGCCAAAGTCCGGATCTGGGTAATAGATATAAAATTCGTTTTTGTGGTAACGGATGGAAGGGGCCCATACTCCACCGCCATGTTGGACTTTTGAAAAGTGATCATAGGGCGGCTGGCGAAGCAGCGCATGCCCGATCAGGGACCAGTTGACCAGGTCTGTAGAATGCAGGACCGGCAAACCGGGGATGCAGTTGAAGCTGGAAGCGGTCATGTAAAAATCCCGCCCGGCGGCACAGACATCCGGGTCAGAATAATCGGAATTGATGACTGGGTTACGGTAAGTGCCATTACCAAGATCCTGTGCATTAGTGCAGGTGCAGCATAGACACAGGATGAGTGTACAAAGCGTGGATCGTGTCATTATTTTTCAAATACGTGTGAATCTAACACTAAAATAGGGCAATTCTTTATTTTGAATGTGATATACGGTTTTCAGGTAATGTTAAAATAAATTATATTTACGAAGACGTTATGAAATTTGAAGCAGCCACTATAAAAGATATTGCGAACGCACTGGGCCTTTCCACCTCCACCGTTTCACGCGCACTGCGCGACAGTCATGAGATCAGTATAGCGACTAAACAGCTGGTACTGGAGTATGCTACCCGTATCAATTATCATCCGAATCCTATTGCGCTGAGTCTGAAAGAGAAGCGTAGCAGGTCTATTGGGGTGATTGTAGCTGAGATTGCCAATAGTTTCTTTTCACAGGCGATCAATGGGATTGAATCCGTGGCGAAGGATAAGGGGTATAATGTAATCATTTCCCAGACCCATGAATCTTTTGAGAAAGAGGTGATGACCTTGCAGTACCTGGCTTCCAGGTCGATAGATGGGCTACTGATTTCAGTAAGTAGTGGTACGCAGAACCTGGAGCACCTGAAGGCCTTGCATGACAGGGGATTTCCGATTGTGTTTTTTGACAGGATTGTGGAGGATTTGCAAACACATAAGGTGATGGTGGATAATTTCAGGGGTGCATATGATGCGACTTTGCACCTGGTGAATAAGGGGTATAAGCACATTGCAGTGCTGGCAGGGTCAGAGAACCTGAGTATCAGCAGGGAACGCGTAGCGGGGTACCTGGAGGCGCTGGCACAATCGAGGATGAAGCCGTCGAAACCGATGATTAAGTATAGTCAGTTTGCCGGATTATATATTGATGAAGTGGAGCAGTCCATGAACCAGTTATTGAAGTTAAGACCCCGCCCGGATGCAATCTTTACAGCCTCGGATAAGTTGACAACGAATTGTATGCGGGTGTTAAAAGCCAAAGGAATTAAGATCCCGGAGGATATGGCGCTGGTAGGGTTTTCGAATTCGGACCTGATTGAGTTGCTGCATCCGCCATTGACCGTAGTGAGACAGCCAGCCTTTGAGATGGGGCAGATAGCCACCGGAATGTTGCTGCAACTGGTGGAGAGTAAGAAGCCGGTGAAAGAGTTTGAACGAAAGATACTAGCCACAAATCTGATTGTACAAGCGTCATCATAAAAAAAGGGTTTGCCTGGCGGCAAACCCTTTTTAATTTAAGCAGTTTGTAAATTCCCTTTTGTAAGTTTTGCCAATGTTACCGTCATTTCTGCTAAGCGATTAGAAATCCCTACTTCATTGTCATACCACGCTACTACTTTCACAAGATTACCAATACTGCGGGTCAGCGTACCATCCATGATGGAGGAGTGTGTATTGCCTAAAATATCAGCGGATACCAATGGTTCTTCGGTATATTCCAGCACACCTTTGAGACTATTGTCAGCATAAGATTTGAAGAGGTCATTGATTTCCTGTGCAGTAGCAGGTTTGATCAGGTTCACGGACAGCTCGGCGATGGAACCATCTATTACGGGCACACGATAAGAGAATCCATCCAGTTTACCTTTCAGTCCAGGCAGTACGTCACCAATCGCTTTCGCAGCACCGGTGGTAGTTGGAATGATGGATTGGGTGGCGGCACGGGCCCTCCTGAAATCTTTATGCGGACCATCCTGCAGCATCTGATCCATCGTGAAAGCATGGATGGTGCTCATGAAACCGGAAGTGATACCATATTCTTTTTCCAATACATAGAGTAAGGGGGCGATACAATTTGTAGTGCAGGAGGCCGTGGAAAGGATCTGGTCATCCTTGTCCATGATTCCATCATTCACACCTACGACAACGGTTTTTACACCACCGGTTGCCGGTGCCGTGATCAGTACTTTGGAAGCGCCTGCGTTAATGTGTGCCTGGGCGGCTTCCTTTTGTGTAAAGCGACCGGTAGATTCAATGACTACATCTACCTGGAGCGCGCCCCATGGCAGTTTTTGCGGATCTCTTTCACTGAGAAAAAGAATCTCCTGGTCATTGACTTTTATTTTATCATCATGCTGTACGATGGTGCCGGGAAATTTACCATGGGAAGTATCGTACCTGAGTAGATGTGCCAGTAGTTTTACGTCTGTAAGGTCATTGACAGCAACGATCTGAACGTCTTTTTTGTCTTGTAATGCTCTTAAGGTCATTCTGCCTATTCTACCGAAACCATTGATGGCTACTCTCATAACTTAATTTTTAGAGTGATAAATGTCCACCTCATCACGGAGGACGTGATGCAGTAGTTATGTTAGAAATTTTATGTTTTTTATTAATCGGCGAAAGACGTTCTGAACGTGCGCCTGTAATCACTAGGCGTTACATTCATATGTCTCAGGAACACCCTCCTCATCGAGACCACACCTCCCAGGCCGCACCTGGTGGCAATCTGCTCCATACTGTAATCACTATCTTCCAGGTATTTTCTCGCTATCTCCACGCGCAACTTCTCTACAAACTTGGCAGGTGTCATACCGGTTTCCCGGGTGAATACACGGGTGAAATTGCGGATACTCATGTTCAGGTGAGTTGCCAGTTCTTCTACCCCCATTTCCTTGTCAAGGTGCTCCAGGATCCAGGGGCGTAATTTTCCTGCAAGAGAGTTGGCTACGCTGTGCAGCTGGAGCAGGTTGGCGAACTGGGATTGATAGCCGGGACGTTTGAGGTATAATACCAGTTTGCGGGCTACCTGGATGGCTACCTCGCGGCCATAATCTTCTTCTACGAGGGCCATGGCCAGGTCTACCCCGGAGGATACACCACCAGAGGTGTAGACATTGCCATCTTTAGTATAGAATGGATTTGTGTCTACGCAAATGGAAGGGTATTTTTCCTGGAAGGAGCGGCTGTGTTCCCAGTGGGTAGTGGCATTTTTGCCATCAAGGATGCCGGCTTCGGCAAGGGCGTAGGTACCTACGCAGATGGAGCCAACACGGCGAAGGCGGGGATAGTTTTTTTTGAGCCAGTTGATAAGCCGCCGGTCTCCTGCCTGGATGAGGGCCATGGGGAACCCTGCCACGATAAAGGTATCGATGGGTTCAGTGATTTCGTCCACCGTAAGGGGGCAGATCATGGTGATGCCACTCCTCGTAGGGACAGTCTTTTCATCTCCATAGGCGGCAAGTAGAATATTGTAGCCGGAACCGGCTCCTTCAGTGCCGAGACCTTCCCGAAGGATTTGGTCGGCAGCAGCGAAGACATCACAGGGGCCTGCGATATCGAGCATGTAGGTACCTGGCATAGGTACAATTACTACTGTTTTTTTGGCCATAGAGATGAATTATGAGGTAAAGGTAAGGGGTTTTGATGGTGGCGGAAAGGTCATAAATGATACAGATTCGGCCAAGGCTTCAAAGGCCGTTTTTAAGATTGAGGACGGTAACGATTCCCATTAATTAAAGTTTTATTTTTATTATATGAAAAGTATTTTATTAGGTTGTTTGTTGGCATTATCGCCACTTAAAGATGAAGAATATTGTAACGATCGCTTCCAGTTTTGTATTACTTACCCCGCCGGTTTCAAAGGACAAGGAGAAGCAGCAAACGGGGATGGCCAGGAATTCATTTCTGCTGATCAAAAAGCCCGGATCCTCGCGTGGGGGCACCTGCAGTTCACCGACGAAGATCAACCCTCCTATGCTTCGCTGGAGGGTTCCCTGAATTATGACTTAAAGAACAAGGGTTCAAAAGTGACTTATAAAGTAAAGAAGCCTGGTTACTATATTTTGTCCGGTACGGATGAAAAGGGTAACGTCTTTTATCAGAAAACGACTTTAAAAAAAATCAACTATTTCGACAGTCCCAATACACAGGTATTCCAAACCATATTATTCATTTATCCCGCCTCACAGCAGGCCCAATATGCCGCGTATTGCAGTTATATCGCCAGGGCGCTTTAAATTAATATTCCTGTTCGTTTTCAGGCAGGATACTGTACTAAAAACGAACAGGTTAAATATTCTAAAATATGTATATTCCTGATAAGTACTCCCTAAAAGTATGGCATCTGTTTCGTGCAGCAAACATAACCGCTAAAACGATCATATGTATAAAGGTATCTTTACTATTGCCTGGCGCAATCTTCGCAAAGACCGCCTGTTTACCCTGCTCAATCTCCTCGGCCTTTCTACCGGCCTTGCCTGTGCATTGCTGATCTTCTTATGGATCAGGGATGAAAAACAAATCAATCATTTCAATACAAAAGATAATCAACTTTACCAGGTACTCGTCAACAACGATGATCATGGCCAGGTTACTACCCTGAGTCAGACACAGGGTCTGCTGGCACAATCCTTAAAAAACGAAGTATCCGGGATAGAATATGCCGTATCTGTACTGCCTGCCTCCTGGTTTCAGAACGCCGGGGTAGTGAGTTTTGGAGACAATCATCTCAAAGCAGGCGGACAATTTATCAGCAAAGATTTCTTCAACGTATTTAGCTGTAAAATTCTGCATGGGAATGCGATGGGAGATAAAAGGAGCATCATGATCTCTGACCGGATGGCGAAGAAATTATTTCCCGGTGAACAGGATGCCATTGGAAAATCTATTCACTGGGAACAGGGAGATTACAGCGGGGACTACGGTATTGCAGGCGTATTTCAGGCACCTCCTGCCAATGCAACGGAACAATATGATCTCTTACTCGATTACGATCTCATTCTCGAAAAAAGAAAGGAATTAACGCAGTGGTCCAACTTCGATCCCAATACCTATATCATTGTTGGCAAGGATGTAAACCTTCCTGCATTGCAAAACCGCCTAAAGGACTTTGTGAAAACAAAAGATAAGGATAGCCATGCAAGTTTACTGCTAACAAAATACGCCGACTTTTATCTCTATAATAAATATGAAAATGGCAAACAAAGCGGGGGCAGAATTGCCTATGTAAAACTCTTCTCTCTCATCGCCCTGTTTATCCTGCTTATCGCCTGCATCAATTTCATGAACCTGAGCACCGCAAAGGCTGCCGGCAGAGTCAAAGAAGTGGGTGTAAAGAAAGCGATAGGTGCCAGCAGGGGGTTACTCATTTTACAATACCTGAGTGAAAGTATTTTACTCTCTCTGCTTGCCTTATTTTTTGCCATTGTATTGATCATACTGCTCCTGCCCATGTTCAATCACATTACGGGCAAACAATTGCAGATCTGGCCAAGCGTGTCTTTGGCCGCCGTATTCTTAGGTATTACCTTACTGACCGGAATAATCGCAGGCAGTTATCCCGCTTTGTATTTATCAGGTTTTAAACCTGCTGTCGCCTTAAAAGGTAAGTTGTGTACTGCATTCGGCGAAGTCATGACCCGTAAGGGATTGGTTGTATTTCAGTTTATATTGTCTGTCAGCTTCATCGTTGCCGTCCTCATTATTTACAAACAGATGGAATATATCCAGCACCGGAATCTTGGGTATAACAGGTCACACCTGGTGCATTTTGAAGTGCCAACAGGACAGATAGATAACATGGTCTCCTTCCTGGAACTGGTCAGAAACCAGGGAGGCGTGCAGGCTGCATCCAGCTACTACCATGACTTCACCGGCAATCATGGTGGTCTGGGAGGCATGAGCTGGCCTGGGAAGATGGACAATACCGATGTAAACTTCAGCAACCTCGAAGTAGGTTATGGTTACCTGGAAGTGATGGGCGTGAAATTAAAAGAAGGCAGGTACTTTTCACAGGATAGCCGGGCCAATAACGAAATCATCTTCAATGAAACTGCCATCCGTGACATGGGCATCAAAGATCCTATCGGCAAAACTGTTCGCTTCTGGGACATGGAAAAAGTGATCGTTGGTATTGCGAAAGATTTCAACTACGAATCATTGTATCAATCTGTGAAACCTGCATTTTTCCAGAGCTATCCCGTAATGCCGAACTTTGTTGTAAAAATAGCGCCCGGAAAGGATGAAGCGACTCTACAACAATTAAAACAGCTGTATGAACAACACTTCCAGGGATTGACTTTCGACTATAAATATATGGATGAAGATTACCAGGCACTCTACGCATCTGAAAGAAGAGTGAGTGATTTGTCCCGTTACTTTGGCGGGTTAACGATCCTGATTTCCTGCCTGGGACTGTTTGGCCTGGCGGCATTCACAGCACAAAGAAGACAAAAGGAAATAGGCATCAGGAAAGTAATTGGTGCCTCAACAGGCAATATCATCACCCTCTTGTCAACAGATTATTTTAAACTGATTGGCATTGCTATGATCATCGCTTTTCCACTGGCTGGCTGGATGATGTTCCAATGGTTGCAGACCTTTGCCTACCGGATACAGATAGGTGCCGATGTCTATTTTATTGCAGGCCTTGCGACCCTGCTCATTACCTTTACAACCATCAGTTATCAAAGTATAAAGGCGGCACTGACTAACCCGGTGAAGAGCCTGCAAACTGAATAAAGTATGTTTAAAAGAAGCTTTCGCCGGCTCATGAAAGACCGGCAATCTACTATCCTTAACCTGATCGGTTTGAGTACAGGTCTGGCCTGTGCCTTCCTAATATGGTTGTGGGTGCACGATGAATTACAAACAGACCGCTTCCATAAATATGGTGACCGCATTTACCAGGTGATGGTCACACAGCAACAGGGTAAGCGCCTTGATACCGGCCCCGGTACTTCAGGGGGTTTAGGACAGGAACTTGCACGTACGATTCCCAATGTGGAACAGGCCGTAACTTCGGCACCACAGATGTGGTTTGAGCCATTTAGTATCACTTACGGGAATAGTACGGTGAGTGCTACCGGCAATTTTGCATCGAAAGATTTCTTCTCTGTCTTCTCTTTTGATTTATTGGCAGGAGATAAAAAAACAGTGCTTGCGGATAAGCATGCCATTGTAATTTCGAAGTCGCTGGCGCTGAGTTTATTTCATTCTACCGACAATGCTGTCGGGAAAACGCTGACATGGAAACTCTTTGACTTCACCCAGCCAGTGACCATTACAGGAGTATATAATGACATGCCGGCGAATAGTACTATCCGGATGGATTTCGTGCTGAACTTCGGGGCCTGGGTAGATGAAGTACCCGTATCAGGCGAACTGGCAAATGGAACAGGTCCATTTGAGACCTATGTGTTGTTAAAACAAGGTACTGACATCTCTCATGTACAGGCAGCGTTGAAAAGATGGCCTTTTAAAATCCAACTTTCACTCAGGAGCTTTACTGACAGGTACCTGCAGGAGGGCAGCAGAATGAATTATGTGCGCATGTTCAGCCTGATTGCTATTTTTATTTTGATAATCGCCTGTATCAATTTTATGAACCTGAGCACAGCAAATGCTGCAGGCAGAATGAAAGAGGTAGGCATTAAAAAAGCGATCGGTGCTTCAAGAGGTACATTGATCAGGCAATTCCTGGGCGAGTCTATGTTACTGAGCTTTATGGCATTGTTGCTGGCCATTGGCATTGTGGCGCTTTTATTGCCTGCTTTTAATGCGATTACCGGCAAGCAGCTCTTTTTGAAGCCTCACTATGTAATACTGGTCATTACCCTTGTTACAGGCCTCTTAGCAGGCAGTTATCCTGCCTTCTACCTCACCGGTTTTCATCCTGTTGTAACCCTCAAAGGGAAATTTCTGCAAAGTTCTGGTAATGCATGGGCAAGGAAAGGCCTGGTAGTTTTTCAGTTCGTAGTATCAGTCGTATTTATCATCGCTGTATTGGTGATTTACCAGCAGATAAAATTTATTCAACATAAGAACCTTGGATTTAATCAGGAGAACGTTATCTATTTCCAGGCAGATGGGCCGGCAATGGAACATCAGGATGCACTGATAGCCGGGCTAAAGCAAATACCGGGAGTAGAAAATGCATCGGGTATGATGCGCAACATCATCATGCCATTTGGTACTCCTGATTCACATATCCAGTGGGATGGTAAAAACAAGGACAACCAGATCCGGTTTACACAGATGCTGGTTAATTACGACCTGCCGGAGACGCTGGGAATGACGATCCTGAAAGGCCGTTCTTTCAGCAGGGATTTTAGTACTGATAGCCAGGGGGTCATCCTGAATGAAACAGCAGTAAAAGCAATGGAACTTACTGATCCTGTTGGTAAGACGATTTATACAGAGAATGTACCGGTGCAGGTGATTGGTGTAGTGAAGGATTTTCATTTCACTTCACTGCACAATGCGATTCAGCCCTATATATTCAGGCTCTGGCCGGAATATTCCATTATCACCATGGTGCGTATTAAGGATGTGCAAACCATTGAGCGTATTGCTGATTTCTATAAAAAGTTTAATCCGGGTTATGTATTCAATTATAAATTCCTCGACGAATCGGTGCAGGCACAATATAAATCAGAGCAGGTGATTGGTAGTCTTTCCCGTTATTTTGCGGGCCTGGCCATCCTGATTTCATGTCTTGGATTATTTGGATTAGCCGCATTTACTGCTGAGAGAAGAAGGAAGGAGATCAGTATCAGGAAGGTATTGGGAGCATCTGTAAATCAGCTCGCAGTAATGCTTTCCGGCGATTTCCTGAAAATGGTATTCATTGCTGTTATCATTGCATTTCCCCTGGCCGCCTGGATGATGGAAAAGTGGTTGCAGGGCTTTGCTTACCGCATTCACCTGCAAGCTGGTGTTTTTATACTTGCGGCCATCGTCACTTTGCTCATCACCATTTGCACGGTTAGTTTCCAGTCATTGAAGGCTGCTTTTTCAAACCCGGTGAAGGCTTTGCGCGCGGAGTAGTTTTCTTTTTCTTATTACCGATATATAATTACAACGCGTAATGCTCACTATATAAACCACCAGCCCGGATATGAATCCGGGCCGGCGATGTAAAAACAATATGACTTTTTAAATGTCGTCGCTAGAATCTGAATGTGATATTACCAATGATTTCGCTTAATGCCTGCGGGTTCATAGTCCCATTACCTACCCAGTATTTTTTGTTTGTCAGGTTATTGCCTTTCAGACCTATGCGGAAACGTGCATGATCGTAAAAAATAGCAGCATTCAGCAATGTATAGGAAGGCAGGATAAACTGACCTCTTGCTTTTGTATTCACAGCAAAGGTTTCGCCTGCATAGGTACCACCGGCACCAAAGCCCAGCCCCTTTACGGTTCCCCTCGTAATCCGGTAGCTGGCCCAAAGGTTGGCAGTTTGCTCAGGGCCTGCGTATACAGGACGTAATCCATTCAGATCAGCACTGGTGTTTACATATTGGCTTTTGTTATAACCATAACCCGCCATGATATTTAAACCTGCGACCGGACTTGCTACGACTTCTGCTTCTACCCCTTTGCTATCCTGTGTACCATTCTGGATAGTGAGGGTGGGTTCCGGATCATAAGTGCGCACGATGTCGGATACTTTGATGTTGTAGTAGCTCACATTACCGCTCAGTGTACCCTGCAGCAGATCGAACTTCACACCACCTTCATATTGACTGGCATGTTCCGGTTTGTAAGCTTTGCCTTCGTAGTCAGTACCGGTTTTGTTGGTGAAGCCGGTCTGGTAGTTGGCGAACAAAGATACCTGTTCCGGGATGACCTGGTAAACTGCTCCGAATTTTGGTGAGAGGGCTGTTTGATGATAGCCCTGTGATGTGATATTTGTTGAGTTGTTGAGAATTCCTTTATTCTCAAAGCGGTCTGCCCGCAGGCTTACCAATACCAGCAGGTTGCGGGTGATATTCAGTACATCGGCGGCATAGGCGCTGTAGGTGTATGTATTGGCTCTTGTGAGCAGAGATGCGGCTGCAGGGCGGTTCTGGAATGCAGAGTCTACCTTGTCATTATTGAATCGATAGTAATCAGCACCCGGATTCGAGATGCTTACGAAATCGAAAAGATCGGAGTATTTAGCACCTTTCGCCGCAGTAGTAGCACCTGCTGCATTGTAGAAATCATTGTTGCTGAAGCGGGTGAAGGTGATATTGGTATTGGTGTGGAGATAGTCCAGACCTACCGTGAGCCGGTTCCTCATCTGACCGATATGGAAGTCGCCCGTAAAGTTTTGCTGGATCTCAGTATTCTGGTCAGTACCCTGTGGCCGCCACACCATTCTTTCCAGGTACATGCTGTCATTATAAGTTTTACCATCCGTGCGGATAGCGGATGTAACATCGGTAATGCCTCTCACAGCGGCCCCCGGCATCAGGTAGAAATAAGGAGCAGCACCACCGGAATAACTGGTGGTAACACTCAGGTTCGTTTGTGATTTCCATGCTTCGGAGATATCGTAATTCATCTGGCCAAAGAAGTTCGCATTGCGACCTGTTTTTACAAGGTCGTTGCTGCTGAAGGAGCTTTTATAATTGACGGGCACCTGGTCAGCACGGTTCACACCGAATGTAGAGATAGCACCTTTGCCATAGATGTAGATATATTGGCTACCGGCGCTTTGCACATTGCTGAATTCAGCATCGAAAAGGAAGCTCAGTTTATCATTGACCTGGTAAGAGAGTGATGGCGCAATGAGCAGGCTTTTTCTGAAGCCGTTGTCCTGGAAGGTGTTCTGGTTATTGTAAGCCGCGTTCATGCGGAAGAGTATTTTCTTTGCGGTGTCAAGTGGCGTGTTGACATCCACGTTGAACCTGTTAGCAGCGTAGCTACCTCCATAGTAAGACAATTCTCCACCGAAAGATTTAAAGGGCTTTTTGGTGACACGGTTGATGAGGCCACCGTAAGAGGTATTCGCATTGCCGAATAAGGTGGCGGAAGGACCTTTGATCACTTCAACAGCTTCTACATTGGCAGCATCGATTACAGTGGTAATGTTACCGGCTACGCCGTTTCTAAGTTTTGCCTGTGTAACGAAGCCACGAAGTACATAGTAAGTACCTCCGGAGCCTGCACGGCTGGTGGCTTCCATGGATTTGGTGACACCTGCTGCATTTTTGAGGGCATCGTCCAGGTTGTTGATCTGTTGATCTTTCAGGAGTTCCTTACTGATGCTGGTATAGACCTGCGGATTCTCGAGGTTTGTCAGCGGCAGTTTGGATACAAAAGGACTGGACTTGCGGGTGAATTTATTGATACGGCCGGAGGCGATGGTCACTTCCTGCAGATCGCGGTTAGAGATGTTTAAGGTAATGGTGGGCACGGCAGAGACTTTGCCGGATTGTACGCCGACTGTGATGTTTTCCTGCTTTGCGCCTACCTGCGAGATGATGAGGGTGTAGGTACCGGCGGGTACTTTTAGTTCATAGTTGCCCGATTCATCGGTGATTGTACCGATGTTGGTTCCCTGGATGGTAACGTTTACATTGTCTGCCTGTTTTTTTTCGGAGGTGGTAATTTTACCACGGATGGTACCTTTGTTGTCCTGCCCGAAAATGTTGGTACATAGCATGAGGATAGCTATGGTAGAAAATAATAGTCTGTTCATTCGTTAATTTCCTGATAAGCGGGGCAAAGGTGGGGGTAAATGAAGGAGGGGTGTTTACGCAATCGGGAAAAAATAAAGATGGAGTTTGATTTTCATAAACGAAAAAATCGCTTTTACTTTCGGTAAAAGCGATTTTTTCGTGTTATTGCTTTAATTAGCGAATGACTCTATACAATGTATAAGACTGCCCTGCCCTGGTTTGTAAAGCATACACAAATCCATGTTCCTCATCCTTTGCTTTAACAGGTGCCAACTGCGCATCCCCGCCTGCTTTCACCCTTTGTGGTACGCGTAGCATACAGGTTCCGTCTTTAGCAGCATGTACTGTTACACTGGTGAGCATTCCCTCTTTCCAGTTCATATCCACCGTATATCCACCCTGCGCCAGTAATCCGGTCACCTCTCCTGTTTGCCATACATCAGGCAATGCCGGCAGCAAATGCAGTGTACCTGTCTGGCTTTGCAACAGCATCTGCGCAATGCCTGAGGTACCACCAAAGTTCCCGTCAATCTGGAATGGCGGATGTGCACAGAACATATTTGCATAAGTACCACCTGCATGATGCATTTGTACCCCTCCTTCAGTGGTAAGGGTCAGTAATTCCTTCAGCAGCTTATGCGCATGGTTGCCATCCAGCAGTCTTGCCCAGGTATTGATCTTCCATGCCTTGCTCCAACCGGTGCCTCCATCTCCGCGTATTTCAAGGCTTTTTTTGCAGGCAGCTGCCAGCTCAGGTGTTGTGATGGGAGAAATCTGATTGCCCGGGAAAAGGCCAAATAAATGGGAAATATGACGATGCTGAGGGTCTTCATCCTCCCAGTCTTTATACCATTCCTGCAGGTTGCCTTTTTTACCTATCTGCAATGGATACAATTTCGCCAAAGCCTGTTTCAGGGAATCTGCAAAAACAGCGTCTTTGCCTAATACTGTGGAAGCAGCGATTACGTTGGTAAACAGGTTGTGGATCACTGAGAGGTCCATGGTCGAAGCGATAGATACGGCTCCATGTTCTCCTTTTTCGGTGATAAAGATATTTTCCGGTGAGGTAGCAGGTGCGGTAACCAGTCGACCTTCTTTATCAGGCACCAGCCAACCCAGGCTAAACTGGGCGGCAGCTTTCATGATAGGGTAAGCGGTATCTTTTAAGAAGGCTTTGCTGCCACTGTATTCGTAGTGCTGCCAGAGGAACTGACAGAGCCAGTTGCCGCCCATCATCCAGTTGGCCCAGTTAGGGTCACCCTTGCCGATATCGCCTACCGGGTTGGAGATGGCCCATATATCCGTATTATGGTGGGCTACCCAGCCATTTGCATTGTAAAAGTTCTGCGCAGTATAGCGGCCGGTTACTGCCAGTTCCATGAGCAGGTCATACAGGGGTTGCTGCATTTCCATCAGGTTACACTCTTCCGCCGGCCAGTAATTCATTTCGGTATTGATATTAATGGTATAGTTGGAGCTCCAGGGTGCCCGCAGTTCCTTGTTCCAGATGCCCTGCAGGTTAGCAGGTGCACCTTTTGTGCGGGAACAGGAGATGAGCAGGTACCGGCCATACTGGAAATACAATGTTTCCAGGGATGGATCTTCACCGCCTGCGGTAAAACGGCGCAGGCGCTCATCAGTTGGCAGGAAAGCTACGTCTTCACCACCTGCTATAGCAAAATGGACCCTGTTGAAATATCTGGTGTAATCCTTTATATGCCGGGCGCGCAAATCGCTCCATGTGCGGGCAGCAGCTTTTGCCTGTTGACCGGCAGCAATCTTGTCTTCATTCAATCCATCCCTGTCCGGGCACCTGTCATAACCATTAAAACTGGTGGCACCGGAAACGATTACAGTGACATCAGTCGCGTTTTTGACAGTGATGCCGGAGGTATCTGCTTTAATTGTACCATCGACATTAATGGCTCTCAGCCTCACTTCAAAGCGCATGCCCTTACAACTGCCCGGCTGTTCATATTTAATAGGTTCCTTATTATAATCTACATAACTGGGGTCTGCCTGTGAAGGTGCTTTCCCTTTGAGTACCAGGTCCCGGCCTTCTACAGCATTCTGATAACGCAGCTGGCTGTTCAGGCTGAGCGTGAAATTCAGCTGTCCTTTCTTACTGGCTTTCAGATGGTAAACGATTACCTGATCCGCGGCAGAGATGAACATTTCACGCGTATACTGTACACCATTGCTGGTAAAGCGGGTGTTTGCCTGTGCATTGTTCAGGTCCAGGTCACGATAGTAATCCTTTACGTTGTTGTCGGCTAACTGCTGGCGCAGGTGCAGGTCTGCCATCGGCAGGAATGACTGTGAATACACTCCCTGCATCTTGCGGAGCAGGCTATCCGCCTGGTGATAATTCTCATTGAAAAGGGCTGCCCTTACCTGGGGCAGGTATTTTGGTGCATCCGGATTGACATTATTATCGACCGGACCACCCGACCAGAGCGTAGCTTCGTTGAGTTGAATCAGTTCATCGCTGACTTTCCCGAATACCATAGCACCCAGTCGTCCATTTCCAAGCGGCAGCGCCTGGGACCATTCTTTGGCTGGCGCATCGTACCAAAGTTTTAATGAATTGGCAAGCTGTTGAGACCTGACTGTTCCGGCAGTCAATAGCAGTACGGAAAGCAGTCCTATTTTGTTTTGTTTCATACCGTTTGTAAAATAAAACTATATTGATCTAAAAGCAAGCTAAATGTAATGGAAAGTAACATGTCGCAAACGATTGCACAAAAAAGTTTGCTAAACACTTGGTAATCATTTTAGCCCTCGTTACATTTGTCGTATATTTAATAAACGCCACCTAAATGAAAAGTGAACAGGATGAAATGGTGGTTGCTGATTGGAGATTAAATTACCTAATTTATATATAGCAAACGCTGAAAGATTTTATGGACCTGAGTACCATAACGTGGAATTTTAGCACAAAGGTCGAATTCTTTCGACCTTTCTCTTTTTATAAAATAGCTGAATTGGCCTGAAGCAGGCCGGAAACATCGAAGATGCATACTTATCAACGTGGACCTGAGGTGGACTTAACCGCAACAATCTCTGCCCCCAATACAACGATCATTGTTCCCTTCTCAGGAACCGGCAACGCTGCCTGGTGATCCCTAACAATTACTGACAATACTTTCAACTCATGAAAATCAATAGTCACCGCAATGACCTGCCCTGCCCCATGAACATTCTTATTAAACCTGTATCCAATAATCGCAGCAATATGCTCCCCGCCAGAAGAAGACAATAAGGTAGTTAACCTGTTTACATGCTCCCCATCCGGCACTACCGGCAAATATGGATAGAAAGCCTTCCTGATAAAAGCAGCTACATGGCTGGCCTGGCCAAACCTCCTGGCCGCTTTCCGGGTATTTTCAGTCTGGCTCACCTGTTCAGGCAGACTGCGCTCATAATACTTATTATCTCGCTTTACGCCTACCTTTTTACCAATCTTACCTCTATATAATAATATGGATGATTGTCTGGACATACACCCAATTTAGCAACATTCAGAAAATGCGCTCATCCCCTCCATTACAATTAATTCAATAAGTGATCGAACAGGATGATAAATAATCAAACAGGATTCCTCCGGGAATTTGATATTTTACAAAACATCCATTCCAGGGAATGGATAATTTCGAAAAATGTGTGTATTCCAGACATTTAATTATATTACATCCGCGTTTATGAAAAATTCTTAGAGTGACCATCCAAAGAACGATTGTATTCATCCTGCTGCTGTTTCAATTCACCTTACTATGGGCGCAAACTCCACAGTCTCAATACCAATTGACGCGAATCGACATCACGCAGGGCCTTTCTGCCAACCAGGTCAACTGTATATATAAAGACAGTCAGGGCTTTATGTGGTTCGGCACCATGTCCGGACTCAACCGCTATGATGGTTACAATTTCCGGATTTTCAGACAGGATCTCAGGGATACCACCACCATTGCCGACAACTTTATCACCAGCATTATGGAAGGGCCTGAAGGCCTCCTCTGGATTTCTCACAGGAATGGTCAGAACGTATACAATCCGCGGCTGGGCAATTTCCAGCGCAACCCAAGGCTGGCCCTTTCCAGGTTTGGCGTACCTGTAGATAGCATCAATAATATTATTAAAGACCTGGATGGCAATTACTGGTTCGTCACCCCCAAAGATGGCCTTTACTGCTACTCCCCTTCCAACAAAAAAACACTCCATTTGCTTCCGGGCACACAAATATCGGACATGGCCCAGGCCCCCTCCGGATTTTGCTGGATCATACACAGCAATGGTCTGCTGGAAAAAATGGATCCTCATACCCGGCAAATCGTTTCCAGGGATCAACTGCCCACTTCCTCCACATCTCCCTATCAGCTCATGGCCGATAAAGACGGGGACTGCTGGCTGTTCAGCATCAACGATTTCCAGGGTATTTACTGCTATCAGCAACGCACAAAAACTTTTATTCACTACGACCAGAACAACGGACTAAATAACAACATTGTGCGGGGCGTAGTACAGGACAACCAGGGCCTCATCTGGGTGGGTACCGATCACGGTGGACTCAACATCATCGATAAGAAACAACAAACTTTTCGCTACCTTACCAATAATAGTGAAGATCCTAAGAGTCTGAGTCAAAATAGTATTACCACCCTTTATAAGGATAATACAGGCATCATCTGGATTGGTACCTACAAAAAAGGACTCTGCTATTACCACGAAAACATGGTAAAGTTCCCCCTCTACCAGCACCAGGCATTTGCGTCGAACTCCCTCCCTTACGATGATGTGAACCGCTTTGCCGAAGATGCAAATGGCAATATCTGGATAGGCACAAACGGAGGTGGGCTCATTTATTTCGACAGAACGAAAAATACTTATAAGCAATATCTTCACAACCCATCTGATCCCAATTCTCCCAGTGGTAATGTAATTGTAAGCCTCTGGATCGATCACCAGCAAAAATTATGGATAGGCTCCTATTTTGGAGGCCTTGATTGTTTTGACGGACAACGTTTCGTTCACTACCGTCATGACCCAAAGGATCCCAATAGTCTTAGTGACAACAGCATCTGGGAAATCTTTGAAGACAGTCAGCACAGGCTCTGGATAGGTACTTTAGGTGGGGGCTTAAACCAGCTGGTGAATAACCAGTTCCTTCACTACAATGATAAAGTGCGGTCGCCTTACATCTCTGCATTTCTTGAAGATAAAAAAGGTAATCTCTGGATAGGCACTGCCGAGGGGGTGGATGTGATGGATCCAAAGGGACAATTCACACACTACGATGCTGATCCCAGGCAGGCAGGCAGCCTTAGTCATAAGAACACCCTCTGCCTGTTTGAAGACAGTCATGGACAAATATGGGTTGGTACCAGGGAAGGATTAAACCTTTACAATCCCGCTACGCACCAGTTCAAAATTTTCAGGAAAGAAGATGGTTTACCGGACAATACTGTGCTGAACATCCTGGAAGATAATAACCACACCCTCTGGATGAGCACAGCCAATGGTTTGTCTAACATGCGGGCGAAAAATCAATTTAAAAACTACGACCAGTCAGACGGATTACAGGGCAGAGAATTCAATGAAAATGCAGCCTTAAAAACACGCAGGGGGGAATTACTTTTTGGCGGAGGGAATGGCTTCAATTTATTTTATCCAAACAACATCTCGATCAATTCAAACGTTCCGCCAATTGTACTTACAGACTTCCAGGTCTTCAATAAAAGTCTGCAGCCGGGTGAAACCTTGAATGGCAGAGTATTGCTGTCGGAAGCCATCAATCAGACAAGGCATATCACTTTAAAATACCGGGAAAATGAATTCTCCATCAGCTTCGCAGCGCTCAATTTTTTTCATCCTGAAAAGAACGAGTATGCCTATATGCTGGAGGGCTTTAATCATGAATGGCTGAGCAGCGATGGACTTTTACGCACCGCCACTTATACAAACCTCGATCCGGGTGATTATATCTTCAAGGTAAAAGCATCGAATAATGATGGTGTATGGACTCCACAGGCATTGGAATTACGCATTACCATCTTACCTCCGTTCTGGAAAACACCGCTTGCATTTATCATTTACGCTTTGCTCATCATAGGCGCATTAATTATTGGCAGGCGTGTGATCCTGGAAAGGGAAAGGTTCCGTGCACGTATAGCACAGGAGAGACAGGAAGCGCGCCGCATGCATGAACTGGACTCACTGAAGATCCGTTTCTTTACAAATATCAGTCATGAATTCCGCACCCCGCTTAGCCTGATTATTACACCACTGGAAAGGCTACTCAAAAAAGAAATTGAAGGCAATGTACAACAGCAATTAGTATTGGTGCAGCGCAATGCCCGCCGCTTACTCAACTTAGTCAATCAACTTCTCGACTTCCGTAAAATGGAAGTACAGGAAATAAAACTCTACACCACCGAAGGTGATATCATTGCTTTCATCAGGGAGCTGACTACTTCCTTTTCTGACCTCTCAGAGAAAAAACAAATACACCTCGACTTCCACAGCAATGTACCTTCACTCAGCATGCTCTATGATCCTGACAAGATTGAAAAGATCCTTTTTAATTTACTCAGCAATGCATTCAAATTTACACCTGAGCAGGGCAATATATCTGTGGACTTGCAACTGCAACAAAATGACCTGCTGGCCATCATCGTAAAAGATACTGGTATTGGTATTCCCCTGGAGCAGCAGGACCGTATTTTCGAACGCTTCTTCCAGCATGATATTCCCGGATCACTCGTGAACCAGGGTAGCGGTATCGGCCTAAGCATCACGAAAGAATTTGTAAAACTCCACGGCGGTTCTATTAGTGTGGATAGTGCCCCCGGTATGGGAAGTGCATTTACGGTCTTACTCCCGGTAAATGGCATCAAAACGGCCACCAAAGGGGCTTCCCAGCATTCCCTGATCATGGAGCCACAGGCACCTGACGCACCTGCTGTTTATACCGGTAAAAAGCCACTTATCCTACTGATAGAAGACAGCGAAGATTTTAGATTTTACCTGAAAGATAATCTTGGTCAATATTTCCATATTATTGACGCACCAAATGGGTTGGCAGGCTGGAATATATTACAGCAAACCTTGCCTAATATCATCGTGAGTGATGTAAGTATGCCCGAGATGGACGGCCTGGAGCTCTGCCGTAAAATCAGGCAACAGCCCCGTACGGCACACCTGCCAGTGATCCTCCTGACGGCTCGTGCATCGGAGGAAGATCAGCTGGAAGCCCTTGACAATGGCGCATCTGAGTACATTACCAAGCCCTTCAACTTCGAAATGTTGTTGTCACGGATAAGGAATATTATCACGCAACAACAGACCCTGAAAAAGACTTTTCAGCAACATATTGAAGCACATCCGGAAGAAATTGCCATCTCTTCCCAGGACGAACAGTTTATTCAGCAGGCATTACAAATAGTAGAGAAGAATATAAGTAACCCGGATTTCTCGGTAGAGGAGCTCAGCCGTGAACTTTTCATGAGCAGGGTTTCTGTCTATAAAAAACTGCTTACATTAACAGGGAAGCCTCCAATAGAGTTTATCAGATCCATAAGACTCAAGCGGGCGGCCCAATTGCTCGAAAAGAGCCAGTTAACCATTGCGGAAATTGCCTACGAGGTAGGCTTTAACAATCCCAAGTATTTTTCCCGTTACTTCAAGCTGGAATACGGCGTACTTCCCTCTGCCTACAAGGGGAAGAACGAATAAAATAACCACAGTCAGGCCTACACAAACTCCAATCATCCGCAGCGATGATGTCCATCATTTCCCACCAACCCACTTATCACCATCTTGCACTCAGATCGGAACGTTATCCGATTAACGCTTTAAATCCAATTTACCATGTATCACTCAGCAATCATCAGAAAAGGAATCGCCACATTACTGTTCGTTCAACTTATCGTAGCGGCAGCATTTGCACAGACCAAATCAATGGTAGTAAGCGGCATCAGTCTCAAAGTAAACGGTACATCTACCCTTCACGACTGGGAAATGAAAGCTACTTCAGGTACCTGCACAGCTGACCTTACCTTCAATACATCCGGCCAGCTGACCGGAATTCCAGCACTGAGCTACACTGTAGCTGCAAAAGCGCTGAAAAGTGAACACAGCGGCATGGACGACAATGCATATAAAGCATTAAAAGCAAAAGATAATCCAAATATTACTTTCAAACTCACAGCTGGTACTGTTGCAGCGGATGGCTCCGTAAAAGCACAGGGTCAACTGACTATCGCAGGTGTAACCAAAGTTGTAGAACTGACAGCTAAGGCCACTGCAGCTGCTGGCGGCAAATCAGTTATCAAAGGAAGTAAAATTCTTAACATGACTGACTTCGGTGTAACACCTCCATCATTCATGATGGGTGCAATGAAAACCGGTAACGCCGTAACCATCAGCTACGAGTTTACTGTTCAACATTAAGTTACACTTCATCAATAATAAAACCACTAACCACTACACATTATTTTAAATCGATTGCCATGAAAACAAAAATGCGTCTGCAACATATAGTGTTGCTTTGCGTCGGCCTCTTCCCAATTACCTTGATAGCGCAAGACCGAAACATTCCAAACTGGAGACCATACGATAAAACTGGTATCAACGTTTTTGAAGGTGCAAAGGATACTTCTCTTTACTTCGATGGTATTAAGCCTAGAATCGGTGCAGGTTTCACCATGCAGTTCCAAAATCTGAAACACGAAAATCCAGGTGCATTAAATAACAAAGTAGGTTCTTACTCCGGCGGTACTTCTGTAGCTGGTAACAAACTGAAAGATATCACTGCAGGATTCCAGACAGCTCAGGCTAACATGTACTTCGATGTACCCCTGGCTCCTGGTATCACCATGAACTTAACCTTATACCTGTCTTCCAAACACCACAATGAAACATGGGTAAAAGGTGGTTATATCCAGATCGACAGACTGCCTTTCAGAAACGAGATCCTGGATGGCATCATGAAATATACTACCATCAAGGTAGGTCACATGGAAGTAGACTATGGTGATGCTCACTACCGTAGAAGCGATGGTGGCCAGACTCTCTACAATCCTTTCATGGAAGGCAATATCATGGATGCTTATGCTACAGAAATTGGTGCTGAAATCTACGTAAAAAACAATGGTTTGTTCGGTATGGTTGGTGTAACCAACGGTATGATCAAAGGTAACGTAGACTCCCTGTATGCTAAGAACAATCCTGATGGCAAACTGCACAAGTCTCCTTCCCTGTTGGCTAAAGTAGGCTTCGACAAAAAACTGGCTGAGAAATTCCGTCTGCGTGCAAGCCTGAGCTACTATGGTAACCAGAGTAGCGGTAGCAACACACTGTATGGTGGCGACCGTTCCGGTTCTAACTACCAGTACGTAATGGAGTTAGCTTCTGCTAACCCAAGCAGCACCAGCGGTGCAGGTACTCCACTCGCATTCTCTGGTCGTTTCAATCCTGGTTTTACCAAGAAGATCAACGCAGGTATGTTCAACGTGTTTGCTAAATACAGCGGTTTCGAAGTATTCGGTACTTACGAACAATCAAAAGGTCGTACTGCTGCTGAAACTGCAGACAGAAAAGCCAGCCAATATGCAGTGGACGCAGTATACCGTTTCTTCCCTAAAGAAAATGTGTTCTTAGGTGTAAGATATAACGAAGTAACCGCCCGCCCTGCAAACAGCGCAGCCGGTACCGGTGCAGGTGCAATCACCTACACCCAGGATGTGAAAGTAAATCGTGTTGCTGTAGCTGCTGGTTGGTTTATCACAAACAATATTCTGATGAAAGGTGAATATGTGGTGCAGAAATACAAAGACTTCCCTACAGCAGACTATCGCAGTGGTGGTAAGTTCAATGGATACGTGATTGAAGCAGTGGTTGGGTTCTAATCTTTCAATGTCTGATAGTGTATCAATTTGAGAAAGGCCCTCCCCAAATGGAGGGCCTTTTTTACTTCTTTCTTCCTTGTAACAATGCGCACACTTACTTTCATATTGACTATCTTTTGCCTCCTGGCTTTTAAAACGCCGGCCCCCCGTGGAGTAAAATGGGTTGTCCTCAACAACATCCTCGTACGGGTAAGCGGCAGCACCAACGTGAATAAATTCAGTTGCGCCATCAAAAACTATCCAAACAGGGATACCCTCATCTGCTACCAGAACAATGGTTCAGAAATTGTTCGACTCAGTGGTAAACTTGAAATGGCTGTATTTGACTTCGACTGCCTGGACAAAATGATGACCCACGACCTCCGGGAAACCCTCAAAGCCAGTCAACACCCTTCCCTGCGTATCGCCCTCTTATCTCTTCAGAAATATCCTGCTGTAAATGGAAGCACTGAACAGTTGTGCGGTAATGTAGCCATTGAACTCGCAGGGGTCACCAAAGAAATGTCACTCTACCTGACCACCACTTCGGACGATCAAAAGATGATTCATATGACCGGTTCCAAAAATATCCGCTTCTCCGACTTTGGCCTGGTACCTCCCCGGAAATTTGGCGGCATGATCCGCGCCAAAGACGACCTGCTTGTAAGCTTCCAATTCAACTTTAAAATAATTGATTGATAATCAATACCTGATTATCAAAACGTCCCCTTCGTTTTTTTGTTTGGTTAACATTTTGACCCCTAATTGAAAACATTCCCCTACCCTCTGTCTGGTAGCAGTAGGCTACATTTGTCCGCACTCGAACCTCAACCAACAACGAGCTAAGACAAATTCCACAGATATGAAGAAAATCCGATTCTTACCGATTGTGATGATTTCCTGTTGCTTTCAATTTTGTCATACCGACCGCGTAGAAAAATTGAAAGATGGCCTGCTGATTCATTTAGAAGGTGATGTTAAACAGGTGCAACTGCAAGTGATCAATGACAAAATTATCAGGGTCTCCGCATCCCCGGAAGACAAAATTTCTACTACCCCCAGCCTGATATCGGTAGTAGGTAACAATACCGGTGCAAAATGGACTTCTACAATAGATGATCATACGGCAACATTGAAAACCAATGCCTTAACAGCTACTGTAGACCTCAAAACCGGTCTGGTGCAGTTCAAAGATGCCCAGGGTAACACCATCATAAACGAAGGAGGGAAGGCTTTTACCCCTATCACTATAGACGGTAAAAAGCTTTTCCGACTTCAACAACTCTTTGATTCCCCGGCAGATGAAGCTTTTTATGGCCTGGGCCAGCCACAAACTGGTCTCATGAACTATAAAAACCAGGATGTAGATCTCACCCAATATAACAGCCAGGTAGCTGTACCCTTTGTTTTGTCCAGCCGCCATTATGGTATTCTATGGGATAATTACTCCATTACACGCTTCGGAGACGATCGCCCTTATGAAGAACTCGCCAGCATGGAGCTGACTGATAAAAAGGGCCAAAAAGGGTCTTTAACGGCTACCTATGGCATACGCAATCAGCAAGACAGCGTATTCCTGCAAAGGGGAGAGTCTAAAATTGACTACTCCTTTATCCCTTCCCTCAAAACCATCCCGCAAGGATATCCAATGGCCAAAGGCATCGTAACCTGGGAAGGAAAGGTCAGCCCCAAAGAAAGCGGCGACCAGAAATTTTACGTTTCGGCTTCCGGTTACATCAGGATATGGATCGATGGAGTATTGATGCTAGACAAATGGCGGGAGGGCTGGAACCCTGGTCCTTCCGTCTTTAAAAAGGCGATGCAGACAGGGGAACAACATGACCTGAAGATCGAATGGATCCCCGAATCAAACCAGGCCTTCATCTCCCTGAAGCACCTCTCCCCCACTCCGGAACGCCTGAAAGATAAAATGGCCTTTACCTCAGAAGCAGGTGAAAAAATCGACTACTACTTTATATATGGTGCCCACCCCGATGAAGTGATCAATGGCTACCGTACCGTAACCGGCAAAGCCGCTATCCTCCCTAAATGGGCCCTGGGTTTCTGGCAAAGCCGTGAAAGGTATAAAACCCAGAGAGATGTGATCAGCACCGTACAGGAATTCAGGAAAAGACAAATTCCCCTGGATAATATCGTGATGGACTGGTCCTACTGGGAAGAAAACGCCTGGGGAAGCCAGGATTTCGATTCTGCCCGTTTCCCGGATGCAAAGGGAATGATCGACTCCCTCCACGACCTGTACCACACTCATTTCATGATCTCTGTATGGGCTAAGTTCTACAAAGATATTCCGAACTATAAGGTCATGAATGACAAAGGCTACCTGTATACCCAAAGTATTAAGGATAGTATTCGTGACTGGATCGGCAAAGGCTATATCTCTACCTTCTACGATGCCTTCAATGCAGATGCAAGAAAGGAATTCTGGGGCATGTTAAATAAACACTTATTCAGCAAGGGTGTCGATGCCTGGTGGCTGGATGCCACTGAACCGGATATTTATTCCAACTCCACGATCGACTATCGCAAACAACTGATGAACCCCACTGCACTGGGACCATCTACCCAATACTTCAATCCTTTTGCCCTCATGAATGCCAAAGGCATCTATGAAGGTCAGCGGGAAACCAAACCTGATCAGCGCGTATTTATCCTCACCCGCTCTGCATTTGCCGGCTTACAGCGTTACAGCGCCGCTACCTGGAGTGGAGATATCGCCTCCCGTTTCGATGAACTGGCCAGGCAGATACCGGCCGGACTGAACTTCTGTATGTCTGGTTTACCCTACTGGACTACGGACATCGGGGGCTTCTATGTAGAAGATAAATACGACAAGCCTGATCCACAGGGGGAAAATTTACAGGAATGGCGGGAACTGAACACACGCTGGTATCAATACGGGGCCTTTTGTCCATTGTTCCGTGCTCACGGACAGTATCCATACCGGGAAGTGTACAATATCGCACCTGAAAACAGCCAGGAATACCAATCCATCGTTTATTACGACCGGCTGCGTTACAGGTTAATGCCTTATATTTATTCCCTTGCCGGGCAGACTTATCATAACGGCTACACGCTGATGCGGGGTCTGCTCATGGATTTTGACCAGGATACTGCCGTTCGTCAGATAGGAGACCAGTTTATGTTCGGTCCTGCCTTCCTGGTTAACCCTGTATATGCTTATAAAGCACGCAGCCGTGCACTCTATTTACCCGCAGGCCAGGGCTGGTACAACCTGTACGATGGCAGGTATACCGATGGTGGTCAGCACATCACTGCCGCCGCACCACTAAACCGTATTCCCCTGTATGTAAAGGCAGGCAGCATTGTGCCTTTCGGACCGGACATCCAATACACCGGCCAGCAGGCTGCGGATACCATTACCCTTTATGTTTATGGCGGTAGCAATGGAACTTTCAGCCTCTATGAGGATGAAGGCCTGAATTATAACTATGAAAAAGGAGCATTCAGCACAATAGCATTTAAATATAACGATACAGACAATACGCTGACACTCGGTAAGCGTGCAGGCGAATTCCCCGGCATGCTGCAACAACGCAGTTTCCGTATTGTAAAAGTAGATAAGGCACATCCACAGGCATTCGACCTGGCAGCCAACAAAGGCCAGCTGGTTCAATATAATGGCAATGAACAAACGATCCATATAAATCTTTAAAACCTAAACCTCGTAATGACAGGAACATTTAACACGTTGTGAACACAATGAATTCGTCGACCATCAATTCAACACTCATCCAGAAACAAACATTCTAACATTATGAAAACTGCTTACAAAATCCACGATTTTGTGGCTGCATCCTGGGGGATCAGGGGCATACTGCTCATCGCAATGCTGCTGACCGGTACTATGACTATTGCACAGACCAACTCTCACCAGCTGGAAGGAAGAGTATCCACAGCCGGTAAAGATGAACCACTACCCGGCGCCAGCGTGCGCGTAAAAGGCACCGCCAATGGTGCAATATCTGATGTAAACGGCCGCTTCCACCTGCAGGTGAAAGACGAAGATTCCCTGGAAGTGACCCTCATGGGTTTCGACAAACAGGTAATTGCCGTGAAGGGACTAACAAGTATCTCCGTCCGCCTAAGTGAAGGCACAAAAACAATTGAAGAAATCGTAGTTGTAGGTTACGGTACCGAGAAGAAGAAACTCGTAACCGGTGCCATCGACCATGTAAACACCAAACAACTGGAAGAAAACCACTCCCTGCGTGTAGACCAGGCCTTACAGGGACAAACACCCGGTGTTCAGATCTCCACTGTATCCGCACAACCCGGTGAATCCATGAAAGTGCGCATACGTGGTACAGGTACTGTAGGTACTGCCGATCCTATCTATATCGTAGATGGCGTGCCTATGAGTGACATCTCTTACCTGAACTCCGCCGACATTGCCGGTGTAGACGTGCTGAAAGACGCTGCATCCTCTGCCATCTACGGTTCCCGTGGGGCAAACGGTGTAGTACTGATCACCACTATCAAAGGTAAGAATGCCCAGACCAGGATCTCCTACGATGCTTACTATGGTGTACAGAATCCTACACACAAAACAGCATTGCTGAATGCTCATGACTATGGTGTGATCATGAACGAAATGGCCATCAACTCCGGCAACAGTCCTTACTTCACCACGCAGCAACTGAGCACACTGGGTAAAGGAACTGACTGGCAGGAAGCGATGTACAACAAACGTGCACCTATGATGAACCATAGCCTCAACTTCTCTGGTGGCAACGACCATTCTGTATATTCTTCTTCTTTATCTTATACCAAGCAGGATGGTATCATCGGCTTCAAAGGTCAGTCCAGGTACGAGCGCGTTAACTTCCGCCTCAACTCCGAGCATAAAATGTATAAAGACCTGCTCACCTTTGGCGAAAACCTTACTTACTCCCGTTCTGCAAAAAGCGGTGTAGGCGTGAGCAACATCTATGACAATACTATGCACGGCGTACTGAATGTAAGTCCGCTGTTTAATGTATACGACTCTACCGGTGCCTTTGGCAAATCTGCCTGGAACGTGGGCGAAGCCAACCCGGTAGCACTGATGTACTATAAATACCAGAACAAAAATACCTACGATCGCATTGCCGGTAATGCTTTCCTGCAGGCCACACCCATCAAAGGGCTGAGCATCCGGTCCGACTTTGGTATCAACCTGCTGTATACAAATACTAATAGCTATACACCGATATACGACCTCTCTACTACCGAATATAATATTCACTCCCAGGCCAACCAGGGTATGCAGCGCGATGCTACCTGGAACTGGGATAACACCGTGAACTATCAGCGCCAGGTGGGTAAACACAACATCTCCGCACTGGTAGGTCTGAATACACTTGAAACCACTTACTTCTTTGTAAATGGTTACAAACAGGACCTGACCAAAACAGGCCTGGACAACTCCATCATCAACAATGGTACGACCGACAGTACGCAAAGAATCTATGGTTCCAAAGGGTCTTCCGCACTGCTCTCCTACTTTGGCCGTATCGGGTATAATTATGCAGAGAAATACATGTTCACGGCCATCTTCCGTGTAGATGGCTCTACTGCTTTCGGTTCCAACAACCGCTATGGTCGTTTCCCTTCCTTCTCCGCAGGTTGGGTACCTACCAATGAAGCATTCCTGCATGTAAACTGGCTGAACTTCCTGAAGATCCGCGCCGGCTGGGGCCAGAACGGGAACCTGCCATCTTCTCAATACCAATACCTGTCTACCATCTCCACCCAGTACCTGGGCTATTATTTTGGTAGCGGCGATGTGGCTTATGTGGGCGCAGCTCCTATCAAGACAGCAAATCCTGATCTGAAATGGGAAACATCTGAACAGACAAATATCGGTTTCGATGCGATCCTGTTTAAAGATATCAGCCTGACCATAGACCTGTACCGTAAGATGACCAAAGACTGGTTAGTAAGTGTGAATACACCAGCTATCTCAGGTGCAACTACCGCCCTGGTAAATGGTGGGGATGTACGCAACCAGGGTATTGAAGCTGCTTTAGGCTGGGACCACCAGTTCAATGATTTCAAAATAGGGGTGAATGCGAACATCGCTGTGAATCGTAATGAAGTGACTGATATTCCAAACAAGGAAAAGATTATCAATGGTGCAACTGCCGTAACCTATGCAAGCATGCCTGAGTTTTACCGTGCACAGAAAGGGTTCCCAATGGGTTACTTCTATGGTTATAAGACAGATGGCATCTTCCAGAACACTGCTGAAATTGCTGCTTATAAAGGTAAAGACGGCTCCCCCATTCAGCCAAATGCACAGCCAGGCGATGTGCGCTTCCAGGACCTGAACGGCGATGGTGTCATCGATGCAAAGGATGAAACCATGATCGGTAACCCATATCCTAAGTTTACTTATGGTTTCAATGTGAACATGGGGTACAAAGGCTTTGACCTGACCCTGGCCATCTATGGTAGCCAGGGCAACAAGATCTGGGATGGCACACACGACTTTTCCAGCCCGCTCAGCAACTATTCTGCTGAAATCCTGGGCCGCTGGACAGGCGAAGGCACCTCCAACAAGATCCCTCGTGTAACTGATGGCGCTGAACTGAACCAGAACTGGATCCGCTCTTCCGACCTGTATATTAAAAATGGTTCTTTCCTGCGGATCAAAAGTGTAAACCTGGGTTATGACTTCAAGAAGTTGTTCCCTGAAATGCCTATTCAACAATTAAGATTGTACGTGTCTGGTACTAACCTGTTTACGTTCACCAAATACAAAGGCATTGACCCAGAAATAGGTTATGGTCCCAGCGGCTGGGCTTCCGGCATTGACGTAGGTACCTATCCACAGCCAAAGACATTATTAGTGGGTCTGAGCGTAAAATTCTAAAACATTCCACATGAAAAAGATATTCTTAGCAGCTATAGCCATCGCGTTCTTTGCCGCTTGTAGCAAGAGTTTCCTGGAACGCTCTCCCATAGATGAACAAACGGAAGAGTCCTTCTATAAAACACCGGAACAGGCATTGCAGGCACTGGTAGCCGTGTACAATGAACTGGAGATCGGAGATTATGACAACATCCACCTGGTATCTGAAATAGCCAGTGACGACTGTTTTGGTGGTGGTGGTACTTCTGACCTGGTATGGAAACAATGGGATCGATTCGAAGCAAGTTCTAATATGAACCTGACCCTCTGGCAGAAGTATTATACAGGTATTTACAGGGCAAATATCCTCCTGTCAAAAATAGACAACGTAAGCTGGGGCAGCGATACTACCCTGAAAACACAGTACATCGCCGAAGCACGTTACCTGAGGGCCTACTTCTATTTTGACCTGGTAAGGTTGTTCGGAAATATTCCAATGACCACGACCCCACTCACACCGAGTGAACTGAACATCCCACAATCTGATCCTGCAACCGTATACGCACAGATTGCAACAGACCTGAAGTATGCTGCTGATAACCTGCCTGCTACCCCATACGCCAGCATCTCCTCATCAGATTATGGCAGGGTGACCAAATGGGCAGCTGAATCCCTGATAGGGCGCGTATATCTTTACTATACAGGTTACTATAGTCAGAATGACCTCGCTGGCGTAATCACTAAAGCACAGGCAATAAATTACCTCGACAATGTGATCAATACCGGCGGCTTCGGACTCGTAGACAACTTTGCGAACCTCTGGCAGTCAGCTCTGACCAACTTTGTAGGAGAAGATAATAAGGAAACTGTATGGTCTATCAAATTTACCTACAAAGGCCTGGGCAACTGGGATCAGCACAATGGTAACCGTATGCAGGTAGACATAGCCATTCGTAACCAGATACTGGATCCTTACTACAAAGGCTGGGGTGCAGGTACTGTGAACAGTAGTCTCTGGAATGCATATGACAACAACGATACCCGCCGTGGGGCAACAATCGTGTCCATCGAAAATGAGAACCTCACCGCTTACTCACAGGGAGACCAGGCACAATACACCGGTTACTTCTGGAAAAAATATACCCCTATGAACTCAGGCAATGCCGTGGAAATGGGTGGCGACTTCCAGATTGACAACTACTACGATGATGTGGTGATCCGCTATTCCGATGTATTGCTGATGGCTGCAGAACTGAACCTGGATGGAAACTTATCAAAAGCACAGGATTATTATAACCAGGTACGCGACAGGGCATTCCAAAGCACCAGCTACCGTAAGACGCTGACTGCCGATGCTGCAGGTAAAACCCTGATCATGAACGAACGCAGACTGGAACTGGCACTTGAAGGTCAACGGTATTGGGACTTACTCCGTCAGGGTGTAGATGTAGCAAAAGCGGCCATTGACAATGCAGGTACTTCTGATATGACAGTGAGCTTCCCTGCTGCGACAAAAGGCTTGTTCAAAATTCCTGAACAGGAGATCAGTTTGTCAAATGGAGTATATCAACAAAATGCCGGATGGTGATTTTATAATTCCACAAAACAGTTAAAAATGAAGAACTATATTATACTGTCACTGCTGGTACTGGCTTGTGCTTTCACTGCCTGCACCAAAGAAGATAGCGAGAGCATGGGGTCTCCGACTATTGCACAATCCAGCCTGAAATTTTCTGTCACACAGAAAGATGGCTATGATAATATCGTGTACCTGAATAGCCAGACGAGCGGCGGGTATATCCCTTTCTGGCAATACACCGGAGGCTTCTCCAAAAAGATGCTGGATACGATCAACCTGCCTTTTGCGGGTAACTACTGGATTAAATACACGGTATATACACCCGGAGGCCCGGTAGGCGATTCTACACAGATCACCGTATCAGAAAATGATCCTGAATATTTCAGCAGCGCCACATGGAACCTGCTGGCGAATGGTGCAGAAGGCAGGACCTGGGTATGGGCCGTAGACGTGCCAACTTTATATTGCTATGGTAATGGTCCCGGCGATGCGACCACGCCTGCCTGGTGGACAAATGGTCTGAGCTATTTACAATCAGTGGGCGTGCAGAATGACGAGATGACCTTTGACCTGAAAGGTGCGAAGAACTTTACATTTAATCATAATGGCACTATTACGAAGGCCATCTTTGACCTGGATACTACCGCACAGACCGTAAAGATCACGGGTAGTGATATTAGTCTTGGTACCAAGGCAACCTATAAGATCGTGAAGCTGAATGATAATGAGCTGACGCTGGTGGAGCAGGGAGATGGCTGGAGAAATATATGGCTGTTTAAAAGAAAAGGATATAGTTATTAAGGGTGATAACAAGGGCTGGCTGTTTAGCCAGCCCTCTTCGTGTTTATTGATAACCGGGATTCTGATAATACAGGCCCGGTTTTATTTGCATTTCAGATTGTGGTACCGGATATAATTCCTGCGTCACATCAATAGATTTCGAATAGTTGGTTTGTAACCAGGGGTTCATCACATCCAGGCATCTTCCTGTTCGTATTAAATCTCCCCAGTAGATTCCTTCCCAGGCCAGTTCGTGTCTTCTCTCAGTTTCTAATATAAGTCTGAATTCAGATTGTGATACACCGGAAATACCTGTAAGCCCTGCCCTTGTCCTGATCCTGTTCACAATACTGAGCGCTTCTGCTGTAGGCCCGCTTGTTTCATTCACCGCCTGTGCGTACATGAGCATTACATCCTCTGGTCTTAAGATCGGGAAGTTAATGCCCCAGTCTGAACTGCTGAGAATAGATGCGGCGGCAGAAGAGTCAAGGTACTTTTTGAAATAACTCCGCTGGGTCATCACACCGGATTTATTTCTATATACAGTATCCAGGATCACGAATTCTCTTTTATCCCCGGCTTCAAAACTATTAATGAGATCATCGGATGGGACCCCCTGCATATAATAGGCACCATAGGGTGTGATCTTCGTATCCATATCCAGTGGAATCACTTCTCCCGGAACAGGATTGCCTAAGCCCTTACCGCCAGACAGGTATTGAACTTCAAAGAGGTAGTATTTATTATCGCTGCTTGTTTTGAAGATCTCCGCATAAGTGGGTGCAAAGGTCCAGCCATTATTTTCTGCATCCAGTACCTGCCTGAATACCTGGATGGCATTGCTGTAGTTTTCTGTTTTATTAAATGGATAACCCGCCATGAACATATAAGCCCTGCCCAGGATGCCTAAGGCAGCTAACTTAGTCGCACGGCCTTTGTCCGTACCGCTATAACTGTTAGGTAGTAGTGAAGCTGCCGCAGTGAGTTCACTGACGATGAAGTTGTAAATAGTATCTGCACCTACGCGGGGATAGCTGAGCGCTTCTTCGGAAGAAACTGTGTGTTCTATCAAAGGTACCGCACCAAAGGCTTTGACCAATTCAAAATAAGCCAGGGCACGGAGAAATTTACATTCCCCTTTCATCCTGCTCCGTTTGGTAGTGTCAGTAAATGAAATCTCATCTATCCTGTCTAACACCTGGTTCGCCCTTTCTATCATTTCATAGTCATTCGTCCAGGCAGTTTGTAAAGTGCCCAGGGCAGAGGTGATTTCAAATGCAGAGAGACTGAAGTAATCCCTGGCAGCATCCTGCCTGTCTACGTAATAATTATTGGAGCGTACCTCAGAGAGGTACAGGTTGTTCACGTCAGGGAAGGTGAGCAACTTGTTGTACACACCGCTGACAGCCTGCACAATGTCGTTTTCAGTTTTATAAAAACTGCTTTCATTCTGGTTGGAAATGGGCGCTGTATCCAGGAAATCCTTATTACAGGCCGCTAGTATGCTGATGCAAAAGATTGCGATGATATATTTCATGTGGCTGATTTTTATAGTCCGATATTAATACCCATGCTGTAAGTGCGTGCGGTCGGATAACTGGACCAGTCACTCAGGTAGTCGTACTGGAAGGCTTCCGGAGAATAGCCCCCTGTGTAGTTGTCATGCATCCAGAGATTGTCTACACTGAAATACAGCCTGGCGCTGTGGAGACCTTTTACAATACCCGGGCGGAAATTGTACCCGAGCGTAAGGTTTTTAATTTTGTAAAAAGCACCACTGTAAAGCCAGCGGGTATCGTACAAACTGGCTGTAGAAGCATCGATGCGGGGAGTCTTGCCATCGCCGGGTTCACTGAGGCTGCGGAAGCGGTTTACCCACACCTGCTTTGCATTGTAATTGCCCAGACCTGTTGTAGGACGGTCAATGTTACGGCCAAACATGCTGAAAATCTGGTTGCCCCACTGCCCCTGGAACAAGATGGACAGGTCAAAACGCCTGTAACTGAAGCGGTTGGTCATCCCCCAGGTGTAATTGGGATCTGGGTGCCCTACCTCAGTCATGTCATTCGCATCGATCTTACCATCTTTGTTCACATCCCTGTAAACCGGGTCACCGATGATCGTACTGGTCCTTTTAGGCTGGTTTTTCAGCTGATCTTCGGTTTGATAGACTCCTACAGCATCGTAGAGCACATAGGAGTATAATGGCCTTCCTACGGCTATTTTTACGGTACTTTCCCAGCCGGTGTAGATGGGGGTATTGTCGTTGTTTAGTTTTACCACCTTGTTCCTGTTCCAGGAAAAATTGAGGGAGGTACTCCAGTTGAAGTCTTTTGTATTGATATTCCTGGAGTTCAGGTTGATTTCATAGCCCCAGTTCCTCACTGAACCGATATTGGCATTTTCCTTTGTAAAACCGGTGGCCCTGGTGACAGGTACGCTGAGCAGGAGGTCCCGGGTCATCTTGTCGTAATAATCGAAGGAGACAGAGAGACGGTCTTTCAACACGCTGGCATCGAAGCCCACATCGTTGGAAGTGGTCTTTTCCCAGCGAAGGTTAGGGTTGGTGATGCTGGTTACAGAGAAGCCCGTGCTTTGTGCCTGTGTTTCTCCAAATACATAGTTGGTGCTGGTCACTAAACCGATAGCGGGATAATCACCCCCTATCCTGTCATTACCTGCTATCCCCCATGAATAGCGGAGTTTCAGATCGCTGAAGATGTGTCTCAGCCCGCTCATAAAACTTTCATCGCTGATTCTCCAGCCCACGGAGGCGGCAGGAAATGCACCCCACCTGGAATCTTCACCAAAACGGGAACTACCATCCTGCCTGAAGCTCACAGACAATAAATAGCGGCTGTTGAAGTTATAGTTGACACGGCCGAAGAAAGAAGCCAGTGTCCGTTTTGATTCAGTGGTACTACTTGCTGTCACCGTCGATGATCCCTGGTCAAAGGTATAGAGGTTATCATTGGCGAATACCTTATTGGTTTGGGTACTGGTAGCTGCATTATTGTTTTCGGTACTTGCCCCGGCTATGACGTTAAAGCCATGTTTACCCACCTGCCTGTCGTAAGTAAGCAGTGCCTGGAAGAGGTAGTATTGTGTACGGGCACTCTTGCGGGTGGCGGTACTTTGAGAGCCCTCTACCGCTGTACGCCTGGCAGAAGTAACGGAGGTAGGCTGATAATATTTATAGTCACTGCTACTACTGTTCCATGCACCCGTGAGGTTCAGGCGAAGGCCTTTTGCCAGGGCTGCGTTGATGTACATCTGGGAGAGTAGTTTCGTCAGCTCTGTTTTGTTCATCGTTTTCTCCATCACTTCCACAGGGCTGATCTGGTCTGCCACCCAGCGATAAGCATCTGTACCGATAGCGCCGGAATGTACACCTACACCTTTCTCCTGGATAGGCGCAGTACCAGCTACAGAAGGGCCGATACCACTGCGGCCGTCGATGCCGGCACCATCTGTCCATGAGATGGAAGGCGATAATTGCAGGCCTACCTTTACGCGGTCGCTGAGTTTTATTTCCATATTGGAACGAAACGTGTAGCGTTTGTAACCGGTGTTCACAGCCATCCCATCCTGGTCCATATATTCTCCTGATAAAAGGTAGTTTACATTTTCATTGCCACCAGAGGCTGAGAGATTGTACTTCTGCATCCATGCGGGCTGGAAGAATTCATCCTGCCAGTTTACATAATCGAGACTGTCTGTACCATAGTTCCAGTAAGGATCGTACATGTAGGTAGTGTTCGCCAGTTTGTGTGTATTGGCAGTCGTTCCACCCAGTTCCGCAGCACGGAAATCCATGTTGTCGCCGGCCTGGTAGTTCCTGCCTTTGGTTCTGCCAAGGGCTGTCCAGGATGAATCGATAAGGTCTTTCTTGAATTGAATCCATTGTTGTGGACTCATCATAGCTACCAGCTTTTCAGGTGCCTGCCTGGCATAGTTTGCAGAAAAGGCGATGACGGGCCTACCACTTTGTCCTCTCCTGGTCGTGATGAGCACTACACCATTGGAACCCCTGGCACCATAGATGGCAGCTGCCGATGCATCTTTGAGCACGTCTACAGACTGTATAGTGTTTGGATCTATGTCGCCGAGGTCTTCCACGGGTACACCATCTACAATGTACAGGGGATCATTGCTGCCGGAGACAGAGGCGGCACCTCTTACCCTGATTTGCAGGGCAGCCCCCGGGGTACCCGTCACGGACTGCACCTGTACCCCCGGCATCTGGGCGGCGAGTGCCTGATCGATGCGGGTAATAGGACGATCTTTGATCTGGGCTTCGCCGATAGATGCGACTGCACCTACCAGGTTCTTTTTGGCAACACTACCGTAGCCGATGACTACGACTTCATTCAATCCCTTGTTTACTTTGGATAAACGGATGCTGAGATGCGGACCATGTACGGTGACCTCCTGTGATTCGTAACCGACATAAGAGATGACGAGTACAACATTGTCCGGTACGTCGAGCGTAAATTGTCCCTGGGCATTGGTGGTGGTACCTTTAGCGGTATTCTTCACCTGCACACTCACACCAATTAATGGTGTCTGATCTGCATCGTCCACGATTTGTCCTGTAACGGGGGCGAATGCGGCATAGAGACACTGCGGGATGAGCAATGCTGCCAGCAATAAAAGTTGTTTCATAACGCTTTCGTTGGTTGATACTAATTGAAAAAGAATAGCCAGGCTACCAGTGCGGTAGCAGATATGATAAGAATGAGTAATAATTTTTCTATTCGTTTAAGACGCGCGATCTTTTGTTGTTCGTAATGCGATTCCATGGGGTAAAAATAGCCGCGGGAAGAGGGTGGAACAATGGAAGATTGTACTATTTGATGGAAATTCTGTCAGGTATTTATAAAAAAACAGTTTCCACCTTCTGGTAGAAACTGTTTTGTGCAGGCAGCATGGCCTGCTGCCTGCCGGAATGCTTTGCCTGCTATTGATCTGTTCTAAACGGACTTGCCGGCAACCCTGCCTTATTATACAAATTCACTACAGGATTTCCCGCCCATCCATACCTCACTGCTACCGGCTTTGATACTTCCGGCGCTGATACGATCACCGTATTCCCCTCAATGCGTGCATTTGCAAATACAAATTGCTGATCCGCTCCTGCTATCGCAAAACCTTTCAGTGTATCTCCTTTCGCTACCAGGCCACCATCCGTATGGTCAAAAAACAACTTTACCTGCTTACCCTGGATTTCCATTTTTGAAAATACAGGACCGCTGTAAGAATTATTCAGCTTGTAGGTTTTTGCCTCTGCTATCAGTGCCAGTCTCAAACCTATCTCCTGCTTATTCTTCGGATGGATATTCCCCGGATCTTCAGGATTCGCATTGTCTATCGCCACAGCCATCCCACTGTTCGGAATACTTAGATTTTCCAGCTGCGCCTGTCGTATCAATACTGTTCCATTCTCCTTTACCGGCAGCGAATCCGGCTTACCATAGTTCGCCAGCTGTACATAGTAAAAAGGAAAATCACCCTGATGCCACTCTGCTCTCCAAGCCGCTACCAGGGTCTCCATAAGTGACCGGTAAATGTTCGGATTGTTTGCATTAGATTCTCCCTGGTACCAGATAGCGCCTTTTATTGTATAAGGAATCAAAGGCGCTACCATGCCATTATACAACACAGCAGGACTATGCTGGTCATGTTCAGGATTGGGATCCTTCGGACTCCTTGGCGGATCTTTATGTGCAGCCTTTGCAACAGCGGCATCTGCATCAAATTTCTCCAGGGCGGTTTTATATTTTGCACGCGCAGTAAAACTGGTATCATACATTGCTTTTCGCTGGGCATATGCGTCTAACAAAGACTGGAAATGATGATTCGCTAAATCTTTCCGGCTTATCCAGGCTTCTGCCGTACTACCACCATAAGCGGTGGTGAGCAAACCTACCGGCACTTTGAGTTGCTGTTGCAGGTGACGTGCGAAGAAATAGGCCGCGGCAGAGAAATGCCCCACCGTAGCCGGGGAGCAGATTTCCCACTTCCCTTTTACATCAGACTGCAGCGTATCTGTAGGTGTAAAGTCAGTATCAAACACCCGGATCAATGGATAATTCGCCGCTGCCACTTCCGCCGCTTCATTATACACCCCACACCAGTAGCGGTCTTCGCGTGCCACCGTCATATCCATGTTAGATTGTCCTGAACAAAGCCATACTTCGCCTAAATAAAGATCTGACAGGCGGATATTATTAATTGCAAGGGTATAAGGACCACCCGCTTTAGTAGTAGGCAATACAGCCTGCCAGCGGCCATCTTTGCCTACAGTAGTTGCAATGGTCTTATTATCCCAGCTGTTACGAATTGTCACCTTTTCACCCGCAATTCCCCATCCCCAGATGTTTACATCCGCATTTTGCTGCAATACCATGTGATCTCCTATTACCGCCGGCAAACGCAGGGCCGTTGGCTTCAATTCATCCGGACTATCCTTCGTATACAGGTTGATCTTCTTTGATGCGCCCGGCCTGAATAATTCCTGGATCACCGGCAACTTCACATCTATGGCAGGATTGAATTTAGCCGACTGCATATATTTCAGCAAACTATACTTCAACTGCCGGGTGACGATGCCTTCTCTCTCCAGGTCAATACTTGAAATGAGCAATCGGCCCTTCCCTACTTTTGCCTCCACCATCATACCAATCCGCCTGTTCAGGAACCAGGTATCTATATTCTGAATCAAAGGGGTCAGCCCAGCCGGGAAGTCTGAGACGTCCATGACCTGTGTATTATTTACCAGCTCCCACCACTGGTAATCGCTGTAGTAATCTGTAGGAAAATCTGTAAACAAAGGATGCTTAGGATTACATAAGATGCCCAATGTATGTGGCGGCCGCATCTTAAACCAGGAAGTGTTCCAGAACACAGGTGTAAAGTTTTGTATCACCTCTTTGCCCTGCTGCACCTTTCCTGCTGCCAGCAACAATACCTTACCCCCATCCTGCAATACCTTTTGTGCAGCGGCATCCAGCGTATCGCATACATACACGCCCTTGTCAGCGATTTCCAGGGCTGGAGGGTATACCCACAGCGGCCAGCTGTTGCTAATATCCGTACCATCCAGGCTTATTTCCAAAGATATTTTCCCGGTAAATTCTAATGGCAGATGTAAATCACCTAAAGGAATATTATCTCCCAGCGGAATATTCACAAGCGGGAATGTACCCTGTTGTAATACCTTTCCATCTTTGAGAATTTTCCATACAGGCTGCACAGCACTCAATGCCTTCTCTCCAAAATTCGTCACCGCTATCGCCGCATGCAGGGTATCCTGGCTGGTGTATACAAATTTCTTTATCCTTGCCAGCAATACAGTCGGACTGCAAAAACGTCTCCACTCCTTTTCACTCACATAAGGTTTTTCATTCCAGAAAGGATCCAGCACACCCACCAAGGCAGTACCCTGGCCCGGATAATCGTTGACCGACAATAATTGAAAGCCTGCCAGTCCCGGTGTACGCAGTGCAGCTTCTATCTCTGCTTTATAACACAGCACCTGCAATTTCCCCGAAGCCATGAAGAAATCTTTTGCCTGTGCACCCATGTGATGTGCCGTAAGCTGATCACGGAAGATCTCAAAGTTCTTCGCCTTGTATAAACCTGTATATTTAGGAATCTCTGTGAAGTCAGGGTATACACACCACTGTCCCATTTCATGACTGACATAGGGTACATGAAAGTCTTTGATGCGATCATAGTAATCAAAATCACTCCCCGGCAAAGTAGACCAGCGTAAACCACGGGCACCGGCTTTCACCATATATTCATTGTCAGGCACCAGGGGCCAGCTATTGCCGACAGAAGCACCTGTATATACCCGCCTGCTATCCTTCTTTTTCCAGTAAGCGATGAATTGTGTGAGGTAGTCTACCTGGTGCCCTCCCTTTGGTTCATTGCCATAGGCAAGCATACAGAAAGATGCGTAGTTTCCATATGCTTTGGCCATGCGATTTGTTTCGTCATAAATGTATTGGTCTACCGGCAGACCATCCCCCAGTGATGTACCGTGATTCGCCCAGCTGGGTCCTTCCGGCTGCAAATAGAAACCTACTTTATCAGCTGCGCTGAAAGCAGCTTCCGGCGGGCACCAGGAATGGAAGCGCATATGATTGAGACCATAGGATTTTGCCTTCCGGAATATCTGCATCCAGCTGGCTTCATCCATCGGCGGATAACCCGTTAAAGGAAATACGGCATTATCTACCGTGCCACGCAGAAATACAGGTCTGCCATTCACCATAAACCGGGTATCATAGATACTGAATTCCCGCATACCGAAAGTGATGTTTTTCACACTTGCCTCCCCGTTAGCAGGCTTCAATTGTACCTGTAAATTGTACAGGTTCGGATGAAACTCATCCCACAACAATACATCATCTCCCATGGGATAATCTATCACGATCGCCGTCGTATCCTCCTTCAATTGAAAGGGAACTTCTTTCGCCGCTATGTTATTGGCAGCTACTACAACATGTCCCCCTGTTACTCCGATATTTTTCCTTCCGATTAACAATTTTATTTGGGCCACATGTTTTTTCACATCCGGGTACACCTGCACATCCTCTATCCACACTGTACTGCCCGCACTCAATTCCAGTTTGCCAATAGTGCCATTCCAGTTACCCTGTGTATGATCTGTCAGACTATGTGAGTCGGGGCCTACATTAATTTCTTTAATCCGGTTATCGATGCGCACGAGGATCGTATGCTTACCCGGTGTCAGCAGGGCAGACAAATCATAGACATGTGGCGCACTCATACTATTCTGCATACCGGCACGCTGACCATCTACATACACCACGGTTTCCCAGTGCGGCCGCTCCATCGTAAATGTAACCCGCCTGTCTTTCCAGTCTGCCGGAATCTCCACTACCTTCTTATACCACGCCGGCCCTACATAGGTTTTTGCAGGTGTGAGCCAGAAAGGAAATTTAATATTCCCCGGCACCCGGTATTTCGCCATTTCAGGATTGAAGTACCAGGAGCTATCATAGATACTCCCTGTCCATTTTGTGTTCACGGACACATCCACACCTTTCCCATTTCCCAGCATAGAGCCAGGCAATTGCACAGTGCTCCATTGTCCGGCAGAGTCAGTAGTGAACTGCCATTCTCCCTTCAGGGAGATAGTTTGTGCTTTTACAGACAGCATACAGCCTAGCAGCAATGCTATCAATCCTGTTTGTTTCATATCAGTTGATGACTATCGTATTTTCTTTAGTAGCATCGATGCCTGTCACAGTATAGACCTGTGTAGCAGGATCGTATTGCCCCTTGCTATTGGCAGGAGCTTTATCTACATGCACCCTGAGGGTAAAGGTCTTGGTGGGAGCGTTAAATTTTCCTTCAGGTGCACTGATGTGTATGCGGCAGTTGCCATTTTCTGTCCGCTGCTCTATGTGGGTGATGGCATAGTCTCCCTGCTGGTAGCGCAGGCTTTTGCCATCATCGGTATACAAATCCGCTTTACTGTCTGCACCCGGGTATACTTCCAGGATCACGTTGTCAATTACATGCTGTCCTACATACTGCAGGACCTGCTGCTTTGGAATAATACTGCCTGCTTTGATGAAGAGCGGTACTTTGTCAAGCGGGCATACAGCATTCAGGTAAGTCTTGCCTTTATATTGTTTGCCAGTCCAGTAGTCGATCCACTCCCCTTCAGGTAAATAAACCACGCGGGTGGCAGCCCCTTTCTCCGTCACCGGACATACCATCATGTTCTCTCCAAGCAGGTACTGGTCATCAATGTTGTACACATTCACATCATCCTGGTATGCCAGTACAAGGGCCTTCATAATCGGCGTACCTGTTTGATACTGGTGATAACCGGCGCTATAAAGATAAGGGAGCAAACTATATCTCAGTTCATCATATTGTTTGAAAATATCTGCGGCTTCCTTACCATATCTCCAGGGTTCCTTGTACCCCGGATGATCCATGCCAAAGAGTAATGCTACTGGACTCAACATTCCAAACTGTACCCAGCGTATATACAACTCAGGATCCGCAGGCTGCTCAAATCCGCCCATGCAATGGGCCCAGTAGCCTACACCGGATATGCCTATATTCAAACCTGCTTTGATCACCGGACCAAAGTACTGCCACTGGCTGGGCCAGTCACCTGCAAAAATGAAAGGAAAACGCTGAATGCCTGCATAGCCTTCGCGGGTCTGGTTCAAACCACGCAGCTGGTTGTAAGCGGCAAACTGCTCATATGCCGCCTTTGCATAGGCAATTGGGAATACATTGTGCAGGCGCTGTGCTTCGGGACCAACAGGCCCCGTCTTCGCACTCTCATTTGCCAGTGCCCCAAATGCACTGCCTTCATCAGTCTTAAAGAAGCGGGCACCTATAGCTGCTACTTTCATGGCCGCATGATTCCACCACCAGCTCACGGCAGCCGTATCAAAATAGTTGATAAACTCCCCTGGATTATTGGCCTCAGGATAGGTATAGTGTAAAGCCCGGGCAGTGTCCAGGAGTTTAAAATGTGTTCCATTATCTATCCTGGGACGAATATGCAAGCCTACCATGTTATAATGTAAACTGTACAGTGTATCGAACATCGCCTTCGGATGCCGGAAGGTCTCTCTCCATTCAAAAGAAGTGGCCCCCTTACCCCCGTTCTGTCCGAATAACCTCCAGGTAGAATCCAGGAACAGGATATCTACCGGGATGCCCAATGTTCTAAAGCGACGTGCCAGCTCGATCACATAAGCGGATGAAGTCAGTTCCTCATGCCCCCATGTACCACCGCTATAGGTGCCTACATGCAAACCCAGGGCAAATTGCGGCAGTAAAGGTGACTTGCCGGTCAGCCGGGTATACTGATCCAGGATGCTGGTAAAATGAGGCCCGTAGACGAAATAATATTCCAGGGGTCCATGATCCACTGAGAAACTGTAGGCATCACTTTCGGTATTCCCCATATCCCAGCTGGAATTGTAAGAGGTATGCAGAAAAATACCGTAGCCTTTTGTACTCATAAAGAAAGGTATGGGACTATAATTCGCCTGCAATACATTGTAAGCACCTACAATGTGGGGCTTCTCTTTTCCCCTGCCTACTTCCAGCTGCAATTTTTTGCCCCGCTGGTCCAGGAAGTCCATGCGCTCCCCAAAACCAAAGAAGTGCTCATCGGCCTGCAACTGGTTTTTACAGTGAAGGGTATCACCACTTTGCTGCGAAATTATATTATGACCATGGTGATCCCAGACTGACAATTGCCCATCGCTTCCAATAACCAGGCGGAGGCTGTCCGTGTTAAGTCTTAAACTGCCGTCTCCCTCATTGATCTGTACATGCACACTATCCCAGTCATAGCGGGTCACCATCAGGGACTCCCTGACAGGAGGACCATAGCTGACCCTGAACATAGCAGGTGTACAAAATTCCAGCTGGAAAGAAGCCCGGGCAGTGTGGATTTGAAAGGCATTCTGATGCCGGGTATATTGCTGTGCCCGGGCCGGCATTATCACATACAAACAGATTATCGTAAATATAGACCTGATCATACCCTCAAATCTATCTCCTGTACCATTATTGTGCAATGGATAATTGTAGTAAACCCTGTAAAAATGTGGTCAGCGGCATGGAAAAATTGACAAAAGGATAGAAAAATGTGCGAAAAAGTGTTGCTAAGACACTATAGGATAAAGAGTAGGGGTTATTTTTTTATATTGCTCATACGAACTGATTTCGGGCTTTATAAATTCCATCCGGCTGCATTCCACCAATGCCGGCAAAGAAAAACGTTATGCGACTGCAACAACTCTTCCTTTTGTTTGGCGGCCTGGTACTGCCGTCGTTAACCGGGCAATCCGCTCTTTCTGCTCATGCAAAGGAAAAATATTCCTTTCTGTCCGCTCCGGAAAACAACCTCCATGAATCAGCCACTCCTGCCCGGAAAGTGAATCCTGATACAGATCCGTCCGCCAATATCAGGCTGGAACAATTGACTACCCATGACGGGCTGTCGCAGAATACCGTGCGCTGTCTGCTCCAGGACAGGAAAGGCTTTATCTGGGCAGGTACCCTCAATGGCCTGAACAGGTATGATGGCAGGAAGTTTACCGTGTACCGGACCGATATCGGTACCCCCCAGCCTATCAGCGACAATCGCATCCGCTCCCTCTATGAAGACAAAAAAGGCATGATCTGGGTAAAAACAGCCGAGGGTCACTTTCATTGTTTTGATCCCGGGAAAGAGGCTTTTGTGAACATAATACCCGATAGCGCCGACCTGGCTTACGACTACCTCTATGAAGGTACAAAAGGTGTATGGTTATACAGCAAAAGTAATGGCTGCCTTCACAATGGTCGCCACTATGCCCTGGGTACAGTGCATTTCATATTTGAAGACCCGGAGCATACCACATGGATTGGCAGCGACCGGAATTTGTTTAAACTGGATGGACGTGGAAATGCGATACCTGTTTTTGAAGGCAACTTTATCAAAGCGATTTCGAAGGACCAGCAATTGTATTTCCTGAAAAAACAGGGACTGCTCATTTATAACCTGTCTACCCACACCTCCTCCTTCAATGAACTGAGTCCGCTCCCCCAGGGAACAATCCTCACGGATGCGGCTGTCCTGACTAAAGATAGAATTCTACTGGGCACCCATCAAAACGGGCTGCAAATCATGGACCTTCAGAACAACGTTTTGATTCCGGGCACCCGGCTCTTTGGCGAAGCAATACCCGGACACATAGATATAGAAACCGACCAGGACCATGGTATCTGGATCAATAACCACAGCGGCAATGTCTGGTACTTCGACCCCCTGCAGGAATTCAGTCAGCGCATCACCCTCATCCCTGCCAGTGTCATGAAGGTCATTGACGACTGCCGCTTTGCTTTTGCCGCAGACCACAAAGGTAAGGTGTGGATCACCACCTATGGCGGTGGCCTCTATTGTTTTGATAAATCAGCGAGGCAGGCGCAGCATTTTGTATATGCGCCAGACAATCCAAATGGCCTGAGCACGAACTACCTGCTCAGTGTCATTGCAGATCGCTCCGGCTTAATATGGGTAGGAGCCGAACATACGGGCCTGCAAAAACTTACCCCGCAATCATTACATGTCACACATATCCTTCCCGAAGCACAAACCCCGGAAAAGTATGCCTCCAATGGCGTCAAAACCATCTTCGAAGACAGTTACAAACGGATCTGGGTCAGTACCCGCAATGGCACATTGTATCTATACAATGATCAACTCGAAAAGACCCGCTCCCTGGAACACCTGCTCCCCGGTCAGTGTTCAAACATTTACTGTATGACCGAAGATGCCAGGGGATACCTCTGGATAGGTACCAAAGGAGATGGCGTTTACATCGTACACCGCGATTCCCTGCAGCAAAGAGCAAGACATTTCCTGTTGCCCAGCGGTGACAACAGGTTAGTATATACCATCATGCAGGACCGCCAGCAACGCATGTGGGTGGGTACCTTTGGGAGTGGCTTATACCTCGCTGCTTACAATGGCGGCAATCAACTGGAATGGAAAAATTTTCTCCATGATGGAGTCACCCCCGTTTACATCCGCTGCTTAATGCAGGACCGGCATAACCAGCTCTGGGCCGGCACAAACAATGGTCTGCTGGTATTCAATCCTGATCATTTGCTGGCAGGTAAAAGTAATATCACTACCTACCAGGCAGGACTTGGCAGCAACGAAATCAAGAGCCTTTGCGAAGACCATAAGGGCAGGATCTGGATCGGCACTACCGGAGGTGGTTTTAGCCGCTTTGTGCCGCAAAAAAAGACCTTCATTAATTACACCACTGAACAGGGTCTTTCGCATGATGTGGTGAATAGTATGCTCGAAGATGCACAGGGCAACCTCTGGGTCAGTACTGAAAATGGACTCACCCGTTTCAACCCGGAGAAGAGCACATTTGAAGTCTTCTATTTCGCCAATAATGCATTGGGCAATTTATTCTCCGAAGGTGCCTGCTTTCGCCGGGACAACGGACAACTGCTATGGGGTAGCCTGAATGGCTTCTACAGCTTCTTCCCCGAACAGTTTAAAACAGGCAACGGAGATGCGCCTGTATTACTGACAGGGTTGAGCATAGCAGGTAATGCGGTACCACTGGAAGAATCAATCAGCACTGCCAAATCTATTACCTTAGAACCGGGACAAAAGGTCTTCAGCCTCTCTTTTGCATCGCTGGCACTCAGGAATCCCCAGCAAAATAAATACACCTATATTTTAGAGAATTATGAGGATGAATGGAATGCACCCACCAGCTATAACGTAGCTACTTATCGGAACCTGCCTCCGGGAAAATATACCTTCAAAGTACGGGGCACCAATGATGACGGTACCTGGAGCAAACAGGAAGCCCGTATAGAAATCACAGTATTACCCCCATTCTGGAGATCCAATTTCGCCATCATCTTATCGCTTGGACTGATCATTGGTATGGTCATGTGTGTGATAGTGGTCAACCGGCGCATCCATCGCCTGCAGCATGCTGTAACCTTGGAAAAAGAATTGACAGAATATAAACTGAACTTCTTTACGGATATCTCCCACGAGTTCAGAACACCCTTGTCGCTCATCGTGAGTGCGATGGAACAATTGATTCCCGGCAAGCAATCCGGCAGGCACCTGCATATCATGCAAAGACAGGTTGCACACCTCATGCGCCTTGCAGATCAGCTCCTGGATTTCAGGAAAATACAACACAAGAAACTACAGTTACAGGTCCAGGAAACAGAGATCATCCAGTTCATACAGGACATCTGCAATGGCTTTAGTGACCTCGCTGCACAAAAGCAGATTACCTTATCCTTTCAGGCGAATGTAGACGCTTACATGGCATGGGTAGACCAGGGCAAACTGGATAAAATGCTTTATAACCTACTTTCCAATGCACATAAATTTACACCTGCCGGCGGGAAGATAACCCTGCTTGTACACATAGCCGATCAGCTCTGCATTAAGGTCATTGACAGCGGTATCGCCATCCCTGCGGAGAAACAGCACATGGTATTCCAGCGCTTCACACAACTCAATTTCTCACCTACCGGCACCGGCATTGGCTTATCCCTGACAAAAGAACTGGTTACCCTGCACAAAGGGGAGATCAGTTTTGAAAACAATGCTGATTCCGGGGTCACCTTTACCATCCATTTACCGATCCATAAACAGGCTTATGTGGCGGATGAAATTGCAGCGCAAACGGTCTGCAAGGCACCTGTCATGCCATTTATTGACGATACAGATACGGTAGAAATAGGAGCCCCCAGCTCCCGCTATAGTGTGTTGATCATCGAAGACAATCCGGATATATCCGCTTACCTGGCCACAACCCTGGGCCGTTATTTCCAGATCCATACCGCTGCCAATGGCAGGGAAGGGTTAGAGCTGGCCATAGCACAATCACCTGACCTCATTGTATGCGATATAATGCTACCTGAAATGAGCGGACTGGATATCACGCATAAAATAAGAAGTGAATTCCAGACCTGTCATATCCCCGTCGTATTGCTGACAGCCTTATCTTCCGGGGAACACCAGTTACAAGGGATTGATGCCGGTGCAGATGCTTACATCACCAAGCCATTCAGCACAAGATTCTTATTGACGACCATAATCCGGATCATAGAGCAGCGTGAAAAGATCAGGAAGCGCTTTGCAAATGATCCAGGATTCTTTGCGGTACACATTTCAGAGAATGAAGCCGATCAGCAATTCCTGGAAAAGATCAATATGATCATAGAAAAGAACCTGGACAATGCACAGTTTTCAGTGGACGATTTTGCACTGGCCATGAAGATGGGCAGGACCCTATTTTACAAAAAAGTAAAAGGACTAAGCGGTTATTCGCCGAATGAATATATCAGGCTGGTGAGGGTAAAGAAGGCGGCGGAGTTATTGAATACAGGAGAATATACGGTAGCGGAGGTAGCTTATAAAGTAGGGATGAATGATCCGTTTTATTTCAGTAAGTGCTTTAAGACCCAGTTTGGGGTGCCACCCAGTGTACATTTAAAAAAGGTGAAAGCAGCGGGATAAAATGAAGAGGTTGTATCAAAAGTAATCTGAAGGAATTAAGAATTACTTAAATAAAAATTCTCTCCATCAGGTTCCCGGATTAAATCGCAGGAATATTACTTTTGATACAACCTCTTTTACTTTACATCGATAGTTTCCGTGATATCGTTACCGTCTTCACCTCTGAATGTGAGGAATGAAGTACCGGGTTTAGTCGGGTTGAATTTATAGCTGGCAGAACGCTCGGGGATATCCATCGTACAGATGCAACCTTTGTAAACAGCTTGTACTGTTACGATATGAGCACCGGCAGAGTCTTTTTCTATAAATTTATTAAACTGCCCACAGCCGCTCATGACATGGAAATACACCTTGATGCTGTCGTTGACATGTTCGATTCTTGATACAGGTACGATGGCATATTTAGTACAATCTCCGTCTCCTTCGGGAGTGGTTTTCTTGCTACAGCTGCTGAGCAGCGCTACGGTCAGAATAAGGTAAATGGTTCGCATGGTAGTTAAACGCATGAGAGGACCAATTGGTTACAATTAATTTTATTTACCGGATCCGTACTATTTTGCTGGTGCCCAATAAACCCGCTTTGCCATTCACTTTCAGCACCCAAACTCCAGCCGGCACCGTACTGATATCCAGCTGTACTGTACCTGATGTTTTAATCACCTTCTGCAATACTGGATTACCTGACTGTACATCCAGCAATGAAATCTCCAGGGCCTCATGCCTTTCATTAGTAATATGCAAAGTCAGGGTATTGCCACCCACCGGGTTTGGATACACTGTCAGCGCTTCAGTACTCAGCTCCTTAGCAGCAGCTGTTTTAGCTGAAGCGGTACATACCCCTACATAGGTCCATGGTTTTCCATCCCCCGCATTCAGATCAGGTCTTTCTCCCTGTGTCCACCATTTCGCCTGGTAGATCTTTCCATCATACGCCACCTGCTTGCCTGCTGTATAAATACCACCCTGAGACCATCCGGCAATACTGCCGCAGGTCTGCCCGTTGCCACCACCATTACCGCCATTTCCTGAACAGGTACCCACTACTGCCCAGGTGTCATTACTACCGGGAACGTCTGCACTACCAGCCCACCACTGATTACGATACACAATAGAATTATACAATACTATATTGCCTGCACTGGTATAATTCTTCGTCGCATCCCATGCCGGCAGGTAAGCACAACCTGCAAAGGTCTGGCTGTTCCATACGGCAAATGTGGTACTCGTCACTACAGAGTCCTTTCCATTCCGCAAAGCTACCGCCGTTGCCGTATAAGCCTTATACGCAGGCGGTGTCCAGGATACACTCGTACCTGGCAGGCGTTGCCCATCTATATTAATATATACAGCCGTCACCTCATTGTTCGGATCATTCTTTGTTACAGACAATGTAAGCGGAGATAAACTGCCCGCGTCCAGGATGCCATTGGCCGGACTTGTAAATGTCAGTGATACAATCCTGCTGCACTCCGCATTATCAATCACAAACTGGCTCATATTGGCACAACCACAATTACTGGCATTGTTGCCGCCATCCAGCTCCAGGCTCACGCCTTTCAAACCGGTATATCGTGTATAATGCCCGATTCGACCCAGGGTCTGTGACTTCTCGGTACCACCGCCACATTCCACACCACCATTGATGATATTCACGGTTGCACCAAAACCAGGCTTGATGCCGGCGGCCGTCTGCGTAGCCGTAGGTACCCACTTACCCGGAATCATCACATCATGACAGCAGGGCTTTGGATATTGCTCTGCCATCCAGAACCAGATGGCCGTTTCAAAAGCAATGGCACCATCTTCGATCACCTTTTCGGGGTTGGCCAGCAATACATTCTTATCTCCAAAAATAAACTCACTTGCCTGTCCATAGTTATAATTATAACTCAGCTGGATAGGGCCACGGCCATGATAAGACTTGCCGGGAGCAGGGGGATACGCTGTATTCGTTTCATCCCTGTAACCAATATTGGTAGTGCCTTCATAGCCCACTTCTTCCCTGAAGTACAGGCCCCAGGCATACTGGCCACCGGGCGCTGTGGGCCAGCCACCCGTTGTTTCCTGTGAAATGTTTGCCAGGAATGCACTCAGTTCCCGCTTACGCACTGCCAGGTCACCTTCATTCGCAAAGGAGCCATAGTCTACAGTAGTGGTAATGATGTTGTTCGATGAACTGTTGAACCCATCTACGGTGCGGATCACAATAGCTGAACCGGTAGTTTTGTCGACGCGGGTCAGGCGATACAGGTTCGTGGCACAGCGCCGCTCTACGATAATTTTGATATTGCTCATCCAGTTGACGGCCTTCACGAAATTGGCGTAGGAATAAAAATCTTTGGCAGCGGTAGTGGGCAATGTACCGGCCCCTGTACGGTCGTCAGGATTGAAGCGGTGAGGAAAAAATGTATTCCATTCAGTGCTGTCGATGACGGAACTCAGGGATTGGGAACGGGTGGGCAGCCAGGAGCAGGTGAATAGGATCACCCACACAATGCGGGAAAACAATGTTTTCATAGATACAGTATTTGGTTATTTTGAGTCTAACGAAGATAAGGTCAAATAGTATGACCTAAAACATTTTTTTTCTATTTCAGAATTCATATTTTTATTCCATACTTTTCCACTTATGAAAACTATCCGACTTCTAGTCATAGTATTAGCCATTGGTATGCACGCATTTGCACAGGATAAAGACATCATTCATATATGGCCGGGCCAGGTGCCGGGGGAAACCGCTCCCAAGCAGCCAGCCCACCCTACCCCCGATACTACCCGTGGAGTGGTACGCCTCACCGATGTGACTGACCCTGTCCTCCAGGTCTTCCGTCCTGCAAAACCCAATGGCGCAGCAGTGGTGGTATGCCCCGGTGGTGGTTATAAAATACTCGCTATCAACCTCGAAGGTGATGAAATAGCCCAATGGCTCAATAGCCTGGGTATTACTGCTTTTGTACTGCAATACCGGGTACCTGACAAAGAACAGGGTGCCCTGCAGGACGTACAACGTGCCATCCGCCTTGTAAAGAGCAGGGCGGCCACCTATGGGATCAACCCTGACAAAGTAGGTGTACTGGGCTTCTCCGCCGGCGGTAGTTTGAGCGCCCGGATCAGTACCCTCTATGATTCAAATACTTACACCAAAGTAGATGACGCAGACAAGCAATCAGCCAAACCAGCTTTCAGTGTACTCATCTACCCGGCTTACCTGGATAAGGGAGAAAACCGGAGCCTTACACCGGAGCTGAAAGTAAACGCCAATACCCCTCCTATGTTCCTGTTTGCCACTGCGGATGACCCCTATGGCAATAGTGCCCTGGTCATGGCAGGTGCCCTTCGGGATGCAAAAGTGCCTGTAGAACTGCACTTTCTGTCACAGGGCGGTCATGGTTATGGTTTACGCAGGGGTAACGGAGCAGCCGAAACATGGCCTTCGCTGGCCGCCAAATGGCTGGCCCCCTATGGCCGATGATGATAATCACCGGCATCACTGACACTCATCATATGCATTCACCCCACCGTAGCGGAATTTTACAGCTGTAAGGCTGATCTTGTAACTATGCTCTACGGTAACAACCTGTATAAAAAGGAATACGATAAAGAACTACAACGCTTTGAGGCGCTGTTCAATTTTGCCAGCATTGGCATACTGGTGACCAACCGGCAGGGGGAGATCGTCCTCATCAACGATTTTGCACTGGAACAATTTGGTTATCAACGGGAAGAACTCATTGGCCAGACCATTGAGCGCCTCCTCCCCATGCGATTCCGTCCCAAACACGAAGAATACCGCGACGGCTTCAGTAGCCAACCCCAAAGCCGCCCTATGGGGATCGGCATGGACCTTTTTGCACTCAAAAAGGATGGCACTGAATTCTCAGTGGAGGTCAGCCTCAGTCAATACCAACATGAAGAAGGCTCTTTCGTCATTTCCTATATCAATAATATCACCGAAAGGAAAAAGGCGGAAGAAAAGCTCGAAAAAATGCATAACGAGCTGGAACAGAAGATCGCTGAGCGTACCCAGCAACTTACCCATGCCCTGGAACAACTGGAACTCTCCAAGCAGGAAGTCATGATAGCGCTGAACAAGGAAAAAGAACTGAGTGAGCTGAAAAGCCGCTTCGTTTCCATGGCATCCCATGAATTCAGGACACCACTGAGTACCATTCTTTCCTCTGCTTTCCTGGTTAACCAATACATTAATACCGAAGACCAACCTAAAAGAAGTAAACATATACAAAGAATCATCTCTTCTGTGACCCTGCTCACCGAAGTATTGAACGATTTCCTGTCTGTAGGAAAAATTGAAGAAGGAGGTGTAACAGTAAGAAGCAACACCTTCGATATACAGCTACACACCACTGCTATAATCCAGGAAATGCAGGATCTTGTACAGGAAGGCCAGAAAATTGAGTATGAACACAAAGGCCCCTCCAAAGTAAAACTGGATCCTTCATTGATCAAACACATCTTGCTCAATCTCCTGGGCAACGCGATCAAATTCTCCGGAAAGCATGCGGTGATCCGCGTCAACACTCTCCAGAAAGGACATATTATCAAACTCGAAGTAAGCGATTCCGGTATAGGCATCTCCGAGGAGGACCAACAGCATCTGTTTGAGCGGTTTTTCAGGGGCACCAATGTCAGCAATATACAGGGAACCGGTTTGGGCCTGCACATTGTAAGTAAATACGCAGAACTGATGAACGGAAAAATCACATGTAAGAGTGAATTAAATAAAGGTACTACCTTTACAGTGACCTTTCTGCAATCTTAACTAAAACGCTCTAATGATGAAAACTATCTTACTCATAGAAGACAACGACGATATTCGCGAGAACACCGCCGAAATCCTTGAGCTGGCCAACTACAAAGTATTAACCGCTGAAAATGGAAAAACCGGTGTAGAGCTGGCCCTGGAGCATCAACCGGATCTGGTGGTATGTGATATTATGATGCCCGTACTGGACGGGTATGGGGTACTGCACCTGCTGCAAAAGAACCCCGATGTTCAGGATACCCCTTTTATCTTCCTAACCGCCAAGAGTGAGCGTGGAGATTTCCGTAAAGGTATGGAAATGGGTGCGGACGACTATATCACCAAGCCATTCAGTGGCACCGACCTGCTGAATGCCGTGGAAAGAAGGCTGAAGAAAGCCGCTGTTAAGAAACTGGAACTTACGTCAGATATGGAAGGATTACAACAGCTATTGACGAGTGCAACCGGTACGAACACACTGCAAACCCTCATGGAAGAAGGTAACACCGACCGGTTCAAGAAAAAACAACTTATTTACCAGGAAGGTAACCGCCCAACCAGCCTGTATTATATACAGAAAGGACGAGTGAAAACCTACAAAGTCAATAATGACGGTAAAGAACTGGCAGCTAACCTCTATAGCACCGGCGACTTCCTGGGCTATGTAGCCCTCCTGGAAGGCAGTAACTATCATGAAAATGCAGAAGCACTGGACGATTGTGAACTGACCGCCATTCCCAGAGAAGACTTTGAAACACTCATCAACAATAACCGCGAAGTAGCCCAGCAATTTATACGACTGCTAGCCAAAAATATCACGGAAAAGGAACAACAACTGCTCCACATCGCTTACAGCTCCCTGCGTAAGAAAGTGGCAGAAGCCCTCCTCTTCCTCAAAAAGAAATACCACGTGGCCAAGGATCAGCCTTTCTCGATCGACATCTCCAGAGAAAACCTGGCGACCATCGCAGGAACAGCTACCGAATCCATGATCAGAACACTTGGTGATTTCAGAGATGAGAAGTTACTGGAGATAAAACAAGGGGTTATCACGATCCTGAACGAACAAAAGCTGGCTAATCTGGTAAACTAAGCATGATAAAAATCAGTTTTCTTACTGACCCGTATCCTGTTTGGCCAAACAGACGCTAAGTATCTTTGAACTGATAAGATTTTTAGCGATGGAAGACTTGCGCAATGCCCTTGATAGGTGCAAAAAACAACTGGCCGTACTGGAAAACCGGAATATCAACCTTAAAACCCAGTTAGCCAATATTTTACAGTTTCACTTTGATCGTTCCCTGTTGGAAAAACTGGAATACTTCCATACTGCGTTTCTTCAGATGGATACACGATTCGAAGCGCTGCGCAACGAGGTGGCTTTGCAACAAGCCTGGTTAACCCCACATGAAAGCGATTTTTCTAATGAGGAACATATCAGGCGACACCAGCAGCACATGCTGGAAAAGCTGGAAAACATGGAAAGAGATGCGAGGCGGCTGGGATTAGGATTCGATGAGTATGTGACCGAGCACTTTCCCGTGAATCTGGTCGTGCAGGCGCAGGAGATAAGGAAACGAGATATCAGGTGAAGATTTTAAATAAGGACCGTCATGACGGTCCTTATTTTTTTATAAACAAATTAAAAATAAGAACTATATTAGCCCCGATTCTGAGTCCTATGCCAACGAAACGACTGATCGAGCTTATTTCAGCACTCCTGATTTTCCTGTTTGTCTATACCAGTATCAGCAAACTGCTGGATTATTCCGTATTCAACAGACAACTTAGCCAATCTCCCTTCATCACCCAATACGCTAATCTTATCTCCTGGGCACTGCCCCTTGGAGAACTCCTGATAGCTGGCCTCCTGATGGTCAATAAAACCCGTTTAACAGGCCTTTACTGCTCCTTTTTCCTGCTCAGCCTATTCACTTTCTACCTGGTCGCTATGCTCAGGTATAGCCCATATATACCCTGTTCCTGCGGAGGCATATTACAACACCTCTCCTGGCAGGCACACATCATCTTTAATGCAGCATTCATAATCATAACCACCATTGGGGTACTGCTTCACGTACATAAGCATCAACGAAAAACTTTGCCAGGAGCTGCCGAAAACCTGTAGAAAAGAGTAGGCATGAATCAACAAAATAATAATCCTTAAGACCATGAAAAAGACCTTAAGTATCGCCTTCATTGCCGCACTGCTGGCAGTAGGCACCGCGTTTGCCAGCCATAGAGCAGAAACTACCTGGATCTTTTATGAGGGAAGCACCAGAACAGGCTTTGCCAGCGACATCAAAAATATTTATTGCTATGGTGCCAACAGGCAACTATGTGCCGTTGATGCAAACAATGGGGCTAACATTATTTACCGTCCCTAAGCCAACATTCCTAAATTTTTCAGGGGCTGACCAGCATAAGCTTCAGCCCCGCCTCATTTAATAAACAACCATGCGCAAAGCCATTATCATCCTCCTCTCCCTCTTTCTTTCCGCAGTCATCATCGTCACCTTCCTGGTGAAAACCGCCCCCCTGGCCAATAAAGTCCTGAACGGATTTGACAGAACCATCCTGCCGGCCAGCTTCCTCACCCCATTAGGCAACATGCCCGCCAGCGACAGTATCCAGCTCGTAAGCGGCGCTACACCTACCCAACTCTTTTTCTCTACTACCGACCCTACCCTCATTCTCAGTACCGATTATCATTTTAAACATCCCCGCCAAATCCGGCTGCCCCTCTCCCAGGGCCTCATCGATTCCCTGCAAACCTATTTCTATACCACCATCGACTCTCCCTACGTACATATCTATGCCTACAACCTGCCGGCTATTATCACCCTCCCCCTCTCCGGTGGTACTCCACAGGTGTTCAGGTTAGCTCCCGGAGGCTTCTCGAAAGCATATGCCATCGCCCCCGATCAGTTCATTCTCCGTAAACTGGACAGGAAAATTTTTGATCAGCAATTCCTGAAAGTTAATACCACTACCCATACAATCACCGTTGAAAAAAACCTCTCTACCCTACACCAGGATGGAGGTATGAGTACTGACGGCACCCTTATTTACGATTCGGCAAACAAAAAACTGATCTATACCTATTTCTACCTCAATCAATTCTTTAGTTTCGATACCTCCCTGCAAAAGTTACACGATGGCCATACCATCGATACCTCCAGCCATTCCCGCTTCCAGCTGTCTGATGCCACTGCCCGCAATGAACATGTATTCACCAGTCAGGGACCCGACCAGATGGTGAACAATACCAGCTTTGTACACAAGGGAAAATTATTCATTCACTCTCTCCTGAAAGGAGATCATGAAGCGGAAGGGAAATTCAGTACCAATACAGCTATTGACAAGTACGATGTAAATACGCATCAATACCTGGGCAGCTTCTACCTGCCACTGCGCCCAGAGAAAGTGCTCCGTATCCAGATCTTCAATGATAAAATGGTTATACAATGCAGGGATTACATCTATAGTTACGCTATCAATACCCGGGATTCTGTGTTAAATTAGGATCCTTGTCCAGTTCCTGTTGCGGAATAGGATATAATGCTGCCCAGTCCTTCCAGAAACCGGGTTTCAAAGTGCCCAATACATTGTTGATAGTGCCCATGCGTTGCAGCGTGAGCCAGCGGTCTCCCCATTCACAAAATAGTTCCACTCTTCTCTCCTGCTCCACTGCCGCCAGGCAGGAGGTACGGGTATGATTGGCATCCAGCGGATCCAGTCCGGCAACAGCCCTGATCACGTTCAGATCTGCTATCGCATCAGTATAATTCTCCTGCCGTGCCCTTGCTTCTGCCCGTAACAGGTACAGTTCTGCCAGGCGGAAGACCATCAGGTACTCCCTTTTCTCATCGGTAGTAGTGGCCCGTTGTTTATATTTAAACGGATAATACCAGGTGTTGCCTCCATAAGTAAAAGACCGTGTCCAGGCAGTTTTGCGAAGGTCACCGGTTTCAAAGGCTGCCATCAGATCTGCTGACAACGGATAATAGGAAGCATCCCCCTCCAGCGGGATAAATAATTGACCCGGCCAGGTAAATCCATTGTCGTTCCAGATCTGCAAAATCGCCTGGGGACTATTGTACAAAAAAGCACTATCCTGTACACATAACCGATACCTCCCTGAATTGAGGACCTGTGTAGCATAAAATTCCGCCGCTGGCGATTGCTCACTTTGCAGGCAGATCCTTGCCATCAGCATCATGGCCGCATCCTTGCCGGCCCTCACCCGCTCTCCTCCCGGAACCACTTCCGGCAAAAGATTGATGGCACTCTGCAATTCCTGTTGCATCCACACGGTGATGCTATCGGCCGGACTCCGGTATGCCTTTGCCGTTTGCTTTACGTCAGTCGTCGTAATATAAGGCACATCTCCCCAGCAGTTTATGAGATAATAGTAACACAGGGCCCGCATAAACTTCGCCTCCCCCTGCCATTGCAACACCTTGACTGTAGTGAGGCCATTAGGTGCAGACAATCCTTCCAGCACCGCATTACACCTGTAAATTACTTTATAGTAAGTGTTCCAGATCTGGTTCATCTGCGGATCGTCCGATGGAATACTATTGTTTAAGTAGCGCTGATAGTAAGTATTCAATGTATTGCCTTCATCAGCAGTCATCCCATTGATTACCGACAATAAATTGCCACTGTAATACATTCCCATGTTGTAATAAAGATCTGCCACAGCAGCATCGGCACTGGCATCGGAACTGAATACACCATCGGCACTCTGCTCACTGTCCGCCGCAGGAACAGTCAGCAGTTTCCTGCACGATGTCAGGCAAAGCACCAGTATTATAATTCTTACATATACCATGTACTAAAGTGTTAACTGCATCCCCCCTGTGATGATTTTCATAGGTGGCAATGCCAGCTGTGTTTCCGGGTTTGCACCATTGTAAGGTGAAATGGTAATCAGATCCTGCCCTGCTGCATACAGCCTGCATTTGCTGACATGTACCCGCTTTATCCAGGCAACAGGCAGTTCATAAGCCAGACTGATATTTCTGAGCCGCAGGTAAGATGCATCCATATAGGCAGCATTGGAAAGAGACAGTTTTGTAGTGAGATCAAAAGCCTCATTGCCGGGTGTGGCGCTGGCTCTTTGTACATTTGTCTTGTCTCCATAATACTGCCAGCGGTCGAGTGCAAAAATAGTTTCATTGCGCAGACTACCTGGTGCATTGACATATACCTGTCCCTGTTGCCTTACATATTGCAGGAACCAGCTGAGAGAAAATTGACCGAATGTAATATCGTTCGTAAATCCTACATAGTAACGGGGATCCCTGTTTGCAACAGTCACCAGGTCGTTTGCACTGGAGAGATTCCCATCCTTGTTTACATCCTCAAACACCGCGACCCCTGTTTCAGGATTCACCCCCAGGAAATGATAACCTCTTACAATATTCAATGACTGACCGATTGCAAAGATAGTGGCATAGGAAGATGCTGCCAATGCGGGGAAGGATTGTAATTTATTGGCAAAGAATGTAGCATTCACACTACTCTTCCAGTTCAGTTGCTTACTTCGTATATTAGAGGAAGTGAGTTCTATTTCCCATCCTTTATTGCGTACAATAGCTGGCAGGTTCGCCTGGTAACTGGCAAAACCGGAGATGCCCGGCAACTGGTAACCGACTAACTGGTTGCTGCTCCAGTTTTCATACCGCGCTACCGCAAGGAAAAATCTGTCCTGCAGGAAACCCAGTTCCAGTGCAGCTTCCAGCTTCTTGTTTTCTTCCCAGCTATAATCGTCATTCGCAATACGCAGGGGTGCCAGTGTATTACTGTTCTGGTAATTGCCCCCGGGGCCATAGTTACTCATATATTGATAATCTGGGATCTGGTCATTGCCTGTAATACCACCACTTACCCGGAGCTTACCAAAACTCAGCCAGCGCAATTGTTTTAACCGGGGTTCTTCTGAGAAGATCCAGGCTGCACCAATCGCGCCGAAATCGCCGAACTGTCTGCCGGGACCAAAGCGGGAAGAACCATCTCTCCTGTAACTCACATTCAGCAGGTACTTATCCTGCCAGTTGTAATTCCATCTTGTAAAAAATGAGATATACCTGTATTCACCATGCGTATCGTCTTTGCGGATTACCGTATCAGCACCTGCCAGGGAGCCTAAATTATTTTCATCTGCATAGCCACTGCCTTCGGCAAATTCTCCCCTGTTGCGGGTACGCTGGAAGGTACCTCCTACCAGTGCATGCAGACTGCCCTTCGCTATGCGCATGGTATAATCTGCCTGTGGTTCTACGATGTAGCCTGACCGGATATTGTCCGCCACACGCACATAACTGCCGGTGGCAGATTCAGGATGCTGGGAAGACTGGGGGAAACTGAATGTCTGCCGCATATCAATTCGTGCATACCCACCGCTTAGCTTCAGGTAAAGGCCCGGATACAGGCGATAACGCAGCACGACATTGCTCAGTAAATTGCCTGTCTGACTATTGGCACGCTGTATTAAATACGCCGCCGGGTTATCGAGGTAGGTACCCCAGAAGAATTTACCGTTGCGATCATACATGGGATAATCAGGAGGCAGGTTGATCAGCGAATAAAGATCGTTGGAAATGCTCCTGTTATAATCAGTGGTAAATAAGGTGGTACTGTTGACCTCAAAACGTTCATTTACATCGTGGTGTTGTATGCTGAAATGACCGCCTCCCCTGGCATAAGAAAGCGCTGCCGGCAGTACAGAACCCTGCCTGTAATAATTGCCTGCCAGTCGGAATGTAGTCAGCTCATTGCCACCGGAATAACTCAGCTGTACATTGGTCACGGGTGCTGTGCCCCCGGTCAGGTATTTCTGCCAGTTCATATTGAGCGTGGTATCCCAGACCAATAGGTCAGGTGCGTCTGCTACCCCGGGGGTGATGCCGTCATTTTTAAATGCATCCCTGCGCATGGCCAGGTATTGAGGAGTATTCAACATGGGGAATGAACCGGCGGTACGGCCGGCACCCTGGTAGACGTTCAGTTCCAGCTGCGATGGGCCGGGTTTCCCTTTTTTGGTGCTGACAAGCACGACTCCATTGGCACCACGGGAACCATAGATGGCCGTAGCGTCGGCATCTTTAAGAATGTCGACACTTTCTATGTCGGAAGGATTAATGCTGTTAAAAGGGCTGATATAGCGCACAGCGCCCTGTAGTTCGTCCAGCTTGTTCAGCGGCGAGATGTCAAAAGGAACGCCATCGACAATGAAGAGGGGATTATTCCCGGCTGCAATGGAATTACGGCCCCGGATATAGACTTTGATTTCGGCTCCCGGCAGGCCATTGGTATTCATCACGAGTAAGCCGGGAATCTGCCCCTGCAGGGCAGTGAGTGGATTTACGACCGGCTGACTTGCGATTTGCGCTGCAGTGATACGGTTTACATTTCCCGTCAGCAGGCGGCGGCTACTGGCTCCGTAACCAATTACCACAGCGGCATCCAGGCTGTTGACTGCTTCCGACAAATGAATCACATGCGTATGGAAAGGAGCCAAAACAGTATCCAGCGGTGCAAAGCCCAGTGATGAAATATGTAAGACAATATTGCGGGGTAGCTGGCGTAGTTCAAATGCGCCATCATTACCCGTAGTGATACCGCGGGAAGTACCTTTGAGCATTACAGTCACACCTGGCACGGCCTGCTCTCCATCTGTACGGATGTACCCTTTCACCACATATTGCAGGGTATCCTGTGCGGGCGCAGCTGCAGCCGGGATATCGGTCCTGGCCGATTGCTGTAAAAAAATCCTGTTGTTCAGCAGTGTCCAGCTGATATGTTTATCCTGTAATACGATTTGTAAGATCTGATCCCATGGCACCCTGCGAAAATGTGCATTCACTTGTTCCGTTTCATCCAGGATAGCATTGTCGAACACAAAATAATAACCGGTCTGCTTTGAAATACTTTTAAAGATCGCTGATAATGGAAGGTGTTTACCTACTACCGTTACTTTCGCACTGTGATCAGCAGTCTGGGCTAAAGCAGTGGACCGCAGTAATAAAAGGTACAAAACACAGAGGGTTCCAATAACGCTACAAACATGCTTGGCCATCCTTGAGTTTTAAGGTACGGATTTGTTGGCTTCTTCTGACAAGTTTTGAATTGGTTGAGTTTTAATCACAACGTAATATGCTTCCGTCCTGAAAGAACGCTCTTCAAATACCTTCGTCTTAAAGGAACGCGTTAATTAATTGCCTTCGTCTTAGTGTTAATTGCTTTCGTCTTAGTTAATTGCTTGCTTTCGTCTTAATTGAATAAAGGCAAGCTTTTTAAGCCAGCCTTCCTAATTGTTGGCACTAAGATATATCTTCTCTGCTGTAATGTGATATGATATTCCGGAAGTTTTTTTCAGACCATCGAGGAATTCGGTGATAGCATGGTCTCTTTCTATCACACCGGTGAGCATTTTATGGGTCAGGCTTGTGTCTTCAAAAACAAGGGTTTTGCCATACCAGTGGCGAATCACCGCATCCAATGAACTGAGTGACTGGTTGTAATAAGCATACTCGCCCTTACGCCATCCCAGTGTAATGTTTTCATCAAATGCACGTACTAATTGTGAATGCCCTGCTGAGTAAACGGTTTCCATACCAGGCTTTAGCAGCACCGGATTTTCATGGCTGCGGGCAGTACTCACACTCCCCTGTACCAGGGAGGTAACCACCAGGCTGTCAGAATAAGCATTGATATTAAAAGCGGTTCCCAGGACTTTGGTATCGATTGAACCTGTGTGCACAATGAAAGGATGCGCGGCATCAGGCGCAATATTGAAATATGCCTCTCCTTCCAGGTAGACCTCCCTGGTGCTTCCATTGAAAGCAAAAGGAAAACGGAGCCGGGAAAAGGCATTGAGGTGTACCTGTGAACCATCGGCGAGTACTACCCTATAATCACGGCCTGTAGGCACCAGCAGGGTATTCCAGCCATTAGCATTGCCGGTAGAGGTAAAGGTTAGCTGGCCAGGTACCGGGTGCAGCCTGGCCTGCAGGGCAGTAATATCTTCGCTGTTGTTTTCCGGCAGACTGATAGTATCGCCATTCTCCAGCAGGAGCCTGATTGCGCCGCTGGTATTGGTATGAGCCATTAATACATTTCCGCCGCGTTTATGTCCTGAAACCAGGAAAAACAGCCCTATGGTAACTAAAACAAGAAAACTGGCAGCTGCCAGCCAAAGTTTTGAAGGAGATTTTTTAATGATTTGAATTTGATCGGGGGCATCTTCCTGTTCCTCTTTTTCTGTGGCCTGTGCGCCGACTTTTTCAGTGGCTTGTTCTCCGGATTTTTCCGGTTCCTGTGCTCCTGTTTTTGCTCCATCAGCCTGATCTGCTTCCAGGAGAGACAAAACCTTCCCCCATGCCATTTCATTGTACACATCGGTCATAAAGCCGGGGCCAGCAGCCGTCAACGCCTCTTCCATTTCGTTCAGACAACGCTGTACATTAGGATCCTCCGCGGCCGCCTTGTTCAGGATGTCGAGATTTTCCCTGGTGATTTCACCACTCAACTTTTCCAGAATCAGCTGAAAGATATGTTCTTCGTTATGAATCATTGGGCTAAAAAAAGAAAGTTGTCACCTACTACAGGCGACAGGTTTTTCGTTGGCATTAATAATTACTATTTGCGAAGCCTGAGTGTTCTGAGGACTTCTCTGCATAACTGTTTAGCGTATAGGACACCGTTTTCCATTATTCTTTTAAACTGTTCTCCTCTGTCTTTTTCAGGAGAGGAAAAACTCAGCGCGCCGTTCATATCCACCTGGTTATAGGGTGTCGGTAAAGGAAACTCAACGTGGCGGACCATCAATAAGCCGGGATCTGCGGAAAAGCTGTCGTTTGAATCACTTTTCCTTACCAGATTAACACAACTGTTGTGTACCATTTTGTATAAATACCCACCCATAGAGTGGTCTATTTCCAGATATAACTGCTCCTCCCATACCTGTACGAATACATGCTGTACCAGCTGCTCGGCCTCCTCCATTACAGTCAGCATCGTCCTGGCCTTCAGGCATAAGGGCTTATAATACTTCATAAAGAAATATTGATAAGCTTTCAAATCTCCGCCTTTCAGGGCAGCCAGCATTACCGAATCATCCATATACTGCATACAGCGTGTTTTTGGGAAAAACGTTAACAGTTATTACCGTAAATATCATATTTCCCTGATCGCCACAACGTTAATACCATGTTAACAGGTATATTTTACGTTTTTTTGGCCGCCTATGGCTGGTTCCGGTAGGCAAATTCATGTAAAATTTACCCTCTAAAACCGGGATAAACCTACGATTTATTAACTGAACAAAGATCGCTTTATTGCTTTAACGATTTAGTTTTTTTGGGTAATTTTTAAAGTTATCCAGGTAAAAAAAGCCCCCGCAGGTGCAGGGGCTATGAAAATCAAATAATTATTGTTGTTCTAAGGAGTTCCAGCAGCACATCCACATCTATCGGCTTACTCACATACCCATTCGCCCCTGCTGCCAGGCATTTTTCCCGGTCTCCCACCATCGCCTGGGCCGTTACCGCTATTACCGGGATCTCCACCAGCTCAGGGTCTTTCCTTATGATGGACAGCGCTTCATACCCATCCATTTCCGGCATCATCATATCCATCAATACCACCTTCACATCCTTTTCCGCTTTCAATGTCGCGATTCCCGCAGGTGCATCTGTTGCAGTTAACACCTCAAATCCTTTTGCCTTTAATACCAACCTTAATGCGTAAATGTTACGCGAGTCGTCGTCTATAATCAGAATCTTTTTCATGTGTCTTTTAAACGTTACGGGAATTATCGTACAACCATACCCTCAGCAAGGATACCAGCTGGTCAATATCTACAGGTTTCGAAATATAATCGGAAGCGCCCGCACGGATACATTTTTCCCTATCCCCGATCATCGTCTTGGCAGTCACCGCCAGTATAGGCAGGTGGCGGTACCTCGGTACCTGCCGGATCATGCGGATCGTTTCATATCCATCCATTTCCGGCATCATCATATCCATCAGCACAATGTCTATATCACCGTTATTCTCCAGCTGCTGCATCGCTTCTTTACCATCCAGTGCCGATACAATCTTCATTTTATGCTGCTCCAATGCTTTAGTCAGCGAGAAGATATTTCTTACATCATCGTCCGCTATCAGCACCGTCTTGCCATTCAATACTTCTTTCAGACTACCCAGCTGCCTGCGGCTTGGCTTCTGACCTCCTTTTTCCTCTACCAGGTGCAGGAAGAGCGCTACCTCATCCAGCATACGCTGATAGGAATGCGCCGTTTTGATCACAATACTATCCGCATACTGGCGAATCCTGTTTTCCTCCGCGCGTGACAGGTTCTTACCTGTAAAAATGATGATTGGCAGATTCTCCAGGCCCGGATTATTCTTCACCGTTTCCAGTGTTTCATAGGCATGCTGGTCAGGTACCCCCATATCAAGGATCACACAGTTCACATCCTGTTTTTGCAGGGCCGTAATACTGCTGCTAATATTGCCGGTGATTTCTGTACTTACATTAAAGTTCTCCAGGAAGTAAGCGAGTGCCTGTGCATGCTTAGGATTCTCCTCCACGATCAACACTTTCTTAGGTCCCTTGCTCAGCGCTTCCTCCAGTTGCTGGAAGATGCGTGGCATCTGCTCCAGCGCCAGGGGCTTGTTGATGAAATCAACCGCACCTTTCTGCAGGCTCTCACGTTTTGCATCCATACTCGATACAATATGTACGGGTATATGACGCGTTGCCGGGTTAGACTTCAGGGCATCCATCACCTGCCAGCCACTCTGTACCGGCAGAACGATGTCCAGCAGGATGGCTACCGGCTTGTACTTCAATGCCCATTCCAGGCCCTGGTCACCTCTTACTGCCACAATCCCTTTATACCCACGTTTACGGGTAAAGTCGAGCAATATGCGGGCATAGCTGGTATCATCCTCTACAATCAGGATGATCTTATCATTTGCCCTGATGTCGTTCCTGTCGTCAGGAATTTCATCCGGAATAGCACTCGCTATAAAGTCAGCGTACTTATCTACAGGTTGCTGCGCCTCCTGCCATACCTTCTCTGCCTGTTCCTGCGTAGGTTCCGGTGCCAGTTCTTTTTCCACTTCTTCCGGATGTATAGGAATGGTCACCATGAATTCACTGCCATGATCCGGTTCTGAATCCAGTTTCAGTTCACCATGGAGTAACTTCGTCAGTTCACGGCTGATGGAAAGTCCCAGCCCCGTTCCACCGTACTTACGACGGGTAGAGCCATCGGCCTGCTGGAAGGCTTCAAAGATAACTGCCTGCTTATCCTTCGGAATACCTATACCTGTGTCTCTCACCGAAAACCGTACATAATTGCTCTGGTCAGGCAACAGCCCTACCTGCAGCGTTACTCCGCCTTTAGCTGTAAATTTCAGTGCATTGGACAACAGATTTTTCAGGATCTGTTCCAGGCGCATTTTATCAGTTTCGATCAATGCCGGTGCATCTGCAAGAATGTTGACATTGAAACTCAGGTTCTTTTCCCTGGCGATCGGTGCAAACAGGGATTCCATGTCTGTACAGATTTCGTGAACTGGAACGTTGGCAAACTCCAGGTCCATCTTACCGGCTTCAATCTTGGAGAGATCCAGGATTTCATCGATCAGGTTCAGGAGTCCCTTACCGGAGCTCTGGATGACGCGGGCTGATTCTATCTGGTCATCCAGCAGGTTGCCTTCGTTATTCTCTGCCATGAGGCGGCTCAGGAGCAGGATGGAGTTCAGTGGCGTACGGAGTTCGTGCGACATGTTCGCCAGGAACTCTGATTTGTACTTGGTACTTACTTCCAGTTCCTCTGCTTTCTTCTGGATTTCCAGGTTGCGTTCCACAATCACCTGGTTCCGGTCTTCCAGCATGCGGGAGCGCTCTTCCAGTTCCTGGTTGGCCTGTTGCAGTTCCTCCTGCTGTACGCGGAGTTCCTCTTCAGATGCCTGCAGTTTCTGCGCCTGTGCTTCCAGCTCTGTATTGATATTTTCGAGTTCGGAGTGCTGGGTTTGCAGCTCTTCCGCCTGTGCCTGTGTTTCTTCCAGCAGTTCCTGCAGGCGGCGGCGATTCTCTGCCGTGATGATGGCGAGACCTATATTGTGACTCACCTCTTCCAGGAAAGCAACATCGTTCTGCGTATAAGGAGTCAGGCTTGCCAGTTCGATTACACCTTTGATCCTGCCTTCGTAGTTGATCGGAACAGTGATGATGCTTGTTGGCTTTATCTCACCGGATGCATAGCTGATACTGATATGTTCAGGTGCTATATCCGTGATTAAAATTGTTCTGCCACTGGCAGCACACTGCCCTACCAGCCCATGACCGAAAGTTATTTCTTCTCTTTCTGCAGGAGGTATAAAAGCATAGCTACCGGAGAGCCACAGTCTCTTTCCGGAATCATTCACATATAAAGCACCTACCTGGCTATGGGTATATTCAGCAAGATATTCGATGATGTGGGCCGCGAGCATTTCTACCGTCTTCTCTCCCACCATTTTGGTATTCAGTCCGGCCACGCCTGTCTGGTGCCATTCTTTATCACCCAGCAGTTTGAAAGAAGTTTCAAGGGAACTGGCCATCCTATTGAGGGCATAGGACAAACTACCCAGGCCATCCTGCTCCTCGTCATTCACGCGGGTAGCATAATCGCCTGCCGAAATCTTCTCAGCTATGCTGCGGATGATATCGATTCGCCGGGTTATTTCCCGGTCCTTAGCTTCCAAAGCATGTTGTAACTGGGTGCGGAGGTCGAAGTCACGTTTTACCCGTACGTAAAACACAGATGTGATCATCAATGCAAGAAGTGCTGCAATCACAATGAGAATGGGAGTATAACCGGATACACGGTTCAGGCGGTCCGTACGATCCTGCAACAGTTTCCTTTCACGTGCTTCCATTACCCTCACAATGTTGCGGGCATCGTCCATGATCATACGACCACTTTGCAGGGTATCATAGCTGATAATTCTGCCACTTTTTTTCGCTTCTACAGATCTCTGGAGGAGAGCCTGTCTCCTCATAATGAGGAGGCGTAACTGTTCTATTGAGGTTTGCTGTGGAAGATTGTCCACAGTTAGTTGCCTTACCTGTTGAATTCCTGCTATAGCACTATCATATGCTCCCCGGTATGGGTCGAGAAATTCTTCATTGCCGGTAAGCAGGTAGCCTCTTTGCCCTGTTTCCCCGTCTTTCATAGAGGACAGTGTGTTTTCAAGGCCCATGATCACCTGATTAGTGTGATCTACCAGGGCAGCGCTATCCATCAGGTTTCTGATACTGAAAAATGATGCAACTGAGCTGATGATCAGCAGGAATAAGGATAAGCCGAATCCAATCAGCAGATTTCTCCTGAAAGTAGAACTAGTTTTCATCCAATCGTTGTTGTGCGGTGTATAAGGCCGTAAATATAGTGCCACATTATAAATTGTTATAAAAAAATGAGTTTGTCCCAATCAATTGAGACAAACTCATTCTTATATATTTGCCGGCAGGCGGCTTATATCTTTTCTAAATATGCGGCCAGTTTATTGATCGCTCCTGCGACAATAATGATCTGTTCCTGTGCTTCTTTCCAATCCCGCTGTTCTATCGCCTCTCTCACACCAGGTATTGTTTTCACGCCATAGCCCGTATAGAAACCCGGTGCATAGATTGTATGTTTGTACCAGTCCCTCCGTGGCAAACCACCAGTTACCAGCAGCTGTTGTTCCGCCTGATAAAGTGCCTGGTTGATGGCAGCTTTATCACCCGTACCTGCAGCCTTTACATTCGTATGGTGCGCAGCAGAATCCAGTGTGACCAATGCATTCTGCAAAGGTGAGAAATCCAGGTAAGGTACTTCTGCTTTCGTAGCCGGGGCCTTTACTTTTTCCAGTGGATCCGTTGCCAGATCGTACTGACGACTGCGGATCAGTTCATTTTCGATTGTTGTATTTTCCCGCATGGTAGTGACCAGGGCATCCAGTTCCTTTACATATCCTGCTATTGTTTTTTGCAGATTACTAAAGTTGAAAGGCAATACAGGCGCATCTGCAAGGCGTAGGGCCGCCCTGCCCGCAGTCTGTGCCAGTGCTACACCATAGGCAAATTCAGGATCTCCGAAACGGCGATAGTGATCCCAGCTATCAAAGATGGAGTGGTAATCGCCTCCTTCATCTTCACCTCCAAAACCTACGTTCAGAGAAGGGATACCCAGGTGCTGCAGGAAGGATGAATAGTCAGAACCGGAACCTAATGCAGACATCGTCAGTTGTGGTTGTTGCAGCAGGTCTTTTTTGGCTTTGGCATTACCGGCTTTCAGTACATCTGCGGCTTTCCTGCGCTCATAGATACTTACTTTGGTTTGTGGATCGGTCACCGTCTGTGCAATATCTGCCATCAGTGGTTCCAGTGCATGCGAGCCACCTGCATATAAAAAGCCACGGCCGTTGCCATCACTGTTGATGTAGGCCACCGCTTTCTGTTGCAGTTCCTGCGCATGATCTTCTACCCACTCGGTAGATCCCAGCAATCCAGGTTCCTCCCCATCCCATGCACAATATACAAGGGTACGTGCAGGCTGATAACCTTCTTTCACCAGCTGGCCGATGGCCTTTGCTTCATTCAGTTCAGCAGCCATACCACTGATCGGGTCAGAGGCACCATTTACCCATGCATCGTGGTGGTTACCCCTGATCACCCATTGGTCAGGGTATTGGGCACCTTTTAGTTTTGCGATTACATTGTAGGCAGGCACCAGTTTCCAGTCAAACGACAATTCCAGGTGCACCTTTCCAACGCTTGGTCCAATGTGATAAGTGATCGGTAAAGTACCTCTCCATCCCGCCGGTGCCACCGGTCCTTCCAGGCTTTTGAGCAGCGGCTGGGCATCGTGGTAACTGATAGGTAATACCGGTATTTTGAGCAGGTTGGTAGCCTGTGATCTTTCCAGCCTGTTAGCAGACTCCGTAGCCCCGGTACCCGGTGTGAGCGGATCGCCGGGGTAAATTACCATGTCCATGACTGATCCCCGCTGAACCCCGTATTCGTTTTTATAGGCACCTTTGGGATATACATCCCCCTGGGTATACCCGTCATCAGCCGGATCAGAATAGATAATACACCCTACCGCACCGTGTTCCTGTGCTACCTTGGGTTTGATACCTCTCCAGCTATGTCCGTATTTGGCGATGACGATCCTGCCTTTTACATCGATGCCCTGTCTTTCCAGCCAATCATAATCTTCAGGCAACCCGTAGTTAACAAATACGAGTTCCCCGTTTACATTACCATCCGCGCTCCATGCATTGTAGGTAGGCAATTGTCCCTCCTGTGCAGAAGTGCCATCCTCTTTCAATGCAGGCTCTTTTAGTACAGCTTTATAGGGAGTGGGGCCGCTAAGCTCCAGTACTCTCGTTTTAGGAGTTGGGAACAGCACCTTGTAAGTAACGATGCTGGCATCCCAGCCATAATTTTTAAATTTGGCAGCAATGTCTTCAGCCACAGCCTTTCCACGGGCCGAGCCAATATGATGTGGGTAAGCAGAATAGTATTTGATGTTATCTCCAATTTCTGCTGCGGAAAGCAGTTTGTCGAAGCGGGTCTCCAGCTGGAGCTGTGCGGCGGTTTCGCTGCTGTTATAACCAGTGATTGGCTTTTGCTGCGCAGTCGACAGCGTGGCATAGCTCAGGAAAACAGACAATACACAAGTAATACTACGGGTTTGCATGTATGTTTTTTTTAGTTGATAAAAAGGTAGACAAATATACTATATTAAACTAGTAGACTAATACTCTTTTTTCAACAGGAAGCAATACCTTGAATGGCAGCAGCCTGATTGCCGGATGTAGGACTGAATTTAAACCTTAGCCTACAGTGAGCGTCTAAATTTTTTCACTACAGATCCGGGGGCTGACCCTTTTACTTACAAAACCGGGTTCGCTCCATACTCGCTCCACAACTCATCCACCGTTTTTCCGGTCAGTTCTTTCCAGATGCCATCTGTGTAAGTGTTGGTCCGCATTGCTTTATCCAGCTTTACCACCATGTCTTTGTTTTTGTGTTTCTCCAGCCAGATCAGGAAACGGGCGGTAATACGATAAGCATTTTTGTAAGACTGCTTCTCATTATACGCCGGCAGGGTCCAGTTTGCACCGGGATTATCTACGCCCATGGTAGCCCGTACATAATCGGCAATACCTTCGGTGAGCCAGCCCGGGTTGTATTCCGGATATGCCTGAACCACATGCATCGCTTCGTGGGTCACCACATCGATATCACCTGGGTGCTTACGGAACCATTCCGGGTTGTAAGTGATGACAGAACCACTGGTAGCAGCAACACCATCATAGGCAGGATCCACTACGAATTCTACTTTCTTTACGGTGTTTTTGTTGTACTTCTTCGCTTCGGCCGGATAAACGGTGAAGAAAGTGCTGATCAGACGTGCTTTGACTGTGGAGTCGAGGTCAGGGCTCTTGTCAGTGAAGACAAGGGTGTAACCCTTACGGCTGATGGTTTCTGTCTTGTCCTGTGCCCGGGTTGTTGCGGGGAACAGGGACGCTGATAGGCATAGGATGCCCATAGTTCTTTTCAGACCTTTAATTGAGTAGACCATTTACGTGGGTGGTTTAAATAAAAAATAAAAGAAAGGCTTGCCCCCGCATCGCGGTAAGCAACCCTTACTTCGCTACAAAATAAATATTTAAAAATTAATTTTCTATTCTTTCATCATTCTCTCCCTCTTCCAGTTGTTCCGGCAATTGCCTTACTACTGTTTCCACAGGTTTTATCTCTGCCAGCTGTGTCTTCACCGCCGGTCCAAGATTCTGCAGCCTTCTTGCCTGCGGCATAAACCGGCTTTCCAGGCTGGCCACCGCACTGTTATAATGCCCTACCGCGGTAGTCAGACTCCCCCCGATAGATGCAAAATGTTTAATCAGCATACCCGTTCTGTTATACAGCTCAATACCAGCATTTCTTATTTCATCAATGTTTTCTGCCACGTGCAACTGCTGCCATACAAAACCCACCGTCCGCAGTAAGGTGATCAGGGTCGTCGGTGTTGCCAGCACTATCTTACTCCGGATTCCTTCTTCAATCAGTGTAGGATCTGCCTGCAAAGCCGCACCAAAAGAAGATTCTATCTGCATATAAAGAATCACATAATCAGGTGAATCTTTCCATTGACTCCAGTATGCCTTTGCACTCAGTTTCTTCAGGTGGTCCTTTACTGCATAGGCATGTTGTGCAAGCAATACCTTTCTTTCCTCCTCATTCTCTGTTTCAAAGGCCTTCATATAAGCACTTAATGGTACTTTGGAATCAACAATGATCGTCTTTCCCTCCGGCAGGCGAATAATCATATCCGGGCGTAACTGCCCATCCTCACTATTGACTGATACCTGCTCACTGAAATCACAATGCTCTGTCATACCAGCGAACTCTACTACCCTGCGCAATGCAATCTCACCATAGCGCCCACGGATATGAGACGTTTTCAGTGCACTCACTAAACTATGTGTCTCCTTCTGCAACTTCTCTGTACTTTGCTGCACACCAAGGATGAACTGGTTAATCTGTCCATACTGTTGCTGGCGGTTACTTTCCAGCTGACGCATATTCTCGTCGAAGCGTTGCAAACTTTCACTCAGCGGTTTTACCATGCTGTCAATTGCCTGCTGCCGCTTTTCCAGATCGCCCCTGGCATCTGTCAGCTGTGTTTCCAGCGCCGCTTTAGCCAGTGTTACAAATGAATTATTATTATGCTTCAAAGCTTCTGTAGACAAAGCACTGAATGCATCCCTGAGTTGCAGGTTAGATTGCTCTATAAAATGCTGTTGTTCCCGTAAGCGCGTTTCGCGGGCCTCTGCATCGCTATGAAGACGGATATTCTCCTGTAGTAAAATCTGCATGCGGGCATTCAGTTCTTCTGCCAATGCCTTTTTTTCCTGCACTTCCTGTTTCAACAGTTCTACCGCCTGGTTGCCGGCACCCGTCTGGGCCTCCATAACGGCAATGCGGGTCCTGTATTGATGTATGGTAAAAAGCAGCCACAAGATAACCGCTAAAGAAAGCACGACAATGATGATAATCTCCATATATAAGCGAAAAAAGGAATTTCGTGCAATAATAGTGAAAAATTACCGAGCGATGTCTTCCGGTTATTCAAGGATTGAAATAAAGGTTTCATAGATAGTTTTAAGCCATTCATCTCATTATATCAGAACTTTTTAAACTCAATTCGCAAAAGGATATCTAAAAAACCTGATAAACTTTAATTTAATTATAATTATGTATTATGATGAATTACGTAAGTTTGCCCGCGAATAAATTTTAGGTTATATTTTAAAGGGAGGAGCCTTTTTTACCCTTCAAAATTATAAAATTGTCAAATAGCAAAAAAAATCTATGAAAAAAGGATTGTTACTGGCAGGTGTTTTATCACTGTTTATTGGAACGGCTTCCAAAGCGCAGACATTTCATTACGGTTTAAAAGCCAGCCTGATGTTTTCCAGTATTCACGGAGATGGCATGGAGTCAGGAATTAAGCCAGGTTTCCAGGGTGGTCTGTATGCACAGTGGGATCTGTCAAAAGATGGTAAATGGGGTTTCCAGCCTGAATTGCTCTTTACACAGGCGACTGCAAAGAAAGCAAATGATTTTGCCACCTACTTCGTTTCTGACAGGAATACGTATGGTAATGACAAATTACAGCTCAGCTATATTACTGTGCCACTGTTGCTGCGCTACAACCCAATCAAGAACTTAACCATCAACGCGGGTGCACAGTACAGCTATCTCTTTTATGCAAATGAAAATATCTTCAAGGCTAACAGAGATGCACTGGTAAAAAGTGATATCGGCGCTGTATTGGGTGTACAGGTGCAGGTGGCAACCGTTCACTTCTTCGGCCGTTATGTATACGGGATCAACGATGTGCTGAATGTACATCCGGCTGACCGTAATGACGTTCACTGGCACTCTCAGCAGATTTCAATCGGGATGGGGATCAACATTAAATAATGTCAATCCCTCATCATTCTGATCGTACCATATACCGGGCCTGTACTATTGTGCGGGCCCGCTTTCATTGTAACGGTAACCTGTTTTTTGCCCTTCGTTAATTCAACCGGAATAGTATATTCAATTTCGTAGAACTTACTTGCTTTGTACTGGTTCAGATCTTCCGTCGCTACCTTCACACCATCGATCAGGATATCAAATTTGCGGTAACGGTTGTCCATTCCCCAATAACTGCACAGCAAACTATTGGGAGCTGCAGGATCTGTCTTCATCGTGAAACTCAGGTATCCGTCTTCCTCCGTCGCTCTCCATTTACGCCCATGCTCTTCGCCATTCAGTGTCTTTTCCCCACCAAAGTTGTGGTCCCTCTCCGGCTGCATCTCCCCTACTCTCAGCATGTCTACCGTCCTGGCTTCTATCTGTTGCTGTCGTTTCTTTTCTCCTTCATATTTTTCCTGTTGTACTGCCCAGGTTTGCGGGGTGAAAGCATCCCAGTATACACTGTAATATTCTTTCGCCACGGTATTGAACGGCACCAGTGTGAGGTCCTTAGGCTGGCCGGTTTGGATAGTGTGGAACACCAGTGGCTGATCTGCTTTCACCCAGTTATCCGGGTTGTTGTCTGCTGTTACCAATACCGGGATACCCGTTACCGGATCTGGTTCTGTGGTGCCCAGTACACCTGCCAATACAACAGGGCCGTAGAACAGCGCGATCCTGTCAGGATTGTCCGGCATACTTTCCTTATACACATTCATTGGCAGTTCCAACGTGATCCTGTCCCCGTTCTTCCAGCTGCGCTTTACAGTAATATATCCATCAGTACCCACCGTAACCCCTCTGTCAGTTTCTCCATTCACATTGATCTTCCAGCCCGGTTGTACCCAGTGTGGTTTGCGAATGCGCACTGCGAAGGTAGCAGGTGCTTTTGTATTGATTGTAAGTTCTACCTTATCATCCGCAGGTAATGAAGTAGACTGCTCAATCACTACATTTTTCTCTTTCCATTGCAAACGGGATGGAATAAAGAGGTTCACATACAGGCTGCCATCTGCCCCCTGGAAGTAAATGCTCTCGCCATACTTCACATGGTTTTCCATACCACTGCCCACGCAGCAGGTGAAGGTATTGAAGGTATCACTGAATTCCTTGCGGGTACCCATGCGCAAAGGAACAAAGTAACACATCATTCCATTTGAATGATTCTGTGAAGCAAGAATATGATTGTATAAAGCTCTTTCATAAAAATCCATATAGTGTGCATCCGGCTGCAGGGAGAAGAGGTGACGCGTCAGCTTCAGCATATTGTAGCTGTTGCAGGTCTCCATCGTGTTGTCAGTGAGATAGTCATTCAGCTTATCCGCAGGGCCCAGGTATTCGTAGTTACTGTTACCACCCGGTGCATAGCTGTGATGCTGTGTGACCGTGTTCCAGAAGAACCCTGCGATCACACTGTCTTTCTTTTGACCCGTTACTTCATAGCGACGGATGCAGCCGATCACTTTGGGAATCTGCGTATTGGAATGCTTGCCTGGCAGTACATCCAGGTTAGCTGCAAGTGAATCGAGAATGCGCACATCATGGAACTTGTAAGAGAGGTCCAGGTATTTTTTCTCCTTTGTCAACGTATAAGTATTCACTAATACTTCGTTCATCCCACCGTATTCACAGAGCAGCATTTTCTGGATCAGGGAATCGGGCAGGTGATTGATCTCTTTCGATGTCCAGTCGGCCATCTTTTTTTCTACTACCAGCGCCGTATTGTTATTGCAATAGAGATAGGCATCCAGCAAACCGGCCATGATCTTATGCACGGTGTACCAGGGGGACCAGCCGCCATTCAGATCGAAACCACGGCTTTTGATCTTGCCGGCAGCTACCTGTGCCCATACAGAGTCCTCACCCGGTATAGCGCCCAGGTAGCCTGTCTTGCGGGCCTGTTGACATTCGTCCAGTTCTTTTACAATATAATTTACCTTTTCAAGAAAACGTTTATCGCCGGTAGCGGCATATTCCAGTGCACAGGCAGACAGGTAGTGCCCTAAGGTATGCCCGGCCAGACCGGAAGATTCCCAGCCACCATATCTTTCTCCCTTTGCTTTCAGGCCTGCATGTTCCCTGAAGTCGGCCAGCAGGCGATCAGGTTCCAATACCAGCAGGAAGCGTTCATCTGCTTCCATCGCCTGTTTAAAAGGTCCGGCAGCAATGCTCACATCTTCCAGGGGGAAAGTATAGGCCTGTAATTTCACGACAGGTTTTACCTTCATCTTTCCGTTATCTTTCATGGGTGAGAAAGATTGTGCGGAGCAAAATGCAACAGGCAACAGGAAGGAAAATATAGCGAGTGTTTTCATGCGTCAAAATCGTTTAATCGGTTACCAGAAGTCTTAACTCTTCGAATGGGTTCAATTCTATTCGGGCAATAATACCTTTACCCCCTTTTACGGCCTAATAGAAACGCCAGGTGGATTTGAAATCTTTATTGATCGTTTTATTTTCCAGGATCACCCTGATCATCTCTACAGGCAACATGTTATTCTGCATAATCGCATCATGGAATTGCTGATAACTCATTTTTCCACTATCCACCATCTCTTTCTTCAGTGCCATGAATTGCAAACCACCTATCATATACGCCACCTGGTACAGCGGACTATAATCTCCTTTGAAAGAACGGCGTACTTCACCTGCTGCATTCGCCCTTTCATGTCCTACCCTGTCTACGAGGAAATCAATACATTGCTGCGGTGTCCATTTTCCAAGGTGGTAATTGAGGGAAAAGATAATCCTGGCACAGCGATGCATTCTCCAGAAGAGCATGCCCACGCGGTCTTCGGGTGACTGAGGAAATTTCAGATCCCACAGCAGCATTTCCCAGTAGAGGGACCAGCCCTCTATCCAGAACGGTGTTTCAAAGTGGCGATACGTCTTATAACGGTTGGTCATAAACTCCTGTAATGCATGACCGGCAAAAAGCTCATGGTGCACAGTAGCACGGGAGAAATGCGGGTTATTTCCACGCATACTCATCAGCTTATCGGCTTCTTCCATGTCGTTTGTCGGGTAAGAAATACTTAACTCCTCGCCTCCTGTAAAGAATGGATTCACCAGTTGCCGCTCAGGTGTCATCATAATCATGCGCCAGGTCTCTTCCGCCAGGGGTGGAATGGTTACCAGGTGCTTACCTTTGATGAAGTCTACAGATTCATTGTAGAGTTTCATGATGGCTTCAGGTTGATCACCTGCAGGCACATACGTGTTCTTTACTTTTTCCAGCGCCTTGTGCCAGTCATCGCCAAAGCCCATTTCACGGCTGGCTTTCAGCATTTCCTTATCACAGAACGCAAATTCCTTATTTGCAATTTCAATCAGCTCTTCCGGTGAATAAGGAATGAATTCCGTTTGCAACTGACGCAGCAATTCCTCTCTGCCAATAGGATGACCGGTGATGCCACTGCCATCGTCTTTGGTACCGGGAGCCTGCTTCATCTTGTTTTTCCATGCATTGGCATAACTGGTCAATGCAGAATCCAGCTGTGCATAGGGAGCGGGGATCCACCAGGTGAACAGGGGATCATAGCCATTGTAAAAAGCCTGGATGCTATGAATGGCTTCCTGCAAACCTTTGGTTACCTGCTCACCTCTGCGCAGCAGGTAGATGTTGAGGTCTGTATTATTGGTTAACTGTTTTTCCTTTTCTTTGACAGCAAGTGCCATTTCTCTGTAAGTGCCGGCCAGCGCCTGTGCATCCTGTTTGCCACCTCTTCTCCTGATCTTTTCGGCAGCATAAATTTTGTCAGCTACAGGAAACCAGGGGGACAATGTTTTTACCTGTGCAGCGGCTTCGTCTAAATGATAGATGTTTTCTTTCAGTTTGGTGCGAAAGAGGATGTAGTCTACTCTTGCATCAGTGCTCAGTGCATCGAAATTCACTGCTTCCAGTTGGCCGAGATAGTCGTTGTTAAATGTTTTAAAGCGGGCATTCTTTTCCGGTGATTCATCAATCTGATAAAAGCGGTACAGGCTGCCCCTGTCTGCTTCATAGTGAATGAGCAGATCCGTAATATCTTTTTGTTGGGCCCATACGGGCATAGTAGTCCCCAGCATCATCGAGAGAATGAGTCTTTTCATGTATAATGAGTTTGTATATGTTAGAATCGGTCTACCTTGAAAGGTGTGATGTCCATGGAGAGTTGATCACCAGTGATGATTTCGCTGACTAACTTACCGGTGGCCGCCCCCAGGCTGATTCCCAGCATGGAGTGACCTGTGGCCACGGTGACATTCGGATAGTTTTTCAATGTACCGATATGAGGCAGACCATCTGCACTACAGGGGCGATAGCCATGCCATACCTTATCCGGTGTGGGTAATGGAATGTCGTAAGCAGGGAAATATCTTTTTACAGATTCGAGAATACCCTGTACCCTTTCCATGCGGGGAGGGGTGTTGACAGGGGTGATCTCCATGGTACCACCAAAGCGGATCTTGTTGCCGTTCATGGGTGATATCGCTACTCTTGCCTCGCTGAGGATCACAGAGCGCCTTACTTTCCAGGGTGCATCTTCGTAGGTCACGGAGTAACCGCGGCCACCGACCATGGGGATGTTCAGGTGCAGGAGCTTTGCTAATTCACCACTCCATACCCCTGCAGCGACAACGATATGGTCTGCTTCTAAATTTCCTTTTGAAGTAATCACGCCATTCTTCGTAAATCCTGTCACCTCCCTGTTGCCTTCAAACTGCACACCCTTACTTTTCAGGTAAGCAATCAGGCTGGTCATGAGTTGATTTGGATATAACTGAGCATCCCCGGGAAAGTACACTGCACCGAGAGCGTTGATTTCCGTATCGGGTTCCATCTGCTGCAGGGTCGCCTTATCTATCAGGCGGGCTTCAATGCCCAGTTCCTTTGCTGCTTTGATGGTATGTTCGGCATGATGGGCGCTGGCTTCCTGCTGAAAGAGCTCCAGCATGCCGGTGGGGTCGTAACTGAATTCAAGGCCGGGTATTTTGGTCCATTCTTCATAGAGCTGCTTGCTGAGCAAGGCGATGTCTCTTAATGGAACGGCGGATTTCTCAACATGTGATTGAGTGGCGCTTTTATAAAATTGAAGACCCCATTTTACGAGGGCACTGTTTAGAGATGGTTTGACGTAAAACGGGCTTTTAGAATTAAGCATCCATTTGAGGCCCTGCCATACGATACCTGGCGCAGCAAGTGGTACGAAATGACTTGGGCAGATGTAACCCGCATTCCCATATGAGCAGCCGTTCAGCATGTCAGTACGGTCTACGATGGTAATGTTGTGTCCTGCGGCCTGTAAGTAAAGTGCACTGGATAATCCGATAATGCCGCCGCCTATGATGATGATCTTCATGAATTTTAATTTTTCTTTTTGATTTGCCGCCTAATGACAACAAATCAAAACAATTTGACTCCCCATACGGGCAATGTAGTCAAATAATTATAATACAGTAAACCCATATGCGTACGGATCATCTTCCGGATCAACAGATATCGTATTATATCCATAAATCCTTGCCCATCCCTCAATTCCCGGTCTGATCGCAGGCATTCCCCCCACAGTCGTCTCCTCTTCTATTGTGCCAATAAAGCGGGAACCGATAATGCTTTCATGTATAAAAGCATCTCCTTTCTTCAGTTTCCCTTTTGCATACCACTGCGCCATGCGTGCCGAGGTACCGGTACCACAGGGCGAGCGGTCAATCGCTTTGTCACCATAGAACACAGCATTGCGTGCTGTAGATGCAGGATCCAGCACACTGCCCGTCCAGAGCACATGCGAGCAACCGTTGATGTGAGGATTATCAGGATGAACGAAGGTGTATTGCTCATTAATGCGTTTTCTCAGTTCACGTGCCCAGCTGATTAACTGGGAAGCGGTATAATGTTCCAGGCCAGGGAAGTTCTCCTGTACATCTACGATGGCATAGTAATTTCCACCATACGACACATCCACTTTCAGTGGCCCCAGGTCAGGACATTCTACCACCAGGTCAGTAGCAGCCAGGTAAGAGGCAACATTCGTCAGTTTGACACTTTTTACCTTTTTACCTTCCTGTTTGTATTCGATGATGACCAGGCCGGCAGGTGCTTCCATCCGCACAATGCCCGGAATCTTTGGCGTAATCAAGCCCTCTTCGATGGCAATAGTAATAGTACCGATGGTACCGTGACCGCACATGGGCAGACAACCACTGGTTTCAATAAATAATACGGCAACGTCATTCGACGGATCATGCGGGGGATACAGGATACTGCCGCTCATCATGTCATGGCCGCGCGGTTCGAACATCAGTCCTTTCCTGATCCAGTCGTATTCCTGCAAAAAGTGGTTGCGTTTGTCACTCATAGTGGCGCCATGGAGTACAGGACCTCCGCCGGCTACCAGTCGCACAGGATTGCCGCAGGTGTGGGCATCGATACAAAAAAATGTTTTCTTCACGGGTGCTTGATTCTGGTTAATTTGTTTTCCTCATTGGTAAAAATACCGGGTGTATAGGAATGTGTACTCTCAGGTATTAATCAATGATGTGCAAAAATTAACATAAAATCAGCGGAAAAGAAAGGCTATTCTTTTGGCAGGGCAATCCGGCCCGGTTTGGGATCGTGATAGTCATCGGAAGAGTCAACCATGAATTCTACCTTTTCTATCTGGTCAATGTTGCCAAATACGGCATCCGCATACCACAGGCTGCGTTGCGTACTATCCACATCCTGGTCATACCTGAGGGTCACGCCAAGGGTTTCGCTGACTTCTGTAACGATAAGTCTGAATGATTCCATGCTATCGGCATTCAGCCCGATAATGGCCTTTACGGAGAGGAGTCTTTTCCCGTCGGGAGAAGTGAGGAATGCTGTAGAGACAAAAGGGATGTCGTTGCTGATATTAATTACCTTTTCGGAGGTGCTGATCAGGTCAAATGTACTGTGAATAATGACTGGCGCAGTCAGTGATTCTTCCATAAATACATGATTTTTACCCTATAAGGTGTAAAAATCATGCCGGTATTAAAAAAGGGCCCCTGTAAAAACAGAGTACCCCTTCATCTCAACATTCCAATTATTTAGTGATTACCAATTTTTTGGTATATGTGCGGGAGCCACTTATTTTTAGTACATAGATCCCGGCAGGCAAAGCCTTATTGATATTAATCGTGGTTTTCCCTTTGATCCCCTGGAGCAATACCTCCTTGCCCTCACTGTTATAAATGGAGAGCACAGATGCTTCTTCTGCATCAAAGTTGCGGAGACTCACATTAAAAGAGGTAGCAGCAGGATTTGGATATATGACCACTTCCCTGGTAACAGTTTTTGCCACCGCTGTTGCTGAGCATGCCACATTGCCGCTAAAAGCCATTTGTGCATCGGTAAACTGGGTATAACTGCTGTTTACATCCGTATTTGATGCATCGCCGGCCCCCTTGCCATCACAATCACTCCGGCCATTGTTAGTATGGGGTACCTGCAGGTAAACGCCTGCCGTACTACAATTCCCTATTTCCGCATCACCTCCTACGGTTACGCCTGTACCCAATGTAACACCCCATTCCATGGCATCACCTTTCACGATCGCATTGTTGGTGACAGTACAATAACTCAGCAGGGCATTGTCTGTCACCTGGGCAGTACCGGAGTAGGTGCCATACCACACATTCGCATTGCCATTGATTACCACACTACCTGATACGGCAGCATTTTCCACCCAGGCAAAACCATCTATCCGTGCAGTCCCTGATATATTGCTGGTACCTGATACGATGGCATTGGGGCCTACATAAGCAGTGGATGCCACAGTGGCGGTATTGGCTACCCAGCCACCGCCATTGGAGTGCGTATGCCCATTCGTTTTGTAGGCGGAGCGGAAGGTGCTCTGGTACCCTTCAGGCACTGCATTCGCAATCCGCAGTTCATAGGGATAGCGTTTGATCTTTGGCCAGCCGGGCTCCCATACATAGGAAGTATGGGTGGTAGGCGCGCCCATGACCACCAGGTATAATTTGGATTCACCACTGTTCAGCTGAATACTGATCTGGCTTTCATTGGCACTGTTCAGGGTACCATAGCGGGATATGGTACCATCTGCCAGCGCGGTAACAAAGCCATAACGCCAGCCGGCAGTACTATTCACTTCTGTATGCCCTTTGAATTTGACGGTCACTAACCCGCCACTACAGGTAGGATATAAGGGAATGATGTTATAACCATAATCCTGCGGTGCAAAGGCATCCGGTACCACGTAGCGACCAGTGCCGGCACTGATCCGGGTAAGAATGGTATTGAGCCGCCATACATAATGGGGTTCACTGTTGATCAGGGCATCGCGCTGTGCACGGATAATACCCCCAAAACCATTCACGGTATAATCTGCCGTGGGTTCTCTTTTTACATATTCATACATAAAGTCGTTCAACTGTGATTGAGTCCACCCCTTCAACCGGCGATAGGTGACCAGCGGGTGTTCATTGGCAAGGGATTCCTTCCAGAGGCGGTTGACCATAGAGATGCCATCGATCTGCTGAATGGTGAACAGGAGGCGGAATGCATCGTAATGGTGGCGGGTGGAACTATAGTGGAACATGGAAGTGCCCATCCAGCGGGGCATATCGTCCGCCGCAAAGCGGGGATACATCTGGTTACGCATGAAATTGGCGTGGGTCTCCCAAAAGAATCCTGCGGGTTCATAATTGACAAAACCACCTCCTACGGTATTCTCCTGGATGGAGATCATGCCCTGCAGGGAATGGGTCAGTTCATGGCTGATCACACCTCCATCGCGGGTAGCGTTGGGATGCACCCACATAGCCCCGATGGTATTGTCGTAGGTACCGCCAAAGGCCCACCCGCCAGGTCCATTAGTGCCCCAGGTGTCGTTCATGACGATGATGATCTTGTATTTGCCGAGGTTTTTAGTGCTGGTGTCAGTACAGAATTTGATCTCGGAGATGTACTTCGTGTAAATCTTTTCGAGGGTGTCGCAGATGGATTGGGGATTAAAGGCCAGGTTGGCATCGGGGTAACTGGCGGGATCAGTGCCGACTACATTGCCCCAGAAAACAATGAAGTTGGCGGATTGATAAGATTTGCTGTAAGACCAGGTATTTAAGGGTGCCGACGAAAACTCAGTGGGGATGAATACCGACTTTTGGGCGGCGGCGATGCCTGTGATGAGCAGGCACCAGACTAACAGTACATGTGATTTCATGGATTGTGTTGTTAAGGGTTTTTAGCATGAGGGTGTGCGCTTCTAAATTTAGGAGAATTGAAAAGGCAGGGAACTACGAATATTAACTCATTCTAACCAGATCCTGACTTCAATGGAATAAGTACACGATATCATCATTATAAGGTCACCAAAAGGTCACCTCATTATCCCGGGGATATTGAAGTGACCTTTTGGTGACCTTATAGTGTACTATTGGATACGAGATAGCATTAAAGATGCATACTATTTTAACAGCAGGCAGGAAGGCTCCTTACTATACATTAAATAAAATTATATTTAAAATTATTCTGGAACACGGTTCCATTTTTATTATATTGTAACAACCCAGTATCAAATTATATCAAGCGCTTATGGGATTTTTGGACCAATATGACCTTTCTCCCAACGTATGGGATGAGATGTACGATCGTAAACAGATCAGAGAACACTATCACAAAGTCTTCAATTCGCTGGAACAATTTGATGTGAATGCCCTCCAGCAGAAGGACCGCCTTGCGGGCGAACTCTTTATGAACCAGGGCATTACATTTACAGTATATAGCGATGATGCCGGTATTGAACGCATTTTCCCTTTTGACATCATTCCCCGCGTCATTACCGGGAAGGAATGGGATCATATAGAACTGGGTATTCAACAGCGCTTAAAGGCCCTGAATCTCTTCCTGAAAGATATTTACAATGAACAGCAGATCCTGAAGGATAAGGTCGTTCCTGCGGCGCTTATCGCCTCCTGTCCGCATTATACCAGGGAGGTATTCGGGATCAGGGTGCCCCATGATATTTATGTACACATTTCGGGGATTGACCTGATCCGGGGCGAAGACGGGCAGTTTTATGTACTGGAAGACAACCTTCGCACCCCTTCGGGAGTCAGTTATATGCTGGAAAACAGGGAGGTGACCAAGCGGATCTTCCCGGAAATGCTCGCATCCAGTCATGTGAGGCGGGTGAGTAATTACCCCCTGATGCTCCATGAGATTTTACTGCAAATGGCACCCGCACAGATCTCCAATCCCAGCGTGGTACTGCTTACTCCCGGCATCTACAACTCCGCTTATTATGAGCACGCATTCCTGGCCCGTATGATGGGGATTACACTTGTAGAAGGCAGGGACCTGGTGATAGATAATCACAAGGTGTATATGAAAACAACGGAAGGACTGGAACAGGTGCATGTGATCTATCGCCGTATAGACGATGAATACCTCGACCCCCTGGTGTTTAAACCTGATAGCGCTCTGGGTATTCCGGGACTGATGAATGCCTACCGCATGGGGAATGTGGCTATTGTGAACGCCATTGGAAATGGGGTGGCGGATGACAAAGCGGTGTATGCATATGTACCGCAAATGATCCGTTATTACCTGAATGAAGAACCCATTCTGCCCAATGTACCGACTTATGAAATGAGTGATCCCGAACAACGCAAACATGTATTTGACAATATAGAAAAGATGGTGATCAAGCGCACCAATCAATCCGGTGGCTATGGTATGGTGATGGGCAATAAAGTAAGCCCGGAAGAATGGGCGAAGGCTAAAACTGCTATTGAAGCGGATCCACGCAGCTTTATTGCACAGCCAATCATCAAGCTTTCTACCGTACCTTGTTTTATTGACGGCACTTTCCAGGCCAGGCATGTAGACCTGCGTCCTTATGCACTTTGCGGTCCGCAGGGTGTACAGATTGTACCCGGCGGCCTTACCAGGGTAGCTTTACGTAAAGATTCCCTGATCGTGAATTCTTCGCAGGGCGGGGGTAGTAAGGATACCTGGGTTATTGACTAAAACATTAATATAGATCGTACATGCTAAGTAGGATTGCGGATTCACTATTCTGGCTGGCCCGTTATATGGAAAGGGCCGAAGGTTTACTAAGAGTTACTGCTACACATTATCTTCTCTCTCTCGACAAAGATGTGAATGGTGCCCTCACCTGGCAATCTGTACTGGAGACATTCACCACGGCAACACCCGCAGAGATTGAAGCAACAAAAAATCAAACTGCGGAAGCCCTGAAATTATTGCTCACCAGCAATAGCAACGCCAATTCACTGAAGATGATCATCAGCAAGGCGCGCGAAAATGCGAGAGGGATCCAGGATTATATTACCAAAGAAGTATGGGAGGAAGTCAATTCCTTTTATCACCTCATTAATCAGCCCACACTGGATAAACGCTTATCCAGTTATGAAGCGGCAGATATGCTGGACCTGTTTACAAGGCATAGTGTATTGTACACAGGTATTACAGATATCACCATGGCAAGGGGTACCGGCTGGGGCTTCATGAATTTGGGTAAATATATCGAGCGCTGCTTTGAGACGATTGTGCTCACGAATAAACATTACCAGATCAATCATTATAAGATTCATGAGAGTAAAGACATCATGCAGTGGCGGCAATTGCTCATGTCTCTTTCCGGATATGAACTACATTTGAAGACTTACCGCTCTTCGGCAGATAATCATGATGTATTGCACCAGGTATTGTTCAATGAAGACTTCCCTCATTCCGTCGTATATTCCCTGGGGCGGATCGACAGGCACCTGCAGGATGTGACAAAGCGGAACTTCTCTGAAGAAAACGCAGCACTCATGCGCTGTTTTGGCAGGTTGCACAGCAAGGTGAAACACACCGACCTGGATACGCTGAACAATCATACCCTTCATCCGTACCTGGAAGAGTTGCGTGGTGAAGTATTGCAGTTTACAAAACTGCTGGGTCAACAATTTTTTTCTTACGCATAAGAGCTTGGATTATGCCAGTTTTCAGAATACATCATATTACCAGATACGAATACGACAGACCGGTCAAAGAGAGTGTGAACGAAATTAAGATCTTTCCTTCTCAATGTCCGGGACAGGAGGTATTGCAGCATGACCTTTCTATCACCGGGCATCCGGATGTGCAGACATTTACCGATTACTTTGGGAATAAGACCGGCGCATTCAACATCCTGGCAGCACACAAGCTGCTGAAAATAGAAAGTAAACTCCTGGTAAGAACCACGGCGACATCCCAGTTACAATTAAATTTCCATTCAGGGTTTGAGCAATTGCACGATGAGATCCTGGGGAACTTACAATTGCTGGAAATGGCGCGAACTTCCGCAATCGAGGCACAGGAGACGATTAGCGATATTATTGCAAAGATTGGTGGCAATAGAAGCGTGGCGGCGGTGACAGAGCATTGCAGTGAATATATCTTCCGGCATTTTAAATACATCAAAGGGATTACGAACATTGAAACAACAGTAGATGAGATTTTACAGCACAAAGCGGGCGTGTGCCAGGACTTTGCACACCTCATGTTGCAGATCTTAAGGAGTTGCCAGATTCCAAGCAGGTATGTGAGTGGATATATTTGTCCGAATAAAGACGGGCTGAGAGGTGAAGGTGCCACGCATGCCTGGGTAGAGGTGTATATACCGGGAACGGGTTGGGCAGGCATTGACCCGACTAATAATGTGTGGGTGACGAATAAGCATGTGAAGCTGGCGGTGGGCAGGGATTTTAAAGATTGTACGCCTGTGAAAGGAACCTTCAAGGGGCTGGCCAAACAGCAGCTGTCAGTATTTGTAGCGGTGGGCTATGAGGATGGCTATGTATTTGAGGAACTGAATAATGTGCACCTGCAGGGGCAACAGGAGGAAGCGCCGCAGCGGGAAGAAGGCGCAGGACAGCAGCAATAACTTGTGCGCCTGCATAAACCGGCCGCAGGCCAATCTCCCGGCGAAAGGAACAATTTTACGCATAGAAAAAATGTTCCTTTCGCTGGAAGATTTAATTTAATAAGGCTTTATTAATTTCAACTTTCCCTTTTCCAAAGAAATAATACGCCGGTATCCCTAACAATACAATCAACAATCCCGGCCAGGTATTCTCCCACTTATATACCAGCAATGACAAACAAATAATCGTCGCTGCTATAATATACAACATAGGAATAAACGGATACCCAAATGCCTTATACGGTCTCTCTATCTCAGGCCTTGTGCGTCTTAATCTAAAGATCCCCGCAATCGTCAGGATGTAAAAAATCAACACCACAAAGATCACGTAATCCAGCAACTGCCCGTAGCGCCCACTCAAACACAACAGGGAAGCCCATATACACTGACTCCACAACGCCTTGCCAGGCACCGCATTCTTATTCAGCAGGCCCATTTGTTTGAAGAACAATCCATCTTTTGCCATGGTAAAACATACGCGGGCACCAGACAGGATCAATCCATTCACACAACCAAATGTGGACACCATCAATAATACTGCAATGATCATGGTACCATTGTTCCCAAAGATGCGAACCGCAGCAGCCACCCCTACCCTGTCATTCTCTGCAAATGCAATTTCATGCAAAGGCAACACCGCCAGGTAAATCAGATTGGTAGCAATGTAAATAGTCGTCACCAGCAGGGTGCCAAAAAACAAACTGCGCCCGATATTCCGTTCAGGATTTTTAATCTCGCCTGCTATAAAGGTTACATTGTTCCAGCTATCACTACTAAACAGGCCGCCGACCATACTTGCTGCGATAGCGCCCAGTACAGCAAAGCCGGAATAAGATACCAGCTGCGTTGGTTCCAGTTTATTAAACCCAAACCCGCTCTGCCAGTTGGCATCCCAGACCTGCCTGCTGGCTGCAAAGCAACCAAACACAATCAGTGCCAGCAAAGCCACAATCTTCGTCAATGTAAAAATTGTCTGTATTAATTTCCCTTCTCTCACACCCCGTGTATTCACGAACGTGAGAAATACAATCAGCAAAATAGAGGTAAGCTGTGCAGCGGTGATCTTTACAAATCCCAGGTCTGCCAGTACATTCGTCTCACTCAATAGGGGAAACCGGAAGGCCGTAAACCTTGCAAAAGCCACGCCCACTGCCGCGATGGTACCAGCCTGTATGACCGTAAAAAAGCTCCAGCCAAACAGGAACCCTGTGAGGTCATTGAAAGCTTCTTTGAGATATACGTACTGTCCGCCGGCATGGGGAAACATCGCACTCAGTTCACCATAACTCACGGCCGCTGTAATGGTGAGCACTGCTGTAATCACCCAGATCAGTATCAGCCAGCCGGCCGAGCCTACATTGCGGGTGATATCGGCACTCACGAGAAAGATCCCGGAACCGATCATGGATCCTGCTACGATCATTGTAGCATCGAGCAGGCCAAATGAACGTTTAAATGATTTTGGTTGATCTGACATAGGTGTTTTTTATCTGGTAAATTCATTATCGACCAGTCTCCATATTCCTAAAGGGTTGGATTTTTTCAATGCATCGGGCAACATACTATCTGTAAAGTTCTGGAAGCATACAGGTCTTACCCAGCGGCGGATGGCACTGGTACCCACACTGGTAAAACGGTTATCTGTTGTAGCCGGGTACGGGCCGCCATGCACCATTGCAGCACATACTTCCACACCTGTAGGCGCGTTGTTCAATATAATCCTGCCTGCTAAAGTAGCCTGCAGGGCGATCATTGATTTGTAAATAGTGGTATCCTTTTCAGTGCCTACTACGGTAGTAGTGAGCTGGCCTTTCAGGCTCCTCAGTACTTTCTCCAGTTCCTCTTCATCAGCACAGGATACCAGGAGTGAATAAGGGCCAAACAACTCTTCGGCCAGGTGAGGATTTTGTAAAAACTCCGCACCGGTGGTACGTGCTACTGCCGGCCAGGCTTCTTCTTCCGCAGGTTCCGGTGTTTGTCCGACCAGGCTGACGGCTTCCAGTGAAAGTATCTTTGCCCTGCCTTTTGAATAGGCTGCATGGATGCCCTTATGCAGCATCTTTGCAGGTGCACTGGCGGAGATGGCACCACCCAGCATGTGCGCAAAATTGTCCAGGGCATCGCTTTGAATACCCAGCAATAAACCGGGGTTGGTACAGAATTGGCCCATGCCCAGTGTGATACTTGCTGCAAAGGTTTGTGCCAGTTGCGGCCCCTGGGTAATCAATGCATCGGGGTAAAATACAACGGGGTTTACACTACCCATTTCTGCGAAGACAGGGATGGGTGTTTCTCTTTGTGACGCGTATTGCAACAGTGCTTTACCGCCATTGAAAGAGCCGGTAAATGCCACGCCGGTGGTAGCAGGGTCTATCACCAGGAGCTTCCCGGTTTCATAACCTTCATCGGCTACATGCTGCACGGTATGCGCAGGCAATCCTGATTTCTCAACGGCTTTGGAAATGGCTGCATATGCTAATAAGGAGGTGCGCGGATGTGCAGGATGTCCTTTCACGACTACAGTAGCCCCGGCTGCCAGTGCACTAGCTGTATCACCACCGGCGGTAGAAAATGCAAAGGGGAAATTGCTGGCACCAAATACCACCACGGGGCCCACGGGCAACAGCATTCTGCGCAGATCGGGTCTGGCAGGTGTGCTTTCAGGGCGGGCGGAGTCGATGACAGCTTCCACCCAGCTGCCTTCTTTAACCAGTTCAGCAAATAACCTGAGCTGGTTGGTAGTGCGGGTCAGTTCTCCATTCAGGCGCGCGGCAGGCAGATTGGTTTCTTCGCCGGCTGTCTGTACCATGGTTTCTCTCTGTGCTTCCAGCTCTGTGGCGATGGTTTCCAGGAATGCAGCACGTACAGCAGGGGTTACCTGTCTGTACGTTTCAAAGGCCTGTGCGGACTGCTGCATAATCTTTTGTATCTGCATGCGATGATTTATTGTAATGGTTAATATACGGGCAACTTGGGTCTGTTGGCCAGCGCGGTATTGATCACGGCAAGGATCTGTTCTCTCTCCTTACCTTCCAGTGGCAGGCGGGGTGCTCTTACAGCTTCGGAACCGAGACCTACCTGTTGCTCTGCCAGTTTAATGTACTGCACTAATTTAGGATGTAAATCTAGTTCAAGCAAGGGCAGGAACCAACGATAGATGGCCAGGGCTTCTGCAATCCTGCCGGCCTTGGTGAGGCGATATACCGCCACGGTCTCTTCAGGGAAGGCACATACCAATCCTCCTACCCAGCCATCGGCACCCAGCATCATCTCTTCCATGGCTAAAGTATCGACACCACAAAGTATTTTAAAGCGATCCCCGAATCGATTTATCATACGGGTCACATTAGAGACATCCCTGGTAGATTCTTTAACGGCCTGTACGTTAGGATAAGCTTTTAGTTGTTCAAAGATATCCAGCGTTACTTCGATCTTATAATCTACCGGGTTATTATAGATCATGATAGGCAGGTCGGTAGAAGCGGCTACTGTTTTGAAGAAGGTAGCGGTTTCCTTTTCATCGCTTTTATAGCGCATGGGTGGCAACAGCATCAGGCCTTTTGCACCCCATTTAGCGGCGGCTTCAGCTTGTTTTACGGCTTCGCTGGTAGCACCTTCTGCAATGTTGAGTACTACCGGAATTTTACCCTGCACTTTTTCAACTGCATATTTAGTAAGGGTTTCTTTTTCAGCAATGCTGATGGTACTGGCTTCGCCCAGTGAGCCCCCGAGGATTACGCCGTCGATACCGGCCGCTACCTGGGCATCCAGATTCTTACCAAACAGAGGGAGGTCTAATTCATCTGATGGTGTAAACTTGGTGGTAAATGCAGGAAATATTCCTTTCCATTCAATAGCCATAGACTGTGTATTTTTTTTTCCAAAAATATCTACTAGGATGTAAGAGGGCCGCTCTGATAGTAATCAATTATACGTAAATTTTAACCTCTTTGACTGAGGGGCGATTGCAATAACTGCGGTATGCGGGGCCTGGTTACAATGCCAGTGTGCACGATAGTATCTGTACAGTGTGCGACCATGCTTCTACTGCCTGAAACATGGTACCGGCAATAGCTACAAAATACGATAATCCGGATTTTAGCAATCATTGCCCGGATATTAACCTGTGTAGGTTTAATATTATGAAATTTGGGTTAAAATATGTAATATTGAGTGGACGAAATTTTAATTGTGTAAATAACACTCATTACTGCCCGAAAGACGGGATCAACCAAAAGGCCAGAATCAGAATTAACGCAACTGAAGGAGGGATTTCTACTTTTTACCTGTAAACAATTTTTGCAAGTACCTGCTTGCTGTGACTTAAAACTACCTTACGATGAAAGTGTTACAGTTTACTATACCTGTTCCGCTGGACAAATCGATCATTGTTCAAAAAGATGTGTTGCCGTTTTTCTATCCTCATCTGCACAGGCACCAGGAGATCCAGATGAGCTGGATCCAGCAGGGAGAAGGCACCCTTGTGGCGGACAATAATATGCATGCATTCAGGCCGAATGACATTTTCTGGCTGGGAGCCAATCAACCGCATATCTTTAAAAGTGAGGCATCGTATTTTCAGCCGAAGAGCAGGAAGAAAATAGTGGCGTTGGTAATCTTCTTTAATCCGAACGGGGAACTGGCATCGCTGTTTAACCTGCCGGAGACGAAGTTGCTGAAGAACTTTATTATGCAGAGCCAGTCGGGGTTTAAGGTACCCCCGGCGTATACTGCGGAGGTATCGAGCAAGATGATGCAGATTACGAACAGTAGTGGAACGGACCAGTTGCTGCAGTTTGTAGACCTGTTAAAACAGTTGTCCGGCTATGCAGATATGACCCCGCTGGCCACGGCGCAGAAGAGCCAGATGGTGAGTGAGCATGAGGGCATCAGGATCGGGAATATTTATAATTACATTATGCAGAATTATGATAAGCCGATTACACTGGAGGATGCGGCAAAGCAGGCGCATATGACACCACAGGCATTTTGCAGGTTCTTCAAGAAGCATACGCTGCATACCTTTGTATCATTCTTAAATGAAGTGAGGATTAATGAGGCGTGTAAGAAGCTGACGGATGGTGCGTTTGACAATATTGCGACGGTAGCTTATACCTGCGGGTTTAATAGTATAACGAATTTCAACAGGGTGTTTAAGACGGTGACGACACAGTCGCCGAGTGAATATATGACGAGTTATTTTCAGAGTGTATGATATTGACAAACCCGCTATTGATGGCGGGTTTGGTTTTTATAGGTCTTATAGTTCAGATCCGGGATTACTTTTTCTGCTGGTCCCTTTCTGCTCTTTGTCTTTTCCGATTTCTTTCTCTTGCATTCCTGACATCTTTTCTTCTTGCCGCTACCAGGATTGCAATAGCGATTATTATAAATATTCCCCGTACAACAAACGAATCTCCCCCTGATTCATATCCATACAGGATGATATCCTCATCAGGCAGGTATTTCATCGTCACCTCGTCATTGATCCGATGGGTAAAATAAAACTCCTCGCTTACCTCCCGCTCCATATGCACCCCGGCACCTATAAACGCTGCATAATAATCATCTCCCATCCGAAAATGCTCCACCTTACGCAGCTTACTGATCTTCATCTCTACCTTCATCCCTTTCTTTGCCACCTTAAATACCTTCAGCTCTTTTCTTAAACCAATACAAGTCAGCAAAATAATGAATATACTAAGCGGTAAAAAAGTTAACAAAAGAGATTTCTTCATAACAATGAATTTATAATTATAAGTTGTCCATATTTCCTGACATACCTCTTCTACGGTGTCTTTTATGATGCCTTCTGCGAAGCCTTCTTAACCTGGCTTCTTCACTCCATCTCTTCTTATTCCTGATATCCACTTTCCATGCAACTATTAACATTCCTATCGCCAGCAGGATTAATACACTTCTTACTACATATGGCGATTTCCTTTGTTCATCTGCATACAGGATCACACTTTCATGCGGCAGGTATTTCATCCACACCTCATCATTGATCTGATGTACTTTGTAAAACTCTTCACTCACTTTCCGCGTTCTTTGTACACCGGCCCCTGAAAACGTTGCATAAATATTCATCCCTTCCATCCCTGAACCGAAATACCAGGCACTGATCTTTGTGTGGATAGGAATACCTTTGGTGGCTACTCTGAATTTCGCAAGGTCCATCCGCAAATCCATAAAACTCAGTAAAAATATAAGAATGCTGACAGGTAAGACCAGCCGGAAAAAGATAATATTTTTCATAAATTCATTTGTCGTGGGGTGAAGGCTCTGCTTTCATTCAATCAGCTTATTGAGATATCCTATGCCGCATTTCCCTGCGGCTTCGATCACCTTATTGAGACAACCTACGCCGCATTGCTCTACGGCTTCGAATGACCCAGATCATGCAAGGGATCAGCACAAACAGGGAGCCAACAGTCACTAAGCTCCAGGTATTCGCCTCCTCGCCGTCATACAACTCCACATAATCCGAACCGGCCAGGTACTTTACCCGGACAGCATCCAGGTACTTATGCTTCATAATAAATGCGCTATCCACCTTATGGCTAAACTGCTTACCCTGATAGCTCAGATCAACATACATAGACATCGCCCGGGTACCGTGTAATGAGTATCCATCTTTATGCATATACACCCATTCTGCCTCCCGCTCATGCCGGTACAGTAAAGCACATATTATCTGCAATAGTATGGCGACAACCGTAAATATCACCATCCATCTCCGCGCAGATCTGTAATTCGCGTTTAAGTCCCATGACTTATTTAATGCCTGTATAAGTTCGCTGGATTTTCTATTTCTTTTCATTTTCCTTTGTCCCTTTTCCCTTTAGCATAATTACATCCGGGTAGATGGACTGACTCCCTGCTTTCTATGTAATGACCATTGTTCCAAAGCCTTCTCAAAAAAAGACTGTACAGTAGCCCGGCTCCCATCCACATAGACTTTAATCAGTTTATGATCAAAGGTAGTAACCAGTAAATGTGGCGAGGAGACCTGTACGGAACGGTACAGGGTGTCCATGGTCCGGATATTCTCATAGTAAGCAAAAGCAATCTCATCTCTCGACTGACTCCTGTCGTCGATATAGTAAGTAGCTACTCTTTTATTGGAAACAAAGTTGCCGGCAATGCGCTTTCTGTAGTTGGAGTAATATTGGAAAATAGTTTCGTCCTCATCCAGTAAATGCAGGTCTTTGAGGCGCTTTACCAGCCGCTCGCTGATCGTCTTGTCCCTTTGAATGGGCTGGCAGGCAAACAAACAACACAAAAAAATGCCCCATGCGTAATATTTCATGATAAGGAAATTTACATAAAAGCATGGAGGCCAGGATCGACCTCCATGCTTTTGCGTTACAATTTAATAAATTTCCTGTTTATCTTCTTTTCACCGTCTTTAAATTGTATGATATAGGTACCCGGTGTCAGCCGGCTCACATCGATTTTGCCATCTTCCGAACGCAGGTAGCTGTTTTGTCCGCTCGCCACATTCACAATATTAAAGAGGCCATCGCCGCTTATGCCGCTGATAGTAAGGTAATTATATACCGGGTTAGGATAGATCCTGAATGCCTTCTGACTGGCGTTGGCTGTCGTTGGCAGGGTGTAATTCGCAATTCTCGCCGCACTGTTGCCATATACTTCCAGTTCGAAAATGGAGTAACCGTAGCCTGTGGTGCGGGCAGTACCATACACCTGTACATAACGGCCTGCACCTGTTAAACCGGTATGATCATTTATGAGATCGTTATTGCCGGTAACGGTTTTCAGGTTATGCCAGTTGCCAACAGTATCCGCTACCTGCACGAGGTAATCTTTACCCTTTGCATTCTCCCAGGTGATCTTCACCTCGCTGATGTTATACCTGGCACCCAGGTCTACATAGATATAGGAAGGATCTTCGAAGGCACTGGACCAGCGGGTATTGATATCGCCATCTACAGCTGCGGAGCCAGGCATCGTTACACCGTTTTCATTACCTGATACTGTTACATTTTTATTGAGGGCCAGGTTGCTGCTGCTACCATTGCTCACCGTGATGCTCACCGGAATAGAGGTAGCGCTGAGGCCCTGATTGTCCGTTGCTTTTGCAGTGAGGGAGTAAGTACCGGCAGGCGCATTGGTCCAGGTAAAGGTATAAGGCGCATCTGCATCCTCTCCTATTTTAGTAGCACCCTGGTAGAATTCTACATTGGTCACCGCACCGGTAGCATCGCTGACAGCTGCATCTATTTCAATATTTTCACCTGCGGAGAAAGTAGTATTGTTCGCAGGGGAAGTCAGGCTCACGACAGGACCTTCGATGCTGCCTGCCAGTGCAAATGTGAGGTAGTTGACATTGAAGTCTGTTGCATCCAGTGATACACGCAGTACTTTCACCCCTTTGCTCAGTACCGGGGTCGTCACAGACACTGTTTGCCATGCCTGGAAACCGCCGGTAGCAGGTACAGTAATATTGCCTGAAATGTTCTGACCGTCGAGTTCTACATGCATGGTCTTCGCTGCACCCGGATTTGCTACCCGTACAGACAGGGTATACTGAGCCGCAGTAGTGACATCAATGGTGTATTCCAGCCACTCTCCTGCTGCTACATAGCCAATGTTAAAGCCACCTTCAGCGCAGTTTTCAAGATCTACATCTTCAGTAGTACGGTATTGGTTACCGGCATTACCGGTGGAGTTGTCATGGTAAGCGATGCCTTCGCCACCCAGGTCGAAGTTTTCAATTTCGATCTTACCTGGGATCGGTGTCGGAGTCGCGAAGTAAGGATTCTGCAGGTTGGCACCAGGTGTATAAGTAGCTGTGAAGGTGCTATCCTTTGCAGGAACGCGGATGACCTGACTGGCCGCACCACCATTGCTCCAGGAAGCAAATTCGTAGAACTTGCCGTTCAGCACCTGCGGCGTTACCGCTTCTAAAGAGATAGGTGTATTTACCACCAGCGTTTTAGTAAAGGGAGCCGTATTCTGTGCACCGAGTATGAGTTGTAAACCAGGGATACTGCTGGCTGCGGTGATGTTCACCTTGTTTGGAATGATATCCAGTGAATCAACACCTGTGCGGCCCTGGGAATCAGTTACGGTAAGCATGATGCGTAACCATACATTCGGAGAAGTTTCACCACCATTGTCAGCAATGAAGGTACCGGCTGTTACACCATTTGGTACGGCAGGCCCCGGGTGATAGTGCTGATTGTTCGGACCATCCTGGTGATAGAAACGAACTTCCCACTGGTATTTAGCGGCTGGAATAGTACCGTCTTCTGCATCGGTAGCAGTACCGGCAAAGTGAATGGTATCACCTACATTCCAGGTGCGTGTAGAGAGGGGGGCAGAGATATGGGGAACAGGGCGTGCATTGAATGGCAATACGGTTAACTTCGCATTGTCACTGGTATCTTTGCCTGCACTGTTGCTGACTATACAACGATAATTGGCAGCGTCAGCGGCGGCTACAGCGGCGATTAAAAATGTATCGGCAGTAGCACCGGCGATGTTTACACCGTTCTTTTGCCATTGATATGTCAGGGGTAAGGCACCTGAAGAAGTAACTGAAAACGCTACAGGGTCGCCGCTAACAATGGATTGGCTCTGTGGCTGATTCACGATCACAGGTAATTGTGTGGTATCGTATTCAAGACGATACAATGAGCCGCCTGTACCATAATACACAAAATAAATATTACCATCCAGTCCTACGCTGGTACCTAATACACTTCTGAAACCGGTAGTGGAGAAAGTAGTAGCACCAGCTCCGGGATTGCCTGGGTCTATACTTTTGAACCAGTCAGCACACCAGTCAGAGAAGTAGAAACGATTCTTGTATTCAGCAGGGTATTTTGTATTTGTTGGATTGAAGAATACACCTGAAGTGATGGCACATCCCCATCCATCGTGCGGATAAGCAAATACCGGCGCGATAGTAGAATCCGGCTGCTCAGGGCCTGACTGACCCTTGCCATCCCAGCCATAGTTATAATGTTTGGCAGAATCAGGAGCGGTGACATCGTCAATCTCTTCGTAGTTACCACCTACATTGACAACGTAGATCTTTCCGGATACAGGATCCAGTGCCATTTTCCAGGGATTGCGCATACCAATGGCCCAGATGCTTCTCTGCTGGCGGGAAGCGCCGGGTGTGTTGTAATAAGGATTTCCGGGAGCTGGCTGACCGGCATCTGTGAGACGAAGAATCTTTCCGCGATAGGTATCCAGTTTGGTGGCTTCTGCAGGTGAGTTACTTTCGCCGATGGCTACATAGAGGTAGTTGTCTTTGAAGAGGATCGCACCACCATTGTGAAAGCCGTTGATGATAGGATCGAATTCCATGATGCGGGTAGTGGCAGTAACCTGGTTCGCCGCATTGATAGTTACGCGGTCCAGGTAGTGCACGGTACTGGCGGCGTTGGTGTAGAAGATGTAGAACTGGCCATTGGTAGCAAACTGCGGATGCAGGGTGATGCCTAAGAGACCTTGTTCATTTGCAGTAGTGGTTGACACGGAGTGTACGGTAGTCACGGTACCGTTTTGATAGACTTTTACATTACCACCACGTTCGGCAATAAAGATACGACCATCCGGCGCGTGGGCAAGAGCGGTGGCCTCGTTGATATTCTTGCCAGAGAGTTGCTTGAGTACAAATGCGGAAGGCAGTTGACTATAGGCAGGACAGGCATAGAGAATGATCAACATTAAAATGGTGAGTAGGTTTTTCTTCATGTAAGGATTGTTGATTAATGAATATAGGAGGATATATTTAAGGCACGGTTTAGGTTTTCAGCGGATCTTGTGTTTAGATGAATGGTGCTTGTAAAATAAGAAAGTTATTGGAAGTTGTATGTCAGGGGAATGTAAAACGTGGTTAACTTATTATTATGAAATGCCGGCTGTACCGGCATTTCCGCAGAAAAAGAATGTATGTATATACGTTACAAGGTGAGTTCTCCATTATAAAGATCGATACCTGTAGCATAGGGTTGCAGTGGTCCGAAAGGAGATTCCTCTGCAATCAACTGTAATTCAGTGCCAAAACTCATGACAGGATCCAGGTCGATTTCAGTTGCCACCATTTCAAAATTACGGCCGTACCTGATGAAGGGAATAAAAGTGTTGCGGACCTTTTTGTAAAAAACACCCTGGTAACTGAAGCCCCAGAAATTGCTGATGGGATGATTCAGGCTATCGAGCATGACGAGGTTCCGGCCATCCTTCTGCATAGTTCCGTTTGTTTGAGGATTGTTGTGCAGGAAATCATCGTATGTCAGGTAGACACCCTGTCTGAAAGCTTTCAGCACGAATGCAGGCTGTGCGAACCATTCATGCAGTTTATTGAGAATGCTTTCTTTTGTCTGTTTTGTTGCATCAGCAATTTGATTATCAGCGGTGATGGCGATCAGATCGATTGCTTCTTCTATATTACGGTTATGCGCATGCGTTACATCCATACCTGCCCATTTCATCAGGGTATCTACGGAGCAGGCGAGCTGGTATTGCTGCTGATCCTCAGATACGTATACATCGGCTTTCAGGCATACAAATGCATTTTCCCTTACATTACCACTACGCTCTCCTATCCGGAGGTATTTGATGATGTAGAGTAATGACTTCCCACCGGGAGTATATTGTGCTTTGTACTGACTGGTGATGTAATCCTGAAAGAATGCGCGCAGGGGCTTGTCCGGCACCACCATTTTCTTATTATTTAAAAGCCCCTTTTGGATCATGCCCAGGTAAGAAGTATCTCCACTCATAGTAATAACGGAGATGTCACGCACAGGCATGGCAAATTGATGAACCTTTATTTTTGGCACCAGGGATATTTTCTGGGCGGGGGATGTGAAAACCTGAAATAAAATAATTGCTACAGTCAGATAGAATTTCATGCAGCGAATTTCGTCAATTTCTCTCAGGCGGCATGACCCCTAATAAATTCTTAACAAAGAAATCCCGCTTCTTCATCCTACCATAAGGTCCGCCATCACTATGGCCCATCCCGGGCACGACCAGCAGATCGAAGTCTTTGTTGGCTTTGATGAGCGCATCTACTACGCGATAAGTGGATTCAGGAGGAACATTGTTATCAGCTTCGCCAACGATGAGGAGGAGTTTACCTTTGAGCTTTGCTGCATTGGTCACATTGGATTGTGCGGCATAATGCGGCCCTACAGGGTATCCCATCCATTGCTCATTCCACCATTGCTTATCCACCCGGTTATCATGACAACCACAGGCGGATACCGCAGCTTTATAAAATTCCGGGTGGAATAATAAGGCACCTGCAGCATTCTGGCCACCAGCAGAGGTACCATAGAGTCCTACACGGGTTGTATCCACATATGGATACCTGGCAGCCAGGGCTTTGATCCAAAGGATACGGTCAGGCAGACCAGCATCGGCCAGGTTTTGCCAGCATACATCGTGGAAGGCTTTGGAACGGTTGGCGGTGCCCATGCCATCGATCTGAACGACAATAAAGCCCAGTTCCGCGAGACTTTGCATCTCGCTGAAGCTCATGAAGGTCTTGGGTACAAAAGCGTCCTGTGGGCCTGCATAAATGTTTTCTATAACAGGATACCTGCGGGTGCTGTCATAGTTACGGGGCCGGCATACAATACCCCAGATGTCGGTCTGGCCATCGCGTGCTTTTGCAGTGAAGACTTCAGGCAGGCGGATGCCGGTAGCGAAATAATCCTGCAGGTCTGCTCTTTCAAGCTCCATGATTTGTTTACCATCGGAAGTACGGTGTAAGGTAGTGACAGGAGGCAGATCAGGACGGGACCAGGTGTCCAGATAAAATGTTCTGTCAGGCGAAAAGCTCAGGTTATGCTGGGCGTTTTCTTTGGTGAGGGATACAAGTTGAGTGCCATCGAAACTGATACGATAATAATGAAGATTGTAGGGGTCTTCACCGGCGTTCATCCCACTGGCTTTGAACCAGATCTCTCTTTTCTTTTCGTCTACACTGTCTATATCGCGCACCACATAGGGACCTTTGGTAATTTCATTTTTGATGGTGCCTTTAAGTGCATCTATTAAGTACAAATGGTACCAGCCGTCTTTTTCGGAGGACCAGATAATTTCGTTGGTGGCTTCCAGGTAGTGTGTGAAGATTCGTGATTCGTAGATGAACGTTTTGGTTTGTTCATCCACCAGGTCGCGGGTATTGCCATTCGTGGCATCCACCTCTATGATGCGGAAACGCTGGTGACCACGATCAGCTTTTTCGTAAGTGAAATAGCGGGGATCGTCTTTGCGCCAGCGCAGGTACGGCTTGCCGAGGAAATCGTAAAGTGGTGTATTCACTTTGGTCACCTTCTTATCGGATGGATGGAAGATAAACATTTCGAAGGAGGTGAAGGGATCACCGGGTTGTGCATATTCTTCCGTATCCAGGCGGGCACGGGTCTGGTCAGGCAGCGATGAGAGTAAATGATGGATGGATTTTATTTTCTCAGGACGGATACGATAGCCTACAAAATACCTGCTGTCAGGCGACCATTGCAATGCGCCGTAAGGCTGATCTGTATTGCCGTCGGTGGTGAGCTGAACAGAATCGCTGCTGCTGCCGGCTTTCAGAAATACGTTGCCATTATGTATGGTGGTCACCCATTCTTTGTTGGGTGAGGAGGTATCGGAAGCAGTGTTGTCATCATGAAATGCCCAGCGGGGGATCTGGCGGAACGCACCTGGCGTGTTGTGAATGATGGGCGCTGGAATGCTTGTACACCGGCCATTTTTGTAATCGTACCATTGCTCTTTGATAGCGAATTTCAAGACATTCTTCTCTATGATAAGATCTGTAACAGGCAGATGTTTCGCATCGTATTGCTGTAAGGCGGCTGCAAGTTTAGCATGATCGAAAGCCGGGGCTTTGGTACCTTTCACCGCATCAACCATTATAAATTCAACCGTGCTGTCTTTTAAATAGTTTTTATACCAGAATGATTTACCATTGGGCAGCCAATGAGGTCTAACAGTGGTTTTGTAGGCTTTGCCGCGAATGATGGAATCGAGATGGGCAGCTTGCTGATAGGCGTTTTTTTCTTCAGCGGCAGTGGGCTGATAGGGTGCCAAGGATTGAGACCTTACGAATGCAGGGAGTAAGATGATGAGCAGGAAAATATTTTTCATAAGGATAAATTTAAGGGATGCACGGTCATATGGGTTTGCAGATTTTAGCTTTTTGTGAGCGAATGTTATTATCTTGGGGATCCTAAATTTTCACGAATATGAATGCTTATGTACCTGCTGGTGACCGGTATGATTCCATGCAATATAACCGTTGCGGGAAAAGCGGCATCAGACTCCCGGCGGTATCGCTGGGCCTGTGGCACAACTTTGGTTCCATTGATACTTTTGAAAACGGCAGAAAGATTGTACGCCGGGCCTTTGACAAAGGCATTACCCATTTTGATCTGGCGAACAACTATGGTCCCGTGCCTGGATCGGCAGAGGAGAATTTTGGGAATATCCTGAAGAAAGACTTTACAGGTAACCTGAGAGATGAACTGATTATCTCTACCAAGGCCGGGTATCATATGTGGCCTGGTCCTTATGGTGAATGGGGTTCAAGAAAGAATTTGTTGTCCAGCCTCGATCAGAGCCTGAAAAGGATGCAGCTGGATTATGTAGATATCTTTTATTCGCATCGTCCGGATCCCGAGACACCTATTGAGGAGACCATGGGAGCACTGGATACGGCAGTAAGACAGGGAAAGGCGCTGTATGTAGGCTTGTCCAATTATACGGCGGAGCAAACCACAGCGGCACTGGCGGTGTTGAAATCACTGGGTACGCCTTGCCTGATCCATCAGCCTAAATACTCCATGTTTGAAAGATGGGTGGAAAATGGACTGCTGGATGTACTGGAGAATAATGGCGTGGGCTGCATTCCGTTTTCGCCGCTGGCACAGGGATTATTGACAGACAGGTACCTGGGTGGTATTCCGGAGGGCTCACGGGCAAGCAAGCCTAGCGGCTTCCTGAAAGCGGAGCAGATAACCCAGGAAAAGCTGGACAAGATCAACCAGCTGAATGCAATTGCACAAAGGAGAGGTCAGTCGCTGGCACAAATGGCGTTGTCATGGTTGCTGAAAGACAGGAGGATTACGACGGTGTTGATAGGAGCAAGTTCTGTAGAGCAGCTGGATAATAACCTGGGGGCGCTGGCGAACCTGAGGTATACGGTGGAGGAATTAGAGGAAATAGAAGCTATCTTAAAATAAAATCAGCGGTTGTAGTAAAAGTAAAATTTCCGGGATTTAATCCGGATTCCTGATGGAGAGAATATTCTTTTATAGCATACTAAATACCATCAAATTACTTTTGCTACAACCTTCTAATTTTTACAGGTAAAAATGGAAGCTATCACCTCTCAGACCGATTCTCATCGCTTCGAGGGAAATGACTTCATGTGCAGAAATATTGCCCAGGTTGGCGTTGCAACCTACTAATCGCAGGAAATACAATTGCTGATCTTTGCGTGGCGCTTCCCAGATGATATTCTCACCGGGAATCTTGGTCAGGATCTCCTGTACCAGCCCTTCTCTCACTTCCCCGGAATCACGATACAGGCCTACTGTACCCTGCTCTCTCGCTTCAGCGATTACATAAGAAGCACCGGCATCCATCTCGGACTTCATCAGTTCAATCCATTTATAAGGAGGTGTGATGTGCTCCCGGTCTTTATCTTTGGAACCTACTTCACTTAATACAGTACCTAATTTAGCCAGCTTTTCTATATACCCACATTTTTCTGCATGGGGAATATCGAGTGATCCATCGGATACTTCAAAATATTTAATACCATATTCTTTGGCTACGTTCAGGTAGTCGTCAAACTGGTTGCGGATGATAAATGCTTCGAGCAATAAGCCGCCGAAATAGACAGGTACATTGAAGGAATGGAACAGGTCTATTTTTTCCTTCAGGTTTGGTGTCACGTATGCCGTACCGAAGGCGAGCTTTACCATGTCTACATGTGGTGATGCAACGGATAAGAAGTCTTTAGTGTCTTGCAGGCTCAGTCCCTTGTCAGTTACCATTGTGATGCCGTAAGAACGGGGCCGTTGCGTGCGCTCTGGCATCTTGTCCAGGTTAAAGTTCATTTTCCTAATTTTTTATCTTCCGGGGGCAAAGGTATTTAAAAAATCAGGACATGTGAGGGAAAGTTTTGATAGGTGGTTTGAGTTAGAATGTAAGCGTGAATGAATTCCATGCGAGATTGTGTCTTGTGTCTAAGCCGGAGGGCACTTTGATTACAGGGATTGCAATTGTTTCTTTAACAGTTCGATCTGACCGGTATGGTACATATCGTGCAGGGCAACACCGTTTATGAGGTATTTAATATCGTAATCCCTGCCGCCTACCTGGGTGTCTAAATCCTCCGGACTAAGATCGTCAATGGCTTCCAGCAGGTCTTCGTGCACGTTTTCCATGTCTTCAAGAATGATTTTCCAGCCTTTGGATGGGTCTGCTGCAAGCTCAGATACGTCGAGGGAGGCATCCTGGTCTACATCGAAGTGAACATTGCCCTGGAGTTTTTGGATGACAAATTGTTTCCAGTGAGTCATGTGTTTTACGATCGCTGCGATTGAATTACGATGGCCCGGGGGTTGCAGAAAAGCCAGTTCGGGGGTTACACCATCAATGGCACTGCAAAAACTGACCCCTACCCAGTTGTCTCCATCATAGATCTCGGCATATTGCTGATGGATGTCGAGGTTAAGTGATTTCATAATTTGAGGTTGATGATGTAAAATACGGAGTGTGAAGGGATTTGCCTAATGATGGTGTAACATTTAATATTAAATTTTCCGGGATAAAAAAGGCAGTCCCGGCCGGTGACCTGGACTGCCTTTTCCGGAAAGCACCTATTATGACCCCGCTACTACCGCAGGCACCTTCTCCGGCAGGGCATCGCCTACCATAGGCCCATTTGCCGACAGCTCGCTCCCCTCCTTCTTAGACTTGAAAATAGGCCACAGGAACTGCGCATACCATTCTTCCTGCTTATAATGCTTTATACCATACCCCGAAGGATACTGGCGGGTAATAATTCCCGTACCAAAGATCAGGTCCCAGATAAAGAACATATTGCCAAAATTCCCTTTATAATATCCTACCCCATCATCTGAAGTATCTGCATGATGCGCATGATGTGTGGCAGGTGTGGAGATCAGTCGCTCCATCACCCAGCCAATTGGCTTCAGCCATTTAATGGTATAAAAAGGTTTGTCCCATTTAATACTGGAATGCGCCCCTGTAGTGATCAGCGCCTTTACCCCGGTCACAAACAAGACAGGATATCCCAGCCCCAGGTACACCAGTGTAGTAGTCAGATAGATCTGCGAAAAGAAGATCGTATAAATGATATTCTGCCTGCTCGCCATGGCCATACCCATATAGGGTGCTGAATGGTGCGTGCGGTGGAAGCGCCACAACCATGGCAACTGGTGATGCAACCTGTGGTACCAATACTGCGTGAGATCATCCGCTACTGCAATGATCGCAAAACCCCACCAGAAAGGCACCCATGCAAAGATATTCTTTGCCTCAGGCAGTAACCTGGGGAATAACAACAGCCCCACATAAGCCACGAAAGGCCTTACCACTATTCTCGGCACCACAAAGCATACAATGTCCAGCACCTTTTCATTTTTCGTCCAGTGATTTTCGTAGAGTCCATATGCAAATTCGATTACACCAATGAGGAGCATGATCACTGGCAGGCCCCAGCCATTGAGATTGCGAAAGATGGTTTCAATATGTACGAGCATAAGCATTATTTTTGAATAGTTGTTGAATTGGGTTTATCCTTCCATGGGCGCTGACCGCTTATCTTAAATGACAATAGCATCAGCACTACCGGCAAAGCATAAATGAAGATGCTGATGATCACATCTCTCAATATGCGCTTCTGTGTGACTACAGGTGTTTTCATACCCTATGTTTTTTTTAGTTAGACAATAAATACCTTACCAGCCATAATAAGAGACCGATAATCGTGAGCGGAATGAGGAAAATGATAATGCCCACTATGATCTTTCTAATAAGTAATAGTATGTCCTGGACTACCATGATTATCGTTTTATTTTCTGTGCGTTAATTAATTTCCCGGTAAATACATCTTCCCAGTCTATGAATGGATAGATGTGGTACCTCTTCGCATCTTCTTCAAACTGTTGCTTTAACTCAGCCAGCTTTTCCGGGTACTTCTTAGCGAGGTTGTTTTGCTCATTGAAATCTTCATTCAGGTTATAGAGTTCCCATTCCTCCTTGTCATAATCTCTCTTTACCTCGTGTCGGGTATCTGCAAATTCATTCAGGTCTATGAAGTCAGGATGATGTGCTACTGCTGCTTTCCAGCCATCTTTGTAGACCGCGCGGGACCCGAAGATGTAGTAGTATTGTTCATTGTGACGGGATGCTGCTTTCGCATTGTCAAATGAGTAAGCCAGTGAGGTACCCTGCAATGTATCCTGTTTGATACCTCTGATAGACTCAGGGAAAGGTACGCCTGTCACTTCGAGGGTAGTAGGCAGGATGTCTGTCACGTAGCCATATTGCGTACGCAGGGCACCTTTGTCTGTGATCTTTTTAGGATAGAATACGATGAGCGGGTTGCGGGTACCACCTTCTGCATGTGCATCCTGTTTCCAGAATTTGAAAGGTGTGTTGGTGGCCTGCGCCCATCCTAAAGGATAGTTTGCATCAGACTCCGGCGTGCCAATGAGGGCGATGTTTTCTTCATTGTACTTAGCAATTTCCGCACGGGTCAGGTTTTTATTGCCACGGGGTGTTTGTTTGGCACTCACGACTCCTTCGTCAGTACCCTCTTTGCTGGCACCGTTATCGCCTATCACCACATAAATGAGGGTATTGTCCAGCTGGTTGATACTCTTCAGGTAATTTACCACGCGACCCACCTGGTAGTCGGTGTAGGTAAGGTATGCGGCGTAGACTTCGAAGAAGCGGGCATAGAGTTTCTGTTCATCAGGGCTAAGGCTGTTCCATGCCTTGATGCGCGGGTTGCGTGCAGGCAGGGTGGCATTGGCAGGAATGATGCCCAGCCTCTTCTGGTTGGCAAATACTTTCTGACGGTATACATCCCAGCCATCATCGAATTGCCCTTTGTACTTATCGCGCCAGTCAGCTGGCACCTGGTGGGGTGCATGGGTAGCTGCAGGTGCATAATAGAGGAAGAATGGCTTGCCGGGTGCTGCCTTTTGCTGGCGGGCTATGTAGCTGATAGCTTTGTCAGTAAGCTGTTCACTGAAGTGCCGGCCATCGGGTTGAATGTTTACGTTGTCTTCTGCGAGGGCTGGTTTATACTGGTCTGTTTGTGAGCCCAGGAAACCAAAGAAATGTTCGAATCCTTTGCCGGAAGGCCAGTAGTCAAAAGGGCCGGCATTGGAAGTATCTTCATCCGGTGTCACACCATACTTACCTACAGCAAAGGTATTGTAGCCTGCATTCTTCAGCACCTCAGCAATAGTACCTGAGGAGCTGGGAATACGACCATCCCAGCCGGGGAAACCTGCTGATGAGAAGTAGTGTGCAAATCCACCCATGTGTACAAAATGCTGGTTCCTGCCAGTCAGCAGTGCAGCACGGGTAGGTGCACAGATTGCAGCTGTATGGAAGTTGGTATAGCGAAGACCGTTAGCCGCCAGGCTATCGAAAGTTGGCGTGTTGATTAAACCACCAAATGCACTGCTGGCACCAAAACCCACATCATCTAACAATACAAGCAATACGTTGGGAGCGCCTTGTGGCGGGCGTACAGGTGCTGGCCACCACTCTTTGGATTCAGCGAGCGTGCGGCCTACAGTGCCCTGATAAGTTTGAGCCGTTGCAGCGAGCGAAGAGAGAATGACAGCAGCGGCTAAAAATTGTTTTTTCATTGCTGGAGTTTTGTGATTTTTACCAACCTGGATTTTGCGTTAGTTGATTATTAAGATCGATTTCTGATTGTGGAATCGGGTAGAGTGTATCTTTGACAGCTGCGCCTGTCTTGGCAGGGTATTTCTTCAGCGCATCGTACAGGTAAGTACCTCCCCTTCTCGCTAAGTCAAACCAGCGATTACCTTCCTGGATGAATTCCTTTCTTCTTTCAAGAAATACGGAGTCACGAAAATCGGCCTGATTCAGACCCGGGGTGAGATTACTGATCTTTGCCCTCGCCCTTACCTGGTTGATGGCGGCATAGGCATCAGCGGTAGGACCATTGATTTCGTTCAATACTTCCGCCTGCATCAGCAGTACATCTGCATAGCGGATCACCGGGTAGTTGATCCCACTGATGTTCTGATTCGTCAATGGAGAGATGGAGTAGTCGATGAACTTAGCGAAACGTGCTGCACCAAATTGTACATACTTGCCGGTGGCGGCATTGTACAGCTGTGTAAAGAAGGTGACATCGCGACGGGTATCGAAGCTGGCGAACAACTGGTACAGACTACTGTCCGAAGGCTGATCGCCGGGATATACGGCAGGATTGAAGGAGCCGAAATTACATACGCTGAGGGAGTTCGTACTATTCTTAGCGCCGAGATTCGTTCCGAACTGCACAGAGAAAATATGCTCTTTGCCATTCTTGGTTGCCTGCTGGAATACATCAAGGAAACTATCAAATAAGGCATAGCCATAACCGCCATTGATCACTGACTGCAATTCAGCGGCTGCTTTTGACCATTCTCTCCGGGTGAGATAGACCTTGGCGAGAATAGCATGTGCGGCACCACTGGTGGCACGGCCGACATCTGCACCGGTATATGTTTTCGGCAATAAGGTAGCTTCATTCAGATCTGAAATAATCTGTGCATAGATGCTATCTTTCGGACTGCGTTTGATCTTTTGTGCATTCACGTCTGTGCTGGTAGGATCATGCAGTACCAGCGGGGCATCGCCCCAGAGACGTACAATATTAAAGTAGAGTAAGCCCCGGATAAACTTCGCTTCACGCACCAGTCTTGCACGCAGGGTCGTATCGAAATCGATACCAGCAATATTGTCGATAGCCACATTTGCACGGCTGATACCGAAGTAATGCTGTTGCCAGTTCTTCTTGATACGGTCATTGGCCGGCACGTAGGTAGCAGTACCTAATGCACGTACGTCCGGGTTGGTATTGGATGGACTATAGATCTGGTCATCGCTGCCATTGCCGGTCAGGAGGTTCAGGTTACGGCCATAAATGACGAAGTCACCGGCGGCATCGGTATTGAGTGTGCTGTATACCGCAGATACTGCGGAGATAGCGTCTGACTGTGTCTTATAGAATTGCGATGCCGTGACGAGCGCGTTCGGATCTTCCTCCAGCTTGTTGCACGCTGCAGCGAAGAGTAAAGAAAATATAAGGAGTGATTTTTTCATGATTGCTATTTTTAGAATGTCAGATTCAGGCCGGCCAGGAAACCTTTTGTGCTGGGATAGGCACCGTAGTCAATCCCCTGCTTGGTATTGTCACTATCAAAGAAATTGACTTCGGGATCGAGGCCGGTGTATTTGGTCCATGTCCAGATGTTCTGGGCTGTGACATAGACCCTGAGCTGACTGATATGTAACTGGCGCAGTACATCGCGTGGGATGGAGTAGCCTAAGGACAGTGTTTTCAGTTTTACGTAAGAACCATCTTCTACATACCTGTCGGTCACCTGTGCCACAGGTGCATTGGTGGCTTTCGCTACCTTCCCGTTTGGATTACCTGCACTATACCTGTCCAGCAGCGTGGCAGAGGCATTCAGGGACAGGGTGGGAATTTCCAGTTTCTGCTGCAGGAAGTTGAAGATCTTATTGCCATAAGAACCCTGGAAGAAGAAAGACAGGTCAAAGCCTTTGTAAGCAAGGGTATTGGAAAGGCCGAAGGTAAACTTAGGCTGTGCGCTGCCCAGGTAATGTTTATCAGCAGTTGTAATGGTACCATCCCCATTTGTATCTACATATTTGGTATCACCTACCTGCTGAGATACACCTGTGAGGTAAGGTACGCCCTTCGCTACATCAGCATCCGTGAGCAAGCCGGCGGTATTATACCCCCAGAAGCTACCTACAGGCAAACCTACTTTTACAATCACAGGTGATACATAGCCTGTAGGTGCCAGCGGGTAGTAGTAATCCGTACCCGGCCCGAGGTTCAGGATCTTATTTTTATTCACAGCAAAGACAGCGGTGGTCTTCCAGCTGAAAGCACTGTTTTTAATATTGTCAGAAGAGAGGCTCAGTTCTATCCCTTTGTTTTCTACGCTGCCCACATTTTCCAACACGCTGGAATAACCGGAATAGAGCGGGAATGGTACATTCAGCAGCAGGTCTGTCGTCTTCTTGTAATAGGCATCGAAGGTAAAGGTGAGGCGATTATCCAGGAAACCTGCATCAAGGCCGACGTTGTACTGTGTAGTCGTTTCCCATTTCAGATCCGGGTTAGCAATCTGCGTAGGGGCGATACCGGTAACCAGGGTACCATTGAAGTAATAATTGCTGGGAGACAATGCTGCCAGTGAACTATATGGCGGTACTTCCGAGTTGCCTGTGCGGCCTACAGAAGCACGAACCTTCAGGTCATTCACAATACTACTGGCAGGACGGAAGAAGTTTTCCCTGCCTGCATTCCAGGAGAAACCAAGGGATGGGAAATACCCCCACCTGTTGTTCTTACCCAGTTTGGAAGAGCCATCTGCACGGATGGAGATCGTTACATTGTATTTATGGTTGTAAGAATAATTGGCTCTTGCCAGGTATGAGTTCAATGAAGACTCATGTGCATCGGAAGTAGAGAGTACCGCAGTACCTGCATAGTTCAGGTTATTGAAGGTGGTGAGGTCATTGGGAAACTTTTGTGCACTGGCTACGGCCGACTGATCTTCCTGGTGCTGGGTAGTATACCCTGCCAGTACATTCAGGAAGTGCTTATCGCTAATCGTATGGTCCCAGGTAAGGGTATTTTCATTGATCCAGGTGCTGGCGGCAATGCTACCTACGGACGCAAAACCCTGTGAAGAATAACCAGTGCTGCTGCCGCCCGGAGAACCTGCATAGCTGGGTGAATAATAATTCTGTTTGGTATTAATGAGGTCTGTACCGCCTGTCACTTTAAGCGTCAGGTCTTTGAGGATCTTATATTCTGCAGAGGCGTTGCCGAGAATACGGCGGATATAAGTACGGTTGATCGTTGACTTAAAATCCTGGATAGGGTTCGTTGGAATAGAAGAATAAGGGCTGGCTGTATAGTAAGTACCATCTGCATTGTAGACTGGGACTACAGGCGATACCTGCAATAGATTGGCGAAGGCTGTGTTCTGGAAGTTGATGCTGTTATATGCGTTACCAAAGAGTTTATCTTCGATGGACTGGCTACCGAAAATGTTGGCAGAGACTTTCAGTTTGTCTCCGATATTTCTTTCATAATTGATTCTGCCTGAGTAACGTTTGAAACCGGTGTTCACAACGATACCATCCTGGTTGAAGTAGTTGCCGGAGATGAGGTACCGGGATTTATCATCACCACCGGATACGGAGAGTTCATGGTTCTGAATGGGACCTTTGCGGAGAGCGGCAGATTGCCAGTCGGTACCTTCGCCCAGGGCAGCGATGGCGGAGTCACTGTAGGTCTTGGCGCTGCCGGTGCTTACATTCACATCATTGATCAGTGAGGCCCATTGAGCGGCATTGAGGAGATGGAGTTTTTTACGCACCTGTTGCTGGCCGAAGTAGGTGCTGTAGCTGATTTCGTCACGGCCACGCTTCCCACGTTTGGTAGTGATCACCACTACCCCGTTTGCACCCCGGGAGCCATAGATGGCAGTGGCTGAAGCATCTTTGAGGATTTCGATACTTTCTATATCGCTGGGATTGATGGTAGAAAGGGCGTTTACACCGACACCGTTGGAGGCACCGGTATTTACATTATCATTGTTATTATATATAATGAAGCCGTCGATGACGTAGAGGGGGGCATTACCAAAGCTGATAGAGTTACCGCCCCTGACGCGGATGGTAGCGGTGGCACCGGGTGCACCTGAGCTCTGGGTGACGTTGATACCGGGTACGGAACCCTGAAGCAGGTTATCGAAAGAGGCAGCGGGTTGTGACAGCAGCCCTTTGTTCACACTGGCAACAGCACCCGTCAGGTCGCTTTTGCGCTGTGTACCATAACCTACCACTACGACCTCGTTGAGCTGGCTTTCATTTTCTACCAGCGAGATGGTGAGTGGAGAGCTGGTGGCATCTATTTCCTGTTTTTTATAACCTATATAAACGGCTTCGAGTACGTAGGGGAGCCTTTGTCCTGTTTTGAAGAAGAACTTTCCTTTGTTGTCAGTAAGTACCTGGTTGGTGGTACCCTTGATTCTTACCAAAGCCCCAATGAGTGGGGTTTGGGACTTACTGTCGACGACAATGCCGGTGAGTGTGGAGTTGATGACTGGTTCATTCACTGTTTGAGCATACGACGTTACAGGTGCTAATCCCAGGGTGAGTGAGATGAGCAAGAGAACTTTTTTCATTAAATTTGTAGTTAGCGATTAGAAAATAAGGTGCCTGCCCAGCGATGAGAGTCGTTGAGTGGTGCGATAACGAGCCTTGTTAAAATCCGGCCGGTGACTGTTCCCGCAGTTACCGGCTTTCTTTTTTTAGGGCACTTATGGCGTGCCTTTGTTATGTAGATGAGTGTGCATGTTATAATTTTAAAGCGTTCTTATGCCTTTTAGTGACATAGGAAAGCGTGTTAGGATTATTATATTGAAAAGGTGATTGAAGGGAAGAGAATACAATTAGCGGCAACAACAGCGGTCGGCTGAGTTAGGACATCCTGGTTGATGGTAAATGGTTAGTACTGTATTTGCCATTGTACAAAATAAATTACAGTGATATTGAGACAAAAATAGTAAAAAATATTAGTCCACCAAATTAGTGCACTATTTATTTTTGGGAAGCTGTAATTACATAAAATAAGGCGACCTCCCCAATGGGGAGGTCGCCTTATACCGGAAAACAGGTTATTTTATTAAAAGAAATCCACTGTCCAGCTTCTTTCAAACACCTGCTTCGCAGGCAATTTATTGATCCCCTCCTTCTCTGTCAGCTCACCGCTGGCATCCACGCTATCAGCCACGCCACACCATGGTTCGATACAAACGAAGTCAGCATCTATCGCTGCCCAGATACCCATAAAAGGAAATCCATCATATTGCAAGGTCAGGCCACGCGGCTTTTTATCACTCTTCAATGTGATCGCATTGGAGGCAAGGCCTTTGAATACCAGCGCATCCTTGTAAAACAGTGATTTCTTCAGGTCCAGGCGCTGCGTACGCTCCAGGAAAGGTACTGGTGTCGTCTCCACGAACCCACCGTCAGAAAGCAGGTACAAAGGAGTATCTTCTACTTTATTGAACGCCAGGTAGTAATCTTCGTAACTTACACCTTCTTCCAAAGGCACTTTGAAAGCAGGATGTGCGCCTACGGAAAAATACATGTCTGCAGCACCTTTATTCTCTACCTGGTAGGTGACTGTGAGTCTGGCACCTTCAATAGTATATATGACAGTAAAACGAAAATGAAAGGGGTATACTTTCAGGGTTTCTTCACTACTGTTTAGTTCAAAGCTTACCTGTGTATCGCTTTGGGAAGTTACAGCAAAGACATTATCCCTTGCAAAACCATGCCTGCTGAGTGTGTAATTTTTTCCTTCAAACGTGTAGGTATTATTCTTTACCGTACCCACTATCGGGAATAAAACAGGGCTGGTTTTGGCCCAGAATGCAGGGTCTGCATTCCAGAGGTATTCCTGCTGCAGGTCTGTACGGGTTACCTTGCGGAGCTCCGCTCCTTTTTCAGCGATGACTACGTGCAACTGTCCGTTCTTCAATTCAGGCATATGTTCCTATTTTTATGCCTGTAAATGTAAGGATTATTTTTTCCTGGCACCCAATACCAGTACTACGCCCACCACGGCAACAATACCACCGGCATAGGTAGGCCATCCAATCCATTTATTTTCTTTCTTGTTGATTTCTACGGGGCCGAGATCTACCACTTTCTTTTGGGTTTGTACAGAGAAGCCTCTGATTACGATCATGGCAATACCGGCAATAATGAGAACGAGACCTAATGTTTTCATGTGTATCAGTTTTAGATACTGAAAACAATCAGCATGCCAGCAAGATGGCACAGGGCGCAGTTACACAAAAGTAAAAGGAATAACAGGGGCTCAGACAAAAAGGGAAGCCAACCCAAAAGATGGTCCTCCGGCAGAAGGTATCTTCCAAATCAGCTTCCTTGCAGGTTTATTTGTATAGTCTATGAAGAACGTCAGAGTTGAGTCATTGGGCACACATAATCTGTCAACTTGAGATGATTAACCTCACGGATTGCCTTGAGCCCACCCCTAACATCTACCAGGTGGTTATACCCCCTGGCCTTCAATATAGAGATAAACATCATGGAGCGATATCCTGCTGCACAATGTATGTAGTACAATTTCTCTTTATCAAGCAGCAGCATGCTGTCATTGATATAATCCAATGGAGCATGGATAGCATCCATAACGTGTTCGCTGTCAAATTCGCTTTTTCGGCGTACATCTACGATATGTTCAGCACCTGTCAGGGAGCTGGCTTCTACGGTGATGACCCTGTCTATAGGCTTATTGGCCTCCATCCAGGAAAGTATGCCACCTTTCAGGAAACCCAGTGTAAAATCGTATCCTACCCTGGCAAGGCGGATGATGACTTCCTCTTCACGGCCTGTGGGAGCCACAATGAGGATAGGTTGTTCTATATCCGGAATCAGGGTACCTGCCCAGGGAGCAAAGCTGCCATCTATACCGATATTAATAGCACCGGGAATAAAGCCGGTGGCAAATTCTTCCGGATCGCGGGCATCGAGTATGAGTGCACCGGTTTCGTGCGCCACTGCTTCAAAATCGTCCGGTAGCAAAGCATGTAGCCCTCTGGATACTACGGTACCAATGTCTGTAGCACCTTCCTTGTTCAATCGCACATTTTCGGGGAAGTAAGCAGGAGGTGCCGTTAAACCTGTCGTTACTTCTACGATAAATTCTTCACGGCTCATATTTTTGCGCAGGGCATAGTTCGTTGCCAGCTGGTTGGCCAGGGTATCGGTGGTTTCACGGCTCATATTCTTGCCGCAGGAACTACCAGCACCATGACCGGGATATACTGTAATATCGCCGGGTAATGTCATGATCTTATTGCGCAGGGAGTCGAACAGCACACCGGCTAATTCTTCCCTGGTCATGTTTGCAGCCTTTTGGGCCAGATCAGGACGTCCTACATCACCAATAAAGAGGGTATCTCCTGAGAACAGGGCCACCGGTTTATTAAACTCGTCGTATAATAGATAAGATGATGATTCAGGTGTGTGACCAGGTGTATGCAACACCTGGATAGTACATTTGCCCAGGAACAGAAACTCATTGTCTGCTGCTATATAGGCAGGGAAACCGGGTTGCGCCGTAGGGCCATATACGATAGTGGCACCGGTAATGGCGGACAACTCCAGGTGACCGGATACAAAGTCAGCATGAAAATGTGTTTCCAGCACATATTTTATACAGGCATCAGCTGTAGCGGCCTTTTGGATATAAGGGGCCACCTCACGCAGCGGGTCTATGATGGCTGCTACTCCATCACTTTCGATGTAGTAAGCCCCATGAGCGAGACATCCTGTATAAATTTGTTCTATTTTCATGGTGACTAAGCTTGTGTTGCAAAGATGCAGTTCAACACTTACTAAATAGATGACCAGGGTCATGCATAAGAATGATATAAATTTTACAGGTAAGATCGTATGGATTACGGGCGCATCTTCGGGAATTGGAGAGGCGCTGGCTGAGCTCCTGGCAGGGAAAAAGGCGAAACTGATCCTGACTGCAAGACGGGCAGACGTGCTGGCAACATTGGCTGCGCGATTGGATACAGCAGTGAAAACATTACCCGCTGACCTGTACGAGGCGGATTTTAAAGCCTTAACTACAGCAGCATTAAATGCATTTGGCAATATCGATATCGTCATTCATGCCGCAGGTGTAGGGCAACGATCCCTGGCGGCAGTAACCCCCTTGCAGGTATACAGGCAGCTCATGGAGATTAATTTCTTTGCACCGGTGGCCATTACAGGACAGCTGTTGCCATTGTGCAGGGCACATATGGTGGTCATAGGAAGTATGTCGGGCCTGATGGGATTTCCGGGGAGATCAGGGTATGCAGCCAGTAAACACGCATTGAAAGGATACTTTGAAACCCTGCAGGTGGAACAGGATGTGCCGGTTACGATTGTGAGCCCGGGAAGAGTGCAGACGAATTTATCTTTATCTGCCATTACAGCAAGTGGAGAAGCGCATGGCGTGATGGATGAAGCACAGCTGAAAGGGATTCCTGTGATGGAATGTGCCACACGTATTTTAAAGGGCGTAGCCAGGCAAAAGAAGCATGTGATCATTGCCCGAAAAGAGCAGTATTTATATTGGTTACACTGGTGGTGGCCGCGGCTGTACTATAAGATTGCAAAGAAATACTCATTTGTCAGGGACAAATGAGTACGATCTTAAGCCGGCAATAATTCTGTTAATATTTCCTTTATAATATTTTTGCCGATTGGCTTTACTAAATATCCTGCCAGGAAAGGGAACTCCTTGGCGCGCTGTAAATCACTTTCGTGTGTTGAACTCGTCAGCACATAGACTTTAATCTGCTTTCCGGCCGGCAAGGACAACTTTACATACTCCCGCAGAAACTGCCAGCCATCCATATAAGGCATATTTACATCCAGCAGAATCAGGTCAGGGAGATTATCCGGCTTATTCAGGTTTTGTTTAATATAATTCAAGGCCTGTTCCCCATCTGTAAACTTATGGATCTTCTCCACCAGTTCCAGCCTTTCAAAATGCTGCCGCATGACAAATTGAAATAATTCATCATCATCAACAACGCAAACATTTTTAATCTTATTCATCATCCTTCGATATGTGTACCCGGTTATTAAAATAAACAAAGAAACTGCTTCCTTTCCCCACCTCACTTTTTACATCTATACTACCACCGAAAGTCCGGATCTGATTCCGGATCATAAAAAGGCCCACTCCGTTACTTTCATAACCGCGATGAAACTTCTTCTTATACCTGAACAACTGCTCTCCATGTTTCTGAAGGTCAATCCCTATGCCATTGTCACTGACCATCAGGACGATCTGATCATCCTCTTTCCAGGTTTCGACCCTTATCTCAGGTAAAACGTCCGGCCGGGTATAAGTTAATGCATTGTTTATCAAATGGAATAAAATATTTTCCAGATACGGGCGGGAATACTCAATGCTGGATTCCCTGAAATTAACTTTTAACTGGGCATTTTTCTCTACAACCTGTTGATTAAGCGAGCTCCACAACTGTTTTGTTATGGCTTCTACATTGCAGGGAGTGAAGGGCAATTCTGTATTTGCCTGTTGTGCCAACACATCTTTCAGGTCGTTGAGGGTACTTAAAATTGCGTTTGCTGAAATTTTCATGTGGTCGAGCATCTCCTGTTGCTCCTCCATATTGGCCAACTCCGGCAGGAGCTCCACAGAACTGATAAGGGCGGTAGCGGGGCCACGAAGGTTATGGGCGATGATCTGGTTAAGTTCGAAGAGTTGTTTGATCTTTTGCTGGAGGTCGATGGAGGTTGCGTGCAGGATGATATTCTTCTTCCGGGCATCCGAATCCAGCTGTTTCAGCTCCGTTACATCGATCATCTGGAGAATGAGGTAACGGATGCTGCCATCGGGGTTTAACATGGCAGAGCAGGCCAGGAACATGTAGATATAATGCCCGTCGCGATGCTTATACCGCCGTTCAGCCCTGTAGGTATTGATCTTCCGGTCCAGTATCTGCGCTATCTGCGCCTTGGCTTTATCCATGTCATCCGGGTGAATAAGAGTGCTTACACTCAGGCCTGACATCTCATCACGGGTATATCCCAGGGTCTCCAGCAGCGAGGCATTCACATCCAGCCACTGCCCGGTTATCGATAAAAGAGCGATGCCGGTGGGGGAATAGTCAAAGACACTTTTGAACACCTGCTGACTGTCTTCCAATTGGGTACGGGCTTCCCGGAGTTCTTCATTCGCCTTGTATTCGGCGGTAACATCGTGGATACTGACAATGATGGTATTATTGGTAGTACCTGGTCTGACCAGGCGAATCCGGTACCATACCTGCTGATTCCTGCCCAAAGGATCCTGCAGTACCCTGACTACTTCCTTGCCTGAGATGATCACTTCCCGGATCAGGTGCTGGAATTCCATTATCAGCCTTTCGGGCATATACTGGTAAACAGACTTGCCCTGCATCTCCATCCAGGGAAGGGTAAGACGGCTTGTTCTGTTCATCCACACATGCAGGAGAGTGCCATTCACCGTCATTTCAAGGATAATATCGTCCAGGGAGGAGATAATTGTATTCAGGGACCGGTTGACCTCCAGGTAGCTCGTCACATCTCTGAACGTGAGCATGTAACCGGTTTCTGTTTGCGTATGCAATGCCTTGCCGGAGACCCGCAGCCAGCAATCCTTTTTATTAGGTACATCCTGGCGGACCTTATGGTCAGAGAATTCTTTCCGTTCCCGCAGGAGTTGGCCTAAAGCGCCTGCAGACGGGCTCTCCCACCAGCCGGGATCGAGCATCTGGGATTCAGAGATCCTTAGGATCTCCAAAGCGGAGGGATTAAAGGCCACGATCTGGCCTGCCTGGTTGGTAGCAATATAGCCATCCTCAAAAGCGGCGGCTATTGCACCATACCATTGGTTCGCCGGGTTAAAGGTTTTAGATTGCACCATAGTTATTCTGAACACTCCCTTTAAGGATTGAGTGATTTTTCTTCTAATGGTTGGACACGGATATGATTATAACAAAATATTAACAGCAATATTAAGAGAAAAGTACAAGTTTGCCGCCAAAAACGAGTAATTCATCTCTATTTTCTCTTACAATCCGGATATTTTCAGTTCTTTTGAGGGTTCTAACGGAAGAATAAAGTAATGACTGCCACACGAAATGAAATAATACCCGCCTGGTATACGAAGAAATGGGCACAGCCTTTTTTACATGCAGTAGCATGGATCACCCTTCTCTCATTACCCTATTTATTGCGCCCTTCTCCTGACAAACACGTAGGACACAGAGAAGAAGACCCGCTCTGGCACATGCATTATATCATCAATTGTGTGTTGCTCACCTGCTGGTTCTATCTCAATTCAAACGTATTAATTCCGAAACTGGTATACAAGAAGAAATGGGGGCAGTATGGAGCTATGCTGTTTTTAATGCTCGTAGTACAGGTATTAGTGAGATGGATTTTTGTCAATATCTTCATTTCCCCCCAGGAGTTTGACCTGAAGCCTACGATGTTCTTTAGCTTTTTCACGCTATTGTTCATCCTTGCCTGTAGTACTACCTGGAGAATTCTCAAAGACAAAGTGGAGGAAGACCAGCGGGCCAGTGAGCGCTTAAATGAGAACCTGAAGACAGAACTGAGCCTCCTGCGCTCCCAGGTAAGTCCGCACTTTATGTTCAATGTACTGAACAATATGGTGGCCCTGGCCAGAAAACAATCCGACCAGCTGGAGCCTTCCCTGATTAAGTTATCATCCCTGATGCGGTATATGCTCTATGAAGCGGATGAGGACAAAGTGGCGCTGGATAAGGAAGTAGATTACCTGCAAAGTTATATTGACCTGCAGCAGCAGCGATTCGGGGCCAAAGTGCAGGTGAATGTCAACCTGCAACTGCCGGAAAATGGTTATGAGATAGAGCCGATGCTGCTCATTCCCTTTGTAGAAAATGCCTTTAAGCACGGCACAGGGATGATTCCGGATGCCAGGATCGATATAGAATTGAAGGCAAGGCAGGGATTACTACAGTTCACCGTGATGAACAAGTACAATGAAGAATTTGAAGAAGTAAAAGATAAGACATCCGGAATCGGCCTGACGAATGTGAAACGCAGGCTGAACCTGATGTACAGGGATAATTATCAGTTACTGATCAATAAAAAAGAAGGTTGGTTTGTGGTATCCCTCCAATTACATTTGCATTAATAAATTTTGATTATGGTATTACGCTGTATAGCAGTAGATGATGAGCCGCTGGCCCTGGATTTATTGGAAGATAATATCAAACAGGTACCTTACCTGGAGCTGGTAGCAAAGTGTGCGGATGCTTTTGAAGCGATTAAGGTGCTGGAAGAAAAAACCGTAGACCTGATCTTCCTGGATATCCAGATGCCGGGCCTGACAGGTTTACAGTTTATACAAAGTTTGCAGCATAAACCGATGATCATCCTGATTACTGCCTACGAAAAGTATGCATTGCAGGGATTTGACCTGGAGGTGACGGATTACCTGGTGAAGCCTGTAGCCCTGCCCCGCTTTATCAAGGCCTGTAATAAGGCGAAGGAACTGTTCCAGCTAAAGCAACAGCCAGCGATCCCTGCGGCAGCAGCTACACCCTCTCCGGATTTCTTCTTTGTAAATGCGGATTATAGCTTACTGAAAATCAATATTGCCGACATTATCTGGATTGAAGCACTGAAGGATTATATCCGGATTCATATGACGGGCACTACGAAACCAGTGGTCACCAGGATGCCCCTGAAGCAGGTAGAAGAGCAGCTGAATCCGGCAAAATTCATCCGGATTCACAAGAGCTATATCATTGCGGTTGCCCACATTACCGCCATCAGGAAGAATAGCGTATTTATCGGTACAATGGAGCTACCTGTGGGTGATAACTACAGGGAATCTGTGGCTGCCCTGACAGGTACGAAGTAATCGCTTTAAATCAGTTTTTTTGGGGGCTTGCCAGGCGGCAAGCCTTCTTTTTTTTCAGCTGCCAGACCGAACATGAAAAGAAGGTGCCTTTTGTCGCTATATTTTTTCCTATTGTCTCATTTGACTATGCATAATTAAATTCTACAATTAGTTTTGCACTATCAGAAAAGAAGATTATGCAAAGAATTTTTTGGCTAATTGCCCTGTTGACCTTTACCGTAGCAACATATGCACAAATGCCTGGAGGCGGGGCTCCTCCCCCGGGTGCTTTTCCAGGCGGGGGCAGACCCGCCGCAAACGGTCACCTTTATGGGAAGGTATTGGATAATGATGGAAAACCCCTTCCCTACACTTCCGTAATCGTATTTCAAAACAAATTTGACTCTGCTTCCGGCACTAAAAAAGATGTGCTTGTAAAAGGAGCCATAACACAAAATAACGGGGATTTCAGCCTGGAAGGTGTGCCTACATTTGGCCCCCTGACCCTGAAGATCTCCGCTACCGGTTTTAAGCAATATGTGCAGACCGTGTCGTTCAAAAAAGCAGGTGGTGGTCCACCGTCTACTGACAAAGACCTGGGCAACATCAAACTGACTGCCGATGTCAGCCAGCTGAACGAGGTAACTGTAACTGCTACTAAACCGCTCATGAAAGTAGATATGGACAAGAAGGTATTCGACGTGACCCAGAACATTGCCAGCGTAGGGGGTACCGCGCAGGATGTAATGAAAAACGTACCTTCTGTGAATGTGGATATTGATGGTAACATGACGATGCGTAATGCAAGTCCGCAGTTATACCTGGATGGCCGCCCTACCACCCTGACACTGGACCAGATTCCTGCTGACGCGATTGAAAGCGTGGAAGTAATGACTGCTCCAAGTGCTAAATACGATGCTTCCGGTGGCGGTGCAGGTATTGTCAACATTGTACTGAAAAAGAACCGTAAAACGGGTTACAATGGGAACCTAAGGGCAGGTGTGGATAGCCGTGGTGGCCTGAACGGTGGCCTGGACTTCAACGCCCGCCAGGGTAAATTCAACCTGAGTGCAAATGCCATGTATCACCAGAACAGAGATCGTACAACCGGCTATACCAACCGTACTGATTACTCTACCACGCCGAACCTGCATACTTTGCAGGAAAATACACAAACCGGTGGCGGTGGATTTATGTTTGGCCGTGTAGGACTGGATTATTTCATGAACAACAGAACGACATTCTCCCTCACAGGTACAAAAGTACATGGTGAAATGACACCAAAGAGTACACTGGATATCTTTACTGATAGCCTGTTCAACACCGGAACGACCAATTCTTTTAGCCATCGGATCACAGACGGCAAGAGAGTGTTCAACGGTAATGGCCTGGAACTGGCCATGAAACACCTGTTCCCGCACGAAGGCGACGAACTGAGTGTGACTGCTAACTACTTTGGTGGTACCAACAAGAATAATTCCCTGTATACTACCAATTACTACACGGCAAAAGGAGGTACTTATACAGACAATGAAATTCAGAAGATCAATGGCAACGGTAAGATGAGTCATGTAACCGTTCAGGCGGATTATGTGAAACAACTGACTGCCAAATCCAAACTGGAAGCAGGCGTACGCGGACAATTCAACTATACGCTGAACAAGAATGCCACTTACTACTACAACGATGAAACCGGTCAGTACGACTTATCATCCAGCTCCAGCAGCAACTACGAGAACCATGAAAATATCCTCGCAGCATATGGAACATTCAGCAGCAGCGTGAAGAACTTTAGCTACAAACTGGGTGTACGTGCAGAGCGTAGTAACTATGATGGTAAACTGATCAACACCGGCGAAAAGTTCAGCAACAGTTACCCGGTGAGCCTGTTCCCAACCATCTTCCTGAGCCAGAAACTGGGCCACAGCCAGGAGCTGCAGCTGAGTGTAACAAGAAGGATCAACCGTCCGAACTTCTTCCAGCTGATCCCATTTGCAGATAGTACAGACAAGCTGAATATCACAAAGGGTAACCCGGCACTGGTACCAGAGTTCACACAGTCATTCGAGTTATCTTACATGAAAACGTTCAGGAATAACAGTACCTTTATGGCATCTGGTTATTACAAACGTACATCCAATACGATCACCAGCTACATCGATTCACAGACCGACGAAACCACTGGTAGCACCGCGCTGATCAACACCTATATCAACGCGAAGAACAGTTATACCACAGGTGCGGAAATTACCCTGGTAAATTACCTGACTAAGTGGTGGGATATGAATACGAACATCAACACTTACAACTCAAAGGTAAATGCAGGTACCTCAGAAGTACAGAACGATGCCTTGTGGAGTGTATTTGCAAAGGTGAACAGTAATTTCAAACTGCCGGCAAACTTCGAACTGCAGCTCACAGGTACCTATCAGTCTAAAACCAACCTGCCGGTAAACCAGCAGAAAGGCTTTGGCGATGGTCCTCCGAATATGCAGGCACAGAGTTCTTCACAGGGTTATATCAAAGGATTCTATGGTGTAGATGCGGCGTTGAAGAAGAGCTTCCTGAAGAACAAGGCGCTGACAGCGACGCTGAGTGTGAACGACATTTTCCGCAGCAGGAAAACGGATCAGATATCTTACAGCACTTATTTCACACAGGAGTATACACGTCTGCGTAACCCACAATTCGTGAGATTGAACCTGGCTTATCGTTTTGGTAAAATAGATGCGAGTCTGTTCAAACGTAAAGCTAACAGTACAATGGATACGAATTCAGGCATGCAGATGTAAATTTTTATACATAGGATAGGCGGAAAATAAAAAGCAGCGGCTCGTTCCGCTGCTTTTTTATTTTATCTGTCCAGCAGCGACATAAAGCCGAGGAGGAGCAGGAAAAGAACAGGTGCCAGTACGAGGAGGCCAGTGGCGAAAATGAGTCCATCATGGATGGCTTGCTCACTTTGATGGGCGAATTCCTTATAGGTTCTGCGAATAACTGTTTTGCGGCTGAAATAACATCTGTTTACCGTATAAATAACGATGGTAAATCCTGTAGCGATTAACGACAGGAAGCCATAAGACACTTTATCGAAGATCATAATAAAGCTGGCTATTACGAATGGTAATAGCACCATAAAACCCACCGCAGTCAGGTATAAAACGGCATTTCCCCTAGCATACCGTTTCGTAAATTTTTGTGCCAATAAGTAATAATGGTAATACAAATAGCGGTATACTAATGTCATAGACAGATCATCTATATGTTTTTAACATAACGTTGTTGTGCTGTGCGTGTATTTGGTTGATAGGCCGAAGTAAAGAATTATTCCTGTCTTTTATGGTTAATAAGCGGTTAAGACTATATGTCTTCCGCATCGTAGACAATCACCTTTTGCCACAGGGAAGAGCAGTTTTTGACAAATGCCAGGTGAGCAGGATCGGTCTGATAAATATCCTGGTCCGCTTTGTTTTTAAAGAACAGGAGCCACGATACCTGGTACGAGCGATCTATCACTTCGCGGTTGGTAGTGGAGGGCAGTCCGATATGATGCTGACGAATGGTTTTGGCCGTTTTAGCCAGGGTTTGCAAACCTTCAATCAGTTTGGCTTTATCCTCCTGGCTGTCCGGGTTATTGAGCCAGAAGTAGACATGGTGAACAAAAACCTTTTCAGTTGGCTTGGCAGAGAGCGCAGAGCCCGACAGGGAAGCAATACCGGTGAGAGCGGCTGTCTTACCTGCGATGGCTAAGAATTGGCGCCTTGTTTTTTTGAACATAGGGTCATGATTTTTAGTCCCTTAAAATAGGAAATATCTATGAGCCCAAAATTTATTTTTTGCAAAATGGATTTAGCTTAACGTATAAGCAGGATAGACCCTTTTCTTACCACATCCCCACAGATAGTTCTGGCCCTGATCATATAGATATAGGTCCCCACAGGCAGGGGCTGCCCTTTGGAAGTACCGTCCCAGCAAGCATCCGGCGAATTGGAAGAATATACGATCCGGCCTCCCCTGTTGAAAATATTAAACTCAAACCAGGAGCTTTCCCCCCAGCGCTTTAGTCCAAAACAGTCATTCTTACCATCGCCATTCGGTGTAAAGGCCGATGGAATGGGGTATCGTGTGAAGGCGAGGGCCACATCCACATTGACGGTTATACTCTCTACGTTGGTACAGCCATGGCCATCCATGATAGTAACCTCGTAGGTGGTGGTTTCAAGGGGAGATACGGCCGGACTGGCGGTATGGGTATTGGTAATACCCGGAGCCGTTTCCCAGGTGTAATAAACGCCTCCTGTGGCTTTTAAACTGATACTGGCATTGGCGCAGTCAATGTCGCCCGACTTGGCAATGGTGGTAGTAGGTGTATCATAAACGATCACGGGTACTACAAGTGTATCGGCGATCTTACAGGTATAGTCTGCAATATATACCTTGAAGGTAGTATCATGCAGGGGAGAAATATTCAACGCAGTAGCTGTGGTCAACAGGGAATCGCGTGAACTGAGCCATGCGTATTCATCCCCTCCGTCCGCATTCATGATCACTGATTGCCCGATGCAGACGGCGGGAGAATCTGGTGTAACTTTGAACACGGGCGTAGGAGTTACATTGATATGGATCGTTTTGGAAGTACGGCAACCATAGATGGTGGATGCAGTCACCACATAGTTCGTAGTAGTAGCAGGGGACGCAGTGGGATTGCTGATACCTGCATTGTTCAACCCGGCGACGGGCGACCAGCTATAACTGGCAGGGATATCTGAAACACCTGATAACTGGATGGTTGTGCCTGTGCACATAGCCGTATCCTTGCTGGTGGTAATGACAGGTGAGGGATTGACATAAATATTGAGTGATGCACTGCCTGTACAACCGTAGGCATCTGTGCCGGTTACGGTATAACTGATACCTGCAGGCGGAGATGCGACCGGCTGGGCAATAGTATCACTATTCAGGTAGCTGGAGGGTGTCCATTTATAAGTGGTAGCACCAACAGCACTGAGCTGGGTAGACTTGCCTGCACAAAGAATGACATCGGCGAGGGTGCTGACTTTCACATCGCAGGGCGCGGTAAGGGCAATGAAATAGTCTTCCACTTCACCATTGGGCGCATAGCCGGTAGGACTCGTAAGCAGACTATCGGAAATGCGGAAACGAAAAGCCCATTGTGACACCTTGCCTGCCGGAAGGCGTGCAGGAATGCCTGTCCATTTTAAGTTGGCCGTGCTGCCGGTAGTAGAATCGACAGCGATTTCATTTGAGTCGAAAACACCATTGCGGTTGAAGTCGAACCATGCAGAGATGTAAGATTTAGCGCCTGCCTTTATTGGCATACTGATCTCATACTCCCCTCCTCCTGTATATGGCGGGAAACTGCTAACGGCATCTTCATCGGCACCATCATCTGTTGCCTTGAGCGTATCGGCATCCGGGGCAATGGCTCCCAGGTAGTAATCCGTTTGTTGTGTAAGGGTACAGGAATCATAAGTAAGTTCATGAGCAGCATAGCCATAGGAAGCGGGAAGGTCTCCCCTGTCGTAAGGAGCCAGGATACCGAAGATGATGGTGGAAGTGTTTTCCATGGCGACTTCGGTGCTATTGCTTTGTAATGACGGGGCGGTGGTACAGGCACCTGTATAAGTTGTATTTCCAGTGGCTATAGTGATCATTCTCAGGGGTGCAGGGGTATTATTCCTGGAGGCAGAGAATGCGACCTTGAAGTGGGTGCTGCCGGTGGCATTCAAAGAGCCTTTGATCGAGGGATTATTGAAGTCATAACCGGCATAAGACATGTAGTTAGGTACGGGAGTGGCACCTGAGACATCTGAGAACGTGGCGGTAACAGTGAGACTATCACTGGTAATGAATGTTTTGGTGGCCCCTTCGGTAATGGAAAAACCGGCCCAGTTACACCAGTGAATTTTCTCTTTGAGGGTTCCTGTTCCAGAATCGGCATATTGTGCTTTTAGCTGCAATGGAGATAAAAGCAATGCCAGGGACAGGGAATAGAGTTTTGGCATCAGGTATCAGGATAAAGTTTTCAATGCATACAGGCACTGGTTCAGATCTGGTTAATAAGGGTTCAATATCACGGTAGCTGTATGTGTCGATGATGGTTTATGAGACAGGTAAATTATGATATTTTTCTATATAATAAAATATATTTTCGGGTAGGCATTTTCTTTATATGAGTATAATGGATAGAGATTGTTGAAAGTGAGAGAATTGCCTATTGTGCAGTATTTGACAGGGAAAAAAGATTTGGAAAGAGCGGAAAAAGATTGTTACATTTGCATACCAATATTTGAAGGGGAATAATACAAATTAGGTTTTCAAAGGACCAGATAATTTATTGAGGTAGCATAGGCGCTACCTCTTTTTTTTGTTGGTATGCTATTGTGATAATGACAATAAAATAGATAATGCATTAAAACAGGTGATGCCATTAAAAACAGGTGATGCCATTAAAAACAGGTAAATTAAAAGCAGGAAGGGCCGCATCATACGATGCGGCCCTTCTTAATTGATTGCAGTGAGCAATTATTTCTTAACAGCCTTCAGTTTGAAGCCGATTTCGATATCCTTGCTGATCACCCAGTTTTCAGGGCTACCTTCAGTTTTGTAATGGATACCCCAGGCGGTTCTGTCAATTACGAATTTTGCGCTGGCAGTTACATCGCCTTCAGTAACAGCTACAGTAGCTGGGAAAGTGATGTTCAGGGTGCTATCTTTCAGGGTCAGGTTACCGCTGATCAGGTTAGTTGCACCTGCTTCCAGGCTTTTACCTTTGGTGCTGTCGTAAGGAGCTACGGCAGTGATAACGAATTTTGCAGTAGGATACTTAGCAACATCGAAGAAGTCGCCGCTCTTCAGATGGCCATCCAGGTCAGTGGATTTCTTATCCTTTTCAGTAACAGATGCAGGATCAGTGGTCAGTGAGTTCATGTTCACTTCGAATTCACCACTGGTGATAGTACCGTTTTCAACATTCAGGGTACCGGAAGCTACCTTGATAACGCCCCAGCGAGGAGCCATACCACCTTTGTGAGTTGCTTTCCAGTCAACAGTAGTTGCGGTAGTGTCGATGCTGTAAGCAGCACCGGTAGTAGCAGCAGCTTGCTGTGCTTCGGAGGTTTGCGCTTGTTCAGGTTTAGTACCACCGCCACAAGCGGCCAGTGCGAGCATTAAAGCAATAGCAGATACAGTTTGCTTCATGGTTTTCGATTTTTTTAATTAAGAGACAATGTATTATATCACCGAAATTAAATATTTGTGTTAAAACAACAATAGCGAAACCGGAAAAAAGATGAAATGTACAACGACTTTTTCATAGGGAATGGACAATTTTCTGAAAATGATGTGCTTTTTTAGGGTTTAATGATTGGGCAGGGGAATGTTTTTAATGATTGGACAGGGGGATGTATAATAACTGGACAGGAGAATGTTTAATGATTGGGTAGGAGAAAGTTTTTAATGATTGGACAGGGGCATGTATAATAACTGGACAGGAGAATTTTTAATGATTGAATAGGAAAATGTTTAATGATTAGACGGAGAATGTTTAATGATTGATATAGGATGTAACGAAAAGATCTAAAGCATGTAAATTTGTAGCTCAGATAAACAGCAGTGGTGATGCGTTTAGTATAGCCATGTTAGTTTGTTTATTTTACAATTTTAATGGGAAGCCCCAGCTGGATCTCCGGCTGGGGCTAATTATTTTATCCAGGTGTGTATTGTATTGCAATTATGTAAAGCGCCAGGCATGAACCTGCAATTGGGTACTACTTCCTCGCCTTCGTATTCACCTGCAATCGAATGCTACTTCTTCGCCTGCTGGGTCAGAATCGTCTCATCACCCTTCAGGATCGTCAATGTAGGCGGCAATTTCTCCTTTGCAATAATCGTGACTTCCACATTGTAAGTATAAGCCCCGTTTTCAAAAGAAAAGTAGTGATTCCCGCCTGAACCTTCCCTTATAAATTTTCCGTCAGGAATAATCATATCCGGCTTATCAATCGTCTTTGCATTCACCGGCCAGCTGGCATAACGGAAGGTATTATTGCCCATTTCATCTACCCGCACTTTAAAGCGCTCTGTCTGAAAAGCCAGCACCGGTTGTTTATAATCTCTTAACCCGGGGAAGATGGCGTTCCTATCAGCCTCAATAAGAGCGGCTCTTTTAGCAGCTTCCAGCTTTGTCTGGTAGTTCACCGCAATCAGCTTACCATTATCATCCAGCCATACCTGTCCGCGGTTCAGGGAGATGCCTCTCCATCCTCCTGAAGTCCAGTCTTTTGCCGGGTCGGAAATAACAATGATATGAATCAGGGAATCGTCAAATACTTCATTGTAACGGGCCAGGAATTCCTGCTTATTATTGATGGCTGGAAGCGGGTATTGTCTTTTGAAAGGATAATTGACCTTATCAGCGATAGCCTGCTTGTCCTGCTGCTTTACAAGAGCAATAAAGGCTGCAGTAGCTTTAGGATTAGGATTTGAATTATCCTGACCGAAAGCGGTTACGCTGGCATAGAGAAAAATGGCTAAGAGTAATTTTTTCATAGTTATTGTGGGCGCAAAGATATTGCGCGTTGAGGGATAGAAGGCGAATTATATGCCAATTTTTTTTTAAATTAGCCAGGCAGGTTAATAGCGGGATGTAGCGCAGCCCGGTAGCGCGCTTCGTTCGGGACGAAGAGGCCGCTGGTTCGAATCCAGTCATCCCGACCTGAAAATTGAACCCTTCAGATCGTTGGATTTGAAGGGTTTTTCTATTTTAATAATTCCAAATCTATTGGGGTGGATTTTCTATGGTATTCATTAGGACTATCTTTCAACAAGGTTCATTCCATCATTCATCAGCTCTTAAAATTGATGCAGGACATGAATTGGTCAACAACCAGGATCCCTATATTCTACACCTGAACCTACAAAAGCTTTTTGGTTACATCCGTAGTCTGCACAATTTCTCCATCTAACGTTAAACAACCAGCCTTCTCCATCTTTAAAACCGTATCCCGCACCTCCGTCTCCGTTAATATAACGGTGTACTGCTGCACAATCGAAGCAAGGGAGCTTGAGCCATTACCGGCAAAGTGCACAAACCGTAAGACAGCATCATCCCGGTAAGTAAACCCATTCTTGAAAAAGATCTTGAAACTATAATTCCCGGAAATGGCCTTGTCAACCATTTCAAGCGCCCGCACTAATCTGTCAATTTTCGAATGCTCTTCGTTTAACCGCTCTATTAATTCAAATTTATTTCCATTGTATTCGACAGTATGTCGTTTTATATTACTTTTAAATTTTTCAGGAAAATCTGGAGGGAATTCGGCTGATTTATAAATTGCCACTTTTTCATCAATCGCCTGTTCAATTTTTTCCTTTATAATTGATATATCCGGCTCATCAATAGTAACGATATCAACTAGTCCTTTCTCCCGTCGCGCTTGCACTATGTCATCAATGAACACGGCTATGGGAAGTCCGTCGAAAGAACTACTATAGCCTATGTGATTATACTCTTCATTTTTTACCATGTACATATTAATGCCATCATCGTAAGGCTCGGCATTTTTTATTTTATCGTTGAATTTCCGCTTTAGATGACAACCATAACAAATTTCCTTTGGCAAGTAAGGGCTGTTGGTAGGGATGACCATCTTCGCACAATCAGCACATTGAATGGCCAAATGCCGTTGCTCCCAACCCGGACAATCACTATCCGGTTCTTTATCAGATGGAAAATAAAACATCAATCCATATTTTTCATTGGCCATCTTGCCCCATTCTTTTGCCAACTCCGCCTCAGGCCAGGGTGGAACAGTTCCATTGAACAACCTAATATCTCCGCCCACGCTAATTGTACCTAAATACTTAACTTCTTTTTTTATAGTAAAGAGTTTTTTTATTATGACATGTATGTTTAAATACAAATACCATCCAGAGGTATCGCCATCCCACAATGCTTCCAGTACAGTTGGTTTTCCGCCAGCCAGCCTGATAGCTTTATCAAGTGTTTCAAACGATGTAATACTGTTCATTGGAAATAATATTGCTGTAAAATAGACTTTTTTACCAATAGTAAAAAAACGCAGGATTGAGCGTTAGGCAGCATGGATGTTGTGTTTAACGTACTTACGCCTGGCAATCTCAGCGAGCAGGATGCTTGTAAGTCGCACAGTAATTCCTAAAAAAGATAGAGCCATCTATTCCATGTAAATAATATGTTTAATTCTCTGAAATCCAACAAGACTTTTAAGGATGCAGTTCGACAATTGTCCATCCTACCCGACAGATTTAGTATCAAAGAGCCTCAGGAGGCACGTAGAACGCAGGTTTAACGTGCCTTTCGTATTCTTGGGGATGTAGTTGAGGTGAACCGGTATCGATTTATCCGGGAGTTAAAAGGCGAATCGTTTTGTGAATTGCATCAGCGATTCACGAGCTCAAATACAACAATCTGTATTTTAGCGAATTACAACACATAAATCGAGGTTTTTTGATATGATTTCAATTCATTTTTCGTGGCTTGTGAGTGAGCTGTTAGTGTAATTGATTTTTTAACAAGTAAAAATGATTTCAATTGAAAGAAAGGATTCCTTTGGGGTGCATTTTGTGTTGCGCCGGATGAAGTACGGGAAAAACTAAATCTATGCCCGTGTAGTAGTAAATGGAACTATTAGTGAAGTTGGGGCAAAGCAGGACATTGCCGTAACCGACTGGAATTATGACCGGGGTTGTACAAAACCCAGAACGGACGAATTGAAAAGAATAAAATAGTTATCTGAAAGAAATGAGGAGAAAGCTGGTAAGGCATTATCAGCAGCTAAGATTAGGAGAAGAAGAAATAAACGCCGATATGGTAAAGCAGGCGTTTTTTAACAAGGACAAGCCGGTAGATCAGCTTTTATTAATGTGGCTCATCAATCATCATGAAAAACTACTACACTACAGAGAGATACTTACAATTATTCATAAAAAAACAGTACGGCACCAACGATTTGCTTCTCAGAAAGTTAACATTTGAGTCTATCACTGCAATTGAACATTATGTTAGAACCCAGCCCCTGAAGGAGCATGATAAATGTACTAATAATGGCGCAATGAAACACATGGAGCGTCTTAAGAAAATAATCAACTGTGCAAAAGGTAATGGATGAGTAAAAAAGAAACCGTTGTACAAACTGAAATTTAAACATAAGGTCCGTGACTTTCCCAGTCTGGAAGAACTAAAATCAATCGAGCAAAAAGAATTTAAGAACGAAATGTTAGTCCAGGTAAAACAGCTATTCCTGTTCAGCTGTTACACTGGGTTAGCATTTTCGGATTTGCTTGCACTCAGACCGGTGAACCTATTCACAGGAAATGATGGAATGAAATGGATTACAACTGTAAGGGTTAAAACCTCGACACCTGTATTTGTACCGCTGCTTAATCAGGCATTAACCTTACTGAATAAATACAATCAATCAGCTGGTTTGATCTTTCCTACCATCAGCAATCAAAACGTGAACAAAGCGCTTAAAATAATAAGTGAGATATGCCATATTAAAAATTATCTGACATTCCACCTTGCAAGGCATACGTTTGCAACTACTATCACACTAATGAATGGCGTACCGGTCGAATCAATCAGAAAAATGTTAGGGCATAGTAAGTTGAGTACAACAATGATATACGTAAAGGTTACACAAAGTAAAGTAGCGATGGACATCGCAATGTTGCAGAAGAAAATGAATGAAAATGAACAAAAATGACGCGTGTACCAAACCTACATTTGTATTGTTATGAAGAAAGAAAAGTATCCTTATATATTAAATGACTCCACTTCCAGATTTGACTTTGAGAGTAAGGGACCGAATGGTATAATTAAAAAGACAGTCGATTACTATAAAATCGGAACCTGGACAGATGGATCAGAAGTATATAATCTGGCATTCGGCGATTGGGATGAAACAAACAATATCATTAACGATCTTTCACGAACAGATAACAATGACAGGGATAAAGTATTAGCAACGGTTGCGAGTACTGTAATTGATATGATCATTGCAAATGAGAATATAGCAATATATGCAGAAGGTAGTACACCAGCACGAACAAGATTATATCAAATAGCTATAAATATCAATAAAGATGAGATAGAGGATATGCTCAATATTTATGGATATATAAATGAAAAGTGGCAGCCGTTTGAATCAGGCAAGAATTATGAAGCTTTTTTGGTTACCAGAAAAAAGGTGTAAATTTGATTAAAAGGAAGAAATTATGTCTACAAAAATTTCAAATTTCCTTAATAAAAGGGAAAAGCCAGTGATAGGTAAATCGAGCATTCCAGAGGAGGCTGTGAGGAATAGTCCTTTTATTATTAAAAAAATAGAACAGGCAAAGCGCAGATTAAAAGAACATCCATTTCCTATCGAACTGTTAAAGTCAAAATAATACTATTGGTAATGCCTCACAGATGTGGGGCATTCTTTCTTTCAAGCATATCTCTATACCAGCTAGCTGTACATATATTTGTAATTTGATTTTATCTCAACCGGTAAGTAATCCATATCATTCTAATACAATCCTACACAATTATTACACCAATCCTACCAGCTGGCCTTCCGTAAGGGCTTAATTCAAAGTACTTCTTTCCTCTAATTAAGCTAATATTTTATCCCTAAACCTAGCCCGTCTATGTTAGTGGCCGAAGTTGCTGAAGAGAACAACCTCCTGCCCATAACGGCATGTTACACTCAGATCTTTTTACAAATCATAATTCATCCTTACTAATTTAACTTTCTATATTCTTGTGGCGTTAAACCTGTTTTACTTTTAAATAGACGATTGAAATAATGTGGATAGTTAAATCCTAAATTATAGGCAATACTACTAACACTATTAGATTCAATAAGCAATAAGGTTTTGGCTTTTTCAACAATAAAATTATTGACATGATCTTTTATAGTGTAACCAGTTTCCTTTTTTAACAAGTCACTCAAATAATTTCCTGAAAGATGAACCTTATTAGAAAAGTATTCTATTGATGGTATTCCTGTTTCTGCAAATTTCCCATCTTTAAAATAGCTATTCAATAAAGAATGAAACTGACTAACCACGTCAGAGTTTTGAGCTGACCGCGTGTTAAACTGCCTTTCATAGTAACGTCTTGACAAATTCAATAATAACTCCAGGGAAGATGCAATGACGGTCTGACTATGATTATCTATTCGCTCCGCAATTTCATTTTGAATCATAACCTTGCAATCAGTGACCGTCTTTTGCTCTGCATCTGACAAATGAAGTGCTTCATGAACGTCATAAGAGAAAAACGCATAATCTTCTATTGTTTTCCCTAGCGAAGTATTGCGGATTAAATCGGGATGGAAAAATAACATCCATCCCTGTATCTCATCTATTACTTGTGCTTTTGATACTGACTGTACCTGGCCTGGTGCAGTAAAAAATAAAACGCCTTCATTAAAATCATACGCATTTCTTCCGTATTGCAGTCCACAACTTTTGTCTTTTAAACCAATGGTATATAATTCAGACGTGAATTTTACAGCAACAAATTGTTCCTGGATTTCCCACTTCGAAACATCAATAATGCTAATCAATGGATGTGTAGGTTTCGGAAATCCAAAAATCTCATGCAGTTGACTAATTGACTTTATGTTATTAATGTTCTGGTTCATTCTGTTTACAATTTTCAATGCGTTTTTTCAGAAGAATGCTATGTTGTGCAAAAGCTGCCCGCATGTCAATTGGGATAATTTTTAAAGTTAGTTAGTTTTTCCAAAACTATACTTAGCGTACCATTGATTTTACGGATGTATGCCCCGGTTTCATTACACTTTGAAATTTTAATTTCATTTATTTTACAATGTCTTATTCAGACTACTTCACCTGTGTCATGATTATTTTGTCAAATATATTGTCGCCAAACCATTTCCTAATTGCTATTGCTGGTTTTGCCATATAACCTTTTACATATCTTGTTTTGGGTTTTTTGTCAGTGGCGGCTTTGGCAATAGTTTGCCCAAGTATCTCTACATCGGTCAATTGGTTTCCGGTGTACATTTTCTTGGTAGTCTCTGCCATTTTATTAGCGAAGTTTGCGTAAACGCCACTGCCGGAAGTTTTCTTTAAATTTTCCGCAGCTATTACACCCCATGGAGTTTTTATACCACCTGGTTCTACTACTACCACATCTATTCCAAATGCCTTCAGTTCCAAACGCAAACAATCACTCCAGCCTTCTACCGCATGTTTTGTGGCGTGATACCAGGCACCCAGTGGGTAATGATTCGGAGCTGACCATTCCCAAATTGAATTAAAAACTACAGACTTTTGCAAAAACAATTTTATGCAAAAGA
>NZ_QTJV01000060.1 GCF_003412465.1 Chitinophaga silvisoli
GCTGAATTTCTAGTTAATGATTATCTTGTTAGAGATAGTATGTACGATATGTATGGTGGTGACCAAAGTTTTTATAAGAATGGTCAAGCTATTCTAAAACGTATTAAAGAAGTACAAGCTAGTGGTAATCCTTTTGGTAATACAGACTTTACTAAAAATGATTTAGATATAGCTACTAATTTATATGATGTAACAATTAATGGTAATGCTGTTACTGTTCCTTATACTGTTAATGGAGTTACTAAACGTAAAAAAGTAGTTCTTCAAGATAAATTTAGAGGTGTTACTATTTATAATACTTTTAAATCTTCTGATAAAGTTGTTATTGATAGACTTGATGACCAACTTAAAAAAGCTGGACTTGATAAAAAAGATAGAGAACGAATATTAGAACCATTTAAAGGCGGTGTTAATGCTAATGATGCTCAATCTTATATTACTCTTGAAGAATGGATTCGTCGTATTACTGCTGCTGGTGAATTAGATAAATATGCTGGACTTATTCAAAGTCTTACAGATAATACTCCAATAGATAAAATTGATTGGACTAAATTTGCTAATAAAGTTCAA
>NZ_QTJV01000061.1 GCF_003412465.1 Chitinophaga silvisoli
GTTCTTATTCCTAAACTTATTAAAGGAACAGAACTTGAAAAAGTTTATAATATAATGACTAATAGAGGTATTCATCAAATTAATACTGTTGAAACTGTTAAAGTTGCACAACATAACAGAATGACACTTTGGAATAACGATGGGGTTCTAACTGATAAAGCTCTTAAAGAATTTGATGATAATGTATTTGATAATTCTGAATTGTTTAGTTATAATTATCTTTATCGCCAGCAAGAAGTTCCTCAACATATGGTTGATGCTAGTAATAAAGCTGCTATTCAGATTATGAAGAAAATGCTTGATAATCTTTCTAATCGAACTGAACTTAAT
>NZ_QTJV01000062.1 GCF_003412465.1 Chitinophaga silvisoli
GCTCCGCTGCGCTCCGCCTCACTTCACTCCACCTGCTGGTGGTATTAACTTGATACAGTTGATATACATTTACACAAAGAATTTTACACTACCGCTATTATCTCTCTGATAGTTGCCTTTCTATCCGTGCTTATCAGTCTATTAAAAAAGTAACAATGAAAGCCGGCTCTATAAAAAGAGAGCCGGCTTTCATTGTTATTACTTGATGTCGAATCTGTAATTCGCCTCCTGTAAAGGATTGATTTTTTTGTCCGAATAGAAATTAGCACCAAATATTGCCTGATCAAAGCCCATATACTTAACCATTACTAAACTATTAGACATTTTGCTGCTGTAATAAAATGCATATACTAAGTCGACTGGCTGTGATTCTAGGTAATAAAATCCTTTAAATTTGAAACCACAAATGTCATTAGGAATTTTTCTTACTTCCTCTTTATAATTTATTGTATTATTTATAAACTCGGAAGGGGCCTCATTTTTATTAAAACTAACAATCAAATTACCATTATCCTTTTCTTGACATTTGAAATCGCCGGCTGGCATTTCATTCATGTCCTTCCAGTAGGCTTTCCCATTTTTATCTTTTAGATATAATGAGATGTATTGTGCATCAACGTTTAGTTTAGATGTATCCTGACAGGACGAAAAAAATGGTAAAATCAGAAAAAATGCTAGTTTGAGATATTTCATTTCCTTTCTTCTTTATTGAGGTACTGAACCAGTCAATTTTGCAAATCCATTAAGAATTATCTTCGGGTTATATGGTGTGAAAGCATTAAGGAAATCTGCTCTGTACGATACACTCCATTGAACATTTGTTAAAGAACTAGTAGTACTTTCAACCTTGAGGCCGTTTGCTAAAGTAGCACCAACTTCTACTCCTGCAGCGTTAATTCCGCCTTTTACCGTAGTGTTGCCATCTGATGTAGTAATTAATGTTCTTTTTTCGATTATGTTTCCTCCAGCATTACCAAAAAATGAGTAAGAACCTTCTGTAATATTTAAAAGAGGGGAACCCAACGGTTCCTGGGATCCGAGGTTATCTCCAAGTAAAATCTGCTGAACAGGCCCTGCTTGAGAAGCGCTAGGGTGTGACGGAGTTAAATCATTGTAATAAAATGGTAGTATTACCATCAAACGCAAAGGTCGGGCTTTAATGTCAAAATGCATTTGTATATCGTATCTTGAACGACCAACCGTTCCTCCAACTAAGTTTGCTTGGTCACCTTCATACGTGCTATATACTTCATCATAATAATTTGCATCGAATTGATTGGGGTAAGCTGGATTATAGCTACCTGTAGTTTTTGCACTTTTAAGGGTATTTATACTGTCCTTAATCTTTCCAATATAACTACTTGTTAATTTCGTATCAGAGAATATTGAATTGATGTACTCGTATTGCCCTTTGGTAATAGGGATCATTTCTGGACTTACTTTCTCATTAGGTTTGGAGAGATCACCGAGGGTGTTGTCTTTCTTAGTACAGGAAAATAACAGTAATGAACATAGGCTAACAGCGGCTAGCTTACAGAATGTTGGTTTCATGAGTTAAACAATTTGTGTTTGTTCGGGTTAAAAATGTTCCGCAAACATAAATGAATTTACATTATAACATAAAATTTATTTTTAATGATAGTGGTCAGTACCTAAGTCCATTTTGTGTTATTAAATTTTGAAAAGTAAATTTTATTAAATGTATTTCTTCTATAGTTAATGTCTATATCTTCGTGGTGCATTCCAGAATAACTATCTGGCGCATTATATATGGGAAGACAGCCTCTTTATACCAGGAAGAAGAATATCGGCACCATAGTTATAAAGTGGGATGCCACGGGAGCGGAGATCAAGGCCTACACCAGTATTAATTTAGCCAGGCATGAAGAAAAACACTCATATCGGCGTTTAATGAGGGCTATCAACCAAAAGTCTCCGTTAAATAATTTCTTCTATTCTCTGGTTCTTCGTCAATTTTGGTGGAAGCTTCCCCACTTAATATTTAGATGGAAGGCCTGATGAATAAGGTAAAAACAATCAATAGACCGGTATATTAAGGTGCAGTATTTGACTATATAGAAATAAATTGATTACCCACGTCAATCAAGGATTTCATGGAATATACTTCCACCAAAATTGACGAAGAACCTATATCCTCCGTTTGGGCTGGCCCAGTATCACCGTAATAGACACGATAATAATGCGATTGAAAGGTGCATGAGAAATGTGGCTGTAGGCCGAAAAAACTATCTCTTCTGTGGCTCTCATGATGCAGCGCAAAGAGCTGGATTACTCTATTCCCTATTAGTTACCTGCAAACTGAACAATGTAAATCCATATAACTGGCTGAAGGACGTTCTAAGCAGGGACATTAATGAAATGCCAATCAATCAGATCAAAACATTACTACCATATAACTGGAAAGAACAATAATGTTCAGGAAATATAAGCCTTACGCAAGGCTACTATGAAAATTTGTATTCAATCTTAAACTTCCCGGAAGCATACGAAGAACCAATGACCTCCGTTTTAGATACGAAGATAAATCCGCAAAAAGGGAAATACTAATTTTTTTGGTAGTGTAAAATTCCTTGTGTAAATGTATATCAACTGTATCAAGTTAATACCACCAGCAGGTGGAGTGAAGTGAGGCGGAGCGCAGCGGAGC
>NZ_QTJV01000063.1 GCF_003412465.1 Chitinophaga silvisoli
ATTGGATATTATCTTTTAGTTCATACTCAACATAGTATGTTTATGTTTGATATAAGTGCTGCACTTAAAACTAGAGATGAAAATGTTCAATTATATCAGCCTGATGCTTTTGAAGTTGATTATAAAGAAGTCTTTACTAGTGATAAAGGTTATGGTGGACTGCAAGATGATTTAGCATATATAGTTGGAGAATTTGGTTATATTTTTTATAACGATGATTTTCATAAACTTTATCAATTTGATGATGGTCAACTTAAAATAATGGATGAAGATATTAAATTATGGTTAGACAAATATCATCCTAATAAAGTTAGATTTGCTCATGATAAATTTAATAATCGTATTCTAATTAAGTTTGATTATACTTATAATAATATTAATCCTAATACTAAAAAATCTATTATAGAATCACATAATGAAGTTATTAGTTTTAATTATAAAGTAGGTAGTTTTATTAGTTTACATGATTATTATTTTAATAATGCTTGGTCTACTAAAACTAAATGTTATTTTCAAACTGAACATAACGATGATAGACTTAATTGCCCTCTTCATGTATTTACTCATGAATATAATTATGGTAGATTTAATACTCATATGGGAGATGATAGTAGAAGTCTATATTTAGTATCTAAACAAGAAGTTGGTGATGAGCCTATATTAGTCCATAATAGTTATATTGATATTATGGTTAATGAATCTTATGAACTTATTAAATTTCTTGAATTTATTAAATATAAAGTACGTAAGATATATATTCCTATTTATAGCGATAATATTAATAATCCTGTTGATTTAAGAGAACATCCTTATGCTGGTGATATACTTCGTATATTTAATGAAGATAATGATACTGATGATATAGATATTAATATTGATAAACTTAATGAATTTAATAAGTATAAAAAACCGTGGTATGAACTAACTCAATATAACTTTAATTATTTCCGTAATGCAATTAAAGAACATCCTAATACAGTAAGTGATAAACTTCGTAGAGTATATGGTAATTATTTTGTAATTCGTTTCATATTTAATAATTCAGATAATAAGCGCATTGAATTTGAAAGTCTTGAATGTGCTCAAACTCAATTTAGAAAATTATGATACAGTATAGAGATAGACAAAGACAAAAAGCTTTTATTGGTGCTATTATTGGTGCAGCCGCTAGTATTGCTGGTGGTATTATTAAAGGTAATAAGCAAAAGAAAGCTCAAGAAAAAGCTCAAGCTGAAGCTCAAGCTGCACAAGACCATAAAGATGCTTTACAAAATGCTCAAGCTTTAACTAGTGCTTATGCTAATCAAGATTATGTTGGTCAATATAATGATAAGCTTACTCTTAAATGTGGCGGTAGAGTTCGACGTAAAGCTGGTTTCGGTACTGAATTTGCTGATGCTCTTCCCGGTTTAGGTAATCTTGCTAGTTCTATTACAGGAGTTCAAGGACTTGGTGAATTAGGTACTGCAATAGGTCAAGGTATTTCTGCTAATCAACAAATTAATGAAAATAAACGTATTGCTCAAGAAGCTGAACAGCGTAAACAACTTCAAGCTGGTCAGCAGCAACTTAATATTACTTCTGATAAAATGACTAATCCAATGACTATGTATCAACGTTCTAGTTTTATTAATAAATATAAATGTGGTGGACGTAGAAAAGCATGGATTGGTGCTGCTATTGGTGCTGCTGGAAGTTTAATTGGTGGTATGTTTGGTAGTAAAGGACAACAATCTATTAAAGTTGAACAAGCTGACCAAGCTAGTTATAGTGCTCCTAAAACTGGTATTGAGCGTCCTGAATGGATTACTAATGGTAATGTTCAACCATCTGTTATGCCTCAATCAATATATCGAGATAGGCTTAAAACATATCGCTGTGGTGGTCGTAGACGTTAATCTTTTGCTCTCTGTTGAATTATTATATACAGGTATGAACTATTAATCGGCTAATAACCTATCGTTCGACAGAGAGCCTTAAAATCAATCAAATTATAATTTCTCATTATATTATATAAAATGCCTAGAAAAGATAAAGTTATTCATATAAGTAATTTACCTAGTACATTTAGAGGTAATGTTACTCGTAATGGAAGATTTATTCAAAATGGTATTCCTCCACTTGGTGGAGCTTATGATAAAGTTGCTAAATCTACTGGTTTAATAAGACTTGGTAATGAATTTCTCTATAATGGTGTAAACAATTTAGTATCTAAAGATAATAGAGAAAAATTAATGAATAATACTGCTGGTAGACTTATTAATTATGTTAAAGATTTTAATAAAGAATCTTTTCCTAGTGATGATGAACTTGGACCAACATTTCCATTTAATATTATTCAAACTCCTA
>NZ_QTJV01000064.1 GCF_003412465.1 Chitinophaga silvisoli
TGGAAAAAAGCTTCCTCAAAAGCAATATGCTGTTGGTGGTAAAATACCAAATGTAGTTGCTGGTGGTATTGCTCAACCTCTTGGTAATAATTTCTTTTATATGAATGGAAGAAAACATAGTCAAGGTGGTATTGATATTGGTCCTAGTGATAAAACTGGTATTGAAGTAGAAGATGGTGAAGTAGTTGAAACTAATGGAAATGAACTTAAAGTTTATTCTGCACAACCTATTCTTAACGGTGCTAGTCCTGCTCAA
>NZ_QTJV01000065.1 GCF_003412465.1 Chitinophaga silvisoli
TATAAAGAATATACTGCTAAAGTTATGGAAGAAGAAAAGCAAAAACATTATGAAGAAGAAGAAAAGATTAAGACTGAACTTAAGTTTAAAAAGAAACTTCTTCCTATTTGGATTAAACTAAGTAAAAAACATAGTGCTGCTTATGCTAATCTTTGGCTATATGCTATGGGTAAACTTGAAATTATTGAATTTGATGAAGAAGTAGAAGAAATATATGAACGGTTTGGAATTGGATTGGATGCTGACTATAGATGAAACTGGTATGCCAAAAGCTCCTACACTTAAACAACTTCTTGATAGAGATGTTAGTCTTCTTTATACTAGAGATAAATCTCCTAATAAAGAGATGTATATTAAAGAAGTTGGAGTTATTTATTATCTTGGTGACCCTAAAGGCCCGTGTCTACAAGAAGGTCTTAGTGAAAAAGAAGCTCTTAAGAAAGCTATTGAAAACTTTGATTTACCTAAAAATTATCAACCTGATATTCTTGTTTGGAAACTTATTAAAAGATATTATAATCAAAAAGCTGGTGCTGGTATGGAAGCTGTACTTAATATTAAGCGTGGTATTCATAATGTTGCTTTAGCTGCTAGCAAATTAAATGAATTGTTGAATGACAAGTTATCTGATGGTGCTAGTCTAGAAGATGTTCCAGTTGTTATTGGTTATATGAAACAAATTAATGATTTAGCTAATCAGTTTCCAAACACGATTAAAGCTCTTAATGTAGCTGAAGAAAATCTTCTGTATGAACAAGAGAATGTTGCTGGTAGAGGTGGTGTTGAAATTACTAGTAGTATGATTGAAGAATAAGCTGATGCTAATCTACTCCATCCTCCACGGGGAGTCTAGCGTAGGCACGTAGTGCCGAAGCGGGTCCAAACTAGTGTTGAACTTAATGGTATTAATAATATGGAACTTAGAGATAAAAGATATAATGATATTAGACTTATTTTTCATGAAGAAGAACATAAATATA
>NZ_QTJV01000066.1 GCF_003412465.1 Chitinophaga silvisoli
TGAGAAAGAAGTCTAAAGAACTAGGGATAAGTGAGAAGAAACTAGAAGAACAATGGTCAACTATTACTAAAGAAGCTTGTGAACGTGGAACTAATACTCATAATGGTCTTGAAGATGGTGTTAAAGGAGCTTCTATGTTTCAACAAGCCATTAATTATCTTGATAAACGAGAAGATGGTGTAATGGTTACTATTGCTAATATACCAAATTTTGGTGCTAGTTATAAGTTACTTAATCTTAAAGATTTTATTGAACTTACTAATAATCGTTATCCTCTTATTTATGATGCGTTTAAAATGTACACTGAAAAAGGATATAAGATTTATAGTGAGATTGGTATGTTTCTTATAGATTGGTTAATTAGTGGAACTATTGATATTCTTCTAGTTAATGAAGATACTAATTGTGCTGTTGTAGGTGATTGGAAAACTAATCGTGGTGGATTAAAATTTAGTAGTGGTTATTATAAGAAAGATAAAACAGTTAGACCTGCACAACAAACTAATGTTTGGGTTGATAAAGATGAACGACTTTTAGCTCCTCTTAATCATCTTCCTAATTGTAATGGTGCTATATATAATCTTCAACTTAGTATGTATGCTTTTGCTGTTGAATATATACTTGGTTTAACTATTAAAGGTATTTGGCTGTGTCATATTGATAGTGATTTTGAACTTAATGAATATGGTATGCCAAAAAGGTTTTCTGATGGTCTTTATCATATTAAAGAAAATCCTGTTGAAACTACTAAGTTCTTTACTATGAATTACCTACGTGACGATATTAATAAAGTTCTTAAAGATAGAGAATTACAAATTAAAGCTAGTGGTGTTCAAACTCAATTTAAACTTGCTATATGAAATTAAATAAAGATAATTTAATTGGAGTAATTATTGGTTTTATTGTTTTAGTTATATTTGCTATTTGTTTATCTAGTGGATGCACTAAACGTATTACTCCAGTTCCTGAAATTCGTTATGTTCCTGTTACTGATTCTACTGCTATTAATGAATTAGTTTTAACTAAAGAATTACTTCGTAGAACTCAAGATTCTCTTAATGCTTATAAGTCTGATACTACAATTAGTGCTGATTATTTTGTAGCTAAATATAAACTTGAGCGTATTAGATATTATAATGATATTGCCGGAAAAGGAAACAATATTAAATTTCTTAGAGGTTGGATTCGTAGAACTCTTGAAGAATAAGTTATGTATATTATTAATCGTAGAAAAAATATAAGATTAATTGGCGATGAACATCATATTGGTGATGACTTTGAATTTGTGATTTATAAAGTTCAAATTAAAGTTCTTTGGTTTTGGGTTATAATTAAAGAATTTGATGAAGATGAATATTATGACGCTGTTGATTGTTTTAGATATTGTACTAATCCTT
>NZ_QTJV01000067.1 GCF_003412465.1 Chitinophaga silvisoli
TTCTAGGGTATAATATATATATATAATATACTTCGTATATAATATATATTATAAGAAAAAAATTTACATGGCATTTATCTAGTTAATCAGCTTTAGTTTCATCATTACATTCACTATCGTTATAATCTCGACCAAATATACCACATTCGTAATCATCAAGACCATCATTAATAGAACGAGCGATACTTTTTAGTTTATCACGAATAACAAGTCTATAATCATCAATAACCTTATATACCTATTCTATATTATTCGCACTGCCATTAGTAGTTATATTGGTAACAGCAAGAGGAATATCGTTATTAGTAGGATGAAGATTAGTAACTTCAACAGAAGTTATAGAATTATCATTCTCAACTTCAATAATAGCAATAATACGATGTACTTTCATGATGTTTATTATTAGGATTAGTATTATCAGACCTTGCAGCTAGGTCTTGATTAATAAGTCTTATCAGACTGTTAAGTTCGTTTGCTGCAATCTATTTAATGTCGATAATGAGCATTTCCATGTCGAACACTGCGACAGCATCAACAAAACTATTGTTGATAACACAAACGCTACCAACCCGAAGGTTAGTAGCGTCATGTTCATTAGAATGGCATATCGTCATCACTCATTGCAGTAGCAACAAAACTAGCCGCTTTAGCTTTAGCCTCGCGCTTGGCAGCAATGGCAGCACGAGCATCGTCCATAATCTGCTTGATAAGTACATTATATGCACCAACAAGAACAGGGTCAGCAGGCTGTTCGATACCTACAACATGATATACATATCTATCATAATCCACAACATTGTAAAGATTATCTTTACGAGTAAACGGATTACGGTCTTGTACACCAGCAGGCACAAACTGGCAAAGAACTTTGACAGCAACACCAGTTAGATAAATACTAGCAAAACCGGCTTCAGCAGCTTCACCAACATAGTTGACAAATCTACCGTAGAACTTGTCTTTGCGCATTACAAGCAGTATCTGATTGAATGGCATCTGAACAGCACCAAGCATACCCATTCGATGTGTACCATCAGGCATACTTTGAGCACCTTTGACAGGACTAGCAATAGTAACAAACGCATTGAGATAAGATTTGCCATTACGACCTGTACGTTCTTGACAATCAATATTAGTAATGACAGTAGTCATTACATAACTATGACCATCAGCACAGATGCGTTTAACAACATCATCAATGGTTTCCACTTGCGTAGAACTTTGGTTATCTGTATCAATTTGTGGAGTCTGTGGAACAGCATTAACAACAGGTTGAACAGGTTGGTTAACACTAGTAGTTGGTTCAACTACATTAACATTCTCGGAAGCAGCAGCACCTTGTACAGCTTGTGCTAAATCTTTAACGTCTAGCATGACTATTAAGTATTTAATTACGCTAATCAGTAGCATTACTGACAGTTGTTTTCGTTTCAACTGCAAAGTATTTAATGTTGATAATGAGCAACATCATCTAGTAGAGATTAATCTCTACTAAGATAACTAACAATAGCCGATAGTATTCCAAATACAACAGCAGTAATCTGTTCATCACTAGTTGGTTCTACTTTCAATGCTAGTATGATAGCTGGCATCATCAGTATGATAGCAACTAACAACAATGGTTTGTTTGTTTTCATAATGATTAGTGTTAATAGTTAGTAATGTAATGAGATGAATAATCTCAAAATATTTAATGTTGATAATGAGAGCGAGAACTTTACTTTCTCCTAGAACTTGACGGGGGTAGTCAAGTCCAATTTAATGACCCACCCCTTATACTCACTAGCCTCATTAAAACACCAATATACACTATTTTCACTCTAATTATTACCATTACTATCATTTTCACTATCACTCTCATTATAACTTTTCATTTCATTTTCATTATCGTTACCTTTATTACCTTTATCTTCATTATTTCCATTATCTTCGCCCTCATCTTTATAATTATCATCATTTTTATCATCGCATTTAATTCAGTCCTCACCAATATCTATAATTTCAGTTGCATACAAATCTTTATTCGCAATTACAATACCTTTATCAGTATCATTTTTAAATAAAACAAATTTATCAACTATAAGTCTATCTTTATCATCAAAAGTTTTTATTAATTTAGCTTCACTAATAATATTAATAAGTTTGTTAACATCACCTCTAAATATGTAAATAGGATTAACAACATAAATATTTCGAATATTAGTTCTTTTAATAATATTTTCATCTTCAAGATAAGCAATAGCGTTATAATAATCTCTATAATTAGGCTTAACTAAACCATAACCTTTAATTAAATCATGAGAAATATAAATAACATTACTATTAAATTTAATATTTTCAGCAATATAACCAATAAAAGAAATAATAACAGCATATCTAT
>NZ_QTJV01000069.1 GCF_003412465.1 Chitinophaga silvisoli
TTACCAGCAGTTTCATTAGTATTAGTATTAGCTAATTTAGTTCTAACTAAACCATTACTAATAATAAAATCTTGATAACTATTATAACTATAAGTTTTACCATCAATATTTATAATAGTTTTACCATTTTCACGATAAATATATTTATTAGTTTTATCATTAGTTTTTGTACTATCATTAATAAAATCTTTACTAATAGCAAATTGGGCATAGTTAAACATTTCATCAATAACAGGACGAAGAGCATTATCTAATTCATCAATAGTACTAGCATTAATACCATAACTTTTACCTATTTTAAAAGCACTATTAACAACATAAGGAGAATTAATAATAATATTACGTTTATAATTACCAGCATCAGAATTAATAGTAAAAGCATAATCCTTACCATTAAAATGTGCACCTTTAACATAAAAGCCTATATTAGTAGGATTAATACTAATTTGAAGTCCAGTATTTCTATCTCCGTTAATAAGTTTATTATTTCCAAATATATCTCCAAGACTTTGTTTAAGTTCACCAAAACTTATTTTTCCACTAATATAATCTCTACAAAGATTATTAACTTCATTCTTAATAGAATTAATAATACGTCGAGCATCACCTTTAAGTAGATTACTATTTAATGGAACTTGTTTACAAAAAGCATATAGAGAAGTACCATCACTACTTGGAATACTAATAACAGGCATACCATTAGTAGTAAGATTTTCAATAATAGTTGGTTTACTTTCTCCATTAAGATATACTTGACCTTGTACAACTACACCAAGTTTGTTAATATTTTCATCATAACCAACTACTGTTTCTTGTACATCATTCCATTCACCATTAATATCATCAATAGTATTAAGAACTCCATATTTAACATTAACAGCTTTAATCTTACCTTTAAAATCACCTTTAACTATTGTAATAGCTTGGTCATAACTATTAAGGAGATTATTAAACCAACGATTAATACTAGCTTCATGACTATTTTCATAAGGCTGATTAAATATATATTTAGTAAGATTAACAAGATGTCCAGCTAAATCAAAACTTGCAACAGGAGTAGTAAAGTTTTTAACAATATCAGGATATTTAATTTCAAATTCTTTAAATAAAGTATCAAGTTCTTTATTTGTAACTTCTTCTTTAACGGCAAGTTCATATAAATGACCAATAAATTCTTCGTCAAATCTGTCACCGTCAAGAATACTAATTAAAGCATCTTTAAACGGAGAAATAACTTGACCATTTTCAGCATGAATATTATATTTCCAACCTTGATTAACCATATCATAATTACCAAACTTATCAATATTTGGAACTCCTATATAACCAATAATTGTATCATTAGCAAATATATCAATACGTTTAAGTTTAACATTATATATGGCTTCTAAATAATCACCTTGCTTAATACTAGTAAATGCTTTAACATTTTCATTCTCTACTATATACTTAAGATTAACATTATTAGTATGTTCAACTTGAAGTCTTTCAAGACGTTCTTTAGCGATACCGTCAACGTATTGAACAAATTGTCTAGCATTAAGTTTTTTAATAGTTGATTCATCAGTAGCACGATATTTACCTTGATTATTAGTGCTTGCGTAAAGATAGTT
>NZ_QTJV01000007.1 GCF_003412465.1 Chitinophaga silvisoli
GATCACCATTGTTGAGGATACAAATGGAGCAGGTAATGTCCTGACCAATGATACCGATTCTGACGGGGACGTACTCATAGCCAGTGTAGTAACAAACCCAGTCCATGGAATAATCGTACTGAATGCAGATGGTAGCTTCACTTATACACCAAATGCAAACTTCAACGGCATAGATACAGTAATATATCAGGCATGTGATAATAATGGAGGCTGTGACACCGCCCGCCTGGTTATCACAGTAACAACAATGAATGATGCACCGGTAGCAGTAGATGATGCGATAACTATCAATGAGGATACCCAAGGCACGGGTAATGTATTGACAAACGATAGTGATCCTGAAAGTGACGCACTTACCGCTAGCGTAATCAACGCTCCAGCCCACGGTACGATCATTATGAATGTAGATGGTAGCTTCACGTACACGCCAAATGCAAACTACAACGGCATAGATACTGTAACATATCAAGTCTGTGATAATAATGGAGCATGTGACACCGCTCGCCTGATTATCGCAGTGACAGCTGTGAATGATGCACCGATAGCCGCTGATGATGCGGTTACTATCAATGAGGATGCACAAGGCACAGGTAATGTCCTGAGTAATGATACCGATCCGGATGGTGATGCTTTGACAGCCAGTGTGGTGACAAACCCAGCTCATGGTACGATCGTACTGAACGCCGATGGTAGCTTCACGTACACGCCAAATGCAAACTTCAGCGGCATAGATACTCTCACATATCAGGCATGTGATAATGGAGCTTGTGACACCGCCCGCCTGATCATAACTGTAACCGCTGTTAACGATGCACCGGTAGCCGCAGATGATGCGATAACTATCAATGAGGATATCCAGGGCACCGGCAATGTCCTGACTAATGATACCGATCCTGATGGTGACGCACTTACCGCTAGCGTAATCAACGCTCCAGCCCACGGTACGATCATTATGAATGCAGATGGTAGCTTCACCTACACACCAAATGCAAACTTTAACGGCATAGATACTGTGTCATACCAGGCCTGTGATAATAATGGAGCATGCGACACCGCCCGCCTGATCATCACAGTGACAGCAATGAACGATGCACCGTTAGCCGTAGATGATGCGATTACTATCAATGAGGACACCCAGGGCACCGGTAATGTCTTAACCAATGACACCGATCCAGATGGTGATGCATTGACAGCCAGTGTAGTGGCAAACCCAGCCCATGGTACGATTGTACTGAATGCAAATGGTAGCTTCACCTACACACCAAATGCAAACTTCAACGGCATAGATACAGTGACTTACCAGGCATGTGATAACATAGGAGCATGTGACACCGCTCTCCTGATCATTACTGTGACCGCTATGAACGATGCACCAATCGCCGCAGATGATGCGATCACTATCAATGAGGATATCCAGGGCACCGGCAATGTCCTGATTAACGATACCGACCCTGATGGCAACGCACTCACCGCAAGTGTAGTGACAAACCCTGCCCATGGTACGATTGTACTGAACACAGATGGTAGCTTCACCTATACACCAGATGCAAACTTCAACGGTATAGATACAGCAACTTACCAGGCATGTGATAACACCGGAGCATGTGACACCGCCCGCCTGATCATTACCGTCACACCAGTGAACGATGCACCAATCGCTACCGACGATGCCATCACCATCGCTGAAGACACCCAGGGCACCGGCAATGTCCTGACTAATGATACCGATCCCGAAGGCGACGTACTCACCGCGAGCGTAATCACCAGCCCAGCCCATGGTACGATTGTCCTGAATGCAGATGGCTCATTCACTTATACGCCAAATGCAAACTTCAACGGCTTAGATACTGTAACATACCAGGCATGTGATAATAATGGAGTATGCGACACCGCCCGCCTGATTATCACCGTGACAGCAATAAACGATGCACCGATAGCTACAGATGATGCGATTACTATCAATGAGGACACCCAGGGCACCGGTAATGTCTTAACCAACGACACTGATCCTGACAGTGACGCACTCACAGCGAGCGTAATCACCAGTCCAGCCCACGGCACGATCGTACTGAACGCAAATGGCACCTTCACTTACACACCAAATGCAAACTTCAACGGCCTCGACACCGTGACCTACCAGGCATGTGACAACACCGGTCTCTGTGACACCGCCCGCCTGATTATCACTGTCACACCAGTGAACGATGCACCGATAGCCACAGATGATGCGACTACTATCAATGAGGACACCCAGGGCACCGGCAACGTCTTAATCAACGACACCGATCCTGACGGCGACGCACTCACAGCCAGTGTAGTGACAAACCCAGCCCATGGTACAATTGTACTGAACGCCGATGGTAGCTTCACCTACACACCAAATGCAAACTTCAACGGCATAGACACTGTAATGTATCAGACATGTGACAACACCAGCACCTGTGATACCGCCCGCCTGATCATCACCGTCACACCCGTGAACGATGCACCGATAGCTACAGATGATGCGATTACTATCAATGAGGACACCCAGGGCACCGGTAATGTCTTAACCAACGACACCGATCCTGACAGTGACCCACTCACAGCGAGCGTAATCACCAGTCCAGCCCACGGCACGATCGTACTGAACGCAAATGGCACCTTCACTTACACACCAAATGCAAACTTCAACGGCCTCGACACCGTGACCTACAAGGCATGTGACAACACCGGTCTCTGTGACACCGCCCGCCTGATTATCACTGTCACACCAGTGAACGATGCACCGATAGCTACAGATGATGCGACTACTATCAATGAGGACACCCCAGGCACCGGCAACGTCTTAATCAACGACACCGATCCTGACGGCGACGCACTCACCGCCAGTGTAGTAACAAACCCTGCCCATGGTACAATTGTACTGAACACAGATGGTAGCTTCACCTACACACCAAATGCAAACTTCTACGGCATCGACACTGTAATGTATCAGGCATGTGACAACACCGGAGCATGTGACACCGCCCGCCTGATCATCACAGTGACAGCGATGAACGATGCACCGGTAGCCGCAGATGATGCGATTACCATCGCTGAAGACACCCAGGGCACCGGCAATGTCTTAACCAACGATACCGATCCTGACAGTGACGCACTCACCACGAGCGTAATCACCAGTCCAGCCCACGGCACAATCGTACTGAACGCAAATGGAAGCTTCACCTACCTTCCAAATGCAAACTACAGCGGCATTGATTCCGTGACCTACCAGGCATGTGACAACACCGGCTTCTGTGACACCGCCCGCCTGATCATCACCATCACGCCAGTGAACGATGCCCCTGTAGCTCAGAACGACAACATCACCATCCCGGAAGACGCTACCGGCATAGGCAACCTCCTCAGCAACGACTCAGACGTTGATGGAGATCCTCTAAGTGCCGGCATCATCCAGGGCCCTGCGAACGGCCGAATCGTCCTGAATGCAAACGGATCATTCACTTACATCCCAACCAGCAACTACGACGGTCCTGACAGCGTCATCTACCGCGTATGCGACAACCACGGTGCTTGTGATACCGCCATCCTGCGCATCACCATCACACCGGCACCTGATGCCCCTGTCGCTACCAACGACTCTTACACGATGACTGTCAACACCGGCGTAAGTGGTAATGTACTCAACAATGATTACGACCTGGACGGCGATGCCCTCACCGCTACCATGATCACCAGTCCTGTACACGGTACCATCACCTTCAACAGCGACGGTACATTCACCTACAAACCTGATCAGGATTACGTAGGCACCGACAATATCACTTACCAGGTATGCGCTACCGATGGTTGTGACACCGCTACTGTCACCTTCTCTATCGTACCATTGAACGTATCCCTGGCCGGTATCGCGAAGGAAGCCAGCAATCCAATCCTGAACCTGAACGGCAGCTATGATGTCACCTACACATTCGTAGTCTCCAATTTCGGAAATACCGCCTTGAAAGATGTACAGGTAACTGACGATCTCAAACGCGTATTCCCCGATCCAATGACGTTCACAATCAAAGACATCATCCAGACCACAGGTGCGAACCTGATCGCTAACAACCAATACAACGGTGTCAGCATCACCAGCCTCCTGCAAGATGGAAGTACCATCCTGGTCGGTGAAAATGATACTATCAGGTTCACCATTACCATCATGCCAAACGGCAACTTCGGTACATTCAACAACAGCGCTACCCTCACCGCTACTGCTGTAGAAAGCAATGCGAAGGTGACAGATGTCAGCACAAACGGTCTGACCGCTGATCCAAATGGAGATAACGATCCTGGTGAAGAAATACCTACGCCGGTGACACTGAACCAAACACAATTACACATCCCCGGCGGCTTCTCGCCAAATGGTGATGGTAAGAATGATAAGTTCGTCATCGGTAACATAGGTAACGGAACCATCAGTCTCGAAGTCTACAACCGTTGGGGTAACGTTGTCTTCAGGGATCCAAACTACAGGAACACATGGGATGGTAAGTGTAACCAGGGCATCCACATCGGTGAAGACCTGCCTGACGGTACCTACTTCTACATCGTTATCCTGAATGGTAAAGAGAAGTTCATGAGTTATATCACTATTATTCGTTAAGCGGGTCAGGAGTTACATCGCAGTGGTGATGTTACTCCTGCAAACCCGGCCTTTTAATACGTTAGTTATGAGATACACACTAATGTTTACCTTATTCCTCCTTTCAGGCATTGCATCCGTCAAAGCACAACAGGATGCCATGTACTCACAATACATGTTCAACATGATGGGAGTGAATCCTGCTTATGCCGGCAGCCGTGGTGTACTGAGTGCAACTGCATTGTACCGCCGCCAGTGGGTAGGGATCGATGGCGCACCTGAAACAGGTACCATCTCCTTCGATATGGCTACCCGCAACAAAAAGATAGGCCTGGGCATCCAGGCATTCAATGACCGGATCGGTATTACCAGAACGACCGGATTCAATGCCACCTATGCTTACCGCATTCGTTTCAGCAATGAAGGCTCGCTGGCCATCGGCTTGCAGGGCGGCATTACCAATTACAAGGCTGACCTGACCAAAGTAGACCTGATCGATGGGGGAGATGTCTCCTTCTCTCAAAACATCAATGCCCTTCTCCCCAGCTTCGGTGCCGGCATCTACTACAACTCTGACCGATTCTATGCTGGTTTCTCCATTCCCAACCTGGTAAAGAGTTACCTGCGCAAAGATGTCATCGCTTACCGATCAGACGTGATTGCCAAGAAGTACATGCACTTCTTCTTCATCGCCGGTTATGTCTTTGACATCAACGACGACCTGAAACTAAAGCCATCCACTCTCTTAAAAGTCGTGAGAGGTGCCCCGATTCAGCTGGACGTAAACGCCAATCTATGGATCCACGATGTACTGTCTGTAGGCCTGTCTTACCGTACAGGCGATGCCGTAAGTGGTATGCTCGAAGTACAGGTGAACGACCAGTTCAGAATAGGGTATGCATATGATCACCCCATCTCTAACCTCGTCAAATACAACCAGGGCACTCACGAAATCATGCTCCGCTATGAATTTGGATGGGAGAGAGGCCAGGTCATTTCACCCCGTTATTTTTAACAGTTGACTAATGAAAGGAATTATATTGATCCTGTTATGGTTCCCCGCCCTGGCCTACAGCCAGATCAAAGTGGCGGATAAGGCATACGACGAATTACGCTATGCCGATGCAATCTATGGTTATACCGAGGCAATGAAAAAAGGCAGCCTGCCTGCCCAGGCCTTGCTAAAACTGGCATCCAGTTATGACAAAACACAGCAGTATCAAAAATCACTGAATTGTTATGAGCAGATGAACAATGATTCCATGAGTATAGCTGCGCGCTATCGTTATGCACAGTTACTAGCCATCAACGGACGCTACCAGGAGGCTGCAAGGCAGTACCAGCAAAGCAACCCCGATGACCAGACAAAACAAACCATCACTCTCTATGAACAGGGAGCCTCTGCCCTGCGTAAGGACTCGGCTATGTGGACAACAGCTTTGTTAAACATCAACAGTGGCTATGCTGACTTTAGCCCCGTACCTTATGGTGCAGGCCTCGTATTCGTATCCGACAGACCGGAACGAATATTTATAAAAGCCGCCAATGGCTGGAACGGAGGCAGCTATCTCACCCTCTACAGGATCACAGATACTGCCAGGGTTAAAGATGCCAGCCTGCGAACCAGGGAACTGGAGCAGGTGCTGTCTTACGCAAATAAGGACAAAAAGAACCATGACAGCGATCCGCAAACCAGCGGCGATAGCAAGACCATCGCCACAAATCCTCAATACAATTTTAAACAGGTGCCCAACCAGCTCTCGCCTGAAATGGTTTTCCCTTTCAATACGAAGCTGAATAAAAAATACCATGTCGGGCCCGTCTCGTTCAACCGCACATATGATACGATCATCGTCACCTACAATAACCAAATCCGTGCAAAAGGGAAAGGCAACATCAGCAGGTTACGAATGAAAACCATGGTCATGAAAAACGGTGACTGGATCACCATAGCTGAATTTCCTTTCAATAATGATGCATATAGCGTAGGGCATCCCGCCCTTCATCCCAATGGACAGGTATTATTCTTTACCTCTGATATGCCGGGCGGCATGGGAGGAAAAGATCTCTACTATTGCCTGCGCAAAGATACCGGCTGGGGCCCACCCATCAATGCAGGACCGATGATAAATACCAGCGGGGATGAGATGTTCCCCTATATCGCTCCTGATGGTACCCTGTATTTTTCGTCAGACAAGTGGCCGGGCCTGGGCGGCCTGGATCTTTTCATTGTCAGGCTGGACGAAAATTACAAGGCTGTATCAGCTGCCGTAAACATCGGCGCACCTTTTAACAGTTCGCACAATGATTTTGGTATACTAGTTGAGCCTGATAGTAATAAGGGATATTTTAGTTCAGACAGAAGAGGCAATGATGACATTTACAGCTTTGTAAGGAAATCTCGTATAGATAAATAATAACTTCGTAAGGTGGTAAAATATTTGGAGCATTATTCGGGACTATACAGGGAGGACAAGGGCTCTGCAGGTGAGCTCTATGTAAGAAGTGAATCGGTCAGGGATCGCAGTGGTTTGTTTAACTGGCAGATAAACCCGCACGTTCACACCAACCTTTTTCAACTCTTCTTTATTACATCCGGCTTTGTGGATGTAAAAATGACTGAAGGTACTGTACGCTTGTCTGCGCCGGGGATTATTGTAATCCCCCCGGGCAACGTGCATGGACTAACATATGATCCGGAGGTAACAGGTCATGTGCTCACATTAGACAATGCCTATCTGGAAGATATTCTCCAACCAGTGATTCACATCTATAACAATTTTAATACTTTAATTTGCCTGACAGCGCTGGATGAAGGTATCCTTTCAATGGTCAGACAAATCGATGCCGAGATCTTTAATAATAAAGAAGACCGCTTATTTGCATTGCAGTCTTTGATAGGGCTGCTCTTTGTACAACTGAACAGACTCAATGTCCAGGCACGATTTCAGACCAACATGGGAGGATTGAATGAAAAGTATTTTCATATGTTCCAGAGAAGCTATACCAGCAGTCGCCCATTCAGCAAGTCAATACCTGATTTTGCAAAAGAGTTATGCATATCGACTGTACATCTCAACAGGGTATGCCATACCGTGGCAGGTAAGTCTGCCTCCCTCTTACTGCAGGAGCATGCAGTTGCAGCGGCAAAGAAACTCCTGGCCCATACATCTTACAGTGTATCGGAAATCGCTTACCAGCTGAATTTCGCAGATCCCGGCTATTTTGCCAGGCTGTTTAAGAAGCTGACAGGTAAGACACCTGTGGAGTTCAGGAAAGAACTGGCGGCGTAAAGTCGCACGCCACTTACATCCTCGCCTTGTGATCATCATCCCATCTCGGCATCGGAATATCAAATCCAAACAAATCAAGGGCTCTCACCACAGTATGTGTCACGATCTCATCCACCGTTTGTGGCTTTGTATAGAATGCCGGAACCGGCGGCATAATGATTCCCCCCATCTCAGTCACCGCCGCCATGCTTTTAATATGTCCCATGTGCAGGGGCGTTTCCCTGAACAAACATACCAGTTTACGTCTTTCTTTCAGCACCACATCCGCTGCCCTTGATAGCAGGTTACTCGTCACACCCGTTGCAATTTCTGATAATGTCTTTACAGAACAAGGAGCTATCAGCATCCCCATTGTCCTGAATGAACCACTCGCTATCGCAGCGCCTACATCGCCTGATGGATAGACTTTATCCGCCATGCGCAGCAGCTCTTCATGTTTTATTGCTGTCTCATATGTCCGCACCAGTTCCGCCGCTTTACTTATGACCAGGTGTGTTTCCACATCCTGGTCACGCAATAATTCCAGTGCTTTTATACCATATTGTATACCGGTTGCTCCACTAATGCCAATAATAATCTTATTCAAGGTTCCAGGTGTATTTAGTGCCAAAACCGGCGGAATTGTCCGTCAGTTTCAAAGCTGTAAAGGTAATCATCCACAGCGTTTCCTGGTGATGTTTTGCCATGGGAAACTGTTGCATGTAGATATCCAGTGCTTCCTGTGTGTTCACAATGGTAGCGTTACCTGCATATTGCAATCCTTTTAACTGTGCTACATCACGAATCTGGTCACACACCGTGCCTACCACGTGACTGTTTGCCAACATCATGGCACCATGTTTTGTATTGATCTCAGAGGTCATAAACAGCAGTCTTTTCCGCTCATAGTCCACGGCATAAAACAGGTTGGCTGCCCAAATCTCTCCGTTGTGAAAGCTCGTAATACTGAGTACATGGTTGGAACGAATATAGTTCCAGATAATTAATTCTTGATTCATAGGTGCTTATTTATACCATTCAGGTAAGTAAGGAGTCGCATCTATTTCCTTAAACTTCGCCCTCCACATTTTTTCTTTCAGGTGCCAGGGTACTGTACAATCAAAGATGGTCCTGGTTGTAATCCCTTTCCCTGAAATGGAAGGACTATATTCAGGATGCTGCGATGGATCGGGTGAATGACAACATACACCGGGAATGAAGATGGTACTTACATCGCCCTGGTAACGGGTGGTTTGCCCTATACGCAGAGCCGGTGAATGGTAACATCAGAATGCCCGGTTTCCGGATCTGAACCCAATACCAGTCCCAGGCATAAATAATGGCCTGCATCCTGTGGCGAATGGGTAGGTCATTGACTTTATTTTCCATAATTCAAAGATCGGAACAAGCCAGCAGACTGTTAAGGACTAAAGTGCGAAAAAATAGGATTTTCCGCACATGCACACCTTTGCATATTATTTTATATCTTTTGCCCTCATTTATTTCATGCACGTTATTACTCAGATCACGATTTTATGAAAAAGTTTACATTCTCCTTACTCATGTTGGGTTGCATGAGTTACGCTGTACACGCACAGCAAAACAACTGGCATTTAATTAAAGACAGGATCGTTACGCCATGGGCAGAGAAAGTAGATCCGAATGCGCCCTTGCCTGAATATCCACGTCCACAGCTGGTGCGTGAGAATAACTGGAAAAACCTGAACGGCTTATGGAGCTATGCCATTACGCCTGCTTCACAGGATAAACCTGCTAAATACGAAGGTAGTATCCTCGTTCCCTTTGCTGTAGAATCGGCGCTTTCCGGCGTTGGCCGCACTGTTGGCAAGGATAGCCTCCTGTGGTACAATACAAACATCAGTATCCCTGCTACGATGAAAGGAAAAGAAATACTGCTGCATTTCGGGGCGGTTGACTGGCAGACAGAAGTATTTGTAAACGGCAAAAGTGCTGGTAAACATGAAGGTGGCTTCGATCCTTTCTCCATCAATATCACCCCTTTGCTCAGGAGTGGTGCGAAACAGGAAATCACTGTACGCGTCTGGGATCCTACCGACGACGGTCCTCAACCCCGCGGTAAACAGGTAAAGAAACCGGAAGGCATCTGGTATACACCTGTGACTGGTATCTGGCAGACGGTTTGGTTGGAAGCAGTGCCTAAGACTTATATCGCCGCTACTAAAAATACACCTGATATTGATCATCACACTATCAGCGTAAGTGCGAATGTAACAGGTGCGCAGGGAGGTGACCTGGTAAAGGTAGAAGTGCTGGATGGCGGCAATGTAGTGGCTACACAGGAAGTTGCGCCTACTGCTACTGCCGTGCTGACCCTGCAGAATGAGAAATTATGGTCTACCACCCATCCATTCTTATACGACCTCAAACTAACGCTTATACGTAAAAACAAAGCAGTCGATGTCGTGAAGAGCTATTTCGCTATGCGTAAAATCTCCATGGCACCAGATCAGAACGGGATTCAGCGGATGATGCTGAACAACCAGTTCGTATTCCAATATGGTCCCCTGGATCAGGGCTGGTGGCCTGACGGCTTGTATACTGCCCCTACATATGAGGCCATGGTATATGATATCGATCAGCTGCAGAAGATGGGCTTTAACATGATCAGGAAACATATCAAACTGGAACCGGCTACTTACTATGCTTATTGCGATAAAAAAGGAATGCTCCTCTGGCAGGATATGCCAAGCGGTGACCTGGGCAATGGCTGGGAAAACAGGCCCGGTGTCCTGGACCGTGGCACTGATCAAAATCGTAGCCCTGAATCAGAAGGCTACTATCGTAAAGAATGGAATGCGATTATGGACGCTGCATACAATTTCCCTTGTATCGTTGTATGGACACCCTTCAATGAAGCATGGGGACAGTTCAAAACCATAGAGATCACGGAATGGACAATGAAGAAAGATCCTTCCCGGCTGGTGAATAGTGCCAGCGGCGGTAACTTCTACGAAACCGGACATATCATTGACCTGCACAACTACCCGCATCCGGCTATGCCAAGACCTGATTTATTTGGTAAAAAACAGGTATTGGTATTGGGTGAATTTGGCGGCTTAGGATTGCCACTGGATGGCCATACCTGGCAGGGAAATAAAAACTGGGGCTACCAGTCATTCAAAAACAGCGAAGAGATGTTCAGGAAGTATAAAACCTTCACAGATCGTTTGGCTGAGTTGATCCCACTGGGATTGTCTGCCGCTGTTTATACACAGACCACGGATGTGGAAGGCGAGGTAAACGGTTTCATGACCTATGACAGGAAAGTAGAAAAATTCCCTGTGCAGCAGCTGGGCGAACAGAATCGCAAGTTGTACCAGGTGAAGGTGAAGTAGGTAATTCATAAACGGTGATACCGTTAATAGTTTTATCTTTATAAAAATTATTACCGTGGAACCAGGCAAATTAATCTTACCAGGAGAATCATTCTACCCGATCATTATGGACCTTTTCGAAAAGAAAGAAAAGGCATCTATATTGTACGACGATAACGGTCCGACAAGAGCAGGTGGAATCATTGAAAGTGTATATGAAAAAGATGGTAAACACTGGCTCAGACTGGAAGACCAGACGGAAATCCGGGTAGATCAGTTGCAGGCGGTGAATGGTAATTTTTCTTCAGATTTTTCAACTTGTTGATATGTTAAGGGCCTCTGCAAAGAGGCCCTTTTTCTTGCCAGCTCTTTTTATTTATTATCGATTTTGTTGCCTGTATTATCGATTTGGTTATTATTGCGTCATGTGAGAATTAAATTACACCCCATGAATAAGAATCAACTTGTAACCGGTATTCACCACGTTACTGCCATTGCCGGCAGTTCGCAGAAGAACCTGGAATTCTACGCAGGTATCCTGGGCTTAAGACTGGTTAAGAAAACCGTAAACTTCGATGCCAACAGTGTCTATCATTTATATTACGGAGATGAAACCGGTACGCCCGGTAGTATCATGACTTTCTTCCCTTACGAAGGATTGAAACATGGCCGGCAAGGCAAAGGCATGCTGAACACCACCGCCTTCTCTGTGCCCCTGGCTTCCCTGGATTACTGGCTGGAAAGACTGAAGCGCTTTGGAATTGCTCACAAGCCCCCGGTAGAGCGCTTCGAGGGAGAACTGGCGGTATATTTGGAAGATACCGATGGATTAGGCCTGGAACTGATCTTCAATGATAAAGACGATAGAAAAGGTGACGCACATGCCATCCGCGGATTTTACAGCGTAGAAATATGGGAAGAAGGTTACGAGCGCACCGCCGGATTGTTGACCACTCAACTTGATCACGTGCTGATTGCTGAAAAAGGCAATCGCTTTCGCTTTGCCGCGAAGGATAAACCGGGCAATTATGTGGACCTCGTTTGCATGCCTGATAGTCTGAAAGGTTTATCAGGCAGCGGTACCGTGCACCATATCGCCTTTACCACCCCGGATGGCGATGCGCAGACCGATATCCGTCAGAAAGTTACTGGTATGGGCCTGAATGCCACACCAATCCTGGACCGTAAGTATTTTAAATCTATTTATTTCAGAGAGCCGGGTGGGGTGTTATTTGAGGTAGCCACCGCATTGCCGGGTTTCAGTGTAGATGAACCTGCGGCGCACCTGGGAGAGCAGCTGATGTTGCCAGCGTGGCTGGAACCGCAGCGTACTACGCTGGAGTCCCAGTTGGCACCTATTCATATTGACTTGTCAGCTTACAAGTAATAGTTCCTTCTTAATATTTAATTTCTGCATTTTAGAAATCAGCGTGGTGGGGGGTAAACCCAGCATGATCGCAGCACCATTGGGACCGGAGACCTTACCTTTACAGATCTTCAGGACCTTCAGGATGTACTCCCGTTCCATGGCTGCCAGCGGAATGATTTCAAAGTTATCTGCCGGCTGTGCAGGCTGATTCAATGGCAGGTTTATCTGGCTGATGGTCGTACCTGTGCAGAGTAATACCGCCCTTTCAATGAGGTGTTCCAGTTCCCTGATATTCCCCGGCCAGGAGTAATTCAGCAGACTATTGAGCGCCTTCTGACTGATCCCGGTCACCTTCTTACGGGTTTCCTTTGCATAGCGGTTTATGAAGTGCGTGACCAGCATGGGGATGTCTTCCTTTCGTTGGCGCAGGGGAGGTAAGGATACCGGGAAGACATTCAGGCGATAGTACAGATCACTCCTGAAACGGCCTGCCTGAACTTCTTTCTCAAGATTTTTGTTAGTCGCGGCAATGATCCGCACATTTACCCTGATACTTCCATTGCCCCCTATACGTTCTATTTCTCTCTCCTGCAATACCCGCAGCAGTTTTGCCTGCAGCTCCAGGGAAAGTTCACCTATTTCATCCAGGAAAATAGTACTGTTATCCGCTTGTTCAAACTTACCAATGCGCTTATCCATCGCCCCGGTAAAGCTTCCTTTTTCATGCCCGAACAATTCACTTTCGATCAGCGTAGCCGGAATAGCCGCGCAGTTGACACGGATCATTTCCTGTTGGGCGCGGGGAGATGCCTGGTGAATGGCTGTCGCCACCAGTTCCTTTCCTGTTCCAGTTTCGCCGGTAATGATGACGGTACTGTCTGCCGTAGCGACGAGAGATATAAGTTTGTAAATCTTTTGTATTTCCGGAGAAGAACCGATCAGCTGTGCGGTGCTGTTTCCCTGGTTTAAGTAATATTGCCCTCCTTTCAATTGTTCAATCTCTGCCCGCTGACAGGCAATCTTTTCATTCGCAAGAATATTGCTGATGCCCAATCCCAGCATATCCGCAATCCCTGTCAGCAGGGGAAACTGGTTGGGTGAGAAGGTGCCATATTCATCCGCATAGAGGTACAGTAAGCCTTGCGCCTGGTTAGCATTGCCGATTTTGATAACCATCATTTCCCTGATACCGGTATTGTGCCAGTGGATAATGTATGGAGGCACATTCTTATTGCGGATCAGTTTTTTCAGATCAAATATAATAGGTTCATCAGCATTCAGCGCAATATTGAAGATGCCATCTTCGATATCGTGTGCTTTGTGCATGATCGGACTTTCGTCCACTCTTCTTTTAATGGTGCCTTCCTTTGTATGGAGAAAAGGAGAATGCGTCTTGCCATCTTCATTGATCAGACACAGCGTATAGTATTTCCCTCCAAACAGTGAAAGCAGTTGATCAGTGATCACGTTCCACAGTTCATCCCGTTTTTGAGCAGCAGCAATCTTGTTACTGAGGTAGAGTAAAGTTGACTGTTCTTTTTCCTTTAAGGTAAGTTGCTCTAAAAGGTGATTATGCGAGACGATGATAGGTTGTTTCCAATCCATAATCGAATGTTGTGTTGTAACGATACAACGAAAGTAGTAAATCCATTGCAGAATTAATAACCTGATTTTCGATAAGCGAGTGGAGAAGTGTTTGTTTTTTGCCGGAATAATTTGTTAAAGGACTGTGGATGTTCGAAGCCTAGCTGGTACGCAATCTCTGCTATCGTGGCATCGGTAGTGGTCAGAATTTCCTTGGCTTTTTCTATGAGCTGGTGATGAATGTGTTGCTGGGTACCCATGCCAGTTAAGGATTTGAGCATATCACTCAGGTAGCGGGGAGAAACTTGCAGGTGGTCTGCAACCTGCTGCACTGTAGGCAGGTGAGAAGACGTATCTAAAATTGCGGAAATATACGTGTTCATCTGACAAATAAGGTCATTGTGGAGGGTTTTACGGGTGAGGAATTGCCTGTTGTAAAAACGATTACTATAATTTAACAGGAGGTCTAACTGGGAAATCATTACATCATGGCTGAAATGATCCATGTTGTTATCCAATTCCAGGAGCATGGCATCGAAGATGGAGAAGATGACTTTCTTTTCTTTGTCGGATAAGTAGAGCGCTTCTGAAACGGCGTAAGAAAAGTAACCATATTGTTGTATAGTTTTGGCCAATGGGTAGCCACGCAGGAAGTCAGGATGGAAGAACAAGGTATAACCCTCATAATCGGCGACATCACTGGTAGGCAGGGAGAGTTGGTGAGGGCCGGTGAAGGAAAGGCCTCCCTCTTCGAAATCGTAGGTGCCACGGCCATAGGGAATCTTTCCTTTAAAATCAATCTTAAAGGAGATCTTATACAGGCTTGTGATGACTCCCCGGCCAATGTCTTCAGGTTTTACCCTGATATTGCCGGTAGGCACCAGCGCTATCAGCGGATGCAGCGGTGCCGGTAGGTCCAGGCGGCGCAACAGGGCTGATATGCTGGTGTAAGTAAGAGGTGATTCCATGAGTTGAAGCTACGAATTTTATCGGGCCTGATGACCAGGTGCATTTATCTGATGCAGGGCATGCTATTGCGCAGTAGGCCTGATCACAATGTCATTCACATCCACATCTGCAGGCTGGTCAATGGCAAATGCTATCGCACGTGCAATAGCATCCGGGGAGATGGCAATCTGTTCCGCACGCGCTCTCGTTTGTTCCCTGATTTCCAGGTTGGTCATGGAATCCGCAAAGTTCGTCTTTATGTACCCGGGAGAGACACTGGTCACCCTGATAGTGGAGCCTGCTTCCTGCCGGAGGGCATCGGCTACCGTGCGAACCGCATTTTTCGTCGCGGCGTAGACTGCCATGGTGGGCACTATCTGGATGCCGGCGGTGGAAATGGTGTTTACAAAATGCCCGGAATTTTGCTTCCTGAACACCGGCAGGGCAGCAGCAATGCCATAAAGCACCCCTTTAAAATTGATGTCGATCATGTCTTCCCAGTCAGCTACCCGAAGCTCGTCTAAGGGAGAAATGGGCCCAATTCCGGCATTATTGATCAGGACATCTAGCCGACCATAGTTGTCAAGGGCTAATTGAACGAAATCAGCCACATTTTCCCTATTCCTTACATCGAGTGGCATGTACAAGCCCCCGGTTTTTTCAGCTACCTGGGCTAATCTGTCTGTTCTGCGGGCACCTAAGATCACCTTAGCGCCCTGGGATGCCAGCAGCAGGGCGGTCGCTTCGCCTATGCCGCTGCTGGCTCCGGTGATGGCAATAACTTTATCTTTTATCATGCTCCAAAGTTCCGGGACACAAGCCTGGGAATAGTAGCCAAAAATGTAAAAGTTGTAGCCAAAAAGGTTTTATTTAATCGCCAGGGGCCTCACTTCATTCACCAGACTCAATAGCAGCTTCCCCGGCTCTTCAAACATCAGCATATGTGAGGAATGCTCAAACCAGATTCCTTTTTTAACAGGTGCCTTTACAGCTTTTAGCCAGGTCTCTGTTGGCGCATTCGGTGTTGTATAATCATGCCTGCCCATCAACATAAATACCGGGATTGGGAAAGATTTCACCCCTTTCAGGTCCACTTCCAGGAATTCCGGCAATATTCTCCCCAACGTAAAGATGTTGCCATTGTCAATCGCTGCTACATCCTCAAAACTATACTCAGGTGAAATATAAGGACCTGCAAAGAAATAACGGGAACTATGCCTGTAAGCACTCAGACCTCCATAATACTGCGCCCATTTTCGCGCAATAATGATCTTTTCCCTTGTAATGGGCTGATCACCCGGATATGGTGCAATCCCGTTTAACTCCGCCACCGCAGTGTCATTGTGGTTTTGCTGCGCTGTACTCAGTGCATATTCAAAGCTGTAATGCTCATTTTCCCGGGTATTGATGACCTGACCAATTCCTATATAGGCATAGAAGAGATCCGGTCTTTTCAACGCCGCTTTCATTCCTACGATGGTTCCCCAGCTATGTCCCATCAGGATGACCTTCTTTTTTTTGTAGCGCTGGCGGATGTGCTCCGCAATGGCAATAGCATCGTTTACATAATTGTCAATGTGGATGGTATTGGCAATTGAATCCGGGGCAATATTCAGGAAAGTCCTGCCCGCACCCCGCTGATCGTAGGTCACCATGGTAAAGTACTCCTCCAGGGGGCGCTGGTACATCCACATTACGGGCGAAATGGGCGAAGCCGGCCCCCCGTGAATAAACAGGATTACCGGATTTTCCCTGTCCTGGCCCCGGGTATAAATTTCCTGGTTGATCCCGCCAATGGGGAGTTGAAAGTTTTCCTGGATACCATTGGGACTAACGATCTTACCAAGGTCGGCCAGGTAAAGTTTGGCACGGCTCAGGCCGGGTTTGAGGCTATCTGCCTGCGCAAATAATGTGGATTGAACTAACAGTAATAAAAAGGTCCAAATGGTTCTCTTCATAGCTCGGTTTGATTTATACAAGTATTCGTTTCATGGAGACAATTCTGACCCTGATTCCCGGGCTAATTTTGTCTTGTTATCAAAAAATAATCAAATCATGAACAAGACAATACTGATCACCGGGTCATCTGCCGGTATTGGAAAAGCAGCTGCACAATACTTTGCCGCCAGGTCCTGGAACGTTATTGCTACGATGCGCTCTCCGGAAAAGGAAACTGAATTAACTACCTTAAATAATGTGTTTGTCACCAGGCTGGATGTGCAGGAAAAAGCCGGCATGCAGCAGGTGATTGCTGAAGGTATTAAAAGATTTGGAAAGATCGATGTGCTGCTTAACAATGCTGGCTATGGTTTATTTGGCCCTTTTGAACTGGCAACGGATGCACAGATCAAACAACAGTTCGATGTGAATGTATTTGGATTGATGCACCTGACCCAGGCCATCCTGCCTCATTTCAGGGAAAATAAAGCCGGTACTATTATCAACTTATCCAGCATCGGGGGGCTTATTACCTATCCCATCGTGAGCATGTACCATGCGACCAAATTTGCAGTGGAAGGCTTCTCTGAATCACTGGCATATGAACTGGCAGCCTTGAATATAAAGGTGAAACTGGTAGAACCAGGTGCGATTGCAACCGGCTTTGATGCGGCGGCGAATTTCACAGGCAATCCGGAGATTACAGACTACGACTCATTTGTACAGGGATTCCTGAACCTCTGGGGCTCAAAGACACAGGAAAGAACTACACCCTTGCAGGTGGCTGAGGTGATTTATGAGGCTGCTACAGACGGTAGTTCCAGGTTGCGGTACCTGGCCGGAGAAGATGCGAAGGAGCTGGCAAGGGTCAGGATGACGGGCGAAGAGGGCTATCATGAATATATGAAGGCCAATTGGGTACCGGATATGGGAGCATAAGTGGTGCAATGCCTGATATTGTGTAAATTTGAAGTATGAAAAAGCCTGAATCGATAGAAGATTTCTATATTAACAGAGCTATCAATAGCCAGCCTTTAGTCTTCAACCTGCTTCGATACGATGATTGTCTTCGTATGGATCCTCAGCCTTACCGGCGCAGGGACTTTTACAAGGTAAGCTTTATGCGGGGCCGCACCCTGCTGCACTACGGTGATAAATCACTGGAAGTGAATGGCGATGCACTGGCTATCTTCAGTCCGGATGTACCATATACAGTAGATATGCCCGATGGACCAGCCATCGGGCAATATTTCATTTTCAAAGGTGCCTACCTCGCGGAGTACTTCAGGAGAAATATCAAGGACCTGCCTTTATTTGCACCTGGTGCTCACCCGGTATATGAACTGGATGCCCCCCAGACCGCGGACATCGCCCGGCTCTTTGAAAGAATGAACAGGGAGTTTACATCAGATTATGAATATAAGGATGACCTGATCCGTAATTGTATTATTGATATACTCCATTATGCCATGCGCATGGAGCCCGTGGCTAAGCGGCACCTGCAAACGGATGCCAGCGTGCGGATCACTGGTGTATTCAATGAATTGCTGGACCGGCAGTTCCCCATAGAGAACCTGAGCCAGCAGTTTGAGCTGAAGTCTCCGGCAGACTTTGCCGCACAGTTAGGCGTGCATGTGAATTCCCTGAATCGTGCCCTTAGAAACACCACCGGCAAATCTACTTCCAGTCTCATCGCTGAAAGGCTGGTTACAGAGGCCACTATCCTGTTAAAACACTCCGAGTGGAATGTGGCTGAAATAGGCTACAGCCTGGGATTTGAAGATCCCGCCCACTTTAGTCACTTTATCAAAAAGCACACCGGCCAGGCACCTTCAAGTTTTAGATCCATCCCCGTGCATGTATAATCAATCCCTGTTCACCCGCAGTGAAAGACCAATATTCGCACTGATCCCTTTGGACTCTTTTTCATAGACAGGTTGGGCTTTTTCGCTTAATGGTATAGTAATAACCGTCCAACCCGTCTTTGCATCATTGTCAAAAAACTGGTACCTGTTTATAAAGTTCCTGCCAATCCCCGCACTTAGCAAGAGGCGTTTTGTAAATAACCATTCCAGCCTGCATAAGCCTGTCCACTGGTTATTACGCAGGTAAGTATCTGTCATCCGGTAACTGCTGGCTTCCCCCGTGATTTCCATTCCGGCACTCAGCACTTTATTGAAATGATACATCACTTTGGGTTTGATAGGGAATAAGCCCGAGATCGTCCATTTCTCAGAAGGCTCGTAGTTGATATCAAAAAACGGAATCAGCTGGTTGCCAAAAAACTGCTTATTATACATCAGGCCTATCCCTGCATTTATCTTCGAAGAATGTTTGTACAGATAGCGAAACCCTGCCCCATAGCGCCAGCCTTCGTTGTACAATCCGCCCGTACCAATCAGCACAAGCGATTTCTTCTCCGAGAATTTAATGTTGTAAAACAGTTGCATAGATCCTGATTGCACAGTATGATCCTCCAGGCTCAGGTGCCGGTACATCACATTCCCAAACATATTCTTCAACAGGGGAAACCGTGCATTGGCATTGAAAGTTTGTGCACTATAATCCCCGCCATCATAAGTATAACCAATGCCCTGGGCATATAAACAATGGCCGGAGAGCAGTGCAAATGCCATGATAAAATACTTCATAACTCATGTGGTTTACGATCGTGACTGATAATAATCCCGTCTTTCATTTCTATAATACGATCACTCTTTGCCGCAAAGTCATTGTCGTGGGTCACAGTAATAATCGTCTTATTATGCTCAGCCGCCAGTTGTTTGAAAATGTCGAACACCACTTCTGTATTCTTGCTATCCAGGTTACCGGTTGGCTCATCGCCCATAATGATCGCAGGTTCATTGATCAGTGCACGGGCAATGGCTACGCGCTGCTGCTGCCCTCCTGAAATGCGGGATGCTGTTTTAAGTGCCTGATCCTCCAGGCCCAGTGTTTTCAACTTTTCATAGGCATTATGTTCGATCTCGGCAGCAGAGAGCTTTTTTAGTCTCAATGCAGGAATCATCACATTTTGCAAACAGGTAAAATCCGGCAGCAGGTAGTGAAACTGGAATACAAATCCCAGGTGTTCATTCCTGAAAGCAGCGAGTTTATTGACGGAACGCCCCGTAATCTGCTGATCGTTCAGAATGAGATTACCCGTATAATCCGTATCCATGGTAGACAGGATGTACAGCATGGTAGATTTACCGGAACCTGACTTCCCGACCACGGATACAAATTCTCCTGTCTGTACTTCAAAACTCACATCTGACAGTACCTTGAATTTCTCTGGTGTATAAAAGTATTTGCTGATCTTCTCAGCTTTTAATGCAATACTCATCTCAATAATTTTATCCTCTGATGATGGATACAGGGTCTACTTTCGATGCCTTGCTGGCAGGAATATAGCCGGCGAAAAAGGAGGTAAGCAGACCGAAAATCGCTCCCTGTATATAATGTTTCGAAAGGAAGGTCATGGGCAGATAGGTCACATTCCCAAGGCCCAGGTACAGTTTGGAAAGCAGGTAAGAAGTGAACCAGCCTACAACCAGGCCCATTGCTGAACCTACCAGGCCAATCAACAATGCCTGTTGGATAAAGATGCTCACTACATCACTCCCCTGGAAACCTGTGGCCTTTAGAATGGCGATCTCCTTGATCTTTTCATAGATCACCATATTCAGGATATTGTAGATCCCAAATCCCGCCACCAGCAGAATGGTGAAGATGACGGCGTTGGCAATGATGTCCCTGATTTTCTTCCCGGCAAGTGATTGCTCATTACTTTGTTGCCAGGATTCAGATGTATAGCCGGTTTGCTGCGCCATGCTGTTGCCGGTCTCAGTGGCCAGTGAATAGTTTTTTACATTCACATAAATGTCGGTGATGTAAGCCCTGTCTTTTTGCAGCAGTTGCTGTACCACCGGCAGACTCACATAAGTCTTCGTTTCATCTACATTCTTAATAGTGGTTTTGAAGATACCCGATACCTGCAGTGTTTTTGTCAAACCGGTGCTGGTGGTAATCCTGACATAGTCACCCATTTTCAGGTTGAGCTTTTGCGCAAGGCCTATACCAATGAGGATGTTATTGGGATTGTCGGCCACAGACTGGGTCTTACCCGCAATCATGTTGGAACTGATGTCAAACATTTTATCCTGCTCTGCAATGTTGACACCGAAGATGGTCCCGTTTTCCTGCACATTCCCTTTGCTGTAAATGATGTTTGCAGTAACCTGTGTGCTGAGGGCGATGACTTCTTTTCTTTTACGAAGTACTGCGGCCACGGCATCAGGGTTGAAGATCCGGTTATCCTGCGGCACCAGCTGCGGGTTGGAAATCAGGTTGATGGTCCTGTCGCCCAGGTAACGGTTCAGCATATCCGTATTACTGATTTTGTTATCATTGTACAAGCGGATATGCGGCGTGGCACTCAACATTGTTTTTTCCGAATATTCATTCGTACCTGTGATCAGCGAGTTCATAAAAATGAACATACCAATTCCGAAGGTGACTCCCAAAGCAGCGACCAGCGTTGATTTGACCTTGCTTACCATATAGGTGTAAGCTATCCTGGTGTTAATGCCCGCTTTCATATTAATAGGCTTTTATGAGTTTGTCATCAGCATGGATCCCTCCCAATATTTCAACATAGTCTTTCGCCACAATGCCTGTCTTTAACTGGATAGTATCTGTTTGCCTGCCATGCTTAACGAGGGCTTTGCCATCAGGACTTACACAGGCTGCAGGTACCAGCATCGCCCTTTCCTTGTGGGAAACGATGATATTTGACTGTAATAAGGTACCATTCATCAATCCCGCCGGTATAGTATCAAAAGTGGCTTCTACGGTATAGGCCTGCGACTGCTCATCGAAGCTGGGATAGATCTTGCTGACATGACCGGTGTAGGTCCTGCCTTTTTCAGTATTCAGTTCTGTCAATACCGTCTGCCCCGTTTTGATTTTGGCTATGCTGCCTTCATCAACAGAGAGGGAAATAAGCATACCACCTGCATGCCCTAAAGTAGCCAGTGCATCGCCTTTACGTACCAGGTCTCCTTTCCGTTTGAGCAGGGTATATACCGTATAAGCCCCCGGAGATTTAATGTCGTAATAGGCGTTGTTGGCGATGGCGGTTTCCTGGTCTTTTCGGGAATTGATCAGGGTCTGCTGCAGGGATAGCCTGGTAGCTGCAATGTTTTGCCTGATCTGCTCTACATTGTTTAAGGATGATTGATACGCCAGTTCTGCATTGTCAAAATCAACCTTTGCCACACTGCGGGTGGCATACAACCTGGCATTGCGATCTCTTACTGACAGGTCGTTGGCTAATTTTTCAGTGGCGGTATGCAGTTGTTGATTCAGTTGCTCCAATACGGCAGAGTTGTCTGATGCATTCTGACGGGCGATAGCCAGGTTCGCCGTAGCTGATTTTTGTGCAATGGCAGCGGTTGTATTATCCTGTTTGAAAATAACCTGTCCAATGGACACGGTATCACCTTCAGATACCGGTACTTCAGTGATATAACCATCGTTCAGGGCTGTGAGCGTAAATTGGCCGCCTGCTTCAATATGGCCGGGTGCAAATACAGCTTCGGTAATGGGTGCATAGACAGGGGTGGCAGTGCCATTATGTTTTGATTTGCAGGAGGAGAAAAGTGCGCTGCCCGCGAGTAATATAATGAATGATCGTTTCATGATTAATAGATGTTTATAGTCCTGATTTGAAGGCGATAAGATTGAATAAAATAATCGCTCATACTCTGCAGGTATTCCTGCTGATTAGTGATCATATCTGAATAGTATTTCAACCTGTCGTCAATAGAGATTGAACCTTCATTTAGCAAGCGGCTGGCATGTGTATCATTGCTGCTGTACATAGCCAGGATTTCCTTTGCTTTCTCCAGATCTTTGAAGGCCGTATTGTAGGAGATCAGGATATTCTGATTGGTCAGTTGAGACTGCAGACCCATAGATTGATATTGCTGTTGTTTTAGCTCCATCTCTACCTTTGCTTTCTGCACGTTGTAATGACGACTGTTACCCGAAAAGATTGGTACGGACAGGCGCAGTCCCCAGTACTGGCTTGGCAGGTCATTACTATTGCTGAAAGACATGAAATGATCTGTCGAGATCATCCTGTTGTATTGGTACACGGCGGAGAGAGTAGGTGCATAGGCCGCTTTGGAAGACTGCCATTGTGCTTTTGATTTCAGCAGCTCTTCGTAGGCAATAGTCACATCCGGATCGGTAGCAAAGGGCTGGGGGAAGTAAGGACTTACCGCCTGCTCCCTGAGTACAATGCTGTCTCCGGTATTCAATAACTGTTGCAGGTTATTGCGCTGGAGCAGTTTGTTTTGCGTCGCTGTTGCGAGACTCTTAGCCGCCTTTTCCTTGTTGATAGCGGCATTGTTCATCGTCACTTCACTCACAAAGCCATCATTGTATTTACGCTGCACGGAGGCGAATACGGTATCCATGGTCACTGAATTGGAGCGGGACAATCTTTCCGCCTCATCCGCCAGCAGGTAAGAATAATAGCTGTTTGCCAGTTGCTCGTACAGGTCACGCCTTGTTTTCTGTATGTTAAGGGCAGCTATTTCCTTATCCAGTCTGGCGGTTTTGATGGCAAACCAGTTCTGTGTATTGATCAGGTCCAGTTGTACATTGGCAGCGGCATTGTAGTTATAACGCTTTCCAAAAGTAGCCTCGTAAAAAGTGCCTTCTGCTGCGGTCTGGTCAAACAGGTGCGCTGGTATTAAGGTCGATTGTAGCTTGATATTGTCTGTATAGTTGCCATTAGCGCTAAGGCTGGGTAATAAGGCACCTTTGGCTTGTCTGACACTAAGCGCAGCTTCTTTTTCGCTGGCAATGGCTGCCGTGATCTGTATATTATGCGCATCGGCGTATTTCCAGATGTCCTGGACGGACGAGAAGCTGAGCTGTGCAGACACCGGTAGTACACTGAGGCAGCATAGGATACCGGTGAGATACTTTTTCATATGCAGGTCCTTATTTAATTCTTGTCCATACTTTGGTCTGGCTCATAAAGCCTGCTTTGACCGTGATTTCCATGGTATCGTCTCCTTTGAGCTTAATTGTGCAGGGGAAGGTCTGGTTCCGTTTGGGGAGAAATACTTTGCCGGTGTAGGAGCCATTGTTATAAACAAGGTGTTGCAGGATTTCTTTCCCTTCGGAGGTGCCGGTGTAACCATCCCCGTTTTTGACTAAAGTCAGTTCTTTTGATTTGTCAGCATTGGTCCATTTGCCAAGGATGCTGTCGGGGGAGAAGGAGGAACTGATGAGTAATAAAAGTAAAGCCAGTGTTTTCATTTTGCTTTGTTTGATTTGATAATGCAAAACTGGCTAAATATGTCGGGAGGGGTGGGGCTTAAGTGGGTGAGGCGGGCAGATAAGGGGATGAAGCGGGCGCTCCCTAACTCTCCAGCCATTGCAGGAATTCCCCTGATTTCGCTTTGCTGACCACTATTTGTTCTTCAGTAGGTACAAGTAGCTTCACAACTAATTTCCTGGCAAAATACCGCTCTGCATTCGCAATAGCCGCCTTATTAATCAGGTACTGCCTGTTCGCCCTGTAAAAAAGGGCAGGGTCCAATAGCCGCTCTGTCTCATCCATCGTCGCAGTGATAAAGTACTTCTTATTTTGCAGGGTGGTAATCTGCAGGATCGTATTATCCAGGTAGATACAGGCAATATCTTTTACCTGTACAGGAATGATTTTCTCTTTTTCATTGACCAGCAGCGCTGTTTTGTGCACAGGTTTAATCACCTGCAGGAGGGCATGTAAATTATTGGGCAAAGGCTCATTGGCAAACGAAGCCTTCATACTATGGTATTTCTCCAGTGCCTTTTCCAGTTTCTCAATCGTAACAGGCTTGAGTAAATAGCTGACAGCATTTGTGTCAAAAGCATTCATCAGGTATTCATCAAATGCTGTACAGAAGATCACTGCACTGGTAATCTGCACCTGGTTATAAATTTCAAAACTTAACCCGTCCGCCAGCTGAATATCTGAAAGAATCAGGTCCGGCTGGGTATTATGGGCAAACCAGTCTTTCGCCTGTTCTACAGATTCCAGTATGCCTGCTACCTGGATGGTATCATCTATCTGCTGAATCATACTTTTCAGCTCTTTTGCCGCTCTCGGCTCATCTTCTATAATCAGTACATTCATGCTCCTAAAGGTAATTTTACGATGAAATGTGTGCTGGTTTTTTCTATTACGATTTCTTTATTAAAGATCAGCTGATAGCGTAGACGGATGTTATGCAGACCTGTACCGGTAGAATAGCTCACGCTGTTTTTGGCCTGCAGGTTATTAATCACTACCAGGTAATCTCCTTCCCTGAATAATTGAATGGAAAGCGGCTTATAACTTGTCGCCATGTTATGTTTGACAGCATTCTCAATCAGCAGTTGCAGGGTGAGGGCAGGAATGTGCAATGATTGGTCGGCTTCCGCAATATTTATGTCAATATTGATGGCATCTTCAAACCTGCTTTTCAGGATGTAAACATAGGAATGAATAAAATGCAGCTCCTGTGTAAGGGTCACCGTATCTTTCTGCTTGTGTTGCAATACATGCCTGTAAATGTTGGAAAGCTCGTTCACAAAGTCCTTCACATGTTTTTCGGAAGTGAGGGTAGATAGCGTATTGAGGGTGTTAAACAGGAAGTGCGGGCTTAACTGTTCTTTCAGTGAATTCAGGCTTACTTCCAGTTGTGCCTGTTTCAGTCTTTCTATTTCTAACTGGCTTTCCTGTTTTTGAAATACCACCATCTTATGATGTTGTATGAAATAGAAAAGGCCACTGGTAACCAGGCCTCTGAGGAACAGCATATACTGTTTCCGGGCTATAGGAATTTCCAGGAAGCCTTCGGAAACATCGTATAATAATGACATCAGGTAATTGTAAGGAAAAATAAGCAAGGCGACCAGCACAATATATGACAGTGCTATTATGATCTTATCTTCCCTTTTCCGGTGGAAGGTTTCCGTGATAAACCAGTTGTGCAGGAACCAGCAGATCAGGCCAAAGAGGAATGAATGCAGGAAGAAATGAATGATCGCCCACCAGGAGAATGGCTCCATGCGGAGCATCCTTGGGAAGCTTGCTAATATAGCGATGCATGCTGAGATGAGCATGCCGAAGTATCCGTCATGTTTTTTCACGGTTTAAAGATACAATAGTATAGCTGTGCCAGGGCATAATTCAGGGGGAAAACGGCAATTTGATGCCTGAAACGGGCAGATAAATCTCCTGGTGTACAGACCTCTTCAAATTAAATCTTCCCAAATTATGCCCCTCCTCAATTACACCCATTTCCACGCTACTGCCTTGCCCGCTTATTCAGTACCTTCCCAAACCCTACCATCTTCGCCTTCCAGAACTCTTCATAATACGCCATCCATTCACTGATCTCCTTAAACCCATCCTGATTCAGCTCACAGTACCTTTCCCTGCCCACCTCCGTAATCATAATCAACCCCGCCTCATACAAAATCTTCACATGCTTGCTCACTGCCGGCCTGCTAATCTCAAAATTCTCTGCCAGTGCATTCATAGATAATTTCTCTTTTGACAACAAAAACAGAATCTCCCTTCTGCCCGGATCGGCAATCGCCTGGAATGGATCAGGTTGTAGCATTTGCTTTTTCATTTAGTAGTGTTTCCAATCTCTTACGAATCTTTCCATTCCATCCCGCACCCATAAACAGGCTGGATAGATAATTTTTAAATCCTTTAAACCCGCTGTGTTCCAATCTTAGCTCCGTTCCGTTCTCCTTAGCCACAAGGGTCCAGGTAAGCACCGTATCCAGCGTAATCACACCCGGCATCGGGCCCCCCTTCCATGTATAAACCAGGCGCTGCATAGGCACCACCTCCAGCACCTCGCAATATATAATCCCATCAAAATCCATCTTCGGAATCGGCTTCGTATGAAAATTAAATTTGTGCCCAACCACCGGTTTAAAATCATTCTTCATCAGCCATTCGGCGATCGCTTCCTGCTCCGTCAGGCATTCCCATACCGCTGCGGGTGAATGCGGGAAAAACCATTTGAATGATAAGTCTCTATGCATGTCATGTAACCTTTTGGTTACACAAATATATGTAACTTTCAGGTTACGCAAATATTTTTCTCATTTTCTAAAATATATCCCCCAACTCCCCGTCTACATTCTTACAAAACAACGCTATGTCAAAAGTACTATTCCTGAGTGTACCCTCACACGGCCACGTAAACCCGACCATTGGCCTCGTCAGCGAACTGGTTAAAAACGGAGACGAAGTCATTTACTTCGCCACAGGAACATTCAGGGAAAAAATTGAAGCCACCGGCGCGCTATATAAACAATACCTGGTAGATTTGGATCTGTTCAGGCCTGAGAAAGAAGGAGAGGAGGACCCCATGTGTACCATGATGAGGGAAGCGACCAACATTATTGAAGATATATTCTCACAAACAAAAGGAATTCAATTCGATTACATCATTCATTCCACCCCCTTTCCATTTACGGAAGTATTCAAACAGGTCCTGAAAATACCCACTATTTCATCCTTAGGGATTTTCCTTGGAATAAATAATTTTCTTGAAAGTGCAGACATGTTCCCGACACCACCGGAATATGCCCTGATGCGGGAAGCAATAAAAGCAAAATACAATGTTATCCTGCCGGATAAATTTGTGGCCACAATGATCAACCTGGGTGGATTAAATCTCGTCTATTCCTCCCGGTATTTCGTTCCGGAAGATCAATTGTCCGACAACACCTACCGCTTCGTAGGCCCTCCTGTATTCGACCGGAAAGAGAAATCCGACTTTCCTTTTAAGTTATTAAAAGACAGGAAAGTTATCTACATCTCCCTCGGTACCGTCTTCAGCAACTTTAAGCCTGCACTTTACCAGGTTTTCTTCGATGCATTTGCGGGTAAAGATGTGACGGTCGTCATGGCTGCCTACAATGTAGACCTCAGTCATTTTAAAATTCCGGACAATTTTATTGTTCGTCATTATATCCCACAGCTGGCCATTTTACAACATACCGACGTAGCCATTACCCACGCCGGTATGAACAGTATCAGTGATCTGCTGTACAACGATGTTCCTTTTGTAGCCATCCCTCTCGGCGCAGATCAGCCCGATCTCGCTGAGAGAACCGCTGCCCTGGGTGCCACTATCTCTCTGGACCATGAAACGCTTACCCCTGCTATCCTGCAGGATGCCGTTGAAAAGGTGCTGCGCGATCCGTCATACACAGCCAACATGAAAAAGATCAGCGACTCCTTTAGAGCTGCAGGTGGTTATCCCCGGGCAGTGGCCTATATAAAGGAATTTATAAACTGATTATTAGAAGACCATACCAGCACCGGAGAGAGGGTGCTGGTATATTTATATAGTATTATAAAGATCCAATCATCTATTACCGCAAGCAAACTACACTGATCCCCACCGATTTCGTACCCGCATCATAGGTAGGCATTATCATCGTCTCATTATTCCCCTTCCCGCTCAATCCTCTCTGGATTTTCGGATACAACCAGAACGCAGCCTGCGTACTCAGGATACCCACACCAGCCCCGGCCACTACGTCACTCAACCAATGCCGGTTATTATACATCCTCAACACACCCGTTGCCGTAGCAGCCATATACCCACCCAGGCCATACCAGGGACTCACATTCCGGTATTCCATCCGCATAAACTCCGCACTCATAAACGCCGTCGCCGTATGCCCGGAAGGAAATGAATTCGCTGCACTGCCGTCGGGTCTTTCCCGGTGGGTGAGCGTCTTCACCGCCGTTACAGAGCCACATACGATCAAAGAAGACATACCAAGGATAATAGTCCTGTCCTTAAAGTTATGTTCCCCATGAATACCCATGGCATTCAGCGCATACACCCCAAAAATGGGAGCATACTGCAGGTAGTTGTCAATCGTAGTCCTGAATGCCGGATGCTCCCCGCGGATTTCCTGTTTTGTAGACAGGTCCAGGTCATGCAATGGGCGCACGTGAAAGGTAGCGGCCCCATAGCCGATCATGACGGCGGAAGCCAGTAAAGGTCCGGGATTGACTTTGTAAGTGTAGAAATATGGATGCTCAGTGTAAGAAATTCTTACCGGACCGGGATTGTCCTTGAAAAATTGCTCAATTGTGGTGCCCGGTGCTGTTTCCCGGGTATTCAATACCGCATTCACATGTACAGAATCTTTAAAATCAGGAGCCATGGTCTGTCCATACGCACTCCTCCCTGCTACTAATAGCATCAACAGTTGTAGGCCGTAAAATTTCATCAGATATAAGGTAATGGTTACAAAATAGTAAAATATTTCTATTGTCCAAGTCTTTTTTCTGCCCAAGGTCATCCTGCCCAAGGTCACTGATTTGTATCAACGACTTATGCCAAACCCGTCATCGGTTATAATTTCACTTCTACCCACCTTTGTTAAGGAATTATTTATCAATATCAACTCCTCTAACATGGAACCTAATTCAAAAAATTTAATCGACAAGATTGAAAGAATACGGAAAGCGCAGGTACAGTTTTCCACCTTTACCCAGGAACAGGTTGATGAGATCTTTCGCCAATCGGCTATAGCGGCTAACAATGCCCGTATCGCCCTCGCCAAAATGGCGGTGGAAGAGACCGGCATGGGCTTGGTGGAAGATAAAGTGATAAAGAACCATTTTGCATCTGAGTATATTTATAATCAGTACAAAGATGAAAAGACATGCGGCATCATCGAAACTGATGAAGCCTTTGGCATCACCAAAATCGCTGAGCCAATCGGTGTGATCGCGGCTGTAGTTCCAACTACAAACCCAACTTCCACCGCTATCTTTAAAGCACTGATTGCACTCAAGACCCGCAATGGCATTATTTTCTCACCTCACCCAAGAGCTAAAAATTCCACAATAGCAGCGGCAAGGATCATACTGGATGCAGCCGTTAAAGCTGGGGCACCAAAAGATATCATCGGCTGGATCGAAGAGCCTTCCGTTGAATCTTCCCAGATGGTTATGGCAGAAGCTGATCTAATCCTGGCAACCGGTGGCCCCGGTATGGTCAAAGCCGCTTATTCCTCAGGTAAACCTGCCATCGGTGTAGGTGCCGGTAACACACCTGCTATCATCGATGAGACTGCCCACCTGAAAATGGCCGTGAACTCCATCCTGCTCTCCAAAACATTTGACAACGGTATGATCTGCGCATCCGAACAGAGCGTGATCGTAGTTGATAAAGTGTACGAAGAAGTAAAAAGAGAATTCATCGACCGCGGTGCTTACATCCTGAGCAAAGCTGAAACCAGCAAAGTTGGCCAGCTGCTGCTGATCAATGGCGTACTCAATGCCAACATCGTAGGTCAGCCTGCTGTTAAGATCGCTGCCCTGGCAGGTATCACCGTTCCTGAAGAAACCAAAATCCTGATTGGTGAAGTAACTTCTGTAGAACTGGATGAACCATTCAGCCACGAAAAGCTGTCTACTGTACTGGCTATGTACAAAGCCAAAGACTTCGATGAAGCCCTGAACAAAGCTACCCGCCTTGTTAAACTGGGTGGTTTCGGTCACACCTCCGTGCTGTATACCGATCCAAGCATTTCTCAGGACAGGGTGAACAGATTCGGTGCTGCTATGAAAACCGGCCGTACCATCATCAATATGCCTTCTTCACAAGGTGCTATCGGTGACATCTTCAACTTCAAGTTATCTCCTTCCCTGACCCTCGGTTGTGGTTCATGGGGTGGTAACTCTGTTTCCGAAAACGTAGGTGTAAAACATTTGCTGAACATAAAGAGCGTAGCTGCAAGAAGAGAAAATATGCTGTGGTTTAAAGTACCTGAAAAAGTATACTTCAAATATGGCTGTCTGCCAGTTGCTCTCAGAGAACTGAAAGACGAAGGCAAGAAGAGAGTATTCCTCGTAACTGATAAAGTACTCTATGGCCTGGGCTATGCTGAAAAAGTAACAAAGATCCTGGACGAACTGGGTATCGCTCACACCGTGTTCTTCGATGTAGAGCCTGATCCAACCCTGATCTGTGCAAGAAAAGGTGCTGAAGAAATGGCCAGCTTCCAGCCTGATACCGTTATTGCTTTAGGTGGTGGCTCACCAATGGATGCTGCAAAGATCATGTGGGTACTGTACGAACATCCGGAAGAAAAATTCGAAGACCTGGCAATGCGTTTCATGGATATCCGCAAACGCGTGTATCACTTCCCTAAAATGGGTATCAAGTCCAGCTTCATCGCAATTCCTACTTCCGCAGGTACTGGTTCCGAGGTAACTCCTTTCGCAGTTATCACTGACGAAAACACTGGTATCAAATATCCGCTGGCTGACTACGAACTGACTCCTGATATGGCAATTGTAGATGCCGAACTGATGATGAACATGCCTAAGAGCCTCACATCTGCTTCCGGTATCGATGCGCTTACCCACGCACTGGAATCATATGTTTCCGTACTGGCAAGTGAATACACCAATGGCCTGGCACTCGAAGCCATCCGCCTGATCTTCAAATACCTGCCTGCTGCTTACAACGAAGGCAAAACCAATGTGAAAGCAAGAGAAAAAATGGCACACGCTTCTACCATCGCTGGTATGGCCTTCGCCAACGCTTTCCTCGGTATCTGTCACTCCCTGGCACACAAACTGGGTGCTACCCACCATGTGCCTCACGGTGTAGCGAACGGTATGCTCATCACTGAAGTAATCCGCTTCAATGCTGTTGAAAACCCTCGCAAACAGGCTGCTTTCCCTCAGTATAAATATCCTAACGCCCGCTGGAGATATGCTCGTATCGCTGACTACCTGCAACTGGGTGGTAAAAACGATGCGGAAAAAGTAGAACTGCTGTGCGAAGCGATCGAAAAACTGAAAGCTCAGGTAGCTATTCCTAAGAGCATTAAGGAATTCGGCGTGTCAGAAAGCAAATTCTATGCATCTCTTGATACAATGTCTGAACAGGCTTTCGATGACCAATGTACACCGGCTAATCCCCGCTACCCACTGATCAGCGAAATGAAACAGCTCTATATCAAGGCCTTCGAAGGTCCTCAGAAAGCTGAGGTGACCAATGCGAAGATCAAGGCACCTGTTAGTGCTTAATCTGCTATACTTCTGTAGCTGGCCGCTGACCCGGCCAGCTACTTTTTTATCCGGTAATGATCCATTTTGCTTCATGTCGATGAACCTGCAGCCTGTGTCACTACCTGTTATGCTCAATGTATGATGGACGTTCAATCCCGTAAGAAACTGGTTTATCCCGTCAGGCAGCCCCTGATGGAATACCTGCGTAAGTATAACCGTGACCTGAAAGTACTGGTAAACTACAGTGACCTGCTCCGTTTTCATGTGAGCATACCACTGCTGGACAAAGATGGTAAAGACACCCTCTGGGAAACCGTTTATTACGATCCTGCGCATATGGAAACCTTATTCCCCGCGCTCACCCTCATCTATGCCATTATGAATACCTCTGGCGATACCGCTTTTACCGAGCACTTACAGGTATCCCAGATCGACTACTGCACCTTTGGTAATAGCAAGCCTTTCCGGGTACGCGTTCTGAATACGCTGAATGATAACTACGATTACTTCTACGTAAAAATATCTGATGCCTCCCGTGTATACGGACTGGAACTCGAACATATATTGTCACCTAACAGGATCGCCTATCTTACCGATGGCGAAACCCTGATAGAAGAACACATCTCAGGTCTGCCAGGAGACGTGTTTATCAAAAACCGCCTGAACACATCCAAATTCAACCAGATCAGGATCTGTAAAGAATTCGTGAAGTTCAACGAACGCTGCTTTATCCGCCTGCTGGGCGATATGCGCGCCTATAACTATGTAGTACATATCACACCTGATATAGAAGGAAACCAATACCGGATCCGTGCCATCGACTTTGACCAGCAATCTTATGAAGGCAGAAGACAGTTTTACCTGCCACACTTCTTTAAAGATAACAATCAACTGGTAAGCCTTGGTATCAAACATATGGACAGCCGGACCATGCGGCAGTACCAGGAAGAGGAGCGGAGCTTAATCAATAACCGCATCCGCCTGGTACGTTACAGACTGGATGATCTGCTGGCCTGTATGAAAGACGATCAGATCTCCCCGCAGAAAAAGGTAGACCAGCTGGCCGGGGAACTGGCCACTTTCCATCACCACGATGGATTCAGCCGCTGCCGGAACATGGGAGAGCTGATTGCCGAACAGTTGAAAATATATGCATAATTCATCACAACCATGAACAAACTTAAGAACAGGTGGCTCATTGCAGCCTCCGCAGTTGGGATCCATCTCTCCATCGGCTCTGTGTATGCCTGGAGTGTATACACAAAACCATTAATAGCGCAACTTGGATGGGGACTGAAAGAGACACAGTTTACATTTAGCCTGGCTATTTTTTTCCTGGGTATGTCTGCCGCCTTTCTGGGCAGTTATGTTGAAAAGCTAGGCCCGAAAAAATCCGGGCGACTTGCGGCGCTTTTCTTCGGAGCAGGCATCGCCGGCTCAGGGTTGGCAGTATATGCACACTCACTGTGGGGGCTGTACCTGTCTTATGGCGTAATCGGTGGTATCGGCCTGGGCCTGGGTTATATCACACCTATCACCTCACTGATAAAATGGTTCCCTGACAAAAAAGGACTGGCAACCGGTCTGGCCATCATGGGCTTCGGTTTTGCGGCCTTAATCAGTAGCCCGCTGATCGTATACCTGATCGCCAATACCAGTATCCCAACCACCTTCTTTATCATGGGCGGCAGCTACTTTGTAGTCATCCTTGCTGCATCCTCCTACATCGCACCTCCACCCGAAGGCTATGGCGGACCTGCAAAGGCTAAAGAAAATACGGGTATGACTGCAAAAGAAGCCATCCGTACAAAGAAATTCTGGTTCCTCTGGGTGATGTTCTTCCTCAATATCAGTTGCGGTATCGCCATCATCTCAGCCGCTTCTCCTATGGCGCAGGAATCAGCCGGCCTTTCCACCGCTGCCGCAGCAGCAATGGTAGGTTTGATGGGGATCTTTAATGGCGGTGGCCGTATCGGATGGTCCGCGGCATCTGACTGGCTGGGCAGACCTAATACCTATATCACTTTCCTCTGTATTGCCATTGCTTCCTTCCTGATATTGCCCAGCGTACACAACGCAATGCTGTTCCAGCTCATCATCTTCCTGATCGTATCCTGCTATGGTGCCGGCTTTTCTACTACCACTGCATATGTCAGTGACCTCTTTGGTACCAAAGAACTGGGCGCAATTGTAGGGTATATGCTTACCGCATGGGCAGCTGCCGGTATGGCTGGTCCGCTCTTCGCAGCGATAGCCAGAAGTGCGAGCAGCAGCTATAATGGCACACTGTATTGCTTTAGCGTGTTGTTAGTGATTGCCCTGGTATTCGCAATACTGCTGAGACGCCTCGTTAATAAGGCTAGTTGATTTTTTGCAATAACTCTAGTATTTTAGTGGGATAATAAAATGTCGGTTATGTATCGCTTTTATATTCCCACTATTTTCTTTTTTATGTGCCTGAACGCCGGTGCACAACAATTATCGCTGAACGAAAACCCCTATCCGCCCGCAGCCGGAGTGCAGGAAGCCATCAAAAAAGAGATGGCCAATATTGCCCGTTATCCCGGGCCGGATGCAAATGCGCTGATTGCCGCTATTGCCCAAAAAGAGGGCGTAAAAGAAGACCAAATCATCACGGGAGAGATACTTGCCCAACTCGGGGTTTTCCTGGGCTTAAAAGGCGGGGAATTCATTTATTCTGTACCCGGGTACCCGGTGTTTACGGATGCTGCCGCCAGCGTAGGAGGAAAGGTGATAGAAGTGCCCCTGAATGACAGGAAAGAAAACGACCTGCAGGCCATTAGCAGCAAAATAAATGAGCACACCACCGCTATTTTTCTTGTCAACCCCCACAACCCTTCCGGTACTGTCAGCGACAAACAAACTTTTCACGACTTTCTACATACAGCCGCTAAACAGGCGATCATTTTAGTGGACGAAGCCTACCTCGAATATGCCGATGATTTCGCCGGCAGAACTGCCGTTAACAATATCAAAGAAGGAGATAACATCATCGTATTCCGCACCTTTGCAAAGGCCTACGGCATGGCTGGTTTATCCATCGGCTATTGCGTAGCAGCTCCCTCAATCGCAAAATTCCTGAAGGATAAAGGGCTGGGGAATGTACATGACCTGAACAGGCTTTCTATCGTCGCTGCCAAAGCCGCACTGGCTGATAAAAGTTATGTTCCTCAACTTAATAAAACCATTACCGCGGAAAGAAAAAAATGGAACCAGCTGCTTGATAGTTTACACCTGGAGCACACCAGCTCCCAGGCCAACTTTATTTACTTCAATACCGGCAAACCTTACGGGCAGGTAGCCGCTGCCTTCAAAGCACAAGGAGTACAGATCGCCCGTTTGTTTTCACCTTACAATACATGGATCCGCATCACTATCGGACTTCCTTCAGAAAACAAAAAAGCACAGGAGGTGCTTAGGAAGTTATGAAATCTCATTGCCATTATTACCTGCCTGATGGGCTTTCAACAACAGCCCCCAGTTCTTGATTTCATTCATCATCGGAGCAGTCGTCTTACCAAACGCTGTGAGCCTGTATTCCACTGTTGGTGGCACCGTTGCAAAAACCTCCCTTTCAATAATTCCATCCCTTTCCAGTTCACGCAGCTGAGCCGTGAGCATAGTAGGGGTAATACCACTGATCTCCCTTTCCAGCTCCTTGAATCGCTTCGGACTTTGTTTCGTAATCGCATACAGGATCCGCAATTTCCATTTTCCACTCAGAACCGAGACGGCATACTCCACCGGACAGGAAATTTTTTTTCTTTCTTTCAATTTATTTGCGCTCATTTTCAGTATTACTATAGTTTTTCGTAGTAAGGCAGGTTCTCCTGACCTCTTGCAAATGTATACCAGTGGGGATACTTTTGGAAAAAATTATTAGCACAATGGAAGATGTAAAGATTCGCAGGCAGTTCTTTGATAATTTCGGAAACAATTATCCTGCAGCAGCAGGTGTCACCATTACACCAGCGACAATCGAAGGAGTACCTTGCTATTGGATTGAACCGGAAGAAGCAGCCGCCGGGAAGATCCTGGTGTATTTGCATGGCGGTGCATTTGCAGTAGGCTCTATCAAATCACATGGCCCTATGGTATCGCATTTTGCAAAAGCTGCAAAGCGGAAAGTATTATTTATTGAATATGCACTGGCCCCTGAAAACCCTTATCCGGCAGGATTGAATGATGTGTTAAAAGTATATGCTACACTTGGGGATGTGGAGGTAGAAATGATGGGCGATAGTGCAGGCGGTGGAATGATCCTGTCAGCAATTGCAGCGGTTGAAAAGGCACCGAAGGCAGTGGTATTATTATCGCCCTGGATCCGGCTGGAAAATGATCTGCCATCGCACCAGCTCAATGAAGGAAGAGATGTGATTGCGACTGAATACCTTCACGGGGCAGCGAAGGAATATGCGGGAGTGAGCCCGGATAGTCTGCGCTTTGAAACATTTCCGCCGGTATTGATCCTGGCAGGAGAGAAGGAGATCCTGCTGGATGATAGCAGAACCTTTCAGGCACGCATTCCTCATGCTAAATTAGTAGTGTATGAAGGGAAACAACATGTGTGGCCACTGGCAGATATAGATACGCCGGAGACACTGGCAGAAATAGCGAAATTTTTAACAGCAGGGTATTAATACCTGCTGTTAAAAACTCAGCTGTTTAAAAGTATCTCTTAGTTCAAAACATCATACTTTCTGATACCTGTTAACAACTCTTATTTCAACCCCAATACTTGCTAAAACCTGCTGTTAAAGGCCTCAAAGATTGTCTCTCCCTTTGCCCTTAAATCCTTCGCTCCGCCAATCGCCGCTTCCGGCTCACCATCAATCAGTGCAGCCATTGCCTCCTTAATAAATTCAGAGATCGGAATACCACCGTGAGACTGTGTCTTATCCTCCCTGCGGTCATGCCCAAGCTCTGTATCCACAGATGGGGGCGCTACCTCCACCACCTGGATGTTTGTATTGCGCAACTGCCAGCGCTGTGACAAGGTAAATGAATGCATCGCTGCCTTCGTTGCACAATATACCGGCATAAAGGCTGCCGGCACCCATGCCAGTCCGGAAGTAACATTAATGATCACAGGGTTTTTCTGCCCCAGTAAATGCGGCACGAACAGGGAACCCAAATGAATAGGCCCTACCAGGTTCGTATCAATTTCTGTGTACACTCTTGTCGGATCTACCGGTTTAGACAGGTCCATGGCCAGTTGTACCCCTGCATTATTAATCAGTACATTTGTCTCCGGATAATGAGTATACACCCAGTTTACCAGCTCCTCCCGCTGTGCGGCATCGGCCATATCAGAGTTCTTCACCACAATACCAGGTATGCGCTGTTGAATGGCATCCAGTCTGTCCTGCCTTCTGCCGGTGATGATAACGGTATTGCCATGCTTCACAAATTCTTCCGCAAAAGCCAGTCCGATTCCCGAAGTGCCTCCTGTAATCAGGATCGTGTTTCCATTAATTTGCATAATTATTGATTGTTTATACCTGCAAAATTGAGAAGAAATAGAGGGAGCGTATTTGCAAGGATCAATCCATTGTTTGCAAAATTCACATTTCCGTCTTATTTTGTTTCTCCCGGAAACTAATTCATCATTTTGAGCTAAAACATATAAATTATTATGACCACAAGAAGAACTTTCCTTGCCCAGGCAGGTCTCCTCGGTGCCGGACTGGCGTTTGGACTCTCGTCGAAAAATGTACTGGCTGCTGGTAAAATCAATGCCAAAGCAGGATTACAGCTCTATTCCCTCCGCGAAGAACTCCCTAAAGATGTAAAAGGCGTAATTGCCAAAGTAGCTGCCGCCGGCTACAAACAAGTGGAAACCTACGGCTACAGCAAAAAGAACGGCTTCTGGGGCCTGAGCGCCCAGGAATTCAAGGCCCTGCTCACAAAGCATGGTTTGACCAGCCCAAGCGGACACTACGCATTGGACGCTGAAGCCGATCAGGATGCAGCTATCGAAGCGGCTAAAATACTGGGCCAGGAATACCTGACCATGGCTTATATCGATGAAAAAAAGCGTAAAACCGCTGCTGATATCAAAAATATCGTCGCAGAACTGAATAAACTGGCTGACAAGGCGAAGAAGCATGGCCTGAAACTGGCTTACCATAACCACGACTTCGAATTTAAGACAGTAGATGGGGTGATGCTCTATGAGGAGTTGCTGAAAGGTACCAATCCTTCCATGGTGCATTTTGAGATGGATATTTACTGGGTAGTGCGTTCTAACCAGGATCCTGTAGCATGGATCAATAAATATCCGGGCCGCTTTACGATGGTGCATGTGAAGGATATGGATAAGGCAAATCCTGAACTGAATACAGAAGTGGGTAAAGGAAGTATTAATTTCAAATCCATCTTTGCAAAGTCAAAGACGGCTGGGATTAAGTATTATATAGTGGAACAGGAGAATTTCTCTATAGATCCATATGAAAGTATTACAGAAAGCTCAAAATACCTGCGCACAGTGTTATTTGCATAAGTTATAAAATTGACGAGGGGATGCCAACCGGCATCCCCTCTTTTTTTTATCCAAAGTTGACAGCATTCCCTTTTGTCCGTTAATTCCCTTTTTGTTGTTTTTTTGTAAATCGCTCTTATATTATTCTGGCTGGCAACGGATCTTATTTGGCTATTCACATGACAAATGCTGGCTCTTATCCGAAACTAACAGCATTTTCTTTATCTGATAAATACTCCTTCACAGTTTCCCTGCTCACCACTCCCAATAGGCAGCCATCCTTCACTACCGGCACCTGTGCCAAATGTTCTTCCGGCAACTCATCCCAGCAATCGAAAATGGTCATATTCCCATTCATCAGTTTCACATCCTTGTCCATCATCGTATACACTTTCCTCCTGTAATAACCAGGGGCCTGGGAGAAGTGAATGACCTGGCTGTCAATAATCCCGATAGGAGCCTCGTTGTTCAGTACCACATAAGACCGGTGGCGATCACCCAGCAGGTAAGCATTGGCTTCTTCCATCGTAAAGCCGGCATTCACAGTTTTGAAATCCGTATTCACGATGTCACCCAGACACACATTTTTTACAGCTGGTTTCAGCACCAGTCTTTTTTCAGTAGCACCCATCAGTAACAGGTACAATCCAAAGAATACCAGCCAGCGGTTCAGCGTCACAGTGCCACCGATGAAAAACAGCACACCCAGGATGCGGGTACCCATCAGGGAAGCCTGTGGAGAAAGCAGTCTTTCCATATCCATTGGAAAGGCGGGAAGCAGGTTAAACACCACGAGCATTACGTTGATATTGTGTAAGAATACCAGGTAGTTATTAGGTGTGATATTAAATACAAGCTGGTGAGTGTCCCAGAATGGCGTATAGTCATCCAGGAATGGCAGCAACAGCAGTGCAATAAACAGGTTGACGGCAGGACCTGCAAAAGTGATCAGTAACTGATGACTTGTTTTTTCAGGCTGCATAGCAATTGTAGGCAAGCCACCAGTAGGCAGCAGGCGTATATTTTTGACAGGAATACCGGCATGCATGCTTGCTATGGTATGGCCAAGTTCATGCAGCATCACACAAGCCCAGATAGACAGTACCCCGAGAGCAGTCCATCCTATACTCTGAGAGTCGCCGCGGGAAATAATCGGGACAAATAGTATCCAGCAGCTGACAAGCAGAAAGATCCAGTGTACCCCCACCGGGATACCCTTAATGCGGAAGAGTTTGACGGCGTTTCTCATATGGCGTTTATTTGATACAAAACTATCTTTTAGGGGGGAGCTGGACTATGATGATGAATTGTTTGTATGATGACGGTCATTACCATTTATATAAATTTCTGGCAGGATCTTTTTGAATAATTTTACATTTAAGGCTTTCTTATGTTAGGAATACTTGTAGCCTGGCTTGATTGGCATCAATCTTTTGAAATTTGTTATTTCCTGACTACCGGAACCGACTGTTTCAATGCAATAAAGCCGCTTACATCCTTACATTAACCATTCACTTTCTGATTGTCAATCCGTGGAGTCTGCAGGAATATTTCGCTCGCTTAAGTACCGGAACTTTCGTTTATATTTTACCGGCCAGTGCATTTCTTTAATTGGTACCTGGATGCAACGCCTGGCTGTATCCTGGATGGTATGGCGCATTACAGAAAGTGCGTTTATACTTGGCCTGGTGGGTTTTCTGGGACTGATCCCTTCCCTGGTCCTGTCGCCCTATGCCGGCGCTTATGCAGACCGGCACGACCGCTTCAAAATCCTTTTCCGCTCACAGGTTGCTTCCATGCTGCAATCCGGGGCGCTGGCACTGATCATTCTGTTAGGATGGTACAATATGCCTGCGATCCTTGTCCTCAGCTTTGCCCAGGGCATCATAAATGCATTTGATACCACCTCCAGGCAATCGCTGGTAGTGGCGTTTATAGACGATAAGAAGGATCTTCCGAATGCGATCGCCCTGAACTCCACCATGGTGAATCTGGCGAGGATTTTAGGCCCTGCAGTGGCTGGTGTGATCCTGAGTGCCTGGGGAGAGGGAATTTGTTTCCTGGTAGACTTTCTCACTTTTATAGCGGTGCTGATTTCACTGATGCTGATGCGATTGCCTGCAGCGGTGCCGCAAAAGCATACGGCCAGTATCTGGGAGGGGTTCCGGGAGGGATATCGCTACCTGCGGAATCACAGGGATATCAGGTCTGTGATCCTGATGCTTGCTATTATTAATATCCTGGTTACGCCATACAGTACACTGGCACCGGTGTTTGCGAGTCATGTGTACAACGGGAATGCAACTACCTTTAGCTGGTTTGGGACCTGTACAGGATTCGGGGCATTGTGTGTGGCGGTGTATATGGCGGCTTTAAAACCGGGGAGGGACCTGCTGAAGATAATAGTGATTGCAGGATTGACATTTGCAGTGAGTGTATGTTGTTTTTCATTGAGCAGGTCATTGCCGCTGGCATTGTTCTTTGTAGCGCTGGCAGGAGGGGGGATGATGGCGCAGATAGCGGCGACGAATACTTACGTGCAGACGCATGTGGAGGACCGGATGAGGAGCCGGGTGATTGGTTATTATGTGATGGCGTTTCAGGGAATGCTGCCTGTTGGGAATTTGATAACAGGGACGATTGCGCATCAGTTGGGAGCTAAGCATACGGTGACAATACAGAGTATTGCCGGTGCCGTATGCGTCGCGTTATTTGCCTGGTATACAAGAGGGGGAAAGGAGTAATGAGTCTTTTTGATCAGCATCATCAAGCCTTTTGTAAAATTTAAAAATCTTCTTCATTTTATTTTCATTTGCCAGGGCTACTATTGGCATCAGCCTTCACCCTTATTAATGCTACCAGGGCATCCGGATCCAGGGACTGTCCCCCTTCTCCAATAAATATTTAGCAATCGCCGCTACATCCCGGTTGCCGGAATGCACCCCACCCCACATAGCTCTCCCGAGTACATAACTTTTCGCATAAGACTCCCAATCTGTATAAGTAATATGCGCCAGCTCATCTGCCGCATCAATAAACTCCCAGGCCTCTTTTTGGTTGATAATGCGTGCTTCATAGCAGAGTCTTGTCAGGAAGACCAGCCTGCCACAATCCCAGCCTATCATACCGTATCTCAAAATATCCTGTTCATTTTGAAGAATCCCATCCTGCAGCAATTCAGGCATCGTATCCATCAGGTTATGCAATTGCGAAAGCGCTTTCCCATGATCTTCCTCTTCCGTAAAATATTCATCCAGGATCAATTCCTGCTCCTGCTCCGTCTTCGCCATCAGGGCCTTGTAAATAGCCGGCAGGTAAAAACGGAAACCCTTGTCCCGCAGATATTCCAGTTTAGCCCTGGCTTCATCGGCGGTTTTCAGTTTCCAGTAACTGTGTAGCAGGGTACCTATCACATAAGATTTATCAAGCCCTGTTGCCAGGTTATTGATATATGCATGTGTCATTTCGCTGTAAATAGCTCCCAGCGCCACTTTTTTATACTCGGCCTCAGTCAGCGTGCTATCCGGATCACGAAATACAGGTGTAAACGGTCTCTTCTTTTTTTTATACAAAGGTAGAAGCCGCGTATATACGAAATAACCCACAGCAATGCCTATGATTAGGTAGGTAAGTATGGTTTTCATGTTGATCAGAAAATTAATTGGGAAAATTGGGTGCTAACAATTCTCTAAATATCTACTTCATGTCCCCTTTATTCAGGGGCAAGATAGGGAATAATTTTAGCTCAAAAAAAAATGACGGCCAACAAACCAAACTCCCCCTAAAAAACCAGAGGCTGCCATCTCCAAGATAGCAGCCTCCCTATGTTGTTATGACAAGTACATTAACTCCGCGCAGGCTCCTTAGGTGCCTCATGTTTTGTTTTCAATCCCAGCAGCGAATACAAAGGGCAAAAGCCGGTGAGACTGGTCAGCAGAAGAATAACTGCTATGATCATGAAAAGACTGTCTGTAAGTATCTTGTTGTAAAACAGGAAGATGGTAACGATGGCTAGAATTACGCGGATCAATCCATCAACTGTACCGACATTTTTTTTCATAGCGTTTAATTTTTTAAATCAGTTTAAAGGTAAATGAAATAAAGTCGTGGAATGGTGACTTTCGTCATTGATAGCAATGATTATAGTAGCATACCTACCAACGGAAGTTTTCAATAGAATTATCAATCGTGGAATCGTTGTCTCTCTCTTCGCTAAGATACAAAATTATTTAAAAACCAACGTTTCGATTAATATTTCAACCCACCTACCTTAGCTTCCTTTCCCCCCCAAATCCTGCTATAAAATTAATGGCCGCTATCAGATTACCCCCCTTACTGATCGCCCCATCAAAATTCCTCCCAAATGAAAATGTAACCTTCCGGTTTTTCGCCACCTCATACTCCGTACTCACCACCAGCCGCCACGAAGGATCCAGCACACTATTCCCGATCACACTGCGGTACAGCGCCTCTCCACTCAAAGTAAACTTATCATTCAATGTACTTAACAAAAACCTCGCACCCACATCAAAGGTCGAAGCATGATCCGCACTCAGCTTCCCGGCCGGATCCGCAAAAATCACCTCAGGATGATACAAATACCGGGCAATAAACATAGAAGTAATACCCTTATTCCCATTCTCGTACCCGCCCGTCAGCCAGGCACCCGCCTTATTGATCAAACTATTGTCAAAACGATTGTCCGGAAAGTCAGCCACCATTCCCGTCGTAAAATCCAGGAACACCCCCTTCCGCTCCGTAGGAAACGCCGCCGCTATCGCCCTGGCCCGCTGATACGGCTCCGATGACGGCAACCCCTCCTGCCTTATCGAATCCACCAGGCCCTCCATCCGCTGCAACTCCCGTATCAACTCATCCCTCCGCACTCTTTTTTCCTCCCTGGTCAATGTTGTATCCCTACCCAGCGCCACCCGCAGGTCCTTAAAATACTGGAGAGAATCCGAATACATATTCGGCACCTGGTAGGCCTGCAACAGGTCCTCCTGTGCCTTTATAAGAGCCCAATATGTCTTCCGCGTAGTCGCAGACCATCCTGGCCTGATAATCGAAAATTTAAGCCCAAAAGCTACTTTCGTCGTCTTCAGACTATCCACATCTTCCTGCCCCTCCGGTCCCATATGCGTAAATCCCGCTGAAATCGTAAAGGATTGCAAAAATGCATGCCTGCTGCTGTCAAAATCCTTCAGCGTATACTTCTTCGCACCCCATAAAAAAGGCGCAATCTCAAATGCATAACTATTCGGAATCGCCGTCAGGTTATTCGTCGCATTCTGTACAGACAACCTGAAACTATTCAGGTCCGAAGGCCTTTCAATCGCACTGGTACTAATTCCCAGCATATTGAATGCCGGCGATACCGGCGACTTTAATACATCCAGCGTAATCGTGGTATCCACATTCAGCTGAGCCCTCAGGTCCAGGCATAGCATGGCCAGGATGGCCACAATAAAAGAAATCCGTTTCATAAGTGAAGCATTAAGAAAAGTCAGTGAAGAAAATAGTGATCTTATAAGCGGCAGAATCACCCTGCTCCTGCACTGTTCTTTCCATTTTGTACCGGTACGGCATACTACCCCCGGTAAGGGAGAAATCCAGACTCGTCAGGTTCGTCACAGTCGATACATCCGTAATAATCGTATACACCTCCAGGAACCTGTTAACGAGAGTATTGCCAGTGCCAAGCGTGAAATTGCTGATAGCACCCTGGATATTACTCCCTTTTTTGCTGGAGTCAATGATCACATCCGATACTGCAGATTGCCCGGTAGTGCCAGGAAATAAGTTCATTACAATAGGGGTGTCATTGCGGTCTATTTTGTACTCATCATAGTGATTGGTTTTGCCGGTAGTATCGGCAAAAACCTTTTTTAGTGGTGTCGTGGACATTTTAGAGTTTTTGGTTTTAGCTACAGCTTTGGCAAGCTATAATTTGGGGTTTGGACGTAAATTTGGTTGAAATACCTACCTGCAAAATAAGCATTCGTACATTTTTTGTAAAAATAAATAATTTATTATATTACTTGATATTTAATATCAGGACAAAAGCACGGCTATCTATTTATAACCCAAATTTAAACCGGGCGCTAACCAGGCTGGTTTCCCTTATAAAAAGACATAATGATGATTAATCTGCCGCACCACCTAAAGCCGGAACAAAGGAAATGTGGAAAGAGCGCACCAAAAGGAGCATTCCCTGAATCAATTTTCACCTGAGCAAAATGCATATAAAGCAGAGCATGCTGCCCATCTCCCCCCGGAAATTCATCTCACAAGTCAGAAAATAGTATCCGGCATAAATTATGGTACCTGTTATAGGAATCAAATCTGGAAGCTATGATACAAAGAGATGCATCCACTATCAGTTTATGGCAGGGTAACATCGAACCCTTTCAATCCACGTTAATAGCCGATCATATGGCCACTTATGATGTGATCATTGTCGGTGGTGGTATCACCGGTCTTACTACCGCTCTTTTACTGCAGGAAGCAGGTAAGCGTTGTTTATTGCTCGAAGCCAACAACATTGGTTTTGGTACCACCGGCGGTACAACTGCCCACCTCAATACAATTTTAGATACATCCTACGCCCAGATTGAAAAGAACTTCAGTAAAGAAGATGCAGGGCTGGTAAGGGAATCAGTTGGGGCTGCCATTGGCCTGATCCAGCAGAATATCGAGCGCTTCAGTATAGACTGTGGCTTTGACTATACAGATGCGTATTTATTTGCGCAGGATGAAAAGCAGACTGAAGCACTGGACATCATTGCAAAATCAGCCAGGGAAGAAGGAGTCAACATCACCCTGCAGGATCAGCTGCCTGTGCCTTTTAATTTTACCAAGGCTTATAAAATCGCCGGACAGGCAAGGTTTAATCCATTAGCTTATATCTACGGACTGGCCCGCGCATTTGAGAATGCCGGCGGTATAATCGTACAGGATTGCCGGGTGATTGAAATTCATAATACCAACCATATCAAAGTAGATACTACTATCGGTGAGTTTACAGGAATGAATATCGTATATGCAACACATGTACCTCCGGGCATCAACCTGGTACATCTGCGTTGTGTACCATACAGGAGTTATGCGCTGGCTGTAAGACTGGCGGATAATGCCTATCCTGCTGAATTGATTTACGATATGCACGAGCCATATCATTATTTCAGAACACAGGAAGTAAACGGAAAGAAATACCTGATAGCAGGAGGGGAGGATCATCAGACAGGCCATCATGAGAATACAGAACAGTGTTTCCGCAACCTGGAAGCCTTAGTGCGTGCCCACTTCAAAGTGAAGTCAGTAGACTATAAATGGTCTTCGCAGTTCTATGAATCAGCAGACGGCCTGCCTTATATCGGTAATATGCCGGGACAGCCGGATAACGTGTATGTGGCTACGGGCTTTGGTGGCAATGGAATGGTCTATAGCGGGGTAGCAGCAATGGTAATCCGGAATATTATCATGGGTAAGCATCGGGCTACAGAGAAATTGTTCAATCCAAACCGTATAAAGCCAATAGCAGGCTTTACGAATTTTGTAACACACAATGCAGATGTGGTAAAACTCTTCTTCGGAAAATTATTCCCTGCGCATAAGTTGGCCGAACTGGCCGAAATGGCACCCGGAGAAGCACAGGTAGTGAACTATGATGGTCATCGTGTAGCTCTTTACAAAGATGATGAGGGAATGCTGCATGCCGTGAACCCGGTTTGTACCCATATGAAGTGTGAGGTAGGCTGGAACAGTGCAGAACGCTCATGGGATTGTCCCTGTCACGGTGCCAGGTACGATGCAGATGGGAAGGTTTTGAATACCCCTGCAGACAGGGACCTGGAGCATCTCGATATTTCGCATGATACATCAAAGGTGGAAGCACATGAACAATTTTGACCAGGATTTGATAAACAATATCAGAGATCTGCTGATAGAAAAAGGTCAGACTGTAGGGGTGGCTGAAAGCGTTACTTCCGGCCATCTCCAGGTGGCCTTTTCCATGGCAGAACAAGCCTCCAGCTATTTTCAGGGAGGTATTACAGCTTATAATATCGGACAAAAGTCCAGGCATTTACAAATCGATCCTATCCACGGCCAGCAGGTAGACTGCGTATCTGAACGGATTGCACAACAAATGGCCGATCAGGTCTGTTATTTATTTGCAGCCGATTGGGGATTAGGGATTACAGGCTATGCGACCAAAGTACCGGAGCAGGGTATCCATTCGCTCTTTGCCTATTATGCAATCAGCAGGAATGGTCAGCCGGTGGCGCATGGTAAGATTACCGCCGGTGAAGACGCAGACCCGATGGAAGTGAGATATTATTTCACAAATCAGCTGCTTTCACAGTTTGTAAATGTCATTGTATCACCTTAAATGCATTATTTATGAAACAGCGTGGAATTAACAAGTGGGTGGCTGTGCCTGCTATTTTGTTTGTATTTTCTCTTTTTGGCACTTATTTCAGTTATGCCGAAGCGCAGCAGCATCCGTCCTATTATCCTGCCATGTATGTGTGTGCAGGAATTGCTATCTGTTCATTCATATTAGCCGCCATCCTGCAAAATGTAACTATCAGGAAGGCAAGTGTACCAAAGTATGCACCGATTCCTTTTAGCAATGATCATTCAGAAACCTATTACTGCATCTATACGACTGGCAAACGGAAATATGATGAGGAATTTATAGAAGATATTGCCGACAGGATCGAGCATATTGACGATGAAAATGATCCGCTCGTAAGGGCACAGATTGCAAAGCTCTTCGATCCTGAACGTAAATCACCCGTATTGTTACCCGTGCAGCTGACAGATGGGGAAGAAGTCTACCAGCGGCCGATAAAAAATACACAGTTGATGGATGATATTACCAGAAATGAGCGGCATTTCGCCCTGCTCACATTTGAAGATCAGTCTAAAGCTGTGGTGGTGAGGCATGAGCAGACTGTGCTGGCTGTACAGGAATAATATGACTATCCATCATCCAGTTCGTCAACAGGGATGGCCATGCTTTCAATGAAAGCAGATCGGTTTTATAACCCATATTAAAAGCATGATCTCCATTGGCGAAAATATGTGCTTCTACAGGGACCTTAGCGTCCCTGTAGGCGCTTAATAAGGTCACTATCGGTGCAGAACAGCAGGCATCATTATTCGCTACCACCAGGAATGCCTTCGGAGCATCTGCCGGTACAGATTGCGGAATACCCAATGGACCAGGGTATACCAGGATCTGGAAATCCGGTTTACCATTCAACCTGTCTACCGGGTCTTTGGCGGCAGGATTGATATACCCGTTTGCATATGCTACCTGGGTCACCACTTCTCCGCCGGCACTGAATCCCCACATACCAACCCGGCTGGTATCAATGCCCCATTCTTTTGCATGACTACGGGTTAAGCGCATGGCCCGGTAAGCATCCTGCCTGACCTCCTTCTCCAATGAATAAGTAGAATCTTCCCTGAACAGGCGATATTTGAGAATAATGGCCGCAATGCCCAGGTTATTCAGGTATTTTGCAGGGTTTACCCCCTCGGAATTATATACCAGTAAGCGGAAGCCACCACCCGGACAAATTACCACGGCAGCACCGTTCGCTTTTTCCTTTGGGGGAAGGTAGACGGTGATACTGGGATTATGGATGTTTTTTACATAGTAATCTTTGGCGATTTCAGGCTCATTTTTACGGTTTTCATAACCGGGTGCACCATTGGACCAAAGATGAAGAACAATGGGCGTATCCTGCTTATTTTGCGCATGGGCAACAGCGGGCAGCAGGAGGCAAAGGAGGAGGTAAATGCGTGACATGGCATATAAGTTAGCCATTATTCCGCAATAGTTTTAAATAATATTTCTTCCAGCCGGTCCAATGATTGTTGCGCCGCCTCAATGCCGTCATAGGATCGGATGACATGATCCCTGGCCTCGTTAGTTTTAAAAATCAACCGCATGTCGATACAGGTACTATCGCCCTGGTCCTGGAATGTTACGGTTGTATTGAACTGGTCGGGATCATTGTCGGTATCACTGCTTTGTGAAAAAGAGATCCTTTCCGGTTCCAGCACTTCAATGAACACCACCCTGTTTCGGTAATCCACGCCGTCAGGGCCGTGCATCACAAATTTCCATTCTCCCCCGGTGCTTAAATTAAAAGATTCGATGGTGATGGTAAATCCTTTAGGCCCCCACCATTCAGCCAGTTTATCCTCGCTGATCCAAAGTTGAAATACAATATCCCGGGGTGCACGTACCAGGCGGGAAAGAATGATCTCCCGGCCGTCATGGGGTACAATGGCTTCTTTTCTTTCAGTCATATCAATGCGTTTTGAGTTGGGTTGCCAAAAATGCCCTGGTCTCTGCCAGATAGATACCTACTCTATGGGTCCGCACCAGGTCCGGAATAGCGGCTTTATCCTGCTCCATCTTGAAGGTTATCTTTGCAGAAGCCATTGCGGGCATATGACAATCAATACAATTATCCGATAATACCAATCCATTATCAGGCCGGAATCTACAGGTATCTTTCCTGTTATGACAATTCATACAGCGCTGAGAAAATAAACGGGAATTTTTAGCCTCATCCTTATGCACATCATGGCAGGAACTGCAATCCATTTCGGACAACTTAAAACATTTACTGGAAGTAAGCAGTCCATATTGATTCCCATGAACATCCAATTCCCCCTCAGCTGTCTTCTCTGTAGAATAGTCATGTAAAGGCTGGCCCACCTGGTAGGAAAAAGCCGGTTGCAAGGGTGTCCTGATCCCGGAATGACACAGCGCACAGGCATCCAGTTTCATTTGCCTGTCCAAATGCGCGGTGTTAACGATATATTGTGGAACTGTATCCGCAGGATGGGCAGCATGGTAGGCTACATGGGCAGCACCCGGACCATGACAACGCTCACAGTCTACACCGTAAATGATCTTTTGTTTGTCGAAAACAGTACTCTTATCAGGCAGTACTTCCGCCGCTGCATAGGTACCATGACACTCAATACAATTTGCCGGAACGGGGCGGTTAAAACGAATATAACTGATCGAATACCCCGGACTATTCGCCCAGTCATGAATCGGTGTAAAGTAGGAGATGGGCAACTGGAACAAACGATTGTCCGACCAGTAAAGGTAGGTTTGCCCCATGCGCCCGGAGCCGATCACCATGCCGAATGCCTCCCTTTGTGTGCTCACATCATTTAAATACCCCGTCTGGTAAAATTTATTGCCTACCCGGTTCATCACAACTTCCATTTTATCATTGTAAACAAAACGGTTCCTGCCCCTGGCAAAGCTGCCTTTGATATTTGCCGCATCGGGTAGGGAAGAGGTGAGGAAGTGCGCCGTGTGGCGGGTATCTTTATATATGTCCTGGTGACAGGACTGGCAGGCGGCTGCACCTGCAAAGGCTTTACCATTTGGTAATTCTATAATGCCGCTTTGTGTGGCAGGTTGTGTAGTCGTACACATGATGCTGCCCAGGATGATCAGCAAGATAATGGATGATAAAATGATGTACCGCATAAAGGGTAGTAATACATTCTTATATACGTAATTCATTGCGCCCGGATTTTTATATCTTTGCCTCCGTTCGAGTAAATTAATACTGTACTATGAAGCGTCTTATTCTTGTATGCCTGGGCATTTTATGTTTTTCTACCAGCTGTGAAACCTCACAGCAGATTTTACAAAACCTTCCTACTACTGTGGGGCAACCTACGAGCACACAGATCGCCGCGGGTCTGAAAGAAGCATTGACTATCGGAACACAGAACAGCGCAAACCGCTTATCTGCTGTCAACGGGTTCTTTGCAAATGCAGCGTTAAAAATCCTCATGCCGCCGGAAGCGCAGAAGGTAGAATCTACCTTACGTAACCTGGGTATGGGTAATGTGGTAGACAAAGCCATCCTCTCTATGAACAGAGGCGCTGAAGAAGCTGCAAAATCCGCTGCACCTATCTTTGTGAATGCGATCAAACAAATGAGTATTACAGATGCTATCGGCATCCTGAGAGGTGGCCAGACTTCAGCTACTGATTATTTCAAAAGCAAGACCACTGCTGAACTGACCAATGCTTTCAAACCAGTGATTGCAGCAGCCTTGAAGAAAGTAGATGCCACTAAATACTGGAGTGATGTGTTCTCCCTGTATAACAAATTTTCCAGCACACCGGTGAACACCGACCTTTCTGCTTATGTAACAGAAAAAGCGATCGCTGGGATCTATGTGGAAGTAGCCGCAGAAGAAGCGAAGATCAGGCAGGATCCTGCCGCCCGTGTCACAGACCTGCTGAAAACCGTTTTTGGCAGCACACTGGCGCAGACAGCTAATAAATAATATCATCAAAATAAAAAAGAGCTTGTACCAAAAGTAATCTGAAGGCATTGAGAACTACATAAACAAAAATTCTCTCCGTCAGGTACCCGGATTAAATTCCGGGAATTTTACTTTTGATGCAAGCTCTTTTTTTATTACCATCTATAAATTTAAACAAGCACTTTCTCCGTCACTTTCTCCACTGGTATATTCTCCTTCGGCTTTCCAATAATCGTCCCAAACCCCGCATCATTGGTAAAGTACTTCCACACCCAGTTTATCAGCACCACAATCCTGTTCCTGAATCCAACCAAGGACATCAGGTGCACAAACATCCATATCAGCCATGCCCTGAATCCCTGTGTCCTGATCTGCTTTTTAAACACCATTAAATCTGCCACGGCATGATTCTTTCCAATGGTAGCCATGGTTCCCATATCATTATACTTAAACGGCTTCGGCGCCTTTCCTGCTTCCCACCGCATGATATTACGCCCCAGGAGCTTTCCCTGTTGTATCGCAGGCTGCGCCAGCATGGGGTACCCATGTGGCGTTTCTTCCGTTACCATCGCGGCTATATCCCCAATCGCAAACACATTATCATAGCCCGCTACTTTGTTATATTCATCTACCTTAATCCTGGAATCCTGCATACACTCTGGCGACAAGCCCTCCACCGGCAACCCGGATACGCCGGCCGCCCAGATCAAGGTCCTCGTCACCAGCTGTTCTCCCGTACTTAGTTTCACCGCAAATCCATCGTAAGACACCACTCTTCTGTTCAGCCATACTCTCACGCCCAGGTCATTCAGCATCTTCAAAGACTCCCTCGATGCTGCCGCCGACATTCCTTTCAGGATCTCCCCGCCGCTTTGGATCAGATGGATATCCATCTTCACAAAATCCAGTTCCTTATAATCTTTCGGAAATACATGTCGCTTCAACTCACTCAGTGCACCCGCAATCTCTACACCAGTTGGTCCGCCACCTACAATCACAAAGTCCATCAAACTATTCAGCTGCATTTCATCTTCTACCTGCAAGGCCTTTTCAAAATTGCTCACAATCGTGTTCCGCAACAACAAGGCATCTTCCAGGCTCTTGATGCTGATCGCTCTTGCCGCGATCTCCTCGTTCCCGTAGAAATTCGTAGTAGCACCCGTTGCAATTACCAGGTAATCGTAGCGGATCAATCCAATAGAGGTTTCCACCGTCTGGTTGGCGGTATCAATATTTTTTGCTTCCGCCATGCGGAAAAACAAATTCGATTGCTGCTTAAAAATCTTACGGTAAGGCGCTACGATGGAGGGAGCTTCCAGGTTGGTAGTCGCTACCTGGTACAATAATGGCTGGAAGGTATGAAAGTTATGCTTGTCAATCAGTACTACCTGCAAGTCTGTTCCGGCAAGGGATTTCGCTAGTTCCATCCCTCCAAATCCCCCGCCTATGATCACTACTCTTTTCTTACCTGTTGTTGCTATTTTCGTTTGACTTAATAAGACCACGCTATTGTATTTTAGACTGTGAATCAATGATATGGCAAACTGCCGGGCACAATTTGATACCAAAGATAGTACCATTCGACTAATAGCCGTCCTAGGAGAATTCCCTATTATTGTTTATATTATCGCTTTTGTGGTGAGATTTATAAGATTTAAATAAAATTGACAGGTTTTCTTCCCTGCTTAAGAGTGTATCCTCCCTGTTAAAGGCTTCATCTTTCCTGCTTAAGAGTGTATCCTTCCTGTTAAAGGCCCCATCTTTCCTGCTACACTTCCTTCTTCTCCCTTTACAACATCAATTCAATTACCGGCACTGTAAACCCTGGCTTCCGCAGTGGTAATACCAGTACCAGGTCATCCCCGTTTTCTTCCCGCTTTATCTCAGATGCATCATGCAGGAACTGTGCATATTTTACCCTGCCCTTATACCCTTTTAACACCAGGTTCCCTCCGGCGTATTCCATCAAATGTACATACAGCCTTTTAGCAGCAGGATTATAAGTGAGCAGGCTATGCGCCGGTGCCAGGTAGCCAGCCGGAGCCTCCTGGCAATTATAAATCGCCCTATCATTATAATGCATCCATTGCCCGATAGAATCCAATGCCCGTGTAGCCCTGTAGTCAAACACGCCTCTGCCGGTAGGCCCTACATTCAGGATCAGGTTTCCACTCTTACTCACCGAAGTAATCAGCAGGGTTAGCAACTGCAGATTCGTCTTCCAGGTTTCCTCATCCCTGTAGTAACCCCAGGAACCCGAGAAGGTCTGGCAGGTTTCAAAAGGCAATCCATCATAATTACTTTTAAGCTCCTCCGGTTTTACCTGTTCCGGTGTCGCGAAGTCAGCCCCATCAGGTACGCCGGCCAGGTCCAGGCGATTATCTACAATGATATTGGGTTGCAACTTCCGGATCATTTTCAGCAGCGCGAGAGATTCCCAGTCATCCCTGCCTTTGCCATGAGGGCCGGGGTAGGAGAAGTCCAGCCAGAGGATATCGATCTTCCCGTATTTCGTTAAGAGTTCGGTAATCTGGTTGCGCATGTACACGCGGTATTTTGCCATATCCCTGCCCTTGTTGAGGCGGGCATAAGCTGTGTCGTTGGAAGGGCGTTGCGGATGGTAAATGTCGATTGTAAAATCCGGGTGGTGCCAGTCGAGCAGCGAATAATAAAACCCGATTTTAATTCCTTCTGCCCGGAATGCATCCACGAATTCCCTGACCAGGTCCCGGCGGATGGCGGTATTGGTCGATTTATAATCAGTGTATTTTGAATCAAAGAGGCAGAAACCTTCATGGTGTTTGGTGGTCAGCACGGCATATTTCATGCCCGCTGCTTTGGCCTGCCTGGCCCATTCTTTTGGATTGAAGAGGTCGGGGTTAAACTGGTCGAAGTAAACCTGGTATTGTTCGTTTGTAAGTCTTTCATGGTTTTTGACCCATTCATGCCTGGCGGCTTCTGCATATAGGCCGAAATGGATGAACATGCCAAAGCGGTCATGCTTCCACCAGTCCATTTTTTGGGAATAACAGAAATTGGAAAGAAGGAGCAGGATAAAGGTAAATCTGGCTAACATAGTTGGGAATTTTCTATAAGATAGCTAATTTATCTTTTTCCTGCTCCAGGGAAATATTCTTTCTTTCTCAGGAATTTCTTTCTCAAGGATTCCTTTCTCAAGGATTCCTTTCTCAAGAATTCCTGAGAAAGGATTTCCCTCTTCAGTATTTCCTTCTCCGCTATTTGCCCGTAGGATTTCTCTTCCTCCCTGTTGCCATAACCGTTCTTTCCTACTCCCTTTCCTGGCTCGCCTTATAATTAATATCATTCTCCGCTATCTGCGTCAGCTTCACATCCGCCGCCTTCTCTTCCTCCAGTGTCTGCCGCAATAGCACTGCTGCCTCTTTATACCCTAATGTAGCCGCCAGTGTTACCAGGCCACCATAAGTAGCAATCTCATAATGCTCTGCCTTCTGACAGGCAAAAATCAACGCCACATCCCGCTGGCAGGTATCAGTATCTGTCTCATCAATCAGGTCTTCACCTTCTTCCACAATGCCCGCCATTGCATGACACTTCTTCGCATCTGCATCTTCACCTATCATCTCAAATACATCTTCCAGTCTTGCTACATGATTTTCTGTCTCTACCAGGTGACTATCAATCGCATCTTTCAATTGATTAGTAGTAGCGGCTTCGCTTAGTTTTGGCAGGGTTTTCACCAGTTTCTTTTCTGCCCAGTAAATATCTTTCAACTGGTCAATGAAAAATTCCTTCAGTTTGCTGTCATACGCCGTAGACGCATTTGCGGATGTAGTTGCCATAAGATTAGTTTCCCAAGAAAGAGAGAAAATGATGCCATAACGGCTGGCACGATAATGTAGTCCTCATCAGTGATTTACTACCCCAAATGGCCACAGATCGTAGTAATAAAACCCTCTAAACAGGCATTTCAGCCCATATAGGGCTGGCACGATTCTTTCACTCTTAAAATCAGAAAGGAAGTTTCAAACCCGGGGTGGTTATAACAATTGAACCTGAGATAATACCCTTAGTACCTGCTCTGGATAATCCCAGCGAAGGAAAAAAAAGAAACTTCCAGCAAGGCCTTCGGTAATCCATACCGAAGGCTTATTTTTTTCTAAACCGCTCAGGATCTATATAGGGCGTATAATAGGCACAAAGGTTTAATAATATCATCATCGCCGAAAAGAAAAATAAGCCCATGAATAAAGCGATGAACAGATGCAGGCACACTATACCGCCCAGCCACCACATCCTTACCTTGGGGATATTCATCCCGATACAATACCCCATTTCAAGAAGGATTGTACCCCAGCCTGCTACCAGGAAGAAAGGGGTATGCACCAGGAAATCCATGCTAAACAAACTATAATAATTATGACTATGCAGGGTCTTCCACAGTGCCTCTCCATTCCTCCAGCTTACCCCGATCACTTTATCAAAGCCTGAAAAGAAATATGCAATGCACAGGTGTGCTCTTAACAAAAGTAACCAGGGGCCATATTCCGGCGCAATGATAAAACGCCTTAACCTGTTATCAATGGAATAGATATATCCCACAGGAAAAATACAGCAATAGAATAATGCTATCGTAGTATAACCATCCACCCCATACTCATAGAGGTGGATGGATTTTAGCATTAGCAGTTGTAGGAATAAAGACAATATAGCACTCAGCCGGGTACAGCATCCAAGCAGGAGACTTACTAACGCCAATGGATATGCAATCCTGCAGATCATCAATAAAGTTTCATAGGGCATACCCACATAATGCTGCAGGCTGATAAGGGTAGGACTAAAATGATCCGTAGCCGTATCCATTATATCCGGGTAGATATACCCTTTATAGGAATACAACATATCGAAATCCGGCTGTATCGCCAGGAAATGTAATAAAGCAAAACCCGCCATATTTACCCGGAAAAAGAACAACCATCCGGGATAGGTCTTATTGCGCATGTGGTGTCAGACTATAGGTACCTGTCACTAATTTCGTCAGCTGGTATGCAGGGGGTGTACCGGATCGCACAGCCTGCAGTGTAGGGAACTGCAGTACATTGTAACTTAGCAGTACAGTACTGTCCGCGCAACCATGCTGCTGATAAAGTGTGACAGCGATATTTTTAAAGACAAGGTTATTATATTCTCCCAGCAGGCCTCCGGGCAGACTATCATGTGCATCCGGTTTAATAAAATCATCCGTCAGCGCATTGGCCATTGAAAAGAAGCGGAGAGAAGTCTCGTACGATTTAAAATCGGCAGTCATGGGCGTGCCATCACATTCTCCGATCAATATTCCATTTGAGCGCACATTGATACCAAAGAACCCATAGCCGGTTTCTGCGCCGGTATAGCGGCCGTAATAGCGCAGGGCCGGGGCTTCCACCCAGGGCATTATTTTTTGCACGATCACGGAATTTTCCGGCGTGTGGTAGAACTCATGGTACGCCTTATAGGCACTGACGCTGTTAATGATAATAATTAAGAGAAGGTGTACGGCCATCCAGGCATACAAAGCGCGCATACGAATCTTTCGAAACAGCACGATGGCCGGCCGATTACGTGCCAGCCATCGTTTTAGCCACTTACTTGATGGCTGGTGCATAGCGGTTCATGATCTCGTTAGCTTTGATCACTTCTTCCGGCAGGGTTTTAATCTGCTTCCAGAAAATGAACTTGGTAGACACCCAATCTTTGTAAATGGAGTTGTCAAGAATACCACCCATCCTTCTGTTCAGCGGATTATTCGATGCAATAGTGATCGCACCACGACCGAAATCTTTGATGCCGTAGTGCTCTGCTACAACACGTTTGATCTCTTCCTGGTCACTCACAGACACGCGCTTGGAAGCGACTTTGGAAACAGTGTAGAGGTGCTTGCTCACGCGCTTAACGCCGATTTCCTGCTGGAATGAAAACGAGAGGAGGAGCACCGCAGGGGCGCACAATGAAAGCAATAGAAGCCTTTTCATACAGTGAAATGTTTTGGGATTAATATGAAGGCAAGTTAGGGGATTTCAATTATATAACAATCAGGTATTTATACCCTAATTTTCAGTTTGAATTTAATAAAGCCGGTAGCAGGGGAATTTCCCGGTTCCCGCGCTTTACCATAAACATTGCGCAGGAACCCGGGTAATTGTGCTTGCCATAAACAACGCCAGGAACCCGGGTAATTGCGCTTGCCATAAACAACGCCAGGAACCCGGGTAATTGCGCATTCCCATTTACAAACCCATGTTCGCCATCCCCTTATTCCGTTTTTAAACTTTTCACGGGGTTCATCGTCGCCGCCCTGATGCCCTGCACACTTACGGTCAGCAACGAAATGATCAGCGCACTCCCTGCCGCCACTAAAAACGCCCACCAGGGTATCGCCGTCCTGTATGAATACCGCTGCAACCATGCCGACATCCATACATGGGCCAAGGGCATCGCTATCAACAATGAAATCGTTACCAATACAATAAACTCTCCTGACAGCATCCCCCATAAATTAAATACAGACGCGCCCAATATCTTCCGGATCCCCAACTCCTTCGTCCTTTGCTCCGCCATAAACGATGCCATCCCAAATAAACCCAGGCAGGAAATAAAGATCGCCAGCAATGCAAAGATGCCTGCCAGCTTACCAATCCTTATCTCGTCCCTGAACTTCGTCTCATACTCCATGTCGGCAAACTTATAATTCACCGGACTTTCGGGGTCATACTTCCTGCACATTTCTTCTATCAGCTGCACCGCCGCCACAGGACCAATGCCCGGCCTGATCCTGATATTGACATAATTATCACTGAAATGATTCCTGATATAAAACAGGGTAGGTGCCACCACCTCATATGGGTTCTGCATAACCATATCTTTCACCACTCCCAGAATCTTAAAATGATGATCTCCCCAGGTAAGATCCTGACCCACCGGGTCTTTTAACCCCATGTACTCCACCGCACGCTGATTGATCACCACCCCATCAGAATCCGTGAGCATCCCCGCATTGAAATCACGCCCGGCTATAAACTGCCAGCCCACCGCCTTTCCAAATCCAAACGTCACACCTATATTCGCAAAATCCACGGTCATATTTGGATCCTTTCCCTGCCACCTGATAGAACTCGTATTGTTGTTTACGCCTGTAGAAGGACTCGTGGAAAACGCAACTTCATCTATCTTCCCCGATGCGATCAACTCATGCCTGAACGATTCAAAATGATCTGCTATCGCACTGGTAATGGTGGTCACCGTCACCAGCCCATCTTTGTTATACCCTACAGGACGATTCCGGGCAAACCGGATTTGATTAAACACCACGATTGTCCCGATGATCAATGTAACAGATACACTAAATTGTAATACCACCAATACTTTTCTTGGCATCGATGCCAGTTTGCCTGCTTTATATGCACCTTTCAGTACCTTCACCGGCTGAAAAGAAGATAAATAGAATGCCGGGTAGCTCCCTGCTATCAAGCCTGTCAGCAGGGTAAAAGTGATTCCTGCCAGCCAAAATAATGGATTGTTCCAGGGCAATGTAATTTTCTTATCCGCCACCTCATTGAATGCCGGCAATAAGATCAGCACAAGCCCCAGTGCCAGTACATATGCAATGCCCGTCACAAACAACGACTCTGTAAAGAACTGCGCCACCAGTTGCCGTCTTAATGAACCGATCGACTTGCGGATTCCCACTTCCTTCGCCCGCTTCTCACTCTTTGCCGTTGTCAGGTTCATGAAATTGATACAGGCCAGCAACAGTACAAACATTCCAATGATTCCAAACAAATACACATATTGCAATCGATCTCCCACCGCCACACTATTCTTAAATGTTGAATACAGGTGCCAGCGACTCATAGGATGCAACTGGATCTTTGGATTAAATTGTTTGATAAAAGCATCCACTTCTTTCCGGGATACATCCGCGATCTTCGCACTCACTTCATCCATGTCCGCATGATCGGCCAGCTGCACGTACAACTGATAGGAATTATCCCCCCAGTCATTTTTAGATTTGGGTTTAACCAGGGAAGGGGTGTTGACATAATAATCCCAGGGTGCTATAAATGAAAGTTCCCTGAATTCACTGTTGTACGGGAAGTCCTCATAAACCCCCGTTACCTTAAAGCTTTGGTCATTGTCCAGTTTTACCAGTTGACCCATGGGATCAGCCTCCCCAAACAATGCCCTGGCCACCGTCTGAGACAATATCAGGCTATGAGGATCTGTCAACGCTTTTCTATCCCCCCGCAGCATTTTCAGATCAAACATCTCCGCGACACTTGCCTCCATGAAATTGCCTTTTTGCAACAGCTTCCTGTCGCCTGCAGCCAGGATATGTCCCCAAACCCAGGAACCCATGGTCATATTTTTGAAATACTCCCCGTAATTCTCCTTCAGCGCCTGGGGGAGGGGTATACTGATGGCCTTGCCGGTCTTCATCTCCCCATTGAATACCTGGGTCTTATACACCTGGGCAATGCGCTCATAATGCGCCGGAAAACGGTCGTAGGTAAACTCATCCCTGATCCATAATCCAATGAGCATCGCTACAGTCATCCCAACAGAGAGTCCTGCAATATTAATAAAGGAATGCACCTTGTTTTTAAACAGGTACCTGATGGCCATTTTTAAATAGTTCCTGTGCATAGCGTTGGGTTGAATCTTCTGCGGGCGGAAAAACCCTGCCAGAAAGAAAACTACTCATTTTCAATAAATTATAAAATGTTGTCTGTCCGGTTTTGGTACAAGGGGTGTCCGGGTATGGTCTTTCCGCTTCGTAAAGGTCTCCCATTCAGATCACCCATTCAATTCATCCATTCATGTCACCATTCATTCACCCATTCAGCTGGCATAGGGACTACCCCTATTTAAATTTTATTAACTTCGCATTAACTCACTTGCATGCTCCCCCTCCTTATCTTCGGTCCAACTCCCTGTAACATGGAAATACACATCAAAAAATTCGGAGATGCCAGCGTTTGTATAGAACTACCTAAGTTGTCTGCCATCCCCCTCGTCAAATTGTGGAAAGAAAGGATCATTACCGATATCCTGCTCATGGCCTTCTCTAACAGGGCCGCCACCCTCGTAAGTGTCGACCCCGCACCCGATACCATCGGCTACAGATTCCCCTATCAGCTCCTGGTCTCCGGCGGGCACAGCTATCTCGTCAATAATATGGATTCATGTGACTACCACGACCTGGTGCAAATAGGAGAAAGCCCTGAAATGAGCCTCGGATTACTAACATTAGTAGCCGGTGCCAATAACTACCAGTTTGATCACTACTTCCCCAAAACAGAAGAATCCCTTTTAACAATTAAAGAAGAAATGTTAATCTGTAGCCCCGATGCTCATCGTGTATACTGGCTGAATGCAAATCGTGAGTATTCCGATCTCCTCCTGGCCATAAATGACATAGCTGACTTCTACCAACTCCTTATCGCATCCTAAATTATAGGCTTAAATATTAAGTTTAATCACTAATAATTAATTTTATGTCTGTTTAAACAACAGATTCAAATTTTTTTTATAATTTCGGGCTGTTTGTAAGTAATTAACCTATTTCGTTAACCGCATTACCATATCAATTATTGAGCGAATGGCTTTATATACCCAAACCTCTGTATCAATAGGAGATGAACAATTCAGGCAATTTCATTCCCTTCACCTCAAACAATCCATGACAGGGCATCATTCCCTGGAAATCAAGATTGGATACGATTGGTTACTCAAATTAGGGAAGGACCCCGTCTCTTCCGGGCAATCTTTTTTAGGCAAGGAAGTACGGATGACCGTCGAAAGTATGGAAGGCACCGGCAACGGTAGTCCACTATCCTTTAATGGTGTCGTTACTGCTGTCACCTTCGGCAAGGAAAGCAACTCGATCAATGGTCACTGTACCGTTTATGCATCCAGTCCAACCATCCTGCTCGATGGCAACCCGCATATTCAGTCCTTCGAAACGCAGAACCTCGCCAACATTGTCAACACCGTTTTAAAAACCAGCAGCGCCTTCCCCGGCTCTCCTGAAGTAAACCCGGAGCACACTACACAGCTGAAATATATTGTGCAGTACAAAGAAACCGGTTTTCAGTTCCTCCAGCGCTTATCCCAGCGCTATGGCGAATGGTTCTTCTACAACGGACAACGCATCATTTTCGGGAAAAACACCCCGCAAAAAGTGACCCTCTATCACCAGGTAAACCTGGTAGATTACAATATTTCACTCAGAGCCGTTCCCAACAACCAGGCCCTGAAAGGACAGGAATACAGGAACTATTCTGATGTGGAGTTCAATACGAATGCTATCTCCGTCGGCAACGTAGACAACTATACGCAAAACGCGAAGACCGTAAGCGATAAACTCTATAACCGGGCCTTTATCTACAAAGTTCCCCACGCTTTCAGCAGCAATGCCAAAGAAGAACTGGAGAATACCGGTAAGCGCCAGCAACAGGCACAGATGGCCCGGATGGTCAGCATCAACGGCCGCAGCAAAAGTACCGCCCTGCGCCTTGGCGATACCATCAGCATCCAGGAAAATATCTTCGCCACTGCCGATCATGGTGAATTCTTCCTCACCTCGCTGGAACATTTCGTAGATGGAAACGGTGAATATTATAACCTCTTCGAAGGGATCCCCGCCGCTACTGCCGTTCCTCCCATGGACATCGAAAACATTCCTTACTGCGAAGCCCAAAGTGCCGTAGTAGTTGAAAATTTCGACCCCAAAGGACTGGGCCGCGTACGGGTACGCTTTAGCTGGCAAAATGGGATGACCCCCTGGGTACGCATCATACAGCCTCATGGCGGTGGCGACAAAGGCTTCTATTTCCTGCCGGAAACAGGCGAAGAAGTATGGGTTGACTTCGAAGGCGGTAATCCCGAAGCGCCCTACGTCACCGGTACACTCTATAACGGTGGCGGGAAAACGGACTATGGAGATGCTGACAACAATATCAAGGCCATCAGGACCCGCAGCGGCCACACCATCCGGCTCGATGATACTGCCGGCCAGGAATTCATCACCATCAATGACAAGGGTGGCAACACCATCATCATGGATACCAATGGCCAGAACATCTCCATCTCAGCCTTGCAGAACATCAAAATACAGGCCCGGAACATCAACATCATCGCCGTTGAAAGCGTAGATGTGACTGCCGGTACCTACCTCACCAACAGTGCCGGTTATGACCTCACTGCCAGCGCAGGCATGAACATTATGCACAATGCCGGCGATAGCATCACCCAATATTCTGTCAATGACTACAAACTGAGCGCAACCAACATTACCAAGATTGCATCAGAAAATATGGACGTGCAGGCCAAAAGCATTGAGAAAACGGCCGAACAGGTAAAGGTGGACAGCTCTAAAGAAGAGATGACCATCAACTCCGGGAAGTCAGTCGCCATCAAGAGCGCAGAGAAATCCAAACTATTCTGATCCTCATCTTTAATTGAAAAACCATGGGAGATAACAGTACGGGAAACCTCGTCATTGTCGCCAAGAACTATACTGAAAACGGTGAGAAAGTGCGCTGGAACAGTGCAGGGGAAACCAACCTGCAATCCGGCAAACGGATCAACATCCACGGTAAACAGGAAGGCGTTTCCTTTCACAAAAATGACCCCGTTGTACTCAACGCCGGCACTACCGTCAAAGTACTGAAGGTAGAAGGCCCCAGAAGCGTTGTCAATGGTAATACCTACGAATTCAAAGCGACCTCTTTCAGCGAACAGTTACCCGACAACCAGCTCCGCCTGGTAGCCTGGGCCTTTTCGTTTGACGGCGGTAAAACGATCACCCATTTCAAAACCGGTACCACCCGCGTAGAAAAAGGCGTGGCCTATAAATCTATCACCGTCGATGGCAATACCGTCGATAAGGAAGTGAGTGTCTATGCCTTCTTCCGCAAGCCGGATACGAAAGTCGTAGCCACTACAAAAATCATTTATCTGCCACTGGTCGTAGACGTATACCGTACACCCGGCCTCAATGAAGACGGTACCGATATCGCCAACGATATGGCCTATGGAAAAGGCGTGGCTAAACGACCTGTATATACGAAAGGAGAAGTAGATGCCTATAAAAATTCTTACGTCAACAACGGGTTCGACCTTAAAAAAGATGCGAAATTCGCCAATGCTGCCAGCAACGGTACCTACAGCGCTATCTACAACGAAAAGCAGATCCTGGATACCGGCTACCTGATGCAACTGTCCAACGCAGCCGGTAGTGACGATGCCCTCTTCATGGACTTCAGGGTAATGGTGGAAGCCATGGCCCGGGGAGATCTGAATGACAACATCAAGGCGATGATCAGCAAGTTCCAGAAGAACGAAGGTGGTGTTTATGAGAATGCCAAACTCACCGCCGCTGCACAGGCCAATCCCTCTACCCAGCGCTTCTGCACAGGGATTGAAGATGAAATGGCTGAGCGGATCAAAAAAGCCGGCGGCGAACTGATCACCATGGAAGATAAGACCGTATACACCGGTAGTGAAGCTGGCTATAAAACCTCGCATCCCTACGGCCACCCGGCCTATCCCTACAGCAGGGATTACAACCTCTTCACAGGTCTGACCATCGCTGTCAATGACGTATGGAGCTATAAGGTAACGCTCCTGAGTTTTAAGCAGACAGGCGACAATTATAAGGCCCGCTACGAAGTGCAGCTCTGGGACCACTTCGGTCTCGACCTCCCTGATATGGAAAAGTTTTATTCCTGGGGTGCCGGCTTCCGCGCCTGGTTCCTCCTGCAACATCTCAGGGGCTATAAACCATTCTTAACTAAAATGGTATTCACAAAGGAATTTTCCGGCAATATAAAAGAGGGTGCGCAGGAAAGGAAAAATAAGCGATAATGAAGTATACTTTTTTACTACTATTAACTTTTGAACTCTTTGCCTGTTCATCCAAACCTACAGGCCCGCATGTGATCTATTTAGATAAACTGGATCATCAGGGCACGGTAGCTGTAAATGACCAATATGGTCCCGGCTACTACCGCTATGCCCTGATCGGTAATACCCCTAACTCTCCTGACAGCCTCCGGCAAATCATCTTAAAATATGTAGATAGTACAGTGAACAATGAGGATGTAGAAAAAAAATACATCCGCTACTTTATCCAGTTCTATCGTTTGTCAGACAATACGAAGAGCTATATAAAAGGGAAGGAAGATTTCTGGGATATCCATAACGATATCAACCAGGAGCTGCAGGATTACCTGGGAGAATATCGTTATGAACGCTGTAAAGATGATTCCTCCCATGGACTGTGGACCCTGGAAGTAGCTGGTAAAAGAGATACACTGGAAAATAAATGTAATCGGTAATGGGCATCTTTAACATCTTCGGTAAGCGTCCGCCCCGCGTGGAAGTCCTGGCACCAGTGGAATACACCGTGAAAATACAATACCCTGCTATACTTGAATTCCTGGTGACTGTAAGCCGGATGAAGGTGGAAGATGATCAGCGGACTTTCTTCCAGTTCGATCGCGGGGAAGTCACCGTAAACGGCGATGCATCGTCCGATTATATCGCTGCGGATCTCGCTGCACAATGCGGCGCGGTCCTGTATCCTTTGCAGCTCTGTGTAGGCGCAGACGGTAGTATTACCCAGATCTTCAACCATCCTGAAATTGTGAAACGATGGGAAGAAAAAGAACCTCGTTTGCTGGAATACTTTGCAGGTCCTGAAGCGACTGAATATATCCATGCTACCGCCAGGAGCATCCAGGATGAAGCCGCCATTCTGCGTGCCATACAACAGGACCTGTTCCTGGCCTGCTGGTGCAACCTGGTTATGGGCGGCAGGCGTACCGCTTACCAGCTGATCCCTTTCAAAGAGCCGGTTCCCTACGAACATGATATAAAATTTACCGTCAATAAATTGACTAAAATGATAGACACCATCACAGCCGAATGGAAATTTGAGCAGGATGGGAGTCCCCGCCGTACACAACTCACGGCTGTTTGTAATCCGATTAAAGAAACTGTAGTATGAGTGAAAAACACTTTGTAGTACAGGGAGCTACCTGCAAATGCGATTATGGTGCTTCCCCCGATAAACTGAAGATTGCCTCCAATGACCGCGACTACATCAATGATGGGAGCGGAGATGCTAAACCTATTGCCAGTACGAAAGATATCGGCCAGCCCCTGGAAGCCAAAACCTTTGGCCGCTGTAGTAAAATAAATAGTGGCTGTAGCGTAAACATTACCAAATGGGATAGTTTCTATAATAAAATCACCCTCACCAATGGGGGGAAGATCCTCACGGAAGATAGCAAGGCTACCTGCGCTGTGAGCGGAAGCCCCTGCATTACCATCATCAACCACGGCCAGGTAGCACAGGTGAGCAGTGCGCATTTTGATAATGTGGAAGTATCTACCATGGCGGCGCTCAACCCCATGGCCGAACCACCAGACAGCAATTTACAGATCCCGAAAGTAAAGTCCATAGAAGGGAAAATCGCGTCATCTGAAGAAACTGTGCAGAGTGGCAAGCAGGTGCCTGAGATAATAAGCCGTGTAGACGAAGACGTAACTTTCAAAGTAAAAGATTATTTCAATCCCGGCAATGCGGACAAAGCGAAGGTGAGCTGGAAAGTGTTCAAAGGACACGGTTTTTCTGAGACAGGCACCCTTGTCTTTGAAACCATCGGGCCTGATTTTAAAATGAACTTTGATACAGTCGGCACTTATAGGGTAATGGCCTACGGTGCCAATGGCAAAGGTGATCCTACCTGTTCGATCGATGTCACCGTGGCTGTGAACAAGCTGAAAGATGAATTCAAAATGGACGGCTTGCTGGGCCATTTCGTCAAAGATCAATACCGTGTGCGCAGGGGAATGAATGTGACAGTGAATGCGGTATACGAAATAGATCCGCCTACGGCCGAAGAAAAGCAGCTGGTATCTATGCAGGTCACTGATGCAGCAGGCAATGTCATCGCATCGACTGATGCCGGTGTAGATAAGATCACTTTTAAGGTCGATAATTCCGCTACATCCTATACCGTTACCGCAAAGATGGGTGAACAGGTGGTGACAAAGGAAATGAAGTCCGAAGCAAATGGAGTTGTGGCCGTGACCAACGACCAGAATACCACGGTGATCCGTCCTCGTACCAGCATGTCTTTCAAGGTAAGTGAGATGACCTATACCACCCAGGTGGAAGAATTTGAAGCTGGCCAGATCAAATGGCAGCTGAACGGTAAAATAGTTGGTACAGGTAAGACCCTCCACCTGGATGGCAACCAGTATTTTGTGAACCCCGGACAGTACGTGGTAGAAGCCTACGTATCTGTAGCCGATGCCTGGAATGCGAAGAAGAATGCCCCCAATGCCCATCATAAAGACGACTGGCAGTTTGAAGTAGCCCATAATACCATTACCGAAGTCAAAGAGGAACATGGCAACAGGAACTGGATCGTGGGTAAGAAATACAATATCGTCGCGATTACCAGGATGCCTTACGATGCATCGAAAGATGGCCCTTTTACCTGGATCCCTTCATCCGGCAAAGGCGATAAGATCTCCGGCGTATTTGCAGATCACAAAGGAAAAGTTACTGTGACAGCTTCCCTTGGTGCGTCTAAGAAGGTACTGGAAGCGAATGCCGACTTTGCAAAGATCGATGCCTGGTACTTTGGCGACAAGGATAGCGCATATAAGGCGAAGGCAGGTTGGAATGAAAACCTCAAAATGATCATTAAGAGTGAAAATGCGGCGAATGAGGAGGTGGAGTTGCACATCCTGGAAGCAGATAAGAACGCGGAACCCAATTATATCCTGGGGCCTAAAAAGGGCACTTTCGGGGCTGACGGGCTATTGAGTATTGATCTCAACACCAATGACCTGAAAAGTAAGCTGTCGGAACTGTGGTTTGAAGGCGATTACTACGATGTCTTCTTCGTCATGCTGCCCACCAGATCAGGCCTGCAGTTCGATGCGGTCAAAAAAGTCGCCTGCAAGGGCAAAGAATATATCTTCCCGGCCAAAGAAAGCAATATGCGCGGATCTGAAACCGGGAAGTACGTTTACATCACCAAAAAACCGGAAGTGGTAGACGTGAAGTACTTCGAATCCGGTGGTAACCTGGCTTACAGGGTCTACAAGTATGGTGAGAAAATTGATATTAAGATCCAGACGGCCAACCTGGCTGGCAAGGACCTGACAGTCGAATTCTGGGAGAATAAGAACAAGGATAAGGACGAACTGATTAAGTCCAAAAAGATCAAGCCGGACAACGCAGAACTCGTGACCATCAATTTTGATACGAATGAACTGAAGAGCGGTGATAAGGCCAGGAATGATGGATACCGTGCTTTTTACCTGGTGATAAAAGCGGATGAGACGAAATCATTCATGTACCCAAAGGATGTGGCGGACGAAAATGCGCATAAGGCTGAACAGATCTATTTCTTCCAGCACCTGAAATTGTCCGATGCAAAAGCAGATGAGTGGAATAAGCTGGCAGACAAAAACGCCCCTGCGGTGCTGAAAAACGAACCTGCGCAGAAAGCAGCCAGTACCACCGGCTGTCCGAATTGTAATGCCCCCGTCACCCTGGCACAATTACAACAGATCTTTACAAAAGCAAATGCCAGTGACCTGACAGCCATTGCTGCGAACTATACAAAGTATATGGCGGAACTGAACATGAATACCTGCTGGAACAAGGCACACTTCTTCGCCCAGGTAAAAGGTGAATCAGGAGAAACGCTGGACATCTCAGAAGATGAAAACTTCAACTACTGGTATAAACGTTTGAACCGGTTCAAGGCTTTCAGAACTGCCGAAGGAAAGAAAAAGGCGAAGGAACTGGGCCGCCAGACAGAGGCGAATGTAAACGGACTGGACGAAGAAGGTGAAAAGAAAGTAGCCAATTACGCTTATGGTCCCCAATCTGAAAAAGGCGTTGAACTGGGTAATACGGAAGAAGGAGATGGCTGGCGATTCCGTGGCATGGGGCCATTGCAGCTCACAGGCAGGAGTAATTACACCGCAGCCAATGTTTATACCAGCAAGGAAGGCGGCGACATCGTTGCGAATTCCGAACTGCTGCGAACCAATCCAAAGATCTCCCTGCTGGCCTCCATGGCCTTCTGGAAAATATACAAGATCGCCCACGTGGCCAATAAACAAAAGGATGAAAACGTGATCAGTGTCATCGTAGGTGCAGACCAGGAATTGTCCGGCGGGAAAACTGCCTATGGGGTGAAAAAAGAAGCCTTTGAAAAGAATACCTCCATTGTATTCAAAGTGAATGAATGTAAGTACGGAGATGTGGTGCCGGAGAAGGATTGTAACCGTTATAAGATCGATGTGGATACCTTCACGGTAACCTATGAATATAAAAACCTGGCCTCCAAACAATACAGGTACGAAGTATTTGTAAATAAGAAATCGGTGTATACAAAGTACATCAATGCCGAAGAAATGAAGAGCACCTTCAGGGGCAACAAGGTAGATATCCGCTTATTGCCATTCCCTGAAACGGGGCCTAACTGGGGCCGCTTCGGTACCCGGGATGCCGGTGGCGATAACTATGCTTCCCCTGAAATGGCGGCACACCTGCTGGGCTTCTTTTTCTGTCTGCCGGTAAAAGGATATACGGACACACTCTACTACAATGACATCTCTGCAAACGATGCACGCAATATCGGGCATAGTTCCCACCGGGTAGGCGTAGACGTAGACATCCGTTATCCCGGTAGTCCGAATACCGCCGGACAGGTCATGTGGTCCCAGGCGGCGAAAGCATTTGCATCTACGGAAGACTTTGTAGCCAAACTGGAATTTTTGCTGGAACTTGCTTCCAAATGGAATTATGTAAACAACTACACCTACAAAGCCGGGATCAAACATTCAAGTGGCGACTATGCAAGTGTGCACCAGGATCACTTCCATATAGGAATAAAATTTTCAGAATGAGGAATGTAATTGTCTTTATCGGAATTTTAGCAGGTCTGAGCTGCCAGCCCACGGCTGCTAAGCAGGAGGCAAGAGCAGAACAACAGGATACCACTAAGCAAACAGATGAAAAGGAAGCGATAATTATGATGAATCCCGAATTTAAAAAACAAGGAGAATTACAGCAGCACCTGGACGATGAAGGCGGTGGCAATTACAGGTACGCAGAAAAAGACATGAATGTAGCACTGCCGGTAATTGCAGACATCCTGAAGGCGAAAGGGTATGTAGCACCTGCCAGGGATGTCTTTGATAAAAAACTGCGTGAGATCTTTGCCGAGAATTTTAGTCCCGGCGGTACCTGCCGCGTACGTGAGTATGAGAAATTTACCATGCTCTACGAAGGCAATTCCATTGAGACACCCTTCCCCATGATGTCCGACGATGTGGTAGCAGCAAAGGAAGTTAATTTCATCTGGCAGATCCCATTGATTGCATCCCTGGGGAGTTTTGTCGATACCGTGCATTTTAAGATTGATACAAAGTATACACAAAAACTTATTTCCCGGAACAAGTATTTCTTCAATGACAGTAAGGCGGATCTGGCTATTTTGCTGAATGAGGATACGGCATTTCTAAAAGTATTGGTCACTTCATTCGGGTATACAAAAGATCAGAAGATCAATGACCTGGTGATGAATGAATACCTGAGAGGAGAGGAGGAGGAGCTGGAGAAAGTGGCGGCGATCATCTTCAAAAGAGATTGTAAAAACCAGCTGATCGTAAGAGAAGGATTGCTGAAATGGATCGCGGATCATACAGATGCGAATGAACACAGGCTGATCAGTGCATTGTACAATTACGCATTTAAAATCTATGAAGGCAAAAATGATTTTACCCAAAATGAGAAACGTAAGATAGCCGCCTATATTGATAATACATTCATCCCTTTGAAAGACAAATACGGGAAAGGTGGCGACTGGCCTGCTGAGGAACTGATTTTTAACCTGGAAGCAAGGGATAAAGAGATCCAGGATTATCTGAAGCAACAAAATTATTTTAACTTACCGGAGCTAAAGAATTTATATGGTGAATAAGGCATTTATTATTATCGCATTTGTTATAGCAGGTGCGGGTTGCCAGTCAGCCAGTACGCAGCGTAAGCAGGATACCCCGGCGGCACAATCTGCGCAGCCCGCACAGGGAGGCATTATTATCACCAACCCCGAATTGTACAAACAGGATAGTTTGCAAAGACACCTGGATGATGAAGGTGGTGGCACCTATAGTTATACTGAAAAAGACCTGAATGTGGCATTGCCGGTGATTGCAGAAATACTGAAAGCAAAAGGCTACCAGGCACCAGCCCAGGCTGATTTTCAAAAGAGATTACAGGAAGTGTTTGCAGAGAATTTTAGTGAGGGCGGCAAATGCAGGTTAAAAGAACATGCACAGTTTTCCCTATTGTATGAAGGGCCGGTAGTAGAAGCAGAATATCCCCTGATGACAGAGGATCTGGCGGTATCAGTGACGAATGGTTTTATTACACATATCCCTTTAATTTCGGGTCTCGGCACTTTCGTGGACAAGGATCATTTTGAAATAGCAACACAATCTGCACAGACCCTCGTATCCCTGAATAAGTTTTTGTTTAACGACAGCAAAACAGACCTGGATACATTAATCCGGCAGCATGACAATATCTTGCCTGCATTGGTCATTTCTTATGGCTATACAAAAGAGCCAAGGCTCAATGACATGGTGATGAAGGAATTCCTGACAGGGGATGATGATCATGTGGCGCATGTAGCCGGCATTATCTTCAGGAGGGATTGCAAAAAGCAGTTACTGATCAGGGAAGGCTTATTGAACTGGGTAAAGGAGCATACCACGAAGGAGGAGCACAGGATGCTGGATGCCCTGTATAATTTTGCATTTAAACTCTATGAGAATAATTCGGAATATACCCTGGATGAGAAGAGGAAGATAGCAGCTTATATAGATAATATCTTTATTCCCCTGCATGACAAATACGGTGGACCCGGATGGCCAGCCACGGAGTTGATCTTTAACCTGGAGGCACGGGATCCTAAGATCCAGGATTATATAAAGGAACAGCATTACTTTAATTTGCCTGAGCTGAAGAATCTCTATGGAGAATAAATAAATTATTAATACCGGCAGCAGGCCAATGTCATACCGATCCGCCGTTAATAATTGATGTCGAAGGCATCAGCTATTAACGGCGGCTTTTTTATAAATAACCGTACTTTTGTCCCCTATGCGTAATTGGCTTTTATGGGGGGCATTGCTGTTGCTAAGCACTATTGCCAAAGGGCAGGCTTTAGTCCGCATCGACAGCTCACTGAACGAACACATCTTCACCTATGCCCAGATTGAATACCTGGACGACCCGCATGGCAATCTGAACATCCACGATGTGACAAAGCCAGCCATGCAGGCACAATTCCGCGCCAGCCTGGAAAGCACGCCACAGAACCGGGAACTGGGGGCTGTACGCTGGTACCGGATCCGTATCGGCCACAACCGGGAGGCCGATAAATACTACCTCCTCGAATTTTTCGACCAGACCATAGACGACCTCACCGCCTACCTGCCAGATACGAGCGGGCATTTCAAAACTGTGCACGTAGGGGCCCGGTACCCCTTCGCCCAGCGGTGGTTTCACCATAAGAACTTCGAAATCCCCCTGGACAATTTCCGGAATGACAACGCTGTCTATTATTTCCGGATCCAGTCCTCCCAAACGGCGGATATCATTATCGTACTCCGGTCCATCGATCGCTTTGTAGGCTACGCCCTCTCCGAATACCTCACTTTCGGCATTTTCTATGGCATGATCCTCATTTTCAGCTTTTACAACCTGATTATGTTTATTGCCATGCGGCAGCGCCAGTACCTTTATTATGTATTGTATGTGATGAGTGTGGCCCTGTACGAACTTTGTACGGATGGTATTGCCTACCAGCTGCTCTGGCCCAACTGGCCCCTCTGGAACCAACAGGCTTTTGCCTGGCCCCTGCTCACCATGAGCATCTTCGCACTCCTATTTACCAGTAGTTTATTGCACCTGAAGGTCCGGCAGCCATTCCTGTACCGGCTCATCCAGGTAGTCATAGCCGCCAGGTGTCTCTATTTCCTGGCTTGCCTGTTCATCAATCCCTACTGGTTCAATTATAAATTCGTAGAGTTGCTGCCCCTGGCGGTTGCGTTTTATACAGGTATCCATGTCTGGGCCAGGGGCTACCGGCCGGCCCGTTTCTTCGTATTGGGCTACGCCTTCCTCTTCCTTGGCTTTATGCTTAAGTTTTTCATCATGCTGGGCTATACCTGGCTGAATTTTGGCGCTATCAGTTATTATAGCCTCAGTTGCTGCTTTATATTAGAGATGTTCTTCCTCAGCTTTGCAGTGGGGGATAAGGTACGCCTCCTCAAACGCAAACGGGACAAAGCCCATCGCCAGATGATCCGGCAAATGACGGAAAACGCCCGCCTGAAAGATAACCTGAACAGGGAACTGGAAGCCCAGGTGAAAGCCAGGACCAGGGAAATCTCGGAACAAGCCGCGGAAATCTCCCGCATGAACGCCCTCCTGGAAGAGCATAACAAGCAGTTGCAGACGAACGTGGAAGAAGTAAGCCGTGCCCGTGCGCTTTCCACCTCCCTTGATTTTGAAGATTTTAGTAAGATCTACCCGGACAAGGAAAGCTGTCTGCAGTTCCTGGCCGACCTGAAATGGACAGGGCCATACCACTGCCGTAAATGCGGGAATGATAACTATTATCCCGGTCACCAGCCTTTCAGCCGCCGCTGTACCAAATGCAGCTACGAAGAATCGGCCACTGCCTACACCATTTACCAGAATATCCGTATACCTATTAATAAAGCCTTCTATCTCACCTTCTTAGTATACAGCAGCAAGGGCAGGATTTCTTCCCACAAGCTGTCTGAAATCCTCGAAATCCGCCAAAGCACCTGTTGGTCCTACGCTTCCCGCATTACTAAAATGATGGAAGAACGAAAAAAGGCACTCAAAAATGCCAACGGACAGGGCTGGAGTTTACTGGTATTGGACGATAAAGAGGATGCTTGACCACGGCAAGCAATTATTTTTAAATGGTATTAAACCGTATCAGGGCTTTCCTCCCAGATATAGCGAAAATTGTCATGTAATGTATCATTATCAAGCCTTTTGAAGCGTATTGCCAAACGGTATTAAAGCGTATCAAATATTTTATAAGTAGCTTAAATTCAATCGTTTATGATAAAATATTTTTGATTCGTACCTCTAAATACCCTTACCTTTATCCTCGTAAAACGTTATGAAGCCAACTGATACTTTCGTATCCTTTTCCACTAAATCAAACTGACGTAACACACACATTATGAAAAAAAGGGTAACATTCCTGACAGCCTTCCTGTTAATGTTATGCTGCCAATTGTTCGCACAGGAAAACAGCAACATCAGGGGACAAATCAAAGACAGTAAAGGAAATGCCTTGCCTGGGGTCACCATCAGGGTCAAGGGCACCAACCAGGGAACCACGAGCCAGGGCGATGGCACCTTCAGCCTCAATGCGCCAGGCAGCGCCACGCTGGAAGTTTCTTACGTAGGCTATGCTTCTCAGGAAATCGCCGTCAACGGCCGTTCCAGTATTAACATTACCATGACAGACGGGAAAACGGACCTGGGTGAGGTAGTCGTAATTGGCTACGGTACCCAGAAGAAACAGGACGTAACGTCTGCCATTACCTCTGTATCTACCAAAGACATCTCCAGCCGTCCGATCGTGAGCGCGGTAGAAGCCATCACTGGTAAAGCACCGGGCGTGCAGGTATCCGTACCTTCCGGTCAGCCAGGTGGCGACCTCTCTGTAAGAGTGCGTGGTATTGGTAGTCCCAACGGCGGTGAACCGCTCTACGTAGTAGACGGGGTGCTGGCCAGCGATATCAAAACCATCGATCCGAACACCATCGAGTCTATCTCCGTACTGAAAGATGCTTCCGCTGCCGGGATCTACGGTGCAGCCGGTTCTACAAACGGGGTGGTGATGATCACCACCAAGCAGGGTTCCAAAGGCGCGATGAAAGTAGACGCGAACGTGTACACCGGTATGCAGCAGATCGTAAAGAAACTGGACGTACTCAATAACAACCAGTGGGTAGATCTCATGACCGATATTCATGGTACCAAACCCAGTCTGCCATCTTACTACAACCTGGATTCCACCAACAATAACTGGCAGGATATCATCTACCGCAAGGCCATGCAGACCGGTGCGAACGTAGGTATGTCCGGTGGTTCTGAGAAGGGTACTTACTACTTCAACGTAGGTTACCTGAACCAGGATGGTATCATGGTAGGTTCCAACTTTAACCGCTATTCTGTAAAACTGAGCCTGGATCAGAAACCTAAAGAATGGTTACGCATAGGTGGTAACGTGAGTTACAACCGCTCTTACCAGCGCTCCATTCCGCAGAACGCTTCCACCCAGAACGGTGGTGCGGTGATCGCGGCCCTTGTGACACCTGAATATATTCCTATCAAAATGCCTGCGGGCTCTCCTTACCCCGGCGTGTATGGTTACAGCAACTTCTTCTCCGGCGATAACCCGTTGTCCGATATCTGGCAGTCTGAAAACAAGACCATTGCCAACAACCTGCTGGGCAATGTGTATACCGAGATTACGCTGCCATTTAATATCAAATACCGTAGCCAGTTCAACGCCATTATGGAAGACTCCCGCTACGACTGGTTCCTGAATCCTTACACCAGTCTGTATGGAATCTCCCTCACCGGTGCCGGCCGCGAAAACACTTCCGAAGTGTTCCGCTATAGCTGGGATAATACCCTGACTTACGACAGGCATTTTGGCAAACATGCACTGAATGTGGTAGTCGGTACTTCCGCACTGGAAGAAAAGATCGCTACCAGCAGCCAGTACGGAACCGGCTTTGCTTCAGGTTCTGTGACTACCCTGAACGGTGCAAGTACAAATTATTCTATCAGCACCGGTCGTTATAACTGGACTACCAACTCTTATTTCGGTCGCCTGATGTATTCTTATGCTGACAGGTACCTGCTCACCGCTACCCTGCGCGCAGACGGCTCCAGCCGTGTAGGTATCAACAACAGGTGGGGTACCTTCCCCGCAGTTTCAGTAGGTTGGAAAGTGAGCCAGGAGAAATTCATGGAGAACGTCACCTTCGTTCAGAACCTGAAGATCCGTGCCGGTTATGGTGCTACAGGTAACCTGCCGCCATATACCATGCTGTACCCAACGTATAGCCTGTTGAGTGCAGGTTCTGCTTATTCCTGGAGTTCAGGTGCAGCTAGTCCGGGTGTAAGCCCCAGCAGCCAGATTGGTAACCCTAATCTGCGCTGGGAAAGTGCCAAGCAAACGAACATCGGTTTTGATGCGGGCTTCCTGCAATCAAGGATCACCTTCTCTGCTGACTACTACTACAAGAAAGTGGACGACATGATCTTTACCCAGCAATTGCCACTCACCACAGGCGGTGCTACTACAGCAGTAAACCTGCCAGGTCACGACATCAACAAAGGGGTGGAACTGAGTGCCAATGCGGTGATCGTAGACAAGAAAGACTGGGGTTGGGACCTGGGTGCCAATATCTCATTCAACAATAATAAGATCACCGGTATGGATTCCACGACTTCTTACCAGACAGGTGGTGTAAGCGTAGGCGGTAGCAAACAGCCAATCTACACAGGTCTGATCAAGAACGGCTATTCCCTCGGTACCTTCTGGGGCTACAAAGCACTGGGTGTGGATCCGCAGACGGGTAACATGGTCTATAGCAGCAACATGATGGACCTGGGCAATGCATTGCCTAAATTTACTTACGGTATCAATTCTAATTTCCACTATAAGAACTTCTCCCTGGATGTATTGTTCGACGGGGTGCATGGCAACAAGGTATACAACGAAACCCGTATGGAGATCGAAAACCTGACCGGCTATACGAACGAAAGCGCTGCAGTACTGCGCCGCTGGAAACAGCCTGGTGATGTCACAGACATTCCACGTGCAAAGGACAACGGTACCACGAATGCAACTGCTGCCGCACTGCTCCAAAGCCAGATTGCAAGCAACTATGTAGAGGATGGTTCCTTCTTCCGCCTGCGTAGCGCTACCCTGGCATACAATGTAGATGCTTCATTACTGAAACATATCGGTATTGCCGGCCTGCGTGTATATGCGACCGCTCAGAACCTGTTCACCATTACAAAGTATAAGGGTTATTATCCTGAGATCAATGGTTTCGGTACTGGTACCAACAACCAGGCTACCAATGCCGGTTCCAGCGCGAGCCTGATGACACTGGGTGTAGACAATGGTACGTATCCTGCTGCAAAGACCTATACCCTGGGCCTGAATGTACAGTTCTAACCGATTAATCCTGGAAATATGAAAAAACAATTCTTATATACGCTTTCTTTCGCCCTGGCATTTGCTGCCTGCAAAAAGAGCTATCTCGATAAAACACCCGAATCCGATCTGAGCACCGGTAGTTTCTATACCTCTGCTACAGATGCGGAAGAAGGCCTGACCGGTGCTTACCGCACCATGGCCAATGGCAACTTTTTTCAGTATGATAACCTGATGAACACCGATGGCCGCTCCGATAACTGTTATGTAAACGGTGATAACACCGCTGCAGAACAACCACTGGAAATGTTTACCTACGTGGCCACCAATACCAATATTCAGCGTGACTGGCAGGAACTGTACAATAATATCCGGGCTGTAAACGCAGTGCTGGATGCAGTACCCGGCCTGAACGCCGACGAATGGGCAGGTACTACCCGCAAGGCACAGATCCTGGGCGAAGCCCGTTTTCTGCGTGCTATGAACTACTACTGGCTGGTGACAGAATGGGGGGATGTACCATTGATCACTTCAGAAGATAATGGAGGTAATTATTATCCTTCCCGTGCTACAAGTACAGAAGTATATGCACAGATCATTACTGACCTGAAGTATGCAGACAGCACCTTACCCACATCTCCATACAAAGGCCAGTACGGCCGTGCCACACAGGGTGCTGCAGATGCCATGCTGGCAAAAACCTATGCACAGATGGGTGACTATACGAACAGCCTGACCTATGCGAACAAGGTGATCAACAGCGGCACCTATGCACTGGTAGGTAACTACGCGAACCTCTGGGGCGCAGCAAATAAGAACAATAGTGAGGCGATCCTGGAAATCCAGTATTCCGGCAGCACCTACAGCTTCTGGGGCGTGGAAATGTTTGCTTATGTAGCATCTGACCAGTGGGCAAAACGAAACATCGGTTCTTATGACCTGGTACAGGCATTTAAAGCGGCCGGCGATACTCTGGCACGCTATAAAGCTACGTTCAACTGGCAGGTGGCCAATGCGAGCTTTAACAGTCCTGCAGCCGCCTGGGATTACACCGAAAAGATTCCTTTTATGAACAAATGGCCTGATCCGAGTGGTTGGAACAGTACAGACAATATTACCCTGCTGCGCCTGGCAGATATTATCCTGCTGGCAGCAGAAGCCAATAATGAATTAGGTAACACCGGCCAGGCAACGACCCTGCTGAACCAGATCCGTACCCGTGCAGGATTGCCTAACACCACTGCCACTACCAAAGCAGACCTGGCCACTGCTATCCTGAATGAAAGAAGACTGGAACTGGTAAATGAAGGCACCCGCTGGAATGACCTGATGCGTGCAGAGAAGAATGGTTATGTGAATGTAGTGACACTCATGAACAGCCAGAAAGACGAATCCGGTAGTACCATCAATTACGGTGTGAATGCTGACAAGCATCAGTATTTATTCCCCATCCCGCAGCAAGACCGGTTGTTGAACAGGAACCTGACCCAGAATACAGGATATTAATCATTGTTTAACCTGTAAAAGGGGGCTATCTTCTCAGCGGGAATTGTTGACCATTCCCGCTGAGAAATATAATCTATAGCGACTCTAAACACACAACAACATGGATTTTGGAAAACGTCTGCTCACAGTAGCTTTGGTGGGAGGGATCATATGCCCGCTCACACAGGTACATGCGCAGAAAAAAACAAAGGCGGCACCACAGGCAAAGGTGGTAGCTTATGATTCCGCGACTATCAATGCAAGAGTAGAAGCTTTGCTGGCTAAAATGTCTCTGGAAGAGAAAGTAGGCCAGATGGCACAAATCACGCTCGACGTAGTAGGGAAAGGCCCTAACCGCTTTTCGAGCTTCGATCCGCTGGTGATTGACACTGCGGAGATGCAGAAAGCACTGGTAAAATACAAGATTGGTTCCGTGCTGAATACAGCAAACAATAAGGCACTCACACCACAGCGATGGTGGGAAGTAGTGAGCTATATCCAGCAGGTAAATATGAAAGGCAATGCCTTGCAGATCCCTGTGATCTTTGGTATAGATGCCATTCACGGGGCGACTTACACAGCAGGTGCAACCCTGTTCCCCCAGCAGATAGCGCAGGCGGCTACACGTAACAGGGAACTGGTACGTAAAGGTGCTGAAATTACGGCGTATGAAACAAGGGCGAGCAATACCCCATGGGTGTTTTCTCCTGTACTGGATTTAGGTGCAGACCCACGGTTCCCGCGTATTTGGGAATCATTTGGCGAAGATCCTTATATCGGTGCACAGATGGGACATGAAATTGTGAAAGGATACGAAGGGGAGAAGAATGATGTGAATGATGTGACCCATGTGGCGGCAAGTATCAAACACTTCCTGGGTTACCAGGCACCTGTATCCGGTAAAGACCGTACACCGGCAAACATCAGTAAGCAACAGCTGTATGAATACCACCTGCCAGCTTTCAAAGCCGGGGTAGAAGCGGGTGCGCATACCATTATGATCAACTCCGGCCAGATCAATGGTATTCCGGTGCATGCGAATTATGAAATCCTGACGAAATTACTGAAAGAAGAGCTGGGCTTTAAAGGTCTTGCAGTGACAGACTGGGCGGATATTGAAAACCTGTATCGCCGGGATCATATTGCAGCTAGCGATAAGGAAGCGATTATGCTGGCGATCAATGCCGGGATTGATATGTCTATGATTCCTTACAACTATGAGCCCTTCTGCGAAGGACTGGTAGCATTGGTAAAGGAAGGAAAGGTACCACAGTCAAGAATTGACGATGCGGTACGCAGGGTGCTGCGCGTAAAGTTTGAACTGGGATTGTTTGAGAAACCGGTGACTAACTATAAAGACTATCCTAAATTCGGGAGCAAAGAATTTGAAAAAGCATCTTATGATGCAGCCGCAGAGGCAATTACACTGCTGAAGAATGAAGGGGGTGTATTGCCATTGGCAAAAGGTGCTAAGATCCTGGTAACCGGTCCTAACGCGAATGACATCCGGACACTGGATGGTGCCTGGAGTTATAGCTGGCAGGGTGAAAAGGTGCCACAGTTTACAGCACAGTACAACTCTATTCTTACTGCATTGAAAAAGAAAGCAGGTGAAGGGAATGTCACTTATGTACCTGGCGTGAGCTATAAGGCAAATGGCAAGTGGTATGAAGAAGCCCCTGACCGTATGGCTGATGCTGTAGCAGCTGCAAAAAATGCAGATGTGATTGTAATGTGCCTGGGTGAGAACTCATATGCTGAGAAACCCGGTGATCTGAATGACCTCTACATCGGGGATGACCAGACTACACTGGCACAACAGCTGATTGCGACAGGTAAGCCGGTGGTGCTGGTGCTGACAGAAGGTCGCCCGCGCATCATCAGTAAATTTGAGCAGGGCGTGAAAAGCGTGGTACTGGGCTATCTGCCTGGCAACTTCGGTGGCGATGCGATAGCAGATGTGTTGTATGGTGATGTGAACCCATCCGGGAAATTGCCGTATACCTATCCGCGTTATCCCAATGCATTGATTGGTTATATCCATAAGCCATCTGAAGAGCAGACAAAGGCAGAAGGGGTGTATAACTATGAGGCAGATTATAATCCACAGTACCCATTTGGTGCAGGATTGAGTTATACTACTTTTGAATATAGTAATCTTCGTGTGGCGCTTGAGAACCGCGTGCTGCATGTGAGTGTAGACGTGAAGAATACAGGAACTAAGGCAGGTAAGGAAGCAGTAGAAGTGTATACATCAGACCTGGTGGCTACCCTGATCTCTCCTGATGTGAAGCGCTTACGTGGGTTTGAGAAGATCAGTTTACAGGCAGGTGAGGGTAAGACTGTGACATTTGATATTCCGGTAGAGCAGCTGGCCTTTGCAGGTGTGGATGGCAAGCCGGTGTTGGAACCGGGCGATTTTGAGGTGCATGTGGCGAAGCTGACTGCGAAGTTTAAATTATAATCTATATGGGGGCTGCTGCGGCCCCCATGTCTCAACTTTTCTATCATGAAATTATGGTTGTATGCCGGGTGCTTGGCATCCGTCCTGGCTGGTTGTGCCCAGAAAAATGAGCATGCAGCAGTGTATCTGACTACTGCTGATGAAAAACAATTATTCCAATCACAGCCTGTTTTAAAGCCGGTAAAGGATACCGCGCTGGTGAATGTACGGATTGATACCAGTCTGCAATACCAGGAGATAGAAGGCTTTGGTGCTGCAATGACGGGGTCCTCTGCTTATGTCATGCAGCAGTATATGACAGCGCCGAAACGGAAGGCATTGCTGGATGAACTGTTTGATGCCGAAAAGGGGATTGGGATCAATTATATCCGTCTTTCAATAGGCGCTTCTGACTTTTCACTATCCCCTTATAGTTATGATGACATGCCAGCCGGAGAGCGGGATGATAGTCTCACGCATTTCAGTCTTGCAAAAGACACGGGTGCATTAATCCCTGTGTTGAAAGAGGTGGTGGCCATCAACCCATCTATTCATATCATGGTTACGCCCTGGAGTGCGCCGGCCTGGATGAAGACGAGCGATAAGCTGGAAGGTGGTTCATTAAGACCTGATGCTTATGCAGCCTATGCACAATATTTTGCAAAATACATCCAGGCATTAGGTGCATACGGCATTAAAGCAAGCAGCCTGAGTGTGCAGAACGAACCGCAGTATGAGGCGGCATATCCCACCATGAAGATGACGGCACCTGAACAGTTGGCGTTTATTAAGGATCACCTGGGACCCGTATTACACCAAAAGGGGATAAATACAGAAATATTGTTATTTGATCATAACTGGAATAGTCCTGAGTACCCGATTTCAATATTGGATGATTCAGTGGCAGGTAAATATGTGGCCGGGGCCGCCTTTCATTGCTATGAGGGGTCTGTGGGTGCAATGAGCCAGGTCCATGAGGCCTATCCTAACAAGGGACTGTACTTTACAGAGTGTAGCGGCGGGAGCTGGGCACCTGATTTTGCGGGTAACCTGAAGTATATGGTAGGCAACCTGATGATAGGTACGGTGAATAACTGGTCCAGGAATGTATTGTTGTGGAATATGGCGCTGGATGAGCATAACGGGCCTACCACCAATCAGCCTGGTCCGGCCGGGGAGAAGATAAACAGGGGTTGTATGACCTGCAGGGGAGTGGTGACGGTAAGGTCTGATAGTGGGACAGTAAGCAGGAATGTAGAGTATTACGCCCTGGCGCATTTTAGTAAGTATGTGCGGCCGGGCGCGAAGAGAGTGGCATCCGGGCACCCGGATGGGTTGGAGAATGTGGCGTTTTTGAATAAGGATGGGAGTAGGGTATTGGTGGTGTTGAATACGGGTGAGAAGGATAGGGAATTCTCCGTGCAGGATGGGAATAGCGTATATAAGTATGTGTTGAAGGGGGGAGCGGTAGTGACCCTGGTGTGGAAATAGGGCTAAAATTGATCATTTTACTAGAAAAGCATCTCCCTTTGGGAGGATGCTTTTCTAATAAATACACAGTTCGTGGGATACTATTATATGTGGTGAAACATATATTTGTAATACATCTATTGCAAAAAACTTCTATTACGTTGATTTGCACCCCCTTTAGCCTTCCGGTGACGGGAGGCTCTTTTATTGTGGCGGAAGTCTCTTTTTTGTAATGAAAGTCGCCTTTATTGTAACAGAATCCTCTCTTATTGTGGCGGCAGGCCCAATCCCCATTCCTTCAGTTTCTCCAGCGTTTTTGTATAATTCTCGTGCAGCAGGCCATTAATACCCAGTCCTTCAGCTACATGAATAAACATAGCGCGGTCTTCGATATAAAGCACTTCCTCGGGGCGAACAAGCGCGATATCCAGGGCCATTTTCCAGATATCAGCATCTGGCTTGCGGAAATGTACGAAGCAGGAGGAAATGAAGAAATCTACGAACTTGTCGATGCCGAAGGTACGGATGCGGTATTCATTGAGTTCGCGTCCTTCGTTATTAACGATGGCGATCTTAAGTTTATAATGTTCTTTCAACTGGCAGATCAGGTCAATCATTTCAGGATAAGGGGTGGTACGGCTGTACATGAACTCCTTGAAATCATTCCGGGTAAATTCCCTGTGTTCGTAGAAGACGATCCTGGTAAGGTAGTCGTCCAGGGTGAGCTTGCCTTCTTCATATGTATCGAAGGTAAGGTGGTGGCGTTCTTCCAGTTCAACAATGTCGAGATCGAAAATCCTGGCGGCTTCTTTACGGGCTGCACGGTCCCAGCCGTTGCTTAATAAAACCCCGCCGATGTCCAGGAAGAGGGTAGTGATTTTTGCCGAGTGCTGCATGGTATTAATTTAGTTGTTTTTTAAGATAATGAGTTTTGGGTGGATGGATGATGGGTAGAGGGGATTGGTTTATTTATTACCCCATAAAATTGAAGGGCATTAAGCCAGGTGATCAGATCTGTTTTTTAAGACGATGAGGTTTTATTCATTATGAGCGTAATTAAATTCAAGTTTTCAATCCCTACAATTCCTTGCATTAAGCCGGGTAAATGGAATTCAATAAGCCGGGTAAATGAATTTCAATTTGTGCCTGCCAAATTTCTATTTCACCGGTCGCTTCACAAAATGTGGCAGTTTCAATGCAAAAGGCAGCGTCGCCACTACCAATACTGCTGCAATAAAAAACGTATCCTGGATCCCATAATGATGCGCCACAGTTTCCGTATACCCTTTCCCGTCAGTATAATACCGCATAATGTATTGCTGCAGCAACCCACTAAACGCAATCCCAATCGTTCCACTCAATTGCTGGATCAAAGAAAACATAGCAGAAGCCTGTGTCACCTCCTCAGGCAGTACGGCACTCATCGCCGCTGCCGTAATCGTTGAAACCAGCAATCCAATTCCAAACCCTCTCACCACCATCGCCGCAATAATCGGGAATAAATCCGGCGTATTTAACAGAGAAAGCTGCACCATAGAAATAGCCACAAGTACCAGCCCTACCACAATCAAGCGCCTCGGTCCGAACTTATCAGACAAGGATCCCGCAATAGGTGTCACCAGCGCCATTACCGCCGAAAAAGGCAGGATCAGTAATCCCGAAGCAATTTCTGAAAACCCTAGCTGTCCCTGTAGTAAGAACGGCAACAGGAACAATCCTCCAAAGATAGCTACTGAACGGACACTGGTAATCAGGATGCAATATGTGTAAATTCTATGTCGGAAAATGTGAAGATTAAAAAGCGCATGGGGATTAGGCAGACTGCGCCGGATAAATACAACAATTGCGATAATACTGACAACAAAAGGAATCCATACCGCCAGCGAGGCAAACCCTTTATCCGGCAATACCGCAATGGCATACTGAAATAAAATAATAAATACAGTAAACAACCCAAAGCCACCGGCATCAAAACGGGCAGGCTGGCGGGCCGAGGTCTTCAGGAATCGTAAAGTATATGCGGCAATCCCGATGGTCAGGATCCCGATAGGCAGGTTGATATAAAAGATAGACGGCCAACCGTACAAATTGGTCAGCGTACCTCCCAAAGTCGGTCCAATGGCGGGTCCGGCAATGCTGCCCAGGGACCACCAACCCATTACCTTGCCTCTTTCTTCCGGGGGAAATACAAGGGTCAATATAGCCATCGCAGTTGGTGTAATGGCACCGCCTCCAAAAGACTGAATCGCCCTTGCGGCTATCAGCTCCGGCAGACTTACAGAAATGGCACATAAGAGGGAACCGAAGGTAAAGATCGACAAACTGATCAGGTATAATGCATAAAACCCAATCTGTTCTTTCAGCCAGCTGGTGAGAGGCATAAAGACACAAAACCCCAGCATGTAGGCGACAATGACCCATTCAATTGCATCCAGCCCAACCCCAAATTGCGTGCTCATGGTGGGGAGGGAAACATTCACTATACTACTGTCTATTCCCGCCATAAAGGTCCCCAGGATCAGGGGGAATAGAATGCCAAAACGTTGCTTCATGTGCACCTAAATTATTAATAATTTTTGTTTCGGTAAAATGGATGGGGTACCGGTTGCAGGTAAAATATGTGGGCAAAAGGCATTTTTTCAAAAGTCTTAAACTTAGCAGTATCGATTTTAATACCAATTTGCGTAAGTTATGGCAATGCTGAAATAGACATTAGTCATATGGCTGATGGCCATATTCATGGCAAAAGCAATACCTTTGCAGAAAGGAAAAACGATCAGCCATTATCCAATGCGAGATATTTCGTAGTGATGGAAAACTGGTGGCGATGATCACCAGTACTGTGATGACCCTGACGGGTGATAAGGCAAATGGCAGATAGTGCAGCAGGCATTTACAATGCCTTGCTCCACTAAAATGAAATTAATCATGAACTATCAGATAGAAAGATATAATACTCGTTTTAAAGACGCGCTATTGAACGTTTGGGAAAGATCCGTTTTAGCGACCCACGATTTTTTACACACAAATGATTTTGTTGCAATTAAAGAAATGCTGCAAAGCTTTGACTTTGGGGTATTGGATGTTTTTTGTTTATTGGAGCACAATGAGGTGATTGGGTTTATCGGGTTACATGAAACAAAAATCGAAATGTTATTTTTAGATCCTGCATATATTGGAAAAGGCCTTGGAAAGTATCTGATGAATTTTGCAATATCGGAACTAAAGGCGAGTGAGGTTGATGTGAATGAACAAAATTTACAGGCGAAAGGCTTTTATGAAAAGATGGGGTTTGAGGTGTATAGCAGAACAGAAAAAGATGATGAAGGCAGGGACTATCCCATTTTAAAAATGAAACGGACAAGGGATTACTGATTAACATGAAAGAACGTATACACCCGGGATAGGGCCGTCTAGCCATGATGACAATAAATTTGTAAGCAGTATAATTATATGGTCTGTGATTGATGGAGTAAAAACAACTGGTTGGTAGCAATAACCGAACTATTGGTAATAAGAAATCAGTTATTTTCGTTCCATGAAAATGACCTTTGCAGACCACGTCATCGATTTTAACACTCACCTTGCATACACCGGCAAATTGCCCCAAGGCATCCGCATCATGAACCCTTTCCGTGAACAGCCCCAGGTCATGGAGATCATGAAGCAATTCTACCGCCGTTTTTACGGTGATCACCATCCCCGGCAGATCATTATGGGCATCAATCCCGGCCGCTTAGGCTCTGGTTCCACCGGCATCCCCTTTACAGATACCAAGCGCCTGCAATCCGTATGCGGTATATCCATTTCCGGTATCCAAACACATGAGCCATCCTCCGTGTTTATTTATGATGTCATTGCAGCATACGGAGGACCAGAGAAGTTTTATCATGATTTTTATTTTGCTTCTGTATCGCCCCTGGGCTTCACCTCAGTGAAGGCGGATGGAACAGAAATTAATTACAACTATTATGATAGCGCGGAGCTGACCAAAGCAGTGTATCCTTTTATGGTGGAGAATATAAAAAAGCAGTTGGAATTTGGGGTGGATACAAGTGTGTGTTACTGTCTGGGGACGGGGAAGAATAGCCGGTTTTTAATAAAACTGAATGAACAGGAGGGATTTTTTAAGAAGATAGTGCCGCTGGAACATCCGAGGTTTGTGATGCAGTACAGGGCGAAGCGGAAACAGGAGTTTATCGATAAGTACCTGGCGTGTTTTGAGGAAAATGCCCAGTAGCGGTTAGGGAATCAGGGGGGGGCTGCAATAAGTATAAATCAATATAATGCCTGCGAACTAATAGTGTTGTCGCTTGTATTAAATTTTAACTACAAACAAAAAATCAAATTACACCACAACCTTTGATTTTCCGATTTGCTTTTTCGGCATAAAACTTTTAATTTAATGTATGGTTGTTTGACCCATGAAGAAATTTTAGTCTGACTTAATAGGGAATTATAGCCTGATCCATTTATTATACCTAAGATTGCCCCATTAAGCTATTATTTACTGACCCATTAACGTATTATTGTTTGACCCAAAACCCCACCCACTATGCCTGACTTTGTATTCATGTTCGCCGGCCATGGTAGCCAGTATTATAACATGGGGGCCATGTTATACCACAGCAATGTTTTTTTCAGGAACACCATCCTCCATTTAGACAAGGAAGTCCGCAATCACACCGGTTCTTCAGTCGTAGAATACCTGTATGGCAGCCGTTACAACGGGGAAGGGATTTTTGATGATATCCGCTACACAAACCCCGCCCTGTTCATGGTCCAATACGCCCTGGCCCGGCTGCTCCAGGAAGAGCTGAAAGTCAGGCCTGATTATGTAATCGGTAGCTGTGTAGGCGAGATGGTCGCTGCTGCTGTGTGCGGGATGGTATCGCCTGCTGAAATGCTCACGGCCATGATCGACCAGGCACGTATCATAGAGCGTCTCTGTACCAAGGGGGGAATGATCTCCATTTTAGCTGATCCGGCCATTTATGAGCAGGAGCCTTTGTTATATGAAAACACCACGCTGGCTGCCATAGACAGCAAGGGGCATTTCACACTTTCTGCTGATGAACGTACCTTGCTGGCCCTGCGCCTCTGGCTGGATAGTCATGAATTGTCTTATAGCCAGTTGCCGGTACGGTACCCGTTTCATAGTCCGCTGATGGAACCGGCCAGGGGGCCTATTATCCGGATTATGCAGCAGTTGAGGTACGGAGCCCCGGAGGCTACTTTTATTTCCGGTATTCAATCCGGATCTGTTTACCAGGTAGATGCTGATTATTTCTGGGATGTGGTGCGGGAGCCGATTGCTTTTAGTGCGGCGATCGAAAGACTGGAAAATGCGGGGCCTTGCTTTTATATTGACTGCAGTCCATCAGGCACTTGTAGCAACCTGTTGACGAAGACCTTATCACCTGCATCGTCTTCTGTGAAACAGGTGATTATGAGTCCTTTCGGACAGGAGATTAAGCATTTGCAGGCGTTGTTGCAAAAGAGGCAGGCGTATTCATTGTGAGGGTATTGCGGTCATGTAGTGTTCATGGCGGCAGTACTTAAAAAGGTGGCCAACCTTATATAAAAAAGGGTGGCTAACCTTATACAAATAGGGTGGCAAACCTCAAATTATCACCCCCCTGCCAACGCAACAATATCCTTCACCTCGATTGTCTTCTTAAAGTACCCCTTCGCGGTTACTTCAATCATCGCTTTGCCCATTTCTGCAAGCGTACAAAATCCATTTTTAAACAATTTCCGGCCTATCGGATAAATCCAGTCTACATATTTATACCCTTTCAACACATATCTGGCCCCCTTATCCGCTCTTAAAAATCCAGGCCGGAACGCAAATACCTGTTTAAAAGGAAGTTTCATAAGATCGTTCTCGGTCCTGCCTTTTACCCGTGCCCACATGAGACGGCCTTTTTCAGTACTGTCTGTTCCACTGCCGGAGACATAGCAGAAGGTCATGTCAGGACTTTGTCCACTCAGTACTTCAGCTACATGCAAGGTCAGGGTATAGGTGGCCCGGGTATAGTCCGCTTCATTTTTGCCAACGCTGGTCACACCCAGACAAAAGAAACAGGCATCATAACCTTTTAATTGGTCAGCAACAGGGCGGATATCAAAAAAGTCAGGGTGGATGACTTCTTTTAATTTGGGATGAGACTTGCCAAAGGGTTTCCTGGCGAAGGATACGACTTCTGTAACCAGTGGGTTGCGGAGGCATTCTTCCAGGACGCCTTCTCCTACCATACCGGTAGTACCGGTGACGATGACTTTCATAATTGCTGCAATTAGTATGGGGTTCAAATGTACGAAACTTTGGATGTAGCGATTCTTCCCCTTTCAAAAAAGGAATTCCTCTCCCTCCACAATAGCCCCTTAATTAGGGATTAACAGGTCTTTCATAATCAATGTATTAATAAGTTTCTTACCTATGCACTACCTTTCCCTTTACACTTACTGTCTTCAGTATTACCTTAAAATACCAGAAACTTCACCCCTGAATTTGCCTGCTTCACCGAAGAAATCCCCCTCGCATTCCCCAAATTTCTGTCTATTTGCTATAAATCTAAAATATGAAAAACAAAATTGGATTAGTTGCATTATTTGTACTGCTCTTAGCCATGTGCCAGGGCGTATTTGCGCAGGATGGAAGCAGAAAGGATCAGGCCACCAAAGCAATGACTGATACCATGCAGGCACGTCTTTCCCTGAATGACGATCAGTATAAGAAGGTCTATGATATCAATGCACAATTCCTGTCTAAACTGGGTAGTATTAAACAGGAAGGCGGTGGTAAACTGGCTAAGTTTCAGAAATTAAAAGCTGCTGACCAGGAAAGGGATGCCGCGCTGAAACCGCTGTTGTCCGATGACCAGTTTAAGAAGTTCCAGGAGTATAAGAAGGCGAGGAGAGAGGAAATGAAAGAGAATTATAGAAATAGTAAAAGTTAATAAAACTGATTTTATGAAAAAGATTTTGATCTCCTCCATTGTAGGTTTATGCGCCCTTGCCGCCAGCACGCATGCGCAGGCCCAGGTAATCTTTGTCAGACCCGCCCCAAGAGTTGTTGTCGTTGCAAGGCCAGTGCCTCCACCTCCGCCGCCGCCACCTGTAAGGGTAGTTGTTGTAAGGCCGGTACCTCCACCACCTGCAAGGGTGGTCGTTGTAAGACCAAGACCTGTCGTGTTCGCAAGGTTGTAAAAGAATGTCAAAAATAATTTAAGAAACCAGGCAACTGCTGCTCTTATAAAAATTGGATGGCTCTAAGAGTAGTGGTTGCCTTTTCAAACTAACCTTCATTTTGCATTTGGTATCCGCCTCTACACTGCCACCGGCAAACTAAACCCAAACACTGCACCTTCCCCCAACTTACTATTCACCCATATCTTTCCCCCCTGGGCCTCAATAAACTCCCTGGAAATCGACAAACCTAAACCTGTTCCTGCTTTCTCTGGCGTACCAGGCACCTTAAAGTACCTGTCAAAAATCTTCGGCAGGTACTTTTCATCAATCCCCCTCCCGTGATCTGCCACCGTAAATGAAATATTATTTTGACTCAGCTCCGTCGTCAACACAATCTCATCATCCTCGGGAGAATACTTCACTGCATTCGTCAAAAAATTCGTTAACACCCAGGCTGTCTTCTCCGGATCTGTCAGCATCTTACACGGTGTCGCTGCTTCTTCCACACGCACCCGTATATTCTTCTGTTGTGCCAGGAAACTAACCGTACTCGTTGCATTCTCTATAATAATTGAAGGACTCACCGGTGCTATCTTCAACTGGATATGCCCTGTTTCCACCTGGCTCATATTCAGCAACTCACTTGTAATCTTCAGCAACCTGTCTGAATCATCCGTAATACTTTTAATCAGCTCATCCTGCTCCTTATTCACCGACCCTACCCGGTGATCCGCCAGCAACTGCGCACTCATTTTAATACTCGCAATAGGTGTCTTCAACTCATGAGAAATCGTAGCTATGAAATTCGTCTTCGCCTCATTCAACTCATGAAAAGGCGTAATATTTCGCAACACGATCACCTGCCCAATCACCCGCTCATTATTATCTACATTGATCACATCCAAATGAAAATAACTCTCCTTATTATCCGCAAAGATCTTCAATTCCTTTTCCTTACTTTTCTCCTGCAGCAAACTACGCATCAGGTCATTCTGCAATGCCACATCCGGTGCATACTTGCCCGCAATCTCTATTTCTTTTAAACCTAAGAGCTTCTCGGCTACACGATTTGCAAACAGGATATGCCGGGTGTCATCAATCCCGATAATCCCGTCATTCATCTGGTTGATGATGGTATCAATACGTGATTTCTCAAATTTGATCTTAGCCAGGTTACTATGCTCATACTCATTCAGTTTTTCCGCCATGGTATTAAATGCCTGTGCCAATTCCCCGAATTCATCATGCTGATTGAGATGGATCCTGCGGGAATAATCCTTGTTCACAATTGATTTGATCCCTTCGGACAATGCATTGATCGGCTCACTGATGATACCCGGGAAGTTCACCGCCAGTGTAAATGCAACCAGTGATAATAAGGAGAAGATGATCATCAGCCAGTTACTAAAGCGCTTTGCATTGGCCATAGCCGTACTGTTCTTGGCAAAGATGGCCTGCTGGTTAGCTGTATTGATCAGGTATATTTTCTCCCGCAGGCGCTGCTGCAGGGAGTCATTGCCGGGTGCCAGTTTTAATTTTTCAAAGAGATCCCGTACTGCGGCTGTTGCCACACCCTCGCCAGGTTCAGTGATGTTTGCTTCCTGCCTGGCAAGGTTTTCTTCAAAGGTCTTTATACTCTTCGGATCCGTACGAAACTGTTCCAGCGTCTGCAACATATTATTGCTATATACCAGCGTTTCGTAATTATCTTTCAATACAAGATGTGCATCCTTCTTCATCAGGTTGATAGAGAAGATGCCCAGCAATCCGGATACGAGGATGGCCGTAAATAAAAACCCAATGCCTATACTTAATTTCGTTTTCAGGCGCATCTTATGACAGAATTATAACGTCAATATCCGATTCAGACAATTTACCCAGTAACTGGGCAAATACAGCCGTGTTCAACACCATGCCTAATACATTGAGATGGGGTTTCCCCATGCAGATAGTCGTGATGTTTTTTTCCTCAGCTGTGACCATGATCGTTTTGGCAATATTACTACTTTTTACTTTCAGTACTTCGCCTCCCAGTTCCATCGCCAGCTTGAAATTATTGATCAGGTGCCGCTGAGAGGCCAGCTCGATCCTGTCCATATTCTCCTTCGGTGTCTGTACATACAGTACATAAAAACGGCTATGGTAGTAAGCCGCCAGTCTCGCCGTCTTCCTGATCACCTTGCGGGCAATGACATGGTTACTGCTGATGCAGGCCAGGAATCGCTCGCTACGAAGGTGCGCCGTGCGGGGAAGCGCCGATTCGATCTTACGCTCTACCTGGGAGGCCACTTCTTTCAATGCCAGTTCGCGTAACTGTAAGATCTTTTCCGGCTGGAAAAAGTTCTTCATAGCCACAGCGATCTTATCAGGGGTATAGATCTTGCCTTCCTGTAAACGTGTGATGAGCTCATCGGCAGTGAGGTCGATATTCACCACTTCATCGGCTTGCAGCAGGATGCTGTCAGGAATCCGCTCCGAGACATCTATACCAGTAATGTTCTTGACTTCTTCCTGCAAGCTTTCAATATGCTGGATATTGACGGCGCTGATCACATTGATGCCTGCATCCAGAATTTCCATTACATCCTGCCAGCGTTTTTCATTCTTGCTGCCTTCGATGTTGGAGTGGGCCAGTTCATCGATCACGACCACTTCCGGATGAAGGTTGAGTACCGCCTGCATATCCAGTTCATCGAGCATTTTGCCTTTATAGAATAACTGGCGACGTGGAATAACAGGCAGGCCCTCCAGTAAAGAGTGGGTTTCCGGCCTGTTATGTGTTTCGATGTAGGCGATTTGAATGTTGACACCGTTCCGCAGCAGGGTACGAGCCTCCGTAAGCATACGATAGGTTTTGCCTACACCGGCACTCATGCCGATGTAGACTTTAAATTTTCCACGCCTGGATTGACGGATCAGGTCGAGGAAATGTTGGACGTTATTTTCTTTTTCAGTCATGAATAGGGAGACTGTTTTTTTGTGAGGGCCTTCGGCCGGCTTATGAAAGAAGCAGCTGCGCTGCCGTAGATTTTACCGCTTGCGAAATTCCATGTTCCTGTGGCGTATACAACATCGCCGTGCAAATACAATGTTTGAATTCCTTCTTCTGTAAAATATCATAATTGACACAACCTTTACACCCTGCCCAGAACTGCTCATCCTTCGTGATCTCACTAAAGGTCACCGGCTCAAACCCCAGCTTTGTATTCATCTTCATGATCGCCAGTCCACTCGTAATACTAAAGACCTTTGCTGCCGGGTACAATTCCCTCGATAATCTAAAGATCCTTTTTTTGATCCTGGAAGCAACCCCCATATTACGAAATGAAGGATTTACAATCAGTCCTGAATTCGAAACATATTCCCCATGCCCCCATATCTCAATATAGGAAAATCCTACCCACACTTTATCAGCCGTTACAGCTATCACTGCTTTACCCTGCCTGATCTTATCAATAATAGTGGATACGGGCCGCTTTCCTATCCCGGTACCTCTCGCTTTGGCGGAAGCTTCCATTTCATCAGTAATTGTAGCGGCATATTGAATGTCAGAAAGTGTCGCCTTCCTGACGATAATCCGGTCCTGTTCCATTGTGCTAATTATTTTAACGCGTCCAGCGCGATATTGAGTTTTAATACATTTACTTTGTCTGGTCCTAACCACGATTTGTCTGTATGGTCGGCTACCAGTTTACGGATAGCAGCTACATCCAGATGACGAATTGCTGCAATTCTGATTACCTGGATGTCCGCAGCGGAAGGTGAGATATCAGGATCCAGGCCGCTCCCTGAAGCTGTCACCAGTTCAGCCGGGATATCTGCCGCCAGTGTACCCGGGTTATGGGCCATGAAAGTATCGATCCTTTCCTGTACGGTCTTCAGATAATCAGGGTTGCTGGCTGCCTTGTTAGATCCCCCGGAACCTGCGGCATTGTAATCTACAGCAGATGGCCGGCCCTGGAAATATTTATCGTCTGTAAATTTCTGTCCTACATTTTCATAGCCCACCACTTTACCATTTACTGAGATGGTGCGGCCCTTTCCCTGGCCTATGGCGAAGTGTGCCACACCTGCTATCAGCAGGGGATAGGCGACACCTAATACTAAGATTAAAATCAGGGTGAGCTTTATAGATGGCAAAAGATATTTTTTCATTGTTACATGATTAAGGATAAAAATAAGTCTATCAGTTTGATACCGATGAATGGGATGATCACACCACCCAGGCCGTAGATGAACAGGTTCCTGCGCAGGAGTGCACTTGCACCGATGGGCTTATAGGAGACCCCTCTCAGTGCCAGCGGAATCAATGCAGGAATAATAATCGCATTGAAAATCACCGCTGAAAGTATAGCACTCTCCGGGCTTTTCAGGTGCATGATATTCAGTCCCTGCAAAGCTGGAATGGCTGTCACGAATAGTGCCGGTACGATGGCAAAATACTTGGCCACATCATTGGCAATGGAGAAGGTAGTCAGGGTACCGCGTGTCATGAGCAACTGTTTACCGATCTCAACGATCTCAATCAGTTTGGTAGGGTCATTGTCCAGGTCAACCATGTTGCCTGCTTCTTTGGCTGCCTGTGTACCGCTGTTCATGGCTACGCCTACATCGGCCTGTGCCAGTGCCGGCGCATCGTTTGTACCGTCGCCCATCATCGCCACCAGTTTACCACCTTCCTGTTCACGGCGGATGTAAATCATTTTATCTTCTGGTTTTGCTTCAGCAATGAAGTCATCCACACCTGCTTTTTCAGCAATGAACTTAGCCGTAAGTGGGTTATCGCCCGTTACCATTACCGTCTTTACACCCATGCGGCGCAGCCGTTCGAAACGCTCGCGGATCCCGGGTTTGATGATGTCCTGCAATTCGATGACACCCATTACCATTTCATTCTGACTCACTACCAGTGGCGTACCACCATTGGAAGAAATCTCTTTCACCTTCTCCTCCGTTTCGGCAGGAAACTCATTGCCGGCACGGGTTACGATATTACGAATCGCATCATAAGCACCCTTCCGGATGCGTAGCTGACCCAGGTTCAGGCCACTGCTGCGGGTCTCTGCCGTGAAAGGAATGAAGGTTGCGCCCGCCGCATTTAAGTTGCTGGTTTTAATCCCTTTTTCAGCGGCTAACTCAATGATCGATTTACCTTCAGGTGTTTCATCTGCCAGCGAAGCGAGTGTACAGGCTTCGAAGAATTCTTTCTTCCCTATACTATATGCCGGCCAGAAGTGTGTAGCCTTCCTGTTGCCGATAGTGATGGTACCTGTCTTATCGAGTAAGAGGGTATCCAGGTCACCGGCAGTTTCCACGGCTTTACCGCTCTTGGTGATCACGTTTGCCCTCAGTGCACGGTCCATACCTGCTATACCGATGGCGCTCAATAAACCGCCGATGGTGGTAGGAATCAGGCAAACAAAAAGAGAAACGAATGCGGCAATGGTAATCGGGGTGTGTGAGAAATCACCAAAAGGTTTCAGTGTCACACATACAATAATGAATACCAGGGTAAAGCTGGCCAGCAGGATCGTCAGCGCAATTTCGTTCGGCGTTTTCTGACGACTTGCGCCTTCTACCAGTGCAATCATTTTGTCCAGGAAGCTTTCGCCGGGATCGGTGGTCACTCTTACTTTGATCTTATCACTCAGCACTTTTGTACCACCGGTAACAGAGCTTTTATCGCCACCTGCTTCCCTGATCACGGGAGCTGATTCACCAGTGATCGCTGACTCATCGATGGTGGCAAGACCCTGTATGATTTCGCCATCCATAGGGATCATGTCGCCGGCTTCGCAGATGAAGATGTCGCCTTTGCGTAGTTGGGAAGAAGGAACGATTTTCACTTCGTCCATAAAGATCTCGCCGACAGCCAGTATTTTTTTGGCAGGGGTTTCTTCTCTTGTCTTACGCAGACTTTCCGCCTGCGCTTTACCCCGGGCTTCAGCGATGGCTTCGGCAAAGTTGGCAAAGAGTAAGGTTAACAGCAGGATGATAAAGACCGTGAGGTTGTAAGCAGGTGCACCCTGTGATGCATCTTTTGTATAAAAAGTATATGCGGTCACAATCAGCATGATAGCGGTACCTATCTCCACGGTGAACATAACCGGGTTGCGGAACATGCTCCGGGGAGAGAGTTTGATGAATGCCTGTTTTAAGGCACCGGCTACCAATGAAGGTTCGAATAATTTATTGTTGGACATGACAGGAAACGATTAATATAATTGAAAGAATTCGGCCACAGGTCCCAGTGTCAAAGCGGGGAAGAAGGCCAGTGCAGCTACGATCATAATGACAGCATAGGTCATGATACCAAAGGTAGCGGTGTCTGTCTGCAGCGTACCGGCAGATTCCGGCGTATATTTTTTATTCGCCAGGATTCCTGCGATGGCTACGGGGCCGATGATGGGCAGGAACCTGCCTAACAACATCACAATACCTGTGCTGATATTCCAGAAGATATTGTTATCCCCGAGTCCTTCGAAACCGGAGCCGTTGTTGGCAGAGGACGAAGTATATTCATACAGCATCTCCGAGAATCCGTGGTGACCTGGATTATTTAACCAGGCTGCCTGGGGATAGTACGCTGCGATGGCGGTACCAACCAGGATTAAGAAGGGGTGGAAGAGCGCGATAATGGCAGCGATCTTCATTTCCTTTGCTTCCACTTTGCGACCCATGAATTCGGGGGTACGGCCTACCATAAGTCCGGAGATAAACACGGCAATGATGAGGAAGATAAAGTAGTTCAGCAGTCCCACACCTTTACCACCATAGAAGCAGTTGATCATCATACCCAGCAATTGCATGGCACCGGAGAGTGGCATGGAACTATCGTGCATGGAGTTCACCGAGCCGGTAGAAATGATCGTGGTCATCACCTGCCAGTAGGCAGAGGCAGCTACGCCTATACGTACTTCCTTACCTTCCATGGCCGTGTGATCATGCAGACCTATTTTGGCAAGGGCGGGGTTGCCACCCAGTTCGGAGAGCATGTTAGGGATCATCAACGTGAGCATACCGATGGTCATGACACCGAAGACGGCATAGCCCAGTTTCTTCCTGTTGATGAAAAACCCGAAAGCAAAAACAAGGGCCATTGGCAGGATACATTGGGCGATGGCTTCGACCATGTTGGTAAAGTAACCTGGATTTTCCAGGGGATGGGCGGAGTTAGCGCCGAACCAGCCACCGCCGTTGGTACCCAGGTGTTTGATGGCGATCATGCCGGCAGCCGGACCGCGGGATACCTGTACGGTATCGCCCTGGAGGGTGGTAATGGTGTCTTTGCCGTCGAAAGAGGCAGGGGTGCCACTAAATGCCAGGATGATGGCCATAATCACCGCCAGGGGCAATAAGAGGCGCGTAATCGTCTTAATAAAGAAAACGAAGAAGTTACCCAGCTTCCCGGTCGTTTTGCCTGCAAACGCCTTAAAAAGCACCGCTACAGCTGCCATACCGCTTGCTGCAGATACAAATTGCAGGAAGGTGATGACGATGAGTTGTGAGAGGTAGGTAAGTCCGGATTCGCCGGAATAGTGTTGCAGGTTACAGTTGACGAGGAAACTGATACTTGTATTGAAGGCCAGGTCGGGAGTCATGTTCCCGTTACCATCCGGGTTGAGGGGAAGGTGTGCCTGGAACAGGAGAATGAAGAATGCGTAGATGAGCCAGACCAGGTTGATGGTTAATAAAGCCACCATGTGCTGTTTCCAGTTCATTTCCTTATTTGGATCGATGCCGCAGGTGCGGTAGAGGAATCGTTCAAAAGGAGATAGGAAGTCGGTAAAGGTAGGTGCCCCGCTGAATACTTTGGCGATGTACTTTCCGAGGGGGAAAGCAATCAGTAAGGTAATGAAGAAGGTGACTAAGACACCTGTGATTTCGCTGTTCATAATTTAAGAGATCAGAATTTTTCAGGTTTTAAGAGCACATACACCAGGTAGATGAATACGAGGATGGATATGATCAGGAGTAATGTCATCATGGCTTAGATGTTTTCGAAGAAGTCAATAGATTTATAAAAGATGTAAAAACAGGCTGCTATGATGAGCAGGTAGATGAATGTGAGCATATGTTTAAGCGTGTAATTGTTGGATGTATACAGAGAAGATGTTCACTGGCATTTTGCTTTGGATTTCCTGCCATTCCTGGCGGGAGCAAAGCATTTTCATGGCGCTGAAACTGTAGATGAATACGTTTTCGATGGCTGTTTTTACCAGCTGGTTGCCTTTGTTGTAGATCTTTTCGGCCAGGATCATGCTGTGTTGCACTTCTCTTATTTCATGGTCCTGGATCATTTTCAGGGTATAATTAGCCAATACTTTGATACAGAGATAGGCAGAGCCGAATACGGGGGCTTTGACTATTTCTTTCTGAATGGAGGGTATTTCATCTGCTATTTCTGCAGCGGCTTCATATTGGTTCATAAAAAATGATTTTTATATGGGGGATGAAGCCAATTGACGTGCCGGGAGATTAAAATAGGGTTAAATGATTGGTTTTCAATGGTGACCTGGCCGACTGTAAAAATAAAACCCTCTCATTTTGAGAGGGTTTTATCAATTTGAAACAAGCTAGATTTTATATTCCTCTATTTTTCGATAGAGGGTAGCCAGTCCTATATTTAATAATTTCGCTGCTTCTGTTTTATTGTTTTTGGTGTGGTGAAGCACCTTTATAATATGAAGTTTTTCTACGCTGGCAAGGTCAAAAGCGGAGAGGATGCCGGAAGATTTATCAGCAATCTGCAGGTCAAAGGGTAAATGATCAACCGTCAGTTCATCATTGTCAGCGAGGATCACTGCCCGTTCTAATACGTTTTTTAGTTCACGGATATTCCCTTTCCATTCATGCAGCTGCAGCTTTTCAATAAATTCCTGTGTCATCTTCAGTGGCTTCCTGTTGTTGCGGTTGGCAGCGAGGGCGATGAAGTATTCTGCAAGTACAGGAATATCTTTTTTCCTTTCTCTTAATGGAGGAAGGGTGATGGCAAATACGTTCAGGCGGTAATACAGGTCTTCCCGGAAGAGTCCTTTTTCTGCTTCAGCTTTCAGGTCGCGGTTCGTGGCGGCGATGATGCGAACATTTACTTTGGTAGGTTTGGTATCGCCTACTTTAATAAACTCACCGGTCTCCAATACACGGAGCAGTTTGGCCTGGAGGTCCAGTGGCATTTCGCCCAGTTCGTCGAGGAAGATGGTGCCGTTATTGGCTTCTTCGATGAGGCCTTTTTTATCCCGGGTGGCGTTGGTAAAGGCACCGGCTTTATAACCGAATAGTTCACTTTCGAGCAGTTCCCTGCTGAAGGCGCTACAGTTGAGTGCCACGAAAGGTTTGCCTGCACGTTTGCTGTTGTTATGGATAGCCTGGGCGAAGACTTCCTTACCGGTTCCGGTTTCACCTAATAATAATACGGTGGTATCGGCGGGGGCTACCTTGCTGGCTTGTGCAATGGCATCGGTGATGGCCCTGGAATTGCCCAGGATGCTGTCGAAGCTGTATTTCTGTCCTACCTGTTTTTCGAGTTTTTCGATTCGTTTTTGCAGGAGGACTTTTTCATGTGCACGGTTCAGGAGGGGGATGATGCGGTTATTGTCGTCGCCTTTGGTGAGGTAGTCGAAAGCCCCGTTTTTGATGGCCTGCACGCCGTCGGGGATGTTGCCGTAGGCGGTGAGGAGGATGACTTCGAGGGAGGGGAATTTTTCTTTGATGGTTTTGGAATAGTCTACGCCGCTGCCGTCGGGGAGTTTTACGTCACAGAGGACGACGTCTATATCTTCTTTATCGAGAATTTTTTGGGCGGATTTGATATTACCGGCTTCGAGGACGTTGTACCCTTCCAGGGTGATGATGCGTTTCATCAGGCTGCGTAATTTTTCTTCGTCGTCGATAATGAGCACAGTTCCTGTCATATTATTTATTTGAAAAGCAAAATTAAGGTTATTTCTTATTGGAAGAGGGGCTTTGTTTAAGTCGTATAGGTAACTATAAGGACATTTTAAGGGTACTACTATATCGATTGGATATTGAGGTAAGCATTAAGTGACGTATTGGTGTTTATTTAATGTCGTATTCCGGACGAAAATCTTTACATTGCATATATAACCCCAAAAATTGTTTGTTATGGCCCTTGTAAAGGATAACATTTTGCTGCAACTCGTCCGGGGAAGTCTCGGCGGTCAACTCACGATTTACGAAAGGAACGGGCAGATCATCATGGCAAAGAAGCGTGGCCCGTCAAATAAGAAACCGACAAAAAAACAGCTGGAGGCCAGGTATAAGTTACGTGTAGCGGCGGCTTATGCAAAGGTGATTTTGCAGGATCCGGAGCTGAAGGATTATTATAAGTCCAAGGCAGGGCCGGGGCAGAATGCCTATAATATGGCGGTGAAGGATGCTTACAGGTCGCCTGAAGTGCAGAACATCGTGTTTGAAGAAACGACAGTGGTAGTAAGGGCGAAGGATGAATTCAGGGTGGCTGAAGTGCAGGTAAAGGTATTTGATGCGGCAGGTGTGTTGCAGGAAAGGGGGATGGCGGTGTTAGGTCGTAATGGCGTGGATTGGTATTATAAGGCTGTTGTGTTACCGGCTGGTGGAAAGGTGATTGTGGTGGTGGTGGATTTGCCAGGGAATGAAACAGTGAGGGAAGTTCGCCTGGAATGATTAATAAAGCGTCTGTGATAGCGCGCTGGTGGGAAGGTGATCGTTGTAGCGGTTGGTTTGCCACACAATGAAACTGTGAGAGAAGTTCGCCTGGAATGATCAAAGATTGACATCGATGATTTTTACTGCCTGACAGTTGACCGGCATATGATTATTGTTTGTAAATGCAATCCCTATCGCGGTAAGGTGGGCATGCGTGTTTGCTATTTCCAGGCTAATGGGATCATGATCCTGTGTGAGCCATTCAGTGCTTTGTGTCAGGCTGTTTGTCGTGAATGCCTGGAAGTCTATGCTGACACCTATCAGGAACATTTTAAAGTACGAGGTATTTGCCGGCCAGATGATCTTCGGCTGTGGAATGGAGATGCTGTTTTTATGCAGGATGATTTCTCCGGGCATGTATTTTTCGAATGGATGGTCCGGATCGAATTCATAATTTTTAAATACCTGTAGGTTTTCTGTCAGCAACATTCTTTCACCAATTTTGTGATGTATGTCCGCATGAATTACATGGTGCAAAATAAACTTTGATAAACGATAAAACCGCTTTCGGTCAGGTGGCATGAATGCCGCGCAAACCTTGATTAGTTTTGCAGCGCGAATGGCTGTGGTGAATTCCGGGTTCATGATCCGCTTGTTTTTTTTGCAGGGGGTATTTTTGCGTTGCAATAAGAATAATTTACCGTTTGTCGTCATGATAAAAGCAATTGAAATGTTAATTTTGCAAGATCCTACGAACAATGATAAATAATTAAATTGTAGGGCATTGAATAATGAGAAATTTGGAGAAACTGGCAATTTTGAAAATTTTACACCTGGTGGCCGGTATGCATATTTATTCCATGAAATACTAAAAGCAAAAGCGTTGATGGTAATGATAGATGATTCTTCATCTACAGCTTACCGATTGCTAAAAAAGGCGAGGCAGGCGCTGGATAAACCGCCTACTTATAAATTGACCCTGGCAGAGTTTTGTACTTATTACAGGGATCAGCGACCGGAATGGTTAGCATATCGTTTCTGGAAATACCGGGGTGGATCCTGAATAGATTTTTCCTATGCATGAAGCTATTTTTATTCGTACAAGCAATGGGGTATTCACGAAGGTGGATAGCGCTGAGATTGTATTACTGGAAATACCGGAGTGGATCCTGAATAGATTTTTCCTATGCATGAAGCTATTTTTATTCGTACAAGCAATGGGGTATTCACGAAGGTGGATAGCGCTGAGATTGTATTACTGGAAATACCGGAGTGGATCCTGAATAGATTTTTCCTATGCATGAAGCTATTTTTATTCGTACAAGCAATGGGGTATTCACGAAGGTGGATAGCGCTGAGATTGTATTACTGGAAATACCGGAGTGGATCCTGAATAGATTTTTCCTATGCATGAAGCTATTTTTATTCGTACAAGCAATGGGGTATTCACGAAGGTGGATAGCGCTGAGATTGTATTACTGGAGGCCAGCACCGGCTGTGTAAAGATCCTGACCACAAAGGCACATTACCTGGTGAATAGCACCCTTCAGCAACTGGAAGAAATGTTACCAAAGGCACATTTTTGCCGGGTGAACAGGTCCTGTATTGTATGTATGGACCATGTAAGCGGATTTACCATGGAGACGGTTTTTATATCGGATAAAGAACTGGCCCTGGGAAAAGGCTATGCTGCGCGTTTTTTTGAGCGTGTAAAAGTCGTCCTGTAATTAATTCTACTTTGACAACTTAGGATGAGTCTTTATTAAGGTTCTCTAATCCTCCCTGTTCGTGCCTTTTCCTGATTTGGTCAGCACTTCATCAGAAGAAAACCTTTTCTTAGAATAGACTCTTATTATTATATCTCGTATATCATATGCACTTAATAATGGATATTCATTATGGGCCAAAATTTACAGAGATTGTTGATCCATTTCTAGCTTATGTAGACCCGCTGCCTCGCCCATGGATGTATAATGTGGAGGGAGAAGATAAACAGCGTTTAAAGGATTTGTTGGATAAACATCGCTTTCTTGCTCCTATTTTGAAGAATTTTGTGAGGAATCCTTTTATGACAGAAAGAGATATGCCAAAGTTGCCAATAATCAATAACTTTAAACCAAATATTCCGTTATCACAAATTGAGGCAATTGTGCCGAAAGAGATTCTGAATGCAGAATATTATGATGATTTAATGAACGCAGTTAAAGCATACTGTAATCCCATAGTTGCGGAATTTGATAAGTTAAAGGAAAAATATTGTAAGTAATATATGCAGCAACAATGGAAAGTGCGGCTGCATCCGTAGAAGAAAGTTTATTTAATAATTTAAGTAATACCAGGGCACCGCTACCTAATCCATATCCTACGGATAATACAACCAATCCGAATCAATATTGTGCATTGCTAAATGCCAGTACCAATAAAGTTGGACCCGGATTAACGTTGAGAGTTATGGCCGGTGATACTATATCTATTGCTACTAAAGGGCTTTATAAAAATGCTGGTGCAAATACATCTTCTAGTAACTCCTCTTCAATGTCTGCAGCTATAATTCAGGCATTTTCAGGTTCCGGCATTACAGATGGTGTTCATAGTGGAATCGGTACCGGATCTCCTATATCTTCTTTCACTAGTAGCATATACAGTAACTTAGTAACAAAAGACCCAAACCAAAACCTTTCAGGCAGTCCCAAAGCATATTTAAATTATGCAACTTTTGATGATCAGTTTAATCTTGTAGATGAAAATTCTGGCGTAAAACAACTTCAGGGACCTATTGATTCACTTAATATTCTTTCAGTTGGTAAGTTTAGAGTTAACCGGACAGGATTTATCTATATTTATCTGACAAATGAAAGTGCTCAGAATGTTTATTTTGATAACCTGATTGTTAGTCATATTTCAGGCCCACTATTAGAGGAGACGCACTACTATCCTTTTGGCTTAACCATGGCCGGTATTAGCTCAGGTGCATTAAAGGGCCCGTTGTATCCGGAAAATAAGAAAAAATTCCAGGCTCAGGATTTTGATGACAATTTTGGATTAAACATTTATCAGTTTAAATGGCGGGACCATGATCCTCAAATTGGAAGATTTTGGGAAGTAGATCCCCTTGCTGATAAGTATGTATATAATTCACCCTACGCGTTTTCTGAAAACAAGGTTACTTCAAATACTGAGTTAGAAGGACTGGAAGTGGCTGCGGATATGAGAGTGGAGAGGGATTTGAGGGACGTGTCCTCCGGGAAAATTACGGCTAAAGAATTGAATGCCAGATTTGAGGCACGTGCCATGGGAGACCTGGTAGGAGTAGCTGCTGCCGGAGTAGCTGCATTTTCTCTTCTTCAACCTCAAGCTGCTCAGATATTGTATGCAAGTATGCTATTTGGTGCTCCGTCTCCGGGTAGTCCAACTTCAGTTGCGGCCACGGTAGCTACGGAGTCAGCTGCAGTTGCCAGTGAAGCTACGTCTGCAGCCGCCCCTGAAGCAAGTGCTGTAACAACAACTGCATCCGAAGCTGCAACAGCTACTGAGGCAACTGCATCAGGAGCGTCAGGTACAGCGGCATCTAATGCAGAAAGGATTCAGGCAAGGGTACAGGCATTTAAGGAAGCTATACCAGAGGGCATTCGTCGTGATAAGACTACAACTGCTGTAGCTACAGGAACTGATGCAGCAGGTAATGACGTTACCTTAGTCGGGTCTAGTCGCGGAAAATTAACAAAAGCTCAAATAGGGATCTTGGAGCCTGGAGAAATTCCTGTTAATGGAAGCAGCCAATTACATGCAGAAGTTAACGTATTAAATCAAGCTAAAGCCTCCGGAATAACCCTTCATGAGATTGGTGCCACAAAACCTGTTTGTGCAAATTGTGCCGCTGCAATTGATAATACTGGTGTTAAAATAGTTACTCCCATAAAGCAGTATTCGCCTAAAGCGCTAATAAAAGTAATCGCAAATCCTCCACCTAGTAACAGCTCCGTTCAAGGTAGGTTATTCAACTAGTTTTGTAGATTTACGGGCGGAATTTTTAAAAATAGGTTGCGTAAAATTTCTTTACAGCAACCTATTTTTAGTACAGATATCTGATCATTTTCAGAGAATTATTGTAGCTTGTGTCATAATAATTTATATACTCTTATTATATGCCTAAATATTTGTCTGAAGAAATTATTCTAGAAAAGTTAAAGGATATGTCCTACACTAAACAAATGGTATACGCTTATTTAACTTGTAGACGTTTGTTTATGAACTATGAATATTTTTCGGAAAACTTCCATTTTGGAAATCCTTCTATATTAAATGCAGCTATTGATTATATTGAAGGCGAGTTATTTAGCGGCAAGCATGATAAAAATACAATTGACTATTTTTATAAAGAAGTTGAAGCAAATGTTCCTGAAACAGATGAATTTGATACTCATTTAAGCACTGTTGCAATGCTTTCAGCCGCAGTAATAGGTGATACCTTGAAATTTATGTCAGGAAAAGATTTTAAAGATATGGTAGCATTAGTTCAGGGCGCGGATGAAGTAATTTACTACCATGTGGTAAGTGTTTATGACCTTGATCAAAGTGACAGAAGCCACCTTGAAAAGGTAGCAATGCACCCCTTGTCAATTACTGAAGCAGAAATAAATACTAAGATAGTTGAATTTCTTTCTTCGACAGAGACTGTTGTTGAGTCAGATATTCAAATTCTGAGAGAAATTCAAATGGACGATAAGGGTAGCTTGAATTTGTATGAATCTAAGAGATTGTAAATATTATAGAATTTTTCTGTACAACCAAATCAAGTAATGGCAATCGGGAATTGAAAAGTTAAGATATGTCTAATTATTTGTCTGATAAATTTGTTTTAGAAAAGTTGAAAGATATGTCGCATAGCAAACAATTGGTATATGCCTATTTAGCTTGTCGACGTTTGTTTATGAACTATAAATATTTTTCAGGAAACTTTCACTTTGGAGATCCTGCTATCTTGAATGCGGCTATAGATTATATAGAAAGTGAGTTGTTTAACAACAGCCATGATGAAAATACAATTAAGTATTTTTATAGAGAAGTTGAGGCAAATGCCCCTACACCAGGAGAGTTTGATACATATTTAACTTCAGCGGCATTGTTTTCAGCAGGAGTAATTGGAAACACATTAACATATATGTTAGAAAGGGATTTTAAACAAATTGTAGCATTAGTTCAGTCTTCTGAAAGTGTGGTTTATATGCATGTAGTAGAAATTGAAGACTATGATCAGAATGATAAAAGTCATTTTGAGAAAGTTGCAAAGCATTCCTTGTCAATTACTGAAGCAGAAATAAATAAAAAAATAATTGAATTTCTTTCTTCGACAGAGACTCTTATTGAGTCAGATATTCAAATTCTGAGAGAAATTCAAATGGATCATAAAGGGAGCTTGAATTTGTATGAATCCAAGAGATTATAAATAGCAATCTGGCTGCAAATTTAACCTTGCAGTTATGATTTGTTTCAAAAACTCTTTTCACGAATCAAAATTTCATTCACTATATCGAGTCCCTTTTTAAATACTTATTTTTAGTCTTGTTTTAGACTAGGCATTTCTAATATTGCATATAGTTTGCATGTTTCTCGTATATTAAAAGTATCATTACCAGTTTCAAAAAACGTTCAAAATATGGATAGACTTTCTATAGTTGATTTAGTGGCAATTTTTATTTCAATATTAGCATTAATAACTTCTTATGTGTCGATAAGATTACAAATAAAATCAGTCATATTGACCCATTTATCTGAGAAGGCCAAAGAAAGTAATGACTATTTGAGTGGACTTATTGAGGGAAATGAAATCCAAGCAATTTCTGGTATTTTTACTGCGCTCATTACAGGGAGACAATTACTTGAGTTACAATGTAATAAATACCGTATATCTGATAGGCAAAGTCTAATAAATCAATTTTATTTACAATTGAATACGACTATCAGAATGAATTTATCAAGAGATACCATGTCCATAAAGTATGACACCCTTCATGTTGATATTCAAAAACAGATTATTGATAGTATTGATTTTTTTAGGGCTTCGAAAGAGAAATACTCATAACAATTTTTTAAGAAATGTTCGCTATATGATGTTAGACCACTTTAAGGAGTTTAAAGAAAAGGAATCTGCAGAAAGGGCTGCTAGAGAAGCCAAAGGCACACAGATTGCAGGATGGGTTGCAGCTGTTGCCGCTATCGCGGGATTAATTGTTGCAGTAATTGCTCTATTTTAAAAGGCGTTCAAAATATGGATATTAATAAGGAAATCAAAACGTACAAGATATTTAAAAATACCCGTTAGTGACCTGGAATTTCAGGGCAACAATAGTATTTCTGTCATTTCTAAAGATGAAGTTATAGGAAAAGTCCCTTGTCCCTTTCAATCGGAACGCTATGCCTACAATGAAGCTGAAAATATAGTTAATAAGCCGGAATAGTGGAAGGTTTTTAAAAAAAAAAGGAAAATGAAATATCTTCCTGAAAAGCAGGGTAATCCGGGGCGTAATCCCTGCCGGTACAAAACAGATAGTAAATCCATAGAAGTAAGTGACCTATGCCCAGGTAAATCATCAAAAAAATGGCAGACGATACGACTTCGAAAAACAGGTAAGGGCGATCTTGTATGTAAAGGGTATGTGCAGACAGTTTATACATGGGATGGGGGAGTGAAGATTATAGAGAACATTTATTAATTATAAGAGCGACAAAACCCCTTCAGGAGATATTGAATATAAATATGCCTTTACCAATGCATATGAAAATGAATTTGAACTTGCTGATCTGGTCAGAATGCAATCTCAGCGTTATTTTATTGAGAGATCCTTCCAGGATGCGAAGCAGGAAGCAGGTATATCAGGTTAGAGGATGGAGGGCATGGCATCATCATATGGTATTGGTAATGAAGGCACTACATTTTATATTAAGTGAAAAAATCTTGTATAATGATAAATATCCATTATTAAGTGCATATGATATACGAGATATAATAATAAGAGTCTATTCTAAGAAAATGTTTTCTTCTGATGAAGTGCTTGACCAAATCAGGAAAAGGCACGAACAGAGAGGATTAGAGAACCTTAATAAAGACTCATCCTAAGTTGTCAAAGTAGAATTATTCATTCCTCATTTATCGATTCGTCAAACCTTATTTACCGATTCACCAACAGATATTTTAAAACCAGGTTCGTTCCTTTCCTACTATTGCATCATACAGGCTGTGCCCGGGATAAGAGAGCGGCACCTTTTATCCCACTGTATACATTTTTCACTTCTTTAAAATTCAATACAATGGCAAAGTCAAATGCTATGATCTGGAGGGAAACTTCAGGATCTGTAGGAAAGGAACTGACGATCACAAAGAAAAGATCAGGCAGTATCCAGATAGGAAAACACCGCGGGGCTAACACCGTAGACCCTACGGAGAAGCAACTGGATGTACAGAGTAAATTCAAAATGGGTACGATCTATGCCAAATCGGTAATGGCTGACCCCACACTGTTGCCCTTGTACCAGGAGGCTGCCCGTAAAGCAAACAAGGACCAGTCAGCTTATAACCTGGCATTGCGGGATGTGTTCAAGGCACCTGAGATCAGGAGTATCTCGGCGGCGAAATATACCGGTGCAATCGGTAGTACCATTGCCGTTAGGGCGATTGATGATTTCAAAGTAGCCAGTGTAAACGTAGCGATCACGAATGCTGCGGGTGTGGTGATTGAACAGGGAGATGCCTTATTACAGGCTAACGGTTTAGACTGGTTGTATACCGCAACCGTGTTGAATGATGTCGTGCAGGGCAGTGTGATCAGTGTGAGTGCAAAGGATTTGCCGGCGAATGAGACCGTGGCGGAATTGTTATTGTAGTTCATTGTTTGTTCGTGTATACCCCAACGAAGAACTCCCCCTGAAAGTTGCCTCCGATCCCCGGGGGCAACTTTTTTTTCGACAAAAGGTAGTCCCATAAATGGTACTATCCATGTCTGTATTGAGTTTCAGAGGCGATAGTCCCACTTATGGCACCCCTGTACATTTCAGTGGGATATGAAAACTTTGCAGCTGAACTAAAAACTTAAATGCAATGAAGTATACCACAAGCTTTACGGATAGTGTGTTCTTACCTGTGCTTAATGAATTGGTCAAAAAAAATCCCCGGCTGAAGGAGTTGCTTTATAACGGGTTGCAACTTTCTGTGGCAATTTTTCAGAAGTATATGTATGATGTATCTGTTGTTGCGAAGGATACTGTGGGCCGTTTATTAATTGAACTGATGGATGGGTGTGAGGAAGAGAAAATGAATCTATCACGTATAAAATCAATATTGCCATGAGTGTAGCATTTTCTCCTGATGAATTGCACCAGGTCAAAACAGCTGTATTAGCCGAACAGCTGGAGCATACAAAGCTGGCCACGCATATGCAACCATTAATTTTTAAAGAAGAAAACTCGGTGGCTGCGCGTGGAAACATCAATTATGAAAGTGGAAACATCAATTACATCCAGCACATGAATGCTTTCTGGAAATATGCGGCGAATGATACCCGGCTGAAACCGAATCATATCAGTCTGTACATGGCGCTTTTTATGACCTGGAATAATTATCGTTTCAGGCAGCGCTTTCCAATCAAACGGGAAAAGATCATGCAAACCAGTAAGATTGGGTCTGCTAATACCTATAGCCATTGTTTGAAATGGTTACATAAGTGTGGGTATATTATTTATCGACCTTCCGGTCGTCCTTATATTTTGTGCACCATCAGTATTGTATTGCTGGCGGAGGGGTTTGCGAAGCATGCTGCTTATACACTGGTGATGGAGGAGCGGGAAGGTGATATGGATAGCAGGGCCGAAAGTGATAGGCGTGTAGCTACTGAAAGTGATAGATGTGCGGGTATTGAAAATGATTTTGGTACGAATTGTAAGACTGGTATGTATGCAGGTGTCGAAAGTGATATAGGTATTAATCGCAAAACAGGTACATGTGCAGGTATCGAAAATGATATAGATACTCATCTCAAAACTAATACACATGCAGGTATCGAAAGTGGTACTGCTACAGTCGCAAATTTGCGACACAATTATTTAAACAAAAATATAATTACTAAAACAGAGGGTAAACAGGCACCCGCAGAAAAAAAAGGTTTCATTAAAAATAAAAATGAAAAGCCAACAATAGAGGCTGTCCTGGACTGGTTTGCGCGAAGGGAGGAAACGCCCCAGGAGGCCCGGCGATTTTTTTATCACTACGAGGCAATCAACTGGACGCTCAGCGGGCAGCCGATAATAGATTGGGAGGCCGCGGCGGCGAAATGGGCAGAGAATATTAAACCAGGTAAAAATATCAAATCAGAAAAAACAAATACCCATGTCACAAGATCCTATAGCGACCCCTTATGATTATCATTTCATGCTACAGTATGTGTCGAAAATGGGGAAAGATATGTTTGGGCGTGATTTTGTAATTGAAGATGTGGACAGACCTGTCATTACCAGGCTGCTGGCATACTTCCTGAAAGACAAGGCAGTCGCAGAGTCGGAGGGCCTGGATCTTCAGAAAGGAATTTTGCTGATGGGGCCTACTGGTTGTGGTAAGACAGCGATCATGAAGATCATGCGTAATTTTTGTACAGCGAGGGATCGACCGGATTTTCGTTCAAGCAATGAAGTGGTGTTGGATTTTGATTTGAGGGGTTATGAGTCGCTCACACAATATACGAAAGGGTCATTTTATTCAAATGGGCAGCCACGTGTGTATGGGTTTGATGATTTGGGTCTGGAGCCGGAGGGGCATTTGTATGGTAAGAGTGTGAATGTGATGAGAGAGGTGCTGTTGTCCAGGTATAATTATTTTATATCGCGGCGGATGATGACGCATGTGACGACGAAGCTGTATAGTGAGGAGTTGGGAGAGATATATGGGAAGCATATACGAAGCAGGATGCGGGAAATGTTTAACCAGGTATTATTTGTTGATAGCTCGCCGGATAAGCGGCATTAGGTGTGTGAGGGAAGATCTTGAGGGGAGTTCGCCACAATGTAAGGTGAAAAGGCCTGGTAGTCTTGCCGGGCCTGATTTTGAGAAGCGTATTTGGTTAATAGTTGTTCGTAGGAGAAGGGCTGGGTAGTCTTGCCCGGCCTGTGTTTAAAAATGGGATTGGGGGTAAGGTTATTTTTAACGTGGAATAATGGGAAGGCCCTGGTAGTCTTGCCGGGGCTGAATTTAAAAATATTATAGTGATATGGATTTGAGGTGAAATCGTTCCAAGAACGAATAATGGGAAGGCCCTGGTAGTCCTGCCGGGGCTGAATTAAAAAATATTATAGTGATTTGTATTTGAGGTGAAATCGTTCCAAGAACGAATAAATGGGAAGGCCCTGGTAGTCTTGCCGGGGCTGAATTTCAATAACTTATTAGGGTTAACAGGGAAATATGAAAAAGAGCCTGGTATTCCTGCCGGGCTCAATTTCAATAATACCCTTACGCATATATATAAGGCACCTTCCCTGTACTTCCCATCGCAGTAAAATATTGTTACTTCACTTATTCCTCACTATTAAATTTGCTATGATGAATCCTGTACTCATTCCACACTTGGTGACGACCGATTGCATATGCATCCGCGGCAGGGTGTATCGATGATTCGATCAGATGCAATGGTCGTCTTGTTAGTAATCCAATTATTAACGACCATACCGCATCTTAATGAACAATCACTTTAATTTAGAAATACAACTCTCTGCTTTCTGGGAAATCAGGATGGCAGATAAAAACATAAAATCTCATCATGCTATGCTATATATCAACCTATTGTTGAAATGGCGAAAGCAAAAGGATAACCCGGTACTCCACATTACGTCTACTGAGATGTGTTATGAGTCTAATCTTGGCAATAGGAGTAATTATTTCCGTTACATGAGGGAACTATTAGAATGGGGCTACCTCAGAAGTTACCGCAAAGGAACAAACGGAGCTACTGTAGAGATGAAGTTTTTGTATGATCCTGTTGGCTTGCATATTGTATCCCTACCCCGTACAAAGAGCAGTTAGCAGGAAATGAGAATGTTTTTTTTGATGTATTGAAAATGTAGAAGTATAAGGTTGCTCCCCGGTTGGTATCGGGGGCAACCTTTTTTGGTTTTTGAAAGGGGAGTGGACACGGTAGTATTTTAAGATCCGAAACGTTATACATTCTATTTATTAATCAATTCAAAAAGAATGTAATTTAACTGCCTGGTAATAAATGAATTATCACATCAATGTGTTATATGCTGAAAAAATTATCTACTCTATATTTACACCGTAACCTTAATTATTCCATGACGTTATATCCCGTTTCCGTGAGCATTAATTCGTGAGCGTCAATCCAGAATGCAAAATTTATTTAATCCCGTAGTAAATATTATCTTTCATCTAGTAGAACATTTACCTATATGTGTGAACTTTCATCCCAACCAAATACTGAATAGCCAATTCTGTATTCATTTTTTTCATTGATGATTTAAGAGGGTATAATTTTCTCCGGCTTAACAGGAGAAGGGGGTTTTATTGTTTAAATAATAAACATGGGACATCAATTACTAATTGCATGCCTGCTTGTGTCCGCACAGCAGGTCATGGCGCAATCTCCTATGCGTGTAACACCAGATTCTATAAAAGTTACAAATGCGGAAATCGTTGTTCGTAATGGTACCAAAGATATTCCCGGATATCTTTATAATAACGGAAACGGAAACACGATATTCAAAATTTCAGGAAGAGCAATTCAGTTTACAGTTGGTAACCCCGGATTCCCATCTGCAGGGGATTCTGTCTACAATAGCACTGAATTCATAAAAAAGAATATCAAGGTATGGCGATATGGTTTGTTGCAGGCCAGCGAGTTTGAAGTTGTTGGCTAATGGCTACAAAGCTAATTGGGCGACTGATGATTTGCAGTCAGCGATTACTAAATTTGTGGGAAAAGATGCAACATTTGAATTAAGTAAGTCCGGTAAAATAATTTGGAAAAGTGAGAGCTCGAGTATAGAAGTTATTCAGGATCCATTGAATAAATACTTCCGAATTCTTGACACTAAGCTTACAGGCAAGAGAAATTATATAGATTTGAATGGAAATGTACCCAATAATAAAGTTGTAAATGGGAAAACAACAGGTAACTCTCAAGCAGAATATAATGAATTAACTCATTATAATTATTAACTCATGCGAATTATTATTGCAACTGATACTAAAGATGATATTAGAAAATATTCAAATAACATAAATCATACGCTGACAGGAAAGCAACTTGATCTCGATGAAGAAAAATTTAAGCATTTCTGGAATTCTGATATAGTAGAAAGATTTTATAAAATAACAGGTAAGCTAATTGATGATTTTGAGACAACAATAATAGATGATGATAATGATATATTCAATCTTCAAAAGGTTATTGAAAAATCCACATTTAGTCTTTTGGGTAGCAATTTAAAAAATGATTTGTTGTTGCTTATTAGTTATGCCCGCGATAGAAAGTCTGGAATTGTTTTCTTTTTTTAGCCACACTTTTCAGGTGCAATGAAAGGTATGTTGTCAAATATAATTGCTGATAAGTATTGTAAGCAAACATTTTTAATGCTACATGCGCAGAAACTGAGGTTGGTGCAACCCTAGCACTATGGTTAAGCCCCCAAAGAAATATAATATATCATTATACTACTAGTGAAAGGCAAGAAGGAGTAATAAACTCTCAGGAAATTCGGCTGTCATAATGGCGGTAAATCCAAAGGATGCCAGATATGATGACGGATAATATTTTAAGGATATTGTTCCCGGCACCAAAAACAAACACAGTTGTCAACAGCTTTTTTGAGAACACCTTGTTACGTTCATGATTCACAAACTATACCACCAACTGGAAATTTAACTAAATTCCTTGAGTCTGCCCTTACAGTTGGAACTGAAATGGGGGCAGAAGTCGCCAATAATTTTGGTGCAGCCCTAGGAATAAGTTCACTAATAACTCAGGTGGGTAGTTTGTGATATAGAGCTTTGGCTTTGTATGCAGAAACTAAAACTGCTTAAATGGCCTTCGCAACAAAAAGTATTTTTGATGATGCTGTAGATGGTTTCGGTAATATAATCGCGACGGCAGCAGAGTGGGCCGTAACAGATCGATTTGAGGGGAAAATTGTGAGGAAATTATTGGAGAGAGATGGGTATTCAATACCAGCAAGTCTTTATAATGCTATATTAGGCAAAGGATTTCAAATACGTAAACATAATCGTGATGTCATAGTTCAAACCGATGAAGGTGTCATAAAGGATTTATTTGGTGTCGCACTTGGAGCATTAAATGTTGTTGCAGTTGTATCACCTGGTAAAGGCGCTGGAGCATATCTATTCGCAAAAGCATTTCCCGCTGCGAATACAATAACTGGAATGTTAAGAACTTTGAAAATTTTAAAAAGGACAGAAGAGTTTAAGCAGGAAATTGATGTGGCAATTGGTACTGTTACAAGGCAAATGGAAACGCACTTAGTAATTTTAAAATGTCAAGTTTTTTAAAATCAGTTACAGCTCATTTTAGAAAGACAGTTGATCTTGTAGCCGTGGATCTAAGGAATTTGAACAAGGACCAGGTTAATGAAGTTATGAACTATATTAAGAAGAATCACGCTAAAGATATGAGTAGATTAATAACAATAGGAGGTAATAAATATATGGCAACTAGTTTTATCGATTTTAATGGTAAAGGGTTTTGGATAAGGGATAATATCTTAACCCTGACGCTTTGTTTTTTGCATACAAAAATGTCAGAGCGTGACTTGCCTTTGTGGGCGGTTGAATTTAGAAGTTTAATTAAAGAAAATGCAATTGGTAATTTTTATGGTTTTGTAGATTTAGAGTTGAACAAATGTTTAATTAATGTTGAACAAAGAAATTGGTTTATGGAAGTTTTAGATGAAACAAAAGTTACCTTACAAAAAAGTACTGGTGATCCAGATTTCATTAAGTTTTACAATGGAACTATCAAATCTTTTGAAATTGCTGATGTTAATCTTGATATTAGCAGAATTATAAAGGTTCTTGAGTACTTGAAAAAACTTGTCAATAATGAACTAACAACGATCGAATCAGACCCAATTGATTATTCCTTTTAAAATAACAATAATAATAGATTTCGTTTTAAATATACCTTGATTTGATCAGATTTAAATAGATCATAATTTTGTTGTTCTGCACTGGAAACGAATAACGTCTTCGTTCCCATTTATAGAATTTTGCATGGTTAATTCAAAAGCAACAATATTATTAGAATACAATGAAGTCAATTCTCGAAAATTTCAGAGCAACAGGCACGTGGGAATGATGCCGCAAGTGGTAGGTATAGTTATACAAAATATGATGCACAGGACAGGGTGATCCCTTAACCTAGTCAACCCTCACTGGAGCTATCATGGGTCGCAACCTGTACAATGCCAATATTAGTCGCACCACTTTAGCCCTCTCAAAAATTAACTCAGACAACCCGGTAGGGTATTCTTATCGCTACGATCAGCTCAACCGGTTAACTGCGATGCGGCAGCATGGTCTTTCCAATATGTATCAAGGCCCTCCTACTGATATCTATGATAATACAGTAACCTCTAACACGGAATTCTATCCAAGAGGAGATGGCCCAAATGGTCAAGGTGGGTTTCTTAGAGGTACAGGTGTAACAAAGTCTCAAGGGGTATTACCTTTTATGGAGCGAAATGATGAGGATTTTACTTCTTTGGCTAAATTAACGACCCCATTATTAACAGATTATTTGGAGGCGAAAGATCCTAAAGCATATGGAGGGCTTAGGCTTCATTCCGTAGGACTTAAAGTTGCTGATAATATCCAGACGGCTGCGGGTCTCTTATTGTTAATGGAAGGAGCTTCATATGGGAAGGGTGGAACTGTTGATTCGAAAGCAGCAGGAAGGTTATCTCATTATGCGGGTAAAGGAGATGATTATATGATGGATTGCTCAGACCTTGCAAGTGATATTTTTCGAAATACTTCTGGCGGAAATATACTAGAAATTACCCCGAAATCAGGAAAGTGGATGAATGGTATTGAGTATGGAGAACGCGTTGAAGTGCAATATTATCAAGTGTTTGAAAACCGGGGTTGCATTTATGATCCTATGTATGGAGATAAACCAATTAAGACCGCTGATTATTTAGGCGAGTATTATAAACTGAATCCAGGAGGACTGGATGTTAAAATCATACGTTAAATGAACGAAATAAGAAATAACAGAATAATTTTTGAAACATTGTCCCAAATAAGGCCAATTGAAACAGCTTTAGTGAGTATGTGGCCATTGGATAATAAATATGCGAGAATCCCTTTTTTAAGATTTAGATTTAAAGATATTAAAAAGGGGGATCAGCTTTATCTCAAGTTGGAGGAGGTTATTAGTAATTATCAAGGGAAAATAAGATGGAAATTGGTAGTTGTATCAAATGAAGATGTGTTTAATTATATCTTATTGCCTGAAATATTTGCTTCCTTTTTTTTGGAGAAGAGGTTAACTAAGAAAGGGGACTACTTAACAATTTGGACTGAGATGGAGTATAATGATATAATAGACAGTGTCATAAGCGATGTTCAAGACTTGGCAAACTATATGAAACAATTTTTTAAAGTTTACTTCTCATAAATAATAAATCCCTGATCAATCAGATCAGGGATTTATTATTTATGAGAAATGTTATCCAGTAACAACTTGATTTAACCAAGTTGTTTATTTTATTGGATCCATTCTACTTCTGCTCCACCAAGTAGTACCGACGCTCCTGGGCACAACAAGCTGTCCTATTTGTAATCTTGAAATAGAAAGCGAAAATGAGACCTATTCATTTTCAGCCTTTGTAATTAATGTAAATGACCCACTTTATTATTTTAGTGATGCGAGTTTTCAGCGACGATGTTTGGAGAATACTAAGGGGAGAGAGTGTTGTAAAATATGCAAATTTGTTTATCTTTTGCTGAATTGGAAGTTCCAATGAGGCTAAAGGATGTAAAAGCTTATTTGGATTGGTATTTAAGTGAATTTACGGACCCAGAAATTCCCACTCAGGAAGAGTGATGAGTAAAGTCAATTTATGAGGATTTAGTTATATGGTTTTTAATATTGCCTATGTTAATATAAAGTGGAAATTACTAGATTAAAAAGTCGATTAGGTTTGGGTAACGGCCCCCCCAAACCTAATCGGCTTTTTGAATTTAAACCCATTTAAGCATAATATCAAGAAGACATTTATCCAAATGATGCAGATGTAAAGGATGGAAACTATTCCGGAGGTGTTGAGTGCGGGGGATTATTATCCTTTGGGGATGGGGATGGTGGATAGGAGGTATGCGTTGAGTGGGGATCGGTATGGGTTTAATGGGAAGGAGAATGATAATGAGGTGAAGGGGGAAGGGATGAGCAGGATTATGGGATGAGGGTGTATGATGGGAGAGTGGGGAGGTTTTTGAGTGTGGATCATTTGACGAAATCCAACCCAAATTTAAAAGTGGGAATTTAATTAATTCAAATACCAAAGGACATGTTAAGCCGGAGTCGTACAATTTTAAAACCCTCCAGGCTACTGAAGTTAAAAACTTTACATTCAAAGTAACGGGAGCAAGTAGGTCTTCTATAAATGGATTGGTTAAACAAATTAGGCAACGTCAAACCCACCTACCTGCAGGGAGTACACAACATATTATAGTGGATGTACGTGGGCAATTTGTAAAAAAAATACAACAGATGTATTTTAGAAGCCAGGTTTTGACTCAAACCAGGACTCCTGGTGTGACAATTGAATTTAAAACTAATTAAAATATGAAATTAGAATTCTCAAACGTTTATTCATTAAACTGGGGTCCTCCTTATTTAGATCATTATAGTAATATTACCCGGAATGCAACAATAATTTTAAATGTTTCATTTCAACAAAATGATTTGGATGATATCTTTCGGTATGCTCTTAGTCAGGTTTTATGGGCATTTCAAGAGGTTCCTAAAGGAACACTAATTACTGTACTATTTGATATTAGAGGTCAATTGGTTAGTAAAGTTGATTTTAGAGCATTTGAAAAGAAAATGAAAGAGTCATTAAGGAGTCTATTAGGGAAACAGCGATTTTTTATTGTATTTAAATCTTAAATATGGCAATGTTTAACATTATTGCAGATCTTGATGATACAACAGATATTAATGAAGTTTTGGTTTCATTAAGTGAATTTCCAAGAAAGGTTATTAGTATTTTTCCAGTGATTTCAACAGGTTTGCAAACATTTGATGGTGTTGGAATAACTGTTAGTGGTCAAGATATAAATAAGTTGTTTCAGATTAAAGAAGAGTTAGTTATGGTACTAGATTTTCTTTGGCAAAAGAATTTTACTATTCGGGAGTTATATAATGGAAGCATACTCACCAGGAATACTTACAAAGAGGATTTGGATTATTTCTGGAATTTACCTCATGAAATTAATATTTAGTCTTGTGTGGTTCGTTAATGCTTTATATTAAGTTATGGTGTAGTCGTATGTTAAATTCGATGGTTGTCTAAATGTAAAAAAAAACTGTATTAGTTGGCTTATCGATAATCTCTTCCTGTGGGCATATGGTGCTGCCGTTTATTATTCTCTTGCTAATTATCTTCAATTGATCAATTAGAATAAAATAACACACCTATATACTTCATTGCACCAACTGCTCCTAATTCACAGATGCAAAATGGCATGAAGATGAATTGATGATGGCGAAGGCAGGACTTGGTCAGAGTGATTATCAACAAGTGGTCCGTTTTGCCATTGGAAATAATTCCAGAACCGGGTCAATGAGACCAGGAACTGTTGGGATTTATTATGCATCGGAAAGTGAGATGGCAAATCTTCAGTTTTTCAACCTTTCAAAGGCTGATCCCGCGACCTTCGTGGTAGACGGTTGGAATGCTTATTATCAGGATGCTTCAGCGGCATCCGCAAAACTTAACAAGACAGTTACCCATGCCGTAATTTTTTTCCAACAAAATGGGGAAAAAGGCTTTTCACCAGTAAATGTCATTGAAATGGTGAAACCTGAGAATGTGCCTGCGAATAAAGTACATAACACGTTTACAAATAAATTACAATAGATGGAAGCGCTAGCTATAAAAGAGTTTATTTCTATTTATCAATATGCAATATTTTCCCAGCTAAGGGCAATATTTGATTCTCTTGAGCCTCCGGATAAGGAGGATTTTCCTGATACACTGATTCGGTATCAGAGGCCGTCTAAGGAAGGGAATTCAAAATGGGGAATGTTTGCGGAATTGTTGGAAAATAGCAATTTATCGGAAGTGCCCCAGGTATTAGTTCAATTTTACTTTATTAAACCATTTTGTTTAAAGGATCGGCTTGTATTGTTTGGACGTGATAATGAACGTTTTTATATGAGTGTTGATTTGGTTAATTGCAAGGTGATATTGTTTGATGATATGCAGGGGAGGTATACATACATTGCAGATAGTGAAAGTGGGTTCCTTAACTATCTTCGAATTTACCTGGAATATAGGCTTATGCCCAATGAGTTTAAATTTAATGATAAAGTGAACTTGATGTTCAAAGAGAAAGTCATTACCGCAGTAGGAGGGAGCGAATATGAGGATTACTACCGTTTTGTTTTTCCTACTCAGAAGGATTCAGATAATACGTTTATAGTACTTCCCTTTAGGTTGTAATGTTTGCTTTCATTACTCCGTTAAATTTATTACCATTAAAATGCAGGAAAGTGATTTAGAAAACCTACAAGGCCGATCTTTGTAGGATATCCGGGTTCTTGGTTTCAGTTAGGTAATCCAATAGTTTAAGCAGTTTTTTTTAAGTATTTAATCCTTAATATAAAATATGAATGCTGTCGGTTTTTTGCAAATTCATGATCCACATATTGCATGCTCTCGAGAAATAAGTTCTCTTTTTTCTGATAGTTTTCTTGATAAAGAAAAGTTATCTGAAATTTGTAATTATTTAGAAAGTGGAGTTTCGATAGTTCGTTATATATCCAATTTATACGATGAAGGTGGGGAATTAATCGGCCCTAATGTTATTTATACAGATGGGATTTGGATATGGCCGAGTTATTACTCTTTTTATTTGAAAAAGTATCCTCAAATATTAATTCCAGATGACTTACAATTTCATATTGGTTTAAATGCGGGAAAGTTACTTAGTATAAGTAAAAGTGAAAAAACATATATAGAATACTTAACGAGTAAAATGTTGGGTATTAGGCTACCTGACAGTTATGCACCATCAAATGACATTACCAATATTATAATTGAAAGAGGGGATACAATTACTTGTTATTGAGGACTTCTCTTCGGTAATCATAAGTACTCACTATTACGTTATTTATGGTTGAAAATAATAATTATTTGCGTAAGCATTACCTGGAAGATGGGGGGTATAGGTGTCCTGCTAAAGAGGAAGATTTTTCTAGTATCAAATAATGATTGGCTAGAAGAATGTAAGGCTTGGTTTTCTAGCAAGGGAATGAATTTTTCATTCAATTTCTTTTGACTAATTCACCTCTTGGAATTAAGCTTGCAGCGTGATGAACCCAATAAAAGCATTAAGAACAGAATAAAAATTACTTGCGTTCTAATTTTTTTAAACGACCACAACATGAACAATGTTTTTCCATTCTCATTTTTCCCCGAATTTTCCTTTGAAAAGATTAAAATGGTTTTCGCATTTCTTCGCTTTGGTAAACAAGTTATTGTATGTTTTGACATGGGGATAAGCCTTATAAGCCTCACTGGGACTAATTATATCCAGATGGATCATTATCGCCAAACCTTGATATTTTCTCAAATCCTGCTCCGATAATAATTTATTAAAATTCTGGTCCTGCCGGCTCACAACCCAATCCCTGGCAGGCGAAAATAGTTTCTTAATCTGCTGCTCCTTGTCATCGGTTACCTCCTTGTCACTATCCGATATCTGGCTAGGATCCCAATCAATGTTCGATGTCTTTTCCGATGATGAAACAATTTCCTCTTCATCAACATCAGGGTCTTTCTCCTGCTCTTCATCTACAGGCGATGGAATACCAAGGGTAGGTTCTATGTTGTCAGGCAGCACATGCAGTGTCTTTGATTCAACTTCAGGGGCTTGCTCCTTCGGCCTTAATCGCTCCAATTCCTCGGTGATCGCCTTATTTTTTTCTTCCAGGGATTTGATTCTCTCTTTAAGCTGTTCATTTTCCTCATTTTTTTCTCTCGTTAACTTCCCATTTTCAAGCCCCCTGCTATACCCGTTCCTAAATGGTGCGGTACTGCCCAGAGATACTCTTCTCTTGGCAATCCACTCCTCTGAATTGGCCTCCTTTCCATTCAAACCATCAAAAAAGCCAAGTTCAAACCCCAGATTTTCTGCCCGTTGCCTGGCTTTGTATTTGTATTCCTCCAGCTGTTCTGTTAGATTAACTGCCAACTCATTCTGACTATCAATTGTCTTCTCCAATCGAACGATCGTTTCATGCATTTCACTTTTTTCCTTCTCCAGCGATTCGGAGTAGGCTTCTGCTCTTTTCAGTTCTTCTACTTCGTTGTCATATTGGTACTGGAGAGAATCCAGCTGGAATTTAAGCACACTCAGCTTTCGTTGTTCTTCTACAAGCTCTTTATTCTTGTCTGTCAACAATTCCAGTTGCTTACCTGCTTCTGTTTTTTCCTTTGTAATCTCCTCAACCTGCTTTTGTAGTTTGCTGATGGGCAAGGAATAAATTGCCGCCGCGATAAATTCAATTTTTATATGTGCTTCTGTATTCAGCACAACATCTTTTTCCTTATCAAATTTAAGCTTGGCGGACGTATCTACCTTTTTTACGCCTGCCCATGAATAAGCTTTACCACTTATATCTTTATAGCCAGGAGATAAGCTATTATCATCACGGATATACCCGGAATTTGTTGATAAATACTGGGATGGTTTATTAATAGGTAATTCAAAAATGTGCTTATTCTCCAGGTCATTGTCAGGGTTAGGATTTGAAAAATCAGTTGACTCTTTATAACTGCCGAATGTAATTTTTACCATAGATGCGTAATCCTTGCCAGCATCATTGTCATAATCCACTTCCGTTTTATAATAAACGATCTGATGCTCCTTGTTGACCCACTCCACTACGTTATCTTCTACCTTATTCGCCATCTCACTGTTTACATCACCAGGAATAGCAGTCAGGTTCCTGGCATCATTACCAGGTCCTCCAAGTTTGTGGTTCAATAAATGACCCGCAATATAATCCTGGTTGCCAGCTGCCGTACTTAGGGTTTGAACACTCTTATTGATCGCTTTATTGTCGGATACAGATCCAAGCGGATGATCGGACGCAAGTACTTTGGCGGTAACACTTTTCCCTTGCCCGTGTACTGTTGGGGCCCATTCGATGGCTGTCTGAACCTTTTTCTGGCTATCATGTTGCGCTTCCCCTTCCAGGCCTGTCGCCTTATGGTCCTTGTCATCAATAGATGTTTTGTACAACTCCCATTTAGCCTTTGATACCTCCGCTGCTGTAGCCGCCTCCAGTATCAGGTTATTTTCATTAAGCGCATCCTGCGTGATCCCTGCCAGCAAGCCGTCTTTTTCCACTCTTAGTAATTGTATCTGCGCCTCTTTGACATTTCTATATGAATCTTTTAATTTACTGATATCGATCAGCCTTAAAGTATCAAGCTTTTCAGCCAATTTTTTACCTGCCTCACTACCCACATTTCCCTTACCTGAATATATCCTGGCTATACCCTGAACGACGATCCATTTTACCTGGTCCTCAAAAATTGTCGTTTTAGACATGGGTTTTCGTTGCAGTACTGGCAGGGGCATGGGTGCCTGCATCTTATTTTCAGTGCCTCCCGGCTTCATAACGGGCTTCAGGTGAAACGGCTCCTTTCCATTTACATCAGGTATGGAGAATGGTTCTATTTCCCTTTCTTTATCTAATGCTGTTTTTTGAAATGAATCGACTGCAGGCTGAGAGATCCCTGAAGAACGGTGGTTATTTGCTGCAGCCATAGAGGAAGTACGCCCACCATCAGTATTTTTATTTTTCATGAGCCATAATATAGGGTTATGCTATTAATATAAGCAATTATTTCGAGGTAACTTTCACTAAATAATCATAGCGGCTATTTTAGTCGACATTATATAAATTTAATAAATAAATACCTGTTTCCCAATCATCAGTTTCGGTGAAAAATTAAGAGATGACAGAGAGGCTTTTAGCTTCTCCCGGGCCTAAGCATTTGTTGTGTTTGTTAAGTGTAATATAATTTACATAATTGTTAATTATTTACGAATAAGTAAATTAATTGGGTGAATATTATGAATGAGGTAATGATTGTTCTTTTCTAAAAAAAGGAAGGCACCGGGTGCAAGGAACGTGCTTCCCCGTACCTGCTGCAAAGGATAAGTGAAATCAATGGGAAAGACCCTAAACAATTTGTGACAGTAGGCGAGTGCTGTAAAATTTATAATAATGTCCTCAGACCCGCCAAAACTGTCCTTAGGTCAAACTTATTTTAGCCCCCTGTGGAACCGCCTTAATTTGGCTGTATAAATTGAAAATTATGCAATCAACTCCGCGCCAGGCATGGTTAGACTGGCTCCGAATCCTTGCCATCTTCGGCGTTCTTATCTTCCACTCCGCCATGCCTTTCGCTACCGACCTCGATTGGCACATCCGGAACAAGGAAACCAGCAATATCCTCTTAGAAATGAACCAATGGCTGCATATGTTCCGGATGCCCCTGCTATTTTTCATCTCAGGAACCGTCAGTTATTACATGCTGCAAAGCCGCAATGCAGGCGGGTTTATTAAGCTAAGAATGACCAAGTTATTTATCCCATTGATCTTTGGAATGCTGGTAATTGTACCCCCACAAGTCTACATGGAAAGACTCACCCAGGGATACCACGGGTCTTACCTACGCTTCTATACCGACATGTTTGCCACCGGCCCTTACCCAAAAGGAAACCTGAGCTGGCATCACCTGTGGTTCATTTTATACCTGGTTTTGTATGACATCATTTGCGCACCTTTGTTCGCCTGGATTGTTTCAACAAAAGGAACAAATTTCAGGGGAAAACTTGCCTGGCTGAGTAAAGGCAAGCGGATCTACCTGCTTACCCTCCCCGGGATTATTGTGTATACCGCTTTTACCCTGCAATACCCCGAATCAAATACTTTCTGGGGCGACTGGGCTTACATGGCCTACTGGCTGCTGTTTTTGATTCCCGGCTTCCTGTGCATCGCGAATCCGGCATTGATGGACAGCCTGGAACGAAACAGGAAAACTACTTTTATCATTGCATTCTTATCCCTGGTTGCCATCAATGCCGTACGCTGGAATGACCTGAGCCCATGGGATGTATTGCCCGACTGGCAGCATGACTATCGTACCTATGCATTCATGGCCATGAAATCGCTCTGCGGCTGGGCCTGGGTCCTTACCTGCATCGGATATGGAAAAAAAAACCTCAACAGGCCCCATCCTGCACTCAGGTACCTCAACGAAGCCGTATATCCCTTTTATATCCTGCATCAGACCGTCATCGTCATCCTGGCGTATTATGTCGTAAAAGCACCGGATGAGGTAGCGATGAAGTATATCTTCATAGTGCTGGTGACCCTGGCTATCTGTATGGCAGTCTTTCACCATTTTATCAGACCGTACAACATCACAAGATGGCTGTTTGGAATGAAAAGAATCGTAAATTCTCCCCCTAAAACCGAAAGTGAAGGATGATGAAATCGAAACGGGTATTTTTGGACGGAAGTATCTATGGCCTGGTCACTTACTTCACCATCCGCTTACTGCTGGATACTGTGACCGGTATGAAGTTCTGGGAACGCAGCTGGCAACTGAACAGCATGGAAATCGGGATCTGTCTCATCGCCGGCTGGTTATTTGTCATCGGGCAGGACTACCTGTTCAGGTACTTTGATACCCACTGGGCGGATGAATTCACCAGAAAGCGGATCCTGAAGGAACTGGGCGTAGTGACCCTGTTCATGCTTTTTATGCAGAATGTCCTGATCCTGCCCATCCCGATCTTTACGGACGACGGACTGCAGTGGTTCGATTTTGCAGATGTGAATGTCATACCTTTGCTCTATGGATATATCTACTATGGCCTGCGAAGAAGTAATACCTTCCTGCAGGCTTATGTAGATAACCGGCTCAAACTCGAAAAGGTCATGAACGACCAGCTGCAGGCGGAATTAAAATTCCTGAAAGCCCAGCTGCACCCGCATTTCCTGTTCAACGCGCTCAACACCATTTACTTCCAGATGGATGAAGATGTAAGCGCTGCCAAGAAAAGCGTGGAATTGTTTTCATCATTGATCCGGTACCAATTGTACGACCAGCAGCAAACCGTGCCTGTCAGACAGGAACTGGATTACCTGGAGAGCTTTATCAGTCTGCAGCAACTACGCGCGTCAGAGAAATTATCGCTCCAGGTACATTTCGATCCGGCACTCCAGGCACAAACCATTTACCCCTTATTGTTCTTCCCCCTGGTAGAAAATGCGTTTAAGTATGTAGGCGGAAATTATCACCTGCGCATAAATGCCATTTTAAAAGGCGACAGGATCATATTTGAAGCCGAGAATGATATTCCTCCGGAAATACAAGGAACCGGCGGAATTGGCCTTGAAAACCTGCAAAGACGGCTCGAATTATTATACCCGGCCAGGCATACTTTGCAAATTGAACCATCAGCCACCCAATTTAAAGTGAGACTCGAATTATTATGAAAATATCCTGTATTGTAACCGACGACGAACCATTTGCAAGAAAAGGATTGCAGGGGTACATAGAAAAGATAGATTTCCTGGAACTGAAGGGCATGTGCGAAAATGCCGTAGAACTGAACTCCCTGCTCAGAAAGCAGGCGGTAGATGTGCTGTTTTTAGATATTGAAATGCCTTATATGACTGGAATAGAGCTATTGAAGAACTTATCAAAGCCTCCAAAAGTGGTCTTTACAACTGCCTATGAAAAATACGCGGTTCACGGGTATGAGCTGGAAGTACTGGATTATTTATTAAAACCCATCTCTTTCGAAAGATTCCTCAAAACTGCCAATAAAATCCACGATTATTTCCAGCAGCAACAGGGAGGCAATGACTACTTTTTTGTAAAAGTAGATAGCAGGCTGGAAAAAATCAGTGTCAATGACATCCTCTTTGTAGAGGCGATGGAGAATTATGTCGCCATTCATATCCCTGGCAGGAAAATTATCACCCATCTTACCTTAAAGATGCTGCAGGAGCACCTGCCTGCAACATCCTTTGTACAACCTCATAAGTCTTACCTGGTGGCCATCGACAAGATCAATAGTATCGAAGGGAATACCCTGTATGTAGGTGCTTTCCAGATCCCTGTTTCAAAATATCAAAAGGAAGAAACTCTCCAGCGCATCCTGAATAACCGCTTCCTAAAGCGATAAGGCAGCTGCCGCATTCACGACACCCCAGCCAAAAGAACTATTGCGGTTGACAGGGTAGGAGGCCGCTCTGCGCATCTTGCTGATTATGCTATCCCGGGGATATTCCGGGTGCTTACTCCAGATCAGCGCTGCAATACCGGCACAACTTGCAGTGGCCACTGATGATCCGCCCACTGTAGAAGGGACATCCCCACTCATGGCAATGCTCAGTGGGTGTAACCCGGTACCGGCTTTTTCCATCACGATCGTAAAATCTACCTTACTACCTACATGGCAGTCATCGCAGCGTGTAGTAAGGTTATCCTTCACACCTGTCACCGCATGCACCTGTGGTTGATTGGCCGGGAAGATCACGCCTACAAAGCCTGCAAAGAAAGAAAAGGAAGTACCCGCTGCACAGAACATCAACTTTTGTTTGCTATCTGCATAGGCAATGGCATCCTTGATCTGTCCGTAGCTGAAGATAGTGCCCAGGCTCATACTGATAATCTTTACCTCCGGATCATCGCCACCCAGTACATACGCATCCGTTACTCCGTTTACTGATTTTGAAGAGAGGATCACCACGTTCTCCGCCGCATGGACCATGAGCAGGTTACAGTTGTACGCAATACCTGCCGTATTGCCATCCGTACCACGCGGTCCTGCGAGTGTACCTGCCATGCTGGTGCCATGGCCACAATCGTCATTCAGCGATCCGCCTGAATAAGTGACGGCACGGGTAATCGTTCTACCCGAAGAGTAACCCTGGTTAAATGCCGATCCTAAATTCTCCTGCGCATCACTGATGCCCGTATCGATGATCATCACTTTGATGTTCGCACCGGTAGATAACTGCCAGGCCTCCGGGATATGATGATAGGTATAATTCCAGGATTGTTTGGCTGCCGGGGTAATGGCTACATAGTCAGTGCCGGCTGCGAGGGTTGTCTGCGCCGTATTGCTGCCGCAACCAAAATTCAGTAAACTACTCGCAGGCCTTGCGTTTTCCCCGCTATAGGCACCATAGCCAATAGGGTCTGCATAGCGCACAAAGGCTGCTGCCCGTAGCGCTTTGATGGTGGCAAAGTTGCCTACTTTGAGATTCACAAAAGGTAATTTTCCTTCTTTAAAAGGATAAATGAGTGCACCTTCATTCGCTTGTACCACTTGTAATACTTTCTCTTTTTCGCCGCTGGTATAACCAATACTCAACACGCTGTCCGACTGGATCAATGCACTCCAGACCATACTGTCATTCGCCATTGCCCAGTCGAAGTGATCTTCTTCCCGGAGGCGTTCCTCTATAAAATCATTAATAGCCGATCGGGGTATGATGGTGTCAGGATTGGAGTTGGTAATAATGGGGAGGGAATCCTTCCTGGAACAGGCTGTCAGTGCCATCAGGCACAGAATAGGGTAGATGGGTTTCATAACAAAGGATTTTCTATAGAAGTTACAAAATCTTTGGCTTATTACACTATATGCAACAAAGTTGCATATATTTGCAGCAAACAATACATATCGTAATGACAGACCGTTTGCCTGTAACGGTACTCAGTGGATTCCTGGGTGCCGGTAAGACTTCTTTGCTCAATCATATCCTGCATAATAAAGAAGGCCTGAAAGTGGCCGTTATTGTCAACGACATGAGTGAGGTGAACATAGATGCCCAACTTGTAAAAAATGAAAATACCCTCAACAGAACGGAAGAGAAGCTGGTAGAGATGAGCAATGGTTGCATCTGCTGCACCCTGCGCGAAGACCTGCTGATTGAAGTAGAGAAACTCGCCAAAGAAAAGCGCTTCGACTATTTATTAATAGAAAGCTCTGGTATCAGCGAGCCCCTGCCTGTAGCACAGACTTTTACTTATGGTACCCTGGATGAATTGTCCCGGCTCGATACCTTAGTGACAGTTGTAGATGCCTTTAATTTTCTCCAGGACTACGGTAGTACCCGCGTGCATGAGGAGCGGACCGTGGTAAACCTGCTCACTGATCAACTGGAATTTGCAAATGTGATTATATTAAATAAGACAGACCTGATCACACCTGAGATGCTGGGCACTCTCAAAGCCATGATCCATAAACTCAATCCCGGTGCAAAGATCATTACCAGCACTTTTGGTAAAATTGCACCTGCAGAAATATTAAATACCCACTTATTCGATTTCGATACTACCAGTCAGCAAGCCGGCTGGATCGAAGAACTCAACAGAGATTATCATACCCCGGAGACAGAAGAATATGGTATCAGTAGTTTCGTATTCCGCAGCCGCGAACCTTTTCACCCGGCACGCTTCTGGGATTACCTGAACAATGAATGGCATTCCAATATCATCCGCAGCAAAGGACTTTTCTGGCTCGCCAGCAGACCCGATGAGGCGATTAACTGGAGCCAGGCCGGGGGGAGTCTGCGTGCGGAAAAAGCCGGTGTATGGTGGTGCAGCATGCCCTATAAAGATCGCATCCGCTATGCCAGCTTCTTAGATTACAAAGAAGAAATAGAAGCCCGATGGGATAAAAATTTTGGAGACAGGTACAATGAACTGGTGATCATTGGCAAGGACATGAACAGGGAACTGATCACGATTGAACTGGAATCGTGCTTATGCACACCTGTGGAAATTGCAGCTATGCAAAGAGGACAAAGGTTTTCAGACGAGTTTCCCTTGTAGTTAACCTAAACATAACATACAAGCAGTTTTTTCGATAATAATTTCGCATCGCTTTAGCGTCCAGCCATAATGAAGAATTTTACCGATGCGGAATTATTATCCTTAGTTCAGCAGGAGAATGATGAGAAGGCTTTTGCCATGCTTGTGTTGCGCTACAATGTAGCGTTGTATAAGTACATCTATGCCCGCGTACGATCAGAAGACGACTCCAAAGACATCCTGCAGGAAGTACTGATTTCCTGCTGGAATAACCGGCACAACATTCAAAACCCTGAGAAGATCTTCCACTACATGTGCCGCGCTGCCTACTACTCAGTGATCGACTGGCAGATCGCACATAAAAAAATATTAGCACGGCAGACGGCCTTACTCGAAAAAGACGAACCCAGTAGCTTCCCGGTAGAGAACCAGTTGATCGCCGGCGAAATGCGGGAAAAGGTAGATACGGAAGTGGCAAAGATGAACGATACCATGCGGAAGGTGTTTATATCCAGTCGCTGGGAATCCAAGTCCATCCGAGAAATAGCCCAGGAATACGGCCTCTCCGAGCAGACCGTAAAAAACACCCTGTCACTGGCCCTCAAAAAAATCCGTCTCCGTTTACAAACAGACCATTGGTTGTCCATTTACATTCTGTTAACATTGAGTTTACAATTCCTTAACGGTACCGCTTGTATGATTTAGAGACTATACTGATGAATGCACACATCATCAGACAAAGCTGCGATTTTATCGTTGCTCAAAAAATACAGAGCCGGTGAAGCTACACCGGAAGAAGCTGCCCGCGTCAGGGAGTGGTTTGATTCTTTCGAAGAATTGCCAGACAATCCGGCATTTACTGATGCTGCTAATGACGCTGCCCTGGAGGCGTTGGAGCGCATGTTCCCACCAAAGGTAAAAGTGCGCGTACTGCCGCGGATCCTGAAAGTTGCCGCCGTATTTATACTAATATGTACGTCTGTCCTATTTATATACCAGCAATTACACCAGCGGCCTGTTCCTATTACCTATGCCTTGTTGCAGGCAGGTAAAGCTGAGCGTAAAAAAATCACCTTGCCGGATGGGAGTATCGTAACCATCAATGCGAATACGCAACTCCGCATCCCGTCAAACTTTGGCGTGAATGACAGGGTGATCGAAATGAGCGGTGAAGCGGTGTTTGACGTTGCGCAGCAACAGGCAAAGCCCTTTATTGTTCATAGCGGAAACCTGCAAACAGTAGTATTGGGTACCTCCTTTAACGTGAAAGCCTATCCCGGCGAAAATGAAGTGGAGATTGCGGTATTGACGGGGAAAGTAAGGATCGAGAAAAAGGTAGCTACCCAAACTGCTGTACTCTCTGCCGGTCTGACGAAGGACCAGGTTCTGCGATACAATGAAGCAAAAGATTCCCTGGATATAGGAATATGCAAAGCCGGCCAGATCGCCGCATGGCAAAATTATAATTACTACTTCGAAAAAGCCAGCATTCCGGAAATAGCTGCTGTTTTAGAACGACAATACAAGATCCATATCACCCTGACAGGACCAGCTAAGTACAATTGTAAATACACGCTACAGTTGAAGAATGAAACGATAGAAAACGCCATGCGATTACTGTCGCAGTTATCCGGCATTAGCTATCAGATTAATCAAAATGAAATTAAAATCAACACAACATCATGCGAATAAGATGTAAAATGCCAACAAGTATGACGCGCCGGGCTTACCTGCTGCTCATATTATTGACTTGTCATGTATTGGGTTTTGCCAATGAACTACGCAGCCAGATCACGGTGCAGGTTCGTGATACCCGTATTAATTTAGACGTTAAAAACACACCACTCAGAAAAGTATTTTTACTCATTGAATCTCAGACCGGCCTCTCCATTGCCTACAATGCTACCCATGTGGCAGACAATCAGCTCATTAGCTACAAAGCTACAGCTGCCCAGCTGTCAACAGTGCTGCAGGACTTACTAAAAGGATACGAAGGTGCGGTGAAACAGGTAGATGACAATCACATCCTGCTGAAAGTTGAAAAAATCAAAGCGGCACCCCTGGTGGAAGCACCCGCTACTGCTCCTGTAACTATCACTGGTGTGGTGACTGACGAAAACAACCAGCCTATTCCTGGTGTGAGCATTCACGAAAAAACATCTAAAGTAAATACCACTACCGATGCAAATGGTCAATACAGCATCAGGGTTAACATCGGCGATGTATTGGTCTTTAACTTCATCGGGTTCGCTCCCCAGGAAATAACTGTTACCTCCGCAAACATGCTGAATGTACGCCTGAAAGCACAGAACAGCCAGCTGCAGGAAGTGGTGGCGATCGGTTACCAGTCTGTAAGAAAGAGTGATCTCACCGGTGCTGTATCCAGTGTGAAATCCAGCGAAATGAACCTGACAGCACCTACTGTTGGCCAGGCCATCGTAGGTAAGGTAGCCGGTGTACAGGTGTCGCAGGTGAGCGGTGCACCCTACAAGAGCACTAAGATCCGTGTACGTGGTATCGGTTCTTTCAATGCCAGCTCTGATCCATTGTATGTGGTAGATGGTTACCCTGTGGACAACGATGTATTCATCAACCCGGAAGATATCGAAACCATCGACATCCTTAAAGATGCAGCTTCTGCAGCCATCTATGGCTCCCGTGCTTCCGGCGGTGTGGTGATGATCACTACCAAAAGAGGTAAAGCCGGCACTAAGGGTAAACTGGAATATAGCTATACCACGGGTATTAACCAGGTATCAAAGAAAGTGAAATTACTCGACAGCAATCAATTCCTGCAACTCCTGGTAGATGGCCGTAATGGAACCTACAGGGACCTGGTAGAAAATAATACTTCCCTGACCTGGAATGACAACATGATGAGCGATAACAACGCGACCCGTGTGGCCAGGGTCGGTAATGCAAATGCGGTACAGATCGATCCCCGTTATTATGACTTCGCCAATCAAAAGGTCATCCCGTCAAAATATAATACAGACTGGCAGGACCTGATTTACAGGAATGCTTTCTTTGGCCGTCACAATGTATCCTTCTCCGGTGGTACTGACAATATCAGGTATTACATGAGCGGTGGTTACCAGGACCAGGATGGTGTGGTATTGAATACCGGTGTGAAGAAGATCAACCTGAGAATGAACCTGGATGCGACTATCAACCCAAGACTGAAAGCGGGTGTCAACCTTTCTTATACGAATAACCAGAACAGGGAACTGAGTGAGGGCCGCTGGGATCACAACCCGATTATGACGGCACTACTGATGCCGCCAAGTGCGCAGCCATTCGATTCAAATGGTCATCCGTTGAAAAATGAAATTGCGGCATTGTCTGCTACCTATGGTTATAATAGCTTTGAAAATCCCATTGCCCAGGCTAAAGAAATCAACATTACCCGCAAAGGTAACCGTAGCAACTACAATGCTTACGCTATTTACACCCTCCTGCCTGAGTTAACTTTCAAGGCGAATGTGGGTATGATGAGCTATTCAGAGAAGTATAACTATTATTACCCAACCAGCCTGAGTAGTGGTGTAAGTGCACCTTATTCTGATAATGCAAAAGCTGCTGCAAACGGGATCGCACAAAACCAGACCGTGCTTGACCAGCTGGCTGAGTTCACCCTGAACTACAACAAGCGCTTTGGTAAACATAGCATCAGCGGGTTGGCGGGTTATTCTGCACAGATGAATACCACTGACCTGGTAAAGGTGACTGCAAAAGGATTTGAAGACGACCGGATCCAGGAGATCACAGCAAAGGGTGCAGACGGCACGGACTTCCAGCTGACCAATGCGTATAAATCCACTTACACCCTGATGTCTTATTTTGGTCGTGTAAGTTATAACTATGCAGACAGGTATTATGTGACAGGATCTCTTCGTACAGATGGTTCTTCCCGTTTTGGTCCGCAGAACAAATGGGGCTTATTCCCCTCAGTCTCTGCCGGCTGGAATATTTCCAATGAATCTTTTTACCATGACTGGCTGGGTCAGCAATCTACCCTGAAACTGCGTGCCAGCTGGGGCTTAAGCGGTAACAACAATATTGGTAACTACAATACTATGCAGACGATGGCTACAGCTACCGGTACTGTATTTGGTTCCGGTACAGTTAGCACCGCATATTATCCCGGTGACCTGAAAGACCAGAAACTGGGCTGGGAATCTACTTCACAATTCAATACCGGACTGGATGTAGGGTTGCTGAAAGGTCGCCTGAACATTATTGCGAACTATTATCTTTCTTATTCTTACAACCTGCTGTTCAAACAATCTATCTCCGGCATCTCGGGTTCCACAGAGATCCTGACCAACCTGCGCGATTCAAAGATCCGTAACAGCGGGGTAGACCTGCAGGTAGATGCGAGAATTATAGATGGAAAGGATTTCCACATGGGTGTGAATGGCAACATTTCCATCAATAGAAATAAAGTACTGGATATGGGTGGTGGTAGCACCATTATCACTGCCGGTGCCGAGCGTTCTTACAAGACGCACATCACTCAGGAAGGCCAGCCTGTAGGAATGTTCTACGGTTTCCAGGTAGAGCGTATTGCAAGACCGGATGATATTGGCAAGGTGGCGCAATCTTCTGCCAGCTCTACCAAAATGAGAGCGGGTGACCTGATCTTCAGGGATACCAATAAAGATGGGGTAGTGAATGATGCTGACAAAGCAGTGATCGGTTCTCCTTATGCTAAATTTACGTATGGTTTCGGTTTGAATGCCAGCTATAAGAACTTCTCCTTTGCTTCTTCTTTCAACGGCTCTTATGGTAATAAGGTACTGGATGGCCAGGATTATTATCTCTACAATATGGAAGGTTCAGGCAACCAGTATGCAGATGCTGCCGGTCACTATGTGAGCGAAGCTAACCCGGGCAACGGGCATGTATTCCGCGCCAGCAGGAGTGGTACCCAGAGTAATAGTACGCGCCTGTCTACCTTCTACCTGCAGAGTGGTTCCTTTTTCCGTTGTACCAATGCCACACTGGGTTATGACATCAGGTCAACCTTGCTTAAAAACCGCCTGGGTCTGAGCAGCGCAAGGGTGTTTGCAAGTGTAGATAACCTGTTCACTATTTCAAAATACAAGGGTTACAATCCTGAAGTAGATTTTAATAATGGAAATAACCTGGCCCCGGGTGTGGATTATGGTATGTACCCGCTGGTACGGGCATACAATGTAGGTGTGAAGGTGGGCTTCTAGTCATTTATTTTCAAAATTATTCAACATGAAACGAATCTTTTTAGCTATAGCAACGTGTGTGGTCCTGGGTTCCTGCAGCAAGGATTTCCTGAACCAGTCCGATCCGAATGCATTGAGTGTATCCGATTATTTTGCATCTGAGAATGATGTGCTGTTGGCCGTGAACGGTATTTACCAGGCAATAAGAAGTGCTGATTGTATCGGCGAGAACAGTGGTCTTTGGCTGGAAGAACGCTCAGATAATACCGGTCGTAATGATTATAGCAATTCCGGCGAGCCATTTCAGTTCAACGATTTCAGTGTATTGGTAAGTAATTCTTACCTGAAATCTCACTGGGCGGCACTGTATGAAACCGTTTCGCGTGCAAATGTGGTATTGTCCAACATTGATAAGGTGAGCTTTTCCAGCAATGATACCAAACTGGGTTATGCGGCAGAAGCGAAATTCCTGCGTGCACTGATGTACTTCCACCTGGTACGCCAGTGGGGAGCAGTGCCACTGGTGACTAAACAGCTCACTACTTCTCAGGAGGTCACAGCATATACCTACCGTGTGGCTGATACAGCCGTCTATGCACAGATCATTGCTGATCTGAAGGATGTATTGGATAGTCCGCTGCCCAACTTTCAGACAGGCGATAAAATAGGTCGTGCTTCCAAAGCAGCTGCCAATGGCTTGCTGGGGCAGGTGTACCTGACAATGGCGAAGACCATTGATGACGGGCAAAGTACGGCGCACCTACAGGATGCCAAAACCTACCTGGAGGCCTGTTACAATATGCGCAAATTTGGTCAGCTGAGCGAGATTGCGTATACAGATGTATTCAGCGTAGATAAGAAATCATCTTGTCCGGAGCTGATCATGCAGATCGTGTATAAACAGGGCGATGCGACCTATTCTTCCTCTATTGCAGCCAATAACCAGGCGGCGGGCGAAACTATCAACTCACAGAAAGAAGCGACCGGTGTAGGCGGCAACGTTACTGCGGACCTGATCGATGATTATGAAAGCGGTGATCCAAGAATGGAGTTCTCTGTGAAATATGCGAATGCTTCCAATGTGAAAGATTACTTCATTACAAAATTCCGCGATGCTTCTGATGCTGCGGGTCCGAATGGTTACGGTGGTAATGACTGGATCCTGATGCGCTATGCGGATATCATTCTTATGCTGGCAGAGGTAAACAATTACCTGGGTGACCAGACGACTGCTATCGCTTACCTGGACCAGGTGAGAGCAAGAGCTGGTATGACTGACTACGCTACTGCTTCGCAGGATGCCGATTATGCTGCAAAGTATCCAACGCTGAGACTTGCTATCCTGCATGAAAGGCGTGTGGAGCTGGCGTTTGAAAATCAGCGTTGGTATGACCTGCTGAGAACATTCACTACGGACGAACTGGTGGCTTATTTCCAGGCAAAGGATCCTTCCAGGTATGGTAACGCTATTCCCCAGCATTTCTCCACAAAGGACAGGTATTATCCTATTCCTTACGATGAATACAAACTAAATCCAACGGGGATGTACCAGAATCCGGGATACTAGTAATTTACATTTTCCCCCTTATATTTGAGCCTGGGGCCAGCTGTAATGGCTGGCCTTTTTTAAATTTTATATGATATGTACAAACGGCTTTTGTTATCCTTTTGTCTGCTGGCTGGTGGCAGGCAAATCTACGCACAGCAGCGCCCTAATGTGATTATCGTGCTGGCAGATGATATGGGCTATGCTGATCTCAGTTGTTATGGCAATCCGCTGATCAATACACCTTTCCTGGATCATATGGCTGCGATCGGGGTGAAGGCCAATAACTATGCAGTGACTTCGCCTATCTGTACGCCATCGAGGGCGGCATTACTCACGGGTCGTTATCCTACACGATATGGCTTACCCGTGCCCGTGGGGCCGGGAGCGAATCATGGATTGCCCCGCAATGAAGTCACCCTGGCGGAGATGCTGCAAACCTCTGGTTATAAAACCTATATGGTAGGGAAATGGCATCTGGGAGATCAGGATAGCAGTCTGCCGAATGCCCAGGGCTTTGAGCAATACTACGGTATGCTGTACAGCCATGATTACAGGGCACCATATGTAGCAACAGATACGACTGTCAAAATCTTCAGAAATCATACTCCTGAGATCATCCAGCCACAGGACAGTGATCTCACAGACCTGTATACGAAGGAAAGTATCCGCATTATAAAAGAACAAAAGAAAGGGCAGCCCTTCTTCTTATACCTGGCGCACAACATGCCACATTCACCGGTATGGTATGCTGCTCAGAAGCATGTAGCGCAGCATTCGGCAGGAGGGGAGTATGGCGATGTGATAGAGGCCCTGGACAGGGGAATAGAAAAAGTGTGGAAAGCATTGGAGGAAAAAGGTCTGGCGGATAATACAATCTTTATCTTCTCCAGTGACAATGGTCCCTGGATCAATTTGCCGGATCGTGTGTATGCAGATAGTGTGACTACCAAATACCACACCGGGTCCACAGGCGTGTTCAGAGGGGCTAAATTTGATACCTACGAAGGTGGGGACCGGATGCCATTTATTGCTTACTGGAAAGGGCATACGCCGGCGGGCAAGGTGATAAGGGAACCATTCTCCTGCCTGGACATCCTGCCTACGCTGGCGGTGTGGACCAATACGAAATTGCCCCGAACTACACTGGATGGAGAAGCGGTGAATGACCTGCTTGCAGGTAAGGAACCAAAGACCCCGCATCAGCCTATTTACTATGTGAATGTGGTGCCGGAGGTGGTAAAAGTAGGAGCGTGGAAACTGAGGAAGACGAAGACGACGCTGGAGCTGTTTAATCTGTCACAGGATCCGGGAGAACGTGTAAACCTGAAAGATAAATATCCGCAAAAGGTCATAGAATTGACGGCGTTATTGGAAAAATATCCTGATTAAAATCATCATCGTTACCAGGAAATCGTTTATGCCTCACTGACATAAACGGTTTTTTATATTATAAATTTAATATACCTTTGCCCCCATTGTTAAACCATAACCAAATAAAACCTCATTTGATGGGACAAGCGAACTTACCGACATTCTTCAACCACCACGACTACTTTATCGACGAAAAGATTGGACTTTTTAAATTCTCCAATGCCTATAAAGTGTACGATGATCAGGGACAGCAGATCGGCAATATTCAACAAACAGTACCTGCATGGCATAAACTGCTGCGTTTATTCCTGAGCAAAGCTGTATTTCCGTTTACGCTGGACATTAAGGAAATGGACAACACAGTGGTGGCTAGTATTCACCGTGGCTGGACATTCTGGATGTCGAAAATCACCATCCTGGATGGTAATGGTACCCCTATTGGTGGTATCAAACACAAATTTAAATTGTTCAAACCCTTATTCCACATCACAGATCAATATGGTGCTGTAATCGCCGAGATCAAAGGTGACTGGAAGGCATGGAATTTCACAATTGTGGATGCAAGTGGGCATGAATTGGGACAGATCACCAAGAAGTGGGCTGGTGTGATGAAAGAAGTATTCACGACTGCTGATAAATACCGCGTCATTATTGGTAAGGAATGTCCTGAAGACCTGAAAAAAATTGCCATCGTTGCTGGTGCTATTACCATCGACATGGTGTTAAAGGAATCAAAATAATGTGGAGGCCAGGTAACACTGGCCTTCTTTCTAACCCCGCTGTCCCCCAAATTCTACAAACTGAGTTAAAATTGTACCACCCCAGCATACTCTGGCATTTTCTTTGACTTTAATGGCTGAACCCGTCCTCTTTGTGAGGCATCTTTATTGTTGAACCGTTAATTAGACGTGAACCATGAGTAATGTTGTTAAATCCCCATCTCTGTGCATTGGTATTGGCTGCTCCGCCGGCGGTCTTGAACCGGTTTGTGAATTTTTTCAACACCTGAGAGAAAAAACAGGCGCAGCTTTTGTGGTAATACCACACCTGTCAGCCGAGCATCCAAGCCGTTTCAGCCACATTCTGCAACGGTTTACTGATATGCCGGTGCATCGTGTGACCGATACCGTGAAAATGCAACCCAATAATGTTTATGTATTGGTAGAAGGTAAGATGATGATTGTAGAAGATCATGTGCTACGCGTGAGGAAGCGTTATTCCCGCGAAATCATCAACAAGTCGATCGATATCTTTTTCAAGTCCATGGCCAAATGCTATGATGAGAACGCGGTGGGCATCCTCCTGTCTGGTATGGGTACTGACGGGATAGAGGGCATTAAGGCGATAGAGGATCGCCATGGCCTGGTGCTTGTGCAGGACCCGGAGTCGACAGACTTTAACATCCTTCCGCTGACAGCGATTCACAGGGACGATCCCCATGCTGTATTGCCGCCACCGGAAATTGCCAGGTTCCTCCTGCGGTACCTGAAAACTGATAAACGAGTGATTTGATGCTATTTTTATATATCTTTAGCGATTTATATAGACACAAGCAAAAAAGTTTGTATGCCTGATATGCATCAAGAGGCTGAGAGTAACCGGCGTAAATTCGGTGCGGGGCCCAATGCTGCATTAAAAAGTATCCTGTCTATCCTGTCAGAATATTCGGGAGTAGATTTCTTGCAGTACAAGCTTTCCACCATTACAAGACGGTTGCAACGCAGGATGTCATTAATGAACATTCCAGGTTTTGAAGAGTATCTAACTTTAATTAAAGACAATGAGAATGAACAAAATGTAGTATTTGCTGAACTGTTAATTCATGTATCGTCGTTTTTTCGGGACCCCGGCAGTTTTGAATACCTCTTCAGGACTATCCTGCCTCAGGTAACCCGCCAGGCGGTAGATGGGGAGGACCAGGTACGTATCTGGGTAGCAGGTTGTGCTACCGGAGAGGAGGCATACTCAATCGCTATCTGTCTCTATGAAATAATGGGGCACGAAAACTTCTCCGAAAAGGTAAAGATCTTTGCCACCGACCTTTCTGATGCTGTCATCGCAAAGGCAAGAAAAGCTGTGTACCCTAAAACACAGATGGCAGGCGTGTCTGAAGCACGCCTGGAAAAGTTCTTCAGAGAAGTAGAACAGGGCTATGAAGTAGTCAGCTACATTCGTGATGTATGTGTTTTTGCATCCCACAATATGCTTACTGACCCACCCTTTGCAAAACTGAACCTGATCAGCTGCCGCAATGTACTCATATACATGCAACCCGTACTGCAAAAGAAAATGCTCAGCATTTTCAATTATGCACTGAAAGATAAAGGCTACCTCTGGCTGGGCAAATCTGAAACCAACCGTTCGCCCGACCTGTTTGAAATGCCATCTAAAAAAACGAAAGTCTATTTAAAAAAGAACGTTGATAAGTGGACGCTGAGAAGTGCGTTCCCCACTAATAAAAAAATCAAGCACATGACACCCAGCTTCGACCAGGAAAGAGATGAGAATGTAGATGCTCAGAAGGCGGCTGATAGTATTATCCTTTCCATGTTTGCTCCCTCTGCCGTATTACTCAACGAGCAATTCGATATCATCGAATTCCGCGGGGTAACGATGCAGTTCTTCGAGCATGGCCCGGGTAAAGCCAGTCTGAATATCCTGAAATTAGCCCACAGGGATCTTGTACACAGTCTGCGCAGTGCCCTCAACCAGGCACAGACAGGCAAAAGAAATGTAAAGAAAGAAGGTATCACCATTTCGGTTGTTTCCGGCCAGCTCACCGTTGGTTTTGAAATAGTACCTATCGTCAATCTCCATGAGACTTACTACCTTGTAATATTTAATCATCAGGCACCCGAACAGTTTGTAAGCGGCGATCCTAAAAAAGCGGAACCGGTATCCGACAGCACCGATGATAAAACCCTGCGCATCCTGCAGATGGAAAAGGAAGTGCAGCGCTATAAAGATGAATTGCGTGCAGTGGCTGAAGCATATGAAGCGACCAACGAAGAACTGCAATCTGCCAATGAGGAACTGAAAAGTCTGAACGAAGAACTGGAAGTCTCGCAGGAAGAACTGCAGGTGATCAACGATGAACTGAGTACGCGCAACAATGACCTGCTGGAACGTAACAACCAGTTGAACAATGCCCGCCTGTACGCAGAAGCCATCGTGAATACCGTGCACGAATCACTCGTGATCCTCGATGCCAATATCCGGGTAGTCAGTGCCAACGCTTCTTTCTACCGTTTCTTTAAAATAGACAGGAAAGAAACAGAAGGCAAGATCTTCTATGAACTGGGCAACAAGCAATGGAATAACTCCGACCTGCGTACCTTACTCGAAAACCTGCTCTCTTCCAGGACCCCCTTCATCAATTACGAACTTACACACAAATTTAATACAATCGGGGAGCGTACCATGCTGCTGAATGGCCAGCTCATTACCTCCCAGGACCTGAAGGAAGACCTGATCCTGCTGGCCATCGAAGATATTTCCGAAGTGAGAGAAGCCCGTGAAAGAATTGCCCGCAAGCAGGAACAGGTCCGCAATAATGAAGAACGCCTCCGCCTCGCGTTGGATGGTACCAAAACCGGTACCTGGGAATTCAATCCCGCTACCCGCGAAATACTGTTGTCCGACCGGAGCCGGGAACTGTTCAATATCAACAGTGCCGCACCGGTAGAATATGATACCTTCATCAAAGCTATCCATCCTTCGGATGTAGAGGTTGTACAGGGATCTATCCAGGCCGCCCTGGCAGGCATCGACAATGGACAGATCAATATCGACTTCCGTATCACTGCGAGTGAAGACAAGATTAAATGGATCAGTTGTAAGGCTCAGGTCTTCTTCGACGAACGCATCGCATCACGGATATTGGGCGTGGTGACGGATGTAACCGAAACTAAATTGTACCAGCGCCATTTGCAGGATGTGAACAACCGCCTCAACTTTGCCCTGGAAACAGGCAAATTAGGCTCATGGGAGCTCAATACAGAAACAGGAGTACTGGAGTGCAATGAGCTCTGTAAGGCGAATTATGGCCTCCCTGCCAGCGCTATAGTGACCATCGATAAAATATTGCAGGCAATTCACCCCGAGGATAGAAGCCGGGTAAAAGAGGCTTTGGATTTTGCGCTGTCTTCTCATACCCTGTTTTCTGAAGAATACCGCATCAAAGGACAGGACCCTGTGATCCGCTGGGTGATGGCCCGGGGCCAATCTGTAATAGATGAGCAGACAGGGGTAAGGCACATGATCGGGATCACCCAGGATATTACTGAACGTAAACATGCACAGCTAAACCTGCAGCAAAGCGAAGCTTATTTCAGGATGATTGCCGATACCGCACCGGTGATGATCTGGATTGCAGAAAAAGACGGTTCCTTCTCCTTCTTCAACAAAGCCTGGCAGAAATACACGGGGCGCTCTATGGACCAGGACAAGGACAAAGGCTGGTACGACATCATGCACGAGGATGACATTGATAAATGGAAGATCAATTTCAGCCGTTCCTCCCGCGACAGAAGGAATTTCTATTCAGAGTTCAGGCTGAGAAGACAGGATGGCACTTATCATTGGTTGTCCTGTTCCGGTATTCCGCGATTCACTGCCCAGGATGATTTTGTAGGTTTTATAGGTGCCTGTGTGGATATTGACGACCAGAAGATGGTGGAAGATGCGCTGGAAAGGAAAGTGCGGGAGCGTACCGTGGCGCTGGAAGAAGCAAATGCAAACCTCTCCAAGCGCAATCACGAGCTGGAACAGTTTGTCTTCATCACCTCCCATGATCTGCAGGAACCCCTGAGAAAGATCCGTCTTTTTGCAGACATGCTCGAAAGTGTAAAACCTGACAATAATAAAATTGATACCCGGCTGTACCTCAGTAAGGTCAAGCAATCTGCTATCCGCATGTCGGATCTGATCCGGGACCTGATTAGCTATTCAAGACTGGAGCTGGGTGAGAATGCCTTCCTGCCTGTAGACCTGAACCAGATAGTGGCAAATGTGACGGAGGACTTCGAACTCCTGATCAGGGAAAAGCAGGCGCAGATGGAAATCGGTGAACTGCCGGTGCTGGATGCCGTTCCCCTGCAAATGAACCAGTTGTTCTACAACCTGATCGGCAATGCCCTGAAATTCTCCAACCCGGGGGATGCCTGCCGCATAACAGTGAGTGCAAACAAGCTGACAGCAGCTGACATGAACGATTACCCGCACCTGAACAAAAATATCTCCTGGTACCGGATCGTAGTGTCGGACAATGGAATTGGTTTTAACCAGTCTTATGCTGACAAGCTCTTTGTCATCTTCCAGCGCCTGAACCAAAAAGAGAAATTTGAAGGAACGGGTATTGGCCTGGCCTTATGCCGCAAAATCATGGATATCCATAATGGTGATATTCAGGCATTCGGGGTGGAGAACCAGGGAGCCTCCTTCCATATTATCATTCCTGAAGTACAACAATAGCGCTTTTGCCTGCGGGCAAAAGCGTTTATTATAAAAAGATAACATATCCACATTTATCGATTTTATCCACGCTGATACAATAATTCCCCGCCTGAGACGTAAAATATAGCAGAGGTTTAAACAATATTAACAAAGCCTTGGTTATCATTATATATTATTATTGTATAATTTAATATAAATTTGCGTAATTTTCATTCTGATTACAAAATTTGACACTGGTTGGGCAATAGTGATTGAAAATGACTATGAGCCAGACCTACCCATATAGCTATGAGGCCTATCCTATGTCTATTTTTTATTATCGCGCAGTTGATCGTCCGGGGACAATCACAATCGTCGCCTCCGGCAGCATCACCGCCACCGGCTGCAACGTCTGCCGCTACACCTCCTGCGGGCGGTGGACCGGGCAGCACGCAACCGCCAGCACAACCTGCGCCAGTAGTAAGAAAGGGAAACTTTGAGACTGAGTTTAAAATGAAATCCGGGAGCTATCTTGGATTTGGACAAGTTAACCTGGGGCTGGGAGAAGTAGCAGTCAAAGTCACTGTATTTTGTGAAAATAAGCAATCAAAAGGTTCAAGACTCGAATTTAGAATAAACAGCCCTAAAGGAAAGAAAAGTCGTCGTATAGGTACCCTGAAGATCCCATATACCGGAGATACAACCTTTAATCTCAAAATGACTGGCAATTCTAAATACTCATTTGGTGTACATGACCTCTACCTGGTAGCAAGGGGGAGTCAGTTCAGTATTACTGCTATTTCGTTCGAGACGGATTATTAACCCGTGCCTGCCAAAGAAATTCTTCTTCCTTGATTATTTTTTCTATTTTAGGATTGTATTAATCAACCCGTATTTTTCATTTTTAAAACTGTAGCGAAAACCTGATTCATTAGCCAGATTCATGGCTATTCATTTCACCATCATTCATTCACATTAAAACCACGTTGTGATGATTATCCGAAATAAAAGCGTTTAGCCAAACGGGATTGGTATTGCTATTCCGTTAATTAAACCCGTCGAAAGCTTGGAACCATTTATTAAACTCGTTGAAAACCAAAATCTTCAGTAACAACTGTCCGTTACTGTAGCCTTCGTATTCTGTAACCATCAAAAATCGCGTATGAAAAATTTGCTCCTCTTCCGGGGCTGGCTTTGCTATGCCCTGACCCTGCTTTTTTATTGTAGCGTTGTACAGGCACAAGACCTTGCCCTCAAAGGGCGTGTCACAGACAAAACGAACTCGCCCGTGATCGGTGCTACCGTCAAAGTGGACGGTACTTCCAAAGGCACGACTACCAACCCCGAAGGGAATTTTACCCTGCCCGTTGCCAAAGGTGCCACCATTACCGTCAGTGCCATCGGATACCTGCCACAAACCCTCACTGTGACCGGCAGTGCCATCGAGGTCTCGCTGGAGGCAGATACCAAAGGCCTGAGTGAAGTAGTCGTAGTTGGTTACGGTGCCCAGAAAAAAGAAGCCGTTTCCGGTGCTATTACCAGCGTAAAAGGTGCCGACCTTATCAAGTCGCCAGCCACGAACTTATCCAACTCTCTCTCCGGCCGTATGCCGGGTGTAACAGCCATGCAGAACAGCGGGGAGCCCGGCTATGATGGTTCTACGCTCCGCATCCGTGGTTCCAATACCCTGGGGAACAATGACCCCCTGGTTGTGATCGATGGGGTGGCTAACCGTACCGGTGGCCTGGAAAGGATCAACCCTGTAGATATCGAAAGTATCTCTGTGCTGAAAGATGCATCCGCCGCTATTTATGGTGCCCGCGCGGCAAACGGGGTGATCCTGGTAACCACCAAAAGAGGGAAATCAGGTAAGCCACAACTGGCTTATTCCTTCAACCAGGGATGGTCACAGCCCACACACATCCCTGATATGTCCAACGCCCCCGAGTATGCCCAGCTGCGCGATGAGCTGAGCCTCTACAGGGATGTACCTGCGGCTGAATGGAACAATGCCTGGAGCGTATACAAGCAACATGGCACCTACACTTCGCCTACCACGAACAAGACCTGGGATGTGGCTTTCGGCCTGGATGAAATTCAGCATTACAAAGACGGCACTGATCCATGGTTGTATCCTAACACTAACTGGTATAAGTCGACCTTCAAGACCTGGTCTCCACAATCCAATCATAGCCTGCAATTGTCCGGTGGTTCTGAAAACATCAAGTACCTCACCTCATTCGGTTACCAGTCGCAGGATGCCTACTACAAACACTCCGCTACCGGTTATGACCAGTATAGCCTGCGCCTGAACCTGGATGCGAAGATCAACAAATACATGAACGTAGCCGTGGACCTGATGGGCAGGGAAGAAAACCGGCATTTCCCAACCCGCAGCGCCGGCGACATCTTTCGGATGCTGATGCGTGGCAAGCCGACAGAACCTGCCTTCTGGCCCAATGGCTTACCGGGGCCTGATATCGAGTATGGAAACAACCCTGTGGTGATCACGACTGACCAAACCGGTTATGACAAAGACAGGCGTTATTATGTGCAGAGCAATGCACGACTTGACATCACCATCCCCTGGGTAGAGGGATTAAAACTGAGCGGCAACATCGCTTATGATAAATACCTGAAGCGCACGAAAGACTGGATGACCCCCTGGTACCTGTATACCTGGGATAAGAAAACCTATGAAGACGATGGCACAACGCCCCTGCTCGTAAAAAGCAAAAGAGGTACAGACCAGGCGCTGTTGTCGCAGGGCGATGAAGACCAGACGAATTTACTGCTGAGAGGCTTGTTGACCTATGACCATACATTCAATAAAAGTCATACGGTAAACCTCGTTTTCGGTATTGAGAAAGAGACGGTCAACTTCGATAATTTCGGTGCCTCCCGTAAATATTTTATTTCCAGCCTGATCGATCAGCTGAGTGCTGGTGGCGATGCTGAGAAAGATAACTATGGTGGTGCCTGGGATCGTGCGCGTTTAAATTACTTTGGTCGCGCGGCCTACAATTATAAAGAAAAATACCTTGCTGAATTTGTATGGCGATATGATGGTTCTTATATGTTCCCCGCGTCTTCCCGCTTTGGTTTCTTCCCCGGTATCATGGCAGGGTGGAGGATTTCGGAAGAGAACTTCTGGAAGGACAATATCAAATTCATCAACTACCTGAAGCTGCGCGCATCCTGGGGTAAACTGGGGAATGACCAGATCTACTTCGACGAAAATGGCGATGGTACACTCACACTGCAGGAATATCAATACTATGCAACCTATGGCTTCAACAGCTACATCCTGGGTGGCAATGTAGTGAAATCACTCTATGAGGCACGTATGCCTAACCCATTCATAACCTGGGAGGTAGCCAATAATTACAACCTTGGTTTAGATGGTGCGCTGCTGAATAGCCGGCTCTATTTTGAACTGGATGCATTCATGAATAAACGTACGGGCATCCTCGTAAGGAGGAATGCATCGGTGCCTCAAACTACCGGTATGACGCTGCCCGCGGAGAACATCGGTAAGGTTGATAACAAAGGCTGGGAATTCCGGATCGGGTATACTGACAAGATTGGGCCCGACTTCAGGTACGACATCAGTGTGAACGGTGGGTATTCTAAAAACAAGATCATCTTCTGGGATGAAGCACCAGGAGCACCCAGCTGGCAGAAGTCAACCGGCAGGCCCATGAACACGGCGCTCTACTATGAATATGATGGCGTATTCAAAGATTTTGATGAAATAAGCAAAAATACAATCGATTACAGCGCCCTTACAAACAATCTCCGCCCCGGGGATATGAAGTTTAAAGACATAGATGGAAACGGAAAGATTGATGGGGATGATAAGGTGAGAAATGATAAGAGTACACAGCCGACTTTCACCGGTGGTGTCAATATCAGTTTACAGTACAAGGGCTTTGACATGGCGATATTGGTGCAGGGTGCTACAGGTGGTGCACTGGCCATCAACACGGAATCTGGCGAGATCGGCAACTTTACAAAAGACTATTATGATCATCGCTGGAGTCCGGATAATCCCAGCTCAGTAGCCCCCCGTGTAAATGACAGGAACGATACCTATTGGGCTACGGGCAACACGTACTGGTTCAGGAAAACCAACTATATCCGTTTGAAGAACCTGGAAATCGGTTACAGTTTATCTGACCTGCTGAAGAAACGTTCAGGGGTGAATGGACTGCGTATTTATGCAAACTGTCTGAACCTGTTTACGCTGGATAAATTAGGGATCCTCGACCCTGAATCCGTGAACGGAAATGGTCAATATTACCCACAGGCAAGAGTGATCAATGCCGGTTTTACATTAACGCTTTAATACAATTGCTGTATGAAATATTTACTCATAATACTGTTGCTGACAACTGCTGCATGCAATACGGACTTCCTGAATACAAGGCCATTGGGAGAGGCTACCTCAGATGATGTGTGGACTGATCCTGCACTGGCAGAAGCTTATGTCAATGATATTTACAATGGACTGGGTAATGGTGGTTTCCCGGAAACAATGTTGTCTTCCGCTACAGACGAAACCATGTTTACGCATAACTATGGCATGAAGAATATGGTGGAGTCGACGATTAGTCCGACCGATGCAGAGTATATCAATAGCCGTGGTGCTTTCCAGTGGGGAACCATGTATTTGCGCATACGCGCGTGTAACAATTTCTTTGCGAATATATCGAAGGTAAGTTTTGACAAACAGTTGCAGGCAGCGCGTCTGAAAGGAGAGGTCTTTTTCCTGCGTGCATTTTTTTACCAGCAGCTGGTGAGGAACTTCGGGGGTGTACCTTTGGTAGACAAGGTATATACATTGAGTGATGCAGATTACAGTGTAGCCCGCAATACATTCGAAGAGTGTGTTGATCACATCGTGAAAGACTGTGATTCTGCGGCTTACTATCTGCATGGTACAGAAACCGTGTCAGTAAAAGGTCGTGCTACCGAAGGGGCGGCATTGGCGCTGAAGTCGCGCATTTTATTGTATGCAGCGAGTGACCTGCATGATATGCCGACAGCGAAGGCGAAGTCAGCTACCATTGCAGCAGCTGCACAACCTGAATTGTTAGGCTATGTATCCGGTGATCGTGCCAGTCGCTGGCAGAAGGCACTGGATGCGGCCAGGGCAGTGATGGACCTGGGGCTTTATTCCCTTGCTTCGCCTGATCCTGCAACCGCTGCTGAAGCAACTGCCAATTACCAGGCCATGTTTTTGAAAGATAATTCAGAAAGTATTTTTTCCCGTTATTTTGTGAATGCAAAATCGGAAGCGGGCGGACAAATTGGTTTGTACAACGGCCTGAACGGGTATCATAACTGGTCGGGCAATACACCGACACAGTTACTGATCGATGATTATGAAATGAGTGATGGTACGGCCTTCGACTGGAACAATGCGGCACAGAAAGCACATCCTTATCAGAATCGTGATCCCCGTTTTTACGCTTCGATCCTCTATGATGGGGCAGATTGGCGGCAGCGCCCAACAGATGTTGCGGATATGGATCCGGCCAACCAGGTGCAGGCAGGTACCTACGAAGTGTGGGATGGAACGAAGGCAATTTCCAACCCCGGATTAGATACCCGCCAGGGCCCTGTGGAAGACTGGAATGGTAGTTTTACCGGGTACTATATGAAAAAGTTCATAGACCCCGCGGTAGATGCACAGTATTTCAGGCAGGAAGTACCCTGGCCTTTCTTCAGATACACAGAAATTATCCTCAACTATGCAGAAGCCCTGATGGAACTGGGACAGGAAGGAGAAGCACGTACCTATCTGAATATGATCAGGAAGAGAGCGGCGATGCCGGACATTACCTCATCCGGCGCACAGCTGAAAGCAGATTATCAGCGTGAACGGGAGATAGAAATGGTGTTTGAAGAACAGCGATATTATGATGTAAGGAGATGGATGACGGCGCAGGCTACGATTGGCCGTTCGCTGAGGGGGATCAATGTACAGGGGAAACTGAAACCAGGCAGTAAGGTGACTTTATATAAGTATGATCTGGCTAATTATGATTACACTTATACACCGGTGACATTGGTGAATGAGAACAGGTTGTGGCTGGATAAGATGTACTTTATGCCTATACAGCGGGATGAGATGAACAGGAATAACAAGTTGGTGCAGAACCCCGGGTTTTAGAAGGGAAAGGACTGCCGGTCCCGGCCACCTAACCTTATAAATTACCACTCATTTAAAAAATAGCTACCCTCGCTCCGCAGGAGCGGGGGTATTTTGTAATTTCACCCCGGCTTTAACAAAACTCATTTCTAAAAAACCACGCAACCAAAATGAACAAATTCACATTGGCTACCGTAGCACTAGCCACCTTCCTCACCAGTTTCGGTCCTGGTGTGCCTGGTACTACGCTAAAGCCGGATGCAGACAATGCAGGTCTGAAACTCCCCTCAGGCTTCGGTGCCCTGGTAGCAGCTGAAGGCCTGGGCCATGCCCGCCACCTTACTGTTACGCCCGAAGGTGACCTTTATGTGAAAGTAGAAGGCACCCGCAACAAAGGCAACACTATCTGGTACCTGCAGGACTCCAATGGCGATGGCAAGATCGATAAGAAAACCGGCTTCTTCAAATACGATGGTACAGGCATAGAAGTGAAAGGTAATTACCTCTACGCATCCTCCAACACGGACGTGTACCGTTTTAAACTGAATGACAAACACCAGGTGATTGATACCAACAAGGCAGAAAAGATCGTAACAGGTCTCATCAACCGTCACCAGCACGAAGCCAAGGCGTTCACACTGGACAATGATGGCAACCTGTACGTAAACATCGGCGCGTATTCCAACTCCTGCCAGATAAAGGACCGTACCAAGGGCTCCCTGGGTATGCAACCCTGCCCGATCCTGGATTCTGCCGGCGGCATCTGGCAGTTCAAAGCAGACAAGGCGAACCAGACCTACGGCGATGGCGAGCGCTATGCAACCGGTCTGCGCAACGTAGTAGGTCTTGACTGGAACACCCAGCTAAACCAGCTCTTCGTGATGCAGCATGGCCGTGACCAGCTCCATGACCTCTTCCCGGACATGTACGACGAAAAGCAGTCAGCCGAACTGCCAGCAGAATGTATGTATGCTTTGCACAAAGGTTCTGATTGTGGCTGGCCGTATATTTACTACGACCAGTTCCAGCACAAAAAGATCCTGGCACCTGAATACGGTGGGGATGGGAAGAAGACAGGTGGTGATCATATCCAGGACCCTGCGGCTGCTTATCCGGGTCATATGGCCCCTAATGCCATCCTGTTCTATACAGGTACCATGTTCCCTGAAAAGTACCGTAACGGGGCTTTTATTGCCTTCCATGGTTCCTGGAACCGTGCTCCTGAACCGCAGAAAGGTTATTTCGTGGTATTCCAGCCTTTCAGGGATGGCAAGCCTGCGGGTGACTGGGAGATCTTTGCAGAAGGATTTGCTGGTCCCGGTGAAATTAAATCTCCCGGTCAGGCACAGCATCGTCCCTGCGGACTTGCACAGGGGCCCGATGGCTCCCTTTATGTATCTGACGATGTGAAAGGAACTGTGTACCGGATTATTTATAATAAGTAATATGAGAAGAATAATGGCAGCCTTGCTGCTGATGGGGGTTTCGGGTATGGTGATGGGGCAGCAAAAGTCTGCCGCCAATAAACCCGGTGCTACGCCGGGAGCAGGTTCAGTGACGGCCTCGATCGCCCGCGGAAAAGTCATCTACCAGAACATTTGTTTAGCTTGTCACCAGGCAGACGGCAGCGGGGTACCCCGTATGAACCCACCCCTGATCAAAACGAGCTTTGTGCTGGGCGATAAAACAAAATTGATCACCATCGTCCTGAAAGGGCTGAACGATGACGTGGAAATAGAAGGGGAGTACTACTCCAATCCTATGCCACCACAATCACAGCTCAGGGACCAGGAAATAGCAGATGTGCTCACCTTTGTAAGGAATAGTTTCGGGAACAAGGCCAGTGCCGTGAAGCCCGGAGAGGTGAAGGCGGTGAGAGCAAAGCTGAAATAAGTTAAAAAGGGCTGGCGGGAAAAGCCGGCCCTTTTTAATTCTCTCATCCCTCATTTTCAACATATTTGCATATTATAAAACTGATTTATATTTTTGTACAAATTCAATGGGACATGTCATCGAATCTTGAAGTGGTACAGGAGATCAGTGAGTTTAACAGATACTATACCAGTCTGTCGGAAACCTTGAACCGGCACGTATCGGAAAACAACCTTACCTTGACGGCCTTAAGGGTCCTCCACACCTTAACTGCCGAAGACCAGTGCACCGCTGGTAAGCTAGTGGAAAATCTCAAAATTGACGGCGGCTATCTAAGCCGGATGCTCAAAGCTTTTGAAAGCGAACAGTTATTATCCCGCAAGAAATCTGCGCTGGATGGCCGTACCTGGTATCTCCAGATCACCGCCAAAGGAAGGAAGCTGCTGGACATGATGCAGGAAACTGCCGGGGAGCAGATCCGCCAGTTACTGGAGCCGATTCCGGGCGAACAACAGCAGGCACTTGCTGCGGCCATGAAAACCATCCGCCACATTCTCTCGGAAGAAAACCGGATCACTGCCGATGATATTTCCTGGAGGTATCAGCTGCAACCCGGTGATGCCGGTTACCTGATCTACATGCATGGTACCCTGTATGCGAAGGAGCTGGGGTATAACCTGGAATTTGATACCAATGTATGTAAGAACTTCGCGGAGTTCCTGGAGGCCTATAACCCCAGTAAGGACCAGGTGTACCTGGCGCTGCATGGTAACCAGATCGTGGCTTCCATAGCTGTGGTATGGCATTCCCGCTATGCTGCACAGCTGAAGTGGTTTTTGGTTCATCCTGATTTCAGGGGCATGGGCCTGGGGCGTAAGCTGCTGGCCGATGCAATAAGCAATTGCAGGGAGAAAGGGTATCACAAGGTGTACCTGTTTTCTACCAACCTGGCGGAAACGGCCAATGCCATGTTCAGGAAAGCAGGCTTCCGGAAGACAGGGGAAAAACCTGTAGGTTTGTATGGAAAGCACATGAATGAAGAGCGTTACGACATGGATCTCGTCTAGGATAAAGTAATTATCAACAGGAAGGGGGTATCATTTATATGGTACGCCCTTTTTTATTTTTAAAACCGATATTCCTATACAAGATCCTATTTTTTTCCTACCTTAACAATCCACGTTATTGGTTTTTATATCTCTCAAAATAAACCCACGAAAATGAAACCCACTTTTACACTCAGTGCCCTGCTGTTGCTCATACACCTGTGCACTTTCGGCCAGCTTGCTACCTATGGCCCTGTAGCAGAAAATTTACAGACAAGTATGTACAACACCTTTGGTGTTCCTACCTCCAATTACTGGTGGTGTGCCCATGGCATAGATGCGCTTAATGACGGTTATCTGCGTACCCGTTCAGCTACGTACAGGACCCGTATGAAGAACCTCCTGCTGGGCACCAAATCGTTTAACGGCAACACCTATATCAACACTTTCTATGATGATATGGAGTGGATGGGGATAGCGGCGCTGAATGCCTACAAATCTACCGAAGATGCCGATTACTACAGCGTTGCATCCCTGCTCTGGACGGACATCAACACAGGTTATTCCAATGGTGCTATCGACTGGAACAAGAACTGTTCCGGTTGTAAAAATACCTGTGCGAATACCCCTGCGGTGATCCTGGGTGCACGCATTTACCGCTATACCGGGAATGCAGCAGACCTGCAAAGGGCAAAGGATATCTACACCTTTGTAAAGGCGAACCTGGTGGATGCCACTACCGGTGCTGTCTGGGACAACATCAACCTGAATACCGGTGTGACCCAGAAAGCCTGGATCTTCTCTTACAATGTAGGTACTTACATCGGTGCGGCCTGGGAACTGTACAAGGCCACGAACGATGTAACTTACCTGAACGATGCGATTAAGACGGCGGAATATGCATATAACAGCCGCCGGCCAAACGGGATGTTTTTTGCAGATGAAACAGGTGGGGGTGATGGCGGTTTGTTCAAAGGCATCTTTATCCGCTATCTCGCATTACTGGCCAGGGAAGGGGTGTTGACAGACGCGGTAAGAGCGAAGTACAATGCCGCTATCCAGTACAATGCAGAGGTTTTACGTACCCAGGGCATCAATACGTCCAACAACCTGGTGAGTCCTAACTGGTCAGTAGCACCGGGTAGTTCTACCGATTATTCCACGCAGATCAGTGGCGTATTCCTGGAAGAAGCTGCGGCCAACCTGGACCAGGCATTCTTCTACAAAGATGTCACCTATGGCGCTTATGCATGGCCACTGCCGGTAGGTGCGTACAACACGGCAGCAATGGTAGCAAAAGGTATTAAGGATAATGATATCACCAGCTACGCGATCCCTGCAGGTTACCAGGTGACCTTGTATAAGAATGACAATTTCCTGGGCGATAACCTGACTATAACAGGCCTGAGCACCTGGATTGGCAATGCCTGGAATGACAGTACATCTTCCCTGATTGTACATCCGGTAGGCGTGGCTACCTTCTACAAAGATTGTAATTATACAGGGGCCTTTGTGAGTCTGCCGGCGGGCACTTATACCTTGTCCCAGTTGCAGGCGAGAGGAATTCAGAATGATGATGTATCATCCCTGAAAGTGAGCAGCGGCTACCAGGTAACGATGTATCTGAATGATAATTTTGGTGGCAGATCAGTGGTGAAAACGGCGGATGATGCCTGTCTGGTAGATGATAATTTTAATGATTCCACCTCCTCCATCAGGATTAGCGCAGCTGCGGCAGTCATCGCTAATGTGCAAACCAAAGTTAGGGCTGATGACAAGTCATTCGTTATCTATCCGAACCCTGTAAGAGATGTGTTGACATTGAGAGCCGGCTTTGATTTCTCCAGGGAAATAGTACGGGTAGTAGACATGTCAGGCAAAGTAGTATTAAGTACTTATACCTCAACAGGTAAGATCGATGTGTCCCGTTTACCTGCCGGCGTATATACACTTGTGTTACACCATGGTAGTCAGCAATATACCCGCAAATTTGTAAAATAAGGCAGGCCCTGGCCCACCTGAAGGATCCGCTGTGTCTGCAAAGCAGGCACGGCGGATCTTCGCATTTTTTTATACCTTTGCGGCATTGTGAAGTTTGTTTCGTAGGCGGACAATAGCGTGATTTATTCCCCAGTATATATGTTCAATTTGAATAGTTTTAAAAGCAGCAAAGTACTGTTTTCATTTAATGGCATTGTGTTGATCGTGTTAGCCCAATTATTACTCGGAGGCCCGGATACCATTTCATCCACGCCCCGGAAACCTGTATCGCTTAAGGCCACAGTACCTGTAGCAAGGTTACGTGCACCTGGTTTGGAGGATACACTTAGTTTTTCGATAGTCGGCGACCTCATGGTAGGTTCCAGCTATCCGTCTACCTATTACCTGCCGCCTTATGATTCAGGTACGATTCTGCAGGCAGCGCTTGGCGTAATGCAGCAGACAGATCTCCGGCTTGGCAACCTGGAAAGCTGTGTGTCCGACTCCGCACCCGTTTTCAAAAGCTGTGGTACCAGTCAGTGCTTTGCCTTCCGTACGCCTGTTAAATTTGCGCAGTGGTACAAAGATGCAGGGTTCGACTACCTGAACCTGGCCAACAATCACAGTTTTGATTTCGGACTCAAAGGTGTAAACAATACCCTGGACTGGCTGCAGGCAAATAATATCCGTACCAGTGGCACCCCGCAGCACCCTACGGACAGCATTACGGTCAGGAATACCCGCATTGGCTTCGTATCCTTTGCACCACATAGCAATTGTCTGAATCTCAACAACGATACTATCGTTCGGGCATACATTGAAGACCTGAAAACCCGTTTTGACCTGGTAGTAGTATTTTTCCATGGCGGTGCCGAAGGGGCTTCAAAAATGACCACACCGAAGAAAAAGGAGATCTTTTTTGGGCAGGATAGAGGCAATGTCAGACATTTTGCACGACTTTGTGTAGATGCCGGGGCGGACATGGTAATCGGCTCAGGCCCCCATGTAGTAAGGGGAATGGAAGTTTATAAAGAGAAATTAATAGCTTATAGTTTAGGAAATTTTTCAACTTATCATCAATTCAATTTAAAATATCCGCTAAATATTGCACCTTTGTTACAGGTAACAATCACAAAAGAGGGTAAATTGCTGGACAATAAAGTCTTCTCTTTCAAGCAAGAAGGAGAAGGTGTACCAAAACCGGATTCGGCCATGACCGCTTACAAGACTATCCGTTCATTGTCGGTGAAGGATTTTGGATTTACAGGTGTGAATGCAGGGACCTTGTGATGCAAAAAATGTAATTGTGAAGAGGCTAATATTACTGCTATTGCCCCTGGGGGCGACCATAACGACTGCTGCACAGCAGAAAAAGAAAACCAAAGCCACACCTGCGAAGAAGCAAACGCATGTGGTACATTCCACGCATGCTAAAACTACATCGCATGTGCATAATTCCCATGCTGGAAAAACGGCTCACCTGACTCATACCAAACCCGGATCGAAGGGGACTGCTCATCATACCGTAAAAGTGAAGAAACCTGTTTCGCAGGTCAATCCTGATTTGCCGGACGAACCGCTACATATGGCTTATGTGCCTGACAGTGCGGATCTGGCCAGCATCAAGCAGGAAGAGGTGCGTAACCTGTTGCTTACGCTGGTATCGGAACTGGGCAAACCTTACATTCGTGGTGCAATCGGGCCTATTGGCTTTGATTGTAGCGGACTGATAAACTATGGATTTAATGCGATTGGAATGACCTTGCCCCGGACGGCGGCAAGTATTTCAGTACTGGGGCAGGTGGTGAGCCCGGAGAATTTCAGTCCGGGTGATTTGTTGTTTTTTACAGGCAGGAAGAATGTAAAAGGGAAGAAGGTGGGACATGTAGGCATGGTGTATAAGGTGGAGGATGGGAAGGTGATGATGATTCATTCTTCGAACCAGGGGGTGAATATTGTGGATATCACTAATAGTACTTATTATAAGAAGAGATTAGTGGCAGCGAAGCGGATCTTTGGGCCTACACCGGCAGATTCCTGTCAGGAGGCGATGCCGATGAATGAAAGTAAGAAGTAAATAATTATAGAAAAGGCCCGGAGCCCAGGTGGCTCCGGGCCTTTTTTATTTAAATAATTTTTATTCCCCCCAATCCCTTATTTTTAAGGATTCCCCGAACCAAAAACAATCGTTATGGAAGCACAGCAACTGGACATGAACAGGAATGAAGATGCCATGCGCAGATCGCTCAGTACCCTGAAACAACGCCTCGCCATTGTAGAACAGGGCGGAGGTAAAAAGAACCTTGAAAAAGTCCGCCAGCGCGGCAAATTGACTCCCCGCGAACGCATCGCTTACCTCTGTGACAAAGACACGCCATTTACCGAAATAGGGGCATTTGCGGCCTATGGAATGTATGAGGAACATGGTGGTTGTCCGGCAGCAGGTACAGTAGGTGGTATCGGTTATATCGCCGGCCGTCAGTGTATGATTGTGGCCAACGATATGACAGTAAAAGCCGGGGCCTGGTTTCCCATGACGGGAAAGAAAAACCTTCGCCTCCAGGAGATCGCCATGGAGAATCATTTGCCTATAATTTACCTCGTAGATAGTGCGGGGGTATACCTGCCCATGCAGGACGAGATCTTCCCGGATAAGGAGCATTTTGGCCGGATATTCCGCAATAATGCACGGATGAGTGCCATGGGAATTACGCAGATCGCCGCGGTGATGGGTAGCTGTGTGGCAGGTGGTGCCTATCTGCCTATCATGAGCGATGAAGTGCTGATGGTAGAAGGCAACGGATCCATCTTCCTTGCGGGCCCTTACCTGGTAAAAGCCGCGATCGGTGAAACCATTGATGCAGAGACCCTGGGCGGTGCAGTGACGCATACAGAAATCTCCGGTATAGCAGATTATAAATTCAGTACAGACGAAGAGTGCCTTGATCATATCAGGAAAATAGTGAGCAAGCTGGGACACCCGGCCAATGCAGGCTTTGACAGGATAGAAGCAGCGGCACCGACCAAAGATCCTAATGAATTATATGGGATCATTCCGGAAGATAGTACCCGTCCTTATGATATGGTGGAGGTGATAGAAAGGATGGTAGACAAATCAGAATTTGACCAATACAAAGAGGATTATGGAAAAAGCATCTTGTGTGGCTATGCCCGCATAGATGGCTGGGCTGTAGGGATAGTCGCAAATCAACGGAAGATCGTAAAGAGTAAGAAAGGTGAGATGCAGATGGGAGGCGTGATCTATAATGATAGTGCGGATAAGGCGGCGCGCTTTATTATGAACTGTAACCAGAAGAAGATTCCGCTGATCTTTTTGCAGGATGTAACAGGCTTTATGGTGGGTAGCCGTAGTGAGCATGCGGGGATCATCAAAGATGGGGCGAAGCTGGTGAATGCGGTGGCGAATTCAGTCGTGCCAAAGATTACGGTGATTGTGGGGAATTCTTATGGTGCAGGCAACTATGCGATGTGTGGGAAGGCGTATGATCCAAGGTTTATTTATGCCTGGCCGAATGCGAAGATAGCTGTAATGGGAGGGGAGCAGGCAGCAAAAACATTGCTGCAGATCCAGGTGGCATCGCTAAAGGCGAAGGGGGAGGAAATTACGGCGGAAGAGGAGAACAGGTTGTTGTCGGAGATTACGGCGAAGTATAATAGTCAGACTACGCCATATTATGCGGCAGCACGCTTGTGGGTGGATGAGATTATTGATCCTTTGAATACGCGGAAGATTATATCGGAGAGTATAAAGGCGGCGAATCAGGCACCTGTGGAGAGCGCGTTTAGTTTGGGGGTGTTTCAGGTGTAATCCCTATCTTTGCCCGCTATGTCCGAAGTTATAATCTACACAGACGGTTCATCCCGCGGCAACCCAGGCCCTGGTGGCTATGGTGTTATCCTCATGTGGAACTCCGTTCGCAAAGAACTCTCCCAGGGATACCGCAAAACCACCAACAACCGCATGGAACTGCTGGCGGTTATCGTAGCCCTTGAATCACTCAAAAAAGACGGGCTTCCTGTCCGCATCTTCACCGACAGTGAATATGTAGTCAACTCCATCGAAAAAGGCTGGCTCTGGAACTGGGTAAAGATCGGATTCAAAGACAAAAAGAACAAAGACCTCTGGCAGCGTTTTATCCCTGCATACAAAAGGCAACAGGTGAAATTTACATGGGTAAAAGGCCACGCCACGAACCCATTTAATAACCGTTGTGATGAATTGGCTACCGCCGCCGCAGATAGCGGGCAATGGCTGATAGACCAGGGGTTTGAGGCAGGGAATTAAATGTATTCGTATAAAAAGAAGAGGTGCGCTATAAAAAATAGCGCACCTCTTCTTTTTATAAAAAACAAACTTAGAAATTTGAATAATGCTTCATTACCACATTCGTAATCTCCCCATAAGACTTCGCCACCGCCGCCTGAAACAATTCTCCCACAGTAGGAGAAGGCAAATCCTGCCCACCAATCAACTTCCTGTCTTCCGGCGCTAAGACCCGTTCATCCCCCTTAAAATAGCAAAACGCATTGCTCCATCCTGCATCCGCCGGCAACACAATCTTCTCCATATCATCATCATTCGCCCCATCTATCAGGTAACACACAATATTGCCACCTGTCACCACCGTCACATTCGTAAAATACAACACGCCCTTATAAGTCTCCTTCCTGATCTTCTCACTCTGCCTGGGCCTTTTAGTCGTATCTGCCGGCTCCACGATCTCTACCGTTTTCACCAATTCCCTGAAATTCTTCTGGATATTAGGCTTACTCACTAAAAAATCTTCCACCCGGATATCCACCAGGTAATCTGCATGCAGTTTATTCTTCACCACCTCACTTTCCGGCAGGATCTGTACAAAGTTGTTATTATTCTTTGCCCGCAGGTTATTCAGCACATTATCCCTGAACACTGCTGCTACCGGTTCCAGTGCTCTCTGATCGTATTGCGAAACAAGCGCCACATCTCTCACCTCCACGATCGCCATACCCATCTGGTAGGCCTGGTCCATCATCTCTTTGGCATTCTTATAATCCGGCACCAGGGACAGTGCCGCCTGGAAATTACTATATGCTTTGCGGGCACTGAATTTATCTCCATTGCGCAGCAATGCCATGCCACGATCATATCGCGTAGCAGCTGCCGTATCTTTGGAAGCATTAATTGCATTCCGGTAATCCTTTGGCGTTACCACCGTCAGGCATGCCGGGCATGCTTCAATATTGTTATAGAGGTTTTGCAGCACCTGGTACTCCTGCAGGGCCGATTCAAATTTTAAATGCCCACTGGATGACAATGCAGCAGTTGCATTCTTCTCATGCAATTGTACGGATTGCGCATATGCCTGTGGCAATAGAGTCAGTGAAGTCGAAGAGGTGGGACTTTTACGGAGTTTCTTTACAAATGCAATAACGGCTTCGTCATAACGACCCTTATTGTACAGTTTTTCTCCTGATTTACAGGACAATGCAAGAATAAATGGTGCAATTAGCCACCAGCGACAGTCAGGTTTGTATTTCATGATGTAGGTATAGTCCCCTTGGTAAAAGAGATTGCCGCAGGTAATCTCTTTGCTATAAAGCACATGTTGTGCATAGCAGGTAGTTTAATTCAATAGAATAAGCATCCTGGTAGTCATGCTGGTTTTTCAAGGGATGATCTTTTCCTAAAAAGACCTCCAAAGAAACCTTTCAACCTCCACAAATCCTCCTTCCCCTCAACTTCTACTTCAGATACCTTTTAATCTCCCGCTGTGTATCTCTCTGCTTTATAGACTCACGCTTATCATGCAGCTTCTTACCTCTGCCAAGACCTATCTCCATCTTCGCCAAACCCTTCTCAGTCAAAAAAATACGCAATGGAATGATGGTAAACCCTTTCTCCTTAATCTTATTCTCCATCTTACGCAGTTCCCGTTTGGTCAACAGGAGCTTACGTTCGCGCAATGGGTCATGATTCGCGTAGGCGCCATGCGAATATTCGGTGATATGCAGGCTTCTAACAAACAATTCTCCTTTAGAAAAATAGCAGAATGAATCATTAAAACTTACCCGGCTCTGACGGATAGATTTAATCTCAGTACCTGTCAATACCATCCCGGCAATAAATTTATCCTCTATTGCATATTCATAAAATGCCGATCTGTTTCTCAGTTCTGCCACTTTTAAAATTGGGATTTACAAATTGCGGATTACAAAGGCATGTCGCCACACCTGCTGTAATCCGCAATCATCTATAATTAGTTTTTAAATAACTCGAGCAACTGTGCCAGCTTGGCCTTCATTTCCTTACGGTCGATGATCAGGTCCAGGAAACCATGTTCCAGCAGGAACTCAGCACTCTGGAAACCTTCCGGCAGGTCCTTCTTGATTGTCTCCTTAATGATACGTGGACCAGCGAAACCAATCAGGGCCTTCGGCTCTGCGATGTTCAGGTCACCCAGCATTGCGAAAGATGCCGTTACACCACCGGTGGTAGGATCTGTCGCCAGGGAGATGAATGGCAGCTTCGCGTCCGCCAGCTGGGTCAGCTTGGCAGAGGTCTTAGCCATCTGCATCAAAGAAAACGCACTTTCCATCATACGGGCACCACCAGATTTGGAGATGATCATCAATGGCATTTTGTGCGCAATGCAGTAATCAATAGAGCGGGCGATTTTCTCACCTACTACGGAACCCATAGATCCGCCAATGAAGGCAAAGTCCATACAGGAAACCACCAGGTCATTGCCAAATACTTTACCCACACCAACACGCATCGCGTCTTTCAGGCCGGATTTCTTCTGGGCATCTACCAGTCTTGCGCCATATGGCTTTAAGTCCTTGAAGCCCAGGAAGTCCTTTGGATAAATATTTGGGAACAGCTCTTCGAACTGATTGTTATCGAATAAAATCTCGAAATATTCAGCAGAATCGATGCGATTGTGGTAATTACACTTATCGCACACGTAAAAGTGGTTCTTCAGGTCTTTTACCGTAACTGTTTTTTTGCAGCTAGGGCATTTGTGCCACAAACCATCCGGCGCTTCTTTCTTCTCACTTGTAGACGTTTGAATGCCTTGTTTAATTCGCTTAAACCAGCTTGACATATTGAACTATTAGGTTACAAAATAGTTGTGCAAGATACAAATTAAATTAACTTCAAAAGTATCTCATCTGCAATATTATAACAAAAGAGGCTGGTACTCACTATTTTCCTGAAAATACCATTTTCGTAGGAGGGGAAGGGCTAAAATGCAGAAGCCGGTAATCACCAAGATTACCGGCTTCCCTGAAGTATCTCCCTCAAAACTAGGCGTTTCTACCAATACAGTTCAAATCTTTAAACGCTTCTTCCAGACGTTTAACGAAAGTCTCTTCACCTTTACGCAGCCATACACGAGGATCATAATATTTCTTATTTGGCTTATCAGCACCTTCTGGGTTACCCAGCTGAGCCTGCAGATAATCCTTCTTGGATTCATAGAAATCATGAACACCTTCCCAGAATGCCCACTGCATATCTGTATCCAGGTTCATCTTGATTACGCCATAACCCAGCGCTTCTGTAATCTGGTGCTTAGGAGAACCTGAACCACCATGGAATACATAATATACCGGCTTAGGAGCAGTCTTGTGCTTAGCCTGGATGAACTGCTGGCAATTCTGCAGGATTTCGGGACGCAGCGCCACATTACCCGGAGAATAAACACCATGCACGTTACCAAAAGCAGCAGCTACTGTAAAACGGGAACCTACCTGAGACAGTTGTTCGTAAGCGAAGTTTACATCTTCAGGCTGAGTATACAGCTTGGAGTTGTCAACGCCGGAGTTATCAACACCATCTTCTTCACCACCGGTTACACCCAGTTCGATTTCGATGGACATACCCAGCTTGTTCATACGCTCGAAATATTTCTTAGAGATCTCGATGTTCTCATGGATTGGCTCTTCAGAAAGATCCAGCATGTGGGAACTGTACAGTGGCTGACCAGTCTGTTTCTTAAATTCTTCACCCGCATCCAGCAGACCGTCGATCCATGGCAACCATTTTTTAGCAGCATGGTCTGTGTGCAATACAACTGGTACACCGTAGTACTTAGCTACTTCATGTACGTGTTTTGCACCGGAAATGCCACCTGCAATGTTAGCCTGCAACTTATCATTCGGCATTCCTTTACCTGCAAAGAACTGTGCACCACCGTTAGAAAACTGAATAATAACAGGTGAGTTTACTTTAGCAGCAGTTTCCAGTACAGCATTCACTGTGTTAGTACCTACCACGTTTACCGCAGGCATTGCCCATGCATTGTTCTTGGCGTCATTGTACAGCGCTTCCAGCTCTTCGCCGAATAATACGCCAGCTCTGTATTTTCCCATAGCTTTCGGATTGTTTTACATTTAAGGACAGCAAATATAAGTACTAAATAACAAGTTTTATAGTGTTAGAATCATGTTTTCTAGTGATTTATATGATATTCGTCAAAAAAAAGCCTGATTTTGGTAGAAAATCTCCCGAAAATAAGCCACTGCGCGCAAGATTCTACTGCCATACCAACTGAACATCTCCCCGTCTACCAGCTTTACCGGCCAGTCAGGGAAAGAAGAAAAATGCGCCTCTTTGAAAGGAAAAGGTTCTGAAGACAATAGAACTAACTGACAATCAGTGTGCTGCAATTCTTCAAGCGTAATAACCGGGTAGCGCGTCCGCCCCTTAAATACATTCTCCAACCCACATTGCTCCAGCATTGCCGATATAAAAGTATCCCCGCCCGCTACCATCCAGGGATCCTTCCAGATAAAATAAGCCACCTTCTTTCTTGTCACACCTAATGGCGACAATTTTCTTAATACAGCCAGCTCATTAAATGCTCCAATAATTTCCCCGCATAATTGCGCCCCTTTTTCCCCACGACCTGTAATCACACTCACCTGCCTGATCATCTCCAGCGCACCAGAAAGATCATGCACATCCGTCACCCATACCGGGAACTCCTTCATCAGACTTTCCACCTGCTCCCGTTCATTCTCTTCCTTATTGGCAATGATCAGATCAGGTTGCAAACCCTTTATCTTTTCTATATGCAATCGCTTCGTACCACCTATGCGCAGTTTATGATTCGGGGGATGCACACAAAATTTAGTCACACCCACCAACTCCGTTGACAATCCCAGGTCAAATAACAACTCTGTTTGCGAAGGCACCAGCGACACAATACGGCGGGGAGGAAAGTGCCACCTTAACTCCCTGCCAGTTTGATCTATATAAGACATCTCAGTGGCCAATATCAAATGTATTAACTGCCAAGTGCCTGAATGATATCGTATTTGGTCACTATGTGTGCATTTCCACTTTCATCTCTTGTCAGCACCGCACCGTTTTCTTTATTGATATAAGAAGATAATTTCTCTATCGGCGTATCCATTTTTACTTCAGGAAATTTAGCCTGCATCACCTGTTTCACCTGTGCATCCTTCAGGTTCACATCATCAATCAGTTTGATGAACAAACCATTCTCTGATATAGATCCTACTACTTCCTGGTTATGCAATACAGGGATATGTTCGATATCGTATTTCTTCATTTTAGTAATCACATCACTCACTTTCTCCTCCTGCTGAATCGTTACCAGGGGCTGGTTACGGCGACCGTTCACCACATCTTTCACTGTCTTCACATCCAGGAAACCTCTCTCCATCATCCACTGGTCATTATAGACTTTACCTACATAGCGGCTGCCGGAATCATGGAAGATCACAACTACCACATCCGTTGGTTTCAAACTTGCTTTCAGCTGCAAAAGTCCAGCTATAGCGGAACCGGCTGAGTAGCCCACGAAGATGCCTTCTTCCTTGGTAATACGTCTTGCCATGACAGCACCATCCTTATCCGTTACTTTTGTAAAGGCATCAATCACACTCATATCATAGTTCTGCGGCACGAAGTCCTCACCAATACCTTCGGTGATGTAAGGATATACTTCCGACATATCCTGTTCACCGGTTTCGAAGTACTTCTTGAGCAGGGAACCATAGCTATCTATCGCCCAGACTTTTATATCCGGATTCTTTTCTTTCAGAAATTTGCCTGTACCAGTGATAGTCCCACCGGTACCGGTAGCTACCACGAGGTGCGTGATCTTACCATCTGTCTGTTCCCAGATTTCAGGCCCTGTTTGTTCATAGTGCGCATCGCGGTTAGCGAGGTTATCGTATTGATTTACGTAAAAACTGTTGGGTACTTCTGTCGCCAGGCGTTTGGACACAGAGTAGTAGGAGCGGGGATCTTCAGGCTCTACGTTAGTAGGGCATACAATTACTTCTGCACCTACTGCCTTCAGGATGTCTACCTTTTCTTTTGATTGTTTATCAGTAGTGGTAAAGATACATTTGTAGCCTTTGATCACAGCGGCCAGGGCCAGGCCCATACCTGTGTTGCCGGAGGTGCCTTCGATGATGGTACCACCGGGTTTAAGTAAACCTTGTTGTTCGGCTACTTCTACCATTTTTACAGCCATACGGTCTTTGATAGAGTTGCCCGGGTTAAAGAATTCTACTTTGGCAAAGACGGGGCAGGGCAGGCCTGCGGTAACGCGGTGGAGTTTTACCAATGGGGTGTTTCCTATGGTTTCAAGGATGCTGTTGCAAAACTTCATAACTATATTATATTGATCGGAGCGAAAATAAGATAATTATCAGGAAGCGAAAAAAGCGGTCTGCAGGCCAATATCTTACTATATAATTAATATACAATATCTTTGCACAATTATGACAAACCGCATCTTCATCACCGGCATCGGCACAGGCGTAGGCAAAACCATTTCCTCCGCCATCATTACCGAGTCTCTCCAGGCAGATTACTGGAAACCTGTCCAAACCGGTCTGACCGAAGGTACGGATACCGATACCATTAAAAGCCTGCTTAGCAATCCAGTATCCAAATGCCACAGGGAGGCCTACTGCCTCAAAGAACCCGCCAGTCCGCACCTGGCGGCAAGACTGGAAGGCATTACCATCAATGTAAAAAGAATAACAGAAATAGCTGATACCTACCAGCCTGCCAATCGTCCCTTCATCATCGAAGGTGCCGGCGGCCTCATGGTACCTATCACCGACACCATTTTCACCATAGACCTGATCCGGCAGCTCAAAGCCAGGGTGATCATCGTAGCCGGCAATTATCTCGGCTCCATCAATCACTCGCTGCTCACCGCCAGCGTACTGAAACAGGAAAAAATCCCTGTACTGGGCTGGATCTTCAGCGGTGATACCCACTCAAATGAAGACGAGGTAGTGGCATGGTCCGGATTCCCGAAACTGGGACGGATTCCCCAGGCCAGCCATATTGACAAGGCTTTTGTAAAGGAACAGGCAGAAAAGCTATCTTTACAGTTAAAATAATGCAGAGTACCATTTGTTAACAAAAAAGGATATACGCCGGGAGTTTCTTGAAAAAAGACTCAACACTCCCACAGAACAGATTACCACGCTCAACGCGCAGCTGCTTGCTCAATGCCGGCTGCTGGATTTCAGCCCTTATAAGCTGGCACACATTTTTCTACCTATCAGGGAAAAAAAAGAAGTGGATACACACGCCATTGTAGACCAGGCCAGGGCCACATTCCCGGCCCTTCAATGGGTAATTTCCCGTTCCAATATGTCCAATAGTACCATGTTGCATTACCTTTGGGAGCAAAACACCGTACTGGAAAAGAACGCGTACGGGATCCCGGAGCCTGCAGGCGGCATCCTCATCTCACCGGCAGACCTGGACCTGGTATTCGTACCACTGCTGGCATTCGATACTGCCGGACACCGCGTAGGCTATGGCAAAGGGATGTACGACCGCTTCCTGGAACAATGCCGCCCCGACGTGCTCACTATCGGACTGTCACTCTTCGATCCCGTAGCCGGCATTGCCGACATCGGTCCCTGGGATGTGCCACTAAACATCGTGGTTACTCCCAATACCATCTATCATTTCACAAAAAGCTGATGCATGCTGAATTATCTCAAGATCTTATTATATCCTTTCTCACTCCTGTATGGCCTGGTCATGTGGACGCGCAACCGCTTCTACGACAATAAAGTACTTACAGCCGTGGAGTTTGACCTGCCTGTGATCGCCGTCGGCAACCTCTCAGTAGGCGGCACCGGCAAGACACCGCATGTCGAATACCTCATCCGCCTGCTCAAAGACCGTTTTCATACTGCTACCCTGAGCCGTGGCTACAACCGCCGTACCAAAGGCTACCTGCTGGCGGATGAAAACAGTACCGCCTCACAGCTTGGAGATGAGCCCATGCAGTTTCATCAAAAATACCCGGACATCAGCGTATGCGTGGGCGAAGAAAGAATGCTGGCCATACCGCAACTGCTCATGGAGCGCCATGATACACAGGTGATTTTGCTGGATGATGCTTTCCAGCACCGCTCTGTAAAGCCTGGTATGAACATCATGATTACCGACTACAGCCGCCGGTTTACCAAAGATCACGTGGTGCCTTTCGGCCGCCTCAGGGAAGGACGTAAAGGATACGAAAGGGCGAATTGTATCATCGTATCCAAATGTCCGCCACAGCTCTCCCTGGCTGAAAAAAATGCTATCAGGCAGGAAATCAATCCCTTGCCTGGGCAACATGTATATTTTACTACCCTGCAATATGGTAACTTGTACGATATGTTCAGCGGTGAACCTATCACCGTACCGGCAGCTACAACACTGCTGCTGGTAGCCGGGATCGCCCGCCCTGAACCACTCCTGCAGGAACTGAAAAGCAGCAACCGGGAGGTCTTCCTGCTGTCTTTTCCCGATCATTATTATTATGCTGGACACGACCTTGACAAGATACAACGTGAACTGAATAACCTGCCAGGGGACAACAAAATGGTGATTACCACCGAGAAAGATGCCGTCAGGCTACAGCTCCTGGCCCCGCAACTCCGGGAGCGCAACATAACCATCGCCGTTATGCCGGTGGAAATATCTTTCCTGTTCGGGGAAGGAGATTCATTTAATAATTATATTTTTGATTACGTGGAACGGTTTGGAAGTAACCATGATTAAATGTTACGAGAATGACTAAAAAGAAAAAACCTCAAAAAGCAAAAGGTGCCGGCAACAGAGAAAAAAGTTCCGGCCACAGAGAAAAAGGTAATAGCAGCCAGAAGAAAACCTACAATGGGACAGTAGAAATTACCCGTTCCGGCATGGCCTTCGTCATCGTCGAAGGACAGGATAAAGATGTACTGGTAAGACAGAAAAACCTGAACACCGCTTTGGACGGTGATGAAGTAAGCGTTGATGTAATCAAGCAGGGCAGGAACCTGGGCCGGATGGAAGGCGTGATAACGGGGATTACTAAACGTAAGAAAACAGAATTTACCGGCACCCTGCAGGTGAATAAAGGATTTGCATTCCTGGTACCTGATAAGGGCACTTTTATGCCGGATATATATATTCCTGCAAACGCGGTGAAAGACCTGAAAACCGGCGATAAAGCCGTTGTAAAGGTGGTGCAGTGGGGCGAAAAGACCCGCAAGCCCGTTGGCGAGATTGTAGAACTCCTCGATGCCAGCGATACCAACGACCTGGCCATGAAGGAGATCCTTATCGAAGCAGGATTCCCCCTCAGTTTCCCGGCAGACGTGATCCAGGAACTGCAGGCCATCAAAGAAGACATCAGCCCTGCCGAAGTAAAGCAAAGGAAGGACTTCCGCAAGACCCTCACCTTTACCATCGACCCGGTAGATGCCAAAGACTTTGATGATGCCCTCTCTATCAAAAAGACCCGCGCTGGCTGGTATGAAATCGGGGTACACATTGCGGACGTGAGCCACTATGTGCTGCCGGATACCGCGCTGGACAAGGAGGCGGACAAACGCGCCACTTCCGTATACCTGCCGGATCGTGTACTGCCAATGCTGCCTGAGAAGATCTCGAACGAACTCTGTTCCCTTCGTCCGCACGAAGATAAACTGACCTTCTCCGCTGTATTCAAAATGAATGAGAAAGGAGAGATCAAAGAACAATGGATAGGCAGAACCGTGATCCATTCCGATCACCGCTTTACCTACGAAGAAGTGCAGGAGATCATCGAATCAGGCGAAGGGCCTTACAAAGAGGAAGTGTTGCTGTTGAATTCTATTGCCCAGACTATGCGCAAAGCACGTATTCAACACGGTGCCATCAATTTCTCCTCACAGGAGGTACGCTTCCAGCTGGATGAGAATGCAAAGCCGATCGGCATTATGATCAAGGAGAGCAAGGAAGCTCACCAGCTCATTGAAGAGTTTATGCTGCTGGCTAATAAAAAGGTGGCAGAATATGTATACAACATCCGCATCGGCAACAACCAGCAGGTGCCATTCCCATATCGTACCCACGATACACCGGACGAAGAAAAGCTGAAGGTGTTCTCTGGTTTTGCAAGCAAATTCGGTCATAAGCTGGATCTGTCAAACCCAGACGCACTGGCCAATAGTTTCAATGCTATGTTGCAGATGGCGAAAGGGAAACCTGAGCAACACGTACTCGAAACCCTGGGCATCCGTACCATGGCCAAAGCGGTTTACCAGACAGAAGATATTGGTCACTACGGATTGGGCTTCGATCACTATTGCCACTTTACCTCTCCAATCCGTCGTTACCCGGATGTAATGGTACATCGCGTGGTAGCGCAATGCCTGGCGAATGACATTCATCCAGATAAGCAGATGGATGTAAAGTGTAAGCACTCTTCAGAGATGGAGCGCAAGGCAATGGAAGCGGAAAGAGCGGCGAACAAATACAAGCAGGTGGAATACATGCAGGATTTCCTGGGCGAAACCTTCGATGGTGTGGTGAGTGGGGTTGCACATTTTGGTTTCTGGGTAGAAACGGTAGATACGAAGTGTGAAGGGCTGGTGAGTCTGCAGAGTATGAATACCAGGGATGAGTTTAAATATGATGAGAATGAATATGCCCTGGTAGGAATGAATACCGGCCGGAAGATCAGGATTGGGGATAAGGTGAAAGTGCAGGTAGCTGCTGCGAACCTGGTGAAGAGACAGTTGGATTATGAGCTGATAGAGGATGAAGATGCAGGGTTTCCGGCACAGGGCAGGGTGTCCCGCAGGAGAAATGGGGAAGGTGATTTCTCTGCTTCCGGCAGGACTCCACGCGGCAGGAAAAGTGAGGACGTGGATTTCGACAACCAGAACCGCCCACCCCGTGGCAAAAAGCAGTCTGCTGAAAAGAAAGGCGGCCCTGCCAAAGGCAAAGCAAAATCTACCGCTGGTAAGAAGAAATCAACATCAGACAAGAAGGGGAGCGGCGCTTCCCGTAAAAAGGCCTAATTTCGACCCGATTCATAATTATTGACAAGATACCATGCATTCATTTCAGGAATTAACGATCCAGTTTGGAGAACATTTTGCGAAGGAACATTTTCCGGAAAAACCAAAGAAACTGTACGATGCAGCCAGCCACATACTGAAGATAGGCGGCAAACGAATCCGGCCTATCCTGGCATTGATGGGCAATGAGTTGTTTGATACCATCCATCCGGATGCCTACCAGGTGGGTACCGCGGTGGAACTCTTTCACAACTTCACCCTCGTACACGACGATTTGATGGACAAGGCTCCCCTTCGCAGAAACCAACCGACCGTGCATACCCTGTATGGTGATACAGCTGCGATCCTGGCCGGAGATGTGATGTTGATAAATGTATATGAATACCTGAACAAGGTACAGCCTCAGTATAAACAAAAGCTGCTGGCAGCATTTAATAAAGCCGCGATAGAAGTATGCGAAGGCCAGCAGATAGATATGGATTTTGAAGAGATGGAGCCGGAGCATGTACAGTATGACGACTATGTAAATATGATCGCACTTAAAACCTCCGTATTGCTTGCTGCCAGTCTGAAGATGGGCGCAATCATTGGTGGAGGAAGTGAATATAACCAGGAGCACCTGTACCAGTTTGGGAAGAACGTAGGGATTGCCTTTCAGATCCAGGATGACTTTTTGGATGCTTTCGGAGACCCGGAAAAATTTGGGAAACAACAGGGGGGAGATATCCTTGTGAATAAGAAGACCTTTCTCCTGCTCAAAGCACTGGAGTTGTGCAATGGCACACAGCGGAGCAAACTGAAGGAACTGCTGGCGACAAATCCGGAGGATAAGGTGGCACAGGTGCTGGAATTATTCCATGATTGCCAGATTGATCAGTGGGCGGAGAAAGAGAAGGAAAGGTTTCATGACCTGGCACTGGAGCACCTGGAAAAGATCGCGGTATTATCTGCGAGAAAGCAGCCGCTGATAGAATTGGCTGATTTCCTGTTAAAAAGGGAACATTAATTAAAATATGGGAATCATCCTGGCTTATCGTGGAGCAACAATCGTGATAAATCAGGGTGATTTCTTTTTATAGGAGAAATGCCTCCTGTTTTTTAAACCGGCTACCAACTGCTTGGTTTCCTGCATAAAAGAGTGCATTGATTTAATTTCAATATCTTCGTACTATCGCTAAACCTAAGGAAGGTCAACAACAAAAAAATATCACCACCAGATGTCTAAATCGCTGTTTCGTAAGAAATCTATTACTACAATTCTGAAAGATGCACAAGATGGTTTATCAGATGACGCACATGGTGGCGGCCTACACAAAGTACTGAAAGTAAAGGACCTGACAGCAATGGGGATTGCAGCCGTAATCGGCGCAGGCATCTTCTCCACCATCGGGGAGGCTTCTTTTCATGGTGGTCCCGGGGTATCCTTACTGTTTATCATCACCGCAGTTACCTGTGGCTTCTCGGCACTCTGTTATGCTGAATTTGCCAGCAGGGTACCAGTGTCGGGCAGTGCTTATACCTATTCATATGTAACATTTGGAGAGCTGGCAGCATGGGTGATTGGCTGGGCATTGATCCTGGAATATGCTATCGGGAACATTGCAGTTGCCATATCGTGGAGCGGTTACTTCAATAACTTACTTGCCGGTGTCGGCAAAGCTTTCGGGATGAATCTTTCCCTGCCGCTCTGGCTTACAAGTAATTACGATAGTGCCACGCCTGAGATTTATGCATCAGCACCGCACATTGGCAGTCTACCTGTCATCCTCAATTTACCTGCTTTCATCATAGTAGTATTAGTCACTTACCTCGCCTATGTTGGCATCCGTGAAAGTAAAAAGAGCGCCAACTTCATGGTCGGACTCAAAATCGCGGTCATTCTCTTTGTCATTATCGTCGGTTCATTTTATGTACATCCGGACAACTGGTCACCGTTCATGCCGAATGGTTTTTCAGGTGTATTGAAGGGGGTGTCTGCCGTATTTTTTGCCTACATAGGTTTTGATGCGATCAGTACCACCGCCGAAGAATGTGCGAACCCACAGCGTGATTTGCCAAAGGGGATGATATATTCACTGATTATTTGTACGGTATTGTATATCCTGATTGCGTTTGTGCTGACAGGGATGGTGTCTTATTCACAGCTGAAAGTGGAGGATCCCCTGGCATTCGTATTCAATGCAGTAAATCTTCATAAAGTAAGTTTCCTGATCTCGGTGAGTGCGGTGGTAGCTACTACGAGCGTACTGCTGGTGTTCCAGATTGGCCAGCCGCGAATCTGGATGAGTATGAGCCGGGATGGTTTGTTGCCGAAGAAATTCAGTAAGATCCATCCTAAGTTTAAAACTCCTTCATTTGCAACGATTATCACAGGGGTAATTGTAGGAGTACCTGCACTGTTTTTGAACCTGACAGTGGTGACGGACCTGACCAGTATCGGTACTTTGTTTGCATTTATCCTGGTATGTGGTGGCGTATTGTTACTGCCTCCGCAGCCGGCGAATGATGGTAGCAAGCGATTCCGTCTGCCATACATTAATGGTCAGTATATTGTTCCGGCGATAGTGCTGATCTTTATTTATATCTTCAGGAAGGAACTGCCTACCCGTTTTTCATTGGCAGGCGGCTGGGATGTATGGAAGCATAATATTCCGTTTTTCTTCTTTGCGGTGGCGACGATTGTTTTTGTAGTGCTGTCGTTTTGGAAGAAGCTGTCGTTGATTCCGGTGTTAGGATTGCTGAGTTGTTTTTACCTGATGACGGAGATTGGGCTGAGTAACTGGGAGGTGTTTACGGTTTGGTTGTTGATTGGATTAGCGATTTATTTTGGATATAGCTACAGGAAGAGTAAGCTGAATGAAGATGTGGCAAAGGTGCATATTCAATAGACATTAAAATAAACAGAAAAGGGGCCTCTGCTTTCAGCAGAGGCCCCTTTTTTATATAACCACCTCATCCCTAATACCTTGTACCACTTACCTAATTTGGAGATTTCACAAAAAAACCTTATATTTAAGTAGTTCTTTGATCCTAAAACTCATATTTTATGAACCTGCTACAGCGAATTGACCATTGGGGCGAATCGCATCATCCTAAATGGGTAGATGGCATTCGCATTCTCCTTGGAATATTTTTGTTCTGGAAAGGAGTTGTATTCATTCAAAATATCGATGTTCTCAAAGCAGTGATAAACCAAAGCCCGTTTATCACGGTTCTTTCCTTCTGGCTTGCTCATTACATTGTCTTTGCTCATCTCCTGGGCGGGGTCCTTATCACATTTGGTCTCCTCACTCGAGTTGCTGTCCTTGCACAGATCCCCATTCTTCTCGGCGCCCTCATCTTTGTACATACACCTACCGGGTTATTTAGTGTACATAATGAATCCGGCCTTTCCATCCTTGTTCTGCTGTTACTGTTAGCATTCCTTGTAGAAGGTAGTGGCCCCCTTTCATATGATGGTTATATGCGCCGGCATCCAGCATGAGTGTGCATATAAGATTGGAATTCAATAAATTGATGTTATTTGCTGCACAGGAAACAGGTAGCAGGGGAGCCTGCTATCTGTTTTGGCGTGAGCACCCAATCACCTCTCCCTGTCTTACCCTCTCTCCGCCCCAAAAACAGAAGTCCTATAATTTATGTAGTTTTGCACACTGCGATACAGCTATCAGGGACTCCTGCCAGCTGTCTAATAGAGCCGCAGTTTAGTAATCATGAAGTACGAGATTGGAGATAAGATAATATTGCTTCACTCAAAAGAAGAAGGTACCGTTGTCGATATCATCAACGCCGACATGGTGATGGTAGAGATCGGCAAAGTGACATTCCCGGTGTACCTGGACCAAATCGATTTCCCTTATTTTCACCGGTTTACAACCACTCCTAAGAATGGCAACCCACCAGCCAGAAAAGCCGGTTTCGATATCAAACCTGAGAAAAAACAGGATACTTTCAGAATGGACAAAGGGGTATTCCTCTCCGTTCTGCCCGTATTCCGTGTAGAAGGATATGAGGAGAATGTAGAACAACTTAAATTCCACCTGGCCAATGAGACCAACAGCGCCTGGAAATTCCATTTCCAGGTCTACCTCAAAAACCAGCTGGAACTGGAAATGAAAAATGAAATTCAGCCCTTCGCTAATTTCTACCTCAGCGACCTGCCTTTCGAATCGCTGAACGATGGGCCCAGGATAGAATTCACTTTTTACCCGAAAGAACCAGATCCAAAACTGGCACCCTCTTTCCAGAAAACCTGGAAAATAAAAACCAAGCAGATTTTTCAGCAACTAAGTGATTTACAAGCCAGAAGAAACGCTACATTAAGTTATTTACTGTTTGAAAAGTTCCCACCAAAGCCGGAAAAATCAGTCAATGATTTCGATACTTCGTCGATCGGTAAGTTCTCGGCAGGCACGACTACGACTATCACCAATAGCGCACCCGAACCACCGATCACGCCCAAGTATGAACTCGACCTGCACATCGAACAGCTCACGCCGGATTGGAAAGGGATGAAGAATATCGAAATTCTTGCTATCCAGCTCAATGAGTTTGTACGCTATCTTGAATTGGCGATTTCTCATCATCAGCATACAATGTTCGTGATTCATGGGGTAGGGAAGGGCAGACTCAAGGATGAGATTCATATGATCTTAAGAGATACGCCCGGAGTTGATAAGTTTGTGAATGAATACCACCCGAGATACGGGTTTGGGGCTACGGAGATCTTTTTTAAGCATGCCTGATCAGCAGAGATTTTCAGATGGGTGGAGACAATGGAGATGGATTAAATATATTTTTTGCCGGTGAAGGTTTTGAAGGATGCCCTTTATATTTTGAAGGATACCTTTGATATTATAAAGGATGCCACTTATATATTTTCCCCACACTTCAAAATCCCTCACAGATTTTTATACTTTTGCAAAAACTACAAACCGTGCTATCGTTCCAGGCAACTGGTAAGGAAAGTCCGGACAGCATAGAGCAACGCACCACCTAACTGGTGGGGACCTGTTCATCTTATCTCCGATAAGTCGCACAGGTCACAGACAGTGCCACAGAAAATGACCGCCTTGTCTCGTACAGGGTAAGGGTGAAAATGTAGGGTAAGAGCCTACGTTCTGGAATGGCAACATAACAGAAGGGTAAACCTTGCGTGCTGAAATGCCATGTATACGGTCGATGAGGGCGGCTCGTCCAATGACCGAGGGTAGGCAGATACAGGTGGCGTGTGAACGTCATCGCAGATAAATGATAGCATCAGTCGTCGCAAGACAGCTGAACAGAATCCGGCTTATAGGTTTGTAGTTTTTGTTTTTCTCCTTTCTAAATTACTTACAACCAAATCGATTATACCCAATGAATCAAAAAGACGAAAGAAACTGGGCCGTATTTATCAGCCTCGCCGGCATTATTGGCATGACTATAGGTTTTTTATCGCCCATCGGTAATATGGTGGCCGTACTCGCACTTTGGCTCTTCAAGAGAGATGAATCTTCTCTCCTGGATACCGAAGGCAAGGAAGCCCTCAATTTTCAAATTACTATGAGCATCCTGGTGGTGATCGTCAACATCATTTTCTTCTTCCTTTCCGCTATCTGGACATTCAGTACCTTCCTTTTCTCCAGCTATTATTATACGCCCGGATTCCATTTCAGGATATTCAGGGGACGTAATAATATAGTCTGGATTATTAACCTGATCTTCTCAATTATTGCAGCAATAAAAGCGAATAATGGCGAAGTGTACAGGTATCCGTTCAGCTGGAGAATTGTAAAATAACTGGATACTTATAAAATATAAAAGGGCTTTTGCTACCCGCAAAAGCCCTTTTATATTTTACTTTATTGATCATTCAACCGTATTGATCATATTTATCCTTTCTTTACCTTCATCACCTTCGCTTTCTTACCCAGCTTCTCTACTTTCTCCGGCTTCAGCGTAGCTGCCAGTTTCAGGGCACTATACGCATTCACCAGGCCTCCTGTAGCAGACAAATCAGCAAACGGTACCATCTCATTTCCCTGGCCCGGCTTATTCACTTCCTTCGCCCCATCAGGCAGCGGCACCGCCGATTTCAACAACACATATTTTATCTGCTCAGCACTCAAATCGGGATAATAAGACCATACCAACGCAGCTACGCCGGCTACTACCGGACAAGCCATACTCGTACCACTCAGACTCCCATACTTATTACCACCGGGCAGGGTAGCATAAATCTGTACACCAGGTGCAAACAGGTCCACTGTGCGCTTACCATAGTTGGAAAAGCTTGCTACCTTGGCACCTACTTTACCATTGCTGCTGGCACCCACGGTAATCACGTTTGTAGCCGTACCACCATTCAGGAAATCAGCATTGGGGAAGTTGTCAGTACTATCCACATTCTTACCATCATTGCCCGCCGCATGAATCAATAACACATTGTGATCTGCTGCGTACTTAAAGGCTGCATCCACCCAATCCTTATGCGGAGAGAATGATTTACCAAAGCTCATATTGATGACACGGGCACCGTTGTCAACAGCATAGATGATGGCCAGTGCCACATCTTTATCCCGCTCATCGCCATCAGGTACCGCTTTCACCGCCATGATCTTTACATTGTCAGCCACACCGTCCATTCCTACGCCATTGTTTCTGGCAGCTGCAATGATACCGGATACGTGGGTACCGTGGAAACCAAATTGTCCCATTACGTCATTGTTGCCGTAATACTTGTCATTTATATCATTGATATTATCGCCTACGATCTCCGCACGCTTAGCATTTGGAGTATAGTTATCCGAAACCTCTGCCTTCTTCTTCAGGTCCTCGATGTACTCTTCAAACTCAGGCTTGAAATCAGCATAGCTGATACTGGAGTCTCCCGTACTTCTGAACAGGCGGATCATGAAATTCTTTGCCACCATCACATCCTGGTCTGTCGTCTGGATGCTGTCCAGCCTGGGTACGGTAAAGTCGTCCTGTTTCAGGTAGGCGGTCAGCAGGCTACTGGCTTTCTTCACATTATCCTGCAGTTTCAGCATGGATCTATAAGTCGTCTTACTTTCGGTAGAAGGCTTCGCGATCTTGGAAGACACTTTCTGCCAGTAGGCATATTCTTTTGATTGGTGGTCCAGCGCGGAGTCCGGGTTAATATATTTTTCCTTTAACCTTACGTATTCGCGGGTGGCTTCGTCAGAATCATCTTTCAGGCTACGTCCATCTTTTCCTCCCAAAAAATTCCATCCATGCACATCATCCACATACCCATTTTTATCGTCGTCAATTCCATTACCTGGAATTTCCTTTGGATTTGTCCATAAAATAGATTTCAGATCTTCATGCAGGGTGTCGATACCTGAGTCGATTACCGCTACAACGATAGGGCTGCTCTTTTTCCCTTTCAGCAGTTCAGTGTAGGCGCGTTGCACGCTGGTGCCGTATACGCTGTCTGTCGCGTAGTCCAGCAGGTGCCAGTTTTTCGGTACGGCGTTTCCCTGAGCATAGGCTGAATTAGTTGTAAGTGCAGTCATCATTGCAACACATCCTGCCATGACTGCCATTGCTCCGCTAGATTTCATTGGTCTGTTTTTTTTCACAATAAGCATATCAATACAAATACCATAAAAGGTTAAAGGTAATGTAAAGTGTAATGGGCCAAGATAAGACGAATTGATGAAGGGGGGAAATAGAATATTATGATCAGCAGATTCCCGTGGTAGATGGGGGGAACTACCTATACGCAGTAAGAAAAGATCCAATATTATAAAATAATTTCCACTATCTGGCGCTGGGTGCTATTCTTTGGAAAGTGGCTACGGGCACAGCCATAAGCTGCTTTTAGGGCTAAACTGCCGGCTAAGGGGCAGGGAAGTAGCACGAAAGTAGAATATGAATTTTCGGAAAAAAGTGTAATATTTAGAGCTGGAAGAATAATTAGGAGGTTCTCCAATTATTTTTCTCATAAGCATGGTTTCCGTTTAACGAAAAAGCGAGGTTCTCTAACCTCGCTATTTTTTTATATAACGAAGTTATTATGTTTTTATTTTATATTATATAGAAAACGGTAATTTGAGTGAAAGAAAAAGCAATAATCGGGTTGAAACCAACAAAAGAATTCCAAATGGCGTAGCAATTCCAATTTGCTCCCCCAGCAAAATAACATATAAAAAAAAGCGCATTAGCCTTGTACTGCTAATGCGCTTTTTTTATAATAATCCTCTAATAGCTTATAAATCAAACTTAATCCCCTGAGCCAACGGCAACTGCGTAGAGTAATTAATCGTATTCGTCTGCCTCCGCATATACGCCTTCCACGCTTCTGATCCACTTTCCCTGCCGCCACCGGTTTCCTTCTCTCCACCAAAAGCACCCCCGATCTCCGCACCCGAAGTACCGATATTTACATTGGCTATACCGCAATCAGATCCCGCCTGTGACAGGAAGGCCTCCGCCTCCCGCAGGTTCAATGTCATTATTGAAGAAGACAAGCCCTGGGGCACCCCATTCTGCAAAGCAATCGCCTCCTCAAGGGTCTTGTATTTCATGACATACAGGATCGGCGCAAATGTCTCATGCTGCACGATCTGGTAATGATTCTCCACTTCTGCTATACAAGGCTTCACATAACAGCCGGAGGCATACTCAGCACCTGACAATACACCACCTTCTACCAAAATCCGTCCACCTTCCTTCTGCACCTCTGCAATCGCATGTTCATACATCCTCACAGCATCTGTATCGATCAATGGCCCTACATGGTTATTCTCATCCAGCGGGTTACCGATCTTTAACTGTCCATATGCTTTCACCAGCTTCGCCGTAAATGCATCATATACACTTTCATGAATGATCAAACGACGGGTGGTGGTACAACGCTGCCCGGCCGTACCTACAGCACCAAACACACATCCGATCAGTGACATATCCAGGTCTGCATCTTTAGAAATAATGATGGCATTGTTGCCACCCAGCTCCAGCAATGACCGCCCCAGGCGTGCTGCAACCACAGCCGCTACCGCCTTACCCATCCGGGTAGAACCAGTGGCCGATACCAATGGAACCCGGGTATCTGCCGCCAGCCATTCACCTGCATCCCGGTTACCTGCCAGCAGACAACATACCCCTTCCGGCACATTGTTCGCCTGCAGCACTTCCTGCACGATCTGCTGACACGCGATTGCAGATAACGGTGTCTTTTCTGATGGTTTCCAGATACATACATCACCACATACCCATGCCAGCATAGCGTTCCAGCTCCATACCGCCACCGGGAAATTGAAGGCTGAAATAATACCTGTGATACCCAGGGGATGCCATTGCTCATACATCCGGTGGCCCGGCCGTTCAGAGTGCATGGTGAGTCCGTGCAACTGCCGGGAAAGGCCTACTGCAAAGTCACAGATGTCTATCATCTCCTGTACTTCACCATATCCTTCCTGCAGGCTTTTACCCATTTCATAAGACACGAGTTTGCCCAGTGCCTGTTTATTTTTACGCAGTGCTTCGCCAATTTGTCTTACGACCTCGCCACGGCGTGGTGCCGGCCATAAGCGCCATTCTTTGAATGCAGCAGCTGCTGTTGTTACGACTGTATCATAATTCGCACGACTGGCCGCTGTGACCTGTGCTATGTGTTTACCATCTACCGGTGAATGGGCATCTATGACTGCGCCATCGGCTTTCAACCACTGGGTGCCTGTGCTGACACCGCTGTTTTGGGAACTGATATGGAACTGGTTCAGAATGTCTTGTATCATGGTGCAAATATATGTTTTTAACGAGCTGCGAACAGTGAACACCATTGTTGAATGGATGTTAAATATTACTTAACAGGCTGCGCGCGCGCTAACTGTTTTGGTGCTAAAAAATTTAAATCAAGTCCCTTAATTCCCTGTCTGCGAACTATACGTACTCTCAAAAATCTTGTCCGCATTCCCTGCCTCAAAGCCCTCTCTTCTGTGCTCTCTCTTTATCTCACTCAATGGCAGATGCGCAAATTGCGGTAATACCCTCCTCTCCGCAAACTCTACATAAGATCCTGAAATCTCCTTCATCTCATTCCCTGCAAACCTCGCCGGAATCATTTTCGCCACCGTACTACTCTGCAATAGCAAATGATCCGGACTCTCCTTAATCTTCCCGCCTGCATCATTCAATTTAAATCCATTCTTTTCTAAAAACCTATTAAAATCGGCCACCGTATTATATCCCGCAGGCAGGTTTTGCAAACTGACCGTAAAATGATTCAGGTAATACCGGTTATAAATCACCCAGGCTGCATATTCACTCTCTGCCGCCAGTGCCTGGTAATCCGCCAGGGTAGGGGTTCTCCAGAGGGCACTATGCAAGAACAAATCTACCTCCGGGCCATTGTCCAGGTCAAGCTTTGTCACCGGGTCTGTCTTCACTTCATCTGTATAACTGCTAATGATACGCTGCGCCTCCGCACTCAGGTCCTGCACCCGCAGCTCACTGATAAAGATGCGCGGATATTTCGGGGCCGGTGGTGCATACCAGTAAGCGTCCAGCTTCTTTTCCCTGAAATGATAAGGATCCTGTTTCGTATAACCATAATGCAGGAAGATCTTTTCCAGCGATTGAATGCCCAGTTGTGGCACACCTATCGTTCTGAAAGCAATGTGGTCATTTTCAATGTCATCTGCGATCTGAATAATATCTTCATTGATCATGGCCGCGATAATAGCAGCAACGTCTGGTACACGCTCCTGATACCGTTGCATCAGGCCGTTCAGTACATAGTCTAACATAACTCAGGTTTAGTTTGTGGGCATGCATCATTATTGATTGCTCAGCCATTTACGACAATGGGGGCATTCAAAATGAGGCTTTACCGGTTTGTGGAATCGGGGTAAAGGTAGGTTATTTTAGCAGAACGCTCCTGCCGGGGCAGAAGCGTTCTCTGAGCTTAATATTGTTCATTATCATTTGGAAAATCCTTCGCTTTCACATCACTGATATACTGTTTCGAAGCACCCAGGATCGTCTCGTACAGGTTCAGGTACCTGCGCAGGAACCTGGGTTTGAAGTCCTTGTTAATGCCCAGCAAATCGTGCATCACCAGTACCTGGCCGTCTACATACTTACCCGCGCCGATACCGATGATCGGGATCCTTACACTCTCAGCCACTTTCTTTGCCAGCAGGGCCGGAATCTTCTCCAGTACAATTGCAAAGCAACCCGCCTCCTCCAGCAGTTTGGCATCGCGCAGCAGCTTTTCAGCCTCTGCATCTTCTGTAGCGCGTACTGAGTAGGTACCAAATTTATTGATAGACTGAGGTGTGAGTCCCAGGTGACCCATAACAGGCACGCCGGCAGATATAATACGTTTTACCGATTCTAATATTTCTTCACCCCCTTCGATCTTCACCCCATGTGCACTGGTTTCCTTCATAATGCGCACGGTAGACATCAGGGCTTCTTTGGAATTGCCCTGGTAGGTACCGAAGGGCAGGTCTACTACCACAAATGCCCGCTTGATAGCCCTTACGACCGATGCCGCATGATAAATCATATGGTCCAGGGTAATAGGCAGGGTGGTTTCATAACCAGCCATTACGTTTGCCGCGGAATCGCCTACCAGCAACACATCCATACCAGCATCGTCAAAGATGCGGGCCATGGAAAAATCGTAGGCGGTAATCATTGAAATCTTTTCCCCTTCATCCTTCATCCGCTGAAGGATATGCGTTGTGATCCGCTTAACTTCTTTGTGCGTAGACATCTCTTATCTTGTTGTTAAAAAAGGGTGTTAAGGTAGGGAAAATATTTAAATTGAAGTGATTTCTCCGTACAGGGACTGGATCAGGCCGTCCGCCAGGCCGATTTTGGGTACAAAAATCTCTTCTGCATTCGCCCAACGCATAATGTTAACATAGATCTGCAGGGCCGGAACGATTACATCTGCCCGGTCTTCCCTTAAATTATAGAGGTGAATTCGTTCTTCGACGGAGAAACTGCTGAACTCCTTGTAGTAATCTTTCAGCACGTCGAGGGTGAGAGGTTTTCCTTCCTTGCGTTTAGAGAGTGAAAATACCTTGTTAATATTACCCCCGGAACCGATGGCGGTCACCGGGCCAAGGCCTTTGATCTGTTGCTTGATGGTGTCCTTCATATATTGCCACTGTGCTTCAGTCACCTGTTGCTGCAGCAGCCGGATTGTACCGATATTAAAAGAGGTCTTGTGTACCAGCGTATTTTTGCTGAAGATGGTCACCTCGGTACTACCACCACCTACATCTATATACATATAGGCGCGTGACTTGTCCAGGTTCTCCGCAATGTGGCTTTCGTAGAGGAAAGATGCTTCTTCCTGTCCCGATATAATTTTGATATCAATACCCGTTTCGCGTCTTACATCATCCAGGATGACGGCAGAATTGCCTGCATCGCGCATGGCACTGGTAGCGCAGGCTTTCAGGTATTTTACTTCGTAGACTTCGAGGAGGAGTTTGTATGCTTTGATCGTACTGATCAGGTGTTCTGCCCTTTTAGGAGAAATGATGCCGGTGCTGAAAACATCAATACCCAGCCTTAGCGGCACACGCACCAGGTTTACCTTTGTAAAGTCCATACGTCCCTGACTGTTGGGCGATGCTTCTGAAATCAGTAACCGGGCGGCGTTGGAGCCTATGTCAATAGCAGCAAGCTTCATAATGGGCAAAGATAGTCGTTTATCTTTTCAGGATCAACAAAAACGGCACCGGGCTAGTGTTGTAGTTTGAATTTTCCAGGAATTGTACGGCTAATGAGCCAGGCTCAAAGGCCTGCAGGAAAGGGCAGTTACAAGGAAATTGATTCAAACTGCAACACTACATGCCCTGGCATTATTTATACTGTTTTTCATGCAGGTACTTGAAGATCTCAATCTGTGACCTGATCTTCTTACCACCTTCACGTTTATATTCATTGTTCTGCTCATTATCCAGGATCCTTGCCTTCACGTTTCCACTCAGCTGAATGGCCAGGATATCCTTTATTTCCTGCTGAATAGAAAGATCGAAGATAGGCACGGCTACTTCCACACGATGGTCGAGGTTACGCACCATCCAGTCGCAGGAAGAGATGTATACACCACTTCTGAAAACGAATGCCCTGGCGTGTTCCAGGTATTCATCCACAATGCTGATCGCTGTGATGTTTTTCTTCCACTTCTTATTTTCCGTATATGCGCAACAGATACCCCTGATGATCATCTTCACATCCACACCTACGCGGGCTGCTTCGTACAGGAGGTTGATCATTTGCGGATCAGAGAGAGAGTTCATCTTAATGATCATCTCTCCGCCACTCTTGTTTTTAGCCAGCTTGATTTCCCTTTCAATCATCTTCACGAAGAAAGGCCGCATACTGATAGGACTGATGGCCAGTGTCTTACAACCTGCGAGGATTTTAGTATCGTGCTTGGGACTTTCGAGATAGGCAAACACACGATTGATATCGGCAAGAATGCTTCTGTTGGCTGTGAGCAACCAATGGTCACCATATACACGGGCCGTTTTTTCATTCAGGTTGCCGGTAGCGACAAAGCCACACTGGATAGTCTTGGTACCGATTTTCTTTTTGATCACACACATCTTGGCGTGTACTTTCAGGCCCGGGATACCAATCAGTACTTTCACCCCTTCATCTTCCAGCCGGGTTTTCCATTCCAGGTTATCTGCTTCATTAAAACGGGCCCGCAGTTCCAGGGATACTGTTACCTGTTTGCCGTTACGTACTGCATTCACGAGTGCATTTACAATCCTGGAATTACGTGCCAGTCTGTAAGCAGTAATCTTGATGCTCACTACGTTCGGGTCGATGGCTGCTTCACGCAGCAGGTCAATGATAGTATCGAAGGAGTGGTAAGGTGTGTGGAGCATCACATCCTGCCCCTGGATCACGTGCATAACGCTGGTGGCCTCGGCAAACAAAGGATGCACAAAACTCTTGCGCAGAGAGCTGGTCTTCTCAGCGAATACGGAGTTCGGGAAGTCCATAAAGTCTTTGAAGTTATGGATCCGCGCACCCGGAATCAGGTTATCGCCGGGGGAGAGGCCCATACGGCGCATCAGGTATTCGAGCAGCAGGGGATCGATGTCCTTATCATAGACGAAGCGTACAGGTTTCCCTTTACGCCGGTCTTTCAGGCCTTTCTCGATCTGGTGAATGAGGCTGGTAGAGATATCGTTATCAATATCCAGTTCCGCATCGCGGGTTACCTTGATGATGTGGGCATTGAACTTGTCGTAGCCGAAATAAGAAAAGATATAAGGCAGGCAGAAACGGATTACATCCTCGATGAGGATGATGTCTTTTTCGCCTTCTTTGGATGGCAGGATGATAAAACGGGGGAGGACCGTAGTCGGAATTTCTATCAGTGCAAATTTCTGTCTGACAGAATTATCCTGTCTGGCCAGTACAATGGCCAGGTAAATAGATTTATCGCGCAGCAATGGGAATTGCGGGATACTCTCGATCATCAGGGGGATGATGTTGGTACGCACTTCCTCATTAAAGAAATTGAGAACGAATTTCTGTTGTTCCTTGCTTAAGTGCTTTTCGGTGCGGATATAGATTTTCTGTTCTTTCAGTTCATCCACGATACCGTCCCAGATGCGGTCAAATTCACGTTGCTGATCTATGACAAGATCATGGATATCATTGAGGATCTGTTCGGGGTTTTCTTCCAGGTGCATGCGGGCTGATTTGCCAACAGAAAGCATTCTGCGAAGGGTGGCTACGCGTACGCGGAAAAATTCATCCTGGTTATTCGAGTGAATACCGAGGAAACGGATACGTTCATGTAATGGTACACTGGGGTCAGCTGCTTCCTGTAATACTCTGGCATTAAAGGCGAGCCAGCTTACGTCCCGGGGGATCATTTTCTTTTTTTCTGGCGCATTTTTCTTGCTGTTCGTCTTTTTTTCCATCTCCGGATCTTGAGTAAAAGTATCTAAAGGCTCACTTTTGGACAATCGCATCTTAAAGGGCAAATTAACGTTGTAGGTTATATGTTATATAACCATAATCACAACAATACCAGATTTTGGGGAAAATCCAATGTTAAATTTGTGATACCGTACTTAAAGATAAGAAATTGAGAAATAATAAGCCTTGAATAAAAAAGCCGCTTACGCCAAAGGTGTAAGCGGCTTTTTGCTATATTAAGTAAGTTTACTCAGTGCTTTTCGCCTGGTTGCTTTTATTATAAATGGGGAGTGCGATCATGCTTGCAAATCCAATGACGATCACCATCAGGGTTTGTGCCAGCCATACGATCCAGCCAAAGGCATAGCCGGTAGTAGCATGAATGCCATACAAGAGGAGGGTTTGTTGTACCAGGATCTGGTAGGCCCCGATACCGCCCTGTGTAACGATCATTCCGATACTACCAAAGCACAAGACGGAGAGGGCTGCACCTACACCCAGGGAGCGGGTTTCTTCCATACAGAGGAAGCCCAGGTACATCATGGTGAAATACAGGACCCATATAAAGAGTGAAAGAAAGATAAACCAACCTTTTTTCTGCATCTTCCCGATGGAAAGAACCCCTTCCCATACGCCTCTGAAAATGCCTTTGATCTTGTCGCCAAACTTTGAGCGGGCGATGAGGCGGAAGGCGATAAAGCCCAGTACCACCAGCAGGACAAGGATGCCTGCAAGCACCCAGGTGCGGCTGCCACCGGCTTTATTTTGCAAAGGTTCCCAGATGTTCCTGGTAAAGAAGATGCCGACAGTATCCAGCTGCAATGCCACTGTTACGAGCATGAGGAGCATGAGTACGAGCATATCGACTGCTCTTTCTGCGATCATGGTACCTACCAGTTTCTCTGCGGGGATCTTTTCGTAGCGGGCTACGATGCCGCAACGGGTCACTTCGCCCAGGCGGGGAATGGCAAGGTTGGCCAGGTAACCGACCATTACGGCAAAGAATGTATTCATGGTACTGGGGTGATAACCCAGAGGTTCCATGAGTAATTTCCAGCGTACGGCACGATACCAGTGGCTTGCGATACCTACAAAAATAACGGGGATAATAAGCCAGTAATTGGCTTTTCGGAAGCTACTGATGATATCTTCCTTTTCCTGTGCAGTTAGATTGTGTGTAACCAACCAGATCAACCCTAAACCTATCGCTAAAAATATTGTGAAATTGATAATAGTCTTAAGCGATTTGGGCATAGAAAGTCTGATTTAGGGGGTTACTCTTACAATTTATTATTTTCTTTTGGAAAAACAGCGATCGGTGTATGTTTTTTCGCCTCTTCAAAATCCATGGTACAATAAGAGATAATGATCACCACATCACCTACGGCACAAAGGCGGGCTGCCGGGCCATTCATACATATTACGCCTGATCCTCTTTTACCTTTCAGTACATAGGTCTCCAGGCGTTCGCCATTATTCACGTTTACTACCTGTACCTTTTCATATTCGATAAGGCCGGCTGCATCCATCAGATCTTCGTCGATGGTGATGCTACCTACATATTGTAAGTTTGCTTCCGTGATAACTGCGCGGTGTATTTTACACTTTAATACTTCAATCTGCATAACGTAATTCTGCGTGCGGGGGCAAAGTTACGGATAAATAAATGAATGTGACAAAAGGTGATATGTGTCAGTATAAATTAGGAGCGCGACCATAGATCGCGCCTCCCAAAATCTTATAATTGCATATTATCAATCAATCGCACGCCGCTGCTTATTTCCCTGGCGGCCACCACTGCATAGAGGGGCGTAGTGCCGGCATTTTCCGGGAAGATCACTGATCCATCCTCCAGGATACTGATCAGCTCTACGTAGTCTACTTCAAAGCCGCTGTCTTTCAGATCTTTTACTGCTTTCTCTTTCAGGTCTTTCAGGGAATCCTTCTTAAAATGGTGCTTTATATAAGACAAGCCCTGGTATAAATGCAGTGCATTCACCCTTTCGGCAGGATTCAGCCTTAAATTCCGGCTACTCATGGCCAGGCCGTCATTTTCCCTTATGGTAGGACAAATGACCAGTTCTACCTGGGAATGAATGATCTTCAGCAGCCGGTTTATAACCAGGCACTGCTGCAGGTCTTTCTGGCCCATGAACAGTTTATCAGGCTGCACCAGGTTCAGCAACTGGTGTACTACCTGCCCTACACCCTGGAAATGACCAGGTCTGGCAGCACCCTCCAGGATAGTCTCCAGTGTCCCAAAGTCATAATGCATTTTGGCAGTCAACCCATCCGGGTACATTTCCTGCACAGATGGCAGGAACAAAACATCGCAGCCGGCCTCGGTCAGCATCTGAACATCCTGGTCTATTGTAACCGGGTATTTTTCGAAATCTTTCGGATCATTGAACTGTGTGGGGTTTACAAAGATGCTGCAAACCACCAGGTCAGAATTTTCTTTTGCAGCATTGATCAGGGAGATATGTCCCCGGTGCAAAGCGCCCATAGTTGGCACAAAACCAATGTGTTTTCCCTCGTTCCGGGCTGTCGTTAAGTGCCGTTCCAGTTCGTCTTTTCGCTTGAATAAATACATAATTTATTGCTTAAAAGGATGTTAAAAGTGCCAAAATGTCTTTTGTTCCGGTAAAAATCCGTAATTTTGCAAACCAAATTTAAATTTACTGGATTAATATCAGCATTAGATGTCCACAAAGAAACGAATTCTTTTTATTGCTCAGGAGATGTCGCCTTATCTGGAACTGACAGATTATGCGGCTATGGTCAATAAAATGGCAATTAAGTCCAATGAGTCAGGACTGGAAGTGCGGGTGATCATGCCCCGTTTTGGCATTATCAATGAGAGAAGGCACCGGTTGCACGAGGTGGTACGATTGTCAGGCATTAACATCGTGATTGAAGGAGATGATTACCCGTTGATTATCAAGGTGGCGTCGTTGCCTAATGCCCGTTTGCAGGTGTATTTCCTTGACAACGAGGACTACTTTAAGCGAAAAGCGTTATTTACGGACGAGAATGACCAATTCTATGATGACAACGCTGCGCGTGCTGTATTTTTCTGTAAAGGAGCATTAGAAACGGTGAAAAAGTTCGGTTGGCCTCCTGACATCATCCACTGTAGCGGTTGGATGACCTCCCTGATTCCGTTGTACCTGAAAACGGCTTACAAAAAGGAACCTGTATTTGCACATTCCAAGGTAGTATACTCTTTAGAACCTAATTCTTTTGAGGAGAACCTGGGTGCTGGTTTTGTTAAGAAAGCGACCATCAGCAACCAGATTAAGGAAAAAGATATAGAACTGTATAAGGAAGGTACTAACTCCGCCCTGAATAAGGGAGCTGCAAAATATGCAGATGCGGTGGTACTGGCCGGCGAGAAAACCGATAAGAAGGTGGTGGATGAGCTGAAGGCAGAGAAAGGAAAGATCATTTTGCCTTATAAGAAAGAGAATGAAGATTTGGCAGATTATCTGCAGCTGTATACGCAGCTGTTAGGTAAGTAAAGCAGGTCTTTGAAGTAATAGAAAAGGATGTACCGTATGGTGCATCCTTTTTTTTATGTACCCGGGAGGCTTTAACGAATATTTTCCCTATTAAATCACTGGAATATAGTCAGATTACTTATTTTTGCCCCAGTTTACCATTAGGCATACCACCAAATGACTAAAATATGGTAAATTGTACTAGATTTACTAATCTTAAAGCCGAAATTCAATTATTTTATGCCTTATTTATTTACCTCAGAATCAGTATCCGAAGGACATCCGGATAAAGTTGCCGATCAGATATCAGATGCATTGATAGATAATTTCTTAGCCTATGACGCAACTTCCAAGGTTGCCTGTGAAACATTGGTAACTACCGGTCAGGTGGTGCTGGCTGGTGAAGTTAAATCCGAAGCTTACCTGGATGTGCAGGAAATTGCGCGTGAGGTAATCCGCAAGATAGGGTATACCAAAAGTGAATACATGTTCGAGGCTAACTCCTGCGGTATCTTCTCTGCTATTCATGAGCAGTCTCCGGATATCAACCAGGGTGTGGAGCGCAAGAGCCCGGAAGAACAGGGTGCTGGCGACCAGGGTATGATGTTCGGTTACGCTACCAAAGAGACCGAAAACTATATGCCACTGGCACTGGATCTTGCACACAAACTGCTGATCGAACTGGCTGCGATCCGTCGCGAAAACAAAGAAATCACTTACCTGCGTCCGGATGCAAAGTCACAGGTAACTATCGAATATTCTGATGACAACCAGCCTATCCGTATTGATACCATCGTGATCTCTACACAGCACGATGACTTCGATGCAGAAGAAAAAATGCTGGCGAAGATCAAGGAAGATATGATCAAGATCGTTATCCCACGTGTCAAAGCGCAGCTGAAACCTGAACTGCAGGCACTGTTCAACGATAAGATCACTTACCACATCAACCCAACCGGCAAATTTGTAATCGGCGGTCCACACGGCGATACCGGTCTTACAGGCCGTAAGATCATCGTAGATACCTATGGTGGTAAAGGTGCACACGGTGGTGGTGCATTCTCCGGTAAAGATCCTTCCAAAGTAGACCGTTCTGCTGCTTATGCTACCCGTCACATTGCCAAGAACCTGGTTGCTGCCGGTCTGGCTGATGAAGTACTGGTACAGGTATCCTATGCAATCGGTGTGGCTAAGCCTTGTGGTTTATTCATCGATACACGTGGTACTGCAAAGGTGAAGCTGACAGATGGTGAGATTGCCCGTAAAGTGGAAGAGATCTTCGACCTGCGTCCTTATGCAATCGAGCAGCGCCTGAAACTGCGTAACCCTATTTATAGCGATACTGCTGCTTATGGTCATATGGGCCGTGAGAGCAAGGTGGTGACCAAGGTATTCAACAAGGGGAAGAAGCATGAGAAGAGCGTGGAAGTGGAGTTGTTTACATGGGAGAAACTGGATTATGTAGATAAAGTGAAAGCAGCGTTTGGCCTGTAATTAGCTTTTGAATATTATTAAAAAACCGCTTTGGCTGCATGCGAAAGCGGTTTTTTTTATTATAAGTGGCCTGGTCTAAAACGTTTGTTTCTTTTCGGGTTCAGGTATGACGATATCAATTCTTCTGGCCAGTTCGGGCAATTTTCAATAATTCGTATCACACCTGCTCAAACTCTTCCCAAATCAACTCCCTGTTCACAAACGCCGCCGCTGCCAGTCCGGCAGATACCGCATTCGCCACCCCACGCATCATACTGCAATTATCTCCCGCGGCATATACTCCTTCTACACTCGTCTTTCCAAAATCCGCAATCTTAATATGACCTGTTTCTGTAAACTCACAACCTAATTGTGCCGGGATGTCACTGTGTTGTATAAACGGTAATCGTGCATAAACGGCCTTTAAAGGCACTTTTGTTCCATCTGCCAGCTCCACTGCACTCAATTGCCCTTTCTCATGAATAATGGCCTTTACAGGCGTTTCTATGATCCGGATGTTCTTCCGCTTTATTTGCGCCACCATCTCCTCACTCATCGCCAGGGGGCCGTTCGTAAACAGGGTTAAATCCTTTGTCCAGTGCCGGATCAATTTTACCGTCTCAAATCCGCCATCGCCATTACCTAAAATGCCTGTTGGCTGATGTGCTACTTCATAGCCATGACAATACGGACAGTGGATCACGGAAATACCCCAACACGCTGCTACTCCCGGGATGTCAGGCACCAGATCTTTAATCCCTGTTGTTATAATGAGTTTTTTTGCGGTGAATCTTTCTCCTGCTTCAGTGGTAATTGCAAATCCATGACCAGTTTTTTCTCCCTTTATGGCTTTGCCACGCAGCAATTGCACGGTGTTATATGTTTTGAGTTGCTCAAGTGCTACAGTCGTAATCGCTGCCGGTGTCTCGCCATCTCTCGTTAAAAAATTATGGGAATGCGGGGTTTGCGCATTACAGGGCTTACCGCTATCAATGATCAATACCTTCCTGAGTGCCCGGCCAAGTGTCATTCCTGCCTGCAGACCGGCATAACTTCCTCCAACGATGATGACTTCAAATTCCATAATTATCATTTTGAACAAAAGTAAATAGGTTAACTTTACAATGATGAGAACTACCCTTTATGGAAGTGCTTCCATGCAGGGAATGAAAATAATACTAAATTATTCTTATATGGTTTGTCCCGGTGAAAAGATTTATGATTGCAAGCGCCAGTTACTCGCTATCCAGGATACCCTGGATATTCTTGGTGGCAAGTGGAAAGTCACCATTTTAGGGTGCCTGGCAATGGGAGAGAAGCGGTTCATGGATCTGCAACGGGAACTGGCCGGGATAGGGCCCAAGATGCTTTCGAGAGAATTGCATGAACTGGAAGTGAACAGTCTGATCCAAAAGAATGAAGAGGGAAAATATATGATGACTGAATATAGTGCTTCCCTGAAACCGGTGATAGAAGTGTTGGCAGCATGGGGGGCACAGCATCGGGTGAAGGTGATGTCGATGCAATAGTGCATTTCCCAAGGGTACAAAAGTTATCCCGCATTACATGCTATGCATTTTTCGGAAGCGTGAAATCGCTTTTTCATTAAAAAAGAATAATCATACCTTTAATTAGAAGATTTATCTAATTAGCAGATTTATCACAATTTATGAGCCTGGTAAAAAACGCATTTTACAGTGCCGCGCAACTGTTACCCCTTGCCGTATTGAAAAAAAAACGTCCCGGTAGTTTATTGCTGCCCTATCACCACCTGGTAAGCGATGCCCCCGTTCCCCACATCAAACACCTCTATCCCTGGAAAGGCACTAAGGATTTCGAAAAAGACCTCGATTACCTGCTCAGGCGTTTCAAACCTGTCACCTTACAGGATATCATCCAATCATTAAAAACAGGACAATCACTTCCTGCAGGTTCCTTCCTGCTCACCTTCGATGATGGCTTACGCCAGATCAAAGACATCGTAGCTCCCATGCTCCTCCGTAAAGGCGCTCCGGCGGCATTCTTCCTGAACAGCGCATTCCTGGATAATAAAAACCTCTTCTATAAATTTAAGCTTAGCCTGATCATTGAAAGCCTGCAGACATCCACTCATTCAAAGGCCACGCTTGATCAGCTCTATGCTTACCTGCAAGCGGACGAAACATCCATCATTCCAGCGATCAGAAAGATCACCTATACAACGAGAGGACAGGCAGATGAAATAGCTGCGATATTGGGTATTTCGTTTACCGAATACTTATCAGGTGTAAAACCATTTTTAAACACTGATGAGGTAAGCACACTTTTACAACAAGGCTTTGCCATCGGTGGCCACAGCATCGATCATCCATATTACAGCCAGCTTACACTGGAGGAACAACTTTTTCAAACCAGGCAGTCCGTTGACTTCCTCGTACAGCAATTCCAGCTTCCGTACAGGGCTTTCGCATTCCCACATACCGATGCAGGTGTGAGTAAGATCTTCTTTAATACACTACTGGAAGGACCTGATCCACTGGATGTGATTTTTGGAACCGGCAATCAACGGAAAGATTTTAATCCAAAGATCCTGCATCGTTTCAATTGTGAAAGGCCATCCGTGAGTATCAATGCTGCCGTGAAAGGGATTTTATTATTGAATAGAATCCAGGAGATGACGAATAAGGACCAGGTGAAGCGCTGACGGCAGTATTCACATGAGCATCCAAAGCTTTTCTAAAATTTAAGTAAGCGCCTTAACAAAAGGCGCAAAAAAACATAAGCACCATTTTTTATTTATTCGATGCGCTATCCCTCATTTAAAACATGAGTAATTTTTATCTCTATGTAAATTTACAATGTGTGCCTTCCCAAAACAAAATCTCCAAAATTTGTGTTTAAATGATCATGTTATTCAAGAAAATTCCATGTTCATATCCTAAATCGAATGTGTCAAAACGATCCCTGTATGTAAGTTAATTTGGAACAATTCTTAACGAGCAGTTAAACAGAAAAAAATTAGAGGGGAAAATTGTAGTACATATTGTTTTTATCCAGTTAGTTACGTATATTTAAATAATATAGATTATTTAATACTTTATATTTGTTTTTTTTATTGAAAAACAAATTTGTGTCCTATTTTTGCCCGGGACGATTGAGACACATCAGATCGATTCTAAAGTATTAACAAAAAAAGTCGGCTATTGTAAAACGCTACTAAATTTTAACCAAACGTGAAGAACCTACCTATCGTCAGGCTACTGATATGTGCCTGTCTGTCATTAATTGCATCCGTGTATCCCTATGTAACGAAAGCCCAGGGAGACCAGACTGCTATCTCTGTAAAACTTGCCACCGGCCAAACCACAGGGGCCTGGCTGCATTTACCGGATGATTATAACAGCACTTCTACCAGTTATCCATTACTCATTTTCCTGCATGGCGTAGGAGAGGGGGGAACTGATGTCAATGCTGTATTAGCACACGGTGTACCGAAGATGATTGCAAACGGTGCAAAGATGCAGTACACAGTCAATGGCAAGTTGTTTAAATTTATCGTGGTATCTCCGCAAATTCCCAACGGATGGGCGAGTGAGACCATGGTGCAGAATGTACTGAATGATATTAAATCAAGGTACAGAGTAGATGCATCCCGTATTTATCTGACCGGGCTCAGTGCCGGCGGTTATGGTGTATTAAACTACATCGCATCCGGAACGACCTATTCAGATAACCTGGCTGCTATCGTACCAGTGTCTTCAGCCGCAATCGATGCGAACAAATTTGCCGGTTTATGCAATGTTGCCAGCAGTAAACTTGCCGTATGGATGCTCTGTGGCACCAACGATAGTTTCATTGGCAACCAGCGTGATTATATTGCTGATATGAAGGCCTGCAATCCTTCCATCACACCTATTGCTACTGAATATAGTGGCGGTACCCACAGCGATGATGTATGGGACAAAGCATATGATCCTAATCACACTTACCAGAATCCTAACATTTACGAATGGATGCTCCAATATAGCCGGAACAACGCATCCTCTACCATATCCGCTCCGGTGGCTGCTGTAGCGTCTTCCAGCCTGAGCATCACCTTACCCACTAATAGTACTGCACTCGATGGTTCCACTTCTACCGGCACCATCAGCTCATATACATGGACACAAACTTCAGGTCCTTCTACTGCGACCCTGAGTAGCACCAGCACTTCAAAAATCACCGCCAGCAATCTCCTTGCCGGCACTTATGTTTTTAAGCTGACTGTTTCCAATTCCGCAGGGAGTAGTTCCCAATCTGTGACCGTTACTGTAAACGCTGCCACCCTTGCCGCTCCTGTAGCCGCAGTCGCCGCTTCCAATATCGCGATTACGCTGCCAACAAACACAACTACCCTGGATGGTTCCTCTTCTACCGGCACCATCTCCGGTTATACATGGGCACAAACTTCCGGTCCCGCTACCGCTACGCTCAGCAGCACCAGCACCGCGAAGATCACTGCCAGCAACCTTGTAGCAGGTAACTATGTATTTACACTCACCGTTAAAAACGCTACCGGCACCAGCAGCAAAACGGTGAGCGTTGCCGTGAGTGCTGCTACCGGCGGCAAAACTGCCTGCGCTGGTTGTAAGTTCCTCATCACTCCAGGTTCCGATGGCGGTGCTTATATCAATGGTACTACCCTCGGCGTACAACCCGGCGATACCGTATGTATCCAGTCAGGCAGCTACAATTACATCCAGTTCTTCAACATCACCGGTACCACTGCCAGACCAATTGTGTTCATCAATTGCGGTGGCCAGGTGAAGATCGGCAACGGCGGTAGCTATGGCTTTGTGTTCAACAACGCCAAATACTTCAAAGTAACCGGTACCGGTAGTACTGATACATACGGCTTCCGCGTGGACGGTGTCACCAAAAAACTAAATGTGGGTCTCGGTATCAGTAAAGGCTGTACCGATTATGAAGCAGATCACTTTGAAATCACCGGCTCTGAAGTAGGGGTAATGGCCAAAGTAAATCCTGATTGTGATGCGGCCAACCAGTATCCTACATTCGCTATCAGAAATGTAAAACTGCATGACCTTTATATACACGATGTAACAGGCGAAGGTATGTACATCGGTAACACCGCGCCCAACGGCGAAACCGCTACCTGTAATGGTGTTTCTACTACCTTACTGCCTCCACGCATCTACAACCTGAAAATCTACAACGTTATCACCGCCAACACTGGTTGGGACGGCATCCAGGTAGCATCCGCTCCTGAAAACGTAGAGATCTATAATAATAAGGTGTCCAACTACGGGGTAGAAAACAAAGGTAGCCAGCAGGCAGGTATCATCCTTGGTGGTGAATCCAACGGTAAGGTGTACAACAATACCGTGATCAAAGGTACCGGTAATGGAATCGAAGTATTCGGTACCGGTCTGAGTTACATCTACAACAACATCCTCAGCGATTGTGGTATAGATGGCACAAGCGTAGGTCAGGATGCCATTTTCATCGATGACCGCCCAACCAAACAAAACTACAAACCCCTGCAGGTATACGTGATGAACAATACCATCATCAATTCCGGCAGAGATGCCATCCGCATGCAGAATACCAACGGTACTGATGGTACGGGCAACCTCTTTATCAACAACCTTGCTGTGAAACCAGGCTCACTGGCTTCCAGGGGAGCACTTGCTTACCTCACTATTCAATCAGGCATCTCTTATTCAGGATCTAACAACCTGAATTACCCGGATGCATCCACCGTGAAGTTTGTAGATGCTGCCAACAAGAACTTCCACCTGGCAGCAGGTTCTCCTGCTATCGACCAGGGAAAGGACCTGAGTACGTATTTCAAAACTGATATAGATGGCAATGCCCGTCCGCAGGGTAGCGCATTTGATGTTGGTGCCGATGAATATGCATCCGGTACTTCCGCAAACGTAGCACCTACTGCCAATGCAGGCACTGACCAGACCATTACTTTACCCACTGCAACTGTTACACTAAATGGTACCGGATCTACTGATAGTGACGGTACCATTAAAACGTATAAATGGGTGCAGACTTCCGGTCCGGTTACCGTCACCTTCAGCAGCGTTACAATCGCCTCCCCGGTGTTGACAAAACTGACTGCTGCCGGTACTTATGTTTTTACACTGACTGTTACCGACGATGATGGCGCTACTGCCAGCGACCAGGTAAGCATCATTGTAAAAGCAGCCAACGTAGCACCTATTGCCAATGCCGGTGCCGACCAGACGATCACACTGCCTACTACTACCCTTACCTTAAATGGTACTGGTTCCAAAGACAGTGACGGCACTATCAAGACTTACAAATGGGTACAGGCTTCCGGTCCTGCTACCGCTACCATCAGCAATACCGCCATCGCATCGCCGGTCATTACGAATCTTAGCAAAGCAGGTACTTATGTATTTACGCTGACCGTGACGGACGATGACGGTGCTACTGCAACTGATAATATTACGATTACTGTAAAAGCAGCTACTTCTACCAATGTAGCACCTACTGCCAATGCAGGTACTGATCAGGGCATCCAGCTACCTACCGCTACTGTGACCTTAAACGGTACCGGCTCTAAAGACAGTGACGGCAGTATCACTGCTTACAAATGGGTGCAAACTTCCGGTCCTGTCACTGCGACTATTAGTAGTGCGACCATCGCTTCGCCGGTGATCACCAACCTTACTACAGCAGGTACTTATGTATTCACCCTGACTGTCACTGACAACAGCGGTGCTACTGCAACCGACCAGGTAAACATCACCGTCACCGCTGCTGCTGTGAATAAAGCACCTACCGCCAATGCCGGCGCTGATCAGACGATTGTACTGCCTACAGCCACTGTGACTTTAAACGGCACCGGTTCTGCTGACAGCGATGGCAGCATCAAAGCATACAAATGGGTACAGGCTTCCGGTCCTGTTACCGCTACCCTAAGCAGCGCTACCATCGCTTCCCCGGTAGTAAGCAAACTCACTACGGCAGGTAGCTACATCTTTACACTGACAGTAACTGATGATGATGGTGCCACTGCATCTGACCAGGTGACCATCACTGTAAAAGCGGCCACGACTTCATCTCCTGCCACCAATAAAGCACCAGTAGCTGCCGCAGGGAGCGATATCACCATCACCATGCCGAAGAACTCTACTACCATAGATGGCTCAGGTTCGGCTGACAGCGATGGGTCCATCGTTGCTTACAAGTGGACACAGATCTCAGGTCCGTCCACCGCATCATTGCCAGCTGCTACTGCTGCGAAGACAGACGTTAACCAGCTTTCTTATGTAGGGACCTATGTCTTCAGACTCACCGTCACCGATGACGATGGTGCCACTGCAACCGATGACATTAATGTGATCGTGAAAGCAGCTGCAGGCAATACCCTGGTGGCCAATGCGGGTCCGGACCAAACCATCACACTGCCTACTGTTAACACAGTAACACTCACAGGTGCCGGTTCTACTTCCAATAATTATATATCCGCTTATAAATGGGAGCTGGTTAGTGGAACTGCCAATGGGGCGACTATCCTGAATACGGCATCTCAAACACCGGTGGTTACATTCACCCTGACAGGTACCTATGTGTTCCGTCTCACAGTAACGGATACTTATGGTGCTACCGCCACCGACGAAGTAACAGTGGTAGTCAGTGGCAAGTCTGCCTCAACCGATGACAGCGAAGTGACCATCCAGGTATATCCTAATCCTGCCAGTACCTCCCTGAACCTGAAGCTGGTAGTCAAAGAGGCGGCTAATCTTGTGGTGAGAATATTCAACAGCAGTGGATATATCAGGGATACTTATTACCTGGGTACCACCAATTCGGTGACGAGGACTTTTGATGTAAGTCGCCTTTCTGCCGGATTGTATATTCTTGAAATAACGGATGGTAAGGCCATGAAACTAAGCAGTAAGTTTATAAAAGTGAATTAAAGAGAAAAGGCCTGCGGTAGATGCCGCAGGCCTTTTTTTATTACTTCCTGTATTGTAACATCCATTCGTAAATATTCATACCATACTGCCTGTTCTTCGTATCATACAGCGCTTTCCATGTATGATGTGCAAACCCTTCCACAATGGTGAGTTTGGCCAGGTTCGGCTTATATGTATTTGTACTGTCTTTGTACCGCTCACACTCTTCCAGGAAATGCGGTTCATCTGTACCGGCCAGGTACCAGGTCGGAATATTGGCATCAGCTACCAGTTTAAACCGTTTCATGTTTTCCACATCAATAGTTGCTACTGACATGGGTACCGCCGCCGTTATGCGGTTGGATAATGCCGCATTGTCCGTCATCGCCATCACAGTTGCCCAGCCTCCCGCACTATAACCGGTGAAGTAGACCCTGGACTTGTCTATACGATACCGCTTTTCCACATCGTCCAGCAGCCGTTTGATTTCTGCTGGTTTCAGGCCCCAGCTGGGGGCCTGGGGTGCTACAACAATGAATTTATACAGTTTACCATCAACGGGATTTACAGCTTCTATTTTCTCGCCATTATTGATCCAGTAAGGAATGCCCTCCAGGTATAACTTTGACAGATCATGCCCCGATTTGCTTTTGCCATGCAGGAAAACGATCAGGGGGTATTCTTTTTTCGATTTGGTATAATCATCGGGGAGTTGCAGCAGTGCGCCTACTTTACTCCATGGATTAACAGGAATCAAAATACTATCCATATGATGTTGACCATATGTGTTCACTGTTTGCATGCACATTACGAACAAGAATGCAACAATTGTAGTGGTACTTTTTACCATGACAAATAATTAAAATTAATAAATGGGTCCAGGTAACTACTGGGCAATCACAGTCTCCAGCTTAACGCCGATCAGCTCTTCGATTTCCAGTTTTATATTCGCCAGGTCTCTTTCCAGGTTCAGCTTCTTGGTTCTGTCATTGTTGTACAACTGAGAAGCAGAAGAATAAGCATCGTAGGAAATACTACCAGCTGCCAGTTTGCTTTCTGCCTGGGTGAATGCAGCAAAATCATCTTCGGTAATTTCGTTTTGCATCGTCAGCAGTTGCTTGGTCATCAGGTAATCATGATATTTTGACAATACCATCGCCTTGATCTGTCTTTTAGCAGATTCTTCCTGTGCCGTCGCAATGTTTACATTGGCGCGGGCTACCTTTACATCGGAACCTTTACCCACCAGGGAACCCAATGGTACGTTGATCCCTACGTTCCAGAGAGGATAATAAACCTGTGCACGATAGTCGCCGGAGTTTTTGTAGCGACCTGTAGTCACATCATTGATGTTTGCACTTGCGGTTACATAATTCAGCCAGTTACCCTTTGCTTTGTTGAGCTCATAGCCGGCTCTTTGTCTTTCGTATACTCTGACTTTCAGGTCGGGATTCTCGTAAGCGAGTTGTACCAGTTTCTCCTGGATGTCTTCGGCAGATACATCTTTGGACGGTGCAGACGGTAATGTTTTGTTCTGTGCGCTCACTGTGAGGGCAGTAGCGAGGAAAATTAAGATAATGCTGATGTGCTGTTTCATGTTGTTATAGTTTTTGCTTGGTCTGAATGTTTATGAGAAGGTGTTTCGAAATCTTTCATTTTAACGATAATGGCCATGGAGCTATAAAAGAAAAATGCTCCCGGGATCTGCCCGATGGCCACCTGGGCATAATGCGCCACGATATAGGCGTATAAACCCGTCACAATCGCCACATAAAGTGCCCGGACATCTTTCGTCTGCGCCCGGTAATATCCTTTTACGCCTACCAGGAGGGTCACAAAGAAGAGCGACATAGTGATTATTAGCCCGATCCAGCCCGTTTCAAGGGCAGTACGGAGGTAACCACTGTCCGGCGGGAAACCGGCCAAAGGATGGCCCGGATTGTACTGAATACCCAATACCCCGGATGTAGCCACGCCACCCCCTATAGGATGCCGCCAGATGTAAGGCTGGATATTATGCCTGTTCTCATCCCTTACGTTCATAGATTCGTCATCTTTGAGGTGGAAGGAGGTACGTATACGGTTCACGGTATTATTGCCGGAAAAAGGGCCGAACATGAGTACCACGATGAACATGAGGAAGCCGGCCATGAACAGGAGTGTGCGCCTGTTGGTGATCGTCATCAGGATGTAAATAGCCAGGCCCGCAGGTATCATGAAGTAGGCCGTACGGGTACCTGAAAATGCCATCCCCAATGCCATGATGATAATGCCCACTATCAGCCAGTTGCGCTGCTTCGCTTTCTGTGTGTTCATTGCCAGTACTATGGCAAAGACAATACTACAGGCCATCAGGATACCATACGCAGTAGGGTCGGAGAGGAAGGAGAACTTCCTGATATCTCCCCCCTGGAAGTATAGCCTGTAGCGTACCGGGTCGCTCACTACCCAGTGCTCCTCGAATCCCAGCAATCCAAACCATTGCTGGAAGCAGCCATAGGCACCTGCCAGCACAGAAAGGAAGAGCCAGAGTTTCATATAATCCTTTACATCTTTCACACTGTTGAATGTAAACAGGCCAACGAAGTAGATCATGACGAAGTTGATAAACTTACGTACCGTGAAGATCCAGCCGGCTACCGAATACATAGAAGGATTGAACAGTTCTATGAGCAGGAATCCCAGGTACATGATGTACATGTAGGAAACGGGATTCTTCATATACTGCCAGATGCGTTGTTTATGAATCGTCCTTCTGTAATAAGCACCGATAAATGTCACCGCCGTCAGCACATCCACTGCCACCCCCATCGGGATCGCATCGTCACTCATACGCTTGATGTAGAACATAAAGAAGCCTACTATCGTCGTAATCACAAATCCAAGCCGGGTATTGAACAGGCAGATAAAAGTAATCATGCCGCCTACCAGGCCTGCTGCAATGATCAGACCTATGCGGTAATCCTTGTAGCCGACCAGCAGACTGATGCCCAGGGCCACTACCAACACGGCAGCGAAAGCCAGGGGAGCATCCAGTACACTGGATCCTCTCAAAGGAGCTGTTCTGCTGATGATTGATTGTCGCATATGTTTAGAAGAATAAAACTTTTAAAGTCAGGATGATCAAAGTGAAGGCAATGAACATCGTTACGGTGATCTCTAATAAGCGATCGTCTGAAAACCTGTTATCTTTCATGCCTCTACGTTTTGAGTTTGTTCCAGATATGCCCCCATTAACTGTATACACTGTTCCCAGGTATGTGATAATGCAAAGGCTTTCCTTGCATCCTGCAGGTAAGTATTATTTCCTTCCTGCAGGGCGGTATTGATCTGCGTGATGTAATCAGCCTGTTTGCCGCAGAGATATACATACGGCGCAAACATGCGCATAGCGACTGTATCAGTGGCTACCACCGGTTTCCCCAGTGCCAGGTACTCGTCTATCTTGCGTGGATAGTTGCCTATCGTCATCCCGTTTAACACCTGCGGATTGATGCACACATCAAAACTGCTGATCCAGGCAGGTAGTTCTTCCGCAGGGCGGTTACCTGTGAAGTGCACGTTCCTGAGCTGATGCAGTACACTGCCATGAAAGGCTTCATCCTCCGGACCTACCAGTACCAGGGTCCAGTCGGGACGCTGGGTGGCAATCATCTCCAGCAGGGGCAGATCGAGCCGGGAGGTAATGAGTGCGCCTACATAGCCGATCACCGGACTTTTGAATTGCTGTACTGCCGGCAATTCTGCTTTCAGCCAGCTGAAATCACAACCCTGCCCGATGTCAAAAGAAGCCTTATTATACTTTGCACCATATTCTGCCAGGTAAGCTGAATTAGCTGCTACCATCGTTGCTTTCTGCATCAGCTGTGGTTCCAGCCGTACCCCATGCTTTTTGAAATAAGGCTGAGTGGTCAGGTGATCCCTGATATAATAAATGGTCTCCTGTACACCTTCCAGCAATTCAGGCAGGTATTGTGCACGGAAAAAATCATTGTCAATGAACAGGAGTACATTGCTGAATCCCAGGCGCTTTGCAGCCTGGTTGATTTCGCGGGCCAGTCTTTTATTGTTGACCAGGTTGATCCTGTCAAAGAGTACCGGCATAGGAATCCAGTTGATAGATTCCAGGACCGTGCGTGGGTCGAGTGTCCAGAGTGAAGCTGAAACAGGTTTCAGATCATTGGTATCGCCACGCAGGCTCGCTTTCCGGGCCAGCACCTTCTCATCGTCGGAAGAGCGGATGGCAGAGATCCTGTCCAGCGCCCGGTTTACGTACAGTACCCGGTTGTATTGCGACAGCTCCTGCGCCATGTTCTTACAGTTACTCCCAATGCGGATGTCCCAGGGCTGTAAGCCAACTATTATGATGTCCCTGTTCCTGATCATCTGGCTTTCCATTTAAGTAAATAACGTTGCTGTACCACGGAAATAGCTTCCGGGTAAAATTGCAGCATATATTTAACCACATTGAGCAAGCTGGTTTTGAGCTTACGGTGCAGGATGGTCTGCGTAATAATAAAGCAGATCCCGTATGAGGTCATCGTCCCATAAGCAGCGCCCATCAATCCCATCTGACGGGTATAGAACATGCAGATGAAGATATTACAGATAGCCGTTACAGTGATTACATAGAAATTCAATTTGGGCAGGCCTATTGAATCCATAATAGTGCCAAACTGCTTGATGAATGGCAGAAACAGGCCATAAAATATTGTTACCTGCAATATAGGTACTGCTTCCATATACCCCTGGCCGGCTATGATACCAATCACCAGCTTAGGCAGCAATACGATGGCAAGACTGGCTGGTACTGCGATAGCGAGGATCGTACCCACCGCTCTTTCGTAATAGTACTTCACCATTACCAGGTTACCGTCTTCCATCATCTTCGCTGTTTTGGGAAAAAGAATATCTCCCAGGACCTGGCTGGGTACGTCTACGAGATTGGATATACGCAGACATACATTGTACAATGCCACAGATGGGGTACCTAAAAAGGAAGAGATAATAAACGAATCTGTATTGCGGAACAGGGAGGAACTCACATTTGTTCCAAACACCCATCTGCCAAATGTCCACAGGCGGCTAAACCACTCCCTGTGATATTTAATCTGGCGGCTCAGGAAGCTCCTTGCGAAGTAACCGGATACGATGGTACCCGCTACCAGCCCGGCATCGAAATAAAGGATCAGGTGAGTGAGAGAGATCCCGTGGGTAAATACTAAATGGGCTACAATCAGCAAGAAACTGGTACCCTGGCGGCTCAGGTAGCCCCAGAAAATGCCCCTGAAATCAGCATTGGCATTCTGCACCCACTCAAAATGTGAGAAGGGAATTAACAATACCAAACCTGGCAGGAACAGGTACATCACCATGGCTAGTGGTGGTGCCTGCAGCACCTTGCTCACAGGAATGATAAAGGCTGCAATCAGGATCCCGATCAGACCTGTGATTACAATATTGAGGTATAAAGCAGCGGACTGTATGTGGGGATGTTCTTCAGCAGCATGACCATTGATGTATTTGATCACGGCGTTCTTAATCAGACTTTGTCTTACAATCTCAATAATACCGGTATATACGAGAAAGAGGTTCCATACGCCCATGTCGGACTTCGTCAGTGAGCGGGTTAAAACCAGCACACTGCCAATCCCGAACAGGAGTACAGCAATTTTCTGTAATCCGCTGTAGATGCCGGATTTCAGCCAGTAGGTGTATTTTGGGTCGCTCATTTTTGTTTTAACTTAATTTAAGTTCCATGGGCTTTTCCAGACTATACAGCCACCATGCACCTGCGCGCATAGCTGCCTTGTACAGCAGGATGGGTATTACAACGGCAAAGCATAAACAAATCACTAACAGCACTGGCAGGTAGGTGATGTGAAACACCTTTACCAGGCACATACGCACCGCCGATGCAACCAACACATGGGAAACATAAATATAAAGTGAATGGAATCCGGCTACCCGCAGCAGTTTCACACTGCCATAGCGTTGTAACAGGAATGATATATTGATCATAAAAGCACAACCCACCAGGGCGATCAGCGCAAATAAAAGGGGCTGATGTTCTTCCACAAACAGGTTGTACTGGTTGTTTAAATTCGTGACCAGGAAATAATACTGGCCCACTGCAAAGAAGGGCAGGAGGATCCAGAATAATTTCCAGCTGCTGTACAATGGATACTTGCTGCTATCTAAAATCTGGTCTGCAATCAGCTCCCCGATGGCAAAGAAGATATAGAAGTGGCAGATGTCGTAAACGAAGCCCAGATCAATATGATGCACGGACAAATAACTGCTGTACATATAAGCTGCAAACCCAATCGCCAGCTGCTGCCAGATCTTCAGGCGCAGTTTTTCCTTAGTGAGTATATACAGGACCGTTACATTGAACAGTGCATAGAGGTACCAGAACTGGTCAATCCGGCGGGGAAAGAGGAAGATATATCCATAGTCTGCAATCCCCCTGTTCGCATTCACCAGTCCACTCAGGCAGATCTGGATCGTGATCTGCAAGGCAGACCACAGTAAATACGGATACAGCAGGATGTTGAATTTATTAATGATCAGACTCTTCATACCTCTCTTTGCCAGGCTCCTGGCAATGAACACACCAGACAGGATGAAGAACAGGGGCATACGGAAACTGTAGAAAATGATATTCGCATGTTCCAGCCAGCTAAACTGGGCAGCCTCCACACCTGAGCGGCTGATGCCCTCAAAGATGTGGCGGTACAGTACCAGTATGATGGCAATGCCACGCGCGTAATCTATCCACGCCAGCCTGTTGCCGGGTTTCGCTGTGCTCATTATAGATCTATATTTTCTGGTTCAACAAAGTTTAACACGGCACCGCTGAACTTACCGTTCAGGCTATGCAGGAAGGAGATAGTCTCCCTGTCCGTCTGGTTCACACCAGATCTTGCAGATACAACTGTAATGATGGTATCAGCATACTGCATCAGTTCCTTACTGTCAGCACGGTCATTCAGTGCAGCACCTTCCATCAGGATGTAATCATATTGATGTGTGAGTGCACGCAGGTATTCCAGCAGGTTGCCCGGTTTCAGGATTTCGGCCGGTGTATACTCGCCGCCTTCACAACCAATGATAGACACATTGGGCATACTGGTAGGAGAGATGAGGTCCTGTACAGCAGAAATTCTGAAATCCTGTGCAGATGTATTGAAGCTTTCCAGCACCGGTTTTGCCTCATACTCCTGGGTCAGGCTATTGTGCGGGAACTGTGTATCGATGATCAGTACTTTCTTATGACTAAGGCTCAGGCTATATGCCAGTGCTTTGATGATGGTAGATTTACCTTCACCGGGTTTTGCACTGGTGAGCAGGAAAATCCTTTTGCCACTATGTTCCATTTCAAAACGCAGCTTACGCAGGAGTTCGCGGAAGGCGGCGGTATCATGTTGCTTCAGGGTTGGATCTGTAAAGATTTCTTCCAGTGGCGTTTTCTTCAGGTTGATCCTGTTCACCACCCCCAGCAGTTTCAGTTCCAGTACTCTCAGGAACTGTGTGGGTGTTTTGATACTCACATCGATGTATTCCAGGAAGATGATGAGGATACAGCAGAACACAGCAACAGCCATACCTGCCATAGCAACGATAATGATCCGCTTGGAAGGTTCTGGTTCTACCGCAGGCTGGCCATACAGGATCTGGTGGAAGTTGTCCATCGGGGCGATCTTGTTGTTCACCGCAGCATCGTAACGTGATTTGATGCTTTCATATTCCTGTTGGGCCAGTTCTACTTCCTTTTGCAGTGCCAGGTTGTTGGCACCTCTTGAAGCTGCAGCGCCCATGCTGCTATTCAGTTGTCTGATCTTGGCTTCGTAGGCGGCGATGTTCTGTTGCGCAGATCTTACCTGCAGGTCCAGGTCACTCTTCTTCTGCTGAAGGTCCGCCTTGGTAGTACCGGGATTGGCGGCAGAAGGAGCAGCGGAAGCCATGGCCATCAGTTTGGCGGAGTAATCATTTCTTGCCTTTTTGTATTTATTATACAGTTCAGGATCATTACCGCCTTTGTTCTGGTATTCAGCAGAAGCGTCATTCATTTTTTCGCGCAGGGTAGCCAGTTCAGAATTGGAGCTATTAGTGGCAGCAGCATTCTGGGTACTGGTGCTTTCCATTTCTGAAAGGCGCTGAGTCACTTGCTGGCTGGCCAGTTGTGCGCTGGTCAATATCGCTTTTTCGTCAGCCAGCCTGCTCTCGAAGTTAGAGATCTGTTCCAGTGTACTGGAGCTCTCGACGGTAGCGTCCAGGGTACCCATGGTTTTGATATTGCCAATTTTGGCATCCAGTTCCTCGCGTTTCTGGTCCACCAGTTTCTTCAGCGTTTCGATGTTCTGAACGGTTTGCTGGTTACGGCTGGATTCATAGTTACGGAGGAATTCAGTCACCACCTGGTTGACGATATAGGCAGACAGCTCGGGATTGATAGAGCGGTACTGGATATCGATGAAGTCAGTGCGTTGCACACGGCCTACGTACAGCACATAGCGCAATGTTTCCAGGTCATACCGGTATATGTTCAGCAGCTCCAGGATTTTCCTTTCTTCAGGATCGTAGGAGCTGAGCAATTGTTCTTCGTTGTATTTCTTGGTGAGGATCTCGATCGCTTTCTGCCTGTTTAGTTTGCGGTAGATATCAGATTTGCGGTCCTCTTCACTGGGGATCCTGTATGGTTTGTCAGGATTTTCCAGGTCATGCAGCATGAGATTGTAACCTGTCATCCCTAACACGCGGGGTGACTTGATGGCCTCCACTGCGTTGTTGAATTTCACATCAATTTCATACACGTTGAAACTTTCATCTTTGAGTTTTACCTGGTCACTCATGGTGAACCCGGTAGCGAGTTGGGCAACGGACTTGTATAGTTTTTCCTGGTTCAGGGTTAACAAAAAAGCCGCCAGCACAGCCAGAAAGGTGCTGATGATGATTAACCATTTTCTTCTCAGTAGTGATTTGAATAAATAGATCAAATCCATATCGGCGTATTCTTTAAAGTGTAAAAAAATCTAATCTAAGAGAACCGAAAAAATCCGGTTTACACCGGACTTTTTCGGTAACAAATAAGTAATCAATCAAAGAATGGTGCTTATCAATTCTTTATCAACTTAACAGTCTTCACTACATTTTCTCCTTCTATCACTCTCAGTATACATGGACCAGCTGGAATCTGGGAGGTACTGAGATCAACATTGATTCGCTGACTGCCGGCATCCAGTTTACCCAGCGATCTGGTGTAAAGGATTTTGCCGGTAATATCTGAAACTACGATGCTCACATTGCTGCTTGTCTTTCCGGTATTCGTCATATCCAGGGTTACGCTGGATGCGAACGGATTTGGATAAACGTTTGTCAGGGCAACTTTGTTAGCAGCGTCTGAATTTGTTAACTGGCCTGTCAGGAAGTCGCTCTTCTTCGCCATGATCAGGGACGGATCCAGGTCACTTGTGGCCGGCGTATACTGCTGGATCACCAGGGCACCGATGTAACCGTAGATGGAGTTACCACCTGCTTTCACATTGATGTAGGCCTCACCGTTTGCATCAGGAACAATGTCGTTGATCTGAACGGTATTGCTGGTGTTGTAAGAAGCGTTCAGCGATACAGTGGTGGTACCAACGGTGTAGTTGGTCGTTCTGTCACCATCACCATCGCGGCTGGCGAAGAATACAAAGTTGTAGCGCTTAGCCAGGTTCAGACCGGAGATCTTCAGCTGACCATTCACGTTGATATCTACCCAGTAGGTGCTGCTGATTACATTGTCAGGGTAGATGCCTGAGTTGTTGCCAGTATTCATACCATAAGGGTTGTCACCTGTGAAGGCCTGGGTGATGGTCATGGTCAGACCTGTGTTATTGCCGCTTTCATCTTTCAGGTTCGGGAAGGTAGATCCCAGGGCCGGGCCTGAGTTCGTGTTGTTCCATGGAGCACCTGCAGGGGTGTAAACATTACAGTTGATGTACACCGCATTGATGAAAGTAGAGGCACTTGCTACGTTGGTATAATCGGACTTCGCGGTATCCTTGATGGCGCGGATCTTATAGTAGTAGCGGGTATCTGTTGCCAGGCCAGCATCTGCATAAGAATTCACATTGTTTCCTACGGTGGTCAGCAATGAGAAGTTGCTGTTGTCAGTAGAGCGGTATACCTGGAAGCCGGTTTCGTTCGTTGAGTTATCCTGCCATTTCACATTGATACTGGTCTTGGAAGTTGCAGTAGCAGTAGCGTTGGTCGGGTTCAGCGGCGAACCGTTGTCGATGTAGTACTGGAGTACTACGCTGTTGATATAACCGTAGGTGGCGCCGGTAGCCTGTTTTACAGTGAACTGGATAGCACCGGTGCTGTCAGCGGAGATACCATTGATCTGAACAGTATTGTTGGTGTTGTTCGCTGCATTCAGGGTGACCGTGTTGGTACCTACAGTGTACTCCGTATTCTTGTTATCATTACCGGTACGGCTGCCCAGGAAGATCAGGTTGTAGCGGTAGGTAGAAGACAGGCCGGAGATCTTGATTCTTCTGGCGGTAGACTCACTGGTGTAGTAAGTGGTGGCCAGTACGTTGTCAGGATATACCCCGCTGTTATTACCGGTAGAAGCACCGCTTGCATTGGTACCTGAGAAGGCATCCAGCAGGGCGATTTTGATACTGGTAGCAGCACCTGATTCATCTACAGCGTTGTTGATCACAGCTGTATTGTAAGGATAAGTATTGAAGTTGTTCCATGGCGCATCAGCAGGCAAGGTCTGGTTGAAGTTGAAGTATACTGATGTCAGGTTCTTGTCCCTGATGTAGATCACGAAAGTTCTGCTCGTGGTACCACCGTTGTTATCATTCGCTGTGACAGTCACAGTGTATTTGCCAACATTGCCGGCAGCTGGTGTGATGGCGATACTACCGGTACCGTCACCGTTGTCAGTCAGCTTAGCGAAAGACGGCAGGTTGGTGGTTTTCAGTGTCAGCACATCGCCTGCGTCATCGGTAGCACGCAGTGTTACAGTGGCGGTTTCGTTGTTCTTGATGGTCACACCGGCGATGCTGTCCAGTTTAGGTGCATTGTTGCCGGTAGTGATCGTTACTGTATCGGAGAATGCAGAGTTACCATTTGCGTTGATCGCCCTGATTGCATAGAAGTAAGTATTGTTAGCCTTAGCGGAAGTATCGGTATAACTTACGGCATTGGCAGCAGCTGTTGGTGTGAGCAGGCTATAAGTACCTGTTCTGGTAGCAGCGCGCCAGATTTCATAAGCACTTTCGTTGAAGGCTACATCTTTCCAGGTCAGGTTCACACCGGTAGAACTGCTGGCTACGGCCAGGTTAGTCGGTTTCGCAGGTGCGTTCCCATCATCGTAGGCTACTTTCACCACCATTGCATTCAGGTAGGCATATACAGAGCCGGTACCATTCTGCAGGTCGATGCTGATTTCGTTATTGGCATCTGGTGCTACATTGTTGATAGCTACTGTATTCTTCGTGTTGGATGATGCCTGCAGGGATACCGTAGTCGTACCAATGGTATAGTTGGTCAGACGGTTATCTGTTACATCCGCACGGGCACCGAAGAAGGTGAAGCTATACTTGCTGCTGCTGCTCAGGCCATACAGTTTCAGGGTCTGTTTGGTGGTGTTAGTCCAGTAAGCAGTTCTCATTACATTGTCAGGATACACACCGGAGTTATTGCCGGTATTGGTACCATAGTAGTTAGAACCGTTACCCAGTGCACCCCAGTTGCTTACGATTTTGATACCAACGGTGGTAGCTACACTGTTCTGATCTTTCAGGTTCGGGAACAGGTCGTTCTGAACCGGTGCCTTGTTGGTACTGTTCCATGGAGCAGATGGAGCATAAGATCCATCGGAGAAGTTCACATAGATAGTACGGCTTGGGTCCACATCAGTCACAGTGATGACAAAGGTTTTGGTATCGATACCGCCTTTACCGTCATTGGCATTTACAGTTACATTGTAAGTACCGGCATCTACATATGTAGGAGCGAGGCTGATGCTGGCATTGTTACCGCTCTTAGTCAGGGTAGCGAAAGAAGGCAGGCCGCTGGTGGTCCAGGTGATGGAGTCTCCTGCGTTGCCATCTGTTGCAGTCAGGCTGATAGAAGAGGTAGTTGCTTCTGCCAGTGATACATTGCTGACAGTACCAATGACCGGGGTGTAGTTATCATTCACATTCAGGGTGAATGAGGTGCTTGCAGTACCGCTGTGCTGGTCAGTAGCAGTTACGGTAATGTTGGCATAGGTACCCTGATCTGAATTGGCAGGATTGAATGTCAGTGTTGCTGTACCATTCCCCGTGTTAGCAAAAGTTCCGAAGGAAGGTACATTCGCTGCCGTGAGCGTCAGGGTCTCGCCATCTGCGTCAGTAGCGGTGATGTTCAGCACGAGCTGAGTGCCATACCTTACTGATCGGTTGACCAGCTGTGTGATCACAGGTGGGGTGTTGAGTGTGTAAATTCCGGCGCTGTTCGTAAAGATGGTGTTACCACCTTCATTTTTCGCACGCACCTTATAGAAGTATTTCACGTTTGCAAACAGTGCAGAGTCGTTGTACACGGCAGTAGCAGTGCTGTTTGCAGCAACGGAAGTAAACAGTTTGAAAGTAGAGCTGTCATTCACTGAGCGGTAGATGTCAAAACCGGTTTCAGTAGTGGAATTGTCTTTCCAGCTTAACTGAATCTTGTTTGGACTTACTGCAGTCAATACCAGGTTAGTCGGAGCAGCAGGCAGTGCCGGTTTAGCCAGGGTAGTGGCTCTCATGTTTTTGTAAATGAAAGCGCTGTCAGGCATGAGGCGTTTGCTTAATCCGGGACCTGCATAGCTGGCAGATAATGTCTGGCTACCACCTTGCTCAAAATAAGTAACGGTGATAGGATATCTGCCAGCAGTAAGGGTTTTGGTACCGGAACGTTCGGTAGTACCCTGCAGGTAGTTATTGTTCACCACCAGATTGCTCTCGCTAAAGCCTCCGATATATAATTTACTGCCATCGTCAGAAGCAGTATAGAACGTATAAGTACCGGTAGTCGGGATATTAATATAACCATCGAACTTGAGTGCGAAATTGTCTTCACGGTCTCTTACATTCAGGTTGATATTATTCGTAGTACCGGAGATGTATGGAGTCAGGGATGCGAATGCAGGCAGGGCACTGAAGCTGCCTGGATATTCAGCCCAGAACAGGCCGCCGCTTTCAGCAGGGTTGAAGCCTGAATCACCATATTTATTGATCGCTTTGACGCGGTAGTAGTAAGTAGTGGAAGCCACCAGGTTGCTGTCAGTGTAGGTCGTTACGTTCGCAGCTGTAGTAGCTATGGTTGCGTATGGACCTGCCTGTGCGGTAGCGCGGTAGATTTCAAATCCTGATTCATTGCTGCTGCTGTCTGCCCATGTCAGTTTGATCTTGTTATAAGCAGTAGCAGTAGCCAGCAGGTTGCCGGGATATTTAGGTACAGCACCGTTGGTCACCGTTTTCTTGAAATAGTCCGCGGAGATCTGGGTAGCGGTAGTGATACCATTAGCCGTATTTTTCCAGCTCAGGGTAAATGCCTGACCGCCTGCGATTTCATTGTAGGCAGCAGCAATCTTGTGCATCCCTGCAGTGAGATAGATAGTACCTTCTCTATCCTGTGTACCGTGAGCGCCATCGTTGTTCACAAGTGGGGTTACGGAAGCATCGTACTTGCTGTCGATCCAGAGTTTACTACCATCATCAGAGTTGATGATGAAGGTATAGTTGCCGGATACAGGGATACGGATTTCACCTTCCCATACGAAGCCGAAGTAATCAGCATCTGTAGCTACGCTGATATCGGGGATAGCGGAGTAACCGGTAGCATCAGGAGTGAGGGTATTAAAGTCAGGCAGTGTACTCCAGTTACCGGTATAATAGCGCCAGGCGAGGCCGTTGGCCACGGCATAAACAGCTACCTGGTTACTGCGTGCGGAAGAGTTGCCTGCTACGTCTCTGGCTTTCACTACAAAGTTGTACAGAGAATCGCTCTTCAGGCCATAGGCAGTGAAGGTGTTCACATCGTTGTCTACAGTGTAGGATTTGATGCCATTTACATAGATGTCGTATTTGTAGACACCCACATCATCGGTAGAGATCGTCCATGACAGGGAAGCCTGGCTGGAAGAAGAACCCGTTACAGTGAGATTGCCGGGAGCTGTAGGAGGAGTGTTGTCCACCTGTGTCTGGGTCACAGCCTCATTACTGTTAGCTGAAGCACTGCTGTCGTTTACAGCGCGTACGATGTAATAGTACTTCGTGTTTGGATTCAGCAGACTGTCAGTATAAGTAGCAGCATTTGCGGCGGTGAGTTTGATCAGGGAATACGGGCCACCGGAGGTAGTGGCACGGTAAACCTCGTAACCGGTTTCATTGTAAGTAGCGTTTGGATTGTCTGTCCAGTCGATGGTGATGGCTGTTTTTGAAATAGCCGTAGCCGTGAGACCTGAAGCAGGAGCAGGTGCTTTGGTACCGTTGGCAGGTACAACATTGAATGGTGCGGACCATTCGCTGGAGCAGCCATACAGTTCAGTTACCTTGGCACGGTACTGGCCGGCAGTGCTTGCATTGTAAGTCTGCGTAGTAGCCAGTGTAGTTGTATCCGTAGCTTTCGCCCAGCGGTAGGAAGTATAACCGTTGGGCAGTGTCAGTGTGACAAAATTGTTTCCGTCCGGAGCAGGGATTACCTTACTCATCAGACCGGAGATAGTGATAGGAGGGGTTTGTGTGGCTGATTTTTGTTTTACAACTACAGGAGTAGTGGAGTAATCAGACCATACATCACCTCTTTTAATTCTTGCGTCGTAGGTACCATAAGCGGTCACTACCAATTCGTTTGAAGTGGCACCAGGGATAGTTACACCATCCTTGCGCCATTCGTAGCCATCAAAACCAGCTGTTAAACCTAATGTAACATTTACAGTTTCACCAGGGCAAAATTCATTGTGCCCGGCTTTTGGCCAGGGGTTGGTTTTATTCTGCCTGTTAATCCAGGGCCAGAAATCAGATTCGTTCCATGCGTTGTCCCAAATACCATGTCCCCCGTTAGGGTAAAGCGTTTCTTTCCAATTGCCGCCAGCGAGAGAATCGGCGGTCATAACCTGTGCAGTAGTGTTAGGGTGAGGATTGTTATCCAGGCCACCCTGGAAGATCCAAAGAGGAATGTACTTAAATGTGTTGACCTGGTCTTTGTATGCAACTGAACAACCGCTGATAGGGAGGAAACCAGCTACCAGCGTAGGGTAAGCAAACATAAATTCCCAGGTAGCGGAGCCACCTGCGGAAAGACCGTCAACGAAGATCCTGTTTACATCGAGCTTATTGCTGGCGATGAGGGTATCCAGGATTTGTTTTACGAATGAAAAATGACCGGCACCAAAATAGCCGGTTGTGTTTTGGGGAACAAGAATAAATCCGTCGAAGTTACCATTGTCGACAGCAGCACAGAATTTGCCACCGCCATGGTACAGGGAATATTCATTGTCATAAATGCCTCCGCCTTCTCCTTTGCCGTGGAAGAAGATGAAGATGGGGTACTTCTTACCATCTGCTACACCTTGCTGATAGCTTTTGGGGAACTTCAGGCGAAACGGCATGCCGTTCAGGTAGTAACACTTGTAAGAGTCTTTGTTGGTGAAATTGACATCGCTGCGCAATGTTCGGACCCATTTGCCAATAGTACCCCACGCAGGTGCAGTAGGAGGGTTATTGGGGTCGTAATTCACAACGGCGTCGCCTGAATTAAATATCTGCGCCATGGCCAGGTGACCAAAGCCCATGATAAAAAACAGACAGATTGCGTAAAATTTCCTCATATGGATAAGTGTTTCAGTTGTAAACCGATTAATTAACTTACCCAGCAAGTTTTGGCAACACTGCGATTTAATTATTCACATGTATCTCAACAACGTATTCGGCCAACTCAATGCTGAGCGGCTTTTAATAGGAAAACGGCTAAAAGTATTATCGTGAGGTTTTAAATGAGGACTGGTTGGAAGGATAAATTCGATTGCTAAGGTAGTATAAAATTTAAAAGAAGCAAATCTTTTTTAATACATTAACAAATCGTTTTAAAATCTGCTGTAATGCTTATGTGCAAAGGATTATAACGTTTTTTAAGATTTGGATGTAGATACTTTGTATACTCTTTTGTGTTCTTCTGTATTCGATTTTTCTCTTTTCCCATGTAAATAAAATCCAATAATAGTGTACCGTACGAACCACTGGTAGCTGAGCAGTGAAATCGCCACGGGTACGATAAAGCATAATACCGGTTTGAGGATGCCAGGCAGGTTTGTATCTCCCAGCCAGGCCTGCATCATATATACCAGCCCTACATGCACCAGGTATACCCAGTAGGAGGCATCTGATAAGTAACGCATGGTATATGATTCAGCATTGACCCAGCGTAGAAACACGCCCAGGAAACCAAGCACGAGTGATACGGTAGCAATAGTCATACCTGATTTTAATAATATTCCGGCTGCAGTACTATTATAATATATCAGGAGCGCTACGGCCAGACCAGTTGCCGTAAACGCCAGTCCATAGCGTTTGAGCAGGGGGAAATATTTTTCTTTGTGCGCATGCAGCACCCAGCCGGCATATACGAAAATGCCGTAGTACAGTATGTAATTAGGCTTAGGCACCAGCCCCGGCGTGTATTTGATATAGTAAGTATCAAAGAGCAGCAAGGAAACAAATGAACCTGCCAGCAGCAGTGGAGGCACAATGGCTACTGGCAGTTTAGGCAATTTCAATCGTAGTAACACGATACCAATGATGTAAAACAGCGTAAGGTAATACAGGAACCACAAGTGTACCGGGCCTCTCCAGATCATGATATTGTGCAGGATCAGGGAAACGTCCGGACCGGTGAGGTGCTGGCCCCCACCGGTGACGGTGTACGCTGTGAGCGGCAGATTGGTAAAGGGAAGGATCAGGAACAGACCCACTACGAAGGGGATCAGGATACGTTGCGTACGGTGCCTGATAAACGCTGCTTCGCCAATCCTGAAATATAACAAACGGAAAAAGAACCCGGCTATCAGGTAAAACAACTGCATCCGGAAAGTATGTATGACAAAAAAGATTACATCATAAATATTGCTACTGTAATGAGGGTCGTGGTAGAAATTCTCGAATGGGGTCATTGTATACGCCATCACTGCATGCAGCACCACACCCAGGAACATGGCGAGTGCCCGGAGTGCATCCATACTGTTAATACGCTGTGTATTGGAACCTGTCGACATCTTTTGGTTGTTGTTTTTAAGCATTCATAACGGCTGTTTCTCTCCTGGCCTTTTCCCACACGGCAGATTGCTGCTTCCTGATATACCTGAAGAAACCTTCGTAGATCGCCACATTCATAAAGAGAAAATAGAATGGTATATAGCAGGGCTTGAATTTAATATCCCGCTTAGCAAGAAAAAATCCGGTGACTGCCAGTATATAAAATATTACCTGTGCTGCGAAGATGAACTGATACCAGCTGCCCGCACCCTGGAATGTCAATACAGCTGCGCTGATGAACAGGATGGGCAGACTAAGCGGGCTCAGTGTCCAACGCAGTACCCGGTGCGAAATGTACTGGAAGGAGAGGAGGGGATAGCGGAACACATTGAGCAATGCACGCAGCATAACGATGGATTGAAAGCCACCGGCACTGATGCGGATTTTACGCTTGTGCTCTTCCGTAATGCCCGCTGAGGGTGTTTCCATTGCGAAGGCATCCGGCGCATATGCTATCCTGTAGCCCATTTGGTTTACTCTTAATGAAATTATAAAATCGTCTAAGATGACTTCAGGTTCTACCGGGGTAAAGAGTGCTGTTCTTACAGAGAACAATTCACCGGCAGCCCCCACCACTGTATACAGCGCAGCATCCAGTCGCTTTAATACAGATTCGTACTTCCAGTAGATGCCTTCAGTACCTGCAGCGCCGCTGTTGCCGGCCTGCATTACTTTTTTCTCACCGGCTACACCACCGGTCCGGGGATCCTGGTAGTGCTGCACAATATGCTTGACAGCAGCGGCGTTAAGCAGCGTATTGGCATCACAGAAGATCACAAGCGGTGTATGTACGCTTTGCATAGCGCGGTTGATGGCAGCTGTTTTTCCCTTCCTTTCATTTTCATGCATGCTGGTGATACGTGAATACTGCTGCACTATTTTTTCAGAACCGTCGTTCGAACCGTCAGTGATAAATATGATCTCTAATTTATCAGCAGGATAATCCAGTTCCAGCGTATTCTTAATTTTTTCTGGAATAAATGCCGCTTCATTATAGGCTGCAACGATGAGGGTGACTGCAGGCTCGAATGCAGTGGACTCTTTGTGAATCCTTGACAGCAGGCGCTTACAGCCCACCAGTATCCCTACCAGGAAACCATACCCGATATAATTATAGAACAGTATGAATAAGCTGGTGTAGAATAAAATCGTCATCGTTAACATTGGCTTTATCGGGGTAATGCTTTCTTAATAAGATGCCAAATTAAAGAAGAAAAATTATTGTGGCTCAATATAATGATACAGCAACCGCAATTTTAGTATCGTTTACTTTCACTTTTGCATCATTCACGAGGAATTCTTAGTCTTTTACCAATTTCAAAATATTAAAAAATAATTATTACTATACTTTTGGAGCATATTTCGATAAAAACCTAGAGATTGTTGACATTCAAGTGCAAAAAAAATATTGTTCAAGATTTTATTTGCACTATTCAGGAATAATAAATATTTTTACCCTGAATATAGCAATCTGCTAATAGTAACCATAGCCATCTCCTCTGAAATTCACTTAACCAATTTGTCCTGAAATGAACTACCACCGCAGTCTTTGCGCGTATGTACACTTATTTGTACATATGTACTAACCTGCAAGTGGTGAAAATTTTGTGATAATTCTACCTTATCCTCCTGGAAGATCAAAGAGATTCCATTTGCCCATTCTGCAACAATGAACGTTGTGGCGTGTATGCATTTGGTTTACAGAGCAATCTTTTATGTTCTAAACCGGAGTAAAATGAAAAAGAAGATTTTAATAGTAGACGATAGTGCCCCAATGCGATTTTTGTTAGAAGCGATGTTAGGCAACAAGTATAAAGTATATGCTGCTACAGATGGGCTGACTGCTACTATGTGGTTATCCGGTGGCAACATTCCTGATCTGATCATCACTGATGTTCAGATGCCTAATATAGATGGATGGCAACTTGCCAAAAATCTTGCAGGCAATGCACTGTATAGCGATATTCCTGTCATCGTGCTGACGGGGATGGACCTGAAGGAAAACATACCCCTGTACCCAAACGTGGCCAAAGTGATTAGCAAGCCTTTTGATCCGATTAAACTGCTCGAGATTGTAGATAACCAGTTAAGCACAAGGCAGTCTGTGAGTATTGCGGGATGATCCTTTTCGTTGTTCCCCGGCACCATTGTTATACCAGTATTTTTAAGTAAACCGAACGCACATGATATCTAATCTACCATTGAGCTATCCTAATGCCAGGAAAAAAACCGGCACCAAAGTCGTCGCCATGGCCTCGAGCCACGTCAACAGGTATACGCTTTGTATCGGTAATGATGAGTTCTTCGATGGTGTGACTGGCAAAACGGAAGAGTATGTTTTTACCGCCAAAGAGTTGTCCCTGTCAGTAAATGTACTGAAGGAGCAGCTGCTGTACAACAATGTACCTACATTCATTATATGTAATGTACATGACAATCCCCAATTCAATTTCCGTAAGTTGAGAGACTACATCCGAACGGAGTCCAGACTTGCGAAAGTACCTGTGTTCGTATATACTGAAGCATTATCAGCGGAGTTGAAACAGGAGCTCCGCACCATTGGAGGTATCGATGATATCCTCACCCCCGACGTTACCCCTGCGATATTTGAAGAAAAGCTGCGCATTGCACAGCAGATCAGGCAGATGGCACAGACTGTCGAAAAAGAAGGCAGTACTGTATCTATCAAACCTGGGTATTACCTTAACTATTCCATCAAGCGTGGCCTGGATATTTTATTTGCCGGCACACTGCTTTTATTGTTATCCCCGCTTTTCCTTGTCCTGACTATTCTGATCAAACTGGATTCCAAAGGGCCTGTTTTCTATGTGTCCCGCCGCGCCGGCAAGCGCTACCAGATCTTTAAGTTTTACAAATTCCGCACTATGGTAGCGGACGCTGACCAACAGGTAGCCCAGATGAAACACCTGAACCAGTACGATACGAATGGCACCGGTCCCGTGTTTTTCAAGGTAAGCAATGACCCTCGTGTAACCCCCCTGGGTGCCTTCCTGCGCAACACCAGTCTGGATGAACTTCCCCAGCTGCTCAATGTACTGCTGGGGCACATGTCCCTCGTAGGCAATCGCCCCCTTCCATTGTACGAAGCTGCCACCCTTACTACAGACGATTATGCAGGCCGCTTCCTGGCACCTGCAGGTATCACCGGCCTGTGGCAGATCAAAAAGAGAGGCAATAAGGATATGAGCGTAAGTGAAAGAATCAACCTGGATAAGAGTTATGCTGAAAAGCATTCTGTACTATATGATATGTGGATCCTGGCTAATACTCCCAATGCCCTGCGGCAAAAGGACAATGTATAAATTATTATAACTACCGAATACAATTATGAGTTTGCAAGAACAAACACCTTTGGTGTCCATTATTGCCCTTAATTTCAACCAGACAACTGTTACCTGCGAATTCCTGGAATCGACAAAAAAGCTGACCTACCGCAATTTTGAAACGATCCTCGTAGATAACGGATCCAGCGTTGATCCTACTGCACAAATTGAAGCAGGCAACTATCCGAATCTCCGTCTCATACTGAGCCCTGTCAACCTGGGTTTCACCGGTGGCAACAATCTCGGTATTGAGCATGCGAAAGGCGATTTTGTATTCATTGTAAACAATGATACCGAAGTCACGCCTGACCTGCTGGAGCAGCTGCTGCAACCATTTTATGAAGACGGAACAATTGGTGTGGTGTGCCCCAAAATTCGCTTTTACTCACACCCCAATGTCATTCAGTATGCAGGCTTCAACAAGATGAACCTGCTCACAGGTCGTACCTGGGCAGTAGGCAGTAAGGAAGAAGATAAAGGTCAGCACGATGTATCAGGTCCTACCTGGTGCGCACACGGCGCTGCCATGATGGTAAAGCGTGAAGTGATTGACAACGTAGGCCGGTTTGCTGACAAGTTCTTTATCTATTACGAAGAAAGTGACTGGTCTGCCAGAATTCTGCGCGCCGGCTACAAGATCTATTATAATGCTAACGGACTAATTTACCACAAAGAGTCAATCACCATGGGTAAGGAAAGCGCTATCAAAGCATACTACCATACCCGTAACCGCATTCTCTATATGCGCAGGAATACCAACAAACTGCAGCTGGCCGCGTTCCTCTGCTTCTTTGGTTTCCTCACATTCCCCAAAGCGGTGCTTACTTACACACTCAAAGGACAGTTCAAACATTTAAGATCTTTTGTAAAAGGAACATTCTGGAACCTCACTACATCAAGTTATTCACCTGTATAAAAAAACTCAATTATGTCTAAAATAACATCACTCGTTACCGGCGGTGCCGGCTTTATCGGTTCACATGTCGTAAAACATTGCCTGGCAATGGGACATGAAGTAGTTGTACTGGATGACCTCAGCGGAGGATTTGAAGATCATATCCCTGCAGGCGCAATATTCGTACAGGGTTCTGTATCCGACGATCAGCTGGTGACCAGCCTTTTCGAGGAATACCGTTTCCAATATGTATATCACCTGGCGGCATATGCAGCTGAAGGCCTGAGCCACTTCATCCGCCGCTTCAATTATAACAATAATCTCATTGGCAGCATTAACCTGATCAATGAGTCTATCAAGCATAAAGTAAAATGCTTTGTATTCACTTCTTCTATCGCAGTATATGGTGCAGGTCAGCTGCCTATGCGTGAAGAAATGGTACCCATGCCGGAAGATCCATATGGCGTATCCAAATTCGCTGTAGAACTGGACCTGAAAGCAGCACACGAAATGTTTGGTCTGAACTATGTCGTGTTCCGCCCGCACAACGTATATGGCGAGAACCAGAACATCGGGGATAAATACCGCAACGTGATCGGCATCTTCATGAACCAGATCATGCAGGGTTTACCACTGACCATTTTTGGCGATGGCGAACAGACCAGGGCTTTCAGCTTTATCGATGATGTAGCTATTCCAATCGCTAACAGCGTAAACATTCCGGAAGCATACAACGAAGTATTCAATATCGGGGCCGACAAACCTTATACAGTAAATGAACTGGCGAAGGTAGTAGGTGCCTGCTTTGGTGTGACACCGGATATTAAATACCTGGCCGCTCGCAACGAAGTAATGCACGCTTACTCTGACCACACCAAGGCGCACCGCGTATTTGGCGAAGGCAGCGGCGTATCCTTACAGGATGGCATTGCACGCATGGCCGAGTGGGCGAAAGAAGTAGGTGCACGTAAGAGCAAGGAATTCGAAAACATTGAGATTTACGAAAAACTGCCACAGGGCTGGGAGAGAAAACAACCCCAGGCCGAAGGTGTTCCCGCATAATGAACAACACACCTAAAATAAAGGTATTGCAGGCCATCCGCCAGGGACTGATAGGCGGTGGGGAATCCCACGTACTCAGCCTGGTGGATGCCATGGACAAAGAGCGCTTTGAGCCGGTGGTGCTGTCTTTTACAGACGGCCCTATGATCACGCGCCTGCAGGAAATGGGTATACGCCATTATGTGATTCCTTCCCTGAAAGCATTTGACCCTTCCTGCTGGAAACGGGTCAAAACCCTTATTCAGGACGAACAGATTGACATCGTTCATGCACACGGTTCCCGTGCTGCCAGCAATCTGTTCATTCCCGCCCGCATGAGTGGCCGACCTTTGCTGTATACCATCCATGGCTGGTCATTTCACGATGATCAGCCTTTCCTGCAAAAACAGGTGAGGGTGTGGTCAGAAAGGTTGCTGACCAGCGGCACCAAAGCAAACATCTCCGTCTCTGCATCCAACAGGGATACCGGCGTAAAACACTTTTCAGGATTCAGGTCTACAGTGATCAATAACGGAATTGATTTAAGCAGATTTAATCCCGGGGCAAGCCTGCCTGATGTGCGCCAGGAATTGGGCATTCCAGCCTCAAATACTGTGGTGGGATATATAGCCCGCATCACCCATCAAAAAGACCCTTTAACCCTTATTTACGCCTTTAAAAAGGTATTGGAGCAGCATCGCGACATTACCTTGCTGGTAGTAGGAGAAGGGGATATGAAAGACGAAATGGTTTCACTGGCGATGGCACAGGGCATTGCCTCCCAGATTGTATTTCAGCCCTTCCGCGGCGACGTGCCGGCATTGTTACAGGCGATAGATATTTATTGTTTGCCCTCCCTCTGGGAAGGCCTGCCTATCGGGTTGCTGGAAGCCATGGCCATGAGAAAGGCCGTGATTGTGACAGCAGTAGATGGCAGCAAAGAAATTGTGGCCGACAGGCAGAACGGGCTGGTCGTACCTGCCCGTGACCCCGCTGCTTTGGCTACGGCCATCGGCACTTTACATTCGGATGTGGCATTGCGCACATCCTTACAGCAGGCAGCTGCTGCTACCGTGAATCAGCACTATTGTGCAAAAGGCATGACCCGTCAGGTAGAAGTCCTGTACAGGAACGTGCTTGATCATAAAAATTAACCGGATACGAATCATGACTACGACTATTACATACGAATATGATAGAATCGCTGACAGAAAGCGGCTTGACTTTATCAGTAATGCACTGCAGCGCAAGGCCCAGCCAGCTGCCAGGGTACTGGATGTAGGCTGTGGCAACGGTGTGATCAGCCGTCACCTGGGTAAACTGGGCTTTAATGTATTGGGGATTGATGTAAGCGAGGCGACCATAGCCCGTGCACGCGCCCTGAATACTCAGCCTAATGTAAGGTTTGACGTGATCAGTGCAGAGAAACTGGTAGCACAGGGCGACTGCTTCGATGCCATCATCTGTAGCGAAGTATTAGAACACCTGCAGGATCCTTCCTCCTTATTGAAAGTATTGTACCAGTCCTTGAAACAGGATGGTGTACTGATTGTAACCGTACCCAATGGAAGTGGTCCGCGCGAATTGTTTGTAACCCGGCCCGTATTGGCAATGCGTGAAAAAAACAGCTGGCCATGGAGAATGGTGGTCAGTGTCAAGAAAGCACTGGGCTATACAGGCACTACTGTGCAGTCTGCAGCGGATAATCTGGACCATGTGCAATTTTTCAACAAATCGGACCTGGAAAATTTGTCTACACAAAACAAATTTCGCATCGTTCGTTTTGGCAAGGCAAATTTTATTGAGGATGTATTTCCCTTCTCATTTGTAGCGAAAAAAGTACGTGCATTACAGTGGTTAGACTGTAAGATCGCCGATGCACTGCCTTACCGCTTTACAGGAGGGTTCTTTTCAGTGTGGGAAAAAGCAAATTAATATGTGGTCAATTCTCTTTGGCTGCTTTGCAGCTATACAGCTTTTACTGGCAGCATACCTGCTCCAACCAACTTTTCTTTTGCTCATTTATGGCATAAAGAAATTTTTTGGCTTCCTCTTTGCTAAGAAGAAAACCGATATCGAAGCACCAGGGAAAAATTATTCCTTTGCTGTGATTATTACAGCGCATAAGAATCTACAGTTGGTTCCACCCCTCGTAGATTCAGTACTCAGGCAAACTTACCGTCACTTCAAAGTATATGTGGTGGCGGATGGATGTGACCACGCAAACATCGGATACAATGATGATCCACAGGTAAAAGTGCTCCTGCCTGAAGTACCTCTTAATGCAAAGATCCGTTCCATCGACTATGCCATCAATCACTTTGATGCTGCACACGATGTAATGATTATCCTGGATGCGGACAACCTGCTGCACCCTGATTATCTGGAAGTGCTGAACAGGTATTTCAATAAAGGTTACCGCGCGGTACAGACCAATATGCTGGCTAAGAACAATGACAGCGTATATGCACAGCTGGATGCAGCCGGTAATTATTTCAGCAACTTCATTGACAGGCGTATGCGCATGGAAATGGGTTTATCGGCCAATATCTGGGGCTTGGGTATTGCGATCGAAACAGCTTTGTACAAGCAGGTGATCTATCGCAACTTCCTGGGTGGATTTGATAAGAAGATCCAGGCAGATATTGTGAAACTCATTCCACAGCTGGCTTATGCTGAAGATGCAAAAGTATACGATGAAAAGATAGATAGCGGCGATGCCCTGGAAACACAACGCACCAGGTGGATCAATGCCTACTTTAAATATTTTAAATACGGTTGGGATGTGTTCCTGACAGGACTGCGCCGTGGTAGTTTTAACCTCGTATTTTTCGGGTTCAATTTACTGCGTCCGCCATTGTTCCTGCAGGTAGTCGCCGCAGCGTTCTTTGCCTTTGTGAATTACTGGATCTCGCCGGTGTGGATGCTGGGCTGGATAGCAGCGATGTTATTATTCCCATTGTCATTCTTCATCATCGTAGCGGTGATGAGCACAGACAGGAAAACCGTGGGCGCGCTATTTTACCTGCCCGTATTTTTCATCAGGCAAGTCAAAGCATTCCTGCATATCGGCAGGGCGAATAAAGCTTTTTTACAGACACAAAATAATAAGGTCATCTATATTCAGGATCTCCTGAATCAATAGTTTCCCTCTCATACTAAAGGAAAACCTCGCGACGAAGCGGGGGAATATGCGAAAAATCAGCAGAAAGGGTGTATCATCATGATACGCCCTTTTTACTTAAATTGCCTGTAAATTGAGAAACCATGTCAGAAACAGTAGAAATCAGGCAATTGACCGCAGAAGATTACATAGATTTAAAAGAATCCATGTTGAGGGCTTACCCGGATATGGCTGGCAGTTACTGGCGGGAACCTACCCTGCGCCGACTTATAGAGGTGTTTCCCGAAGGGCAGATCGCTATTACTGTAAATGAAAAGGTAGTGGGCTGTGCATTATCTATCATCGTGGATTATGGCAAATTCGGAGATGAACATACCTACGAGCAGATCACCGGTTATTATACTTTTAATACGCATAATCCCAAAGGGGATATCCTGTACGGTATTGAGGTGTTTGTACATCCCGATTTCAGGGGCAAACGACTGGCAAGACGATTGTACGATGCCCGTAAGAACCTTTGCGAGCGCCTCAATCTGCGCGGTATAGTAGCCGGCGGCCGTATTCCTAATTATGAAAAGTACGCAGATCAGCTCACTCCCCGCGAATATATTGAGAAAGTTAAGGATAAAGAGATCTATGATCCGACACTGACATTCCAGTTCTCCAACGATTTCCTGGTTAAAAAGATCCTCAAAAACTACCTGCCGAATGATGAGGCCAGCAAGGGATTTGCGACACTGCTCCAATGGTATAATATCTACTATGAAAAAGATGCAGATACGGTACGTTACAACAAGTCGACAGTGCGCATTGGCCTGGTGCAATGGCAGATGAGAGACTACGGCAGCCTGGATGGTTTCCTGCAGCAGGTAGAATATTACATTGATGCTGTCAGCGATTACGGATCTGATTTCGTAGTTTTCCCGGAACTGTTCAATGCGCCATTGATGGCAGAATTCAACCAGATGGATTCTGCACAGGCTATCAGGGGCGTAGCGAAATATACAGAGCAGATCAGGGATTGGTTCATCGGCAAGGCAGTAGCCTACAATGTAAACATCATAACGGGAAGTATGCCCGTACTTATAGAAGATGCACTGTATAATATTTCTTATCTCTGCCGCAGGGATGGTACCTTTGATCATTATATCAAGATTCATCCTACCCCGAGCGAAGTGTATGCATGGGGAATAAAAGGCGGGAATGAACTGAAGACTTTTGATACAGATTGTGGCAAAATCGGTATACAGATCTGCTACGATGTGGAATTCCCGGAGCCATCGCGTATACTGGCGGAAGAAGGCATGCAGATCCTGTTTGTACCTTTCCTCACTGATACACAGCACGCATTCAACAGGGTTCGTTTCTGTGCACAGGCACGTGCCATCGAAAACGAATGTTATGTAGCCATAGCGGGTTGTGTAGGCAACCTGCCGAAGGTAAATAATATGGACCTGCAGTATGCACAAAGTGCTGTATTAACACCATCTGATTTTGCATTCCCCGTTACAGGGGTAAAAGCTGATGCGACTACCAATACAGAAATGGTAGTGATTGCAGATGTAGACCTGGTATTGTTAAAGGAACTACATGCATTCGGTAGCGTACAAACAAAAAAGGATATACGAAAAGACCTTTACGAAGTAAAATGGAAAAAATAATGGAACACACGATTAACGTAGCTTTACAGATTTTGCCGACAGTAGCGCCTGAAAAGGTGTATGCAACAGTAGATGAGGCCATAGCTGTCATTCACAACTCAGGCCTCAAATACCGGGTATGTCCTTTTGAAACTGTGATAGAAGGGAAGTATGATGAAGTCATGGCAGTGGTACGACAGGCCCAGGAAGTATGCTTTAAAGCCGGTGCGTCGCAGCTCCTGTGCTACATCAAAATGCAGATTAAAAAAGATGCGGATGTATACATCGATGACAAGATGGAAAAATATGACTAAGGTTTTTGGAAGCCTGCTGTTTAAAACAGCAGGCTCCGGATTTTAACCAAACACGAGGTAGGAGATCCCCAGTGTAAAGAAGATATTAAACACCTGGGCAATGATAAATGCCATTGCCGGCCGGCCTCTTTCCATACTAAAAATGTCAGTGAACTTTGTTTCCAGTCCTATGCAGGTAAAGGCCAGTGCAAACCAGTAAGTTTGTATTTCCTTGATGCTTCCTTTGATGCTGGTCACAAACTCAGGACTCAGCGCAAATGAAAAGAAGTGGGAAGCAATAATAAACCCTAATACAAACTTAGGAAACCGCTCCCAGATTGTTTTCGGTGTAGGCTTTTCATAATTAGCCTCTTTTTTGGAATAAGACCAGTATAAAGAGATAAAGAAAGCAGCTAATCCCAATAATACATTCTGTGAGAACTTCACCAGTGTTGCATATTTCAGCGCTTCTTCGCCCAGCGTCGTTCCTGCTGCCACCACTGCACCGGAAGTATCTATAGTACCTCCCAGCCATGCACCTGCAACTGCCGGAGACATCCCTGCCCACTTTGCGATGTAAGGCATGAACAGCATCATGGGAATCGCCACGATCAATACCAGTGAAATGACATGCGAGAGTTTCTTATTATCCCCTTCTATAGCGCCCGCGGTAGCAATAGCCGCAGATACCCCACAGATGGAAACGGCACTTGAGATCATCATCCTGAATTCATCGTCCAGTCCTAATTTCTTACACAACCAGAAGCTGAAATACCATACGGTAAAGACCACCGCTACAGATTGAATAATACCGAGTGCACCAGCCTTGACGATATCCTGGAACAAGACGGTTGAACCTAAGAGCACCAGGCCAATTTTGATATAGAGTTCTGTCTGGATAGCAGGTTTTAACCAGGCGGGTACACCAATCGTATTGCTGATGAGCAGCCCGATTATAAGACTGAAAAGTACTACTTCGATACCATATGCTTTCATGACGGAAGTATTCGCTGCAATCTGTGCGACCAGGGTAATTAAGACCACCACCAGTAAAGCGGGCAACAGTTTTAAATAATCTGCCGTACTGCGGCTCAGTACTTTTGCAATGAACAGGCTGACAGCTACCCAGATAAAACCCGAAACTGTTTTGGTAAGAACATCTGTTCCATAGAAGGGTTTGAGACCAGTAGTAATAACAGCAATTGTCAGGAACGCAATAATGACGGCGATCCAGTCTTCGTGGATTTTCTTAGTAAGCATGCATAAGGTTTTTTCGTAAGTGGTGGTGCCGGTAAGATAATAAATAAGGTTTATTTATGCCAGAAGAAAATATAACCGACAATGATAGCGCCTATGAGGCCTACCACATCCGCAATCAGCCCACAGGTAAGGGCGTACCTGGTATTCTTGATATTTACAGATCCGAAGTATACGGCTAAGATATAAAAGGTAGTTTCTGTAGAGCCCTGGATGACGCTGGCCAGTTTACCCTGGAAAGAATCGACACCATAGTGCACAATCGTGTCTACCATGAGGCCCCGTGCCGCGCCCCCGCTGAAGGTCTTCATGATACCAACAGGCAGAACCGGTACGAAGTCAGTATTCAGTCCCAGCCAGGATACCACGGCACCAATACCGCCGGTTACATAGTCCAGGCAACCGGTACTGCGGAAGGCGCTGATACCAACCAGCATGGCAACCAAATAAGGAATGATCATTACGGAAGTCTGGAAACCTTCTTTAGCCCCTTCAATAAACACATCGTAGACATTCACTTTTTTGATCAGTCCCAGGGTAAGGAAGGATACGATGATAGAAAAGATCACCAGGCCGCCTGTCAAGGCTGTATAAGTTGCTAATTTTTCAGCAGGCAGGTTATGCATGGCGTAATACAGTACGGCCAGCAGTGCACCGAAAATGCCCAGGAAGATCAATACCGGCAATTTGAAGAGGTTCAACCGCTGGTAGATGGCAACGGCAATCATACCCGATATAAAAGAAATGAGTGTACCTATGAGGGTCGGAATAAAGATATCGGCCGGGTTGGCGGCATGCTGGGCCAGGCGTATAGCGATCACCGATGTGGGAATGAGGGTGATGCCCGCGGTATTCAATACCAGGAACATAATCTGGGCATCGCTGGCGGTATCTTCCTTTTTATTGATCTCCTGCAGCTGCTTCATGGCTTTCAGGCCCAGGGGAGTGGCGGCATTGTCCAGTCCGAGTGCATTGGCACTGAAGTTCATGAGCATAGACCCCATGGCCGGGTTGCCCTTTGGAATGGACGGAAACAGTTTGGAAAAGAAAGGAGTTACTGCTTTGGCAAAGACTTCAATCATCCCCGCTTTTTCTCCTACTTTCATCATTCCCAGCCAGAAGGTCATGATTCCGGCCAGGCCCAGGGAGATCTCCGCCCCGGTTTTGGCGCTGTCGAACATGCCAGTCATTACGGTAGAGAACACAGCGGTATCTCCCAAAACGATCAGTTTTAAGAGTGCCACGACGAAAGAAATCAGGAAAAAAGCCAGCCAAACGTAGTTTAAAGCCATGAATTTAGATTGGTTATATAAGTAATCCGGTAAATGTAATAAATTTTTCAGCCGGCTGCAAGCCAGCACCTTTTGTGGGGTAAAACAACATTTAGATACATGAGCGCAAAAAATGCAGGATGCGATCAAACCTTTTTCCCGGCCAGAAGCGGCCGGACGGCAAAACTTATTGATTAAGTTAAAAAAGTACTATCTTCGCGCAAATTTTTTAAAAAATGGCGTTACAAGCAGGAATTGTTGGATTACCGAATGTGGGAAAATCGACATTGTTTAATGCGGTGAGCAACAGCGCAAAGGCGCAGGCTAGCAACTACCGTTTTTGTACTATTGAACCTAACGTAGGCCTGGTGGATGTACCGGATGTGAGGCTGAGCAAGCTGGCTGAACTGGTAAATCCAAACAGGATCGTTCCAACTACTATCGAATTCGTAGACATCGCCGGCCTGGTAAAAGGTGCCAGTAAAGGTGAAGGTCTGGGAAACAAGTTCCTCGCCAATATCCGTGAGGTAGACGCTATTGTACACGTAATTCGTTGCTTCGAAGATGACAACATCCTCCGTGAAGAAGGTGCGATCAATCCTATCAGCGACAAGGAAATCATCGATACCGAGCTGCAGCTGAAAGACCTGGAGAGCGTGGAAAAGAAGATCGCCCGTACTGAGAAGATGGCGAAAACCGGTGGTGATCCGAAAGCAAAGAAAGAATTTGAAATTCTGAAACAATGCCAGGAACACCTGGAAAAAGGTAAAAATATCCGTGAACTGGGACTGAGCAAGGAAGACCGTACTGCCATTGCAGACCTGTTCCTGCTGACAGAAAAACCAGTACTGTATGTAGCTAACGTAGACGAGGCCAGCATGCACACCGGTAATAAATATTCACAGGCGTTGCAGGAAGGTGTAAAGGCAGAAGGCGCGCAGGTGATCGTGATGAATAATACTATTGAAGCACAGATCTCTGAAATGGAAGATCCGGCTGACAAGGAACTGTTCCTCTCCGAATATAACCTCACTGAACCAGGCCTGAACCGCCTAATTCGTTCTGCTTACAACCTGCTGGAACTGATCACCTACTTTACAGCGGGTGTACAGGAAGTAAGGGCCTGGACCATCCATAAAGGCTGGAAAGCGCCGCAGGCAGCAAGTGTAATCCATACGGATTTCGAAAAAGGCTTTATCAAGGCGGAGGTGATAGCTTATGATGATTTTGTGAAGTATGGCTCTGAGAGTGCTGCGAGAGATAATGGCCGCCTGAGAATAGAAGGTAAAGAATATATAGTGGCGGATGGCGACGTTATGCACTTCCGTTTTAACGTATAAAAGATGCTTCACGGCTGTAATGGCCGATGAGGGTTACAACAAAAGATGCCCTGGGCCGGTTGGTCCCAGGGCATCGCCTATTTAAAGGGGGCTGCTCCCTTAGTATTTAAAATTTTTAAGCTTCGTTAAGCTTTCTCTTTTTATATTTGTCTACTTAATCAGTAGACTATTCAATATGAAAAGAACATTTCTTCTACCTCTTATACTGGGAGCTGCTGTCTTAAGCAGCTTTACAGGCCCCAAACCGGCTGCAAAACGTCCGCCAAATGTGATCGTCATCCTTGCAGACGATTTAGGTTATAGCGATTTACAAGCCTATGGCAATGCCAAAGTACGCACGCCCAACATTGATGGTTTAGGTAAGAGTGGTATACGTTTTACCACCGCTTATTCCGCTGCGCCGATCTGTTCCCCCTCCCGTGCGGGATTGATCACTGGCCGGAGCCAGGTACGATTCGGCTATGAATTCATGCCCGAAACCAGCGGTGCTACCCAAAATGGATTGCCTGCTTCTGAAATCACCCTGGCGCAATTACTGCACGACAAGGGTTACGCTACCGGTATCGTCGGAAAATGGCACCTGGGTACTGGCGATGGCTTCTATCCGGATCAGAAAGGATTTGATTACAGCTATTATTTCCAGGCTGGTTTATCGCCTTATACAGAGGGGGAACTGGATACCAGCAAATATGTGGGCATCCGTGCACCCTGGGCGCTGACTGATAAAATTGCCTGGACACCCCGCAAAGGAGCTACTTCCATCCGCGAAGGGCGGGAGGTGGTCAAAGATACCTCTTACCTGACCTTCTCACTTGCCAATAAAGCGACACAGTTCATCCGGCAGCACAAAGACGGACCTTTCTTCCTGTACCTCACCTTCAATGCTCCGCATGATCCTTTCCAGGTACCTAAGGCTTACTATAACAAAGTAAGCACTGAAAAAGATTCCCTGAAACGTATTTACTACGGGATGATCGAAGCCCTGGATGATGCTGTAGGACAAGTCTTGCAACAGGTAAAGGCCGCAGGTCTGGAAGACAATACTATCATTTTCTTCACCAGTGATAATGGTGGTGCCAGCTATACCCGTGCCACAGATAATTATCCTTTGCGTGGTGGGAAATGTACTCATTTCGAAGGTGGTTTATCCGTGCCATTTTATGTGCGCTATCCGGGCCATATTGCCAGCGGCGTGACTTCCGCACAGGAGATCTCTTCCCTGGATATTTTTGCGACTGCTGCGGCTTTGTCCAATGCTACCCTGCCTGCAGACAGGACTTATGATGGTGTGAACCTGTTACCTTATTTACAGAAAGGAACTTTGACTAAACACCCACATGAGAAGTTTTATTGGAGAAGTGGATTTTCAAAAGCATATCGCAGTGGCAACTGGAAATTAGTAATAAATGAGCATGACAAAAAAGAATGGTTATTTGACCTGGGTAAGGACAGGGAGGAGAAAAATGACTTGTCAGCATCACATCCGAAGGAGTTGCAGCAATTGAAAGACGAGTTGAAGAAATATGAGGAGACCCAGTTGCATCGTCCTTTGTGGGAGAGCCGGTATAATACGACAGTAGAAGAAAGAGGAGAGGAATATACATTCCCGATATAAAGAAAGGCGCGGTTGATGCCGCGCCTTCTTTTATTTATTTATTTCAACAGATCTTCAAACAGCAGTGATACATAATAAATGCCACCTGCCATTGGGTTACCCAAAGAAGTCTGGTAATAATGATTGGTAATATTAGAACCACCTACTTTAATGGTGGCTTTTACCTTCGGTATTCTATAACTTACCTGCGCATCCAGCGTTGAATATGCAGCTACGTCACCCTGTACAAAACTTGAGTTCCACACAAAGGCATCCTGCCAGCGATACATCACATTAAATCCAAAATTTTTGTACACATTCCTGTTAGACAATCCCAGGTTAAAACGATACTTCGGCGTGTTAAATGCATTGGTCAGGGTCTTGGAATCCTTCGTGATATCATTGTAAGATACATTACCTGTAAGCGTCCATTTGCCAATCAGGTAATCCAGTCCCAATGCACCACCCTGCGTCACCACATCGGCAGGATTGTTTACATAAGTAGCAAAAATATTAGCCCTGCTGAAGGCTGGATCTGAAGCCAGCGGCTGTGTAGGCTGAATCAGTACCAGGTAGGAGAGGAAGTTGGTATACTTGCTGTAATAGTAATAAGCATCGATCATCAGGCGGTTATCGATCAGACCCTTATAACCTACTTCATAAGAACTTACGCTTTCAGGTCTGAACTTCCCAAAAGTGTAGGCTTCCAGTTTGGAAGGATCGCCGGTAGCCGCATACTGTTGTACGCTGGCTTGCGTATACCCTTTTGTGTTATACAGGTCATACTTGGAGATCATTGCGGGCAATCCACCAATCAGCCTTGTATTGGAGCGGATCGGCAAGTCAATATACTGATCCTGGTTGGTAGGATTACGATAAGCTGTCTGGAAAGAAAGACGGATATTATGCTGTGGTGCTACTGTAAACACACCGGAGATACGGGGTGTAAAGCGGCCGTCAAAGTTTTCGTTCTTATCATAACGTACAGAACCTGTCAGCTTAATCCTGTCATTCACCAGTTTCTTACCCACCTGTACAAAACCACCATATTCATTGATCCCGATACGGCCATTTGCATCATCAAAGATAGTTCCGTCAGAGTTGAGTGCATAATGTCGGAAACTGGCACCAGCCTGTAGGTCGAACACTTTCACATGATCCGTGAAATCATAGAATCCTTCGTAATGATACAGGTTGGTTTTATCATTGAATTTCGCACCATTACGATCTGCACCAAAACCGATATAACGGGAGGTAATGGCTTTCTTAGCGGTATTGAAGGCATCAGATCCAGGTAAGAGCCGGTTCCTGTCAGCATATCCACGGGCGATGGCATGTGCTTCAGCATCTGTCTTCACGCCTGGTGCCCCCTGGAATACACCCAATCTTGCCTGGTTGTATACGGTGGCATATTCTGCAAACCAGCCACCGGTTACATTGCCATTGGCATCGTAGGTAGCACTTGGATTATAAGATTCATTGAGGATCGTACCTAAGGCAGTTGCATTGTAAGCTTCACCGGAACGTTCCTGGGTAGTGTAAGCGCGGAGGTAGAAGCGTTTGCCCCTGAGTTCTACCTTATACTGCCCCATATTGAAATTGCGGAGAGAGTAGCGGTCAGATCCGGTGTAAACGGTTGTACCGCGTCCCCAGTTACCCTGGATAATACCTTCCAGGTTGTCCGTGAATTTATAGTGGAAAGCACCGCTTAGCTTTAAGCTTTTGGTGCCATAGTCTACCAGGTCCTTTTCCCGGTAACCGGTACGGGACACTGCCACGCCGTTCAGGTAACCGGCGCTGGCACCATAAGTAGTGGTGATTTCATCGCCATATACATTGATCCCATCGTAATTAGGATCTGAGGAGTGTGAGAAGCCCGCTTTTGTTTTACCATTCAAACGGTCATAGTTGGTAGAATCCAGTGCCTGCCAGTCGTCTGCCTGCAGGTAGCTCACATTCAGTTTGAATGCGAAGCGGCCGAATGCCTTTGCATAACGGGCTGCCAGGTCGGGAATAAACCCTACATAGGGTTGTTGTGATTTGTTGATGTGATTGACACCGCTTTGTAGGCGAAGGCTCAGCCCCTGGTATTCAAACGGACTTTTGCTGGTCATGAGCAATGTACCGTTCATACCACCGGCACCATACAAGGCGGAAGATGCACCGGGCAATAATTCTACAGATGCCACATCCAGTTCGGAAAGACCTAAAATGTTGCCTACAGAGAAGTTGAGACCGGGTGCCTGGTTGTCCATACCATCTACCAGCTGGTTGAAGCGGGTGTTTCCATTGGTATTGAAACCACGGGTGGTCACGGTACGGAAGGTAAGGCTTTGCATACTGGTTTCTACGCCTTTCAGGGAGGGGAGTGCATCGTAAAAATTGGGGGTAGGTGTTTCCCTGATGGCCGTCGCATTGAGTTTTTCAATAGACACAGGAGAATTGAGAATCGATTCTGATACACGGCTGGCGGCTACCACCACTTCTTCTCCCAGGATTTCGGTGGAGCTGAGCTGTATATTATTACTTTGTTCGTTCGAGACCTGTACCTGTTCGCTTTTAAAACCTACAGATGAGAAAATAAGTGTCAGCGGCAACGATCGGGTGGTGTTTAATTTATAATGGCCGCTGGCGTCAGTGATAGTCCCCGACAAGGTACCTTTCAAGCTAACGGTTACCCCAGGTAACGGATCCCCCGTGCTCTTATTGGTTACAGTGCCGGTAATGGTTTTTTGCTGGGCTTGTGCTACTGTGAAAATGGATAATAGCAGCATACAGCACAGACTGGCTTTTACAAAGCAGTTCTTCATATAGTGGCGATTTTGCGATTTCGATTGAAGGGGTGTATAATTTTAATTGAATATAAGTAATAAATGTTAATAAAAACAAAAAGTGGGCTACCGCAAAAGTGGGAATTTGGGGTGTGAAGCTTTTATACCAAATTAACTCCAATAGATCATCATAAGTTCACTAAAAGGGCACTTGTATATCGATTGGATATTGAAGTGCCCTTCTAATGAAGATAATGTTACGTATTAGTACTCAATTAGTGTTAAAGCTGTATTGGGATTCACCACTAATAGGTATATTAATCTTATCATCTAAAAATGTTTGTTATGGCCATTATTAAAGACAATATTCTCTTTCAGCACGTCCGGGGCACCATCGGTGGGCAATTCACGATTTACGAAAGAAACGGCCGGATCATTATTGCCAAAAAACGTAAGCGGTCAAACAGGAAGCCCACTCAAAAGCAAAAAGAAGCCCGGTTTAGAATGATGGAAGCAGCTGCGTATGCGAAGTCGATCCTGAAAGACCCTGAAATAAAGGCTTACTACCAGTCCAAAGCAGGTCCGGGTCAGAATGCTTATAATATGGCTGTGAAGGATGCTTTTAACTCTCCTGAGATCCAAAAACTGAAATTTGAAGATACCACTGTAGTAGTGACCGCGAAAGATGAATTCAGGGTAGCAGAAGTAGCGATAAAAGTAGTCGATCCGGCAGGTGTTATCCTGGAAAATGGGAAGGCTGTTTTAGGCCGGAATGGTGTGGATTGGTATTATAAAGCGGTGAATTTGCCCGCTGGTGGATGGGTAATAGCGACGGCAGTGGATTTACCCGGGAATGAATCAACGAGGGAAGTAAAACTGGAATAAACAGCACCGGTTTGAATGTAGCAATGAAATTGATTCCCCACATAAAAAAAGAAGATGCCTCAATGAGACACCTTCTTTATATAATTTGAAACTTAATCCATCTTCTGGCCTACCTTGCGGTACCCCAGGTAGAAGAATAACGGGAATACCAGCAGCGTCAATACGGTCGCGGTAATCAAACCTCCGATCACCACTATCGCCAGTGGCTTGGAAGTTTCAGAACCAATCCCTTTCGACAATGCCGCAGGTAGCAATCCTATTGCCGCCATCAGCGCCGTCATCACCACCGGGCGTACCCTTTCGCGTACCCCGTCCCTGATGGAAATTTCCAGGGTATGATGATTAAAGTCGAGCTTCTTCACCTTCGCCATATTATTCTTAAATACCGATATCAGGATCACCCCGTTCTGGATACAGATCCCAAACAGTGCAATGAAGCCGATACCTGCGGAGATACTGAAGTTTGTACCGCTGATCAGCAGGGCAGCAATACCTCCGATGATCGCAAACGGTACGTTGATCAATACCAGGCCCGCATCCTTCACATTGCCAAACATCACAAACAGGATCAGGAAGATGATCATCAGACTGATAGGTACTACCTGTGTCAGGCGTTTGGTGGCACGCTGCTGGTTTTCAAAGTCACCTGCCCACTGCATTTCATAACCTTTATCCAGTTTTACCTGCTTGTTTACTTTCGATTGCGCTTCTGCAATCACACTACCCATGTCACGACCACGTACGGAGAACTTCACAGCTGTATACCTCCTGTTATCATCCCGGAATATGATGCTTGGCCCCGTCAGTGTCCTGATCGTTGCAATGTTTTTGATAGGCACTTTTGCACCACGCAGGGTAGGTACCATCAGGTCACTGATCGCTTCCGCATTGTTACGATATTGCTCATCATAACGCAGGCGCAGCTGGAATTTACGCTCACCTTCATAGATCTGGGTGATTGCTTTACCCCCAATCGCCATTTCAATAATCGCGTTCGCATCGGCAGTGGTCACACCATACAGTGCCATTTTGTTTTCATCCAGTTCTATATCCAGTTCCGGCTGACCGATGTTCTTGATCACACCCAGGTCTGTTACACCGGGGATGTTCTTCATGATATCGTATACCTGGTTAGCCTTGCCTTCGGTATACACCAGGCTATCACCATAGATCTTCACGCAGAGTGAACCTTTCACCCCGGATACCGCTTCCTCTACGTTATCCATGATCGGTTGGGAGAAGTTCAGGTTGATACCAGGATAGACAGACAATTTATCCTGCATCCGGTCAATCAGCTCTTCTTTGGTGATACCGCTCTTCCACTGTTTCTTCGGGTAGATATCAACGTGAAATTCGATGTTATAGAACCCTGTTGCATCCGTACCGTCGTTCGGACGACCTGTCTGCGACATGACCTGTTTTACCTCGGGATAAGACAGGATGATGCGGCGCATTTTGTTGGCAATTGCCTTGGATTCTTCCAGCGATACGCTGAGCGGGCAGGTAGCACGGATATAGATCGCACCTTCATCCAGCTCGGGCAGGAACTCACTCCCCAGGAATTTGAAGTTGAACAGCCCGACTACTACCAGCCCCAAGGCTACCAGCAATGACAGGCGTTTGTTCCTGTAGGTCCAGGAAAACATTTTCATGACACCATTGGTGATGAACTCCACGAATACGTTGTGCTTTTCCTTAACGTTCTTACGCAGGAGCAGGCTACTGAGTAATGGGATCAGTGTCAGGGTCAGGATCAGCGCACCCAGGAGCGCAAAACCCAGTGTCCATGCAAGGGGGGAGAACATTTTACCTTCTACCTTCTGGAAAGAGAAGATAGGGAGCAGCCCCGCGATGATGATCAGTTTGGAGAAGAAGATCGCCTTACCCAGTTCACCACCGGTATTCTTGATGATCCCCAGCTTGGATAATTTATTGAAGCGCTCCATCCCCATCTGGTGAGCCTTCTGGTCGAGCAGCACGAAGATCCCTTCCACCATCACGACGGCACCGTCAATGATGATACCGAAGTCAATCGCCCCCATCGACAGCAGGTTCGCAGACATGCCTTTGAGCGTGAGACAGATAAATGCAAAGAGCAGTGCAAGCGGGATCACGATGGCTACGATCACGGTAGTACGCCAGTCGGCCATGAAGAGGAATACGATCACCGTTACGAAGATGATACCCTCCAGCATATTGTGCAGTACGGTGTGGGTAGCAAATTCGATCAGGTCACTACGGTTGTAGAAGGTATTGATCTTTACATCCTGTGGCAGCACTTTTTCGTTCAGGTAAGTGATCCTGTCCTGTACGCGTTTGATGACCTCACTGGGGTTTTCACCCTTACGCATTACGATGATCCCTTCCACCACATCGTTCTGTTTGTCGCGACCTACCTGGCCTAAGCGGGGCAGGGCAGAGATGGAAACAGTTCCAATGTCCTTCACCAGGATAGGGGTACCATTGATATTGTCTACGATGATATTACCGATTTCTTCTGCATTGTTCAGCAAACCGATACCGCGTACCACATAAGCCTGTGAGTTGTCTACGATCACATCGCCACCTACGTTGATATTACTTTTCGAAATTGCGTTCGATACATCCAGCGGCGTGATATCATAGGAAGCCAGTTTCTGTGGATTTACTGCAATTTCGTAGGTCTTTACTTCACCCCCAAAACTCACCACATCGCCTACACCGGGTACATTCAGCAGGCGGCGTTCGATCACCCAGTCCTGCAGGGTTTTGAGTTCACGTACCGTTTTGGTTTTGCTCTCCAGTGTATAACGGAAGATCTCACCGGTAGGGCCGGTAGGTGGCTGTACATCAGGATCTGCACCATCCGGCAGTTCTACATCGCGCAGCAGGTTGTTCACCTGTTGACGGGCAAATGCATCGTCCACGCCGTCTTCGAAGATTACCTTCACAACTGACAGGCCGAATACAGTTGTAGAACGAACGGATTCTTTTTTCTGTACAGGGTTCATGGCTATTTCCACCGGTACAGTGACGAATTTTTCTACTTCTTCCGCACTTCTGCCGGGCCATTGGGTAATGATTGTAATCTGTGTATTGGTTACATCCGGAAAGGCCTCAATGGGAATATTTTTGAATGCGATCACACCCCATACGATGAGGACAATGGTCGCAAAACCTATGAACAGCTTATTCTTTAACGAAAAAGCAATTATCTTTTTTATGACTTTCTGCATGGATTATTTTGTATTAAGGGCATCATAAATAAATACCTGTGAGCTGGTCACCACCTGGTCATTGACCTGCAGGCCGGAGATAAACGCCCTGTTGTCGATACGACGGATCACTTTGATCTCGCGGATTTCAAGCCCTTTAGCAGTTTTTACCACTACATATTGCTTGCTGTTGTCCATCACGACTGCACTGGCAGGGATGCTCAGCATGCTGGTAGCGGCAGGTTTGGTATTTACTTTTACAGTGGCAAACATCTCTGGTTTCAGTTCCCCGCTGGCATTCTGCATGCTGATCCGCACCTGCATGGTACGGTTCGTGGGGTCCAGTACGTTATAAACCTTGTCGATCTTACCGATGTAGTCTTTTTCAGGGCTGGCGAGGGTAGTGACACGTACTTCATCGCCCAGTTTGATAGCAGGAATATCTGCTTCGTATACATTTGCAATGATCCACACAGTATTGAGGTCGGCAACAGTGAAGAGGTTCGCGTTGTTGTCCTGGCGAACTTCTGAATTGTTGGAAATATTTTTCTCAATTATATAACCGCTGATGGGTGCTTTCAGGGTATAAGCAGCGCTGCTGCCGCCGGTGATGCTGGCTACGGAGCGGGCACGGTTCAGTTCAGATTCTGCTTTCTTTTCTTCGATCTGTGCAGCCAGGTAATCCTGTTGGGTGGCGAGGTTGCCTTCGAAGAGGGATTTTTGGGTCTCTACATTCTTCTTAGCCAGGGCGACATTCGATTCAGCGACAGATACATCGTTGCTGATGCCGGCTACTTCAGTACTTTGCAATACAGCGAGCAGCTGGCCCTGTTTTACATAATCGCCCAGTTCAACATTCACGGATTTGATTTTACCACTTACCAGGGCGTATACTTTGGCTTCTTTGGTTTCGTCCGGAACGATTTTACCATTCAGTTTGATGGTTTCCGAAGGATTCTCGAAAGTAGCAGGTGCGGTCTGAACATTTTTCACGAGGCTATCAGACAGTGCGTTTTCATCTTTGGCTACTTCGGGCGTGTGACCACCGCATGCCGTGAGCATACATCCAAGTGCAACAGGAAAGAGATATATAACGAAAGGTTTCATGACTATACTAAGGTTGTGATTAATTATTGAACAAAGTTTTACCCACAGCAAAATTGAGTGTTTCGATAGCCTGCATTCTATCGTTTTGCAATTGGTTTAGTTGCAGCATATTTTCTTTATAAGAATCGTAGAAGTCTGTCAGCTCCAGCAGACTAAGGTTCTTCTTCAGGAAGTTGTCAGTCACTGATTTCAGCAGTTGTTCGAACTGTCCGCGGAAATCAGGGTCTACAGATTCCAGCATTTTATCGGTATTCAATGCTTTGAGGTAAGCGGTCTGCACTTCGTTTTCCACTTTTTGTGTTTGCTGTGTTACCTGCAGTTTTGTCTGATCTATGCTGTAGGTAGCAGCTTTGATATTGCCCTGGTTCCTGTTGAAGAAGGGGAGGTCGATACCAACGGTGAGGAAGCTGGCATTGTTAACGAAGCTGCCACGTTTATCGAAGTCTGCGCCCAGGTTCAGGTCGGGTACGGCCATGGCTTTCTGCAGTTTTAGGTTTTGCTGGTTATAGAGCAGATTGTTCTGCGCCATCAGCAGATCCTGTCGGTTAGCGTAGGCGGTGTCTACCAGGCTTGCCAGGCTGATATTCCGGATAGCAGGCAGGTTGGCGGCAGCATTTTCAGGCAGGTCTATAATATAGTAAGCATGATTATTGGCCAGCAGGATTTGCAGTTCTGATTCGATATCACTTACCTGGTTTTCGGCGGCGGTACGGTCTGCCTTCAGGCTATAGAGCAGGGAGCGCAGGCGCACAGCATCTTTGAGGGTTACGAGACCTTTGGACTGGAGGTCCTTGTAGGTGGCATCCATCTTTTCGAGGGAGCTGATCTGGTCTGCGTAGGCTCTCATAGAATTCTGCAGGTAATAAGCCTGGAAGAAATTACTACGGAGGGAGTAGCGCAGGGTTCTGAGCAGATCAAAGAATGCATTTTCAGACATAGCTGCGGTTGTTTGCGCCAGTTTTATCTGTTTGTTTCTTTTACCTGCCAGGGAAATGAGCTGGGTAATACCGATTTCGTACTGACCATGTTGATTACTGAGATCAAAGAATTGCTTCCGGTCTGGGTTGTACAGGTTCCCACTCATCTGGAGGTTGGGGTTGTTGTACAATCTGGCCTGAATGATCTGGGCGCGGGCGATAGAGATATTGTATTTCTCTGCCAGCAGGTCCAGGTTTTTCTCCAGGAATTGTTTTTCGGCATCCTGCAGACTTATATGCACGGTATCCTGTGCAGATACTTTGAATGCGAATAACAACATGATGATACAACTGGCTACAATCCGGGGAGGGCGCTTTGTTTTAGAATCCCGACTATACATCTGATTTGAATTTAATACTATTAAAGTGAAAGACCTGTATGTACACGAGCTCTCTTATCAACCATTTATAGCTGATAATAGTTCATGACTTATCGCGTAAAAGTCAGGCTTCCGGGGGAGGAGTGAGAATTTCGTAGGCGATGGCAAGTGGTTTTTGTACAGCAAGAAACGGGTACGCCACAGCCAGATCATTGGTAGAGGGTTCCTGCCTGCTGCAGGTGATTTGTTCAGGATTGGCGATGTAATAAGACACGCTGTTGCTTCCGGTGAAGTAATGTGCCTGGTCATCGTCTTCGTCCTGCTGGGTGACAGCTGTGTGGCCCAGTACTACATGATTGACGAAATCGAAAATGGTGTTGACATCATTGATTTGTCTGCCGCGGGCATCGAATATATCCTTCTCATCCGCGACCGGGATAAACATAGTAGTCGCAATATGTAGGAAGAGTAATATGTAAGAAAATACCTTTGTCATGCTAAATCTGGTACAAATATAGACTGGGGCTATAACAGTTTAAAGGGTCTTAAGGAATTTTAAGACCTTTTTAATTAGATTTTAACGCATTGATCACATGGTGAAACCGGGGGAAACACTTTAATTATCAAGGCTTCAAACAGGCTAATACTGCGTATTTTCATTCGGTTAATGATAAATAAAGCCCCCTGCAAACGCTCATTGCTTTGCAGGGGGCCTATCTTATTTTAATGTTTGTTTGCTGTTGAATTAAGCCAGCCAGTCGTTCAGCAGGGAATCGATCTTATCGACTTCTATCAGGAAACCATCATGGCCATACGAAGAATCGATTTCGTGGTAGGTAGCGTCGGGGATGTGCTTAGCGAGGAAGTGTTGTTCTTCCGGCGGGCACAGCACATCGCTGGTGATGCCCACGATCAGGGTAGGTTGTTTGATAAGGGCCAGGGTAGCTGCCTGATCTGTGCGTCTGCCGCGGGCGATGTTGTGACTATCCATCGCTTTGGTGAGTCGCCAGTAGGCCTGTGCATTGAACCTTCTTACCAGTTTATCGCCCTGGTAGTTGATATAAGAAGCAGCTTTGAAATCGTCCGTTTTGTCATTGTCCGGGTCGGATTGGGTGCGAACGAAAGTCTGGTAATTACGATAAGTGAGCATGCCGATGGCTCTGGCGGCTTTTAAGCCATTTGCGCCGGCATTTGGCGTATGATCCCTCCAGGTGCTATCCGCTTCAATAGCCAGGCGCTGAGCGGTATGTATGGCTATTCCCCATGCGCTTTCTGAGGCACCTGTGCTGAGCAATGCCAGCTGACGGATGCGGGCAGGTTCCAGCAGGGTCCATTCCAGGGACTGATAGCCCCCCATAGAGCCGCCCATGAGCAGCTGAATTTCTTCAATACCCAGGTGTTCGCGCAGCAGGGTATGAGCCTGCACCATATCCCTCACGGTGATTTGTGGAAAAGAGGAGTAATAAGGCTTCCCGGTAGCAGGATTGATGGAAAGCGGGCCTGAACTGCCGTAGCAGGAGCCCAAGATGTTTGCACATACAATGAAGTGGCGGGCAGGATCAATGGCCCTGCCCGGGCCTATGAGGCCTTTCCACCAGTCGGCTACATCCGAATTGGCAGTAAGGGCATGGCAGATCCAGATCACATTTGATTTGCTGTGATTCAGCGTACCGTATGTGTGATAGGCGATTTGCAGCTCCGGTAACACGACCCCGGACTCCAGTGTAAATGTGTGCTTATTATGATAGATCTGTACCGTCAAAACCCCGGAAAAATTTGCGCAAATATAACATATGACGGGTATAAGTCAAGAAAATGGGAAGAAATTTGGAAATCATCTAATTTATCAGGGCCGCAAAACGTGGAAAATGCATCTCCATTTAAATTATTTGGTGGCAAAATAATCTGAGCTTGCCGGCTTTTTACCAAATTATGACTTCTTAAAAAATCCTTCTGCATTACTTATATTTGTAGGATAAACAACATCTAATATGAAGATTTCATTACAGAGAATCGACGACGCGTTCAACATGGAAGCTGTAGACGAGCAGGGACATAAAGTTTCAATGGACTCTTCCATCGAGAATGGCGGAAAGAATAATGGTGTAAGACCTATGCAGATGTTGCTGATGGGACTCGGTGGCTGCTCTGCGATAGATGTGGCTATGATTCTGAAGAAGCAACGCCAGGAACTGAGTGATTTTAGAATTGAAATAGATGGAGAGCGTGAGAAGGGTAAAGAACCATCCATTTGGGAGAATGTTCATATCATTTTTCATCTTTCCGGTGAAAATCTGGATGCTGACAAAGCAGCGAGGGCAGTTGAACTGTCTATGACTAAATATTGTTCCGTGGCGGAGACACTGCGTAGGGCAGGAGGCAAGCTGACATGGGAAACCAGGGTAAATGGTTGATTGAGTCAAATAGATAATTGACTTCGTCAAATATTTAAAAAATAATGGGGTTTACTAAAAACTAACTAACATAAGTAATGGAGAAAGATCAATACCGGCCGGAAACGAATGCAGTCAGGATACAGACGGAGAAGACCTGGCAGATGGAGCACTCTACACCACTCTTCCTCACATCCAGTTTTACCTACGACAGTGCAGAGGAGATGCGGGCTACCTTTGCAGATGAAACGGATAATAATATATACAGCCGTTTCAGTAATCCCAATGTAGATGAATTCGTACGTAAAGTATGCAGCCTGGAACAGGCTGAAGACGGTTATGCCACCGCATCCGGTATGAGCGCTATTTTTGCGAGCTTTATGGCCCTGATGAATGCAGGCGATCACCTGCTATCCGCCAGCTCTATCTTTGGTTCTACCCATACAGTTATTACCAAATTCCTCCCTAAATGGGGTATTGAGTATACTTATTTTGATATCAACAAACCAGAAACTGTAGAAGCGCTGATCAAACCAAACACCAAAATGATGTTTGTAGAAACGCCTTCAAACCCAGGTCTGGAAGTAGTTGATATCAGCCTGCTGGCAAAGATCTGCGACAAGCATGGTGTCATCTTAAACGTTGACAACTGTTTTGCCTCTCCTGTATTGCAGAAGCCTATCACACTTGGCGCGCACATCGTCACTCACTCCGCTACCAAGTGGATGGATGGCCAGGGACGTGTACTGGGTGGGGTAGTAGTAGGTAGAAAAGACCTGATAAAAGAAATTCATACATTCTGCCGCAGTACTGGTCCTGCAATTTCTCCATTCAATGCATGGGTACTGAGCAAGAGTCTCGAAACATTACATATCCGTATGGCAAGGCATTGCGAAAGTGCGCTGGCACTGGCCAAAGCCCTGGAAGGAAATCCCTTGCTGCAATGGGTGAAATACCCCATGCTCGCCAGCCATCCGCAGCATGAAATCGCAAAGGCACAAATGACTGCTGGTGGCGGGATCGTCTGCTTTGAACTGAAAGGCGGACTGGAACAGGGAACCCGTTTCCTGGATGCCCTGAAGATGCTGACCCTGACAGCCAACCTGGGCGACAGCCGCAGTATTGCATCACACCCTGCAAGTACTACTCATGCTAAGTTGAGTAATGAGGAAAGACTGAAAGTTGGTATTACGCCGGGCATGATCCGGATCTCTGTGGGACTGGAAAATGCACAGGATATTATCGATGATATAAATCAGGCGTTGGAAATAAGTAAATAATTTTGCATATTTGAAGGGCTGAACAAAAAGTACGATTTTGTTCAGCCCTTTTTTTATTTCCTTTACCTATTTTATTTAATCCTATGCGTCGCTTATTATTCCTATGCCTGTTCCTGATGGCTACGGTAGCTGCCTTTGCGCAGCGCGGTGTAGCTATCCTGCCCTTCTCCATCAATTTTGGTGTGCCAGCGGGAGAAGTTACACCCGAAATGCAAGAATATAGTAAGAAGATTGGTGTCTTTTTACAGGAAGCTCTCTACAATTCCATTTATGCGGGTGGCGATACTCTGCAACCCGCTTCCAGGACAAACAAACTCTTTGCCGATGCCGGTATTGAACCCGATCAGCCGTATTACCTGGACAAGACAGGTTTGTGCATCCTGCTAAAGGTAAAGTACGTGATTGCCGTACAGGTGACTTTTGGGAAAGGTGCTGATAAGGCAAAGAAAGAAGGTGGTCCGGACTGGTACAAGCTGACGAGTGATATGGACAAATCACGCGGCTTCAGACTGGAAATCTTCGGCTCCAATGGTCAGAGTGCCTGGGATTACAAGGAGAACTATAGCTGGAATCAGCTGATTGTTCCAAACTCGCAGGTGATTCAGCCGGAGACTTATACCAGGATAAAAAAACAGATCGAAGGGTTCCTGCAATTGTAGCCGGACCGGGGGCTTCTTAGAAGTATAATCCGATTGAAGGGTTCTTACGATAATCATTGGGAGCTTATAATTATTTCAACCAAATTCAAGGGGGGCTTCTGATATTATATTTAAATTGAAAAGTGTTACCATTATATAAGACCTTTTTTTCGTTATCTTTCCGTTATGAAGTCATTCCCTCGTTTTATCCTGATCGTTATACTCAGTTATCTGGGTGGCTTATTCTTACCATGGTGGACAGTGGCAATTGCAGCTTTTATAGTAGCTGTGGTGATCCCTTTGCCGCCATTTCGTAGTTTTATGAATGGCTTTATTGCGGTGTTCCTGCTTTGGCTGTCACTGGCTTTCGTGGCGGACATACGCAATGATCATATCCTGGCGAACAGGATGAGTGAATTAATACTGAAAGTAAAAAGTCCTATACTGATTGGCGTAGTAAGTGCGTTTATCGGAGGACTGGTTGCTGGCCTGGGAAGCCTGTCAGGTAGTTACCTGAGATACAACAAAAAATTATAGACACCTTTTTATTAAAAATATGCTGTTGAAAATCGCTTTTGCTGTTAGTAAAAGCGATTTTCTTTCATAAAAGAGATTTGAACTTTTCAGTGATCTCCTTACACAACATTGATTATGCCCAAAAACGTACTGACCGTATTATTTTGCTTCTTATTTAACCTTTCACAGGCTGCCATTATCAAAGGGCACATCACCAATGAACAACACACCCCGCTTCCTTACGCAACCATCTTCATAAAAGGTACTACCACCGGAACAACCAGCAATGCCGGCGGCCAGTATCAGCTGGAGATCCCTGCGGGCACCTATACACTGGTGTGCCAGTACATGGGGTATCGTAAACTGGAAAAACAGATCACCATTTCCAATAGCGACCAGACCATCGACTTTGTCCTGCAACCGGTAAGTATGCAGATCAAAGAGATCGTCGTTAAATCCGGCGGTGAGGATCCTGCCTACGCAATCATTCGGGCGGCTATCAAAAAGCGCAATTTCTATCGTCACCAGGTGAGTGAGTATACCTGTAATGATTATATCAAAGGCATGTTCAAACTGAGAAACGTGCCGGAACAGGTCTTCTTCCAGAAAATTAATAAGAAAGACATGGGCCTGGACTCTAATGGCCAGGGAGTGGTATTCCTCTCCGAATCCATGACACGTGTAGACTTCCAGGAGCCGGACAAAGTAAAGGTCGAAGTGCTCTCTGCACGCCAGAGTGGGGGTGGATTTGGATTTAGTTTCCCGGCCTTCATCGACTTCTACGACAACAATGTAACGGCTGTCATTACCCAGTTCAACAAGAGAGGCTATATTTCTCCTATCGCAGAAAACGCTTTGCTTTATTATAAATACCAGCTGGAAGGTACCTTCCAGGATGATGGTAAAATTGTGAACAAGATCAAAGTCATTCCCCGCAGGAAATTTGAACCCTTATTTTCCGGTACCATCTTTATTACCGACGATGACTGGCGCATTCATAGTGCAGACCTGATGCTCACACAGGAATACCAGCTGGAGATTATGGACACCCTGCGGATCAGGCAGATCCATGTACCGGTGAATAACGAAGTATGGCGCACCAAAGACCAGGTGATCACCATGAGCATCAAACAACTGGGTTTTGATATGGTAGGCAACTTCGTAAATGTATATTCCAATTATGATCTGCACCCCAACTTTCAGAAAAAGCACTTTGACAATATTATTATGCGGTATGACACCGCTTTCGATAAAAAGCTGCTGGCTTACTGGGATAGCATCCGTCCGGTACCATTAGAGAAGGAAGAAGTGAAGGATTTTCGTGTGAAAGACAGTACAGCCCAGGCGGAAAGAGACAGCGCCAGGTCATCCCGCACCCTGGATACCCTGCGTGCGCACCAGAAACCTGTCAAAATTACCGACTTCTTCTGGTCGGGACCAAAGCATCACTATTATTTCCAACGGGATACCGGAATTTATTCACACCAGCTGTCCATGAATGGGCTGCTTAAGAAAATTGCATACAACACTGTAGAAGGGCTGGTACTAAGTGTGGAACCTGAATTAAAACTGAGCCTGGCCCGCTCACAGGAACTGAGGATTATGCCACATATCCGGTATGGATTCAGCAATACGCACCTGAATGCCTGGACGTACCTGCAATGGACGCAGGAAAGCAGGATCCGGAATAGCATCGGTCAGAATTCCTGGTTACTGGGCGGGGGAAAGAGGGTGAGTCAGTTCAACCACGATAACCCGATTTCTGCCCTGGAAAACGAGTTTTATACGCTGTTCCTGAAGGAGAACTATATGAAGTTGTACGAGAACTATTTTACAACCCTGCAGTTCACCCGCCGGTTTGAGAATAATTCATTCCTCAGGTTGGGCGTACGGTATGAGGATCGTATGCCACTGGAAAACACAACGGATTTTGTAATCTTTAAGAACAGCAGGAAGGAATTTTTACCCAACCATCCATATGAGCTGGCCGACATTCCATTTGCCCGGAACCAGGCATTGGTGGCGGAAGTTGGTTTTTCGTTCCAGCCAGGACAGAAGTTTATTGAGCTGCCGGACAGGAAGATTGCATTTGGGTCAAAGTATCCCATTTTCGGGCTGACGTATACCAAGGGGATTCATGGACTGGCGGGCAGTGATGCGGATTTTGACAAATGGCAGTTCCAGGTGAAAGATAATATGAACCTGAAATTGTTCGGAGAGTTTATGTACAGGGTGAGAGTGGGTGGATTCCTGAATGATAAACATGTAGATCTTCCTGATTTTCAGCACTTCAACGGAAATCAGACGTTCTACAATATCAATTACCTGAATAGTTTCCAGCTGGCACCTTACTATAGGTATTCAACGACGGCATCCTTCTATACAACGGCAAATGTGGAGCACCATTTCAACGGATTGCTGACTAATAAAATTCCTTTGTTCAACAGGCTAAAATGGAATCTTGTAGCAGGTTCGAATGCATTCTATGTGAACCGGGATAATAATTATGTAGAAGTTTTTGCCGGTTTGGAGAATATTTTCAAGGTATTGCGCGTTGATGTAATCGCAGGATACCAGAGTAAGGATGCAACGAGAATGGGAGTGAGGTTAGGATTTGGTGGTTTGTTTGGCGGGATGGTAAGACAGCAGAATACGCCAGAGCCGTAGCCGCTAAAACTGATATTCCTGAAAATGGGCATGCTCCAAATGGAGATATAAAAAAGGGAAAGCCTGCCATTGACTTTCCCCTTGCCTGCTTAGTATCTTTCCTTTCTTGCTTTGTAGCTTTCTTTGGGATCACGATCATAAAAGTAAGCCAGGAGGCGGTATATCCACAATCCTACGATAAAGTAAAAGATGTAAAGAAAAACTGTACTCATAAATTCACATTTTTGGGTTAAACGCTGATTACTTGTCCGGTTCGTTTAAGTCAAAAAGAGTGCCAAGTCTTAAAATTTATTTATATACAATAATAATCAGATAGTTATACGAGTTCAGATATGTCAGCGGCAGCCTGAACTTTTGTACCTGTATCATGTTATAATAATAAGAGTAATCTAAATTCAAGCCAGATTGGTCTGGACTTTTATAACATGTTCGTGTGATTAAATTATCCCCTTATGAAAAGAATTGCATTATTCGCATTCATCCTGGGCGTGGTACTGGCTACGCTGGCTTACTTCGCAGAGATCTATGACTGGGTAGGTTTACAGGAGTATCTGACGGTCGGTTTTACAGGTTATGTATTGATTATCAGTAGTGCGGCGTATTATATGTCGTCTGTATTGTATGAGTGGTCTATGGAGCCTGCGGTTTGGGAAGCGTGAAATTTAAAAGCATATTGTTACCTTTGCATTGTCTGAACCTATTAGTTTAAGCATTCCAAATACGTAGATTCAGACAGAATTAAAGAAATTAACGTTACGAGGTCCTTATCAGGTAAGGGGTTCGTAGAAATTTTGCTCACAAGGCAAGTGTTCTTAAAATTTCTACCAACAAACAATGGCATTACACAACCGCATTTCCGCCGCTGAACTTAAAGTGAAGCTGGCAGCAGAGACATTCCGTCGCGTCACTGTCTCGTTTTACCAGTACGCAAAAATCGAAGATCCAAAGGCTTTCCGTGATGACTTGTACCTGAAGCTCGATGAGCTCCGGGTATTTGGCCGTATTTACGTAGCCTCCGAGGGCATCAATGCCCAGATCAGCATTCCTGAGCACCATTTTGAGGAATTCAGGAATCGCCTGTACGCGTATCCTTTCCTCAATGGCATACGCCTGAATATCGCCGTGGACGATGATGGCAAATCCTTTTGGGTACTCAAAATCAAAGTGCGCGAGAAAATCGTGGCCGATGGTATTGAGGATCCTTCCTTTAGCATGGAAAACAAGGGTAAGTACCTGAAAGCCAAAGAATTCAACGACCTTACTGACGATCCTGATACCATCGTGGTCGATATGCGTAACCACTACGAATATGAAGTGGGGCATTTCCAGAACGCGATTGAAGTACCATCTGATACTTTCAGGGAGCAGTTACCTATGGCGGTAGATATGCTAAAGGAGAAAAAAGATGCAAATATCGTCATGTATTGTACCGGTGGTATTCGTTGTGAAAAGGCATCGGCTTATATGCTGCATCATGGATTTAAGAATGTATTCCACCTGGAAGGGGGGATTATTGAATATACCAATAAGGCAAAAGAACAAGGCTTACCGCTTAAGTTCAAGGGTAAGAACTTTGTGTTCGACGATCGCTTAGGGGAGCGTATTACGGATGAAATCATCAGTAATTGTCACCAGTGTGGAAAGCCTTGCGATACGCATACGAATTGTAAGAATGATGGCTGTCACCTGCTCTTTATTCAATGCGAGGAATGTGCGGCGAAGTATGATGGATGTTGTAGTGAAGAGTGCCAGACAGTGTATCACCTGGAACCGGAGGTGCAGCAGGAAATGAGGAAGGGAGTTGACAAGGGAGTGATGGCATTTAACAAAGCAAAGCAGCGATTACGGCCCAGGATAAACGAATAAAAAAAATACGCTCATGCATTAGCATGAGCGTATTTTTTTAAAACTAAAACTTAAAATTGACTAATCTGCCTATGATTAATCGACATTGCTATTCCAAGGATACGAGTTATTAAAAAGAAAAACCGCCCCGCGTTGTTTCTTCTGCGGCGGGGCGGAGTAATTGAGCATGAAAACAGTTCAGACAAATTTAACATCTGAAAGAGCTGCGTTTGCATGTCCATTCTATCAACCTATATGCGAACTAAAACTTAATTCTCACTTAATGCATCATAGATCAGCTGCTGGTGATCTGATATCACATTCTCTCCCGCGTCCAGTCCCTTGCTGATATATGTTACTTCCCCTGAAGTCGTATACGTTTCTACCTCTCTTAACTGGATATTGTACTTATCCTTAAATACCAGCACATAATTCCTGCTATGATCTACGATCACCGCATTCTCAGGTACCGCTACCATATCATCTCCTTCGCTATAATGTAAAATGACTTTTGTGAACATTTCAGGCTTTAGCAACTTGTTCGCATCATCCAGTTTTATGCTTAACTGCATTGCATTTGAAGAAGAATCGACGGCATCTACAGTTCCGTAAAAAACCTTATCAGGCAGCGCTGCCGTGACGATTTCAGCTTTATAGCCTTCCTTTACATCATCCAGATGCAGCGAGGAATAATCGACAAGGATCTCTACATCTTTTTGCTTACTGACCTTTGCCGCTACTTTACCTGAAAAATGTAATTCCATTTGCACAGGTTCAATACTGGCAGTATCTATCCGAATTGTCTTCAGCATGGTATCACTTAGTACAAAAGTCTTTTTAGTGACCCCGCCTTCCAGCTGCGGATGTTTGCAGCTCCCCAGGAAAAGTCCCGGAGTAAGTAACAGGGAAAAAAGAAAATTGCACTTCATGTCGTTCTGTAGAATAATAGCAAAATTCCCCATTCTCACTTAAAGAATGCTTTAAAGGCAATTAAAAACTCATTAAAATACAGGAATGTAAGGGATGCAGGAAGCTGCCTCATTTAGGCATGGGGCAGGATAACAGTGAATACAGTGCCTTTTCCAGGGGTTGACGAGGCGGAAATATGGCCTTTGTGCAATTGTACAATCTTCTTACAAATAGATAATCCCAGGCCATGTCCACGGGTTTGATGTGCATTGGCACCTCTATAGAAGGGTTCGAATACCTTGTTCAATTCTTCCGGCGCTATACCGATCCCGTTATCTCTTACCTGGATCTGTATATTATGTGTAAAGAAATCGATTGTGACACGCGCTGTATTATCAGTGGAGAATTTAAATGCGTTGTCCAGCAGGTTCAGGAATAATACCTTCAGCAGACTCTCATTGCCCTGTACCACCAGCTCTGTGTCCTGCTCCGGTACTTTCAGGAAACTGATATCTACCTTTGGCCCTTTCTGCGGCTCTCCGGCTACAGGCACATGCTTTAGCTTCACCAGGTTTCCCATTTCGAGCAGCAGCTCATCCATGCGCACCGCGCTGAAGATAAACTTCTGCTGGTTCAGCTCACTCTGGGCCAGCTGCAGCAGGCCATTACTCAGGTCTGAGAGGTTCTCTGCATCTTCCAGTACGGAGGCCAGGATGTCTGCATAGACTTCCTTTGTCCTTTCTTTGGACAGTGCTACCTGGAGCTGGCTGATGATGGATGCCAGCGGGGTTCTCAGCTCATGACTGGCATTGTTTACAAAGCTCTTCTGCAGGTCAAATGCGTCGCTCAGGCGCTGGAGCATTGTATTGAAGTTCGCCCCCAGCTGTGCGATCTCGTCCTTTCCACGAGCTTCCACACTAATACCCTGAAGGTTGTTGGCATTGATGGTTTTTACCTGTTTCACAAGTTTATCAATCGGCTGTACCATCTTGCGGGCAAAGAAATAGCCGATGATGACTAACAGGATCACAGCTACGATAATTTCGATCATCAGGATCCGCTTCAGGTTTTGCAGGTTCTGATAACCGTATTTATCGAAGGAGGAAACGAGTACAATGACAGAGACATTGCCTTCTGTATAATATACGCCGACTAACTCCCCGTTATCACGACCATGGCTATACTCTCCGTATTTTTTAATGTAGTCGAGGAGTGGGCGGGAGGTGCGGATGGCTGTATCCTTCAGGTTAGAATACAGGAGGTCGTAGTTGAGGTTGTATACGAGAATGCTTTCTTTGTAGAGGTCCTGGAAGGTGGTTTTATCCAGTTTGCGCAGCAGGTCCACCTTTACGGTATTGTCTTCTATAATGACGTTGGCGATGGAGCGGGCACGGTATTCCAGGCGGTCGAGATACTCGGCCTGTCTCGATTGTGAAGAGAAGTAATAAGCGAGAATAGCAAAGGTATTCAGCAGGATGATTGCTGAAATAGAGTAGGTAAGTGCTATTTTATATTTGATCTTCACAATGATGTATGCAGGAAAAGCGGGCGCCGGGATTTATTTGTATGAATGCGGTGTAAAAAGTCCTGGTAGAGATTACTCCTCCGCCAGGTAATATCCCATCCCGGTTTTGGTATGCAGCAGTTTATTCTCAAAATCCTTATCGATCTTCTTCCGCAGGAAGTTCATATACACTTCAATCACATTGGTGCCGGTATCGAAATCAATATCCCACACTTTCTCTGCAATAACGAGTTTGGAAATCACCTTTCCCTTGTGCAGGGCCAGGAATTCCAGGAGCTGATATTCCTTCGCTGTGAGAGGTATTTTCTTGCCACTGCGTGTTACTTCTTTCTTCTCCCTGTCGATCTCGAGGTCGGCAATAACAATTTTGTACTGTGAGTTCTGCTGTACCTCGCTACCGGCTCTTTTCAGGAACACACGAATGCGTGCAAGAAGTTCCCTGAAGTCAAACGGCTTGACGAGATAGTCGTCAGCCCCCAGTTCAAAGGCCTGCATCTTGTCTTCCATGCCGCCCAGGGCGGTCAGCATAATAATAGGGATGCGGTTATTGCGGCGACGGATCACTTCGCACACTTCATAACCATTTGCATGGGGCAGGTTGAGATCCAGGATCACCAGGTCGTAATTATTAGACGCACCCAGGCTTTTACCCATACGGCCGTCATAGGCTACATCTACTTCAAAACCATTCTCCTCCAAACCCTTTTTGACGGCGTTGGCTACTTTTATTTCATCTTCGACTACGAGTATACGCTGCATAAGCTGATTTAAGTATGATGCAAACTGAGGGAGCGGATCAACCTTCCAGCTCCATCAGTTTTTCAAATGCCTTTTCATATTCTTCAGTAGCGCTTTTCAGCTCTTTGCTCAGCTGTGTATAGGCTGCCTCCACCTTCTGGAAACGGGCTTTATCAGCATATACCTCCGGATTATTCATTTCTGTTTCCAGGTCTGCCTTCTTTGCATTCAGCTTAGCCAACTGTTCTTCCAGTTGCTGGAATTGCTTCTGCTGTTTCTGGAGTTCCTTTTTCTTATCCTTATCAATAGGCGCTTTAGGTTCCTGTTGTTTTACAACCGGCGCGGCTTCTTTCTTTTGTCCTTTTTCCACTGCGGCCTGTTGTTTCAGTACTTCTGCCTGTCTTCTTTTATGTTCTTCCCATTCTGCATAGGTACCTCTGAATTCTTTGATCTCCCCATCCACGATCTCCCAGATCTTGTTGGCCGTCTGGCTTACAAAGTAACGGTCATGCGATACGAGTACATAGGTACCATCATATTTGGAGAGTGCATCAATCAGCATCTGCACGGAGTTCATATCCAGGTGGTTCGTAGGCTCATCGAGCAGCAGGAAGTTCGCCTGGCTGATGATGGTCTTGGCAAGTGCCACACGTGCTTTTTCACCACCGGAGAGGATGCGGATCTTCTTGTAAACATCATCGCCGGTAAAGAGGAAGCAGCCCAGCAGGGAACGAAGTTCCACTTCCGTACGGCCGCTACCGCAGCTTTTCAGTTCATCGAGGATTTCGCTGTCCAGGTGCAGACTTTCCAGCTGGTGCTGTGCGTAGAAGCTGTCTACCACGTTGTGCCCGGGAATGCGTTCACCTTCCATCTCTTCGGTACCGGCTATCACGCGGAGCAGGGTAGATTTACCCTTACCATTTGCACCGATGAGGGCGATCTTGTCACCACGGTTGATGATAGCACTGGCATTTTCCAGGATGGTGAGGTTGCCGTATTTCTTGGTCACATGTTCCAGGGTACAGATAATCTTACCTGGGGTTTTATCGATCGTGAAGTTGATCCTGATTTTGGAAGGACCGCCATCAACCTGCTCTACTCTTTCCAGCCGGTCCAGGCGTTTCATGGCACTCTGTGCCTGGGCAGCCTTGGAGGCTTTGGCTTTGAATCGCTCGATGAAACGTTCCTGCTGGCGGATGTATTCCTGCTGGTTTTCATAAGATCGTTGCTGCATTTCGCGGCGCATTTCCTTCTCTACTTCATAGTCTTCATAGTTGCCGGAGTAGTGGTGCAGCTGTTGCTGGTACAACTCAACAATCTTGTTCACCATCCGGTCGAGGAAGAAACGGTCGTGCGATACGATGATGACGGCACCATTATAGCTTTGCAGGTATTTTTCCAGCCATTCGATAGAAGGGAGGTCAAGGTGGTTCGTCGGCTCATCGAGCATGAGTACATCCGGCTGCTGCAGGATCAGTTTTGCCAGGAGTACGCGCATGCGCCAGCCTCCGGAGAACTGGCTGTAAGGTCTTTCGAGGTCGGTGGTACTGAAACCGAGACCTTCCAGTACCTGTTCGGTACGGTGTTTCATTTCGTAACCACCGAGGGTTTCGAAAAGATGGAGTTTATCACTGAATTCGATCAGGAGTTCTTCGCTTTGGTTAGTTTCCAGTTCCTGTGTGAGGCGCTCAATGTCTTTTTCCAATTTTATGGCTTCTGCGAAAGCAGTCATGCCTACTTTGAGGATGGATTCGTCGGATTCGAAGCTGAGGAGGTCCTGGTTAAAGAAGCCGAGAGACAGGTTTTTGGCCTTGTTAACGCTACCCTTTGACACGGAATACTCGCCGTTAATAACACGTAATATGGTGGATTTCCCGGTTCCATTCATACCGATTAATCCTACACGGTCGCCTGGAACAATATGCCACGAGGCATTTTCTACAATGGCCCTTGCGCCAAACTCAAAAGTAATGTCCTGAAGTGCTATTAGCATTGCCTAAATTAATTGAAAGGGGCAAAGTTAGTGCTTTTTCATGATCCTTTGTGCCGGGCGCAGGCAAAAGCAATGGTTTCCTTATCTTTGTAAAAAGATACATATAATATTATGAGGTTCATAGCAGCGGCATTATTGGTGATTAGCATAGCGGCATGTCAGTCATCCGGCAGGCAGGAGGCGGAAGAAAAAATAGATAGCACCGTATTACAGGCACCTTATGCCACAGTATTTTACGATTCTTTACAATTGGCCATGGAAAGTTATTATTCCCTGACGGAAGGTTTTACCCAGGCTAATATTACTTATATAGACAAGTACAGTTCTGAGTTGAAACTGCACCTGGATAGTCTGCCACTGAATACTTTACAGATGGATTCAGGACGACTGGCGAATGTGAGAAACCAGGTGACGAGTATGAGTGCAGAGCTGAGTGGGCTGGCAGGTGAGAAGGCGCTTGAAGAGAAAAGGGCCGCATTTGATATGGTATCCGGTTTGTTGTTTGATTTGATTAAGGTGACAGGTGTGAAAGGAAAGACGATTTACCGGCAGTATTGTCCAATGGCGCTGAAGGATGCCGGCGGTTATTGGCTGAGTAATTCCAGTAAAAAGATAAATCCATATTTTGGGAATGATATGCTGGGATGTGTGGAGGTGACAGACAGCCTGAAATTCAATTAGGTCCCTGCAGGAGGGTAAAAGGGTTGGGGCCTTGTTAAACATACATAACCTGTATTTTGGATCTGAAAATAGAAATAAAGCATACCTGCAGGAAGTATTAATGCAGTCCTCCCTGCTACCTTCGTCCCTGTTAATCCGAAGGTCCTGTCAACCATCTTTTAACAGATGCAGAAAAACCCATCAATTTTCTTAACTTCGCAAGCCCAAATGCGGTGTATCAGACAGATATACCTTTTTGGGAACATAAAAACGCAAAACTTAACAGCTGAAGATTAACAGCTCAATCGTATGATCAACATTACATTACCGGATGGCGCAGTTCGTCAGTATGAAGCAGGAGTAACTGCAATGGACATTGCCAAATCCATCAGTGAGGGATTGGCACGCAAAGTATTAGCCGCTAAAGTGAACGGGCAGGTAGTAGATGCCGCCCGCCCTATAACGACGGACAGTACGCTGCAATTGCTGACCTGGTCTGATGCTGAAGGTAAATCAACCATGTGGCACTCTTCCGCCCACCTGATGGCCGAAGCGCTGGAATCACTTTATCCGGGCGTAAAGTTCGGTTATGGCCCCGCCATTGAAGGCGGTTTTTACTACGATATCGACCTTGGTGGCCGTACTATTTCCGACGAAGATCTGCGTAAGATAGAAACGAAAATGAACGAACTGGCAAAAGCCAATAACGTTTACGATCGTAAAGAAGTCAGCAAAGTAGAAGCACTCGAATACTTCACCAAAAAAGGTGACGAATATAAAATAGAGACCATCAATGAGCTGGAGGATGGTAAAATTACCTTTTATACCCAGGGTAATTTCACTGACCTGTGCCGTGGCCCACACATTCCAAGTACCGGTTTTATCAAAGCGATCAAGCTGACAAATATCGCTGGTGCCTACTGGAGAGGTAATGAAAAGAACAAGATGCTCACCCGCATCTATGGTGTCACTTTCCCTAACCAGAAAGAACTGGACGAGCACCTGTTCCTCCTGGAAGAAGCAAAGAAACGTGACCACCGTAAACTGGGTAAGGAACTGGAACTCTTCACCTTCTCTGAAAAAGTAGGTTTAGGACTGCCTTTATGGCTGCCAAAAGGTGCATTACTCCGCGAAAGACTGCAGGCTTTCCTGCAAAAAGCGCAGCTTGACCTGGGTTACCTCCCTGTTGTGACACCACATATTGGTAATGTGAACCTGTACAAGACATCCGGTCACTATGAGAAATATGGTAAAGACAGTTTCCAGACCATCCACACCCCGGAGGAAGGAGAGGAGTTCATGCTGAAACCAATGAACTGTCCGCACCACTGTGAAATCTACAAGGCGAGTCCAAAAAGCTATAAAGACCTGCCGGTTCGCTTTGCGGAATTCGGTACAGTTTATCGCTACGAACAGCATGGAGAGCTCCATGGTCTGACCCGTGTTCGTGGATTTACCCAGGATGATGCACACTTGTTCTGCCGTCCTGACCAGGTGAAGGAAGAGTTCATGAAAGTGATCGACCTGGTATTATACGTATTTAACAGTCTGAGCTTTACAGAATATACTGCCCAGATCTCCCTGCGTCACCAGACTGACAGAGACAAGTACATCGGTACAGAGGAAAACTGGAACCTGGCGGAACAGGCGATCATCGAAGCAGCTGCTGAGAAAGGTCTGAATACTGTAACAGAATATGATGAAGCAGCGTTCTATGGTCCTAAACTGGACTTCATGGTGAAGGATGCCCTGGGCCGTAAATGGCAGCTGGGTACCATCCAGGTGGATTACAACCTGCCTGAGCGCTTTGAACTGGAATATATCGGTGCAGACAACCAGCGTCACCGTCCTGTAATGATTCACCGTGCGCCATTTGGCTCCCTGGAAAGGTTCATTGCGGTATTGATCGAACACTGCGGTGGTAAATTCCCGCTGTGGCTGACACCTACCCAGGTGAAAATCCTGCCAATTAGTGACAAGAGCCAGGCATATGCAGAAAAAGTGGCAGAATTGTTAAAAAATGCGGAAATTAGAGCAGAAATTGACGACCGGAGTGAAAAGATTGGTAAGAAGATCAGGGAAACCGAGCTCGCCAAAGTTCCTTATATGCTCGTACTGGGTGAAAAAGAAGCTGCTGACAATAAGGTAGCAGTACGCAGACAGGCCAAGGGAGACCTCGGAGCCATGGATCTCGAACAATTCATCTCACTGGTTCAGGAAGAAGTAACAAACAGAAAATCTTTTGAATAACATTCCTTAAAGTACAAAGTTCTTGTATCAACCCTCTTTTTTGAGGGTTGATACTTCGAAAAATATAGAAATATATTTTTAACTAATTGAACTTTTGTATTTTCGGGTACGTTAATTGCTAAAGAGTCTATTAACAATAAAAGGTCGGTTCATAGCTAATATCAATTATTTAAAGCAAAACAATCGGTAGCTGTGCCGGCTCATGCTAAACATTATAGACAATTATTAATTTGAAATTTTATTTTTTTTAATGCAGCAAGGACCCAGACCAAATTTTAACAGGGGCGGAAGAAACCCCAATTTTCGTAGAGAACAACAGCAAGAGCACCGCACAAACAGAATGATCCGCGTTCCTGAAGTGCGATTAGTGGGAGAGAACATTGAAGTAGGTGTGTACCGCACGGACGAAGCGCTGCGGATGGCCGAAGAACAGGGACTGGACCTGGTTGAAATATCTCCGAATGCCGCTCCTCCTGTCTGCCGCATCATTGACTATAATAAATTCCTTTACGAGAAGAAGAAGAAGGAAAAGGAAATGAAGGCGAATGCGCACAAAAGCGAAGTGAAAGAAATTCGCTTTACGCCTAATACCGATGACCATGACTTCGACTTCAAGGCCAAACATGCGGAAAAATTCCTCAAAGACGGTAATAAAGTAAAAACATATGTGCAGTTCAAGGGCCGTGCTATCATGTTCAAAGAACGTGGTGAGCTGATCCTCCTGAAATTTGCAGAAAGACTTGCAGAAGTAGGTGCACTGGAAGGTATGCCTACCATGGAAGGTAAACGTATGATCGCTATCTTCGCCCCTAAATCCGCGAAGAAAAAGCCAAGTGGTCCTAAAGAAGCGAAGGAAGATCGTGCTCCAAGAGAAGATCGTCCACAGCAGCCAAGAGAACCACGTCCTGCAGCTCCTGCAGCATCACCGGCTCCTGAGAACAAACCAGAATAATCACTGGTGTATAATATTGAAAAGACCCGAAGTCAATGGCTTCGGGTCTTTTTGCATGAACATAGGGGAAGATTTAGGTATTACTTTTGATATTTACCTGCATATAAAAACTGTATATTGGGTAAGCTTAAAGACAATATGGAGGATAGGATAATTTGTTTTTTAATTGACGATGACGACGATGACCAGGAGATCTTTTCCCTGGCACTTAGCAACATCGATGATAACATCCATTGCATTACTGCCAACGATGGTATAGATGCCCTGATAAGGTTAAACAAAGAAGATGCGTTTACGCCAAACTTCATCTTCCTTGACCTGAATATGGTTCGCATGAATGGACGGGAATGCCTGTCGGAAATCCGCAAGATTCCCAGGCTGGATAATATTCCCGTAATTATCTATTCTACTTCATCCGAACAACGTGACATTTTGGAAACCAAACATCTCGGTGCGGCCGATTACATTGTTAAACCACCCAGTATGGCCCTGCTTGAGAAAAGATTGGAGCAAGTTTTGAGAGGGTATCATACCTGATTTCAGCATTTATATGGAACTGACCAATACCGTTGTCCCGGAATTCCTCACCGGTGGTGGGGAGATGGGTGCTTTGATTCGCTCCCATGACTGGGCATCAACCCCATTAGGCTCTTTTGAAAAATGGCCACAAAGTTTGAAAACCTGCGTACGCATCATTCTCACGTCAAGCCAACCCATGTTCGTGTGGTGGGGACCGGAGCTGATTAACCTGTACAATGATCCTTACAGATCCATCCTTGGAGGTAAACACCCCAATGTACTTGGCATGCCTGCCGCCGAAGTATGGAAAGAAATCTGGGATGATGTAGGGCCCAGGGCCACTACCTGTATGGAAAAGAATATCGGCACTTATGACGAAGCCATGCTCCTGATCATGGAACGCAACGGCTACCCGGAAGAGACCTATTACACCTTTTCATACAGTCCAATCCCAGGTGATTCCGGTGGTACCAACGGGATTATTTGTGCCAATACAGACGATACGCTCCGCATCACAGGCGAACGACAACTACGTACCTTAAGAGATTTGGGCAGGACAAACACGGAGAATACCTCCGATGCGGCCGTCTTTGAACATACCATTCATGTGCTTAAAGAGAACCCTCACGACTTCCCGTTTGCCTGTATTTACCAGTTAGGTACAGAAAGTAATACCGCTATCCAGGTGGGAAGCACCCTGGAAAACGTATTACCGGCCCGGCTAAACCTGGATACAGCAGCCGCCGATTACTGGAAATTCCAGGAAGCCATTTCGTTTAATAAAACACTGGTTATCAGCAGCGTCATAGAAGGCTTTGGCAATTTACCTTCAGGTGCATGGGCTCGCTCGCCCGACAATGCGCTGGTGATTCCTGTCAATGCTGCTCAGTCAAAAGTAAGTGCCCTGCTGATCGTTGGACTAAATCCGCACCGACAACTGGACGATAAATACAGCAGCTTTTTTCAGCTCATCGCTGACCAATTGGGAAGCAGTTTGGCGAACGTATACGCATATGAAGAAGCCCGCAGGAGAGCCGAAGCTCTTATCGAAATCGACAGGGCTAAAACCGCTTTCTTCAACAACATCAGTCATGAGTTCCGGACACCGCTTACACTCATGCTGGGACCCCTGGAAGAATTACTGGCTGGAGACACTTCAGCATTTTCGACGAAACAACGTGCTGACCTGGAGATTACCCAAAGGAACGCTAATCGCCTTCTGAAGCTGGTAAATACCCTGCTGGATTTCAGCCGGATCGAAGCCAAAAAAGCCCATGCCCAGTACTTCCCTGTGGACCTTGCCAATGTGACGACAGACCTGGCGGGTAGTTTCCGCTCCGCCATTGAGCATGCCGGTATGGAACTGGAGGTCGATTGCCGGCCACTCCAGGAAACAGCTTATGTGGATAGGGATATGTGGGAGAAGATCGTTCTCAACCTGCTTTCAAATGCATTTAAATACACCCTGAAAGGCACCATTTCAGTGTCTTTGCGGGAAGAAGATAATAAGGCCGTCTTAAGGGTAAAGGATACCGGCATTGGTATCCCTGCGGAGGAATTGCCCCATATGTTCGAACGCTTTCACAGGGTTAAGCAAAGTGGTGGGCGCAGCTTTGAAGGCACCGGTATCGGCCTCTCTTTAGTCAAGGAACTGGTATTGCTGCATGAAGGCACTATTACAGTGGAGAGTGAGGCTGGCAAGGGTAGTACCTTTACAGTGAGCATCCCCCTGGGCGCTGATCACCTGCCTGCAGCCCAGGTCAGCATGTATGACAACAGTGATTACTTCTCCCTGTTGCCGGAATCATTTGCACAGGAGGCCGCGCATCAAATTGAAATTGAACCTGTTTATAATGGAGAAATTGCCGATAGTGATAAACCCCTGATTCTCGTTGTAGATGACAATGCGGATATGCGGGACTATCTTCAGCGCCTGCTACAACACTATTATGTAGTCGATATAGCTGCTAATGGAAAACTTGCCCTGGAACGAATCCGGCAGCAGGTGCCGGAGCTTGTGATCAGCGATGTGATGATGCCTGAAATGGACGGGGTGGCACTGCTGAATCACCTGAAAAATGATCCCCAGACTTCAGCCATTCCCATCATCCTGCTATCTGCCAGGGCCGGGGAGGAAGCCAAAATTGCCGGTTATGATGTAGGTGCAGATGATTATCTCGTCAAACCCTTTTCAGCTAAAGAATTATTAGCAAGGGTACGGGTACAGATCCGGATTACCCGCCTGCACCGCCACGCTGTGGAAATATTGCAGCAAAGTGCCCAGGAGCTGGAGCAGAAAGTCGATGAACGTACGGCGGAATTGTTAAGAAAAAATAACGAATTAGAACAATTTGCGTATATCGCCAGTCATGACCTGCAGGAACCCCTGCGAAAAATCAGGACCTTCTCGGAATTATTGCAGAAAAGTATGCAGGGTACGGGAACACAGGCAAATCATTACTTCGAGAAAATTCAGTCTTCTGCTGCCCGCATGACAGCCCTGATCAAAGACGTTTTGGAATATTCCCGGCTTTCAAACCCGGATGCCCGGTTTGTAGATACAGATTTGCAGGCTATCCTGAAAAATACCCTGACGGATTTTGAATTACTGATCGAACAAAAAGGTGCATTGGTACAATCAGATGCCTTGCCTGTAGTAAGGGGTATTCCTTTGCAACTACAGCAATTATTTACAAACCTGATTGGAAATTCACTGAAGTTCTGTGACAAAAAACCTGTGATTAAAATTACCGGGTGTACCGTGCCTGAAGAGGAGATACCGGAGGAGTTATCGAAGGATCAAGCCTACATCAAACTCATTTTCCAGGATAATGGTATCGGGTTCGAGCAGCAATTCTCCGATCGTATCTTTACTATCTTTCAACGCCTGAACGAAAAGAAAGCATATGCTGGTACCGGCATCGGGCTGGCACTTTGTAAAAAGATCGCAGAGAACCATCATGGGCTAATCCGGGCGGACGCTGAATTAGGGAAAGGTGCGTCATTTACTGTCTACTTACCAAAATAGAAAGAGGTTGGATCAAAAGTAATATGAGCATTCATAATTACTTTTGATCCAACCTCTTTATTTATTATTCAAGGTAACCTGTGAAATAAAATTCTGTGTCCTCCACACTTTTCAACTGTCCCAAAGTTCCCTCAAAGAAGTCCATCGTAAAATGATCATTTTCCAGGTGATCCCGTAAGGGGGCCATATCTGTTGCAATCAGTGAGGCATTCCCCTGGTAAGCCTGTTCCGTAAAATCAAATACCCCTGCAGCTGTCTTGGTATATGTATACGGATACTCTGCCAGGTACAGGCGGTTATTCTGTATTATGTATACGTCCAGGAACAGCACTTCCTGTTCAGGATCGAAAGTAAAGTAAGTGTAATACAGGGTCAGACCATAATTGCCGCTCTTTAAAGAAGCCGCGATTGACTTCCACATATTCGTAAAATCAGTAGACCAGCCCGGGATGGCCTGTGGCGGCACTACAATAGATGTGAAGCTCACGCCGAGCAACTGGTGCATCGGGATGATTGAATTGTCCGATACCTGTACATCCACCCGGCTTCCGTTAATTTCCACATAAAATACCTGGTTATCAGCATCCCAGAACACCTCATTGAAGGTGTAGCTGCCATAGGTAATGGGCGTTTGCAGGTACAAACCATCCGTAGTATAATAATACGCTGCAGAAATGAGCTGTACCTTGCCTGCATCATCCAGGTAAATCAGGGTGAAGTTTTTCGTAGCCGTATTGATGCTCACCTGCAATTTCTTACCATCAGCAAATTGTAAATACTGCCAGGGGAAATCCGCGATCGTATTTTCAATATCCGCCAGTTGTTCGCCAAACTGACCGGATGTATAAGCGTCGTGTTCCGCCTTCGTTGCCTTTACCAGGATCATTTTGGTATTGTATGCAATGCCGGTTAGTTTGATAGTATCATCCGCAACGCTATCTATTGAGTATTCGAAGTCTACACTGTATCCCTGGCCGGTGACACCTCCATACACGTTAGGATCCGGATCAGACAGCAGGTGCAGGTAGGAGTAGGTATCAAATAAGAGCGAGGGGCGTTGCATAGCCTTGAGCCGGTAGGTACTATTTTCCGGGGTGCCGGCAGCATCATTAGTAACATCGCCGTACATGGTGACCCTGCCTGCGGTATCGAAGGTAAAGAAGAAACTGTAACCGCCTCCGGCCGGAGGGAACATGGACGTTTTCCATCCATACTCAGCCCCGGTCAGGCGGGTTTTATAATCAGCCAGAGCCTTTTCTAATCGCTGATCCGGTGTTTCTCCAAAGATAGAGGTCGTTTTATCTTTGCGGCAGCTCAGCAGGCATGCCAGCAAAAGGATATATATAATATGTCTACGCATGGTGAGCTGTGTTAAAGGTTATCAATAGCATTTTGTACCCGGGTCTGCAAACTGTAGAAGTCAATATTCCAGCTCTCCTTGAAGTACCGGACTACAATTTCTTCTTTCTGTCTTAGTTTGGCAGCACCATCATCCGGGGCACTATCCACGATTTCATCAAAACCATCTTTGCCTTCTACAAGCATGGTCGATACCATTTCTACGAAGTCCTCATCCGGGGCACTGCGTGCATATTGGGTCACAAAGCCTTTAGCAAGTGCTTCATCCAGCGAGTAGTCATTCCAGCTACCGGTATAACCAGTAGAAATTGTTTTAAACTCAACAGGATACATGATTGTCTGATGCAGGATGTGTGCAAACTCATGATGGATGGTATGCAACATTTCCCTTACACCAGGTTTGTCATCCAGGCTGAAGGCATTCAGTGCAAAGAGCACCACTTTACGGCCGCCTTCTGCGGTACCTAATGTAATGGTGTTATTGGTATTGTATTGCGGACTACCAACCAGTACAAACTGCTTCTGGCAATACTTCTTAAAGAAAGTAGCACCGGCTTCGTCGATGTAGGGCTGTACCCATGTTTTGGAGATGGTCGTCATCACGGGTGTGACCTGCGATTCCAATATAGGTACCAGGTCCTTGTTCAGTGACAGTTCATAGCGGTCAAACCGGTATTTCACTTCTATATTATATGGATAGACAAAATTTGAATCCAGCCAGAAATCCAGTGGTCCTTTATCCCAGGTTTCGCCACCGAGTCCCGGCAGGTCTGTATCCAGGTGTTCCTTTTTGGAACAGGCCATGAGCACCATGAGCAGTAATATAGGCAAGTATTTCATGTTCATTTTTTTTAAGCGGTTAACGGGGATTTTGTTCAAGACCTGAAAGCTTTACTTCCTGGGGTAACTGAAACAGTCTGCGCAGGTCATCACCTGTGAGGGTCTCACCACTATGGGTGACAGGAATGTGATAGCGCAGTATATCGAACCAGCGCATGCCCTCCTGCATGAACTCTGCCTGCTTAAAATCGAGTAAAGTGTAGATTAGTCCTGTTTTCACATCGGTAGTACCATAAAAGTTTGCCAGCTTGGTATTGGTGATCCGGTTGCTGGTGGTATAACCATCTATGCGCATGCTGGCATAGTCATTCAAATCCTGCTTGGCCGCATCATAATTACCAAGGTAGATGTTGGCTTCAGCCCTGTTGAACAGTACCTCCTCTGCTGTGAAGAGCGGGAAGATGGTATAGGGTACGCCAATATCTGCATTGGCACTGGAGCGAACAAAATGTTCCCTGAACTTCAGGATCTCCCAGTTGTCAGTATTATCACCAATGTAGTAGAGCGGTTGTACCCAGGTAGCACCCGTTACATTGGTATACCTGTAGATGCTGTATACCAGATCTGTTTGCAGGCCGTAACGGTATTGTGCCACATTGCGGGCCCAGATAGAAGGTGCTTCTACCAGCAGGAGATTGGCAGGCTCAGTGGCATTGGTATATAGGGCCAGCGCCTGGGCAGCTGTCAGGTTCTGGTACACCGTTACCCACTGACGCAGATTGCTTTTATTGTTACCTCCTGGAAATACATTGGCAGCGTAGGTAAGCACTTTCTGATAATCTTTTTTGAAGAGGTAAAAGCGGGTGGCAAAGGCATTGGCAGCCGCAGTAGTGAAATGGTATTTGGGTACTTTATAACTCGTGTTTTTGATCAATGGTAATCCTTCGGTAAGATCCTTTTCGATCTGCTCGTATACATAAGCGACAGTCTTACGTTCGTATTGCTGAATCACTACATTTTCAGGACTGGTTACGTAGGGAATACCGGGATCCTGTGCAGCAGTAGCAGCATCATACACTTTGGAGAAGAGGGTCACCAACATAAAATGGGAGTATGCTCTTGCCACGAGAGCTTCCCCTTTTTGCGCGCTGTAGTCAGCCGGGTTCTCTGCATTATCGATGGCCTGTAATGCCTGGTTGCAGGCTGCGATGGCCTTATAGCAATTATTCCAGTAATAGGTAGGAGAGCCCTCTGTCTTATCGATGACATCTCTGAAATAATAAGGATTGGTATTGATCTCCAGGGATACTGTACCACCGGTACCTTTGTCCGCAGCATTATCAGAAGCGGCTTCTGTGAAGGTAGCATAATCTGCCTGCGGATATGCGGTACCAAGCAGCTCCGCTACTTTCTCTACACTGTTCAATTGTGTACGCTGATCCGGTGCCTGCTCCAGGTACTTTTTACACCCGCTGCCGGCAAGTAATATGAGTAATAAGATATGATGCTTTTTCATGAATGCGTGTTTTAGAGGGTTACAGACTGGCCTTTACTGAAAGGGTGAACTGACGTGGTATTGGCAATGCCACACCACCAGCATTAAAGAATTCAGGGTCCTGTCCATTCAGCCGTTTATCAGAATAAATAAGCCAGAGGTTATTGGCTACCAGGCTTACCGAAAGGTTATTGAAACCTTTTGGTTTGAATCCATAAGTCAGGGATACCTGTTTCAGGCGAATAAAACTGCCGTCTGCCACACGTACTGTAGAGTAGTTATAATTATTATATGGGTATACACCATCCAGCAATGATTCGCCGTACTTATCCAGGATGCTGGGTACATTAGTACGGGATTCATCACCTGGCAAAGTCCACCTGTTGATGAAGTCATTGGAGCTGGCATCGAGATCGGTGTACTGTTGTTTGAACCCGGGGTTCAGGCGGATTTTATTGCCTGTGCTGTACGTCACCAGGGCAGAGAGTGAGAAGGCTTTATAGCGCAGGGTATTGTACCAGCCACCGGTAAGTGTAGGATCTACAGGGCCGTCATAATGGAGGTTTTGCACCTTGTCACTTTGCAGGTATACGTTGTTGCTCTTGCTGCCATCTTCGTTAATAAATAATGGCGTACCATCTTTTGGATTCAGGCCTGCAAATGGAATAGAGTAGAGTCCTCTTACAGGATGGCCCTGGGTAGCACCGCCTTCGGCTACGACCAGGTCCCAGATAATGGGATTGTTTTCCAGGCGGGTGATTTTCCCTTTATTGTACCCCAGGGTAAGTTGGGTACGAAGTGCCCAGTCCCTGTCATTCACAATTTTATAGGCGGCAGTTGCTTCCACCCCTTTAGAATGCATGTCGCCATAGTTGGCAATTTTAATCTCTTCACCACCGATGCCGGATGTACGGATAGGACCGATGAGGTCAAAGCCCTGGCGGATATAACCATCCAGCGTGAGGGTCAGCCTGTCCTGGAACATGCCTAAATCTATGCCCACATTCGTCTCATATTGCTTCTCCCAGGTGAGCTGTGAATTCTCTAAGCTCTGGATGTAAATCACTGATTCTACTTCGGATAGATAAGGTCTGTTGGTACTCCTGTTTTGCAATACTACGCTGGAATTTCGCGCATTCCCCATACTTCCTGTCAGCCCATAGGTCGCTCTCAGGGTAAGGCGGTTTATATTGTTGAGTGATTGCATAAAGTCTTCCGTATCGAGATTCCAGGAGCCACTCACATTCCAGGTAGGCAGCCAGCGGGCGGTTCTGGATTCCCCCAGGAGGTTGGAACCATCGTAGCGCAGGCTTGCATTGAAATTGTATTTACCCCTGTACGAATAGGCGGCGTTTGCAAGGTAGGCGAGGTAACGATCATAGTTCATCGTCATGCTGTAGTAGTTGAAGTTGTTCTCCACATTCTGCTTGATGATGTTGGGATCGATATAGGGCACACCTCCTTTGTCAAACTGGTAGCCGTAGCCGTCAAACTGTTTATTCTGCCTGTTGGCGTAGCGCAATTCCTGGGAACCGAGCAGGTTCAGGGTATGTGTATTATTCCAGGTCTTATTCCATTCTAATGTGTTCCTGTAATAATAGCTCACGAGGTAATCATCATCAGTAGAATAGATCCCGCCATAGGGGAGCACGACGATTGCTTCTGCATCAGGATTATCGGGGTCTTTATATAAGAAGCGGTTCCTGTCCCTGATGGTGGCATCGCCAGCAGCGCGGTATGCCATGGGCATATTGGAGTTCTCCTTTACTTTATGTTCCTGGCTGCTTTTTACATAGCGGATATTGCCGAGGAAGGTATACTTTAGGTTTGGCAGGATCTTATAGGAAAACTCGCCTTGCAATTTCAGATCCAGCTGGCTTACATCGATGTAATTGTTTGCCATTTCATTGAGGATGTTGAAAGGAGCGAAGTTGCGTGTAAAGTATTCCAGGTGTCCCTGTTCATCATAGGCCGTGAGTGTCCGGCTGGTGTTCAGGGCGTAGCTGTACGGGTTGATGTCGAAGTCGCGGTCAAACTGTCCGCTCACAGGGTTACTGTTCCTGTTCAGGCTACCCGGTACTCTTTGATCGCGGATCACGCCCTGGGTGATGAAGCCGAAGGAGACCTTGTCATTGAAGTTATAATTGGCTCTTACATTGCCGGTGAAGCGTTTCAGCTTATCCGCCGGGGTCCATCCGCCATCCTGGAGGAAGCTGGTGGATACATAGAGTTGCGAACGATCTGTACCGGAGGAGATGCTGACAGAGTGCTCCTGCATAAAGGAGTTTTTGAAGAGATGGTCGAACCAGTCGGTGTTGGCACCGGCATACCTTTGCAGAAATGCCTTACGGGCTTCAGGGGTATTGGCCAGTCCGAATTGTCCTTTGGTTTCGTCGTAAGTATCAATCAGGTTGTACATCTTGGTGTACACACCGCCGTTTTCAGCACGGGTGGCATCCGAGTGGTTGAGCCAGCCTTTGCGTTCCAGTTCCGTGTAGACGGACATCTGGTCTGCGGAGTTCATGATGTCAAACTGATCATATGTTGGTTTCAGGTAAGTGGAGAAGTTGCCTGTGTAGGAAACTACCGGCTTGCCTACACGACCTTTCTTGGTAGTGATCACGACCACGCCGTTCATGGCTCTTGCACCATAAAGTGCGGTAGCGGCGGCATCTTTCAGGATCTGAAAGCTTTCGATGTCATCGGAGTTCAGACCAGCCACAGAAGAACCGAGCAGGGTAGAAGGGTTCCCGGTTGAAAGCTGCTCATTGCTTACATTGATCACATCTTCGAGTACCACGCCGTCTACTACCCAGAGGGGTTTGTTATCGCCGGTAATACTGGTAGCACCACGGATGCGGATCTTGGGAGCGGCACCAAAGGTACCGGATACATTCTGGACGCTTACACCGGCTACCTGGCCTTCGAGCATGCGGCTTACATCGGCGATACCATCGCGTTTGATATCAGCGGCTTTCACAGAAGTAGCGGCCCCGGTGAAAAGTTTGCGGTCGATAGTCTGGTAACCGGTGACCACCACCTCGCCCAGCCTGCTGACATCTTCTTCCATTGTTACATTGATCACCGCCTGTGCGGCACGGGTGACAGATTTGTAACCGACCATGGAAAAAATAATGGTAGCACCTGGCTTTACTTTGAGTTTGTAGGTACCTTCCAGGTTTGTCATAGTACCATTTTTTGTGCCTTGCTCTATTACACTGATACCGGGTGCTGTGGCGCTAAGGCCATTCTTGTCGAGTAATCGGACCACCCCGGTAATGACTATATCAGCGGGTTGTTGGAATGCGTGCACAGGATACATGCATATGCTGCAAAATAGCAGGCATAGCCATGCGAATTTTGGGTTGAAATTCATCATTATTACGATTTTGGTTGGGGGTATATTGCTACAGATTTATTACGATTACATGTTGATTAACCTTTGGTTGAAAAATCAGATTTGCTACAGGTACGACGAGCCCCACTAATCTTTTTGTTATTTTTTACCTAATATTCTCTTTCATTAAACTTACGCAAAATTTCCTTTCTTTGTGGATCAATTAATTGTGTTTTGCAGAGAAAAGAATTACGTGTCATATTGATATCACTGATCGTAAGCTTTATACTTACGGGGACCAAGTTCCTTGCCTGGTTCATGACGCACTCAGTGGCTATCCTATCAGATGCCCTCGAATCAATTATCAATGTGGTAGCCGGTGCCTTTGCCTGCTACAGTATTTACCTGGCCGGTAAGCCAAAAGACGAGAACCACCCTTACGGGCATGGGAAAGTAGAATTTTTTTCCATCGGTTTCGAAGGCGCTATGATCTTCATAGCTGGTTGCCTTATCCTCTTTAAAGCAGTTCAGTTCTTCTTTATCCCCACTACGCTGGAAAGCATTGATAAGGGTCTCTGGATCATTGGCGGCACGGCTGCAGGCAACCTGATATTAGGGGCTTATCTGTTAGGAGAGGGAAAGAAATTATCTTCCCTGACCATCACCGGCAATGGTTCTCATATCATGACAGATGTGTACAGCAGCGGCGGACTGATCGTAGCGTTGCTGATCATTCACTTTACGGGATGGACCTGGGTGGATCCCCTGGCATCGGCTCTCATGGGGGCGCTCATCCTGCGACAGGGGTACCGCTTGCTCCGGCAGTCTATATCAGGGCTGATGGATGAAACGGATATGCAGGTAGTAGACAAGGTGATTGCCATCCTACAGGAGCACAGGAGGGTAGAGTGGATAGACGTACATAATATGCGGGTGCAGCAGTATGGGAATAATTATCATATCGATTGCCATCTGACCCTGCCATATTATTTATTATTAAATGATGCACATGAGGAACTGAAAGCGATGGAGAAGCTGGTAAATGATTCTTTTACATCGGGAGAAGTGGAGTTCTTTATCCATATCGACCCTTGCCTGTCGTCCTGTTGTCATTATTGCCAGATGCCGGATTGCGCGGTACGCCAGCATGATTTTACAGGGGTGATTCATTGGACGAGGGAGAATGTGTTACCGAACAGAAAACATGGGGAAGAATAATAAAAAAAGGGGCGATTCTTGGAATCGCCCCTTTTTTTATTCCTCACCTTCCGTCTCCCCATCGCCGGCTCCTAAGATCGCCGCTACCGGTTTGACAGCATGATAAATATTCCTGTTATACTTGTTACCTAAAATAATAATCGTTGAGGTATCCTTCACTATTCTGTAAAACACCGTATTATTTCCATGCCACCAGCCATTGTGATAAACAATTTCGGTACTATCGGGGTACACCATCAATCTCCATCCCAGTCCATAATTCCTGACACCCGGTTTCTCATGACTATATGGTGTGTACGCCTGTTTCAGCCATTCAGGTGTAAACAGCTTGCCGCTATACAATCCCTGATCCCATTTCAGCATGTCCTGTGCGGTACTATAAATTCCTTTATCGCCCACCACGCCGTCGAAGTTCGTATCCGGTTCTGCCTGTCCATTATATTTATGGCTGACAGTCTGGTGTGCTCTTGGTGGGGTACGTGGATCATACACAAAGGTATTATTCATGCCCAGGGGTTCAAAGAAAGTCTTATGTAAAAAATCTGCATATTTCTCACCGGACACCTTTTCGATGATGGATGCCAGTAACATGAAATTGGTATTACAATATTGGAAATGTGTACCCGGCATGTGCTGGATCTTTGGCTTATGTTGTTCCATCAGCCGGATCACATCGTCGTTGGTCATATATTTCTGCCGGTCAGGCCAGATGCTATCACAGAAATACAGGTAGTTTGGAAGCCCGCTTCGGTGAGAAAGCAGCATCCGGACAGTAATTCCTTTATATGGAAAATTTGGAAAGAATTTCTGCAGGGTATCCTCCAGGCTCAGCTTCTGTTGTTCAGCCAGGTAAAGGGTGGCCATCCCGGTAAATGTTTTGGACACAGAGGCCAGCTGGAATGAAGAACTGTCCCCGATAAGGGAGTTTTTCACCCTGTAATTCTCCAGGCCATGATATTTTTCGAAGATGATTACTCCTTTTTTGGCTACAATCATGGAGCCATTGAAACCTGCGCGTAATAAACCTGTGTTGTAAAAAGCCTCCAGTTCCGCTTGCTGTGCTTTTGTGCGGGGGGAATTGAGTACAGCAGCTTTCGCCTCATCAGTAATCTCAATCTGCGTAGTATCCTTTGTTCTCGATTTTCTATCCTTATTATACGCCGCATTGCTTTGACAAGCGGTAACAGCGTATAACGTAAACCCGGAGATAGTTAGTGCAATAAAAGCTGCTTTCATTCTGCTGTTAAGAGTCGGTCTGTGACAAAAATTTCGTAAAAGCGATAAAATTAGGACCTAAAGCTAAGTTGGGCAAAAATTTCAATCCCAAATTGGTCATTTTAAAGGTATTTTAAGATTTATACCCCTAAAATGGCAAAACAAACCCCAAAAACCGGCTTAATTTTGACGAAATCAAATTTGAAGCGACTGCTATTTGATTTTTGCGCAACATCTTTTAGGTTTGTGCTTTGTTTGCGGTAATAACAAACATTAAGCCAATTGTTTTGCAGTTGGTAACATATAAAATAGAATCATGGATCAGCAAAAGTTGACTAGTTATCCGAAGGAGAAGATCAATATTTTATTGTTGGAAAACATCAGCGATGCCGCCGCGGCACAATTTACATCAGCTGGTTATGCCAATGTAAAAAGGTTATCGGGAGCGTTGAGCGAAGAGGATCTGATTCGTGAGGTAAAAGACGTACATCTGCTGGGCATCCGTTCCAAGACGCAGGTGACACGCAAGGTGCTGGAGGCAGCGCATAAACTGCAGGCCATCGGTTGTTTCTGTATCGGTACGAACCAGGTGGACCTGAAGAGTGCCCGTGAATTTGGGGTAGCTGTATTTAATGCGCCGTATTCCAATACCCGTTCTGTGGCTGAGCTGGTAATTGGCCTGTCCATTATGCTCATCCGCCGTATTCCGGACAAAAATGCCGCTGCGCACGAAGGTACCTGGATGAAAGAAGCCAAAGGCAGCTTCGAACTGAGAGGCAAGAGTCTGGGTATAGTAGGTTATGGTAATATTGGTAGCCAGGTGAGCGTGCTTGCTGAGGCGATGGGTATGAACGTACTCTACTATGATGTGGAAACTAAACTGCCACTGGGTAACGCGGTTCAGATCCGCACCCTGGAGGAGTTGTTTGCGCAGTCAGATATCATTTCCCTGCACGTACCATCTACCAAGACCACCAATAATATGATTACTGCCGAGGTGCTCAGTCATGCGAAACCTGGTGCTATTTTCATCAACTATGCCCGTGGTGAGGTGGTAGACCTGGAAGCGCTGCGCGATGCGCTGGTGGAAAAACGCCTGAGTGGTGCTGCCATCGACGTATTCCCTGTAGAACCTGAAAAGAATGGCGCTGCTTTCTCTACTCCGCTGCAAAAGCTGAGCAATGTGATCCTCACGCCACACATCGGTGGTAGTACAGAGGAAGCTCAGCACAACATCGGTCTGGATGTGAGCAGCAAGATGCTGAACTACCTGGAGAAAGGTGCGAGCTTCGGCTCTCATACTATCCCGGCTATGAGTGTGCCAGAGGTAGATCATGCACACCGTATCCTGCATATTCACCAGAACGTTCCGGGTGTATTGTCAGAAATCAATACGGTGCTTTCACAAAATAAGATCAATATCCTGGGGCAGTACCTGAAGACCAATGACGCGGTAGGCTATGTGGTACTGGACGTGGACAGTGAGTTATCGAAAGAAGCTTTTGTATTGCTGCGCGATGTGAAGAATACAATTAAGGCAAGACTGCTTTATTAATCGGAGTAAATAAATTTGGTATTAAGCCCTGGCAGGATGCTGCCAGGGCTTTTTGTTTTTGATCTGAAAAAGAAAGGCGCCCCGGTGGGTATCCCGGGACGCCTTTAAGCCTATTTTATTTCTACTTTACACTTCTCTTATCTTATTACCGTCACTTCTCCTTTCACCACATTTACCGGTCCTCCCAGTATCTTCTTATAACTCAGCATCCACACATAGGTTCCTACATCCACCAGTGTTCCTTTGTATCGACCATCCCATCCGGTCTTGGAATCTTTACTCAGGAAGATCAGTTCACCCCAGCGATTGTAGATACGCAGGTCGTAATCATACATCGTTCCGGTTACATGTGGTTTGAAGGAATCGTTCTTGCCGTCGCCGTTCGGTGTGAACGCATTCGGGAATTCAGGTTTACCTTCACAAGCTTTATAAGTTACAGTGATATCATCGGTTACAGTACCGCAATCATTGTAAACAGTGACAGTATAGTATCCGGTCGTAGTCACTACATACGTTGGAGTAGTAGCGCCATCCTGCCACCTGATGCTGTTACCGCTGCCGGCATCTACGCTCAGGGTCAGGGTCTGACCGATACAGATGGTGGTATCATTACCCAGAGAGATATCTCCGATACCAGCCACTGTTACTTTTACGCTATCTGTAGTAGTCAGGTTACAGAACCTGTCCAGCACTGTTACGGTGTAGGTACCTGGTGTGCTTACTTCCTTGATCGGATCGGTTGTACCATCATTCCAGAGGTAAGAGATCACATCAGGATTAGTGGCATCCAGTACTACGAGACCACCGGCACAGATATCCTTGTTTGGTCCCAGGTCGAAGGAGATGTTTGCTTTGTTGGTCACAGTGACAGTATCTTTCACAACACAACCACCCTTCGTTACAGTCACCCAGTAATCACCAGGTTTAGATACGACGATAGAGTTTGTTACAGAACCGTCTAACCATGCTACGCTGCCACCATCTGGCTCTACCTGCAGCATCACTGACTGATCAGGACAAATAGCAGTATCAGGTGTCAGGGTCACGTTTGGCGGGGTAGACACCGTTACAGTAGCCTGGTCGGTAACGGTACAGCCTTTCAGTGTTACATCTACGGTGTAGGTACCTGCGGTACTAACGGTGATAGATGGTCCGGTATCACCTGTGTTCCAGGTGTAGGAAGCACCCTGTACATAAGCATTCAGTTTCACTGTCATGCCGTCACAGATAGTGGTATCCGGGATGTTAACTGTTGGAGGTGTATTCACCGTTACTTTCACAGTGTCGGTTGCGGAACAACCATTGTTGGTGACTGTTGCATAGTAAGTACCGGCAGCAGATACGGTGATCTGTTGGGTAGTTGCGCCAGTGTTCCACTTGATGGCATAACCAGCCGTTGCATTTGCTGCGCCTGCATCCAGGGTTACAGCGTTGCCTTCACAGATGGCCACATCAGCACCCAGGTCTACAGTTGGCCTGGTTACATACCGCAGATTATAAGTTACCGGATCAGATACACAACCAGTTACACCGTCAGTTACAATGAAGGTAGCCTGAGTAGCACCGTTCAGGTCAAATACATTGCTGGTTTGACTCTTCGGTGTACTTACAGTACCCGCAGGGTAAACGCTCTGCAGCGTAAATGTTGGTTTGCTGACTTTCGTTTTCAGTTGCAGTGCAAACTTCGTATTGTCAGAACAGTTCATTGGCAGTGCTGTGTCCAGTTCTGGTTTAGGACAAGCGACTACAGTGATGATCTGTACTCTTTCGATAGCGGCATTACCACATGCATCAGCGATGTTCCATCTTCTGGTGATGGTGTAACCGTTACAAGCATCCACGGTATATGGATCGGTTGTCATAGTCGCTTTCTTAGGGAAGTTAGCATCGCAGTTATCAGTTGCATACAGGGTAGCAGCAGCCGGGATAGTACCTCCACAAGTGACAGTGACAGCAGCCGGAGCCGGATCGATCACAGGTTTGGTCGTATCTACGACGGTGATTACCTGGCGAATAGTGCTGGTATTACCACATTCATCTTTCGCGATCCATGTTCTGATCAGCTGGTAGTTACTTGCACAGGCACCAGTGATAGACTGACGAACCTGGCTGTAGCTGATCTTCACATTGCTGGCAGCACTACAGTTGTCAGTAGCTGACAGGTTGCTAGGCGGTGTTGGCACTGCGCTACAACTTACCGTAGTATCAGCAGGAGGTGTGATCGTGAATTTTGGTCTGGTGGTATCCTGTACAGTAATTACCTGTTTCATGGTAGCCACGTTTCCGCAGTCATCGGTCGCGGTCCAGGTACGAGTCAGGCGGTAATTATTAGAGCAGGTAGTGCTCAGGAATACCTTGGTTTGAGCCACGCTTACCTTCACGCTGGCAGTACAGTTGTCTGTCGCGGTGATGGTTGGGAGGGCAGGTACGCCGTCGCAGTTTACTGTGGTATCAGCCACCACGATAGTATTGAATACAGGGCGGGTGGTATCAACCACAGTGATGATTTGTTTCAGGATGGTGCTGTTACCACAATTGTCGGTAGCAGTCCATGTACGGGTAATCTGGTAGGTATTGCTACACTTCGCACCTGAAATAGACTGTCTGGTATCTACCGGTGTTACAGTGATGGTACCAGGAGTACAATTGTCAGTGGCAGTGAGTGTAATAGCGGCCGGTACCTTATCACAATCAACGGTTACGTTGGCAGGAGCAGGACCGGTGAACACAGGACCGGTGGTGTCTTTAACAGTGACGGTCTGTCTCAGGGTGTCGCTTACATTACCACAATTATCAACCGCTACCCATTTACGGATCAGGTAATAATTACTTGTACATTGACCAGCGATATCTACACGGGTTTCAATCGGTGTGATAGTCAGTGTACCGGAGCAATCATCGGTAGCAGTCAGGGTTACAGCAGCCGGTACGTTGTCACAACTTGCAGTCACATTTGCCGGGGCGGCAGTGGTGAACTTAGGTGCAGTGGTATCGATCACGGTAATGGTCTGTGCTGCAGAAGTGGTGAGACCACAACGGTCAACGGCAGTCCAGGTACGCATGATGATTGTCTGACAGGCATTCGGTGTCTGGGTATTATCGGTATAGGTAACAGTCAGTGGTTCATTGCTGTAAGGCATGTGACTGAATACCGGTGTACCGAACATAGTAGTATAATCTTTACCGGCTACGCAATTGGTAGTGATGGCAGCAGGTACGGAAACCACTACAGGGTTAGTCGTGATTCTTCTCAGTTTCACAACGTTGCTGGTAGCATTTAAGCAGGAACCGGAACTTACAATTCTTCTGAACCATACAGTATCGGCAGTCAGTGCTGCAGGAGTATAAGTAGCAGCGGTGCCACCTGTACCTGTAGTCACGTTAGTGAATCCTGCGGTTGCACTTGTGGTGCTCATCTGCCACTGGTAAGTGAAGGTGCCATTACCACCACCCAGCGTTAAAGTACCTGTGAGGGCAGCTGGTGTTTCAGATGCACAAAGTGTCTGATCGGCAGAGATGGTGTTTCCAATTACTGGTCCCAGGTTGGTCAGGGTGACTGTTGCCGGTGTGCCGGTACAGGTACCATTGGTCAGGGTCCATTGCAGGGTAGCAGATGTACCTGCGAATACCAGTACTTTGGCAGTAGGATTGTTCAGATCAGCAGCTGCGATGGTTGCAGTACCGCTAATGACAGTCCAGGTACCCTTTGAATTAGGAAGAGCTCCTGGTGTAGCTGCCATGATGAAGGCACTGTCGTTACAGTGTGTCTGATCAGGTCCTGCATTAGCAGTTTCAGGCATTCTGTCGTTCTTCAGAAGGACAGTGCTGCTGGTCATACAGGAGTTGTTAGAGATTGTCCAGATTGCAGTGGCTGTATCACCGGCTGGTACAAAGATCTTAGCCGTTGGATTGTTTAGATCTGTTGCTGCGATCGTTGCTGTAGACCCGGTGTAGAATGACCATGTACCGGTACCAACGGTGGCAGTGTTGGCCGCCATGATAAAGGCACTGTTATTACAATGAGTCTGAGCCGGGCCTGCATTTGCGGTCGTAGGCATTGCATCATTTACCAGTTTCACATCGTCGCTGGTAGTACATACGCCGTTGGTGATTGTCCAGGTAGCCACTACGCTGTCACCTACAGGTACGTTGATCACTGCAGCTGGTTTATTGAGATCTGCGGCAGCGATGCTTGCGCGGGTATTAGAGAGTGTCCATACGCCGGTACCGATAGATGGTGTGTTCGCTGCCATAGTAAATGTGGTGGTAGCACACTTGCGTTGGTCAGGACCTGCATTTGCAGCAGTAGGCTGCGCATAGTTTACCAGTTTGATCTTGTCGGTAGTAAAACAAGCACCGTTAGTGATTGTCCAGGTAGCAATTACGCTATCGCCTACAGGAACGGTGATGACCGCATTCGGATTGCTGGTATCAGCTGCAGCCATAGTAGCACGTGTATTAGAGAGTGTCCATTTACCTGTAGCACCTGTTACAGTTGGGCTATTGGCAGCCATAGTGAATGTAGTGGTGTTACACTGGCGGATGGAATCGACACCTGCATCTGCCTGGTTTGGCATTGCACTGTTCTTCAGCAGTACTACGTCAGCAGAAGAGCAGACACCATTTGTTACCGTCCAGATAGCGGTAGCAGTATCGCCGGCCGGCAGTGTAAATACTGCGTTTGGCTTGCTGGAATCTGCTGAACTGAAGCTGGCGGCACTACCCGGGTACAGTGACCATTTACCAACAGCGGTAGCAGGAGATGCTGCTGTAGCCTGCATGGTAAAGGCACTTATATTACATTGGGTCTGGTCCGGACCGGCATTTGCCTGAACGGGTTGCTGATAGTTGTATAATTTAATAGTATCTACGCTGCTACACAGGTTATTTGTAATCGTCCATGTTACATAAGCACTGTCACCGTTTGCAACCGTGAAGGTGGTGCTGGTGTTATGTAAGTCAGTAGCAGGGAAGGTAGCATTGCCTTTTACTATTGCCCATGTACCAGTTGCACCCGGTACATCCGGCGCATTTGCAGTAACAGGGAAGGTACTTGTCATACACTGTTGCATATCAGCTGGTAACGCAGCGGCAGTTGGTGCCATGTAGTTAACCAGTTTAATACTGTCGGTAGTAGGACAGGTTCCATTGGAAATAGTCCAGTAAGCAATTACGCTGTCACCGGCGGAAACGTAGATCGTTGCATTCGGATCATTCGCATTGCTGGCGTAAGCAGTAGTAGTGCCCTTGAATGTCCAGGTACCGGTAGCACCGGCTACATCAGGAGCATTGGCAGACATTACGAAGGCGCTGTCATTACAATGCCTGATGGAATCCTGGGTGATAGCTGCATCACTTGGGGTGAGCAGGTTAGTGAGTGTGACAGCAGAAGAGTCAGCGCAGACACCGTTTGTTACTACCCAATGTAATACGGCAGATTGACCGTTTGGAATAGTGACATGGGCATTTGTATTGTGCTCTTCACCGGCAGTAATCACAGCGTTGCCGCTGGCTACACGCCATGTGCCAACTGCACCCGTTACATTTACTGCAGAAGCAGTCATCACGAAGGCAGTACCCGCACACTTGGTCTGGTCAGCACCTGCACTTACAGCAGTTGGCTGTTCGTAGTTGATCAGCACAATGTTGTCAGCAGAAGTACATCCCAGGTTGGTGATAGTCCATCTCAGTACTACTGTAGAACCGGCAGTTACATTGAAGGTTGCTGTCGGATTGTGTTCATCAGCGGCTGGGATGGTATAAGAAGATGGAGACACCACTGTCCATGTACCGGTAGCACCGGCCACAGATGGAGCATTCGCTGTCATAACGAAAGCTGCAGTGTTACATTGTTTAATTGTATCCGGACCTGCATTGGCAGCAGCTGGCGGATTGTTGTTTACAATCCAAACAGTGTCAGTATCCACACAGGTTCCATTAGTAATTGTCCAGAACAACATACTGCTGTCACCCACAGGGATGGTGACAGTTGTGGTTGGACTGCTGGTGCTTCCTGTAATGGTTGCAGTAGAACCAGCTGGTTTGGTCCATATACCGGTAGCACCTGCTACATTCGGTGTATTAGCGGCCATGGTAAAGTTAGCGTTGTTACACTGGTGCTGGTCAGGACCTGCATTTGCATCTGCAGGCTGCATATAGTTCAGCAGTTTTGCAGTATCCGCAGCGGAACATGTACCGTTTACAACAGTGTAGATCGCCAGTACGCTATCGCCGGCAGGCACTCTGACTGTTACAGTAGTAGCAGTCTGGGAAACGATGGCAGAGGTAGTTTTGGAGAGTGTCCAGGTACCGGTACCAATAGCCGGAGTAGTTACATTGATAGTGAAGATAGAGTCGTTACAATGTGCCTGGTCAACACCTGCATTCGGCTTGGCCGGTGCCTGGTAGTTTCTCAGGAAGATGGAGTCACGGCTGGAACATACGCCATTTGTAACTGTCCAGAAGGCAGTAGCAGTGTCGCCTGCAGGCAGTGTGATAACTGCATTGATTTTATTCAGATCTGCGGCAGCAATGGTGGCCGCACTACCAGGATACAGAGACCAGGTACCAACTGCTGGAGCAGGAGAGGCTGCGGTCGCTGCCATGGTGAAGGTCGCATTGTTACACTGTACGATTGAATCCGCACCAGCATTTGCGGTAGCCGGACTCTGGTAATTGATTAATACGATATCATCAGAAGAAGAACAGGTTCCGTTGGTCACTGTCCATGTCAGCACGGCAGTAGAACCATTGGGTACGGTGATCACCGCATTGACCTTGCTGCTGTCGGAAGGAGCGAAGGTAGCAGTTCCGCTCTTCACAGACCATTTACCGGTACCGATGGTGGGCGCTGTTGCTGCCATGGTGAAGGAAGTGGTCATACACTGTTTAATTGTGTCTACACCTGCATTGGCAGTAGTAGGCTGGGCGTAGTTAAACAGTTTTACGTAATCATGGGAAGAACAGGTTCCATTTGTTACAGTCCAGATCAGGGTGGCTGTATCACCTACAGGCATTGTAACAGTCGCATTGGGCTGATTGAACTGACCTGCAGTGATGGTAGCAGCGCTACCTGCAAATGTAGACCATGTACCGGTTGCGGTAGACGGTGATGCAGCGGTAGCAGACATTACAAATGTATTGGTGCTACAGTTTTTGATAGAATCAGGACCTGCATTCGCCTGAACCGGTTGCATGTAGTTAGTTAAAACTACCTGGTCAGAAGTGAGACATACACCATTTGTAATGGTCCATGCCAGGGTGGCTGTGTTACCAGCCAGTACATATATTTTGGCACCTGCATTGGCAGAATCGGTCGCCGGAATAGTGGCAGTACCACTTACAACAGTCCATTTACCTGCACCTACGGAAGCTGTATTAGCTGTCATAATGAAGGCACTGTCATTACAATGGGTTTGATCCGGACCTGCTTTGGCAGTATCAGGTGCAGTGTATACGGTTACAATACCACTTGCACAATTTGAGTTTGCGCAAAGGCCGGTACCTTCTGCTCTTACATAAAAAGTAGTGGTAGCAGAAACGGTTACAGTGATAGTAGGACCTGTACCAAGTGCGGTACCTGTACCACAACCACCAGCGTACCATACCCACTGTGCAGCATCGGTACCATCAGGGTTTTTACCCAGGGAACCACCTGTAACGGTCAGTGTAGTAGCACCTGAGCTACAGATGTTTGGAGAACCTACGGTTACACCGGTAGGATCAGCGGAAGGGGATTCTACGTTCACAGAGAACGGAATCGTATTGATACAACCACCATTATCATTTCTTACGGTGAGCACGAAGTTGTAAACTCCGGCAGCAACACCGCTGGGAACGGTTACAGTGATTGGCCATCCGGTAATCGGCGTTTCAGCAACGGCGCTGAATCCAGGCATTGCACCTGTGCTTGCAGCAGCGATGCTGTAGTAAGTTGGATTGCCGGTAGTAGCAGTAGTATCCAGAGAGAAAGAAGTGGATGTGTTACAGATGGTCACCGGTTTCAGGGTCACAGTTGGCACTCCCTGGTAGTGCAGGATCACAGTGTCATAAGAGGTAGCACAACCTATAGTGTTCGCGATGCTCCATTGTAATACTACATCCTGTGCTGTACCTATAGGGGTAACAGTTACAGTAGTATTATAGGCATGGATATCGTCGATCGCAACGTTTGCCGCGTTGCCGGAGATGACAGACCAGGTACCCTGTTCTGCGAAAATTCCGGTAGCATCTACGTTAGGCTCGTTAGCCGCCATGGTGAATACATTCGAAGTTCCACACTGGGTGGTATCCGGACCGGCAACGGCCACAGTAGCACCACCTACGAATGTCAGTGTATCATAAGCATAACCAACGCAGTTGTTGTTCGCTTGTGCGGTCACTTTCCATTGGAGGTAGACGGTGGTACCCGCGTGATAAACTTCAAAGGTGTAATTTGGATTTTTCGTGTTACCCAGGCTTACGTAATCCGCAAAGTCAACATTAGCTGGATCCGTCACCGCAGGTCCTTCCACGCCTATTATCGACCATGTACCGGTTGTACCTGTAATATTGGTACGGCCGGTATTAAATTTACCGGTTCCTGTTTCCGCACACTGAATGAACTGCTTACCAGCAGGAGGTGCCGGAATATCGGTGAGATTTACTTTGAATGGTGCCGCCTGCACAATACATTCCCCGACCTTAACGACGACGGTGAATAAAGTATCGGCCATGGTCACCGTAGTATAAGTGATCGATGTCTGGTCGGTAGCAAGCAATGTACCGGTCGAATCCGCTCCTTTATACCAATATATATGACCTCCTGTAGAATCTACGTTCAATGCATCGTTTACAGAGAAGGTAATATTGTTACCCAGGCAGATAGCGCTTGGCGTAGCAGAGATTTCTACGATTGGTTTATCATCTTTCAGGATGGTAGCACTATTTGAGTCCACACACTCTTTAACATCTCCGATACCATAATATATGTGACCATATACTTTAATAGTGGTATCAGATAATACCTGGATCTCTCGTTTTGCCATATGGAGCGTATCCGGCAGGTCACTCCAGTTGAAGTAGTCGAAACCACCTGAAGCCTGCAATTCAACAATGGCCCCCTCGCAGACCTGGCTCTTTGTCAGGTAAAGAGTTGGCATTGGGAGGATTGTGATCTTAACAGCGGAGGATGGAGACGCACAGGTTTCGGAGGAGCTACCACTCTCGTAAATCCTTACACGGAAATAATAATCTGCCGCCGATGTTTTGGTAGCAGTCAGTTCGCCTTCAGCAATGATAAGGGTATCGTTGTTCGCGGTACCATAAGGTACGTTGAACCAGGTAACACCTCCATCGTCGGACATTTCCCATTGGTACTCCGGATTAGTGAAGTAAGTACTGGGAGTGTAGCTGGAGGTAATCATAGTAGGAGCGCCTTCACACAATACCTCTTTCAGGTTATCGTCCTGTCCTTCAATTTTCGCAGTGATCACCGGGCTACAATATTGGAATTCGATATCATCGACCGCAATATCGTTACCACAACCACCGTCAAAATTATTTTTGATTCTTACAATAACATCTGTAACGCCGGAAGGTACGGTGAATGAACCACCATACCTTTGCCATTGTGTCTTTTTGATGTTCATGGATACCGCATAGGTTTTAAACTCTGCGAGTATCTGGCTGGTATTTGCCGCGTTGAGCACCTGGAAGGTAACCCCGGCATATTTATAATCGCTTACGCAATTGTTGTTTAGAACAACAGAGGAGTCCGTGTTGAGGAGCCACGCGCTGAAGTTATAAACGGAACCGCGACAGAGACCGTTTACTTCTTTCTGGAAGAAGATACTAGGTGTATAATCTGAGTTGGCCACCAGCATACCACCGCGTGTGAGACCACTATGGTCCATAGCGGCCACCCACTCAGGTCTGAGTCGGGTGGTATTGGAGATCGCATAGTAGTTATCGTTCAGATCACCTGAACCCTGGTAAATATAGGTAACAGCCGAAGAGGGGGTGTAAGCCATTCGGGTAGCGTTGCTGGGCAACACACCGAAATTCTCAGAGAACCCTGGCATTGTGGCATTACCGCCGCTACATGTCTGGATTGTACAGTCAACTGCCACGACCTTTTGGGTCCGCACGATGTCTGCACCATTATTCCTTTTCATGGTAACGGTAAATGTATAAGTACCGGGAGTGAGGAACTGAATAGTCAGGGCCTGAGTACCTGTTAGCTGGGTCGCTTTGACACTGGAGTTGACATCAGAATACAGGATAGTGTAATCTGCATCTGATCCACTGGGTGTTGCGATTGTCCAGTTGGCCTTACCTATCTGGTTACTTGAGAGTAAGGCATTCATACTAACAAACTTGGCCTGATCCGCAGTACTATTATTAGTGGACATACATACCGTGTCCGGCACGTTGAAATAGACTGATTGCGCTCGTGTTATACCCGTCACGAGGAACAAACAGCTATATAATAGGATTAGAATCTTTTTCATCTTCAATTATTTTGGGAAAAAACTATCAGAGAGGGCTGGATTAACAATCGGGCGCTCTTTGTGGTCTTTCATATTTTTGAGGGTGAAAAAGCAACCAGCTCCTTACGGAGATGGCGATCCATGAAGTGTAAAGTGCTTTCATAGGCCTGGTTAAGTTTTACGATATGGCTTTAAATAATACTATTTTGAAATTAAAATTAACACTAATATAGTAAATAGAAAAAATGTGTATTACTCATCATTGGATAAATAAAAGCATAAATGGAAGTAATAGGGGAGAGGAATTTTGATTTTCAGGTACTTAATGGGGTTAAAATTATTTTTACATTTGAGAAGAAAAGTTATCCACATCTGCGATCCGTGAATAAAAAAGTTATATTTGACGTTCGTAGTGTCAAATATTTATCTACCTTTGCAGACCAAATTTGATGTAAGATGCCCAAAGTAAAGACTCATTCCCGGGCTAAGAAGACCTTCAAGGTTACCGGGAGCGGACAGATTAAGCGGTATAATGCCTTCAAAAGTCACTTGCTGACCAAGAAAGCTACCAAAAGAAAACGCCACCTGAGAGGCAGCAGCCTGGTTAGTTCAGCTAACCTGGATCTGGTTAAGAGAATGCTCGCACTCAGATAGTCGGTAGTTTAGAAATTATTATTTAACTAAAACGGAAAAAAGAGCACAAAATGCCTCGTTCAGTAAATGCAGTTGCTTCCAGAGCCCGCAGGAAGAAAATTTTAAAGCAGGCCAAAGGTTTCTATGGTAAACGTAAAAATGTTTATACCGTAGCCAAAAACGTATTGGAGAAAGGTCTTACATATAGCTATGTAGGCCGTAAATTAAAGAAAAGAAACTACCGTCAGTTGTGGATCGCGCGTATCAACGCCGCAGTTCGTGCAGAAGGTATCACTTATTCTGAGTTCATCCACAAGCTGTCAGTTAAAAATATCGATCTGAACAGAAAGGTATTGGCTGATCTGGCTATGAATGAGCCTGAGACTTTCAAGAAGCTCGTAGCTACCGTTAAATAAGCGGAAGCCTCCAAGGATAAAAATAGAGCCGGTGTCGTAAAGACACCGGCTTTGTTATTTTGTAGTCATCCTCCACAGCTACTCATAAAAAAAGCGCTTCCACCTTTGGCAGAAGCGCTTTTTTAACTATATGATAAATGACTTATAATCTGTTTTAAATTTCCCTCCCTCCGGAAAGATGCCAACCATGGCCGAACCACTACCACTCATTGTCGCGTACACCGAACCTTGTTGATACATCTCCTCTTTAATCGCCGCGAGTTCCGGGTGCGCCTCAAAAATCGGAATCTCAAAATCATTCTTCATCAATCCCTTCCATTCTTCTAATGGCCGTTTTATCACCTCCTTCAAAGAGACTTCTGGCTCCCTGGGTGTCAGCTGTTTAAACGCCCAACCTGTATTTACATGAATACCAGGATATACCAGCACAATCGTACATCCTTTCAAATCCAGTTCAAGGGGCTCCATCACCTCTCCGCGTCCTGTAGCATAACAAGCCCTGTTGAGTATGAAAAAAGGACAATCACTCCCCAACATTGCGGCATACGCCAGCATTTGCTCCTTCGTCAATTCCAGCTGAAAACGCTGATTCAGATGTACCAGCATAAATGCCGCATCTGCGGATCCACCACCCAAACCTGCACCAATAGGAATATGCTTATGGAGGTGAATATCTACTTCCGGTATAAATGGAAAGTCCTTCTTCAGCAAATGCCAGGCTTTCAGGCATAGATTATCTGCAGCAGCACCCGGTATGTCAATACCGCTGCTGTGGAACTGTAATGTTCCCGGACTCAAAACCTCCAGCGCATCTGTGAGCTGCAGGGGATAGAATACCGTCTCCAGGTCATGAAAACCATCCGTACGCTTACGGATAATATGCAGACCCAGGTTTATTTTGCAATTTGGAAAAACGATCATGCGGAAAAAAGGTATGAATTATCTGCTTTTCCGGCTATTGATCTCATCGCGTATCGCGATCGCCCGGATATAATCTTCCTGTTCCAATACTTCCTGTAGCAATTGTGTAAGCTCATCCAGGTTCAGGACTTTCAGATCATCCTCTGCGCCTTTTTCATGTTCCGAAATGGTCGGCGTAACAGGTTTTAAACCCTTCTTGCCGGCAGGGTCATCGAGTAGGATACCGGCACTGTTCAGGATGTTTTCATAAGTAAAGATGGGACAACCAAATCGAACAGCCAGTGCAAGTGCATCGGAAGTACGTGAATCTATTTCAATGGTTTCATCATTACTGTAGCAGACCAGTTTTGAATAAAAAATCCCTTCCTGCAAGTTGCTGATGACTACTTCGTGTAATTCAATGTTGAATGCATTCATAAAGTTCTTCATCAGATCGTGTGTCAGTGGGCGGCTGGGTTGCATTTTTTCAAGCGCTACAGCAATGGCCTGTGCTTCAAATCCACCTATCACAATAGGTAATCTGCGCAAACCGTTCACTTCCCCCAATACGACGGCGTATGAATGTGTTTGTGTAATGCTGTGCGAAAGGGCAACTATTTCCAGTTCTATTTTTCTCATATCTGTCCTGCGTTGTCGCTGAATATTTTATAAGTCGTGAAGTTAGAAAAAATATTCCTTATCTAAAAATTACGTAATGCTTGAAAATCCTGAAAATTAGCTGCTGTCGAAGACAGCAGCCAATTTTCAGGACTTATTTTTATCCTTTTAAAGCCTTTACAGCCGCTGTCAACTTAGGCACTACCTCAAATGCATCACCTACAATTCCGTAATCAGCCGCCTTGAAAAACGGTGCTTCCGGATCCTTATTGATTACTACGATCACCTTACTACCATTTACCCCTGCCAAATGTTGTATTGCACCAGATATTCCTATTGCAAAATACAGGTTCGGCCGCACAGTCAAACCCGTTTGTCCTACATGTTCATGGTGTGGCCGCCATCCTGAATCCGCTACTGGCCTGGAACACGCTGTACCTGCTCCCAATGCCTGTGCCAGGTCGGTAACCAGGCCCCAATTCTCGGGACCTTTCAGCCCGCGGCCGCCGCTCACTACGATCTCTGCTTCTGTCAGCGGAATTTCCCCACTCACTGTTTCTACCTTACTCACTTTTACCTTAAAATCCCCATCGTTCACAGCTGCCGGGAAAGCAGTAACCGTCGCTGTACCCGAAGATTTTTCCACTGCAAAGGTATTGGGCATTACTGCTATTACCTTTTTAGCAGAAGTGATATTTATGTTGGCAAATGCCTTGCCAGAGAACACGCTCTTTTTTACTACAAAACCATTGCTGGTATCAGGATAAGAAACCACACCTGATACAAAACCTGCCTTGAGGCGGGCAGCTACTCTGGGCGCTATTGCCTTTCCATCAAAATTGTGTGGGAAGATAATCACATCGGCAGCTTCATGCTCCGCAGCCGCCGCAATGATCCTGGTAAACACCGAACCTTCTGTTTCATTCAGGCGCGCATCTGCTGCGTGCAACACCTTTGTTGCACCGTAATTGCCCAGTGCCGTTAATTCATTTTCGGCTACTTCACCCAGCACCAGCACGGTTGCAGTTGTACTAAATTGTTGTGCTACTTTTGCACCATATTGTATCGCTTCAAAAGCCGCCTTCTTGATCTTACCCTGGGCCTGATCTGCAAATATGAGGACTGACATATCTCTTGGCTGTTTAGATTGTTGAATAATGTGCGCGCAGGCGAGGAGCCTTACGTGGAATGATTTTTCTTAACGGGGTATTCAGTAAAACCGGTTAACTTAAATCACCTTAGCTTCTTCGTGCAATAGCTTTACCAGCTCTTCCACATTGTCGGGGCTAATCATTTTTACGCCTGCCTTGGCCGGTGGCAGCTCAAAACCTGCAATAGCAGTCAGCGTATCGGCTGCTGCCGGCTCTACTACCGCCAGTGGCTTGGTTCTTGCAGCCATAATACCACGCATATTCGGAATGCGGGCTTCGGCCATTCCTTTCTGACAGGATACGACTACCGGGAGCTCAACATTCACGACTTCCTCGCCGCCTTCGATTTCCCTGTTGATGGTAGCGGTATTACCACTCAGATCCAGCTTTGCAGCGATGGATACATAAGGTAGGTCAAGCAATTCTGCGACCATACCACCGATGGCAGCACCATTGTAATCGATGGTTTCCTTTCCGGTCAGAATCAGGTCATACCCCTGTTGTCTGGCATGGGCTGCAATCTGCGCAGCGATAAAATAACTGTCGGGACTATCTGTGTTCACCCTGAAGGCTTCATCGCCTCCTAATGCAAGGGCTTTACGGATAATAGGCTCTGTGTCGGCACCACCCACGGTAATGAGATGTACAGTAGCGTTGAGGGTCTCTTTTAGTTCCAGCGCCCTGACCAGGGCATACCATTCATCGTAGGGGTTGATGATGAATTGTACACCCGCTTCATTGAATTTCGTGTTGTTGTCTGTGAAAGCTATTTTTGCAGTCGTGTCCGGAGTTTTACTGATACATACTAATATCTTCATGGCCTTAACTGTTTTATATAAAAAAAAGCGGTATGAGCAAATATATTTAAATAATGGATAGGATAGCCAGTATAAAAGAATTTTTGAAACAGACACCAAATGACAGCTTTCTGAAGCATGCGTTGGCGCTGGAATATATAAAGCTGGGCAATGATTCAGATGCCCGTCAGCAGTTCGAAGAACTGCTGGCACACGAACCGGGTTATGTAGGTTCATATTATCACCTTGGCAAACTGCTTGAAAGGGCAGGAGCGGAGCAGGAGGCCATTGCCATCTATGAAAAAGGAATGGAAATGGCGAAAGCGGAGAATAACAGGCATGCCTATAATGAACTGCAGATGGCACTTGATGACCTGCTGTAAGAACAAACAATCGAATGAAAACTATGGAGCTAATCAACAGATTTAAAGCATATATCGCGGAAGAGAAGTTATACCACCCGGGTGATAAGGTGCTGCTGGCAGTAAGCGGCGGAGTGGATTCCGTTGTTATGACACACCTCTACAAACAGGCAGGCATTGACTGTGGTATTGCACATTGCAATTTCCAGCTCAGGGGGGCAGAATCTGCCAGAGACGAAACTTTTGTAACTGCACTGGCCAATGAACTGGGGCTGCCCCTGTACAGCATCCGCTTCGATACAGAAACCTATGCCGGTGATAAACGTATATCCATACAGGTGGCTGCCCGCGAACTGCGATATGCATGGCTGGAAGAAACACGGCAGAAACATGGATATACTTTTCTCGCCACCGCACATCATATGCAGGACAATGTGGAAACAGTACTCATGAACTTCGCCAAAGGTACCGGCATTGCAGGCCTCCACGGCATACTACCGAAGCAGCAACACCTGATCCGGCCATTGCTTTTTGCACAGAAAGAAGATTTACTGGCACTTGCAGCGGCCAATGGCTGGGGCTATGTGGAAGACAGTTCTAACCTAACTGTAAAATATACACGCAATTTCTTCAGACATAAAGTAATTCCCGTAATCCAGGAAACCTATCCTGCTGCCGTACCCCAAATGGCTGCCAGCATAGACCGTTTCAGGGAGGCGGAACAATTGTATACAGAAGCTGTAAGCAGGCATAAAAAACGCCTTTTATTCAAACAGGGAGAGAACTTTAAAGTACCGGTATTAAAACTGCAAAAAGCGATTCCACTACATACCCTCGCCTGGGAAATTTTCAAAGAATTTGGCTGTAGCCCGGCACAACTGCCACAGGTAATCGACCTCCTGCAGTCAGAACCCGGTAAACTAGTAGAAACCCCCACTCACCGCATAATCCGCGATCGGGTATGGCTCCTGATTACGCCCCTGGAAGCGCCGGAAGCTCCATTGATTGTGATAGAGAAAGAAACAGGTGTGGTAAGCGTGAAAGGAGGCACCCTGAAATTAAAGATCCGGACTAGTGAGGGTGCACCTATTCCTGCGTCTCCATTAATGGCATGCCTCGATCTGGATACCTTGCAATTTCCGTTGCTCATGCGTCGCTGGAAACAGGGTGATTATTTCTACCCTTTAGGCATGCGAAAAAAGAAAAAGCTAAGCCGCTTTTTCATTGATCAAAAATTATCCTTGATTCAGAAGGAAAATATCTGGGTCCTGGAATCGGCCAAACGCGTAGTCTGGATCATAGGGATGCGCATAGACGACAGGTGTAAAATCACCTCCAATACCAGGAACATGCTGGTGCTGGAGTGGCACCCTATTTAAAATTCTGGATCAGGCTGCTGAGCTCCGGGAAAGAATGTTTTTTCAGGCAAAAATCGTAAAAATGTTGTGCCGAAACGAGGTATTCCTCATAAGTAAATGGCTTGACCATGTAGGAGAGGGCACCGAGTTGACGGCACTCATGCATTTCCATCACGTTCATGGAGGATGAGAAGATAATTACCGGGATATCCTGGTATTCAGGAATGTTCTTTAGTTCGCGTAAGGTTTCGGTGCCGCTCATCCTGGGCATATTCAAATCCAGTACAATCAGAGAGGGCAGGGTGCCTGCATCCTGCGAAAGCTGTTCCATATGTTGTAATACCTTCTCTCCATCTTCCACAAGCAAGGGCACGTCAGGCAGATTGATGGCATTGAAAGCGTCTTGCATAATAAAACGATCTTCCAGATCATCATCTGCCAATAATATTTTCACATTTTTTTCTTCCATACCTGTTTGCAACCAATTCCTTATAAAGTAATGACTGAACTCCCGTAGAAAAAAATCCACTAATTGATTCTGCGTCCACAGTGGCGTTGTAGGGATATTTACTTAGCCGCTCAGTCCGGGTGGCCTCAGATTTCATCAGATGGCGTATTTAGCTTAGCTGGAGCCTTAATTCTGATACAGAAATGCAAAAAGCAGGCCGTGTAAAAAAGAAAAGCCGCTTTGGAAAGAGACCAAAGCGACTTTTAAATATTATGTGCTCCCATTTAAAAAGTAGGATGGATCAATTGATTCAGGAAGAACAGGAAAATAGCAGGCTTGAAAATTATTGGGAATATCAATCCGAATAACGCGCCCCACAGGTGTGCAGAGTGATTGACACCACCAGCTACTCCCTGCATACGTCTATCCAGGTATACCGTCATTGCCACATATACTACTGCATACAGGATCAGCGGCATTGGAATAATAATAAAATAAATTTTTGCCCATGGCGCAAATAAAACCATTGCAAAGATCACGGCCGAAATAGCACCGGATGCACCCACCGCTGAATAGTAATCGTCGTTTTTATGCCTGAGATATGTGGGTATATTTGAAAAGATAATACCTAAAACATAAAACAGCAAAAAGTAAAATTTAGATTGGAAAATGTTCTCAAAAATTTCTTCAATAAAGCGTCCGCAGAAATAAAGGGAGAACATGTTAAAGCCCAGGTGCAGCAGGTCAGCATGTACCAGACCAGAAGTAAAGAAGCGATAGTACTGTTTGCGATCCCTGATCATGGTGGGACGCAGACTGAGATCGTAAATTTTATCCGGGTATTGGAACAATGTCGTGAGTGATACCAGGCTGGTGATCAGAATAATTGTAATCGTTAATGTAAGCCCTTCCATGTTGAGTCAGATAATTTATATATTGTAATGTACTTAAAATATCATTGATGATGATATTTTTCCCTGTTCAAAACCGTATACGCCCTATAAATTTGTTCTGTCATTATTAACCTTACCAGTTGGTGCGGGAAGGTGAGGGGAGACAGTGACATTTTTAGCTGCGCCCTTTCCAGGAGACTGTTATCGATACCATAGGCTCCGCCGATTAAGATAATCAGCTGCCTGGTACCGGCATTGGCCCTTTGCTGTAAAAAATCTGCCAGTTGCAGGGTGGTATGCATCTTTCCGTGTTCATCCAGGGCCAGCAGGTAATCCTGTGGCTGAAGCATATCCATTATCATTTTTGCCTCCGCCTTTTTCAGCTCCGGCACTGACAGACTCGCCGCCTGCTTCACCGTAGGGATCAGCTTCAGCTCAAAATCCGTATAATGCTGTAATCGTTTCTGGAAAACCGCAATACCATCCCTGATATATGCGTCATTCTCCTTCCCGATACTCCAGAGTTGTATTTTCATGATCACAAATGTAAAATATGCTAAAAGAAAAGCCCGATTCATGTAGATGAATCGGGCTTTTTGTGACCTCGTCTGGATTCAAACCAGAAACCTTCTGATCCGTAGTCAGATGCTCTATTCAGTTGAGCTACGAAGCCATTTGGCTGTTTTGGACGGCAAATTTAGAATATTTCTACTAGAAAACCAAATTTTGCCATTTCTTTTTTAAAGAAGAAGGGTTTTGATCCCTTTTAGTACAAAACTCCTCTCTTTTTTGTGACCTCGTCTGGATTCAAACCAGAAACCTTCTGATCCGTAGTCAGATGCTCTATTCAGTTGAGCTACGAAGCCATTCCCGTGATTGGGATTGCAAAAGTAGAATTTATTTTCAAATCACCAAAAAAAATTATGCTTTTCTTTTTAACTAACTGATATGAGCCTATGAAAAACAATTTTATTCTACTGGTAAATAAATCCTGAAAATAGCCCCCTTCCCGATTTCCCCGCTGGCAGTGATAGCCCCCTGATGATTCTCCATAATTTTTTTACAGATGGCTAATCCAATTCCTGTACCCGCATAAGTGTCCCGGTCATGTAGTTTGTAAAAAATATCAAAGATCTTTTCATTATACCTTGGCTCAAACCCGATACCGTTGTCTGAAATCCTGATGCAATAGAAGTTTTTATCCGCCGGTAAGGCTACCTCCCGGATATCCCTGCCTTTTTCCACCTGACAATTTATATAGATTTCCGGAGATACTCCCGGTTGCGCAAACTTGATGGAATTTGAAATCAGGTTCGAAAACAACTGTCCCATCTGATGTACCACAATCCGCAAACTTTGCGGCATAGACTGTACCGAGAGCAGCCCTTTCTTGTTAGACAATTCCTCCTCCAGTTCTGCTTTTACATCCGCAATAATCGGTCCCAAATCGCCCAGGGTAAACATATTATTCCTGTTATTCATCATCGAATAGGAAAGAATATCATCTACCAGATGCTGCATCCTGCTGGCTGAGTTCCGGATCTTTTCAATGTGTATTTTGATGACATCAGACAGGTTGTCACCACCCTCATACACAATTCTCGACGACATTAGCTGGATCTTACGCAGCGGTTCCTTCAAATCATGGGAAGTAATCCAGTTGATGTTCGACAGTTCCTGGTTGGCCTGTTGCAACCGTTCATTCAACACACGTAACCTGTTTTCCTCATTACGCAGGTAAGTGAGATGGAAATGATTCTGCAGAGAGGTAGCAAAACGGGTAGCCGCGTTGATCTCTGAGGCCCGCCATTCGGCAGACTGCTGCTTTACTATTTCTTTCCATATTTCGAATGACTTCCGGGGAGTCAGCGGCTTGTCCCCGTTGTTTTTCCCGATCGAAGTCTCCGGCCGGCCAGCCCATTTTACAGTAAGCTCCAGTTCCTCCCGGAACCAGATCACACAACTATCAGTTGGTTTCCCCATGGCATGAAAGATCACCCCTGAACCATATTTACTCATGGCAGCACCTTCAGGATAGCGTTTACTGAGACAACTCGTAGAAAACAACGATGACTTTACATTTTCACCTACCCAGCGAATCAAACCCAGGATTTTTTCCCTGGAAGGCACCAGGCCCATTTCATAAATCTTACCTTCATGCAGCATCGCTACGCCAGTCGCATTGGTAACCGCCAACAATGAGCTAAATTGCTCAAACTTCTGGCTCATATCTTCGTCCTGCTCAATCCGGTTCAACAGTTGCTGCAGGTGTGCCTCCACGTTTACATTGATCACATGCTCCTCCGCTACCTGCTGTACCCTGATCTGGGAACTCAGGAAATGCCCCTGCAATAACGCAGCTTTCTTTTGCCGGGCTGAAAGATACAGTGGCTGGTGATGATGACAGGCAATCAGGCCCCATAATTTGCCTTCCATGATAACAGATACGCTCATGGAAGCACTTACACCCATATTTTTCAGGTATTGTATGTGAATGGGCGACACACTACGCAAAATGACATCACTCAGGTCTGGTTGCTGTATTGATTCCGTGGCAAGCGCCAACAAGGGAACAGGTTCATATTGTACATCGGGAATAAGGCGGAGCAGGTTACGAAGATAGAGCTCCCTTGCCTGAGCCGGTATATCGGTATGAGGGTAATGCAGGTCCAGGAAAGGTGGCAAATCCTCCCTGCGGGATTCTGCGAAAACCTCCCCATTGTAGTCTTTATCAAAACGGTAAATCATGACCCTGTCGAAGCCGGTAATGCGGGCTGTTTCTACAGCGATATTTTGACAGAGGTCTTTCAGGCTTCTGGACCGTTCTATAAACCCAATAAACCCCCTGGTTTGATCAAATGCATAATCCGGGTCATCTTCATGGTCCAGCCGTTTTTCGAGGCTTAAAATGCGAAATTCTCCGGATGCATGAATAGTGACATGAAGATCACCAACCGGAACTGGATGGAAGGGGGAGTTATCGGCATGCAGCAAAGGCTGTATCTTTTCCCAAAGGGCGGGATGAATATCGGTAAGGGACTTACCTAAGACTTCAACAGGTTGTTTATCAATGAATTGATAGGTATTCGCACTACAGTAACGAACCACTCCATTCTCAGGTGACAGTATCAATAACATACCATGAGGTTGGATACTACCAGGTATATGAATCGGCTCGCGGTCACAGTTTTCTATAGTCAATACCTGCTTGTTGACAATCTCAATTATATTCATGCAATGGCATGCCGGGAATAATCAGCATAAAGCTAAGATCGGCAAAATTTGATCCAAAGCATGATATATCTTGAATTGATTATTGCGGACGCACTGTGAATCAAATAAATGTACGCATTTCAGAAGATGCGTCTATAAAAGTTTAACCGATTTTCTCCAAAAAAACGGCCGTATGACACTATGGTATATCTCTTTTCCTCACCAGCGGAAACACAAATACCCTCATCAATACCATCCCCAATGCAATTCCCATTAAAAACACCACCAGTACACTATAAAGGGATATATTCTTACACTCCACGGGGTCATCCGTAAATCCTAAAAGCGGCAACCTTTTCGCCAGCATCAGGCTCACTGTACATGACAACATTGCCAGCACAATCACACCAATCCACACATACAGGACCTTCTTCCGCAACTTCCAGTCCGATCCCTCCATCCTCACATTATACAAATAGAAGATCCCAATCAGCACCACACACACAAATAAAAAGATTGCCAGGTACCTGAAGTATTCATCACTCTTATAATAGTTCGTGCTAATGCTACATGGATCCTTCAACAACTGATGAATCGCCCGCAATTCATATTTTATCCGCTGTTTAATCCTCGTCCACAATCCCGGTTTCTCTACCGGCAGGGGTGTCAGCCTCACCTTATCCATCCACACCGTATCGACTACCACGAATTTATCGGTGAGTTCATCCCACAATTCCCCGTACCCATCATCTGCTCCCAGCGGACAAATAGCCACTCCACCCAATCCATTTCTTAACACATAGTCATACTTCACATCCAGCGTGGTCGGATCATTGAACCAGATGTTGCCTATATAAGCGGAGGCTGCCGTCACATCATAACTCACCATGCTATCCTGTGGATACGCTTTTTTAATATCCTTATACGACATAAAAGAGTAAGTATTGCCCACCCACTTTATACCGTCATAAGGCAGCATCAGGATAAACTTCTCTGGTGCGATGTGCTGGTTCACATATCGCGACACCACAGGATCTATACTGTAATTATTATTTCCTTTGAGGGGATCGCAACTTCCTGCCGGGGGAGGTGCACTTGTAAAGTTGATGATAAAATATTTTACCATTGGTGCCAGTTCCCGGAGGTCATAAGCCTTGTTTTTATCATAGGCAGGAATGGTTACCGCTACACTGTACTTTCCCGGTGCATTGTGATCAAGATAGTTATACAGGATGGTCACAAAACGTGTAAATGCATCCCGCTCACTTTGCTTCACATCCCTGATCCATACGTTGACACCTGTGGCCTGCTGTGCTTCCAGTAATGGAAGGAGAGAGTCTACCAGTTCAAACTGCTGAGCCTCATTTTGCAACAAACCACTACTGCCGTTCAGCATAAACATTGTCTTACAGCCATATTTCCTGGCAGCATCCATTATTTTATAAGAACCCGGTGGTGCAATAGAAAGATAACTCAGCGTGGTGAAATTATAATTCATATACGCATCACCATTATCCTTCGATTGAATTCCTATTACTTCGGCCTGGTGTGATAACCTGATCTTGTACAGCCGTCCGGTGGTATCACTCAGGCGCAGGGTATCTACCTGATCAGGCGGCCTGCCATACAAGGCACGGATAATTTTTAAGCGCTGCTGCCGGGCAGTGTCTTCCTTCACTTCAACTTCTTTTTGTTGTAGCAGTGGTACCAGTTTTCCTGCCAGCTCAGTCATCTCTTCTTCAGTGATACCTGCTTTCACTAAGACAGTATCGGTCGTATGCCTGGGCAAACTATCGTTTATTAATTGCCGTAAGTAGGCAAAGTTTTGATTACGCTCATTATCCAATGCCCAGTTCAGGTATTTAATGGCAGCTGGCGTAGCCACCAGGGAATCTGCAAACAAACCGTTCACGATGGTGATCATGCGCTGTTGTTCACGCCTGCGCGCGTTCTTTCTGAACTGCAACATTTCAGTAATCCGTTTCAGCAGTTTCGTCTTCACAGCAGTATCCTTCGGCAATTGCTGGCACACAGCAACAGAAGCAGTCAAAGTATTTCCAGCAAAGAAAAAGATAGTAAAGATGAATAAAATCAGACGGAAATTATTCCGCATGCAGGGTATCATTACTTCGATTTAATATTGTGACTTTGGGCGAGGTCAATGATGCAATAGTAAGCAATCCTCATAAAAAATAGACAATAATTTATTCAAAATAAAATTTGAATAATTTTTTCCTAAGCCCTATATTGCGTCTTATTAAGAATTCCTAGCCCGCAGAATTCAACACTTATCACATAAACATTTATGATGACTCCATGACTATGAACGTATCCTAACGTTACGATCTCCTGTTTCCAGTATATTCCCTCATGCGTGTAATGCGCAATACTGAGAACTGTCTTCGTATCGGGCATCCATAAAATATAATAATTACTGACATTGTAAGATCACAGTGTATGATCATAGTATGTGCTTTGCTAACATATATGGTTATACGGGTAGCTATTGCCTTAAAAGAACCGACATGATCTATGAAACCCTTTCCTGCATAGCCGATGAAATCAATAAATATTTCAACCGGCAGCTTCATCTCAGTGAAGACAAAGTAGTGTTGTCGGCTATCGTCAACCAGGATGGCTCCGTGGCCATTCAGGGTGAAAATAAAGTGGTACTTACACTTATCAACGTTGAAAAAGAGTCACTGGGCCTCAATGCTCCGGGTTTCAATAATGGTAACGTAACTACGCGAAGCATGCCCCCGGTATGCATCAACCTCTACATATTGTTTGCTGCATATTTCAGCAGTAATAACTATGCAGAAGCATTACGTTTCCTCTCATTTATCATTGCATATTTTCAATCCAGGAATGTGCTGACCAGTACAAATACACCCTCACTTGACAAGAGAATAGATAAGCTGATGTTCGAAATGGAGAGCGTGGGAACAGAGCGGCTGAATAATGTATGGGCAACACTGGGCGCAAAGTATATGCCATCTGTGATATACAAGATGCGTATGCTGACATTTGATGATGGTGTAATCAGGGAATACAGACCCGGTGTAACGGACCCTTCCGCCATAATTTAGGTATTCATGAGCTATACACCATTGACAGCGGTTTATTTCCGTCATGATTATTACACTTCAACCAGGTTTGAGCAGCTACAGGTAAACATTCCTGTGGCCACAGCAAGAGATCTGCGCCGGTACGGACTGTTGCTAAGGCAGCAGGCTGATGGCATCACGATCTCTTTTGATGATACCCTGCTCAGCAGGGACAACATTCTACAGGATGCACTGTCACTTAATTTTGACTTGTCTTTAAAGGATCACCTTTTTTATAATTATACAGATTTGCAGCAGCACGATCTGCGGAATAGTATACTCCTGTTCACCAATAAAAATAATTCTACGGGCAGGTTACATCAGGACGTGTACGTTTCCGTTAGTGAAGTCGCTCCGCTGACAGGCACCGGTTTTATCCGGCCCTTTGGCCGAATAGAGTTGCTGCTGGATAAAGAATTACGGCCACAATATGTTATTCATTTTGCACCCAGGTCTACACAATGGTATTATTTCCTGATGAGCGGGCACTTGCAGGATCTGATAAAACCAGCTGTACTGGACCCCTCGGGCAAAACGATTTTCAGTGGACCGCAATCTGCCGTGTTACCGGATGGCAGGCAAACAATATCTTTTGTTTCAGACTCCCCGGTCACACTGGCCCAACAGGCAGCTCCATTCATGCTGGTAGATTATGCCACAGGCAGTGATGCCTATCGCATAGTCATGCCCGCATTGCCGGTTCCGGATATCAGCAGGATTTCTGTAGCAGGTGGTCAATCAAAATTGTCGTCTGAAATCTTTTTGTACTAATTGTTAAACTGCTCAATCTATGGCCTCAACATTTATGACCCCCGGCGTTTATATCGAGGAAAAGAACGCCTTCCCCAGTTCGGTGGTCGCCGTGGAAACTGCGGTTCCTGTATTTATCGGCTATACGCAAATAGCCGAACGATTCGGGAAATCGCTGTTGTACAAGCCCACCCGCATCACCTCCTTTGCCGAGTTCGTTGAGAACTACGGTGGCGGTTTTCATGCAAAGTTTTCCATCGCTGCGGCAGACCCTGCCAAACCCAGCGAGACCTTTATGATCAATGGCGCACCGTACGTGGTCACCATAAATCCTAAAAATACAGTATACCTCTACAACAGCATCCGCCTGTTCTACGCAAACGGTGGCAGCAACTGTTACATCGTTTCGGTAGGCACCTATGGCGATAAGCCGGACGGGATCGAAATAGCAGGAGAAGACATCTTTGGTTCAGATACCAAACCAAACGTCTTTGAACTGTTAAAAAAAGAATTCGAACCTACTCTGGTGGTCATCCCTGATGCCATAGCATTGGGCGAAGCTGCATACAATTCTGTTTATACCAAAGTTCTCGCACACTGCCAGGAGACACAGAGCCGCTTTGGCATCTTCGATCTGGCACAACAGACCTACACTGACAAGACTGAAGATGTCGTGAAGAAGTTCAGGGATGGTATTGGCATCAATGCACTCAATTATGGCGCAGCCTATTACCCCTGGCTTAAGACATCCATCGTTCAGCCCAGCGAAGTTACCTTTGAAAACCTGGATGACAAAGTTGACCTCAGCGCACTCCTGCCTGAAGACGCGGCTAAAAAAATCGTCACCACCTTCAAAGCTGTAGCTACACCTGACAATAACGCCAAAAAGAACTATCACCAGTCGCTGAAAGCAGCCAGCCCTACTTACAACAGCATCATAGAAGAAGTAAGAGCACGCCTCAACGAACTGCCACCCAGTGGGGCAATTGCAGGCCTGTATACCATGGTAGACAATAACCGGGGCGTATGGAAATCTCCTGCCAATGTGAGCGTAAACATGGTGAATGCACCCGCCGTAAACATCTCCCACGATGAGCAGAAAGACCTCAATGTCGACGTAATGGCCGGTAAGTCTATCAACGTAATCAGACCCTTCCCCGGCATCGGCGTACTGGTATGGGGCGGCAGAACACTCGACGGCAACAGCGCTGACTGGTGCTACGTCAATGTGCGCCGCACCCTCATCATGATCGAACAATCCATCAAACTGGCTACCCGTGCTTATGTCTTTGAACCGAATGACGGCACTACCTGGGTAACCGTAAAGAGCATGATCAATAACTTCCTGAACAACCTCTGGAAACAAGGTGCCCTGGCAGGTTCCTCACCAGACGTTGCCTATGATGTCCAGATCGGCCTGGGTACTACTATGACACCACAGGACATCCTCGATGGTAAAATGCTCATCACCGTAAAAGTTGCGATTGTTCGCCCGGCAGAATTCATCGTGATCACCTTCCAGCAACAAATGCAGCAGGCATAATATTTCTTCACCCCCTAAAATCATTATAATATGGCAGATGACGGATCAGTACAGTCACAGACGGTGTGGCCTTTGGTCAAATTCTCCTTCAAGGTAATGTGGGATGGCGCTGAACTGATATTCCAGGAAGTTACAGGCCTCTCCTCCGAAACCCAGATCATAGAATACAGAGGCGGCAGCAGCCCTGTATACTCTACGGTAAAAATGCCGGGCATCCAAAAGTTCTCCAACATCACCCTGAAGAAAGGCATCTTCAAAGGCGATAAGGCCCTTTGGGATAAATACAGTGCTATTAAAATGAACACATATAAACGCTCCAGTATCGTCATTAGCCTGCTGGATGAAAGTCAGCAGGTAGCTATGAGCTGGACATTGAAAAATGCTTTTCCATCCAAAATTACAGTGACCGACATGAAGTCCGACGCTAATGAAGTCGCCGTAGAAACAATGGAAGTAGCACATGAAGGCCTGGCTCCAAGTTGATAAATTATGCCATTACCATTTGCAAATAAGATTTATTACCCACCTACGGGCTTTTATTTCAAGGTGGCCTTTGTGGGCATCTTTGGTATGCATGAAGGCAGCTTCAGCGAAGTCAATGGCCTTTCTGTGACCATCAGCCCCGAAGAAGTAAAGGAGGGAGGAGAGAACCGGTTTACACACCGGCTCCCTTCTCCTCCCAAATATGGCAACCTGGTATTAAAGCGGGGCATGGTTCTCGACTCCCCGCTTATCCTCTGGGCACAAAAGTGCATCAGTGAATTTACAATCAGCCCCAAAACGGTGGTCGTACAGTTACTGGAGGAAAATGCCATGCCCATTGCCATCTGGTCCTTCTTCAATGCATATGCCGTGAAACTCGATTACAGCGGTCTCACGGCCAAAGAAGGTCAGATCGTAATCGAATCACTGGAAATAGCTTATGATTTCTTTGAAAAAACCTTGTAACCATGGCGCTTGAAATACGTGAACTGGTCATCAAAGTCACTATCACTTCCGGACAAGCTTCCAGGCAGGAAACACCGGATGCAATGCTTATCCGCCAACTGAAGGATAAGATTGTAAAAGAATGTATGCAACAATTAAAAGCTGGGTTAAAAGTCAGCACAGAAGACAGATAAATCGCGCACAATGCCACAACTGACCAAGTTAAAGATAGAGGCATATAGTGACATGGCCTGTACACAGTCTGTGAATAAGTCCATCTATGCCATGATCAACCCTGCCAGCTTCTCCAAAAGTTACATGACGGATTACAAGAGCAGCGAGGAAATGAATAAAAGCAAGGATACAAAAACATTCAAGAGCAGTGCAGCCAGGTTTGAACTAAGCCTGGTAATTGATGGGACAGGGGTCATCCCTTTCCCTGACGGTATCACATCCGTAGATGATTATATTAACCAGCTCAGTGATGTGGTATCCCGCTATGATGGGAATCTCCATCATCGCCATTACCTGAAAATAACATGGGGTGAGGTCCTCGTCACTGGTGTCAGTGAAGGCCTTACTATCAACTATAAATTATTTGATCCGGGAGGAGCTACACTGCGTGCTGAAGCCAAACTCAGACTGGCTGAGACAAAAGACTTTCTGACCAAAAACAAGGAAGCAGGCAAGAGTTCTCCGGACCTTACACATATCCTGACAGTGCGCGCGGGCGATACGCTGCCGCTGATGTCTTACCGTATTTATGGCAATTCAGCCTATTATATGGAAGTGGCCAGAGTCAATAACCTGAACAGTGTACACGCGATCCGCCCCGGAGATCAGTTATATTTTCCACCACTCAAAAAGATTTAAATGCCGGCACCATCACCAGCAAATATACAGGATGTCAATATCAGCTTTACAATTGCAATAGCCGGGAATCCCGTAGAGGAAAAATACCCTATTGTATCAATCCAGGTCGTGCACGAGGTGAACCGCATCTCATACGCAGAAATTGTAATTGCTGAAGGTTTGAATGATGATACCGAAGGTGACGCAGGTAATTTCCCAATTAGCGAGGGAGATGATTTTATCCCGGGAAAGGAGATTGCTATTTCCGCAGGCTACGGTACCGGTGCGCCGGCTTCCATCTTTACAGGTCTTATTGTAAAACAGGCAATCACCGCAAGTGCAGAAGGTGGATATAAACTCATTGTGACCTGCAAGCACAAGGCGGTGAAGATGACGTACAACAGGAAAGAATGTGAATTCGACCAGATCACCGATAGCGATATCATGAGCAAACTTATGGGCAACTACGGACTGTCCGCGACTGTGAGCAGCACTGATTCGCAAATGGAAGCCGTGTTCCAAAAGATGGCGACCGACTGGGACTTCCTCCTTACCAGGGCAGCCTTCAACGGTTTCATTACCACCATGTATGATGATACAGTTACCATCGGTTTACCCGATTTTAGCACAGACCCTGTCTTAAATATTGCAATGGGAGATTCCATCATCCATTTCAAAGGAGAGGTCAATGCCGAAAAACAAGCCCCCACCTTACAAACTGCCGCATGGGATCCAACTACGCTGGCACTGATCACCGCAGATGCCACGGAACCGACAGTCACCCTGCCCGGCAACCAGACGGCGACCACCTTATCCGGCACACTCGGTCAATCTGCATTTCAATTGACGGCCACAGTCCCCCTGGCACAGGCTGACTTAAAAACCTGGGCAGATAACCTGCTCTTACGCATGCGTATGAGTGCCGTTAAAGGAGAAGTTTCTTTTCTGGGCAATGCCACGGTGAAACCAGGTTCAATGATCACCCTCAATGGTGTCGGTGCACGCTTTAATGGCAATACATATGTAAGCATGGTAAAGCACGTACTGGAAGAAGGTGAATGGACAACGACGGTTGGTTTCGGACTTTCTGAGAAACCGATCTACGATAAGGAACAATATTCCTATAGCAATGCAAATGGCCAGGTACCACCTGTCCATGGTCTACAACTGGCTACAGTAGTAAAGATCTCAGAAGATCCCGGGTCCAGCTTCCGGGTGCAGGTAAAACCGGTATCCGCCTATGCTGAAGCAAAAGGGATCTGGGCAAGGCTGGGAAATTATTACGCCACCTCAGGCGCAGGTATCGTATTTTCCCCGGAAGTAGGCGATGAGGTCATATTGGGTTTCCTGGAGAACGATCCCCGCTATCCCATCGTATTAGGCTCACTGTATAGCAAGGCAAATACACCGCCCCTGACACAGCCTGATGAAAAGAATAATACAAAAGCTATCTATACAAGAAGCCAGTTGCAGGTAAATTTTGATGATGATAAAAAGATTATTAAAATCACCACCCCCGGCAACAATACCATTACCATTAGTGACGATGCCAAAGGAATTACATTGGAAGATCAGAACAGCAACAGCATCAAACTGGATGACAGCGGTATTACACTAAACAGTACAAAAGATCTAGTGCTCAAAGCTACAGGTAACATTACAATGAATGCCACCTCAAAAATAACAGGCACCGCCACGCAGGACCTGGAACTGTCTGGTATGAACATCAAGCAGACAGCCCAGGTTGGTTTTACAGCGCAGGGTACTGCCAGTGCTGAACTTTCCGCCTCCGGACAAACCATTGTGAAAGGCGGCATGGTCATGATCAATTAAAACGCTCACAGAATGGGAACGCCAGCAGCCAGACTAACAGACATGCACGTATGCCCGATGGTTACACCGGGCCTGCCACCCATACCCCATGTAGGCGGGCCTGTTACAGGTCCAGGAGCACCTACCGTACTCATTGGTAAAATGCCGGCTGCCGTTATGGGCGATATGTGTGTATGCGTTGGCCCGCCGGATACTATCGTAAAAGGCTCCGCTACCGTCATGATTGGCGGTAAGCCTGCAGCCAGAATGGGAGATAGCACCGCCCATGGCGGTACTATCGTATTAGGATGTCCCACCGTACTAATAGGAGGATAACAGATCATGGAGATACAATCATTTTTAGGTACCGGCTGGAGCTTCCCACCGTCTTTTGATAAGGTAGGCCGCACCGCCATTATGGTATCAGATATCGCAGATATAGAAGAAAGCATTCGCATTATTCTCAGCACTATCCCCGGCGAACGACTGATGCAGCCTACCTTTGGCTGTGATCTCAAAAAGCTCGTGTTCGAGAAATTCGCATCCTCCCTCATAGGAGAACTAAAGCACATGATCTACTATGCCCTCCTGAACTTCGAACCCAGGGTTAAGGATGTAACGATAGAATTACTGAGCAGAGACGAACTTGCAGGGATCCTGCATATTCAACTCAACTACACTGTCATCATTACCAATACCCGCCATAACCTTGTTTATCCGTTTTACTTCCTGGAGGGAACGAGTCTTACATGAAGCACCTCTTTGACTATATCAGGGACGGGGTGACGCAGTCTGAGCGATACCTGCCGGCATTGCATCCATCGTATGTAAAAATCGATGACCGCAGTACCGGCGATCTGCTCATGGAGCTCATGGAGTTTTCAAAACAGATCCGGTATTATGACCTTAATAACGATGAACAGGGCCACTGGGAAGAGTTCCTGCAACATGACCTGCGCATAGAATTAGAATACATCTCACGGCTCGATTTTGGAGCATTTCAAACAGCACAACAAAACATCAGGTCTGAACTGGAGCATGCCGGCGATGAAGAACAATTGCAAAAAGGACTGACCGCTTTATTTGACCTCCTATACTCGATAGCTATTCTACTGGGCAATCAACTGGAATTAGCCAGACAGGCAGATACCAGGGCAGCCTTCTGGAACTATATCGATCAGGTGATGGATAGCGTGGAACTGGATGTGTATCACCTGCTTTCATACGAACAGCAGGCCCTGGCACTCTTTCCCGCCGGTACAGTATTACACACAGTCGATCCGGCTGGCAGCTTCGATAGAAGTATGCAGCGGGCAGCTACTGATCCGTATACCAATAATTTCCTGGGATACGAGTCCCTGAATGAAATTTACAACCGCCTGCGTGCCAGGTTTTACCAGGTAACCAGCGCGGCTGGCAGACAACTCACTTTACTTGAACCGGAGCACCAACATCACCCGCATATCGGTCTGCTGCTCACCTTTCTGGAACTATATAAACAACTGCAACAGCGCATCAATCAGCTCACAGAGCGGCACCTGGAATATTACTATAAAACAGTGCTGGGCATTCCACGCAAAGCAGCGAGACCAGATGATGCACATGTAATACTGGTACCTGCTCCTCAAGCACCCAATCAAACCATCCCAGAGAATACCTTGTTCTCTGCTGAGCTGATTAAGGGACAGCCACCCGTATTATTCCGGCTGCTCTTCGACGTACCCGTGTCCCAGACCAGGCTGAAAGCATTGCGTACCGTATTCGTAAGTCATCATAAACAGATCACGGCACGTGGTGAAGATCAACAGGATGTCATCGAGACACAGGTCTATATGCAAAAACTGCCAATACCCACTGCGGCAGCCTACCTGCCTGATGCTCCACCTGTGAGCTCCTGGCCCATGTTGGGGGAAGAACAGGCGGAACTGGGCGACAATAGCCGTACCATGGAGATCCTCTCCATGGGCTTTATACTGGCATCGCCGGTTTTGTACCTGGAGGAAGGAGTAAGAACTCTAACTATCCATCTATATGGCACAACAGAAAGTTTTCAAAAGCTCAGTACTTATATCGCCAATCTCTCCGCTGTCATGAACCGAAAAGAAGATGTGTTGAAATGGGAACTGCTGGCAGCTGCCTTCCAGGTGTATTACACGGCTCCCGAAGGCTGGCAGTATGTAAAAGAATACACTGCAAGACTCACATCCGATAGCATTCAGCTGACTTTCACGATCGGCATGTCAGCCCCACCGGTTGTTGTATACAATCAAAAGGTGCATAGTGAACAATACAGGACCACACATCCTATGGTAAAAGTGCTGCTTAATAACAACAGCTTTCATCATCCATATTCATACCTGCAATACCTGCAACTCGACAGGATCACCATCCATGCCAGGGTAAAAGGATGCAGGGCCGTGCAGCTACGCAATAACGTCGGCCCACTGAGTGCCGCCAATCCCTTTCAGCTCTTCGGACCTGCGCCTGCTGTCGGCAGTTATTTACAGATCTCCAATGCCAATATCTTTAACAGGTACACCAAACAGTTCTGCCTGCAGCTGGAATGGCTGGACCTGCCTATGGTAGAAGGTGGATTCAATAAGTGGTATGCCGATTATCACGCCGGTATGACAAACGATGCGTTCCAGGTAAGCATGAGTAACATGCGTGACGGTGTCTTCATGCCCGCAAAAGAAAAACGCCAGCTCTTCCCCTTATTCAAAATAGGCCACGACAAAAAATTAGCCGAAAAAACGGATATAGAGCATATCGATTTCATTAGGATCAATTTTAACAACACACCCCTGAAAAGTAATTACTATGAAGACGGTGTAGTCAGGCTTGAACTTACCAATCCCCCGGTGGCTTTTGGCCAGCGGCTCTATACACAACTGTTCCCGGAGGTAGTGACACATAATGCGGGCAAGTGGGCAAAGAAACGTCCTATTCCAAACCCACCCTATATACCACTTGTAAAATCCATTACCGTAGACTATGAGCTGGAACATACCCAAATGCTACGCCCGGAACTGGTAAACGAAGCAGAACAGCATACCTCCCTGTATCATATTTACCCCTTTGGTTACAGGCTATGCTTTCCACAGTCAAATGAGTCTGAATTTACCCTGCTGCCCGGGTTTGAACATGCTGCGAATCTGTATATCGGCCTGGACAATGTAAAGCAGCAGGAAGTTTTATCCTTCTTATTCCAGCTGGAAGAAAAATACTACTCCGACACTACGGGTACCCTGCAAAACTATTACTGGAGCTACCTGCACAATGATAAATGGCTCGCCCTGGAGCAGCACCATATACTGGCAGATAGTACGCAGAATTTTATACGCAGCGGTATCATCGTACTGAAAATGCCCATCCTGGATGCCGGCGGACATACCAGGCTGGAAGCCGGTATACAATGGTTGCGACTTTCCTGTACGGATGCGCCGGCTACAAGACCCATGGTGAAAGGTATCTTCCTCAACGCAGGTATAGTAAGGCGTGAACAGGCCGGCACCACCGTCAGCACAAGTCTGCCCCCCTTATCCATCAAAGCATTGCAGAAAGAAATAAGAGGGATCCAACAGGTGTACCAGTTCTTTCCGTCGTTTGGCGGCCGCCCCGCTGAAACAAAGGAGGAATATTATGTGCGCGTAAGCGAGCGCCTCCGCCATAAAAACAGGCCTATACTGGGTGTAGATGTCATCCAAATGGTACTGGAAGCCTATCCTGATCTGCTCATCGCCAAGTATATCGCCAATCATGAGGATGCAGGACCTGAGCTGCAGCTGATAGTCGTACCCAAACAACAGGTGCCTGAGCCAAGGGCAGACCTGGCCACGCTCTACAGCATCCGGGATTATATAAAAGGACTGCTGCCGCCTTATATGGAAGTGGCGGTACACAACCCGGTATACGAACGTGTCAAAGTGATTTGCGATGTGGTCTTCAATTCTAAAGATAGCAGTTATTACCTGGTCCGGATCCAGGAAGACATACATCATTTCCTCACGCCATGGCTATACGACAAAGGTGCAGACCTGAATATCGGCAGTAAAATATATAAGGCAGACCTGATGAGCTTTATCAGGAAACTACCTTATGTAGCGTATATGACAGCATTTTCTATCGTACACTTTTTTAAGGAAGGAGACCTGCATTGTGTACTGGATACTGCCGTGCAGGATGTAGACTTCATCATGCCATCCACACCCGGAGCCGTATTAATCCCTGCGGATCATCACAGCATCAATGTAACAGATGAAATGAGATACAGGGAACCCGCACCTATGGGCATCAACAGCATGATAACAGGCGAGGAAATGATAGTAGGCAGGAAACCATTGCCTGAGTACGGATATACAGATGATACTTTGGATATGGAAGGAGAAATGATACGACTAAGCATTCACTCAAAATAATTGCATTATGGCCTCAAAAACATTAGGAAGAGAAGAGCTGAAAGAACATTTTAAAAATGGGAAAGTTCCCACAGAAACGCATTTCGGCTACCTGATAGATTCCGCCATCAATAAACAGGAAGACGGCTTTGCAAAGGATGAAGAGAACGGCCTGCTCATCAAGGCCATGGGCACCTCTTCAAGATTAATTTCTTTTTATCGCAATACCGACGATCAGGCCCCTTTTTTCATGATGGAAAAAGATGAGCGTTCCCGGCCAGCCATGCGTATGCAGGCATTTACAACAGAAACGGAAGAAGTAAAACGCGATGCGCAAAGTTTCTTTCTGCATATGAATGGCAGCATGGGCCTGGGGGCTCCCTGCGATGAAAATACCAAATTGCAGGTAAATGGCTTTGCATCTATGGAAGGCCGGATAGGCAACTATATGTGTGGTACAATACCTGCAGACGGTAAATGGCATAATATCCTGGAAAATCTCAATAACTGCCAGGCCATGGAAGTGATGGCCCGCGTGGGTGTAGTCAACACCGGCCGGTTTGCCATCCTGCATGCAATTGCTGTAAGTACCTTCGGCAATGGCCATAACAGCATCAACAGTACCGGTGCCCACTATGGGTTCTTCTGGAACAAACTGCGCCTGCGCTGGAAAGGGAGCACACATAATTACCGGCTACAGTTGCGTACAAACAGCAATTATGGCAAAGGAGTAGCAATATACTACAGGATCACCCGCCTCTGGGACGACGAGTCTTTCTTACCTGCAGAATGCTATCACTGATGAACAATAAGCCCATACAAATTCAGAAAGATAGCCGCTTCGATTATAACAAGCTGCGCGAAGAAGCCCTGGCACTGGTACAAAAACTCTCCGGGCATATCTGGACTGATTATAATATCCACGATCCGGGTGTGACCATGCTGGAACAACTCTGCTTTGCAATTACAGACCTCGGCTACAAAACCAGTTTCCCGATTGAGGAGATCCTGGCAGGGCCTAATGGACGTATTGATCCGCAGGCACACGCCTTCTTTAACAAGGGCGAAATATTAAGCGCCGGCCCGGTCACGATCGCAGACTTCTGCAAATTGCTCCTGGGCCAGGTAGAGGGCGTAGAGCAGGTATGGATAGAACCGGTGACAAGTAAATCCGGTAGCACAATCTGTAAAGGCATTTTTAAAGTGCTGGTACAACCGGATGAGAACATTACCGCCAGCAAAAATTATGATCAGCTGGAAGATGATGTACGCCGCTGTTTAATGCGCTACCGCAACCTGGGTGAAAATTACGAAGAGATCATCATATTACGTCCCCTCAATATAGCTATTAAAGCAGCAATACTGGTCAATGGCAAACAACCTGTCAAAGAAACCCTGGCCTATATCTGCAATACGATAGAACAGACCATTCATCCTCCGGTAAGGTTCCTCTCAGAAGCTGAACTGCTGGCAATGAATAAAACAACGGATGAAATATACTCGGGCCCCTTGCTTTCCGGTGGTTTTATTCCGGATGAAGACCTGAAACCCAGGCGGATCCAGGTAGATCCCGCAGAGCTGACAAAGGCTATCTCCAGCCTTGACGATGTGCTGCAGGTAAAATACCTGTATCTCTCCAGCGATGAAAAGAACTTCAGGAACAAGCCGGTACAGATTCCTGCCGGATATTTTCCTTCGGTGGATATCAGCAATAATACGAACGACATCAGCATCATAAGTGACCAGGTGGAACACCATTCCCAGGATGCCCTGTTCTGGAATGTATTTGAGCGCATAAAAGAGGTCCGAAAAAGGCATTATACCGGTCAGCAGGTGGCGATGGCCGATACCTCCCTTCAGAGCGTTTTCAGGGACCTGGGACGCTATTATAGCATACAGCATTTTTTCCCGGCCATCTATGGTATCGGACATGAAGGTATTCCCAGGGATGCCCCCAGGGAACGAAAGGCCCAGGCCAGGCAATTGAAAGGCTACCTGCTCTTCTTTGAACAGATTCTTGCCAATTACAGCGCACAACTGGGCAATATCCCTCATATCTTTTCACCGTCCAAAACACAAACCAGGTTCACCCAGGCACTGACGGATGTACCAGGAGTGGAAGACCTGCTGTCGCCGGATTATGAGCCCCTGGCAGTTCAGTCAGATGCCAGTAAAGAAGCTATTCTGGACCACTTACTCGCCCGCTTTAATCTCCCTTTATTACCTTATCCCATTACACTCTATCAGCGTTTATATGGCGGTATTACCACCCTGGCCTGGAAGCAAAACCTCCTGAAAAAACTCCCGGCCCTGATGTATGCCCGCCTGCAGGCGGAAGCAGGCGGCTATCAGGAAACCCTGCGACAATTGCTATATATGCAGCGGGAGCAGGGCGAGCGACTCACCGATGTATTTGAACAATCGCACCTGGGAACCACGAATGAACATCCTTCAGAACAATTCACCCTCCATGAAGGCGGTGAAATCATCCATGTAGTCAGCGAGATTCCCCCTGATCAGGAAGGGTATTATTTCGGACACCAGCCATTAAATTTATTGCGGCATGGTATAGAGCCGGCCCATTACCGGGTAGTTCAGGGATATGTATTGTATAAGGCCCCTGGCCAGCGCATCTGGCAGGCAGTAGCAAAACATAGCAATCACGATGATGCTCTTGCCGCAAAGGAGTCGATGATCCGGCATCTTAAAGATATCAGTATACAATCGGAAGGATTTTATATCGTAGAGCACATATTACTGAAACCCTCCTTCAAAGATCCTGTCTATGGCTACCGGGTAAAAAACCGCAGGGGTGAAATACTGAAAGAGGAACAACGCCTCACTTTTGCAGAAAGAGAAGCGGCCATCGCCGGCCTTGACATAAATGGTCAGATAGAGTTTTTTGTAATGGCCACTCCCTGGCATGTATTACCAGAATCCTTCTTTAAGTTTAATATCACCGTAGTACTCCCGGGATGGCCAGCAAGGTGTCAGTACGAAGAGTTCAGGAGATTTACAGAATCATTATTCAGGGACCTGACACCTCCACAATATAAATTAAAATTCCGCTGGCTGGGAGTGAATGATATGCGCAGCTTCGAAGCCGCCTATTTCAATCCAAACAATAAAGATAAATTGCTTGACTTTCTCGCATAAAATAAAGCAGATAGTAATGGATGCGACCTTTACAGAAAGGGAGCTGGCCGGCGAATTGCAGGACAGGATCAGCCGTGTGTTCAATCAAAGCATTGAACCGGCTACTGCTGCACTGTTTAATCAGCTGGGGGCAAATGGAGAAAGTGTATGGATAGAACGATTGGAACTGGATGTCGGCGAAATAGCCTACGAAAATTTTGAACAACAGATCACCGACCGCATTATCGCCGCCCTGCGCGATGCACTGGAGGGCAAGCTGGAACTCGTTACACAGGATATCGGCAATCTATATTTTAAAGATGAAACGGAACGGCTCTATGCCCTGTTGCAGCACTACCTGCTGACAGGTACCCTGCCATGGTGGGCCGAAAACAGTGAAGGAGCCTTGCTGGATGAATACATGATCCGGTTGATGACAACCACACCCGATCGGTTCAGCAGGTTAATAATTAACATCAGCCAGTCGGACTACGTACTACGCCGTATCGTCTATCACTTTTCACGCCATACCCTCGAAAAGCTGATTACCTTGCTGGAACCTGACCAGGCGGAGTTTATCTACGGCTACATTGCCAATGTACTCATGCTGCAACAGCAACGACCTGCTGTAAAAGCTACCCAGGAGGAGTTTGAAAAAATGGTATGGCTGTTTGTGCTCAATTATTTGGTCACTGACAACAGCGGACAGTTCAACAGGAAGACCTTCATCCGCCGTAACCTGGAACAACTGGCCCATCACTTCAATATTGGTTATATCCGCCTGCTGTACACCTTCAGACAGGCCCTGATCTTTTATAAAAAAGAAATCCCGGCAGGTTCGCTGGCTGCGCTGATCAGGGAACTATACGAAGAGAAATTCTCAGACGTTTCACCCACTGTAGCCACTACACGCGAGGCCGTTCTGGCTTACTTTCTCTTAGTTACCTCCGGCGATGTTATGGTACGGCGGATCCTTGATCCATACGGACCCAATGTGCCATTACCTGCGTCCTGGATTGCATATGATACGATTCCCGAACAATCGGATAGGGAAGAGGTATGGCAACAAGCAGTATTCCTGGTTACCCAATTCCTGAGCGGCGAACCATTGCCCTATTGGTTCACCCAACTCCAGCCCGGCCTGCAGAATGGATTATTACAACAAGCGATCATCCTGCTCTACAGGAAACGCGCTGTGCTGCTATTCTCTCTCTGGGAGAAATCAATCCGTTTCCCGCACATCCGCCTGCGTATGCACCAGCTCTTTTCCTACCCGGTAAACCCTTTGGAAGAACAAATCAATAAGCAACTGGCCGAGTATACCGAGCAGGATACAATCCGGTACCTGCAGGAGACATTGAACGACCAGCAAACAGGTAGCTTCATTGAAATCTGGAAAAAGACAAGCGATAAGAACCGTTTCTACAGACAGGTTTTACAGACCGCCCCTGCCATCAACAGGATTGCCCTGTTACTGAGAGAATCAGAGTTCTGGTCACTAATGGCAGATCTGCCTGTTGTCACCGTAAGCATGCTGAAAGAAATCCAGGAAGAATTGGTACAATATGGTGCCGACAACCTGGAAAGAGAAAGGATCATACACCTGTTCCGTGTGTTTAATCTACAATGGCTGGGAGGGAAGCTGATTCTCAAAGATGCGGAACAATACAAAAAAGCCCTGAGAGATTTCCTGCAACAGTTTGATGAAAGAGCCACCCGCCGTATCTTACAACCTCCAACGCCTGAACCGGTGCAAAAAAAACAAATAGCGACATCAGAGCAGGAAGGGCTCCGCATCAATAATGCAGGACTCGTATTGCTGCATCCTTTTTTCTATACCTACTTCAACAGGTTGCAATTATTACAAAACGGGAAGTTCATAGATTCACAGGCCCGGCAAAAGGCTATCCGCTTATTGCAATTGCTGGTAGATGGGAAAACCGGTCATGCAGAACACGAACTGGTTCTGAATAAGATCCTTTGCAATTACCCGCTGGAACTTCCCCTTGAGCCTGACACGGTTATCACAGATGATGAAAAAGCATTGTCAGAACAACTCATCCTGGCCGCCATCCAGCAATGGGAGAAAATGAAGAATAGTAGTGTAGAGAGCTTTCGCGCCAGTTTCCTGCAACGTGAAGGATTGGTATGGCAGAAAGACGATGCCTGGTTTCAACGTGTCACCCCCCGCGGATACGATATAATATTACAAACCCTGCCCTGGAGTTATGGAATGATCAGGACTTCCTGGACAGATAAATTTTTTTATACAGAATGGACACCTTGCTGATTAATTCAAATGCCAGCGTGTTGCAACAGGAGCTGGCATGGCTCAGAGAAGTTCTGGAAGTACGCATGCAACAATACTTTGAAAAGAGTACTGCCACCTTCCCTGCGCCGCCGGAATTGCCGGATGATGATGCGGTGTACGCAAGAATCTTACGCCACTACAATATTACCGTCCCTGAAAGAGTTTTATTATTACTGGCACTCGCACCACATATTCAACCACAGCTGCTGGACCTCTTTTATCTCCGGAACAGTACATACGACCGGGGGTTTACTGAATTCGGTGGTATCAAAGGCACCCAACACGGAGGCTTCCTGCCTACCGGCGAAACAGCCGCTTTTATTATTGCCGGCGATCAGCTGGAACAGCGATTCTTACTCCAGCAGATATTGGGGCCAGACCATTTCTTCGCAAAACACAATATTTTAAGTATCCAATCTGCTCCGGCAAGCGAACCTTTCCTAAGCGGGGCTTTGCAGATAACAAATGAATACCTGAGCTACTTTACGCTGGGTACTCCCCACAAACCGGATTACAACATCAACTTCCCTGCTAAACGAATTGATACCGGCTTAAACTGGGAAGATCTTGTACTGGATGAACGCACCATGGACGAAGTGGAAGATATCAGAACCTGGGTAGAACATGGTCCCACCTTGCTCAATGAATGGAATATGAAGGCAAAAATAAAACCCGGTTTCAGGGCATTGTTTTACGGCCCTCCGGGTACCGGCAAGTCTTTAACAGCCTGTTTACTGGGCAAGACGTTCGGACTTGATGTATACCGCATAGACCTGTCCATGGTGGTGTCAAAATTTATTGGAGAAACAGAGAAAAACCTGGCCGGTGTATTTGACCAGGCGGTCAACAAAAACTGGATCTTATTCTTTGATGAAGCCGATGCCCTGTTTGGAAAAAGAAGTAATACCACAAGTTCTAATGACCGCTATGCCAACCAGGAAGTGGCATACCTGCTGCAAAGAATTGAGGACTTTCCCGGACTGGTCATCCTGGCTACCAACCTGAAAGCAAATATAGACGAAGCTTTTGGCAGGCGTTTTCAATCCATGATTTATTTCCCGGTACCAGGCCCTGTACAACGGGAACGCCTATGGCAACAATCCTTTCCCTCACATGTAAGCATGGAAGAAGGGATACAGTTATCAGAGATCGCTAAGAAATATGAAATGACAGGTGGAGCCATCATCAATGTATCGCGACATACCTGTCTGGCAGCATTGAAAAGGGGAGACAACGCTATTCTGCAAAAAGACCTGTTGGCCGGTATCAGGAAAGAATTCGGCAAAGAAGGTAAAACAATATAGGGACTGGCTTCAAAAAAGCCAGCCCCTGCTAAGCATTATTCCTCGTCTCCGCTATTTTTCATTTTCATAAGAACCGGATAGGCATTATCTATCACATACGATCCCTCAGGCAGGTTGGTTTTGATTTCAGTAAAACCGTCCGTATGGGCACCTGTTTCTACAGGCAGCATCCTATAAGTATTGCCGGTATCTACTTTGAACACATAATTCTTACCCTGCCACTTTACAATTGCATTGTCAGGTAAGGCTGTAACCTGTGCATTATTCAGCGCAATTTCTGCATTCATAAACATGCCCGGCACCAAGCGCTTGTCATACTTCTTCAGGTGACAATGCACTTCTGCTGCATGCGTTTCATCTACCCCCTTGGTAATGAAATGGACTTCTGCCTGGTACTTTTCATTACTGTTATTCGCCCAGGCTACCACTTGCTGACCGTCGCTGATCTGCGACAGGTCTTTCTCAAATACTGTCAGACTCAGATGCAGATCTGCAGGGTCCATCAATTCAAATAATACATCAGTAGGTGCCACATATTTACCTGTATTCACATTCACCTTACTTACAAAACCACTGATCGGAGCCAGGATACTGATCTGGCGACTGATGTTTGAAGACCGCAGCGTGGCCGGGTTAATATTGATCAGGTGCAGCTTTTCCCCGAGAGCACGAACGATTACCTGCTGGCTTTCGAAATCACTCTTTACCTGCTGCAGTACCTTATCGCTGTTTGCTTTGGACTGATTCAGTTCCTGCTGGCGGGCGAAGTCCGCTTCCAGGAAAGCCAGTTTACTCTTTGCCACCAGGTAATCTTCCTGTAATTGCACATACTGCGGATCTTCGAGTATCGCCAGGACCTGACCTTTCTTCACCTGGCTACCAGGCAACAGGTTCATCGTTTTCAGGTAACCGCCTAATGGAATACTGATAGAATACAGATTTTGTGGTGGTACGTCAATAACACCACTTACCCTCAGGGAAGTATGCATCTGTCTCAGTTCAGGTCTGCCGGTAACGATGCCTGCATTTTTCACCTGGATGGAACTGAGCTGCACCGTGTTATTACTGCTGTCTGCAATCTCGTTTTTGGTTGCTTCCTTATTATCGGCTGAAGAATGACAGCCGGTCATGATGATCAGTGAGCCTGCAAGAACGTTTAATATATCCCTCATGATGAGTATTTAAATGAGTTAGTTAATTCCGCTGATTTTCTCGATGTCAAAAGCGGCATCGTTCAGGGCTATAATCAGGTTGTAATAATTGCTGCGTGTTTCGATGGCCTGGTTGATCAGGATTGTCCATTCCAGGTAACTGCTTTCCCCACTGCTCAAACGCTTATTAGCACCTTCTATCAGGATCCTTGCATTTGGCAATTGTACCAGTGTATATGTCTGTAACAACTCCTGGTACCTGTAATAGTTATTCAAAGCCCTGTTAAGTTCCTGGTCCAGTTGTTGCCTGTTCGCTGCCAGTTCCTGCTGCCGTTGCTGTATCAGGATATTGCCTGCTTTAATACGGGCACGTTGCGCTCCGCCAAAAATAGGAATTCCAATACCTGCACTTACAGCAGAGAAACGGGTGCCACTGCCATAATATTCCTCGGCACCTGTTGTATTCTGATAGCCGATAAAACTGCCGTTCGCATACCCCACATTAAGAGAAGGCAGCATCTTACTTTTCTCCAGTTTATATTCCGCATTTGTAGCATCCAGTTGTTTCTGCTGCAATTGAAGCAGCGGCGCATTGTTGGTATTCTCCGGCAGCGCCGCCGGATGGTAGACCAGGCTATCTGCAACAGGCAGTACAGGTGTACTGCTATTCAATAAAACACCAAATAAGCGCAGTGCCGCATTATAATCCGTATTCAGCATCGCCAGCTGCGAAGCAATCTGCAATCGCTGGTTCTCAGCCGTCGCTTTTTCCAGTGCATCTGTATCACCTGTTTTAAGACGCAGCGTTGCCTTTGCAACAAAGGCGGCATAGATGCTGTCAGCTTCCATCAAAAGACGCTTTTTCTCCTGCAATGCCAGCAGGAGGTAGAACGTAGATTTCACCCTCGCCCTCAGCTCATTCTCGGCGTTACGGGTATTCGCCTGGCTGATCTGCCACTGCGCGATCCCCAGGTCACGCTGTCGTTTGTACACGGTAGGAAACTCAATGCCCTGGGAGATAGTAAACCTGTTATCATTCGCCATGCTGTTGATCCGTCCATATTCAGCACCGATCTGCGTCTTCTCAGGATTAAAGCTGCTCTTACGGAGCATGGCATAATAATCCTCACCTGATTTCGCAGCTTTGATATGCAGGTTGTTTTTAACCGCCTGATCAAGTGACTCCTGCAGGGATATTTTTTCCTGCGCCTGCAAACCCGTACCAATCAATAACAGGACCGCTACCGCAGCGCCCTTCCTGTAAAAACGGAATCCTTTTTCAAAAAGGATATATAAGACAGGTAATACAAAAAGTGTCAACATAGTAGATATAATCAAACCACCTATAACCACGGTGGCCAGTGGTTTCTGTACTTCTGCACCCGCACCGGTGCTGACGGCCATAGGAATAAAGCCCAGAGATGGCACCAGTGCAGTCATTAGCACCGCCCGCAGTTTTGATTTGGTCCCATGAATTACAATTCGCCGCACATCATGCCAGCCCTCATTCTTCAACCTGTTAAATTCATTCACCAGCAGGATCCCATTTAATACCGCCACCCCAAAGAGTGCAATAAAACCCACACCCGCAGAGATGCTGAAAGGCATATCGCGCAGCCACATAGCAAAGATGCCACCAATAGCAGATAATGGAATAGCGGTATAAATCAGCAAGCCCTGCCTGATAGAAGAAAATGCGAAATACAATAAAAGGAAAATCAGCAATAACGCAATCGGCACCACGACAGATAAGCGCTGTTTAGCAGCTGTGAGATTGTCAAATGCACCACCATAGACGATAGAATAACCTAAAGGCAGTTTCACTGTTGCCGCCACCTTCTGTTGCAGCTCCTGTACGATGGTCTGAACGTCCCGGCCATTTACATTGAAACCAACTATAATACGGCGACGGGTATTTTCGCGCTGAATCTGGTTAGGACCTTCAATCTCCCTGATCTCTGCCACCTGGTACAGCGGGATCTGGATACCATTCGCCGCAGGCACCAGCAGGTTTTCGACATCAGAAATATTTTGTCTCGCCTCACCCGCCAACCTGACCACCATATCAAAACGCTTTTCACCTTCATATACAATACCTGCACGCTGACCGGCAAAAGCCGTATTCACCACTCTGTTTATGTCGCTCACATTCAGGCCATACCGGGCCATGGCATCGCGGTTATAATTGATTACAATCTGCGGCATACCTGTCACACTCTCTACATACAGGTTCACCGCGCCTTTTACAGTATGGATCACATCCCCCAGTTTGTTCGCATAGAATGCCAGGGAATCCAGGTCTTCACCAAAGATCTTGCACACCACATCCTGACGGGCACCGGTCATCAACTCATTAAAACGCATCTGTACGGGAAACTGAAATCCTACGCTGACACCCGGCACTACAGATAATGCTGCAGTCATCTTCTGCGACAGCTCAGGGAAAGATTTTGCCGATGTCCATTCCTTCTTATCTTTCAGGATCACCATCATATCGGCAGCTTCCAGGGGCATCGGGTCCGTCGGGATTTCCGCACTTCCTATCTTGGTCACCACCTTCTCTACTTCAGGGAATTCCTTCAGCAGGATACCGGATGCCTGTTGTGTCGCCTTGATCGTCGTCTTCAGGTTACTACCTGTAAGCAGTCGGGTTTCTACAGCAAAGTCACCTTCTTCCAGTTGGGGAATGAACTCACCACCCATTTGCCCCAGTACAATCACCGCCAGTACCATCAATACGCAGATAGCAGCAATGATGGACCTGGGAAAATTCAGCACACGACTCAGGAGGGGCTGATAGAAACGCTCAATACGGGTCATCATTTTATCTGCCAGGGAGGCCTTATGGGATATTTTTTTATTCAGGCACAATGCACTCATCATCGGCACATACGTGATAGACAGCAGGAAGGCACCCAGGATGGCAAAAGCCACCGTCAATGCCATCGGCTTGAACATCTTGCCCTCAATACCCTGCAAAGACAGGATCGGGAAATATACTATCAGGATGATGATCTGGCTGAATACAGCAGAACGGATCATTAAACCAGTACTGGTATTCACCTCCTTATCCATCTGCTCCTGTGTGATCAGGTTCGTATTCCTGAAATGTTTGGAGTGCGAAAACCGGTGCAGGATCGCTTCCACCACGATTACCGTTCCATCCACGATTAACCCGAAGTCAATCGCCCCAAGACTCATCAGGTTACCACCCACACCAAACTTGTTCATCAGTATAATTGCAAACAGCATGGAAAGCGGAATCACTGATGATACAATGAGCCCCGCCCTGAGATTACCCAAAAAGAATACTAATACGAAAACCACAATCAACGCACCTTCCATCAGGTTGTGTTCCACCGTCCGGATCGCATTATTTACCATCTTCGTCCGGTCCAGGAACGGCTCAATCACCACACCTTCGGGCAGCGCCTTTTGAATCTCCGCTATTTTATTTTTTACCCGCTTAATCACCGCCGAAGAGTTTTCACCTTTCAGCATCATCACCACTGCACCAGCTACTTCACCGTCCTGGTTGAAACACATGGCACCATAGCGGGTCGCAGCACCCAGGTGCACTTCTGCCACATCACGGATGAGCAGGGGTACCCCATTGCCCAGGTTCTTTACAACTATCTTTTCAATATCGGCCAGACTACCCGTCAAGCCTTCACTCCGGATATACAGTACGGTTGGTCCTTTTTCAATATAGGCACCGCCGGTATTCTGGTTATTCTTTTCCAGCGCATCAAATACTTCTGCGATAGTGATACCATACGCTTTGAGCTGTTCAGGGCGTACAGCGATCTCATATTGTTTCAGTTCCCCGCCAAAACTACTCACATCCGCCACCCCGGGCGTACCCAGTAGAAGCCGGCGTACAGTCCAGTCCTGCAGAGTTCGAAGGTCCATCGCAGAGTATTTACCTTCATACCCCTTTTTGGGCCTTACTACGTACTGGTAGATTTCACCCAGCCCTGTAGTCACCGGGGCCATTTCAGGCTTGCCTATGCCGTCAGGAATAGCATCCTGCACCTGTGCCAGTCGCTCAGCGATCTGCTGGCGTGCCCAGTAAATATCTGTTTCATCCTCAAATACAATGGTCACCAGTGAGAGCCCGAAACGGGAAAAGCTTCTCAGTTGTTTCAGCCCCGGGATATTACTACAGGATTGTTCGATAGGGAAGGTGATAAGGCGCTCTACATCCGGTGCACCGAGGGCAGGCGATACGGTGATCACCTGTACCTGGTTGTCGGTAATATCCGGCACCGCATCAATTGGTAAACGGGTCACTTCGTAAGTGCCCCAGCCGATGAGGGCAATAACAAATAGCCCAATGATCAGCTTATTCTTTACAGAAAAGCTAATTATTTTATTTAGCATAATATATCAGATTCGATCAAATAGAAATTGAAGGAAGAAATCCTTCCTTTGCAAAGAAATATATAAGAGGAGATTAAACCCGTGGAGGGCGGAAAAGATCGCTGGCAGCTGGATTCGGAAGACGGTCTTCATCCGGCTCGGGGTATTTAATGGCTATATTTGACACTGCCTGTACTTTAAGATATGTAATCCTGGCAAGTGGTGTGAATACCTGGTGAACGGTTGTGCTGTTTACTTTTTTGAAGGGTAACTGGTCATCACGATCCTGGTCGTTGTCATTGTTGTCATGTCCCCAGTAATGCATGGAAAGGAACTGCATCACACTCAGATTTCCATCCTGTGCACGATGCTCTATATAGTGCATCACCAATACCGGCAGCTTTAAAAGCTGATCAAAAGAAATGGTGTGCAAAGTAAAGAGACCCATTAATATGTATAGGCGTAATTTTCCCACGATAAGGCAAAGATAAAAATTCTATCTTTACTTCGAAGCCTTATCTTATATTATGCAGGAAGATATACTGATACAAATCGGAAACAAGATTAAAGAGATTCGTAAAGCTAAAGGAATCACCGTACAGGAACTAGCCAGCAAGGCCGAAGTGAGCAAAGGTTTAATTTCACAGATCGAGAATAACCGTACCATTCCATCCCTGCTGGTATTAATGAATATTATCACCTCGCTGGATCTGGACCTGAATGAATTTTTTAAAGGCATCGAACAACAATCTACGGCATCCCAGGTAATCGTAAAGCGGAGTGAGGAATACTATGAATTTGAAAAGGAAAAGACAAAAGGGTTCAAATACAAGCGGATTATGACCCGCAACCTAAAAAATTTCCCTGTAGATATAGTAATGCTGGAACTGAAACCCGGCGCGAAAAGAAGTAATATGGTCAGGACAGAGGCCTATGAATATAAATACATTGTACAAGGCACCGTGGAGTACCTGATCAACAACGAGAAGCACACTTTATACGCCGGCGATTCTATCTTTTTTGATGGCAGGCAGGGTCACCGTCCTGCAAATATCGGCGAGGATACAGCCCTAATTCTGGTAGCCTACTTTTTTATCTAACAACAGTTTTTTAAAAAATACCACGCAGGTAAACAGGAGTACCCCTCCACCTATAGTCATCACACAACTAAACTGGGCCATAGTATCCGACCATTTTACAGTCTTTGCGAAAAACTCCTTATAGAACAGGATTCCCACACTGCCGAGGTAGCCTAAGGCATCGCACAGGTACACAAAATAACCCGCATTGGCCCGGATCTGAAACAATGCAATCATCCGCTCAAACAAGGCGACCTGGACGGGCACATATGCCAGGAAAAGCCCAATGCCCAGCCAAAGCATCCAGTAATAAGCAGCAATCAGGTGGAGATGAAATAATAAGGTGCTGATGCCTCCCATAGCCACCCCCGCGATAATCAGACCCATTGTGGCATGAAAAGCCTTCTCATTATTCTTAATTAAACTGAGCGCACCCACAGCAATGAGCACGAAAATGCTACAGAAAACCTCCGTCTGCGCCAGGACTGTCTTACTCCAGTGCGCATCCAGTTCATTCCAGATCTCTACAGAAAAATTATCCCTGAAATCACGCATGGTTGCCAGCATACAATATACAATCATAATACAAACGATGCCAGGACCATATTGCCGCAATACATTTGCCTTGTCGGCCTGTGTCATTGGCGGCCTTTCAGCACGCAACAGCTTATCTGATGCAGAAGGAGCGGGGATGACGGAAAGCATCCACACAAAAAAGCAAAAAAGTGGAAACGCAATAGCACCAATCGTAAAGGGTAACCAGAATTCAGAAATCCGGGGGAACAAACTATGCACTTCGAGGTAAGTGGTTTTTAAAATACCACTGGCCGCAATAATACTGATGCTAAGACCAATCGAAAGCACTTCCGTATACTTACGGCCTTCCAAAAAGCTGAAGACAACACCCCAGATCATCCCAAGCGGCAGCCCGTTAAAAAACAGGAAGATGAAATTATATGGATAAGGCACAAGGCCAAAGAATAATAAGGCAATAGCAGAAAATCCCACCAACCCGATAATAAGTTTGACCCTGCTGGCGGGGCGGAGCTCAGAAATGACTTTAATCCCGATGAATTTTGATGTCATATAACCAAGCACCTGCGAAATAATAAGGATCGCTTTATATCCCATCCCAAATAAAGTATACTCAGCATACAAACCCGTGGACATCGGTTTACGAAACGCATACATACAGAAATAGGTGCCAAAAGAAGCGATCAGGCACCAGATACTAAACCAGGGGCCGGAGGCATTTTTGAGTAAGCGATGCATAGGTGAGAAAGTTTAATATTTGTAAATATATTTTACAAAAGTTGTGGGAAGGTTAAGCCATGGTTAATTAAAAATTAAATCTTTCTCCCCAAATTTGTTTAGTATTAGTAAATTTAACAAGCTACCTTTGTTTTACTATTACTTAACAATTTGTTAAGCTACACTAAACTATTTCTTTTAGATATTTGTCCGGTATGGAAGAGCAATTCTCAGCAAAAGAAGGAGATATTAATAGCTCCGAAAACCGGCAGCAATGGATAAGCCGGCAGACAGATACTACTACCACCGCGCTATTGAATGCAGATGCAAACGTATTCCTGCACCAATCGCTTTCCACCCCCTGTATGGATGTACTGTCAGCGGCAACAGGTATATATATCATCAACCAGCAGGGAAAACAGTATATGGACTTCCACGGTAACAGCGTTCATCAGCTGGGTTACCGGAATAAATACATCACGGACAGGGTGAAAGCGCAGATGGATACCCTTGCTTTTTCTCCCAGAAGGTTTACCAATGTGCCGGCTATACAGCTGGCCGAAAGATTGACCACTGGAGACTTAAGCAGGGTATTATTTGCGCCGGGAGGTACCTCCGCCATCGGCATGGCCCTGAAACTGGCCCGCGTGGTAACCGGGAAATACAAGACTATTTCAATGTACGACTCCTTCCATGGTGCCTCCCTGGATAGTATCTCCGTTGGTGGCGAATACCAGTTCCACCAGGATCTCGGCCCGCTGCTCACCGGCAGTATCCACGTACCACCACCGGATCCCAAACGGGGCATCTGGAAAGATGAAATGGCCTACGCTGACTATATAGAATATGTGATAGAAAAAGAAGGAGATATCGGTGCATTGATAGCTGAAACAATCCGTAGCACAGATGTCATTATTCCAACCATACAATACTGGAAACGTCTCAGGGAAATCTGTACAAAACACGGCGTGCTCCTCATCCTCGATGAAATTCCCATTTGTATGGGTCGTACAGGTTCTCTCTACGCCTTCCAGCAATACGGGATCGTACCCGATATCCTTGTACTGGGAAAAGGCTTAGGTGCCGGTTTGATACCAATGGCAGCCATGCTCTGCAAAGAAGAATACAACAGAGCAGCACATATTTCACTGGGTCACTATACCCACGAAAAAAATCCCCTGGGTGCCACCGCTGCGCTGGCAGCACTGGACTATATGGAAGAATATAAAATACTGGACCATGTGAAAGAAATGGAAAACCATATAGGCAGCCGGCTGAAAAACTTACCATCACGGGGCAAAGGCATGCTCTGGGCAATTGAAGCGGACAATGCAGAGCAGGTATTGTACCGCTGCCTGGAGCAGGGCCTGAGTTTCAAAGTATCCAGCGGCAGGGTATTGTCGCTATACCCGCCATTGATTACCACCAAAGAAGAAATAGACCACGCTTTAGACATCATCATCAGCGCTATATGAAAAAGTTCCTCACGGGCTGTATTTTAATTTTACCGGCCTTCCTGAAAGCACAGGAGAAATTACCCAAAGGCATTGAACATGTCATCATCATCGGCGTAGATGGCATGAGTCCCGATGGCATCAAAAATGCCAATACCCCCGTCATGCACAGGCTCATAGCACAGGGTGCCGTAAAGTGGAATGTAAGAACCGTACTGCCCAGCAGTAGTAGTCCGAATTGGGCAAGTATGATCATGGGTGCCGGTCCGGAACAACATGGCATTACCGACAACGACTGGCAACGCGACAAACATACCCTTCCACCGATAGTGACCAATGAAGAGGGGATTTTCCCTACCATCTTCGGTGTGCTACACCAGCAATTTCCCAAAGCCGGTATCGGCGCAGTCTACCACTGGGATGATTTCGGCCGCCTCTTTGAAAAGAATGCTGTGAACCACGACCGCCATTTCAATACAGAAGATTCAACAGCTACCGATTTCATTCAATACATCCGCACGGCACAACCACTCTTTGCATTCGTACACTTCGATCATGTGGACCATGCCGGCCATGAATATGGCCATGGCTCGCCTTTATATTACCAGGCAGTAGCCAAAACCGATTCACTCATCGACCGTATCATGGAAAACATCCCTGCAAATACACTGGTGATCATTACTGCCGACCATGGCGGCAAAGGCAAAAGTCACGGAGGCGCTACGCCCGAAGAAGCAGAAATTGCCATGATCTTCTCAGGCAAAGACGTGAAAGCCGGATACGAAATCAAACAACCCGTGTACACCTACGACCTGGCTGCCACCATTGCTTTTGCCCTGCATGCGAAACAACCTTATGCCTGGATAGGCCGCCCTGTAAGGAGCGCTTTTGCAGGATTTAACGAACCGCAAAATTAATCACATGTCTATATCTACCTTATCCTTTACTGCGAATGGCATTACCTATCAGCCACCAGCAGCACCTATCGTGGTGATCTGCCTGGATGGCTCGGCCGATGAATACCTGGATGCCTCACTGGCTTTTGACCGCATGCCCCACCTGAAGAAAATGATTCAGCAAGGCTATAGAGGCATGGTAAGAGGGGCCTTACCTTCTTTTACGAACGTAAACAATTCCTCGATTGTAACGGGGGTGGCACCTGCAGTCCATGGCATCTGTGGCAACTTCTTTTACGATGCAGCACTGGACCAGGAGGTGATGATGAACGCAGCTTCTTACCTGCGGGCAGAAACCCTGCTGGCAGCTGCCGCAAATGCAGGCCGTAAAGTAGCAGTCGTAACAGCGAAAGAGAAACTGCGCGACATCCTGTCTCATAATATGCAAGGCATTGCGTTTTCAGCAGAGAAAGCAGCAACAGCAACTATAGCCACCCATGGCATCGATGATGTAGAACAATTGACAGGTCAACCCGCTCCCGCCATCTACAGTGCAGATGCCAGCCTGTTCGTACTCCGGGCTGGCAACGCCCTGCTCCGCGCAGGCAGAGCCGATTTCCTGTACCTGTCACTGACAGATTTCATGCAGCACACCTATGCTCCGGAGGCACCGGAGTCTTTAGATTTCTACGCTGCCATCGATCATGAACTGGGTCAGCTCCTTGCAGCAGGAGCCATCGTAGGTGCTACAGCCGATCATGGCATGAATGCCAAACAATTGCCTGATGGCAGTCCGAACGTCATGTATGTAGAAACACTGCTGGATGAACAATTCGGGAAAGGCAGCCGCGTTATCTGCCCCATCACTGACCCTTATGTAAAACATCACGGTGCATTAGGCTCATATGTAGTCGTACACCTGAAAGATGCATCCCGGGCGGCAGAAATAGGCCGCTGGTTACTGGCACAACCCGGCATTACCGAAGTTTATGACCGGGACACGGCCGTACGTTTGCTCGAACAACCCGCTGACCGTACAGGTGACCTGGTCGTACTCTCCGCACGCAATGTAGTGCTGGGTCGTACACCTGCCCACCACGACCTCTCTGCACTGGATAGCGGCCTCCGGTCTCATGGCGGGCGTTATGAAGAAATGGTGCCACTGCTCATTTCTCACCCCCTGAATGCAATCTATATGCGAAAAGCGGCAGGTGATGCCCGCAATTTTGATGTCTTTGATTTTACAATTAATGGAACAGGACAATAACTTATCCCTGCATTGCTATGCAGCTGGCAAAATGATACGGGGCGAAGAGCTTCTTACCATCCGCAGCCCATACGACAGGCGGATAGTCGGAACCCTTTCCACGGTAAAAAAAGAAGATACCCTGGCTGCCATCGCAGCAGCCTTAGCACCAAATGCGCTTATGAGCCATTTTGAGCGCTATCAGGTCTTAAATAAGGCACAAACTCTCCTGGGGGAGAGAAAGGGGGAATTTGCGGCGCTAATAAGCGCGGAATCGGGTCTTAGTATCAGGGAGGCCATGTACGAAACCGGAAGAGCCATGGATGTGCTCATGTTCGCCGCCATCGCTGGCCTCCAGGAACCCGGCCAGGTCCTGTCCTGCGATGTCTCTCCCCAGGGTAAAACCAGGAAGATCTATACCGTTCAGGAACCTGTATCCCTGGCGGTGGCGATTACCCCATTCAACCACCCCCTGAACCAGGTTGCACATAAAGTAGCACCGGCATTGGCAGCCGGTACACCGGTGATCCTGAAGCCCTCTGAAAAAACACCGCTCACCGCCATCCGTTTCGTAGAATTGCTTTACGAAGCGGGGCTGCCCCCGCATATGCTGAGTGTATTGCTGGGACCTACCCACGAAGTAGCCGAAGTACTCGTCGCCGATCCCAGGGTAGCAGTAGTCTCCTTTACGGGTAGCGTAAGTGTCGGTAAGCGCATCGCGCAGACCGCAGGCTATAAAAAAGTCATCCTGGAACTGGGTGGCAATGATCCCCTGATCATTCTGGAAGATGCTGAATTGGAATTAGCGGTTACACTCGCCGCCGAAGGTGCTTTCAGAAACTCCGGACAGCGCTGCACAGCTGTAAAACGCATCCTGGTACAGGAAAGCATCCACAATGAATTCGTAAGCCGCTTCATTGAAAAAACAAAGACCTATACCTGCGGCAATCCTGCGGATCCTGCTACCATAGTTGGCACTGTGATCGATGAAGCGGCCGCCATTCATTTGGAACGACTCATTGAAAAGGCCGTCGCTCAAGGGGCAAACCTCGTACAGGGTGGCGCACGTCAGGGCGCATTGTTGCAACCAGCCATCCTTACCCAGGTACCCCGGCATGCAGAAATGGTCGTTCAGGAAGCCTTCGGACCACTGGCACCCATAATGGCTGTCACTCACCTGGAAGATGCCGTATCCGTTGCCAACAGCACGGCCTATGGATTATCTTCAGGGTTGGTGACCAACAACCTGGAGCATGCCATGTACGCCATCAAACATATCAAAGCCGGTACCGTGAATATCAACGAAGTGCCCGGCTACCGGATTGAACATTCTCCTTTCGGAGGTATTAAAGACTCAGGACTGGGTATTAAAGAAGGTGTCACTGAAGCGATGAAAACCTTTAGTTTCACCAAGACTTATTCCCTGCCATGGTAACAATATTTTTATGCAACAATTTGATCTCATTATTATCGGCGGCGGCATCCTCGGTACCGCACATGCCTGGCACGCCCTGGAAAAAGGATTGAAAGTATTAATACTGGAAAGGGATAATTACCCCCTCGGCGCAACCGTACGCAATTTCGGCCAGGTCGTACCCTCCGGTCTTGCTGATAAATGGTTTGGCTATGGCCTCACAGGCTTGGCCCTCTACAAATCCATCCAGGCAAAAGGTGATATTTCCGTCAGGCATAATGGGAGTGTATACATTGCCTCTGATGAGGATGAGCAATTACTGGTTCATGAGCTCAAAGCCCACTATGATCATATCGGGTATCAGGCACAATTGCTTTCCGCTACGGAGGTGCAGCAACGTTACCCTGCTATCAAACCGGGATATGCCAGGGAAGCACTCTTCTTTCCTCAAGAAATCAGCGTGGAGCCGGATAAGATGATTCACCGCCTGCATGCGTATATGAAAGAGACATACAACAAGCTGCAGATTATATATTACACGCCTGTCAGTTCTATCAAAGAAACCAATGGTGCTGTCACTGTCAACCAGCAATTCCAGGCAAATAAAGTCATCATCTGCTGTGGCCATGAAGGAAAACTTTTATATCCTGATGTCTTTTCTAACAGCGGACAGGTAGTGAGCAAACTCCAGATGCTCCGCACCATCCCGATGCCGGAATTGCAGCTCAAAGGTAATATCCTCACAGGACTCACCATTCGCCGCTATGAAAGCTTTGCTACCTATTGCCCTTCATTTAATAAAATAAAAACGCCCCATCACTATGAGGAGCTGAAAAAATGGGGTATTCACATCCTCTTTAAACAGGCGACGGACAATAGCATCATCATCGGCGACAGCCATGAATATGCGCCCATCCATCAGTCAGACGATCTTGGTTTTCACACCAATCACTACATTAATGAACTGATCCTCGAAGAAGCTTCACATATAATTAATATAAAGGGACGACAAATCGCCGCCTGTTGGAATGGCTACTATGCACAACACAACGAAAATAATATTTTCGAGCATGACCTGACACCGCAAATCCATATCCGCACAGGAATAGGGGGGAAGGGTATGACCGCCGGCGCAGGCTATGCAAAGGAGAGTGTGGACCTGCTTTATGGGAATTAATACCCAATCTGCGGAAAATTATTTTCATCAGGGACTGTTCCGGGGCCGTGAATATCGGTCCCGGACACAGGCACAGGTTTTGCACTTATCCCAAGTATGAAAAAAGCATTGATAATTTCGGCTTTCGCGATCTCCCTGATCGCAGGTTGTAAATCAGGTACAGACAAAAAAAATACAGGCGGCGACAATGCTGCCACGCACAATGATATACCTGTTACCCCCAGGAATAATGAAGTAACCCCGGCAAACGCGTACAATGGTCTTTTCCTTGAAACCAAAGATGTAGAGAAGTTCATCGCTAACCAGAAACTGGATAGCAATCTCGCGAACAGGTTGCGCAGTTTTTACAATGCACGCAACTTTGAATATGCCTGGTTCGATACTGCTGGCCTGAACGAACAGGCTTACGGGTTTCGCAGCCTGTACGATTATAGTGTAGACACCAGCGAGAACAACAAAGCCCTTGAATATCGTCTCAATGCCCTCATGAGCAATGAACAGGATTCAGCTATCTCTGCCACCGATGCAAATATCGTGAAGACAGAACTGCAGCTGACCCAGCGCTTCATTAACTATTTCCTGGACGCACATAAAGATGATAAGGATGCTGTAAAAGTAATGGAACACTACGTACCCATGCAAAAAAGTGACATCCTGAAAATGGCGGATGCTGTGATTTCCGGTAAAGGTTATCACTCCACCGACATCAAAAATGTATATGGTGATCTGACAAAAGAACTGGAAAAATATACTGCTATCGCTAAGAAAGGTAACTGGGATAGCATTCCTGTTGATAAAAAGAAAAAGTATAAAAAAGGTGATAACAGTCCAGTCATTGCAGCAATCAAACATCGATTGCAGGCAAGCGGAGAACTGGACGGACAGGATACCACCGGCGTATTCGACGATGCACTGGAAGCTGCTGTCAACAAGTTTGAAGCAACCCATGGTCACACACCAAAAGGGATCATCACGGATACCCTTGTACGTGAAATGAATGTACCGGCTATCACCATAGTTGAGAAAATACTGATCAACATGGAGCGTATGCGCTGGATCCCGCCTGTTCCGGAAGGTAGGCTGATCATGGTGAACATCCCTGAATTCATGCTGCATGCCTGGGATGGTAAGAATAAAGATTTCGATATGGCTGTAGTAGTAGGTAAGGAAGGTAAAAGTACCACCAGCTTTAGCGGTGATCTGAACCAGGTCGTTTTCAGTCCTTACTGGAACCTGCCACGCAGTATTATCAAAGAAGAAGTATTGCCTGCTATGAGCAGAAACAAAAATTACCTGGCAAGTCATCATATGGAAGTGACCGGTGAGAGAAATGGTGTACCGGTGATCAGACAGGTGCCTGGAAAAGAAAATCCATTGGGCAGGGTGAAATTCCTTTTTCCCAACAGCTTCAATATATATTTCCACGATACGAATCAAAAGGAATTATTCAACAAGGATCAGCGCGCGTATAGCCATGGCTGTATAAGACTGTCTGATCCCGTTAAAATGGCCAATTACCTGCTGCATGATCAGCCGGAATGGACAGCAGAAAAGATTGATAGTGCAATGAACAGTGGAAAAGAAAAGTACGTCAGAGTGAAGAACCCGGTACCCGTTATGATTACTTACTATACTACCTGGGTAGGCGCAGACGGTCAGCTGCATGTGGTGGAAGACATCTATGACCACGACCGAACAATGGCTGCGAAATTATTTACTGACGCACGTTAAAAAACTCCGTACATCCCCCTGGCCCTTTTCATACTCCTGCGCATCTGTTAACCTTCTGATGTGTCTGTTGCGTGATAATGTGTCATTGAGCGCCGAAGTGTGTAATGAAGAGGGGCCAGGGTGGATGAAGAACGGACATCTGACTTTATAGTGAAATGGATGTTGAGGCGATTGAAATACCTTCACGTAAAATTCAATAATCTCCTTGCCGATATCCTTGAAACTCATGCCTACTGAAAATTTCAATCCCGAATACCGGAATCTAAAATCAGCCGTTTACGCAATCGTCGTATCCACCGGCAATGACTCCAAAATTCTCGAATGCGCCATATAATACTTATCAGGACTATATAAGAAAAGACAAGATCCGTCTTTAATCATCTCAATAATTGCCCTGTGCACCTTTTCAGGAATAGCCGGACAACCCAGGCTACGCCCGATATAACCCTGCAACGCCGCTAACTTCTCATTCACATACGCCGCACTGTGCATTACAATACCACGACTCATCGCATTGTCATTAATGCCCTGTTCCTGGCCAGCCAAACGCAGACTGTAACCATGTTCCCCCCTATAAGTATCGCCCGTTACATAAAAACCCAGGCTACTCTTGAAGCTCTCCGGGCTGTTAGAGAAGGCAGTGGCTACATCCGTTCCGGAATTCCGACCATGTGATACAAGTGTATTGAACAGTACTTTCCCATTTTTAAGGTCAATTACGAACAAGCGCTTCTTACTCGAAGGCAGGCTGAAATCCACAATCGTAATCAGGTCAGTGTTGGCTAATTTTCCTTCAGACTCCAGTTTCTCCATCCCCTGGATGGCATAGTTAAAAGCAGTGCGGGATAACCCCATTGACTCCAATGCGAGCGTATCATACAACATCGCTTTACTGCTTACTGAAGATTTGTTAATCGCGATAACGTTACTTGCTCTATGACCGGTAGATGGTAGTACTCCAAATGTTGTGACTGCAAAAACTCCGGCGGCAAAGGTGAACTGTGTAATTTTTTTAATAACAGGTTTCTTCATCTAAGGAATTGGTTAGGTTCTTTAATAAGGATAATAATCTGGAATAATAGGACAAGGCAAAGGTAAGACTGAAAATGTAAAAGAAATGTGAAGAGGAGAGTAGGACTCCGAACGGGACGATTGCAACAATCAGGGCATATGCAACAGCGGTGCAGTTTTAGAAGAATCAAGCCAGTAGCGGTCGCCAGGGATTTTTAACAATAAGATGACATTACAAGGGCATCATATAACGGAATTCAGGGATGTGTTTCTGCTTAAAAAAGGCGCTGTTGCGAGGGCAACAGCGCCTTTTTGATATAATTTTTATTGATATTTATACCAGCGGTTCCTGCTGACTCAGGCAGTGAAAACTACCCAGTCCCCAGATAATCTCAGTCGAATCAATACCCACTACCTCACGGGTTTTAAAGCACTCCTGGATAATCTGTAGCGCCTTATCATCCTGTGCACAACGGTAAGTAGGCACAATTACATGCTTGTTACTGATATAGAAATTCGCATAAGAAGCCGGCAACCGCTGGTCTTCATACACTACCGCATCCGGCATTGGCAACTCCACTACATTCAGCTGTTTGCCATTCAGCAGGCGCATCTGCTTTAATTGTTCCAGGTTACCCTGCAGCAATTCATAGTTTTCATCCTGCCTGTTGCTTTCCACCACAGTCAGTACAGTATCCTCGTTTACGAAGCGAACAGTATCGTCAATATGACCATCCGTATCATCGCCAATAATCCCTTCTGCAACCCACAGCACCTGGTCTACACCATAATAATCCTGTAAATATGTCTCTATCTGTGCCTGGCTCAGGTGAGGGTTCCTGTTTTCGTTCATCAGGCAACAGGTGGATGTCAGCACCGTACCTGCACCATTGAATTCTACAGAACCACCTTCCATCACTATACCAGGATGGAATACCGGCAGTTTAAAGTGATTTGCGATCAGGGTAGGAATCACATCATCCTTGTCAAAAGGAGGATATTTACCACCCCAGGCATTATAGCCCCAGTCTACGATCACCTTCTTTTCTGCAGCAGTTGGATTGATCAGGAAAGCAGGACCATGGTCACGACACCACGCATCGTTGGTAGGATGCAGGAAGAATTCCACTTTGTCCATTTGTACGCCTGCTTTTTGCAAATGTGCAACAGCAGCGGCTTTCATGACTTCGTCTGCCACGTTGATGCGTACCAGCTCACTCATCGCCAGGTACTTCACAAACTGGCTGTAATAAGGATAAATAGCATCAATCTTGCCCGGCCAGCTGGCTTCTTTATGCGGCCAGCTCAGCCATGTAGCTACATGCGGATGGAATTCGGCAGGGAAGAAGTATCCCTGCTGTTTCAGCGTTGCTTGTCCGTTCATTATGCTTCGTCGATAAATCTTTTAGTGATGTTGCCGTAAGAGTCGATTCTCCTATCGCGCATGAAAGGCCAGTGCGTACGGTATCTGTCGGTAACAGACAGATCCAGCTCTTCCACATGGATTTCCTCTTCTTCATGAGAAGCCTGGTAGATAACAGTACCAAAAGGATTGCTGATAAAGGAACCACCCCAGAACTTCATGCGGCCTTCCTGCTCAAAACCGGTACGGTTCACACTTACCACGTGAATACCGTTGGCTACGGCATGGCTACGCTGAATAGTCTGCCAGGCATTGTACTGTTCCACATTGGTTGCTTCATCCTGGGAAGTCGCCCAGCCAATAGCGGTAGGGTAGAACAGGATTTCAGCACCCATAAGTGCCGTAATACGTGCTGCTTCAGGATACCACTGATCCCAGCAGATAAGTACACCAATAGTCGCGAATTTCGTTTTGAAAACTTTATAGCCTAAGTCACCAGGCGTGAAATAGAATTTTTCGTAGTAAGCCGGATCATCCGGGATGTGCATTTTACGGTATTTGCCAAGGTAAGAGCCGTCAGCATCCAGCACAGCAGTAGTGTTGTGGTACAAACCTGCTGTCCGCTTTTCAAAGAGGGAGGCTATGATCACAACACCCAGTTCGCCAGCTACCTGTTGCAGGGCATCTGTGGAAGGACCAGGAATAGGCTCGGCGAGAGAGAAATTGTCATAATTCTCTTCATCACAAAAATACAGGGAAGTAAACAGCTCCTGTAAACAAACGATCTGTGCACCTTTGGCAGCGGCAATCTTTACCTGCTCAATTGCTTTGGCAAGGTTTTCCGCCTTATTGGCCGTACAACTCATTTGCACAAAACCTACTTTGACTTTTGACATTTACCAGTGTTTAATTTTTTTGAAAAAGAAGGGGCAAATTTACGGAATTCTAAGGACAAAATAAGGGCTTATGGAATCCTTAATAGTCAGATTACTTTTAGAAGAAACTAAACCCAATATGCCACCCGAACCAAAACTTCATATTATCATTAAACCTGAATGCCCCGTATGGACCCGGTACCCTCGTCTTATACCCCTCCACACCCGGCTCATTGTTACTAAAATAAAGCGTCAGTGCCGGCCCGGCAAAAATCCGCGTATGCCTGCTTAACTCCTTATTCCACGCCATCTGCAACCGCGCCAGCGTTCCCATCGTCTCCCAACTCCCCAGGTAAAGATTCTGCTCGGATACCTCTACACTATAATCCTTAAACGATTTACCTATGCCATACCCAAAACTATACGCCCGGGATCCCTCCGCAAAATTAGCCCCGGCCAGGATCAGGCTGTACAGCTTTTTATTCCCCGATTTAAAAGCCAGGTTCAGCGGCAACAACTCCGTATTATATACCAACAGCTGGTGATATCCTCTCCGCACAATACTCACCACCCCTATACTATACCCATCCGAAGAATCTGCATAATTCACTACACCCACCTGCACACCTTTCAGCACACGGGCAATATTCAGCACACCCGCTACCTGGACCCCACTAGCCGTATCAGCCGCATTGAACACACCTGCTGCCTGCACTCCATTCTCCCGCACGCCCACGTTAAACACACCGGCTGCCTGTACCCCATTCTCCTTAGCCCTGGTCATATTACCAATCCCTGCCGCCATCACACCATAATGATCCTTCCAGTACACATTGAACACCCCGGCCGCACCTACACCCCGTGTCTCACCCGTCGATACATTAAAGATCCCGGCCAGTTGCACCCCCTTGTATCCCTTCGCTGTCATATTACTAAACCCCGAAGCCTGCAATCCCTTTACAGAATCCATCACCTGGTTGTGCAAACCACTCAGCTGTACACCCTCCATTTTGCCCCCCACCACATTGAACAGGGAGGCAAACTGGGCATACTTCACATCCTTCTGGTCGATATTAAAAGCACCTGAAATCTCCACCCCGTTCAAACCCGCTGTATAGCCCCCGATAAAATTCAAAGAAACTTTATTCACCACCTGGCTACTCAACTTGCCATGTGTGCCCAACCCGGGTAACAAAGAAGTCTGGTAAGGCTGATCTGCAAAGAACTTACTCAGGTTCAGTGACTGGTACCGCTGCTTCGATGTGAGGAACACCTTGCCAAACCAGGACTCACTCACCCTGGAATACTGGTTCACATCCACTATCCCCAAAGTGATTGGTGCCGCCGGTTTTATACTCACACTGATCTCCTGGTCATACCCACCCGTCACCATCATAATCGTATCCTTATACAATTCCTTACTCACTGTCAGCATCACCGGGATAGGCCGATCCTTATCCCGCTCCCGCAGTCGCAACCTGTAATACCCCTGATCATTCGTCATGGCCGAAATAAGCTGTACACCTTCGTACACACTCGCATTATGCAGGGGCTGACCAGTAGCACCATCCGTAATATGTCCGCTCACAAAGAAATACTTCTCCCTGTTAGGCTGCAGCAACAATTGGTTCCCCGCATCCTTATAAGACATGCTTCCCTGAAACAACTGGTCCAGGACCTGCTTCACTGTTTTATGGCTGACATGTACCGACACAAGACTATCAGCATGTACCATCTCACGTACATAGGAAAAATGAAAATCGCCCTGGTGTTCTATTGCATCCAGTACAGCATGTATAGGCTGACGGGTCATAGAGACGGAAACAGTCTTACTCAGGTTGCCCTGGCCATAGCTATGGATAATGCTACAAAGCAGGACTACAAACAGGAAAAGTTGTCTCAACAAAATGGATTTTTTAAAATTTGCGGCAAGATAGGCGAAAAATCGTTTCAATTTGGTTATTCCACCCCCTTGATGTAGGTTTGTGCCGCATTTGGTGCTTATCATGTGATAGGCTTAAAAGGGAATCCGGTGCAAAACCGGAGCTATCCCCGTAGCTGTAACCTGAGTAATATTTCCGGTTCTACTCATTGCCACTGTCCACCATGGATGGGAAGGCCGCCGGAAAATCAGGGAGCCAGAAGACCTGCCAGATTGCATAGATCCATTCAGCGCTTTCGGGTGAAAAGCTTCGGGTTATAAGGAAATCATGCTCGCCATGCTGAATGATCTATTCCGGAAGGAATCTTACAACTATTTCAATATTAAAACAGCATGCACAGAAAACTACACGCACTTTTATTAGCATCCGCCGTATTCTTCCTGGCTTCATGTAGCAAAGATGAAAATACTACGATTATTTCCAAGGGCCCCTATGACAATGGCTACTTTATCGTAAACGAAGGTAACTACTCTGTCAAAGCCGGAGACCTGAGCTTCCGCAGCTATAATGCGGATACCCTTACACAGGATAATTACATTGATATAAATCCTTCCAGCCCGCTGGCTACTACCACCACCACACTGGAGTATGGTACTATTTATAATGGCAAACTGTACCTCGTCACCAATTACGGTGGCCCACTGGTAGCAGCCGACGAATATTCCCTGAAAGAAAGCGCCAGGAATACAAGTCTGCCGGCCAATGGCCATGCTTTCATAGGCATCGACAACACCAGCGGCCTGCTTAGTACAGACGATGGCATCTATCCTGTCACCCTGTCTTCACTGGCGCTGGGTAGCAGGATCAGCGGAGTATCCGGCTCCGTCAGCGATCTGCTGAAATCCGGCAACTATGTATTTGCTCTCACCGCCAATGATGGTATCGTGGCCCTCAGGACAAGCGACTACAGTGTAGCAAAGAATTTAGGTACCGCCATTGCAGGTTTTGCACAGGGCAAAGATGGCTATGTATACGCTGCGCAAAAAAATGCGCTGCTGAAAATCGATCCATCTACACTCAAAGTAGATACCATCTCCACCAGCTTCAATGTACGCTATAATGAATTCGTATTTACCAGCAGTTCTATCGTAGCTTCCACACAGGAGAATGCCATATATATACTGAGCGATGACCAGAAAGTGTACCGCTATGTATCCGGCAATAACAGTTCCCTGGGCACTGCCTTTATTAGCCTGCCTGCTGATCATTACTTTTATGGTAAAGGTATTAACTACGATCCTGCAAAAAATACACTCGTTTTAACAGCGAACACCAGCGTATGGGGCAGTGATCCTGACAACACCCTTTATACTTACAGCGCTGCAGACGCTTCTTTAAAAAATACTTTGAACTATACCGGCTTCTTATATCCGGCCATGGTAGTGTTCCATTAATATGAAGGAAACAAGTTTCATAATATGCTTCTTTTTGCTGTGCCTCAACTTAGAGGCACAGCAAAAAGATACTACCCATACCTTACAGACCATCACCATCTTCTCTGCTAAACCAGGTGCCATCACACCCGTTCAAACTCTCAGCGGCAAGGCACTGGAAAAAATGAACAGTCTCTCCGTAGCTGATGCCGCCCGCTTTTTTTCAGGTGTGCAGATTAAAGACTATGGTGGCGTAGGTGGCCTCAAAACCCTGAACGTACACAGTATGGGGACTAACCAGCTGGGGGTATTTTATGACGGCATTCAACTCAGCAATGCACAAAACGGCACCGTGGACCTGGGTCGCTTTTCTCTTGACAATATTGAACAGATAGACCTCTACAATGCACAGAAAGGTGTCATCTTCCAGCCCGCAAAAGGATTTGCTTCCGCCGCATCTATCTATCTCCAATCCAAAAAACCTGTCTTTCACGATGCAGCTACCTTACACGGTAAAGCAGGCTTTAAGACCGGTAGCTTTGGATTGATCAACCCATCGCTAAGAATAGAAAAGAAGCTCAGCTCATGCATATCAGCCGTTGTCAGTTCAGAATGGACACATGCTGACGGACAATACAAATTCAGGTATCGCTACAACGATTATGATACTACCGCCGTTCGCAAAAATGGAGACATCGATGCCTGGCGCGTGGAAGCAGCTGTCTACGGCAATGGCCGGGATAGCAGCAACTGGCATGTACAGGGATATTATTATAATGCTGATCGTGGCCTCCCCGGCCCTATAGTAAAAGGCCATTTCGAGAATGGACAAAGACAATGGGACCGGAATGCATTTATCCAGGGTGGCTATAATAAAAGCTTCGGCAAATACAACATGCAGCTGAATGCCAAGTATATGCTGGATTATGTTCGCTACCTGGATACAAGTATCGTCACCACTACCGGCCCACTGATCAACCGCTTCCGCCAGCATGAATATTACCTGTCCTCAGCCAACCAATACCGCATTAAGGACTGGTGGGATGTAGCCCTGTCCGCCGATTTTCAGGTCAACCAGATGACAGCCGTGAACCTCGATCACTTCAGTATTCCTACCAGGATCACAACACTGGTGGCAGGCGCTACACAACTGCATTTTCAGAAACTGGACCTACAGGGAAGCCTGCTTGCGAGCATTATCAACGAAAGCACAAAACTTTATACCAGTGGTGGCAACCGCAGGGCATATACCCCTGCAGTCATTGCCTCCTGGCAACCCCTGGCCAATCCTGCATTGCGGATCCGGGCCTTCTACAAGGAAATCTTTCGCATGCCGACATTCAATGACCTCTATTATACCACCACCGGCAATCCTACACTCAAACCTGAGTATAGCAAACAATATGATGCAGGAGCCAGTTATACCAGGACCTCCGCTGGCTGGTGGCAGTACTTTGCCATTCAGGCAGATGCATATTACAGTAGGGTTACCGATAAAATCGTTGCCGTGCCGGGAAAACTCTTTCGCTGGCAAATGCAAAACATCGGATTGGTCAATATCTATGGTATAGATGCAGGCGTGCAGACCTCACCGCGATTTTTCAAAGAGATAGGCACAAACTTCTCGCTTAAATACACTTACCAGCGGGCGACGGACAATAATGACCAGCAGATTGTGTACGTACCGCTGCACAGCGGATCCTTTACGACCAACCTCTCCTGGAAGGCCTGGGACCTCAATTATAACTTTGTCTATGTAGGATCACGTTATTATGGCAGTGTCAATATTCCCGAATATTATATTGAGCCCTGGTATACACATGACCTGTCTTTGTCATGGCATATCAGTCAGCTGAAAATAAACGGGGAAATTAATAATATCTTCAACCAGTACTACGATGTCATATATAACTATCCCATGCCGGGCCGTTATTACCGTATTACTGCAAGTGTAAATTTTTAAAGTTATGAGAAAGTGGATCTTCGTTTTACTGGTTTTAAGTGCATGCAGAAAAAGCGGGACAAACAGCAGTTCCAGCGAAGCAACGCATGTCACGGATGATACAAATCAAAGTTCCTTTTATTTATTAAATGAAGGGAATATGGGATTGAACCAGACGACGCTGGACTATTTCAATGGAAGGAAAGGAGATTATAACCTGAATATCTACGGAGAAATCAATCCCACCATCGTAAAAGAGCTGGGCGATGTAGGCAATGACCTGAAGATCTATGGCAATAAATTATATGCCGTAATCAATGGCTCGGATAGGGTAGAAGTGATGGATAAGCATACCGCAAAGCACCTGGGGGAAATCAGTGTACGCAGTTGCCGCTATATTTCTTTTTATAACGGTAAAGTATATGTGAGCTCATTCGCTGCCGCTAGTGGTAGTACAGATGGAGCTGGTTTTATTGCCGAAGCAGATACTTCCACCTTCGAAGTATTGCGTACCCTGACTGTTGGCCGCCAGCCGGAAGAAATGGCTGTGGTGGGAAGTAAAATGTATGTCGCGAACTCAGGTGGGTATACTTCTTCCAATTATGACCGCACCTTGTCAGTAATAGATTTAAATACCTTTACCCTCATCAAAACAATTGATGTCGCCGTCAACCTGCACCATGTAAAAGCAGATAGATACGGTAACCTGTATGTGAGTTCCAGGGGTGATTATTATAATATACCTTCCAAACTTTTTATAGTCAGCAGTACAACTGATGCTGTTACAGATTCACTGAATCTGGGGGTAAGCAACCTCGCTATCAGGGGAGACTCCGCTTACATCATCAGCGTGCAGTGGAGTAATAATACAGGTACAAACACTATCAGTTATGGTATAGTGAATGTAAAAACGAAATCAATTGTTAGCAATGGGTTCATTCAGAATCAGGCTCTTACAACGCCATACGGGATAGCCGTAGACCCTGTAACAAGAGATATCCTGATCACAGATGTAAAGGATTATTTACTGCCAGGCACCTTGTATTGCTTTGATAAAACAGGAACAAAGAAATGGAGTGTTAGCACCGGTAATATACCTTCAGTGATCACCTTTATCGAATAGCATTTCCTATTTCATTATCTGTTTTAAAATCACAATTTATCGCCCTTTATTCAATAATTTATGCGTAAATGGATCTTCATCTTATTGGTTTTAAGTGCATGCAAAAAGGATGATACAAGCACTGCTACAAAAAGTAAATACATCAGTAAGATCTATGAATATAAACCCGCACCCGGACAATTTATAAATACCAGTATAGGTGATAATACAGCCGCACAAAAGCTGGTTGGCAATACGGAAAATGTACTAAGCCTCGGGGCCTTTGGCGGCTATGTGATCTTTGGATTTGATCATGGAGTCAGCAGATTTGGGATCTACAGCAATACCATAGAAAGCCTCTCAGAACCCGGCGTAGTTATGGTAAGCCAGGATGTAAACGGAAATGGATTGCCGGATGATGCCTGGTATACATTAGCAGGTGACCAATATAACAATGCTCTAAAGAATTATAAGATCACCTATTATAATCCGGGCACCAATGCAGATGTAAAGTGGAAAGACAACCAGGGTGACTCAGGCACCGTAGCAATCAATGCATATCATACACAGTCCTATTATCCTTCGTTCATCACCACACAGGATTCTCTTTCTTTCACAGGCCTTAGACTACCGGTTACACTAAAAGACAGCGCGGGTTTCATTACCAATACCGGTTTTGCAAATGGCTACGCGGATAACTGGACGGCCGAATATAGCACAAATGGCTACAATAGTTTTGACCTGGCCAATGCGGTGGATGATAATGGCAACAAGGTAAGTTTATCAGCCATCAATTTTGTAAAAGTCTATACAGGTCAGAATAGCAAGGGCAATGCAACCATAGGTGAAATATCTACAGAGATAAGAGGAGCGGTTGATCTGAACTTGTGATAATGTCAATCCGGCATTTCAAACATTCACTGGCTCCGTTGATGTAATTTCTTTCACATTGATAATACTATTTCGTAATTTATCAAAATGAAAAACGTCATCTTTCTTTCCCTGTTATGCTGCGTTATAGGACTTACTTCCTACGCCCAAACTCAACCAGACAGCGTATTACCGGTTCGTGGTTTCTGTATCGGAGCGCCCTCACCGTCTGGACTGAACGAATTTATTAAATTCATTGACCAGGAACTGGCCCCCCGGCAGGTGAACACGCTGATCCTGCGGGTGGACTACAATTACAAATACGAAAGCCACCCTGAACTCCGCAACGAAAACTGTCTTAGCAAAGCGGATATCAAAAAGGTGGTAGCCGTATGCAAGAAAAACCACATTCGTTTAATTCCGCAATTCAACCTCTTAGGCCACCAATCCTGGGCCGGAGAAGTATTTGGCCTGCTCACCAGGTACCCCCAGTTCGACGAAACTCCCTGGGTGAAAATGCCTGAAAAGTATGCCTGGCCTAACCCGGACGGACTTTACTGCAAAAGCTATTGTCCACTGGCACCCGGTCTGCACAAAGTGGTATTTGATATCATGGATGAGCTCTGCGATGTCTTTGAAACCACCGCCTTTCATGCAGGCATGGACGAGGTATTTTACATAGGAGAGGAGAAGTGCCCCCGTTGCGGTGGCAGGGACAAGGCGGAACTTTATGCCGGCGAAGTGGCCACCCTGCGCAATCACCTGGCAGACAAAGGCCGCCAGCTCTGGATCTGGGGCGACCGCCTGCTGGATGGTAAAACCACCGGCCTGGGCATGTGGGAAGCAAGTATGAATAATACATACCGCGCCATAGACCTGATTCCAAAAGATGTGATGATCTGCGACTGGCATTACGATCGCCCGGAAAAAACACCGGTTTATTTTGCCATTAAAGGACTCAATGTAATTACCTGTCCCTGGAGAAAACCTGAGTTTGCCCAGCAACAGGTAAAGGATATGATTGCTTTTAGAAATAATGCAACACCCGAAATGAAAGACCGTTATCAGGGGATGATGCAGACCGTATGGTCCAATGCGGAATCCTTTATGGATGAGTACTACGGCCGGAAAACGCCGAAGGATACTTTAGAGAGCGCCAGCCGCTGTTTCAGGGTAATGTACAAGGATATCGATGTCGCGATAAATAAGTAACTGCAAACAACAACACTACCTTGAAAATTAATATTTGGTAAGCGACGCTGAAAAGGTTACCTTTAACCTTTACAAATTTTTAATTTTTTCAAATGACAAACAAATTTCAAGGAACTGTAAAGTTCTTTAACGAGACAAAAGGCTACGGCTTCATTAAGCATGATGAATCCAATAAAGAGACTTTTGTTCACGTAAACGGTTTAATCCATGAGATCCAGGCAGACGACCGCGTGGAGTTCGAAGTGCAGGAAGGTAGAAAAGGATTAAACGCAGTTAACGTTCGCCGTATCGACTAAGCTTGCTTTTTCATACACTGAAAGGAATATCCCGGCCCCACAAGGTCGGGATATTTATTTTATACAGGGCCGGTATTGCATGTCCTGCCGGCCCCAACCCCAAAGGATAAACCCATCTTTGTTTTTCATAACTCTTCCATTGCTTTTTGCAATTTCCATATCCTCATTTCTCCCTAAATTCGATCTCCTTCAATCAAAAATAAAAGAAGAGCAATATATGGCAGCACTATTTACGCCGCTACAGATAGGCGCAGTTACACTCAGAAACAGAATCGTAGTGAGTCCCATGTGTGAATACAGCGCTACAGACGGCTTTGCCAATGACTGGCATCTCGTACACCTGGGCAGCCGCGCCGTAGGCGGTGCAGGACTGATCCTCACCGAAGCGATCGCTGTATCCCCCGAAGCCCGCATCTCACCCGCCGACCTGGGCATCTGGAAAGACGAACACATCGAAAAATTAAAACACATAGTCGATTTCCTCCATGCCCATGGTGCCGTCGCCGGTGTCCAACTCGCCCATGCCGGCCGCAAAGCCAGCACCACCGAGCCCTGGAAAGGCATGAAACTGGTGCCCGTAAGCGAAGGCGGATGGGAAAATATCATGGCTCCCAGTGCCATTCCCTTCTCTGAACATTACGGACAGCCAAAAGCGCTTGATAAGGCGGGAATCGATAAAGTTGTCGCCGACTTTAAAGCAGCCGCCGTACGCACCCTCAAAGCAGGCTTTAAAGTGATTGAAATCCATGCTGCCCATGGCTACCTCATTCACCAGTTCCTCTCACCACTCAGCAATCACCGCACAGATGAATATGGTGGCAGCTTTGAAAACAGGATCCGCCTGCTCACTGAAATAGTTGCAGCCGTACAGGAAGTATGGCCAAAAGAAAACCCATTATTCGTGCGCATCTCTGCGACCGACTGGGTAGAAGGTGGCTGGGATCTGCCTGAAAGCACAAAACTCTCAGGCATCCTGAAAGCTGCAGGCGTACACCTGATCGATACCTCCTCCGGCGGCCTGGATACCAGGCAGAAAATACCGGTAGGCCCATTGTATCAGACACATTTTGCTGAACATATTAAAAAGGAAACCGGCATCCAAACCGGTGCCGTAGGCTTGATCACCACTGCCGAAGAAGCAGAAATGATCGTCAGCACCGGGAAAGCAGACCTGGTATTCCTCGCCAGGGAATTGCTCAGGGATCCATATTTCCCGCTGCACGCCGCCCATCAGCTGAAAGATGAATCACTGAAATGGCCGCTGCAATATGAAAGAGCGAAACCAAGACACTAAAAAAAGGGCTGTTGCGTAAAGCAACAGCCCTTAATATTTTACAGGACCAGTTTTTTAAAACCAACTCGTTGGCTTTTCCTCCTCCTCAATCGCCGGCTTCTCAGGCTCCGGCTCAGGATCAACAGGAATTGCATGCTCCAGGTCATTGACATGCTTCCGGATTGCCCCTTCTATTACCGCTTCCTCCTCCAGCTCCAGGATCAACGCCGTCACATCACCCTTTATATATGCCTTATTACTGATCACCGCCTTATTGGTGATATAGATATCACCATATACTTTGCCGAAATGAATCAGGTCCGTAGCATACACATTTCCCCGTATACTGGCGGTATGGCCGATAGTCAGCAAACCCTCAGTACGCACATCGCCACGAACAGTACCATCGATGCGGCCCGGAATCGGCGACTCGATAGCGCCCTGTACGGACACTTCTTTCGGTATCAGGAACATGCTCTTCCGGAAAGCATTTTTTAGTATTTCGATTATTGCAGACACGTCAGATTTTTGAAACCGCAGATATGTTTTCTTCTTCAAATATGGAAATAATAGAGGAGGCATTGCCCAGGTCCAGGCCTACACTACGCTGATGCTTATCATCAGAGATACGCAATGAGTTATAAAGATAACCTATACTTACGAGGTTTTCAGGATCCGGTGCCACATCTACCGGGATAAAATCCTTAAATTCTTCCAGGAAACAATCCGTCAGTTCACGGTAATGTGCACCACCACCCATCAGGTAGATCTTGCTGCAGGTTTCAAAATCCTGGTCAGTGAAATAATTACGCATCAGCGGGGAAACCACTTCCTTGTAATACTGCTTCAGCAAAGCCTTACGGGTCTCCTTGAGGTCAATGCGCTTGCGGTTGGTAAAGATGGACCCTTTCATGAAGGCATCATCCAGCTGATGCTCATTCTTCATATCCAGGTAATAGGTTTTATTCAGCTCACGGGCCAGGTTATTGATCGCATATTTAATACCATGACTACTAAAGCAGGTACGGTTAATAAGCCCATCGGCAGTAGCCAGACCGCCTTCAATAGTACCGAAGCCAAAGCTCACAGCAATAAAATTGTCATTCTTCTGCTCATTCAGGGTCTTCTTTAACCCGATTATACCACCTACAATTTCAGGGATCACTTCAAAACGCTCAATATCGAGCATCCCTTTTTTGATCGTGCCTTTATTGTTGAAAGTCTGCGTATCATACTCTATCAGGAAATGTCTTTTACTCAGGAATTGTTCTGCTGCTGCTTTGTAAATATTGTACGTAGAAAAAGGGAACCCCATGGTGACAGACAAAGGCTGTTGAACCTTGTCCAATACATTGACCATGGCAGCTTTGAAGAGTATTTCATAGTCATCTTCCTGGGGTGCCGCATTGGTAATACGCCCCGGGTTAATGCCACCTCTTCTTGCGAGGTTGCCGACTATGTACCAGTTATCGTCTTTCTTAATTTTTAAACCATTCAACAGGTCTTTTGAGGAATTCTCTGTGTTTCCATACGCTGACTCGAACACGCTGGGAAAACTGATAGCAGATACTTTCATGATAGCAGGATTATATGATTAAAACTTTCTAAAGTGTACAAAATTTATCTACGGGCAACCTGGGAAACAGGGGAACCAATCGCTACAATCACGGGAAGGGAACATTATTCCCGCACTACAATGACATTAAATATATAAAATTATATTAAACATTACCCAAAACAAATTTACAGCTACCTTAAAATTGTTGATAATCAAGCGGGCCGAACCAGTGAAAACCTGCTTTGGTTGCGGGCCAAAGCAGGTTTCATTGTAACCTATTCGGTTACATAGTTAAACTCATACCTCGCCGTGTCATAAATGGACCAATCCATAAATCCCCTGAGCATGGTCCCCATCGCATCCAGGTGACGTTGAATTTCCGTATCAATCCTGATCCCAAAAGAAGGCAACTGTGTCCGCAGTTCATTAAACTGTGCAATCTCCCGGTCATGAATGCGGGCCGTCTCCTCAATGGCCTGTTCCAGGCTGATATTCCGCTCATGTTCAATTACCACCACCAGGTTGTGCTCGTCCCCATGCTCCAGCTCTTTAGACAGTGAAAAGAGGTCGTTGGACCAGCAAATGGTACGCCTTGCAAGTTCTACCAGGCGCTGGAACTCTTCATTCTGCAGCACAAAAACAGGCAAATTCTGTTTGGTAGCCACTTCCAGCAGGTCCGTAGCCAGGTTGGCCGCGGCAAAATAAGGGCGCATCTTCATGTATTGCAGCATGCTCGGATGCCGGTGTGCCCGGGAATTCTCAATTTCCCACATCCCGGCCTCGAAAACCGCTTTCAGACTCAGGGTAAACTGGCATTGCCAGGATGCACTGCTCAGTCGTCGCATCTTTTCCCAGAAATCGCTGAAAGCCGCCATAATCGGGTTGACAGAAATGGGTATGCGCTTATTGAACCGCAATACATTTACAAAGCCCCCAATAATACCTTGTACATAATCGGCGGTCCTGTAACCCGCCGTCTCTGAAGAAGCATGGTCGAGCAAATCGTCCATTACAAAAAGCAGGGAATTCAGGTTGTTGGCAGCGCAAAGAAATTCATAATCTGCATCCGGATAAGTCCTGCAGGTCATCCAGGCAAACTTGTAATTCGCATACTTTTCGTACAATTCCTCCCCCGAGAGAAGCTGAAAGCGGTGTAGCCAATTGGTAGTGTGTCTGTCTACCTTGTCTACAAATGGACTGATCCTTGACTCAAAAGGACAGTAAAGCTGCGGAACGTTAATAGTCTTCATACTTGTGTGTGTTTTATGAGTGAAAGAAAAACTAGCTCGGATTAGTAGCGGGATAGCGCTGCGGGAACTCCGCAGTAGCACAAGAGAAGACATTCAAAAGTATAAGTGCGGCATTAACGACTATGAGCCTGGTGAAGGCTGAGTATATGACAGCATACTATGGGTTGTAAACCAACATTATATAACGTGAAGATACGGGAAGTACAGGGATTAAAACAGTGCGGGGAGCTTGAGGCAGTTATTGATCTCCTGGGTCAGTAAATTAAAATCGATGGGTTTGGTGATATACCCGGCAACGCCTGCATTCATCATCGCAGCCCGGGTCTCTTCAAATACATCACCGGTGGTGATTATAACGGGAATATCTTTTAAGTGGGGTATGATTTTTAACTTGTTCAGCATTACCAATGCATCCATATCGGGCAGATGGCTATCCAGCAAAATGATGTCTGGCGGCTGTTTTTGCATCACACTCAGCGCCTGTTCGCCGGTAGCCGCCGTTAGCAAATGACAACCCAGGCTGGAGAGATAACGGGTCAGGTATATCTGGCTCATCTGGTCATCCTCTACGATCATCATCCGGATATTCGTAAAAGAGGGTAGTGGAGGCATCTCCTTCATCACTGGTTGTGCTGGTTTATTACCTTCAAACGCAACCAGCGGAAAGGCAATGCAGAAGAGCGTCCCCTTGCCCGGCGAACTTTCCGCCGTAATTGCACCTCCCAACAGACTCACCAGGTGACGGGCAATGTGCAATCCTAAACCGGTTCCACTGGAGAAATCATTCTTACCGGAAATAAAAGGATCGAAAACCCTTTCCAGCTGTTCCTTGTCCATACCCTGGCCCGCATCCCGGATCCGGATATAACAGATATTCTTTTCAGTAGAGATCTGGATAGAGACAGTGGAATTATCAGCAGTAAATTTTATAGCGTTGAAAAGGATGTTATTGACAATCTGTGTCAGCTTCACCTTATCACTGTCTATCTGCGCAGGCATCTGTTGCTTGTCGTAATCCAGCACGATCCTGACACCCTTATTCCTCGCAATATACTGACTGGTGATCACGATATTATCAATCCAGTTTTTCACATCAAAAGGTTCCCGGAATACCTCGTGCAATTTGCCAACTTCGATCCTGGATAATTCAAGGACATTATTGATAATTTCCAGTGCGTGATAACTCGCTGCACACAGGTGTTCCGCCGTAGCCCGGATCGGTGCCAGCTCCTGTTGCTGCCGGCTCTGGATCACTAATAACTGGCTGATAGAATGAATAGCGTTCAGCGGCACCCTGATTTCATGATTCGTTTCCCGCACAAATATACTCTTGTAATCATTCGCCTTTTCCAGCTTTTCTCCTCTTTCCCGCAGCTCTGTGACGAGGATATCATTCTGGTTCACATACAGGGCAATGATGAGGATATTCAGACTAAACACCACCCCGATAGCAGAGAAGTGAATAATGCGTTGGTTAGTATAACCAAAAGTCAAAGGATGAATAATAAGGAGTTCTTCATTGACCTGTAAGAGCACCACCACAATCACAGTCAATGCAACCGAAATCACCCTGTACTTTTTGTCTTTTATGATCAGGAAACTGGAACCAATGAGGAAGATCGCCAGCAGACTCGCTTCTACCACTGCCGATAAGATGATTCCAAAATATAAAGTGGCGAGGTTGGGAATTAACTGTGCCAGCAAGGCACCCAGGTCATACTTGCCCTTCTTGTTGATCCAGATGATAGAGAAATAAGCCAAACCCTCCACCGAAGCTGCTACCAGGATTTCCATCTTCCCCGAAATAGCGTAAAAAAACCATGCAAAAAAAGTCACCAACAACCCTATAATCAACGACATCGTATTCACCTTAATGATACGGGTACGCAGATCCAGGTCATCCACATCAGCTCCTGTATGTGTAATAGTTGCAAGTGTGTCTCTGATATGCATTCGCTTTTGGGTTTACTACATCAAACCTCAAACTTGTCCTAATTAGTTGAGCCTGATCAATTTGTTGCAATATAACGAACTAAAAATAAAAGCTACATACAAAAATCGCTTCTACCAGGGGCAGAAGCGATTCATGCAATTTAAGCTTTTTTAAGCCAGCCGGATATTAAATTATTTAAATTCTCCATCTGACAATCCGCTATTTATTTTTATTTCATTCACCTTGAAATTGATCTGTTGATTACCACCAATTGTATTTACAAGTGTGTAAGGAAATTTAATCCCACTCACATCTTTGTAATCACTGAACTCCAGCATACCGGTTACCTGCTCGCCCTGTTTGTTGATGCTTTTCACCTTGTAGTAAGTAGCAGCATCATAGTACAGTTCAATCAGTTCACCATCTGGTTCAGTCACCAGCAGTTTGTAAACGTCCTTACCATTCACCTGCTCAAAATCAGGTGACAATACCAGTTTCGCACCATCACTCAGGTATTGTTTTTCAGGGAATAGTTCCAGGCTGGATTTCAGTTCATTCTTCATGCTGGCATCTACCGGCATCCTGTTACCCATTTGTTCAGCTATTACGCTGTCGCCATTGATAATCAGGCGGCTCGCATGAGCACCCATAGAAGCGATATAGATGTCCATGTAGTACTTGTCAGGAGATTTGTACTTTTTCACCATATTGATTTCAGTACCCTGTACGCTGCCGATGGCAGTCATTGACTGGTCCTTGATTCCATTCAGTTTGTCCATACCACCGATCGCTGTGAAATAACGATTGATGATGTCTGTAGCAGTAGTACCGGCAGCTACCTTACGTACTTCACCTTTCCAGGTATTGTTGGATGGATCTACATCCGGCAGCCCTTTCGCAGGATCGATCACTACACTGGTCAGTTTGGAAGTGGAGTTCACCTTGAAAGTCCAGGTACCGGAACGTTGCCAGATTTCAGCGGGCAGGCGTACGGTATCAGATTTACCATTACTGTCCGTATAAGCGACAACAACAGGCAATACCAGGTGATCGCGGTTTTCGATAGTAATCAATGCCCCCTTGGCAGGATCGCCACTCACATATTTCACGTCTTTTACAGCCTGGTCAAGTGCCCAGTTTTCCAGGAACCATCCACGCCAGAACCACGCCAGGTCTTCACCCGCCGCATTTTCCATGGTACGGAAGAAATCCCATGGAGTTGGATGCTTGAACGCCCAGCGATTGATATAAGTACGGAAAGCAAATTCAAAACGCTCCCTGCCCAGGATATAATCACGCAGAATCGTCAGCCCTGCAGATGGCTTAAAGTAAGCCGCAGTACCCAGGTAGCTGTTCTGCACCACGTCAGGAATAGTCATGATCGGATCAGGACCTACCATACTACGTCCCATGTTCTGCAGCACCTGCGGGGTGAAGTATTCACCCTTGTTGAATGCTTCAGTAGAACCCTGGTTGATAAAGGTATTGAAGCCTTCATCCATCCACGCATATTTACGTTCGTTACTACCTACGATCATTGGGAACCAGTTGTGACCGAATTCGTGATCAGTGACACCCCAGAGCCCGGATCCGCTACTTCTCCAGGAGCAGAATACGATGCCCGGGTATTCCATACCACTGATATTACCAGCTACGTTAGTAGCCACAGGGTAGGTATATTCAAACCATTGTTTGGAATAGAATTCAATACAGCCTTTTACAAATTCAGTAGACCTGATCCAGCCGTTAGGGCGCCTGATAGCCTCGGTAGGGTAAACTGATTGTGCCAGGGCTTTTCTGCCACTGGGCAGGTTCAGGCGGGCAGCATCCCATACAAATGCCTTACTGGCTGCCCAGGATACATCCCTTGCATTTTTACATACAAAGTGCCAGGTCAGGTTGCCGCTACGTTTGTTAGTTGGTTTTACCACCTCGCTGCTATCTCTGATCATCACTGCCTTATCGCTCCGGTAAGCAGCAGCCAGACGGGATTGTTCTTTTGCACTCAGGACCTCAGCAGGGTTAACCAGTTCTCCGCTACCTACTACTACGAGACCGGCAGGCACAGTGATCTTATAATCAAAATTGCCATATTCCAGGTAGAACTCAGCTGCTCCCTGGTACGGAATGCTGTTCCAGCCCAGGATGTCGTCATATACTTCCATGCGAGGATACCACTGGGCAATTTCATAAACCCAGCCATTCTGGGTAGTCAGGCGGCCCATACGGTCAGTACCGTATTGCGGAATATCGAAAGCATATTCAATTTTGATTTGGATAGCAGCACCATTCGCAGCCTGGGGCTTGGGCAGGAAGATCTGCATACGGGTATCAGTCACCAGGAACTTTACAGGAGTAGACTTGCCATTGGCCACTACACTCACGGATTTAATTTCATCCCCCTTGGTGTAACTCTTGTTGGCAAAGCGACCGCCAGTCACTACTGCGGTAGCAGAACCACGGCTGTCTTCCCTGAAAATGTTCTGATCCAGCTGTAACCAGAGGAAAGGCAGCTGATCGGGACTGTTATTGGTATATGTAATCGCCACGGATCCTGAGAGCCGATGTGTACTGGTATCCAGTTTCACATTGATCGCGTAATCCGCCTTATTTTGCCAGTATTTGTGGCCTGGAGCACCGGAAGCGCTGCGATACTCATTGCCGTTAGTAGGGTAGAATAGAGGACTAAAAGCTGCGTGCGGATCATATTTGGGGGCCTCGGTCTGAGCCATTGCGGGACCAGACAGACATGCTCCTAACATACAAAAAAGTAAGAACTTGTTGCTTCTCATTAGATCATTCAATTGTTAATAATTATGCATAAATATAGTAAAAGGGCCGGAAGGACAAGTAAAAAAGGATAAAGGGCAAACAATCAGTTTGTTCTAATTAAATATTTAAAAATTAATTATACATTTACATTCATAACCTTATTAATACCTATGAGATACTTCTGGCAAGGCACCCGCCTTCTTGCCCTGTTATTTACATCACAACTTTCCGCGCAGGTACCACAGGTACAACTTAGTAATAACTTCCCTGAACCCGGTGATGGTTTTGACAAGATCTTACTCCTCGACAACAGCTATACTGCTTACCTGCATTTCGATAAGAAAGCAGGGATTATTGTCAATATGTTCGATGGCCAGCACAAACCTGCAGCGACTGATACAGTCAATGCTAAATTATTCGATGTAAATGCATTAAATGACACAGAGATAGATGGTATTTATGAAATAAACGGACAGGTGGTGTTGTTCCTGCAGCAACTGGTGAAAATGAAACCCCGCCTGTATAGACTGATCCTGGATGGTAAAACAGGTAAACTGGTACAGGAAGATCAGTTGGGTGAACTGCCTACCATTCAGCACAGGGATGTCGTGGTGCAGGACAACTTTGCCTCCCATGATTTCTACGTCGCAAAAGACCCGCGTAGCGGCTATTATGCTGTTGCTTCCTTTGCAGGTGGTGAATTGGATAAGAAGGAAACACCGGGCGAAAGGGTACAGGTGTATCAATATTCGCCTGATCATCAGCAGATTGGACATAGTACTTCCTACCTGCCTTCAGCTGATTATCCCTATCATGGCTACCTGGACATGGCTGTACACAAAGACCAGGTCTACCTGGTGACAACTCCACTACGGATTCGCAGGAACGTAAAAGATACCAGCGCAATGGTAGCCGTATCCAGGATTCATGACACGGAAGTAAAGCACCAGTTGCTGCCCTATACTGCAAATATGCAGGATATCCATGCGAATATCCAATATATTCCGGCATCGCAAAAACTGGTATTATTGCTGACCAATGCCACCGGCAAGGGAACTAAAACCCCAGGTGTGGATATGCAGCTCAGTTACCTGGATGCCAATACATTGGATGAATATCGTCACCAACCCCTGTCCCTGGATAAGATCAGCGCTTATGCGCAGGAGAAATTGAAATATACCGATCCATATACCGGTGTACCACAGCGTATGATGATCACGGATGATGGTAAAACCACCTTGCTGTTTGAAAATATTGCCCTGTTCACTTCCGGGGGTACCAATGCCTGGAATAACATGCATACCAATATGAATGATATCGGTGTACTTACTCTGGATAGTAATGGTATCGTTCAGTCAGGGCTGGCACAGATCAAGATGCAGATTGCGAATGGACTCTATGATCCTCTGTTCCTGTATCGCAGGAAGAAAGGACAGTGGATGTTCAGGAACAGGATCCAGGCGCTGAATACCACACCTTACCTGTCTTTTGATTACCTGAATACCGCGCATGGTAATTATATCCTGTTCAACGACTACCTGGCTTACCTGGATCCCGGAGGTGTGTATACAGATAAGAAACCGCTACGTTACCTGATTGAGGCGAATGTGGTTTGTTATAATGCTGCCGGGGAGAGATTGTTTCTCTTTGGTACGCCAGAGACCTACAAAGGGTATTATTGCATGCTGGGAGCCAGTGATTATAAGCAGGAAAAGAGCCAGTATGTGACGATCCTGATTACAAGGAAGGGAGAAACGAGACAGGCGAATATTGCCTGGGTACAATTTTAAATATTGTGTTTTGGTTTAATACTCAATAAAAAAGAGAACCTGTATCAGCCATTGATACAGGTTCTTACACTATATTGACCCTCTAATATTCACATAATTAATTCTTCAATTATTCACTGAACCAATTTTCAATTATTCAATATACTTCGTAAGCGTAGCATGCAATGCCTTGAACTCAATTGGCTTTACCAGGTATTCATTCGCCCCCGCATTCATCATCTCCTCACTGGCACCATTAAATGCATCTCCGCTCGCAATGATCACCGGCACATTTTTCAGCACATCATCCTCCCTGATACGTGTCAGCGTATCCTTTCCACTCATCCCCGGAATATGCGCATCCAGGATAATGATATCCGGTTTAGATGCCCTGCCTAACAACATCCCTTCCACACCATCTCCGGCTACAGTCACCCTGCTCCCCAGACTTGATAAAAACCGTGTCAATATCATCTGACTCATTTTATCATCTTCAATAATCAGGATGCTGGCCGCATTGAGATTCAGCATTCTCTCCGGCCATTCCTTACCATCCTTACCTGGCTTAAATGCAGCCCCTTCCAGCGGCAGACTCACCGTAAAAGTAGTGCCCACACCTTCCTGGCTCCTTACATCAATGGTTCCACCCATGGCCTCCGCCAGGTGACGGGTAATGTGCAGGCCTAATCCTGTACCTTCAAGGAAGATATTCCTTTCAGTCACAAAGGCCTCAAAAATACTTGCCTGCCTTTCTTCACTAATCCCTTCACCCTGGTCGGCCACCGTAATATACCATCTGTCTCCCTTCGCAAAAACATGAATGGACACATTGCTCTCGCTGGCAGTAAACTTGATTGCATTTGAGAGGAGATTATTGAGCATCTTGGTCAGCAGCAGCTTGTCCACCATCAGGAACTCCGGCATCTCTTCAGCAACATTATACCGGATCCGCACCATCTTGATACTGGCTATATACTGGTGAATATTGACCACATTATCCAGCCACTCCCTGATATCCAACGCTGAATTTTCTGCGGTAGCCGCCTTGCCGGCTTCGATCCGTGAGAACTCCAGGACATTGTTAATGATTTCGCGTGTATTAAAACTGGCAGCGTACAAGTGATCTGCCAGCAGCCGGATGGGAGCGAGGTTACGGTCCTGTGCCACCTTCAGTTGCAATAGCTGACTGATGCCGAAAATCGCATTTAGCGGCGTCCGGATTTCATGACTGGTCTCACGTACAAAGACAGTCTTTGCATCTGTAGCACGTGCCAACCTGGCGGTAAGTGCCTCCAGGTCCGCATTGTGTAGTCTCACTGTTTCCAGCATTTCCTGCACCTGTGTCATTTCCCTGTGACGCAGGCGGTCAACATTCCTGACATAAAAAGAAAACACCATGAGGTCCAAAACCAGGATACCAGGGATAGTGACCCAGCGGATCACAAATTCTGTCGGAAAAAAATCTGCAATGTTCACCAAAGGAGGGAAGAAGCCGAAGTACATATTGATCTCGCCTGCCAGAAAGCAACCGATGGTAATAGCAATACTCATCCTTCTTTGCGAAGGTTTTTGAAACAGTAATAATGATAAACCAATCAGGAAAATAAACAGGAGATGGATTTCAGTAACCCGGCCCATAATGGCGCTGTAATATTGAATGGTCACATTATTAACGACGATCAATAGCATGCTGGCAAGGGAATACTTTCCAAGCCCGTTCACACAGATGATAGAGAAAAAGATGGCGGCTTCAATGATGGCCGGCCATAAAAAAATCTGGTTTCCAATAAGGTAGAGGCAGCTCAAGCCGAAGGAAAAACACATAACAGCACAGATCAGACACAATGTGTTGACGAGTCGAATGGTTCGCTGTGTGTCTTCAACCTCCTGCAATGAAGTGCCCTTCACGTTACCGCAGCCAGTAGTAACGATTTGTTGTAGTAGGTTCATGTACCGATATTTTAAATTAACGGAACATAACATGGACCTGGGTTTAGCGGCAAGTTCCCGGCTTGCGCAATAAATCCGGTCAATGTGATGGTATCAGAGTAAAGAAGCAGGCAATGAGCTGAACTGATTAAATTTTGGGGCGGATAGCTACAATTGCATGCACTGCTTAAGTAATAAAAGGCCCCCCTTTGTCATATTTTTTCATTGTGATTTGTTTTGTGATAACGGGCGCATTTCGCATGGGAATTGCGTAGATGCCAAAGTTTCCCTTTGCAAATGAGGTACCAGGTCTTAGGGGGCACATACGGATAAAACTCATACAGAATGCTGTGTTGATATTGTATTTATTGATAACGAAAATAGAGGATAGTTAGCTTGTGTGATCAGCTAAAAAATTAACAGTTGATGACGCAAAATAGTTCAAAAGGAACAGGAAATAGTTAACGGGGAGTTAATGGAGGGAAATATTTGTTTAAACAGTTAATAACCGAAGGCAATTCCTAATAACAAAAGAGCGCATATCTTTCCCGATACACGCTCTCTTAAAATAGATCTACGGAGATTTAAAGGCATTACACCACATCCCACCAATTTCCATCCTCTTTTTTTGGAATATGCTCATCTTTGGCGGCAGCACCACCTATAGAACCAGTACTACCAGCGCCATTCACCGCCGCCCCGCTCATCATCGCCCTTGCCTGCGCCTTAATATCCTCCCTGTTAAACAATACCTTAATCTTATCCTTCAACTGTCTGCCGGCCTCCGGCTTCACCATCGCCACATAATTAGCAAAGCCCTCTACACTGCTGATAATATTCCCATTACCCCACTGTTTATTTGCCAGCCCGGTCTTATCAATCTGGTGCAGCAAAGCCCTGAACTTCCGCAGCGTCTCCCTGTCCAGGCTCAGTTTATCATTCACCACAATCCCGGTCACCTCTCTTTTATCCCCTTTACGCATCACCTTCAGTTTATCAGGGTGCAAATGGAAGCCTTCTTCCTTTACCACCTGTTTCACGGACCAGAGTAGCTGACCGATCTTATCGGCGGCTTCCCCTTTAGTGGAGAAGGTCATATCATCCGCATACCTGCTATAAGTATACCCAAACCGCTTCGCCAATCCTTCGAAGCGTTTATCCAGGCCATAACAGATAAGGTTTGTAATGGCAGGACTCCCTGGGGCTCCCTGTGGCAGGTGACGGGGCGTATTCGCCACAAAATATTCCTTACCATCCAGGGCTACCTGGTCTACTTCAGGTTCAGTACAGAGCAGGCCGAGGATAGTCGCTATCTGTTCGCTGTACCCGAGCTTGATAAAGAGCCCTTTGACACGTTTATATTCGATAGTAGGGAAAAAGTCCTTCAGATCGATATTGATCACCACTTCCTGGCCTACGTGATTACTAGCATTGGTCACGATAGACTTGCCGGGTACGAAGCCATGAGCGGATTCACTGTTCGGCACCTTATATAAGATGTTTTCCAGCACCCAATATTGTGCGGCCTTCAGTTGTGGCATAGGCGCAGAAATCAATCTGCGGCCACCAGACTTTTTAGGCAGGTAGAAGCGTTTGTAATGGGAAACGGTACCTACTTTCCTGTTAAATGCGAGGAAGCGAAGTTTACCGAGGCTGATGCCCATCGCTGCTGCCAGCTGCGCACCATCATTCAATAAGGGGAGACCGAACTTTTGTAACTGTTCAGCATCAGAGGTCGTTTTATTTAAGCCTGCGGATACATCTTCACCGAGATAGACGATGGTCTTCTCTTTTTCTTCCTTCCAGGCGGCGGCGCGCTGAAGGCGCTTTTCTTCATTCCGCTTTTTGGTCTCTGCACGTTTAGCCTTGGCGGCAGCCATGCGTGCTTTGCGCATGTCGGTGAGCACCTGTTGTTTATTTCTATACCGGGCTTGTTCGCTGAGGAGTTCGTTCAATTCTCTACGCAGCTCACCTTCCTTGCGAATAAATGTTTCGGGTACACTGGGTACTGATTCATTTTTCGCCCAGAAACCGAGGCGTACCATTTCTTCCAGAATTACTTCTTCTTTTGAGGAAGCACGGATTTTATCATATAATTCTTGACGGGTCAAACCTGCTGACATATTCCAGTTCAGATAAAATGATGAATGAATTCAAGCAGGGAAAGGGCAGAAGGGGAGAAGAATGGTTGTTAACAGCCGCCTTTCGGCAATCGTAAATTATAAAGAGGAAATGGCCTTCGTGCAAGCCTTTGACTAAATCAATCAACTCCAGGGAGGGGCGTACTATAGTGTAATTTAGGGCCCCTGGGGCGAGTACTGTAAATTGCACTATAGTACGCCCCTCCCAAAGTAAAGATTGCATTTAGTGAAGCATGTATAGTCATGTTACCTGAATGACGAAACATCATTCGTCCCTTTTACGGGCGCAAGTGCAATCATTTCCTCTTTATAAAGAACTTTTTATTCTGAAAAAGCATTCATTTTTGGCGATGAATATTCTCTTTCATTACGGGATTAAAGATACATTCTTTTCTTCAATATTCTGCTATTCCCTGTTATATTTTTTTATACTTTTTGTTTTTCTCCTTCATACGCCATACGCAGTGCCAGCATATGTTCGCACGGACCTTTATGTAACTTATTCATTTGGTAATGATTACAATCGCAATGCGCTGAAGCCATCCTTTCATCTGCATCAATCACTATAACGGGATGGTATGTACGATTCCTTGACCCAATCACTCCTTCCAGTTGCACACCTACACCCGGTACTTCCTGTGCTGTAAACTTCACACTGCCCACAAGCTTTGTAGCAGCGGCTTCCGCCGGATTTGAAAAACGCAGCTGATCCAGTGGCAATGGATCACGACTCAGTTCACGCAGCCGGTAATAGCCTGAGTGCAGGTCGTAAATGGCTTTACCTGCCTGTGTATAGATCCCCAACGCAGCCAGTACTGCCGCTTTCGGAGCACCCGTACGCGCAGCTATCTGCTCCGGTGTACCAAACCAATGTTGTTGCAGATCTCCATAAATCGTCAGCTTCGTTGCATCATCGACCACACCTCTTGGTGCCATCAGGTCAAACTGTCCGGCGCGTGACCAGTCATTCGCCGTCCAGCCGCTCAATCCCAGTGTGAACTGCATATCCCCCAAATCCGCGATGTAGAAAGAAGGCAGACCATTACCCGTAAGGTGAACGGTAAATTTCTTTGCTACCGGGATCAGTCTTTCCAATATCAAAAGACGACGACGGCCCCAGATCCTGATCTCTTTACGCTGCACACCGGTATATACCGATCTCGCACACACGATCTCTGTCCCCCATGGATCGAAGATTGCCTTCACCGGCTGTCCGGGTTCCAAAATAAAACGGATGGAACGCGGTCCTTTCTTTTCTTTGAAACGTCGCAGCTGCGCACAGAAATTATATACATCCATCGGATGCAGGTCAAAGCTGGCAGCGGGCAATGTCATTGCAGAACTTACCTGCAGGAAACCTCTCACCCAGCTATCAGGCAGATCGATTTTTACTTCTTTGAAGAGTTCTTCCTTCGTTGTTTGCACAGCAAAACCGGAAGGATCTACTGTGAAAGTCGTCTCCTTATAATCACGGATCTTCTGGAACTCATTATACAGGTTTGCAGAATAATCAATGTTGGTCGTACCACATTCAAATTCGTTGACCTCCTTAAATACATTATAACTGGCGCTCAGTTTACCATAGGCAGATTCATCCTGGCTGAAGCACTCAAAAAAGATTTCATCAGGGTGAACACTGATCACAGGATCCAATACAAACCAGGCATCCTTATCCTTTTGATACAGGTAGTCGAAGTAAGTACGGCGGGCCTTGTAGTATGGAGCCATCACCTTGTCCCGCTCAGCATTTACTGCATTCAGTTCCTCACGAAGATGTCTGATCTTCTCCTGGGCTGCCGCCGCATTGTATTGTCCCATGAATTCGGCCAGCCATACAGCTTCCTGTTGCGCAGCCCATTCTTTATACTCAGTTTTATCTTTTGGCTTGAATCGCAGATCTGACACGACTACATCATGCAAGGCAGAAATGGCTTCCCTGAAGGCGAGCTTTTTGTGTAGCTTTCCGTTGAAGAAAGTAGGCTCACGTCTGGTATCAGGTGAAAATGAAATTCCTGCTGATGTTGCATTGCTATATACCTGCGTACTGCCGCTATATCTATAATTGAATAACATGTGATCAGGGTTTAAGATGAATGCTCAGGAATAGCGATGAATTGAACCGGCAGCGAAATCTCCGGGTATTGCAGATGGATCCTGCGCATGATCTGTATACAACGGGCCTTGTCCCCAATAGCTACCGTTGCAGAGATGTGGGCAATGACCGCTGCGATATATTCCGCTGCTGCTGCTGATTTCAGGGATTCCTGTTCCAGGAAGGCAAAGATGCGTTCTTTGGCCACCCTTGCCTTATTTACCCTGCTCAATACTGAGCGGAAATAAAAATCAAGTTCCCGCAGGCGATCTGGTTCACCGGCCGCATACTGTGCCAGGTAATTGGTTGCGAATGTCTGCATGCTTACTCCCGGATGCTGACTGAGTTTCAGGAGATAATTGAGACCGTCTTCAGCTTTGAAGAAGCGTGTCAGCAATTCCCTGCCGAATGCCTGTACGATTGGGTGTACGCTGTCTGCAATGGCAACGAGTGTCTCCGCAGACCAGTCTTCATCCCTGAATTGAGTACGGAAAAACTGCATGGCGAAAGCGCGGGTATCATCCCATTTTGCATCCAGCAGACCGATAGCATCATCTCTTTCATAACGGATGCGCGGCAGCTGTTGTTCGAAGAAGCGCCAGCACCATTCACGTACTTCTTTCAGTTCATGATTACCGGTAGCAATTACCTGCCTGATACTTAATTCTGCAGGTGGAATATATTTCTCCAGTACCAGCACACCAAATGCCTGGGTAGCACGGTAGTTGGAATAAGTGAGTCGCAAAGCGGTGGCCTTATCAATATCATGCAGGTGCCCCACCAGTTCATTGCCCAGGATATTGGCAATGTCATTGTGCAGGCCTTCCGATGTTTCCTTCCGCATGAGCAAAGGTACAAGTTCATTCACCAGCCATACCGCAAGGTCCTTGTATTCTTTTACAAGTCTTGCCAGTACAGGTCGGACACCTTGCCGTACATCTGAATAAGATGCAATAGCCGTTTGCAACAGCAATGACGGTCTTTGTAAAAGTTCTTCATTATTCAGGCTGCTTAAAATTGCAATACCACCCTCTCTTACCGGCTGGTAAGCATTTTCAAGAATGCCTAAGATAATTTCGTCAGAAATCTGTTCAAGTGCTTGTTTCTTCAGCAACAGGAGCCTTACACCAAATGCTTCTGCCGGCGGAATACCGGATTTCAGCAAGTCTTCCACCACCTTGAAATCTATTTCTTCCAGCGCAGCCACCAGGTATTGTTCCAGGATCCTGCACCCTGCGGTCAGTAATTTATAAACTGCATCATTAGGTGCCCGTTGAGAGAGCAATACACCAACCGCTCTGCCTATTACCACACGGGCTTTATCCAGTGGCAGCAGGGTAGTGCTGAGGCGATCAATCGCAATTTGTCTCACTTCATCGTATGCAGCAAAAATCAGCGCAGCTACAAACTCGGTATCCTGGAAACAGAATTCGATGCTTTGCCTGATCCATTGTACACCTAAGTCTCTCGCTTCTTTCAGCGGACTATTCATTAGTGCTACAAAGAGTGGGAGGGAAGGTGCTGCCGGATTATATTTCTCCTTTGCCAGTGCCAGACCGAATTGCTGCGGAATGGGATATGGATTGATGAGCAGGCCGCCAATCACATTGGCATCAATTTTTTCCTTGATGGCTTCAAACTGCGGACTGGCTTGCAATTCAGCATACGCAAAGGCATGAATTTCTTCCATACGACCGCTGATGAGCAGCTGGATGAATGCCTGTGGTAACTGGTGCCAGAGAGACAGGAAAGGAATATCGCTGTGTGGTGCTTCGCTCACCACTTTTTCACCGGATTCTTTTGGCTGTACATTTTCCTCTTTTTTAGGAGATTTGAAAATGTTGCTCAGCTGGTTAAGGAAACCTTCTTTTTTAGGTGAATCTACCTTTTTACCATCATTATTTTCTTCCTGTGGGGTCAGCTTATCCTTGTAACGCCAGTAGCTACCACCTTCCAGTTGCAAGGCAGGATCATTTCCCCTCAGGATATAGTTAAGATATACTGCTGTACGGTTTGCCGGATACCTGATTTCATGGGTAGTATAACGGCGGGTTGAATAATCGTACGTAGTATAGTTATTAGTATACGCTTTCTGGTTATAGATCTGCTGATCGTATTGCAGCAGCAATGCGGTCGCCAGTTTTACGTATTCCAGCTCCTTACGCTGACCCAGTTCTTTCAGGTGTAGCAGTGTTCTTTTCCTGAAATGACGACGGGTACGGTTGGAATAGGCAATCTTGCTCAGCGGCTTTTTCAGCTCAGGAGAAGGTTTTCCCTGGCTGGTAAACATATGGTGTTCCCTTTCAAAACGTACCGAGAAGAGCGCCGTCAATGCATGATCATCCCGCATTTCCGCCTGTTTATACAGGTGACGGATATGCCTGAAGTAAGATGGACGCAAAGGTAAAGCTGCGAATAAAGAATGCAGCAGGTGTCTGACAGGAATATTTTCAGCTGCTACCACATACAGGTCTTCCAGCAACTGGTAAGTAGGTTCATTGAGTTTCATCACCCGCTGATCCAGCAGTTGTGTCAGAGCCTGCATATCCTGTGCATGGATGGCTGCCTGGAACTCAGCTGGCAGGGCTTGCAGGGAACGTGTGATGAAAGTAGTACGTTCAGCGCCCGACGAGAGTTGCAGTACAGCATTGGTAGCCATTTGCCGCAGGTATTGCGGATAAGTGCTGTTATCTATATATGAACTGACCAGCGAAATGGCTGCGGGATCACCACATCTTCCTAATGCCCAGATAGCGGCATAGCGCTGCATGGCATTACCTTTTTCAATCAGGCGCATGATAACAGGAGCGGCCGCACGAATTTTCAATTCACCGGCAGCCCAGATCACGCGGGATGTAGTCCATTTTGTCTTGAAGGATTGTTTGCCGGTCATGGCATCGTCCAGTCTTTTCAGAATCGCTTTGTGGAAGGGGTCAGAGACATCATCTACAGGAACGCTGGTATAAGCGGTGGTGGCGACACCATCTGCTTCGCCAGTGTATCCTTTGCTACGTTTTTCCTTTTCCAATGCATCGAAAATAGCGGTAGCTTCCTCCAGGGAAACGGGGGTTGCTGTTTTACTACCTTCTTTAAGTGCGGCACCCCGCTTGCCATAGCGGAAGTTCACAATGTATTGTCCGGGGCCAGTTTCACATAGGTCTATTTCGTAAGTTTTGTCAGATGTCCCCTCCTTGAAGTAAAGCACGGTTTGCTTAACAAATCTCATGAGCTAACAACAATTTATATATATAACTGCGGCAAAATAAATATTTATTTTCAAAAATTAAAGATTCTAAATTAATTTCCATGACACGACAAATCCAATCGATATGAAAAAAGGCCTTTGCCTGTTACTTACATGCGTGATAATGATTCATTTGCATACGCAGGCACAAAATTTAACCATTAAAAGTAATGACCCACATATCCATTATATGGGGCGTGTCATTCAGACAGATAATAGTGCACAGTTATCCTGGTCGGCGACGACGGTAAGTATAAATTTTAAGGGAACCGGTGTGAAAGTGACATTGAAGGACGAGCGGGGAGATAATTTTTACAACGTAGTAGTGGATGGAAAGCTGGTCAGTAAATTTCAGCCGGATAGTAGCGTGCATACCTATACGCTGGTAAGTGGTTTGAAGAACGGGAATCATACACTGGCGTTGTTTAAGCGTACAGAGTGGGCGATGGGCAAGACCTGGCTGTATAATTTCGAAGTAACGGGTACCTTGCTGCCTGCCCCCCTTACCCGGAAGCGGAAGATAGAATTTTATGGTAACTCCATCACCTGTGGCTATGCCGTGGAGGATAGTAGTGGTAAGGACAGGGGTACGGGGCCTTATGAGAATTCCTATATCAGTTATGCATCGCTGACAGCAAGGCATTTTAATGCAGAATATCACCTGGTGGCGAAGAGTGGGATAGGAGTCCTGATTAGTTGGTTCCCGCTAATCATGCCTGAGATGTACGACCGGGTGGATGCGACAGATCCTGGCAGCAAATGGGATTTTGATGCTTTTACACCGGATCTGGTTGTGATTAATTTATTTCAGAATGATAGCTGGCTGGTAACAAGACCAGAGCATGAACAGTTCAAGGCAAAGTTTGGGGACAAAGCACCGGATGGGAAGACGATTGTGGCGGCATATAGTGAACTGGTGAAGAAGATCAGGGCAAAACATCCAAAGGCGGTAATTATTTGTGCCTTGGGGAATATGGATGCGACGAGAAAGGGGTCTGTGTGGCCAGGGTATATAAAGGAGGCGGTGGCTGGATTGCATGATGCAAAGATCCATACCTGTTTCTTCCCATATAAGGAAACGCCGGGGCATCCGAATGCGAAGGAGCAGGAGGCGATGGCGAAACAGTTGATAGCGTATATCAGTAAAAATATAAAATGGTAAATTTCTATCCCGTTTTCCTGTCGGCGGGAATGGAATCAACATTTAAACTATGATTATGATAAACAATGTGATTTCCCCCGTCAGCCAGCACTCCCGGCTTTGAATTTTCCGGCTCAGTGCTGCGCTCGCACCCTTAAAAATGCTTCAGCCAAAGGTAGAAGCATTTTTTTTGCCGTTTTCTGCATGTTTTATTGCATTTTTCTGCCTGAATGTTCTAAATTGGAAGCTGTAAATTTACCTCATGATTAAGGAACAACTCAAGCAGGCTTTCAAGGAACTCAAACCACAACTGGCAGGCGATCTCTACTTCTCCGATGACTCTCTGGACCGTACAATCCTTATGGCATACTCGACAGATGCCTCCGTATACCAGGAATATCCCCTCGGCGTAGCCCTGCCAAAGAACAAATCCGACATTGCCACCTTAATCAGGTTTAGTAAAACCCACAAAATTCCCCTCATTCCCCGCACCGCCGGCACCTCACTGGCTGGCCAGGTAGTAGGTCAGGGGCTGATCGTAGACATCTCCCGCTACATGAACCGTCTTTTAGAGGTCAATAAGGAGGAAAAATGGGCACGGGTGGAACCTGGTCTCGAAAGAGACGTTTTAAACGAATTGCTGGCCCCTTATGGCCTGTTTTTCGGTCCCGAAACATCCACCTCCAACCGTGCCATGATCGGCGGCATGATCGGTAACAATTCCTGTGGTCTCCACAGCATGGTCTGGGGCGCTACCCGTGACAATCTCCATTCCGTCGAAGTGGTTCTTGGCAATGGTGAGACAACCACATTCGAAGATCTCGACGAAAGGGGCCTGCAGGAGAAAATGCTCCTCAACAACCTTGAAGGCAGCATTTACAGAACCATGCATGCCCTGCTCTCCAATAAAGAAAATCAACAGGCCATCCGCGATGGCTATCCTACCCGCACGGTAAAAAGAAGGAACAGCGGCTATGCCCTGGATGCCCTGCTGGATACCACGCCATATGGTGGCAATGCACCTTTCAACCTGTCTCACCTCATTGCAGGCTCAGAAGGTACCCTGGCATTCGTAACCGAAGCCAAACTCAAACTCCTGGACGCGCCGCCAAAAGTAAACGGCCTGGTGGCCGTGCATTGTACCTCCGTCAAAGAATCTCTCCAGGTCAACCTGATTGCCGTTAAACACCCGGTAACCGCTTCTGAACTGGTAGATGACGTGATTATGAACTTTACCAAAGGGCATCCTGAGCACCAGCAGAACCGTTTCTTTATGGAAGGGGAGCCGGTAGCGATCCTGATGGTAGAATTCATGTGTCATACAGAGGAAGAATTGCAGGCACAAACCAGCGCCTTCATCAACGAAGTCAAAGCAAAACAATTAGGTTACGCCTATCCATTGCTTCGTGGCAACGATATCAACAAAGCATGGAACCTGCGTAAATCAGGTCTGGGCTTATTGCGCAACATCAAGGGCGATGCACAGCCGGTGAACCTCATCGAGGACTGTGCGGTAGCACCTGAAAATCTGCCTGAATACATCGATGACCTGCAGGAAATGCTAAACGCTATGGGATTGAAAGCATCCTACTATGCGCATGCAGGTGCCGGTGAATTGCATGTAGAACCTATTATCAATTTAAAAATCGAAGAAGGCAGGAAGCAATTCCGTGCTGTCCTGGAAAAGACAGCAGCCATCGTTAAAAAATACAAAGGCTCGCTGAGTGGCGAACATGGAGATGGTCGTTTGCGCGGAGAATTCATCCGTTTTATGATGGGTGAAAAATGTTATGATTGTTGTAAACAGGTGAAGCAACTGTACGACCCGGAATATCTCTTTAATCCTGGGAAGATCATTGATCCGCCCCCGATGGATCAGTTTTTCCGTTTCAAAGAACCTGCTGCCGGCGGCAAGGTAAAAACCTATTTCGATTTCTCCGAAACTAATGGCATTTTATCACTGGCAGAAAAATGCTCAGGGTCAGGTGATTGTCGCAAGACGCATTTCGCTGGTGGTACGATGTGTCCCAGCTACATGGCGACGCGTTTTGAAAAAGATACGACCCGTGCAAGGGCGAATGTACTTCGTCAATTCCTTGCCCAGGATAATACGGCGCAGGCATTCAACCATGAAGAAATTGGTCATGCGATGGATCTCTGTTTAAGTTGTAAAGGCTGTAAGGCAGAGTGTCCATCCAGTGTGGATGTGTCCAAACTGAAAGCAGAGTACCTGCAGCAGTACTACGATACCAATGGTACGCCAATGAAGGCGTGGATGATCGCGGAGTTTCCTTTCCTCAGCAGGATGGCCTCCATAGCACCAGGATTATACAATTTTGCATTTTCAAATAAATTCACCTCCGGGATACTAAAAAATATGATGAACATGGCTCCGGAGCGCCATGTTCCTGCATTACAGCCACAAACATTACGGGCATGGTATAAACAATTCAAAAAACAACAGGCTGGACGGACATTTGCGCACAAGGTGCATCTGTTCTGTGATGAATTTACGAATTACAACGATGTACATATTGGGCAACGTTGTATAGAACTGTTGACAGCACTGGATTATGAAGTGATCATACCGGATCATATAGAGAGTGGGCGTACGCATCTGTCGAAAGGCCTTGTAAAAAGGGCAAAGCGCATAGCAGCAAAAAATGTGCAGCTATTATCGTTCCTGGTAGAGCAGCCATATAGTTTGATAGGGCTGGAACCTTCAGCGATCCTTACTTTCAGGGATGAGTATATCGATCTGCTTTCAGGGGAGCTGAAAGAGAAGGCGAAAGGATTAGCATCCAGGGTAAAGTTGTTTGAAGAATTCTTATCAGCAGAGATGGATGAAGGCCGTATCCGGAAAGAGCGCTTCAGGACGGATGAGCGTAAGATTATGATCCATGGACATTGCCATCAGAAGGCTTTGTCTTCGGTCAATTATATCAAAAAGGTGCTGTCATGGCCGGCACATTATGAGGCAACGGTGATAAATTCCGGTTGCTGTGGAATGGCTGGATCATTTGGCTTTGATAAAGATCATTACGAAACGTCGATGAAGATAGGGGAATTGGTATTGTTTCCTGCTGTAAGAAGTCAAAATGAGGATGTGATAATAGCTGCACCTGGTACCAGCTGCCGTCATCAGATCCTTGATGGGACCGGGAAGATAGCGTTGCATCCGGCAGAGGTGTTGTTTGATGCGTTAGTTTAAGTTTGGTTTGTTGGATGCATTAGTTTTGTTTTTGGTGAAATGAGTGATGCCTGGATTGTTGAATTGAATGACGTTTGTTTTTGGTGAATTGAGTGACATTTGACTTTGAAGGATGATCAGATTTTCCGTTTTATTGATCCGGCTTCACTTATTTATTCTCCGGATTAGCCACTGGCAAAACTTTCCGCGCAGCCATCTTTTTATAGCCAAATACCCCTGCAATCGCCAACAAAATAAAAGGCCAAAGCTGCAAAAAGAATAAAAACACATTCCGCAGAGCTGTTGTACCTGTACTCAAAGCAGTCAGCAGCTCTGTTCCAAACCCAGCCCTGATCACACTTTCAGGATTTACTACTACCTGCACATCCGCTTGTTGTGACTGAGATAACTTCACAGTCAAAGTTGCATAATTCGCATCATCAAGAATAGCAAAGTTGGCAACTTTACGATCAATCTTTTCATCTTTTTTATTGTCCTGGTAAGCTGCCGTCTGCAATGGATCTGATTTTTTTGTTACAGCTACGGGAGTTACCGGCTCTTCATTCTTCATGAAATTCTTTAGGTATTCCAGTGTCTTATCATCATCTCTCAAAGTTCGCGTACTCACGAAAGTAGCGACATTATTAAGAGAGCTTACCAGTGAATCCAGCTTCTCAGCGGGTACTTTCAGCGTCAGGTTGGCGATGGCGGTGTAGAGTTGCACATGCTTCATAGAATCACCTTTATAGGGGATATCCTGTGCAGCCCCCATTTCGTTGGAGAGTGTGCTTTCGACCACATAGCCATCAAATCCTTTTGTGACACGTTCAAGTGTGGTAGCGGCATTAAACACGTTGGCTACACGAACATTGATATCAGCAGTTCTAACATGTTTTCGTGCAGGGGAGTTGAGTGCGGGAACTTCTTCGCCTGCCTGGGCTGCGGATGCTAAAGCTTTAGAGTATGAATTGGATTGTTCGGATGCGACAGCACTGTCAAGGGTGCTTTCATAACTGGAGTTTCCTGCGGAGCAGGCATAGAGGGTCATGGCGGGGACCACCAGGTAACAATAAGGACGCATAAGAGTTTGTTTTTGTTTAGAGAGTGTTTTTTAGCGATTGTATTCCTTTAAAATTCTGTATTCTGTAAAGAGTTTGTATTCTTTAAAGAGTTTGTATTCTTTAAAGAGTTTGTATTCTTTAAAGAGTTTGTATTCTTTAAAGAGCTTGTATTCTTTTAAAGAGTGTGTTTCCCTTTAAAGAGTGTTCCCTTTAAGAGTATGTTTTACTTTAAGAGTGTGTTTTCTTTTTATACCAGGAAATGTGAAAAGGTAACCTCCGGAGAAAAGTTTAAAAAATGTTAAATTGGATTCGATACCTTAGGTTCGTTAGATTATAGGTTCGTAAGGTTTAAAATTAAAACCCATTCAGATGAAGTATTTATTATTACCATTGTTCACCTTATGCTGTAGTATCACGTTTGGACAGAACCTGGAAGATGCGCCTTTTAAAGGGGCTAATAAGGTTTTGGCAGCTTATTCCATGCAGGGTGATGAATTGTTTTCTTATTTATGCCAGCAGTTACTTGATAATGGTTATACACCGGATAAGATGAACAGGGAGTTTCATTTTATAACGACGGAGGAGAAGAATAAGGAGAGTATGGTGTATGTGATGAGGATATATATTAAAGGGGATATTGTGGAGTATAGTGCGAGGGAGGCTTCGGCGTATGAGAAGAGTGTGCAGGCAAAGCGTCAGACGGAATATGGGCCGAATTTGGGATTGTTTTCGCATAATGCGTGCTTTAATGAGATGGTGGAGTTTATTATGGGGACGAAGCCTCAAAAGGTGCGGTATAGCAGGTGAGGAGGTGAAAAAAAATAATTTAAAAGGTCAACATCTTGTATAGATGTTGGCCTTTGTTATTTTGTAGGATTTTATTGTCCGCCCTGGAAAAGAAAAATGCTCATTTATCTGGAAGAATTTTATTCAACTTTGATAAAGGTTTCTTTGATAAAGGTTTCGAGACGACTGATAAGAATACTGCGTTATCAAAAGAGATGAACGAGTAATTTAACCTGCTGCAGGAAAGGGAAAAATTGGCAAAGCAAATGGCTGTTGTAGGGGTGGAATAGCTATTGGGATATTGGCTTCATTATTTGGATGATGGTAATGGAAGAATTAGACTGATGATAATGGCAGATTATGATCGTAGCAGAAGGCGAAGTACCCGATGGGATGAAGATGTATAGTGATAATTCTTTTAATTCTATTTAACATAATATAAATTATAGGTTAAATAAGGATAATGGAAATAATCCAACTATAAGTACATCAAAGGTCCAAAATTATATCAACGAGCTGCGACCAACCGTTTAAATAAAATTCTGAGTCAGGGATTTTAACTGGTTTACATTTGCCGCGCGTGACGAAATATTTTCCTTGCGACGAAATGTTTACTGCGTGAAGAATTATGTTACGTGAAGAATTATGCTGCGTGAAGATATTATTGTACCATAACAGGCTTATTGCAGTGTAAAGAAATCATTGTTTCACGACAATATCTTCTTGCCAGACAATTTATTCGTCCCAAAAAGCACTTGCTATTATGTGCATTCAAATTATTAAGTATGAAAAAGATCTTGTGTATTTCCGGGAGCCTGCGCCCAACTTCTACAAATACAAACATTTTAAAATCCATCCCACATTTAACTAAATGGCCGGACCTTTCGTTTTCTCTATACGAAGGCTTAGACCAATTGCCTTATTTCAGCCCTGAGCTGGATTACGAAGGTGCTACACCATCCGCCAGTGTAGCGGATCTGCGCGCGCAGCTCAAAACCGCCGATGCGGTTATTGTATGCACTCCCGAATATGCTTTCGGCGTACCAGGCGTACTTAAAAATGCATTGGACTGGATTGTTTCAAGCGGAGAATTTGTAAATAAACCTACTGCCGTTATCAGTGCTTCACCCATGATGACTGGCGGTGATAAAGCCAATGCATCCCTGGTTCAAACATTGAAAGTAATGACGGCAGCAATTACGGATGATCGGATCCTGATTATACCCACCATACGTACGAAAATCGATGCTACAGGGAATATTATCGACGAGGCATTGAAAAAAGAATTAATTAAAATTGTGGATAGTTTGAATTCTTCTATTTAAATTCTCCTATTATTTAAATTCTTTTATTAGAAGATTCATATTAAATTCTTCTATTTGAATTCTTCTTTTTAGTTTCTCCGATTTAAATAGAAAAATTAAAATCTCCTATTTAAATCCCCCTATCTTATTCTCCTATTTGAAAATGGAAAAATGAAAATTCAAATATTTAATTATCCCGCCAGCAAAAAAAAATTCCAATTCAGATAAATTAAAACAAAACCATTTTAATCCACCTGAATTGGAATTCATAAAAACATAAATAACCTTTTATCAAAAGCCTTTCATAAATCCCCTTCAACAAAAACTTTCATAAAAAAAACTCACATCCCACTCCACTAAAACCTCCATCTCAACCCAACATTCGCGCCCAAGCCACCAATATTAATATAAGACTTCAAATCATTCGATGGCTTATCATTATCCTTATAAGTCACCGTCGCGCCACTCTGACTCACCGGTGTATTAGAATTCTGATCCAGCGTAGACTGATACTCAGTATGCCTTTCTGCCGTAGACAAATCACTCAGCCCGCGATGCTGCGTTGCAATCGTCTGACCCGTAGTCGCACTTACAATATTCGTCGTCTCATCATACGCAGTCACCTCTTTCTTCTTACTACGTACCGGAATATTCCTATACTCCGTCTCTACGAAAACATCCAGTTTCGCCGCCACCAGAAAGACAATACCGAATGCTCCCTGGAATCCAACTGTCACATTCGGATCCACCCGCTCATCGCGCGAAATAGTCGTCTGGGTTATCGCCGGCGAACCACCTACTACCGCAGAACCTGTCTGGTTCGCATCCGTATGGATCTTCAACTCACCCCATAAAGGTACTACCAACCCCACCCGTACATAAGGATCCACACCAGCAAAACCAGGATGAATCACTACTGCCGGTGCAAAATCAATCGCATTTACAAAGCCATGCGATTCAATTTTACCCAGCACTGTACTGGAACCAGCCAGTACCGTTACCTCACGGGTCATGAGATTTTTCTTGCTGTGATAATAATTGAACGCTGCTTCCACAGCGATGTAATGATTAATATTCCAGCCGAAGGAGAGGCCTCCCCTGCTGCCAGCACCATACGATCCCGTCAGGACCTTTTCCGAAATAGTACTTGTCGTTCCGGTCGTGGAGTTGTACTGTTTCTGCTCATCATGCGGCTCATAAGGACCTACTTTGGGAAACTCACCAGGAAAAACACTGAAGAAATACCCACCGGCTACTTTGACATAAAATTTAGAGGACGCTGTTATTTTCTGGTCTTGCGCGTGTAATGTGTACGAGCTTGCTACCGTCAGAAATAACGTGGTAAACAGGGTTAAGTTTTTCATTTTAGTGGAACAATTTGGGTGAAAACTAACGTGTTTTATGAATATAACGAATTTATCCGAAATAAGAAATAATCATATATAGATTATTCTAAAATTGAGTAGGGGAGCTGAATGATCAAAAAATCAAGAGAGAAAATTTAAATAAGATGAAAAAAGATGACGTAAAAAAAAAAAGCCACTTCAAAGCCTTACTGACCTCAAAGTGACCTTTCTATCTATTCTAACTTTAAAAAAGAATCAAAATAAACTACAAAAATTTCCAAAACCACCCCTTTCAAATCTTCCCTTTCAAACCCTCCCTGTCAACCAATTCCTTTAATACTTTCCCGACCAACACTTCCCTTTCAAACCCTCTCTCCGAATCCCGCCTTCAAACCTCCCCATCCAATCTAAAACGCCTCCGCCAGCGACAAATACAACCCCGACTGCCGCTCCTCTCCTGTCCTCTTCTCACCCCACGCATAATCCACCCTGATCGTCAACTTACTCCCCTCATCATAAAACCACCTCACACCCATCCCATACGCCGGCTTAAAATGATCCATCCCAAAATCATGATTATTAAACACCGCCCCCGTCGCACCAAACGCCGCCAGCGCAAACTTAGGCTGCATATGCAAAAACCAGATATTAACCGGAATCTTCGGATCCAAAAAATACCGATACTCCGCCTGGAATGCCAAATAATTCTGATCCCTATACCTCCCCGTATAATACGCCCGCATCATCAGGTCATTCCCCATCTCCGGCAACAAATAAAACGGCAACACACTCCCCTGCAAAGAATTAAACAACCCATTCACCCCCAGCGTACTCTTTCGTGATATCGGCACAAAATGCTTCGCCTGCGCATCTATCTTCCACAACGTCTGCTTACTCAAAAACGCCGGCGCATACGCCACATTCAACCGCACCCAGGAACCCGTATGCGTATAGTTCTGATTATCCCTGTTATCAAAAATCCCCGTCGCACCAATAAACGTCACATACCCACCATCCTTATCCGCCAACGCCATCCCGGGATAAACCCCCTTGCTCTCATTCGCCTCATATGCATCATGCTGGTACTGCAACGACAACCCCGCATAAAAACGCCCACTCAATCGCTTCTCCCCTTCCAACACCACTTTATACCGCTGATTGCCCAACAATGTTCCATCAGCCTTACGCGTTGTATCCCCAACTCCATAAAAATAAATCGGGAAATCATGATAACGGAGACTACTCTTAAAATGATAATTATTATGATCCGTCCAGAAATCCGTCTTCAACTCTATCTTATACTGACTCTTGGTCGTCAGCGATGGAATCAGACTGATAGTCGAATTACGGAGCACAGGATCATTCTTGTCCGTATAAAATGAATACAACATAGCCGCCCCTATTTCCAATCCCTTCTCTGGTGAATACCCCAATACCGGCAATGGGAAAAAACTCTTCTTATGAACTATTGTCGAATCATTAATTTTTACCGCTGTAGTATCTTTTATGACAATGGCCTTGTCATCCTGCGCTTTCAGGGATCCACATAACAACAGTAATATAGCCGTACCAGAGAGTAAACGTGTCTTTAATATCATCTTATTTTCTATCTGAGTGACCCAGGCTTTTCTCCGGAGCTACCTTATCTCTAATTTGTTGCTTAACTTCTTTAATTTCAGGAAAATGTCCAATCACCTTACGGTCCATCAGGATCTCATCATTCACATAAATTATATAACTACCGCCCACTGCACTGGGTTTAAGGGTTACACCTTCCAGTTCTTCTGCAAAAGTGGTCAGTAATTCCTGCGCCATCCAGGCTGCTCTCATAAGCCACCCACATTTGGGGCAATATTCTATGGTAACTGTCGGTTTCATGGGGTGAAAGTTACAACGATTCCAGTAAATATACTTTGCATCAATATTTTTTATAATTTTATGCAGCATTCAGGTTACCCTAATAATTATTTGTGCCGACAATGAACACTTACTGGCAGAGAAGGAATTCTGCCTTTTACACCGTATTGATATTGATGCTGACGTTGTTCTTTACGAAGCCGGTGGCATGTGATGCGCAGTCGCAAGTGACTGATAGTCTGACAAAAGTGCTGGCAGCCCACCCCTCAAAAGATACCATACGTGTCAACATTCTCAATCAATTAAGCCGTTTTCTCTTTACCCAGGTTCCTTCCCTGACAGAGACTTACGCAAAAGAAGCTTTCCATATCAGCGATAGCCTGTACTATCTGCCTGGTAAAATGTGGGCTACCCGCAACCTTGCCCTGGCCGAGAATGCGAAAGGCAATCTCGAAAAACAGACTGACCTGACCCTGGAAGCCCTGAAACTGGCCGAACAACTTAAAGATCTGAAAGCCACAGGCGTCCTCAACGCGGACCTGGGCAATATCTTTATCGAACAGCAGCAACCCAGGCAAGGCCTTATCTACCAAAAGAAAGCCCTGGCTATCAAACAACGCGGTAATGATCAGGCCGAAATCGGGAAAACCCTGAACGGAATCGGTACCAGTTATATGGTGCTCAAAGAATGGGACTCCGCCCTCCACTTCCTCTATGCTTCCGAAAGGATTAAGCTCGCCCTCAACGATCACCGGGGATTGGCATACGCCTATGAAAACATCGGGACAGTACTCTCCGTAAAAGGACGTTACAAGGAAGCACTTCGCTATCATACCATGTCGTCACAATTTTATAAGGAGTCTGACAATGTGCAGGGTGTCGTCAAATCCTACCTCAACCTCGCACAAACCCATACCTTCTTAAAAGATTTTGCCGCCGCAGAAGAAGACCTGCAAAACGCCAGGCGCCTGAATAAGAATATGCAGAATGCCCGTAATGAAATGATCTATTACAGGTACCGGGCAATGCTGGACTCTGCCAGGGGAAATTATGCACAGGCATTGGAGAATTTTAAAGAATTTCAGGCTCTGAGCGAAGAAGTTTTTAGTACCGAGAAGTCAAAATTCATCGCAAATTCCAGGGAGAAATATGAGTCCGAAAAGAAGCAGCATGAAAATGAATTGCTGAAGAAAGAACAGCTCCTGCACTTAGCGACTATACGACAACAAAAGATCTTCGTGTTCTTTTGTATCGGGATGTTCATAGCCCTGGCCACCGTCACTGTATTACTCTATCGCGTATTCAAACGACAACAGGAACTGTATAGCCAGTTAAATAGCCGCAACCGCCGCGTTCAACAACAGAACCAGATCATCATGGACCAGAATGCAGCCCTGGAAAGCGGCAACCAGGTGAAGGACAAAATCTTCTCCGTAATTTCACATGACCTGCGTGCCCCCCTGGGCATCCTGGAAGGAATGCTGTTTTTGCTGAGAGATGAAAAGATGACGCAGGAACAGTTCAATATGTTCGTAGATGAATTGTGGAGAGATGTGAAAAATACCTCCTCCATGATGGACAACCTCTTGCAGTGGGCCAATAGCCAGATGAAAGGCATCCGGGTAATGGCAGATGACTTTAATATCACTGCTTTGCTGGATAGTGAATTTGAATTGCTGCAGACACTGGCAAGACAAAAAGAGATTCAATTAAATCACCTGCTGCCACCAGTGATCCATGTGTATGCCGATAAGGATATGATCCGCATGGTACTGCGCAACCTGGTGAGTAATGCGATTAAGTTTACGCCAAAGAAGGGGGTAATTACAGTGGATTACAAACTGATGCCTGATAAGGTGGAGATCATGGTGAAAGATAATGGGGTGGGAATTCCTTTGGAAGATCAGTCAAAGGTATTCTCGAATATCTACTATTCTACAACAGGTACACAGAATGAGAAAGGTTGTGGATTGGGATTACCCTTGTCCAAAGATTTTATTCAATTGAATAATGGGCAGATCTGGTTTCATAGCTTTAAAGATAAAGGAACGAGCTTCCACTTTACGCTGCCATTGTCAGAAGATGAAGAAACGACCAGTGCGCATGGCATGACGATTATATTGCAAACTTCAAGAGATTATTCGCATTAATAAAAAAGGAATTACAAAAAAAAGAGCTTGTATCATAAGTAATACAAGCTCTTTTTTCCGAAAATATTTACGTTTCTATAAATTCGTGGCATTGAAGGTATCTCCCTGTTTGATATCCCCCGTTTCAAATCCCTTCTTAAACCATCTCATGCGTTGTGCGGACGTACCATGTGTAAATGCATCCGGCACTACCCTGCCATTCGCCGCTTCCTGTAGTTTATCATCCCCCACTGCACTGGCTGCATTCAACGCCTCTTCTATATCTCCCGGATCCAGGATATTATCCATTCGCTGTGCATGGTGTGCCCATACACCAGCCAGGAAATCAGCCTGCAGTTCGAGTTTTACTGAGAGTTTATTATATTCCGTTTCGCTCAGCTGCGAACGCATCGCCTGCACTTTCCGGCTTATACCCAGCAGGTTCTGGATATGATGACCCACCTCATGAGCGATGACATATGCTTTGGAAAAATCGCCGACTACCTTAAACCGTTGTTCCATTTCCTGGAAGAAAGACAGGTCAAGATAAACCCGGTCATCTGCAGGACAATAGAACGGGCCCATAGCTGATTGAGCGGTACCGCAACCAGACTGGTCTACATCGGTGAACAGGACCATTTTAGGCGCTTCGTACTCTTTGTTCATTTCTTTGAACAATGCTGTCCATACATCTTCAGTATTTGCAAGGACAGATGATGCAAAGCGCGCTTCCTCATCACTGGCATTGGTGACAGTCTGGGAAGACTCCTGTGCAGTGTTACCGCCGGTACTTTGAGATACCTTGCTGAGTAACTGGGTGGGGCTTTGTTTGGTAATGAGTGCCAGTACGACGATGATAATGACGCCGCCGATACCGAGGTTACGAATACCTCCGCCACCACCTCCACCGCTGCCGCGGCGGTCTTCTACGTTATCGCTGAGTCGTCTGTTTTGCCAACGCATATAGATTGTTTTTGATTAATTAGGGTCGAAAGTACAAAATGAGTATGAAAAAAACGTACCAGTCCGTTTTAACGACAACCCTCCCCGGAATAGAACGATATTTGTGTAACCCGGAAAGGAGTAAATTAAGCGTAATGTACTTACCTTAGTCCCGAAGTTAAAAGGTATACCTCACCACTAAGAGCTTTTGCTGAGTAATCTGAAATTATGTTACATCCAGCCATTTCCTACGCGCACATTACAAGAGTAACCGATACACTTGTTACAACTACTGACGATGCCCTGGCCGCCGAGGAACCACTCGAAATACGCCTGGTACATGGCGGTCAGCAACAAAGCATCACTGTTACCATGCGATCGCCCGGACAGGATGAAGAACTTGCAGCAGGTTTTTTATTCACCGAGGGAATCATTACCAGTTATGATGCCATTCAATCCATCCAGTATAATGATAATGTAGCCACAGTCACCCTTCAGGCAGGTATTAGCCCAGCATTACAACCCGCCCAGCGTAATTTCCTGGCCAATGCAGGTTGTGGTGTATGTGGGAAGACTGAATTGGATGCCATCTTTACCCCTGTAGCAAAGCAGGCAAATCCTACCAGGACCATAAAAGTACCCGCTAATATCCTGCATGAGCTGCCGCAACGCCTGCGTGAGCAGCAGGCGGTATTTGATAATACCGGTGGACTGCATGCCGCAGCATTGTTTAACATTGCAGGACAGTTATCGTTCCTGAGAGAGGATATTGGCAGACATAATGCCGTTGATAAACTGATTGGGGTAGCTTTGCAAAACAAACTCTCTTTTAGTGATTATGGATTGCTGCTGAGTGGACGCGCAGGTTTTGAATTGATTCAGAAGGCTGCTGTGGCAGGGATTCCCCTGATTGCGGCCGTAGGAGCGCCAAGTAGTATGGCCGTGAAAATGGCGAAAGAATGGGGTATTACATTGATTGGTTTTTTGCGGGAGGGACGGTTTAATATTTATCATGGAGAAGAGAAGATAAGCTTTTAACAACACGCACAAGAAAATATAGTGTCATGAAACAACCCAACGCTGAAAATCCCGAAACACTGACAGGACACTTTCGACTTGGCAAGCCCAAAACTGCCGCCGCCGGCCTTCCTGCCGTATTCCAGGCCGCCCGCCATATCCTGGCCGAAATGGATGCCATCAGGGGTTTCAAGGCTTTAAATAAACTGAACCAGAAGAATGGTTTCGACTGTCCCGGCTGTGCATGGCCTGACCCTGACGACGAACGATCGGGCATAGCTGAATACTGTGAAAACGGTGCCAAAGCGGTCGCCGAAGAAGCGACTACCAAACGCCTGGATGCCACCTTCTTTGCTCAAAACAGCGTAGCAGACCTGGCAGCACTCACAGACTACGAAATCGGTAAAAAAGGACGTGTGGCACAACCCATGTACCTCGCCGAAGGCGCTACTCACTATACCCCCATCAGCTGGGACAAAGCCTTTGAAAAGATCGGCACACACCTCAATGCCCTGTCCTCCCCCAACGAAGCAATATTTTATACCTCCGGCCGTACCAGCAATGAAGCGGCTTTTCTATACCAGTTATTCGTACGGGAATTCGGCACCAATAACCTGCCTGACTGTTCGAATATGTGCCATGAATCCAGCGGCGTTGCCCTCATGGAATCTGTCGGAATCGGCAAAGGCTCCGTTACGCTCGATGACCTCTACGAGGCAGAGGTGATTTTCATTCTCGGACAAAATCCGGGTACCAATCACCCCCGCATGCTCACCGCCCTGCAAAAGGCAAAGGCCAAAGGCGTAACCATCATCTCCGCCAATCCGCTGAAGGAAACCGGGCTGCTGAACTTCATGAACCCGCAAACTGTAAAAGGGATGCTGCATGTAGGGAGTCACCTCACCGATATTTACCTGCAGGTAAGGATAAACGGGGATATGGCGCTGATCAAGGCCATCAACCTGCTCCTGCTCCATGAAGAAGAGAAAGCGCCAGGTACTGTATTCGACCCTGCGTTTATTAAAAATAATACCAGCGGCTACGATGCCTACATCGCTCATTTACAGGAACAAAACTTAGATCAGTTAGTCAGCGACTGCGGTGTGCCCCTGGAACAAATCCAGGCTGCGGTACAGGCCATGGTACATAAAAAGAAAATCATTGCCTGCTGGGCTATGGGACTTACGCAGCATAAAAATGCCGTAGATACCATCAAAGAAATCGTCAACCTCTTACTGCTAAAAGGCAGTATTGGTAAACCCGGTGCCGGCACCTGTCCGGTTCGCGGTCATAGCAATGTACAGGGAGACCGTACCGTCGGCATTTTCGAAAGACCCCCGAAGGCATTGCTGGATAAGATCCAGGAAGTCTACGGTTTTAATCCACCCCGGGAATATGGCTGGGATGTAGTGTCAGCTATCCGCGCTATGCGGGACGGGAAAGGCAAAGTGTTCTTTGCCATGGGCGGCAATTTCCTTTCGGCGACACCGGATACGGTTTTGACAGCCAGGGCGTTACGCAATTGTAACCTGACAGTTCATGTATCCACAAAACTAAACAGGAGTCACCTGGTGCATGGCCGGGAAGCGCTGATCCTGCCAACTTTAGGAAGGAGTGATAAAGACATTGTAAATGGAGAAAGGCAGTTTGTAACCTGCGAAAACTCTATGGGTGTAGTACAGATGTCTAAAGGCAACCTGACACCTGTTTCCGATCAGTTGCTGAGTGAACCCCTGATTGTTTGTAAACTGGCAAAGGCGACCTTGAAAGACCGCACCGTGGTAGACTGGGATAAATATGAAAAGCACTACGATTACATCAGGGATGACCTGGAAAGGGTAATTCCGGGCTTTGATAATTATAACCAAAGGGTTCGGCATCCGGGTGGGTTTTACCTGCCCAATGGTGCCCGTGAGGGAAAGTATAATACCAAAAACCAAAAAGCGAATTTCAATGTGGCACCTGTGACCAGGTTTACCCTGGCAGCGGATGAACTCATGATGATGACAATACGGAGTCATGACCAGTTCAATACCACTATTTATGGGCTGGATGACCGGTATAGAGGGGTGTACCAGGAAAGGCGTGTATTACTCATCAACGAAGTAGATGCGGCAAAGCATCGAATTGTACGTGGAGATAAGGTGGACTTGTACAATGAATTTGGTGGTGTAGAGCGGGTGGTGAGGAACTTCCTGGTAGTAATTTATGACATACCGGAAGGATGTACGGCTACTTATTTTCCCGAGGCGAATGCGCTGGTCCCACTGGATAGCGTAGCGGATAAGAGTAATACGCCGACTTCAAAATTAGTGATTATTAAGATTAAAAAATCAGCAACAACCGAAAGGTAGTGTTGTAGTTTGAATTAATATCTTAATTCAAACGAATCCCCCTTTCAATTTGAAACAATAAATTTAAGCCTCCTCACAATCACCTGAAGTTCAGGAAATTCGGCATTTTCAGTGTAAAGATATCAAACCTGAAATCCACCGTCGTCGTAATCTCAAAATAGATCTGATTCGCCGGATACGGCGCATTCGGAAAATAGTTCGCATCTATCAGGAGGGTATTGATCGGCAGGTTTTCATTCTTAATCCTGCAGCCCAGGCCAACACCTCCATAAATCGGGTTTTTAAACAGGTTATTGCTATTAATAGTGATCTGGGTAGCCTGCAATGTCGTATACCAGTTGAACTTAAAGCCCAGCACTCTCCAGGGACTATAAAACACGGTCTCCGACCGTATATTCATTCGCTGGAAACCAGTCAGGGGTACATTCTTAAGTCCATAAATCCCGTGCTCCATATTGATCTGCAGGGGTTTATAAAAATACGGATTCGGGTTACCCAGGTAATCAAAATAAGCAAACTCCCTCAGTTTCCCTCCCAGCACTTTGAACGATCGGCTATAATATTCCAGTTTGGCATGGATCACCGCATCTTCCGATCTGCCATCCTGGTAGAAGGTACTGATCCCAAACTGGGCATTAAAGATCCCTTTCAGTTTTGTGGCCCAGAACTTCTGCGCTTCCACCCCTGCATAGCCCCGGGTTCGCCCTTTCCAGGTCTCCCAGCCGGAGGTAAAGCTGCCGCTGTAGCCCAGGGGAATGTCCTCCGTTCTTCCAAAACCAAAGAAATTAGTGGCTTTGAAAAACTCATTGCGGAATACAATGGCCTGGGCCAGGTAATACCGGTGGTTGTTGTAGACGGGATCCAGCTTATAAATCGGCTGCCAGGGCCGTTTCAGGAATATCTGGTTGGAATGCCCCAACAGGAGTGCCAGGTTAGGTCTTTGGTTGTTCAGGTTATGTTTATCCTGCTTGATCAGGTTATAACCGCCCCAGACCTCCAGCAGTTCATAACGGTAATCCCGGTAAACCGTATCCGGCCGTTCCCGGATATTGATAGAAAAGCTATTCCGGTAAGCAACACCCCCGGCCCAATCTGCCGAGGAGTTGTACAGGGGCCTGTTGACATTCACGTAATACGAACCCTCAAAGACACCGGTATCCAGGGGGTAATAATTATTCAGCGTAGTATAACCCAACGATACATCGGCAAATGTGCCAAGGGCATTGTACTTGGTATATTTGATCTCTGATCCCCAGGGCGGATTATAGCTATTCTTCCAGTAAGCGCCTACCCGCAGTTCCTGTCCGGCACCAAAAAGGTTATTGTTATAAATGGTCGTTCTTACAGCGGAAGTACTGGCTTCCCCGATATCAATACCGTATTCATATACGTCCTTGGTCACTACCAGCAGATCCAGCGAATCCGGGCTGGCACCGGCGTTAATAATATAGAGACGGGCATCCTGCATATAAGGCCGGCTACGCAGGTAACGCTCGTTGTCTGACATTTCGTAAGGGTTCAGGGTATCGCCCGATTTGAAAAAGAGCGCCTGCCGGATCACCCATTCCTCGGTATTATAGTGAAGACGGTTTGCCAGCTTGATGAGCTTCATGGTGGTGGTAAACGAAGTATCACGAATGTTTTGCGGACCGAATACATTTACCTTCCTATAATAAATATCCCTGATCACCCTTCCTGTATAAGGGATGAAATACTTTTCACTCTTGATAATACTGCTATCGGTGGCAGGAGGTTCCGGCACATTTTGCCTGGTGATACTGCGAATCAGGGAGTCGCGGTATTCCTTGCGCCGCAGGGAATCTCTATATTCACCTACCCGGTGAAACCATCCCCGGGAAGCAGGTTTGGGTTTAAACAGCGGAACGGTGATGGTATCAGCATAGGGTTTAAATAATTTAGCTGAAATCGTATCCTGTAAGGGGTGTTTATAAACGCGCAGGGGCAAGGTATCAGAAATCTTGCTGCCGAGGGATCTTTTGGGTTTGAACAATGAAGCAGGCAGGGTATCTGAAAATGTAGGCTGAACCCTGATCGTGCTACCGTATGCATGCCGCGGGATGAGCGGCATAGAAAGGTGACAGCAAACCAAAAAGAATAACAATATATTGAAACGATTTCCCACTCGTATGTAAGGTTATATGCACTTACTAAGCAAAGAGCATACAACAGTTGTAGCCTAAAGATTGTAATCTAAAGAAAATTCATGAACCTGCACGCGCGAAAAAATCGCTTATGCCTGGGACATAAGCGATTTGATCCAAAAAATGGACTATTGGATTGGAAAGCGGCTGGGGGTAAAGCGGCCATTGATTAATTAAAACAGGCCACCCGGTTGATCATTGTTTAACTGTTCACCACCACGGTCTCCCACCCATTATAATCCGCATTAATGGCCTGTGCCAGCTCAAACAGCAACAGCACTACGGCATTAATACTGGCTTCATCTGTACGATCATGCCTGGACACATGCAGACTATAAGGCCGCTCCTCATTACCACTCATACCCCGCTGCTGCACCACAAATCCTTCCTTACTGATCTTCTGCCAGTAAAGCTCCCGGTGTTCCTCAGTTGCAAAATATATCCAGTGATCAATGTGTCTGGCTTTTTCCTCAATATCCCCATGTTGTTTCAGCGTCCGCAATACCTTACGGTTCTGGATACGTTGAAACTCTACTTTGTCTGGTAACAGGAAATCAAAATACAACTCCCAGGTACGATCATCCTTTACTCCGCAATCATACTGATACTCCGGAAAGTTGATCATCACATCGGCTATGTGTTTATCATACAAAGTTGTGTCACCGGTATAAAAGTAAAAATCTCTTACACCATTGGAAATCGTCCTGCCCACAAAGTGTGCATTCAACTGTGTTTCCAATCCTTTGACCAGGCTGTCCTCAATTTCACCCAACACTTGAAACTCATCTCCCTGTGGAAATCCATCGGCACGGGGAGTATTCAAATATACAGACACATAAATAGCATGCGGTTTACTGTTCAGCGGTGCGAAGCGCCGTAGGTCGAGGTCTAGCCCTATAATGGCCGGGTGGTCATCTATGTGACAAGTGTATAAATCCCAATCTGGCTGGTAGGCGTTAGACATAAAAATTTGCTATTCGAAAATGTAACGGTCCGGCTGTAAAGATACATCAATCATGTTCGCCATTCATCCATTATCACAGGAAACTTTTTATAAATCATTTATTTTTAGCTCCAGTTACAGGCTAACATTAGAAAAGTTTATTGGATCATGCACAAATTTGTCTCCTTATGTTTGGGAATGACACTGTCATTTCTGTCTTTTTCTTATGCTCAACAAACCGACCAAAAATCCCCTGAACATGGGTCTATTCAGGGAAAATTGATTGACGAGCAAACCAATGCTCCCATTGAGTACGCCTCAGTGGCCATCATCCGTGCTGTAGATTCCAGCGTAGTCACCGGTATGCTCTCTAAACCCAATGGTGATTTTAGTTTTCCTGAAATTGCATTGGGAAAGTATTTTGTGAAAGTAAATTTCATCGGTTACACTACCGTCTATAAAGCAATTGTGCTTTCTTCAAAAAATAATATTATAGATGTTGGTAATATCAAACTCGGCACTAATGCAAAAGTATTGGCTGCTGTAGAGGTCGTAGGTGAAAAGCCCGCTTATACCATGGCCATTGATAAGCGCGTGTTCAATGTGGAAAAAAATATTTCCAGCGTAGGTGGTACTGCTACCGATGTATTGAAACAAGTGCCTGCTGTAAGTGTAGACATTGACGGTAATGTCACCGTGCGCAATGGCTCACCTACCATCTTCGTGGATGGCCGCCCCACCACCCTGACCATGGATCAGATTCCTGCTGATGCGATTGCGAATATCGAAGTGATCACCAACCCGTCTGCTAAATATGATGCGGAAGGCGTGAGCGGTATATTAAATATAGTATTGAAGAAAAACAGGAAGGCTGGTATCAACGGACAAGTAAATGCCGGTGCCTCTTCCCTGGGTGGTGCAAACGGCGGTTTCGACTTCAGCATCCGTCGCGAAAAGTATAACCTCTCGCTGAGCTATAACATCCGTAGCCGTAAAGGTTCTGCGAAAGAACACCTGTTCCGCAAAAACATCGGAACAGATACCACTACCTACCTGGACCAATATGAGAATGGCGACCAGAGTCGTCGTTTTCAATACGGCCGCATCGGCTTCGACTGGTATATGGACAACCGCAATACATTTACTATTGCCGGGAGCATCAACGCCGGCGATTTCCGTGATGATAATAACCTCATGCTGTACAACCTGAACGCAGGCAAGGAACAGGTAAGATATGGTGCCGGTATTGACAACAATAATCACAACTTCCGTAACTACGCAGGTCAGCTGGGTTACAAACATACTTTTGCGAAACAGGGGCATGAGCTGACGGCTGACTTCAACTACAACTACGCGACAAGCGATGATGGTAGTGATTACTCCCTGCAATATTATACTTTGGGTCATGTTGCAATCGATACACCTACAGCACCTGCCCGGAGATATGGATATGGCGGTGGCAATACCACTTACGTGACCGGACAGATTGATTATGTAAATCCGCTGTCTGAAAATTCGAAGGTAGAAGCAGGCTTGCGTACCACCAGCCGTATCTTTAATAATACGCTGACTACCATGGGCCTGAACAATGCTACCGGAGACTATGTATTGGATAGTTCACTCTCTAATAACTATCATTACAGCGAAACGATCAATGCAGGTTATATCAGTTACTCCGGCCAGCTGGGCAACTTCGGTTACATGGGTGGTCTGAGAGGCGAGCAGTCTTATTACAGCGGTGATATGACCAGTACAACGAAAAGTAATTATAAAATCAGCTATCCTATCAGCCTGTTCCCCAGTGTGTTCCTGTCCCAGAAGTTCAAGGGCGATCATGAACTGCAGCTGAATTACACACGCCGTGTGCGCCGGCCCTGGTTCCGCGATCTGCTGCCTAACCTGAATTATACAGCGCAGAGTGCAAGCCGTGGTAACCCGACATTGAAGCCTGAGTTTACAAATTCATTTGAGTTTAGTTACCTGAAAGATTTCAATCGAAAGCACAACGTGATGGTGTCATTGTATTTCCGTAATACGCAGAATGCAATCACTGATTATTCAAGCGATACCACTATTACTGTGAATGGTACAGCGCAGAAAGTGGTGCTGACTTACCCGGTGAATGCGGATACGCGTAATGCATATGGAGCGGAATTTACAGTGCGGAACCAGTTGACTAAAGACTGGGATGTGACCACCAATCTGAACATGGCGCAGACGAAAATCAATGCCGGCAACCTGCAGAATAATCTTTCTAATTCAGGCTTTGTGTTCTTTGGCAAAGTAAATACGAATTACAAATTACCGTATAGAACTACTTTACAGCTTACTGGCATCTATGAATCCAAACAGATTATGGCCCAGGGAGAAAGAGCGGGAAAATATACAGTAGACGCGGCGCTGCGTAAGGAGTTGCTGAAAGACAGATCGCTGGTAGTGTCATTGGGTGTAAATGATATTTTCAATACAGACAGGAGTATTTCTTATACTAATACTGAATATTCTGAGCAGGAGTATTACAGGAAGCGGGCGACGAGAGAAGCGAGGATTAATGTGAGCTGGAGATTCGGGAAGATAGACACGGGAAAGAAGAAGGAGAATAAGAAGGGAGAAGACCAGGGAGGAGGAAATGGAGATTTTTAATTGAAAAATAAGGATTTGTGATTCCTGACAGGCAAGCGTCAGCGATCAGTTTGTTTGTAGTGGCAGCGCATCCAAATAATTGGGTGCGCTGCTTTTTTTAAATGAGTATCTTGTGCTATTCAAATCGCGCACTATGATAGATACAATCAGTAACACAGTGACTTTGCGTTTCCTCGCAGAGCCATCGGATGTAAATTTCGGCGGAAAGGTTCACGGGGGAGCCGTGATGAAATGGATTGACCAGGCAGGATATGCATGTGCAGCTAATTGGAGCGGACAATATTGTGTAACCGTGTATGTTGGAGGCATTCGTTTTATTCGTCCTATCCAGATCGGGGATATGGTGGAGATCAATGCTACAGTAATTTATACGGGAAATACCAGTATGCACATCGCCATCAATGTATCGGCAGGGAATCCAAGACAGCGGGAGCGTGTCAAGACCACTCACTGTGTAATGGTCTTTGCCGCCGTGGATGATCATGGCAAGACTGTTCCTGTACCAAAATGGCATCCGGAAACGCCGGCTGCACTTGAAATGGAGGCTTATGCGAAGAAGCTGATGGGGCTGAGAATGAATATCGAGGAAGAAATGAAACCGTATTTGTAAATAGAACAATGAGATACAGGGATCCTTTAGCAGCCCTGTATCTCATTGTTCATCTTAATGAGTGAACTGCATCTCACTCAGGCTTTTATACAAGCCGCCGTCCACTGTCAGCAGTTCCTGGTGGGTGCCTTGTTCCACAATGCGCCCTTTATCCAGCACGATGATCTTATCTGCCTGGCGCACAGTGCTTAACCTGTGAGCAATTACTATAGAGGTACGCCCTTCCATCAGTTTTTCCAATGCATCCTGCACCAGTTTTTCTGATTCAGAATCCAATGCAGAAGTAGCTTCATCCAGGATCAGGATTCTTGGATCTTTCAGCACCGCCCGGGCAATGGCAATTCTTTGCCGCTGACCGCCGGATAACTGGATGCCCCTCTCTCCCACTACTGTATCCAGTCCTTCAGGGAATCGTTGTATAAACTCCCAGGCATTCGCCTGTTTTGCAGCAGCGATGATTTCTTCTGTCGTAGCATCCGGTTTACCATAAGCAATGTTCTCCCGGATGGTACCGCCAAAAAGGAATACATCCTGTGGCACAATCGCCATCTGACTTCTCAGGGCGGACAATGGGAAATCGCCGGCATTACGGCCATTGAAGGTGATACTGCCACCTGCCGGTTCATACAATCTTAATAACAAGGATACGATCGTACTTTTCCCCGCACCACTTGGGCCTACCAGGGCCACCTGCTGATCCGCCTGGATCTCGAAGCTGATGTCCTGGAGTACATTCAGGTCTTCCCTGGATGGATAGTGGAATGCGAGATGCCTGAAAGAGATCTCACCACTCAGTTGGTCTTTGGGTGAAATGAGGGCGCTATCTGTAATCGGTTCTGCCGGTTCATCGAGAATTTCCAGCAGGTGTTCGGTAGCACCTAATGTCTTTTGAATCGTGGCATAGACCTCTGCCAATCCGGCAACGGAAGCACCGATAAAAGTAGAGTATAATACAAATGAAATCAGCAGACCGGGTTGTAAACTACCCATGGCGATTAAAACGGCTCCTCTCCAGATCACTGCAACGATTGCTCCAAATACGCCCAGGATCATAAAGGCCGCAAAGGCCCCCCGGTAGGTACCAGTCTTGATCCCGGTTTTTGCGACTTCAGAGGTCTTATTCTGGTACCTCCTCATTTCAAAAAATTCATTTGCAAAGGCTTTGACGTTCAGGATGCCCTGCAGGGTTTCTTCTACAATCGTATTCGCTTCTGCTACCTGGCTTTGCGCCTGTTTGGAATATTTACGTACTACCCGGCCAAAGAACCAGGCAAGGATGACGATCACCGGCAGGGTACCTAACATCAGCACGGTCAGCTGAGCCGAAGTATGTACCAGCAATGCAACGCCACCGACAATAATAATGACCTGGCGAATGAATTCTGCCACGGTAGTGGTGAATGTCTCCTGCAGCAAAGAGATGTCAGAAGAAATGCGGCTACCCAGTTCACCAACACGGCGGTTCAGGAAGAAACTCATGGGCAGGCGGATCAGGTGGTTATACACCTGCTGGCGCAGGGAAGCCAGGGAGCGCTCTGTAACGCGCACAAAAATGTTGATGCGGAAATAGCCCAGGATCCCCTGGACGAAAAGTAAGCCGAGGAGTAAGAGGCCGGTGTGATTGATGGCCGAAATGTTTTTGGAATGTGTACCGTTGTCCACCAGGTCACCTAATAACTTTGGAAATGCGAGGTTGGATAAGCTGGTAATAAATAATAAGAGCATGCCTGCGCTGAACATGGGCCAATAAGGCCGGATGTACTTATATAAGCGGAAGGTCTTTTTAAAAGATGCTTTTGATACTTTGGGTGCTTTTGATGCGTTTGGTACTTTGGGTGCGGCGGCATTGGATGCCTGGCTGTTGTCCTGGTGTTGTTCCATAGAATTAATTACAAGTCAATTTTAAAATACAGGGAGCTGATATAGGTTATGACGGGGTGGAAATGGAAATATTGTACAAATATGGGGTATTAATTATTGAATTGCGCGCAGGACCTGTTATAAACCAGGAAAAAATCCTCGATTAAAAGCAAGGCGCTTCGCCGGAGCGGAAGCGCCTATAAACCAAATTCACTTGTATGTATCGTCAATTATGGCCCTCTCCAAAAAATAAATGACGGAAGTCTATCCCGTCATTTATCAATTATTGAGGCCTTCTGTTTTTGGAGCTATCTTGTGTACCGGTGCCATAGCGTGACGAATCCTCTGAAGGATTTGGTGCGCCCGCCGGCACATCTGCCGCCGGAACCGTATCAGGGTTAATACCGGTAGTCGAAGTATCTACTGTAGTAGTTGTAGAATCTGAATTAGTATTAGACCCATTTCCACAAGAAGCAATAAAAGCTCCACCTACAATTAAAATGGTATATATAAAATGACTCTTTTTCATAAAATTATTTTTATAATATAAGAGAATCAACGAGTTCTGAGGAATAATTTTCCCCAAATAGTAGCATAAACGCACCAGCCTAGTGAATAGGTGTAGAATCCGGACGGGCGGATGAATCTACCGCGATGGTAGATGTATCAGGTGTCGTGGTAGTTGTTGTATCTGCCTGTACAGCAGCAGCAGTGCTGGCTGAATTAGTTGTGTCTTTACTGCTTTCACACGCAAACAGAAAGAGACTGAGAGCTATAGCAAAACAGGCGGTTATACAAACTTTACAAACTGCTAGACGGAAATTAATTGCTTGGGTTCCCAGGTCTTTTTTTTGCATTTTCATGATTAACTAGATTGTCAGGATGAACAAATAATGTCGAATACAAGTATAGTATTTGAAATAATTGTGCCAACGCACACCAGGTATATTTAGAACAGCTTATGGAACACACTTTAATTCAATTGATTGAGCCTTCAACCATACTCAAAGTAGTAGTTTCCTGCTTCGCAGGGGCCTTCCTGGGCCTGGAGCGGGAATACCATCACAAGGCGGCAGGCATGCGTACATTGACACTGATTTGTGTGGGCAGCACCCTATTCACCATACTTTCCGTAGAAATAGGCTCGCCGAACAGCCCTGATCGTGTAGCCTCCAATATCCTTACCGGAGTAGGTTTTATTGGTGCAGGTGTCATATTTAAAGGATCTTATAGTATAGATGGAATTACTACCGCTGCCACCATCTGGATTGCTGCAGCACTGGGTATCGCAGTGGGGATGAGTCACTACGTGCTGGTGGTAATTGCCCTCATATTGGTGCTTATGATACTGCAGGGACTGAAGCAGGTAGAAAAGCGGATTTCCAGGCTGAGGCAGAAGAAGGTAATCTGTATATCTTATGATATATCGAAATCGAAAGGCGTAGACTTCCCGGCCCTCTTTCATCGTTTTCACCTGGAGCATAAGCACATGACCGTGTCCCGCAAGGAAGACATCATAGAGAACAGGTACGAGGTCAAAGGACACCCGGGGCACCTGAAAGAAATGAGTCATTACCTCCAGAATAATCCCGACATTTGTCAATTCCAAATGCAAACCAATCCAATGTAGACTATGTCAAGAGCGTATGCGGACCTTCCTTTACATTATGGTGCAGTGCCCCCCTGGCTGGCAGCGAGAATGAGCCTGCTGGGTGGTGCGATCATTGAAACCATTATTGCAGACTATGGGAAGGCAGAGGTGTTGAGAAGACTGAGTGATCCCTGCTGGTTCCAGGCATTAGGGTGTGTGCTGGGTATGGACTGGCATTCTTCCGGCATTACCACTTCGGTAATGGGTGCTTTGAAGAAAGCATTGAATCCCAGGGCACATGAACTGGGGATCTATATCTGTGGCGGCAAAGGGAAGCACTCCCGGCAAACCCCGCAGGAACTCATGGCAATTGCTGACAAAACCGGCTTGCCGGGGCATGAGCTGGTGAGGAATAGTAAACTGGCCGCCAAAGTAGATAATACCGCCCTGCAGGATGGGTTCCAGTTGTACCTCCACTCCTTTATCGTGTCTAATGAGGGCGATTGGGCAGTGGTGCAACAAGGTATGAATGATGACACCGGCATGGCCAGGCGCTATCACTGGCACTCGGCAACGGTGCGTAATTTTACTGAGACACCCCACTCCTTTATATATGGTAAAAACCAGGGACTGATCCTGAACCTGACAGATAAGGAGGCGATGCCGACTAAAGACGGTCTCCTGGAACTGGTAAAAGTAGCCCCTTCTGAATTGCTGCCTGAGATCAGGAAGATCACCATGCCTTCGCACCACGATGTGCGGTCGGAGAATGTCGATCTCAAAAGATTAGGAGCTGTACTGGCGGTGGCCCATGAAAGACAGGTACTGGACTTTGAAACCTTGTTACTGATGGAAGGTGTAGGGCCGAGAACCTTGCAGTCGCTGACCCTGGTGAGCGAGGTAATCCATGGTACGCCCTCGAGATTTACAGACCCGGCGAGGTTCTCTTTTGCACACGGCGGTAAGGACGGACACCCGTTCCCGGTACCGGTGAATGTGTACGACGAAACGATCAGCGTAATGCGGGAGGCAGTGAATAAGGCGAAGATCGGGCAAAATGATAAGCAGGAGGCGATCAGGAAATTGTCGGTCCTGTCGCAGCAGGTGGAAAAAGATTTTATACCAAATGAGCGCTTTGATGAGGTAGTGACGAGGGAAAGGAATGACTCCTGGAAGCATGGAGGGCGGACGATTTTTGGGAAAGAAAAACCACCGCCGCCAAAAAATAACCAGTTAAGTTTATTTGATTAGGAGAAATGGGTCAGGACCTTATCGATTAAATTTGATCATAAAAGTGGAGATGATTTTTAATTGGAAGCCATTATAAACCCATCGATCAGAGATGACTATTACGGAAGCCACGCAGGTCCAAAATGAACTAAGAGAAAAAGTACGCATCCAACCCATTGATTACCCGGTGAATATCATCGCAGGGGCAGATATTTCCTTTAATAAGTTTAGTACCACGGTATATGCGGGGATCATATTATTGAGTTTCCCGGACCTGAAGCCTTTGGGGTATAGCCTCATAAAAAAGGAGGTACATTTCCCTTATGTGCCGGGATACCTGGCATTTAGGGAAGTCCCTGCATTGCTGGATGCCTGGGAGCAGCTGCCCGTCAAACCGGATGTATTGGTAGTGGATGGTCATGGTATAGCGCATCCACGAAGAATGGGGATCGCGGCACATTTTGGTGTGGTGGCAGATACGCCTGCCCTGGGCTGTGCGAAAAAGGTATTGTGTGGAAAGTATGAAGAACCGGGATTGACCAAAGGGAGTTTTACGCCTTTGATTCATAAAGAAGAAATTATAGGAGCGGCCCTCAGAACCAGGGATAAGGTGAAACCGGTATTTGTATCACCTGGCAATAAGATTGATCTGCAGGGGGCTATGAGTATTATTAATCAATGTGTTGGGAAGTATAGAATTCCTGAGCCGACGAGGCAGGCTCATAATGCGGTGAATGAATTCAGGAAAGGGAACCTGGAAGCAGGGTTTACAACGCTGTCATGAAACCGGGTCTTTACAGGTAAGGGAACCCGCAAGTGGAGCAAACGGGTCTTGGAACCGCCGTCTTTAATACTCCCTGTTATCGTAATTCCGGCAGGTACTTCCAGTATCTTTTAGGCATATGCTGCAATTGTAATTTCCTGTTTACCCTGCCGGCAATATTCGCTCCTTTGTAATAAGTCTGCCACAACGCCTGGTAATCCAGCTCCTTTTCATCCCAGATCCCTTCCTGTTTATCCATCTCCATCCAAACAGTATCCACCTTCTCCAGGTCATAGTAAATTCCATAGTTTCTCGCCCTGTCATAAATCATCCAGCGCTGGTCCGCATACCTGTCTTTGAAGTGACGAATGATCAAAGGAAGGACATTATAGTCCGGCGAAACAAGGCTGAAATAAATATCATCTTTTGTGAGTTGGAAGCGTACAAAAGCCTCCATCCTATGCTTCTCCCGATGCACCTTGCGAGCCGTCTGGGCAACAAAGAGGACAAAAGCATTACCGAAATCACGCTCTACAGAAGCCTGATTTTCAAATATATGCCTCGTGTAGTTTAATAATTGATCTTCAATATTGTCCAATTCTGAGAGAAATGCCGAGAAATATTGATGCAAACCATCGGCTGATAGTTTTTTGCTTAGGCCTGACCAGACCCTATCAGCCTTTTCCAGGTCGGTCTGAACCCCAAATGTGCGGGCAAACATGTCGGGGATGAACGTATTTTCCTTCCGGATCACCCCTCCTTTTTTATAAACTTCGAAGACCGCGCTCAGGTACCCTTCAAAGGACCCATCATATAGGTAAATATCCATATTTAGAACAAACTCAATTGAGGACTATGCAGTTTTAAGTACTTGCTATGTGACTGGTTCAGGATCTGTCGCCTGATTTGTTCGGATGTATAATCCTTCTTTACCATCGCACCTTTCTTGCAGGTAATGAAGTACTTAGCACGGTTTAATTGAACCCCCATTTGCTGTAGCTGATCCCATCCAAGGGCACTAAAACTCCTGGCTGCGATGATTTTGTTCACGCTGTTCATACCAATCCCGGGGATCCGGGCAATCAGCATTTTGTCCGCCGTATTGATGTCGATCGGAAAGAAGTGGAGGTTGCGCAAGGCCCAGGATAATTTGGGATCAATTTCGGTATCGAGATGAGGATTCGCATCGTCCAGGAGTTCCTGTGCATTGAAACCATAGAATCGCATGAGCCAGTCAGCCTGGTATAAGCGGTTCTCCCTCATCATCGGTACCTGTTGCCCCAGCCCCGGTAGCCGCGCATCGTTGCTGATGGGTACATAGCCGGAATAGTAAACCCGTTTCAGCCTGAACTGCTGGTAGAAACGGGAGGCCATGTGCACAATGTCCTTATCGGTTTCCCTGCCGGCCCCCACTATGACCTGGGTACTCTGTCCAGCGGGAACAAAGATGGGTACCTTCTTTAGCACCTTTCGTTCGTCCTCCAGGCGGATAATTTCATTTTTCAGGTAATTCATGGGCTGGATCATATCCGCCCGCTTTTTCTCCGGTGCTAATAATTTTAGTCCTTCTTCAGTAGGTAATTCCAGGTTCACACTCAGGCGGTCTGCATACATACCGGCTTCCCGCATCAGTTCATCGCTGGCCCCGGGAATGGCTTTGAGATGGATATAGCCATTGAAGCGATGAATGGTTCTCAGGTCTTTAGCGATCCTGACCATGCGTTCCATGGTAAAATCCGGGTCTTTGAAAATACCGGAACTGAGGAAGAGGCCCTCGATATAGTTCCTTCGATAAAAGTTGATCGTAAGATCCACGACCTCCTGTACGGTAAAGGCGGCTCTTTTGATATCATTGCTCTTGCGGGAGACGCAGTAGGCACAATCGTAAATGCAATGATTCGTGAGGAGGATCTTTAAAAGGGAGACACATCGCCCATCAGGGGTGTAAGAATGACAGATGCCCATGCCGGGATGAGCATTGCCCAGGCCTTTGTTCGTATTCTTCCGGTCGCTGCCACTGCTGGCACAGCTTACATCGTATTTCGCAGCATCCGCAAGAATGGATAGCTTTTCGTGTACTCTTTCCTGCATGAAGTAAAAATACTAAATAATTTAGCATTTCAAGCAAAGGCGACTGTTCCCCAAAATCAAAATCCCTTCAACTTGCCTGGCAAGCCGAAGGGATTTTGCGATAATTAAATATCTAAATTATTCCTTTACGTACACTTCTATGATAGCATGTGTAGGCCTCCTGGGTGCCAGGAACACATCTGCTTTCTTATAGTGTGCCTCCAGTTCGTAACGGAGCGCAAAGGGGAAAAAGTTATTATTCTCCGGCGCATATTCATACAGCACCACATCATAATAGTGGTTCCTCACCTTCTGTGTAAACACACTCAACTGTTTATTGAACATGCCCACCCCCAGGTGATACCACAATGGACTGTCCGCACCCGTTTCAGGCACATAAGGTATTTCTGCGGCCAATGGCGTTAACTCCGTCATGTTCAATACTTTAAGATCACCTTTGTTATTCTTCACTACCGGCAGATCCATGATCTTCCGCATGCCTTCCACGGTTTGTGGTGGCATATAGATGCCTTTGAAAGACTTCAGGTCAGAGAAGATCCATTTGGAAGTCGGCACATCGGTGGTATCCCATTCAATCATATAGTTACTCCGGGATACCACGTTTTCACCGGTCTTGCTCACGGTTGGTTCAAATGCCGCAAAGGAAGTATCGGCTTTCAGGGAAGGCAGTTTATTCACCGATTCATCGTGTGGCAGCAGGCGGGAAGTGACTTTGTCCATATATTTCCAAAAAGTACCTGACCACCATAACAACACCAGCAATGCTGCCCCGGCAAAAGAGGTCTTTTTAGTGAGATCTATGTTCAGTTGCTCCACCAGGCGGGAAGCAATGAACGCAAAAGCGAATGCGTGGAAGAAGATATTATTGTCCGGCGGAGTGTAGCTGGTCACCTGGAAGATAGCCGATTCTGCAAGGATGCCTAAAGTCAGCAAGGTAAAAAGCATCGCCTGTTTATCCTGCCAGAAGGTTTTAAATTGTTTGAATGATGGAAGTAATACCAGTACCATCATCACGATATAGAACTTGATCCATTGTGACTGGTACAGGACTTCCGAAATGATATCATAAAGTGAGAGGCGGCTGTTATGTGGTGCCTGACCGTGATTAAACCAGTAGCCAAATCCATAGTGCACAAAAGGCAGGATGAAGATGGCGGCGATCACACCGTAAAAAGCAAGATATAAAGGCACATCCCATAAGCGCTTCTCATTTAAGCTGTTATACGCCAACAATGCTAATGACAGGAGGAGCGCCAGGCCACCGCCATCCTGTTTTGTAAAGAAGGAAAGAAAGGTGAAGAGGGCTGCTAAAAAGAGGTGCAGGAACCTGACCTTCCCCTGTGGTCCTACCAGGTAACGGAACAGAAATGCCAGGCCAATCAACTCGTAGACAATGACCGTCTGGTTATACCAGGGCCAGAAATTAAAGAAGGAATAAGATAATACGAACAGCAAAACAGAGAGCACCCTGATCACGGGCTTTACATCCAGGCTTTTCAGAATAGACCTGAAGGAGATACCCGCCAGGATGTTCATGAAGACCTGCGCCTTCACCAGCGTAACCAGGTAAGGGCCAAAGATTTTAAAGAACAGGGCGGGCACAATCCAAAAACCATAGCCCAGCGGCAAGCCGAAATCACGGTAAGGTACCTGGCCCTGGGAAATGCGGTAAGCCCCTTCCCAGGATAGAAAAATATTGACCCTGTACGGTAAGGGAACAAAAAGGGGGAACAACGCCAGGCCGATGATGATTGCTAATTCGGTAATAAAAGCGCTCTTACGGCTAAACGGAGCATAAGTTGACGGCATACAAAAACGGGGATAAAAACGAGTGTAAAATTGTATTGAACGGACCAAAAATAGGAGAATTAACCGGAAAATAGCTTTTTTTCACGCAATTGTTCCATAATCCATCGTATATTGGCACGGTTATTAAGATCTTATCCCCGTGCAATATTTAAAATTATTACGCCCCTCCCATTGGGCCAAGAATCTGTTTTTATACATCCCCCTTTTCTTCGCAGGCGAAATATTCGACCTGAACAAAGTGGTCGAAGTATTCATCGGTTTCATGGCATTTAGCCTTATTGCCAGCAGTATTTATATTATTAACGACTATAATGATGTGGAGGCTGACCGCCGCCACCCTGTGAAGTGCAAGCGCCCCATCGCCTCAGGAGCTGTCTCCAAACCAATGGCCCTGGTATTCTTTGTACTTTGCCTGCTGGCAGGTGGCTTGTTAGCCTGGTATGTGAAGCCTAAGTTCCTGTTTGTTACGGGTATTTACTTCGTCATCAACCTATTGTACTCATTCGGACTTAAAAACATCAGTATTCTCGACATCCTCATTCTCTCCACCGGCTTTGTACTGCGTGTCAAAGCGGGCGGGGTGGCTGCGAATGTAGCGGTATCCGAATGGCTCATGATCATGGTCTTCCTGCTGGCATTGTTCATGGCGGTAGCTAAGCGCCGGGACGATGTGCTGATTAAAACCAGTACGGGGCAGGAAATGCGAAAAGCGGCTGCGGGCTATAACCTGGACTTCCTGAACGTGATGCTGGCACTGGTATCTGCTGTGATTATCGTGGCTTACCTGATGTATACGATGGCACCCGAAACCATGATCCGTTTTAAAACATATCGCCTTTACTACACCTGTCTTTTTGTAATTGGCGGATTATTACGATATTTGCAAATAACTTACGTAGAGAACAATACAGGTTCTCCCACCAAAATCCTATACAAAGACCGTTTCATACAATTAACCATACTCCTGTGGGTGCTGAGTTTTTATGTGCTTATTTATTTACCCACTAACAAAAGTTTTTTTGAGTAATGGAAAAACGGTTAGCAAACTGGGGCAACTACCCCGTCATCTCCTGCGATGAGACAACATTTACGCAGGTAGATCAGGTTGAGGATATGATATCCTCACATTCTTCCATCATCGCCCGCGGCAATGGCCGCTGCTATGGTGATGCCTCGCTGGCTACCAATAGTGTTTCCACTCTTAAGTTTGACAAGGTATTACAGTTCGATACGTCGACCGGTGTTTTCGAATGCCAATCGGGTATCACTTTAGACCAGATCCTGGAGATCGCGGTGCCTAAAGGCTGGTTCCTCCCTGTCACTCCCGGTACAAAGTTTATTACCGTAGGTGGTGCCGTAGCTTCCGATGTACATGGTAAAAATCACCATGCGGAAGGCTCGTTCTCGAACCACATCATCGATATGGACGTGATCACAGGTAAAAAGGAAACCCTCACCTGCTCGAAAGAGGTATTGCCCGATTTGTTCTGGGCTACCTGCGGCGGTATGGGTCTGACAGGCATCATTACCCGTGTGAAGTTCGGTCTCAAGAAAATTGAAACTGCATATATCAAACAGAAGCAGATCAAGGCGCGTAACCTCGATGAACTGATCCGCCTCTTCGAAGAATATAATCAGTATACCTACAGCATGGCCTGGATCGATTGCCTGCAAAAAGGCGATAGCTTCGGCCGTGGTATCCTCATCGTAGGTGAGCATGCCACCAGGGAGGAACTGAACGCACAACAAGCGGCATCCCCACTGAGTCTGCCCGATAAGCGCCCCCTCTCAGTTCCGTTCAATTTTCCATCGTTTGCCCTCAACACATTCACGGTGAAGGCCTTTAACTGGCTGTATTATGCAAAGAATACCAAAAGGGAAATCAATAATGTGATCCCCTACGAACCATTCTTCTATCCCCTGGATGCGATCCTGCACTGGAACCGTGGTTATGGCAAAGCCGGTTTTGTACAATACCAGTTTGTGCTGCCACTGGATAAGAAGGAAGGACTTGTCGAGATCCTGAAGCGCATCAGCGATGCAGGACTGGGATCTTTCCTGGCGGTACTGAAAGTATTTGGTCACCAGGACGATCTCATTTCATTCCCAAGACAAGGATATACCCTGGCGCTGGACTTCCCCGTGCGCAAAGGGCTCTTTGCCTTCCTGGATGAACTGGACGAAGTGGTGCTGCAATACGGGGGAAGGTTGTACCTTTCCAAAGATGCCCGGATGAAAAAGGATGTATTCTGGCAGAGCTATCCCAATGCGCAGCGTTTTGCAGAAATTGTAAAAGCTTATAACGGAGATAAGATCTTCCATTCTGTACAGTCTGAACGACTGGGTATCAATTAATTAACTTCACCGTCTTAACCGAACTTATAATATGCCTACTGCACTCATACTGGGCGCGGGATCTGATATAGCTGTGGCTATAGCCAGACACTTTGCCGGCGAAAAATACGATATTCAGCTGGCCGCCCGGAAAGTCGATTCCCTCTACCCCTTACAACAGGATCTGCAAATTCGTAATCAGGTCAAAGTAGAAAGCTTTGCATTTGATGCGACAGATTTCGATAGTCATGCTGCTTTTTATGCGGGGCTACCCGTAAAACCGGATATCACGATCTGTGTGTTTGGTTACCTTGGCGAGCAGGAAAAGGCCCAGGCTAACTGGTCAGAAGCTGCCCGTATCATTCATACCAATTACACCGGTGCGGTGTCCATCCTTAACATAGTGGCGGAAGATTATGCTGCAAAGGGGGCGGGTACCATCGTGGGTATCAGCTCTGTAGCCGGTGAACGTGGCCGCCAGAGTAATTATATCTATGGTAGTGCCAAAGCAGGTTTTACGGCTTACCTGAGTGGATTGCGGAATCGTCTCTTTCACAAAGGCGTGCATGTGCTGAGTGTGCAACCTGGATTTGTGTATACCCGCATGACAGAGCACCTGAAACTACCGGCACTGCTCACCGCACAACCACAACAAGTAGCGAAGGATGTATATAAGGCCACAGTTAAAAAGAAGAATACGCTTTATACCAAATGGTGCTGGAAGTATATCATGCTCATCATCAAATCGATACCGGAAGGCATTTTCAAAAAACTAAAACTATAATGAGGCCCTCGATCGCGTTTTTTGATTTTGATGGAACGATTACTACAAAAGATACACTGTTTGAGATCATCAGGTATCACAAAGGGAGTAGTGGTCTGTATGTAGGCCTGGTCCTGCTCTCCCCTGCCCTGGTGGCTTTTAAGCTGAAGCTGATTTCGACACAACGAATGAAGGAGATCGTATTCAGGTATTTCTTTGGCGGCACATCGGCAGAAGCTTTCAGGAATAAGTGTGCAGCATTTTGTGCGGATCACTTACCGGGCCTGGTGAAGGAGAATGCGCTGCAGGCGATAAAGCAGCATGTGGCCAAAGGACACCAGGTCGCAGTAGTGACAGCTTCGGCGGAGGACTGGGTGGAACCCTGGTGTACGAGCCTGGGAATTGTATGCATAGGCACCCGTTTAGAGGTACGCAATGCATTGATTACCGGCAGGATTCAGGGCTTGAATTGTAATGGTCCTGAAAAGGTGGAACGGATAAGGCAGACGTTTGATTTAAGTGGGTATGAGGATGTATATGCTTATGGCGATACGAGTGGAGATAAGCCGATGTTGGGGATCGCGAAGTTTGGGTATTATAGAAAGTTCTAAGATTTTAAAAGGTTGTATCAAAAGTAATTTCCAGTATTAAATGGAAAGAATTTTGCTGAATGAAATTCTATTACTTTTGATACAACCTCTCTTTTTGACTATTCACTTCTCAGACTTTTGATCGGGTTGGCCAGGGCAGCTTTGACGGCCTTATACCCCACCGTTACCCACGCGATCAAAACAGACAGAACGATAGCCAGGACAAAGATACCCCAGCCTGGCTCAATATGATAGTAATAACCCTGTAACCATTGTTTCATTAAATAATAACCTAATGGCCCTGCCACCAGGAATGCAACTGCAATTAAGATGGTGAATTCCTTTGAAAATAAGTACAATATGCTTTGCACAGAGGCCCCCAAAACTTTCCTGATACCCACTTCCTTATTCTTTTGCACAGCCATGAAAGAGACCAAACCATAAAGTCCCAGGCATGAAATAAGGATGGCCAGGAAGGCGAAAACTTTGAAGAGTTGTTCGACAAGGGCGGCTGTCTGGTAAAAACGCGCGATTTCATCGTCCAGGAAAGTGTAATCATATAGATAAGTAGGATACACCTCTGTAAAGGTCTTTTTGACTAAATCAGCGGTGGCCAACATGTGCTGTGGTTCCATTCTCACGGCGATGGTATAAAAGTCATTGTAACCGGAGGTGATGACGGAGGGCCAGATCTGTTCATCCAGTGGATTGTTATGATAGTCTTTGAGTACACCGACAACAGGCACCTTTTTACCATCATCTATGGTGACCATCTTACCAATAATCTCTTCATTTGATTTCAGGCCCAGTTTCTTCACCAGGGTCTCATTTACAAGGGCTTCGCGAATGCTATCTGTAGGGAACATAAACCTGCCTGCCGCCAGCTGCAGATCGAAGGTTTTGTAATACGACGAGTCACCCTTAACCCGTTTGACGCTATAGGTTTCCTTTTCAGTCCGGGTATCATACTGAATGCTTGTATAATAACCAGACCGGGAAGTGGGCGGACCGCTGCAAAGAGTAACGGCACTTACACCGGGTAAGGCGGCAAAGCGGCTTTCGAGGTAATGATATTTTGTTTTAAGCAGACTATCGCTGGGCAGGTCGATCAGCAATACAGCGTCTTTCTGAAATCCCATGGACTGGTTCCGGAAGAACTGCATTTGTTTTACGACGACCAATGTGCCGATTACCAGGAGCTGGGCGATGACGAACTGGAAGATCACCAATCCTCTCCGCAGGGAGACTCCCCCTTTTTGCCGGGCATTGATCCTGCTTTTCAGGGCAAGAACGGGGTTGAAGCCGGACAATACTAAACCGGGATAGAAACCAGCGAGGAAGGTGACGATAATACCAGTAAGCAGCAGGAACAGGAGGATCACCGGGATCTCTGATCCATGTAAAGTGATTGGTTTTCCCAGGATCTGTGCCAGGTAGGGCATGGCAGCTATAGCCATAAGGGTGCCTATGAGCAATGCGAGGATGGTAATGACACCCGTTTCCTGCAGAAATTGTCTCAGCAATTGCAGGCGATCGCTTCCCAATGCTTTACGTACGCCTATTTCTTTTGCACGGTTCACTGACTGGGCGGTGGCAAGATTGATGAAATTAATACAGGCGACCAGGAGCAGGAAGATCCCGATCAGACCAAGCGCCCACAGTTCCCGGGGAGCAAGCCGGTTAGTGTATGGCAGGTCAAACTCCGGATCCAGGTGCATAGCAGCGAGTGGCTGCAGACTGAGTTGGGTATAGGTATATTGATGCCGTTCTTTTTGACGGTAGTGTGTGCTGACGAAACGGGGAAACCGGGCTTCGATGCTTTTAGGATCGGTACCAGGTTTTAATACAACAAAGCATTGAGACCCTCCGGACCTGTCTTCCCAGTTGTTCGCAAAGCGATCGCGGGTATCTCCTAATCCCATGACGGTTTCGAAGGAGGCGGCAAGTTGCAGGGGGATGTCGGTATTTTTAGCCAGGTCTTTAAATACACCGGTTATTCTCAGGGGTACCCTGTACGACCATAACTGGATGGTTCTGCCCATGGCTGCCTGGGCACTGCCAAAATATGCTTTTGCACGGCTTTCGCTGATGACGGCCACGTTGGGCATTTTCATTTCGGCGGCGTTGCCAAGCACCCATTTTATATCGAAGATATCGAAGAGCTGGGGTTCGACAAAGAACTGGCCGATGTTACTTTCTTTTACCCGCTTTTCCTCTCCCCCGTCTTTGTTGGGAATGTAGATTTGCGCCCCACCGATGTCCTGCATTCTGCCAACGGTTTCCATGGCAGGAAATTCCTGCCTGAGGGCATCGGGAAGTGGATGAACGACCATGGTATGTCTCCAGGAGACTTCGTTATTGCTAAAGTTTCGTTCGGTGCTCACAACACGGTAGATGCGGTTCCTTTTAGTCTGGTAGCTATCATAGCTCATCTCATTGCGGATCACGAGGAAGATCAGCAAACTGGCACCGATACCAATGGCCAGTCCGAAGATATTGAGGAGGGAGAACGACTTCTTTGCCCAGAGTGCCCGAAAGGAAAGTTTGAGATGAGTGTTCATAATATTGGAATATAGGGAATGATGAACACAAAAAGCAGGTCAAAAATGGGAAAAGCTGTTAATCAATGGTTTAGTTGTAAATAATGGGATGGATTTGTTCGCTTATGAATCAGCCGGTGTTCGCTATTGAACAAAACAAGGACGCTTTTGCCTATGGCAAAAGCGTCCTTGTTATAATGATTTAAGCTATTTAAGCGGCAGCTTTCATACTCACCACTTTTGCTTCTTTCGGTTTTATCTTAATAATCCCCACCCAATGCATCAGCCTCATAACCGGATAAGTTGGATCCAGCTCAAACCATTTCTTAGCGAAGTTCGGACTATCCTTAAACTTATGGTGGTTATTCTGGAACAACTCACCTAACAGCAATATTCCCCAGGGAGAAGTATTCCTTGAATGATCGCCGTTATCAAAACTATGATAACCATATTTATGACCACACCAGTTCACTACAGCACCCTGAACAGGCCCCATCAGGAAGTGAATGGGCAGCAATAAATACCACCAGAAGCTGGGTGCAAACGCTACATAATAGCCAATATAGATCCCCATCCAAACAAGGCGGGTAATATTATGATCACCGAATTTATCCATCGCATTCCACACAGGCAACGGATCTTTGGTAAACTCTTCAGCAGCTACACGCTTCCCGTTCAGGAAGTCATTATACATTTTACGTGTATGAACCATCATAGACCATACATCCTTGAAGAAGTGTGGTGAATGCGGATCTTCCTCTGTATCACTAAACTCGTGGTGCATTCTGTGCATCACGCCATACGCACGGGGTACCAGGTAAGAACTTCCCTGGAAGAACCAGGTGGAGAAGTAAAATACTTTTTCCCAGAATTTGTTTGTCGTATACATCTGATGGGATGCATACCTGTGCAAAAAGAAGGTGTGGAAGAAAAGCGACAGGAACCAGTGCGCGAAGAAAAATATCAATATCGCTGTCATTAACTCTTTTTAAATTTTGATAAATAAGTGGGCGAAGATAATCTAATTACCATCATTAAATACATCAGAACCATTGAGATAGTTCACAATAAGCGAATTCCGGCCATAGGTATAGTGCAATAAAATGTTAAAGTTTATTGTACTATCTTCACTTTGCGCAATTCCAGCAGGTTCAGCCCGTTATTCTCCATCCCCTTTACATTTGGCTGAATCAGGTGAATGACCTCGTCATAAAACAATGGCACAACGGGCGCATCCGCTACAATCATCCGGTCCATCTGGTTATAAAGGCTATATCGTATACTGTCATTATTCTCCTGTAAAGCGGCTTCGTAGAGTTGATCGTAAGCAGGATTCCTGTAGCGGGTGTAATTGGGCGGTGCCGGGTTCTTGCTGTAGAATACGGCCAGGTAATTTTCAGCATCGGCATAGTCACCCATCCAGCTACCCCTGAAGAAGATGGCATCGGACTTGGCGGTTTGTTCCAGCAGCAGGGCTTTTTGTAAAACTTCTACCTGTACGGTAATGCCTATTTGCTGGAGTTGGTTCGCGGCATAATTGGCATAGTCCTCATAAATAGGAATAGACAAGAGTTTTATCGGCGGCAGGCCCTTACCTTCAGGATAGCCCGCTTCTTTTAACAATTGCCTGGCTTTCGCAGGGTTATAAGAATATCCTTTTACTTTAGTTGTATCGAAAGAAGGCAGTCCGGCGGGAATAAAGCCTGCATTGGCAGGCGTACCGATACCATTGCGGAGAAAGGTGATCATCTTTGCCCGGTCAAAACCATAGTTGATGGCTAAACGGATTTTTTTGATGCGGGTAGGTGACTGGGCGATCTTAGTGCTATCGAGGAGGAAGCCGAAATATTCCACGTTTAACTGCGGTGTCTTATCCAGGATCATCTTCCCCTCCCACTCTTTTTTCAGTTCTCCTTTTTTATTCAGCACTTCGTCTTTAAAACTTGCATCGATATCGTTCATAAAATCCAGTTGTCCCTGGCGGAACAACAGGAATTCAGTCGCTTTGTTATCGAGGAAACTAACTTTCACGGCATCTAAATAAGGTAATCCTTTTTCGAAATAACGAGGGAACTTATGGAGCACCAGTGCCTGACCTTCTTCCCAGTAATCGAATTGAAAGGGGCCGGTGCCGCAGGGATGTTTCCTGAAATCCTTGCCATATTTCTCTACGATTTCGTGGGGAATGACAGAGCAATATTGCATACTGAGAATACCGAGTACGGGATGAAAGGGTTGTAAGAGCGTGAGCCTGAACGTAGAATCGTTGATAGCTTCAAATCCTTTATCAGGATCCACTTTACCATTGAAAATCCAGGCACCTGCAGAGGCGGTGGCGGGGTCCATAATGCGGCGTAAACTATATACCACATCGCTGGCAATCATCTTACGGCCTTTGCCACCGGGGAATACATCATTGTCATGAAAGAATACATCGGTACGGAGGTGAAAGGTATAGACCTTAGCATCGGGTGTTACCTCCCAGCTTTGTGCCAGGGAGGGCCTGATCTGCAATTGCTGATCGGGTTCCACGAGGGTATTGTAAAGTTGTTTGACCACCCAGATGATAGACTGGTTCTTCGCAAATGCGGGATCGAGAGTGGCGATACCATCGACAGCATTGTACCTGAAGACCTGCCTTTTTTCGGTTTGGCTGGATTGACAACTACTCAATCCTATTACCACGGTCCATATTATTAAAAAACGTTGTATGCTCATTAAACTGAAAATTAATATCTTTCCATTATAAAAATATCAATTTCTATGCGTGGCTTATTGTTGCTTTTAATGGTCATGGCTGCAGCCCTGTCGGCTGGAGCCCAGGAGCGGACCTTCACCCATGCGGATACACTCCGTGGTTCAATCACCCCTGCCCGGGAATGGTGGGATGTACAGAACTACGACCTCCATGTAGCCCTGAATGCCCAGGATAGTACCCTGGGAGGTTATAATACCATTACCTATTTTATTAATAAGCCGGATAGTATTATGCAGATAGATCTGCAACTGCCGATGGAAGTGGATAGTGTGATGCAGGACAAACAGAAGCTGGCCTATGAGCGTGATGGCGATGCGGTAATGGTGCGAACACTGGCACAGCAACCGAAAGGTGGTACCAAGAAAGTAACCATTTTCTTCCATGGTCGTCCTAAAGCGGCGGTGAATCCTCCCTGGGATGGTGGTATCATCTGGCGGAAAGATAAGGATGGTCGTCCGTGGATTGCAACAGCCTGTCAGGGCCTGGGAGCCAGCGTATGGTGGCCGAACAAGGATACACAGTCGGACGAGCCGAATGATATGACCATTGCCGTGACTGTGCCTAACTTCCTCGTGGATGTGTCCAATGGCCGGCTGAAAAAGAAAGTAAGTAATAAAGATGGTACGGATACATATTTCTGGTATGTGGCAAACCCGATCAATAACTATGACGTGGCGCTGAATATCGGCAACTACAAAGAGATCAAGGATACTTATAATGGTGAGGGTGGTAAACTGGACCTGAGCTATTGGGTGCTGGATTACAATGTAGATACGGCTACGATTCACTTTCAGGAAGCGAAGAAGATGCTGGCATGTTTTGAGTTCTGGTTCGGGAAATATCCTTTTTACCAGGATAGCTACAAACTGGTGGAAGCACCACACTTAGGTATGGAACACCAGAGTGCTGTGGCTTATGGTAATGGCTTTGGCTGGGGTTATAAAGGTCGTGACCTTTCCGGTACCGGCTGGGGTTTGAAGTGGGATTTTATCATTGTGCATGAAAGTGGACATGAATGGTTTGGGAATAATATTACCAGCAAAGACCTGGCGGATATGTGGATCCACGAGGCGTTTACCAACTATTCAGAGACTTTGTATACGGAGTGTGAGTTTGGCCGGCAGGCAGCGTTTGAGTATATAGTGGGCGTGCGCCAGAACATCCGGAATGATATACCGATTATAGCACCTTATGGTGTGAATGCGGAAGGTAGTGGCGATATGTATTATAAAGGAGGGAATATGATCCATACCATCCGGCAGATCATTAACAATGACAATGTATTCAGGGAAGTGTTGAGAGGAATGAACCAGACCTTCTGGCACCAGACGGTGACGACTAAGGATATCCTGGATTACCTGAATTACATGACACAGATGAATTTTAAGAAGGTGTTTGAACAGTACCTGACGCGGACGACAATCCCTACGCTGGAGTATCATTTCAACGGGAATGAATTGCAGTTCAGGTGGGTGACGGATGTGGAGAACTTCGATATGCCGGTGAAGGTGACATTGAATGATAGGGGGTATACGTTTATATATCCAGGCAAACACTGGCAGTCAACGCAGTTTACGCTGACAAATAAAAAGGATTTTAAGGTGGATCCCAATTTTTATATACACGTCAAACAAATCTAAACCGCTTTATGAAGGGCCTTTCTGAGTTTCAGGAAGGCCTTTTTGTTTGGGTTTGTTCTGGGGGTTTTAATATGATTTACAGTATGGAAACTGTTTGTATCTTGTTTTAATTAAGACGGCTTCTTCACCAGTCTGAACCCATGTTGCCAGGTCCCTGTCCTGAACCCATATGCATACCACAGGATACTCAGCGGCTCGATATTCCTGCTCATTTCAATACTTCCCATATCCACAATATCAATCCATCCCATTTGCTGCAACAATTCCGTCACCGTTGCCTTCGCCTGCCGTTTATTTCCACAGATAAACATGGTCGGTGCATCCTGTTCATGCTGCGGCCTGAACATAGATTCATGCCCGATACAGCTCAGGGCCTTTACCACATGCGCATCCGGCGGCAACCAGGCCTGCAGCTGCTCGCCTGCTGAATTGGTATGGCCAATTGAAAAGCTCAGTCTCCCCTGCTGGTCAGGTCCTTTCCCATCCAGTGGATTCGTGACATCGACAACAACTTTATTTTTGAAATTCCAAAGGCCGGCGGCCTCAATTGCTTTTTGGGTACCTGCCCAGCTGGTACAGATGACCAGTAACTCTCCCTGAGCGGCTGCCTCCCGGAAAGGAGCAGCAGTAACGTGGCCACCTATTTTGCGTATCCATTGTTGCAGAGACTCTTTGGCCGGGTTACGGGTGCCAAGGATCACTTCATGTCCTGCCCTGACAAGGCCTTCACTTAGCGTAAGGCCGACGGGGCCGCTGCCCAGGATACCTATTTTCATGCTTCCGTGATTAGTGGGTAACTAATTTAATGAAAATAATTGGCTCTCCTTCTAAAATTTGGATTTCTGTCCGGCCGCAGGGCCTCATCAAAATAAAAGAGCTTGTACCAAAAGTAATTTGATGGAATTAGAATTTTATTTTAAAATTCCCTCCCACAGGCATCCGGATTAAATGTCCGGAATTTACTTTTGCTACAAGCTCTTTTACTATATTATTAATACGTCTTTTACTGTTGCAAATACCAAAGGAACTTATTCAGACCCTGCTTTTTAGAAGGGGTCAAAGGATAGCTCAGGTTCTTTACATAATAAGTGGTCAGGTCATACTCCCCGTAAGGATTCTCCGCCACTACCGCCGGGATATTATTGATCCCGATTCCGTTTGCATTATTAAACTGCTGGATGAACTCAACCGGCAAAGGTTTATTACTAATCCAGGCCGCAAATACCATCGGCAGACTTGTATACCTGATCCAATGTTCTGCCAGGTCATAAATATAAGGAGACACCTTACGCTGCAAAAACGCCCTGTCCCCGATCACTAACCCGGCATCGGTGCCTTTGATATTCCCTTCATAATCACCTGTAGTAGGAATAAACTCCACATCCAGTTTCCAGTAATCCTTCACCAGCAATTTCAACAGCGCTACTGAAGACCGGCTCTGGTAATCCAGATAGATCCGTTTAATGTCGTGCAAAGGGACATCAGAAAAGAGGCAAACTGACGCAACCGGCCCCTCAGCCCCAATACAATAATCTGAAATAATGTGGTACTCTTTCATCTTCGGTATCACTGCCACCGGCACAAGTGCTACGTCAACAATCCCGTCTATCAGCTGCTGGCCTATCTTAGCCGGATAATCCACACTCAGCTCCATCATGTCCATCACCGGATGATTCCTAAATCCAAATAATAATGGCTTGGTATTCAAATAACTTACTGCCGCTACTTTTACTTTCCGTTCCAATTTCAGTAATTTTGCCGGCTAAATTAGCACATTTTAGCTATATGTATCCTGAAATGGGTGAAAACCACCCATTACTAAACAATAAAATTTTAGTATGCAATTACAATCATTGACCGCCATTTCCCCGCTGGATGGGCGTTATCGCAAACAACTGGAAGAACTGGCCCCTTATTTTTCTGAATTTGCACTGATCCGCTACCGTGTACTGGTAGAGATTGAATACTTCATCGCCCTTTCTGAGCAGAAGCTTTTCAGCCTCCCCAAAAACCAGGTACCTGCACTGCGTAAGATCTATCAGGAATTTACGGTAGAAAATGCCCAGCTGATCAAGGATACGGAGAAGGTGACCAATCATGATGTAAAAGCTGTAGAATACTTCGTTAAAAACGAACTGAAAGGCTTAGGCCTGGAAGATAAACTGGAGTGGGTACACTTTGGCCTCACTTCACAGGACGTAAATAATACCGCCACTCCACTATTCTGGAAAGAAGCAGTAGAGCACGTATATATGCCTGCTATCGCCAACCTGATCCTGGGCCTGAAGAAATTCGGCAAACAATGGATGAAGATCCCAATGCTGGCCCGTACCCATGGTCAGCCAGCGTCTCCAACCATCTTGGGCAAGGAGATCCTGGTCTTTGCCGAAAGACTGGAAGGCCAGGTGAAACTGCTCGGCGATATTCCTTTCGCGGCTAAATTCGGGGGTGCTACGGGCAATTTCAACGCACACCACGTGGCCTTCCCTAAGATCAACTGGGAGAAATTTGGCGATAAGTTCGTGAACAACACCCTGGGCTTACAGCGTATGAAATATACTACCCAGATTGAACATTACGACAACATTGCTGCGCAATTCGATACCTTAAAACGTATCAATACTATCCTGATAGATTTCAGCCGCGATATCTGGCAGTATATCTCCATGGATTATTTCAAACAAAAGATCAAGGCAAACGAAGTAGGTTCTTCTGCCATGCCGCATAAGGTGAACCCTATTGATTTCGAAAATGCGGAAGGTAACTTTGGTCTGGCAAATGCGCTGTTTGAGCACCTGAGTGCGAAACTGCCTATTTCCCGCTTACAGCGCGATCTCACTGATTCTACTGTTTTAAGGAACGTAGGTGTGCCCTTCAGCCATTCTATCCTTGCCCTGAAATCCCTGGCAAAAGGAATGGATAAACTGATCCTGAACGAGGCGAAACTGCATGATGACCTGGAAAATAACTGGGCGGTGGTAGCGGAAGCGATTCAGACAGTGCTGCGCAGGGAGAATTTCCCGCAGCCTTATGAGGCACTGAAAGCGTTGACACGTGGTGGAGATCAGATTACGCAGAAGACAATGCATAAGTTTATTGACGGGTTGAAAATAAGTGCAAGCCTGAAAAAAGAATTGAAGGCAATCACACCACATAATTATACGGGTATCTGGTAATAGGTACGGCAATTCCAGCCGGCCCCAGGCCACACCGCCAGCCCCCGGTTTTCTTTTGCCAAAGGCAAAAAAAACCGGGGGCTCTCTTTTAAAAGCAATCTTCAAAATGCACCAACTCATGACTCCCATCCTCCCTAAACGTTATTGAAACAATATCAAACCGTATTCGTTTAGGCAAGACCTTCATCGTATTCATATACCCCTCCGCCACCGCCCGTATCCGCCTGATCTTCCCCACCGTCACATTCTTCTCCGGATACCCCCACACATCAGTCGCCAGCGTCTTCACCTCCACAAAAACCAAACACTGATCTTTACTCACGATCAGATCAATCTCCTTCCGCCCCAACTTCCAGTTGGCACACAAAATGATATATTCCTGTGCTGAAAAATGCGCCCTCGCAATTTCCTCGCCCTTTTTACCTAAATCAAGGTGGGTTAACATTGGATATTGATTAATTTTTAACTTCCTTTGAGGAAATTTTTCAGGTTCACTGTTATTGAAAATAAACAATTATAACGCATAACGTATGAGTGAGAAGAAACTATTCAGACTGGAAGGTAAGGTTCAAAATTATGCATGGGGTGGTTATCATTATATCCCGGCACTCCTGGGCATCCCCGAAACAAAGAATCCCAGTGCGGAATACTGGATGGGAGCACACCAAAGCGCCCCTTCCAAAATAGACATGGATGGCCAGGCCACAGCACTCGACCAACTGATCAAAGCTAATCCTGCCGCGGCCCTGGGCCAGAAAGTGTGGGACCGGTTCGGAGAACTGCCTTTCCTGTTCAAGATCCTCGACGTAAAAGACATGTTGTCCATCCAGGTGCACCCTACCAAAGTAGAAGCTGAAAAAGGATTTGCCCGCGAAAATGAAGCTGGTATTCCGTTGAATGCATCGCACCGTAACTATAAAGATGCCAATCACAAGCCTGAAATCATGGTAGCCCTCAGCGAATTCTGGCTGCTCCATGGTTTCCTGCCTGAAGATAAACTGAAGAAAGTACTCACCACCGTTCCTGAATTTGCCAGCCTGGCACCTATCTTCGAAAAAGACGGTTACTATGGCCTGTACAAAGCTGTCATGGAGCTGCCACAGGAAGAAGTGAATAAGTTCCTGCGCCCGCTGGCAGAAAGAGTTTTGCCTGCTTACCAGGCGGGTACCCTGCACAAGTCAGATCCTGCTTTCTGGACAGGCCGGGCCATTGCGAATGACCCACAGGGTCTTGACAGACTGGATAGAGGGATCTTCTCCATTTACTTCTTTAATATCATGGAAGTACATGAAGGCGAAGCCGTATTCCAGGATGCAGGTATTCCTCACGCATACCTGGAAGGCCAGAATGTGGAACTGATGGCCAATTCAGACAATGTGCTGCGTGGTGGCCTGACACCTAAGCATATCGATGTACCTGAATTGCTGAAACATACCCGTTTCGAAGCTGTACATCCGAAAATTCTGAAAGGGGATGCAGTAAAAGGTGGCCTGGAAAGCATCTATGCTTCACCAGCGCCTGATTTCGTCGTAAGCCGTATCGAGTTGAAAGCGGGTCAGAAATATGAGCATACCAGCACATCCACCGAGATCCTGCTGGTGCTCCAGGGCTCAGCAACGGTAACTGGCGAAGGTGGTGTGAACCTGCCGGTGCTGAAAGGTCAGTCTGTCGTAGCACTGTACGAGGCGACTTACCAGATCGAGTCTAAAGACGGCGTAGTGATTTATAAGGCAGGAGTTCCGGCATAATTTCATTAATTTACTGAAAAATCGCTTCCACCTTTGGTAGAAGCGATTTTTTCGCTTTTTCCCTATCTTTGTACAAATAAACTGATCAAATGAAGAAGGATACCCGTGAAAATATAATGATTGCCGTACTGATCTTCCTGGCTATCATCAGCCGTGTCATCACCAACAACCTCCAGTTATGGAACTTTAACGCTATTGGCGCTTCTGCCCTCTTTGGTGGTATGATGATCCGGAACAAACGCCTGGCTTATCTGTTACCCATCCTTACCCTTTTTCTGAGTGATCTGTTCCTCCAGTTCTTTACCAATGTACAGGTCTTCTATGGTGCTTACATTGGTCAGCTGTTCTTTGTATATGGTGCCTTCCTCTTCATTACCTGGATCGCTACCCGTATTAAGAAAGCAGATGCACTGACTATCCTGATCGCCAGCATTGGTACAGGTGTGACATTCTTTTTAATTACCAACCTCGGTACTTTCCTCACCACAAATATGTATCCTCATACCTTCAGTGGTCTGATCGCCTGCTATGCAGCCGGTATTCCATTCTTCAAACAGGGAGACCTGTTTAGCAGCTTTGCACTGAATGGTATTCTTGGAAACATTTTCTTTAGTGCGGTACTGTTTGGTGCGTGGGAACTGATCAGGCAGATTTCTTTCCATCCGAAGAAACAGTTAGCTTAATCGCAAAAGATATTTCAAAAAGCCGGTCGCATTAATGCGACCGGCTTTTTTTATGCCCTTATAAATAAATAGGCTGTGTTGCAACAACACAGCCTACTAAATTTTTATACCCAATTTTAAAGCAGCCCAACACTACTCGTCCAGCTTCAGCACCGCCAGGAATGCTTCCTGTGGTACTTCCACATTTCCGATCTGTCTCATTCTCTTCTTACCTTCCTTCTGCTTCTCCAACAATTTACGCTTACGGGAAATATCACCACCATAACACTTCGCGGTCACATCCTTACGCATGGCACTAATCGTTTCACGCGCCAGGATCTTCGCCCCAATAGCTGCCTGAATCGCAATCATAAACTGCTGGCGTGGCAGCAATTCTCTCAGCTTTTCGCACAACTTACGACCAAAGTCCTGCGCACGGCTACGGTGAATCAGCGCACTCAATGCATCCACCTTATCACCATTCAACAGGATATCCATCTTCGCGATATCAGAATCTCTCATACCGATCGGGGAATAGTCGAATGATGCGTAACCACGGGTCTGGCTCTTCAGTTTATCATAGAAGTCAAACACGATTTCTGTCAATGGCATTTCGAAGATCAGCTCCACACGGGTCGGTGTCAGGTAACTCTGGTTAATGAGGAGACCTCTCTTACCCAGGCAGAGGGTCATAATATTGCCGATATAATCTGGTTTGGTAATGATCTGTGCACGGATCCATGGCTCTTCAATTCGTTCGATACGGCTTGGATCAGGCATTTCGGAAGGGTTGTTTACCTGGATCACTTCCTTACGGGTTGTATAAGCTATAAAGCTTACGTTCGGCACAGTAGTAATCACCGTCTGGTTAAACTCCCTTTCCAGTCTTTCCTGGATGATCTCCATGTGCAGCATGCCCAGGAATCCGCATCGGAAACCGAAGCCCAAAGCCTGGGAAGTTTCCAGTTCGAAAGTCAGGGAAGCATCATTCAGCTGGAGTTTTTCCATACAGTCACGCAGCTCTTCGAAGTCTTCGGTGTTTACCGGGAAGATACCGGCAAATACCATTGGCTTTACCTCTTCGAAACCTTTGATCGCTTCCAGGGAAGGGTTGGCCATGCTGGTGATAGTATCACCTACCTTTACCTCTTTGGCGTTCTTGATACCAGTGATGATGTAACCAACATCTCCGGTTTTCACTTCCTTCTGAGGTGAAAGGCCCAGTTTCAGTACACCTACCTCATCGGCAAAGTATTCCTGACCGGTATTTACAAAACGGATTTTCTCACCTTTTTTAATGGTGCCGTTATAAATTCTGTAATAGGCGATGATCCCGCGGAAGGAGTTGAACACGCTATCGAAGATCAGCGCCTGTAGGGGAGCTTCCGGTTCGCCTGTTGGAGCCGGAATACGGTTGACGATGGCCTCCAGGATCTCTTCGATCCCGATACCGGACTTACCGGAAGCCAGGAGAATTTCTTCTTCCTTACAGCCGATCAGTTCGATGATCTGGTCCTTTACTTCAGGGATCATAGCCCCTTCCATATCGATTTTATTGATAACCGGGATGATTTCCAGGTCGTTTTCCAGTGCCAGGTACAGGTTGGAAATAGTCTGGGCCTGAATACCCTGGGCAGCGTCTACGAGCAATAGAGCGCCTTCACAGGCTGCCAGTGCGCGGGATACTTCATAGGAGAAGTCCACGTGACCGGGGGTATCAATGAGGTTAAATACATATTGCTGTCCATTGGACGTATAGTTCATCTGGATGGCATGGCTCTTAATGGTAATACCCTTTTCTCTTTCGAGATCCATATCATCCAGGACCTGCGCCTGCATATCCCTTTCGGAAATGGTCTTGGTATGCTCTAATAGCCTGTCGGCCAATGTACTTTTACCGTGGTCAATGTGCGCAATGATGCAAAAATTCCTGATATTCTTCATATATGCTTATAAAACAAGACGTTTCTTCCGCCCCGCGTCAAGCCGCAAAGGTATTTAAATTTTGCTATTCCTGAATATGTCGGACCCGGGTATTTCATACTATTTTGGCTATATTTAATACAAACTTATAAAATGGACCTCAAAACACAATTTGAAACAGCCGTTGCCGACAGCAAAACCTTGTCTGAAAAGCCCTCTAATGAAATCTTATTAAAATTATATTCATTATATAAACAGGCCACGGAGGGAGATAATACGGCTGAGCCACCTGCCAACCCCTTTGATTTTGTGGCGAAGGCCAAGTACCAGGCATGGGAGGAACTGAAAGGGAAGTCTTCGGATGCTGCCATGGAAGAATACATCCGGTTAGTCACCTCATTGAAAAATTAAAAGCCGGCCGCAGGCCGGTACATTCCATGAAAAAATCGCTTCTGCCATAGGCGGACGCGACTTTTTTTCGCCATCCCTTCGCTTTTAACCGTACTTTTGTACTGTATGTTACAATCATTCAAGATAAGTGAAAAGACCCGGCATTACCTGGATCTGGAAGAACAATACGGCGCACACAATTATCACCCCCTCCCGGTCGTACTGGATCGTGGCGAAGGTGTATTCCTCTACGATGTAGACGGTAAAAGATATTACGATTTCCTTTCCGGCTATTCCGCCGTCAACCAGGGTCACTGCCACCCGGTACTTGTACAGGCACTCATTGATCAGGCGCAGAAACTGACCCTGACCTCCCGTGCCTTTCACAACGACCTCCTGGGTGAATATGCAGCATTTATCACCAACTACTTTGGATTCGACAAGGTGCTCCCTGTAAATACCGGTGTGGAAGCTGTCGAAACGGCCCTGAAACTGGCCCGCCGCTGGGGATATGTCGTAAAAGGCATCCCCGAAAACAAAGCAAAGATCATCGTATGCGCCAACAATTTCCACGGCCGTACCCTGAATGTCATTTCATTCAGCACTGATCCCAGCTCCCGCACTGACTTTGGTCCCTTCATGCCCGGCTATGAAGTAATTCCTTACAATAACCTGCCTGCGTTGGAAAAAGCCCTGCAGGATCAAAACGTGGCAGGCTTCTTATTAGAACCTATCCAGGGTGAAGCCGGCGTAGTGGTACCTGATGAAGGCTACCTGGCCAAAGCCCGTCAATACTGCGAAGATGCCCAGGTGCTCTTCATTGCAGACGAAATTCAGACCGGCCTTGCACGCACCGGTAAAATGCTGGCCTGCGATCATGAAGATGTACGCCCGGATATCCTCATTCTTGGTAAAGCCCTGTCTGGCGGCCTGCTACCCGTAGCCGCCGTACTGGCGAATGATGAAATTATGCTTACCATCAAACCAGGTGAACACGGCAGTACTTATGGTGGTAACCCGCTGGCATGTAAAGTAGCCATGGCTGCCCTGACAGTGTTGCAAACAGAGAAAATGGCAGAAAATGCCGCAGCTATGGGGGCACTCCTAAGACAGGAACTGGCCGCACTGGCCTCTCCACATATTGGAACAATCCGGGGAAAAGGACTCCTCAACGCTATTGTCATCAATCATCCCAATCCGGAAGCTGCCTGGGATCTGTGCCTGGCGCTGAAAGAGAATGGCCTGCTCGCGAAACCAACGCATGGCGACAAAATCAGGTTTGCGCCACCTTTGCTGATCAACGCTTCACAGGTGAAGGAAAGCGTGGAGATTATAGGGCGTAGTCTGGAGATCTTATAAACTCAGGCATGTTCCTTGAAGGCATATTTTTAAAATCGATTTTGCGGAAAACATTTCCAGGAAGGATCAGGAAGAATAAATTTCCCTGAAAGCATTTCTACCAATGTTTTTCCGCGGAATCTGATGTCATGGTATGTTCGTAAATGACTCACCAACAATTCCGCTACATGTCCGAAAATATTAAAACTATCCGCAGTACTGGTTGGAAAACAGATTTCATCATCGGTTTTCCGGAAGGACTGTTGTTACTATTTTTCACCACCTTCCTGTCCCATGATCTCGACATCACTGTACAACGGTTCTATACCATCAATACCCTGATCTGGATCATAGGGAGCGTGCTTGTAATGATCACCGCTTACTATGCCAACAAGGGCGATACCCAGCATGATGTAGGTACGCTCTCCGCCGAAGAACGCCGGAAACTCGAAGACCTGGAAATAGGCCATCACATCATCGCGGATATAGCCAGCGAAATGGAGAGAGATGCAAATGACTGGGAAAATACTTTACAGCAGGAGCAGGTGGCAGTGACCCATTTCAATCTGGGCCGTGCGCTGTTGAGTGCAGCGATTACGGGGTTCTTTTTTCTTGTAGGAGGCATATTGCCCTTACTCCCTTATTTAAAGAATGAAAACTTTTATCGGGCAGCACAGAACAGTGTTACATTCTGCTTCGTGCTCATGATCTTATTTAGTTTTATAAAGTCCAAAATGACCAATCAGCCGGCATTACCGGTGATTCTGCGGAATATCGGGTACACAGGTGCCGTTTATTTTGGTGCCTGGATCATGGCAATGATCTTCCGTTAAAAAAAAGAGCGGGTTTCTGTTAACAGAAACCCGCTCTTTTTTTAGTCCTTCTTCTCAGCTGTTTTCCCATTATTCGTAAACAACACTGAAATAAATGCGCCCAATGCCGCCACGAACGACAGGAATAAGGCAATATGCCTGTCCGGGCACTCACCCATCTCACACCTGCTGAACAGCAACAAATTCCTGAATGTCCACGCCGCCAGGAACGCTGCCAGGAAGAGATTGATCCTGGAAGGCATTTTCCCCTTCAGCACAAATAAGATCCCAATCACTACCGCAAAGAAAACATTCACCTTCCCAGGCTCACCGAAATAAGAGCCATTGGTCTGTACCCCGGTGAAAACCAGCTGTTTACTTTCTACAGTAATCCAGGGCAGGAATGCACATACAAGGACCACTACAACTGATAATAGTCCGAAAATTTTATTTTTTGCCATAATTCAATTACCTCGCGCCTGGCGCACAATGTTCTTTCAAATAATTAGTATACAAAGTCGCTAAATGTCTTCTCGTACCTTCCCCTTCACTAATACCATGGGTGCGGTTCGGATAGGCCATGAACTGGAAGATCTTATCATTTTTGATCAGCTCATTCAGCAACATTTCTGCGTTCTGATAATGCACATTGTCATCACCTGTACCATGTACATACAGCAGGTTGCCACGCAGGTTCTTTGCATAAGTGATCGGTGATCCTTTTACAAAATCCTCCCTGTTCTCCTGTGGCAATCCCATATAACGCTCCTGATAAATATTATCATAGGTCAGCTGGTTCCCCACAGCTGCAATGGCAATACCCGTCTTATAAATTTCAGGATACTGGAACAGCAGGTTCAGTGTCATAGAACCACCACCGCTCCAACCCCACACGGCTACACGTGAAGTATCCATATAGCTGTGTTCTCTGAACAGCTCTTTCGCGCCCATTGCCTGGTCACGGGCATTCAGGATCCCTACCTTACGATAGATCGCCTTGCGCCATGTTCTGCCTTTAGGTTGTGGTGTACCCCTGTTATCCATAGAGATGTAGATGTAACCATCTGCGGCCATATCACCATTGTACAGGTGATTGTAACCCGCACCATATTGATCCATGGTAGTAGCACCGGCTGGTTCACCATATACATAGAATACTACAGGATACTTTTTCGTAGAGTCAAAGTTGTTAGGCTTTGCCATCCAGCCCGTCATGGTCACACCATCTACAGTAGTTACATTGAAAAACTCCTGTTTCTGGATTCTGCGGGAGCTGATGATGTCTTTATAGATCTGCTCTCCCTCGCCGCTTTTGTGGGTAGCGAGTTTTACCACTTCCTGCTGATTGCGGTAGTAGTGGTTGGAGAAGCCATGCAATGCGTATTGTGCATCAGGAGAGATTTCGTAGGAATGTGTACCGGGTTCTGACAGCGGAGAAATTCGCTCCGGTTTGCCTTTACCATCCAGTGAAACCTTGTAGAGATACTGCTGGGTGGCGTCGTCGGGAGAAGCCAGGATGTAAGCCACTTTATGCGCTTCATCTACTTTCAGCAGGTTAATGACATCGTAGTTACCCGGCGTAATCAGTTGCTCCTTTCCTTTCAGGTCTACATTGTAAAGGTGTCGCCAGCCGTCTTTTTCACTTACCCATACGAAGGACTGTCCGTTGGAAAGCCAGTCCCAGCCGCTGATATCGCGGTCATCCCAGCGGGATTTCACATCAATCCAGGCAGAGTCGTTTTCTTTATAGAAAGAGCTTGCCTTGCCGGTAGCAGCATTGGCGAGGAAGAGGATACTTTCATTCTGCTTGCGGTTCAGCTGTTGCAGGATGAGTTCATTTCTGCCAGGTACCCATTCCATACGTGGAATGTAGTGTTGCTGTTCATCGCCGGGCACCTGCAGCCAGGTAGTCTTTGCAGTAGCAATATCTACCACGCCCACACGACATGCAGAAGGACTCTCCCCTGCTTTGGGATATTCTACCGGAACAGTATATGAATAGATAGAGTCAGTATTGTCGATCATGAGGAAGTCCCGGATCTTTGTGGCATCGATCTGCCAGTAGGCAATGGATTTGCCGTCAGGACTCCAGCGGAAACCATCGCGGCAGCCGAATTCTTCTTCGTAAGCCCAGTCGAAAGTACCATTGATCAGTCGGCGGGTACCGTCTGTCGTAAGAGCTTTACGCGTACCGCTGGCGAGATCTTCAACGTAGAGGTTATGCCCGCTTACGTAAGCAACCTGCCTGGCATCGGGAGAGAACTTAGCGAACATGAGGGAAGACTGGGGCAGGTCTGCACCGAGTTTCTTCAGACTATTATTACTCAGATCCAGTACATAGTAATCGCCACGGGTATCGTAGCGCCATACACGCTCCGCATTGGCATAAACGAGGAGTTTCTTTTCATCGGCAGAGAAGTCAAAGTCGCGGATCCTGATCTGGTAGTTACCCTGGGTCAATAATCTGGCTGGGACCTTTTCTGATTGTGAACCGTCTGAAAGTTTTACCGCAACGATAGAACTGGTAGAAGGCTCATAGATATATTGCCCGTCACGGCTCCATTTTGTGGATTGCCCGGGCTGCGCTACTGCTGTGGTGGCAGAGAAGCACGCCAACACCAGGAATAGATTTGTGTAACGAAATTTGCGCATCTGCAATGTTTGAGGCGGCAAGATAACGATATTCAGATTTATTTGGATGCCGTCTGTAACAGAATTGGACCTGGGGCTTTTAAATAAAATAAATCCTTTACTGACTACCAAAGGCAGTTTATGATAGGTGTGGAAAACAGATTGTGGAAAAGTTTTATAAAAGTGAAATACAACTAGTTATTAATAAAATTTATATATTTACACAGGCATTCAATTGGTTTGATTTTTGCCAGTCGATGGGGACATATATTACAATTCATCCAATGAAAACTTTTTATTATCCTTTGTAAACGGGGATATTAGTGTAACCAACATCAGGAAGAAAGAACAAGTATTAATTATTTTATCATCCTTTGAAAATCTTAAACACAATGATCCAGGTTATCTATTCTTACAAGAATCGTGAATTCCATCAGCTGGAAGATACTGTTATGAACCAACTCGCGCAAATGGGTGTGCGACAAATGCATGCATTACTGGAGCCCCTTTCGGACACGTTGGTAAATGAAAATGGAAGAATTACAATCAATCTGGACCAGCATCCAAAAATTACTGTAGAAGGGTTTAGCAATCCTGTAAAGGAGCATATTGAAATGGTGCTGAGGGGCGAGGCGTAATGCCTTGCTGACTCCTGTTTACATTTCTACATCTGCAAGTTCGTAAAACGTAGCATGCCTCAGTGGCTGCATAGGTCGTTGTTTAAATTCACTCCACGCCTTTGTAAACGCTGCCCCGTAATAGAAGATAATAGAACTGTAAAAGATAAACAGCATCAACAATACCGCCGAAGCAGAGGCACCGTACAGGATACCAATATTGCCGCCGTACAGCAAACGTCTCAGCACAAACTTGCCTATCCCGAACAGGATCCCCGTAAGGAATGCCCCGGAAAAAGCAACTTTCCAGTCAGGCCTGGCATCAGGCAGGTAGCGGAACAATACCGTGAACCAGGCCGTCATAATAGCCAGGGACACAACCTGCGTGAACAATTCATTGAAGATCAGGTCTGTATTGGGAAAGAGATCGTGAATGTAAGTACCCAGAAAGGCATGCGCACTTTCCGTCAGCACACTGGCCAGGAAAAGAATACCGGCCGCCCCGATCACAATCAGGGAACGCAGCCGTCCCATCAGGGACCTCACGAAACCTTCCCGCTGTGGCAGGCGGATTTGCCACAACTGGTTGAGCGAACTGCGAATTACTTTTAATAAAGTTGTAGCTACAAATAAGAGAAAGATAAACAGCAGTGTTGCTACCGGCCAGGTCTTACCCAGGTTTCGGAAGCCCCTCAGCGTCACCACTACCTGCTCGGCACTATCCGTACCTACCAGCTCGCCAAGACGCTGAAATAATTGCTTGCCCAAATGTTTCCGGTCAAATAACAGGCCCATGACCTGTAGCAGTATTAATAAGATAGGAGGCAACGCAAAACTGGCAAAGAACGCCGTTGCGCCAGCCAGCCGCAGTGGATCATTGTTCTGTAATGTCCGGAATGCAGTCCGGAATGTGCTGAAAAAGTCTCTTGACATCGGGAATAATATGGTCAGGTTAAAAGCCTAAAAAATCATGCCTTTTATCCCTTTCCCACATGAACTTATTTGCTGGTGTAAAAATTTAATCTGATTCCAATCCTTCTAATTATTGCACTTACCTAAAACGGGCAGCTAAATGAGCTGATTCGTTTCGCCAATTCCCTGTTGCTATCACATTATCCCCTTACATGCATAAGCCATTTTCAAAATGACCATCAGCGCCTGTCTGCCACAAAATAATCCTGTGTCACCACTACCCTTCCCGGCACCAGTTCTCCATTATAAACCAGGGTATTAAACCTGAACACGGAATCACTCGCCTCCTGCACCACACACAAAGTGCTATCCAGTTTAAAATACTCCTTCGTCATATACTCATAACTCAGCGAATCCAGGTAACCATCCAGGTACAATGCCGCTTTACCGGTTGTATACCCTGTCAGTTTTATATCCAGGTACGCTGTGCTATCCGCATAATTACGGGTATCATTCCTGAAATAAACAGTATCCCCATCTGTATTGATATAATACTGCAGACTTACCGTTTGCGAAATGAACCATTTGCCTGTGTAACTGATCGAAGTTCTGGTATCTTCATTTTTCTTACAGGCCACGATCATAGCCAGCAAAGCGATTGGCAATAGTTTTCTCATGGGTGCATTAAATAATTATAAGGCCGCAAAAATAGTTTATTTTCCCTTCCCTCAAACGCCGGCTATCCCTAATTTGTTACATCCTTGCCCTCATCTTTCTTTTTACTGCCTAATTTTATCTTCACTTTGCCATTTCCGTCATCCGTAGCATGCAGGTGTAGCACGATGCCCCTGGTCCTGCGTTTCTTTTTCATTTCCTTGTCCTCAATGTCCACATCCTTCTTAGGATTACGAAGCGGCACATCGATATAGAGATCTGTTCCCGATGTCATACCATATACCCCGGATACATCCATATAGAGCACACTGGAGTTGATCTGCATCGGCGGTACCAGCACCTTATCCCCCTGTATCGTGAGGTTATTTTTCACATTTTCAAAAGTAATATTTCCCATATCCCGCTTCCTGAACGCAATGTTCCCTATATCCTCCAGCTGCGATACATGTACCAGCGCGCCTTGTCTCAGTTCAAACCCCATCGTGCCATACAGCGATTTCGGTGCCACCTTGCCATTGTCAAAGATATTGCCGGAAATGTTCGCTTTGGCTGACAGGATGCCCCGCAGGTTTTTCGAATTCAGGGTCTGCATACCGAAATCATTGAATGCATAGAACAACTGGTCCACATGCACATTATTAATGTCTGTATTGACCTTAAAACGGTTATTATTGCCATTCTGGAGGACGTTACCACTCAGCTGGATAGTTCCCCCCGCATGTGAGAGCGCAATCTGGTTGAGCCGGATATCTGTCTGGGTCAGTGAGATGTCTGCCCTGACCTGCTGTGCCGTAAAGCGCTGATAAATGAGCTTATCCAGCGCCACATTCAGGTTCACATTACAGGAATTAAGCATCACATCCAGCTGGTTCGTGATACGGGTCATCTTCTTCCGCGCCGCTGCCTTGCTTTGCACGACCTTGCCTCTCTGTGCCAGGAAACCCCTGAACTCATTCAGGTCCAGGATCGGACTATGTACCTTCCAGGCCAGTTGCAACTTCTCAGGCGCTGAGAAAAACAGGTTGGTTATATTCAGCACACTCCCCTCCATGAAAAGCTTGCTCTTTGCTGTCTGCACGCTGATATTTTCCATGTAAAGGTCCTGCCCGGTAAAATCCAGCTTCGCATTGCAGTCTGTAAACTGCAGGTTGCGCGGTATATATGCCAGTACACCGTGTAATACTTCTACAGTGCCTTTCAGGAAAGGTTTGATAGTATCTCCCGCAGTAATGCCTCCCTTGTAAAACAGGTTCGCTTTTGCTGTGCCACCGGTGAAGTTAAAGACACCATCCGCATTCAGGTCCGTCAATTGAAAATCCGCCCTGAAATAGCCGGTCAATGCAGGATGCTGTAAATTGGAAATATGAACAGTATCTGCCGTCACCGGGATACTGAAACAACGCGTGTTCAGGTTGTAAAGACTGATGATAGAATTATCATCCCCATGCCCCTTTCCAGGTACCCAGTCATTGCTGTAACTACCGCCAAAACTACATTCCGTGAGCTCCAGCCCTTTTGTAGTAATGTTATTATCTTTTGTTTGCCAGATCACCTTCAGCAAAGGCGTACCTTTATCTGCCAGTCCGCCTTTGATCACACACTCCGCATCCAGTGGTTTTTCCATCTGAATACTATCCAGCCTTTCTTTGATATTCGGGGTGAGCATAGTAGAGACATGTGCCAGCGAAGCATTTTCAGCTATGATATGGATGGTGAATGCCTTATCATCTGCAAATGAAAAATTCGCACCTACTGAAAGGTCCTGTTTATTATCAATCCGTAAGATCTGCTGGGGAATATCGAGTACTTTCTTCCTGGTATTATAATGCAGTTCCAGGTCTGTAGAAAGGTCTTTATCCTTTAAGAAACTGCCCCTGCCGGTATTGAAAGCAAAGGAGTTTACTTTCAGATCCATGTCCACCCTAGCCGTCCATCCGGAATCATTGGTGAGCAAGCTGCCACGCAGGCGCGAGACATCGAAATCAAAGGACTTTCCTTTCAGCTGGTTATCCATTACCAGCCTTACATGCTCCAGGTTTAACCTGGTAATATCCGCATTCGTGCTGCTTCCTTTTGTGTTTTTCACCTGCTCATTTTTCTTCTTCAACACGCTGGCATTGGTGTATCCCGTACTATCAGTATACAGGTAGATCGTTCCTTTTTGTAGACTGATCTGCTTTATGTCCAGCTGCTTCCTGAGCAGTGCCAGGGTATTCACCTGTACAAAGAGGCGCGAGACTTTCACCAGCTCATGCTTATGTTGCACCCAGAGACTATCTTTCACACTTACATCTTTCAGCGCAACAGATACATCAGGAAAACTTTGCACCAAAGCAGGTTCCAGTTCTCCAATAGTCAATTCGCCCCCATGGAGGCGGTCATTCACCTGGTCGCTGATCTGCTTCAGGATGTATGCTTTATGCGTGTGAATATAAAAAGCAAGGGCCAGCCAAAGCAAGAGCAACAGACCTATGAGGCCACTGAAAACAATGATGGTTATACGAAGCCATTTGCGCATATACAACATAATATACGAAAAAAATGCCAATCGGGCTGCGCCAGTAAAACCCGCAATGGTATTAACAGGCCGGAAGTCCTGCCTGCAATGGAATCAAACCTGATAATTCAGTTCCCCGGCCAGGTCCACACCCCGGCTCAATTCCCCAATTCCTCAATTGTGGAACACCTTTTGTGTAAACAATGAACAATCAGTGAAGAAAGATGTATTGAATAATTTAATACCAAGCCGGAAAAGGAATAATACTTATGGACAAACACACCTATCAAACAGGCTTGATCGGTAACTGCGCTTTCCTGGCGCATGTGAACATCAACACCAATATCGACTGGCTTTGCTGGCCCCAGATGGATAGTACCTTCGTGTTCGGAGGCATGCTTGACAAGAAAAAGGGAGGAGAGTTCTCCATCCTGCCCGAGGGAGAATACAATAGCCGACAGTATTATCTTGAAAATACCAACATCCTGGTCACTGAAATTACCAGTGCAAATGGTAAATACAGGATTACCGATTTTGCCCCACGTTTTTATCAATACGAAAGGTATTTCAAACCATTGATGCTGATCCGTAAAATCACCCCACTGGAAGGCAATCCACGTGTCCGGGTCAAATGTGAACCCGTATGTGACTACGGTGGGCGCAAACTCAAAGCACAGCGGGGCAGCAATCACATCGAATTCCTGGGATGTGATGAACATATCCGCCTTACCACCAATATTCCTGTGAGCTACCTTTTTGAAGAGGAATTCTTCGTTGTGAATGAAGAAAAATACCTCCTTCTCTCCTATGGCCAGCCCCTGGAAGCGCCACTCAATAGTACTGCTGAACGTTTCCTCCGCGAAACGACCGTTTATTGGCGTACCTGGATCAAGCACTCCAATATCGCCAACTTCTACCAGCCAGCCGTCATCCGTTCTGCCCTGGCCCTGAAGATTCACCAGTATGAAGATACCGGGGCTATCATCGCCGCCAGCACTACCAGTCTGCCGGAATCTCCGGGTAGCGGACGTAACTGGGATTACCGCTATTGCTGGCTCAGGGATACATATTACGTAATTACCGCCCTCAACCATATTGGTCACTTCGAGGAAATGGAAAAGTATTTCAGCTATGTGGCTGATATTTCCTTCTCAGGTGATTACCGGTACCAGCCGCTTTATGGCATTACGGGCAAAAAGAACCTGGTTGAGCAAATACTTCCACATCTGGACGGCTACCAGGGCAATCAACCTGTAAGGGTCGGAAATCAGGCCTATGAGCATATCCAGAATGATATCTACGGACAGGTACTCATCTCCATGTTGCCCTTATATACCGATCATCGCTTTGTCTTCTCTGAAAGAAAAGACTCTGCCTGGTGGATCGAATACCTCCTCAGGAAGATCGAACGAACCATCGATGAAAAAGATGCAGGTATCTGGGAGTTCCGCAACTTCGCCAACATCCATTGCTACAGTAACCTGTTCCAGTGGGCGGGTTGCTCTGCAGCAGAAAAAATGGCCCGTATCATCGGCAACAATGACCTGGCGGCACAGGCCGTAGCTTTAAAGAATAGAGCAGCAGCGCATATCGAAAGCTGTTACGACCCGATTCGTAAAGTATATACCAATGCAACAGGTAGTCTGTACCTGGATGCCAGCACCCTGCAGCTCATCATGATGAACTACCTGGATCCGGCTTCTGACAAGGCAAAAGATCACCTGGCGGCATTGGAAAAAGAGTTGAAAACACCGAACGGTTTATTCTATCGTTACCTGCACTCAGATGATTTCGGGAAGCCGAAGACGACCTTCCTGGTCTGCGCTTTCTGGTATGTGGAAGCACTGGCATGTGTAGGTAGAGTGGATGATGCAGTGAAAGAATTTGAGAAGCTGATGCAATATTCAAATCATCTCATGTTGTTTAGTGAAGACGTGGATGAAACAAATGGTAGTCAGTGGGGCAATTTCCCGCAGGCTTACAGCCATGTAGGCCTGATGAATGCAGCTTACAGGATAGCGATGAAACTGGATACGCCGATCTTCAAATAGTTTTGAATTAAGGTTTACAATAAATGAAAAGGGCTACAGAGATCTCTCCGTAGCCGCTTTTTTTTTGCGTTCGCCGTATGGGGAACAATATTTTTATACCAAAATCAAAGATTTCAAAAACGCCCGCACCTCCCGATGATTCCTCAAATAAAACCGCGCTGCCGACAACTGGCTGCCCACCTTTATTGTCACGGCATCGTGTGGCAATGCTTTAAAAATATCCTCATCCGTATGATCGTCTCCAATTGCCAGGGTAAAGTCATAATGCTTATTCTGCAACCATGACAAGGTAGCCTTTCCTTTATTGATCTCCACGTTCTTCACCTCGATCACCTTATCTCCGGGCAATAATTGTAAGCCTTTATCCGCCGCAAAATAACGCAGTGTATTCATCAGCTCATTCGCACGCAATTCACCCAAACCTGCTTCCGCCTTGCGATAATGCCATACCAGTGAAAAACTCTTCTCTTCGATAAATGAACCCGGCGTACGATCGGTAAATGTCTCCAGGATAGGCGCAATATCCGCTTTCCACTGATCCGTTAATCCCGGCAATTGCTGCCACTCTTCTCCATGCTTTTTATGGAACGCGCCATGTTCTGCTATGAGATCGAGTTTCAGATGTCCCAGCCATTCTTCTAATGTCTGGTATTTACGACCACTCACCATGACCACCCGGTTCAACGGATCTGCTGTGAGCTCCGACAGCAACTGGATCAGGTCCTGGTCCGGCGAAGCTAAATCGATGTTGGTCTGGAATCCAACCAGTGTACCATCGTAGTCAAGGAAGATCGCTCTTTCCTTCGCATCTTTATAACTTTTTCTAACATGCACCTGCATTTCCAGGCTCATTCTTCTCGCCAGCATAGACTGCTGCAGCTGTTTCACTTCCTGTAATCTTGCCATAAATAATTTTACCCAATGTGAAATGTTAAACTTAGATACAATCTGCTGCATCTGTTTCATTCGTCTTCTTTGCTCACCCTCCGGCATATTCAATGCTTCATGGATGGCGCGCGCGATCGCACCGATATTGTTGGGGTTCACAATGAGTGCATCAATGAGTTCCTTGCTGGCACCAGCCATTTCACTCAGGATCAGTACACCATTGCTATCCTTCCGGCTGGCCACATATTCCTTGCTCACGAGGTTCATACCATCGCGCATAGGTGTCACCAGTCCTACGTCTGCAAAGCTGTACAAAGCAGACAATGTCTCCACCGGAAAACTGCGATAAAAATAATTAATAGGATGCCAGTTCAACGTACGGAAGCGGGCATTGATGCCCCCTGCCAGCATATCAATAGCATCTCTCAGTTCCTTGTATTGTGCCACGGAATCTCTCGATGGCACTACGATCATATACAGTACTACTTTCTCAATATATTCCGGGTACAGTTGCAGGAATAATTCAAAGGCCTGCAAACGTTGAATAATACCCTTGCTGTAATCAAGTCTGTCAATAGACAAAACCATGTGTGTACCCTGGAAATTCTCGCGCAGACTCTCTACCTGTTTGATCACCTCCGGATCCTGTGATAACAATTCGAATTTATTGTTGTCAATCCCCATGGGAAAGGTCTCCGCTACTACTGCACGGTCATTCACAGTCACCACATTCGCATTTGCATTCAGTGGCAGCAAACGCGTTACTGCATTGAGGAAATGATGACTATCATCAAAAGTATGAAAGCCCAGTAAGTCTGCACCCAGCATACCTTCAAGCAATTCAACACGCCATGGAATCAAACGGAATAATTCAAATGATGGAAAAGGAATATGCTGGAAATAACCAATGGCTACATCCGGCGCAGCAGCACGGATCATGCCCGGTAAGAGCAATAACTGGTAATCGTGAATCCAGATCACATCGCCGGGTTCCGCCACTTCTAAAACAGCGTCCCTGAATTTTGTATTCACCTGGTAATAGTAATCCCAATAAACCTGTTCATAGCGGGCATATACGGACATATAGTGGAAAACCGGCCACAGTACTTCGTTCGAGAATCCTTCGTAATAGTTATTGATTTCATCCTGGGTCAGGTACACCGGCATGAGGTTCATAGTGCCCAGTTGTTGTTTGATCTGCCCCTGTGCGGCTTCGTTTACGTCCACGCCGGGCCATCCAATCCAGATGTTGTAGCCTTGCCTGTAAATGGACCCCAGCCCTGTAGCCAAACCGCCTTCACTCGGATTCAACACATATTCGCCATCCTTCTCAGTGATCTTTACCGGTAGCCTGTTCGATACAATAATGGTTTTACTCATAATACAGTTTTAGTCAAAAAATCGATGCTATAATAAAATGCCAATCGCGGTATGGAATTCCACACATCAAAAAACGCACCTGAATAGTACGGGAAATTGAAACCTGTCACAACATGTCAAATAGATGAGAGCCCCGGGTTATGCTAAGTGAAGCAAGTTAAAATGTAAGTATGGGGATGCGACAGACGGGGCAAAGGTACGGAATTTATTTTTAATGGGTTGAATGAAGCCGGCCGCAGGTCAGCGGCCGGCTCAATTAGTCGTTGAAGTTAGTGCAACAGCATTGCTTTGCTTTAATGATAAATTTGCTAATAATATTACTGAAAGGTCCTTTATATATTCATTAATATTATTGCTGAAATATCCTTTTAATTCGTTAATAGTACTGCTGTAAACCTTTATAAATTCTTTAACATTATTGTTGTAAGCCTTTAATTACAATACCACAATTGTCTTTCCTTTACTATTCAATTTCTTAATTTCTGCTAATGCAGCCGGTGTTTCTTCCAACGTAATCTCCCGCTCCACCGGCACCTTCAGCGCTCCATTATCCACCGCATCCGAAAGCGTATCCAACAAGGTCCGGTTCCCTTTCAATTCAAAATTTCCTCCCTGCAATCCTTTCTTTTTTAAATCCTCTTCATCGGCTACAAAGGCTGTTGTCAATGCAACACCACCCTTCTTCACATATTGCGTAAGCACTTTAAATGCATCCGGGCTACTCACCATATCAATCAATCCATCCACACCATCAGGATACTTATTCCTGATAATATCCGCTACATTCAATTTTTTATAATTAATGGTTTCTTTCGCGCCGAATTCACTCACCCTACTCGCTCCCTGGTCATCACTCACCGTAGCAATTACATAAATTCCCTGCATGGCTGCCAGCTGAATCAGGAAAGAACCTACACCACCTGTAGCACCTACTACCAGCAGAATTGACTCATGCTTCAACCCGGATTTCTCAATCATTTGCAAAGCAGTCATTCCCGCAGTTGGTATGGCTGCAGCCTGCTTGAGAGGAATATTTTTAGGCGCGAGAGATAATGCTGCTTTTTCAGGCACCACTACATATTCTGCAAATGTACCTTCGCCTACCGGCGCATGCAGGAACTGACCATAGATGTGATCCCCTGTTTTAAACTGCGTCACACCTTCACCAGTTTCTTCCACCACCCCTGCTGCATCTACACCCGGTATCATGGGGAAATGATGCGGCATTTGTCCATCCAGGATCCCATCAATCATTTTGGCATCAAAAGGATTGATCCCTGCGGCTACAATCCGTACCAGCATACTGCCAGTCTTAACTGCCGGCTTAGGTTGTTCTGTTAATTCAGGGCTTGCTTTAAATTGGGGAATTGTAATGGCTTTCATATCTTGATTTTAGATGACAATGTGCAACAAAAACTCTGCCGGCTCTGGCCTTATTCCCATTTCTTTGAAACTCCTAAACGCTGGGCACTATAAATGCCGGAATGCCCACTGAAATAATATGCCGTAAAACACGCTACCGCAAAATACAACACGTTGCTTGTTCCAAACAACTCCACCCCCATCAATGTACAGGCTATCGGTGTATTCGTGGCACCTGCAAACACCGCGATAAAACCTATGCCCGCAAAGAGGTCTACCGGCGCTCCCACCAATACCGCTATGGTATGGCCTAATGCCGCACCAATGAAAAACAGGGGTGTCACCTCTCCTCCCTTAAAGCCCATCGCCAGTGTGATAGCTGTAAACAATAACTTCCACAACCATGCCCACCTGGATATCTCTATGTCTTTAAATGCATTCACAATGCTCACCCCACCGGGGTCCTTGCTCAGTACACCCAAACCAGTGTAATCCTCTGTGCCCAGGACCCGGCAAAAGGCAATAATGATCAAGCCACCCACCACAGGAATCAACCATGCCGGACGAATGAACTGCTTGCTGTATTTTTTGATCTGGTGCATGCAGGTGGAAAATAAAAAACCCGCTAAACCAAATGCAATGCCCGCCACAATTACTTTCGCGAGCAGCAAATAATCAAACGGGGTATCCGGTGAAAATAAAATCTGGTAATGCGTATGATGAATACCCCAGGCACTACATACCCAATCAGCAAATACAGCTGCAATCAAACATGGCACTAATGCATCGTACCTGATCACCCCAATTGCCAGCACCTCCAGCGCGAAAACAGTACCTGTAAGTGGCGTACCAAATACCGCCCCAAACCCCGCTGCAATCCCCGTCATTAAAAGGATCCTTACATCCCCTGGCGATAAACGCATCCACCTGCCCAGCAATCCTGCCATACTGCCCCCTATTTGTACCGCAGTTCCTTCGCGACCCGCTGAGCCGCCAAACAAATGTGTGAGAATAGTAGTCAGCAGCACAAGTGGAGCCATCCTGGCAGGCACGCCGCCGCCTGGCTCATGAATCTCATCCATAATGAGGTTGTTGCCTTTCTCCGAAGTACCGCCCAACTTGTTATAAAGGAAATAAATACCAATCCCTGCTATAGGCAGCAAATACAATAACCAAGGATGTTCCCAGCGGAAATGCGTGACATAGTCCAGTAGCCAGAGAAATAATGCTACCAGCGAGCCGACTACCAGCGCGACAGGGATAATAATAACAGTCCAGCGAACCAGCTGGCAGGCAATCGTAAATTGTTCTAAAGATTTGTTAAATTTCAACATGTTCCTACAAATATATAAACAGAACTGCCCGCTTGTATGAGCAGAAATATACTTACTATTTGTAGGCGCCATCAGACCCTAAGAATAAGGGACAGTTCTTGTGCAGGAAGACACCATTTCCTGGTATTGATGCGAATATACAAAATAAAAATTCAATTGTATCCAAAAAGCCGGCCACGGCATCTTTCCATTCAAACGTTTGTTTAAAACCCAGGCTCCTACAAACGTTTGATCTATCTAAATAAAATATTATTTACCTTCAGAATCTCTACAGAATGTTTTTTTTGTTTTGTAGTATATGCACAACATTATGTTACTACCGATAATCTGTATTGGATGAGATTAAACTCTTTATACCTACAACTGTTATTGCCGTTCGTAATAGTAAGCGGGGTTTGCGCCCAGCAGCTGCCAGCCGATTCGGGAGTAGCAATGATTAAAAAGGATAGCTCCTTTTTAAAGCTCTTCAAGGGAAACAAAAAATACGAATGTACAATTGCCAGTGTAGTGGTTCCTGCTGCTATGCTTGGTTATGGCCTTGCTACTTTCGAATACGGTCCGCTACGTAATCTTGATCATAGTACCAAGAACGAGATCATGGAAGATAATGCGACCTTCCATACCAAAATAGATAATTACACCCGCTATGCACCCGCATTAAGTGTGTACGCCCTGAATGCTATGGGCATCCATGGTGCACACAATTTCCGCGACCGTACCATCATCCTTGGTATTTCATCATTAGTAATGATGGGAACTGTAGGTGGTGTGAAGACACTTTCTCACAGGCAGCGCCCGGATGGAAGTACTTTCAACTCCTTCCCTTCAGGCCATACCGCCACGTCTTTCATGGGTGCTGAATTCATGCGCCAGGAATACAAGGATGTAAGTCCATGGTATGGGGTCTATGGATATGCCATGGCTACTGCTACCGGTGTGCTGCGTATGTATAACAACCGCCACTGGCTGAGTGATGTGATTGCAGGGGCTGGTTTGGGTATCCTGAGTACCAAGGCAGCCTATTGGGTATTCCCTAAGATGGAAAGAGCTTTTGCGAAGAAAGATGGAAGAGAGGGAAAAAATAGTATGCATCCTATTGCCATGCCTACCTACAATCCCGATACGAAGTCTGTGGGCGTGAGTATCGTGTTCTTTCCTGGTAACTGATTCAGGCATTCAATTAGTCGTTTCAAATCCGCCAATAATTCAAAAAACAAAAGGGAGCCACTGTCAGGCCCCCTTTTTTCTTTTCTCATCGGCGATGTCTTTCTGATCATATTCACTTTCATCATAGCCTTCCAGCATTTTGTTCTGATCGTCGTCGTAATCCTTTTTTGCAGTCGGCTTTACTTTTGGCGCGACTTCCACGTTTTCTCTCTTGACGGCTTTTATTGTTCTTTTCAGGTTTGTTGATTTTTTCATAATACACCTTTTGGAGATAGTATTACAAAAATGCTGCCTGATGCCAATTTATTTTGGTAAAAATTAACTACTGCATACATCCAATCAACTGATACCTCCGTTCACTGAATACCTCCATTTTACCAATTCCGAACCATTAAATACGTCCAACCAACTTTACATCTCTTTTCACTGAATACTTCCATTTTTCCCAAACCAGCACTCCTAAAAACCTCCAATCACTTATAATTTCCATTCTCAAAAATCCATCGCCCGATGAGCCTCCTACTCAATACTCACATTCTCCTTTATATCATCCGTTGCCGGCGCTATCACCTTATCCCCCGCCTGCAATGAACCAAACACTTCCGTTGAATCATTATGATGATTTCCCTCCTGCACATCTACCCAATGCGTAATTCCACTCCTCACCGCTATCACATACTTCTTCTCCGTCGATGTCACAATCGCCGTAGCCGGCACCACCATGGCCTGTCGGCTACCACTCACCGGAATCGTAATCTCCGCATACATGCCCGGTTTCAGCGTATGCCCGGGATTGAACACATCCACCTCTACTGCCTCTGAACGGAAACGGTCATTCAATGATCCCGCCTGACGGCTGATCGTACCCGTAAACTCCTTACCCGGCAAAGCATTCACCCTGAATGATACCTTTTGTGCATCCCCCAGTTGCGCACTATAAATCTCCGGCACCTGCACAATAAGACGCAAACGATCCTCCTGCTCCAGCATCAGCATGGGCCTGCCATCTATATTCGTTGTGGGCCCTACCAGCGCCCCCGGGTGTACATTACGCTCAGTGATCACGCCATCAAACGGCGCTGTCACCTGCAGGTAACTCCGGGTCGCTTCCAATGCCCTGAAATTCGCCAGCTGGCTGTTCATAATTGCACTATCCGCCAGCATCTTTGCATTCGACACTTCCAGGTCATGGGGAGAAATGGTACCAGGTGTAGCACTTACTGCCACAGTACGTTCGTAATTATCCTTAGACGCTGCATAATCTGCCTTCGCCTGCAGCCATTTCGCCTGTGCTGCATAATATTGCTGGATCACCTCCGGTGCATCCAGTTCCAGCAACATCTGTCCTTTCCTCACCACCGATCCCCTGTCTACCAATACATTTTTCACAAAGCCGTTTGCACGCGGATAAATACTCACCTTCTGGTAAGCATCCAGTACGGCTGGCAACTGGATACTGGACGATAATGGCTCTTGTACCACCGTTGAAAAAGTATATTGACTGCCGTGGTGTTTTTCTTCTTTCTTCTTTTTCGAAGAAGCCTCGCGGCATGCTGCCAGCATGCTCACTGCCGTACATATAATGACGAGTCTATGTTGATTATTCATGTTAATGATTGATAGTTAAAAGTTCAGTAATAGTAAATTGTCCCGGCATCAAAATCCCTGGTACAGGATTGAATTCCCAGAACCAGGGTTTCATAAATAAAACCCTAATGCTCCGCAGCCACCTCATCTTCCGGCATCAGCGAAACCGGATCAAACGTCACCTTCCGCTGCATCCTTGCATACACCAATGGCAATATAAACAGCGCCGCAACCGTAGAAGCAATCAATCCTCCAATCACCGCCCTGCCCAAAGGTGCCGTCTGATCACCCGATTCACCCATGCCCGATGCCATCGGGATCATCCCCGCTATCATCGCCAGACTCGTCATCAATATCGGTCGCAGACGAATACCCGCACTCACAATACCCGCCTTATACGCATCCCTGTAATCAATACGCAGTTTCTCCGCATTCGTCACAATCAAAATCGCATTCGCCACCGATACCCCCGTTGACATAATCATTCCCATATATGATTGCAGATTCAGCGTAGACCCCGTCAGCAACAACATCAGCAGTGCACCCGCTATTACCGCAGGCACCGTCACCAATACCACAAAACTCAGTCGGAATGACTGGTAATTCGCCGCCAGCAACAGGAAAATCACCATCACCGCCAGCATCAAACCATTCTGCAAACCATCCAATGTTTCCGTCAGCAAACTTGAACTACCCTGCACCTTTGCTATCAAACCACGTGGCGGTGTCCCCATCTCATCAATCTCATGCTGCACTGCTTTCGTTGCAGCCCCTAAATCGATATTGGAAATATTCGCACTCACCGTCAGGTAACGACGCGGTCCCGAACGATCATACTCTCCAGGTACCTCACTCGTACTAAAACTCGCCACATCCCCCAACACCGGCCTTGCCTGCCCCTTCACCAGCGGAATCTCCTGCAGGTCACTGATCGCCTGCATACTATACTCGGGGATCTGTACCTGCACCTGGTAAGTGTAAGCCCCTTTCTCATCCAGCCACTGGTTCTTTTCCGAAAAACGGCTACTGGATGTTGAAGCCGTCACCGAACGCGCTACCTGGTACACATTCAATCCCATCTGCGCTACCTTGAACCTGTCTACATTGATCCTGATCACCGGGTAATGCAAGGGCTGTACAATCTGCACATCACGTAAAAATGAAAGCTCCTTCAGGCGATTCGTCAGCGTCGTCGCATACTTCTGAATCTGCTGCATATCTTTCCCCGCTACTCTCACCTCGATAGGCGTAGAAGCTCCCTGCGCCATAATCTTCTCTGTCATATCAATAGGCTCAAAAGACACACGTAGCTGCGGATATTTCTCATGAATCATATCACGCAACTTATCCTTCAGTTCATCAATATTCACCTTATAATCCTCATTCAGGTTCACCTGCAACACTGCCTCGTGCGTACCCGCATTGAATACATACAGGTTACTCGAGCCGTAACTACTCGGAATCAGACCTACATAAGCAGAACTGATTTCAACATTATTGTCCGTCGCCTGATCGATCAGCTGCAATACCTGGTGTACCTTCTCCTCCGTCCTTTCCAACCGCGTACCATCCGGCTCTTTCAGGCGTAACTGGAACTGCCCCACATTAAGATGCGGCATCAGGTCCTTCCCAATCACCACATACGCCGTACCTGCTGCCCCAAATGCAATAATCAGGTACAAGGTGATCACCAGCGAAGAGCGCCTTCCGAGCCCTTCCAGCACCCGCATAAACCAGGCTTTGAATTTCTCAAAGCCACTCAGTTTTTCAGGATGCACCTGCTGCTCTTCCATATGATCATTCACCTCTTTCACCTCTTCCTTATCCAAGGCCAGTCCAGCATGCGCATGCTGGTACTTCTCCGCCTTCAGCCACCAGTTGGATATAACCGGTACAAGTGTCTGTGCAGTAAAGAAAGAAGCGATCATTGCAAAACCAATAGATAATGATAATGGCAGGAACATCGCTTTCGGCACGCCTGACATAATGAAGGATGGCGCAAACACGGCAAGGATACACAGGAGGATGAGCAACAAGGGAAACGCAATCTCTTCACAAGCTTCATAAATCGCCTGCCGCTTGGGTTTCCCCATCTCCAGGTGCTGGTGGATATTCTCAATCGTTACCGTGGCCTGATCCACAAGCACCCCGATGGCCAGTGCCAACCCGGACAATGTCATCAGGTTGATCGTCTGCCCCGATAAGTAGAGCCCAAATACGGCAGATAAAATGGCTATCGGTATAGTGATCACCACGACAAGACAACTCCTTACATCACGCAGGAAGAGCAACACCATCAGACCTGTCAGCACGGCCCCCAGGATCCCCTCCGTCATTAAGCCTTTCACAGCATTGATCACGGCAACCGACTGGTCAAATTCATAAGTGATCCTGGTATCTTCCGGCAATAAATTCTGCATCTCGGGCAACTTCGCCTTCAGCTGTTTCACTACCTCCCAGGTAGATGCATCCGGTGTCTTCACCACCGGCATATAAACCGAACGCTTTCCGTTTACCAGCGCATAGTCTACCGTCACATCCGCGCCGTCAGATACAGTCGCAATATCCTTCACAAACACCGTCGCATTACCATTCGTAGTTACAGGAATATTACCAAAGTCAGTTACCTGTTCTTCCAGTGAGTTGATCGTAGTAAGAAACATCTTATTGTTGATACGAATGTTCCCGGATGGACTCATGGCATTGTTGCGTGCAATGGCTTCCACTACCTGATCAGCACTCAGGTTAAAACTACGCAGCCTGTCCGGGTTCACATTCACCACTACTGAACGTGCATTTGCACCAAATGGCGGAGAGGCAGACAATCCCGGTACAGTGGCAAACATCGGCCTGATACGGGTCGTCGCCATATCATAGATATCTTTCAGTGGGCGTGTCTGGGAACTAAATACCAGTTCACCTACCGGTAATGAAGATGCATCAAAGCGAATCACCTGTGGCGGCGCAGCACCCGGAGGAAAGAAGTTCATCGCACGGCTTACCTGCAGCGCTACCTGTGCAGAGGCCTCCCCCATGTCAGTACCTTCATAGAAGGTAAGCTTGATCATGGTGAGACCCTGAATGTTCTTACTACTGATATTTTTGATCCCATTCACATACAGGAACTGGTCCTGTAAGCGGGTAGCAAAGAAACCTTCCATCTGCTGGGCAGACATACCTCCATATGGTTCTATCACATAGATAGTCGGCTGGTTTAGCTTCGGGAAAATATCGATGGGTATATTAATAACTGCCAGTATAGAAAAAAGGAACACGCCCAGTGTCAGTACGACAACCGAGATTGGCTTTTTTAAGGCAGTAGAGACTAATGACATAGAATTATTTTAAGTTCAGAGAATGGATGTATCTCTTCTAATGATGTTGTTCAACGACCAGGTGTTTATTCAACGGGTAGATGTTGTTCAACGAAAAGATGTTTACTCAACGCGTACATATTGGTCAACGACCAGATGTTTACTCAACGCGTACATATTGGTCAACGACCAGATGTTTACTCAACGCGTAGATGTTTATTCAACTACCAGATGTTACTCAACGCGTAGATGTTATTCAACTACCAGATGTAACTCAACGCGTAGATGTTTATTCAGCGGTTAGACGCTCATGAATTATCTCCTGCTTCCCCTTTATAACTGCCCACGCGTCGCTTCCAGCTGCTGCACCAATGTCTGGATCGTATTCGTAGCAAATGCCTCCATAAACAGTGATTGCCACGCATCATGCCGGGTCTGAATCAGGTCATTCTCTGCCCGGTTCAATACATACAATGCATTCGTCACATCAATGATGTTCGTCAACCCACCCTTATACAAAGCCATCTTTTGTGCAGCCGCCGCTCTCGCAGCATTCAGCTGTGCCGGCATTTCATTCAGCTTGTCTACCGCCGTATGAATGTTCACCCTGGCCTGATTCAGCTGGTTGTCCAGCAAAGTATGAGACGATTCCAGCTGGTTAGCCGCAGCCCTTGTACGTACATATTGCTCCCTCATCCTGTCTCTGGTATGAAAGATGTCCGCCACATTATAGGTGATCCCTACACCCGCCAGGTAATTGTAACGGCTGTAGCCAAAGCCTGTCTCTAAATGCTGGTATTCGTCATTGCTGTTGATACTGGAACCCCTGGCCCAACCGGCTGCCAGCAGCATCACCTTTGGCATCGCCGTTTTACGGATCACCTGTTCATGTTTCTTAGCCGAGGCGAGCAGGGCATTGTAATACATCAATGCAGGATGTGTCTGCTCTACAGTCGCGGTATCAGACTGTGCCAGTAATACCTGGCGAAGCCCTTGATCATAAAGTGTATCCGGTACAATCGCTGTACTATCCAGGCCTGTAAGACTTGCGAGGTGCATGCGCACCTTGTTATATCCATTCTGGAAATCGATATAGTTCAACCGGGCTTTTGACAATTCTGCCGCTGCAATTGCACTATCTACCCCTGGTTTCAACCCATGCAGTACAATGCTGGTGACCGCCTGGGATACTGATTTAGTACGTTCTATATTGTCCGCCTGGATACGCATCAGGTTATAATATTCCAGCATAGACAGGTAATCCTGGATTACAGAAACGGTAAGGTCATTGGCCGTGATGCCGGCATCTGCACCGGCTACCAGTTGTTGTTGCCTGGCTTCATCCTTACGCACCTTGTACAGGCCAAAATTGTAAACTTCCCATTGCAATTGTGCCATGCCGATATTGCCGGCTACAGCCTGTGAATTGTTGGCCGCCCGGATCCCGCCGGAAGTAGAAGGAATGATGCTCATGGGGAAGTAAGAGCCATACACGCCATTATCGGAGCCTATAGTCGCTTCTTCCACCAGTTTCAGGTTTGGATACCACTCGTGATTGACATCGGTCGTATGTGCGGCCGCAGCATTGGCGAGGGTATTCTTTGCCTTCAGTGTAGGATAATGCTGCAGGGTCATATCGATTGCCTGCTTCAATTGTAAAGTTTGTGCAAAGCTATGCGCACTTATGCCTGCCAACAGGCATAGCAAAACCGCACATCGCTTTACAGTAATGTTCAGATACATAACTGCGCGAAATGTTAGTGCGCTGTAACAGCGCGTAAATAAGTAATTACGGAAATTGAGTTATATGGAAATTATGCCACCGGTGGCCCCCGCCAGTCGCTAAGCGAGTTCGATACGCTGATGATAGATTCAGTATATCCTTTATATTGGGGATGAATGTATACGAACAGCGGCTTAATCCTGATACTGGAAACAGTCAGGAAATATTCATTATAATCTACAAGTCCACGGTTACGTAAATTGAACTTGTTGACAGCCCTTGCCCTGAAATGAGTTTTACCACAATAGGTGTGAAAATGCTGTGGAGTCTTATAACTGAGTAGCTGCGGCTGCCCCTTCGGGGATGCATGATCCCCGGCCACTCCTCCGTAAACGAACGGGAAGAGTATGCATGATAATATAAGGATGAGCCTTGGCAGCTGTTTCAATTGAGACCCGGTTTAGAACATGCAAGATATTTATTACATTTTAATTTTAATAAGGTCTTAACAGGTTTTAAGCAAATTATAATATGCAAAAGGCGCGTCCGTAGTCCTGAAAGCCCTTATATTTGCGGCATGAACTGCCTTATTGTAGACGACAATAAGCTGGCCCGCACGGCAATGAAACAATTGGCCAGCCACGTTGAACAACTGCATGTACTGGGCGAATGTGCCAGTGCGCTCGAAGCCTATAATGTACTGCAAAAAGAAAAAGTAGACCTGCTCCTCCTCGACATCGAAATGCCGGGAATGAGTGGACTGGAACTAACCCGCAACCTGGGGAAAAAAGGTCCTGTCATTATCTTTACCACCGTCAAAAAAGATTATGCTGTAGAAGCCTTTGAGCTGAACGTTGCAGACTACCTGATTAAACCAGTGAGTCCCGCGCGCTTTATCCAGGCCATCGATAAGGCGAAGGAGATCTGTGAAAGCACCGCGCAGGAAGTACAGAGCACAGACAGTGAATTTGTCTTTATCCGTGACAATGGAGTGCTCAAAAGAATCCGCATAGACGAGATCTTATATCTGGAGGCAATGGGCGATTATGTAAAACTACATACCGTGCAGAAGTTCCATGCTATCCACACCACGCTCAAAGCTGTGGAAGAGAAACTGCCCGCCGGCAGGTTTATGCGGGTGCACAGGTCTTATATCGTAGCACTCGATAAAATAGAATCGATTGAAGACGGTACTATCATTATACATAAGAATGCAGTGCCGGTGGCAGATGCCTATCGCTCGGTCTTAAATAGCAAATTAAACCTGCTATAAATACGCAGCTGCCCGCCGGAAGGCACTTCCAATCAATCACTATCCGGCCGGCAGCTGCTTTTGTTTCCCCACTCCCCCTGAGAAAAAATCCCCACCGACAGTTTTTCCTTTTTGAACGACCACTAATGCCTGTTAACCCAAATCGACCAGACACCTGAAGATCAGGGATGTACCTTTAGGTCATCAAACAAATTGATCACAAATACTAAAAACAACTGTCATGAAAAAGATAGCAATGCTGATGGCCGCTGCCCTGATGCTGGTAGGTACCGCCACTTTCGCAAACAATACCGTTAAAGCTGCAAAAACAGTTAAAACAGAACAGGCTCCAACTGAAAAGAAAGCCCCTAAAAAACATCACAAGAAACATCATTACAAAAAAGCAGCAGGTACTGCAGCTAAGCCAGCTCCAGCTACCAAATAGTTTTTTAATGGACATCTTTACAAAACGATCGCTTCTGCCCAAGGCAGAAGCGATCGTTTGTGAAGAAAAATTGTAACTTGTATCATCAACGTTATATGCAGCCTAAACATCTGAAATACTATTTACTCGGCGTGTTTATATCAGGGATGATCCTGTTTATAGTACTCCAGTTCAATTCCTCGCAGAACATCCGCAAGCTGATCTCAGGAAATGAACAGCTGCTGAATGAACTGAACGTAAAAAATGAGCTGCAAAAACTTCAGACCAGTATTGCTAAAACAGATAGTAAAGTAAGAGGTACCGTCATCTCCCAGGACACCCTTAATATCACCGGCATAGAAGCCGACGTAGCCCTTATAAAAGCCGACCTCAACGAAATTAATAAGCTGGTCATGAGCGACAGCACTGAAAAACTGCTGACCCAGCTGAACTACCTGGTAGAAGAAAAAAATCATTTCAACGTCACCGTCCTCGACTCCTTTTATACCCATGGCAAATGGTCTGCCGAACGACTCATCAACGCGCAGAAAGGGAAACGCCTGGGCGATGCCATCGGGGTCATCCTGCACCAGCTGGACAGTACCAGGCAAACAGAAGTAAACCGAACCGTACGACTCATTGACACCAGCGGACAACGCGCCCAGAACTGGGGCTCGATCATGATGATCTTTGCCTGCATCAGCAGCCTGCTCGCTTTCCTGTATATCACCACCCGCATCCATAAACAGGAACAACTCATTGAAGCCCTGGACAAATCGCAACAGCAGGAAAAGAAACTTGCTGCCATCAAAGACCAGTTCCTCGCCAACATGAGCCACGAAATCCGGACACCCATGAACTCGGTCCTCGGATTCACACACCTGCTCCAACAACAACCCCTGAATGAAAAAGCCAGGGAATATGTCGCCGCCATCGAAAATGCCGGCGAAAACCTGTTAGAAATCATCAACGATATCCTAGATATCTCGAAAATAGAATCCGGCATGATGCGCCTGGAACCGGTCTCGTTCAGCCTGCGGGGCGTACTCCACGCAGTCCAGACCATGTTCCGCCTCAAAGCCGAAGAGAAAAAACTCGCCTTCAACGTCGCCATCGATGACAATGTACCCGATATCCTGTACGGCGATGTGGTAAGACTCACCCAGGTCCTGGTCAACCTTACCAACAACGCAATCAAATTCACCAACCAGGGTCATGTCAATATCATGGTCAATAAACTTGGCGAAAATGAACATACCGTACGTATATCGCTGGCCGTAAGTGATACCGGGATCGGCATCGCTCCCGATAAACTACCCGCTATCTTCGACCGCTTCAACCAGGCAGAAGCCGATACCACCCGTAAATACGGTGGCACCGGCCTGGGTCTTACCATCGTCAAACAACTGGTAGAACTCCAGCATGGGGCACTCACCGTAGAAAGTGAACCCGGCAAAGGCAGCACCTTTATGGTAGAACTGCCCTATGCCATCGGCGAACTCCTGCCCGAAAACGGTGAAAACACAAATGATCACATCCTCTCTGCCCTCCACGCTGATGTAAAACTCCTGGTGGCAGAAGACAATAAAATGAACCAGGACCTGCTGCGGCACCTGCTGGGCAACCGCCAGCTGCATTACCACCTGGTCACAAATGGCCAGGACGTACTGAACGCCCTCAGCAAAGCTCACTACGATATGGTGCTGATGGACATCCAGATGCCGGAAATGGATGGCTATACCGCCGCCCGCAAAATAAGACAGGAACTGCATTCCAATATTCCCATCATCGCCATGACAGCTCATGCCATGGCGGGTGAAAGAGAAAAATGCCTGCAGGCAGGGATGAATGAATACCTCTCCAAACCCATCAGGGAAGAGGAATTATTCAGACTGATCGAAATCTTTACCGGGAAAATCAGCCCACCTGATACGCATGCCGGCAATGGCCATTTACAGCCTCATGAGGGGCCGCTCGTGCAATTGCAATATCTGAAGACCTTAAGCAAGGGAGACACGGAATTTGAGCATGCTATGCTGCAACAATTCGTTACCCAATTACCTGAAGATCTGGGAGCACTCAAAAAAGCTATCCAGGCAGAAGATCTTGCGGCCATCCGGAGTACCGCACATAATCTGAAAACGACCATCTCCTTTATCGGGCTCGATGGCATCTTATATCCCATCCTGGAACCACTGGAATCCCTGGAAGCCAGCCAGTATCAGCCCGCGCTGGTAGCAGAAAAGTTTGCTACCCTTCGCGAACTGAGTTTGAAAGCCATGGAAGAAACCATGGCCATTCTATTGTAAAAAAATGTGTATTTTTCCTTTAGAAGGGATTCGAATTTTCTTTTTGAAAGGATTTTTTTAAAAGGAATCAAATTTCTTTTTGAAAGGATTCAAATTACTTTTTGAAAGAATTCATTTTCTTTGAAAGGATTCATTTTCTTTTCAGCAAGAATTCGAAAGGTGCTTTTTAATAGTCAAAAGTTCTTACCCCGGCTAAGCTATTCTTGTTTATCGTTCCTGTTTTGTTATCCGGCATTTACAACTCTACTCACTCCTCAATGAATGAACCGGGTTGGCCACCGCCGCCCTGATCGCCTGTGTTGATACCGTCAATAGCGCAATGACAAAAGCTCATACATCAATGTCTTCCCGGACAATGAATTGAATAACGGCATCGCCAGGATCAATCCACAGATGATAGCAATAAAGGTCACGGTAGTCTCCCCGATTCCGAAGTTGGCATTTTCCCCGAAGTCATTGAGCACAGTACGGGCGGACAATTCCACCTCGGGAATGTGTTCCTGCACGGTTGGACCTACCTGGTTAGGAACACCCGACCAGGTGCTTTTGGTACCATCGAAGCTGACATGAGCCAGGTACCTGAAAGTACGGTCCTGGTTAGGAATAGCATCGAAAGACCGCTCCTGGATGATGTATAGGGAGAGCAAAATAGCAATAGTAAGGCCCATAGCCAGACCAAAGATATTCAGAGCGCTAAAAAGCCTGTTGTAAGACAGGTTGCGCCAGGCAACTTTAATGGAATTAATAATCATAGTTAGGTGAAAAATAATGCCTGGTAAGAAGCACGAACTAGGCCAAAACCACAACCAACTGATTCACAGTTAATTGGTAATATCCTTTACAGGAAAAGTGTTCGGCTTCGGACAACTGTTGTAACAATATGAACATGTTACCACCCGATTTTCCTTTTTCAACGACACTTCGACCTCATTCACCGAAACCGACCCGACAAGGCACCGTATAGGCTGTACTTTTACGTCAGAAACTACAAACAAACAATTCAAAATTATTTAAAAACAAAGATCATGAACATCAAGAAAAGTCTTATTGTAGCTGCCGTAGCAATGAGTGTTAGCGCTGTAACTTTTGCACAGACTCCAGCTGAAAAACCAGCTAAGAAAGAAAAAGCAAAAACTGAAAAACCAGCTGCTGATACTGCTAAAGTTCACAAAGCTCACAAGCCTGCTGCAACTCCTAAAAAAGGTGCATAATCTAAGCTACGACACGAAAGTCTTTCGGAAGGCTGGCCAAATGGCCAGCCTTCCGTTTTTTACATCGCTTCCTTTTTTTACATCACTTCCTTTTACATCTCTTTTTTTTACAAGTTGACCCTGTATTTTACAACGTTGATCGGTATTATTTCCCAAAAATTTCGGTTCGTGTTTCCTTTACCTAAAGAATATCACTAACTTAAATTTTTGCCACATGAAAACGACCTGGTTCTTCCCACTTACAATCCTTTCCCTGGCAATGCTCTTTTTCCAGGGCTGCATCGCCTCCTTACACCCTTTATATACCGGCAAAGACCTGGTATTCGATAAACGCCTCCTGGGCACCTGGCATACCAGCGATCCTAACGAGACCTGGAACCTGCAAAACCTGTTGGAGAGCCAGCATTCCCAATTCAAGGAACCTAAAGAAGGAAAGGAAAAGGATATCTTTCAAAGCTCCCTGATCAACAAAAACAGCTACCTCCTCACCTATACCGAAAATGGTGCAAAAGCCGAGTTTATGTTCAACCTGGTAAAACTGGGCGATCACTTCTTCGTAGACCTGTTTCCCTTAGACCTGCATGAAAAGAATGAACTCCTGAAGAATCATTACCTGCCGGTGCATTCCTATGCAAAAATTAAGATTGAGAACAATGGATTTGAAATGTGCTCCCTGAATTCAGAATTGATTTATGAACTGCTGAATAAAAATAAGATCAGGATCAAACATGAATCTTTGGAGTTTGAGAATGTGATTACGGCCAGCACAGAAGAGTTACAAAAGTTCATAGTCAAGTTTGCAGACAATAAAGACTTTTTCAAGGACCCGGTAAAATTCAAACACTAAATGGAGGTCCTGAAGCATAAGACGACACCTGTTTTAAGGAGCCTGTTCCGGAACAGACTCCTACAGAATACCCTGTTCTCCCGTGGTCTATCCCGGAACAGACTCCTACAGAATACCCTGTTCTCCCGTAGCCTATCCCGGAACAGGTTCCTACAGAATACCCTGTTCTCCCGTAGCCTATCCCGGAACAGACTCCTACAGAATACCCTGTTCTCCCGCGGCCTATCCCGGAACAGACTCCTACAGAATACCCTGTTCTCCCGTGGCCTATCCCGGAACAGGATCCTGCAACATATCCTGTTCTTCCGTAGCCTATCCCGGAACAGGATCCTGCAACATATCCTGTTCTGGAGCCTGTCTTATTACTGCCTGCTGATCTTCTTTTCTCCCGGCCCGCCGGAAAAGATCGATTTTATCTATACAGCAGCATTTCACATTCCCCTGCTGATAGCGGTGTATATCAACCTGGGACTCCTGGTTCCTTTCATATTAAGGAAGGAAAAGTATGTATACTATCTCTTGTCCCTGGTAACCTTGATGTGCATAAGCGCCGGCCTGAATACCTTCCTTTTCAATGTAGTGATTGACTACCTGGTACCCAGCTACTATTTTATTGCTTACTATAATTTTCCCGAGCTATTTTTGTTTGCCCTGATCTATCTGGGGCTTACTACCCTGATCAAACTTTCCAGGGGATGGTTTATGCTCGTCCGCCTGCAAAATGAAAAATCAGAAACAGAACTGAAGTTCCTAAAAACCCAGATCAATCCCCATTTCCTTTTTAACAGCCTGAATAGCATTTATGCTTTATCGCTGAAAAAAGACACCCAGTTACCGGCTTCCATCCTTAAACTGGCGGAAGTAATGCGGTATATGATTTACGAAACAGATGCTGATTATGTGCCCCTGGAAAATGAAATCAGTTACCTGAAAAACTATATTGCATTACAGCAATTACGCAATGCCGGGAGTATGCAGCTAAGTTTTGAAATAACAGGAGATCCGGCACTATACAAGGTAGCTCCCTTTATGTTTATTGTATTTGTGGAGAATGCATTCAAGCACGGGGGATCTTTTATACAGATCCAGTTAGCAATGACAGGACATTTGCTTCGCTTCCATGTAGTTAATGATAAAGGAGAGCTGGACGATCCCGAACCACTTGATTTTAAAGGACTGGGACTGGATAATGTAAAGCGGAGATTAGACCTCTTATATCCCGGGAATCACCGCCTGGAAATCAAAGACGAAGCCACCTTATACACTGTACAACTCAGCATAGATATTTTATGAAAATCAGATGCCTCATAATAGATGACGAAACACTCGCACATGATGTAATCGAATCCTACATCAAAGAGTTCCCCTTAATAGAGCTCGTGCGGAAATGTAATAATGCCATCGAAGCACTGGAGGCCCTTCAGCAGGAGGGCAATATCCAACTCTTATTCCTGGATATTAAAATGCCTGGACTCTCCGGCATTAACCTGCTTAAATCACTTCCCAAAGCACCGGACATAATCTTTACGACTGCCTATCCGCAGCATGCGGTAGAAGGTTTTGAACTGAATGCCGTGGACTACCTGCTAAAGCCGTTTTCATTCGAACGCTTTTTGCTTGCTGTCAATAAAGTACGGCACAAAATAGAACTGGAAAGCCGCTCAGCGGCAGCACAGGGGTATTTTACAGTAAAGGCAGATAAACGGATCCACAAACTCAATTTTGAAGATGTAACTTATATGAATTCTATCGGGGATTATCTGAAAATATTCCTGAAAAATGGGAAGGTGATCATCACCGGTGAAACCCTGAAAAGTATAGAGGAAAGTTTGCCATCCAACCTGTTCCTCAGGATTCATAAATCCTATATTGTTGCGGTTAGTTCTATCCTGTATATAGAGGGAAATCAGCTGGTGATAGCCGGGGCCAGCCTGCCCATTGGGTTAAAATATAAAGATCAGGTGATCGATCGGTTTGCCTGATACAATGTCTTATCTCTTTCGTCTGCAAATCCTGGAAGACCTTAATAGCTGCAACAAACCTGCCTAATAC
>NZ_QTJV01000070.1 GCF_003412465.1 Chitinophaga silvisoli
CCTGTGTCGGTTTACGGTACGGGTACATTCTCTCTGGCTAGAAGCTTTTCTTGGCAGTGTGACTATAGAACCTTCGCTACTTTAATTTCGCTCCTTATCACGCCTCGTACTTCACGAAAATAAGCATTTCACTCATTCTCATACTTAACGCTTAAACATGGATTTCCAGCACCATGCGTTCTTTATCTCCTGCGTCGCTCCTTTGCTCGTAACGATTAAATGCAGTACAGGAATCTCTACCTGTTCCCCATCGGCTACACCTCTCGGCCTTGTCTTAGGTCCCGACTTACCCTGGGCGGACGAACCTGCCCCAGGAAACCTTAGTCATTCGGTGGATAGGATTCTCACCTATCTTTCGTTACTCATACCGGCATTCTCACTTCTAAAAGCTCCATTTGTCCTCACGGTCAAACTTCACCGCCTTTAGAACGCTCTCCTATCACGTAGTGTCTTCCACTACATCCACAGTTTCGGTACTATGCTTAGCCCCGGTAAATTTTCGGCGCAGCGTCACTCGACTAGTGAGCTATTACGCACTCTTTCAATGATGGCTGCTTCTGAGCCAACATCCTAGTTGTCTACGCAACTCCACATCCTTTTCCACTTAGCATAGATTTTGGGACCTTAACTGGTGATCTGGGCTGTTTCCCTTTCGACTACGGATCTTATCACTCGCAGTCTGACTCCCGAAGATAGATACATGGTATTCGCAGTTTATCTGGATTCAGTAACCCCTGACGGGCCCTTCGTCCAAACAGAGCTCTACCTCCATTATCCTTTCTTCGAGGCTAGCCCTAAAGCTATTTCGGAGAGAACCAGCTATCTCCAAGTTCGTTTGGAATTTCACCGCTATCCACAATTCATCCCAGCAATTTTTAACTTACACGGGTTCGGTCCTCCAGTGCGTTTTACCACACCTTCAACCTGATCATGGATAGGTCACTTGGTTTCGGGTCTACATCAACTAACTATCTCGCCCTCTTCAGACTCGCTTTCGCTCCGGCTCCATCTTTTCTGATTTAACCTCGCTAATTAACGTAACTCGCCGGTTCATTCTACAAAAGGCACGCCATCGCACTTTAATGTGCTTTGACTATTTGTAGACACACGGTTTCAGGTTCTTTTTCACTCCCCTTCCGGGGTTCTTTTCACCTTTCCCTCACGGTACTGGTTCACTATCGGTCACTAGCTAGTATTTAGCCTTACGAGATGGTCCTCGCTAATTCAACCGGAATTCCTCGTGTTCCGGCCTACTCAGGATACTGCTAAGTGCGCTCATAATTTCGCTTACGGGGCTCTCACCCTCTCTGGCCTACCTTCCCAGATAGTTCTGCTATTACTTGCGCTCCTACATCGCAGTCCTATTACCCCAAATGATAAATCACTTGGTTTAGGCTCTTTCCTCTTCGCTCGCCGCTACTAAGGAAATCGATTTTTCTTTCTCTTCCTGCAGCTACTTAGATGTTTCAGTTCACTGCGTCTTCCTTTACCAGCCTATCTATTCGGCTAGTAATAATGCATCACTGCATTGGGTTTCCCCATTTGGACATCTCCGGATCTTAGTTTACTTACAACTCC
>NZ_QTJV01000071.1 GCF_003412465.1 Chitinophaga silvisoli
GGATCAAGTTGAATTCTTGGGGGATTTGTTCGTTAAGCATAGATTTTAGATAACCTGAACAGAAAGAATTCTACATCTCTTACCCCTCTCATTGCATTTCTAAACGCTTTGATCTTCGCATTAAATGACTCTGCGGCTGCATTGGTAGCTCTGTTGTTGAAGAAGTTGAGAATGCCCAGATAATGATGCTGGATAGTCCTGGCAAGGGTTCTAAATGATGGCAGGCCTGCTTCCTCCACATCATTGTACCATAATGCCAGCTTCTTGAATGCCTGTTCTTTACTCGTACAATGACGAAAAACTTCTCCTAAACGCAATGATAACTGATAGCCTTTATGAATGATGGGATATCTGGTAAACAATAGCTCTGCTCTTTGTCTCTGTTCGCGTGTCCATGCTCCTGGGTGCTTGAATAACAAGTAACGGCTTCGTGCCAGGAGTTGCTTGGCACTATCTCCATTGGGCAAAATATCAGGTTGATAAGCACGCCCTTGTCGTTTGGCCAGGTCTATAGCAATATTTTCTTCCTCCAAAGCCTGCCAACGATGATTGATACGGATCTCCTGCACGGCTTCAAAAGCCAGTTTCTGTACATGAAATCTGTCAATTACACGATGAGCATTGGGAAAACATCTCTGCACTGTAGCATTCATGCTCGCGGCCATATCTAAGGTCACTTCCTCTACCAGTCTGCGTAATCGTTTGGGTATTCTCTTCAACACCTCGCTCAGCTGATCTGCCTGTGTGCCTTTAATCATCGCTATTATGGATCCTCTGCGCCCTCTGGCTTCTTTATTGGTAACAATGGTATAAAGCTCTCCGCTGGCAAAAGCTGTCTCGTCAATGCTTAAATAACGACCCATATTTTGTTCAAAAAGCATCCATTCACCTGCATGTTCTTTTTGTTCCCATGTGGAATAATCGCTGAGATGATGTTTGTATTGTTGCTGTAACTGCTTGCCATCAATCTGGAAGAAATGGCCTAAAACTGTAGGACTAACGGGACTTTCGTCCAAGTGTTTCTTTTAAAAAAAGACTGAACTCCTTGGTAATACGAGCCCCGTCACTGACAACATCCCAGTCTCTGGTGATAATCTCATTGGTCTGAATATCTTCCCAGCGCCTACGCTTAATGACCAGGGTTACTTTGTTCTCTCTGATTGGAAAATCCTGGACCCGGACTTCGGGTAAAAAGCCCTTGGAATGGAGTTTTCGATCGCTATATTCAGTAGGGGGTTCAATCTTTTCTTCCAGATAAATATGGAGTCCATTGGGGGATTGAGTGGTTTTAATCAGGTCAAAATACTCTAAAAGTCCCTTTGGGAGTAGAAATTCCATCAACTGTCTATAGCTCTGATCCAAGTTTGTTGCTTCTTTAATGAGTTGCAAAGCAACAAATTTTTAGCATTCCCCCCAAGAATTCAACTTGATCC
>NZ_QTJV01000072.1 GCF_003412465.1 Chitinophaga silvisoli
TTACAACAACAAGAAAGTAGTGAACTTATTAATAGATTTAAAACTGAGATTAATAATCTTAAAAATGAATATAATACTACTTTAAATAAAGTTAATAGACTTGGTGGTGGATTTGAAGTTGGTCGTATTATAGCTACTCAAATGGTTCATGCTCGTAATCGTCAAGAAAATTATAATAATCTTCTTAATTGGGCTAATAATGTTTTAAATCAAGATATTACAAATAATCATATTGAAGATGTTGATATTAATTCTGCTAAGAATGGTATTTATCAACATATTATTAATAGTATTCAAAGAGATATTAAAACTATTCAAGATAACGCTGCAATTAATAATTCTGTTAAACAAGAACGTATTGCTCAATTAAATGAACGTCTAGATGCTATTAATAAACTTTATATCCCTATTGATATTGAAAATAAAAATGATATTCAATCAGCTATTCAACTTCAAAAACAATATAATGAAGTATTTAAAGATTTAGCAGAAGTTGTTAATGCTGAGATTAATGTTGAGGTTAATAAAAATCAACTTAATCTATCTGATGATAATATTAAATCTCGTATAACTTATCTTAATAACTTCTTTGATAATAGTCGTAAAAGGATTGTTAATAAAGCTATGGACGATTTACGTAATGCTTATAAACAATATGGTAAAGAATATGTTAATTCTGTTATTAAAGATGCTAATAATGGTAATAAACCTAATATAGATAAAACTATTCGAGATGCTTATGCCGCACTTGATTTAAGTTCTAAAGGTAATGAACATCTTAAAACTACATTAGAACAATTAGCTGAAATTGCAGAGATTGAAAATGATGTTAATAATGCTCCTAAAGAGGAAGAAGTTGCTCCTGTTAATCCTGATATTAATGAAGTTAATGAAGTTAATGAAACTGATGTAGATGATACTAACTCATCTCCATCCTCCACGGGGAGTATAGCGGAGCGAAGCGAAGCGGTTCCTAGTGAGCCTACTAATACTGAACAACCTCAATCTCAAACTGAACAACCAATTTCTCAAGAACCTATTAGTACTCCTAAACCTGAAATTAATAATACTCTTCCAGATGATGAATTTGAACGCGGTCAAATAGGTACTGATTTAGTTTATGAAAGTATTGCTGATTTAGAAGATTCTCTTGGGCATGAATCAACTAGTAGTGATTTACTTAATGCAAGACAATCTTTTATTGATAAACTTAGTCAAGCTGGATTTGAACAAACAGAAGCTGCTG
>NZ_QTJV01000073.1 GCF_003412465.1 Chitinophaga silvisoli
AAAATGGTCCGGTGAGGTTAGAGAAAAATCTCTAACTTAAATACAATTATGAAAAAAGTACGATTCACCGAGAACCAAATTATCTCCATCCTGAAGAAACAGGAATCAGGCATATCTATTAAGGATTTGGCCAGGGAAAATGGTGTCAGCGAAGCCACCGTGTACAATTGGAAAGCGAAGTATGGTGGTATGGAAGCTAATGAGTTGAAACGAATGAAGGAACTTGAGGAAGAGAATGCCAGGCTGAAGCGCATTGTAGCCAATCTGACACTTGAGAATGATGCAGTCCGGAATGTTCTGGAAAAAAAGTTCGGCGGCCTGACGACAAACGACAAGTAATTGAGTTATTGGTGCAGGAGAAAGTGAGTGAGCGGCAGGCCTGTAAGCTGTTAGGCGTACTTCGATCCTCTTTCCGTTATAATCGGAAAATTAAGAATGACAGCGCATTAATGATGGCGCTGGAGGAGCTGATAAAGAAACATCCTTCTATCGGGTTCTGGAAATGCTACCACCGTTTGAGAAGAAAAGGTCATCCATGGAACCATAAGCGAGTTCATAGGGTCTATAAGCTGTTAAAATTGAATATCAGACGTAAGATCAAACGTAGACTGCCTGAACGTGTAAAACAGCCTCTAACAGTTCCTGAGGCGATTAATCAATCCTGGAGCATGGATTTTATGAGCGATAGCCTGGTTGATGGAAGGCGTTTTCGGTTACTGAATGTTATTGATGATTATAACCGGGAGTCATTGTGGATTGAAATAGATACATCATTACCAAGCGTTATAGTAATCCGGGTATTGGAAAAGATAGTTGAAATGAGGGGTAAACCACAAAAGATAAGAGTTGATAACGGCCCTGAGTTCGTTAGTGATCAGTTGCAACAGTGGTGTCGGGAGAGAAACATTCAGTTACAGTTTATACAGCCGGGTAAACCGGTGCAAAATGCCTTTATTGAACATAATAATGGCTCAATAAGAAGGGAGCTGCTGGATGCATATCACTTTTTACACTAGCAGAAGTACGGCTAATGGCAGAAGAGTGGAGAGATGATTATAACAGATCCAGACCTCATCAGGCACTTGGATTTGTTCCTCCGCTGGAGTTCTGCAATAAATATTAGTATAGGAAAAATTATTTAAACCTCTAATCCTAGCTGGATCAAAATATAGGTAAGCTTACAG
>NZ_QTJV01000074.1 GCF_003412465.1 Chitinophaga silvisoli
TTAAAACTAAGTTTATTCATAATATCAGCCATATAAGTAATAGCTGTATCTCTAGCTTTAATTGTACTAAACAAACCACGTTCTTCTTTTTCAGCAACAGAAGCTATATCATCCATATTACGAAGTTTAATAGCTCTAGCTTCAAGAAGAGCATTATAAGCTTGTCTTCCAGAAGTTTTAACATTAATACCTCTATCAGCTATAATCTTCTTAAAGATTGGGTCTTCAACCATAGCTATAAGACTATAATAATCTGCATTATTAGAACCATGTTCTTTAATAATAACATTATTAAGATTATTATATCCTACAAGTTTAATATTTCCACAACTCATAAGTTTATATTTAAGTTTAAATTCATTAATAGTAATACCTCTATGACTAATGTAAAGTAAAATTTAATTACATCGTCATAGAGGTGATTTCCTTTCGTTTTAAGCGACTTTTATATTTGCTCGATTAATTCTACATACAGCTAAAACTGATGCGTCCTGTGTCAAGCAAAGTGGCAAATTCGGGCTGTTGTGCTATCGATAAACGGCTAGTTAATTCAGCCATATTCAGCACTATATCATCATCAACACTACTAAACATATCAAGTCCATCATTAAGATTATCATTATTATAATTATAATCTTGACTATTATCTTCATTAGGATTTTCAATTTGTTCTGTACTAGCAGTTTCTTCTTCAAACTGAAAAGTTCCTTGAATAGCCTCTTGATTATTTTCTTTAGGTATTTTTTTAATAGCTTTATAAGCATCTCTAGCAGCAGCTAATAAACTATCTTCATTAATTTTAATACCTAACATATCAGCAATAACTTCAAGAAGTCTACTAAATAAAGTCTTACGTTTATTAGTTTTTCTATTATCATATTTTATTTCATTAAGAGCTGACATAAGAGCATTACTAGTAATACTTTCAACTAGAAATTCTTCAAGAGCTTCACTTGTATTAAAGTTCTCAAATAAATAAGGTTTAAGTCTTTCTTTAGTAGAATTATCTTGAGTATCAAGCCAAAATTTAAATTTATCATATATAGGTTTAACTAAAGCAAGAGCTTGTTCAGTATTATATTTAGTATAAAGTTGTCTATGTAAACTTTCATGAAGTATAATATTAATAACTCGATAAACTCTTTGACCTGCAAT
>NZ_QTJV01000075.1 GCF_003412465.1 Chitinophaga silvisoli
GTCTAACTCATCTTCATCCTCCACGGGGAATATGACTTGCATATTTATAATCATATAATCCTCTATGATGTAAATGTTAAAAATAGTTTTTCTCTTGGTAGATTCATTCAAACTCTTACATTTGCTAAAAACAATTAAGTTATGGGTAAAGATAAAAGTGAAACTAAACCTAAATACACTAGAGAATTTCATAGTGGAGAAAGGAATAAAAAAGAAGTTAAAGTTCCTAGTAAACTTAAACTTGGAAATATTGGTATTGATAGTATTATTAAAACTAAATAATTTAGTGTTATGATTAAAGTTGAAAGTAAATTTAAAGATTTTGGTATTCAAATACCTACTGACATTAGCGAAATAACAAGTGAAGCACTTGACGCTATTCTTACTAATGTAGTTATTGCTAAACATTATTGTGTTGTTGCTCTTTGCCAAAATGAAAGTTTGTTTGGTGTTATTAATAATAAAGTAAGTACAGTTGAGATTATGCCAATTATTGCTAAAATTAGTAAAGAAGATGCTGAACTTATTGGTATGAATCAAATGGATAAGATTATTATTGACCGTTCTACTCTTGAACGTGGCTATCATCTTTATCTTAAACATAATGTTCTTAGTCCTCAATTTGTTAATAAGTATATTACTAATGATACTGAACTAACTCGTTCTATTACTGTTGGTACTTTTGGACAAAATCAAGGATATAAAAAAGGACAGAAAGTTTGGTTTGTTGAGTTTAAAGTTATAGCTATTAATGATTTAAGAGCTGCTATTACTGATAAACATAAAGCTATTAATCCTTTTGTTTATCATTCTGCTGAAAAAGCTAATTAGCCATTTCGTCTAAATAATCGAACTCTTCTTAGAACTACTTATGTATAATTTAAAATTATAGGTACTTGTGTTCTTGTTTATAGTAGTAATCTAAGAAGAGTTCTTAAACTTTCAATTATGGATTTTAAGACTAATACTAGTTTTAATATTGCTAATACTAGTTCTCAAGAAGATTTTGATGATGATTATATTCTTATTTATAAAGATATAAATAATATATTAGATGATATTGGATTTCAAGGTGATGATAGAATACTTTGTAAATCTATTATTGAAAGTCTT
>NZ_QTJV01000008.1 GCF_003412465.1 Chitinophaga silvisoli
ATACCTGCCTGATACAATGTCTTATCTCTTTCGTCTGCAAATCCTGGAAGACCTTAATAGCTGCAACAAACCTGCCTAATACAATGTCTTATCTCCTTTCGCCTGCCAGTCCTGGAAGACCTTAATAGCAGCTTCTGAGGGGAATGCAATAAACGGAATCCGCTTGTCTTCATGGGCGATGCCAATTTCATTGTAAATAAATGAATCATCGAAATCAATATTCGCTGCATCTTCCTTGGTATTGGCATAATACACCCGTTGCGGGCGCGCCCAGTAAATAGCACCGAGACACATGGGGCAAGGTTCACAGGAAGTATAAATCTCGCAGTCGTGCAATTGAAATGTACCCAGTCGCTGACAAGCATCGCGGATGGCAGATACTTCTGCATGGGCAGTAGGGTCGTTGGTACATAGTACCTTGTTCCATCCCCGCCCTACTATTTCATCGCCCCGCACTACAATGGCACCAAAAGGGCCTCCGTCACCATGCTCCATACCTTCGCGGCTTAGGTTAATTGCGATAGACATGAAGTGTTTTTCCCTTTCTCCTATCATATTTTCATTTTTATCAAATTTACATAAAATAAACCATCAAAATTGGAGGCTGCCCGCCTCCATAACCGGCCTGTTATTTTTAAAAGTAGGGCATTGACCAGGGCATGAAACCTGCAGTCAATAATCCTGCAATTATACAACACAAATAAAAGCGGCAACGATCCGGCAACAATTTCAGCACTAGGCAAACCCCCATTGTTGCCTGAAATTATTACAACACTTCTAAAAGCAGTCAATGTTCCGGCAACTATTCCAGCACCAAGCAAACCGCCATTGTTGCCGGCAATTATTACAACACTCCTAAAAGCAGTCAATGATCCGGCCACTATTTCCATCACTCCCCCATTATTGCCCGCAACTATTCCCCTCCCACAAAAAACACAACACAAAAAAACCCGGGCAAAGAATTACCCGGGTATTCGTAACTGTATATCGTCGTATTTGAATAAATGCTTTTTATAAAATTAAGCCGTCACACTCACCTGGTTCCTGATCACCACCACTCCATCAAACACATCTACCAGCACCGGCTTACTCTTATCAATATCCCCTGCCAGTATCTTCTTACTCAACAGGTTTATAATCTCTTTCTGAATCAACCTCTTCAAAGGTCTCGCACCAAACGTAGGGTCATATCCCTGCACCGCCAGGTACTCCAATGCATAGTCAGAGAATTCCAATATCATGCCATTCTGCGCCACCATGTCCTTCAACTGCTGCAACTGAATGTTAATTATTCCTTTAATTTCATTCCTCAGCAATGGCTGGAACATAATCACTTCATCCACACGGTTTAAGAACTCCGGCCTAATCGTCTGCTTCAGCAAATTCATCACTTCCGCCTTCGTACTTTCCACCACATCTTCCCGGTTCCGCTCATCTATCTTCTCAAAATTCTCCTGGATAATATTACTACCCATATTGCTCGTCATGATGATAATGGTGTTCTTAAAGTTCACCACACGCCCCTTATTATCCGTCAGGCGGCCGTCATCCAGCACCTGCAACAGGATATTGAAGACATCCGGGTGCGCTTTCTCTATTTCATCCAGCAATACTACGGAATACGGCTTACGTCTCACCGCTTCGGTCAACTGACCACCCTCATCATAGCCCACATATCCCGGAGGCGCTCCTACCAGTCTGCTTACCGCATGTTTTTCCTGGTATTCACTCATATCAATACGGGTCATCATCGTATCATCGTCAAACAGGTACTCTGCCAGTGCCTTCGCCAGCTCAGTCTTACCTACCCCGGTTGTACCCAGGAAGATAAAGGAACCAATCGGCTTCTTGGGATCCTGCAAACCTGCCCGGCTTCTCCGGATCGCATCGGATACTGCGATGATCGCTTCTTCCTGTCCTACCACACGCTTGTGCAATTCATCCTCCAGTTTCAGCAACTTATCCCTTTCACTCTGCATCATCCGGTGCACCGGGATCCCTGTTGCTTTCGCCACATTCTCCGCAATGTCTTCTGCATCTACCTCTTCTTTCAGCAGGCGCTTATTGTCAGTAGATATGCTATTCAGTTCCTCCGTATATTTCGCTATCAGCTCTTCCTGCTCTTTTACCTTACCATAGCGGATCTCTGCCACTCGTCCATACTCCCCGTTCCTTTCCGCCTGTTCTGCTTCCTGCTTCAGGTTTTCAATCTCCGCCTTTGCATTCTGCAGCTTATCTACAATTTCTTTCTCTGCCTGCCATTTCGCCTTGAAAGTGCTTCTCTGCTCTCCCAGTCTCGCGATTTCCGCGTTCAACTCACGCAGCTTATCTTCATCATTCTCTCTCTTGATCGCTTCCCTTTCTATTTCCAGCTGCCGGATCCTTCTTTCCAGTTCATCCAGCTCTTCCGGCATTGAGTTCATTTCCAGCCTTAATTTCGCTGCACTCTCATCGATCAGGTCAATGGCCTTATCGGGCAGGAAACGGTCTGTAATGTACCTGTGAGACAATTCTACCGCAGCTATAATCGCCTCATCCTTGATTAACACATGGTGATGGCTTTCGTAACGCTCTTTCAAACCACGGAGGATAGATATGGCATCTTCCACTCCCGGCTCATCGACCATTACCTTCTGGAAACGACGTTCCAGGGCTTTATCTTTCTCAAAATACTTCTGATATTCATTCAGGGTAGTCGCACCGATAGCTCTCAATTCGCCGCGTGCCAGGGCTGGTTTCAGGATGTTTGCAGCGTCCATCGCTCCTTCCATCGCACCGGCACCTACCAGGGTATGGATCTCATCGATAAAGAGGATCAGCTGTCCGTCACTTTCTGTCACTTCCTTGATCACCGCTTTCAGCCTTTCTTCGAATTCACCCCTGTACTTGGCACCTGCCATCAGGCTACCCATATCCAGTGCATAAATGATCTTTGACTTCAGGTTGTCAGGCACGTCGCCATTAATGATACGATGTGCCAGCCCTTCTACGATCGCGGTTTTACCAACACCGGGTTCCCCAACTAAAATAGGGTTGTTCTTAGACCTCCTGGAGAGGATATGCAGGGTACGCCTGATCTCCTCGTCACGACCAATCACCGGGTCCAGTTTACCGGCCTGCGCCAGCTCATTCAGGTTCTTCGCATATTTCTGCAAAGAATTGTACTGGTTACCCCCTGTCTGTGAGTTGACCGTACTACCTTTCCGCAGTTCCAAAATAGCTGCTTTCAGCCCTTTTTCAGTCAAACCTGCATCTTTGAGTAGTTTGGCGGTGTCATCGCTGCCACCCAGCAGTCCGAGCAACAGGTGCTCTACGCTCACAAACTCGTCTTTAAATTCTTTGATGCTGGAGCCAGCTCTCAGCATAGCATTGTTCGCGTCACGGCTCAGTACCTGTCCGGCCTCGCCGCTTGCTTTTGCATATTTAGCAATCTGGTCATCTATCTTGGCGGCCAGAAAATTAGTGTTTACATCGTTCTTCTTCAGCAGGTACTCGATCGCACTATCCTCATCATTAAGCAATGCCTTCAGCAAGTGCCCGGTTTCGATGGCCTGCTGCTGGTTATTGAAGGCCAGCTGTTGGGCCTTTTGCAGTATTTCCTGCGATTTAATGGTGAAGTTGTTAAGATTCATATAGTTATAGTTTCTCCTTTTAATTGTATTCATGCTCTTCGCATGTACCAGTTATGTATCAAATCCTGCTCCAAGTATTACAATGCGATATTTTGGCATAAAAAAATGCCCGGGACTGCTTTTTTAACAGCATCCCGGGCATTTGACTGCAATATTTTCAGGTTATTGCTTTACCAGCACCACCCTCGCCCTGTCGGCCTTATATACCGCGTTATTAAACGCCGCAAAGTTCACCCATTCACTGGCCGGGTAGATCCCTGCCTTATTGCAATAGCGCCTTGTAAAGATTACCTGGTTATCCTTCACCTGGATCCCGGACGTATATTCACCGAAGTTACTTTTTACTGTTACAGGCTGAGGTACTGATTCAGGCACATATCCCGCCGGTATAGCAATAGTCACAGTATCGATCTTTATAAAAGGAGAATAGATGTTAACCAATGCCACCCGTGGCTCACTGGTTTCCAATTTGGTAGTGATCTTACTGAGCAGGTTAGGTTCCAGGAACATGCGTTTACCACTCACGCTCGCATAGCTATGTGCCTTGATCTCAATTTCCTCATCCACGGCAGGCACCGCACCGGCTATTTCCTTTGCGTCGTATTTGTTTACATCATAACTCGGCATCAGTTGCTCTTCGCGTAGCTTTTCCAGGATTTTGTCATGAGAGAGGCTATGAATCATTTCCTGCACATAATCCTGCTGCATAGCAGTGGAATGCGTATTGATTTTCACCAGCATATCGCCCGTCTCTGCTACAGTCGCACTGATCCTGCGCACTCTCAGGTTCTGGTCCATGCCATAGGTAGGGGTGCGGGCCAGTATACTACCATGATCCGCTACAACCAACACAGGCCTGCCTGCAGTAAAGCTGCTCAGGTACCCCGCCGGCAAAGAATTGCTGGTACATTCCAGCCAGGTGGTATCGCCCTTGCCAGGTACACAGGCGATCATATGGTTGAACTGCGTGGAAGGAAAATCTTCCACCAGCTGCGTATTTGTATCGCCCGCCTGCACCAGAACATAGTTCGCCGGTACACCCGCTTCCTTCAGCAGGGCGACCATATAATTTGAAAGTGCCTTACAGTCACCATAACCTTTGGTGGCTACAGAATTGGCATCGTAGGTCTGCAAACCGCCAATACCCAGTGTGATCAGGATGTAACGGGTATGCTGCTGCAGGTAGCGGTAAAGAATCTCTATTTTTTCTTTGTCTGGTTTTCCATCTGTCAGTTCATGCACCGTTTTTTTGATATTATCCGGGAGCACATCCCGCCCCTGGTTCAGGGTATAGATAAAGTGCCCCAGCTCTTCCCAGCTGTTCATCGTGCCTTTGTAATCCTGCATCTCAAAGTTGGAAGGTGCCAGCATCACCGTTGTGGTCCTGTCATAATCTTCCGGCACAAAACTCTCCTCCGGCATAGCTGCCATATTTTTCACCTCCCAGGTATAAGTGCGGCTATCCTTCTCACTGGCTACCACCGGCTCCCCATTGTAACGAAAGGCCTTATAACGCAGCTTATAATCGGCAGGTACGGTCACCACCAGTTTTGATTGTTCTACGGCATAATTCTCATCTTCCTGCGGCATCCAGTCTGGCAGGTAAAACGCATGGTTGTATCTTACTTCCGTCTCTACCTCTACCGTATACGGGTATACCTTGTAACCGAAACGGTAAAATTTATACCGGGTGTCTGACATCAGGGCCTGGTCGCCCGTGCCACTCACATCAGAGACATCGCTCTGTTTCATTCTGGCCACCTCAAAGCCCAGGGGATCTATCAGCCGGCCCTTGATTGAGCGTACGTCTCTCAGCTTATTATAGAACTCGTGGATGCCAGCATATTTATCACCCTTGGCATCCAGCACGGTGATGACATAATGCCGGCTCACCCGTACTTCGCCGGGATTGACGAGTTTTACAGTCAGCTCTTCCATGCGTTTTACGGCATGTGCTTTCTCTTTTAGTTTTTCAGGTATAGTAAAGGCCGGGTATTCCGGATCCTTTGCCTGCGAAGGCAGCAGGTATCCCATGAAGAAAAGGGCCAGCCCGGGGATTTTATAGAACTTCATTATGCTTTCTTTTTCAGTACAATTTGTTCGGATTGTTTTTTCATGATCATATCAATGGTGAGCCCAAAGGTTTTACGCAGCGTCATTATGCTTTCTTTTTCAGCACAATTTGTTCGGATTGTTTTTTTATGACCATATAAATCGTGAGCCCAAAGGTTTTACGCAACGCCATTATGCTTTCTTTTTCAGCACAATTTGTTCGGATTGTTTTTTCACGATCATATCAAAGAAATCGCGAAGGGTAGAATAGTCTTCAGAAGTAAACACCGCCTTATTCAGCTTGATCCTGGAACGGAACTGCACCGTACCTTCGCTTTGCTGGATCAGGTATTGAAACAGGCCTTCTTCCTCATTCAGTTTTACCATGGTCGACTTAGGCAGTTCTTCTACCTGGTAGCCTTCAGGTACGATCAGGTTCAGGGTATACATTTCGTCTATCAGGTACGGCATCTCCACAGGATAACGACGCTCCAGTGACTTGAATGGGTTGCTCTTATAGGCTTCGGACAGCATAGGGTTGATGTATAACATACCTGCATCGTCCGGACTCATTTCAAAATCATACTTTACCTGCACCGGGATCTCGTAATCTTCTACATCGATTATTTCTCCATTGGATACGGTAGTTTCCATATTAAACCCTTTTGCCAGTGGTTTAAAGTACGCATCCTTGCCGTTCTTCACGATATCAGCCCTCACCTTGCAGGATTCATAATAAGTAGGCTTCTGCGAGAAAGAACCCTTGATCTTACCACTATCGCCCATCAGCATCACGTAAGTGCTCTTTGCTTCCACCAGGGTATTCGGGTCCATGTTGATTGGAATCACGTCCGGTGAAAGGATCCTTGCATGACCATTGTAGGCATTATAATCCAGGCGACCAAAGCCCAGGTAGGGTTCAGATGCATCCATGAAATACCAGGAAGAATCCGTATTCAGTGCAGCAATGGTATAGTTAAAGCGCCCTACCAGCGGGTACATTTCGTAGGTCACACCATTTTCACGGGTACTCAGGATCACAGGGTGTGCATTCAGCCCGGCCTTGCGCAGCATAGCCACGAGCAACAGGTTGATGTCCGCGTCGTTCCCGTTGTGAGAAGTGAAGGTGGTCTTCAGTGACTTGGACAAATACATGTCGTCGTGACTGGTACAGGTGAAATTACTTCTTACATAATTGTAGATGCGGCGTGCCTTTGCTGTATCATTGCTGACACCCTTCGTCAGCTCCTCCACCTTGTCGCTCAGGAAAGGATTGTTTTTGCTCAGGCCTTCCCCGAAAAATTCTTCCTTATTCAGTTCTTCCGCCAGTTTGAACCAGGTCCCCAATACCGGTTTCACAGGCTGGTCAGGATACCTGTAGGCAGACAGCTGGAACTGGATCATAGATACGTGGTTCCAGATGCTGGTAGTGAATTCTTCTTCGCGCAATGCAGGGATGTTCTCAGCTTCCCACTTATAATTAGTGGTGTTGGAATTGATGTTGTAGAACTGGGTATGTCCTGTTTTACCACCATAGGAATTCTCTTCTTCATAAGCGATGGTAAAGGATTGATGCCCCCCGGACTTATTCTCTTTGATAGGCACATACCCGGACCGGAGAAAGATGTATTCGTAAAACTCCGGCAGGACTACCTCATACCTGCTATATAAAGTAGGATATTCGGTATCCTGGAACTGCCAGGAATGCAGGTGTATTTTGTAAGGGGTTACGATCGTGTAAGTGTACTCAATAATACTTCCTTCTTTCACGGCAGGCAGGGTAAACTTCTGGATCACCCGCCCTTTTTTATCAATTTTATCTGTGAAAATACTTTTACTGTCCATCTTCGTCTCTACCACCTGGGTCCCTTCCAGGTTATAGGTAGTAGCTTTGATGTCTTTCAGTTTAATTTCGTCCGTCTCCCCCTTGTAGTAAGGAATTTTAATCGTGGCAGCTTCATAGCCGTTTTTGTCGACAATTTTGATGCGGGTATGGCGTTTGAACTGTAATACGATGCCGTTAGTTCTGTCCGATTCGAATGTTGTTTCGCCGATATCCGAAATGATCACTGCGTGGGCCCCAGTGTCTTGCTCAAAACCAGTTTTGCTGAAATCTTTTGGATCAACCCTCCCAAATTTTATTTTTTCCTGGGAAAACGTACTCAATGACAATAGACAGCCCAGGATAAGGGCGATGGGGAACGCTCCGACTTGTTGTGGTCGCATACTTTAGGTAGTAAAGGTAATAGGTTATAATTTACATATTGAAGATAGATAAAAAGCCAAATTTCCATAAAAATCATTTTTCTTTAACTTGCGGTTAACATGCAATCGGTAGAAACACATACAGCCTTCATTAAGGCCCAGGCAGCGGATTTGGGATTTGATCACTGTGGAATAGCGCGTGCTGTACAGCTGGACGATGATGCCAGGAGACTGGAACAGTGGCTACACAAGGGTATGCATGGGAACATGAAGTACATGGAGAATCATTTTGACAAGCGCATTGACCCCCGAAAACTGGTAGACAATGCGCAGTCGGTAATCACCCTCCTGTTAAATTACTATCCTTCGGAACAACAGGTTCCGGATGCTCCCAGGATCTCCAAATACGCTTATGGAAAAGATTATCATGAAGTAATAAAGGCAAAACTGAATACACTCCTGGTCAGGATGCAGGAGACTATCGGCGAAGTGAGCGGACGGGGCTTTGTGGATTCAGCCCCTGTGTTGGAAAGGGCCTGGGCACAAAGAAGTGGATTGGGTTGGTTGGGTAAGAATGGGAACCTCATCCACAAGCAGGCGGGGTCTTTCTTTTTTATTGCGACGCTGATTACGGACATTCCGCTGGTTTATGATGGTCCCGTGGGGGATTATTGCGGTTCCTGTACAAAATGCCTGGATGCTTGTCCTACGGGGGCCCTGGTGGCACCGGGAGTGGTGGATGGGAGTCGATGTATTTCTTACTATACGATAGAACTGAAGGAATTGCTGATTCCTGAGCAAATGCAGGGTCAGTTTGATAATTGGATGTTTGGGTGTGATACCTGCCAGGATGTATGCCCCTGGAACAGGTTTTCGAAGCCGAATAAAACGGTGGAGTTTACGCCGATACCGGAGATTTTGAATTTTTCTACCAGGGATTGGGAGGAGTTGACGGAGGAGGAGTTTAAGAGAATTTTTAAGCATTCGCCTATGAAACGATCGAAATTTGCAGGAATCAGGAGGAATCTGAACTTTTTGGAGTATTGAGGTGCTTTATTCCCCCCTTTTCCGTACATTGTATGACTTGCCAACAAACTCACTCTATCGGGGGTTACTAAAAAGAGTCTTATTGTATTATGGAAGAAGTACAGGTTTTAACTGCTCCGGGTTTGAACGGATCAGGCCCGCAACACTGGCAGACCATCTGGGAGAATTTGCCAGGTTTTAAGAGAATAGAACAGAACAACTGGGATCAACCCGAACTAAAAGACTGGATCAAAAACATTGAGGATGCCGTTGCCAAGGCAGGGCCTGATGTGGTGATTGCAGCACATTCTTTGGGATGCCTGGCCCTGGCTCACTGGGCACAGCATACGAAATTGAAGATCAGGGGAGCATTGCTGGTGGCACCGCCAGATGCGGATCGAACGGATTTTCCTACGGTGGCCAGGAGTTTTGCACCGGCACCTTTACAACCTTTACCTTTTAAGAGTATAGTGGTATCCAGCACGAATGATCAGTATGCGAGTTTGCAAAGGCAGAAGACGTATGCGGAATCATGGGGAAGCCGGTTTGTGAACCTGGGGGAAGCGGGGCATATTAATGCGGAGAGTAACCTGGGGGAATGGGAGAATGGGCAAACCCTGGTGGAGGAGTTGGTGCGGAATTGGGGAACGCTGTAGCCGTTTTCTTTTTATAATTATTTGATTCACTTACGGAAAAAATTGAAAGGCTGGAAGATTCCAGCCTTTGGTATTCCACGTCATCTATGGCGTTATGCCAATTTTTTTATTTCAGGCCTGTAAAAGGTGATTTTTGCCTTTCATCAGCAGGGCATTCTGCTTTTCAGTAGCAGGTACTTCTGCCCTTTCAATGACAAACTATTCCTGCCCTTTCAACAGCAGCTTATTTCTGCCCTTTCAACAGGTAAATCGCATCATTCCATCTCAGCTCATTCCTGAACTGATACAAATCAGTATTCTTCCCAATCTTCACATATTCAATACCCGCCATGTCGGCAAAGTCCTGCATATGTGCACTACCCAGGTTCTGGCTATACACCGTATGGTGCGCCCCGCCCGCCTGGATCCACGCTGCACATCCGGTACGCATATCCGGCAATGGTTTCCACAACACTCTTGCTACCGGCAGCTTAGGCAGTTCAGCCACAGGCTTCACAGCTTCCACTTCATTCACCAGCAAACGGAAACGGTTACCCAGGTCAATCAATGACGCATTGATCGCCGGACCTGCATCCACATTGAACACCAGCCTTACAGGATCAGCTTTACCTCCGATGCCCAATGGATGGATCTCACAGCTTGGCTTACCATCCGCAATTGAAGAACAGATCTCCAGCATATGCGCACCCAGTACCAGCCTGTTAGACGGATCGAAATGGTAGGTATAATCTTCCATGAAGGAATTACCACCAGGCAGACCAGCGCCCATTACTTTTGCTGCTCTTACCAGTGCCGCAGTCTTCCAGTCGCCTTCACCACCAAAGCCGTAACCATCCGCCATCAAACGTTGAACCGCGATACCTGGCAATTGCACCAGGCCATGCAGATCCTGGAATGTATCGGTGAATCCTTTGAAATTACCATCTTCCAGGAATGCACGAAGACCGAGTTCGATCTTTGCTGCATCGCGCAGGGAAGCATGTTGTGCCGCACCTTTTACCAGGGTCGCACCCAGTTTATAGACTTCAGCATATTCAGCCACCAGTTTGTCAACGGCAGCATCAGATACCTGGTTCACGAAAGCAACCAAATCGCCGATGCCATAACCATTTACGGAATAGCCGAATTGTAATTCCGCTTCTACCTTGTCACCTTCGGTCACAGCTACTTCGCGCATATTGTCGCCAATACGGGCAAATTTAGCCCCCTGCCAGTCGAACCAGCCGGCAGCCGCCCTGAGCCATGTAGCCAGTTCGCCAATAACTTCAGGATCCTGCCAATGACCGGCTATTACCTTGCGCTCAATGCGCATGCGGGACATTATAAAACCGAACTCCCTGTCACCATGAGCGGATTGGTTCAGGTTCATGAAGTCCATATCGATTTCACCCCATGGAATGTCCCGGTTGAATTGGGTATGGAGGTGTAATAAAGGACGTTGTAAAGATTTCAGTCCCCTGATCCACATTTTGGCAGGAGAGAAAGTATGCATCCAGGCGATGACACCGATACAGTTTTTAGCGGCATTAGCTTCCTGGCAGATGGCATAGATTTCTTCGGGGGTTTTTACAGTAGGCTTGAATACGATCTTAACGGGAATGTTCGGATCAGCGTCCAGCGCGGCTGCAATGGCTTGTGAGTGGGCAGCTACCTGCTGCAGGGTCTCTTCTCCATAGAGGTGCTGGCTACCGGTCACGAACCAGGCTTCAAGTTGCTTCAACTGTATCATATGCTATTGAATTTTTTGTGATTAGTATTGTTAGGTTTTCCTTTTTCTGGATTGGCCAACGGATAAAGTGAGTTTGTCTGCTTTCGGATTTACCCATAACACTGTGTGTTTATATTCTTTCGGGTTTGACCTTAGCACTAGTTTTTTTCATTAGCTAAAAATGCAGATCCCTAATGAAAACCACTTTCAACCTGCCAATTCCATTTCATTTTTTACTGCTGCCCATAATAAGAATCCGGACCATGCTTCCGCTCAAAATGCTTCTTAATCAATGAATCCTTCAAACGCGGACATGCCGGCCGGATCGTTTCCGTCAGGTAAGCCATTCTTGCCACCTCTTCCAGCACAGCCGCATTATACACCGCCTTGTCCGCAGTCTTTCCCCACGTAAAAGGCGCATGGTTCCCCACCAAAATCATCTCAATCTCCTCATAAGACAGCTTCCGCTCATTCAGGCAATTCATAATCTGGAAACCCGTCTCGTGCTCATAATTCCCCTTGATCATATCATCATGCATAGGCGGTGCACAAGGCACATCGCATGTCAGATGATCTGCATGGGTGGTTCCATAAATTGGAATATCCCTTTGTGCCTGTGCCCAGGCAGTAGCGTATGTAGAGTGCGTGTGTACAATACCGCCTACATGCGCCCAGTGCTTATAAAGGACCGCATGGGTTTTGGTATCCGACGATGGTCTTCCGTTGTTCGTGACATTGTTTGCATCGAAATCGACAATCACCATTTTCTCCGGTGAGAGCAGGTCGTAAGGCACCCCGCTCGGTTTGATGGCAAATACCCCGGCATTGTGGTCAGCAACGCTGACATTACCAAAGGTGAAGAGCACCAGTCCTAAGGCTGGAAGCTGCATGTTTGCGAGGTAAGCCTGCTCCTGGAGTTCCTTGTATGGATGGCTCATTTGTATAGTTTTTCGGTGAACGCTCCTATTTCCTTAAATTTCTCATACCTGTTTGCATAATAGGGTACATGCTGCTCCCTTGGGAACCAGGTCGTCTCAAAACCTGAAGTCATCGCTGCCTGTGCCGCATCAATATCGGGATGCACCCCTGCTGCTACCGCTGCAAACATCGCCGCACCCAGTGCACATGCATTTTCACTATTCACAATACGGATCGGCCTGTTCATCACATCGGCCAGTACCTGCATCGCATAGCCTGACTTCTTCGCCACCCCGCCCAGTGCAATCACTTCCCGGATAGGAATACCTTCATTCACAAATCGCTCGGCAATTGCCTTGGCACCAAAAGCGGCTGCTTCTACCAGGGTCTTGAACAGCTGTACAGCATCAGTACCCAGGTGTAAGCCTGTAATCGTACTCTTCACAGTATGATTCGCATCCGGAGTACGGCGGCCATTGAACCAGTCCATCGCTATCGGATCATTATCACGCAGGGGCAGTTGTTCTGCCTGTTTGGACAGGTAAGCCAACAATTTTCCTTCCACCCCGGCCAGCTTATCTTTTTCTTCCGGCATCAGGTCATATAGTGGTCCCATTACGAGTTTGCGGAGCCATGCAAAGATGTCACCGTAGGCAGACTGTCCAGCCTCCAAACCAAGCATGTCAGGTACCACGGAGCCATCTACCTGGCCGCAGATTCCTTTTACCAGTTTATCACTGGTTTCTTCCAGCGGCGCGATCAGGATGTCGCAGGTGCTGGTGCCTATCACCTTACAGAGAGAGTAAGGGCGGATCCCACCTCCTACCGCACCCATATGAGCGTCGAAGGCACCGGTACCGATCACCACATCAGCAGGCAGGCCCAGTTTGGCTGCCCATTCAGCACTGATAGTACCTGCAGGCACAGTAGCATCTACCGTGTCAGTATACATCTGGTCGTATTTATCGAGAACAGGGTTCAGTTTGTTGAGGAAATCCTTAGGCGGCAGCCCATTCCAGCTGGCATTCCACATTGCTTTATGGCCTGCTGCACAACGGCTGCGCAGTAAGGTGTGGATGCTGTCATTGCCGGTGAGCAGGGCCGGTATCCAGTCACAATGCTCTACCCAGGCAGCAGCAGCTGTTTTGACGGCAGGGTCTTCCTGTACCACATGCAGGATCTTGGCCCAAAACCATTCACTACTATAGATACCACCGCTGTAAGCAGTATAATCTTTGCCATTGCTATGAGCGATGTCATTGATCAGGGCCGCTTCAGCATTGGCCGTATGGTCTTTCCAGAGTACGAACATGGCGTTCGGGTTTTCTTCAAAACCAGGTAAAAGAGCCAGAGGGGTACCATGTACATCGACAGGACCGGGGGTAGAACCGGTCGTATCCACGGCGATGCCTTTCACCTTTGCGGCGGTGCCGGCATGGCATTGTTTCAGGGCATCTTTGATACTGTTTTCCAGCCCTTCCAGGTAATCTTTAGGGTGCTGGCGGTACTGCTGGATGCTGGGGTCACAATAAAGTCCCTGCTTCCAGCGGGGGTAAAAATACACGGCACTGCCGGCTTCCTGACCGGTCTGCGTATCTACAACAAGGGAGCGGACTGAGTCGGTGCCGAAGTCGACACCTATAACATATGAATGTTCCATAACGATCGGCCCTTTCCAACAGCTGGTGGCAGCGGAAAGTTGGTTTAAATTGAAAAATGATTTATTACTTTATTGTCAGTTTGACATTTATAAAACGTGGCAAAAAAAGACGATATGAGGGAGGCTCATAAACGTCATTTTTTGTGAATGAAAAGATTTTTGTCCTGAGGTACCGGTGGAACGGTGTACAGCTACTTGTTTAAGAGCAGGGCTGGATTCCCTGGTGGTCACCACTCCAACTCCTTCACTGAATGACCTGCAATTACCTACTTAAGATTTCCCGGATCGGAAACGAAGTTGAGGAAGGCGTGGAATTTGGCGCTGTACTTTCTCTTATCCAGCTTGTAATAGAATGCTCCCCTTTTGGAAGTAGCCCTCTCTTTCTCTTTTTGTTTAATCAGCAAACCCGTGGACAATACTTTTCGGCTGAAATTCCTTTTATCAAAGCCGGCATCATATACCGCTTCAAAGAGAATCTGCAGCTGTGGAATGGTAAACTTGGCCGGCAGCAACTCGAACAACAGCGGATGGATAGCTGCTTTGTATCGTAAGCGTGCCAGTGCTTCGGATACCATCTGTGCATGGTCAAAGATCAATTTCGGTGCCTCTTTCAGAGGGAACCATTCTGCCTTGTACTCCTCACTCAGTTGTTGTTTGTACTGGTTGATGTCGATCAAAGCATAATAGGCTACAGACAAGGTTCGCTCCGCCGGATCGCGGTCAGGGCCGCCATAAGCACTCAACTGCTCCATGAAGACGCCATCCAGTCCTGTCAGTTTGGTCAGTGTACGGGTCGCCGCCTCTTCAAGGCCTTCATCCGTCTGTACAAAACCGCCCATCAGGCTCCACTTTCCTTTTTCCGGTTCAAATCCACGCTTGATAAGCAAAAGCTTAAGATCCTGTCCGTCAAAACCGAAAATTATACAGTCTACTGCTATCAGCATCCGGGTTTGCCGGGAATAACGTGTCATATTTTCCTGGTGTTTAATTCCGCTAATATAAAACTCCCGGTTGATATTCCCAGCATTTAGTGATATTGATAGCTGTAATATAGATGCAATATAGAAAATTAAATGTCAATTTTACAATTATTTTTATCAACTTTTTTTAGGCTAATCATTTTAGCTACTACAGGGCGTTTGGGGGAAATTCAAAATGCTTTTGTGCTAAATGCACAACGCTTTTGCCGGGAAGCAAAAGCGTTGTGATGATAGTCATGGTATTTTTTTACAGCGCCGCAGGCGAAAGTTCCGTATAGTCGCTTATGAACCTGATAATGTTTGTATAGCCCGCAAACTCCTCCTTCGTATGCATTGTCGTGATCACAACCGCCTTCATACCCGCATTCTGAGCCGCTTCCACCCCCTTTGGCGCATCTTCAAATACGATACAATCCTCCGGCTGTACGCCCATCCTTTCCGCCGCCTTCAAAAAAGTCTCCGGATGAGGCTTGCTGTCCACCACATCATCGGCCGTTATAATTGTCTTAAAATACTCCCTTATGTGCAGATTATCAAGGGTGAAGTCTACATTGAATGGGATCGCTGCCGTACCGATCCCCATGGGAATTCCCAGCTCGCGGGCCTGGTCCAGAAATGCCTGCAATCCCGGTATCAGGCTGAGGTGTGGGCGGTAGGCCTCCTGGTAACGGCGTTCCTTCTCGATTGCCAGTTGATCCATTTGCTCGTCTGTAAATTTGCCCCTGCCAAAAATACGGATCAGTACTTCCTGGTTTTTGCCATACATTTCCCTTTTTACGGCCTCACGCGAAAGGCCCGCGCCAAGGTCGTCATTGAGGATGTTGTACCAGCCATGTACATGATACTCCATATCATCTATCATTGTGCCGTTCATATCGAAGATAAATGCCCGTTTCATATTCGTTCTTTGCCGCAAATGTAGAAAAATAAAAGCCGGGATTTATCGGCAAACGCTGTTTACTGATAAATCCCGGCCAGTTCAGGGATTAGGGCATCCTCCCGATGCCATCATCCATTATTAGTGATTTCAGGCTAAGCCTACCACCACCGCGGATCCCCCGCCGACCCCTTCCCCGCAAAGCCACTATCCTTTATTCCAAAATTCCCCTTACCCGGATCCTTCCATAAATCTGTCACCGTACCCCCGTACACCGTCAACCCCGGAATCGCATTCCCCGCCACCACATAGTCCGAAGTATTGTAACTGCTACTCACGTTTATCAGCGTCGCCGCATTCGCCCTGATACCCCTCACCGCCGTATTGCCGCTATTACTCCTGCCTGCCCCGATGATACAACTCTTCACAGTGATCCCCGCCGCCACATTATTCGTTGCCGACTGACTATAATCCACCAGGTAAGCTGATCCCCCACCCTGCGGTGCCTCATTAAACGTACAGTTACTCAACACCACGGCATTCGAATTCTGCTTACTCGTCACCACCTTCTCCAGCTTATACAAAGTACTATTCCGAATCGTAATATTCTGCACCGCGCACGCCACATTATCTACATTCAGCACCCCATAATTCGAAATACTGTCTACTACACAATTATTCACCACGAAGTCATTCACCTGCGTACCACCCGTCGCACCCGTCTGCAACCTTACCACTCCCCTGAAGATCTCCACATGACAGCCCTCAAACAATATCTTCCCGATCGTCGCCACATTGCCTGCATTGATCACATACCTGGCCGCATAATCATTACTTCTCAATGTCAGTCCCCTGAACACGATAGAATCTATCACACTCCCCGCCGTCACGTTGAAATTGTTTGTAAAATAGATCAATGGCAGCTGCGTATTAAAACTATTCTCACTCACAAACGATACCGCCTTCCCTATCTCCATCGCCAGGTCGATATGATAGGTCTCCCCTCTTTTCAGGATGATGATACTCCCTGCTCCCACTTTGGGCAGTGTATCCCGCAATATAGAAGGCAGCCCTGTGATGCCTGTCAGGTCTATCACATTCGGCCCGGTAGCCACTCCCGCCTTCGTTGTAAAGGTCAGGATTCCCTTGCTCTGCTCCCCCTTAAAAATCTCTACCGTGTATGTCGTCAAAGGCTGCAGGGAGTCTACCTGCAACTTAGCAGCCAGGCTCTGCTCCGCACTCAGGCCTATCGTACGCTCTACACCCCCGGTCATAAATACCAGTTTCGTCAGCCCTTCTGTGGGCTTCCATAAAAGGATGACAGACTTATCGATGAGATTACTATCGGCAATCGGCAGCAACAACTGCTCTCCCGTAAGAGTAAAGCCCCTGCTATATACCCAGTTCGATGAACTGGCCGTATCCTTACCATCGGTCCGCACACGGGCATAATACTTTTTGCGGGCCAGCAGGTAATGATCAGAAATTCGGATACCCGTAGTATCTGTCGTGAATGTATGCGCCGTAGTGGCAAACGTTGAATCCTGCGATATCGCTACTGTATAAGTCACCGCCGTTCCCGCGGTAAACAATGCCGCCTTCCAGCTCAGTGTCGCCAGGGTATCTATCGTAGTGACCGCAATTTCTCCCGAAGGCATGAACTGCCTGGACAAACTCAGTTCATCTTCTTTCTTCTTACAGGCCAACAGGCTGATGAACAGGAAAACTATTACATAACGCATATGAATCATTTTAGTAGCCTTGATTTTGTACCAGCTTGTAATTGGCATTCAGGGCATCCGTAGGAATAGGAAGCAGTTCTTTTTTATTGGGCTCAAAGTAAATAGCATAACCCTTTCTGGCCCCCGTCAGGTAGTCTTCATTCACCGCCATCCGCCAGTTTTTGACACTATAGCCGCCAGGCGCAGTGGATGTACCCAATCCGGGTTCAAACAAGACCTGGGATGCCGGTCCGCCATACAGGTCAAGTGTCTGTGTCTCATCCACTGAATTGGCCAGGTTATACGCCGCCGCTTTTGCATAGAGGTATAAGGGTACATTGGCATACCTGCCTTCGCCATTCATAAACTGTCTCAATTTATCCCTTGTCTCTGTTATTTTGGTCGCCAGCAGGTTCCAGCGGATCAGGTCATACTTCCTGATACCTTCCCCGCCAAACTCCAGCAGGCGCTCATGTACGATGGCATCAAAGAAGCCCTGCTTATCCACGGGCATAGCAGGCAGTCTGTCCAGGTGCCCCACATAGGCTCTTTTCTGCACCTGGAGCAATGCATCCTGCGCCTTAGCAGAAGGAGCTTCATTGAGTTCATTGTCTGCCTCCGCGTACATCAGCAGGATATCGGAAAAGCGCAGGATCGGCCAGTTGATCGCCAGGTTCTGCGAAGTACCGGTGATGCTTGTCCAGGAACGGCGATACTTACCATCCGTCAGGGCACCGGCTGCAACCCCGATTTTCTGACTATTCGCGTCTATTTCAAAAATATTGATCGTTACATCCCTGCGGCAATCCCCGATGGAATCAAATTCATAGAAGTACACGGGCAATGCATTGATACCACCACCACCGCCACCAAAGCGGGAAGAGGTATGATGCTTTAGCCCATTGTAGTAACCCAGCTTACTATCCGTACTCGCATTCCCTCCATAAGCCCCGATCTCAAAGATCAGTTCATGGGCATCATCTGTACGTGTAGCCGAATGCAGGGTCTTAAAGATATTTTCATAGACAGGATTCAGTGCATGCTGCTCAGGATGCGCCATGATATCCGCACATTCATCATAGGCTATCTGGTAAAACTTTTTATAGTCATCCCTTCTTGCCATCACATGCGGATTCGTGCGCAGGGAATAGCCGCCTGCCGCCAGGGCAATCCTGGCCCTGATGCCTTTTACCGCAGCTTTGGTAAGCCGCAGATTCTGATCGGGAGATGCCGTTCTCCAGGGCACTAATTCCTCCGCCACTGCCAGGTCATCGAGCAATTGCAGGTAGATGGAATCCTTGTCTGTTCTGGCCAGGTACATATCTGTCAGATCCGCGGCAGGCACCAGTTGCGCAGGCAGGTCACCCCAGTTACGCAGCGCCTCAAAATAAAACTGTGCCCGCAGGGTCAGGGCTTCTCCATACATCTTCTTCATCTGTGCCTGCTCTGAGGCACTGCCACCTGTATACAAGGGTGACAGTGGGATATATTTGATACAAACATTCGCACGCTCGATCCCTTTGAACAGCTGGTTGAAAGGATTGGGCAGGTCACTGTTGCCCGCGCTGGCACCATAGGTACTGATGCCCCTTCTGTCGTCCGGACTGTAATCACCGGATGTTTTGAAATCGTCGGCTGACTGCGGGAACAAACAGGAAATACGATTACCATACCCATTGTCCCCGATCAGCATGGCATAGACCCCAATCACGGCGGAATTGGTGTTGGATACACTGGTAAACACCGCATCCTGCGATATGGTAGAAGGGTTCTCGATTGTAAGGAATTTTTTGCAGGCACTAAAGGTGCTGGCAAAAAAGAATAGTATGATGAAAGAACGTATGTACGTATACATGTGCAATGAGATTAATTCATTAAAAAGAAACATTGACACCCCCCAGAATGAAACGGCTTCTGGGATAAGCGGCATAATCCACACCCGGGGTCAGCGGGTTTGTACGCCGGGTATTTGCCTCCGGATCATAGCCTGAATACTTCGTGAATGTATAGAGGTTATTCACGGTCGCATACACCCTGAAGCGGGAGAAAACATGTGTTCTCTTCAGCAATGATGGTGGCAGCGAATACCCAATGGTCAGGTTACTGATCCTGATAAAAGAGCCATCTTCAATGGCATAGGAATGCAGGAAGTAGTTACCTGCCGGTGCTGACCAGTACTTCGTATCCTTGTTCAGGGCTTTCAGTGCATCCGGATCCGTTACCATAGTGCCGTTATCATCATACCATTTCCAGGCATCCTTCATTTCCCGGAGCAGGTTATTGTCCTTGTATTGATAAGTGGTGGTAAACTCGATCTTATTTGCATTGTAGACTTTGTTGCCATAAGAGAAGTTCACGAACACACTCAGGTCAAATCCTCTCCAGGTAAACTGCTGGTTAAACCCGCCAAAAAACTTTGGCTGGGCATTGCCCAACACCTTCCTGTCATTGAGGCCAACGGCCATAGCGGTATCTTTGGTGAGCTTTTTCAGTTTCAGATCGCCGGGTTGTACTTCACGACTCCCCAGGGCTACGGCACTGGTGTTGGGCACATCTGATTTCAGGGTATAATGGCTGGTAGCCGCATCGTAATTGAAGTCGTCTACCTTGTAGTAGCCATCGCTGACATAGCCATAGAATTGCCCGATGGGTTGTCCTACTTCTACGAGGAAGTCGTTCAGACTATTCACCCAACCGGATTGTGCATAGTAGGATTTCAATGGTGCGCCGGTAGGATCTGTACCCAGGCTCACGATTTTATTTCTATTTGCCGCAATGTTGAAAGAAACATTGTAGGTCATTTTCTTCCTGTTGATCACAACTGCTGCCACCTGCAATTCAATTCCTTTGTTCTGCGTTTTCCCGATGTTCTGAATCTGGCTGCTATAGCCCGTTGTAGGTGGGATCTGTACACCCAGCAGCAGGTCGCGGGTATTGTTGTAATAGTAATCAAGCGATGCACTGATCCTGCTGTCGAGTATCGCGAAGTCAAGGCCTATGTTGCGGGATACAGTCGTTTCCCATTTCAGTTTCGGATTGGCGAGAGACAGTGGTGCGGTACCGGGTGTGACAGATTCATCAAATGCATAGGAACTGGTGCTGGTACCATACATAGTTTTGAACAGGTCTTCCGTAATGCGGTTATTACCGGCAGTACCCAGGGTAGCACGTAGTTTCAGGTCGGACAACCAGTGGATGTTCCGCATAAAATCTTCCTGGGTCACACGCCAGGCCAGGGCAACAGAAGGGAAGGCGGCAAAGCCGTTTTCATAACTAAAACGGGAAGAACCATCATAACGCAAGGTGAGTGTAGCCAGGTACCTGTTGTTATACCCGTAGTTTGCCCTGCCAAAGAAGGAGATCAGCCTGTTTTGCGTCAGGCTTGTAGTGGGCGGATCCTGTATTTGTCCGGTAGGCGGCGTGGCTTTCTGGATACCTGCAAAAGCCTGGTCAGGTGTGAGGTCTACGGGAATCCATTTCACAGTAGTGCTCTGGGTATTCCCTTTCAGCATATATATTTCCTGGCCTGCCAATAGGTCCACCTGGTGTTTATTATTGAAGTTCTTACTGTAGGTAAGGGTATTGGAGTTGGTAAGGGTGGTGGTCTCTCCGGCGGCAAGAGTGACCACCGGCATATCAGCATTGGAACGTGCTATTGAAGTAACGTAGCCATTGTAGGTATTGGTGCGGGTGCCTGTGCTTGTGAAACCGACCACACTGCGGAAGTTCAATCCATCCAGGATGGTAAAGTTCATATACCCGTTCAGGTTAGCATCGTTCCGGTAATCATATTTCAGTTCATTGTGCGCGAGTAATACGGGATTTGTCAGGTTCGTGAGATTGGCATATTCCGGGTCGAATACATCCACCACATCTTCATCGCCGGGAGCAATGAAAGGTTTATAACGCACCGCATTGCGAAGGCGGTTCGTACCCTGGGAACCGGTATTACTGGTACCTACCCCATCTACGCGCTGGCGGCTGTAACGGGTAGTGATGCCGACCTTCAGGCGTTTGCTGGCGGTATGGTCAAAACGGAATGCAACCATGGTGCGGCGATAACCTGACTCCAGCATGATCCCGTCTTCAGCAGTGTTGTTCAGCGTAAGGTTAAAGGAACTGGTTTTATTACCACCGCTTACTGCTACCGTATGTGTATTGTTCGTGGCATTACGGCCAAATACTTCCTGCTGCCAGTTCGTAGCCGGTACCTGTTTGTAAAGTTCCAGGTCGTCCCAGCGGCCATATTTATCCCTGAAGGAATTCTTTGTATCGTCATCGGTCTGGTAGTTGTACAGTTTGTACTGGTACTTTACAAAGTCGTACGGAGATAAAACAGGCAGTTCATTGACTATGTTGCGCACGCCCATATAGCCGTCATAGCTCACACGGGTAGGCATGTCTTTACCTCCTTTGGTGGTGATGATCACCACGCCGTTCGCCCCCCGGGCACCGTAGATGGCGGTAGATGCGGCATCCTTGAGCACATCGATACTTTGTATTTCTGTGGGGGATAGTAAGGACAAGGCATTTTCAACCTGGATCCCATCAACGATGTAGAGGGGAGAATTGTCTTGTGTGATAGAGCCGCCGCCCCTGACACGGATCAGGATATCTGCGCCGGGCCGGCCTTCGGTAGTGGTGACCTGCACGCCTGCGAGGCGGCCTGACAGTGCTTCGGCAACGGTATTGGCTGGAACATCTTTCAGTTCCTTCTGTGCATTGATGCTCGAAGCGGAACCGGTAAAGTTACTCCTGGATACAGATCCATAGCCTACCACCACGACCTCGTTCATGTTGGTATTGGCGAGTTGCAATTGTGCCTTCACGGTGTTGGAAGGAGAAGCGTTCACTGTGAGTGTCTGGTAACCTACAAAAGTAAATACCAGGGAGACCGTTTGCCCCTTGGGTACCTTGAGGTGAAACTGTCCGTCAGCATCAGTCTGGGTACCGGTATTGGTATCTTTAATACGGACGGTCACTCCCGGCAGTTTATCGCCGGATTCTTTGCTGGTGACAGTACCAGAGATCTGATTCGACTGGGCAAACACCTCCATACATCCCAGGAGGACGGTCATGAAGAATAATAATCCTTTCATAAGTGGAATTCAATGTTTAGAATCTTTTAACTATTTCATAGACGTGTGCTTGTGGTTGATATTACAATCGGAGAAAATCGGGTAACTGCTACAAAAATGTCCCTCCTTATTGTTCATGCTCCTTCAACAATTTTAACGGCTAATTTTCTAATGAACAACTAATTGTGCGTGTTTATTTACGCAATCGTTCCCGGAACCCGGGTGGCAGGGAATACCCTGGCAGACCTTCCTTTCCCTTACCTCAATTTGTTATCCAAAACAACATTTCAAGTTCATCATAAGTACACCACAAGTACACTTGCATATCAATTCGATATTGAGGTGCACTTATAGTGAAGTACTAGTACTTAATAAATGCTCTATTGGAGAAAAAGAGCTTAGCAAGTTGACCCGAATAATGTAAATTGTTGTATACACTTAAAAATTGTTTGTTATGGCCATCATTAAAGACAATATCCTCTTCTACGCCGTCAGCGGTTCGCTGGGCGATCAGATCACGATTTACAAAAGGAACGGGCAGATTATCATGGCCAAAAAACGTGGCCGCACGAATAAGAAGCCAACAGCAAAACAGCTGGAAGCACGGTATAAGATGCAGGTAGCTGCTGCCTATGCAAAAGAAATGCTGCAGGATCCTGAACTGAAAGCCTATTATGCATCCAAAGCAGGTCCGGGCCAGAATGCCTATAACATGGCGATCAAGGATGCATATAATGCTCCCGAAGTGCAAAATCTTCGCATAGAAGATACCACTATAATAGTGACTGCGAAAAATGACTTCAGAGTAGCTGAAGTGACCGTGCGTATAGCAGATGCCGAAGGCGTGATCCTGGAAAGCGGAAAGGCCGTCCTGGGCAGGAATGGTGTGGATTGGTATTATAAAGCGGCCGCTTTGCCGGCCGGAGGCCTGGTAGTGGCAACGGCGGTAGACCTGGCTGGAAATGAGACCCTGCGGGAAGTAAAATTGGAATAGACTACAGCAGCATCATACAGCGCCTCCTTTAAAATTTTTACAAGTCTCCTTTTTGCGGATTTACATAAGCTTTTTTGCGAAAAACACCATCGCAATGCGGCATGTACGTGTCCTTAAAGATCACAGTTATCAACGAAAGGAATAAGAACATTTCTGAAAAGGGAATTCACCACCGGGAATGAACACTCTTTTCAGAATAAAAAAAAGGTCGAATGAATTCGACCTTCGTATATCATAGTTCACGTTATTGAATAGCTGTAATCTGCAAAAATTACTGAGAGTTCATACAGCTTGTAGAGACCATTTAAAACTTACCAGAAGCGGATGTACAGCGCACTCAGGATCAGCAATGTCATGACAATCAATACGATTGTAGACGGTGCTAATTTGAACATAGCTGTATCAAGCTGGAAGGCCTTCGGATTGATCCTTGGTCCTGCCAGGCTCATTGCCACCATCACCACAAGCGTAAAGAAGAATGCCCAGCCCATACAAATCTGGAAAGGAATTTCATATACGCCTTTGCTGTTCAGGAACGCAGTATACAACCACGTTTCATGACCAAACCACTCCGCTGCATAGTTATTGAAAACGATGGAAAGTACAAACCCGGTCACGATACCTGCTACTGCCGCTGCACCAGTCGTGCGCTTCCAGAACATCCCCAGCAGGAACATCGCGAATACACCCGGGCTGATAAAACCCGTGTACTTCTGGATAAAGGTAAAACCACCAGCACCACCGATCCCCAGGAGGTCATTCCATGTAAAGGCAATGGCCAGCAGCATGGCAGCCACGATCGTGAGACGACCTGTCCATACCAGCTTTTTCTCATCGGCTTCTTTATTGATATATTTCTTGTAAATATCCAGTGTAAAGATCGTGGAAATACTATTCGCCTTACCCGCCAGTGACGCTACGATAGCAGCTGTCAACGCAGCGAGGGACAAGCCTTTCAGGCCATTCGGCAGGAATGTCAGTACTGCGGAATAAGCATTGTCTGCATTGAACTGACCCCCCGGGGCCATTTCGCCCTGCAGCCCTCCGTTCTTGTATAATACATAAGCGGCGATACCAGGCAACATTACAATCACAGGCATCATCAGTTTCATGAGCCCCGCAAAGAGAATACCATTGCGGGCAGTCTTCAGGTCCGCACCCAACGCTCTCTGCGTGATGTATTGGTTACAACCCCAGTAGTTCAGGTTAATGATCCACTGACCCGCAAAGTAAATCGTGATACCTGGCAACAAAAGATAGCGGTTGATGTACTCCTGTGAGGCACCGGGACCAGGCTTCTTAAGAATCATCTCGAAGTGATCAGGTGAATCCTTCATGAGCGCATTAAAGCCAGCCAGTGCATCCTTGCCAAGTCCAAAGTGCTCACTTACCATCGTGAGTGCCAGCCAGGTTGTAGCCAGGCCACCAATGATGAGCACAATCACCTGGATTACATCTGTATACCCGATCACTTTCATACCACCTAAGGTGATCACCAGTGCAAATACAGCAAGGGCCACCATGATGATGTGGAAATGCTCAGCACCCACCAGGTTGTTGATGGCCAGCGCACCGAGGAAGAGAATAGATGTCAGGTTGACAAATATATAAAGGAACAACCAGAATACAGCCATAATCAGTGCCACCGTTTCATTATAACGGGTTTTGAGAAACTGTGGCATGGTGTAAATCTTGTTTTTCAGGTAAACGGGAATAAACCAGACCGCCACGATAATGAGGGCTACGGCTGCAATCCATTCATAGGCAGAGACGGCGATGCCGACAGAGAAGCCGTTGCCACTCATACCAATGAATTGTTCTGCTGAAATGTTAGAGGCAATGAGGGAAGCGCCTATGGCCCACCAGGTGAGCGATCCTTCGGCCAGGAAGAAGTCTTTCGTACTCATGGTGGCCTTCTTCTTCCGGAGGTAAATCCAGTAACCATAAGAAGCGACTACCAGAAAATAGACTACAAAAATGATATAGTCAATGTTGGCTAGTTTATTCATATTATGTGGAATGTTACGGTGTCTTGTTTCACAACGGGTAATCTTTCATCGGTGAGCAAGATAGTAATAATTGTCAATTTTACATTTAAAAATAGAAATATTTTTTCTCCGGTATAATTTTAACCCCCGAATGATCTGATTTTGTCCCTCCTGTTTTTTTTATAAATTACATCCTTATGCGCCAATTATTAAAGAATTATAGCAGCATCCTGCTTTTGCTGGGAGGGATTATTACCGGTAGCATCATGGGACTCACCCTTGGCAGGCAGGTACTGATCCTGAAGCCCATCGGAGATATTTTCCTCAACCTGATCTTTATCGCAGTGGTACCCCTGGTATTTTTTGCCATTAGTGCAGCGATCGCCAATATCGACCCGGGCCAGAAACTGGGGAAGATAATGTCGGCTATGGGACTGGTATTTCTCTCTACTATATTAATATCTGCCTTCTTTACCATTGTCGTGATCTGGTTCTTTCCCCTGGAAGCAGTGGTGACGGTACCTGGTTCCCTGCCAGACCTGAAGGATGCGGGTAACTGGGGGGATCAGCTGGTGCGCCTGCTGACCACGGAAGAGTTCTTTTCCCTGTTGTCGAGGAAGAACATGCTGCCATTGCTCATATTTGCAGCTATTACGGGCTTTGCGGCCCTTAAAGCAGGTGATGCAGGTGAACCATTCAGGAAGTTCCTGGGCTCTGCCAATGCGGTTATGAAGAGCTTCCTGGACATCATTATGGTAATGGCTCCATTGGGACTGGGCGTTTACTTCGCCTGCCAGATTGCCGAGCTGGGACCGCAGTTATTTATTACCTATGCCAGTTCCATGAAGATCTACTATGGGTTTGGTATCGTATACTTTGCGGTCGGGTTTACGCTCTATGCTTTTATAGCGGGTGGATGGAAAGGAATTCTTTTTTTCTGGAGATATAATATTGTGCCGACCCTGACTGCCCTGGGGTCTTGCAGCAGTATTGCCACGATACCGGCCAACCTGGAGGCGGGGAAGAAAATCGGGGTACCGGAGGCGATTAATAACGTGGTGGTACCGCTGGGTGCGACCCTGCATAAAGATGGATCGAGTATTTCGTCTATTGTGAAGATCGGCGTAGTGTTTGCCCTGTTTGGCAGAGATTTTTCAGGGCTGGATACCGTCCTGTTGGCGCTGGGCATTACGGTGATCGTGAGTATCGTGGAGGGAGGGGTGCCAAATGGTGGTTATATCGGGGAGCTGCTTGTCATGTCTGTATATGGATTCCCGGTAGCAGCCCTGCCCGCGGTGATGATCGTGGGAACCCTGGTAGATCCGCTGGCTACGGTGCTGAATGCCACGGGTGATACAGTGGCGGCGATGCTGGTGACCAGGGTGTTGAAAGGGAAGAAATGGATGGACGAAGGGGAGATAAAAAAAGAAATTCCTGCCTGATCAGGTAGATAAGCAGGCAGGAATGATCTCAGGTACCAGGAAAGAATCAGACCAGGGATCAGACATGCCCTGAAGATTTCTTTCCTGGAAAAATTTATGGTTACATCATGGATCCAGCGGATCATTGGGATCCTCCTGCCATGCCTTTTCATCCGGCAGGAACCTGTTCGTCGTTTCGTCCAGTCTTTCCAATGACTTATAAGGCACATACCCTATTTCTTTAACAAACCGCGGTGCCATCTTCTCAATCATCAGCGACTGCATCGGATCGGTTATAATCAGTCCCGGTTTGTTAGCCGGCATATTAAACAAATACATCAGCCTTTCTGTATTCCGGATATTCGTGGTCGTATGCCTCGCATGTGGTTCTATAATGATCGCACTATCCGGGATGCCCAGTTTAGTCATCAGGTACTTCTTCATTTCCACCGCTTCGCAGAAGGGTGTCTTGTACGGATGTACGTGTCCACCTGATACTACGATATAGGGTGCCAGCTTATTATTATAGGCTTCCACCGCCATTTTACAACGATACACACCTGTACTGTCCATACTCTGGCCTTTCTTACCAGGACCTGCCCCAGGCACCAGGATCACACTATACTTATATGCATTCCAGTAAATCAGGCGCGAACTTTTAAAAGCCGCCGCATTACTACCTGCATACAATGGTTCATAGCGGGTAGCTTCATCCCTGCCATTTACTTCCAGTGCTGTCAGTGCTGCCTGCAATGGCTGGCGATAAAATGCACCGCCTACATTGCGCTGTACACCTGTTTTCACTTTTGGCAGGTCAGATGGTAGCAGGGAGGCACTGTCTATCGCTGCATAACGGGGCCGCTCACCCTGTAAGTACACCTCATAAATGTGGTTCATACCTGCCACCACATCGCCCCATACTTTACGGATATACGTCGTATCATTGTCCTCATTGTATACCGGGTAGCGGTTCACAACTTTAAGGCGTTGTACCATTTCAGTCATCTCGCTGTTGCTGCCCGCCAGCCGTACAAACTCATCTCCCACCCTGCTGATCTCGTCAGGTGTCCATTCCAGCGCCCTGCCTATACAAGCCGCATCTGTACAGGTACCGAGTGCTGATTGTAAGCGGCTGGCTCTTTCTGCAGCGATAGTATTGAATACTGCATCTTTCTGGACAATATCATGCGGTTCTCCTTTCCTTTCCAGCAGGTAAAGAAAGTAAAAAGACTTCCTGATTTGAACCTGCTGTGTAGCTGTAAATGCGAGGCCGGCCGGCACGCTGGTCCTGGTTTTCGCTACCGGCTTGTGATAATGTTTGCTCTTGTGTTGTGCAAAGGTCATTGTGGCGGCCAGGAGCCCTGTGCAGAGGCCCGTGGCAAAGATCTTTCTGTTCAATTTCATTTTATTTCCTTTCCATTTTTCCAAATTGCGATGATACTGCGTGTAGCCTTGATATCCTCTGCAGGATTGCCATCGAGTACCATAAAATCTGCTTTATTTCCTGGTTGTAAAGTTCCTTCATGGTGTGCGCCGTCCAGGAGTTTTTGTCCATTGGCAGTTGCACAGGTAATTACTTTTAGCGGACTTAGTCCGGCTTCGGCCATCAGCTGCAATTCCAGGTGTTCGGAGAAGCCCTGTGCCCGGGTAGGCTGTGCACCGGAATCCGTACCCATGCAAATAGGAATGCCTGCACTATCCAATTTACGCAAATTGGCAGATGCAATCCTGAAGGCTTTTATTTTTTTGTCCCTGTCTTTATCATTTTTCTGGGGCATATTTTTTAATTCATCGTATACACCGGGTTCGAGGGAGTTGATAAAAAAAGGATCATTGATCCAGTCAGGCACCTCCGTGCCGTAAGCAAAATTGTACCTGTCTAAGGAGAGCGTGGGAATGTAGAAGGTACCTTTTTCTTTCATCAGGGTGATGAATGCATCATCTACTTCCTGGTCGCGGATACTGTGTGCCAGCAGGTCGATGCCATTCGCGACGAGGTCCCGGGCATCCTGGAGATAATAGACGTGTGCCGCTACTTTAATACCGTGGGCATGCGCTGATTCGATGATGGCTTTATAAAGATCAGGTGTCACTTTAGGATTGCCGTCTACCCAGATCTTCACGAAATCAGGGTGAAGGGCTGCCAGCTGTTCCATAGCGGCAGTGGCCGCTTCAGGGGTGAGGGGTCTTTGTATATGCTTGCCAAATGCGCCGGGAGGTACGCCACCGTTAGCCCCGAAACCGTAGCCGGCTGTGTAGATGGTGGCACCCGGGATGATCCCTTTTTGCGAGGAGTCGCGGAGGGGCCAGATCAATGGCTGATCGGTTCCCATGCTCAACACGGCACCGATGCCGTAGTGAAGATATTGTTCCAGCTGCCGTTTTACATTTTCTTCCGTGTAATTATTGGCGCTAGCTGTATTTCCTTTTATTAGTCCGAGGTGCCCGTGGGCATTGATCAGCAGTGGCATGACCGTTTTACCGTTCATGTTAACGCGCCTGGCATTCTTAGGCAGGTGTTTGGTATCAGGAAAAGAGATCACCTTATCTGCCTGGATGACCATATTGGCGTGTTGGCGTACAGCCGCGCCACTGCCGTCAATTAGTGTGATATCTTTCAATACCGTCAGGGAGCCTTGCTGCGCGAAAACTAAGCAGCTTTGAAAGATCGTCCCCATGGCCAACAACAGATAATTCTTCATTCAATATGGTTTGCAGTATTGCAAACTACGAACTATCAGTTAAAAATTGCGACCGCTGCGGACTGAATTTGATGAAAGGCATGTGCAAGGTCTGCCAGCAGGTCCTCCGGCTCCTCCAATCCAACGCTCAAACGGATGAGGCTATCCGCTACACCAGCGGCTCTTCTCTTCTCGTCAGGGATGGATTTGTGGGTCATAGCAGCCGGATGACATAACAAACTTTTAACACCACCAAGGCTTTCAGCGAGTTTGAAGTACTTAGTGCCGGTTACGAATCTTTGTGCGGCTTCCGCTGTGTCATTTTTCAGGGTAAAAGAAACGATGCCTCCAAAACCTTTCGACTGCTTTATTGCAATGTCGTGGTGAGGATGTGATGAAAGGCCGGGATAAAATACCTTGTCAACGAGGGGGTGCTGCTCCAGGAACAAGGCTATCTCCCTGGCGTTGGCACAATGCTGGCGCACACGGAGGTGAAGGGTTTCAATGCCACGAATGAGCAGGAAACTGTCGAATGGAGAGAGGATGGCACCACAGGCATTCTGGTAAAATTTAATTTCAGCGCCCAATGCCGGTTCTTTGGTCACAACAACACCGGCTATGAGATCGCTGTGACCACCCAGGTACTTGGTGGCGCTGTGAATTACGATGTCTGCGCCCAGGGCCAGTGGCTGCTGCAATACGGGTGTGCCGAAAGTATTGTCTACTGCAAAAAGGATCTTGTGTGCCCTGGCAAGTTGTGCTATGGCACCTATATCCGAGATCTTTAAAGTTGGATTGGTAGGCGTTTCCAGCCAGATCAGTTTCGTAGCAGGTGTGATGGCATCCAGCACATTTTGCACATCGCTCGTGTCTACATAGGTGACGTTGATACCGAATTTCCTGTACACCTTATCGAAGAGGCGGAAAGCACCACCATAAATGTCATCTACAGCAATGATCTCATCTCCGGACTGCAAAAGTTTCAGGACCGCATCGATGGCTGCGAGGCCACTGCTAAAGGCGATGCCGGTGCTGCCGCCTTCCAGGCCGGCTACGATCTTTTCCAATGTTTCACGGGTTGGGTTGTTGGTACGGGCATAGTCGTAACCTTTGTTTACTCCGGGTGCATCCTGCACGAAGGTAGAGGTCTGGTAGATTGGAACAGCAATAGCACCTGTTAATGGATCTACCGGAATGGAATGGAGAAGGTTGGTGATGTTACTCATCGGTTTGTTTTTTAGTTGATGAAGAAATTGGTAAACAGGGTTCTTGTGGAAGCTTATCAGAGAGGAGGGGACATAAAAAAACTCACCTGGATAGTCAGGTGAGTTTAAAAGTATATTGAGTAATATCGATCAAATCTACTGACTTATCTTTCCTGGTGTTGAGCCAGGATGGATGTAGCACCTTTCTTGTCTGGTGGAACAAGATGGTTGCTAAGGCTTCGCAGGGCCATTTCCCTCTGCCTTTCTTGATAAGGTATCTTAAAGAACTGTTGCAAAGATATGGCGGTTTATTCTGGAATTCCAAATATTTGTAGCGAAAAATTCTTCATTTACCTTCAACCAAAGATGAATTTTTCAGCCTGGCTCAGGTCTGCAGCCGGCTTCAGCTAATTGTTGGGAATTTTACTAAGTTTTATTTGCTTTACTGAACACCGTTCAGTAAGTTTGCATCGTAAAGAATTTAATTATGGGCATTTCTGACAGGAAAGAAAGGGAAAAGCAGGAGATGCGGAAGTTGATTATCAACGCCGCTATGGAGATGTTCGTCAAAGACGGATATGAGAAGACTTCCATCCGGAATATAGCTGAAAAGATTGAGTACTCTCCTGCTACCATATATCTCTATTACAAGGATAAGGACGAATTGTTTTATGAAATCCAGCGGGAGGCTTTCGACCAGCTGCATGCCTACTTCGAGGCCAATGTTCTTTCTTCCGACCCGGTTGAACGCCTCCGGGAATTGCTGAAAGCCTATATTGAATACGGCATTGCAAATCCGGACCTCTATGACCTGATGTTTATTCTCCGCTCACCTATGAAAGCTGTGCAGGACAATGATTATTGGGAAAATTGCCATAATGCCTACCAATTCCTGCATGATACGGTGGGTGCAGCCAAAGACCAGCTACGCTTCGCAGATCCTGCCAACGCCGGGATGATCCTTTGGAGTTTAGGTCACGGCATTATCTCTCTCACTATTCGTGGCAGAATGAAAGTGACCAGGTTAAGCGAAGGTGAACAGGCAGACCTTGTCCAGGAAGCATTACAGGAATTGATGCAAATAATTCAAAAATAACTTGTCTGTGTCAATTTTATAGTTGACACAGGCAAACTAGCCACGCTTTTTCACTGACACTCAAGGTGTCTTTTTTTATACCACTTTACTAAACAGTGTTCATTATGTCAACACACATTAAAAAAAGACTTTTGTTCATTATAGCTGTCCTGGGCGCATCTTTCCGCCTTTCCGCCCAGGATACGCTGCTTGAACACTACATCCGGGAAGCATTTACACGCAACCAGGGGCTGCAGCAGCGCAACTTCCAGCTGGACAAATCGCTCTATGCATTGCAGGAAGCCAAATCACTCTTTTACCCCAGTGTAAGCCTGGTGGGTGATTATACCCGGGCAGACGGAGGCCGTACCATCGACATTCCTATCGGCGACCTGCTGAACAATGTATACTCGAGTCTGAACCAGCTCACGGGGACGAACAACTTCCCGCAGTTGAAAAATCAGTCTGTACTCCTGAACCCCGACAATTTTTACGATGCCAAACTGCACACTACCCTCCCACTCATCAACACTGAAATCTGGTATGCCAATAAAATCCGCAGGGAAAATATCTCTTTGCAGGAGGCAGCCGTGCATGTGTACAAACGCAAACTGGTGAAGGATCTCAAAACTGCCTATTACCAGTACTACCAGAGCTGCCGCGCTGTAGAGATCTATCATGCTGCGATGCTGCTGGTGGATGAAAACATCCGGGTAAATAAGAGTTTCATTGCAAACGGAGTGACCAATACAACTGCCCTGACACGGTCACAGGCAGAACAACAGAAGATTATCACCAACATCACCAGTGCCGAAAATCAGCGCACATTGGCGAAGGCCTATTTTAATTTCCTGCTCAATAAACCCCTGAATGATACGATCCTGCTGGACAGCGCCACTTTTGCAGGTGCTTCCCTCCTGCCCCTGGCGGATACAGGTACTGTTTCAAAGAGAGAAGAATTGACACAGCTGGAACAGCAGAGAAAAATAGCGACCCTGCAATACAAGCAGTCCAGTTCTTACCTGGTACCGAAACTCAGTACTTTCCTGGACCTGGGTTCACAGGGCTTCAACTTTGCCGTGGATAACAAGAGTCGTTATTACCTGTGGGGAGTACACCTGCAATGGGACATCTTTACGGCCGGCCAGCAAAAGCACAGGGCGCAGCAGGCTGCGATGGAAATAAAGACGGTGGATGCGGCTTATGCAGAGACTTATAGTGCTTTGCAGTTTGCACTGACTACGGCTTATAATAATTATCATACTGCTGTGGCCAATTACCAGAACGCACAAACGCAATTGGGACTTTCTGAAAAGTATTACCGCGATCAGTTTAAAGTATACAAAGCCGGTCAGCTCCTTTACCTGGAACTGCTGGATGCTCAAAATCAATTAACAAATGCACGTCTGCAGGTGGCTGTTGCTTTTGCAGGGGTACAAACTTCTATGGCCGACATTGAATTACAGGCGGCTGCTTACCAGTTATAATAGGTAGTTATGGCCTTCACTGTTGTCGGAACCTTCGGGGTTGACATGATGACACGGGCCGCTACTTACCAGTTACAATAACAATATTAAACGTAGAAATATGAAAACTATTCACGCCATCTTATTGCTCCCTTTTCTCGCTGTCTTCGTCGCCTCCTGTGGAGATAACAAAGCGGCTGAAAACAAAACTGCTACTGAAATCATTCCTGTAAAACTCCTGCCTTTGAATAACCAAAGCCCGGGTGTAGCTACGATAGCCGTTTCAGGACAATTTACTACAGACGACGAAACCATGCTTTCTTTTAAAACAGGTGGGATCATTCAAAGCCTGCTTGTGAAAGAAGGCGATGCCATCAGGACGGGGCAATTACTCGCCACCCTCAACCTTACTGAGATCAATGCACAGGTCACACAGGCACAACTGGGCTTTGAAAAAGCACAGCGCGATTACAACCGTGTACTGCATTTATACCAGGATAGCGTAGCTACACTGGAACAATTGCAGAATGCGAAAACAGGGATGAGCATTGCAGAAGAACAGTATAAATCAGCTGAGTTCAACCGCAGTCATTCACAGATCCGTGCAACTTCTAATGGCTATGTATTGCGCAAGCTGGCCAGCGAAGGGCAACTGGTGCAGGCAGGTACCCCGGTTTTCGAAACGAATGGTGCACAGTCTGGCAACTGGTTGCTACGCGTAGATCTGAGTAATAAACAATGGGCAGCTATTAGGCAGCAGGATAAGGCAAGCGTTGAAATTGAATCGGTGGCCGGGAAGACTTTTGAAGGTGTTGTAGTGCGGAAGACGGAAGGATTGAACCAGAGTTCCGGCACTTTCAGGGCGGATATCAGGCTGACAGGTGCGAAGCCGGATGCCATTGCCTATGGTATGTTTGGGAAAGCAGTGATTCAGACAGGGAATACTAACGGTATTGGAAGGGGCGCCGGTACTTCTGCAAAAGTTAATGATGCTGCTGCAAAAGGTAATAGCAAAAGTGCACCTGTTGCTTCAAACGGAGCCGACATCCCAACAGGTAATAAGGGTCCCTGGGCCATTCCCTACGATGCACTCATGGAAGGCGACGGCAGCACCGGTTATGTATTCGTCACCAACGACAACAAAACAGCAAAGAAAATAACCGTCACTATCGGCGGTATGGAGAAAGGCCAGGTAATCGTCACCCAGGGTCTGGAAGATGCCCACGCACTTATTATTTCCGGCAGTGCTTATCTCACTGATGGCAGTCCGATCAGTGTAAAATAAGTTTAACCGTTTCAAATTCAGCACATGAAAATTTCAACATATGCGGTAAAGAATTACCAGTTCACCCTGGTCATCTTTATCATGATCATCACACTGGGCATCACGACCATCTTCAATATGCCCCGTTCCGAAGACCCGGAAATGCATGCCCCTACTTACTCGGTAGTGGTAGTTTACCCCGGTACCAGTCCAAAAGATATGGAAGACCTGGTCGTGGATCCACTGGAAAAAGAACTCTATGCACAGGAGAATGTAAAAAGACTTCGTACCTCTATCGGCGATGGGCTGGCCGTGATCAGGGTTGAATATAAATACAGCAGCGATGTGAATGAAAAGTACCAGGAAGTGCTGCGCGTGGTAAATGGTAAACGCGGGGAGCTGCCGGAAAATATACGCATTGACGTGATGCGCTTTCAACCCAGTGATGTGAACATTCTGCAACTGGGCCTGGTATCAGAAAATGCGCCGATGGATAAACTGCAATATTATGCAGAGAAACTACAGGATGAACTGGAACGCCTGAAAGAGCTGAAGAATGTAGAGATCCATGGAGTGCCTGACAGGCAGGTGCGCATTGAACTCCAGATGGAGAAGATTGCACAGATGGGCATCTCTGTCAATAGTGTGATCAGCAGTTTACAGGGTGAGATGGCTAATATACCTGGTGGTAGTATTGATGCCGGTAACCGTACTTACAACATCAAGAGTAGTGGCAGCTACAAATCCCTGGACGAGATCAGGAATACGGTGATCAATGTGAACAGCAATAAAAATATTTTCCTGAGAGATATTGCGAATGTATACTATGGATTTAACGATGAAACCTATGCTACCCGCCTGAATGCACACCGCTGCGTATTCCTGGTGGCTGCACAGAAAGAAGGTGAAAACATCAGTAAGACGGAGAAAGTGTATAGTCCGGTGATAGCGCAATTTAAGAAAACCCTGCCTGCGAATATAGACCTGGTGCAAAATTTTGACCAGGCAGAAAATGTAAACCGGCGACTGAGCGGATTGGGGGAAGACTTTATTATTGCGATCCTCCTGGTTGCTGTCACCCTGCTCCCACTGGGTTTCAGGCCGGCGCTGATCGTGATGATCTCTATACCATTGTCATTGTCCATCGGGATTATATTGCTGAATGTATTTGGGTATAACCTGAACCAGCTGAGCATCGTAGGTTTGGTGGTGGCCCTGGGTTTGCTGGTGGATGATAGTATTGTGGTGGTTGAGAACATAGAACGATGGATGCTGGAGGGGCATAACCGGATGGAAGCAACATTGAAGGCCACCAAACAGATTGGATTGGCAGTGATCGGGTGTACGGCCGCATTGATTATTGCATTTATGCCGCTGGTCTTTATGCCTGAAGGTTCTGGTGATTTCATCAGGGGTTTACCATTGGCGGTGATTTTTAGTGTTCTGGCCTCTATGCTTGTCTCCCTGACTATTATTCCATTCTTAAGCAGCAAGTTACTGAAAACGCATACAGGTCATCCGGATGGTAATATCTTTATGCGTGCCCTGAAACGTGTGATTCATGGAAGTTACAGTAAACTCCTGGATGCTGCGCTGAAGCGCCCTGTGATGACAGTAGCCGCCACCGTGATCATCTTTGGCGGAGCGATCTACCTTTTTAAAGTGATTGGATTTAGTTTATTCCCGGCTTCGGAGAAGCCCCAATTCCTGATCAATATTACAACACCGGCACAGTCGAACCTGCCCTATACGCATACCATTGCACTTGAAATAGAGAAGGTATTGAAGACGGAGAAAGATGTAGCGTATTTCTCTACGAACATAGGCAGGGGAAATCCCAGGGTGTATTACAACATCATCCAGGAGCACGAAAGGAGTGATTATGCGCAGATCTTTGTGCAGTTGAAACCCGAGACGGCTCCTGATAAAAAGCTGGAACTGATTGATAAGTTACGTAAGCAATGGACCCCGTATCCCGGTGCGAAGGTGGAGGTAAAGAACTTTGAGCAGGGTCCTGCATTACCGGCACCGGTGGAGATCAGGTTGTTCGGCGATAACCTGGATACCCTGAGAGAACTGGCAGGCCGTGCAGAAGAGCTGTTGAGAAAGACACCGGGCACTATATATGTAGACAATCCGGTGAAGTTACTGAAGAGTGATATCAGGGTGGTGATCAATAAGGAGAAGGCGCAGCAGCTGGGTGTACCGAGTCTGAATATAGACCGTACGGTAAGACTGGCGGTAGCGGGGCTCAACCTGGGGCACTATGCAGATAATAATGATAATGATTACGACATTTTGCTCACGAGAAATAAGACTGGCCGGCCTACGATGGATGTGTTTAATAGCCTGTATGTGAATGCGAATGACGGAAAGGCTATTCCACTGAGCCAGGTGGCGGATTTGAAGCTGGAGAATTCACCTATCAGTATCAGTCACCAGGAGAAAAGAAGAGTAGTATCTGTGACGGCTTTTGTGGACAAGGGTGTGTTGTTGGATAAGGTGCTGAATGATGTGATAGCGAAGATGGATGCGATGCCGAAACCGAGGGGCTATTCTTATGAGATGGGTGGAGAGATTGAGTCCAGGAAGGATTCGTTTGGAGATTTTACCAGTATTATCATCCTGACGGTGTTTATGTTTATAGCGGTGTTGATATTGGAGTTCAGGACGTTTAAGAGCACTTTTATCGTATTGTCCGTGATCCCGCTGGGGGTCGTTGGTGCGGCCGTGGCGTTGTGGATGACGGGGAATACTTTGTCTTTTGTGGCGATCATCGGGATGATTGCGCTGGCAGGGATTGAGGTGAAGAATACGATCCTGCTGGTAGACTTTACGAACCAGCTGCGGGAGCAGGGAAAATCGCTGGATGAGGCGATCCGTGAGGCGGGTGAGATCAGGTTTCTGCCGATAGTGCTGACATCGCTGACGGCGATTGGTGGCTTGATTCCGATTGCGGTGAGTACGAATCCATTGATTGCGCCGCTGGCGATTGTGTTGATTGGCGGGTTGATTAGTTCGACGTTGTTGTCGAGGATTGTGACACCGGTGGTGTATAAGTTAATGTATTAAATGATTGAAGGCCCTTCGTATGAGGGGCCTTCAATCATTTAAAAACTATTTTACGGCTTCCAGCCAACTGCTGGCCATCAGCTCCGCCCCGGCCAGGCTGGGGTGTACCCCATCCCCTGTCCAATAGCTTCCCGGGGCAGACTTCTGCGCTTTATCAATAATGTCCTGATACGGAATAAATACCGCCTCATACTTGCCGGCTATCTCTCTGGCAGCTGCACGATAATCATTAAAAGCCGGGAACCATTTATCATCCACCGCTTTCACATGGTTTACAGCAAAAGGCTCCCCTATGATCAGCTGTACATTTGGTAATTTCTGCTTCGTACGATCCAGGAGGGCTGTAAAGTCATCTTTATAGGTCTTAATGGTGCCGGTATACCCGCCTGTCAGGGTATGCCAGTAGTCATTAACACCAATGAGAATACTGAGTACATCCGGCTGCAGGTTCAGGCAGTCGGCATCCCAGCGTTCTGCCAGCTGGTAAACTTTATTGCCGCTGATGCCCCTGTTGTAGATCTTCAGGTTACGATCAGGAAATTGTTTCAGGAGGGCGGCAGCAGCCAGAAATGCGTACCCGGTACCCAATGCACCGCCATGGTTTGCTTCCGCCTGATCTCTTTTACGGCCGGCATCGGTGATTGAATCGCCCTGGAACAGGATAACGGCATCCTTTTTCAGGGTGATTTTTTTGGCTCTTTCACTATGAGCAGCGGCAAAGGACATATCAGGGAGTGCGGCTACCGCCAGGGTTCCAAGTGATAAGTTACGGAGAAACTTTCTCCGGGGAGAATGAGTGGATTGTTCCATGGAATTTTTAAGTTAATAGTATATACATTGCAGTTAGAAGGGTCTGAGGACCTGTGGAATAAAACTAAGGAATTATTTAAATAAAAGGAAACGGGGAGTAGGAATGGTAAGGGGCGGGTAGGGAAAAAACAACCCTGGCCAGGGAAAATGCCTTTGGGTACTACTAAAAATGCCGCCCAGGAATGGGCGGCAAGCTAGTTATCTATCCTATGAAAACCTGTGTATTAATATCTTTGCTTATTAATTTTTAAGCGCGGGGTTACACAGTACTATGCAGAGCCTGGTATAAAGGGGAATAGGGCATTTCGCCTTTCATTCCCAAATCTGCCGCAGTTGCCTTGGTACCAAATACACATACCAAGGCTTTGCGAGAGTTTGGCTTTATTATGGATATGGCTCTCCGGTTACAATGCCTGTCATATTCCATCTCTTTCACTTTAATATCCTTTCCCGGAAATTAAACCAATGATATAAGACATAAATTTTATACCTTATTGATATTAATTTTTACACTGAATATAACTAGTTTTAAATGCGTTATGCATTTGCTGCTGTAAAGATGGCTAATGTTGGCGGCACGACTATATTTATTGGCATGCTTTTTTATAAAATGAGTAAGGACACACATATTTCTAGGTGCTAACACTTATTTTAAGCGCCGGCCACAGCTGAACACGCAAAAGGGGCGGTTATTTGACGCATATTTACGTGCAGGTCAGCCGTTGGAACCCACACCTATCTTCTTGAAAAACCCCACAAGGAAAAAGACATTATTATTAGACTAAAAAAAAATGAGTATGGTCATTAGTACATTACCTGCAACTTTGGAGAAAGGAACCAACAATCATTCATCGCTTTCACCAATCAGAGAGGGAAATTTTATTCAATTCAAAAGTGGTATCTGTCAGTCCCATTAAACCACGTCAGCAGGAGATATGCGTTCTTATGAGAACTAGCGAACACACAGGCCGGATGCAGAGAACACAGGCCTAACGAGAACGTATAAACCAGCTCAAACCAAATTGAATGAAAGCACCGATCTATAAAATTTTACTTTTAGAGGAAGACACTGCTTTAATCCGTAAAATCCAGCAGCTGCTAACCCTACACAACTACGACCTGATTACCAGTACGACTCCTGAAGAAGGGATGTACATGAGCCGTCAGTTTAAACCAGACCTCATAGTATGTGGCGTGAAACTGAGAGGTGGCAGTGGCTACCATTTTCTCATGGAACTGCGAAATGACCCCACACTGCAGCATCTGCCCTTAATTCTGATCAGTGGCAAAGAAGGTAAGGAAGACATGCGCATGGGCATGAACCTGGGCGCAGACGATTTTCTGACCAAGCCTTTTAAGAGCAAGGAATTGCTCATGAGCATCAAATCGAGGATCACAAGGTTTACGGTTTTCAACCTGCAACAGCGGGAGAAGAAGCACACGACTATTGTGTCTATGCCTGTAGTTGCCCCGGAGATACACAGCAAACTGAGTAAAACAGAACTGCGCATTATGCAGATGATCGCAGAAGGATTGAGCACTAAAGAGATTGCACAGGCACTCAACATCAGTATTAAGACAGTGGAAAATCACCGACACAACATCTCCAAAAAGCTGAACCTGACAGGGCATAATTCCCTGATCAAGTATGCTATCCGTAATCTGCAACAGCAATACCGGATCCTGAGTTAGTGCGAAGGGTATTGATTCAATTTGCATTTATTCCAAAAAAAATCAGCCGATCTTTCATGCATGCGGCATTAAAGATCGGCGATCAAAAAAGTGGCTTAAATAAGCAGGTATGAGTGAGTACCTTTTATTTTAACTGAATCTATAATTGTCTGGCAAACAATTATTTCTTCAGTTTCAGGTGCAATACGTCTTTGTCGTAGTAATGATCTACATCTCCAATGATCTGTAGTGTTTCAAGGAAGTAATCGAGGGTCTGTGCTTTTTCCAGTCCGCCGGTAAATTTCTTGCCAGCGAGGGAAGGGTCGTCGAACACCACTTTCACACCATACCAACGCTCTATAACAGCAGCGATATGTTCTAAAGATGTGTTGTGGAAGACATAAAGGCCCCGCATCCATGCCAATACTTCGTCAGTGTCGAAATTGTCTACGCTGACCTTGTTGCCGGCAGTAAATGCGACTTCCTGGCCGGGTTTCAGGGTTACTTCCTTGTCACCGGATTTTGTCAGCACCTTCCCCGTCACCAGGGAGGTAGTGGTCACGTCTTTGTTGTATGCATTGACATTGAAGCTGGTACCGAGTACGGTAATGTCAGTATGTGCAGTGTGTACGATGAATGGCTGTCCATCTTTCTTTGCTACATTGAAGTAGCCCTCGCCTTCCAGGTAGACTTCTCTTTTATCGCCATTAAAGGCAAAGGGGAAGCGGAGTCTGGAGGTGGCATTCAGCCACACTTCAGTACCGTCTGAGAGGGCGAGTTTATAATCCATTTTGGGGGGCACCGTCAGGGTATTGAAGCCCTCTCCCATTTTTGCATTGGCGGAATATTGTAATTGTTTGGCACCGGCGCTGAGCTGTACGTCGCCCGCAGCGATTTGCTGACTGGGTTGATTGTATGGCAGGGCTACGGTCGTACCATTGGCCAGCTGCAGTTGCAAGCCGGGTGCCCGATTGCCCGTATTGGTAGTGGCCAGTGGCAGCGGGGCATCTTTTTCCCAGATCCCGGAACGCCAGATGACACTGATGGCCAGGGCTGCCAGTACTATAATGGCTGCTGCCATCATCAGGGTGCGGTTCATCTTTACCCTGCGGGAACGTATGGTGAGTTGGCTTTTGACATTGTTCCAGGCGGCGTTTTCATCAATTTGCTGCCAGAAAGCGTCTTCTCCGGGAGTGATGTAACTATGCCGCAGGGCCTGCCACATCAGGGCAATCTCTTCGTGAGTGTCGATGAGACTAACTACCCAGGCATCATCTGCTTCGCTGATTGTACCGTTTCGTTTTTCCAACAGGAGCTGGTAAATATGCTCGTGGTTCTCGATCATCATATAATTCCTTGTTAAATAAGACGGTTGGCTTCCGCACGTGAATTTCTACTGCAATCTATTGCATCGAAGCTACGTTTATCTGTTTGATAATTAAGTTAACTACCAGTTAATGATTTGAGATAACAAGTTGTTTTTCTTACGCTTATTCAAATGCACTCCATACTATTTTCTCAAATTTGAGTATTATTTTAACAAAATAATTGTGATTCCTTTGCTTTAATAATACCCGGAAATGAAAAAGTCGCTCCTGCCAGGTGGCAAAAGCGACTTTCAAATCAGAAGTATAAAAACTAGTATTTAGAATCCGGACGGTTTTCAGGTGCCTTACCGAAATCATAATTAGGCTTTGGGCCCATTGTGATTTTCAAAACGCCCCCTTTCACTATATCTGCATGGCGGATATAGCTGTTCTTATATGCTTTACCATTCAGCGTAACACTTTGGATATAAATATTCTCAGCGCTGTTATGGATCGTCTGCACGGTAAAAGTTTTACCAGCGGCCAGTTTCAGTACGGCTTTGTCAAACAGGGGGCTACCCAGTACATAAATCCCTTTTGCGGGATTTACGGGATAGAAACCCAGGGAAGACATCACATACCAGGAGGACATAGCACCGCAATCTTCATTACCAGCCAGGCCTTCCGGCGTAGTGGTATAGAATTCATTAATAACCTGTCTTACTTTTTCAGCTGTCTTCCATTGCTTGCCAGCGTAAGTGTAGAGGTAAGTCACGTGGTGGCTTGGCTCATTTCCATGGGCATACATACCGATCAGACCAGAGATGTCGCTGCTTGCTTTATCACCCATGTCACCTTTTGCAGTGAAGAGGCTATCCAGTTTTAATGTAAACGGTTCATCGCCTCCCAGCAGTTTAATTAAGCCTTCCGGGTCCTGGGGTACCAGCCAGGTATACTGCCAGGCATTACCTTCTGTAAAGTCACCGAATTCATGGATAGAATTGAAGGGATCGAAAGGAGATTTCCAGCTACCGTCATCCATTCTTGGACGCACAAAGCGCACGGACGGGTCAAAGTAGTTCTTATAGAAAGCAGCTCTTTTAGAGAAGTATTCGAAATCTTCCGTACGGCCCAGTTTCTTTGCCATTGCTGCGATACACCAGTCATCGATCGCATATTCCATCGCTTTGGATACGGATTCTTTCTCATGTTCTGAGGAGATATAGCCTTTTGCCTTGATATCCTTCATACCATAATCATCCCTGGTAGCGGAGGCTTTCATGGCTTCGAAGGCTTCGTTCGGGTCAAAACCAGTGTATCCCTTCAGGTAAGCATCTGCAATGAAAGGCACGGCATGATAACCCACCATACAATCAGTTTCATTGCCTGCCAGGTGCCATACGGGCAGTTTGCCCTGTTGCCTGTAGATAGCCAGCATGGTATTGACAAAACTACTTACACGCTCAGGCTGCAGCAATGTATACATTGGCATATCTGAACGGTAGATGTCCCAGAGAGAGAAGACGGTGTAGTTGTTAAAGCCGGGATTGGCATATTCTTTCTTGTCTGTACCACGGTAGGCACCATTGTGATCATTGAACAATGAAGGCGCGATCATGGTATGATATAATGAAGTATAGAAGATTGTCTTGGCGGAGTCGTTCCTGGTGCTCAGGCTCACTTTAGACAGTTCTGTATTCCATTTTTCAGTAGCGGCCTTGTTGACCGTTGCGAAATCCCATCCTGGAATTTCTGCTTTGATATTCTCCAGGGCATTTTCGCTGCTTACAGGTGAGATGCCTACTTTCAGCAGGACGGTGCCGGGTGCTTTATCAAAGGTAATCACCCCTTTCACCTGTTGGCCTTTGAGAGCGGTGCCTTTCTGCAGGTCATTGCCATCGTACACGCTAAAGTTCTTCAGCGGCACATTACTTTTGATGGCGAACCAGAGGCGCTGGTCTACAGCCCATCCTTTCGAATAGCGGTAACCTTCCAGGGTATAATCATCTTTTTTGGAAATGTAGGTTTCAACGGGTGCGTCCCAGCCGATACCTTCTTTCAGGTCTACAATGATATGCCCTTCCTGGTTGGCAGGGAAGGTATATTTATGAAAACCTACTCTTTCAGAAGCGGTCAGTTCTACCTTGATCTTGTAATCTTCCAGGGTTACAGCGTAGTAGCCTGGTTTGGCAGTTTCATGTGCGTGTGTGTAATGCGAGCCATAACCGCTGGTTGGATCTTCCTGTGTCCCGTGGTTCGTACGTACCTTACCGGTATAGGGCATGATCAGTACATCTCCCAGGTCACCGATACCGGTACCGCTAAGGTGTGTCTGCGAAAAGCCGATCAATACGCTGTCGGAATAGTGGTAGCCGGAGCACCAATCCCAACCTTTTACAATATTGTTTGGGCCGACCTGTACTGCACCGAAAGGTACGTTTGCCCCAACAAATACGTGCCCGTGGCCGCCCGATCCGATGTATGGATCCACATAATCCACTGGTTTGTAAACTTTAGTGCCTGTAACACCTGTCTTTTTTGATTGACCGTTTAATTGAATGCCGGTAGCCAGCAATGCTGCTGCCAACATTGGGTAATGCATGAGTCCCAATTTCATATCTCGAAATCCTTTAGAATTCCCAAGATACGTTGCTCCTATCAGAAAGTAAAGCCCGGTGAAAATGACATCAGTCAGGGTTAATATGTTACAAATAAATGATATTCAGGCAATCCATTAGGGCTACTTACTATTTCCGATAATTTAATAATCGGCTAAAATCCTTGACCATCAAGAAATACGGTCCCTGAATTCGGCCATTTTTACATACATCCGGGGATAAAGGCTGCAAAAAAGACACTTTCGCGGGGTATTTTAAAATATTAATACTATCTTTACTATATTTAAGTTAATATATAATAATATCTTTTAAATTGAGATATTCTATATTTTTAGCGCAGGCCAAATATCCTATGAGATGAAAGCAATTTTACTCATTTTACTTCCTTTATTATTGTGTGTAAGCAGTGTAAACGCCCAAATTCCTAATACGGGTATTACGGGTTTACAGGGTATGAACTATCAGGCGGTACTGAGAAAGACCAGTACGCAGGGTGTAGCAGCGAACCAATCTGTACTGATTAAGTTCTCTATTTCCGCTCAATCTGGTGGTACTCCTGTATACGAGGAGGTACAGTCTACTGTAAGTTCCCAGCAGGGTATTATTTCTGCTGTAATAGGTAAGGGAACGGTTGTGACCGGGTCATGGAGTGCAATACCCTGGAGCAGTGGCTATGTTTGGTTGCAGGCTTATGCGGATATGACGCAGACGGGTGCTTACGAGGTAATTGGTAACCCTGTACAGATGTTTGCCGTACCCTATGCCATGTATGCAGCGAATGGCGGAGGCAGTGGCTCCGGCGGTACAGGAACAGGAACCGGCACCGGCATCAGCTGGAAAGGTACGCTGACAACGGCACCTGTCACTGCTATCACGGGTGATGCTTATTATAATAGTACTGACAAAAAATCTTATATCTACGATAGTCTGGGGGTATGGCAGATCATGACACAGGATGGTTATGGTATTAGCTGGCTGGGGGAGTTTACGACTGATCCTGCTACCCCGGTTCAGAACCAGGCTTATTACAATTCTGCCGACAGGAAGTCCTATATTTTTGATGGTACTGCATGGCAGATTATGAGCCAGGATGGAAGCGGGATGACCTGGCTGGGCCAGTTTACGACCGATCCTGTTGGTCCTTCTGTAAACCAGGCTTATTATAACATGACGGACAGGAAGTCTTATATCTATGATGGTACTGCATGGCAGATCATGGCCCAGGATGGTAATACGCTTGTGTGGCTGGGAACACTTACTACTGCTCCTGCGACTCCTGCTGTTAATGACGCTTATTACAATTCTACTGATAAAAAATCTTATATCTACGATGGCACTGCATGGCAGGTCATGGCACAGGATGGTAATATGCTTAAGTGGCTGGGAACACTTACTACTGCTCCTGCGACTCCTGCTGTTAATGACGCTTATTATAATTCTACTGATAAAAAATCTTACATCTACGATGGCACTGCATGGCAGGTGCTCACGGAAGATGGTTTGCAGGGTGTAGGTATATCCTGGTTAGGCTCTTTTGCTACTGCACCGGCCACGCCTACCCTGAACCAGGCTTATTACAATACCACTGACCGTGCTGCCTATATTTATGATGGCACAGCATGGCAGATCCTGGCAGAAGGTGGTACCGGCTGGACATTGAAGACGCTGGATTACGAAACTTCCGGTCTCCTGGGTCTTGCTACTACAGCCAGTCCGGATACACTGAAAGCGACGAAGAAGGTATGGTTGACGACAGGTAATACAGGAACGAACAGTAACTCTGAATTCATTGGTACCCTGGATACAGCTGCTTTTGCTATCAAAACAAATGGTAATGGTACACAACAGGAAAGAATGCACTTTACCAAGACTGCGAGGATCTTTGTGAATGGTAGTGCGGATACAGCATCTTCCCAGGGGCAGGCGGTATTTACGGTATTTGGTGGAGGTGCACCGCTGGCACTGAATCCAAGTGAACCAAGTACTGACCACGCGATTAACGGTTATAACTCTAACAGTACTGCTGCTATCTATGGCCGTAACTATAGTAATGGTTATGGTATACAGGGGGTATCATCCGCAGGTGCCGGCGTATACGGCTGGTCCAACACGAAGAGTTCATTGCCGATAAAAGGTGAAAACTACTCCAGTTCAGGGGGCTACGGGATCTTTGGATCTTCCCGCTCTCCCTATTTATATAATGGCGCGAGCTACGGTGCAGGTGTGATTGGCTGGTCCCAGAGTACATCGGGTATTGGTTTGATGGGAATCGGGAACAACCTGGATTATACAAATGGCAGCCTGTTGCAGGGCCCTACAAACGGTGCAGGTGTACTAGGCAACGGTCTGAACTACGGTGTGGTAGGTATTGGAGGGGTTTCCAATACTACGCTGGGGGTGGGTGTAGCAGGTGGTGGTAATAATATGCCTGTCGTTGCGCCTGCTTCAGGTGGTGCGGGTGTATCAGGTGTAGGCTATATTGGTGTAACGGGTTATGGTAAGAGTACCGGTAACTCTGGTGGTGATGCCGGTCGCTGGGGCGCTTATTTTGAAAGCCGTTATAACAGTACGCCGATCGGTTATATTTATATAGCGGGTCAGTCCACTGCAGGTACCTTTGTTGGTTTTGCCACAACAGGTACGAAGTCCACCATTGTAAAAGATGAAACAGGTACAGGCAGAATGCTGTATTGTCCGGAGGCACCGGAAGTGCTGTTCCAGGACTATGGTACTGGTGAACTGACAGATGGTAAGGCGCACATTGATCTCGATAAATTATTGACCCAGCATATTCGTGTAGATGCAAAGCACCCGCTGAAGGTCTTTATCCAGCTGGAAGGCGATTGTAATGGTGTATTTGTGACTAACAAATCAGCGAGTGGGTTTGATGTAAAGGAATTACAAAATGGTAAATCAAATGTTGCTTTCACCTGGCAGATTGTGGCCAGCAGGGCGGATGAAGTGAGTGCTACGGGCAGTCAGCTGAATTACTCAGATCAGCGCTTTGCAGTAGCGCCGGGCGCGCTGCCAACGATCGAAGATGTAAGGCCAGGAGTTGATTCTGCAATAGCAGCGGAAGATGCGGCAGCGGCGGCAGCGGCAGCCAAGGCTGATGCAAGAGAAGCTGCGGAGGCGAAAGTAGCAGCAGGAAAAAAAGTGGCACTGAAGACAGCAGAAGCCACCATTGTAAACAAAGCATTTTCCAACCTCCAGTTCGCAAGTGCGAAAGCAGAGATAGCTAAAAGTTCATTGTCATCCATGGACAAGCTGGCTACGCTGCTGAAGACTCATCCTGAATGGCATGTGACACTGAGCGGTCATACAGACAACGAGGGAACCCCGGCATTTAACCAGACACTTTCAGAAAAAAGAAGCGAAGCGGTAAAGACCTACCTGACCTCAAAAGGAGTGATTGCAGATCATATCACGACTATCGGTTACGGACAAACTAAACCCCTGAGCACAGAAAATACCCAGGTTGCCAAAGAGAAGAACCGACGCGTAGAAATCGCAATTTATTCAGAAAGACCTTAGGAATGATAAATCTGAGAAGAACCATATTTGCAGGCCTGCTAATGACTGCCATGATGATGGTAGCGGGGCTGTCGTATGGGCAGACAGCTACGGATACGACCCCTGTAACAACCGTCAACTGGCAGACCAAGCAATATACGATCAGTTCTGCCGGAGAGGCTTTGCTGGTCCAGGGTGCTTTTTACATTGCTTACAATATAGGTGAGCCTATCATTTTTGCAGATAGTAGTCTGAACTATGCACTCTGGTTTGGTTTTGAACAACCATTGGGCGATACGATTGCTTACAAGAAGGATGATATGACGATTTATCCCAATCCTGCCTATACGAGTACAGCCACAGTGAAGTATGTGATGAGTGATGGCAACGGGAGTTCGGGGATTTCGAAGATTGATATCAGGATTGTGAATCTGTCTGGTCAGCTGATGTTTACAGATTCGCAGACGGTGGATGAAAAGGAAAGTATTTTTGTTTACCAGTTTGATACAGAAAAATACAACCCAGGTATATATGTAGTCACCCTGTTTATGGATACAGGGATCAAAGCCAGCCGAAAATTTGTACGAGTGAGATTATAAAGAATATGCCTTATCTTAAAGGTATGAAAAAGATAATTCCACTCTGCCTGCTGGCAATTGTTATGATGACCCGTATTCGCGCCATTGCCCAAGAAAAAAGCCCGGTACTGAACCATATCGCTGTATATGTATATGATCTTGAAAAAACCACTGCATTCTATCGGGATATACTCCGGATAGATACGATTCCAGAACCTTTTCATGACGGTAAACATTCCTGGTTTAAGATCGGCGAGCATAGCCAGCTACACCTGATTCGGGGAGCTGCGGCGGTGACTGTGCATGATAAAAACGGGCATTTGTGTTTTAGTGTGCCGGATATGGCGGCTTTTGTAGGCAGGTTGCATGCGAATAAGATTCCGTTTGAGAGCTGGCAGGGTGTGGCGGATACACCGACTAAGCGGGTGGATGGTGTGCAGCAGGTGTATTTTAAGGATCCGGAGGGGAACTGGATAGAGGTGAATGATGATAAGTATTGAGGGGGTGTTGGTTTTATTGAGGGAGTTGGTTTTATTGAGGAGAGTTGGTTTTATTGAGGGAGAGTTGGTTTTATGAGGGAGAGTTGGTTTTATGAGGGAGAGTTGGTTTTATGAGGGAGAGTTGGTTTTATGAGGGAGAGTTTTCTATTGAGGGAGGATTGGTTTTGGGAAAAGGGAATTGATGGAAGCCTGAGTAGGACTCAGGCTTATTGGAGAGTTGGTTACGCAGGCTTGTTCAGGGATTAATTTCCCAGAATTGTTCCGCAGTTGGTTACTCAGGCTTGTCCGGGAATTTCGAAGGGGTTGATATCGTTCTTTTGTTTGACACCTTCTTCCAGCACAGCGCGTGTTTTAGGCAGGCAATAAGGATGATTGTCCCGCAGGAAAACAAGCATCTTTTCCCTGATATCACAACGGAGATCAAAGGCCTTCCCTGAACTGTTGGCACTTACCAGGAAGCGGACTTCAATCACCCGGTCTTTAATATCAGTCACCTGTACGGCCTTCACTCTTCTATCCCATAGCGGATGGGTTTTGAGAATCCTGTCAAACTCCTCCCGCATGGCATCGAAAGGTGCAGTATGATCCAGGTATAGAAAAGCGGTGCCAAGGATGGCGGAACCTGTGCGGGTCCAGTTCTGGAAAGGCTTTTCAATAAAATAATTAATGGGCAGAATCAGTTTACGCTGGTCCCAGATCCCGAGTACGACGTAGGTAAGGGTAATCTCTTCTACCCTGCCCCACTCCCCTTCCACGACCAGTACATCGTCGATACGAATGGGTTGCGTAAAAGCGATCTGCATGCCGGCGAGAAAATTGGACAGGGAACGTTGGGCGGCAAAACCGATGATGATACCGCTGACCCCTACACCGGTGAGTAAACCGGCACCGATCTTCCGGAGATTGTCGAAACTGAGTAGTACTGCACAAAGTGTGAGAACTAAAATGGTGCTAACGGCGAATTTACGGACGAACTGTAATTGGGTCCTTAATTTACGCTCGCGGAGATTGTCTTCCTTACTCAGATCGTAGCTGTGGTACATATAGTCTTCAAAGACTTTGACCAGGCCGGTGAGTGTAAATCCGAAGGCAATGATGAGGCAGATTTCAGCTGTTTTATTGAGGAAGTTCATGGGTTTCCGGGAGAGCTCCATGAAAGGAAGAACCATATTAAAAACCAGCAATGGTAGCAAATAATTCACAGCCAGGCCCAGGCGGTTAAGGATGGAACGGATTAAAGAATAGCTGGTATTTTTCCTTGTCGTCAGGCGAAGAATAAATGCCAATAAGTATTTGATAATCAGCCCAGTAATGAGTGCCGAGGCACCCAGCAAAATATTCCATAAAAATGGAGGCAGGTTAAGGTTTCTCTGTAAAACATCGAGCATGGTCACGTAGTTTGTCATGAAAAGCCTAATTTCCCGCAAAGAACATACCGGGATGAGCCGGGATAGCCGGGCCAATTTAGGTGCTTATAATCTGAGGTAGCCGTTCATACCGGGATGAGCCGGGATATTCGGGTCAATTTTGGTGCTTATAATCTGAGGTAGCCGTTCATACCGGGATGAGCCGGGATATTCGGGCCAATTTTAGTGCTTATAATCTGAGGTAGCCTTTCATACCGGGACGAGCCGGGATCTTCGGGTCAATTTAGGTGCTTATAATCTGAAGTAGCCTTTCATACCGGGACGAGCCGGGATATTCGGGCCAATTTTTGGTGCTTAACCTGAGGTAGCCTTTCATACCGGGATGAGCCGGGATATTCGGGTCAATTTTGGTGCTTATAACCTGAGGTAGCCGTTTTTGGCCGGATTGTGCTATCTTTAAGAAATATTTAATTATTTTAAACAGTACATCGCTTTGTATTTTGATGAATTTGACCTGGATGACAGGGTACTAGACGGAATTGACGCAATGGGATATACCACAGCAACGCCTGTACAGGAAAAAGTTATACCCCCCATAATTGCCGGTAAGGATATCCTTGCCTGCGCACAAACAGGCACTGGTAAAACTGCCGCTTTCCTGCTCCCCATTATTCATAGGCTCCTTACCGAGCATCACGATAACCATAAGATCAATTCCCTGATTATTGTTCCTACCAGAGAACTGGCGGTACAGATCGCGCAGACGCTGGAAGGGATGTCATATTTTACCAATATCAGCTCTATTGCTGTGTATGGAGGTAGTAATGGTGCATTGTTCTCCGCCGAAAAGAAGGCTTTGACTTCCGGGGTAGACATGGTGATTTGTACGCCTGGTCGTATGATTGCGCACCTGAACATGGGGTATGTGAAACTGGATGCAGTAAAATACCTGGTTTTGGATGAAGCTGACCGTATGCTGGACATGGGTTTTAGTGATGACATCATTAAGATCACCTCTTTCCTGCCCAGGCAGCGACAGAACCTGTTGTTTTCTGCAACTATGCCAGATAAGATCCGCAAATTGGCTTTGAAGATCCTGCATCAGCCGGAGGAGATCAATATTGCGATTTCCAAACCACCGGAGAAGATCGTGCAGGAAGCTTTCGTGGTGTATGAAGAGCAGAAACCTGCCCTGATCAAGGCTTTGCTGAAGCAGAAACAGTTTGAGAATATCATTATCTTCTGTTCCAGAAAGCAGAATGTGAAGCAGCTGACGTATGAGTTGCAGAAGGCTAAGTTTACAGTAGAACAGATTCACTCAGACCTGGAGCAGGATAAGAGAGAGCAGGTACTGATGGATTTTAAGTCGAAGAAGCTGAAGATCCTGGTGGCAACGGATATTTTGAGCAGGGGCATCGATATTGAAGATATCAACCTGGTGATCAATTATGATGTGCCGAATGATGCGGAGGATTATATTCATAGGATCGGACGTACGGCAAGGGCTGCTACGGATGGTACAGCTTATACTATTATATCAGAGAAGGAGCAACGCAAGTTTGCCAGGATTGAGGAAGTACTGGGTAAATCAGTGACGAAAGCAGTGGTGCCTGAGGAATTGGGCCCGGTACCGGAGTATACGGCGAAGCCCGGAGGTGGTGGAAAGAAGCGGCCTGGAGGGTATAAGCACAGAAATAATAATAACAATAATAAGAGTAAGTATAGTAATAATAAGCGCTAGGCTTAATGACAAGATATAGGGAAAGGCCCTGGTCAGACGACCAGGGCCTTCTTTTTTTTCCATTTTTTGGAAAAACTTCTAAAATAGAGACCTTTTTCAGGGTGTGCCAATTTACAAATCCGCCACCATGGCCGCTTTCAGCCGTGCCATTTTTTTGGTCTCAAAATGGTTTCTACTAAATCAAACGGCAACAAAATGGCAACAAAAACAGACAGCAAAATATACGTCGTAGATGATGATCCATTTTACCTGGCGACTTACGATAAGCATCTGAGAGCACAGGGTTATACCAACATCTCCTGTTTTCTTTCAGGTAAGGATTTCCTGGAGCAGCTGGCAGATGAGCCTGAGATTGTAATCCTGGATCATGACCTTGGTGATATGACTGGCCTGGATGTGCTGAAAGAAATCAAACGGTTCAACACTAACATCTTTGTCATCTTTGCCAGTGCAAGACAGCAGCCCGACATCGCGACTGCTTCCCTGAAAAACGGTGCATTTGATTACATTATGAAGGACGATAATGTCCTGGAGCATATTACCTCTACCCTTAGCAAGCTGTTCGTAGTGCAGGATTACCTGAAGAAGAAAAAACGTAATAACCGCTTCTTCTTTTTCTTTAGCCTGATTGTAGCGACACTAATGATAGTAAGCTTTCTTCACGACATGTTAAGTCATTAATACTATGTTCTATTTAACTACCTAACCTACGATTGCTTACACCTAAGGTCCTTTTATCCCTATACCTGTAGAACTTATTTATAAATCACGCAACACATGAAAAAGATTATAGCAGTTCATTTATCAAACGACCGGAGTGGCCACACACTGATCTTCCGCGAATCGCTGGAAGCATTGGCTGAGAAGGGAATGGATATCCATTTGATCACGAACGGCAATGCACATACACCAGGATACCTGACCGATTTATCGGACATACAGTATCACTACATAAATTATATAGAACGGGGGAACAAAACGCGTTTATTCTTCAGCTTCCTGCTGGCGCAGATGAGTATCTTCTTCAAGGTGCTTTGGTTGAGTAAAAAGGGGGACAAGGTATATGTAAATACTTTACAACCTTTTGGGGCCGCATGGGCCAGCAGGCTGAAGGGAGCGCACCTGACCTATCACATTCATGAGACGGCGATACAGCCGGCAGCATTTGGAAAGGTGATGCTGAAAAGTGCACAGTTGATGGCAAACCAGGTCGTATATGCTTCGAGGTTTGTACAGTCTCAGTTTGAATTTAAGAAAGCCGAGAAAAGAGTGATACATAGTTGTCTGCCGAGTTCATTTGTACAGGAAGCGATCTTACATGCGAATCATGGCAGTCGCAAGACGATACTCATGGTGGCTGGCCTGGAAGAGGAAAGCGGTGTGGATGAATTGATTGAGCTGGCGATTGCGATGCCTAAGATGAAGTTTGAACTGATCATTAAGGCTACATATAAAGAAATTGCAGATCATTTTAAAGGTCTGAGGGTACCGAATAATTTGATGATTTATGATACACAGCTGAATATGCACCCATTTTATCAACGTGCGGCTGTGGTACTGAACCTGTCTCATGCGTCACATTACCAGGAGACGTTTGACATCAGTATTCTCCAGGCGATGAGTTATGGCCGTCCGGTAATTGTACCGCTGGCTGGTGGAGCGAATGAGCTGGTGGCACATGGCTGGAATGGATATCGCATAAGTGGGCATTATGTTGAGCAGGTGCGCAAACATGTGGAGCAGTTATTAAACAACAAGCCATTATATGCGGATATGAGTTGTGCGGCGCAGCTGGTAGCAAGTCAGTTCAAGCCTACACATTTCAAGCAGCAGGTGGAGGATGTATTTTTGGAAGGGACCTGCTATACACCTACTAAGAAACAAGAGGTAGCTGAAGTATTGCTTTATCCTGCGGCTTTGCAGGAGTACCTGAACACCGCGTTGAATTAATTTGAAACTTTTTGTTGCGTGTATCAGTATCGGGGCCCCAGGTGAAGGTTGAGGGGGACAAGCGAAAGGTAATGGGGCCCGCGGATACTGGATTTGTAAAAAGATATTTTGTTTGAGTATGTGGAACTTCACATCCCGGCTCCGGAGGCGGAGAAAGTGAGGAAGTTTGGATGGAGCCAGGTGATGGGAGGTTTTTAGGAAAGAGATTTTGTTTTGGGGGGATTATTTGTTTTGCAGAGATTATTTGTTTCGGGGGATTATTTGTTTTGAGGATTATTTGTTTTGAGGTATTATTTGTTTTGAGGTATTATTTGTTTTTGAGGTTTGTTCAGGGGTTTGTTTATAAGGCTTTTTTTGGGGTAAATTTTGTTAAGAGCATGTGAGACTTCGCATCCTGGCCCCGGTGATAGAGAGAGAGGGATGTTGATGGGGCCAGGAGATGGGAGGAATTTTGAAGAGGCATTTATTTGGGGGGGATAATTTTTCTGTGACGGAACATAGAGCGGGAATTAAAGTTTTTAATTTTTTAGAGCGGGAGAGAAATGGCAATGGTTTTTTTGAGGGGAGAGAGAGGATTGAGGAGAGAGATGGGGGTGCTGAGAGATGTGAAAGGGATTGGGATGATGGGGAGATGTTTTGGAGAGGTGTGATTGAGTTTGTGAGAAGGATTGGAAAGTGTAGAGATTTGGAAGGGTGTGATTGAGTTTGTGAGAAGGATTGGGAGTGTAGAGATTTTGGGGAGGTGTGATCGAGTTTGTGAGAAGGATTGGGAGTGTAAAGATTTTGGGGAGGTGTGATCGAGTTTGTGAGAAGGATTGGGAAGTGTAAAGATTTTGGGGAGGTGCGTTCGAGTTTGTGAGAAGGATTGGGAGTGTAGAGATTTTGGGGAGGTGTGATCGAGTTTGTGAGAAGGATTGAGAAGTGTAGAGGTTTGGAAGGGTGTGATTGAGTTTGTGAAAAGAATTGGGAAGTGTAGAGATTTTAGTGTTGAGAAAGAGACATGTGCAAATGAAATGGGATAGTGAGTATGAAAGGTGAAAGCGATCATCAAAGTGAGTGTGAAAAAAACTATTGCCAGTGCAGTTGAAACTGTGAACAATGAAGGTGCAGACCGAACAAGTGTAGAAGATCATAGCTTATGCCGACAATTGAGTTAAATTAACAAGACTAGCGTTTCGATGCTAACGATAGAGTCAAAGCTAACAATGGAGTTTTTTGAACATAACTTATGCTAACAATAGAGCTTGTCATTTTAGAACTTTTTAGATAACTAGTGAACATGTGAGAATGTGTCATCCCGGCCCCTGGTGTAAATGTAGAGAGGGGAAGTCAGCAGGGGCCTGGAGATGATTCATCAATCAGTGAATTGTTGAATTATTGAGAACAAAGACATTTAGAAGAATTAGCGTGCTTTTTTCATAACCGATTCATCCAGGCCCCATGTGAACAGAACTTGTACGACAGAGTGGGGCCAGGGATGGGTCATCCTAAAACCTCAGCTCTGATATAACGAAAAAAACCTTCTACTTAAAAAATTCAGCTCGGTGTAACGAAAAAACACCTTCTACTTAAAAAACTCAGCTCCGGTGTAACCCAAAAACACCTTCTACTTAAAAAATTGAGCTCGGTATAACGAAAAAACTCCTTCTACTTAAAAAATTCAGCTCGGTGTAACGAAAAAACACCTTCTACTTAAAAACTCAGCTCCGGTGTAACGAAAAAACACCGTCTACTTAAAAAATTCAGCTCGGTATAACTAAAAAAAACCTTCCACTTAAAAAATTCAGCTCGGTATAACGAAAAAACACATTCTACTTAAAAAACTCAGCTCCGGTGTAACCCAAAAACACCCTCCACATTAAAAACTCAGCTCTGGTATAACGAAAAAACACCCTCCACATTAAAAATTTCCACCACTGGTGTAAAAATGAACTAAACTGGTCAGCAACTGCATCGATCATGATTGGAAAATTTCCTAATTTAACGGAAAATTCCATGAATGCTCGATTTTAAGATTTTTATAGTTGAAGACGACAAATGGTATGGTAATTTGTTACATCATTTCCTAAGTCAGAACCCCGATTACGAAGTAACCCTGATCGGCTCAGGTAAGGAATGCCTGGCCCAATTGCACCGTAAACCAGATCTGATTACTATCGATTTCGGCCTTCCCGACATGAACGGCGAAGAGCTATACCGTAAGATAAAGCAGGCTCAACCTAACGTTCCTGTCATCATCATCAGTGCCCAGGAAAAGATCACGACGGCTGTAGACCTTCTTAAAATGGGTGCTGAAGATTACCTCGTAAAGGATGAGAACACCCAGCAGTTACTCTGGAAAGCCATCATTCGTTTACGGGAAAATCAATCCCTTAAAAATGAAATTACACAGTTAAAAGCGGAACTCAAGACCCGTTATGACTACTCCACTTCCATCGTGGGGAAAAGTCCTGCCCTGCAGGCTGTATTCCGCCTGATCGATAAGGCAGCCGGCTCCATGATCAACGTATCTATCACCGGCGAAACCGGTACGGGTAAAGAACTGGTTGCCAAGGCTGTCCATTACAACTCCAACCGCAGCGGTCATCCATATGTGGCTGTGAACATGGCGGCTATTCCAAAGGAACTGGTGGAAAGTGAATTGTTCGGGTACGAAAAGGGTGCTTTTACGGGGGCTCAGAACCGTAAAACCGGTCGTTTTGAGGAAGCTAATGGCGGTACACTGTTCCTGGACGAAATCGGGGAAATGGATCTCAATATTCAAAGTAAACTCCTTCGTGTACTGCAGGAAAAAGAACTGATCCGCCTGGGCGGCAACAGCAAGATCAAGCTGGATTTCCGCCTGGTAGTAGCGACCCATAAGAACCTGGCAGATGAAGTAAAGAAAGGTAATTTCAGGGAAGACCTCTATTACCGTATCGTAGGTCTGCCTATCGCATTACCTCCCCTCCGGGAAAGAAAGGATGACCTTTTACTCCTTACGCAGTTCTTCCTCGCTAATTATTGCAAAGAGAACAAAATTCCGGAAATCAGGGTCTCCCCTGCCTCCAGGGAAAAGCTCTTGAGTTATAATTACCCGGGTAATATCCGTGAACTTAAATCCGTCATCGAACTGGCAGCAGTAATGTCCGAGAACAATGTGATTGAACCGGACGACATTACCTTCCTCTCAGGAAATAATCATGATGTAGACACCGTTCTCAATACTGAGTTAACGCTCAGAGAGTATACCAGACTCATTATCAGGAACTACCTGAAACGGTACAACGATAATGTACTGTTGGTAGCAGAGAAGCTGGATATTGGTAAATCTACTATTTACAAAATGTTACAGACTGGCGAAATTGAAGGCGCCTGAGTCAATAAGCGACAATCTTTATGCGAGCAGATCATGCACTTTATTCATATAACTACCTGTATAAAATATCCGACAACCCTGCGTTCATCCACAAGATGATTTCCCTCTTCATTAATTCTGTGACGGAATATGCAGGCGACCTGCAGCAATTGCAGGAAACGAAGGTTTTGCATGACCTGAAAAGGACGATTCATAAGTTAAAACCAAGTGTATTGAGTATGGAGGTAACAGGGGCAAGAGAGATTATCCTGATGCTGGAAGAAAAATCAGTATGGGATGAAGACCTGGAAAAACTGGTGGAGCAGTTAAAAGGGATCTTTCAGCAGATAAAGCCTATGATGGAAGCAGATTTGACGGAACTTAAAATATAAAGACTTCCTCCATGTGGAGGAAGTCTGCTAAAAAATAGACTAAATGAGAAGCCTAAAAATTATTATTTTGACGCATCGCGCAGTGCTTTGATTTTGTCATGAGAGCGTTTTAATGTCTGCTGTTGTTCAGCCACCATTTCTCTCAGGTAAGCAGGCAAATCTTCATCTTCCAGCGCGGTATTATACGCGTTCTGCGCAGCATCTTCCCCACGTTCACAATTTGCCAGTACGGTATGACGGTCATGACCGGTAAACAGTGCTTTTACATCCATCCATGCGCGGTAGATCTTACCACTGGTTGTTGTAGATGTTTCCATGTCACCACCTAAGGCGTTAACTTCTGTACCTAATGCCAGTCTGATTTCATGGCTTTCGCTGATCATAGATGAGAAAAGTGCTCTCAGATCATTATCTTCCTCTTTCAGTTCTCCTAACGCTTTTTCATAACCGTCGATGCGATCATTGTTGATTTGTACCAGATCATTCAGGATCTCTATGGTTTCCATTGTCGCTTGCATAAAATACATTTTTATTGGTTAACAGATAAGACCGTAACCGGCCCCTATGTTTGTGATTACCAATAGAAAAATTATGCCATCATGCCAAAAGTGCTATCCATAAGGGTTTGGAGAACTTAGCTGAAAAATAACGGGCAACAAGGACTGGAAGCTAGTCACCAGTTTGTGTAAATAAGGAGACGTGCTCAGGAATAATCAATGACCAGGCGTTCCTATAGGAATGTCAAATGACCAGGAGTTCCTATAGGAATTAAATGACCATACGTTCCTATAGGAATATTAAATGACCAGGCGTTCACATCGGAATATTCAATGCCGGCTGTCACATCATTTTAGCCCATTTACATCGTTTAAGCTATTTAGGCTTATATGAGGCGAAATTATTCATGAATTGGCCACCGGCTGCTTCACTGCCTGGCGTGCGATCAGTTTCCATTGGCTCCCCTCCTTCACCCAAACTAATAAGATATGCAGGTGTACATTGCCGGGTTTGCCATTATCATTTGTAGCGGCTGCCAGGTTATGTCTTACGATAGCGGTATTCCCACTTATTACAATTGTCTGGTCTGTGAGATCTATCGATAAGAAATCAGAATGGCCGCTTACAATATTCTCAACAAATGTGGACTTGTCTTCTATTTTCCCACCGGAGTGTCCATAAGTCAATTTTGCATCTGTCAGTTTTTCCAGGGTGGCTTTATCAGCGTCTACCATTGCTTTTCGCAGGGATTCTACCTGTGTGGCGACCGCCTTTTCATCTTTGGATTGGGCAAAAGTGAGCATAGTTATACAACAAAAAAAGACCAGTAAACAATACAATTTAGTTTTCATAAAACGTCATTATGGTTATATAATTTAAAAAGACAACACTATTAATATACTTCATTTCTATTTCCTTACGGCAAAAGCTACACGATAGAACTCATAGCCCTTCTCTGTTCGCCCCGGCATGTATTGCCTGCGATATTCCACCGCGCTGTTATCTTCCAGCAATTCCAATCCGAAGGCTTGTAAATATTTACGCAAAGTGCCTGGTTTCCAACCAAATGTCCACTTCTCTTCCAGTCCGGCTACATCATTGAGTAATTTCTCTCCGCCATAATAAGCCGCCGGCTCCCGCAATACTTTCTCATCCACATAGGTAAAAATCACGAAGGATCCTGGCGGAAATTTTTGCATGAAGTGAAAGGTGGCTGCGATGGCTTCTTCCTGCAGGTAATTGGTCACTCCTTCCCAGATAAACACGGTAGGCAGGGATGTATTCAGGGCCAGATCATCCAGCTCCTGTTCATTGAGATCAATCTGTAAATATTGAACATGTGCGGGCAGGGTGCCCAGCTTTTCTTTTTTGACAGCAGAGGTATTGGGATGGTCAATTTCAACTACCGGCAGCAGGCGCAGGAAATCCAGGCGAAGCGCCCGGGTATCGAAGCCGGCACCTAAGATCACCACTTGTTGTACCCCCTGGTTCACAGCTTGTTGCACAAGTTCATCGATGTACCTGGTTCGGGCTATGCCCGACGAGTAAGCGCCTGGGATCCTCTTTTGAATAATACGCTGAATCACGCGGCGGAATGTTGGCAGGGCAGCTAAACGTATGGCGATCCGGAGACCAGGGTCGAGGAAGTTGATGGCATATGGGTCATAGACCAGTTTATCATGTGGTCGCTGGCTTTCCAGGGCCCGGAATAACGCCATGTACTGGGCCGTCCGGCTGGCGGAGAATTTTTTCATAACGACGTAGTAGGTTGTGCTTAGGCTTAAAGATATAAAAAAACGCAGAAAGGCTTACGTAATGTAAGCCTTTCTGCGTTTTAATACTATATAAGTGTACTTTACCGCTAGTTCAACATATGTTCATGTTCCACAAATGCTTCGAATGCTTCCAGCGTCCAGGCCTGGTAGTCTTCAAGACCTATACCTAAACGTTCATCACGTTGAATTTCCTTATCATCCCTGGAGTCCCAGTAACCATTTGCGAGTGATTGAACATTTTCAGTAGTTGCTACTGATACTTCATTATACTCTTCGGGATAGCTTTTGTAATTTCCCATGGCCAGCTCCTGTATGGATTGCTTTACACTTTCTTTGTTATTCTTAGACATGGTATCTGTTTTTTGGTTCAGGATATAAAAAACAACAACCATTCCGCTATGCCAAAGTTGAGGCGTTCTTAAGATAATTTTAACTTATCGTTTAGGTTCTTTTTACATTTCCTGTTACTTCGCTTTCCTGCATTTTTTTTATTCACTTTCCTATATTTCCTGTTTCTTCACTTTCCTATATTTCCTGTTTCTTCGCTTTCTTACATTTCCTGTTTCTTCGCTTTCTTACATTTCCTGTTTCTTCGCTTTCTTACATTTCCTGTTTCTTCGCTTTCTTACATTTCCTGTTTCTTCGCTTTCTTACATTTCCTGTTTCTTCGCTTTCTTACATTTCCTGTTTCTTCGCTTTCTTACATTTTTTGGCTACCTATTTCTTCAATTTTCTTGCATCAACATATCCATTAAACAAAATTGGCTGCCTGTTGATCCCTATTACCTGCAATGTGCTATAGCCTCCTGTTGATACATTCAGGATCAGTTGACTTGCTTCGTTCGTATCCTTTGGTTTAATTACAATTGTCCATCCACCTTTCTTCTTCTCAGTCAACTTGTAATCAAACTTTGTGGATGTAAACTGGATACCTCCTTTTGATGGATCCATGGGCGCTGTATAGGCCCGGCCAAAATAAGGCAGATAACTGATCACAGAGTCCTTCGTTACGGTGAGATCATAATTGCCATTCAGCTGCCTGTCAGGCGAAGGCCCTGGAGGCATTGAAGACTGGGCTGTAAATACATATGTCTGGGTGTTTATCAGGTTTGTAATAGCTGCTTTTTTCTCATCGCTTTTGGATTGGGCAGAAGTGAGGCTGGGCAGGGATATAGCAATGGCCATAACGCCTGCTATCAGTATATTTTTCATAAAATGTTGTTTAGGTGAGTAACTGCGAATATCATTCCAATAAAATAATTGGTGAGTATTACAACTACTATCACATTTTCGTGTTATAACATATTTAATTTGCATCCCCGACCTTTGTTGGGCACTATCGAGGGACAATGACTAACTAATAAAGACTCACTCTTGCGAAATGTATTGCGTAAACTTACCAACTTGTGGGATAAGGTAGTGGGAGATCCGGCGGAGTTCACGCTGGAGAACCGTGCTTTCAACTCCATCAGTGTCATTACATTGGCACTCCTTACTGTACTGTTGCCATTCAATATGTGGCTGGGCCTCACTGCGATATGGATTATCGTACTGGTGTTGCTGATCCTGCAGATTTTCTTTCTCTGGCTTTCCAGGTTTAAACGCATTTACAATGTGAGTATGCTGGCTTATGTGATTGTCAGCTATATCACCCTGACGGCTACCTATTATCTGAACTCCGGCAGTCATGGCCCTGCGCTGCTGCTGTTTTTCCTGACATTCAATCTGCTGATTGCATTTAGTCCCCGAAAACAACACTGGCTCTGGGCGACCCTGCACCTGGTCATCCCCATCGCCCTGCTCACGAAAGAATACCTGCAACCCAGCTGGATTGAGGATAGTTACAAGAGTGCCCAGAACAGGTATATTGATCTTGCATCGAGCTATTTTGTGACGTTGACCTGCACTTTCCTGATCACCAATTATCTGCGTAACAACTATAACAGGGAGAAGAAGAATGCGGAAGACCGGGCGGACAAGATCGATATCCAGAATGCTAACCTTGAACAGCTGAACCAGAAAAAGGATAAGCTTTTCTCTATCATTGCGCACGACCTGCAAAGTCCGCTTAATTCTATTATTACGACCCTGCACCTGATTGCAGAATATGAATTGTCCGAAGAGGAGCGCAAAATGCTGGGCGATGAGCTGCTGACAATGACCAAGAATACTTCTAATATGCTCACGAACCTCCTTACCTGGTCCAAGATGCAGATGGATGGGCGGGGCGTTCGCCTATCACCCGTACATGTATACGATGTGGTACAAAGGGTATTGGCGATTCAACAGATTCTGGCAGATAAGAAGCATGTGACGCTGACCTCGAAAATTGACCCGGCGGTGTATGTGACGGCGGATAACAATATGCTGGAACTGATTATCAGGAACCTCGTTAATAATGCGATTAAGTTCACACCTAATAATGGGCAGGTAAAGATCAGCCTGAATGTGAAGGATGGTATTTGCCAGCTGATGGTGACGGACAATGGGATTGGCATCGATAGTTCGCATAAGGATGAGATCTTCTCGCTGAAGACGCAGTCTACCTTTGGAACGAACAATGAGAAAGGGATTGGATTGGGATTGGTGCTTTGTAAGGAATTGCAGGCTTTGCAGCATGGGGAGCTGTGGTTTGAGAGTGTGCCGGGTAAGGGAACGACCTTTTTTGCTACGATACCGGTGGCGAATCCGGCAGCGGATGGAAGGTTGTCGGCGTAAAAGGCAAGACGGGAAGGTTATTGAATAAAGAATTGTGTTATCTGGATATGAAGGAGATTGCGTTATCCGGATATAAAGGAGAATGACGGTATCCGGATAAGAAGGAGAATGACATTTTCCGGATATGAAGGAGAATGACGTTATCCGGATAAGAAGTAGAATGACGTTTTCCGGATATGAAGAAGAATGACGTTTTCCTGATATGAAGCCGAATTGTATTATCCGGATAAAAAACAGCGGAGCCGAAGACCCCGCTGCTTTCCGGGTTCCGCTTACTTATCCCACCAGAGAAAATCTGCCAAATTATTTACCTCCGGCACATTTGCCGCATTCCGGCTGGTCTCAGAGGCCGGATAACTCACCCTCCTGATAAACGTACTCAATAGCGCATTCGCTGGTAATTTAAAATCTTTGTATTTGTAATCATACCTCCGGGCATCTGTCCAGCACTCCGGCTGCAGGAACAGGGCCACATATTTCTCTTTGAAGATAAGATCCCTGGAGAATGCTGGTAATTGTGCCAGATAGGCTGCCTTGTCAGCCGCAGACACGCCCACTTTATCCATATTGGCTCCTATCCCATCCAGGTAAGCCTGGTAGGCCTTTGCCGGATCTGTGTCATAGTAAGCTTCGGCAGCTATGAACCTGGCTTCTGCATAGGTCAGCAACAGTAAAGGAGCCCCTGATTTACTATAATACCCGTTTACGGAGAGGTAGCACTGCCCCTTGTCTGTTCCGGAGCCTACGCGGCCTGCCCCATTTACTGTGCCCCTGTAATCACCATACCGGGTCGTATCGGTGATCAGCGGCAGACGGGGATCAAAAATGCCATAAGTGGTGCCATTCAGGGCATTGATAAAGGTGGCACTAAGCCAGCCATCCAGGTTACCGCTGGCATTGCCTACGGCGACTTCATTCCAGAGGCTCAGGCTTTCAAAACGGGTGATGGCAGCATCGTCACTATTGCTGATATATCCATTTTCCAGGGCAGCCAATACGGCAGCAGGATCATAGTTTGCCTGTTTGCTTAGGCGATTGAGTAAGCGTGCCTTGAGGGTATAAGCAGTTTTGATCCAGGCTGCGGCTGAACCGCCATGTACCAGGTCGTTTTCCGCATCCAGGGTAATGAGTGGGTCAGCCTGGTTGAGCGCAGCGATTCCCTTTTCTATGAGCAATAAGCAGGTATCGTAAATGGCTTCACCTTTGTCATAAGCGGGTGTAAGGTAGGTTGCTCCCTGCCATGCCTGGGAATAAGGCGCATCTCCCCAAAGATCTATCAGCATACTCATGTTGTAAGCCTCCAGGATCTGACCTACACCCATGTGCTGATAGGCGTTTTTCGCCGCAGCCAGGGCTTCCATCTGCCGGATGTCTTCAATTGTAAGGTAGATATTCTTCCAGGTACTGCTGGCATCTATATCATCATACACATCAGTGGCGCTGCTGGCATTGGGCGAAGCCAGCTGTTGTACATAATATGACGTGATATTGGCTACGTTGAAGACATTGACACCTGTCTGGTAGGTGACTTCTGCCAGGAGCCCGTTGATAGGTGGATGAGTGGTTTGATTTGGATTGGTCTGATTGACATCCAGGTAGCCTTTGGAGCAGGCTGTAATGGTGAGCATCAGGAAGATATATACTCGTTTCATGACTTTAGAATTGAAGGTTTACACTAAACAAAAAACTCCGTGTGGCAGGGTATGTAAAACCCGCAAAGCTATCAGCCCCATTACTGCTGGCGGCGGCAGAACTCGTTTCAGGATCGAAGCCTGTATACTTTGTATGCAGCCAGAGGTTATTGCCCGTAAATGAAACGGTAGCCCCTGAAATAGTATGGGTGGGTTTCAGCCAGCCGGCAGGCAGGGTATAAGACAGGCCTGCTGAACGGAGGCGGATCCAGGAAGCATTTTCAATGAACTTGTCACTGGCACCCCGGTAGTAATTCCTATAATAACCGGCTCCATAATCGATACCGTCAGGGCCTGTGCTTTGGCCGAGGTAAACAGCTTTCTGGTTCCGGGTACCATCTGCCAGCACGCCGTCAAACACGATTGTCTGGTTCCTGTTTTCCGTAATCTTTGATTCTCCGAAAGCGGCGAGGAAATTGGAAAGCTGGTTATACTTGTACTGCCCCTGTCTCACATCCAGCAATAATGAAAGTGTAAAGTTTTTGTAGCGGAAGGTCTGCAGGGTGCTAGCCATCCACTTAGGCAGGGTACTGCCCAGGTAGCGCTGATTGGTGACATCGTCCAGGATGGGGAAACCATTTGCCCCGATCAGCAATGGCAGGTCTTTACGCAAGGTCACACCATCATCATCATCTTTGGGATAGTAGCGTTTGTAACTACGGCCATAGAGTGCACCATAGGCCATACCGGGCACCAGTTTGCTGGTAACTGTTGAACTGAGGTAACCATACTGGCTGGAGATCACGATCTCTTTTAGTTCGGCTCCCTGTTGTTCATTCAGCTTGATCACCCTGTTTCTATTGGTAGAGAAATTGATCTTGAAATCCCAGCCAAAGTCCTTGCTGCGTACCGGCATTGCCGTGACTGTTACTTCCAGTCCTTTATTATTAATCTCACCTGCATTTACATAGGCCTGGTCATAGCCCGTTGCATTGGAAACGTATACGGGTACCAGCAGATCCTTACTCTTTTGCTGGTAAGCATTTACTTCCAGTCCTAAGCGGTTGTCCAGGAAACGGAGTTCCGTGCCGATCTCACTGGTATTGGTAAACTCCGGACGGAGATTGGCATTGCCCAATGTCCTGCTCTGGTAAAAAGGCACTGTGGTGCCGATAGGATCACCGGTTTCAAAGCCATTGGTAATCGCATATGCATCGCCGTCTTTACCGATTTGTGCATAAGAGAGTTTCAGTTTTCCATAACTCCACCATCCCGGTAGTTTGAACATATCAGAGAAGATATAGCTAAGGCTGGCGCTTGGATAGAAGTAACTGCGGTTATCGCGGGACAAGGTAGAAGTGAGGTCATTTCTGCCTGTAAGTTCCAGGAAGAGCAGGTTCTTCCAGCCCAGGGTGAGGTCGCCAAAGTAGCCATAGTTGCGATAGTCGAGGATATAGGAGTCCCCTTTCACACGTTTGGCATTGCCCAGTAAAAAGAGGTCAGGCACTACGAGGGTATCCCCTTCCACGCTGCTTCTGCGTACCCGTTGATCACGAAGGTCATGGCCGACTTTGAAATCAACCGAGAATTTCTCATTGAATGTCTTTGTGAAATTCGCCATCAGTGTGGATGTAAGGTTCCTGCTGCGCAGGTTGTATTCATCTATGAAACCATAGGCATTGTCATCGAGGTTGGGTGCTTCATCCACTACACCCAATGGCCCGGGGGCTGTATGTGTACGGCCGTCGGTATAGAAATCATTTCCGAAGCGGTAAGAGAAATTTAACCAGTCTATGGGTTTGTAAGTGATATAGGCGCTGGCTATTGCCCTGTTGACATTGTCTTTGAATTTATTGGTTGAGAGGGTGTAAATGGGGTTGTTTGTACCACTGCTATAAGTTTGTTGGGTGCCGTCCGGCTTCAGGTAATCTTTCATATTCCAGCGGGGTGCCCAGTAGATAATTTGTTCGCCATAACGATCGGAGTTCACCCTGTTGCCGCCGGAATTGATGTAATTGAGAGAAGCCCCGGCAGTCACCTTATCACTGATTTTGAAGGTGGCGTTCAGGCGGGCATTGTAACTGGTGTAGTCGCTAAAGGGGATGACACCATTCTGTTTGAAATAAGACACGGAACCCATTACCTGTGCGGCTTCGGTACCACCGCCCAGGCTGAGGGTATGCCGGGTTTGCATGCCGGTCCGGAATGCCTGCTTATAGTTATTATAGAGTGTAGCCGGGTGCGTAGGATCTTCCTGCCTGGCTTCGGCGACGGTGGGTCCCCAGGTGGGCCAGAAGCTGGCAGCATCGTATACGCCCAGGTAACCCTGTGTGTAGGTAGATTGCACATCGGGGGTTTTGTTTACCTGGTCAAAGCCGTACATGCCATTGTAGGAGACCTTGATCTTGCCGGCCTTTGCGGATTTGGTGGTGATGATGATTGCACCATTGGCAGCACGAATACCATAAAGGGCGGTAGCAGCGCCACCTCTCAGTACAGAAATATTGTCGATATCATCGGGGTTGATGTCTGAAGCGCGGTTACTCATGCCACGGGTTTCGGCACCGCCGGTGGTGTAGGTGCTATTGTCTATTTCCACACCGTCTATGATAAAGAGGGGTTGATTGTTTCTATCGCCGGCGAGGGAGTTGATGCCGCGAATGATGATACGGGAACTTTGCCCCGGGCCGCCGCCGGTACTGGTGATCTGCACACCTGCTACTTTGCCTTGCAGTGCATTGACTACATTGGGCTGGCGGTTTACATTCAGGTCTGCATTGTCTACCTGCTGAATGGTGTAGCCAAGGGCCCGTTTTTCCTTCTTCACACCAAAGGCGGTGACAACGACTTCGCTAAGGTCTTTTTGAGATGTCTGCATTACAACATCTATAGCAGCCTGATCGCCTACAGGTATTTCCTGTGTGGTGTAACCCACATAACTAAAGATGAGTGTGGCGTTGTTGTTTTTTAAAGTGATCGTGTAAGATCCTGCCGCATCAGTGTAGGCGTGATTCTGGGTGCTCTTTTCAATGATGACGACTCTTTCCAGTGCTTGTTTATTATCCCCGGCGGTGACAGTGCCGTGTACGGATTTTCCCTGCTGTGCAAGGGAAATCGAGGTGATGCATAACAGTAGCATCAGCCATGACAAAAATTGCATAAGCTGAATTTTAGGTGAACAATGTATCTGTACAGATGATTGAGTTAGACAAATCTTCCTTAGGCGATTGATTCTGGTTTCTCTTTAAATGTAGGAAATATATTTTACAAACAAACGCTTCCACCTTCGGCGGAAGCGTTTGTTTGAACGGGTGACCGGGTGCACCTCAATCTGTGGTATGAAAAATGATGATTTCTACTCTCCTGTTTTTTCTCCTTCCCTCTGGTGTTTTATTATCTGCAACCGGCTGTGATTCACCCGCACCACTGATCTGGCGTATATCGTTCCCCACACCATATTGTTGCATATAGGTGGCTACGGCATTCGCTCTACGCAATGATAAATTGTAATTATAATCATCATTGCCCGCATTGTCAGTATGCCCTGTCACCTGCAATTGTACACTTCCATCGCCGGGGATTTTTTTCATCAAACTATCAAGTGCTGTATGCAGCGCCGGATTTAACTCACTGCTGTTAAACTTGAACAAGATGTCAGGTATGACGAGGGTATCGGGTGGCGGCACAGGTTTCTTTACTATAAGTACGGGCGGGGCTGTTACATGGCAAAGGATCATCTCTACCCTGTTGTTATCTCCGCCACCTGCTGATGTGTCATATCTTGGATTGCTCTTCCCTTCTCCGCTGATCTGGAAATCATCAAAGCTGTAGCCTTCATTATATACCAGGAAAGTGGCTACGGCCTTCGCTTTATCGTAAGATATAATCTTATTGTATTCTTCAGAAGCTGCCTGCCAGGCGTGGCCTACGAGTTTAATACGCATGCTTGTATCTCCCCTGTAGTTTTTCAATGCCTCGTTGATCTGTTGTTTATATCGCTCACTGATGGTGGTATGGTCCTGGTTAAACAGGTCATCTTTCAGGATCAGGGTATCGCATCCTTCATGCGTTCCGTTCAAGGTATGCACCACAGTGCGGCCGGGGGTCAGGTTTTCAGGGATGGTATGCCTGTGATGTTCGGCATAGAGTGCAGCGCGGGTGGCCGCAGTATCCGGGCACATGGGCAATTGTTCATTGACGGGTGTGATACTAATGCTATCTATGAGCAGCTGTGCATTGCTATAGCCCGAAAAACCATTTTTGCGGATTGGTGCTTTGAAATTGCCCAGGATCAGGTGAGTGGCATTGTTAGGTGCCACATAGGTCTTCTCCAGGATGTACCAGGGCATTTTAGTATGCCAGAGTTTCTTTTGCTGGTCCACCTCATTGAGTTCCACGCTGACTGATTGCGACAGGCAACCAGCGTTTTCACTAAAGATAAACGCTGTATCAAAACGGAGTCCTATCCGTAAAGGATAATTCTCCGTATTCATATAGACCCTGATCTTATAGGCCTGTCCTTTTTGCAGGGCACAGAGGAGGCGGGTTTGAATATAGACCCTGGAATCCGGATTTTCTACCGGTCCTTCCTGCAGGAGGGATACATAGTGCTGCCCCTGCAAAGCGGCTCCGTTGCAGAGATATTTCATTTTGATCATCTCAGGTGCAACGGCCATCCACCCGCAGGGAGCGCAGGGCGCTATGTATTCCGTGCAGATATTTACTTCTTCAAAACTGGCATTCGGCACTATATTTTGTGCCATCAACAGCTTAGTACAGTAACAGAAAAATAATATCAGGAAGCTTAATTTCATTCAGCCACAATTTCCAATACTTTGCTGGATAATGGCTCATGACCGGATACATTGATACCCGCTTTCATGAGATAGTCACCCGAAAATATCTTATTGTGTTCATATAAATGAGATTCTTCGCCGGGCTTCAGGTTGATTTCCGTCACCCTGTATTGTCTTTGGGGATCTAAGCCCTGTAACTTCACCGGTGTGAAGTTTTCACCGAAACGTGTATGGAGGTTATAAGCGAATAATACGGATTTGGATTTTGCAGGATCCACATACATGAGCACTGCCCTGTTTTCCTGGTAAGGAGAGATGAGGCGGTACAGGTCACCATGTGCCAGTACAGGTTGCAGGCGTTTATAATTTGCTACTGCCTGCTGACTGAATGTCCATTCATCGGGAGTGAATTTATCCAGGTTGATGTCATATCCCAGTCTGCCCATCATGGCAACATCGGTGCGGAACTTCAGGGATTGTTTGCCCCATGAGGTTACGTGGTCTGCCACAGTGAATGAAGGGAAGAAATAAGAATAGCCCCATTGGATAAATACTCTTTCAAACGGATCTGTGTTATCACTTGCCCAGAACTCTGTGAAGTATTGGAGACCACCATAGTCCACCCTGCCACCGCCGCCGGAGCAGAGCATAATGGCCAGGTGCGGATACTTACTACGTATGCGTTTCAGCACCTGGTACAGGCTGCGGGTATATTCGATATACAGGGCAGACTGGTTGTCTTTCAGGTAAGGAGAATATGCATTTGTGATCATACGGTTACAATCCCATTTGATGTAGGCAATGCCGGGATTTGTAGTCATCATATGATCAACAATGTTGTAGACGAAGTCCTGTACTTTAGGATTTATGAGATCCAGGACCAGCTGGTTACGGAAGTAGTCCTCACTTCTGTTAGGCAGTTTGAGGATCCAGTCAGGATGCTGGTGGTACAGGTCACTGGCAGGGTTTACCATTTCGGGTTCGAGCCAGATGCCGAATTTCACCTTTTTTTCTTCCGCTGTTTTTACGAGGTAGCCCAGGCCATGGGGCAGTTTGGCTGTCATTTCCTGCCAGTCGCCCAGGCCAGCATTATCTGCGTTGCGTGGGTATTTGTTACCAAACCAGCCATCGTCCAATAAGAACAAGTCAGCACCTAATTTATGTGCATCATCGAACAGGGCAGTGAGTTTTTCTTCATTGAAATCAAAACCGGTCGCTTCCCAGTTATTCAGTAAAACGGTACGTGGTTGATCGCCATCGATCACACCATACTTAGCACCCCAGCGATGGAAGTTGCGGCTGATGGTACCGCGGCCATTATCACTGTAAGAAAAGATGAATGCAGGCGTTTCGAAGTTTTGATCAGGCTGTAATTTGTATTGGGAAGCGTAGGTGTTCATACCGGAAATCACGCGCAGCATGTTCAGTTCATCTACTTCAAATGCAAAGCGGAAGTTGCCCGTCCAGGCCAGGGTGCCTGCCATAACAGCACCATGTGTTTCAGTAGAAGGTTCATCTAAAGAAACCATATAGAAGGGCATCTGGTACATATCTGCACGGGTACCCAGTTTGGAATCGAGTATTTTGATGCCACTGGTCAGTTCATTTTCATCCATTTTCATTTCTTCTGCCCAGTCACCATGGAAATTGGTGAGGTAGTATTTATGTGCGTTGAAATGGAGAATGGACGATGCGAAATTGGCCAGTACGACAGCGCCTTTTTCTTTATGACTGATCTCTGTCCATACTTTGAAAACATCTTCTTTTGTATAGGTATTGACATGCAGTAATACGGTAAAAGGATATTTCGGATCACGCAGGGTGATGGTAGTGGCAGTTACGTTGTCGTCCGTCTTTACGGTGCTGCGGGTATTGTATAAGAGTTCAAGCGAAGGGTTGCCATCGGAATGAGTAACCTGTATAGCCGGTTCAAACAGATTGTTGGTGCCTGCGGGCGTATAGGCCTCCCAGCGTTCTACAGGGCGGAGTTGCTCACCACCATCGGCGAGCCTGGGACCGAAATATTTTTGCAATAAGTGGCCTTTCCCATCCACTTCAAATTCCAGTTGCAAATGATCTGTGCTGACAGTAAATCGTTCCTGTGCCAGGAGTCGTGTACCAGGTAAACAACAAAAAATAAAAAAAGCAATAGTGACCTGTTTAATCATAACGTAAAATGGTTAATTAGCTGGTTAAGCTATTACTTTTTTTCAACTTTTACTAACCATTTATCGATGAGCAGGCCGGCGGCGGTATCGCCTGTGGCATTGAGCAGGGTGGCGACAGGATCCAGCAGGGTACCGATGATCATGATTACCGGCAATACTTCCATAGGCAGGTGATAGGTACTTACGATGAGCATCTGACCTACGTAGCCTCCATTGGGGATCCCCCCCTCAATGATACTTACCAGCAATGCGATAACGAAGGCGAGGATCCAGGTATCTGTGCCGGTGACAGGACGGCTGACGAGGGCAAAGGCAACGGCGATTTTGATTACGGCTGCAATGGCAGAGCCCTCCTTGTGCAGCGCTGCTCCCAGGGGAATAGTCATATCGGCCACCAGGGGCGAAATGCCCATTTTACCAGCAGCCTCCCTGTTCGCCGGAATGGTGGCTACACTACTACAGGTGCCCAGGGCCATGGCAGAGGGTAAGAAATTATTTTTCCAGTACCGGCCTACCGCATTCCAGCCACCGGCAATGAATGCGTAGCAGGAAAAGAATAAAAGGTAGTAGCCAAAGGCGACCAGATGCCCGGTGAGTAGTGCATGGGCGTAGCTTCCAAAGATTCGGGGCCGGCGATGCCGCTTTGGTATGCGAAATAAGCCCCCAGGCCCAGTGGGGCGAGTTTCATAATATATGCCAGCAACTGTTTCATCACTTCATTGGCCGAGTGCAGGAATGCCCTGAATGCAGTGCCGCTCTCCCCTGCTTTGCGGGCGGCGATCCCAAGGAGGATGGAAAATCCCAGCATTGCCAGCATGTTCCTGCGGGACAACAATTCGTAAAACTCTTCGACGGTGAGCAAATGTACCAGCTGCTCTCCCGGGGTTTCGGCTACAGGTGTGGCCATGGCAGCCAGGTGTGGGATTTGATGGGTAACGGGGAATATAGAAATGATAACAATCGTAACAATTGTTGCGATACTTACAGTGCATGCAAAGACGGCTAATAATGCAGTCACGATCCTGGCCGTATGAAGGCGGGCCACTGCATCGGCGACGGCAAAGAACACCATGGGAATGACGGCGGTAAACAAAAAATTCAGGAACAGATCGCCTAATGATTTGATGACTGCCACCCGTTCACCGTAGTAAATACCTGCCAGGCTACCCAGGATGATTGCTGCGAGCAGCCAGCCTATGGAGCTATAATTTCTGCGCATAGCGGGATTTATCTGGTTAACAATCCGGCATCCAGTACGAACTGTGCGCCGGTGACATAGCGGGCCTTATCTGAAGCGAGGAAGACCACCATATTCGCCACATCGGAGGGCTCTACCCAGGGAACGTCTATGAGGTTGCCGGCGGAGCGTTCGGCAATTTCCTGCGGGGTAGCGCCTTCCAGTGCAGCCAGGCCATCATTCATAGGAGTATTGACACCAGTAGGATGGATAGATACGACCCTGATATTATGGGGGGCCAGTTCTATAGCCCAGGATTTGGTGAGGCCTGTCAGCCCCCATTTCGAAGCGGCATAATGGCTAAGGCGGTTCATGCCACGCAGGCCTGCGATGGAAGAATTATTAATAATTACGCCTGATTTTTGCCCAATCATAACAGGAATTACGTGCCTGCCAACGATCCAGGCACCTTTCAGATTGATATCGATCATGGCATCCCATTCTTCTTCCGGCATTTCGTGGGCAAGGCCATAGGCGCAGATACCGGCGTTGTTAAAGAGGATATCGATCTGTCCAAAGTGCCGGTAAGTGGCATCGACGGCGGCTTTGATGGCAATATTATCCCGCACATCCGCAGTAAAAGTGAGGCAGTCGGCACCTAAGGCTTTCACGTCTGTAGCCAGGGAATTGAGTTCATCCGGGGTACCGAGGGCATAACCGGGGTAGGCCAAGGGTTTTGCCAGGTCTACAGCGGCAATGTGCACGCCTTCTGCCGCCAGGGCTAATGCGGTAGCCCTGCCCTGACCGTGGGCGGCACCGGTAATAAATGCAACTTTATTTGCCATAGGAAGAGAGGTATTCGTCAATGTCTGTTTCCAGCACGTTGTTAAAAACATTGGTGGCGATCATCTGGCCGGCAAAGGCCACAAGTTCCACAATTTGTTGTGAGGTATATAGTTTTGCGATCTTTTCGAACAATTCATCGGGAATTCTGCCTTGTTCCCGGGCGATAGCGCTTCCAAAATCCATCAATAGCTGCTCATTTCCGGAGAATTTCAGGTCTTCCGGCACTTCCCCATGATCGATGATTATTTTGCGGAAAAAGGTGGTGCAAAGGGGGCAGTTACTTCCCACTGACACCGTATATGCAAAGAGGTATGCCGGGCGGTTACCAATAAATGTTTTGATCTGCTCATAAAGGGGGTACCAGTCCATATACACCTGAAAAGCCAGCAGAGAACGGCCCAGGGTTGCTTTCATATTTGTAATCCGGGCATTGTATTGAGTAGTATGCGCCGTGTATGCAGATTTAACATCTTCAGGCGTTTCTGATAGTGGCAGCGGGTCGATTCTGGGCATATTCAATGGTTATATGACCTAAAATACGATTTTCCTACAAAACAAGTGGACTAATTTGAATAATTTGGCCTGTGACTTGTACAAAACAGTAGATGCACAGTCGCTTTCATAATAGTTTTTTCCTTTAACTGTTAAATCTTAACTTTGGGGGTACTGATATTTTTATAGAGTACTGACAAAAATGTAAGTAATGAGAAAAGAAAGCTCTGCTAATACATTGAACAGGAATAAAATCAGCAACAACTGCGGCATGGCGTATACGCTGGACGTTATAGGCGGCCGATGGAAACCGACTATCCTGTGGAGCCTGTTGAATGGCAAGCTGCGGTACAGCGAACTGAAAAAATCTATTCCTGATGTATCTGAAAGAATTCTCGTCCTGCAGTTGAGAGAACTGGAAAAGGACGGGCTAATCAACCGCCTTGTTTATGCGGAAGTGCCTCCCAGAGTTGAATATGAACTCACCAAAGACGGGGCTTCACTCCAACCTATGTTACAGATTATTTCTGAATGGGGTGACATACACAGACCTAAAAAAACAAAAGATTAATTTGCTATTAAATAATTAAGACACGCAATAATGAGCATAGAAATATTTTTTACCATCTTCCTGGTGCTGTTGAACGGTTTTTTCGTTGCAGCGGAATTTGCTATCGTTAAGGTCCGATCCTCGCAGATAGAAGTCAATGCAGGGCGTAATAAGACCGTATCTGCGGTGGCCAAAGGCATCCTGAACAATCTTGACGGCTATCTGGCAGCAACACAATTAGGTATCACACTCGCATCTCTGGGCCTTGGCTGGGTAGGTGAAAAGGTGATGACTGAAATGATCATCAATTTATTTACCTCCATAGGTTTTAAACCTGATGTAGGTGTAGCGCAGAAAGTAGCGATTGGCTGCGCATTCCTCGCTATTACCATTTTGCACATTGTGTTTGGTGAGCTGGCACCCAAATCGCTCGCCATCCGCAAACCAGTGCCTACTACCTTTACAGTAGCATTGCCCCTCAAATTATTCTACATCGTTTTCCGTCCATTCATCTGGATCCTGAACGGCCTGGCCAATGTGATTCTCCGTATCATTGGTATCACACCTGTTCATGAAAATGAAGATATACATTCGGAAGAAGAACTCCGCGTGATCATTGCCGAAAGCCACCAGGGCGGCGTGATTGAGGAGACGGAGAAAGCCCTGATTCAAAATGTGTTCAACCTGGGCGACCGCCATGTATCCACCCTTATGACTCCGCGCAATGAGGTAGTCTGGCTGGATATCCAGGATAGTCCGGAAGTAAATAAAGCCAAGATCCTGAAACATAAACATACCATGTACCCGCTGGCAAACGGCGACCTGGATCATACTACCGGTTTTATTTATTCCAAGGACCTGCTGAGCGATAACTTCAGCACTGCTATTACCAACCTTTCCTCCCTGAGCCGCAAGCTGCTCGTGGTGACAGTGCATAACCGTACTTACCAGTTGCTGGAACTCTTCAAGAAAGAGCGTATTTACCAGGCGATGGTGGTAGACGAATTTGGTTCTATCAAGGGGCTTGTGACCATCAATGATATCGTGGATGCACTGGTAGGTGATATCTCTGAAACAAATGAATTTGAATACGAGGTAGTCCGCCATGAAGACGGTAGTATGCTGGTAGACGGTCAGCTGCCATTCGTAGAGTTCCTGGAGCTGATTGGCGTGGATGCTGACCAGCAAAGAGTGAATGTAACTAATTTCGTAACCCTGGGTGGTTTTATTCTCGATAAACTGGGTAAGATCCCGCAGAGCGGTGATAGCCTGAAATGGAAAAACCTGAAAATGGAAGTGGTGAAGATGGACCAGCATCGTATCGCAAAAGTACATATCAGTAATATTGAAAACGATCCTGAAGAAGAGGAATAACACGCAACGCTAATTTTCAGCTATGAAACCCAACTGGTTTAAATCCCTGTTGCCGCACCTGGCAGCCATCGTGGCATTGCTGGTTCTGGCGGTATTGTATTGCAAACCTGTATTAGAAGACAAGGTCATCAGTCAGAGTGATAATGTGCAGTGGCAGGCGATGGCCAAAGAATCCATGGACTATAAAAAAGAACATGGCATTCCTCCCTTATGGACCACGAGTATGTTTGGCGGTATGCCAACATTTCAGCTGGCCATGGAATCTCCTTATCACATCGATAGTGCTATTCCTGCTATCCTGACTTTGGGATTACCCAAGCCTATCAATGTACTCTTTCTTTCCGCACTTTGTTTTTATCTCCTTTGCGTGGTTATTGGTGCACGCCCATGGATTGGATTTGCCGGTGCGATAGCGTATACCTATGCCAGTTATTCCCCTATTATCATCGCCACGGGGCATGATACCAAGATGGTGGCGCTGGCGTACCTGCCGGCTGTAATAGCAGGCCTGATACTGATTACAAGGCGAAGTTACCTGGCGGGTACGGGTATCATGGCATTGTCTCTCTCCTACCTCATTGCTGCCAATCACCTGCAGATGACGTATTATTTCTTCCTGATCCTGGCGATTGTGGGCATTGCATATGCCGTGCATTGCATCAGGGAAAAAGCATTTCGTCATCTCATTACGGGTAGTTTACTGGTAATTTTAGCTGTTGGTCTTTCATTGGCCTCCAATGCGGTGAGCCTATGGACGACTTACCAGTATTCGAAAGAAAGTAACCGCGGGGGTAAATCACCATTAAGTCCATTGCCGGGTGAAACTGCTGAGCAACATGATGGAAAGGAATATGCTTTTCAATGGAGCTATGGTAAGTTTGAAACACTCACCCTGATTGCCCCGGATATTTACGGCGGTAGTTCCAATGGCAAACTGGATGAAAATTCGCAGACCTATAAAACATTGACCAATATTGGTGTGCCACCTAACCAGGCAGCACGCATGGTAAGCAGCTGGAACCTCTATTGGGGCGATCAGTCTATACTGGGCACTTCGGGACCTGTGTACCTGGGGGTGGTTGTTTGTTTGCTGGCATTACTGGGATTGTTCATCATCCGTTCCTGGCATAAGTGGTGGCTCATTGGGATCTCTGTGCTGGGCATCCTGCTGGCATGGGGTAGTAACTTTGCAGTGTTCAACTATTTCATGTTCGATCATTTCCCATTTTATGATAAGTTCCGCGCACCTTCGCAGGCTTTGATCATTCCGCAATTATCCTTTGCCATACTGGCGGTGATGGCATTGCAGGAACTGGTCAGCAACGAAATTAAAAAAGAGGTATTGCTGCAAAAACTGAAATGGTCCGGCTATATCATGGGCGGCCTGCTGGTATTGTTACTACTGGCATCTACCAGTGCACGCTATACTAATGCCAGTGGAGACAATGCGAACCCGCATAGTGACGATCAGTTTCATAGTCAGCTGGTACAACAGGCCCAGGGACATACTGAAATAGCTGACCAGCTGATGGCAGCAACGAGAGCAGACAGGTCTGATTTATTCAGGAAAGATGTGTTCCGCTCCATTTTCTTCGCAGCATTTGCCTTTGGGCTGCTGTGGTTTTTTATAAAAGGGAAATTACAGGCAAGGTATCTCACTATTGGTATTACGCTCTTAATAATGATCGATCTCATACAGGTAGACAGGCGTTACCTGAATGAAGATAGTTTTATGGATGCAGGTTCATATAGCATGCCCTTCCAGGCCACTCCTGCCGACCAGCAGATCCTGCAGGATAAGGATCCATATTACCGCGTTTTCAACCTGACACGTAATCCATTCCAGGATGCGATGACTTCTTATTTCCATAAGAGTGTGGGCGGTTATCATGCTGCCAAACTTCAATTGTACCAGGACCTGATCGAAAGACAGATTAGTCAGAACAACATGCAGGTGCTGAATATGCTGAATACAAAGTATATTATCACGAATAGTGTGGAAGGTCCGGTTGTGCACCGGAATCCGGATGCACTGGGCAATGCCTGGTTTATAAAGGCGATTCAATGGGTACCGGATGCGGATGCGGAAATGAATGCGTTGACGAACTTTCATCCGAAAGATACGGTGGTGATCGATCAGCAATACAAGCCGCTGGTAAATGCAGATTTTCAGTTTGATTCCAGTGCCACGATCTCATTACTTTATAATCACCAGGACACCATTGCCTATAAATCAAAGGCGGCAACACCTCAATTTGCCGTGTTTTCCGAGGTGTATTACCGCCAGGGATGGAAAGCATACATCGATGGAAAAGAAGCGCCTTATAGCAGGGTCAACTATGCTTTAAGAGGAATGTCCGTGCCGGCAGGAGAGCATAATATCACTTTCATCTTTGCACCGGAAGCCTATTATGCAGGTGTGAAATTATCACTGGGGAGTTATATAGTGATGTTGATCTTATTAGCAGGAAGTCTGGCATTGTACTTCCGGAAAAAATAATTTATGAAAGTCCGTCTTCCGTATTTTTTGAAGGCGGACTTTTGCTTTTCATCTATACATTTTAACTGTTCGTAGTAAAAACGCGCGATTACTGCTTTCCCAGAGCAAATTCCCCTATCTTGCGTGAAATTCAGGGCTGTCCTGCCCTTCGGCTATCTGCTTTACCATTTCATCTATACTTTTCTCCTGTCTGTAGCCAACAAACAATAGTACTGTAAAAACGCCCGTTTGAAGCGAAGCCGCTTTTCGTATAGTCGGACTATACGGGCGTGTATTTATTGGTATTTACGAATTGCTGCTATAGAAAGAACGCGTGAAGAAATCCCTTAGAAAACGTCTTAGAAAGCACTATGCTGCCCTAACTGTATTTAGCATAGTGACCTTTTTCATGGTAGATTCAGCAGCAAGAGGAGCCAGAGGCGTTAGTTACTATCCAATTAGCGCTACTACTGATCATGCTGCGTACGACTCCGTTATACCCGTGAAAGATTCTGTGGATACTTTAAAATATCCCATCAGGGACAGGCATTCCCCACAGCTCGTAGAGCCTGTGCAGAACGCTATTGACCTGAAAGATCCGAAAGGTATAAAGCGCGATGTAGAATACGATCCTGCAACAAAGGAATATATTATCTCCGAAAAAATTGGTGATAAATATTACAGGAATCCTACGTCTATGAGTTTCCAGGATTTCTATAATATGCAGGCCCGTAAAAGTGAGAATGACTATTTCATAAAACGGGCCTCCACACTGGGGAACCTGAACAGAAGCAGTGGTGTGGAACTGAAAAAATCAAATACACTTTTCGACAGATTATTCGGTGGCAATAAAGTTGATATCAAACCACAGGGTTACCTGGAGATCTCTATGGGTTATGCAGGGCAGTATATTAACAACCCTGTATTGACGGAGAATGCACGCCGCAGTGGCGGGTTTGACATGAATATGAATATCAACCTGAACGTAACTGGCAAGATCGGCGACAAACTAAAAATCATCACCAACTATAATTCCCAGTCCACTTATGATTTCGAAAACCAGATCAAACTGGAATACACCGGTTATGATGATGAGATCATCAAAAAGATGGAAGCAGGTAATGTCAGCTTTCCGCTGCCTACTACCCTGATCAGCGGGATGCAATCACTATTTGGCGTAAAGACCCAGTTGCAATTCGGCCGCTTAACTATGACCAGCGTGCTATCCAGTCAGAAGTCGCAGAAGCAGACGCTGACCCTGAAAGGAGGTAACCAGACGACCAGCTACACCATCAAGGCAGATGCGTATGATGAAAATAAGAATTTCCTGCTGGCACAGTTTTTCCGTGACACCTTCAACTATGCGATGGGGAACCTGCCTAATATCCGTGCGCTTTCCAACATTACACGTATTGAAGTATGGGTAACCAACAAAACTGGCACTACGACCAATACCCGTAATGTAGTAGGCCTGATGGACCTTGCAGAATACAATCCTTATAATACGAATGCCGTACACGTCGTAAGCAGTGGTAAACTGCCATACAACGGTATCAACGATCTCTATGGCAAACTCTCTGCTGACGATGCGGCCAGGCAGCCCAGTACTGTCATCTCTCAACTGCAATCCTATGGTCTTTCTGCCGTACAGGATTATGAAAAGACCTATGCACGTAAACTGGATAGTACTGAATATACCCTCAATAAAAAACTCGGTTACATTTCCCTGAACAGTGCCTTACAGGCAGACCAGGTGCTGGCTGTGGCATTTGAATATAGTTACAATGGCCGTACTTACAAGGTGGGTGATTTTGCGCAGGATGTACCACCGGATGCGACGAACAATAACAACAGCCGCATGCTGTTCCTGAAAATGCTGAAAGCTACTGCAGCACGCCCGATCCTGCCTATCTGGGACCTGATGATGAAGAACATTTATTCCACGGGTGGTTACCAGCTGAGTAGCAGTGATTTTTCTGCCGATGTATATTACAATGATCCGGGCAGCGATACCCGCGCCGCCAGCCCCAGACGTTATTTGCCGGATGCTGTCGGGACCTATAGCGGTGCACCGATCATTACCATTCTTAACCTGGACAACCTGAATAGCAATAATGATCCGCAACCGGATGGTGTGTTTGACTTTGTAAGCGGTTATACTGTAGATGTAAGCAATGGTAAACTGATCTTTCCTGTACTGGAGCCTTTTGGTAAGGACCTGGCCAAAGCTTTTGGAGGAGACGCAGCGCTGGAAAAGCAATACCTGTTTACCAAATTGTACGACACTACTAAAACCGCGGCGCAACAGTACTCCTCCCTCAACAGGTTTGTCATCAAAGGCAGTTATAAAGCAGGTAGTTCCTCTGAGGTTTCTTTGAATGCCTATAACATTCCTTCCGGTTCGGTTACCGTAACCGCAGGCGGTAAAACGCTCGTGGAGAATATCGACTATACGGTAGACTATAACCTGGGGAGAGTAAAGATCATCAATGATGGTATTCTCAGTGCAGGTACTACTATCAACGTCTCTTTTGAAAATAGTGGTTTGTACGGACAACAGGTACGTAACTATCTCGGTACACGCTTTGACTATGCAGTCAATGAGAAGCTGAACATCGGTTCCACCATCGTACACATGAGTGAACGCCCTTATACCAACAAAGTGAGTTATGGCGAGGACCCCATCAATAACACGGTTGTAGGTCTGGACGGTAACTACAACTCTGAATGGAAAGGACTCTCCCGCTTACTGAATAAGCTACCTAACTATAATACCAGGTCGCCCTCCACGATTAGCCTGACAGGTGAGGTAGCCCGTTTATTCCCGGGTCATAGTAAACTGATCAACGCCTTTGGTTCCAGCGAAGGACAGGTATACATCGATGACTTTGAAGGGACAGAAAGCAACTACGACCTGAAGACACCGAGTAGCAGCTGGGCACTGGCATCTACACCGGCAGGTGCGACAGATAGCTCAGGCAATATCCTGTTTCCCGAAGCTACGCTGGGTGATTCTGTCGATTATGGTAAGAACAGGTCCCTGCTCTCCTGGTATATCATTGAACCTACCCTGCAGGTAAACAGTACATCCAGCCAGCCCGCAGGGATTGACAAAAATGATCAGTCAGATCCCCGCACGCGGATCGTGTATCAAAAAGAGATTTTCCCGAACCTCTCTACGGATTATACTTCTACCCAGCTCACTACGCTTGACCTGGCTTATTATCCAAAAGAGCGTGGTCCATATAACTTTGAAGCCAGCCGTACGGAAGTCAATGCAGATGGTACCCTGAATAACCCGAAGAAACACTGGGGCGGTATCATGCGTGCCCTGGATAATACGGACTTTGAAACTTCAAATATCCAGTATATCGAATTCTGGGTACAGGATCCCTTCATCAATAACACGACCAGTACTGGTGGTGATCTGTATTTCAACCTCGGTGCGGTTTCCGAAGATGTGCTGAAAGACTCCTATAAGTTTTTTGAAAACGGGATGAAGGTACCCAGTACCACGCTTAACTACGATTCCAGTACCTGGGGGCATACACCTAATTATTCCACGCAGCTCACACGCGCTTTTGACAATGACGAAAGTGTAAGGGAATACCAGGACGTAGGCTATGATGGTCTGCGTAATGCAGACGAAGTGGCTTATCGTACACACTTCCTGAACCAGTTGCGTACCAACTTTGGTGTAAGCGCAGAGGTATATACCCAAGCCCTGGCTGACCCCTCAAACGACAACTATCATCACTACAGGGGAGACGATTATGATAAGGAGAAATACGGGATCCTGGCGCGTTATAAACGCTACGCTATGGCAGATGGCAACTCTCCCGCCACTACCAGCGGTTCCACGTATTCCACTGCTGCCACTAATATCCCGGAGTCCGAAGACCTGAACTTTGACAACACCATGAATGAAACGGAAGCCTATTTCCAGTACAGGGTACATTTGACTCCTAACATGGAAATTGGCCAGAACTATATCGTGGACAAGGTATCCGCGAATGTATCCTATACCAACGGCAGCACCGGCACCGAAACCTGGTACCAGTTCAAGATTCCGATCGAACAATATAATGCAGCGATCGGGGGCATTGCTGACTTCAAGTCTATCCAGTTCATGCGCATGTTTCTCACGAACTTCTCTGACTCAGTTGTGCTACGTTTCGGCAAACTGCAACTGGTCAGGAACCAGTGGAGACAGTACAGCTATGAGTTGCAAACAGGCTCCGGCGACCTGGTAACTACGGACGATGCAACCACTTTCAATACGACCTCCGTCAATATCGAGGAAAACGCCTCCCGTACTCCTATCAACTACGTACTGCCCCCGGGCTTACAGCGTGAGAGTACCCTCAGCACCAGCAATACGACCCTGCTGATGAACGAACAATCTCTCTCCTTACAGCTGGATAAACTGCAGGATGGCAAGTCAAGAGCAGTATACAAAACACTGGGTATGGACCTGCGCAGGTACAAGAAACTGCAGATGTTCGTACACGAAGAAGCCGTGGACGACGATAATAGTTTAAAGGATAAGGACCTGCAGGCAGTGATCCGCATAGGGAGTGATTATACTGAAAACTTCTACGAATACCGTATTCCGCTTACAAAAACAGCCTTTGGATCTACCTCGCAGGCTGCCATCTGGCCTACGGCGAATAATATCGATATCACCCTGACCGATTTCAGTACCCTGAAGCAAACCCGTAACAATGCCGGTGCCTCAACGGCGACCCTGTATGAAAAAACACTGGCCAACGGGAATGTGATCGGGGTAATCGGTAATCCGAACCTGGGTGATGTAGAAGGGATGATGATCGCCGTTTACAATCCCCTGGATGACGGACTGACTAAAAATGCAGAGGTCTGGTTCGATGAACTGCGATTGACAGGGCTGGATGAGAAAGGAGGTTATGCCGCTACAGGAAGACTGAATATGCAGCTCGCCGACCTCGGTCAACTGGCCGTGACCAGTACGATGCACACCGCTGGCTGGGGAGCGGTGAACCAAAGTGTGAATGAACGCGCGCAGGACAACCTCGTCTCTTACGATGCTTCTTTGAGCCTGGATATGGGTAAACTACTTCCTAAAAGGGCAAAGCTGATGGTTCCCCTCTATATTGGGCAATCTAAGACCACCAGCATGCCTGAATGGGATCCTTTTGACCTGGACATCAAACTGAAAGAAAAACTAAAATTAGCGGCTAATAAACACGAAAGAGACTCTATCAGGGCACAGGCAGAAGATGCCACCACAACCACCAGTTTTAACGTGACCAATATGCGCAAGATGAGTGACGGTAAAAAGAAGCTGAGACCCTGGAGCCTGGAGAACTTTGACATCACTTATGCGTATACCGGTACTAAGATGCATAGTCCTACAACCGAGAATTATGAATTGACCAAGAACAGAGGGGTGCTCGGATATAATTTTACAGGTACCAATAAATTCTGGGAACCATTCAAAAAGACCATCAAAAGCAAATCGCCCTGGATGAAGTTATTTAAAGACATCAATGTAAATCCACTGCCTTCGATGATCAGTTTCCGGGCAGACCTGACACGGCAATTCAGCGCGACTCAGCTCCGGAATGTAGGGAGTAATTATAAACTGACGGAGACGTACAACAAGTACTTCACCTTTGACCGTTACTATGGCTTAAAGTGGGACCTGACACGTAGCCTGAGCTTAGACCTGACAGCTACCAACAATGCCCGTATTGACGAACCAACCGGACGACTGAACTCCTCTGCCAAACGTGATACTGTATGGAACAATTTCCTGAAACTGGGTCGTAATACCAATTACTTCCAGACTTTCAATGCTACCTATACCCTGCCTTTATCCAAAATCCCGATCCTGAGCTGGACAAACTTTGCCGTACAATATACGGCGCAGTATAAATGGACGGCGGCTTCGCTTTCCAACCGCATCCAGGGAAATACCATTGAAAACACACAGGTTACCGCGGTGCTGGCAGAGTTTAAATTTACGGAGTTATATAATAAATCAAGGTTCCTGAAAGCTGTCACGGCGACAAAACAAGCGGCTAAGCCAACGACTAATGCAAAGAACCAGCCGGCTAAAAAAGAAGAAAAACTGCCTGAGCTATCGCCTTTGGTAAAGTCACTGTTCAGACCCATATTAGCCATCAGGCGGATCAATATCAACTACTCTGAAAACAACTATACAAGTTTGCCGGGATGGATGGACAGTACCCAGGCACTGGGTATGAACTGGCGAAGTATGGAACCGGGACTGGCGTTTGTATTCGGGTATCAGCCTGATAAAAACTGGTTCGACAAAAAGGCGGCAAAGGGTTTGATCTCGGCGGATACCCTCTTCAATAATCAGCTCATCCAGCAGTTCTCACAAAACCTGCAGGTACAGGCGCAGTTAGAACCTGTGCCTGGTTTAAGAATTGATATGAGTCTGACGAAGACATTCAGTAAGAATCATTCTGAAACCTTCAAGGACAGGTATGGTGTTGGCAACTATGAGCACCTGGATGGGTATGAAACAGGTGGTTTCCAGGTTACCACTATCATGCTGAAGACCTTGTTTATGAAGGGTGGACTAGCCAAAGCGTTTACAAATTTCAGGAGGTACAGAGCCATCTTATCAAAGCGGTACTGGTCAAAGAACCCTTATACACGGGACGCGTCCCTGCCTACCTACGATACCAGCGACAATGCTTACATGTATGGTTATGGCAGGTATGAGCAGAATGTACTGATCTCTTCTTTCATTGCGGCTTATACCGGGCAGGATCCGAATAAGGTGGGATTGATAGCCACTTCAGGTTTGGATAAGATCAGGAGTAACCCGTTCAGGAATATCATTCCATTGCCCAACTGGCGTATCACCTATGATGGTCTGGCCAAACTGGCACCTTTCAGCGATTTTGTGCAAACACTGACGCTGAATCACGCTTATGTGAGCAACCTGAGTATGAACTCGTACAATACCTCTTCCAGTTACATGGATATAAACTCCCTGGGGAATCCGAGTTTCATTGATTCTGTTTCGGGCAACTACGTACCTTACTATACCGTGCCGAATGTAACGATGATAGAGCAGCTCTCCCCTTTGTTAGGTGTGGACGTGACACTGAAGAACAATATGAATGTGCATATAGATTATAAACACACAAGATCATTGAGTCTGAGCCTGACGGATTACCAGCTGGTAGAGGCGCGGACAGCGGAAATCACTGTAGGTGGCGGGTATAGGTTGAAAGGTTTGCAGTTACCTTTTGCAGTAGGGAAAAATGGTTCACATAAACTGGATAATGACTTAAATATGCGACTGGATTTAAGTTACAGGAATGAGAAATCGGTCAACAACCAGCTGGACGGAGGTATTTCGACACCGACTTCCGGACAGAAAGTAATCAGTATAGCGCCGAGTATCGATTACGTATTGAATAAGCGGATGAACCTGAAATTTTATTATACCAGGAAACAAACAATACCGGTGTTGTCGACTTCGAGTCCGACAGTGACAACTACAGGTGGTTTGACTTTAAGATTTGTATTTGGACAATAAAAAGACGGCTGGCAGTAGGCCAGCCGTCCTTTTATTACCGGATATCTTTTCTGCTGTAAACATCATCCCCAAAGTTCACAAGATAATCAGAGGGGAATAAGGTACTCCTGATATAATAATCAGTAGTAATAATCTGTGCTCCTGACTCACAGGCTGCCTTATACCTTGTATAATCATTCGTTCTTGCCTCCTTTGTATCCATATCTGCACGTGTACGTACGATATAACCTTTGGCCACCATATTGCGAATTAATTGCTGATCCCTGATCGCATCATTGATAATCATAATCGCTGCTTCCGGTTGGCCTGCAGCAGCATTTACAAACAGCACACGTCCTTCCAGGGAAGGATGTCCCTGCATATAATCTGTCATTTTAGGGTCTTTTTCATCCAGGATGAAAATAAACTTACCTCTTGCCTGGGCAGTGGTAGGCCAGCCACCTTTCAGCACCGCAGCTTCCAGGGTCTTCTCCTTACCACGGATATCATCAGGGGTAATCAGTTTAGCCTTTCCTAAATAATCGATAATTTCCCTGTCGAGGCGGTCATATACCGCAGGTGTGAATGGTTCAGGTTTCGCAAATTCGGGGCGTTTGGAGATCTCATCTTTCGCATTCATGGTGATGAATACAGGGGAATGACCCGGGTTTGCATCAGACCATTTTTTCAGTTGTTCCAGTGCCATTTTGAAGGTAGGGCAATGGCTGTTTACATCCAGGTCCTGCATATGAAAGACTTTGAATCCCGGTTCTTTCATGACATCGGTATTGTAGACAGGTTTTACACCTAATTGTTCCAATACGTAGGGATGCGCATATTTCCCGCCTGCACTATCGGCATATACATCCAGCTCCAGTCCTCTCAGGCCGATGTCCAGCTGGTTCTCCAGCGACAGGTGGGTATATTCCAGGCCTAAAGCACCGTCACCGCTATGCTGGCGGATCACGTCCATCACTTTAGGGTCTATGGCAATTTTATAACTGTTGTGGGATCCGATGCGTTGTACTTTGTTCAGTGGTAACTGTTCCTCTCCGGGAAACGCGAATGCTGTAAGGCCCAGCATCAGGGCAATCATGGCTACTTTCATCTGTCAGTTTAAAGTGTTGTTTCTACAGACAAAGGTTAAAATTTATTTAGATGGGGTATATTAAGAAACTATTACCAGTTCACACAAAGATGTTATACAGACAGGAGACGCGAGGCCTCCTGTCTAATATACTTATCGTACTAAGAGGTTCGATTTGACATAATCGTAGCTCTTTTTGATACTTTCAAAGGGATCGATGCTGATCTGATCCTGCTCAACAAAGGCGTATTTCACGCCCGCTTCACTGGCGTTTGCAAAGATTTTTTTGAAGTCGACTACCCCGGAACCTACCTCGGCGAACTTAATTTCACTCATCAGGTCTTTCAAACCTTTCTCATCTTCACCAGGACCGGTTATTTTGCCCGCGGCTGACTTATCGATATCTTTTACATGCCACATGGAGAAACGGCCCGGATGCGCCTTAAAAAGGGCGATTGGGTCTATACCTGATTTCTCAGCCCAGAAGATGTCGAGTTCCAGTGTTACCAGGTTAGGATCAGTTTCTTTGAGCAGGATGTCGTAGCCGGTACCTTTTACATCGGGGAGTTGTTTGAATTCCCAGAAGTGGTTGTGATAGCCGACTTTCAGTCCTGATTTTTTGGCCAGTTCTCCCGCTTTGTTCAGCTGGGAGGCCATAAACCGGAAGTCTGCCCCGGTCAAATTGGAGATCAGGTTCATAGGAGGTACAGGTACTACCAGGTAATGTTGCCCTAATGTAGCGGCGATTTCCAGTTGTGCTTTCAGGGCATCGTCCTTGCCATTACCCCTGGTGAGGAAGTCGTTCAGCTGGTAGTGGCCGCTGTGGGTGCTGAGCCTGTTTTCAGCCAGGAGCGCCTTCAGTGCCTTAGGATCCAGGCCCCAGAACTTAGCTGGTGTATTGGGGCCACTATAGCTGTAGTAGGTCTCCACATGATTATAGCCTGTCTTTGCCACCTTCTGAATGGTATCCTTAACGTCTTTGGTCAGCTGATCCCGCAGGGTATATAGCTGGATACCGATTTGGGTAACAGTGTTTGCGCGACTTCGGCTGAAGATGTCCGACGGGTTCAACATAAGTCCGGCGGCGATCAGGCCGGCTTGTTGCATAAAAATTCTCCGAGAGCTCATGATGATTTTTTAGTTTTTAACGTGGGCATAAGAACAGTTCCATTTCATGTGCTTATTTATGAAGCACTGAAAGTTGAATGTACAAAAAATTAGTGTAGGATAAAAAAGTAAAGGGGCAATTGCTGTCCGAGGCCAGACAGAAAAGCCCCTTTGTTCGTACGTAGGATAGGGATATAGGATAGGTAATAATGCCTTAAGCAGCAATTGCAACTCAATTACTTATATTGTTCACTGTTTGGAATAAGATAGTTGGATGGAAAAAAGAGACACGCCTCCTGCGTGCATAATTCACTCTTTTCAGATTGTGGTGAAGTGATGGTTTCGTTAATGAAGGTTGCCCCAGATTGTAGCTGTTTAAGAATTTATACTCACTATTTGCACTAAATCACATGAAACAAAATTATATATCTTAATAAATCAAATTGTTAGTACTAATTGTATTCTTTTGTAGTTTTTTTACTACAAAAAAAGCAGCTCCCGTTTTGATGTTTACGCGTTACCCCGTATATTTACCTAATATCTCCATATGCCTAACATTTTAGTTGTAGACGATCAGGAGGTTGTACGTTATGGGACAACCCTCATTTTACAGAAATCCATAGAAGATGTGCATGTGAGTGAAGCGGGGAGTTTTGAAGATACTTTGAAAATTTTGGCTTCAAAACCATTTGATCTTGTGATTCTGGACATAGATATGCCTGGTGGTAATAATCACCAGATGCTGGATGTTATCCGCTTAAGGCATCCGGATATTAAAATTCTCATCTTCAGCAGTTATGACGAACAGATCTTCGGCTGGCGCTACCTTGAAGCGGGTGCCGACGGTTTCCTCTCGAAAAAGATGGGGATTGAAGAGATTAAAAATGCGACCAAGAGCCTGCTGAGAGATGAAAAATACCTAAGCCCTGCACTGAAGCAAACACTCCTCAATAATATCACCAAAAAGAAAACGACTGTCAATCCCCTGGACCGCCTGTCTAACAGGGAAAGCAATATTATGCAGTTGCTGATAAAGGGCTTGAGTGTGGCGGATATTGCAGATAAACTGAGTCTGCAGGTATCTACGGTGAGTACTTATAAGAAACGGATCTGCGAGAAACTGCAGGTGACGAATATCGTGGAGATGATCGAGAAGGTACAGTTATATTCTTGATGAGTGGGCCCCGCCGGGCTGTGATCCCGGCAGGGCGGCAAATTATTTCAGGTATTTTTTCAGGCGCAGCTTTTTAATCCCTTCTATCACTTCCCCTGCATTAAGCTTCGCTCCTGCTTCCAGCGTATGCGTATGATCTTTTGATCCAAAATAAGTACCCGCTACCTTCGCTTCCCCTTCCTGATCATATATATCCGCAATCAATGTATTGAGGTCTATAAAATCCACTCCTTCCCGCTCTGCGACCTGTTTTGCCCACAGACCATAATCCTGGTTATTTCTTGCTACTTTTCCATCCTTCCATACATTGCGGGGAATGGGTGAACACACGATGGGAGTTGCACCTTTGGCTTTGGCTTCTTTGATGATCTGCGCCAGGTACCAGCCGTAAGAATGCACAATTTCCTGTTGCCTGGTAATTGGATTATATATTTCCTTCTGCTCGTCGCCAATACCTTTGATAGTACCCCTGGCCCGGGCTGTATCATCCAGTGGGGCACCGTCATTATGACCAAATTGCATGATGACATAATCACCGGCCTGTATTTTGGACAGCACGGAATCCCAGAGTCCTTTGGTCCTGTAAGTACGGCTGCTGGTGCCACCCAGTGCACGATTTACCACCGTTATTTTTGTAGTATCAAAGTAATCGCCTATGAAATGCCCCCATCCCCACAGGTCGCCATCGCCCTTATCTTTCCCGTTTTTGACAGTACTATCGCCTATCAGGTACAAGGTAGGCTTATGCGGCGCTGCGCTCATTAAAAAGGCAGCGGTGATAACAGTTAACAACAGTTTGTACATTATTGGTAAATTTTAAAGTCACTAATTATTTGCCTGGACCAGGTGGACCTGAACCCAAAATAACCTTTGCGTAGGGGCTGAGGATCAGTGTATGTAAAATATTGCACTCCATCTACAAACACGCTACTGGTTCCATCTTTTACAACGATACGAATGGTATAAATATGATTTGCTTTGAGTAAATGTGCGCTGTCTGTATATTCCCGGATCAGTCTTCGCTCGCCGGTACCTTCATACTTTCTGAAGCGGGTCGTAGTGTTTGTATTACCTCCTATGCCGATATAGTACAATTGCAGGGAGTCGTATTCCTCCAGCACCCCATGACGTTGAAAGCCCGGGTTCTGCGCCATCCAGAACATATTGAGATCAGAAAGACGGTCATTGACTCCACCATTTACGGCCACCGTTCTTTTGTATTCAATGGTGAAATTGCCGCTCAGTTCCTTATTTAACCATACGGTAACGCCGCCTTTGGTATCCAGGACAAGTCTGCCGTTTGCAGTGTATACCCGGGATCCAGGTTTAGGCGCTATTTCTGCTTTCCACAATGTAGTATCCAGTGGCGTAGTAAAGCTGATTTTCTGCGCCAGGGCGATTTGTGAAAAGAGGAGTAAGATCAGTAATTGTTTCATCGTTTTATTCGTTGTAGGCATTTCCTGCCAGGTCTAACATAGCCATTGCCGTTAAGCCCCATTGTGCAACCGCGTTTGTAGATACACCGGGAGCTTCCTCCAAGGCATTTAATACTTCGGGACCATGCAGGGTATCCACTTTGGTACTCATCTTTTTAATACCTGCTTCGCCACCCAGGAATTCATCCCAGGCACGGGCAGCCAGTTTTGGGTCTTTCTTCACGCGGGCCGCAAATGCAGTGAGGCGGGCATGACCTTGTTTCAAATTCAGTTTGCCCAGTGATTTTCCCAATGCAGCCTTCTGTTCTTCGGGTGTCGCATTGTACAATGTACAATAGGCTATCCAGGCCTTTTCAAATGCAGGCATCGGGATCAATGCCACCAGTTCCATGCAGATTTCCGGTAGTCCAAATACGGCGCTCAGGTGAGATACGGAAATCTTATCTGCTGCTGCGGGGCGGAATTTGCCGGTAGCGAGTTCCATCTCTGCGGAACCGGTAAAGAATCCATGCGGTTGAGCAGCGATAGTTTCCATACTGTTGAGTAACCTTTCCTTCGCAAGCGGTGTTCCGTGCCTTTCCCATTCAGTGAGCCATGCAGCGGCCAGGGAGCCCCAATCCGTACCAAATGACACGCCTGCATATTTCCCATCCGGATCGCCAATAGGCTGCCCTATTTTACGTCCGGGTACAATTGTACGTAATGTATATGCAGCATCTACTTCTGCCTGCATCAGGTCTCCGACCCTTTCATCGGCTGTGAGGTAATAGTAGAAACGGCGATTGGCAACAGTTGAAATACGTAGTTGTTTAGCACTACATCCCCAGTGTTGTACATTGTGCCGGGAACCCAGCGGGGCAAACCTGCCGATATGATATACGTCTACTTCCCCCGTATGTCGTGTCATCGCCTCCGCCATGCGAAACGCATCTTTACGGCCGGTATGCAGGTAATAATACCAGAGCCAGAGGTCTGTAGACAATTCAGAATTATCCCAGGCAAAGCCTCCTACATCATAGCGCCACACATGCCGGTCACTATCATAGGTGTGCATCACATCGCCATAGTTCCAGAAGCCGTACCAACGTCTTTCTTCCACCTGTTGGTGATAATAGTTGAAATAAAAATCCAGTTGCTCCTGCATTTTATTTTTAGCCGGAGATGGCGTGAAGGCCTGGTTCCAGTTGCCCCCAAATACGCCGGCCAACTGCCATTGATTTGTTGCGCAGGTAATGGTATCCGGATCCTGGATGTAGGCGGCTACCTGGCTTAAAAACGCGTTATCAGGTGTAGCGGAGAGGGCCCAGATCTGTGCTTCGCTGGTACGGGCTACACCATGAGGGGTACCGAAACCAGGTTCGTAATCTTCGTAAGTAATATCTAATCCTTCCCGCTGCTTTTCGAAAGTATCCTGTCCCATACCATCATGATAAAAACGAAGATCCATGGCATTGGCCTTTGGCGCCCAGAACCACATCGTAACAACGGCCTCCGGGGTATGTGCATGGCGGATGTCCAGCTGGGCAGGATAGCTTTGCCAGAAGTTGCGGATGCCAAATGCAAGACCGCCACCAGGTGTACCTACATAAGCTGTACCGGAAGCCCTGCGGCCATAGGCCGACTGAATCCATCCATAACCTTCTTTAGTGCGCTTTTGAATTTCAAATGCATCAGGAGTAGGCTGAAATAAGGTATAATCTCCAAAATCAGGGATGTATTGCAATTTATCTTTGATAGCCGATACATCTTCTACTGTTTTCCCTGCGATCTGGGCATTTCTGGCGGCTTCTCCGGGGTCCCGGCGCAAACCGGTCAATCCTTTCACTGCCTCGGCAAAAACGCCTTCATTTTCTCCTGTAAAGCGAATGTGCCGGTTGTAGGTTTCACCATCGAGGGGAATACTGAACCGGATTCCTATACCACTGATGAAATCCTTATACTCATCCCCGTCATAAATGATGGTATGAAGGATGCGGATTGCTTCACTTTCTTCGTAAAAATAAAGCCGCACGATGAAGGGAAGTAAATTCTTTTTTGCGGCAGTGACATGAAGCCCGGTTATTTTGACCACCGCTCTTACCGGACCGGATTGTTCCACTATTACCGCTGTGATCTGTGATACATAATTATCATGAACTGTTGCCTGCTCTGCTGCATTTTGCACCTGTAATACCAGCTTTCCTTTTGTGGCTACAAGCTTTCCGTTTTTAGTGATGTTGCTGATTAAATATTCCCCGCTTTTTTCAACCCTGCATTGCAGCAATCCATTATCAATTAAATAATGGTCATCTTCCTCTTTTACTTTTACAAGCCCGCTGGCAGTAGACGTTGAGACGGTCTTCAACACCAGCTGATCTGTCAATCCTTTATTCGCGCCTATTGCGTGGGCAGTCCACTTCAGCGAGCCATCCGGCCAGTAAGCCAGTGGCCAGGACTGGAGGTTCACAGCCTGCCCGCTGCTTTCCAGTACAAATCCATGTGATTTCTTCACAGCCCCCTGCGGCCAGGGTACTCCCCAGGTAGCACCGATACTCAGTTTCGGCGCTTTATCACCCAGCCAGTGCAATGGCATATTATCCTGCATGTTGGTCCCAGGCATCCATGATTGTAAAGATGTTGCTATGGGTAACCCTGCACTTATAATCATCGATTGCTTCATAAAATCTCTTCGGGAAAGATTACCTTGTTCCATTTATTTTAATATTCGGTCTGACGGGTTTTTGCATTCCAGCTCCAAAGTAAAATCCGGGATGTGGAGGCTGGTTATAACTTACGTTTTGCCAGGCAATAGCGAGGCGGTACTGGGGATCCTGCATCCAGGTCGTAAACCTGTAGGCTGTAGGGATCGTGGTGGTATAAATGCGCAGTGCACTATTATCTGCTGTACGCCAGATCACTTCTTCACGCCAGTCACCAAAAAGATCCGCACTCAGGCAGGGTGTTGCTTTCGTACCATTATTTGCTACACATCCTGTAGCTGTCAGTAAATTGATTGTTGTATCCTTTTGCCAATCCCATTTATCAATCCGGTTCTTATCCAACAATTCGCGTGTCAGATCACCATCCCACCAGATCACGAAGTTGGTAGATGCCGGCGTTTTTGCTGTAATCGTTTTGCCATGTACATCTCTCAGTCCACCCGGACCGCCCCAGTTCTCAAAACCCGGATGTGTGGGATCAATGTCCGCCGCTACGCCCCTGCCTACGTCAGCACCTGGGCCCAGGCTCCACAAGATCTTCCCCGTAGCAGCATCAAACATGGCAACCCCAGGCGTTTGCAAGGCAATCGTTCTGTCTTCATTTTCATGAATGCCGAATACTTCCATACCCGGATGACCGGGATCCATATCGGTTAAATGGAGAGCATCGCCATGCCGCAGACCGGTTGTATATAATCCTTTGCCATTATCATCAACAGTCATGGCTCCTATGCAGATTTCATCTTTTCCATCCCCGTCCACGTCAGCTACGACCAGGCTATGATTGCCCATTCCTGAATAAGGATTGTTGCCATCATGTGTATCAAAGGTCCAGCGACTGCTTAATTGTCCATCGTGATAGTCCCAGGCAGCAAGTACAGACCGGCCATACCAGCCTCTCACAAATACTACACTGGGATGTATTCCATCAAGGTAAGCGATACCTGCCGTATACCGGTCGGCACGGCCACCGGTGCTATCATTGCCGCCATTACCACCTATCCCGCCCCATCCATCCAGGGGATAACGGTCGGGGATAAAGGGAACAGTGGCCATGGCAGCACCTGTCTGCCCGTTGAATACAGTCAGGTATTCAGGTCCGTCCAGGATCTTGCCATATTTACCATCATGTTCATCTGTAAGTTTGCGCCAGTCCTTGTCTTTATCACCAATGGCTTTGCCCTTTCCGTCGATTGTGCCATCGGCGGTTTTGCATACCAGTTCGGCTTTGCCATCGCCATCCAGGTCATAGACCAGCATCTGTGTATAGGCAGCACCCGAGCGGATATTTTTGCCAAGGTCTATGCGCCAGAGGAATTGTCCATCCAACGTATAGGCATCAATCAGCTGGTTGTCAGTAAGGCCTGTCTGCGGTGGATTCTTTGCATTGTCAGGATCCCATTTCAGGATGATTTCATAACGGCCATCCCCGTCCAGATCGCCCAGGGTTGCATCATTAGCACTATATTTTCCGGCAGGCCGGTTTAAAGGGATGTTGAGATACTGTTGTACCGGGGTATGTGCTTTTAACAAAAATTTATCGTTTCCAGGATGTTCGCGGCCATTGATTACAGGCACAACTGTCCATTTACTATCAAGCGTAGTATCTGTCCATGCAGCAGTGAAACAGTTTGCCTTGCTTAAAGGTGTACGATTTTGCAGTTTATGATCACGATAAACATTGAAGGCTACCTGCCCGGGGTCCGTGGCAAGCAGCCGCCAGCTGAGGAATACGCTATCCTGCTGGTGACGAACTACCACTATACCCCTGTCAAGGTATTCCATTTTTCTTTGCCCAAAAGCCGTGGAACACAGGCATAGCAACACAATAAACTTATACATCTAAGTAAAAATTACCGGAGGTGGTGGTGGTAAATCGGGCATAAATGTAAAAAAAATGTAGCATTGACACTATACCATAGAGCATTTCTAATTGCCGTTTGTCGATACAATTGTTATATTTATCTTAATGCAGGTGGATTTATAAAGATTTTTTATACTTTAGAGCATCATATCCAAATGCTAAAGGGGTATTATTTGCGAACTATTATCTCTTCTACGATTTACGATCTACCCGCCATGTAACCTGTTATTCCTTATCTGCAGCTAACTGTCAACCTTTTAAATTTATATGCGATGATTATTCAACTATGCGGACTTTCTGGCGCAGGAAAAACTACAATTGCTACCAGTGTAAAAAGAAAAGCCATGGCATATGGCACTCCCATTGAAATTATTGATGGTGACAGCTACCGGGAATTCCTTTGCAGGGACCTGGGATTTTCAAAAGAAGATCGTTGCGAAAACATCCGCAGACTGGGTTTCGTGGCCAGCCGCCTCTCCCGCCACGGCATCATATGCATTATCAGTGCAATAAACCCTTACAGCGCTATGCGCGAAGAGCTGACTAACGCTTATGAACATGTGAAAACAGTATTCGTTGATTGTCCGGTGGAAGAACTGGTACAAAGAGACACCAAAGGTCTTTACAAACGTGCAATGCTACCGGATCATCATCCTGAAAAACTACGTAATCTCACCGGTGTCAATGATCCTTTCGAAGTACCGTTGTCGCCTGATCTGCACCTAAAGACGAATGAAAAAACGGTGGCAGCCTGCACCAATGAGCTGTTCAAATTTATCCAGGCATCTATCCAGGCACAAACCATTTCTTACCGGGCAATAACAGCATAGATACAAATGAAGAAAAAAGTTGTAGTAATTACCGGTATGCACCGGTCTGGCACTTCATTGGTTACTCAATGGCTGCATAAGTGTGGCCTGCATGTGGGTGATCAGTTTTTGGGTGCCGGTATTGGTAATACAGAGGGGCATTTTGAGGATGTAGATTTTGTAGAAGCACACCGGGGCATTCTGCGCAACCTGACAGGCAATGATGAAGGTTTGTTAAATCTGGAAAATCTTTGCATTCCTGCCGGACAGGAAAAAGTATTACATGACCTGGTCGGCAGGAAGCAATCTGCACAAGCGCAATGGGGATGGAAAGATCCCCGCACCTGCCTGTTCCTGGATGCTTACCGCGTGATATTGCCGGAGGCAAAGTACCTGGTGATCTTAAGAGATTACAGGAGTGTAGTGAGTTCTCTTTTGAGCCGGCGTTTCAAAAAATCGGAACACAAATATGCCGTGAAAGGTGGTCTTCCACTATTGATATGGAAATACTTTAAAAAAACTTCCCGCAAAAAGAAGCTGTTACATCAACTGAGTGACAAGTACCTGAAAGCATGGATCACCTACAATCAACGTATCCTGCAGCACCTGCTCCAGCAGCCCACAGGCACCTGCCTGGTGATTGATCATACCTGTTTGTCGAAAACCAACCAGGGTATATATGATTACATCACAAGGGAGTGGCAGCTCGACCTGAATTATTATGATTTCTCGGAAGTCTATAAGGAAAATCTATTGAGTGATGTGTGGAATATCAGCGCATATGTGAAGGACAAAAGCCTGCTGGAAAAAGCGGAGGAATTGCAGGCAACCTTATTATTACACGCAGCTTATTAAAATTATTTATTATTTTGCCGGCTTTAGCGCCAAATGGAAAATTACAGCATCGTCATGCTTATTCTGGGGGTCATGATGGCACTCTCGGCATTTGCAGATAAATTAAAGAAGCCTTATCCTGTATTGCTCGTAACCGCTGGTATTGCGCTGGGTTTTGTGCCCGGTATGCCACAGATCACGATCAGTCCAGAAATCGTATTCCTGATCTTCCTTCCTCCTATGCTGTATGACGCAGCCTGTAATATCTCTATCCAGGAATTTAAAAATAATGGTAAAACCATTAATACGCTGGCTTTTACAGTTGTATTCATTACCACAGGCGGTATTGCACTACTGGCGCATTACCTGATGGGAATGGCCTGGCCACTGGCGTTTGTATTAGGTGCCGTGTTATCTGCTACTGATGCAGTAGCTGCTACCAGCATTACCAAGGGACTTGGTCTCAACCATAAGACGCTGACGATCCTGGAAGGGGAAAGCCTGATCAATGATGCCTCGGGTCTTATTGCTTATCGTTTTGCAGTGGCGGCGGTAGCAGGGAGTACTTTTATCTGGTATAAGGCAGGCTGGCAATTTATCCTGCTCATAGCCGGTGGGGTACTGCTGGGTGGCCTGGCGGGAAAGTTGTTACAATTCATCTTACATCATACGCGCCAGAATGGGATTGTAGCGATCAGCTTCACATTGCTGTTCCCTTTTGTGACCTATTCGCTGGCGGAAGATCTGCATGTTTCAGGTGTGATTGCAGTGGTGGTATTGGGGATCTTTACGGCCCGGCTTACGAGCATGTATTTCCCCGCTTCAACCAAAGCACAGTCCAAAGCCTTCTGGGATATCATTGTTTTCATTCTGAATGGCCTGGTGTTTATTCTTATCGGACTGGAGTTTCCTTATGTGATTCACAATGTAAAAAGTATACAGATCCTGCCACTGATCGGGTATAGTTTCCTGATCGTATTTGTTACGATTGCGATCCGTGTGGTACGGATCTTTTTAGAAAGCCGCCGGCACTATCTCACCTTCCGTAAAACAGGTACGGATAAGCATAAGAAGGCGTTGCTGGACTGGAAGACATGCCTTATCCTGGGCTGGTCGGGGATGCGTGGGATTGTATCTCTGGCTACTGCACTGGCACTGCCGGAGAAGCTGGATAACGGGCAGCCCTTTCCGCAGCGGGATACGATTATTTTTATCGCGGTATTGGTGGTGGTAATTTCCCTGTTGATGCAGGGGTTGACATTACCTATATTGGTAAAGTTGCTGAAGGTGAAGCCGGATGGGCATAAACAGAAGGCACTGGTATCGTGATAAAGCCGGATAATTACTTATTTCAGTTAAAGATAAAAATACAGATCACAGGGAGCATGAATTAATAAGTCCGGGTTCGTCCTATATAAATATTTTTCGCATACAGATAGGTATCTGCTGTAGGGCCGGGTGTTCCACTGGATCCTTCCATCTGCATATTAATGATCACATACAGTGGTTTGCCTACAAAATTGGCATTGTGTACGCCTTTCCAAACACCGTCAATATAATAGTGAATGTCTACATTGGTATCACTCACTTTCGTAATCCATGCCCGGTAGGTATGCCAGCTACCCGGTGATGATACGGTGGTCAATGTACTGGATACATCAGAAGAGGTTCTAAAAGTATTCTGCCAGTTGACAGCGCTACCTTTGAACTCCATAATATCGCTTTCGGGCGGCCAGCTGTTTACGCCGGTGAGCCAGAAGGCCGGCCATGAGCCGGTAACAGTAGGTACCTGGAAATCGCATTTCACTTCCCAGTTAGGAAATTGATCATTGACCAACACATGTTCTTTTGTGTTGATCGCGCCTGAATGATAATGAATAGCCAGGTATGGGCTTGAACTGCTGGTGCCTTCATCCCAGGTGATCTTTGCCGCCTTGATGGTAAGTACGCCATTGTTCAGGTAAATGTGATTGTGATCTGTACTGCTGCCATACATACGAGCAGTACCGTTATGATCGGAGCCCCATGGATACAGATAGTTCCAGGCGGCTTCAAAAGCAGTGTAACTGGCAAATGAGTTGCCATCTAATACCGTTTCCCATGTTTCGGCAGCTTCGGCAGCGGCGATAGCTTTGGCGCTGACTGCAGCGGGGGCTTTTTCCTGCCATTGCTTACCACAGGAAGATAGAAAAGGTGTGCTAAGTGCCAGCAGTACTGTGATTAAGATTTTCATAGAGTGGAAAGGTTTATGGATGAACAAAATGCTCCTGTGACCTGTGACACTCAATGATACGGGTTTTTCCTGTGTGGAGATAGCAGGAAAATAACCTGGGTTACTTATATATGAACCTTATTTAGAAAAGGCTGAGATTTATTGGGAAAACGTATTTTGGGGGCTATGCCAAATGCAATGCCTCTCCTATCCTCAATGGCTTTATTCTTTTCTCCAACCCGTTCTCCGTAGCCACCTGCTTAAACACCTTCAATGGTAAATCCAGCGGCTCATCGGACAAGTCAAAAGTTCCAAAATGCATAGGGATCGCATGCTTTGCCTGCAACTCTTCCATCGCTTTTATTGCCAGTGCCGGTGACTGATGCACAGGATGCATGAACCACTCCGGTTCAAAAGCACCAATGCCCAGTAATGCATAATCAAATCCTCCAAACACTTCCTGCAACTGCTGATAATGGGTATCATACCCACTATCGCCGCCGAAATAAATACGTCGCTGTGCAGACTCTATCACAAAGCCTCCCCAGAGCCGGCGGTTGGTATCAAATGCACCCCGTTTGCCCCAATGACGTGCAGGCACGTACGTGATCTTAATATGTGCTGTCTGATATTGCTGGTACCAGCCTGCCTCCTGGATCTGCTCTGAACTGGTAAATTCCCTGATCAAAGGCTCCATGCCCAGGCCTGCAAGATATGTCGCCTTCGGATTATTCCTCGCCAGTCTTTGCAATGTGGGTTTATCACAGTGATCTCGATGATCATGAGAAAGTAAAATATAATCCAGCTTGGTTAACAATATCGGGTTCACAGGAAAGGGTGATACTCTCTTCACTGCCAGAATATCCCCAAATACCGGATCAGTCAGCAGCCGTATTCCACCGATACGAATGAAGAAAGTACAATGGCCCAGCCATGCAATGACATCATCATCCCCATTCAGCCAGCTAGCGTCTGTCAGCACATCCGGCTTCCAGCGCAATTTCTCCTTCTCTGCCTTGAATCGGTTCTCCTTCATCTTCCAGCGGATCACTTCCATAAAAGAAGGTGAATATGGATGCTGCAAATTTACATAACGTCCACGTGCATCAACCGGAGTTCCTTTCCAGTTTTCGTCCTTAATAATAGTTTCCAATGCTGCATTGTTCACGTAACCTGCTGCCATGATTGCTTCCATAACTCAATTAATATCCCTAAAGATAATGTCTACAAATTTAACTTTGACAACATCTTCCTGATATAATTTGCTTCCGCCGAAGATCGTGTCTGGGTAAGGGTTTTAGAAAAGTATGCAGCGGCCTGTACATGATCTCCTTCCTGCATATACAGCTTGCCGAGTGTGGCATTCAGCAAATAATAATTGTTCATAAATGCGGAACGCTGCAGTGCAGATAGTTTTTCAAATGCGCTGTCCCGCTCGCCTGCATAATACAATGCTATTGCATAATTTAACGCTACAAATGGATTGGGTAAGAGTTGCCTGTATAGTTGTGCAATCATTTTCCAGTCCGTCTTCGCAAATGAACTTGCCGTACTGTGCAGATAAGCGATATAGGCCTCAATATGATAGGATGATAATTGTGTGCCCTTAGACAAATTAAAATAATGTGTACCCAGTCTGATCAGGTCCTCATTCCATAATGAACGGTCTTGTTGCTCCAGGTCCAGCAGTTCCCCATCTTCATCAAAACGGGCCTTAAAACGGGCAGCGTTGAACAACATAAGCGCATACAAGGCACTGCTGTCATTATTGCCCATATGGCTATCTAAAATGGCTTTATTCAGGATCAGTGCTTCCTCACACAACTCCTCCCGCAGCAATGCCTTTCCTTCTGCTGAAGTATGCCCTTCATTAAAAATAAGATAAATAATTTTATGTACGATGGGTAAGCGTTGGGTCATGGCCTCCGGTGCAGGTGTGACGAGCAGGATTTTTTCCTCCTTAATTTTTTGTCTTGCCCTGAGCAGTAATTTATCAACGCCATCGATGGTCATGCCCAGCAGATTCGCAATTGTCGCTACTTTGAAATTGACCACATACTTCAGGGTAATCACTACCTGCACCTTGGGAGCAAGGTCCGGGTGGGCGCAGGCAAATAATAAACGGAGCTGTTCATCGTCGGGGAAATCAGCAGAAAACGTCATTGCGGCATCTTCAGGTTCCGGTGCCTGGTGCAGGCGCAGCAGTTTCTTATCGTCCCTGAGTTTGTTCAGCGCCTTGTTCCTGCATACGCTGTAGATCCAGGCTGCAGGTTTGTCAGGCAACTGCCTTTCCCAGTGGGATAAAGCAGCTGTAAAGGCATCCTGAACCAGGTCTTCCGCCGTATCCAGGTCTATGTCTTTGGAAAAGCGCAACAGGGAAGCGACCATCTTGCCAAAGTGCTGTTTGTACAAACGGTCTATTTCCTGTTGCACTTTATTATGCTGATCAGCCATTCGGAAATTCTGAAATCAAAATAGGTCTTACTTCCATTTCCAGCTCCCCACGCTGTAATATCGGGCAGCTCCCTGCAATGGCAGCCGCCTGCTCCAGGTTTTCCGCATTGATCATGATATAACCACTAATGCCTTCTTTGGCTTCTATAAACGGACCGTCGGAAACAATGCCGTCTTTACTCACATAGCGCCCTTCAGGCCATAAGGGTTCCCCACCTATAAAACTATCCCCTAATCCTTCTACCCATTCCATCATTTCCTTTACACCTTCTTCCCGGTCCTGGTCTGTATATTCTTTTAATTTTTTCAGGTCTTCCCTGACGAGGAGCATGAATTTTTCCATAACTGTACAGTACTTTTAAATATGAGATAACAAAGGGAAATTATAGCTATTGCGATCAGGGCCCAGCGAAGCCAGGCGGCTACTGTAAAGGAGATGCCAATCCCTGTACCAAGTGCGATCCAGGCGGCCAGGCAGAGTGGACATTTGGGAATCAGCATGAGCAGGATGCCGGGCAAAAGGATCCGGGCGGGATGTACTTTCTTATGGATACTACGTTTGGCAACAACGGTGCTCATTCCTCCTGTAACCTGGTCCCCGCTGTGCTCACACCCGCAGTTCATGAGTGACAACATTTATGCTCCTTCACAACATCATATTTGTCATGATGCCTTACCCAATCCTGCAATCCGTTCTCTTCATTCCTGCCCTTAGGCATCAGATCCAGCATCACATAAGTACCCAGGAACTCCTCATTTCCCCTCGCATACGAGGAATATGTATGAAAGATCTGCCCATTCTCATCCTTATAAAAAACACTGATTCCCGGCAATTCCTCTCCCCCGAATTTACTCGTCTCGTAATTGTAATATACTGTATCCTGCTTTTTAAAAGATACATTATAATCAAAATTAAAGCTATTCTGTCCGGAAGATACCCAGGGGAAATTCCATCCCATGCGCTGTCTGAATGCTTCGATATTCTCAATGGGCGCTCTTGATACAGCCGCAAAGGACACATCATGATTATTCAGATGTACTAATGCACCCGGTACATGATCCGCCATGAAAGAACAGCCTACACAGCCCTCCTTCCAGTCCGGCCCCATCATAAAGTGTTGCACCAGCAGCTGACTACGGCCTTCAAACAAATCCGAAAGGGTCACCTTGCCATGAGGACCCTCAAATACATAATTCGTGTCTACCTTTTCCCAGGGCAGCGCCTGGCGCTCCTTCGCCAGCTTATCGCGGAGGTGGGTATATTCTTTTTCTTTTACCAGGAAGGCTTTGCGGGCTGCTACCCATTCATCATGATTTACGATACGATTTTCCATATTGTGTGGGTTTTATTTCCTTAATGACACAGGGAAATGGAAAATCCGGACAAAGGTTTTAATTTTATTTTATGAAATCAGAAGGACAATATAGAAAAGACATTTATCCGGGCCTGGAAGTAGGCATAATACTCAAAAAAGACCAGCGGAGCGGAAAGATTACTTATGGGATTGTTCAGGATCTGCTGACCTCAGCAGCATTTCATTCCAGGGGTATCAAGGTGCGACTGGAAGATGGACAGGTGGGGCGCGTACAGGTATTGGATACTGATCCTGACCTGGATTAAAAATAAAACATTCATGAAAGAGGGAATTCAGCAAAGGGGATGAAAACCATTTTCAGGAAAAAAGAGCTTGTATCAAAAGTAATCTGAAGGCATTGAGCATTTCATAAACAAAAAATCTCACCAGCAGGTACCCGGGTAAAATCCCGGAACTTTTACTTTTGATACAACCTCTTTAAAAATCCTATAATTTTATTTGCAAGAATGAAATACTATGCGCAGGTGCCGTATACACTGCTCCCTTCATACTACTCTCCCGCTGCTGCACCACATCCTTCCCGAAGGTATTCTCCTCAGCTATTCCCGGTGCATTCAACACATACACTTTCCAGTTCCCATTCTTATTTAAACTAATATCTATATCCTGTTGGGGATCCCTGTTCACAATCGCCAGGGTCAGTGTCTCCCCGCCAATTGTTGCGGATACATCGAGTGAGGGATTTCCTTCGAAAGACGGTCCTTCCACTTTTACGCCCACACTCTTATCTCCACACAAGTTCCTGTACATCATCATTGGATAAAAAATCGTCTGCAGGTACAAGCGATCCTTATCCGTCATGATTGGTGCCAGCACATTTACCGTCTGTGCCCAGGTCGCCATTCCAATTATATCCGCATGGCGATGGAAGATATTAAAAAATGTAGCCACACCCAGTGCATGGTTCCAGTTGTACTTCACTTCCAGTCCATAATCACCCGTGCCACCGGACTCCCAGATACCCCATTCATCCAGGGCAATTTTTACCGGTTTTTGGCGGCATGGAAAACGGTACCATTTATTGAAGTGCTCCACCTTTTCCGGTGCCAGTTCATGAATCAGTTTTGCCGTTTCTTCGATCCTTTTCTCCATCGAAGCGATAGAAGAAAACAGGGAAGCGGGCTTACCCGGCTGCGTTCCGGCATACAGGTGCAGGGATATAAAATCACAGACCGGATGCATCTCCGTCAGTACTTTCCTATTCCAATCATCGTTGTCACCAACCAGTACCAGGCGAATGTCCGGATCCTGCAATTTCATCAGTTTTGCAAAATACCAGGCCTTTTTAATATAGTCGTCAGGGCTTTGTAGTAAGCCTGCGTCTTCTTTGGCCGCTTCTTCATTTCCAAGCCCCCAATACTTAACATTATAGGGTGCTGCATGTCCATTCGTTTTACGTAAAGTAGCAAAGTAGCTGTTGCCGTTAGCATTGCAGTACTCTACCCAATCTGATGCCTCCTCTGCTGTACCAGTGTTCATATTCACGGTGAGGAAAGGGGCTGCGCCTATTTCGGCGCTATATTGCATAAATTCGTCTGTGCCAAAATGATTGCTGTCTTCCCCGCCCCAGATCAGGTTGCGCCTTACCGGCCGCTTGTCTGCAGGACCAATCCCGTCTTTCCAGTGATAGATCTTCGTCACGGTACCACCGGGATAGCGCATCAGTGGTGTATTGAGTTTTTTTACTTCGGAGAGCACATCCCTGCGGAAGCTGTTCGTAGATGCATCGAAGATACCTCCGTAAATAGCCCTGCCCAGGTGTTCTATAAACTGCCCGTAAACTTCCGGGGCTATTATACCCCTGATCTCATTTACATCCACATGAATGAAGGCTTTCTCTTTCAGCAATAAGCCCTTTACTGATGGCGGGATCATTAATCCGGCCATGATGCCACTGCCTGTTTTGAGAAATCCCCTGCGGGAAAAACCTGTAACATTATTATCCATTTCACTAAAATAATAATTCCTGGTGATACGGCTAATAATGCATTATGAGTGGATGTTGGTACAGGAATATCTGTTGGTGGTTAAAAATAAATTCAAACCGCAACACCACCCAGTCTGAAGGTCCTAGTGATGCGTAATAAACAGGGGGAATGCCAGCTGTTTAATCAGTTTATCTGCCTTACTTTCCTGGAAGAACCTTGACAGAATACTCCTGCCATAAGCACCCATCACGACCAGTGTATTCCTTTTAGGTGCCAGGTAAGAAAACAGTTCTACCTCCGGCTTCCCGTTTACAATCACAAACTCGGTATAACTATAATGACGGCTCAACCAGTCTGATACCTGCAATTGTTCATTTTCCTCAATCATCTGCCCGTTGTTCACTTCCAGTACAGTCGCTTTCACTTCATCCAGTTCAGGCAGCAGGTATACCAGTTGCTTCATGGCAAAGAAGGCTTCTTCACTGCCATCATAGCAAAATACGATCTCTTCAATTGGTGTAGGTTTGAATGGTGTGATCAGCACGGGGCATTCAGCACCTGCCAGCAGGATTTTCAGCATATTGTCAGGCAGGCCTTCCCTGGACTTATCGTTGGAGAATACACTATCTGTCACGATCAGGTCCACAAAGCGGCTTTCTGCCAGTACTTCTTTTAAAGTAACCCGTTGATTAGAATACATAGTGGCATTGATCCCTTTTTTGCGGCAGGTTTCCTTGAACAGGCCAATCTGTTGCTCCATTCTCTCATGTGTACGTTCAGGCAGATCTTCGGCCAGAATACCTTCTACATAGCTAGAGCCATACATTTCCTTCAGCGCAGAAGTAGTTTCACTGATCTTATCACACAGGAACACACCTACCAGTCTGGCTCTTGTGATACCGGAAAGATAGCAGCCAAAAGCAATCGTGTTTGCCATGTTAGGGCCATTCAGCACCAATAAAATCGTTTTCATATCAAACGTGTTTTATGTTTGTGAGCGATAATGCATTTTCACGGGACAGTTTAAATTGTTCGATCGCATCCCAATGCATCGTGTTCAGAATATTTTCGCATTTGCACCAGCCTCTCCTGGCCAGGGTGACACCCAGCTGCATATAGTCCACCTGTCGCATAATAGCTGCGCAGCTGCCTATTGCCAGGTATACTTTTTTCTCCACTGCTCTCCTCACCCATTCATCCCGCAGGTCCATCCGGCTGGGCTGCGCATTTATTTCCAAAGCAGTTGAAGTAGCCGCTGCTTTTTCAAACAGCAATTCCCAGTTTACGATGGAAGGTTTCTTCTTGCCTATTATCCTGTTGGAAGGATTGCCAATGCAATGGATAAATGGATGCTCACAGGCCGTGAGCAGGCGCTGGGTTACTTCCTTTTCTGTATCATTCAATACGATACCGGTCACCCAGTCAAACTGTTGTAGCAGAGAAGCGGGCAGCGCAGGCGTACCATCCTGTAAAATTTCTACGGTGAGTCCTTTTTTCAGGAATGTCCAGCCTATCTGTTCGTTAATGCGGTCTATATTACTGATCCATGCAGCCAGTCCTTTTTTGTCCTGCGTATCGCCGTGTGCAGCCGCTACTATGTATTCATAATGTGGAAAGGCATTCATGACGTAATGCGCCGTCGTTGCAATGCTGTCATGCAGATGTTCGTCTACATGCATACGCAGGTCACCTTTTACCTGGTGATGTGCGAGCAGGTTGGGCAACATATGTCGTGCAGCGCGGCGTATTTCCTTCCCGCTTTCCCGCAGTTCTGCAGGAATGAAGGCAATATCCAGCTGCTGGTAAATTCCCTCTTCGTTGGCACCTGCCACATGGTTGCCCATGCTATCGAACAGGCCTTCGGGGGTGAGGGTAAATCCTTTTTGTTCTGCCAGATCACTCAGGTGGAGCAGGTGCTCACGACTACCTGTAAAATACAGCCAGCTTGCCCCAAAGGCTGTAGCACCGGCCATCCTGATGTCTAGTTGCGTATGATTGTAGAGTACTACACAAATTCTGTTTCTGCCACTGAGCACAACGCTTTCTATATGTGGTAACTGCAGGATCTGTGTGGTTACCTGTTCGCGTTCCGGCTCATCCACCTGCAGCACGATGTCCAGGTCACCAATGGTTTCACAGCCACGGCGCAGGCTACCGGCTATTTCAGCATGTGCTACCCCTTTGATGAGGCGTAGTACACGCAGGATCTCATTGCCTTGCAGCAATGCATCCCAAAGCAGTAAACGGTTGGAAGAAGTTTTATGTAATTTGAGACTGCGTTTCAGCAAATCGAGTTTGACAGGGCTGATTTCACCTACATCATCCAGTCTGCCATATTGCAGTGCAGTGATGAGTTGATCCTTGTTTTGGATCCCGCAGGTCTCATGCAATAATTTCACGGTAGAGGGTCCGAAACCTTTTATTTCAAGGAGTTCCAGCAGTTCGAAAGGAACTTTATTTTTAAAGCGCTGATAGTGTTGAATACAACCTGCTTCCAGGTATTCCATGATTTCCCCCCTGATTACATCTGTCAGGCCTGTCACTTCCCGGAGGCGGGATCTGAATACTTCAATGTCTACAGGAAGTCTGCGCAGGCAGGTTGCCGCGCGGTCATAAGCCTGTACCTGATCGTAATGGTCTTTACCCATATACCTGTAGCAGGCAGCCATGTGGTGGAAGATATCCGCAATAGCGACATTATTTGGTGGCGAAGGCTGATATACGTCGATGTACATAACAAGGAGGGTTTATACACAAAGGTTCGCATATCTACGCCGCCCGCCAATGTTTGCCGTCAAAGGATAAAATGATAGTTGTCAGGGAGCTGAAAGCAGTTTTTCAAAACGGATAAATTCAGCCACACTCCAGGCCTGCGCCACCGTACCTCCCGCTGCATATGGGGCATCGCCATTATAAACTTCCGGAATCGAATACAGGCAGGACTCTTCCAGCGCCGTCTCTACATGACTGAATAATTCCCGCAATTCGTCATTTACACCTTCGGTTTTTATCACTGCTGCCGCATAGTGCCCCAGGAGCCATGGCCATACTGTGCCCTGGTGATAAGCATGATCCCGTTCCAGCTGACTCCCTCCATAATTGCCAACATAACGGGGATCGTGTGGAGACAGGGTACGCAGTCCTCTTATGGTTAAAAGATCTCTTTTTACAATTGCGACCACTGCTTGCTGCTGTGCTTCATTCAATGGAGAATAAGGCAATGCCACTGCAAAGATCTGGTTCGGCCTTACAGACCAGTCTGCAATTCCTTCATGCACTACATCTGCCAGGTATTGTTTGTGATCATCCCAGAAGCATTTTATAAATCCCTCAGCAATCAATGCAGGGAATCCACTCCATTCGGCTACAAATGCAGTATCACCTGCATCACGGGCTGCATCTATACAAAAGCAAACGGCATTGTACCAGAGTGCATTGACTTCAACAGGCTTGCCAGGTCTTTGCGTAACAGGCGTATTATTAATCACGGCATCCATCCACGTCAGCGCTTTGCCGGGATAAGCAGCGCTGATCAGGCCATCCGCCTCCATATGAATATTGAAAGCAGTGCCATACCTGTAGTGATATAAAATATCCTTCAGCAGATCGCCGTAGTTGTTCCAGACAGCAGCCGTTCCTACTTCGTACAGCGCATATTGCTGCAGTGCCCATACAAACCACATAGCTGCATCTACAGTTGCATACTTACTCTCATCCCGCAGATTGCCCGTATTGGGCAATAAGCCGTCTTTTAAGAGCACCCGTAGTAAAGACATGATACTTGTAAAGGCCGGCGCATTCCCGGCCAAAAACGTAAGCCCGGGCAGCGAAATACAGGTATCCCTGCCCCAGCTGCCAAACCAGTAATAACCAGCTTTGATACTAAGGCCTCCTGGTGTATATATGATAAACTGTTGAGCGGCCCTGAGTAAGTACTCCTTCGTGGTTTGTGGTACTGGTTTGGGTTCCCTGCATACCAGTTGCTGTTTTTCCGCGATGCCACCCGAAAAAATCACAGGTTCACCGGGTATTAATGTTACTTCAAAATACCCGGGACCATACAGGTCTTCCTGGTATTCATACCCTCTCTCCCGCTCTACGGGATATTCTACATTGTAGTACCAGTAACCGGCTTCGTTGAAACGGGCAGCTCCTGTCATTTGTAAAAAGAGGGATGAGTACTGCGGGTACAATTGCATACGAATGCCGTTATTTACATAGTGCACGGTTCTGTCAGCCTGCTCATCGGCCCTGCGCACCCAGTGCATATTTCTGAATGCTAATAATGGGTGGAGCTTTAAAATAAGCGGGGCACTGCCTTTTGTGAGGGTATACCGGATGGTCAGACTTCCTTCGTCATCCATCTGCAATTCCTTCGTTAGCGCAAAATCGCCTGCTTCATAAGTCCAGCATGGTATGGGCAATGGACTAAAGGAAGTGAGATATTGCGATCCTTCAGGTGCAAATACATTCGGGTATTTGTGAATGCCGAGATCATAAGTTTTGTCTCCATCTATTACTGTTTCGTCCAGACTGGCCAGCAAAACATGATGGTCTTCATCTATCTGGGGTTGCAGGGCAACAACAAGGCCGTGGTACTTGCGGGTATTACAACCGGCTATCGTTCCTGCGGCATAATTCCCTTTTGCCGCTACTGTCAAAAACTCCTTGCTGTTGGAAAAAGCCAAATCGTTCAGTTGTGAACGGTCAAAAATTGTGCGCATGGTCTCCGTTTTGTAAATCAATACTTCATTCGCGGCCTAATCGATCAGGCAATTGTAATCGTCTCATCCAGGTACACTTCCTGTACCCCATGAATTAATTCAATGCCCTCTTTAAACGGACGCTGAAAAGCTTTGCGGCCCATAATAAGCCCGGTTCCTCCGGCTCGTTTATTAATCACTGCCGTCTTAATGGCTTCCGCGAGATCCGACTCACCCGTGGACCCTCCACCTGAATTAATCAAGCCGATCTTTCCCATGTAGCAGTTGGCCACCTGGAAGCGGCAGAGGTCTATGGGGTGTGCGGTGCTCAGGGCATCGTACATCGCATCATTGTACACGCCAAACTTCAGGTCCCTGAATCCATAGTTAGTATCCGGCAATTTTTGTTTGATGATATCGGCCTGAATAGTGACACCGATATGATTGGCCTGACCAGTAAGATCAGCGGCCGTATGGTAGTCTCTTTCCGGGGTTTTAAAGGCTGCATTCCGGGTATAACACCACAGGATGGTGGCCATGCCCAGGGAATGTGCTTCTTCAAAGGCAACGGCTATTTCCTCAATCTGGCGATTGCTCTGTTCAGAGCCAAAGTAAATGGTAGCGCCTACTGCTGCCGCGCCCATATTCCAGGCTTCCTGTACGCTGCCGAAGAGAATCTGGTCGTATTTGACCGGATAGGTCAGCAGCTCATTATGATTCAGTTTTACAATGTAGGGGATCTTATGGGCGTATTTCCTGGCATGCAGGCCCAGACCGCCGATGGTAGAGGCAACGGCATTGCACCCCGCTTCAATGGCTAGTTTCACAATATTCTCCGGGTCAAAGTAGATAGGGTTCTTATAAAAGGAATAAGCGGCAGTGTGTTCGATGCCCTGGTCTACGGGCAGGATGCTTACATAGCCGGTATGGGCCAATCGTCCATGACCATAAATTCGGGCCAGGCTATTCAGCACGGGGGCTGGCCGGTTACTTTCGATGAAGGTCTGCTGCCAGTTGCCAGGGTGAACAATATCCTGGGCTGTAATCTTTTCGCAAATGTGTTCAAGCAGGCTGGGAGCATCTTCGCCCAGATAATTGGAAATAGATAACATGGTGTAGCTGTTTAATAATGCAGGAATCGCACAATTACCATGCCCACGGGTCAGAAACTGTAAGATGTACAAATGCAACGATACATGGTACACCATTTATCAATATTAACAAAAATAAAAAGACCGTCTCAAAACTGAGACGGTCTCCCTTTACAATCAAACTACTTATTTAAATCTTATAGTACGCTTTGCATGCCTTTTTCAGCCATACCGATCATCTGCACGATTTCTTCCGCTTCCACATCATCATCTTCATCGAGGTCGCTCAGAGAGAAGCGGATGTTGCCTTTACCGTCGATAATAAATTTGGAAGGCAGGCCGTTTACTTCGAACAGTTTAGCCACGCGGCTGTCTGTGGTGCTTCTCAGATCCATCAGGGCTCTGAAAGGATAGTTGTTTTCCATCATGTACTTAGCTGCTTCAGAAGTTGCCTTTTTAGGATCTTTTTCTGTTTCGAAGCTGTGTACGAAGAGGAATACAACGCTGGTGTCGTGTCTGAACTTGTTGAATACCTTCTGCATAACAGGGAAGGATTTCTTACAAGGTGTGCACCAGGTGGACCAGAAGTCCAGCATTACTACTTTACCTTTGAAGCTGTTCAGTGATACTTCACGGCCTTTTACGTCAGTGAGTACGAAGTCAGGCGCAGGTCTTTCCATCAGTTTGGAAGCGATAGACTCCTTCATACGGCGTTTAGCTACACCGGCAGTAGAATCTACGAACACAGCGAACTCACTTTCACTACCGTAGCTGTCCAGGTAGATTTCTTTTGCTTCCTCTCTCAACGCTACAGTAGCGGATGATTTCAGCATAGCATGCTTAATCAGTTCAAAAGCTTCTGCTTTCTTACCCATACCGGACAGTGCGATGATATAAGGCTCCTGCACACGGGTGAAGGAATTTGGATCATGCTGCTCATAGAGTGGTTTTACCAGGTCGAGTGCCTGTCTGTAATCGCCTTTCTTATTCAGCACCTTAGCTTTCGCAATAGTATAATTGGTATAGTTAGCAATAAATTCAGGAGTAAAAGCCTGTGAATCACCTTGTTTCTGGATGAAATCCATGGTGTCCATGCTGGGCTTCAACAGTGCCAGGGCTTCATTGAACATACCAACTTCGGCCAGTTTAACAGCAGCGTTGGTAGTAGCTGCGTTCTTGTAACCTCTTGAAGTCATGGATTTGATCATCTCTTTCACTTTCAGCGGCTGTTGTGCTTCTGCCATGCTGATAACAATCGAATATCTCGCCTGATCGTACAACGCTGTATTTAAACCGGTATCGCTGTTTGGATAATCAGCGCGTACCTTGTTAAAAGCGGAAATCTTTCTTGACAAATAGGTTTCTTCCAGTACACCACTGCTCAATTTTTCACCAATCGGATTATTCAACAGAGACTGCGCATTTACCTGTAAAAACGCAGCACCAAGAAGGCCCATCAGGAATAAAACTTTCATCTTCATGAGTATTTATCTGTTTATATTAACATTCAATTTTTCCGGGCAATAAATTGCCCTGCCCCACTTCACGAGGCAATCGTTAGTTAATCAGTATACGTGAGTTTATAATTTTCAGCTAAGCAGGTCCGCTTGCTGTTACTTTTCCATTAGTCCGCACATACCATTTGTTTGGGAAAGCGATGCAAAGTTACAACCTCTTCCATTCAAAACAAGCAAAATAGTACTACTTCTTATCATCAAAATCCCTGTTAACAAGAGCAATATCTATTAAATATTAACCCAAATAGTTATTTTTCAATATATTATATTATTTGCATTAGCAACCACTTATATTAAAAATTAACAAATATTAACAGATATTTAGTTATTCGATTTAGCAAATTTGAGAGGATAGTATCAGGGTAGGAAATAATAGTATATAAACTACCCTCTTTTTTGGGGTGGATGGAGGGAAAAGGTATGATTGGGTAATAAGTTATTGGTAGTCCGGGTATTATTTAAAAAAAGCGGGGCAACAGCTAATATTTCACCTGGGTGGTATTATATTATTATAGGCTTTTGATATAATTATAGGGTTCTACCTGGCAAATCCTATATTAAAGGAGGTTACTTTAAAACAACTTCTTGCCGGTTTCTTTTCGCCGGGTACCACGATCCTCCAGGGTCCTTTATCTACCGGCAATGCGTGTCCGTCACTTTCATCGGCCAGAATGACGACTCTGTCAGTAAAGGCCTCATCCAGTTCGGCGAGGGAGAATACCACTGCATAGCCGTCGGCACAGTTTACAAGTAAATATTTGGAAAGGTTACCGCCACGCAGTTGTGCGCCGGTAGTCACACCAGCCAGGTGCAGGATATCGGCCACTGCCACTCCTTTATAGGTATGGTCCCTGCCATCCTTGTCTTTGGCAGTGACGGTGGTCCGTTTCATCTTTGCAAGATCTTCTTTTGTCAGGTCCAGTTCTTTGGTGACTTCACCACCTACGTGAATTGTTTGTGCCTTTAATTGTTGGAAACCAAAAAATACAAAAAGGATACAGATGATTCTCATTTTTATCTATCGTTTTAATAATTGCTGGTAGTCGTCCGCCGTGTCGATATCCAGGGCACCTAGGGGGAAAGATACAATGGCTATGTCCCCGGTTGATTGCCGCAGGATTTGTCGCATGCCATCAGGCCCTTGTAGTTCCTTTAATGCAGGGAAGTAATGACTGCCGAAAAGTACGGGGGTGCCGATGGTATTTTCGTAGGTAGCGCCTACAATTCCTTTTCCAGTTACCTGCTGGTGTTGGATAAGTTTTTTGAGCAGGTCGGCATTCACAAAGGGCTGGTCACAAACCATGATGATGATATTGGCAAGCTCCGGGTGTAGCAGGTGCATTTCTGTAATGCCGATGCCGATGGAACTGCCCATGCCTTCTTCCCAATGATCATTTTCCACTACTTCGATGGGGAGCTCACGCAATGCCTCTTCCACAAGATCGCAGTTGGCACCTGTCACCACCATTACAGGTGCATCGACCGCCGCAATCGCTTCTTCTCCCATGTGGCGGATGAGGGTTCTGCCCTGGTAACGCAGGAGTTGCTTTGGCTGTCCCAGGCGGGAAGAATTCCCCGCTCCCAGTATCAGTACACCATAAGTATTCATGACTAACTGTTTTTAAGTTATAGGGAAAGGGTTAGCACAATTTAAGAAAAAAAAATAGGAGACCATAATTGCCTCACCAGGGTTACAGCCTGCTGGCAAGCTGAAGGCTGATAGTCCAAATGCTGCAAATGATCTCCTAGTAAGTTTATGAAAAAAGCAGTTGTACTAATGTAAATGCATAGTACATGCCAATTAAGACAATCAATTAATAATCAGTAATTTATCTAGTGCTCTGCCTGCTCAATAATTCCAGATTCGGGAAATTCTGTGTAAATAATGGAACGGATACCATGCTCAAATGCCCGTTCAGTCTGGTGAATAGCTGATTTTCGTCTCTTAAATATAACGCGTTTTAGGCAAAAACATTTTTGTTCCGGCTAAAAAATACTCAGATATATAGAAATGCTGAGAGGTTGTTTTAAAATGAATTTTGGAAAAAATACTGAGTGAATATTGTTACTTTAAAAAAACTTTCCTAGATTCAATGTGCATAATAAATGCATTGTTAACTGGTAGTAAAAATTGCGATTGATCTAAACCATATTTGTTTTTAACACAACTAAACAAACACATTCCTCAAAATCTAAACCGATAAACTAATTCATCAGAATCTCAACCAAAAGAAGACCCTGTAATTTTCATTTCTCTTACCAATTTTCAAAACCCAAAACGAAAACGATGAAAAAGTTAGCGTTTCTTATGTTCGTGCTTGTTGCAGGCACATCGATCGCTGTTGCCGTAAAAGCCAAGGCCGGCCAGTCCAAAGTAGTAGCATTCTGCCATTGTGAACCAGACCTGACCTGTAATTCTACCGGTGCATGGGGTATCAAAACCCAGATCTGCCCCTGATCTACATTTCACACTCTTTAATGCTGTTGAGAAGAGGGTGTGAACAGCACCCTCTTACTTCTATGATATCTTAGCCTTTGTTATGAAAAGAAAGCTATTGATTCTCTCTGCACTCTTCTGCAGTGCATTTATCATCATGTATATACTCGTCCGGGGTGCGGAACCGGATAGAATTGTTTCTTCGGTAAGCCGTCAATACACACACTATAAACTGGAAACATTGGATACGATTGCCTTTCCGGGGCGAGTCAGTATTATGCGTGCCGCAGGTGACAATATCTACGGTTACGTATATAGCAAAAAGACAGTTTTTAGTTATAATACCACTCAGCATCGCCTGGATACCTTTTTTAATGACGGCCTGAAAGCACTCCCTATCATTACAAGGATAGAAATTTCTCCAGATGCAAAGACCTTCTACCTCTTTGATGAAACGCAGGAGCAACTTACCGCATACCAACCCGAAAATAAAAGCATTGACAGCGTAAGTGCAGCTACATTCCTGACAAGGAAAGGGGCCCAGTTACATTATAAGGATAGTATTATTTATGAATTTACACATTTTGAGGATGGCGGACTTTCCGCTGACGGCTTCTTTGTGCATAATTCCCGTTATCAGTTCTTCATTCCATTCTATCACTCAGGGATTGTAAAATATGATCCTTCTGATAACAAGGTCGCTACTTTTCAAACCATCGATCAATCACCGCCCATTAATATAGCGGTTCCTACCGGTAATATTTACGCCCGCTCACCCAAGGCTGTTATTGTCAATTCGACTGCGACTGCCGATGCAGATCACCTCTATGTACTGTCTTACGTGCTTTCGCAGGATGCTGTCAAAAGTGGCTACCGGGGGCCGGCTATAGACGTTTACAATTTATCTGACTCTAAATATTCAGGCAGTTTCCGCCTGCCGGGATTTCAGAATAAACCTGTATTGCAACTGGCGAAATGCGGTGATACCCTCATCGCAGCTTATGAGAAAAACATCTTACGATTTAAACTGGAACAGCTATGAAAAAAGAATTTATCCTATACCCGATTGTAGGCTTGCTTAGCTTGTTGTTTATGTATGCGGCGATTGCAAAAACTATGGATTATGGATTCTTTGTATCTGAGATGAGCAAATCGCCACTGCTCATGAAGTACGACAAACAATGGTTGGCTCCGGGTGTGCTGGGTGTTGAGTTCCTGATAGTGGCTTTATTAAGTTTTGCTGGCACCCGCCAATCCGGCTTGTTTCTTTCGTTTTTTGTAATGCTGCTATTTACCTTATACCTGAGTACCCTGTATTTCTTTTATACAAACATCCCCTGCTCATGTGGAGGCATCTTAGGCAAGATGTCTTATCCCACTCATATTATATTCAATGCCGTTTTTACATTGCTGGCTGCAGCAGGTGTAATGCTGTATAAAACGAACAATGCAAAATGAAGTTAGTTAGCCAGTGCTTTTATTTCATCTTCTGTAAAGACCCGGGAGCGGATATGAAATCTTAGGCCTAATGGGATCTCCAGACTGAAACTGCTGCCCCTGCCGCTAATCACATCCAGGGTCAATTGGGTATGCCGCCAATATTCAAACTGGTCTTTGCTCATGTAAAAATTACAGCCGGCTACATTTCCCAGCAATACATCAGATTGCCCCACTTTGAACTCTCCATCCGGGAAGCACATCGGTTGGGAGCCATCGCAACAGCCACCGCTTTGATGGAACATCAAAGGGCCGTGTTGCTGACGGAGCTTTTCGATCAATTCGATGGCGGCCGGCGTAGCTAAAATTCTTGCTGTCATAATTTAAAAATTGCCGAGGTTCCTGCTGAACTCATCCAGTATTTTATACCATTTATTCCCTTCATCAATCAAAATCAGGGCTGCTCCCTTGCGGGCAGCAGCCCTCCTGTCCACATGATTCCTATTTACTAAAAGAATCCAAGCTTTTGCTTGCTATAAGATATGAGCATATTCTTCGTCTGCCGGTAATGATTCAGCATCATCTTATGCGTCTCACGACCAAAACCAGATTTTTTATAACCACCAAAGGGGGCATGTGCAGGGTAAGCATGGTAACAGTTTACCCATACACGGCCCGCCTGAATAGCTCTTGGCACCTGGTACAGTTCATGTGCATCACGTGTCCATACACCTGCACCCAATCCATACAAAGAATCGTTGGCGATAGCAATTGCTTCTTCAGTTGTTTTAAATGTAGTGACGCAACTTACAGGTCCGAAGATCTCCTCCTGGAATACGCGCATCTTGTTGTTGCCTTTTAATAATGTAGGCTGGATGTAATAACCATTTTCCAAACCACTGTTCTGTTTGAACGCTCCTCCACCTGTCAGCACTTCCGCACCTTCCTGTTTACCAATATCCAGGTAACTCAGGATCTTCTGGTACTGGTCATCACTGGCCTGCGCACCCATCATTACAGTCGAATCAAGGGGGTTTCCCAACTTAATCGCCTTGGTACGTTCAATAACCCTTTTAATGAAGGCATCGTAAATGTGCTCATGCACCAGAATGCGGCTGGGGCAGGTACATACTTCACCCTGGTTCAGTGCAAACATGACGGCACCTTCCACCGCCTTGTCCAGAAATTCATCATCAGCATCCATCACACTTTCAAAGAAGATGTTCGGACTCTTACCACCCAGTTCCATCGTTACGGGAATCAGGTTTTCGGAAGCATACTGCATAATCAGGCGACCTGTGGTGGTTTCTCCAGTAAAGGCTACTTTGTTCACCCGTGGAGAAGAAGCCAGGGGTTTACCTGCTTCAACGCCAAAACCAGTCACGATATTCAAAACCCCTTTTGGCAATACATGTCCGATCAGTTCCATCAGCACCATGATACTGGTAGGTGTTTGCTCGGCAGGTTTCACCACAACACAACAGCCTGCAGCTAATGCAGGCGCTATTTTCCAGGCGGCCATGAGGAGTGGGAAATTCCAGGGAATGATCTGGCCTACGATACCGATGGGTTCATGCAGGTTAATACTTACGGTAGTTTCATCATGTTCACTGAGCGAGCCTTCTTCAGACCTGATTACGCCCGCAAAATAGCGGAAGTGGTCTACCACCAGCGGCAGATCGGCAGCCCTGGTTTCGCGAATGGCTTTACCATTGTCAATGCATTCTACGGTAGCGAGGTAGTCGAGATTGTCTTCAACAATCTGGGCGATTTTAAGCAATAAATTACTGCGATACGCTGCGGCAGTTTTGCCCCAGGTTTCAAATGCTTTCTGTGCGGCATCAATAGCTTTGTCAATGTCCCTGGCATTGCCACGGGCCGCCTTTGTAAAGGGTTTGCCATCTATCGGGGAGATGTTGTCAAAGTATTCTCCGCTCGATGGCGCGACCCATTCACCATTGATAAAATGATCGTATTTTGATTTGAAGGAAGGGCGTTCCGCCACATTTGATGTGGGAGCCACGGCGACTGTGTTGCTCATTACGGTGGAATTTATTTACGTGAAACAATATTGCTAATATCAGTTATGTCAGATTGAGAGGAGCTGATTTTTGTACTTTTTTATAGCACGATTGTACTTAAAATTATTAAGTGTATTCAACACCCGATTAAATTTGTAATTAAGTCACATATTTATGAACTTTCCCTGCGAAATGCTTACCACTGCTTCATCTTTAACATATCCTTATTAAAAAATTAGCTTACCTTACCTTAAGTAATAATAAAATGATTTTGTCATGCAGGTTAAAAATCATTTAAACCACGTTGCACTTTCCTCGTCGCGCGAGCTCCAGACATTGGTAGAAAACAGAAGGATCTTCAATCTCAAAAATTGTGAGCTGAATATATTCGAAAGTTACGAGCAGGCTCAACATGTGCCGCTTACATTTCATGATCTCGTTATCACCTCTATGGTACGTGGGCATAAGGTGATGCACCTGATGGACCAGCCCTCGTTTCATTATCTTCCCGGGGAGACGGTGATTGTACCACCTCATGAAACGATGATCATCGATTTTCCTGAAGCTTCCCTGGACAACCCTACGCAATGTATTGCCCTGGCTGTGGACGATGCCTACCTGAAGGATACGATTGAATATCTTCACTCCTATTATAATATCGGGGAAGACAGGACGAACTGGCAACTCACCTTTAATAAATACCATTTTGAGAATGACGATGATATAACGGCGCTGATCAATAAATTGATTAGTGTATGTAGTAGTGGGGATAAGGCGAAGAATATCTATGCCGATCTGCACCTGAAAGAGTTGCTGATCCGTTTGATTCAAAGTCAGCACCTGGAACAGGCGCACTCGTCCTTGCATAGTTCGAATAATCAGAACCGGATGCAGTATGTATTGCACTATATACAGGAACATCTGACGGAGAAGATTGCGGTGGATGCGCTGAGCAGGAAGGCTTATCTAAGCAGGAATTTATTCTTTAAATGGTTTAGGGAGCAGTTCGGTATTACGCCTTTGGAATATATTAATAAAGAGCGGGTAAAATTGGCCAAACAGTTGTTGTCGCAGCCCTCTCAAAATGTAAATACTGTGAGTAAGCAATGTGGATTCAGTGATGTAAATTATTTTGTAAGAGTCTTTAAACAGGCGGAGGGGATTACACCAAAAGCGTATCAATCCTGTATTATTTAATTTAGTGGGGGAAGTATTTTAGAAATCCTATCATCAATGACCGGAACGCTTATTACTTAGTACAAAATGCCATTTCGGCTCCTACAGAGAAAATAGCGGCCAGTTTCTCATATATGGTCTTCACTTTTGCATCGGTCAACTGCCGGCTAATATCCGCCAGCCTGGGTATATTCAATCCATTCTCTTTTAGCACCTGGTTAATTTCCTGCAGACTCCACCCTTTCTCCCCGGCACACTTTCCTGTAATTTCCAGCGCTAGTGTATGTTGCAGCAACCTACAGGTGATATCACTGATCATCTCCGTTTCATAAATATTCAATGCATCCGGATCCATTCCATTATACAGCGCAAATATCCTGATCGCATCGTCGATACTCAGTTCCTGCAGCTCATATGGAATTGTCTCCCTAATCCTCTCCCGGGAAGTTACAATTACAGTCCACTTATATTCCGTCAGGTACGCCAGTTGCGCAGGATCCTGAGGTGCATTATCCATACAAAGCAACTTATTGCCACCCATTTGCAGCAGCTTATCCAGTACATCATGTACACTGGATAAATGCCAGCTGTTCATTAAAACTTTGAAATCATTTTCCAGCCACAAGGCATGCTGATAATGAGGCTGCCCCATTATATTGAGCCGCCTGATCGCGGTATTGAAAAACTGCTTCAGTAAAGCGGTTTTACCAATACCTGCTACGCCACTGATACACACTACCCTGTTTGAAATACCGGCAAAAGTATTGATCGCATCCAGGTCCGTCCGCCTTCCTTCGAACAGGTCTTCAGTAGGAGCAACGGTGATTAGAGAAGGAATCGACATTTTGTGCTGTTAGATAAGAAATATTAGATTTTGCCATCCTGGGGCATTACAATACCACTATGCGACATCCGCATCAGGCCGGAAAGCTGTTGAATTAGGGCAGGTTGCGCTGTTAACAGGGCCACCAACTCCTGTTCTGCACCTTCCTGGATAGACTGGTCGGTAGGAGATTTTCGAAGCGCCGCGATTATAGTTGCAGAAAGTCTGCTGCTAATCCATCTTGACAAAGGAGTTTCCAATGCGCCACCTATATTCAGATTAGCACTAAGGGCATTTACCGCACCGGCAGCGAGTTCTGAGATAGCTTGTTTATCCATGACAAACGAATTAATGATACTACAGATGTTAAAAGTAGGCTATCTATTATCAGGAACGAGTTAATGAGAAGTTAACAAACAAATAAACTACTTTTACACCGCATGAAAAAGACCATATTCTTACTCCTCATCAGCAGCCTGCTACCTTTATGTGGAATCGCACAAAAGGGACTTACTATTCAACACCTCACAGGCAATTTATACAGCTATGTCACCTGGCATGAAAACGATGGTGCGCAGTACCCTGCCACCGGCATGTACCTCGTCACCAAAAAGGGGGCTATTATCATCGATACTCCCTGGGATACCACCCAGATCAGACCGCTGAACGACAGCATTCAACGGAAGCATCACCAACCTGTTCTGATGGTCATTGCCACGCATCACCATGGTGACCGTGCAGGCGGATTTGATATTTATAAAAGGCTGGGGATCCAGACCTGGTCAACTCAATTAACTTATGCCTTGAATGCGCAGTATAAAGAGCCGACTGCGGCCTATACTTTTAAGAAGGATACGACCTTCAGGGTCGGTGGCTATGCATTGCAGACTTTTTACCCGGGAGAAGGGCATACAAAGGATAATATTGTGATCTGGTTTGGGCAGGATAAAGTACTCTATGGAGGATGTTTTGTGAAAAGCCTGGAAGCGAAAGATGCGGGCTACACCGGAGAGGCGAATCTCGCAGCCTGGCCGGCGAGTGTAGAGCGGGTAAAAAAGGCATTTCCAGGTGCCCGGTATGTGATTCCCGGACACCTGGGTGGTACGGATCCCCGTGCGCTGGATCATACCAGTGAATTGGCGAAAAAGCCACAATAAATATGCTTCGTAATTCCGCTTAATTCCCTGCATTCATTAACATTGCCTGGGATGTAATTTAAGCCGGCGGCATGCTTATGCATCTACGCTAATTTTTATCACCACCTTCCTCACCGGTACCGGCTTGTCAATCTTAATATTTGGCATGTGCAGGTCGGTGGGAAAGAAAATTGCAAACATCCCCTCTTTCAACACAGAGAAAAACAAAGGCTTCTCTGCAAACAGCATAAAATCCGCCTCAGGATCATAGGCCTTTGATGGCTGGTGATGCAGCATAAAATCATGACCTACCAGCTCCTCTCCTTTTAGCATGTATTGAATATCGATATACTTCCTGTGGGATTCCATCTGTTCTTCCGCAGTATCGACCGTATCATATTCATTCACTATTGCAAAAATGTCTTTCCCGTCTATTTCATATTTTCCCTTTTCCAACTTACTGAAGTCAGTGGAAAGTAAATATTCGAATGCACGGGCGAATTTGGGCCCTAGAAAAGTGTACCTTGAGTAATGTGCTAATGTATCCAGTATCATAGTTAAAATTTCAGCTTTAAATGACCACATGACATTCATATGGGTAATTTCGAAATAAAGAAATTTCTACCTCTCCAACCAAAGATTTACCATCCACCTCACTTAAAATTTCCGGATGAAAGATAATCAAAACCGCACAGCATTCGTACCAAAAGCGGACACTCTCCCTCCTCTACAATTCGCAACCAATTGATTTACAACCTACATTAATTTTGGCATTTTCTTAGTGCCCCAGCCATTCAAATAAAGATCTGCATGTTCAAGAATTATTTCAAGATCGCACTCCGAAACCTGTGGAAGCATAAAGGATTTTCCGCCATCACCATCTTCGGCCTGGCTATCGGATTGGCTACCTGCTTGCTCATCACCCTCTTCGTAACAGACGAACTGAGTTATGACAAGTTCAACGCCAATGCAGATAGAATTTACCGCCTGGATGCCGATTTCCTTATCAATGGCACCAGCTTCCACGAAAGAAATACGCCCGCTGGTTTTGGTCCCGCCCTGAAAAGAGACTTTCCGCAGATCGAAGAATACGTCCGCTTTGACAACATGGGCCAGGCCCTTGTCAAAAAAAACGAAGGGGACGAAACCCTGATTGAACAGAACACCTGCTTTGCTGATCCCGGGATCTTCAAAATATTCTCCCTGCCCTTCATTTCAGGTGATCCTGCTACGGCGCTTTCCCAGCCTAATACCCTGGTTATTTCCGAACGCATTGCGCGCAAGTACTTCCAGCGCACTGATGTACTGGGCAAGACCCTGAAAATGGATAATACGGAACTTTATACCATCACAGGAGTCATTAAGAATACGCCCAATCAATCCCACCTCCATTTTGACATGATCCGGTCTATGGGTCACCGTACAGATGGGATGATGGACAGATGGCTTAGCAATAGCTATACGACCTATATACTGGCAAAACCGGGTGTATCCGCATCGCGGGTACAACAGATCATCAACGAGGGCACAAAACGTTATATGGAGCCCGGCCTGCACAGTTACCTTGGCGAGGGCATTGCCGAACTGGAAAAACACGGTGGTTTCTTCCGCTACAATGCTCTTCCACTGCAGGACATCCACCTCCGTTCTACGAACAATGACGAGGCGGAACCTGGCGGCAATATCACTTACGTATACATCTTTATCATTACCGGAGTATTGATCCTACTCATTGCCTGCGTGAACTTCATGAACCTGAGTACTGCCCGCTCTGCAGGCAGGGCCAGGGAAGTAGGCGTTCGCAAAGTCTTAGGTTCTGAGAAACGCCACCTGGTGATCCAGTTCATCAGCGAATCGGTACTAACAGCATTTTTTGCTTTGCTGATCGCGGTAATTATTGCCGCCACCTTATTGCCTTATCTCAACAACCTTTCTGACAAATCCATCAGCCTGCACTGGAGCAATCTTACCTGGATCCTTCCAGGCCTTATTGTTACCTGTATGGTGGTGGGATTGCTGGCAGGGAGTTATCCCGCTTTCTTCCTCTCTTCTTTTGAGCCTGTGAAAGTCCTGAAAGGCAAATATTCAAAAGGCATGAAAGGCAGCTGGCTGCGCAATGGCCTGGTGATCTTTCAATTTACCGCAACTATATTAATGCTGGTAGGTACCCTGGTTATTTACAAACAACTGAAGTATATCAGAAGCAGCAATACTGGTTATAACCGTGAGCAGGTGCTGGTATTACAAAATATTGGTGCCCTTTGGACGCATGCAAAGAGTTTTCAGCAGGAGGTAAAACAAATTCCCGGGGTAGTTAACGCAACGATGACAATGTCCCTGCCCACATCTGAATATAAAAATACCAATTCCTATTCCAGAACGCCTATGGCCGGCGATGGCAAGTTGATGGCCCTGGTAGAATGGATGGTAGATGCAGATTATATCCCTACCATGGATATGAAGGTGGTAGGTGGCAGAAACTTTTCCCCCATGATGCCGAGTGATACTATGGCAGTATTGCTGAATGAAACTGCAGCGAAAATGCTGGGCTATGAAGACCTGAAAGATCGCTACCTATACAATGATGGCAAATTTCATGTCATTGGTATTGTGAAAGATTTCAATGCCGGTACAATGAAGAGTAAGATTCCACCGATTATTTTCAGGTTGGGGGAATATCGTCAGTACATGGCGATCAGAATTAAAAGTAATGACCTTACTGGTGTGGTAGCACAGATCAAAGACAGATACCAGGGCCAGCAGGATATGTCCGGCCAGCCATTCCGCTATACCTTTATGGACGAGGACTTTGACCATTTGTATAAGGCGGAGGAACGTACAGGACAGGTATTCAGCATCTTTGCTATCCTGGCGATTATCATTGCGGCCATGGGTGTATTCGGACTGGTAACCTATGCGGCGGAGCAGAGAGCTAAGGAGATTGGGATCAGGAAGGTGCTGGGCGCAAGTATCTCCGGTATTGTGGCGCTGTTGTCCAAAGAGTTTTTAAGACTGGTCATCGTGGCCATCCTGATAGCCACACCACTTTCTTATGTGTTGATGAACCGTTGGTTGCAGGATTTCTCTTATCGTACCAATATCGGCTGGACCGTGTTTGTGATTGCGGCGATGGTGGCGATTGGGATTACATTACTTACGATTAGTTTCAGGGTGATCAAGGCGGCGCTGGCGAACCCTGTGCATAGTCTGAAAGCAGAGTGATGGCGATAATAAATAGCCGCCACATTTAGGGGCATCACCTCGACCAATATAATGTCTATTCCAACTCCTGATTTGTCCGAATCAGGAGTTTCCTTCTTTTGCTGACCGGCACTCTCCTATAATTTTGTTGTCATGAACAAGATGATTATATGGTGCATGCCGGCACTCTTACTCTGCTTACAATATTGCCAGCCCGGTACAAAGGTGCTGCCTTCCCCAAACGGGATTGAATACATGCCGGAATATAAAACCTGGCAGGTGGTCAATGTAGAACACCGCACGGACAATAAAACCATCCGGGTGATTTACGGCAATCCTATCGCTGTCAAAGCTATCCATTCAAAACATACAAAGCCCTGGCCGGAGGGGACTATCCTGGCCAAAGCAGTCTTTGATGCAATTGTGGACAGTACGGGTATGTACACACCAGGTGCATTTCAGCAGGTTATGTTTATGGTCAAAGATAGTCAACGCTATAGTCAGACCCTTGGATGGGGTTGGGCAAGATGGAAAGGAGCGGATTTAAGTCCTTATGGGAAGAATGCTACTTTTACCAATGAATGCACTGGTTGCCACCGGCCGCAAAAAGATAAAGATTATGTATTTACTGATCCGAAGTTAATATATTAAGTGGCTGGCTCAATAGTAAAGCAACAATCGCAAACTATTCTTCTCCTGCTGCCGGCTATAACCAATGGAAAAAGGCAAAATTCCGCCGCTCCAGACACTTATATTTTAAGTCGCAGATTTACCTTCTCCATCCTTCCTGCTATCCAGATCACAATAAATGCCACAGCAATGCTCCTTAGGATGCCCCCTAAGCCGCTGCTCAGGAATTCAGGATAATGAAAATGAACCAATAGCATGAGTGAATACAATAAATAAGGGATCAGGTAACAAGTCAGTGTACTCGTTCCCGCAGGTTTGATAAATGAGAACCAATGCATCTTGCCCTTCCTATCGACTAACCAGATCATCAGGGCAAAGACTACGGTGCTAATCCCTGCACAGATCAGGACCCATGAAGGCGTAGATCTGATCTTTGAAATGCCTTCCGTATATGGTCGTACGCTCAGGCCAAGTGCGATAGCGGCTACGCCTATACCCAGTAATAACCCGATTGATTTTTTAGGCATCGCAGATATTACCACACCAGCCATGATCAAGGCAATAGAAGATGCATCGCCTATAACAGGGATATTCAATGAAAGCAGGCCCGTATGCTTTGCAAAATTTATGGCGAGAAAAAGAGCCAGCAGTGCTACCAATGCGGGGAATTTGCCCTTTACCAGTAAAAATACGGTGGCACTCACCAGGTAAGCCCAGCCTATAATTCCTAAGATACCCCACCAGGAGGGCCGCATCCATTGGCCACCTTCACCTTTGTATAGTGCCGCCATTGCCAGCAGCAGCGCAATGCCCACACCCTGGAGGAGGTATTGTTTCTGCTTATAATCCATCCAGATGAGGAAGAATCCGATGGTAATCAGGATTTCCCATATGGCATAAGGGAGGATCGCGGTCTCGCTATTATAGCTTTCCAGGTTTACATGGAAAAAACCCATTACTATCAGGGCAAGGGAACGGGTGAGGATGTGACCTTCTGTTTTGAAAAAGGATTCCTGTTTGACAATCCGTTTACCGATGGCAAATGGAATGGAAAGGCCTACGATGAACAGAAAAGCGGGAAACACGGTATCTGCGAAGCCCATGCCGTCATCGGCGGCTTTGGTATGTTCTATCCAGGATGGGATATTGCTGACACCACTGACATCGTTGACGAAGATCATGGTAAGCATGGTAAGGGCACGGAATGCATCGATGGATAAGAGACGTTGAGACAAGTTTTTCATAAGCGAACATTACATGAACAAAATAGGGAAATTTATTTACGCATATGATTTATTTATTTGAACTGTTGATTGGAACTACCACCTTAAAAGCGATTGGCCCGGGGAATACTGACCGCAGACCATTGCCGGATTATTCTATCTTTGCAAGACTATGAGCATTATTCCATTCAAATCAAAGATCAATGCCGACCAGCAATTAAAGGTGAGTCCCTTCAAAGAGGTGATCAAACCAACAGTCCCACACAAACACGCCAATTATTATGAACTGATCCTGCTGGAACAAGGTGGTGGATTCCACCAGATTGATGATCAGCAATATGATGTTACCCCTCCCACCGCCTATTTCCTGAAACCCGGCCAGACGCATTGCTGGAACTTCTCCCGCATTCCCACGGGATTCGTCATCCTGTTCCGCGAAGAAATCTTAAGCCGGGAATGCCTGGATATCGTCTATAACCTGCCTACAAACATCCCGCTCAGCAATAGTGAGACCCTGTTTGAACTTTCCCGGCGATTTAACCAGGACTTTCGCACGCCTGCCAGTCTGGCTGTATTAAACACCTACCTGCAACTGATTTTGCTCAAGATCAATGAGGAGATAAGGACCCCTTCGCCAGGCAATGCCGTGTTTAGTCCCATATATTACCAGTTTAAAAGCCTGGTCAACGAGCATTTTCTGAAAGTAAAGCAAATACAGGCATATGCCAGAATGCTTCATTTACCACCCGCACAGCTCACCAATATTTGCAAGGCGGCATCCGGCAAAACGCCCAGCATGTTGCTGAACGAACGCATTGTACTGGAGGCCAAAACCCTGCTGTCCAATACCCCGCTCTCTATTAAGGAAATTACGGATGCGCTGGAATTTTCCGATGCCTCCAATTTTGTGAAGTTTTTTAAGCTTTACACCAATCTTACCCCGGGGCAATACCGTGAACTGGCCATGGCCAAACAACAATAAGATACCATAAAATCAGGGTTTGACACCATGGGAAAGCAAGGCGGCCCAATTAATTTTGGAACCGATAGCCGCTATTATATGAAACTCATTTGCCCGCTTTTTGTTTTCATCTGCCTTATTGGTATCACGCTGACACATGCCCAGACCCTTTCCATCAAAGGAAGGATTATTGACGCAAAAAGTCAATCCCCGGTAGAATATGCCAGTGCCGCATTGTTCAGCATCCGCGATTCATCCCTGGTGGCAGGCAGCGTGTCCGATGCCAATGGTAACTTTGAAATAAAAAAGGTGCCTCAGGGCAAGTATCAGCTCCGAATCGCCTTCCTCGGGTATGAGACCCGGATCATTAAGGATATCAGTGGTTCAGACCTGGGTGTCATCCAGCTCAGTCCCTCCACCAGTATGCTCAGTGAAGTAGGTGTAACAGGTACGAAAATAGCCAACCTGAATAAGATCGATAAGCAGCAATATGAGGCCGGACAATTTGAGGCCGCCAAAGGTGGCTCCGCCATTGACGTAATCAAAAATTTACCTTCTGTCTCAGTAAATTCCCAGGGTGACATTACGATGCGGGGCGCTACAGGATTTATGGTACTCCTCAATGGCAAACCTGTACTGGCCGATGTACAGACGGTGCTGAGCCAGTTACCAGCCAATGCCATTGATCATGTGGAGCTTATCACCGCACCTTCGGCCAAATATGATCCTGATGGCAGGGGTGGCATCATCAACATTATTATGAAAAGGGGTATGGGCGACAATTTCTCTCTCAGCATCAATACGCAGGGAGGCTTGCCTGCTACGATAGATTATGATAACCTGGAAAAGCCCAAACGTTTTGGTGGAGATATGACTATTGCCTTTAAGAAAGGAAAATGGGATGTCTCTGCCGGGGGCAACTATACCCGCAATGATAATGAAGGCTACCGGGAAGGTGACGTATACACTAAAAATTTTGATAAAAATACAATCACCCGCTTCCCATCAAACGGGGAACGTAGCTTTGACCGTTACAACTATGCGGGCCGGGCATCCGTCAGCTTTGCTGCGGACCCAAAGAACATCATCTCTGCAGGATTCTATTCCGGCAAGCGCTACCAGGAAAGGCGGGCGGACCTGCTCTACCACAATACTACATCGGACCTGACAACGGGAGAACTTATCAACAGTGCTAACTATTTCAATTCTAATCTTCAAAGGAAAGAAGGAACTTTCAACCTGGGTAACCTGGACTTCACCCATACCTTCGGCAACAAGTCGACCCTCTCCGCCGGTCTTCAATACGAGCATGATAACCTGTACGGGGGTACGCTGAACCGCAACCTGCAATTTCCTAATACCAAGGATACCATTCAATTCGTAGACAATCCTTATCGGCGGCCAATCAGTGCATTCCGTGCAAAGGTGGATCATAGCACGCCTATTGGAACAGGTCAGTTGGAAAGTGGTTTACAATACCGCTATGATACCCAGGATGGCACCTTTGATTACAATGTGACACCCGCTACCGACCAGCCGGATCTGGAAAAATTCAGGGGTACTACGCATGCTGTCAATAAAATTTACTCCGTATACAGCCAATACAAGGGCAGGCAGGGCGCGCTGGAATACAACGGAGGCCTGCGATATGAGTATGCGGAAAGAACAGTGCGCCTGTCATACGATGATCACCCGCACCTGCTCAATCTTTCTAATCTCTTTCCATCGGCAAATGTGCTGTATCACTTTTCCAAATCATGGAGTGGAAAAGCTGGCTATAGTAAACGCATTCAGCGTACCAGCAACCTGGAATTAAATCCTATCCCGGAGCGGGAACATTCTGAAACCCTTGAAGAAGGGGACCCTGATTTATTGCCGGAGTTTGTAGACCTGGCTGAATTGGGCATGAACTATACTTTTGATAAAGGCTCTTTTTTTGGAACACTGTATTATCAGCAGATCAAAAATCCTATCCAGCGACTGAACAGCGTGTATGCAGATACCATATTGAACCGGGTCTATACCAATGCCGGTACTGCCAAATTGTTTGGACTGGAAGCGGGTCTGAATGTGACACCTGTCAAATGGTGGACACTGTACCTGGGCGCTAACCTCTATAATTACCGGGTGTATGGCAATATCCATATACTGGATGAACCGGTCACCATTTCCAATCAAAGATGGGCATACTCAATTAACGGGAATACCAGTTTCCAGCTGGACAAGACCTGGAATATCCAGCTAAGTGCCAATTACCTGTCGAAACGCCCCACAGGACAGGGCCAGGATGGCTCATTCCTGGTACCGAATACCACGATCAGGAAGAGTTTGATGAATGGTCGGCTGAAAGTAGCTTTATTGTGGCAAAATATGAATATGGGAATCCTGGGAGCGAATAAGCAGCGCATTACTACTTATGGCCCGGCATTTTTTACCACCACAAATTACATATCCGAGACGGATGTGCTGATGATAAATGTGGGATTCAGCCTGAATCGTATTGTCAGTAAGTTAAAGTTGCCGGTGAGTGAAACCGGGGAGCGGGAGTTTTAGTATTGTATCGTTAGCCTATACATTTATCAATTTAAACGGCGGAATTCGGAGGGGGATTTCCCTGTTTTGGTTTTAAACAACCTGGTGAAGTGAGAGGCATGTTCGAAACCTAATCTGAAAGCGATCTCGCTGATGGAATTCTCTGTGCCCAGCAGCAGTGACCTGGCATTGTTGACAATCTCCAGGTGGATATATTCCTGGGTGGTCTTTCCGGTATATTTCTGCAGCAGGTCCGACAGGTAGTGGGGAGATAAATTTAGCCGGGCGGCAAAATATCCGACCGTTGGCAGTCCCAGATCTGTTGCATCCAGGCGCTTGAAATAGTCCTTTAATAATCGTTCGAAGCGCTGTACCAGGTCCTTATTTACGCCGGAACGTGTATAAAACTGGCGGTCATAATAGCGGTTAAAATAATCCAGTAAAAGTGACAGGTTACTTACAATCAGGCCTTGTGTATGTTTGTCTATATTCTGACTATATTCTTTCCGGATCTTGTCCGCACAGTCCTTCAGGGTCTTTTCTTCATCCTCAGATACATGAAGGGCTTCGTTTACTTCGTAATTGAAAAAACTGAATGTATGCATTTTTTTGCCCGTCTCAGTGCCATGGAGTAAATCAGGATGAAAGAAAAGAGACCAACCCCGCTCAATACTAAAACCTTCGCCCGGTGTAACGACCTGCCCGGGAGCCAGGCAGATTAATGTACCGTTGTTAAAGTCATAACTCCCCCTGCCATATTTCATATTTCCCAATACAGTTTTGCAGGCGATGGTATAAAAACCCGCCCTGAGAAAAGCGCCGTTTGTGAAGGGAGGCGCTGAGGCTGTGTCGTGCTCAAGCAGACTTACCAAGGGATGTTTTGGCGGACTTAAGTGCAATAGTTGATGCAGATCGCTGATTGTATTAATATCAATATACCTGTTTGCCATGATCATTCATTTTTGGGAATAGACGGGTTGCCCTGCCGGCAGGGGCAACCCGCGAAATGATTTATAAGCCTAAATTTTGTTTGATCATCTGTTTGAATGCCACATCCCCTAATTGCTGTTTGGCCTGGAAATATTCTCCTGCCCTGTTGCCTACGGGGTAACGTAGTTGCTCCTGGTTATCCGTTGCAGCGGTGAAAATCATTTCAGCCACTTCATGTACATTCTCTGAATAATGACCGTCTGTATTTGAAATGAAGGTATTAAATGTTTTACGATATTCTTCGATGTCACCTACACCTGCTATGAGCATGGAACTGCCGCCGAAATTAGTTTTATATCCTGTAGGTTCGATCAGTTTACACCTGATGCCGACTACTTCCAGTTCATATTGCAGGGATTCAGTCAGGCCTTCGACAGCGAATTTGGAAGCATTGTACAGGGATCCATAAGGAACGCCCACGATGCCTGCTGTAGAAGTGACATTGACAATAACGCCTGAACGCTGTGCCCGCATAGAAGGAAGTACTTCCCGTATCATGTCAATCACACCAAGTACATTGGTATCAAATTCCCTGTGAATTGCTTCTTTACTGGCGGCTTCCAGGGCACCGATGACAGCAAAGCCGGCATTATTCACCAGTACATCGATATTTTTGAAGTCCTGTAGGATTGCTGCTACTGCCTGTTTGATACTTTCGGCATCGGTTACGTCCAAACGGTACAGCCTGATGCCATCCAGTTGTTGTAGTTCCGATTCTTTTTCGGGGGAGCGCATGGTTGCTGCTACATTCCAACCCTTTTGCTGAAACAATTTCGCTGTTTCTCTGCCAAATCCAGACGACGTGCCGGTAATCAATACGGTTTTGTTCATTTTGAAGTGTTTTTATTCCAAGGCAAAATTGGAGGGATGTGCCGGGTTTGAAGTATATATTTGGGGGAATCTCTTATACATTTGGGGGCTGATGTAATAATTGTCCAGGATTTACTTGCCTAAACTCCTATTCAAAGGTCTTCACATTTAAATTGTCTGAAAGACATTATTCCGAATGGTACTCATTCTCCAACTAAATCCTTTTACCAAACCCATCGGATAAAATCCTGCTACACTTTGTTAAATACCGCAAACGTCCTCTCCCATTTTCATAATAATTTCCCCTCCGCATCACCCAACTGTAGTTATGAAAACAATTGTAAACGATTACTTCAAGGGGCAAAATCCTTTATTACCTCCACGCGGAAAACTGTTTTATTATGATAAAAAATGTAAACGATTACGTTCCAACCAAGGGCTAATATCGCCTCATGCAAATGATTGCACTTTACTATTAAAAGGGGATTCCATTTTGTAAAACCAATTTTTTAAATCATCTCAGCATGATCAAACGACTACTCTTACAATGGTCGGTAGCCCTCCTATTGCTTCAACTAATAGGATTACCCACCACTCACGGGCAAAGCACCCTTACTGTAAGCGGTACTGTACGCTCCTCCACCGAACCTTTACCCGGTGTAAGCGTCTACCTGAAAAACAACATCAACATCGCTACCAAAACAGACGAAAACGGTCACTTCAAACTCACTGTCCCGGACAATGCTACCCTGATCTTCTCCTTCATCGGCTACCGCCGCCAGGAGGTGAATGTCAACGCCAGACCTATCCTCAACGTCACCCTCGCAACTGAAGATAAAGCCCTGGGTGAAGTCGTTGTAGTAGGTTACGGAAAGCAAAAAGCACCTACCGTTACCGGTGCTATCGCTACCGTGGGCGGCAAAGAACTCGTATCTACACCAGTATCCAATATCACAAATATGCTCGTAGGCCGCGCCTCCGGTATCAGCGCTGTTCAGGCCAGCGGTGAACCTGGGCAGAATGCTGCCACCATCCATATCCGCGGTATTGCCACCTTAAATGGCCAGGATCCGCTCATCGTGATCGACGGGATTCAACAGCCTGCGGAGCAACCTTACGTGGTTTTGAACGCAATGGATGCAAATGAGATCGAAAGCATCTCCATCCTGAAAGATGCCTCTTCTACCGCTGTATACGGGATCAGGGGTGCCAACGGCGTCATCATCGTTACCACCAAACGCGGTAAGCTCAATAAACCGCAATTTGGTTTTACAGGCAATGGCGGTTTTACCAATGCCACCTCCCTCCTGCCCATCCTGAACTCTTATCAATATGCCCTCTTCCGCAATGAAGGGATCCGCAACGCCGAAGCTGCAGGCAACAGCAGTTTTGACAACCTGCTCTTCACCGACAATGACCTGTGGAAGTTCAAAAATAACCGGGACTATACCCAGGATGAAATCAATAACCTTGAAATCGGGAATGCGGACAGACAGGCCCTGGCCAATAGTCCTGCGCTGTACTACAGCTCCCACAACTATTTTAAGGAAATCTTTGGCGGGCAGGGACAGCAGCAGCAATATAATATGAATATCTCCGGCGGGGTTGAAAAGGTGCGTTACTTTGCTTCCTTAGGCTACTACCACCAGCAGGGTATTCTCAACGACTACAATTACGGCGGGGCTAATACGAATTCAAATTTCAAGCGCTATAATTTCCGTTCCAATTTCGACATCGATGTATTCAAGAACTTCCAGATCAGCGTGAACCTGGCGGGGCAGTCGACCGTAGCACACCTGCCCTCCGGCGGCTATGGAGCCAATGACCAGGGTGACCGCTACCAGCTCATCATCCAGAAGATCTTTGAAAGCAGTCCTTTTGTGGGACCTAACTTCGTGAATGGGAAACTTGTGAATGGATTCATCGGCACCTCCGGCGACGGCATCAATCCCCTCGTAGACAAAGGCGGTAGTGGTGTATCCCCTATCAGTGACTTCCTTGGTGCCGGCGTGGTGAACCAGTACATCACCACCCTGACCAGCACCGTGAACCTGAAGCACCAGATGGATTACCTCACCAAAGGTCTGAACCTGAGTGGAAAGATTGCATACGACGACAGCTATACGAAAGGGTTTTATGAAGCGAAGAGTATTCCTTTGTACAAGGCAATGCGTGATCCTCGCAATCCAAATAATATTGTACTTGCAGGTGGTCAGCTGAATCCCGACTATACTTCTGACAACTGGGGTAATGGCTCCTGGCGCAAAGTGTACGTAGAAGCCTCTGTCGATTATGCACGCAGTTTTGGTAAGCACAACGTCACTGCCCTGTTCCTTGGCAATGCCCAAAAATATACTGCCAATGACCTGGCTTACAATACGCCATCCGGTTTGATGGGCCTGGTAGGTCGTGTTACCTACAACTTTAGTGAGCGTTACCTCTTTGAATTCAATATGGGTCTGAACGGTACGGAAAACTTCGCACCTTCCCGCCGCTTTGGCTACTTCCCGGCAGTATCTGCCGGTTGGGTGCTGACAAAGGAGCCCTTCTTCCCGAAGAATGACATCCTTACCTGGATGAAGTTCCGAGGGTCCTATGGAGAAGTGGGTAGTGACCGCCTGGAAAAACGTCGCTACCTGTACCTGCCGAATGGCTGGTCATCCGGTACCAGTGGTTATTATTTTGGCAACAGTAATGGTAGCAGTGCGAACCCTTATTTCTCCGGTGCCAGCGAAACCACGTTGGGGAATCCTGAAGTGACCTGGGAAAGAGCCAAGAAGCTGAACCTTGCTGCCGACATGCGTTTCTGGAAAGATAAGGTGACCCTATCCGCTACCATCTTCAGGGAGAAAAGAGATAATATCTTAGTCAACCTGCAAACGATCCCGGCTACCTATGGTGTCTCTTCTTCTATCGTGCCACCGGCCAATATTGGTCGCGTGAGCAACCATGGTTATGAAATAGAGCTGGGTTACAATGATAATATCGGCAAACTCAATTACTACCTGAAGGCTAACTTCTCCTACGCCAGGAATAAAATCGATTATATGGCCGAACCCTCTTACCAGTACCCTTGGATGAATGAAACCGGCTATAGTATTGGACAATACAAAGGCTATGTATGGGATGGTTTCTTCAACACTACTGAAGAACTGAATAACCGGCCGTATAACACGAATGGAAACCAGGCCAGACTGGGTAATATCCGGTATAAAGATATCAATGGTGACGGCATCATTGACACGAAAGACCAGGTGCCTATCGGCTATTCCAACCTGCCACGGATTGCTTATAACCTGACGATTGGTTTCTCTTATAAAGGTTTTGATATCTCTGCACTCCTGATCGGTACTGCACAGGGTTCGTTCCCGCAATCAGGTTATGTACTGAGCACCCCGTTTGCCAAGAACGTAGGTGCGGTATTCCAGCCTTATTACGATGGGCACTGGACACAGGAGAAATATGATAAAGGTGAGAAGATCACCTATCCATCCTTCTCTTTCAGTGGTTCAGGCCCTAATAACCTGTTCAGCGATTTCTGGCTGAAGTCTAACAACTTCAAACGCCTGAAGAACCTGGAAATAGGATATAGTATCCAGGACAGAAGGTTACTGACCCGTGCGCATATCAGCAATATCCGGTTCTATGCCAATGGCAATAACCTGATCACCTGGAGCAAGGAAGTGATGAAAGGTATTGACCCCGAGTTGGCCGATGATGGCAAGAACAGTATGGGATATATGTATCCGCTGACACGCACGTTCAACTTCGGGACCAATATCCAGTTCTGATTCACTAAAACTATTTAAGATGAAACCTTACTATATCATATGCATGGTGCTATTGCTGTTTGCCTGCCAGAAGGACTTCCTGCAAATGCCCATCTCCAATACAACGACGACAGACTCGATATTCTCTACTACCATCAAAGCACAGGGTGCTATTGCAAATGCGTATAAGATCGTACTGAGTCAGGGATTGCCATACCAGGGTAACTGGAACTCACTGATCCAGGACAATGCCTCCGGTGCGCTTACTTACGGCTTCTCCTGGACATGGGGATATGGGATCTCCACCAGTACCGGACTGACCGCTACCGGCAATACCGAAGACATGGATGGTTACGCTTATAATTTCACCACTATCAGGCAGGCCTACCTGGTCAAAGAAAACATCGACAAGGTGACTGATATGACGGATGCTGACAAGGCGATTGTGAAAGCAGAAATGACGGCACTGATAGCCTATCGTTATGAACAAATGGTAATCATGTATGGCGGAGTACCTATCGTCTCTAAGTCACTTACTGTAAATGATGACCTGAGCATTCCACGTGCACCCGTGGCCGAGGTGATGGATTCCATTAGCAGCTGGTGTGATGCGGCAGCAGCTGTATTGCCTTCTGTATGGACATCTACCTGGACAGGGCGTATGACCAAATCAGCGGCACTGGCTATCAAAGCGAAAGCATTGCTCTATGCTGCGCGTCCGCTCTTTAATACGGCTAGCCCCTACCTTGACCTGGGGGCAAACAACAACCTGATCTGCCTGGGGAATGCAGATGCAGGGCGCTGGCAAACAGCTGTTACGGCTGCAGAAGCTGTGATCAAAGAAGCCGAGAATAATGGCGGGATTAAGATCATCAATACGGGCAATCCCCTGGATGATTATGGTACTGCCACTTCCACGCCTGCCAATGCAGAGATCATTCTTGCATTTAAATACGATGCAGGTGGTAGCAGTATGAATACCTTTTACAACATGCATAACTGGCAGGCTTATGGGAATGGGCTGACGACCAGTTATCTCGAGAACTATTATAAAGCCGACGGTACAGACCAGGTATGGCCAAGCAGCAGTACCGCCTTCTCTGATTATATCACCCGGATGCAGGCCATGGAACCCCGGTTCAAAGCGAGTTTTAAGGCATGGGAAATAGACACCTGGAATAATCCGAATGATAATACCTGGGCGAATTCCAACCTATACCAGTGGGCGATGAATGTAGCGGCAGTGCCGGTGAAGTTCTATTATAAAGCGGGTACACGCAACTGGTTTGAGTTCCCGATTTTCCGTCTTGCTGCATATTACCTGAGTGCTGCGGAGGCATACAATGAAATGGGGCAATCTGCCAATGCGCTAACGAAACTCAATGTAATTCACCAGCGGGCAGGTTTACCAGCTGTAACAGAAACGGACCAGGCCAAACTGCGTACCATCATCCAGCGGGAATGGGCTGCAGAGTTCTTTGATGAGAACTACTGGCTGCATGATATCAAGCACTGGAAGAGAGCAGATATCGGGAATGGCCTGATTGGTGGCGTGATCCGTACGCTGCACTTCAATAGTGATGGCGGCGGGAAGATGACAGGGAATACGGATTATAATGATGGGCAAATGTACCTGGGTTTCTGGGCTCCCCGTCAGTATCTGAATCCTTTTCCGCAAACGGAAATCAACAAGGGAACACTGATTCAGAATCCGGGGTACTAAACAAGATTTACATTTCCTGCGTACCCAACCGATTCTCCTGGAAAAATGTACCGATCAAGCTTTTTAAAATTATTACAACATGCGCTACAGAACGCTTCTATATATGCTGGCCTTTTCCGGTAAAGTGCTGGCGCAATCCGTTCCTGATTCGATACCTACGGCCTCCGTGTCAAAGGTAAGCGGAGAAGAACTTTATAAAACACCGGCCGCGAATATTACCAATACCTTTTACGGGCGGCTGCCAGGTATTATTACCCAACAGGCCAGCGGTGAACCGGGATATGACAATGCAAATTTTGTGATCAGGGGTATTGGCACTTATGATAATAATGACCTCGCCATCTTTGTAGATGGATTCCAGGTGAATAATACCTACTTCCAGTATTTATCTGCAGTAGAAATTGCTTCGGTAAAATTGTACAAAGATGCCGCGGCACTCGCCGCCTTTGGGATGCGGGGTGCCAATGGCGTACTCTGGATCACAACGAAAAGAGGCCGGATCAGTAAGCCAACCGTACAGGTACAGGTAAGAAATGGCGTGCAACAGGCTGAGAATATCAATAAGCCTTTGCGCTCTTATGATTATGCCCGACTCTATAACCAGGCCGTGAGTAATGACCTGTATGCCGTGAATAACCACCAATATATTTACACACCTAAATATTCCGCCACACAGCTGGATGCTTATAAAAATGGTACGGGTACTGATATAGACTGGTTCGACGAGGTACTCAAAAAGAACGCAGTATTCAGGGATGCGAACATCACCTTTAGTGGTGGTGATACCAGTACCCGTTATGCTCTCATTGTAGACTACATGAAGAACCAGGGCCTGTACAATGTAGCCACCAATTCGACGACTTCGAATGCACAGATCCAGCGTTTTAACCTGCGGGCAAACCTGGATTTTAGTTTCTTTAAAATCTTCGAAGCAAAGGTGGATCTCGGTGGCCGTATTGAAGATCGGCGTTATCCAAACTTCAATGGACCTTCTTTATGGAATAACATGGCCGCCTATCCTTCCAATATTTACCCGGTGAAAGATGAAACGGGCAACTGGTCCGGCACCACTGTGTATTCCAACAACCCGGTAGCTTCCCTGAAAGGATTGGGCTGGGCATCTACACATGACAGAACATTGCAGGCAAATTTCAACCTGAAGGAAAAACTGGATTTCATTACACCGGGTTTATACCTGAATGAAGCGGTGAGTTTCAATACCTGGACCAGGAACTCCGCCAGCAAGACGGCCACCTATGCCAGGTATTACAATGGTGTAAAAACCACTACTGATGTAACAACTGATATCGTGGCGAGCAACAGTGCACCTACCAATCAATACGACTGGAAACAGGCCAACCTGAGCGCAGGTTATGACCGAACTTTTGGTCCTCATGCGGTACATGCGCTGGTAAATTATTTTGCAAGTAATTATATAGAAGACTGGAATGGTAGCTTCAATGGATCAGGATACAATACGGGCAATAATATCTTCCACCACTACACGAATTTAGGCGGTACTGTTGATTACACTTACCGGGAAAAATATATGCTGGGTTTTGGATTTGGATATAGTGGTTCTGACAACTATGCACCGGGCCACAACCATGGATTCTACCCTGCTATATCTGCAGGATGGATTGCATTGACCGATCCTTTGTACCTGAAAATCAGGGCTTCCGCAGGTAAATCAGGGAACGAGAATTCCCTGCAGGGAAGGTATTTGTTCCAGCAGTATTATGGTACCTCCACTGCCTTTTATACAGGTGTAACGAGTCTGAATGCCAACAGTGCCATTGTGCCGACCTACATTGCCAATCCCGATATCTTCGCAGAGCATAGTATGAAATACAATGTAGGTTTTGATATGACCCTGTTTAAAAAACTGGATATTATTGCAGATGCTTACCTGGATAAAAGGGGAGGTATTGTGACCTATGACCAGGCCAGTTATGCCGCTACAATTGGTACCGCACTGATGTTCAAGAACATCGGGAAGATGACTAACAAGGGACTTGAATTAACGATGAACTATCATGATAACTGGAAAGGATTGGGTTATCGTGTAGGCGGTAGCGTTTTATACCACAAGAATACGATAGATTACCAGGCGGAAATTGCTCCTGTAAATAGTTTTAGTAAAACTACGGGGCGGGCTGCCGGCACGCCAATGGGATTGATTGCGGAAGGGTTCTACCAGGTAGAGGATTTCAATGCAGATGGCACCCTGAAATCAGGATTGCCGGTTCCTGTATTTGGTGCGGTGCAACCTGGGGATATTAAATATAAAGATCTTGACAACAGTGGATTTGTAGATCAGAATGATGTGACTAAGATTGGAAAGCCCTCTTATCCTTCATTGTATTATTCATTCAATGCATCGCTGGACTATAAAGGTTTCGATGTATCCATTTTATTCCAGGGAGGAGCCGGTGCTGATTACAATATGCTGAATGCTACCACTCAGACCCAGGCATTTGTGAGCAATAACAATGCATTTCCGATGGCAAAGGGTGCATGGGCCTACTATCCGTCAGAAGGAATTGATACCAGGGCCACTGCTACTTATCCCAGACTGACGACCCAGGCGAATAGGAATAACTACAGGAATTCTACCTTCTGGATCAAGAAAAACAATTACCTGCGGATCAGGAATATTGAGGTGGGGTATACATTGCCGGAGGCATTTTTGAAGAGGGCGCACCTCAGCAACTTACGCCTGTTTATGAGTGCAACGAATCCTGTTACGATCAGTAAGCTCTTAAGGGACTACAATTTTGATCCGGAGACACCTACAGGTTATCCCGGACTGAAGTCGTATATCGGTGGACTCAGTGTTTCATTTAACTAATAAAATGATCATCATGCAGAAACTAACAATTTATATATTCATTTTGCTGGTGCTGAGTGCCTGTTCAAAAGATTTTTTGAATACGAAGATTGATTCATCTGAGACAGACAAGACCATCAATTCGGATTACAGCACATTGATTTCGCTGGGCAACGCACCTTATGCTTTTATCAGGAATGGGTTCCTGGCGATGGACAATAGCAACATCTTTGCGGCAGCAACGGACGAGGCGGAGGAGACATCTGCCTTGTCCAGCGCACAATTGTTTAACCTGGGGAGCTGGAATGCAACGACGAACCCGGATAACTATTATGCAGATTATTACAAGGGCATCCGGGCAGCGAATTATTTCCTGGAGCATTCTGTGAATTACAAGGATATCTTAGGTGCTAACAGGGATACGATCTCCGCTTCCGGGGCAATCAGTTATAAGAACGATGTGACAAATGTGGCCTGGTACAGAGCGGAGGCACATATTTTAAGGGCGTATTTCTATTTTGAGTTAACGAAAAGATATGGAGGGGTGCCGTTGGTAACGCGGGTGCTGGATGCGAATGAAAATACGATTATGCCGGCGGCAGATTATGATAGTGTGATGAATTTTATTGTGGCCGAGGTAGATGCATATAAGGACAGTTTACAGGTGAACTGGAAGACCTCTTCATTCTCCAACTATGATGGCAGGTTTACCAAAGGGGTGGCGCTGGCGCTGAAAGCAAGGACCCTGCTGTATTGGGCAAGTCCTTTGCATAATGCAGCCGGGGATGTGAGCAAATGGCAGCGGGCGGCAGCAGCGGCACATGATGTAATTGCGATGGGACTGTATAGTTTGTCCACCGATTACAGGAATTACTTTTTGCAGAACAATACCTTAAGCAGCGGTGAAACGATCCTGGCATCCAGGTATGCGGCAAGCAATACGATGGAGAAGCAGAATTACCCTATCAGTACCTCAGGTGGATTGAGTGGGGTAACCCCTTCGGAGAACCTGGTGGCAGATTATGAATATACCGGTACCCCGGATCCGGCACATCCTTATGCGAACAGGGACCCGAGGTTAGGGATGAGCATCGTGACGAATGGAAGTACCTGGAATGGCAGGGTGATTGATGAAGCACCGGGTGGTAAGGATGATATGGCGAATACGAATGCAAGTAAGACAGGGTATTACCTGAAGAAGTTTGTGAATGATGGGTTGAATTTAGTGCAGGGAGGAACGGTTACACATCATTGGGTCATTATGAGGTATGGAGAGATCCTGCTGGAATATGCGGAGGCGATGAATGAGGCGTATGGACCGGATAATGATAATGGGTATGGGATGACAGCAAGGGCGGCGATTAATCTGGTGCGGGCCAGGACCGGGGTGAATATGCCGGTGGTGACAGCGGCAACGCAGGATGAGTTCAGAACGGCGCTAAAGCATGAGCGGAGGATTGAGCTGGCATTTGAGGATTACAGGTACTGGGATTTGTTGCGCTGGAAGGATGCGGGAACGGCCTTGAATAAGCCGCTTTTAGGAGTGAAAATAAATGCCGGGGTATATAGTACGTTTACAGTAGAAGAGCGGGTTTTTGATGCCGCCAAGATGTATTATTATCCATTCCCGCAGACGGAAATCAGTATTTCAAAGGGGGTGTTGGTACAGAATCCGGGTTGGTAATTCATTCTTTTAAATTTTTGATTTATGAAACAGTCTATTATCATCATATTTCTTTTATCGCTCTGGGCCTGTAAGAAGGATGCTGACAGTTATGGCATTGCCAATATTTACATGCCGCAGGCGCTCAATGTATCTGGCGGGATTAACGCGAATTATGCGGTACCTACGGGTACAGATTCTTCGACGTACAATTATAGTATAGATGCCAGCACCGGGAAGCTCAATATTATCCTGGGGGTAGCGCAGGCCAGCACTTACAAATCCGAGGGGTATTCCGTCAATATTGTGACGGATGCAGATACGATTGCGTTGTTAAAATTTAATAGCATCCTGGATAATACGACCATACTGATGCCGGCTTCTTTGTATACGCTGCCTGCCTCTGTGAGTGTGCCTGCAGGGCAAAGCGCGGCCACATTTTCACTGGGACTGGATATTGAGCAACTGAAATCTTCCGAATATGAGGGTAAGAAACTGGCGTTGGCGGTAAAGATCCAGAGCACAGGGAAATTTGCAGTGGCATCGAATGCAGCAGTAACGATTGTGATTGTAGATGTAGATGCGCTGGTGATCGGGCCATCGAAGGATATCTCTGCCCAGTATCTTAAGAATACTTCTACGCCATTTACAGTGGCCGGCATGCATTCCGGTGGACGCTGGGGTACCCTGACGGACTGGAGTGCCAATACAGCAGCCAAGAGCCATGATGGCTTTGGGGGCTATGCGTCAGATGAAGGAGGTACGATAGACATGGAAAGTGGCTGGGGTTCACCGGCTATTCATAATGGCAAGATCTGGCAAACGACAGGTAGTGCATTGCCGGCTGGGACTTATACATTGGATGTATCTGACCTGGATTGGCAGGGTACAAAGGATCCGGCTTATATAGTGGTGGCTCCGGGCCTGGATACGATTCCGGATTATGCTGATATTGCAGGGAATACGAGCATACATTATACTTTGTTCAGTGCACCGAAGATTACGTTTACACTAACGGAGGAGACGAAGGTGACGGTGGGTTTTGCCGTGAATTATGTGCAGGATGAGCAAGGATTTAAGATTTATAGTGTGAAGTTGATGAATTATCCGAAGCATTTGTAAGATATTTTGGGGCTGTCTTGTGATAGAGACAGCCCTTTTTTTATGCTGTATACAACGGGTACACGTATTTCTTTAAATTTTTCTTGGTAATTAAATATTTTTGTGCATCTTTGCACTCCCTTGAAAAACGGGAATGGCTTCGTAGCTCAACTGAATAGAGCATCTGACTACGGATCAGAAGGTTTCTGGTTTGAATCCAGACGAGGTCACAAAAAGGAAAGGATTGCATAATTTATGTGATCCTTTTTTGTTTTATGGGGAATTTTTGAGGCTGCTATGAACGGCGTTAATGCAAATTGGAATTTTTTTAAAGCCTGATGACTGTATTTACAACAGTCACCAGACCATTGCCTTTAGATCGCTGATCTTATTTTATTGAGAATCTCCTTTATATCCTCAATGGTCGTCAGGGGGTTCAGAATCGTAAATTTCAGATAGAATTTCCCATCTACCTTTGTACTTGCCACCAGGACTTCCCCACTAAAGAATAACTGCTCTTTTATCTTCTTATTCAGTTCACATGGAGATACATTGAGCTTAGCCGGATAATATCTAAAGACTAATACCCCGAGATCGCTATGACTCAGCAATTGAAAATCTACCTGCTCTTCTATTAAGCATGCCGCTTCTTCCGCGGTGTCAATAATTGTATCTGTATAGGCACCCAGTTGCTGCCGGCCCATGAGGCGTAAGGTAAACCAGAGTTTTAAAGCATCGAATCTTCTTGTGCTCTGAGTGACTGATTTATTGATCTGCGCAGGCAGTGCATCATAATCCTGTTCTTTTGGATTCAGGTAATCTGCATGGTGCCTGATAATATTCAGGTGGAGCCTGTTCCGTACGATGAAGGCACTGGAACTGATTGGCTGGAAGAAAGATTTGTGGTAATCGATCGTCACAGAATCGGCTCGTTCAATCCCATCCAGTAAATACCTGTATTTGTCCGTCAGGAGCAGGCCGCAGCCGTAGGCCGCATCGATATGATACCATAACTGATGGCGTTGTGCTATGCCTGCAATGCCGGCTAAAGGATCGACATTACCGAAGTCGGTAGTACCGGCAGTAGCTATTACAGCAATGGGGATGTTACCCAGTTGACGTTCTTTTTGGATAGCTGCTTCAAGGGCACCCAGGTCCATTCTGAAACGTTCATCGGTAGCCACTTTTATGACTGCCTGCTCACCTAAACCCATCAGGGATGCATTCTTCTGGTTACTGAAGTGTGCCTTTTCAGAAACAAATATTCTGAACCTACTGGCTTCTATAGGGTGACCATCCAATTTGATGTTGTGATGCAGGTAGGTTAATGCATAATAATCTCTTGCCAGGAGTAAGCCCATCATATTACTTTGGGAACCGCCAGCGGTGAACACACCATCACATTGGTCATCGTAGCCGATTTGTTGTCCGGTCCAGTCAATGAGTTTACGTTCCATAAAGGTGCCTCCGGCACTTTGATCGTAGGTATCCTGGCTGCTGTTGATGGCGCTGATGATCACTTCTGCCGCCAGGGCGGGTATGACTACTGGACAATTGAGATGTGCGATGTATTGAGGCAGGTGGAAAGCGGTGGCGTGTTGGATGTATAAGCGATCTACCTCTTCGAACAGGCTTTCGTAATCAGGAAGTGGGGTGTCGAAGTCCACTTCTCTGAATTGGGCCAGTAAGGCGGCAGGTCTGATGCCGCTGAAAGGGCGTTTGTTATTTTCGAGGAAAGCTGTCACACGCGCTGCAGCAGCTGTGATAGCGGCGTTGTATTCCGCCGAGGCACCTCCGTAGAACAGGTCTTTTACTGGTGCGGCGATCAAAGTGGGTTGATTCATGATTGATTCATTTTTATAAAAGTGCTGTCAGGGTAATGAAGATGAAAGGTTGGATATATATTTTATTTGAACAGGCTTCCATAATGTTCTTCCATTATTAAATAAGGGTCATCCGTATGCGTTACCCCTCTGATCCCTATAAGACTCGTCTTACTCATCATTCGCAGCATCATTCGCCGCTCGCATTTCACCATCCGGTCATTCTCTTTTCTAAACCCGGCCACAAACGCATTTCTTCCATGTGCACATAAATGGTTGTTCACAAAAATGAGATCTCCTGACTCAGGGATAAAATCATTGTAAATCAATTGCCGTGCCTCCTCCCAGAAATGCCGCAAATGCGCCATGGCTTCCGGAGTCTGATCCGCTGCTTCATTATAGATTTGTTCGGCTGCATCGAAACGGATAAAGGGATGTTCCCTGTTGCCGTATAATACGGCAGTAGTGACCTCTTCTCCTTTTGCCATATCAGTTTCATAGTTGGCATCCTTCGGACATTTATAAATAGGCCGGAACAAGGACCCCATCTCCTCTCCCAGCGAACCATGTGAACGGATGCTATACAGTGAGCTGGGCACATTCTCTTCATTCCTTAAAAAAAGAAAACTGAGGAAATCAGCTGCGTTAAAGAGAAATGCGTCTTCAGTATGCACAAACAGGTCAGTTCTTGAGCCGGACCCGGTCTGGGTGAAATTCATCTTCTCATCGGGGATGATGGCATGCAGCAAGCCTCCACCTTTACGCTGGGCATAATACTGGACTGGTTTGGAAGGTACTGCTCCATGCAATAAGGCACAGATAAATCCATAGCGATTAATCCTCGTATAATCCATCTGTTTATAAGATGGCGGCGTGGGTCCCAGCTGATCCTGGTCTACATTTACCAGGCCTCTTAAAACAATCGCGCCATATTGGGAAGCGGAGAAGTCGGTACCGAAATTACTTAGCAGACGGGAAATACGCTCCGGCAATAACTGGAATGCATGCAAATGTAATTCTGCTATGAAGGCCGGGTTTTCGTAAGTGCCGAATGCCAGGGCCAGCATGTCGCCTAATTTTGTCAGGGCAGCGCGCTCGCGGGGAGTGATATCTATGATGAAAGGTGCCATTGGCGGGTAAGTGCGTGTTACGGGACGTAACACATCATGCATGGGTTCCATCATTGGTATGTTCGCTATATTGGGTTCCATATGTTTTCATTTTAGAAAGTGGATGTTGATATTGCTGACAGTTAAATGGTGGAGGATGATATGCCTTCCAGTTTAGAATTGGACGGTGATACCTCTTCCTTTTTAAATAGTGGATGTAGATAATTCTGCCAGGCTTCATCTCTGTAGGCAGCAGCCATTTTGCCACCATCTCTATGATTCCAGCCAGGAGGTTTGAGGACATAGCGTATTTTATCGATCAGGCGGGGTGCAGACCGGATATCTCTCCATAAATCCCGCCAGAGTAATAATTGTACCTGCCAGAGGCTCTTTGAATTGATCTCTTCACTTAGGATACCATACACCGGCTTTATATCATCCAGCTCCGTCTGGAAGGTGCCAAAGATCTTATCCCAGATAGAGAAGGTCTCCCCATAGTTTCTATCCAGGTAGATATAATTTTTGGCATGATGTACCCTATGAACCGATGGTGTGATGAACAGGTATTCCAGCAATCGTTGTTTGCCGACATAGCGGTCAAAATGATCATTGACATGCTCATACAAACCATATAGTCTGGCGATGGATTCGCAAATGAAGATCATGAACGGATCAAAACCTAAGATGGGCAGCCAGATAATGGTGAGGGGGATATGGAGGAACCCAAGGAATGATCCCCGCACAGCGACCGTTAGTTTCATTTCTTCGGCCGTGTGATGGACACCATGGATACACCAGAAGAAACGTACCTGGTGGCCTAAGAGGTGGACAAGCCAGAACATGAAATCGTATACCAGGTAGGCCAGGATCCAGATGTACCAGGCATCGCTGAGCGTGGTGAGCCGGTATTGGTAGAGCCAGGTCATAGTGCCGAAAATCATCACCTTGCCCAGGAAGAAGTAGGGAATGCTGTCAAGTACATAAGAGAAGACATTCACCCAACCTTCGCGGTTGCTTTCCATTTTTTTACTGATCACCAGTAATAGCCATTCTGTTATTACAAGGCCTAATACGACATAGCCGAAGATGCCCTGTAGTTTGCCGAGTAAGATGGGGAGATAAGTAGTCATGTTAACCAGGTCACTTTTTTCTCAATCCCTGTTCGCCGTTTATTAGAAGTATATGTTTCCAGGTCATAATAACCCATGTAGAAAAACCCGAGGCATCTCTCATTTTCTGCCAGTTCAAAGCGGTCCGCGTAGGCGATGCAGGCGGAACAGCTATCCCAGTAGCCGCCTATATCGTAGGCGGTACAGGTGAGGGCCATGTTTTGTACAGCGCAGGCTACAGCCGCCAGTTCTTCCCACTCTTCGATCACTACCTTTGTGCTGCGGCGCATGATGATGACGATGATGCATCCTGCCCGCGAGGGGTAGTTGATCAGGCGCTCGTACTGGCCTTTGTAGTAGTCCGCGAGGTAGCTGCCGAACTGTTTTAGTTGCTCGCCCTGTAGAACAATGAAGCGCCAGGGCTGGGTCATTTTATAATTGGGTGCCCAAATGGCATTGGTTAATACTTCTTCTATAAGCGGTTTGGGAACAGGTTTATCAATGTAGTAATCAGCGAAGATGCTTCGGCGATTACGGATGATGTCTGCAAGTAATGCACCCTTTGGCTGCATTACTTCAATGCGGTCTGTTGCACAGGCAGTAAGATCCTTGTTATGCATGCGAAAAGGACACGTTTGCTTTTTTATAAACAGCTATCGGGTTCCTCAACATACCTGCCAATTGAAGGCTGCCAGCCGGATCTGCCAGGTCGACCATCTGCTTATTGTTGCGCAGCTGTAAACGGTTCAGACAACTCAATATAAATTCCTCTGCGAAGAGGTCGTATTGTTCAAATTTCTCTGCATGTTCAGGATGATCCTCCTGATAAGCGTGAATCGTGGCGGCTACCAGTTGCCAGAATTTATCTTCCGGATAGTCACAATGTTCTACAAGGATCTGGCCTATGAAACGGAAGAAGCAATCAAATACATCTGTGAGAATGCTAAGTGCTCTTAACTCTTCAGGAACAGTTACACAGATCCTTCTACCCTTTTCAGGTATTTCTTCTTTGTAGCTAAATACCCCTATCTCTTCCGTTATGTCTTTCATGATGGCTTTTACGGGTACATGGTTTTCCATTACCAGGATCAGGTTTTCGCCATGAGGCATAAATACGAGGTCATGTTCGTAGAAGCAATGCAACAATGGAGTGAGGTAAGCCTGTAAATATTTTCTTAACCAGTCAGTTGTACTGATACCGGCAGCTTTGATCAGTTCATGCAATAAGGAGTTGCCATTGAAATCGATGTGGAGTAGTGCAGCCATGGTCATGAGTTGCTGACCAGGTTGTAACACCGTGGCTGGACTTTCACGCCAAAGGGCAGCGAGCATTTTATTGTATGCGCTGGTTTTACCAAATGGTTCGTAGTACATGTTACGATAGCCGACAGTGGCGACTTCACAGAGCAGGGTAAATCCAAGTTTTTGGATGTAAGGATCTGCTGCGATAGCTGATTTAATCCATTCTGTAATGGGAGGTGTGCTATCCATATAATAAGGTGTGAGGCCTCTTACAAATCCCATATTGAGTACGCCGATGGCGGTTTTGGTATAATGCTTATCAGGGTGGCTAAGATTATAGAAGGTGCGTATGGATTGCTGTGCGCTGAAATCGTCTGGACCTTCGCCGAGGCAAATCAATAAATTATTGGCGATGTCAGGAGCGAATACCATGGCTAGTTTATTGTACCACTGCCAGGGATGTACCGGGATGAAAAAGTAATCAGCAGTATCTACGCCTTTCTCTTTCAGGACTTTGTTGAAAGCAGTCAGCGTGCGGTCGCCCAGTTCTTTTTCCATTAATAAGTTGTAAGGCAGCGTATCTACAGCGGCATAACCTGTTCTGCTTTTGTGACCTGCGAGCCAGATCAGGCGGATGGGCGCATCGGCTTCTGGGGCATAGGCCCGGTAGTCGTTAGCATCAAAGCCGATGCGGCCGTTGTTCGCTACGAAACAGGGATGACCGCTGTTCATGGCGTGTTCAAGGGTTTGGTAGCCGGCGTTTACGAGGTCTGATGAGGTGAGGGTATGGTTGGCCATCATGTAGGTGCTGCCATAGAGGGTGTTGGTGATCTCTTCAAGATAGCTGGGTAGCTGCGAGGTGGAGATATTTAACAGGTCTTTGAATTCGAGGATGAAGTGGAGGCTGTCGATGGCACCGCTTGATTTTTTCAGGGATGATTTGTCGATGTACCAGTGGTTCAGGCTGAGGATGCGGGCACGGAAGGTGTATGTGATTGGGTCGGAGGATTGGGTGTCAGGATTTGAGGTGGATTCTTTTGTATCTAATGCAGCTGTTGCAACCAGAGCTCCCGGTGCTGTCAGACGATAATATCCCCATCCCCCTTCTTCATATTCCAATACGGGTGCGAGCAACAGCTCGTGGGTAAACTCACTGATGATCTTACATACGTGCAACCTGTTGGCACATGCCCATAGCGCTGGTTGTAAATTGGCGACTACCTGTGCGGCTTGTTTCATACTATCATTTTTCATACTTATCAATTTTCATTATGTGCTAATACAGACCTTTGTGATGTCTGTGTTCTGATTATATAATAATACATGGCTGTTACCATGGCAAAGCCTGTAAAAGCTACCATAAATGGCATGCGCAGATTAAACTGGTCTACCAGTACCCCCGCCATGGTACTTGCTATTAATACTCCCATATTCTGGAAGAAATGGATTTTACTATATTCGATTGCGTATGCTACCGGATCACTTACATGAAAAAGCAATGCATCGAAGCGTACTGCTGCCTGGAAGAAAGACCAGCCATAAATACAGCGGCCGATAAACACTGCGCCAGCCATAGGATAGCCCTGCAATAACAAGCCTGCGAGTCCGAAGAGTAACGCTGAGATAATACCCTGGTATACATTGCGCTGTCCCTGGCGTTTCTTATTTACATAGAGGCCGATCATGGCGACTACTGCGGGAATGGCGTACACTGCACCGGAGAGCATTTGGCTATTGCTGTTTGTAAGGCTTTCCCAGTATTTTACAAAAAAGGGCCGGATAAGGAAGTCACTGAAGTAAAGGATCATGGTGACGATGCCTAATTTTAAGACCATTCCCTGTGGCCAGATACTGGTTTTGACCTGCTGTGTATTTTCTGCAGGTGGGATTGCTTCTGTAGTTTTCAGCAAATAGAGGCTCATACCTGATTGTATAAAATCGCCTGCTGCCATGCCAAGAAAGATCCATGCAGGCGAGAGCCAGTCGATGAGCATACCGCCAAAGACAGCACCGAGCACACTGCCGCAGTGAATGATCACTGCCAGCAGTCCGATAATGCTGGTATGATCTTCTTTCTTTGTAATGCGCAGGATAAAAGGGTATACCAGCAGGTAACTTCCTTTAAAGACAATGATCGATAAGGAGACTATCCAGAACTGTGTGTAGCTGGTGATAAAAAAGCAGGAGGCTGCTAAAATACCTGCTACCAGTTGCGTATATACGAGTATGCGCAGTTCTGATTTGCCTTTGGAGAGCCAGGCCCACAAGGGGAAGGCGATCATGACGGTGGCACATACGGTGCTGAAATAGAAGCCTACGGCTTTGGGATCAGTAATCCCAAACCGGGATTTGAAGAAATGAGGGTAGAAAGGGTGTAAAAGATAATCACTCACCACGGCTACGAGGGTCATGACGATCAGAAAATTCCTCACTTTCATATTGAGATCAGTTCAGAAATGGGTTGTAAAATTTGTTCATCATCCGTCACCATAAATTGCTGAAAAGCTATCCTTTTCTCAATCGCATAATGATCCACACCCGTCATCTCCCTAATCAGGATCGCATTGCGATAGCAACCCATACCCAGGTCCGGCGTAGATAATCCATGCGTATGCAATTCCGCATTCTGCACATAGATATCTTTCCCGATATTATAATTTCGCCCCACATCAAATCTTCCCTTCTCATCAAATGCAATCCTGTCTTTAATATTATTTAAGAAAGCCGGCATGCTATAATGATAACCAGTAGCAAGGATCAATCCTTCTGTATGATGCCTGTAGTACTTCTCTACTTCTTCCTGGTAAAAATCGAGCGTGAATCCATCATCATACGTTACCTTCTTCAATGCAGAATTGGTGCGCAGTGATACCGTGATATCATGCTGCAATCTTTTTGTATACAGCAAATCGAAGATATTGCCAATGAGATCGTTATTAATTCCTTTGTATAAGTGTCTTTGGTTACGGCTCAGCAGGTCTCTCTTTTCCATAGGCAATGCATGGAAGTAATCAACATACTCAGGAGAAGTCATTTCCAGTGTGAGCTTACTATATTCAAGCGGGAAGAAGCGTGGTGATCGGGTGATCCAGTGCAGCTGGTAGCCATATGTATCGATGTCCTGCAGTAAATCGTAATAGATCTCTGCAGCACTTTGCCCACTTCCTACGATAGTGATACTGCGTTTGCTTTGGAGACCTGCTTTGTTATCCAGGTAACTAGATGAATGAATGGCGTTTTGCATATGTTCTTTGCACATGGCGGGAACATATGGCACGGTACCGGTACCAAGTACGAGTCGTTTTGCATGGAGGATGCCATTGTTCGTTTGCAGCGTATAGTGCTGCTGGTGATCGTTCCAGCCGATATCGTCTACCCTTGTATTCCAGTGAAGGTTGTGCAATTTTTTCACTGCCCACTGGCAGTATTTATTGTATTCATGGCGCAGAATTTTGAAGTTCTCCCTGATGTAGAAGGAGTAAATGCGTCCTTCTTCTTTCAGGTAATTCAGAAAGCTGAAGGGGCTTGTAGGATCGGCCATAGTTACAAGATCCGCCATGAAAGGAACCTGGAGTGTGGTGTCCTGGAGCAGCATACCAGGATGCCAGTTGAACCCTTCGCGCTGATCCAGGAAGATGCCATCTAATGATTTGATCTCCTGTGTCATGGCGGCGAGGCTGATATTGAACGGCCCTGCACCGATAGCTGCAAAGTCGTAAACCTTTTGAGTATGCATAAAATAGTTATTGTTGAAGTGGTAAATCCTGGGTTAAGCGCAGTTTTTCAGTGATGTAAAACTAGGTATACCATAATAGATTGGCAATCGCCTGTGTGGGGTAAAAACAGGGTAGTAAGGGATGGTAAAGGGATACCCTTTAGAGGGTATATGGCTATGCACAAAAATGCGCTTTCACCTTCGGCAAAAGCGCATTTTTGTGCATAGCGGTAGTGGCCTGAAGCGGGCTAAAAAACAAGAAGCTTACATGCGAGGTATATAACAGGCATAATTACACCAGATTATTCTCTATAGCGAAGCTCGCCAGGCCAACTGCCGAGTGAACATTTAATTTCTTCATGATGTTTTTTCTATGCGTATGCACTGTATGTGGGCTTAGATTCATGGCAGCAGCTATCTCTTTGTTGGCCTTGCCAGATGCTATCTGCTGAATGATGGCTGTCTCCTTCCCTGTAAGTATTGTTGTATTAAACGAAGTATTACGTCTGTCATCCAACAGGAGATCAACTATAAAGGGGGCATATTTCTTTCTTCCCTGCAAAGCTCCTGTAATGGCTTCCTGCAATTCCTGTTTCCCACACTCTTTTGTGAGATAACAATAAACATTCAGTTCCAGTGAGCGAAGGATGTGCGCTTTCGTCTGCTGATTGGAGATAATGATTACTTTGCACGAGGGAATGAGGGCGGACATTGTGCTTACGACTTCTGGACTGAAGAATGCCGGGTTATAATCGAGGATCAATATATCAGGATAGTATGATTGCAACACATGTTTAAACTCTTCTGTGTTTCCCGCTTCCTGTATTACATAAGGGTTTTCCTGACTAACGAGCAGACTTCTGATCCCTTCTCTATACACAGGCTGTGCATCCGCCAGTAGGATACGGATTGTGTCTGTCTTGTTCATTATTCTGTTACGTTAAATAATGACCTTATTGAACCGATAAAGATATGACGGGAAAATAGTCCGGATACAGCAGTGCCTCCCTTAATAATAAGGGAATAAGTTAACAAAAATCATCATAATAAGTAGTTTACACAGGCACGCTCATTGCTGGTTTGCGGAGTACCTGTTTTTTATTTTTTGTCGTCTTCTTGTTTCTTCTGCCCCACCAGATGTACACACCAGTCACAGGCAGGGAAGCAGCAATAAGGGAGACAAAGAAAGCGAGCATTTTTCCGGGCAGTCCTAATATACTGCCTACATGCAGATCGTAATTTAACGAAAGTAGCTTCTCTCCATTGTTGCGGCTACCGGGCGTACTTCTTCTCAGCAGCTTTCCACTGTGCTGATCATAGAACGTTCTGGTGTTGGTATAATAGGGCCTGTTGGCATTGCGGGCATATACGGACACTGCTGCTTTATTATTTTTAGGGATTGTCACAAAAAGGGATGTGGCTGCCGGGTCCTTTTGCAGGGCAGCATGCAGTATTTTATCCATGGAATACGGACGAAGATCAAGGGTATCACTGCTCAGGGCGGGCAATTCAGTGCCGGACTTACCACCGTTTGCTGTCCACTGCACTGCTTTGCTGAACCATTCAAAACTCCAGACCAGGCCCGTCAGAGCGATTACCAGTAAGATGAACATGGCATAGAAACCGGCTATGTTGTGCAGGTCATAATTCTTGCGTTTCCATTTCGTATCCTTCTTCCATTTAAACCATACACGCTGTTTCATCGCAGCTTTGTTTTTCGGCCACCAGAGTATGATGCCGGAGATGAGCATTACGACGAAGACGACAACACTCCAGGAGACGATACTTTTTCCCAGCTTTGGTCCCATCAGCAGGTTAATATGCAGGTTGACAACAAGGTTAAAGAACTCCCATTTGGTATTTTCCACTTTTACGACTGCACCTGTATAGGGGTTCACGTAGACTTTATAGAAATATTCGAAGTAGCCGCTGTGCAGTACTTTTTCTTCATTCACTTTTACTGCACGGAAGTAAACAGTTCTGTCAGGCGCTGTTGGTACTTCGGCTACCTGTAATGGTTTATCGGCACCAATGGCCTGCTGCGCATTGGCCTGTAAGGTGGAGAGGGGTAAACGTATCCCATTCGCAGGTATATTTACGTACATACGGTCATGATAGACCACAGGTTTTATTTCTTCAATAAAAGCATACAAACAACCGGTGATACCCAGTATTAAAACAACAAGCCCGGAACTAAGCCCGAGCCATAAATGTAATTTGCCAGTGATCTGCTTAAAGGTCATAAGTTTGCTTTAAAGATTTGACAAAAGGTTGTATCAGGAATGATACAACCTTTTGTCAGTAATTAGGTATTCTTAGAAACGATAGCTTGTTGACACGCGGAGGTTCCTTCCTGCTTCGGCCTGCCAGTAATAAATATGGTTGCCGTTGTTGTCGTAAGAAGGTGCCCCTGTGTACAGGTATTTATTCAATACGTTATTTACATTCATTTTAATATCAAACCTGTTGATGGAATAACCGATACCAGCATCGAGGCGGAAGTAATCAGGCAGGAAGTTTTCTGACTTATCATATACCTGACCTGCGATACGACCTATCTGCCACTGGTAACCGGCAAAGATGCCTAAGCCTGTCAGTACGCCGCTGTTCACCCTGTAATTCACCCAGCTGTTCTGGATATGCTTAGCTGTACCGGAGATGTAGTTGCCTACCAGGTTCGCATATGCATCTTTGGTTACCTGGCCATCCGTGTAAGCGTAATTGATCAGTACATTCAGACCTGGTGCGAGTTGTCCTTTTACATCTACTTCCACCCCTTTGATTTTCTGCTGCCCGTTTGTACGGCTATAGATGAAACCAGCGGTAGGTGATTCATGTTCCAGGTCAGCAGCCAGTACATTGTTTTTCACGATCTGGTATACTGCTACGTTGGTGCTGAGACGGTCGCCAAACCAGTTTTTCTTTACACCCAGTTCGATGTTGGAACCAGTGAGTGGCTTGAATGTTTTACCTTCCCAATCTGTACCTCCATTCTGCATAAACACTTCATCGTATACGAAGTAAGCACTCAGGCTGTTGTCTATTGAGTAACTCAGACCTACACGGGGCGTGAACTTACTTTCATTCTTCGTAATCGCGTATGGCGTGTTATAAACGTTGGTGGTATAGCGGCCAGCCAGGGTGACGCGGAGGGTATTGTCCAGGAAACCCAGTTCATCCTGGAGATATTCAGTATAGTAACCGTAGTCGTATTCAACGCCGGTCACACGGATGTTTTTGGAACGATCCCATACAGGCTGGGTTACGTTGTTATAGGTAGGCTTGTAGATATTGAAGGTGGTATCGCCCAGGGGTTGAGACTGGTTCCAGTCTGCCCAGTATTGGCTACGCTTCATATCTACAGCGGCGAGTATGTTGTGGGTGATACTACCGGTCTGGAATTTACCGTTTACGAACATCTGTCCGGTGCGGTTGATGGCCAGTGCATCCCAGATCCCGATATTTCTCTGCAGCAGACTATCATTGAATGAAGAAAAATAAGAAGGCCACATGCTCTGACCTTTCTGGTCGTAGTGCAGGTAAGCTATCTGTGCAGTGAATTTCCAGTTGTCGTTGAACTTGTGTTCGAATGTACCGGTCAGACTCTGGTCAGTGATCTTGGTAGGATCCAGTTTAGGATCAGCGGTGGTGAAGTTGATGGGCAGGTCAGCATAACCTTTCCTGGAGAATGCGTAGTTGCTACCGATCACCTGTTCCTGTACAAATTGACGATTGTATTCCAGGGTAACAGAAGTTCTGTCGTCAACCAGGTATTTAATAACGGGTGCGATGGAATAACGGTTGTTGAACTCATAATCACGGTGAGAATCGCGCTGTGTACCCATTACGTTGAGGCGGTACAGCAGACGGCCATCTTTGGATAGTTTGCCATCCAGGTCCAGGGTACCCCGGTAAGAATTGAAGCTACCTACTGTGAGGGCGACTTCGTTATTATTTTTTAAACCGGTAGGTTTCTTGGTCACAACGTTGTAAAGACCGGAAGGTTCACCACTGGAGAGCATGAAGCCGGCAGGACCTTTGATCACCTCGATGCGGTCTACCATGCTCATATCTTCGGTGAGAGGGCTCCATGGGCTGCTTACAACGTTCATCCCGTTCCTGAAGGCGGTGAGCTGGGAGCCGCGCGCCTGCATTTTGGTATAGATGTCCCAGTGACCGATGCGCATACCGCCGGAGATGTTCCTGGAAACGTCTTCCTGCATATCGAAGATCTGCTGATCGCGGATGGTGCCGGCGGTGAGTACTTCGATGCTTTGTGGCACGTCTTTGAGGGGCGTTGTGATACGAAGGGTAGGTGAAGGCTGGCTGACTTTGTAGTTATTACCATCGGCTACGACTACTACCTCTTTCATTTGCTGATTGGTAGCGTTGAGCTGGATGGAAATGTGGGCCACCTTATCTTCTTCTACAACCACTTCCTGGGATACGGTTTCATAGCCGATAAGGGATACCTGTACGGTATATGAACCGGGTTTTATTTTTTTGAAAATGAATTCACCATTTTGGTCAGTAACGATTCCTCTGCCGGTGCCTTTGATTTGTACGGTCACAAATGGAGCAGCCTGTCCGTCGGCGGTAATGACTTTACCTTTGATAGCGGAGAGGATTTCATCGGCTTTAGCAATGTTCGTGAAGGAACAAAGTAGTAGAGAAAAGAGAACAGTTGTGGTTATAGTGTATCGTGCAAAGAAATGCGTCATAAGGGTCCTGTTTATATGTCTTTGGTTTTTGTCTTTGGATTTTGGACCGCAAAACTACGTGACACACAGGGCTATTGATTTACGCAAAAAGGAAAAGTTGTAATCGTATCGGGAAAAAGTATAAATATTTGGTTGAAAGTAAGTTAGATTGACATTATAATTAGGAGTTACAACTTGTATTAGGGTATAAATAACAAAGCCGGCTTCATGCCGGCTTTGTTATTTGAGATTTTCTTTTTAATAGTAGATGTCTACTTTACCATTTGGCGTGCCGTTGGTGACAATAGTGGCATGTTGTCCGCAATCGGTTACGGCATTGGCTGCTGTCCATGACAGGGCAGCCTGGCTACCGCCTTGCAACTGGATCTGAATATTACTGAAGGTGGTCTTCGTTGTATTCGGATAGTCGGTACAAACGACGGGGTAATACACTTCCAGCGATTCTGCAGCCCAGTAGAGTTTCTGGATGTTGCTCACGGAGAGGTTGATGGACGAATAACCGGAGAAAGCAGAGGTGTAGTTATAGTTGCTGCCGCTGCTGCCTGTGAGGGTCATGATACCAGTGAGGCTGGTACCGGCATTTACCCTGACGAGGTTACTGAAGATAGCGGTGCCGTTGGAACCATCTACGTACCAGTTGGCAATTGCCCAATAGTTGCCACCGCCTGCAGCAGAAGGGCCCCATTGTAAAACGGGTTGCAGGATGTAGGAGCTGTTCTGGAGGCCATTGAACATGAAGATGGTTTGACCATTGGAGGTGGAGGGTGCGGGAGGCACGGTCCAGGTAGTAGAGAAATAAGAAATGGGTGTGGATACCGGGTTACTCCAGTACGTGTAAGCGATCCAACCTGAGGCGAGGGGTTTAACCTTCCTGGCTAAGGGGGAAGCGCTGTTTACGTTGCCGGGGTAATCGGGTAGTGAACTTACATCGGCATGGATAGCGCCGAAGTCTTTAGAGACTTTGCCAGTGGCATCGTCAATGGCTCTTAAGCGGCCGCCCTGTACATCCAGGTGCTGGCCTGGTTCGAGTTTGCTAACCTTTTCAGAGGGGCGCCAGCCGCCAGGTGTGAGTACCATACCGGTATGATCTGCATCGTTGGCAGTAGCGGTAGCGGTGGAAACTGGGCTAGTGTCCGGAGCAGATTTGGTGGTTTCTTTGCCGCATCCAGCAAAGAAGAGGGCGATGCTGAGGAGCAGGCCGCCAACATAGGTGTGTTTCATGTGTGATTGGGTTTTCCAGGTTATTATGAGTATTATTAAAGTTAGCTTGTATAGATGCGGTGGGAGGAACAGGGGATGGTTTTTAAGGGGTTTTTAAGGACGGCATAGACTTTTAGTACTTTTTAGTTTCTTTGCTGTATGAAAAGGGAATTACGGCTAACCGCAGATGGCTCACACACCATCGCTATTCCGGACATGAATGTGACGTACCACAGTACCCATGGTGCAATACAGGAGAGCATGCATGTATTTATTCAGGCTGGTTTGCAGGCGCTGCAACTACCTGCCATACGCATTTTTGAAATGGGCTTTGGCACCGGCCTGAATGCCTTGCTGACCATGCAGCATACCACTGCACCTGTGTATTATTACTCCGTAGAACAGTTCCCTTTAACAGCAGAAGAAGTAGCAGGATTGAGTTATGGCAATGCTTTGCATGCCTATCCCTGGAATGAAGATGTAAAGATCAGCGAACAATTTACTTTGCATAAAGCGCACGCATCCTTATTGGATGTAAATCCTGCGCAGACTTTCGACCTTATTTATTACGATGCTTTTGCGCCTGGCGCACAGCCTCATTTATGGACGAAAGAGATTTTTGAAAAACTATATGGGTTATTAGTGCCGGGTGGCATCTTAGTTACTTATTGTAGTAAGGGAGATGTAAGGAGAGCGATGCTGGCAGCCGGCTTTAAGGTGGAGAAATTGGCGGGACCTCCGGGCAAGAGAGAGATGTTACGTGCCCAACGACAAATGTCCCAACATTAGTTGAGACACCTGTTCTTTACATTTACACAGCTTATTTTTGTACTACCTGGGTACGCAGACTTTCCACGAGTGCTCCTACCCTTCCGATCAGCTGATCAGACAAACCATTTTTCTTTGCACCTTTTACCAGGTCAGCTACGAATGCATCGAAGTCGCCATTATCAGCTTTGCCATTCATGCGTGAGTTCTGCGCCGGATCATGTGCTGCGGTCATACTCTTGCCACCATAAGTATAAGAGGTAGAGCCTGTACCTACGCATACGAAATCAGTCAGGTTCTTGCTCAAAGCTTCAAAACCACTGGTATTACCAGCAGTTACTTCGGCCAGGAGTGTCGTAAAAAAGCCATTGATTTCAGGATCTGCTGCAATCACGAAGATGGTGCTATCCACTACGGAGCGAATGCCCAGACGGCCTTGTTGAATTTTAGTACCTGGATTAGCAGGGTCATTGACCATGGTAGAGCCCCCCAATGAATCATACAATGTTTTAGTAGTTTCCATTTTATCTGCATCTTTCTTGCACGAAGTGAGGAACAGGCCTGTGCCGAAGATACCAGCAAATAATAACAGTGCTGCGTTGTTTTTCATTTTCTATTTTTTACTGATAAAGAGATGATAAATTTTTCCTGTGATGGATTGCGCCATTGCCGGACAACCTTTCTCCATGTCTTCGGCGCTGGGCACAAATCGTGTAGTCGTATAATGAAGTGACTGACTGCACCTGCTGATGATATCATTGGCATCGGCCAGCAGTGGTGAATAGGTAAATACTGCAATCCGTGTGGAAGCATTGACCAGTACATGATCTACACCGGGCTGGGCATAGAGCCAGGCCTGCACTTTTTCTCCTTCTTCAGGACTCATTTGCTGTTCGATATCCATCCTTGCCATAATGCGTGTATGCGCATCAGGTGCTTTGGGCCTTGTAACCAGGTAAATATGTATGATGAGTACGAGTATCAGGCACACGAGGGTACCACCCGCCCATGGCAGGATTTTCAGAGCTTTCCTTATCATAAAGTAAAGTGTAAAAAATTAAGAGATGGGTTATTTGCCCACAAGCTTCCTTATCTGACGATTTAGTATTGCTACATATTCAGATACGCGAAAAAAATCCAGCCGGATTTAAAGCTGAAAAATATTTTTTAAGGGGTTGAATAAAATTGAATGGGCTTAATCGGTGAGGTATTCCCCTTTAAGAATTCGTTCAAGCCTGAAATATCCCAGGTGCAATTGATCGGGCCGAGCGTCTGGACCAGCAGGTGATAATTGCAAAGCATATTGTGCCCTGACATTTTCAGAAAGGATATCTTCGATCAGTGCAAAGTCGTCTATGTCTACCCCATACTTGTCATCAATGTGTGAGGTAGCACCGGGAAATGAAGTGTGTTTGAAGAATGCGGTGGCCTTTGCTTTTTTTAGTGCTTCGTTTTTTTCTTTTCCGGTGGAGAGCAGTTTGTAATGAAATTCTTCCATTTCATTTTCTTTGTAACCACCGAGATTGATGAAGTAGAGTTGTGCGCCTCCACTCACTTTTTCTGCGCGGGGAACAACCTGTACCTGCATGTCTTCTACCAGGGTGACTTCTCTGAAACCATCGATGTGCAGATTACCTTTTGCTTCCGGCCAGAAGGCTTCCAGGGAAGGTACCAGATCTTTCAGCGTTGCTGCGATACCAAAGAACACATCGTGTTGCTCTGTGTGTCTGCCTGCAGGCTTACATCCTGCAAGGATCATAAAAAGTTTTAGCTGTTCCATAGTGATGAAAATATTGTCGTGTCTTCGCCCCAATAGAGATGCATGTAGGAGGCGACAACGTTTTGTTGTTTGTATATGGGTGTTGATACTACTTTGCCACGGGCATTGGTGACTTCGCCGATGGTGGTAACAGCACTGTTTTCTTTAGCATGTGAGTAGTGAAATTCGTGTCCTTTCAGGACAATGTCGCCGATTTGAATTTTGCGATAACCGAGCGACATGCGGCTATTTTCCATACTGGTTTCTATGTCAAGTACGCCACACATTTCATAGCGTTTGCCCTGTGCATCTGTAATGCCTTTGCCCAGGTACATCATGCCGCCGCATTCTGCTATTACACGTCCACCATTTTCACAATATTCGCGGATAGCTTTGCGCATCTCCACGTTTTCTTCCAATAAAGAAAGATTCAATTCGGGGTAGCCTCCGGGGATGTAGAAAAGATCCATATCGGGCAGTGAGGATGCATGAGTTGGACTATAAGTAAATACCTCTCCCAGTTGTCTGAGTGCGCGAAGATTTTCTTCGTAGAGAAAATTAAAGACCTGATCACGGGCCACACAAATTTTTAATTTCCCAGGTGGAGGAATTGCTGAGGCCCCGGATGGTTGCCTATGTTGCGCTGTTAATTCAAGTAGTTGATCAAGGTCTACCGACTTACTGATATGAGCAGCTGCTGCTTCGATAATGGCGTTATAATCATTTTCAGGAGAGATGGCCAGCCCAAGATGCCGGGAAGGAATTTTGATGGCTTCATTTGGGGAAATGTAACCTAATGGTGTGATTCCTACATCCACACAGGCATCTTTTAAAAACTGGTAATGGCTTTCAGAACTGACAAAATTGAAGATCACGCCGGCTATCTTTAATTCCGGATTGAAATTTTTCAGGCCATAGAGTAAGGGTGCGACAGAATAAGCCATTGCTTTTGCATTCATGACCAGTATTACGGGCAGATCCAGGAGCATTGCAATGGATGCGCTGCTCCCCTCCGATTTCACAGCACCGTCGAACAAGCCCATTACACCTTCTACAATCGATACATCCGCATCATTGCTGTAGCGACTGTACAATTCCTTCACATGATCTTCGCTCATCATAAAGGTATCCAGGTTAATGCCGGGGTTCAGTGAAGCGGTTTGGTGATGGGTAGTATCAATGTAATCCGGTCCGCATTTGAAAGGCTGTACTTTCAGGCCCCTGTTATGCAAAGCGCGCAGCAATCCTAAGGTGAGTGTAGTCTTGCCCGAATGGCTGGATGGTGCTGCGATTAAAAACTGAGGCTTCTTCATTTGGTCAAAGATAGTACATTTGCAAAATTATCTATACGCCCAACGCTATGCAGCAATTAAAACCCATCATGTTTGTAGGCACCGCTTCAGACGTAGGGAAAAGTTTTATTAATACCGGTTTCTGCCGCATCTTTAAAGAGGATGGTTACCAGCCAGCACCTTTTAAGGCGCAGAACATGTCGCTCAACAGTTTCGTTACACCAGACGGGCTGGAGATAGGGCGTGCGCAGGCGGTGCAGGCGGAGGCTTGTGGCCTGCCCTGTAGTGCTGATATGAACCCGGTATTGCTGAAGCCTACGAATGATAAGGCATCGCAGGTGGTGCTGATGGGGAAACCTGTGGGCACACAGTCGGCTTACGACTACTTCATGGGGAATAATAAGCAGGAGTTATTCAATGCGGCCAGGGCGGCGTTTGACAGGTTGCATGCGCAATATAGCCCGGTAGTGATGGAGGGTGCGGGCAGCATCAGTGAACTGAACCTGAAGCACAGGGATATTACTAATATGCGCATGGCATTGCATGCGGGTGCGGATGTATACCTTGTTGCGGATATTGACAAAGGTGGCATTTTCGGGAGTGTGTATGGTACGATAGCGCTTTTACCTCCTGAAGAAAAGGCATTGCTGAAAGGGATTATCGTAAATAAATTCAGGGGGGATGCACGTTTGTTCGAAAGCGGCAAGACTATGCTGGAAGAGCTTTGCGGTGTACCGGTGGTAGGGATCATTCCTTATAGCAAGGATATTTATGTGGAGGAAGAGGACTCTGTGGCACTGGCCGGTAAGCAGCAACAGGCAGGTAGTGGCAAGGTGAATGCGGTGGTGGTATTACTGAACCGCTTGTCTAATTTTACGGATTTTACGGTACTGGAAAAGGACGAGCGGGTACACCTGTATTATAGTAATAACCCGGCTGAAATAGCGCAGGCAGATATTGTGATTATTCCGGGTAGTAAGAATACGATTGCGGACCTGGTGGACATTAAAAACAATGGTGTTGCTACGGCGGTAACGCAGGCTTTTAAGGCAGGTAAAACGGTGATCGGCATTTGTGGTGGGTACCAGATGATGGGACAGTGTGTTGAAGATCCTGCTGGTGTGGAGGGAAGTGTTTCTTTTATGCCCGGGCTGGGTTTGCTGCCGGTAACGACAGTATTGACTGAGGAGAAGACGACGAAGCAGTGTCGTTTTAAGTATAAGAATATAGATACGGTGTGTGAGGGGTACGAGATCCATATGGGGATTACGGCGGAAACTACGTCATTGAAAGGAATGGAAGGGAAGAGTACACCGGCTCATTTAAATACAATGTCCCAGGGCCATGGTGATGGCTATTTATTGCATGACCGCTGCTGGGGCACATATATTCATGGCATTCTGGATAACCCTGTAGTTGTGGATGACCTGCTGTCGCCCTTTAGTCCGGAGGCAGCGGTTCCTTTCGATTACAATAAATATAAACATACGCAGTACGATAAACTGGCACAGCATCTGCGCGAGCATATCGATATTGCCTACATTTACAGTCAATTAAAAAGTGAACAATGATATTAGGTCATGGAGATGACAGGTATTTGTATTCCCGGGAAATTCTTGCTGACTTTAGTTCTAATGTTTATTACAAAGGGCTTTCCATTGGTTTGGTACAACACCTGAGCACGCAACTTTTCAGATTAAAAAATTACCCGGAGGCGAATGCACAGAGTTTGCAGGAAGCCCTGGCGCAGTGGCATGAGATCAGGCCTGCGCAGGTATTGGCGACGAATGGCGCTACGGAAGCGTTCTACCTGGTGGCTCATGCCTGGAGGGGGCAATCGGCTACAATAGTAATTCCGGCATTTGCTGAATACGAAGATGCCTGCAGGATCAATGATCTGACTGTGTCTTACCTGGAATGGAATGCCTTGAAGCAGGACAGTACTTTTGAGACGGCGCTGGTGTTTTTGGGTAACCCGAATAACCCTACAGGGGCTTTGCTGCCGGTAGATTTTCTGCGCCGGTTATTGCAGCATAATCCATTTGTAACATTTGTGGTGGATGAAGCGTATGTAGACTTTACGTTATCAAGGGAGTCGATGGTGGGTTCATTGGAGGATCTGGCTAATTTGATTATTATTAAATCATTGACGAAGACGTATGCGATCCCCGGTTTGAGGCTGGGGTATTTGTTAAGCAATGATTCGGCGATAGAGAAAATAACGGCTTCTAAAATGCCCTGGTCGGTGAATGCGCTGGCAATTGAGGCGGGCTTGTACATTACGGCACATAAGGAGAAGCTGACATTTAATGTAGAAGATTTATTACAGGATACGGCGGCTTTGATGGCGGCCTTGAGTATACATGTGAATGTGATACCGACGCATACCAATTTCTTTTTGTGTGAGCTGGTACGGGGTACTGCGGCGGAACTGAAGGCTTACCTGGTAGAGGAACATGGTTTGCTGATCAGGGATGCCAGCAATTTTAAAAGCTTGGGGGAAAGACATTTCCGGGTGGCGACACAGACACCGGATAAAAATGCTTTATTGGTTAAAGGGATCAATGCATGGATGGAAAGATGATATGGATTCCTTTGGTAGTGGGGTATGTGCTGGATTTGCTGTTGGGAGATCCGAGGTGGTTGCCGCATCCGGTTCGTCTTTTTGGGAATACGATTGGTTTAGGGGAAAGGTGGCTGAATGGGGAGAGAAGCCTGGATGGGGGGATGGCTCGGGGGAAGGGAGCAGCAGCTCGGGAGGAACGAAGAAACGACCCTGCTTATCGCTTTTTGAAAGGGGCTTTAATGACCGTAGTACTCTGCCTGGGAGTCTATGCATTCTTTTATTACATGCAGGTAGTACTGCCTGTATGGGGCAGGTATATTTTCAACAGTATCTTCGTTTTTTACGGATTGGCCAATAAGAGCCTTTTACAGGAAGGTAAAGCAGTTTATGACACATTACTCCAACAAGGCCTGGAAGCGGGCAGAAAACGCCTTTCCTGGATCGTAGGCAGGGATACTTCCAAACTGGAGGAGAACCAGATCCGGATAGCAGTATTGGAAACGCTGTCGGAGAACCTGAGTGATGGGGTGATTGCACCTTTGTGTTTTTATGCGGTGGGGGGTGTACCGGCAATGATGCTCTATAAGATGATCAACACCCTGGATTCTATGATTGGGTATAAGAATGAGCGTTATTTATACTTTGGCCGGTTTGCTGCCAGGCTGGATGATGTCGCGAATTATATTCCTGCGCGGATCACTGCCCTGCTCATGGTGGTCTTGACGTGGAGTCGGCGGGGCTGGCAGTATATTTTAAAATATGGGCATCAGCATGCGAGTCCTAATTCCGGGTACCCGGAGGCTGCCCTGGCAGGAATTCTGAATTGCCGGTTTGGCGGTCCGAATGTATACCATGGCGTACTGGTTGAGAAGCCATATATCGGGGAGCAACAGCGGGTGATCAAACATGAGGAACTGGGAAGGGTGATGTTTATAAATCACGCAGTGACGTTCGTGGTGGTAGTGCTGATTGCGGTGCTGAGAGGAATGCTCCGGATTTAAGTTCTTTTGATGGTTGTATTTTTATTTCTACCTTTTATTTCGTTGCATCTATATAAGCTTTTATGCTTTCAAAGGCATTTTCTGGCCGCAAATCTCTTGTCCACCAGGAGATCTTAGCTCCCCTATCCAGGAACAGCCATTGTCCGCTTTCGGATGCAGCTAACTGGTGAGCAAGGGTTTTATTGGGATGCTCAAAATTCTGTGGATCGATATAGAGCGGCAGATCGATCTGCCTGCTTTCCAGGTATTGTTTGGCAGCTATATCGGCACCCGGAATATTTTCGCTGCTATGAATACAAATAAATACCACATTGGTATCTTTCGCATAATATTCCTTTGCCCGCTGGACTTCTGCAAATGAGTTATCCTTAAAATTAGTTTCTGGCAGGCTCCACATGTACACAAAGACCGTTTTGCCACGCAGGCTTTTCAAAGAGAAATCATTTCCCTTCATGTCTTTTAACAATACATCCGGCATTGTCCGCATTTCCTGACGCAAATTAACGGCCGCCATCATCCGCTGGCGATTGCTTTTGGTGATTGAATCTACGTATTGCTGGTAGCTGTTAATCTTAAAATAATAGGTCGTAAACAAATCTTTAGCAGCAGAGAGAAATGCAGCGGGGCGATTTAAACCCCAGGAAAGCAGGACACGCATCCGCTTAATGGCCTCCACGCGGTTGCCCGTCTGCATCAATAAAAGTGCACCCAGTTCCTCTTCCCGTGCATGATAGAAGCCACCGGATGTTTGTGCATCTTCTGCTTTCTTAAAGTATTTTATACCATTGGTATAATCCCCTTTCTGGTACAAGACCGCTGCATAGCTGTAAAGTATACTTACACCATAAGTGGTTATGTAGGATTGGCGCAGGTACCAGTTGGGATAGATGGTATCGAATCTCCGGGGATCCGTGTCAATATAAGGCAATACCAGTTGTTCTGCTTCATTAAACCGCTTGCCGGCTACCAGGGCTTGGGCAGCTTCGGAGATCGCCCAGCGTTTTGCACCGGCTCCTTTGATCTGAGCGATCCAGCTGTTGACCTTCTTAAAGTCTCCTTTTTCTGCGTAGGCACGGGCACACACTACCTTGCTATTATCTGCATCGAAGTTATTCGCCTCCTGCTGCTCAATCATCTTTTCCATAACGATTGGGGCCAGCTGGCACCTGACAGCTGGTTCGAGATAAGCATATTCAGGCTTATATTGTGCTACAGCCCTGAAAGAAAGCATACAAAGGCTAAGGCATAAGAAATTATAATACTTCATCATTGTTTTTATTTTTCCGGGTTTTCCCTGACTGCATCTATCATTCCATGTACCACCTGATATCCCATTTCGTTTAAAAGTCCTGCGGGTCTTTTTACTTTTCCTATTCCTTCTTTATTTAAAATAATGTAATCGCCCTCCCATGCCCTTTCTAAATTTGCACTTTCCAGATGTAGCGCAGTAGCCATTGGATTTTTCTTTGTGACCGGATCTTTCAGATCGAGGTAGAGATCCAGGTTATAGCCTTTCCTGTCGAGGTAATTAGCAACATCCGTGGCCGTAGAGGCAGCCGCCTCATATGTATGAATACAGATGAACACGACATCGGGATTATTGGCGTAAGATTCTTTTACGCGTTGTAAAACCGGGAATGAATTATCGTATAAATCGGTTTGATCGATTGTCCAAAAGTAGATGAATACTGTTTTACCACGGAGGCTACTCAATGAAAAGCCGTTTCCCTTCTCATCTTTCAATTGTATATCCGGCACCTGGATGTTTACGGTTTGCATTTTCTTTAATGTCTCGTCCTTAATCCTTTTGTACAACCAGGCGGTGGCAGATGCTACCTTTTGCTGATAATCAGGTAAGCACTTTTTGGCGGCGGCCATGAATTCTTTATTCCTGTCAGGCGCACCACTTATCAAAGAATGCATTTCCATGCTGGCTTCACTGGTCTTGCCCATATGCATATACAGGAGTGCGAGCAATTCTCTTTGCCGGAAGTCAAAGAAAGTATGCCCTTTATCTACATCCAGGGCAGCCTGCATATAACGCATAGCAGTTTTATAATTGCCTTTATGGTACTGTACTTCAGCGTAATAATAAAAGAACCTGATTGCGTCATCCTTATATACCAGGAGTGTGGGGCCCATATACCCATTTGCATCCTCTTTGGTCAGATCCAGGTGAAGGTACGGTTGCAGGAGAACTTCCGCTTCTTTATAATGTTTGTTAGTCAGCAGGATGCGGACAGCAGAACAGGCAGCCTGATGTTGAAAGGTTTGATTTTTGAAATCTTTGAGCCAATATCTGACTTTGTTCATGTCTGCCCGGTCGGCATATGCCTCCACCAGGTAGACTTTCGCCCGGTCGGCATCACCGTATTTAGCTTCAAAGGTGCGGGTCATTTTCTCCATGATGGCAGGATCACCCTGGGTTTTGATCCGGTCTTGGGAGAATTCTGCCTGGGAATCATACTGGGCTGTGGCCTGCATGGTCTGCAGACTAAGACAACAAAACAAGAAAGTAGATAATTTCATAGTATAGGATTCAGTAAGAGAGAATTAAGCACCGATTATGCCAGGCTTTCCCCTTCTGTATGGTGGTTAATTGTCCCCAACCGCAACAAAGTTAAATTAATTTACTACTTTTACCCCCGGTTTATGGTTTTTATCCTCCTTTCTGGCGGATAAAATTAAAAGGGAATCCGGTGTGAATCCGGAACAGTTCCCGCTGCTGTAAGTTCCATCAATCGCTTTTAACATCTGCAAAGCCACTGTTCCTGCAGGAACGGGAAGGCGTTAAAAGTGGAACGAGTCAGAAGACCTGCCAAAAACTATCACTACTTATCCAATGCTTTCGGGAAAAAAGTACAGGGATTGCAAACAACATGCGCAGTGTTTGCTCTTGCCGCCTTTTCTCCTGTCCGCTTGTTTAATCGTTAACGGGTAATTAACTGCATTAAATGTTTTAAAAGGTATGGCTATTAAAGATCTGACCAAAGTTCAGAAGATGGTTTTTATTTGCAATGGTGGGACCTGTGCTAAAGGTGGTGCAGACGAAAACACTTCAGCTTTGAGGGCACACCTCACCAAACATGGTATGGATGATGAGATACATACTGTTCGCACAAAGTGTATGGGACAATGTACCAGCGGACCGATTGTATTTATTCATCCTGAAGGTGCCTGGTATGGTGGCGTAAATCCTGAGATTGCACGTGATATTGTGACCCAGCATCTCTTACAAAACACTTTACTGAAACCACAACTTTGCTTTCCGGAAGCAGAAAAAATGGAGTTACAGCCTGTAATGTTTAGCACAGCGAAAGCAGAATAAACTCAGCGTTACAGCAACATGTACAAACCATTCAGCAGACTGGGTTCTGCCGTTATTTTATTATGCGGTATGACCGTAAATGCACAGACAACAACTCAAATCAGGGGTATTGTAACAGACAATACTGATCAAAAGCATATTCCGGGAGCTACGGTGGTAATTGTGGAAACCGGCCTACATGCAGGTAGCGCAAACATTCATGGTGTTGTTACCGGTGAAACCGGTGAATTTACCATTGCCAATGTAGCCAGCGGAGAATATATGTTAAAGGTTACATCTACTGGATATGAGGCCTTGACTAAAAAGATTAAAGTCATTGCAGGCAACGGCAATACGTACAACATTTCGCTAAAACCAGACCTGCTCAACCTTTCAGAAATCACTGTTTCCGCCGCCACTACCCGGCCCGGGGAAAATAAGATGGATCTGCTGGCCATGCAACTGCAACCAGTAAAATCTGCACAGGATTTATTGAGAACCGTACCTGGGCTATTCATTGCCCAACATGCCGGGGGTGGTAAGGCTGAACAGATCTTTGTACGGGGTACTGACAATGATCATGGTACTGATTTCGCGATTTTCTTCGACGATATCCCGGTGAACATGCCTTCGCATGCACATGGCCAGGGATATGCCGATATGCACTTTATGATTCCGGAAGTAGTAGGCAGGGCCAGCTTTTTCAAAGGGCCTTACGATGCTGGTCTGGGTGACTTCTCTATCAGCGGTGCCGCTCAGTTCCAGTCTCTGTATAAGCTGGACAGGAATGTGGCAAAAGTGGAATATGGAAGGTATAATAGCCCGCGTGGATTGGTGATGCTGCACTCACCGGAGTGGAGAAATCAAAATGCTTATATCGCGGCTGACTATAGTTATAACGACGGTTATTTCATTCATAAACTACATTTTAAACGGCTCAATTTATTTGGCCGCTACAATGTGCAGCTTAGTCCGGCGACAGACCTGAGCGTTACTGCATCAGGATTTAACAGTAGCTGGGATGCTTCGGGTCAACTGCCCCTACGGGCCATCAACGCCGGTAAACTGAACAGGTATGGATCTATCGATCCTTCTGAGGGAGGGTCTACGAGCCGGGTGAACCTGAGTATAAAGACGAGTACGAAGTTGGGGACGAATGGTACATTCAATAACATGTTGTACTATACTAAAAACAATTTTTCCCTGTATTCTGACTTTACCTTTTTCATGACGGATACCATACATGGAGATGAGATCAGGCAATGGGAAGCGAGAGATCTGTTTGGCTACAAGGGTACTTATAAGCGCTTTGATTCTATAGGGCATACTGCTTTGCAAACGGAGGTTGGTCTGACCACACGTACAGATTTGCCTGATAATGGCAGGGACCATGTGGAGCAAAGAGTGCTGTTAAGCGTGGATGCAGTGAATACCGCTCAGATCACCAATTACAGTTTTTATATTAAAGAGAACTGGCAGTTTCATCCCAGGTGGCATATGCAGTTAGGATTACGAAATGATCTGTTTGACTTTAATTTCCAGGACAAACTTGATAAGAGCAATGATGGCAGTAAGGTGGTGTACCGCTTTAATCCAAAACTGCACCTTTACTATGATATGTCTGGCAATGTAACGCTGTATGCAAAGGCGGGCACTGGTTTTCATTCCAATTTCATACAAGCAGTAGTCAGTAAAGAGCAACCTGCGAACCCGGTACCAACTTCTTATGGTGGGGACCTGGGTACGAATTTTAAAATTGGTCAGCGGGCGCTGTTTAGTATTACGGGCTGGATGCTGTATGTAGGATCGGAATACCGCTTTGTAGCGGATGATGGCTCTTTTGAAGAAATCGGCAATGCCAGGAAGATTGGTATGGATGCGAGTATCCGGTATCAGCTCTCCAATGCGTTGTGGGCGGATGTGAACCTGAACTATGCACATGGTGTGCTGAGGGATGCACCTAAAGATGCAAACCAACTGCCATTGCATCCTAAGTGGAACTCTACGGGTGGCCTCACCTACAGGCACCCCAGTGGTTTAAATGCCAGCCTGCGCTACCGCTATATGGGAGAACGGCCTGCTACTGAAGATGGAAGTGTGCAATCGGCCAGCTATTTCATTACAGATGCGGTTGTGAAATTCACGCATCCGAGGTATGAGATAGGTATATATGCGGAGAACCTGTTTAATACACAGTGGGCAGAGGCGCAGTTTTATGACGAATCAAAATTAAAAGGAGAAGCGGAGCCGGTGTATGATTTTCACATCACCCCCGGTACGCCATTGTTTATAAAAGGAAGTCTGAGTGTATATTTTTAGATTATGGGAACCGATATATCAGGATTTATTGTATTGGCCGTACTTGGTCTGCGTCATGGGCTGGATCCGGACCACATCACAGTGATTGACGGGTATACTTACCGCCTTCATATGAACAGGAGCACCTGGAGCAGATGGGTAGGTACCCTCTTTACATTTGGACATGGAATAATGGTGACTGCCATTGCTTTGTTCCTTTGTATTCTAAAGAATAATTTTAATATTCCCCCCTTGCTGGATCTTGTGGTGGAATGGACAGCCTCGCTGATGTTGTTATTTATGGGGATCTCGAACCTGGTCTACCTGAAAAGAGGGCAGGTGCAAATGGCTGGCATCCGGAAAAAACTGCTGCCGAAATCATTCGGGAATAGTCTGAACCCGTTTACAGTAGTCCTCACAGGTATTATCTTCGGCTTTATCTTCGATACTTCTTCGCAAATTGCGGCTTTTGGGTATGCGGTCGCGGTATCCAATCAATGGGTTTATGCGGTATTGGGGGGCGTGGTGTTTTCACTGGGGCTGATCCTGACAGGGACCTGCGATTCCATGTTGCTCAGTAAACTGCTTAAGACCTTTGACCAGCGGAAAATCCAGAATCACCGATTCAAATTAAATGTACTGATTACAATCATGTGTTTTGCCATTCCTATCTATAAATTGCTTAGTACCTGGAATGAGTCCCTCGAATTGAGCGATACACAGAACAATATTGTGGGAATAATTTTTATAAGTATCATTATTTCATTGTACGCTGATTTATATTTGAGGCACAAATTCAGCAAATCAGACAATGGAACAGAATGAGCATATCAAGGACAAATCCATCAGCGTACTAGGCTGTGGCTGGCTCGGCCTACCATTAGCCGGGCTTTTTGTTCAACAGGGCTACCGGGTTAAAGGGTCTGTGACCAGTGAAGAAAAGCTGGAAGCGCTGTTTGACAAGGGCATCCTCCCCTACCAGTTAACGATTTCAGACAAGGAAATCAATTGTTCTGATCTACAGGGGTTCCTGGAGAGTGAGATCCTTGTCATTAATTTCCCGCCCAGCCGCAGGCCGGATATAACAACTTATCACCCCGCCCAGATAGCCTTGCTGATACAGGCGATAGAGGCGAGTCCGGTGAAACATGTGTTGTTCATCAGTTCTACTTCTGTATATCCTGACCTGAACAGGGAGATTACCGAACAGGACATCGTGCCGGCTACCAAGGGAAGTGGGCAGGCATTGCTGCTGGCGGAGAACCTCTTACTTTCACAGACGAGGTTTACCACCACTATACTTAGATTAGGAGGATTGATTGGTTATGACCGTATGCCGGCACGCTTCCTGGCTGGAAAGAAAGATGTGGAGAATGGGGATGCACCGATTAATGTGATACACCAGGATGATTGTATAGGACTGATCAGTGCGCTTATTGAACAGGAAGTGTGGGAAGATATCTTTCATGCGGCAGCAGATGAGCATCCGACCCGAAGGATATATTATACCCTGGCGGCCGAAAAAGCAGGCCTGGAAGTTCCGACCTTTGCGGAAGGCAAGCCGCTGTGTTTTAAAATTATCAATTCAGATAAGATCAAGCGTCGTTTGCATTATACATTCAAGCACCCTAATCCCCTGGCATTATTATGAAAGGAATATTAATATGCGGACATGGCAGCAGGGACCCTGAAGGAGTACGTGGATTTAAGGAACTGGTAACGCTGCTGAAAGAACGCTATCCTTCGTACATGGTCGACTATGGCTTCCTGGAGTTTTCCCATCCCGTATATGCAGCAGCGGTAGAGCGGATGTACCTGGCGGGTGTCAGGGAGATCCTGGCGATTCCGGCCATCCTGTTTGCCGGTGCGCATGCGAAGAATGATATTCCTTATGAGATGAATACTTTGCAGCACCAGTATGAAGGCCTGACTATCAGGTTGGGCAGACATATAGGGATTACTCCCGCTATCCTGAAACTTGCGCAGAAACTAATATTGGCAGCGGGTGGTACCGGAGATCTTTCCGATGCATGCTTGCTGGTGATAGGAAGAGGTACTTCTGATCCGGATGCAAATGCGGATGTAGCAAAGATGACGAGGATGCTGTGGGAAGGAATGGGATTTGGATTTGCGACAACAGCATATATAGGGGTAACAAAGCCATTATTGCAGGAGGCCTTGCCGATTGTAAATCTCCTGCCTTATAAGAGAGTGATTGCTTTACCGGTGTTTTTATTTACAGGCATCCTGCTGAAGAAGATCTATGGGCAGCTGGAAGAATACAGATCGCAGACTGATAAAGAGATCCTGTATACTCCAGGATTTGAGTGTGATGAACTGTTGTTGGAGACGATAGATGAGCGGATCAGGGAAGTGGAGATCGGGCGACCGGAGATGAACTGCCAGTTGTGTAAATACAGAACCCAGATCATAGGGTTTGAGGAAGAAGTAGGCAAAGAGCAGGTGGGGCATCACCTGGCAGTGAAAGGAATATTGTTTGAAGAGGAGGAAAAGATTGAAACGGGTAACAAAGTTTTCACCAGGTTTAAAAAGATTTTGGGAATCTGAGTTATGGCAAAACAGGGTAAAATATACGGTGTATCTCTTGGCCCCGGTGATCCTTTACTGATCACAGTAAAAGGCCTGCAGGTGCTGCAGCAGGTGGATAGGATTTACTACCCCGGCTCTTTGCTGGAAGACGGCAGTACTATCAGTTACTCGCTGGGCATCCTGCAATATCATGCGCTGGATGAAAGTAAATTCAGGGGAATGTTCCTGAAGATGAGTACAGAAAGAAGTGAAGTGGCGGCAACCTATGCGAATACTTTTTTGCAGATGTGGGAGGATTACCAGATGGGCCTGCAGGTGGCTTTCGTGAGTGAGGGTGATATTTCATTCTACAGCACCTTTGCTTACCTGATGGAGCATATCCAGCAGTATAAGCTGGATGTGGAGGTGATTGCAGGTGTGCCATCTTTTTTGAATGGCGCAGCAGCGCACCAATTACCCTTAGGCGTGCTGAATGAGAAGATAGCGATTTTACCCAGGATGGAGGATGCAAGGCGGCTGGAACATTTACTGGATACTTTTGATACAGTGGTGCTGATTAAAGTGAGGAGTGTGATCAGGACTTTATTGCCCGTACTACATAACAAGGCTGTGCGGGTGATGTATTGTGAGCGATTGGGTACGCCGGATCAGTTCATCACAACAGATATAGAGGTGATTAAGGAGCGGGATGTGCCGTATTTTTCGCTAATTATATTAAAACGGTTATGATGGAGCCGCTTTCTAATACTGTTTATTGACCATTCTACAAAAATTATGAGATTAAGTGTAGTGGGCATAGGTCCCGGCGGCGCTGATTATATATTGCCTGTTGCGCAACAGGTATTGGCAGATGCAGATATTGTAATTGGATATAGTTATTATTTCCAGTTCATCGGTCATTTGCTTGCTGAGAAATGCGAATGCATTGGCAAAGACCTGACGGAAGAAGAAGCCCGTGCGGTACTGGCAGTGGATAGCTGTGCACCGGGAAGGCATGTGGTAGTCATCAGTTCCGGTGACGCAGGTATTTATGCCATGGCTTCACTGGTCTACCAGTATGCAAGCAGGCATCCTGAAAAAGAGATTGACCTGCAGACTATTCCAGGCGTCAGTGCATTTATAGCCGCTGCAGGAAAGCTGGGTGCGCCATTGGGCCATGATTTCTGTTGTATCTCTCTTTCTGATTTAATGACACCATGGACTACTATTGAGCAGCGAATTAAAGCAGCTGCCTTTGGTGACTTCGTCACTTCCTTATATAATCCAAGGAGTAAGAAACGGTTCTGGCAACTGGAGCGGTTTAAAGAAATCTTCCTGGAACATCGTTCTGCCGATACGCCGGTGGCCATCATCAGACAGGTGACACGCGCGGAAGAAAGCATTCTTATTACCACTTTAAAAGAACTGCCGGTTGAGGCAGTAGATATGTTCTCGCTGGTGATGGTGGGGAATTCACAGACCTACCAGTTTAAGAATTTCTTAGTCACCCCACGGGGGTACCTGGATAGAAAGCCGCAGAGCGGACAGGAGATCCAGGATGAAAGCTTCAGGCAGATAGCGGAACAAATGCAGCGTACGGATCTGTCAGCAGCTGATAAATGGGCGGTGATGAGGTGTATACATACGACTGCTGATTTTGAATATGAGGATTTGTATCATTCCAATGGTAATGCGATTGCCCGCTGGCAGACTTACCTGCAGGAAGGAGGTACGATTGTGACGGATGTGACAATGGTGCAATCTGGTATTACCCGTTCCTTTTTAGAAAAATACCAGGCGCAGGTACATTGTTACCTGAATGCGGAAGGCGTATTGGAACTGGCGGCCAGGGAAGGATTGACAAGGAGCCAGGCCGGTATGCGGCTGGCTATAACGAAACACCCTGAGGCTTTGTTTGTGGTAGGGAATGCACCAACTGCTTTATTTGAGTTGTGTGATCATTTGGGGAATGCGGATTTTAAACCAGCGGGAATCATTGGAGCACCGGTAGGTTTTGTGAATGTAGTGGAGTCTAAGTTGAAATTGCAGGCCATGAAGCATATCCCTTATGTAATTATCAAAGGGCGTAAGGGAGGAAGTAATGTAGCGGCGAGTATTGTGAATGCAGCATTTACTTATGAATAAATACGTAGTAATAGGGATTTCTGACCATGAACACTTTGTCTTGCCGGATGAGGTGCAAACCTTATTACCACAACACCAGTATTTCTCAGGTGGCCGGCGGCATCGCCACCGTATGCAGCAATACCTGCCTGCGGTGTATGAGTGGATTGATATTACAGGAGACATACCTGGATTGATTCAGCGATATAAGGAGCTGGAAGGTAGTGTGATCATCTTTGCCTCCGGCGATCCTTTATTTTATGGCTTTGCAAATAGCCTGCGCAGGTATGATCCGGAAGCATCGATGCGGGTATATCCTTATTTCAATAGTTTACAATTATTATGTCAGCGGTGTAATATTGCTTATGCTGGTTTGTATAACACTTCGGTGCATGGGCGTGGATGGGATGAATTGGATACTGCACTGATCAGAAGAGCGCAACTGATCGGGGTGCTGACAGATGGTACAAAGACACCTGCAGCGATCGCGAAAAGGCTGTTGGAATATGGGTATGACAACTATACGATGATTGTGGGCGAGGCTTTGGAAGGTGTGGATGAAAAAATCGGAACGTTCTCATTATCAACCGCTGCAACGGGGTTATTTCACGCATTGAATTGCGTATTATTAGTTGAAAATACCCCACGGCAGAAGTGGATGGGTATACCGGATACTTTATTTGAGGGTTTGCAGAACAGACCTAACATGATCACTAAGATGCCTATACGGTTATTAAGTTTAGGGCAGCTGGATTTGTTTCATCGGCAGGTACTTTGGGACATTGGTTTCTGTACCGGTTCGGTAGCTATAGAAGCAAAGAATAATTTTCCGGGGTTACAGGTAGTGGGTTTTGAGAAGCGGGAAGGGTGTGATGGATTGCTGGACAGGAATGCTGCAAAGTTTGGCGTGCCGGGAATAATAAAAGTGATGGGCGACATATTTGAGCAGGATCTATCTGCCTATCCCCTACCCGATGCAATCTTCATAGGAGGGCATGGAAACAGGTTAGGTGAATTGATGGAAGTCCTTGATCATTATTTGAAAGCAGGTGGCCGTGTGGTGATGAATGCAGTAAAGCCGGAAAGTAAAGTGCAATTTGAGCAGGCTGTGACAAGGCTGGAGTATCAATTGCATACACCTGTAGCAATTACAATAGACGAACATAATCAGATTACTGTCCTGACGGCAGAAAAAATAAAAACATGAATAAAACAGCGATCATTGCCAGTACAGACAGAGGCGTGGAATTAGGTTTGCGCGTCATGAAGGAGTTTCCCCATGCTGTAGTGGTGAGTACGCGGGTACATGAGCAGGCAACAACGATTTCTTCCATAGCGGGTTTCCTGCAGGACAATTACAGCAGGTTTGACAGCCTGGTATTTATAGGTGCATTGGGAATATGTGTGAGGAGTATTGCGCCTTTTTTACAGGACAAGCATACAGACCCGGCAGTGATCAATATGGATGACCATGGCAATTTTGTGCAGGCCGTAGTATCCGGGCATGAGGGAGGAGCGAATGAGCTGGCAACGAAACTGGCAAGGGCGATTGCAGGGCAGGCCGTGATTACCACCAGCAGTGACCTGCAACAGTTGTGGGCGCTGGATACGCTGGCGGCGCAATTCAACTGGAAGACGAATGTAAATAATGAACTGATTTCTTTATTTGTCAATAATAAGCCGACAGCCGTATTATTGGATCTTAAAGATAAAGGGACGTTATACCTGGAGCGAACAAAACCAGCGTTTGCAGATCTGTATTATGCTTATGAGGAGATTGATTTTTCTAAGTATGCGTTGCTGATTGCGGTGACCTATAAGGAATATGAGGCACCGGTACCTGTCTTGCATTACCATGCACCCGTTTTAAATATAGGGATGGGATGTTCACGGGATATCGAAACGGAGCTGCTGGAAGCATCTTTGCGTCAGCAGTTTCAGGTGCAGGGGCTCGCGATTGACTCTCTAAAAGCGATTGGCTCTATTGATATTAAGGCAGATGAAACGGCGTTTATAGAATTGGCGAAAAAGCTGGATGTGCCTTTTGTTACTTTCAGCGCTGACGCGTTGAATACCCAAACGGTACCGAATGCTTCGGAAGTGGTGTTGTCGAAATTAGGCGTGCATAGTGTATCAGAAGCATCTGCCATGTTGCTGAGTAGCAATACCAGTTTATTGCTGGAAAAACAAAAGATTACAGTTGCTTCCGGAAAGAAACATACATTGGCGATTGCTATAGATAAAAGTGCAGCACGCAAAGCGGAGGTGGTGATTGTTGGTGCAGGCCCTGGAGATGCGGAGTTAATCAGTATAAAAGGAAAGCAGTTGCTGGAAACAGCGGACCTGATCCTTTATGCGGGAAGCCTTGTTCCGGAGGAACTAACGCACTATGCAAAAGCAGGTGCAGTGGTACGCAACTCTGCGAGTATGACGCTGGAAGATCAGATCGCGCTGATGGAAGCACACTATGCGAAGGGACACCTGATTGTAAGATTGCAGAGTGGCGATCCTTCTATATACGGAGCCATCCAGGAACAGATGACTATCTTTGATGAGAAGGGAATGGACTATTCTATTGTGCCAGGGATCTCTTCGTTCCAGGCGGCAGCAGCTTATCTGAAATCGGAGTTCACTATTCCGGAGGTAGTACAGAGTATTATTCTCACCCGCGGTGCTGGTAAAACACCATTGCCGGAGCATGAGAAACTGAATGAGATGGCGAAGCATAAGGCAACGATGTGCATCTTCCTGAGTGCCACGATTGCTAAGTCTGTACAGGCACAGTTACTCGAACATTATGCGCCTGAAACACCCGTAGCAGTGTTGTACAGGGTGACCTGGAAAGACGAGGCGGTGTTTACCGGTCAACTGCAAGACCTGGCGCAAATTATCAGGGATAATAAACTGACCTTGACAACATTGGTGATTGTAGGCGATGCGATTGGTGCGAGGAAAAACCGGTCACATTTGTATAGTCCTGCGTGGAAGCATACATTCAGAACAGGGAAGACGATAAAAATTTAAAGAATGATACTCGTTTTTGGTGGAACTACAGAAGGAAGAAAAGTAATGGCCCTGTTGGAGCAGGCTGGTCTCCCCTATTGTTATTCCACTAAATCGGCCGTTGAGATACCCCCGCAGACTTATGGAGCGTACCGGTCCGGTGCGCTCACAACAACTGCATTACAGGAATTTTGTGCAGATAATAAAGTCCGGGTGATTGTGCATGCCAGCCATCCTTTTGCGACGGTGTTACATCAGACTATTGCGGATGCAGGATTACCGGTATTGCGGTTCGAAAGAGCATACCCGGCACGGACGGTGCATCCATTGGTGCATTATTTTGATAGTTATGATGCGGCGCTAGATTACCTGGCTGTACATCCGGTCGAAAAGTTATTGGCCTTGACTGGTGTGCAGACAATCAGTCAATTAAGTAATTACTGGTTAAAACATAAAACGCTGTTTAGGATCTTACCCAGAGAGAGTTCCCTTGAACAGGCCCTTGCAGCGGGATTTGTCCGGGAGGACCTGATTATGGAGATGCCTGGTAATGAAGCGGCATTGATCTCATTGCATGGCATCACAGGAATATTGACAAAGGAAAGTGGTGAATCAGGTTTATTATCAGTGAAGATCCATGAAGCATTGCAGGCAGGCATTCCTATTTTCATTATCTCCAGGCCAGCGCTGCCCGAAGGATTTATACCAGTGAATGAGCATGACTTATTAGATCACTTAAATGGGTACCTGGTATGTCACTGAGGACGGGATATACCACTGGTGCCTGCGCGACAGCCTGTACCAAGGCTGCCCTGACAGCCTTACTGACACAGCAGGCTGTGGGGGAGATAGAAATTACATTGCCATTAGGGCAAAAGGTATTATTCAAGGTAAGCTGTTCTTTCAATAAGCAGTATGCGACCTGTACAACGATAAAAGATGGTGGTGATGATCCGGATGCAACACATGGTGCTACGATAGGAAGTACTGTTTCATTAAATGCAGGTGATGATGTTGTGTTTCTCAGAGGTGAAGGTGTAGGAGTTGTCACTTTGCCTGGTTTAGCAATTGGTGTGGGTGAGCCGGCTATCAACCCGGTGCCGAGGAAGATGATGCGGGATGCGGTGAATTTTATCAGGCATCAGTATCAACTGGACCGGGGCGTGGATGTACAGGTATTTGTGGTGAATGGAGAAGAGATTGCCCGGAAGACGCTGAATGCCCGTATCGGTATTATAGGTGGCATTTCCATCTTAGGGACCACGGGCATTGTGAAGCCATTTAGTGCATCGGCATATATTGCCAGTATTACACAGGGAATCGATGTATCTATTGCGAATGGTTGTGATACGGTAGTTATTAACTCGGGAGGGCGCTCTGAGAATATATTGCGGAAGCGATTTGCAGAATTACCTGAATTTGCTTTTGTGCAATATGGAAACTGGATTGGTGAGACGCTGGGAAAAATCAAAACAACGCAGCTACAAAAAGTGACAATGGGGATTATGTTGGGCAAGGCCTGTAAACTGGCGCAGGGAGAGCTGGATACGCATAGTGGCAAATCCAGCTGGGATAAGCAGTTTATTTACGAACTGGCTATGAGTTGTGGGTATCCCGCAGCACAATGTGCCCCCATCCTGGAATTAAACCTCGCCCGCAGACTGACGGAGTTATTTCCTTTTAGAGCGGAGGAACCATTTTACAGGGAACTCAGGGCACGCTGTTATGCGGTATGTCATGCTATAATTCCGGCAGTGGTCCTGGAGATCTTATTGATTGATGCGAATGATAATATAATATGATTGGATTTTTATTAACGGATTCTATTTTATTAGGTGTACAACATTCCTTTGAACCGGACCACATGGCTGCCGTATCAGTATTGGCATCTGAAAAAGCGAACAATAAACTGAAATTGCGCAGGCTCATCTGGCGATCCTCGCAATGGGCATTAGGGCATTCTGCGTCTTTAATCCTGTTCAGCTTCTTTGCTTTATTACTGAAATCGGCATTGCCGGTAAATATATCTGCCTATGCGGAGATGGCAGTAGGACCTGTGATGATCTGGTTAGGTATTTCTGCTATCCGCAGGAACCACCAGTTAAAGAAACTAATGGCTACGCATAAGCAATTTGCAGCGCATGATCATCTAAACAATGCATTGCATATACATGGCAGGCAAGGGCAGGAAATCGCCATGAATCCCCTGAGCCGTAGTTTCTGGGTAGGCATGTTACATGGTCTGGCAGGTACAGGTGGTGCCTGTGCCATCGCCCTGATCCTGGCATCAAAAGATGCTGGTACCGCCATGTGGATCATTGTACTGCAAAGCCTGGGGATTGTAATTGCCATGACCACGTACAGCTGTGTACTGGCATTCTCCGTGTCCCGTTTTATTGAAAGAAATCAGGTTGCTTTCAAATCCATGAATGCGATCGTCGGCCTCTTCTCGATTGGAGTAGGCTGTGTATGGATTTATAATTGTTTTGTATGATCAGGTATCCTTTTACTGCTATCTGCGGACAGGAAGATTTTAAACTGGCGCTGACCTTGTGTATGATTGATCCCGGACTGGGTGGAGTGCTTGCGCTCGGTGACAAAGGTACTGGTAAGACGACCACGGTGAGGGGATTGAGTCATCTCCTGCAGGATCTTCCTTTTGTGAACCTGCCTATAGGTGCTACGGAAGATCGTGTATTGGGTACATTAAAACTGGATGTACTGCTGAATGAAAAGCGACTGGAAATACAAACCGGTTTGCTGGCAGCAGCGCATCAAGGCATCCTGTATATTGATGAAGTGAACCTGCTGAGCGATTACCTGATGGATGTATTGCTGGATGCAGCGGCAACGGGTGGTTATTACCTGGAAAGGGATACTATTTCTCAATGGGTGGAAAGCCGTTTTTGCCTGGTGGGAACGATGAATCCTGAAGAAGGGAATCTGCGCCCCCAGTTATTGGATAGGTTTGGATTGAGTGTACATATCAATACCCCTGCGGATAAAGCTTTGCGAATGGAAATTGTGCAGCGCAGGGTGGCTTTTGATATGGATGCCCCGGCATTCGTGAAACGTTTTAAAAACGAAGAGGAATTACTGGCAGCTAAAATTATTTCAGCACAGACCATGTTAGCTGCTGTAAAAATTCTTCCTGATATATATGAGGTGGTAGCAGAACTATGTATTCGACACCAGGTAGAGGGCATGCGTGCGGATATATTACTGGTGAAAGCCGCCAGGGCACATGCGGCCTATCATGGGCAGGTGAGGGTGACTGCCGCAGATGTTGAAGCAGTGCAGGGTTTTGTGCTCTCTCATCGTTCAAAGCAAACACCTCCCTCACAAAGTTCTTCCCGGGAAAACAAGCCTTCGGCTCCCGGCGAGAAGGAGGGCGAGCCGAAAAGGGTGAGAACAGTTTAAATAACTACTTATTACAGGCAGCGATAACAGATAAAAAGTTAGCACTTAAAGCGGCAGTCAAAGACCGTAAAAAAGGGCTGCCGGTACCGGTGAAGACCACGCCTGTAAATGGCAATGATTATAAGACACGCGATCTTCCTGGCACTGTGACGAATTATCTGCTCACAGGAGAAACTAAAATAAAATACCAGCGGAAAGCGTCTAAAGCCAGTTTGTCTTTGTTATTTTTAATTGATAGCAGTGGCAGTATGATCAGGGACAGGCAGATTGCTTATATTAAAGGTATCATTGCACAGACAATTGCGCAGCATCAACACAAGCGCTTACGTTATGGTGCAGTAGCACTAACGCAGGGCGATGCACAATTGGTATCGCATTATACTACAGACACTGATCTATTCATTCAAAGTATCAGCCGGCTGCCTTCAGGAGGGAAAACCAATTTGAAAGCAGGCTTGCAGCTGGCAGCACAAATGCAACCATCGGACAGGACACAGCTTTACATCTTTACCGATGGAAAGATCAATGCCGGCGGGAGTTTGCAGGAGTCGGCCCTCTATTTTAAACAACACCTTCGTGGTTTGGGTGCAACTACAGTTGTCAATATTGAAAGTGGCTTTGTGAAATTAGGCCGGGCAGCTGAACTGGCGAAAGTAATTGGTGCCACCTATTTGCATTTATAACCAGAGACACACCATCTAAATTTATAACAGATGATCCATTACATCTCAGGCGGACAAAGATCCGGCAAAACAAAATTTGCTATGCAGGCAGCCTCGCAACTGTCGTCAAACCCGGTGTACCTGGCCACCAGCCGGATCTGGGATACTGAGCACCAGGCAAGGATTGCCCTGCATAAACAGGAGCGTGATCATCAGTGGGAAAATATAGAGGAAGAAAAAGAGGTCAGCAGGTTGATATTACCCAACCGGACTGTCGTATTTGATTGTGTTACATTGTGGTTGACCAACTTCTTCTCCGATTCTCATTATAATATTGATATTGCGCTGAAAGAAGCGAAAGCAGAATTTGACCTTTTTGCCGCACAGGAATTTAATCTCATTATTATCTCAAATGAAATCGGTATGGGCGTGCATGCGGATACTGAAATCGGCCGGAAGTTCGTAGATCTTCAGGGATGGATGAACCAATATATTGCACAGAAAGCTGATAAGGCGACCCTGATGGTTTCAGGGCTTCCCATTACAATTAAATAGACATGACCGGATTTAACATTACACCACTGAACAGCAGCCTGGAACCTGCGCTGACTGAAAAGATCAACTTAAAGACTAAACCATTAGGAGCGCTCGGCAAACTGGAAAAACTGGCTTTGCAGATTGGTAAGATCCAAAACACGCTCTCGCCTGTATTGACAAAACCGACCATCGTAGTATTTGCCGGAGACCATGGTATTGCCAGGGAAGGCGTAAGCCCTTTCCCTCAGGAAGTCACCTGGCAGATGGTATATAACTTCCTGCAGGGCGGTGCGGGTATAAATGTATTTGCCCGTCAGCACCAGATCGTCATCAAAGTCGTGGATGCAGGCGTAAATTATACTTTTGCTCCACATCCTGATTTAATTGATCTGAAGGTAGCACCAGGTACGCAGAGTTACCTGCATTCGCCAGCGATGAGCGCTGCCGAATGTGACACCGCTATCAGCCGTGCAGCTGTATTGGTGGAACAACTGCATAAAGAGGGTTGTAATGTAATCGGGTTTGGCGAAATGGGTATTGGCAACACCTCTTCTGCTGCTATGTTGATGAGCCTTCTGTGCAATCTGCCATTAGAACAATGCATTGGCAGAGGTACGGGACTGGATGATAAAGGTCTGGAAAAGAAGAAAGCGATTTTAAGCGAAGCAATGCGTACACAAGCTCCTGCTGACAAGTCTCCGTTAGAAATATTAAGAACTTTCGGAGGTTTTGAAGTAGCCATGATCTGTGGTGCCATGCTGAAAGCTGCAGAGTTGAAAATGGTGTTACTGGTAGATGGATTTATTACTACAGCTGCCTTGCTGGTAGCATCAGCCTTACATCCTGCTATTTTGGATTACTGTGTATTTGCACATCAGTCCAACGAGCAGGGACATCAGCAATTATTAGCATATTTAAAAGCAGATCCGTTATTGCATTTAGGGATGCGTTTAGGAGAAGGTACCGGTGCAGCTGTAGCATATCCTGTGGTACAGTCAGCCGTAGCTTTCCTGAATGAGATGGCCAGCTTTGCATCAGCGGGTGTTTCAAATAAAGACTAACATGATCAAAAGGGAGATCCTGTACTTCAGGGCTGCATTGATGTTCTTCACCCGTCTGCCGGCGGGCCATAATATCAATGTAGGGTTACAAAGTGCCGCCAGGTACCTGCCAATGATAGGAATACTTGTAGGCGCTACAGGTGCTACTGTGTACTATCTGGGGCATCTGCTCTTCAAAGACCCCTATGTAGCCGTGGTACTCTCGATTGTGGCCACGCTGCTGATGACAGGTGGCTTTCATGAAGACGGCCTGGCAGACGTAGCAGATGGCTTTGGAGGTGGCTGGACGAAGGAAAAGATCCTGGAGATCATGAAGGATCCCCGTACAGGAGCTTATGGAGTGATGGCACTGGTTTGTAGTATAGGATTGAAGATTTTTGTGCTGGCGAAACTGGGGATGTTGCTACCGGATCAGTTCTTTTTGATTTATGTATGCGGACATACCATCAGCAGGGTGACACCGCTCTACCTGATGCGCTTTCTGGCGTATGCGAGACTGGATGGCACGAGTAAAATAGGTGCGGTGAATACGGCAGTGAGCATTAGCGCTTTGACATTTGCCACAATCATCGGCTTTATACCGCTGGCCATTTTAGGTGTGGAAGCAGCATGGATCAGTGCTATTCCCTGTGCGACCCTGACATTGTATCTGGGGTGGTATTTTCAGAAGTGGATAGACGGGTATACAGGAGATTGCCTGGGTGCTACGCAGCAACTGAATGAGCTTATTTTTTACCTGTGTTTGCTGGCGATATGGAATTATACTTTGTAAGGCATGTACAGCCAGCCATTGCGCCTGGCATCTGTTATGGACAACTGGATGTGCCCCTGGCCGATACACATGTTGCGCTTCATGACGAGATATCGGCAAGCCTTGGCGAGGCTGATAAAGTTTATACCAGTCCTTTGCAGCGCTGCCAGTTATTGGCAGCACGATTATCACCCGCATATGTAACAGACGATCGTCTGAAGGAATTGAATTTCGGCGAGTGGGAAGGCTTAAAATGGGATGAGATTGACAGGGACCTTATGGATTACTGGGGTGCCAATTATATTTTATCCGGCCCTCCCCACGGAGAGTCATTACAACAATTGGTAGACAGGCTGGCGGATTTTTTGAGGGACCTGCCTGCATATCATAAAATTGTGGTTGTTACACATGCCGGTGTTATCCGTGCAGCAAGACATTTACTGGAAGGCCGGCCACTGGAGGAGATCATGTCAGAGAAAATAAATTACGGAGGTATTTATACATTCAACTTATGAAGATTTATACAAAAAAAGGAGACCGGGGTACAACTGCTCTATTCGGCGGAAGCCGGGTAGACAAGGATGATGTGCGGGTGGAAAGCTATGGTACGCTGGATGAGGTAAATTCTACAATAGGGCTGTTACGTGCCAAGCTGGGACCTGAACATGAATGGCAACCCCGCTTACATAAGATCCAGAAAGACATGATGGACATGATGTCTCACCTGGCACGTCCTTCTGATTGTAAGAAGGAGAACCCGAATCCAAAGCCGGAAGATGGTGCCGCCTTTTGTGAGGAATGGATTGATGAACTGGAAGCTGCGATGACTTCCAAATCAGATTACTTCTTACTGCCGGGTGGCAATGAAATTTCTGCCCTGTGCCATGTAGTAAGAACACAACTGAGAAGAGGTGAGAGAAGACTGGTCTCCCTGATGAAGGTAGACACCATTGAAGATTATATACCTGCATATATTAACAGGCTTTCTGATTTGTTCTTTATTCTTGCAAGAGCGGAGATGGACAAAGCAGGCGTGGCGGAGGAGAAATGGCAGCTGTTTCTTTACAAGAGAAAGAAACAGCCTGAATGATTTATTCCAGCTCTACAAACATGCTTTGCAGCCTCTCCAGTGTTTCAGGGGCCGGGGCCTGCCACATTCCCCGCTGAATAGCTTCCAGCATCCGTTCTGTCATATCTTTTAGCGCCCATGGGTTTGCCTGTTCGATGAACTGACGATTCTCTTCATTAAACAGGTATTCCCGGGTAATACCTTCGTACATGAAGTCGTCAACCATATTGGTAGTGGCATCATAGGCAAAGAGATAATCCATTGTTGCCGCCATTTCGAACGCCCCTTTATAACCATGGCGCTTTACGCCGGCAATCCATTTTGGATTGATTACCCTGGAACGGTACACCTTTAACAATTCTTCTTTCAAACTTTTGACACGTGGTGTTTCCGGACGTGCATGGTCGCCAAAATAGATGGACGGCTGCTCTCCTTTAATGCTTTCTACAGCATTTGCAAGTCCTCCCTGGAACTGGTAGTAGTCGTCAGAGTCGAGAATATCATGCTCCCTGTTATCCTGGTTATGCATGACGATCTGCAGATCGGACAGGCGTTTTTCAAATACTTCATGCGCCGATTCACCGGTACGGTCAGCGCCGTATGCATAGCCACTCCAGTTGATATAAATCTTAGCCAGATCTTCCCTGGTCTGCCAGTTTTTTTCATCTATTACGGCCTGCAGGCCAGCGCCGTAAGCACCGGGTTTGGAACCGAATACGCGAAAGAGGGATCGCTTGTGTGCTTTAGTTTCATCCAGTCCTTTATTGATCCATTCCTGTTTTTCGGCAAGGTAGCGTTTGCGGATAGGGTTTTGTTCAGGCGGCTCATCCAACAAGGCGACCTTTTCTACGACTGCATTCAGCAAAGAGATCACATCCGGAAATGCATCGCGGAAAAAACCGGAGATGCGGAGCATGACATCGATGCGTGGCCGGCGCAATTGTATAAGAGGTATAATTTCAAAATCAGAGACTCTCCTGTTGGCCGCCTGCCATACAGGTTGTACACCCATGAGAGCTAAGGCCTGTGCAATATCATCACCGCCGGTACGCATGGTACTGGTTCCCCAGACAGACAAGCCTATAGATTCAGGATAGTCACCATGCTCCTGCATGTAGCGATTGATAATGAGGTTCGCGCTCTTTACGCCCAGGCTGTATGCGGCCTGCGTGGGAATGGCACGCACATCTACAGAGAAAAAATTCTTTCCTGTAGGCAGTACATCTATGCGACCACGGGTAGGTGCACCGGAGCTGCCACTCGGTACATAACCGGCATCTAAACCATGGAGGAGGTTAGATATTTCCGCAGTAGTGTTTTGAATTTTTGGTAGTGTATGGGTGAGGATCTGCTGACAATAAGCTGTTGTAACAGGCAGGTCCATCGCCCTTCCATTCAGGATGTCTTTGACAAGTAGTTCCAGTACTTCCACCGCATCGCCGTAATTGCGGCAATGTTGGAATAAAGGATGTTCGTTTTTAAAAGCTGTTTCGTATTCACCTGTTAAGGGATCGAATGCCAGTTTGAGCTCTTCAGCTGCCACCTGGGTAATCCCTTTTTGTCCGGAGACAGGCACACGATGCAAGGCAATCAACAGATCGGTGAGCTGTTCATTTTCAGGTGCCTTGCCTAAGATGTGCAGGCCATCACGGATCTGGGCTTCTTTTAGATCACAGAGATACGCATCCAGTTTCAACAGTAAGGTATCTATGTCTGATACGGCGGTCTGCAAGTCTGTTTCCAGGCTGGCTTCTTTTACCAGCTGTGTTATTTGTGTGCGGATCATAGCTGTACGCTTTGGATCCACACTGGAGGCTTCGTAATATTCATCGATCAGGTGCTCGAGCTTAGTGAGCGTACCGTAATTTTCCGCCCTGGTCATGGGAGGAATCAGGTGATCGATGATGATGGCGTGGGTACGGCGCTTGGCCTGTGTACCTTCTCCCGGATCGTTCACAATGAAGGGATAAAAATGCGGGACAGCACTCATCAGGACAGCAGGGAAACAACTTTCTTTGCTCAAAGCCACACTCTTGCCTGGCAACCATTCGAGGTTGCCATGCTTGCCACAATGGATGATAGCATCTGCCCTGAACACTTCATTTACCCAGCAGTAATAAGCAAGGTACCTGTACGCAGGGGCTAAATCGGGGGAGTGATAAATTGCTTTTTCATCCTGATTATAGCCACGGGCAGGCTGTATGCTTACGAAAATGTTGCCTAAGAGGCAGCCGGGGATGATGAGATCTTCTTCCTGTGGAAAGCCCCATTGACTAATAATTTTTTGCTGTAACCCGGGCGACAGTGTATTGAAATATTGATCAAACTGATTTTTTTCGATACTAATCTGGTATGGACGGTAGAGCGTGGTATCAGTATCGTTAGTAACGTAATGTGTGATGAGGTTAATTAGTTCTTCGCTGCTGCCGGGAATATAATCACCCGTATTATAGCCATTTGCTTTCAGCGCCTGTAAGATTCCAACAATACTTGCAGGAGTATCCAGTCCTACCCCATTTGCCAGGCGGCTATCCTTATTAGGATAGTTAGGCATGATGAGGGCAATGCGTTTTTCCTTTTCCTTTTTTCGTCCTAATTGGATCCAGTTATTTGCAAAGTCTACGACAAAATCACAGCCTTCTTCATGCGTGCTGTATTGAAGAAGATCTGAATCAGTCAGCGCATCTCTGCCTACAGCAGACTTGAATGAAATAGCGGTTGTAATAATGCGTCCGTCTATCTCGGGCAGTGCAATATTCATGGCTACATCTACGGGTGTGAGGCCAAAGAGGTGCTGCTCCCAGACTTCCCTGGTACAGGCCGCGAAAATAGCCTGTATAACAGGTATATCGAGATTATCGAAGATGAAACGTTCATCCTTGTCCATGGATTTGATAGAAAAGCTGGTGGTGTTGATGAGCACCTTTACTTTCCCTTTCAGTAGGGATTCCAGTTCCAGTAAACTATGCTGATCGCGAAGGTTGCTCACGAATGCAATGACGGGTTTTAAGCCTTTGGCGGCTATTGCATTTACCAGGTAATAAACGGGAGCAAGATTATCTGCCAGGTAATGTGTCTGGTATACAAGGATAGCTATGTCTGCCGAATAAGTGTCCGCCTGGATCATTCCCTGATCCGGATGGAATAAAAACAGGTCAGCAATTTTTTGAGGGGAAGCATAAGCTATGTCCAGCTTAAACAAATGGTGAAAGATATAGGCCAATCCATTTTTCAGATTGTGCTTACCGCCGGCGCAGCAATACTTCCAAACAGTGTCGGCAATGGTCACGTCAACAGTAGAGCTATTCAGCAATTCTACATCGGGGGCATCGTAACCGGGCAGGAAGAGTACGGGAATGTTGTTTTGCTCACAGGCAATGCTAATGGCTTCGAATAAATAAGGATAGTAATTCCTGCCGCCCAGCAAGCGGCATACCACCAGTTTTGCATGGCAGATCACTTCCTCTACATATTTATCGATCGTCAGTTCCTGCTTCAGGTAAACCAGGTTGGCAATTCGCAGGGATGGGAGCTGTGGGTGGGTCTGGTGCAGTTCCCGGTAAGCATTGTTCAGTGAATGGATCTCCGTATCGGCAGCAGAGAGAAATACGATGTCTCCTATTGATTGCTGTATGTGGAAGACCCCTTCCCCGTTGGGGTTCCACCCACCGGGGATTGTTGGGATCAGGTGCATATTAGTTTAACTTTTCGTGTAGCAATGCGGACAGGTCTTTCCCTACCAGCTCATCGCCAATGAATACCAGGCTGGTTTTGCGGGTTTCATTTTCTTTCCATTTCCGGTCAAAGTAATGGTCGAAACGATGGGACACGCCCTGCAATACCATGCGCATAGGTTTGTTTGGAATATCGATAAAGCCTTTGATGCGGTAGATCTCATGTTCAGCTACCATTTCTTTCAGGGCAGCTACCAGTGATTCCGGTGTATGCGGTGCCGTTACGGTAACCACGATGGAGTCGATATCGTCGTCGTGGTGGTGATCCAGGCCATTGGCATGATCCTCTTCGTGATGAGAGTGGCGGCTTTCCAGGTCGTCTTCGGCAGCAGCTTTTACACCCAGCAGTACGTCAGCAGGCAGTTCACCATTGGTAGCGGTTACCATCTTCACATTCGGACGGAGCCTGCTGCTGATGACACCTGTCACTTCTTCGAACTGCAAGCCTTCCAGCAGGTCTTTCTTAGTTAATACTACGAGGTCAGCACAGGAGAGCTGGTCTTCGAAAAGCTCTTCGATCGGAGTTTCATGGTCCAGAGAATCATCGGCCAGGCGCTGTGCCTGTACACGCTCGCGGTCACAGATTTCGCCGGTGGCCTGACCTACCAGGTCTACGACAGTTACTACCGCACCTACGGTGATCTGCGATTTCAGATCTGGCCAGTTAAATGCATGCAGCAGAGGTTTGGGCAATGCCAGACCGGATGTCTCTATGATAATATGATCGATGGTATCTTTTCTTTCCATTAACTGCAGCATTACCGGCAGGAATTCCTCCTGTACCGTGCAGCACAGGCAACCATTGTTCAGTTCCAGTACATCCTCTTCATTAGAGCAGCAGGATTTGATCAACTCACCGTCGATACCCATTTCTCCAAATTCATTTACAATCACTGCGAGACGACGACCATTGGCATGCTGAATCAGGTTACGGATAAGGGTAGTTTTTCCGGAGCCTAAGAACCCCGTAATGATGGTTACTGGTATTTTGGAAGTCATGTTATTGTTTTTGTGTAGGGCGCTAAATTACGGGATTTTTGTATACTTTTACCGGCCCCGTTTAAACCCATTCATACCATGACACATTTTCCAGTAGTTAGTTCCATTTTGTCGGCCCGGTACCTGGTCCCTTTATTCCAGGTAAAGTATAATTTTAGTCGTGACACGACCTGCAGATTGCTGAAAGCAGGTGTAAACCACACTTATCTCGTTACAGATGGTGATCATAAATATATCTTCAGGATTTATTGCATCAACTGGCGTACGAAACAGGATATTGCCGAAGAGATCCGGCTTTTAAATTTATTGCGCGCCCATGAATTGCCGGTGTCTTATCCGATCGCAGATTTTGACAATGATTATATGCAATTATTGCATGCACCGGAAGGTCTGCGTATTGGTGTCATGTTTTCCTTTGCTCAGGGAGAAAAGATTTTACAGTTTTCTGAAGAATTGCATTACAAAATGGGTGTTACAGTCGCTCGCATTCACCAGGTGACAGCAGGATTCAAACTGGACAGAGTGGAGTATACACCTTCTGTGATGGTAGTTGATTCATTCGAAAGAATAAAAGGCTATTTGCCCATTGAGACGGAGGAGATGCAATGGATGCAGCAGGCACAGGACTATTTACTGAGGTTGTATGCAGGCATCGATCATAGCAAAGTAAGACATGGTGCTGTGCATATGGATATGTGGTTTGACAACATCAATATTGACAAGGAGGATATCACCATTTTTGATTTTGATTTTTGTGGTAATGGCATGTTGTGCTATGACCTGGCTTATTATATTTTGCAGGTATATAGTACGGAAAAGGAAAATATGGATGTGTGTAAAACAAAGGTGGCAGCTTTCCTGGAAGGGTATGCATCTATAACAAGGATCTCTGACGAGGAAAAGGCATTGTTGCCGGCACTGGGAATAAGTATGTACTTCTTTTACCTGGGCATTCAGTGCCAGCGGTATGAAGACTATTCAAATATCTTCCTGAATGAAGTATACCTGAAACGGTATATTAAGGTGCTGGTGAAGAAATATGCGGAATTAAATGAGCTGGCAGTCTAAAATCATTCAATATTTTATAAAAAACTATCAGTTTCTGAATACTTTTCGGGCTATCTATGTAAAAAAGCGAGCATCTATGAAACGTGTGTTTTTTCTAATGGCGGGTTATTGTCTCATTGGCGGTACTGTTTTGGCACAGCAAAAGCTACCAAGGATTGCGATTGCAGGTCTGGCAATTGAGTCCAGCACCTTCTCTCCTGCTACCTCAGATGAAGCGGCTTTTAAGGCGCAGTATGGGAATGAGGTATTCAGGACATATCCATTTATGTCGGCAGATTCGCCTTTGCGCAAAGCAGCGGTATGGTTTCCCACTATTACCGGACATGCATTGCCCGGCGGGGCGGTAACGAAAGAGGCCTATGAGTCGCTGGTAAGAAAAACGCTGGATTCATTGAAAAAACACCTGCCCTATGATGGATTGTATTTTGACATTCACGGGGCAATGAGTGTGGTGGGGATGGAAGATCCCGAGGGAGATTTCATAGTGCGGATCCGTAAGGTAGTAGGGAGCAAAACGCTGATCAGTACATCCATGGACCTGCATGGGAATGTGAGTTGGAGACTGGCGGAGAATACAGACCTGATAACCTGTTACCGGATGGCACCACATGAGGATGCGCTGGATACGAAGGAAAGAGCGGTGCGGAACCTGATAGAGCGGCTGAAAAACGGGAAAGGCAAACCGGCTTATAAGGCATGGATTCCTGTGCCCATCTTATTGCCCGGAGAGAAGACTTCTACACGTATAGAACCGGGCAGGAGCCTGTATGCGCAGGTAGCCCCGGCTTCCAGACAAGCGGGTGTAATTGATGCAGCGATCTGGATTGGGTATGCCTGGGCTGATGAACCACGTAACCATGCGGTGGTGATGGTGACGGGTGATGATAAGACAGCTGTGACTACTGAAGCAGAGAAACTGGCAAAGAGTTTCTGGGATGTGCGAAATCAGTTTGAGTTTGTGGCACCTACAGCCAGTTTGCAGGAGGCGCTGGATGCGGCGGTGAAGAGTGATAAACATCCTTTCTATATCAGTGATTCAGGTGATAACCCAACTGCGGGTGGTGCGGGCGATGTGACGTGGACATTGACACAGATCCTGGCACGTCCTGAATTTAAATCAGAGAATGGGCCCAGTTTGATTTATGCGAGTATCCCGGGTCCCGATTTTGTGAAGAGGGCAATTGAGCTGGGTGTAGGTAAGCATATAGAAGCGGAGGCAGGTGCGAAGGTAGATGCGAGGTTTGCAGGGCCGGTGAAGTTGTCCGGAACAATAACATCTATTGAGTATGGTGATAAGGATGCGGCAGTGGAAGTGGTAGTAAAGGTGGGGAGTGTATATGTGATCGTGACGCAGAAGCGGAAACCCTATCATAAGGAAATTGATTTTACGAGGTTGGGATTGAATCCACGCAAGGCGGACATTGTGGTGGTGAAGATTGGGTACCTGGAGCCGGAACTGTATAATATGAGAGCGGATTGGCTACTGGCGCTGACACCGGGAGGCGTGGATCAGAACCTGGATCGATTGGGATATAAGCATATTACACATCCGATGTTCCCGGTGGATAAGGAGATGAAGGAGCCGGATCTGAAGGCGAGATTGGTACCGGCTGCGGATAAACTGAAGGATTAATTTTTAGAGAGTGTATCAAAAGTAATTTGAACGCATTGAGAATTTTAAAAACAGGAATTCTCTCCGCCAGGGACCCAGATTAAATCCGGGAAATTTACTTTTGATACATTCTCTTTTATAAACAATAAGATGCTTCATTTCAGGTAATCTGCCAGAATAGTAGCAATTTCATTGTCTACCTCTCCGGATGCACCACTGATGCCAACACCCCCTACCACATGGCCTCTGTGAATGACGGGCACACCGCCTTGTAAGGGCAGGATATTTGGCATAGACACCATGGAAGTAATTCCGGTATTGATAAAATCTTCAAACGTCTTGCTGGGAGCTTTTAGTAAGGCAGCGGAATGTGCTTTGCCAATAGCAACATCGATAGTTACTAAAGGAACATCGTCCATGCGCAGGAAAGCGAGTAAGGCCCCTGCCCTGTCCACGATGGCAATTGAGATTTTCACATTACGTTCGGTAGCAAGTTGAAGTCCAAAATCGATAAGTGTTTGTGCCGCTATAAATGTAAGGTCGTGCACGGTTTGTGTGTAGTCCATTTTATTATTTTATAAATCCTGTCTTTTTGTTTTTAACCATACACTTGCTGGATTAAACTGGTTAAGCATTTTTATTGAACCAGTCAATATAGGCATTCACTGCTTTGGCAATAAACTCCTTTGTATCTCCTGCTTTCAGATCTCCTTTCTCATCAAACAGCTCATTTGATTTCTGGATGTACACTTCAGGTTGTTGCATAACAGGGATGTTGAGGAAAACAAGGCATTGGCGAAGGTGATGATTGGCTCCGAAGCCACCGATATTACCTGGGGAGTTGCTGAATACGGCACCTGGTTTTCCTGTCCACACACTTTTGCCGTAAGGTCTCGAGCCTACATCGAGTGCGTTTTTAAGTGCCGCAGGGATGGACCTGTTGTGTTCGGGGGTGACGAAAATAATCCCGTTTACGGATTGTACTGCATTTCTGAATGTGAGGTAGGAAGCAGGTACCTTGTGATGATCATCAAAGTCCTGGTTGTAGATGGGCAGCTCATCAATGGGGATGATTTTGAACTCAAAGCCGGCGGGGGCCATTTGAAGGATGCCATTGGCAATTTTCTTTGAGAATGACTCTTTGCGCAGGCTGCCTGCGATAATGCCTATGATCTTGCTCATAATTTTGCTTTTTAGCTTATACCACGGCAATGATAGTGCCATGGGATGCTTTTACAAAGGTGGGGAATGTAAGAGGAGGAGGTTGGTACATTTTCACAATTTATTAGTATTTATTTTCGATGAGGGCAAAGGAGTCAATTAGCAGGGGAAAAAAGTTTTAAAAAAAATATCAAAAAGTGCAACCTTTTTTTCTAAAATGGGACTAATATATACAAACCAGGGTAAAACTTGACAGATAAGGAACTAATACAAGCGGTTTTAAATGGTAATAAACAGGCCTTTGGAGTAATCATTAAACAATCAGAAGGACTTGTTGCCCAGATCATGTTTAAAATGATCACGGATGCGCATGTTCGAAAAGATTTGGTGCAGGAGGTGTATATAAAGGTGTATACTTCACTGGGGGAGTTCAGGTATCAGTCGAAGTTAAATACCTGGATTGGTGGGATAGCGTATAAAACTTGTCTAAAGTATTTGGAGAGGCGGCCGGTGGAGGCTTTGGAGGTGATGGAGGGGGATTTTCCTATAATGGAGGCAGGCATGGCGGCAAAGGTGATGACACAGAAGGAGCTGGCGGGGATATTGCAGGAGGCGATAGATCAGTTGTCGCCGATATTCAGGACTTTAGTGACGCTGTATCATCAGGAGCAGATGAGTGTAGAGGAGATTGTGGGAGTGACGGCGTTGCCGGAGGGGACGGTAAAGAATTATTTGTATAGGGCGAGGAAGTTATTGCAGAAGAGTTTGTTGGAGAAATATAAAAAAGAAGATTTATGAGAACAGGGCATTTGACACATGAGGAGATGCAGGCGTGGGTGTTGAGGGAGAAGGAGGATGAGGTGAGGGATAAGGAGGATGAGATGAGGGACAAGGAGGATGAGGTAAGAGAGAAGGAGGATGAGGCGATTAAACATTTATTTGCTGACATAGGCTACCATTTATCATACTGTACGGCTTGTCAGGAGGAAGTTGCCGCCTATAGGTTAATGTTTCCGGTATTGGAAACAATGCCTGCTGCTGCCTTTGATTTTGACGTGGCAGAGATGGTACTGGCCAATTTGCCCGAAAGGCAGGTTGGAGTATCAATGGGAATGGTCATTGTGTATGGTATGGTGGGAGCAGGTGTATTGACCGGGTTGGGAGCTTTGTATGTGTTGACGAAATACCTGGCGTTTAACCTGGTAACCGGGTTTGGAACGTTTGTTATCATCAGTGTTTTAATCCTTCATTTGAGGGAAATGATAGGCCAATATCAGAAACAAATTCGGTTATTGGACCATTGGAACAATGGAACATTAGAACATTAGACAATTACACCACCAGACCATTAGCAGACATATTAAAGCTAACAAGATTTTTAAGCTATAAAACCTCTCGATAATGACATATATACTCGATGCGCAAATTCATTTAGACTCCGAAACAATTCATGCGATTCCAATTTTGTTACTTTTTGTTTTGATAGCTGTTTTTTTAGTGATCGTAATCAGAAGCATTTTGGATTACCGGTTCAAAATTAAGATGGTTGAAAAAGGAGTGTCCGAACATCTGGCAGGACAGTTATTAAGCAAACCTCAGCAGGCACGGCAGACGGCTATAAAATGGGCGATTTTGCTGGGCGGTACAGGTATTGGTGTCCTGCTGGTAGCGGTGAATGGAGGCTGGAATATCTATTCGCTGGCAATCATGTTATTTGCGTTGTCGGCGAGTTTTTTGGGGTACTATCTTTATATTATAAAGAGTGAATGAGAATATGTTCGTTAAAAAAAGAAAAAAGATTGAAAGGTCTTGCTATTTAAAGCCTTTCAATCTACCTCTTTGTTGCCCTCTTTTAAGAGAAAACACTTTTAATGAAGTCTCTACTTCAGAAGTATAATCGATCAATACCTGAATTTTCTCAAGCAAGAGCCGCTGCTCCTCGCTTTCCGTTATTGGCTCAAAACCTGCATTGTCATCCTCCTCGCCTTCCTTTGGCAGCTTCATTGCCAATCGCTCCAACTCCATGTCCCTGTTAATCTCCGCCTCTTCCAATAGTATGTCTATGATATAATCAGCAGCCCGGTAATCCACCTTTTTCTCCCGAAGAAATACGGCCAGGTCCTCCGGGCTCAAAGCATCAAAAAACGCTTTATTTCCGAACCTGGTGCCATTAAAGGCGACCCTGATTTCTTCAAGGGCTTTTGCGGGCTGGTCCTTTTTCCTGGCGATAATCGCTCTCATAGCCCTTCCCAGCTCCTCTATCATTTCTAAAATATAATCTACCGACATAATAACAGCGAATTTAACAATTTTAATAGGTTCTAAATAAAGCCTTTCCTGACAATGGCATAATTCTGGAAGTTAGTAAGACAAAGACGAAAAAACTTAGCAGTCACAACCGATTTTAAATAAATAGGAATTATTGTAAAAAGCCGCCCTGGTATTGCATATTATTAAAACTACAATGCCTGAATAAGATAATAAAACTGGTTTCTGTTAGAACAAGGATTACTTAAAAATAAGGGAGGTTTAACTGAAAACGGAAATAAATATATCGAAAAACAGAAATAGGGTTTGACCGAAAAACAGGAGTAACCTTTTGGAAAAGTAATTAGGTTTTACCGAAAACAGGAATAAGCTTTAGAAAAAGGAATTAGGTTTTACCGATAACAGGAATAAGCTACAGAAAAAGGAAATAGGTTCTACCGAAAAACAGGAATAAACTTTAGGAAATAAGCTTTACCAAAACAGAAATCAGCATTATTGAAATCAGACATACTTTATCGAAACTTAAATTCTTTATTGAAATAACCTAAATCATTAACGTCATGGAAACAACCATCCAATCTACCCGATACAAATATATTCATGAAATGCCTTGTGGAGATAGTGAAACAGAAGGCGGGCACGAGACAAACATATTTCCCTCTATTTTATACGATTCTGCAAAAGATGGATGCAACCGTCTTCTTGGCAAAGTCGCGCTGATAGAGGGCGGAGACACCGGTTTAGGTAGAGCAATTGCTGTTCAGTTTGCCAAAGAAGGCGCCGAAGTTGCTATCCTTTTTAATGATGATGGCAGCCATGCCAGAGAGACGGCAGGCATGATCAGGGAATATGGTAAACAGGCCCTCCTGCTTTCATGTGATGTGACAAGAGAAGATGGTTGCAAACTGGCAGTCGATAGAACGATTAGCAAGTTTGGGAAGATCGATATTCTTGTGAACAACGCAGCGCAGGAGAATATTGTGCCGCAATATTATCTTGTTAATCACGCTATTCCGCATCTGGCAGCAGGAAGTAGTATTATTAATACATCTACACATATTCCTCACCTGGCAGCAGGAAATAGTATTACTAATACATCTACCCAGGATGCTATTATCGATTTTACAAGGGCCTTGTCTTCCCTGTTGATTAAAAAGGGGATCAGGGTAAATGCAGTGGCACCAGGAGCCATGTGGAATGAAGCAATGAGCATTTGGAATGAAGTGAAGGACGGGACCGAATTGCCGCTTGATTCAATCAACGACTTTGGCAAAATCCACGACTTCCGCAAAATCCATAACTTTGGCAGAGACTCCCTCATGGGTTACGCCGCTCATCCTGCAGACATCGCACCCTGTTACATTTTTCTGGCATCAGAAGATGCCGCCTTTATCTCCGGTGAAGTATTACATCCGAACGGAGGTACGGTGATGACCAGTTAAAAATTAAACCCAATGAGCTTAGCTAAGTACAAGCAGAAGAGATCCTTTTCGAAAACACCTGAACCTACAGGTGGAAAGAGCGATACACAGGAATTGCATTTCGTAATACAAAAGCACGATGCATCGCACCTGCATTATGATTTCAGACTGGAAATGAAAGGGGTACTTAAAAGCTGGGCCGTGCCAAAAGGGCCTTCTATTGATCCGGCAGTAAAAAGGCTGGCCATGATGGTAGAAGACCATCCTTATGATTACAAGAATTTTGAAGGCATCATACCCGCAGGCAACTATGGGGCAGGAACCGTGATCGTTTGGGATGAAGGTACATACGTCCCACAATTAAGTGGGAGTACCAAAAAAGAATGGGAAAAGGGATTGTTGCAGGCTATTGATAGCGGGAAACTTCATTTTATTTTACAGGGAGAGAAGTTGAAAGGGGAATTTGCATTGGTCAAAACACATGGCAGAGGGGAGAATGCCTGGCTGTTAATGAAGATTAAGGATAAATATGCAGGTAAGGAGGATGTGACAAAAAAAGAGAAGTCTGTGATATCAGGGAGGACGCTGGCACAGGTGGAAAAAGCACCGGAGAAGGTTTGGAAGAGCAATAGGGAGGAAAAGGCGACATCAAAAGCTACTTCCAAAGCAACTTCTACTTCCAAAGCTACTTCTACTTCCAAAGCTACTTCTACTTCCAAAGCAGCTTCTACTTCCAAACCAGCTTCAAAAGCTACTTCCAAAAAATCATCCTCATCCCAGCCCCACGATGAAGCCCCTACCCATCCCGACAAAGACTTCTCAACCTTACTCGCCAGGGGCAAAAAATCCCCCATGCCCAAAGAAATCAAACCCATGCTGGCTACCCTCACCGAAAAACCCTTTGATAAAAAAGACTGGCTTTATGAAATCAAATGGGATGGCTACAGGGCGGTGAGCTACCTGAATAAAAAAAATGTAACCATACTTTCCAGAAACCAGCTCTCTTTCAATGAAAAATTTAATGTCATTGCCGATGCCCTGCAGGATTGGAATGCAAGGGCCGTAATTGATGGAGAAATTGTCGCTTTAAATGATGAAGGGAATCCTGATTTTCAGGCTTTGCAGAATTATTTAAAGACAGGAAAATCGGTTCAACTGGCTTATTATGTGTTCGACCTGTTATGGTATGATGGCAAGGATATTACCGAACTGCCATTAATAGAAAGAAAGGAAATTCTGCGACAGGTATTGCCACAGAATAATGACCTGATCCGCTTTAGCGAACATATCACCGGAGAGAATGGCCAGGGAACAGCCTTCTTTAATGCTGCATTAAAAAAAGGACTTGAAGGTGTAATGGCGAAAGATGCTGATAGCAGCTACGGTGTAGGAAGGCGATCTGATAGTTGGCTGAAAATAAAAAACAACCTGCAGACAGAAGCAATCATTTGCGGATATACCGCAGGAAGGAATAGCCGGAAACATTTTGGAGCAGTTATTTTAGGGAAGTACAAGAAGGGCGAGCTGCACTATATCGGGCATACTGGTGGAGGGTTTGATACCAAATTGCTGAAAGAGTTGTATGACAAGTTTCAGCCTTTGGTTACTAATAAGTCGCCATTTAAGGTAAAGCCTAAGACGAATATGCCGGCGACCTGGCTGAAGCCGGAATTGGTGTGTGAAGTGAAATTTGCGGAGGAAACAAGGGAAGGGATTTTAAGACAACCGATTTTCCTTGGCTTAAGGGAGGATAAAAGTGCAAAGAACGAGAAGAAGGAGAAAATAGTGGCGGCACCTGTCTCTGATAAAAAAGTAAAGACGATGAAAAAGACAACAATACCGGAAGAGGTCGTTGAAGAGGTAATGGGAAATACGAAGGTGGCTAAAAAAGCTTCACCTAAGAAAGCGGCTGTTAAAGAACCAACTTCCAGAGCCACTCCTAAGAAAGCTTCCGCAAAGAAAGCTACGCAACCAAAAACCGCTGCCCCAAAAACAACAAGCAGCAAAACTCCCTCCTTCTTCCCCGACGACCAAAAGGAAGTCGAACTAAAAATCAACAACAAACTCCTGAAATTTACCAATCTTGACAAAGTCTACTGGCCAGATGAAAACATCACCAAACGAGACATGCTCAACTATTACGCCGCCATTTCCGACACCATCCTCCCCTACCTCAAAGACCGCCCACAATCGCTGAACCGATTCCCCGATGGTATCAAAGGCTTCCACTTCTACCAAAAAAACGTAGAAGATAAAGTCGCCGACTGGATCGACACCTTCCCCTACGTCAGCGAATCAGACGGTGAAACCAAAGAATTCCTGGTCTGCAAAGACAAGGCCACCCTCCTCTACATGGCCAACCTGGGCTGCATCGAACTCAATCCATGGCACAGCCGGATCAGCAAACCAGACAATCCCGATTATTGTCTTATTGACCTCGATCCTGACACCAATGACTTTGACGAAGTCATCCAAACGGCGTTAGAAATAAAAAAACTGCTGGATGATGTAGGTGCTGATTCCTACATCAAAACATCCGGCTCTACCGGATTGCACATTCTCATCCCATTGGGTGCCAAATATACCTTCGATCAATCCCGCATGCTCGCGGAACTGATCGTTCAGATAATCAATAAAAGACTGCCAGACATTACCAGTATTGAACGCTCGCCTGCCAAAAGAAAAGGGAAAATCTACCTCGATTTTCTGCAAAACAGGCAAATTCAAACCATGGCCGTCGCATATTCCTTAAGACCCAAGCCAGGCGCAACCGTATCTGCACCACTCAAGTGGGAAGAAGTCAAAAAGGGGCTCTCTATCAAAAATTTTGACATCTTCAATATGGCTGATAGAATCGCAAAAGTAGGTGACCTGCTAAAAGGCGTATTAGGAAAAGGGATCAATATGCAACAGGTATTGAAAAAGCTGCAGAAATTCCTTTAATAGATTTCACATTTACATTCTAAATACAAAAAGCAAATTACCTTTCACCCATGCCCGAAGGCCCTTCCATTGTCATCCTCAAGCAGGAACTCGCTTCTTTCAAAGGGAAAAAAGTCCTTGCCGCCAGCGGCTATGCAAAAATTGATCTGAGCAGACTAAAAGACAAAAAAATCACTGCCATCAAAAGCTGGGGCAAACACCTCCTCATTTGCTTCCGTGGTTTTACCATCCGGATCCATCTTCTCCTTTTTGGTACCTATCGCATCAATGAACGCAAAAATTCTAACCCCACCCTCCGCCTGTCTTTCGAAAAAGAAGAACTCAACTTCTACACCTGCGCTGTCAGGATTATTGACGAGCCACTTGCGGAAGTTTATGACTGGGAAATTGACCTGCTCAGTGATGCATGGAATGCTGCCAAAGTCATGAAACAACTAAAAAAGGTGCCTGATATGCTCCTCTGCGATGCCCTCCTCAACCAGGACATCTTTGCCGGTTCAGGAAACATTATTAAAAACGAAGTTTTATTCCGGACTCACCTTCATCCCCTCAGCAAAGTGGGGAAATTACCCCTTAAAAAGAAGAAAGAACTCATACAGGAAGCCCGGCAATACAGCTTCGATTTCCTGGAATGGAAAAAAGCCTTTGTACTGAAACAACACTGGCTCGCACATACCCGCAAAACCTGTCCCCGCTGCCATATACCCTTCATTAAAGAATACCTGGGTACGACCCAACGGCGATCGTTTTTCTGTAATAATTGCCAGTTTTTATATGAATAACAAATGCCATGGCATGAATTTTACCGCTTTAGCCCTAGAACCAATTGCTTAATAATTAATGAATACCAGTCAACAGACCCTCGAATTACCAGCTCACATTACCCCTGGTAGTCCTTATCCATTAGGCGCAACTCCTGATGATCAAGGCGTAAATTTCGCCATTTATGCGGACTATGCCGATGGCGTAGAACTCTGCCTTTTCAACGACCTGACAGACACAAAAGAATCGCAACGCATTAAAATGACCGAAAGATTCCACCAGGTCTGGCATGTGCATGTGGCAGGCCTTAAACCCGGACAACTCTATGGTTACCGGGTAAGCGGCCCTTATAATCCCCAGGAAGGAAGCCGGTTCAATTCTAATAAATTACTGTTAGACCCATATGCAAAGGCCATTTCAGGTACTATCAACTGGCACGATTCCCTTTTTGGCTACCAGATCGGGCACCCGGACGAAGACCTGAGTTTCAGTGAAACAGACAGCGCCCCTTATATTCCAAAGTCCGTCGTAGTAGATGATACCTTTGACTGGGAAGACGATAAGTTTCCAAAAATCCCATATAATGACACAATCATTTATGAGATGCATGTCAAAGGCTTTACTAAAATGCATCCTGATATTCCCGAAGAAATCAGGGGCACTTACGCCGCTATCGGGCACCCGGTGACAATCGATTACCTGAAAAAACTAGGTATTACAGCTGTTGAACTGATGCCTGTTCACCACTTTGTGTCGGACAGACACCTGGTCGAAAAAGGCCTGAGCAATTACTGGGGTTATAATACCATCGGTTACTTTGCCCCTGATGCCAGGTACTCTTCCTCTGGAACCCAGGGCCAGCAGGTACACGAGTTCAAGGAAATGGTCAAAGCCCTCCATAAAGCCGGTATCGAAGTATTCCTGGATGTTGTTTATAACCATACTGCAGAAGGTAATCACCTGGGCCCGACCCTCAGCTTCAGAGGTGTCGATAACTGCTCCTACTACAGGCTGACGGAAGACAAGCGTTACTATATGGATTATACCGGTACCGGGAACACCCTGAATGCCCGCCTGCCCAATGTATTAAGATTAATCATGGATAGCCTTCGCTATTGGGTGGAGCAAATGCATATAGACGGATTCCGTTTTGATCTCGCCTCTGCACTGGCGCGGGAACTGCATGAGGTGAATAGCCTCAGTGCATTCTTCGAAATCATCTACCAGGATCCTGTGATCAGCCAGGTAAAGCTGATTGCTGAACCCTGGGATGTAGGTGAAGGCGGCTACCAGGTAGGTAAATTCCCTCCGGGATGGGCAGAATGGAATGGTATTTACAGGGACTGCATCCGTGGATACTGGAAAGGCGATGATAGTATGCTTGCTGAATTTGCGCTCAGGTTTACCGGAAGTCCCGATCTATACCAGTCCGACTATCGCCTGCCTACTGCCAGTATCAACTTTATTACCGCCCACGACGGCTTTACATTGCATGACCTTGTTTCGTACAATGAAAAACACAATGAGGCGAATGGAGAAGATAATAAAGATGGTGCCAATGATAATAATTCCTGTAACTGGGGTGCAGAGGGTGAAACCGATGATCCCGGCATCATCAGTATCCGTGAACAGATTAAACGGAACTTCCTGGCTACCCTGTTTCTTTCACAGGGTGTGCCTATGCTGGTGGCAGGTGATGAAATAGGCAATACACAGCATGGTAATAACAATGCTTACTGCCAGGATAATGAAATCAGCTGGCTGGACTGGTCAAAACAAGACCTGGAATTGCAGGAGTTTACACGCACGATGATCAAAATACGGCAAATGCATACCACCTTCGCCAGACCAGGTTGGTTCCAGGGAATGCCGATCAAAGGCGTAGAAGATATTGGCTGGTTCCTGCCGGATGCTACGGAAATGCAGGAAGATCACTGGAAGGAATATTATGCAAAATCCATTGGCATTTTCCTGAACGGAAAAGGATTGAGATGTGTGAATGAAAAAGGGGAAAAGATGGTGGATGATACCTTCTATGTTATCTTCAATGCACATCACGATACGATTGAATATACATTGCCCCCGGAAAAGTATGCGAAAGGATGGGAACGGATATTGGATACCAGCAAATGGAAAACGGAAGACAAAGAAGTATATACCGCAAGTGACAAGGTAAAAATACCAGGGCATTCCATTTCTTTATTTATTCATAAAGAGAATTTGAAACCGGTACCGGGCCTGCCTGTGCCGGAGGTGAAGAGTGAGAAATAGGTTATAAACAAGGCAGGTCATTCTTATTTTGTTTACACAAAGAAAGAATGACCTGCTTTGTTTATTTCATACCGCTATTGCCTAGTGCTTTTCATTTGACCGACCTGGTACGGGGCTTTTCGGGGCATTATTAGCCGCCATGACAGTCTTTTCCATCTTCGTCCTTATTTCAGGCTTATCACGCAGCGATAATGCCTTCCTGAAGCTCAAAATGGCATTTTGCAGATCGTTGACTTCCTTATAGTAATCCCCCATACTATCATAGACATTATAACTTTCGGGGTAATAGTCGATATTCAGCTGGAAACAGGTGGCTGATTTCGCATATCGCTTGTCCATCAGGTTCCAGTAGCCCATCTGGTTCAGGAACCATTCCGGCGGCCGTACCGTGTAGCCCATTTCTTTTGATAATAGTTTGTAATGATTCACTACAAGTGTTTTTAGTGAATCGGGAGAACTGTCATCGGTATAGAGATAAGTAGGAAAACGGTGGTGTGGAAAGATAAATCGCAGGCCGTCATAGACAGCGATGAATGGCACAGTGTGATGATCATCGTCCGGGTAGTATTTATAATCCCAGCGGAGATGGTTGTTTGCTTTTTTCAGCAGGTATGTCAGGTCCAGAATTGCACTGGTATGCCGGCCACCCAGGCTGGTATCGCTATGCACCTGGGAACTGTCTATTGCTGGATTGATTGTATGTGCCATCGCAATGAAGAGCTGCCTGTTGGAAAAATCCTGTTTCAATAATGGCGGCGCTTCTTTTAGGAAAGCGGCGTTGTTGTACCAGAAACTGGGATCGGAGGCGATGTAGGCGTTGAAGAGATCTCTGTGGTGTAATAAGGTATTGGTGGCGTACAGGCCGCCGAGAGAGTGGCCGATTAAAATGCGGTATGGGGCGGTGGGGTATTTTCCTTCAATGTAAGGAAAGAGTTCTTTTTCAAAGAAAGTGCTGAGCTCTTCTGGTTTTTCGGCCATGTTTTTAGTACGGTTGCCCGGGGTATTTAAGATGCCTACGATGATCATTTGAGGAAGAGCCATGTTGCCTTCGTTGACAGCCAGGGCCTGGATCATGGTCTGGAGGGTGGCGAATGGGGAGTTGCCGTCGAGCACGTAGATGACCGGGTAGGCGGCCCGCTGGAAGAAGGCGGTGTCGTCGATGCTTGTGGGGGTGTAGATCCACAGGGGACGGTTTTCTTTTAGCGTGTTTGAATAGAGGCTGTCCTGCTGGCCGAAGGAGATCAGTTGGGCATGGGTGATGAAAGGGATGAAAAGTAAGAGGAGAATGAGTCGTTTCATGGATGGAATTTTTTTTCACGAAGGTTAGTGAAAGGAGGAAGAAATTTTGAAGAGTGTGATGAAACGATCTTAATATGGGATAAAAAGCGGGAGCAAAAAAAACGGGCGGACTATATGCCCGCCCGTTTTTTAATTAATTTTAACGCTTAAATTGACTCCTCGTACACATTGCCGAACCGATCCGTCGCCCTCACCGTTATTTTCTTAGCCACTGGAGACGGCTTTGCAAAAAACATATGATCCGTCAATGTCGGCTCCACGAACTTATGCTTCTTCGGCAACTCCGGTCCCAAATACAACTCCACCGCCCAGGGATCAAACGCCACTCTCCGCTCCATCTCTCCCTTACTCACGCCATCCTCGAACCACTCCACTTTCCACTTATTATCCCAGTTCCATACATTCGCCGAAATCTCATCAGGCGAAGCCTGTACACGCCCCTTTTCGTAGATACGCAACTGTTTCTCTTTAGGCAATCCGGTTCCCTTGTACACCCATTTGATCTCCGAACCATTCACATCATAAATTCCATATCCACCCGGCGTGCCATCCCCACAAATCGGCCCGGTCCACCATGCGCCACACACCGTACCATGATTGTGCTCCATAATATTCCCCTCTTCCCAGTTATCATTGAAGTGCGTATGCCCACTCATGATATGCACCTTGTAAGGTGCCAGCATCTTATACAATTTCTTCCTGTTCGCCACCGTACCACCGCCCGGTTCCTCTTTTTTTCCTTCCCTGCGTGCCTGCCCGGTATAGGTTGGAATATGCAAACTCAATACGATCAGCGTACCCGGCTTCACCTGCGCCAGATCCTGGTCCAGCCATTGCAACTGGTTCTCCGTCAGGTAACCGATGTAGTTTTTTGCTTCTCCCAAAAAGAACACGTCATCCAGTACGATATAATGCACCTCTCCCCTGTTATAAGAATAATATGTAGGTCCAAAATGAGACTTAAATGTATTCGCTGAACCATCGTCCGTACGTGCCTCATTATCCATATCATGATTACCGATCACATTAAAAAATGGAATGCCACACAGCTCCACTGCCCTGCGATAACCATGGTATAATTCAAACGCGTCCCACACCAGGTCCCCACAGCCTATCCCATGAATCAGCGTATCTTTCGGATAAGACTTAATCACTTCCTGCAAATCGGGCACTGATTCCTTCAGCAACTGCTCCACATCTTTCTGCGACTTCATCTGCGGATCAGCCCACACCACAAAGGTGTGCCTGGTATCATCCACTTTCAGCTTTTCCAGCCTGAAATCAGCGGTGAAAGTAGCTTTGCTTTTCGGTATAGGTTGATAGAAGGCAGCAATGCTCCGCTCCTCCGGAAAAGCATATCCTTTCGGCACACTGATATACACGAACTCCGCCGTGCCATTTGATTGCAGGGCATATGCACCATTCTTGTCAGTCAATGTAATATTGATGCCATCCGTTACCGGCACTCCCGCCACTCCCTTTCCTTCACAAAGCACCTTCCCCCTGAGCGAGATGGTAGAAAGATCTATATTATTCCCGCCCAGCAATGGCGCTGCATTTGCAATCGCCGCCGGCAAGGCTAACAGGGACCCGGTTACGCCCACATTCTTTAAAAAGTTCCTTCTGTTAAGCATAAGTTTTATTTAATTGTTGTAGCGCCTTCACCTTCTATATCGGTTATCGCTGATGTAGTAGTCAGTTGTTTATTGTTCTGCGCGCGTGCCTGTACCCATTTGCCCAGCGATACATTATACACACCACCCAGCATATTGAAGATGCCCAGATCCGCTGTGTTGTATGACAATGCAAGTGTATTGGAACCCTGACGGTAATACGGCTGCTCTTCCAGTGTGATCGGGTTAATGATATCGTAAAAATCCGTATTCGCAATGCGATAACCTTTTGCCGGAGGGCCTGCTGTAAATAAGCTGCCACCCGTTGACACCCAGATCACATCTACCGGTTTTGTATCTGCTGTGACAACTGTATCCTGGAATACAGCCATACCAAAGGCATTGCCGCTATTCGCCATCAACCCCGTTGTAGCCGCACCAAAACCATCTCCGCCAATAGTAGTATAGTCAAATGTACGGACCCAGTTGGCACTGCTGATATCTGTTGATTTGGAACCATTGATCTTTTTACCAATACCACCTACATAGAAGAAACTACCTTTCGTTGCTTTACCTGTATACAAATTGAATTTGAAAGAACGCTTATCGCCGGTAGCCCAGCCCTTAGACGGATAACCAGTAGGGGTGCTGGCATTGGCATTGTTTGTTACTATTAAGGAGAAGGGTGTGGCCGCAAAGTCGATGTCCCTGGTCGCCATCATCTGCACATACTCATAGTTGCCATCTGCACCACTTGCATCAGACATAAAACCTGTAATGATCACCGGCGCGATGGTAATCTCTGAACTCAACACAGTTACATCTGCAGCTTTGCGCATCCTGAATACAGGTGCATTATCCTTATCTACAAAGACAATACCGTAGAAGTTGGCACTCACCGGTGCCCCAACCTCTGCGATGGCACTGGTGTCTTCCGTACGCAGATGCAGGTTCCCAAACCCATCATTCAGCACCTTATCTCCAGCCAATACATCCCCTTTTGCAGGCAATGGATCAAAGCCAGCTTTCACTACTATTGCAAGGGTACTTTCATAGTCACCGGGATTGGCGAGGATCGCAGCTGTTGTAACACGGTTCACAGGAATTGCATTTCCGGAAGAGATCTTCCTGATGCCGGTCAGCGATACATCCTTCAGTTCCAGCATACCATCTACCTTCTCCAGCACTGCTCCCTGCACATCGATAATCACGGAGTCTCCTGGTACATAACTATTTGCCACATCTCCAACTGGGATAGCGATACCTCTTAGTTTTGACAAACGGCGTGCGTCCTGCACAATCAGCAAGCCTACCGGCAGATTGCCTCCGCTGTGATCTGATACCACCATGGCTGCTATACTGGTAGAGCCGAGCATATTGTCCTGGGTGAGCTTAACGGGTTTTGATTTATACAGATTCCTGATATCGTAAATCGATATGTATGGGCTGATTCTGCCACCGGGATAGGTCTCACTTTTCTGACAAGCCCAGGCGCATAATATGAGTGGTAAGTATACTAAGAATTTCTTCATTGTAAAATGATTTTATTGTTATGGTTTCTGCCACCATACCTGTGTACTGATTTCGTCTGGCCCCTGACTGGCTATAGCCAGCTTGTAGTTCGTCGGATTGGTGGACTGCACATACACCGGGTAAGTCATTCTTGCAGGCATTACTCCATCATTCCGCAGGCCTGCACCTTTGGGTAAATAAGGGTGCCCCGTACGGCGGTATTCAAACCACTGCTGCATGTCTGTCAGGAACAGCGCATAATATTTCTGCCTGTGAATCTTTTCCATCTTCTGATCCAGCGTCTCATCATTCAGCCACTCAATATCTGCCGCTGCCAGCCAGGTAGTGATGGATACCGGCCAGGTGGGAATCCATTGCGTAATACTGTTCAGCGCACCTGTGTTATAATAGGTCTCCGCCGAACCACTGATCCACCCCTTTGCCGCGGCCTCTGCCAGTATAAACTGCAATTCTGCATAGTTCATCATCATCCCTGTCATGGGCTCCGTCATCAGGGACACTGCCGACGTATTGGAGTAGAAATAGCATTTCTTTACAGGATTCTCACCTGGCGCATAACCACTTGGTATGCCCTGGTATGACCCGGAATAAGGTGCTATGCCCCACCTGTTAAAACCATTGGTACCATAAGTAGGAATATCAATACGCGGATCATTCCACTGAGCAAGATTATCAATGAAGAAACTCGCTATACCCGGCGACCTGAAATCCTGCTCACGTACGGAGAGATAAGGCGATGAATAAGGTCCTACTCCCGTCCAGCGGAGAATGGCAGATTCGCTATTACTTGTCATGATAGGATAATTACCTTTATTCGTTTCTACAATGTCTTTGATTTTAAGCACCGCACTATCCGACTTCGCAGATACACGGAGCAATAATCGCAGGTACAGTGAGTTTCCGAACTTTCTCCATTTCGCTACATCACCATTATACACCGGATCGCTGGAAGCGTTGATAGCGGTACCTGCACTCAGCAAGGTATTGGCAGTATCCAGTTTTTTGAAGATATCAGAATAAATGTCACGCTGCGCATCGAAACGTGGCTCGTAAATGCCACTGTCCTTTGCGAGGTTTGACTGGAAATAAGGAATATCACCATAGGTGTCTGTGAGAATGGAATAGATCCATGACTGGCAGATCAGTGAGATCCCCATATAAGATTTATTGTAGTTCAGCTCATCACTGGCAGAGGTGTAAATATCCTTGAAGTTGGTCAGCTCAGAATACAAACCATTGTACAGGTAATCTGCCCAGGTAGAACGGAAATCATAACGGAACACCTGCCCTTCCGCATCACTTATGTTTACCGTCACCTGCATCAGTTCATTGTTGAAATTGCGGTTACGCAGCATGTTATAGCTCAGCGTACTCACCAGCGCCGGTGCCAGCAATTGCTGTGGCAATGCAGTTGGCGTACCGTTTGGATTCGTATTCGTCTCCTCGAAGTTTTTTGTACAGGAGCTCAAAAAGATGCCCAGTAATATTATGTATATAAGATGCTTCATCATGTCGAATATTAAAGTCCAATTACCAGATTAAAACCAAGGGTACGTGTAGAAGGGAACTGACCAATCTCAAAACCCTGCAGGATGTCAGAACCATAGAGCGTACCGAATTCAGGGTCGAACATAGGCCATGGAGACCAGATGAACAGATCACGGCCATACACCCCAACTGTTGCACGCTGGAAACCCAGGCGCTTTACCAGTCCTTTGCTGAATGTATAATCAATACGTGCTTCCCTGAATTTGATAAAGTCTGTACGGAACACACTCCCTTCTGCATTGTCTACGCCATAATGTGAACGGTAATATTCATCGATATCTGTTGCGATCACATCATTCTTACGGTACTTACCATCCCCGGTGGCGATCACTCCATTCCCGATGATCCCATTGTATCGGCCTGGCAGTGTTTCTTTCAGTTTACCCTGTTCCGCCATCTTATAGTGTGTGAGGGAGTGCGCGACTCCTCCATACTGTGCATCGAAGAGCAGGTGCAGGTTGAAGCCTTTATAATTAAAGTCGTTGGTCCAGCCGATCTTTGCTTTAGGCAGGATGTTGCCCAGGTATTTTACATCTTCAGTAAGCAGGGCTACGCCGGTAGTCGCATCATAAATGATCTGACCATCAGGAGCACGCTGGTATCCACGACCATACAGGTCACCCATGCTACCGCCTACTTTTGCTACGATCTGCCCACCACCTACAGGCCCTGTTCTCAGTACAACGGAACTATCTGCCAGGCTCATGATGCGGTTACGGTTCGCAGAGAATACAACGTTTGAACTCCAGCGGAAACCATTTTTTATACTGATGGGCGTTGCATTCAGTGCGATTTCTATTCCTTCATTTCTTACATCACCGGCGTTAATCAGGACCTGTGTAAAACCTGATGCACGGTCTACGATACGCTTCAGGTGCTGATCCTTGGTATTACCTCTGTACACGGCTACATCAATACCCAGCCTGTTGTTGTAGAACTGTACATTGGCTCCTAATTCATAAGTAATGGTACGCAATGGTTTCAGGTTCGGATTAGTCAGCAGGTCGGGGGCTGACAATCCACCATTGTACAAGCTCCCTGCAGACACATAATTGTAAGAGGTGAGGTAAGCTGTAGTACCACCACTCCCCACGCTGGATGCGGAGAAACGAAGTTTTGCAAAATTGATCACCTTCGGCATATGCAGTACATCCGATGCTACAAAACTCAGGTTGGCAGCCGGATAGAAGAAACCGGAATTGGATGTACGATATGGCGTAGCGAGTGTGCTGGTCCAGTCTTGTCTGGCTGTGAGGTCCAGGAATAAATAATCCCTGAAGCCGCCAGTTACCACCCCATAAAAGCTATTGATTGAATATTTACTCCTGAATGGCATGGTCACCAAAGGACCTGCAGCATTCGAAAATGAGAAGATGCCCGGGAAAGTCAGTGAGTCTGCACGGGTCTCGTCTTTGTTATAATTATTTGTCAGGGTACTACCGCCTGCGGTGGCAGTGAATTCAACATCTTCGCTGATACGTTTGTTGTATTTCAGCATGAAGTCACTGCTGGCTTCCATAGAAAAGATGTTTTGTGTACGATAGCTCCCCTTTGGCAGTTTCGCACCGGCATCGTATGGACGCTCCTGTGCACGCTGGTCGTAAGCAAAGTCAATGGATGTTCTCACCAGTAAACTTAGTTCTTTGCTGAAGTTGTAAGTAGCCTGCACGTTGCCTGTGATACCATTGCGATTTGTCTTGTTGATGAATTCATTTGCAACGGCAAAGGGGTTTTCAGGATAAGAGCTGAAAGGATATTTGATTGCACGGCCCTCCTGCCCTGTTACCCAATAGTCGCGCAGCCAGTCAATGCTTGCATTAGGTTGCCAGAAGATGTACCAGTACATCAGGGACTGGTTACCATAACCGGAACCGGGGAGGTTGTCACTCCATTTATTCGTATAGTTAACTTTGGAAGAGATGGTCAGTTTGTCGCTGATCTTTGAATTCACGGCCATTGAGATGGTGTTTCGTTTGTAGCCCGTGTTAGGTACAATCCAGTCATTGTTTACATTCGTGAATGAGAAGCGTGCAGTCGTTTTGTCCGTACCACCTTCTACACTGATACTGTTGGTGAAGGTCTTTCCTGTCTGGAAGAATTTCTGTAACTGGTTGGTGTAAGGTCTCCAGAGGGTTCTTTCTGTACCTGCTTTCTGTGTAACAGGATCGTATTGAAAGAACATTTGACCATCGAACTTAGGACCGTAGGCAGAGCTGGTACCGCTTGTACTTGCACCATCTGCAGAAGCGCCGTAGGAATAATAGGCAGCGCCATCCAGCCCCTGACCATATTCATATTGTAATTCCGGCCAGCGGTTTACCTGTTCGATAGATTCGTTGGAATTAAAGGTAACGCCTAAACCTTTTTTGCGTGGCGTACCTGCTTTGGTAGTGATGATCACTGCACCGTTCGCCCCACGCTGACCGTACAATGCGGCAGCACCGGGTCCTTTCAGGATGGTTACTGATTCAATATCTTCGGAGTTCAGGTCGTTCAGCCCGGTGCCATAGTCAGCCGGCATGTTGTCAGAACCAGTGCCATATGGCGTTTCACCATCGATACCTGTACGGCGGCCGCTGCCATTATTGATCACTACCCCATCTACGACGATGAGGGCTTCGTTATCACCCGTCAGGTTATTTTCACCACGAAGAATAATTTTGTTGGAACCGGTAGGACCTGCATTGGAACGCACCAGGTTCAGACCGGCAACCTTACCTGAAAGTGCATCCGTCCAGTTATTAGACAGTGCATTGGTAAGCTGTTCGCCTTTTACAACGGTCGTAGCATACCCTAATCCTTTCTCTTCGCGCTGGATCCCGAGTGCGGTGGTTACCACGAATTCATTCAGGGCTTTGGCATCAGGTGCCATCTGTACATCCAGTTTCTGGGTGCCATTCACAGTGATCTGGCGGGTCAGGTAACCGATGAAAGAGAAAACGATGGTCGGGGTATTGCCAGGTACTTTCAGGAAATAGTTACCATCAGGACCGGAGATGGTGCCGATATTGCCGCTTTTGATACGAACGTTTACGCCGACGAGGGCCTCTCCTTTTTCGTCTGAGATATGACCCCGGATGATAATATCCTCGGGCTTGCGGGTGACGATAAATGTATTCCCGCTTTGTGTGAAGATGTAGCCGGTATTGCCCAGGGCCGCCCGCATTACTTCCTGCGCAGTGGCATCATAGATCTTAATGCTGACGCGTATATTGGCATCTATATCATTAGGACTATAGTTGACGAGAAAACGGCTATTTTTCTGAATATATTGAAATACGTCTTTCAGTGGCTGGTTGCTCACCGTAAGGTCCAGCTTCTTTTCATTAGTTTGTGCATTGATGTAGGGCAGCCATGCTACAAAGAAGAATAATACCCATACCGAAAGTTTGGGGTAGGAAATCCCTAACGGGCATCCCCGCTTTTTTGTACATTTGTCCATTCATTTAAAAATTTAGCTTGTACTGAATTTTGGCACCCTGTTAGCGCAGGGTGCTTTTTTTACCTGATAACTATTTGCTTGTCTGTGATTGTGTACTGGAAACTGCTCATCAATTTTAACTGTTGCATGATGTTTTCGATCGTATTGTTACGGAATGTGGCAGTGTACTTTCTTTTAAATAATGCGGTATCTTTCACATCGAAGTGAACAGCGTATTTATGCTGTAATACCTTTAAGACCTGTTGAAGACCGGCATCCTGGAAGATCAGTTCTCCCCTGATCCAGGCCGTTGTAGTAGCTGTGTCAATTTCCTCTCTTGTGAATGTCCCATTTTCCTTGTCTGCGGTCAATCCCATACCGGCACTCAGCACGAGCCCTTTTAAGCCGATTTTACCGCTATTTACGTTTACTGAAGCTGTTTGTTCATCTTTGTAGTCTCTTACGGTAAAAGAGGTTCCTAATACCTTTACGTTGAGTTGCGGGGAGCGAACGAAGAACGGCCGCTTCGCATCTTTGGCAATTTCGAAATAAGCCTCCCCTTCTTCTACATATACAATCCGTGCGCTGTCATCGAATTCCTCCGGAAAATAAAGTGTAGATCCGCCATTAATTGTCACCCGGCTGCCATCGGACAAAGTGATGGCACCATGTCTGCCATCCGCAATCCGCATGGTACGAAAGCGGCGTTCCGGCTTGCGGTCCAGGTTCATTTTCCTCAGTAAAAAGGTGCTGCCTAATAACAATACGAACACCGCCGCATACCTTGTCAACTTGATCAGCCTGATCCCCGGCTTCCTGTTCTTCCTGAATTGCTCCAGTGCAGCATCAATCTCCGCTTCGGGTAGTTGATGCTCCTTATTATTCACAAATTCATCCACAGGGAAAAGTTCCGACAACTCCTCTTCGGACAGGCGGTCTATTGCCTGCTGCAATTGTTGGGTGCCGGCAGCATCCAGTCTGCCTGCCTGATAATCTTCCAGTCTTTTCCTGATGTCGGGGATCTTCATTCTAAGAACGTCGTTTTGTAATATAACGGCCAATTAAAATGGTCACCGACAGGAATGTAGGTTAAGGAATTGTTACCAGATAGGATAAGACGAGGTTAAAAGGTGTGAGAGATCAGAATAGTTGCGGCAGGATTAAAAACCAGGTGAATAATTCCTTTGACAAATAGCTCTTAACTTCAATAACTCACCACATAAATAAGATGGTAGCAAGGCGGGAACGGAGAGAACGAAGTACCCGGCCAATATAGCGTTCTACAGTTTTTTCAGAAACGCCCTCCCGGAGGGCAATTTCCTTGTAAGTGAGGCCGTATTCCCGGTTGAGGAGGTAATAACGACGCACGGTTTCTTCATGGTTATTGATCGTATGATTAACGATCTGTTGTTGTTCTTTGGCTTCTATCACCGACATGGCGGGGGAAAAATGCCCGGCATCCGGGAAACTGAGGGTGTAGGCATCATGTTGTTTGCGTTCACGCAGGGCGGCTTTCAGGTGATCAAGAAAACAATTGCGGGCGATGACGAGGATATAACGGGCAATTTCAGTTTCTTCGCCAGGAAGCAGGTGGAGCTTCTGCCAGGCTTTCAGGTAGGCTTCCTGGGCCAGGTCTTCGGCGAGTTCTTTATTATTGCTTATTTTTATCAGATACGCAACAGTGCCCGACCAGGTTTCTTTGAAGATCCTGTCGAATATTGCAGCAGTATTTTCAGAATTGGAACGCATCATATAAATTGACCGCACAAAATTACGCGGTCAGTTTAAAATGAGTGTTAAGTTTAGGTAAACAAAACCGGTGTGAATTTTGTAATGGTTTGCATAAATTTTTAATAACATGGCTGAGACAGGGCATATTTTAGGGATTGACGTAGGAGGATCGCATATTAAGTGTACGATCCTGAATAAGGCAGGAGAATGGCAGATGGATTATAAACGGGTAAAGACACCTGAGGCACCTACACCAGATAAGGTACTGGCTACCATCCAGGACCTGGTAAAGGATATACCTGCGTATGATAAAGTATCCGTGGGATTTCCGGGCTATGTGAGGAATGGAATTGTGTATACAGCACCGAACCTGGGCAATCCGAACTGGAAGAATATTGACCTGGGACAGCGTATTGCGGATTTACTTGATAAGCCGGTAAGGCTGGTGAACGATGCGGATCAGCTGGGCCTGGGTGTGGTGAGTGGTAAGGGCTATGAGCTGGCGGTGACACTTGGTACAGGCTTTGGCACGGCTGTGCTGATTGACGGATATTTGCTGCCGCACCTGGAGCTGGCGCATCACCCGGTTACGAAGGAACATGATTATGATGAGTATATCGGGAACAAGGCGCTGGAGAAAGAGGGACTGGAAAAGTGGAATAAGCGGATGGAGCGGGTGATGGATATACTGAAGGTGGTGTTCAATTATGACAGGTTGTATTTGGGAGGTGGAAATGCGGATAAGATTAGTTTTAAGCTGGATAAAAATGTGATCCTGTTTACGAATAAAGATGGAATCAAGGGGGGAGCAAGATTATGGGATATGGAGGATAAGTATCACATCAGTACGAATTTTCCTAAGAAATAAAATAAGGAGATTGCGACGCAATCTCCTTATTTTTTGTGGATACAGCTACCTTACAAAATAATGTTAAAATGCCACTGACCCCTCATTACACATAAAAAATATCTCTATATTGATTCCTATGCTTCAACTCACCCAACTTCGTAAAGTTTACCAGGGGAAGGTCGTATTGGATATTCCCTCTCTCCTGCTGGACCCGGGCATCTTTTGGATCCAGGGAGCCAACGGTTCAGGTAAATCCACGCTCTTAAAAATCATAGCCGGTATGGTGCCTTTCGAAGGGGATATCACCTTCAAAGGCAGCAGCCTGAGACATTCACCCCTCATTTACAGGCAACATATTGGCTGGGCCGCCGCAGAACCCCTCTACCCGCCGTTTATGACCGGTATGGATCTCATCACCCTATACCAGCGCATCAGGAAGGTACCACAAAAAGAAATCGACCAGCTGATAGAACGATTTAATGTTGGCAACTTTATCAAAGGACAGGCTTCTGCCTACTCTGCCGGGATGACGAAAAGACTGTCCCTGCTATTGGCTTTTATGGGCGATCCTGCACTCATCATATTAGATGAACCACTGACCACGCTGGACACGAATTCATTTACCCTGATCTCCGACCTGATCCTGGAAGCCTGGCAGAAAAAAGGCACTTCCTTCCTCATGAGCTCTCACCAGGAACTAGATACCAACTTACTAAATGCACAGCGGGTATTGACTGTTATTAACCAAAGCATCGTACTCTAAATGACAAGATATTTACTCCGTTCATTGGTTTCACCATTCTTCAGGGAGAATGGCGGTCTGATAATTTTCATTTACACCATGACGGTGTTTATTGTCAACTCCCAGTCCGGCGCAGGTGTGTATGAGTATCATCTATTCCTCGTACTGGGTACATTCAGGCATGCAGGTATGATGGCCACTGTATTCCTCCTCTGGCTGCTGTATACCCGGAAATTCACCGCCTTTGTCGTCAATGAAATTTATAAACCTGAGAATGCGTTCCTGAATGTATTCAACTACCTGAGCAGGAAAAGGAAAACAGGCATACTATTCATCGCTACCTTTTTATTGATGATCCCTGTATGGGCCTATGTTGTATTTATGGTTATCACAGGTGTGCAATATGGATACATTGGCGGCGTGCTGCTCATCATCGGGTATTTATTATTGCTGTGCTTTTTATCTGCCCTATGGCTGGAGCAAAGACTGCGATACATTGCTGATGGGAAAACACCGGTAATCCGGTCCATAAAATTCACTTCATTTACCGGTACACTGCTACGTTATGTGGCCACCAAACAACTGGTTACTTGGGCAGGTTTGAAGATCTTTACCTGTGGGTTATTGTTCCTTATCGCTGTCAATAATCCCATGCGCTATTATGATGGGCAAACCATTTTTATTGTAGTCAGTCTGGGCATCTTAGGTAATGGCGTACTGGTATACAGGTGCAGGGAGTTCGAAGATGTATACCTGAATTTTTACAGGACCATGCCTGTGGGCCTCAATACCCGTTTGCTGGAATATGCTTTACTGGATTTAATTTTAATCATTCCTGAAATTATCCTCCTGGTATTGTTTGTGCCGAAGCATATGCCCCTTTATGATGCGGTCACTTTTAGTTTGTGCGGTTACGGTAGTATGCTGCTCATGACCAGCCTTACATTCTACAGGCATTTCACGAAATCACAGTTCTATAAATTGTTGTCCATCGTACTTTGTATACAGTACATCTTTTTAATGACGGTAGGTTTGCCTGCTTTATACATTGCACTAACATTATTGGCCATCATTATATTCCGGTGGAGATATTATAAATACGAAACGCTTCTGCCATAAACGGCAGAAGCGTTCCTGGAATATTACTGATTACTTTCGCTTTGTGGTAATGGGAAATGACTCCATACATCATCATCCGCCCTGTCTTTAGGCAGTGTATTCAATAAACCGTAACGACGCATATCTATCCAGCGATGTCCTTCCATGAACAGTGAATAACGCCTGTTGTACAATAACTCATTCATCAACGCGGCATTGGTAACAGCGCCTGCATAAGCCGGCAGGTTGTGTGCTGTACGGATACGGTTCAGGGCCACGATCGCATTCGGGAAGTTGCCATTTTGAATATTTGCTTCTGCATAGATCAATACCAGCTCTTCGTTACGAATGATGCTTACCGGTGCATTCAGCGATGTCCAGATGATCACGTCCCTGTTGCCCGTCAGGCCATTCTGACTGGCCGATGAATTACGTACCTGTGTTTTATTGATCCGGTCATCGCCGGGAACAATATCGCTGGCATAGGCAGGATGCGCGATCCTCACTTCGCCATTACTGTTTGGTGCGATATAAGACAGGTTCACCATATCGCCCCCGCTGGTAGAAAAATAATGCCATACCCCGGTACTGAGGTCACCATTCAGGTCAAAGAAAGATTCATTCAAAGCTGTCAGCGCTTCCGCCCAATGCTTACGATATACATGCACTCTTGCCGCCAATGCCCTGTTGAATTTCAGCAGACCTGCCGCATCTTTAAATCCTGCAAATCCATCTGATAAGGGGAAGATAATTTCTGCACCTGTCAGGTCCGCCTTTCCTTCATCCAGGAATTTTAATACTGAATCCAGTACAATACCCGGATCAGTGACCACGGGCCCTTGTACCACACCATTTGCTACAGGAATACGGGCACCGCTGGAATCGGTCAGGTTGATATTGAGCAATAACTGGTAACCTATCAGGGTCTTTGCATAACCGGAGAAACCTTTTTTCTGTGCATCGGAGGCAACGGTCTCACTGGTATGACTAATGGCTTCCAGCAGGATAAAGCATTGCCGGATCACCTGGTAGCGGGAGACCCAGGGATTAGTGAGATAAAATGTATTGTTGTCAAGCACCTTGGTGCCACCTCCCAGCAGATCTGTAGTAAAGCGTGGTTCTGAACTGGAGAAACGGTAGATTTCACGGCCTATAATGCCTTCTGCATCCAGGTAGGTAGTGAGACTATTGCGCATGCCTGATTCTGCACCAGTAGCCAGGTTGAACAAGTCACTACGTGTCGGATTGCCTGTAATACCAGTTACCACCGGTGTATTCAAACTGTTGATCTCCCCTTTCTGACAGGCACTGAGCAATACCAGGGCACAAAGGGCTGCTATAATGTGTTTCATGTGTCAATGTTTTTATTAAAGGATCAGAAATCTACGCCAATATGAAAACTGGCTCTCTTTGATGCAGGGAAAGGCATTACGTCCACACCGGTAGACAAACCATTGCTGCCGCGGCTGGAAGAGGTGCTGATGGTATTACTACCGAAGTTGGATACTTCCGGATCATAACCTACATAATGCGTCCATGTAAAGAAGTTATTTGCTGATACACCCAGGCGCACGCCGGAAATGGCTTTGGTATTTTTCAAGGGAATATTGTAATACAGGCCTATTTCCCTGACACGCACATAACTTGCATCCTGTACATAAATGCTGGCATCGCCGGCACCTAAGCGGTAGACACCTGCCTTCTGCCCGTTGATGATATCATCGTAGTCAAATGAAGTAGCACCGGCATCGGTGAGCAACTGGGTCAGGTTGATATTATCACCTCCTTTCTTCCAATGCACGAGGAAACGCAGTGACCAGTTCTTATACAGCGTCACTTCATTGAAGAAGCTCATCTGGAATTTAGGTTCTGAATTTCCGATTAGTCTCAGGTCACTCCCTACGGTACCTTTGATCTGTGTGGCAGGCTGCCCTTCTTCGAGGTAGAATGTACCGAGTGAGTTACCAAATGCACCGATGGCATAAGGGGGTATCACCAGCCTTGTCACCTTGCTGCGGTTGAACCACCAGTTGATAGCAGCTGTCCATTTAATATTCGCTTTATTGATTGGTACCAGGTTCAGTCCTAATTCCACGCCCTGGTTTTTCAGGTCACCACTGTTTTTCCATTCTGCGGCATAACCGGAAGATCCTGGCAGGGAATGGCGGAGCAGTACATCCTGGATTCTTTTATTGTAATAAGTTGCCTCCAGGCTGATACGGCCATTGAGCACACTGATGTCCAGACCTGTTTCAAACTCCTCCTGTGTTTCAGGTTTGATATCGGGATTCCCCTGCAGGTTATCGACGAGTACCCCGGGGAGACCGCCGATATTGCTGCCCAGCATGCCGGTGAATTTACTGCTGTAGGGCGGTACATTACCTGATTGTCCATAGGCAGCCCTGATCTTCAGGTTGTCGATGTTGTCAAATGACCAGCCTTTTAGTTTGGCGAAGTTGAAAGAGAAAGCGCCTTTGGGATATACATAATACTTCTTGTAATCACCATTATTAGTAGAGCGGTCAAAACGCACACCGCCGCTCAGGGTCAGGGCATCTATGAGAGACAGGTCTTCCTGGATGAAGATCCCGTTGTCCCTGAATTTGGAGCGGAACTGGCGGGTGGTGGTATTGGCACTGGCATCGACATTACTTTGGCCTGCAACGATGTTGGTCGCCACGGTGACGATGTTGTCAAAGTAACCGGTTTCCAGGGTGGCTCCTACGGTACTGGTCAGGCTCACTGCCGGAGAGGGTGTAAAGGTATTGGCGAGGAATCCGCCCAGGTTTGTATTGGTATTATTGGTATTGCCCTGGATGCTATGGCCTTTGTTTGAGTTTTCTTCAAACTGCAGGTCACGTGGAAAGAGGGCCATGGTTTTATAGTTAAAGAAATCTATTCCGCCCCGGCCGATGAAACGGGTATGGGATCGCTCGCTTTGCTGCAGGTGCACTTCCAGGTTTCCACCACCTACAAAACGGTTCGTGGTTTCATTATTGGTCATTTTGTCACGGGTCTCCAGTGGATTGGAGGCCGCGAAAGGATTGCGGGGATATTCTCCTAATGCATTGGGATGCAGGTCAACGAAACTGGGTGTAGACGACAGCGCAACGCCGTAGCTTACGCCATTGTTATCGTTGTTGGTCAGGCCCCTGACGGATGAAGAATAAATATAGTTGGTCGTGACCCCAAATGATACCCGGTCACTGAGTTTATGGTCTATATTGAGGCGAACGGAGTTGTTGAAGTACCCGGTACCTTTGACGATTCCATCTTCCTGGCGGCGGTTGCCGGAGAGGTAGAAGGTGGTTTTGTCGCCACCACCGCTAATAGCCAGGTTTGTGTTCAGCACCTGCCCTGTCTGGCCAAACAATTCCTTTTCGTAGTCGAAGATCTTACCGGCATTTTGAGCTTCGGTAAACTGTGTTTTATAGGCCTCTCTTTTGGCTATAACTGCCGGATCAGTATTATCCGCACTCCCTGCAAGATCGGCTGCCGTTTCGGCTGTAAATGACCTTACGCCCATGAGGTGGCGTACCTTCACGAAGCCCAGTTCCTGGTTCAGGCTCACCTTTGTCTTGCCCGATTTCCCTTTTTTGGTGGTAATGATTACTACACCTGCGGCGGCTTTGGCACCGTACATGGCGGCGGCGGAAGCTCCTTTCAGGATTTCGATATTTTCGATATCAGTTGGATTCAGATCGGCGATACGGCTGGAAGGGTTGTCCTGGTTATTGGGGTTGCCGGCAGTAGCAGCGCCGGTTACATCATTGAGGCCTGCGGGGATACTGCTGTTATTGAAGAAGATCCCGTCTACCACATACAAAGGCTGCGAGTTGCCAAATACGGAAGTGATGCCTCTGAGTTTGACGGTGAAACCACCACCGGGGGCACCGGAATTAGCGGAGACCAGGGCACCCGGGACCTTGCCGCTAAGGGCTGCGTCGAAGGTTTGTGCCGGGGCGACCCCACTGAGTTGATTGGCGGAGATGGTGGCAACGGCATTGGCCAGGTTGCTCCTTTTGATACTGGTAGCCGCACCGGTCACGACGACTTCATCGAGATGTGCCAGGTCTTCTTCCAGCGTAAGATTAAACACAGCCTGATTGGCCGTGAGCCGGATTGATTGGGTTTTGTACCCTGTAGAGCTGATTACTAACGTGGTGGTGCCGGGGGGAACGGCGATGGAATATTTACCGTTTGCATCGGACATGGTACCCCTGCTGGTGTTGGGGACCCGGATGGTAACTCCGGGTACTACCTGACCCGTTTTTGCATCTCTGATTTGTCCGGTCACATTTTGCTGCGCGAATAATGCATAAGTACTGAATAGGCAAAACAGTAGCAGCAAGCTAAATTTTTGCAAATGCATAGCTTGTAGGATTTAGATGTGAGTTGAAATTTGACTGGTTACAGACTTTTAGGTTTTCTTGATAATTTTGGTTGTTAAATAATGTGGTGCTTCCTGCAAAATGGGTTCAACACTGGATCGGGGCTGCAGGGGATTATTACTCAGGCATCGAATCAATGCAGCAGATTACGTAATTTTTCAGGGTTTTCGTTTTTTTTATTTGAGGGGATTGAGTTATTTTTTATAAAGTGTGCGCTGGTACTCTAATTAAAAAAGGCTAACCAATTGGTCAGCCCTTTTTGGGTATTGTGTTGTGATTGGGACCTTGATTATTCTTCTTTTTTTGTTTCCTCGTCTTTCTCTTCCTTTTGCTGTTCCTCTTCCTTTACTTCCGTTACTTCCTGTTCTTCCTTTTCTTCCTGCTCTCCCTTTTCCGGGTTTGCCGTTTCTCCTTTTTCAACCGGTTCACTATAAGGACCTTTTGATTTTTTACCGGTAAATAATTTCCGTAAAAATCCGCCGGCAGCTGCCAGGCCTAAGAGAATGAATTTCCAGAACACGGCTGCATACTTGGCAATGATGGCAAAGAATCCCACCTTGGCCAGCACTTTCCCGGCTATCAGGCCACCGATTGTCCAGGCTGCGATTTTATCGATTTTCGGATCGAAATCAGCATAGGCGTTTCCTTTGGTGAAATGAGCGAGTTTAAGGATTTTATCTATATCCGCCTTTACCTTTGGCAATTCGTTCATGGTACACACAGCATTCATATTCAGTACGCCATATCGGCCCAATACTCTTACTTCGTAGTTGAGAGTATGCGGGGTTTCATTACCGAATTGCAGCTCTTTGGCCCAGTGCAGTACTTTATTTTCTTTGTCATAAAATGGTGTGGATGCCCAACCTATCATTTGAATAGGCTCATAGCCATTCTTCGTTCTCTCAGCGTTATAGTCGGACTGTTCTTTCTGCATTGTTTTCAGCAGGTCGTCGTAGTTGATTTTTTCCGCATCGTGGTCTTTTACATAGCCGATAGAATCAAATCGTACAATGAAAGCATACACAGAACTATCGAAAGCATCCATATTTGCGGGGAAGATCATTCCAAGGATGCTATCTGATACGCTTGCCGGATTGCCCCAGAGATCAGTTAATACAAACTTGCTCTGTTCTGCATCCAGGAATTTGAATCCTGTTGGTATATTCAGTTCGATTTTGCCACCTGGCAGGTGAATGAGTCCTGTTTCAAACTTTGTTGCATGCCGGACGGAATCTACATATTGAAGATATAGTTCGTGAGACAGGACAGTAGAATCTTCTTCGGGGTTGGCTGCCTTCAGGCCAAGAGACATCATCAGTAATCCGGCCAGGTACAGGAATTTACGCATATACAGTGATATAATTAAGCGGTGTAAAAGTGAGCATAATTTTTATCCTGAAGGAAAATATTGGACGGAAAATGAGTTTCTGGGGATGGATTTAATATTTTCAATTATAGATTATACATGGCTTTAGCCGAAGCGCTTATTTCAGCACCACGTTGTTGAAGTATTTATTAAAGGTATGTACAGCTGCCTTTTTGCCCTCGAGCGTAGGACCTTCCAAACCTTTCAATGGATAATTCATTTTCAATAAATCCCATTTATGGCTGCCTAACTGGTGGAAGGGAATGATTTCAACCCTGTCTACGGTTTTATACCGGGTGAAGTGTTTGGCCCATTCTTCCAGGAATTCCGGTTGGTCCGTCCAGCCGGGAACGAGTACATACCTTAACCACATGCGTTTACCGGTAGATTCACGGTGAGCGGCGAGATCCAGGGTATTTTTGTTGGTTAGACCGGTGAGTTTATGGTGCCATTCATCATTGATGTGCTTCACATCTAATAATAAGAGGTCGGTGTGTTCGAGTAATTCGTGGGTAGCAGCATCGTTGAGTCGTCCGTTGGAATCCAGGCAGGTATTGATGCCAATGGCATGCAATGCTTTAAAGAAGGTAGTAAGTTTGTTGCGTTGCAGGAGTGGTTCTCCCCCGGAAACGGTGACACCGCCGTCTTTTCCAAAATAACTGCGCTGCCTGTCGGCTCTTTTTACAAGTTCATCGATGCCGATTAACATTCCGCCATGTACATCGAGTGTATCGGGATTCTGGCAATACACGCAGCGGAACTGGCATCCCTGTACGAATACTACCATTCTTACTCCTGGTCCGTCGTGTGTGCCGAATGTTTCAAGTGAATGAATGCGAAGGTGCTCCGGATCATCGAGGTTTAGCGCGGCGGCCTCAAGGTCCTGCAGTGGAAAGTACAACATAGTCTTAAAAAGGAAGGTGCGATAGATGACGAGAGACATAACAGCGGACCGCAGGTGCGATCCGCTGTTGTCTTACTTAGTCCCAATTGATCACATACTCTCGTGGAAAGTACGTGTTATCACTTCAAGCTGATGCGCCCTGGATAAGCGCACGAAGTTTACAGCATAGCCGGATACGCGGATGGTCAACTGAGGATAATTCTCAGGGTGCTCGTAAGCGTCCATCAGTGTTTCGCGGTTCAGCACATTTACGTTCAGGTGATGCGCCATTTTGTTAAAGTAGCCATTCATGGTAGTCACCAGGTTGTTGACCTGTTCTTCTCTTGTATCACCCAGTGATTTAGGGATCATGGAGAAGGTGTTGGAAATACCATCCTGAGCATCTCTATAGTCCAGTTTACAAACAGAGTTCAGGGAAGCAATAGCCCCGCTACAGTCTCTGCCGTGCATTGGATTGGCACCTGGTGCAAAGGGTTCGCCTTTCTTACGTCCATCAGGAGTAGCACCTGTGTTACTACCGTACATTACGTTTGAAGTAATGGTGAGCAGTGACAGGGTTGGTTTAGAACCTTTGTAGGTGTTGTGTTTACGCAGTTCTGTGATGAAGAAGTGAGTGATTTCTTTTGCAATGTTATCTACTCTGTCATCATCGTTACCGTATTTAGGATATTCTCCTTCGATCTTGTAATCTACGGTCAGGCCACGTTCATCCCTGATAGGTGTAACCTTTGCATATTTAATAGCGGAGAGTGAGTCAGCGATGATAGAGATACCGGCAGCACCGTAAGCGATATCGATACGTGGATCGGTATCAACCAGGGCCATCTGGGCTCTTTCATAATAGTATTTATCATGCATGTAGTGGATGATAAACATTGCTTTTGCATACACTCTCGCCAGTTCAGTCAATGTTTGTTTGAACACGCCCATTACCTGGTTGTATTCCAGTGGACCTTCAGGCAGTGCAGGGATATTTTTGATCACTTCCACCCCATCGATTTCTTCTTTACCACCATTCAGGGCAATCAGCAATGCCTTAGGCAGGTTTGCTCTTGCACCAAAGTGCTGGATAGATTTACCGATTTCCTGGTAAGATACGCAACAAGCGATACCATAGTCGTCAGAACCACGGGTACCTCTCATCAGGTCATCATTTTCGTACTGGATGGAGGAAGTATCGATAGATACCTGTGCACAGAAGCGTTTGAAGCCTTCTGGTAAACCATCAGCCCACAGTACGGTCAGGTTTGGTTCTGGTGAAGAGCCCAGGTTGTACAGGGTCTGCAGGAAGCGGAAAGAAGTCTTGGTTACTTTCGTACGGCCATCATGCAGGGTACCACCGATAGCTTCAGTTACCCAGGTAGGGTCACCACCAAAGATTTCATCGTAGCTGCCTGGGCGCAGGTGACGTACCAGTCTCAGTTTCATTACGAACTGGTCGATGATTTCCTGTGCTTCTTCTTCAGTAATCAAACCAGCTTTCAGATCTCTTTCGATAAATATGTCGAGGAAGGAGGACACATTACCCAGGGACATAGCAGCACCATCCTGTTCTTTCACGGCTGCCAGGTAAGCGAAATAAACCCATTGTACAGCTTCGCGGGCATTTTCAGCAGGGCGGGATACGTCGCAACCGTAGGCTGCAGCCATGGTGATCATGTCTTTCAGTGCACTGATCTGGGAATTGATTTCTTCACGCAGACGAACTTTGTGTTCGGTCATTTCACCACCCACTTTGTTCAGGTCAGCTTTTTTGAATTTAATCAGCTGATCAGCACCATACAGGGCCAGGCGGCGGAAGTCACCAATGATACGGCCACGTGCATAGTTGTCTGGTAAACCTGTCAATACGTGTTTGGAACGGAAAGCCCTGATTTCGCTGTCATAGGCATTGAATACACCTTCATTATGGTTTTTAGCATAATTGAAAATGTCAATCACCCTTTCAGAAACGGTCAGGCCTTTTTCTTTAACAGCAGATTCAACCAGCTTGATACCACCGAAAGGTTTCATGGCACGTTTGAGCAGCTGATCGGTTTGCAGGCCAACAATTACTTCATCTTCCTTCTTAATATAGCCCGGCGCAAAGGCGGTCATATTGGAGATGGTTTCTGTGTCGATGGCTAAAACGCCACCTTTTGCTCTTTCTTTGAGCAGTTCTTTTTTAACGACATCCCACAGGCGGTTAGTTTTTGCAGAAATGCCGGACAGGAATGAAGCATCACCCTGGTAAGGTCTGATGTTTTTTACAACGAAATCATATACGTTCATTGTAGTATTCCAATCACCTGATTTGAAAGGAACAGCGGTCACATCTTTTATCATATCCTTGAATTTTTATTCTCTAGATAATGATACAAAGTTAAATTGCGGGGAGTGGGGAAATAGTGTTCGTGGTCAGCCGAATGAGTGATTATAGTTGCAGAAATTGCGTTTTGTTTCAAATTTGATTGCAGGTACTTTCATTTGGGCGTATTTCCCGGAGAATTTAACTAAAGGTTACACTCCCTTTTAGCACCCTTATGGATGTTCCTTTTTCCACTGTGTAGCAAAGTAGGATCCCCAGCCCTTGATATATTCATAGAACTGGTATTCATTTTCAAAGTCCAGCAGCATCTCGTAGCTGGGCCGGTACCTGACCATAAAGGTATCCAGTGCAGGCGATTCAAGGCCTGTCAGTTGCCTTACCAGCGGCATATTAAATCGATGCGTAATATATTTATCCTGTTCAATGGCAAGCAGTTGCTGACGGAAGTGTTCCATCCGTTTAGCCTTACGCATGCTCAGCAGGAGATCCAGGTTCACACCAACACCTCCCATGCCTGTGGCCAGATAGTCCTGTGAGAAATTGAAGACCTTTTTATATTCTTCCCTGAATTCGGTGGAGTCTTCCTTATAACTTTTGTGTTGTACTTCTACGGTCGGGAGTACTTTGATATCTACATGCAACCCGATATCGAAGGGTCGGTTCGCGTTGATTTCTGTTACCGGAAATTTCATGGTCGCTTTGCCCTGGTAAGAGAAACTAAGGGAGTCTTTCATGGTGAGGCGGATGGCATAATGCCCCAGGGAATCGGTGACTGTACCGCCACCTGCAGAGCTCATTACACTTACGCCTGCCATGCCATAGCGTTCCGTACGTTCATACACGGTACCCCTGATCTGCACTGTCTGAGCAATGGACAGTGATGTAAGTGCGACCAGGAAAATAAATAAACCGAATGTTTTGTGTAGAATTCTAATACTCATCAGGGCACAATCTATTACAGCCGGGAAAAACAAACAAGAAACTGATAAATATTAACAAACAATTGTATAAGAAACCCCGCGATTTTCTCGCGGGGTTGCAGGTTTTATGAGGCGGAAATGAATAGTTGAGTATAAGGTAGCCAGTGTGAAAATAGTACGCTAAATCGGTACTATAAGGTCACCAAAAGGGCACCTGTATATCCCCGGGATATTGAGGTGACCTTTTGGTGACCTTTTGGTGATGTTATAATGTAAAAGAGGTAATAATGATTCACTATAGCCAGGCTGGATTTATGCATTCTCCAACTCAGCGTAAATGAGCTTTTTCATCTTCATCAGGGTATTCAGCACCCTTTGGAACTTTGCAGGTTCTGACATCCACTGGCCCAGTTTATCAGGCACAATCTGCCAGCTTACGCCGTATTTATCGACCAGCCAGCCGCACGCTACCTCGTGGCCACCGTCGGCAATGAGACCATCCCAGTACCTGTCTATTTCAGCCTGGTCTTTACAGTTCACCACCAGGGAGATGGCATCTACGAAACCAAATCCATGCTCCGCGGAGCTATCCATTGCCATTGCAACGAAATGCTTGATTTTGAACTGGGAATGCTTTACAAAATTAGTATTGTCTTCTCCTTCGCTGTATTTCAGGATGCCCTGAAGGGTTGAATCATGGAATAAACCGGTATAGAAATGCACCGCTTCCTCTGCCTTGCCGGCTTTCGCACCGGTGAACATGAGGGTTGGGCAGAATTTCTGGTTTGCATCGTTCATGGCTCCGGTATAGAGTTGCCAGGAGACACCGTACTGGTCCTGCACCCAGGCGTATTTGGGGCTCCAGGGGTATTTGTCCAGTGGCATGAGAGTACTTCCCCCCTTGCTCAGTTTATAATAATAAGCTTCAGTTTCTGCTTCAGTTTCACTCACAACCATGAAGGAAATAGACGGATTGGGGGTAGATGAAGGCCCGTCGTTGAGTAACATGAATTGCTGGCCGCTCAGTTTGAGGGTGATGACGATTGGGTTGGAGCTGGTAATGGAACCATCTCCGAAGGTCTCCAGGTAAAAGTCAGCCGCCTCCGCAATTTTTCCTTTGATGGTGAGGCATGGATAGATGGAATTATTCATGAGTGTTGGATTTTAAGGAATAGTTTATTTAACGATGGAATACTTTTTCAGGAGGCTATTCTGACCATACAGCGACATACATCCATTCCCTTATACCATTCAATGCAAAAACCGGCAGGGTCAATCCGGCTATCATGTATTAACTGCTGGAAGGCATTGCCAATAGCGGGAATGTCTTTCATAAAATCATGTACGTCAATAAACAGGTACTCTCCTTTTGAGATTACTTTGGTTTCCAGGTGGTGTTTGGAAAACTCGCCCTGATGAAGTTCTGCTGCTGCCGCCTGGTAAAGAATACGACCATCGGCTGCCGGCCAGGAAAGCCCGAAATACTTCCTCTTTTCATCAAAAGGCGTGAGACTATGCAATGTTTCATGGGCCTGCTTTACTCCTTCAGGAAATGAGCTGGCAGTAACACAATACACAAGCAGATCGTTTTGTAATGTCGTTGTTTCCATAGAGTAAACATACGATCATTAAAAACGGTTCAAGGGGGGTAAAAAAGACAATTAACAGGTAAAATGCGACACTACGACATGATTCAACATGACTGATTTTATTGTTTAGCTGCCGACACTACGACACCATTCTTCATAACCATGACAACCTGCTTCAACACTGAGATATCGCTTAGGGGATCTCCCTTTACTGCAAGGAGATCTGCCAGGTAAGCAGGTTTGATATTCCCCAGCAATGGCAAACCAAACACACCTGCATTTACTGCGGTGGCAGCGTGCAATACATCAAGGGGCTTCATGCCATATTCAACCATCAGGATCATTTCACGACTATTATCCCCGTGGGAAAAAACGCCCACATCACCACCCATACAAATAGTAACACCCGCCTGCATCGCATCCGTAAAAATCTTATGCTTCTGTTTGACAGCCGGCGTTTCAGGATCCACTCCTTTGCGCCAGCCTTTATAAGCGGCAATAGATTCGGTTGCCGTCAGCGTAGGACAAAGTGCTATATTCTTCTCCTTCATTAACTTAAACAATTCAGGCGTGCCACCATCTCCATGTTCAATTGTGCGTACGCCTGCTTCTATTGCACGCCGCATGCCTTCTTCAGTACCTGAATGCACTACTACATACCGCCCGCTGCTGGCCGCTACTTCCACGGCCAGTTTAAGTTCATTCGTCGTAAAAGTAGCTGCGGGGGCTTTATTGAGTCCCCAGCGGTAATCAGCATAGAGCTTGATTACATCTGCACCATGGCCGATCTGGGAGCGGATTGCCTTTGTAAGGCCATCGGTACCGTCGGCTTCTTCGGCACCCAATGGGATCTCACCATTGTATCCTTTAGGACCATAACTGCCCGTAGCAACAATTGCCCTGGTAGCTACCAGCAAGCGTGGCCCGGGAATGATTCCCTTGTTGATCGCTTCTTTTAAACCTGCATCGTCATACATGGCACCTTCCGTACCGAGGTCACGTGCAGTGGTAAAGCCCGCCATTAGAGTGGCACGGGCATGTACTACGGCACGGGCTGTACGTTCTGCAGGTGATTCAGTCAGTACCTGGTCATTCCAGCTGGTTTCGTTGTAAGGATGTAAGAAAAGGTGTGAGTGACCTTCGATTAAACCAGGCATCAGCGTCATGCCTTTCAGGTCAATAATCCTTGTGTTTTGTGGGACCTGGATGGTGTTTGGCGCTCCTGTTGCCACGATCAGGCTATCTTTTACCAATACCCACCAGTTGGCATGCATCGCGGTGCCATCAAACACACGGTCCGGTTTGAAGAGGATAATGGATTGAGCATTTACAAATAAGGAAAGTAATAAGAATAAGGAGGTGGCGGCCGTTTTCATAGCTACCTAAGTTAATGCACTTTTATATAGGTTTTCTGGTAATTTCTTAAAATGCTGGTAATCCTCGAAGGATTTTTCAACTCAAACAGATGAATAATAAGTACAGTGAGTTTGATAAATCCTTGTGTGGTGACGATGCTCCCTCCCAGTTTATGAATATCCTGATCGCGGGAGGCAATGGTATTGCCATTATTATAAAGGTCTTCAGCAAAACACCAGGCACCATCCCGCGCATTGCTGAGGGCGAACTGTATTAATAAGGAGTTGTTGCCGGAGTGTTTTCCCAATAATGATAATAAAGGAGAGATGCGGTTCAGCTCATTGATCACCTCGTAACTCAGTGCAGCCAGAATGGTATTAATGCTGTTGAAATCCTGGTGGATCTGTTGTAAGGGTGTGTTCAGTTCCTTTGCGATTTCTACGACGGCAATACCGAGGTCAAGGTTGATATGTGCATTCATACCCAGGAGCAAATGCTGTAATACCAGCACGGAGCGTTTTTGCAACTGTGTAAATGCGATCTGCCAGGAGAGAGAGACAGCGGCTTTATTTTTTGCCGTCCATGCATCATAAGCGGCAATATACCGGTTTGCAAAGACGACATCGAGCTTTTCCATCCTTGGACCATCCTGGAATTCGCCGATGGCGATTCCTTCTTTTACGCGACAGGTGACTTTGTGATATAAGGCGGCGAAATAGCCGGCTCTGTTGTCTGTGGTAATTGCATCTGAGATAATTTGTTCCAGGCGGAGGATCACCTCGTCAATAGTTTGTGCGGGCATGTTTTGGGGGTTTATTTTGGTAGCAAGTTAAAATTAATCCAAGGTAGTAAAAATACCGGGCGCTGCGAATGGGGTGTTTTATTCAAATTTAAATAACAGGGGTATTATAATAAAAAATCCCCGGCTCATAAGAACCGGGGACTGTACTTACTACATACAATATGTTTATTTACCAGAAGAATCATCAGCGCTGATGACGTTGCCACCAGGCACATCCAGCTGTTGACGATGGCTGGAGTCGCTAAAGTCCGATTTCATACGATCGAGTAATGAAATGAACTGTTGCGCCATCTGGCCGTCACGCTGCAGGTCGCTTGTAATCCTGTTCTGAGGCAGGCTACGATAATAATTCAGCTGCTGGTTACAATCTTTCTTGATCAGGCTTGCAATCTCTTCTGCCTTTTTCTTGTCGCCAGCCAGGTAGTAAGCATATACAGTCTGCATAGAGCTGTAGTTATGCATCTGCCCCGGAGTGGTCATAGCGTAAGGGAAGGTACTTTGCAGCAGGTTGCTGTCAGCTTTATTCAGTGCCAGCAATGCCTGTTCTTTCTTATTGTCCAGTGCGAGTGCAGTACCCAGGCGGGTATATGCATTTCTCAGGTACTGGAGCAGTTTACGGTTAGGCTCGTCGAAGTAAGTGGTTGGAATATTAGCACCACCAAAGGTGAATTTATTCATCATTACATCGTACATCACCGGCACGTTTACGTTTTTCTCGGCACCCATTGGATCATCACTTTCTTCTTTCTTCAGCGGAACCAGGCGGTATGTCAGACCATCCATGCGGAGGTAGTCGTTCAGACCCAGGTCGGTTGGGCTGGTGAAGTAGATTGGACGTTTCCATGCATTGGTAGCAATGATATCCAGTGCAGCGAGGTCATTCTTCAACAGGTAGTTTTTATTGATCTGGAACGGCAGCTGAGGCAGGATGCGGGCGCTGTCGTAAGGGCTTACAGTATTGGAAGCCAGTACTTCGGCTTTATCAACCGGGATGAACAGCCTTTTCACAGGCAGGTAGTTCATCTGATCATTTGCCTGAGTAGTTACCATCGCACGGGGATCAGTAGAGCCCATGAATGACAGTACTTCTTTCAGGTTATAGAATTTATCCTGCGGGAAGTTGCCGCCGTCGTAGAACTGAACGTAGTTGTGGTTTTCGCCGCGGTATTTGTCAGCAGTCCAGGTCATTGGGATTGCCGGACTCTGGTTCACCGCCTGGCGGGCCTGATCGATATACCAGTCCACACCGAGTAAGCTCAGGTTGATCACGCGTACATCGGTACGGATACCTTCTACTTCCTGTGCGAACCACAGTGGGTAAGTATCGTTATCACCTACGGTAAAGAGGATTGCATTGGGTGCGCAGGACTCGAGGTAGTCAGCTGCTACATCTTTAGCGATGGTCTTGGTAGAACGGTCATGGTCATCCCATTCCTGGGCAGCCATCAGCACGGGTACAGCCAGGATACAGATAAGGGTTGCTACTGGCGCAGCTACGGCAAGTTTAGCCTTGTTCTTCAGGAACTGGTAAACGGAGAGTACGCCCAGGCCAATCCATACTGCATATGCGTAGAATGAACCTACATAAGCGTAGTCACGCTCACGTGGCTGGTTACCAGCCTGGTTCAGGTACAATACGATAGCGAAACCTGTGAAGAAGAACAGCAGACCTACTACCAGGGTATCGCGGCGGTGGTATTTATAATGGTACAGCAGACCGAAGATACCTAAGATGAATGGCAGGAAGAACAGGGTATTGTGGCCCTTGTTGTTCTTCAGTGAATCCGGCATCATAGACTGATCACCATACAGGAAGTTATCGATGAAAGAGATACCGGAGATCCAGTTACCATCTCTCACGTTGCCATAACCCTGGGTGTCATTCTGTTTACCGGCAAAGTTCCACATGAAGTAGCGGAAGTACATGAAGTTGACCTGGTATTCGAGGAAGAACTTCACGTTGTCGCCAAAAGTTGGCTTTTGGCCCTGATCTAAGCCCAGGAAGCTGCGATAGTAGTCAGCATGCCCCTGATCGTTGGATGCGTCCCATACGCGTGGGAACAACATCTTATCTTCTGCGGCATAAACAGGTTCCTGTTTTTTACCGGCAACTACATATTTGGATTTGCCATTTTCATCCAGGCCGCGGGCATAGATGTTACTGGTTTCTTTGTATTCTGTAGGACGTGCGGTAAATACCTGACCATAGATCAGGGGGAAGTCACCGTACTGTTCACGGCCCAGGTAACCTACCAGGGAGATGGGATTGTCTACATTATACATGTCCACAGCCGGGTTGGCAGTAGACCTTACCATGGTGGTAATATAAGTGGAGTAGCCCAGCAAGAGGAAGAGTGTACAGTAGATCGTGAGTTTGGTAGCGTGTACGACAGGAGCAGCCAGCAGGTTACCGCCGAACTGTTTTACCAGCCATGGAATAGCGATAACAGCGGCGGCGACCAGGATCTTGAAGAATACCATACCACCACCATCGGCATCAACGAATGCAGGGATGACGATTACGGAAGCGATCAGGATCAATGGACCGTAGATGCCGAATTTTGGATTTCTGAGGGCATATACCAGTGCGCCTACAATAGCAATAAAGTAGAAAGCAAAGCCGGTGAAGAAAGGCAGGTGCAGGGAGTTCACAAAGAACACGTCCATATAACCTGAAGCCTTGATAGTATCCTGGATAATGAATTTCTGAATCAGACCTGTGATAGCACAACCGATAATAAACGCCCAGAAGGTACCCATTGGGGTCACTTTGTAACGTTTAAAGTAATATACCATCACGATAGCAGGGATGGTGAGGAGGTTCAGCAGGTGGACACCAATGGAGAGACCCATCATGAAAGCGATAAACACAATCCAGCGGTCGGCATACGCCTCTTCTGATTCGTGTTCCCATTTCAGGATGGCCCAGAATACGATGGCAGTGAAGAAAGACGACATAGCGTAAACTTCACCTTCCACAGCAGAGAACCAGAAAGAGTCGGAGAATGTGTAAGCGAGGGCACCTACGATACCTGCGCCCATGATAGCGATCATTTTTTCGCCGGAAATCGATTCGCCGGGTTTAACCATGAGACGGCGGGCGAAGTGGGTGATAGTCCAAAAGAGGAAGAGGATAGTAAATCCACTAGCGAGGGCAGACATCGTGTTAACACCAATAGCGGCATGCTTCTGGCCGAAGAAAATAATAAAGAGCCTACCCAACAGCACAAAAAGTGGCGCACCAGGAGGGTGAGGTATCTGCACCTTAGCGGCGGTGCTAATAAACTCACCGCAGTCCCATAAGCTGCCGGTCGCCTCCATAGTCATAATGTAGACAGTGCAGGCAATGATACAAATAACCCAACCCACAATGTTGTTGGTCCTTTTAAAATTCATAGAGATGTTTTAGGTCCGACAAAAATATAAAAAGCAGCAAATTATGATAATTAGAGATAACAGTTTTAACTTTTTCTTTAATAAGTGAAAAAAAATGAAGATTTCCAGGGATTTATGGGATTGGGGCCGGGATTTTTTAATACTATTTTAATGAATGGGAGAAATACGTCAGTGGAATTCCGGGAAAAATGAATTATGGAGGGGTGGGGATAAAAAATGCCGGCCCTGGGGCCGGCATGTAAGTAAAATGATTTTATTCGTTGAAGATGACCCGCACTGTCTGATAAAACGACAGTTTCTGGTAGCCGGTATTCTGCTGACTGGTCAATTGATCTCTCCGGAATCCCTGTAAACCAAACAGGCCGGCGGCATTCCCTTTATTGATAGCGATTTCCAGGTAACCGGCGGCATTGAACATGGCCAGCTTATGCCCTTCCGGTACATCGGAATAGCTTTCACTGAGAGCGGAGATGACTTCATCCCTGCGGAAGAAGATGGAGAACTTTCTGCCCTGGCGTTGTTCTTCGAACTGTTTGCGGGTGATATTTACCACGACGTTTTCGAAGTTGTCGATATGGATGATCTGACCATCGATATAATCCTGCCCGGTCATGGGCTGTAAATTATTCTTAATGACGTATTCGTTTGCCTGTTCTCCCAGGTCAGTTAATTTCTTACCGCTTTTGAGATCGTTGAAAGCCTGCGCAAAGCGTTTGAGGATGCCAAAGGTATCTTTCGGCTGATCTTTTTCGAGTGGTAATTTGACTACTACTCCAGGTAACCCCTCTGCAATCATGGTAATCAGCCCGTTATCTGCGCAGGCGATATACTGACCATTGTGCTGAGCGAGCAACACATGATCTGCTTTTCTATCGAACAGATTAATGAGTACTATATGAAATGTACCTGCTGCAAAATGCGCGAAAGCACCTTTACAGATATACGTAGCCTGCGGCAGGTTGAACGGAGAAATCTGGTGAGTAACGTCCACTAACTGAGCACCGGGGCAGTCCTGCGACAGCTGCCCTTTGATGGCACCGACGAGGTAATCCTGTAAACCGATATCTGATGTTAGTGTTATAATGGACATTCGTGATTATTAGATTCGCTTTATCTTCAAATTTGATGCCATTGAAGACTGGCGTTGATTTTAATGCAAAGTAAGATAATATTTAGATGCGGGAGACTGTCAATATAAAAATACTTGTTCAGATGTGAATAACTCTGTGAAGTGTAATTGGTAAGGGTTTGGGGCTGTGAATATAAAAGTTGTGAGAAGTCCGGAACTGACTTTCATTCAGATCCGGACTGAGACTCAATTATTTTAAAGGAGAATTAGGTTCTTTTTTAAAATGGTTGTACACCATTCCATCGAGGAATCCGGGCAGTAGTTTACTCAGTAACACGGTCAGTTTGCCCTGTCCTGTTAACACTAAAGTACGTTTCCGTTTAGCAATCGATTTATTGATAGCCTGTGCAACTGCTTCGGCAGTCATCAGTTTACCTTCATCGAGGGGTGTTTCGCCTTGTACATTTCCTTTTTCATTCAGTGCGGTATTGCGGATATTCGAAGCGGTAAAACCGGGACATACCCACATTACGTTTACGCCTGTATGCAGGAGTTCAGTGCGGAGTGATTCCAGGAAACCCTGCATGGCGAATTTACTGGCGGAGTAACCGGTTCTGCCGGGCAGGCCACGGTAACCAGCGATGGAAGATACACCTACAACTGTTCCTTTATTTTCGAGGATGGAAGGTAATGCATAATTGGTACAATATACGGTACCCCAGAAGTTGATATCCATCAGTTGTTTTAAGACAGACAAATTGACACCGTGGAAGAGGGCGCGCATGGAGATGCCTGCGTTGTTGATAAGGATATCTATTTTACCAAAATGCGCAATTGTTTGTCCGATAAAAGCTTTACAATCATCTTCTTTACTGACATCGGCCACATAGGTAAACAGGGCATTTGTTTTCAGCTCATCGCTCAGTGCTTGCAGGGCATCCTGCTTACGGCCGCACACGGCTACTTTGGCGCCGGAGCGGAGCAGATCAATGGCGATGGCTTTGCCGATACCGGAAGTACCACCGGTGATAACGGCTACTTTGTTTTCGAAAGGTTGTTGCATGAGCGGTTTTTTGCAGGCACAAAAATAGGTGGGATATTGGATAATATTAGATTTTGTTTGTGGGGAGGGAGTAAAACTGTAAGTATGTTTTAAAAAAAGTTGTCAAAAAGTTGGGAAATATTAAATAATTCCTATCTTTGCACTCCCAATCACAAACGGGGTATGATTCCGTAGCTCAGTTGGTAGAGCAATACACTTTTAATGTATGGGTCTTGGGTTCGAGTCCCAACGGGATCACAGGAATGAAAGCCGCGATGTTTCGCGGCTTTCGTTCGTTTTAGGAAGATGATGTGATGGTATCACCGTGCTAAAATGAAAACTTTTTCAATAATCTCCTGCAGCACACGATCCCCTTCTATAGGTATAAATAGCTGATCCAGCCCAGCGTCATTTCCACTTGCATCCACGCGCACGAACTCATTACCCGGTCCTTTTAGCACCTGCGCACTCCCTATATGAATTTTATAATTATTTACTGTTAAGTAATCTCCATCAATGCTGAGTTGATCTGCAATCGTCAACTGAGGAATAATGTATGTAAGGATAATTTTCCTGATGAGTGCCGAAGCCAGTAGTTCGCCGAAGGCATAATGATGCCAGGCAGCACGGCTCTCCGCATCGCGCGCTCCTTCCCATGCCGACTCATTACCAATACTGGAATTTTCTACAAAGCAATCTATGTCATGCAATGTTTCTGAATAAACGAGTGCAGGAATATTTACAAGTGATTCCTTTGCCAATAAATGGTTCAGAAAATGAATATCACCAGACCTGATGAAATAGTGTCCTGTGATTCCAGGAGGAAGTTCGATCTCATTGATTCGTTCAAACGAGAAAACTGCCTTCAGGTTAAAAGAGGGATAGTCCTTTTGAAAATGATGCGTTACCCAGTTTCTCGAAGCACCGTCCATGAGGAACCAGTCCATGATATGTCCCTGAAAAGTCCGATCGTGTACCGGGTCATCAGGTGCGACAGCTGCTAACCTGTACACTGCTCTGAATGCCTGCCGGAATGGTTGCAGGATCTGATTCTGGATGAAGTATTTCTGCCACTGGCTGATCAGGGCAGGTGTAGCTATGACGGGATGCCAGAGTTCAACACCTGTCTTGTCGTCTATCCAATTCAATACAGTGCCATCAATGGTTGTAAAGCCCTGGGGAGTCCAGATCGCCTCCTGTTGTTGTTTATCTGAAGAAAATAACCAGATCAGGCGCTTTCCAATTGCACCTGTAAAAGGATGTAAGATATATGTAGGCAGCCAGTCCTTATAGAGCCATTTTTGCGGATGGTTATAATATGATTCAATCTTTTGGCATTCATCCTGCAACTGCTTCAGGCCTCTTCTGCAAATTGCATAGAGCGCTTTCCTGGCTGATTTAAATTCATTGGACAAAAACGCCGCCTCCTGTTGCCGGGAGAATTCAAATGGGCGGGGATGTAACAAATGGAAAGCGACCTGATATGGCCCCACCTGTTTTACTAAAGTATGATGTTCATCAAAACCCAGTGTCGGGATGTTTGCAGCTTTGAGATCCTTTACCGGTCTTTTATGCTTATCCCCCATCCTCCGCAGGCGGCCTTCTATCTGCCAGACAGGGAAATCTGTGTGTAGACGATCACGCAGGAACCTGCAGCGGGCAACTGTTTCGCCCAAAGGTAATTGGGCATATATGTGGATGACATCCAGTATATACTCCGGATTATTGAGACCAAAGGTCTCTACCATCTCCAACATCTCAGGAGACCTGATGATTGCGGCAGTATGCAGGATGCCCCGTAGCAAACGCCCGGTCAAGGTATAGCTAAGCGGGTATTTTTTTGATAATAGGTAGGGAGATTGGCGTTGTAAATGCGCGAACTTTCTTTGCACCTTTGTTGGGGACAGTCTATTTATAAGTTTCTGTTCCGGTGGATAAAACTCCAAACCCACCTGATCTGACAACCTGGCGCTCTCTTTCTCCCTGGCTGCATACCAATCAGGTATCATCGTCGCAGCTACCTGCTCCATAGCAGTCATGCCATCTGCAAGACCGGGTTTTATAGGTTGCCGTAACCAATAATAGCGGGACTGTGCATCCCAGGCCATTTTTTGTTCTACCTGGAAGCCGAGCCAGCTAAATACCAAATGTTGATATTCGTTCCTGCCCACCTGGTCGATCAGTGCTGCTGCCTCTTCATACCAGGGTGATTCAGGCATGACAAGGTGATTATCCAACTTATTAAAAACAGAAAATAAGGGTGCTAAAATCTTCATAGGTAAGGGACTCCTAAACAATTCTATTATTTAAATATTGTGTATACGGTTTATTACCGGCATATGTCGCATTTTCCCCCATAATTGTCGCATACACACATTCATTGGTATGCATTTTCCTGAGAAATTTGTATTGAAACAATTAAAGATATGCATAAAAATATTATCACCCTTATTTTGCTGCTGATGACCTGCTCAGTCAAGGCCAATAAAGATTCTGCTTATGTAAATGTAAACGGTTTGAAAATGTACTATGAAGTGTATGGCGAAGGCAAACCTATCGTATTGCTCCATGGGTCATTTATGAACATTGCGATGAACTGGTCGCAGGTCATTCCTGTATTGGCCAAAACGCACAAAGTTATTGTTCCTGAAATGCAGGGGCATGGGCACACGAAAGATATTCCAAGGGCCATGAGTTGCGAAGCCATGGCCGATGATGTGTCGGCCCTGCTTAAACACCTGAAAGTAGATAGCGCGGATATTTTAGGTTATAGTTTGGGGGGTGCCATCGCCTTCCAGGTAGCAGTACGACATCCTGAGCAGGTACGCAGACTCGTGGTTTTATCAGCTACCTATGCCAGTAACGGCTGGTGGCCGGATGTGGAAGCAAGTTTTAAAACGATGAATGCTGATATCTTTAAGGGCTCTCCCATTGAACAGGCATATATCAGCTATGGAAATGATCCTGCTCAGTTTTCTGCATGGGTGAAGAAAATTCTGAGTATTGATGACAAGCCGTATGACTGGACACCGGCCGTGAAGCAGATCAAAGCACCCATTTTTATGATCATTGGTGATGCGGATGGGGTGAGGTATGAACATGCACTGGAGCTGTTTAAAGCAAAAGGCGGTGGGCAAACGGGCGATTTGCATGGATTGCCCAAATCACGGCTGGCGATTTTGCCAGGCACCACACATATCGGGATGATGATGCATACGGATTACTGGATTCCTATGGTCAATGAATTTCTGGCATCTGATCTGGATCCGAACCCACCTATGTTTTAAGGTTTATAGAGGCAGTTTTTTTAGTCTAAGGACTAAGCCACTTTATTGAGGTTGTATCGGAAGTAATTTGACGGCATGGAGAATTCGAAAAAGAAAATGCCCGCCATTGGGGATCCTGATTAAATCCCGGAATTTTACTTTCGCTACAACCTCAATTTATTTTATCGTTATAAACTTACATTTCATTATATCATTATAAACTTAGGTCTTCATAAAAAACAATCGTTCCCGGATCTTCGGGCAGATACATGATTTCTACAGGTCCTGTTTCCAGTTTATGAACTTCCAGCAGGGATACGATTTTCTTCACAACTATGCTATGCCGTTTGCCCTGCTTATCAGTAAATTCCACATTGAATGCTACCTGTGGCTGCTCATTGATATACATGCCTGTCTGCTGGTAGCTAAGAATGTCTGCAGTTACTTTCAGACCATATACCACCATGCGCACGGAGTTTTTATCGCCGCTGGCATTCACTATCATTTTCAGCAGAAATCCGATAAATAAGGCTGTCCCCAGGTTGATTAAAGGAATCAGGGTCCAGGGATGTGGTAATACAAAATATCGCCAGTCCTCAGACAAAGGGAAATAAACCGCTACGCCAATCAATACCAGGAAGATAAAGGTGTACAGGTATACCATGGGCACATTATGCTCCACCTTTACTCCTTTTGGTACGATCTGTCCACCCTTTTTCTTCATATTCACACTCAGTTCAAGCATCTTTCCCTTCTCATAGCGGTTCTCCTCAGGCTTGCTGTCCATGAGCTGGTAATTCACTTCAACAGGCGTACCGGAGAAGTTCGTAAATGCCAGTTTGAGTTGCAATACTGCGATATGGCGCATCATACCTTCCTGCACTTTGCTGGTAATTGTTGCGATCACCGTACTGCCTTCATCTGCGCGTTTTAAGATTTCTGCTTTGTTGGTAAAGACAGTTTTGATATAAAATCTGCCATAGAAAGCAAGAACCAGTAGCCATCCTACTATTGCAAGGCCAATCGAGAGGTAGGTGAAATTAGTTGGTTCTCCGGGTGTTTCAGGAATATCCCCTGAGGAATAATAGATAATCATAGGGAGGCCAACGGTAAAGGCCAGGGTGTATAAGGCCCAAAACGAAATGGTTAAACCAGGTTTTCTCATAATGGCATTTAAACGACAAACATCAGACCATAATTATTATAGATGATTATTATCATGCTTATATGAAGGGCAGTATGACCGCTCTCAAATTTATATTTGCGTAGTTAAATGACTACATTTATATTTGTAGCCAAATACCTTCATAATGATTATCAGAAGAGATGTTTTTCAAGCCATCGCTGACCCTACCAGGAGAGCTATTCTTATGCTGCTGGCGTCACAGGCAATGACGGCCGGATCCATTGCCGCCAATTTCAACACGGCCCGACCTACGGTGTCCAAGCACCTCGCTATTCTCACGGAATGCGAACTCCTTGATCAACAACAAAATGGAAGAGAAATTTACTATCATCTGAACCCTAATAAAATGAAAGAAATCGCTGATTTTATCGAGCCTTTCCGCAAACTCTGGGATGACAGGTTTAATAAATTGGAAGATATTATGAAAGCCTACAAACAAAAAAAATAATGGAACTGAAGACTAAAATCCACGCTGAAGACGGTAAGCAGGAACTCACCATCACCAGGGAGTTTGAATTGCCGGTTGAATTACTCTTCAAAGCATATGAAGATGCTGATATTGTTGCTCAATGGATGAGTACAACTGTTGTAAAACTGGAGAATAAAAAGTACGGTAGCTGGCAGTTTGATACCAGCGACGATAAAGGGAATATTGTATTCTCTGCCAGTGGGGTATACCATGAGTTTGTACCAAATAAAAAGATCACGCGGACTTTTGAGATGGGCAATGCACCTTTTGATGTGCAGTTGGAATTTTTGGAATTTGAAGCACTGGATGAAGACAGGAGTAAGCTGACGATGCAGATTGTATACAGGTCAGGGGCGCTGAGAGACCAGATGCTGAAACTGCCATTTAAGCAGGGTTTGAACATGGCGCATAATCGTTTGGAAGCCTTGGTGAAGAAGTTAAATTCGTAAACAAATTAAAATAACCATATGAGTACTGAATTGCTGAAAATATTAAAAACCCGTTTTGAAAAACATAAGAACAGGCATCAGGGAATTGAATGGGCACAGGTAGAAGCAAAGCTGACTGCCAGTCCGAAGAAACTAAAAGTGCTTGCCATCATGGAAGAGACAGGTGGTGAGCCGGATGTCATTGCTTTCGATAAAAAGACAGGTGAATATACTTTTGTAGATTGTTCTGCTGAAAGTCCGAAGGGACGTAGAAGCGTATGTTATGACCAGCAGGCGCTGGATGAAAGGAAAGAAGCGAAACCAGCGGATAGTGCAACGGAAATGGCGGCGGCCATCGGCATTGAATTGCTGGATGAAGAGGCGTATAGAGCATTGCAGGCACTGGGAGCGTTTGATCTGAAGACCTCCAGCTGGCTGCTGACGCCTCCTGCAGTCAGGAAACTGGGAGGGGCTATCTTTGGTGATCGCAGGTATGACCGGGTGTTTGTGTATCACAATGGTGCGCAATCGTATTATGCGGCGCGGGGTTTCCGCGGGTTATTGAAAGTATAAATAACCGGCATGCTAAAATAACAGGAGATGATAACATTATAAGGTAGGTTATAGGAGCGCCTCACAATGGTGAGGCGCTTCTTAATCTGTGTACTGTTGCTACCAGTGCATCAATATCTGCACAGGTATTATAAAATGCAAGAGAGGGCCGTACACTACTCTCCAATCCAAAGCGACGCAGTATAGGCTGTGCGCAGTGATGACCGGAACGTACGGCAATACCGTTATTGCTCAATGCAGTTCCCACTTCCTCAGTTCTGAATCCCTGCAATACAAATGATAGTACTCCTGCCTTGTCAGGCGCTGTACCAATCAATCTTAATCCGGGAATATCTTTTAATAAGCGTGTTGCATATTGCAATAAATAATGCTCGTACTGGTGTATTAACTCAATGCCTATACTATTTACATAATCGATAGCAGCACCCAATCCTACAGCATCAGCAATATTGCCTGTACCTGCTTCAAATCGCGCAGGGGCGGGCTGGTACTTTGTATGTTCAAAGGTGACATCACTGATCATGTTGCCCCCACCCTGCCAGGGCTGGGTTTCATTCAGCAGGTCTTCTTTGCCGTACAATACGCCTATTCCTGTAGGGCCAAATACTTTATGCCCTGAAAATGCAAACCAGTCTGCATTGAGGTATTGTACATCCGCCTTCATGTGGGATACGGATTGTGCACCATCTATCAATACCTTAGCCCCTGCCTGATGCGCAAGATCCGTCATCTGCTTTGCTGGTGTGACGGTGCCCAGCGCATTGCTGACCTGTGTGAACGAAACCAGTTTGGTTTTGGGACCCAGCAGACGGGCATATTCTTCCAGTATAATTTGTCCGTCATCGTCTACAGGAGCGACTTTCAGCACGGCACCTTTTCGGGCTGCCAGCTGTTGCCAGGGAACGATGTTCGCATGGTGCTCCAGGTGGGTGACTACAATCTCATCGCCGGCTTTGATGTTTTGATCCCCCCAACTGTTGGCTACAAGATTGATGGCTTCTGTAGTACCGCGCACAAAGACAATTTCGTTCGGACTTTTTGCATTCAGGAAGAGCTGCACTTTTTTGCGGGCTTCTTCGTATGCATCCGTTGCTCTTGCTGCGAGGGTATGAGCGCCACGGTGAATATTGGAATTCTCATGCCCGTAGAAATAGCTGAGTCTTTCAATGACATGCCGGGGTTTTTGTGTGGTTGCTGCATTGTCCAGCCAGATCAGCGGACGCCCGTTTACATATTGATTGAGAATAGGGAAATCGGCTTTCACCTTATTCACATCAAATGGAGCGGAGCCTACTGCGGAAGGTGCATCGGAGGGCATGAAATAATAGGAGGAGCCTGCAAATGGGAGCTGTGAAGCACCGGAAAAGGGCGATTGTGTTGCCGGGAAACCGGGAAGGGGCGGCTGAGAACCGGGGATGCCGGAAAAGGGTAATTGTGCTGCCGGGAAACCGGGAAGGGGCGGCTGAGAACCGGGGATGCCGGAAAAGGGCAATTGGTCGCTGGAATGACCAGTAAAAGGTAATTGCCCCGTAGGCGCATATTGCGTAATCCCCTTCAGCGCCTGCTGCAACTGTGCCTCAAAGGTATGCTCATTTTCCAGCGGCAATGAAGCAGGAGTTCTGCCCCCACCAGTGGAGGTCAGGGTAGAAGTATCCACCTGGTTCCCGGGCCCACCTATTTTCGGATCCTCGCCCAGCTGCTGTGCAGAAGGGGATTTGCCACTGCCCGCCACTGAAGCAGGAATAAGGCCCCTGCCGCCGGGGAAGTGCGGATCGTGCAGACTTGTCTGCGGCTCCGCCATATTCACCGTCTCCCCGTGTTGCAACAGTATATCATTGTGCGATGCCGCAGGCTGTTGACCCGGCTGCGCCTGGAAATACTGATTTGCCAGTTGCTCAAGGAGGGCGGTATCTAATGGATTACTTGTACTCATGGTATTTACCGATTTCAACGTCTTCAAGTACAGCAATGGCATCGTCTACCAATACTGCCAATGAACAATAAAGGGATACCAGGTATGAAGCGATTGCACGCTCATTGATACCCATGAACCGAACAGATAAACCCGGGGACTGCTCACCAGGCAAATTCGGTTGATACAGGCCAACCACACCTTGTCTGCTCTCGCCTGTGCGGATCAGGAGGATTTTGGACTTCCCTTTTTCAACCGGTACTTTGTCAGAAGGGATCAGCGGCACGCCTCTCCATGTAATAAACTGTGAACCAAACAGAGAAACTGTAGGCGGAGGTACGCCCCTGCGGGTACATTCCCTGCCAAATGCGGCAATCGTGAGCGGATGTGTGAGGAAGAAACCCGGCTCTTTCCAGACCTTAACCAGCAGGTCGTCCATGTCATCAGGCGTGGGGGCACCTGTACGGGTTTTAATACGCTGTGATGGCGCAATACTGCTTAACAGGCCGTACTCTTTGTTGTTGATTAATTCGCTTTCCTGCCTTTCTTTGATCGCTTCGATAGTCAGGCGTAACTGTTCACTGATCTGGTTATAAGGTTTACTGTACAAATCTGATACACGGGTATGTACATCCAGTACCGTGTTCACTGCTGTGAGCATATACTCCCGGGCATCTTCTACGTAGTCTACAAAGGTTTGCGGAAGGGTACGTTCATCACGACCGCCGCAGTCTACTTCTACCTGTGTAGCATCCTTTACCCTGTTCAGTCGATAGATCCCTGATTCTACCGGGATCCAGCTTAGTAAATGGGTCAGCCATCTTGGGGTGATAGTACTCATCTGAGGAACGGTACGTGTGGCAATGGCCAGCTGCCGTGCGGCCACGTCACCGAGTGCAGTTTGCTGCCTGGTCTTTGATTCTGCCATGGGGATAGCGTTTTAGTAAATGATAAAAGAAAGATGAATAATCAGGACTGACTGGTGGGATCAGTTCTTCATTGTGGTGGTTAATTAATATGGGTACTATATTAAAATAAATCTCTGATATAACAAACCTTCTTACTTAGTCTATCAACACAGTCTGGTAAATAGAAAACCCGCCTTAGCACAAGGCCAAAGCGGGTTTTAAATAATATGAAGTAAATGTTAAAACTTAAACATCTTGCCTAAGTCGCCCAGGTCTACATCACCATCGCCATCTTTATCCAACCCAAGTTTCGCACCCAGACCACTTAGGGAGTCCTGCAGGTTGCCACCGCCAAGGGAAGCCAGGATCTGCTGCACACTACCATTATTTTTCAGTGCATTCAGAATACCGGGAATCAGGGTAGCTGCAATTGTGGTAGCTACCTGGTTGTTGATCCCGAACTTCTGCATGATATTGGTAGCAAAGTTATTTTCCATATCCTTCGTCTCTGGCGTATTGCCACCGGAAGCTAACATTTCGGTGATCTTGTTTGTCTGGCCACTGGTCACCAGACCTGTTACCTTAGAGATGATAACATTCTTCAATTCTTCGACCACGCCCTGGTTGTGCTCATTTGGTATTGCGGGGTTTTCAGCTACGCTTTGCTGACTGTGCTCCTGGATCAGAGATGCTAATTGCTCGAACATATGTATCAATTTTAAACAAAGATAATTGTTAATATGAAATAGTCTTCGTTTCGGAACGAGATGCATTTATTACTTCCTTATCAGGTACCCCTACACGCTGTAATTGTAGCTCCTTTACATCCTCAAAATATAAAGCTGGTCTGAAATCTGGTTTCTCCAGGCCCAGTTTAAAATCCTCTACCTGAACACCCGAAGCATGTCTTATATACAATCCCCATGCAGGCAGGTCACCAAACATGGTGAATTCAGGATAGCCAGCTGCCTGCTCCGGGACCGGTGCTATTTCTGCTTTGTCATTTCCGCCTGCATAGTGCACGTCAAAGTTCCTGAGCTGTACATTCGTCACCAGGTGACCGGGTATACCTGCTATGACCACAGGCAGCAAAAAACGAAAAGGGATTTTTGGTAAGGGTCCTTCCTGCGGATAGCCAATATCCGGCTTTGTTGAAGGAATCTCTGCTTCCATCTTTTGTACCAGGATATTACTCACGGTGCTGTACCGTGCATCAGTATTCCGTTTTCCCAGGCGGATGAAGAGTGCATTCCCGGTATTGTATGCCCGCACGTTTGTTATTTTCACATTCTCAATGCTACCACCGTCTACGGCCTCCAGGGCAATCGCTGAACGATAGGTATCATAGACGGTGAGGTTCTCCACTACAATATTCTTAAAACCACCCAGGGAACCAGTTCCTAATTTAAAGCCATTCGCACTGGAACGTAGGATGCAATTCTTCACTGTTACATTCTCACACAGGCGGGCAGGGTTCTCTGACTTCAGGCAAATTGCATCGTCTGCTGAATTAAAAAAGCTGCCTTTTATCAGCACGTCCTTTGAATCAACAATATCGATACCGTCATTGTTCCAATAAGCGTTACTTTCTACGGTAATTTTATAGATTGTCACATCCGTACATTCTTTGTATAATTGCACCCAGCTGGCTGCATCTTTTAATGTCACACCCTTGACAAGGACACCTTTACAGTTTTCAAAATACAGGAGGTTTGGCCTGTTCTTTTCTGAGGGCCTTTTCTTCAGCCATTCATCGTCCCGGAGCTTGCCTTCCCGCAGGTTCTGAATGGTACTTTCTACCAGCTCCCTGCCCTGTCCATTAATCATTCCACCGCCTATAATTCTTACATTTTGCTGGTCCTTGCACACGATCAGTGCCAGGGGCCCTGATTTGCCATAATCCATCCTGTCTCTGCTCCCGAGCAGGGTAGTTTCCATATCCAGTTGTAAGGTGACATTGCTTTTGAGGAAAATTGTACTGGTCATAAATGTTCCGTTGGGAATGATGACGGTACCACCAGTAATAGTTGCGGAATCTATTGCAGCCTGTATACAGGGTGCATTGTCAAACCTCATTCCGGCTTTTGCTCCAAAACGGGTAATTGGATATTCTTTTTGTGCCAGGGCATGCATACTCTGGAAGAGCAGGCAGAAAACGATGATTCTATTCATAGTTATTCCAAGATACAAATATAACTGGCAGTTATAGACCTACCCTGGCTGCTTCCCAGCCAATAATCGCCGTTTTGCGCGTACTGCCCCACATATAGTTTCCGAAGCTCCCGCCGGACTGGATGACCCTGTGACAGGGAATTAAATACGCCACCGGGTTACTGCCGATCGCCGTACCTACCGCGCGGCTTGCATTCCGATGGCCAATGCTGGAAGCGATAGAACCATAGGTAGATAGTTTTCCTAAAGGTATTTTCAGGAGACTTTCCCATACCTTCAGCTGAAAATCCGTACCCCGCAAATGCAGTTTAATTTCGGGTAGTTTACTCCAGTCATGCTGAAAAATGAACAAGGCATTCTGTTGCAGCAAATCCAGTTTCCGTTGAAATACAGCATTGGGAAATTTCGCTTTCAGGTCTTCCAATGCCCGTACCTCATCGGCATCGAAAGCCATATAACAAACTCCTTTGGCTGTAGATGCCACGATCAGACTTCCAAAGGGGCTCTCTGCAAAACTATAATTGATTACCAGGTCCTTTCCGCCATGCTTATATTCTGCCGGGGTCATTCCTTCAATGGCAATAAATAAATCATGTAAGCGGCTGGTGCTGGACAGCCCTGTTTCATATGCCGCATCGAAGATGGTGGACTCCTTTAGCATACCTTTGGCGTATTCCAGACTGATGTATTGGAGGAATTTCTTCGGACTGGTTCCGGCCCATTCCGTAAACATCCGCTGGAAATGTGCGGGACTCAGGTGCACGCTTTCTGCCACCGCATCCAGGTTCGGTTGTTCCCTGAAATGGGCCCTTATATAGTCAATGGCTTCCGCAATGCGGTTATAATTGATATACTCCTGTGTTTTCATAATACAAATTTCCTGATTCCTGTCAATACATAAAATCCGGAATATGCGCTTATCTTTGCACCCTTCATATAGAAAATAAACCATTTATGAGTACGACTATTACGCCTGCATTAAGAGAGCGCAGCAACGGAACCTGTGAGCTGTGTACCAGTGAGGATGCCTCGATGGCCTTTGCTGTAAGCCCCAAAAACAATGATGCAATTGAAAATGAAGTAGCCATCTGTAATACCTGTGCTGCAGCTATGGAAGACGCAGGTGCCGCTATGCACTGGCATTGCCTGGCAGGCAGTATCTGGAATGCTGAACCAAGTGTGCAGGCCCTGAGTTACCGACTGCTTTACAAACACAAAGATCAGGAATGGGCGGCAGAAATCATAAATGGTGTGGAGCTGGATGAAGCGGTAAGTCACTGGGCACTGAGCGCTTTTGAAGTAAAAGCAGTCCATCGCGACAGCAATGGTACCGAATTGCAACATGGAGATACCGTTGTATTGACACAGGGTCTGAATGTAAAGGGTGCTAACTTTATGGCACCAAAAGGAACGATTGTACGTAAAATCAGGTTGGTATCGGACAATCACGAACAGATAGAAGGTAAGATCAATGAACAGACTATTGTGATCCTGACGAAGTATGTACGTAAATCTTAATCATGAAAGGCAATCCTGCACTCCTTTCAACAACAGCCGATTATTATAATAAGATCATATTTAATAATAAATGAACCTGCGATAAACCGCAGGTTTTTTTCTTTTATATACAACAATTATCCCATCTCCCTGTTTCTATAATCATCATAACCATTTGTCCTCCTTAGCCTGCCATTTAAAAAATGAATACCGCCATGTAAGAATTGAACATTGGCACCAGTAGGCAATTATAACATATTTGCAATCAGTTGTAGTTAGCATTTGATGTAGCATCGGATTATTATCAACCATATTCCAGGCAACTAAATAAACATGTAACCTTTTATTTTATTCACCCCAATATCTGCACATGCACACACTTTACAAAGGTATGCTGGCATTGACCTTGTCTACAGCAGCCGTATCTACAGCCGGCGCTCAGGTACTGAACCGACAGGTCACCGCCAGCTCGGGAGGTGTAGGCAAGGTCAATGACAAAGATTTCCAGTTTACGATCGGAGACCTCGCTACTACTACCCTATCCAAAGGCTCGCTGCTGATCACGCAGGGCTTCCAGCAACCGGAGGAGTTACCTCCTGTTGACCCCGGTACGAAAACAGTGCTTAACATGATCCTGTATCCCAATCCCGCTGCAACCAGTGTGAAGATTGAGTTCGACATGGTGGCGGCCAATTCTGTCTATCTCATGATCGTAAACAGCAGCGGACAACTGGTTTATAAAGACTACCGGGTATACGGCGCCGGCAGGATTATCATCACGTTGCCTGTCGATCATTTTGCCGCAGGCATTTATACTGTACGTGTTCAGGCCGGGGGTTATGCCTTCCAGGATAAGCTGATCATACAGTAATGTATTACCCCTTAAACCATCGTTTATGCAAAAAATCTCTACGCTATGTATAGGCATCTTTGCCTGTCTGGTACTCCCCTGTGTAGTACAGGCGCAGAAGAACTCCCAACAAACACTTAATCCCGGCGCAGCTTTCCTCATGGTTAATCCCGATGCCCGGAGTACCGGCACCGGAGATGCACTTACGGGGCTTGAAAGCGATGTAAATTCACAGTTTGCCAATGGTGCCAAACTTGTATTCGCCGGCGATATGGGAATTGCCGCCTCTTATTCTCCCTGGATGTGGGATCTGAACAACAGCAATCAGCGTGTGAACCTCGGTCATCTCGCGGCCTTCAAATCATTCAATGATCATAATGAAGCGATTGGTGTAACCATGCGTTATTTCTCGCATGGCACCGTTACATTCAGAGATCAGAATGGTACTGAAATGCAGCAGTATCGTCCCAAAGAATATGCGATTGATGCTACGTATGCGCGCAAACTGGGCAACCGTTATTCTATCGCCATTGCCCTTCGCTACATCCGCAGTGACCTCGGCCAGGGTAATTATAATAGTCTGAGCCAGCATCCTGCCAGTGCAGTTGCCGGCGATATCTCACTCTACTACGAGAACTATGCGAAGTTTGATCCTGCCGGCAACCGTTTTTGCTGGGGTATCACCTTTTCAAACCTGGGCAGTAAACTGAAATATACGGATGATGGCAATCGCCATGCGTTCCTGCCAATGAACCTGCGCATCGGCGGTGGCTATACGTTCGTGAATACACCTGAACACCAGTTCACTATACTGGCCGATATCCAGAAGCTCCTCATTCCGACACCACCTACTTACAAAACAGATTCTGCCGGTGGACTCACTGATGAGATCCTGAAAGGGAGAGATCCGAACAGGGGAATTCCTGAAGCGCTCTTCACCTCCTTCTATGATGCCCCCGGCGGCTTTGCGGAAGAGATAAGAGAGATCACTGCCGGTGGCGGTCTGGAGTATAGTTACAAGCACCAGTTGTACATCCGCACGGGATATTTCTATGAGTCTCCGACCAAAGGCTGGCGGCAGCATTTCAGCTCCGGTATTGGTCTGCAGCTCCAGGGACTCAGTGTAGACATGGCCTATATTATTCCTACGGGCAATAGCCTCTATCCACGTCGTACACTAAAGTTTACCCTTGCGTACAACTTTGGCAGGTACAATAAAGCGAATTAAATTTTAAACAATTACAACCCCGGCATATGAAACCAGTTCTATTCCTGATCTTTTTAATTACTGCAACTACCACGATCACTGTGGCCCAAACCCGTACCCGGGATGTGCTCTTCCCCCATTTTGCAGAAGACAAAGCAAAACTGGAGGCCAAAGAGAAAAAAGGAGACAATACCCCACCCAGGCAACAGGGACGTTCTTCCAAAGAATCGATCTTTACCAGCTACAATCCACAGTCTGCAGGCCCCAAAGCCAGGCCACTGGGAGCACAGGCCCGCAAGCAGTCAAAAGCTACCCCATCTGACCTGAGTGGGCAGGCAGCGCTTGAACAGCAGCAGGCAAATAAAGCAACAAGCAGCCCTCAGCCGCTCACACTGCCCACTCAGGGCGAAGAGCCGAAAGCTGATTTAAAGACTACAAAGGGCCAGTTAAAAAAGCACTAAAAGATCAATTACAACAAATCCGCTATCATGAAGAAATTTTATCTCAGCATTATATTTATCCTCGCCATTTACGCAGGTGCCTACGCCCAGGATGGGTTGACGGGTACCAACTACCAGGCGGTGGTTCGTAATACAAATGGTACTGTATTGCCGAATACAAGTATGACTGTTCGTACATCCATCTTAGGTGGTTCTGCAAACGGGGTGTTACAATACGAAGAAACACATGAAGTAACGACGAATGCACTGGGACTGTTTACCATCCAGATTGGTAAGGGCAATGCCAGCACCGGGACTTTTGCCGGTGTACCCTGGAGCAATGCAAATCAGTATTTAAAAGTAGAAATAAATATAGGACAGGGTTACACTGTGCTGGGTACAACACAGCTGATGAGTGTTCCGTATGCCATGTATGCTGCCAATCCTGGTCCTGCGGGGCCTGCGGGTCCACAGGGTCCTGCCGGTCCGCAAGGTGCCAAAGGAGATGTGGGTGCTACTGGTCCTGCTGGTGCTACAGGGCCTGCGGGAGCTACTGGCCCTGCCGGTCCTAAAGGCGACAAGGGGGATGTGGGTGCTACCGGTCCTGCTGGTGCTACAGGCCCACAGGGTGCCACTGGCCCTGCCGGGCCTAAAGGCGATAAGGGGGATGTGGGTGCTACCGGTCCTGCTGGTGCTACAGGCCCACAGGGTGCAAAAGGTGATGCGGGTGTAGCAGGTCCACAAGGTCCTGTTGGTCCTGCAGGGGCAAAAGGCGATAAGGGTGATCCGGGTGTCGCGGGTCCGCAAGGACCTGTAGGCCCGGTTGGTCCTACGGGCCCACAGGGGGATCCTGGTCCACAAGGCCCGCAGGGTATAGAAGGTCCTCAGGGTCCTTCAGGTTTTAATGGTGCGGACGGCCCTCCGGGTCCTGAAGGTCCTCAGGGGCTTACTGGTCCTGAAGGTCCAATTGGCCCTCCGGGTGTAGCTGGTGCTCCTGGTGCAGATGGTGCTACAGGCCCACAAGGCCCTGCTGGCCCACAAGGTCCGCAAGGTCCGGTTGGTCCTGCGGGTCCACAGGGTCCTGCCGGTGCGGACGGCAATTCTACCGGCCCTGCGGGTGGAGACCTGAGTGGTAATTACCCTAACCCAACAGTTGCAAAAATTCAAACCATTCCTGTTTCAGCTACTGCACCAGCTGCCGGACAATTCTTAAAGTTCGATGGTACCAACTGGATGCCGGCTGCAGGTGCCGGTGGTTTCACCATTCCATACATTTCTGTTGAAAATAATGCTTCTACCCTCTTCTCGCTCACCAACGATAATGATGGTACCAGCATTGAAGGTATCAACAACACTACCACTTCCAGCATTGCAGCTGTAAGAGGTATCGTGAACTCTACAGCTCCTGGTGGTTTTTCTGCGGCTGTACGTGGTATTAACAATGGTACCGGTGGTTTAGGTATTGGTGTATGGGGTTCCCAGGCTGGTTCTGGCTGGGGTGTATACGGTGTGACACCAAATGGATTAGGTGTATATGGTAATTCTTCCGCAAATGGTACAGGTGTATATGCAAACAGTAATTCCGGTACCGGACTTACCGCAACTTCTGTGAACGGTATTCCTGCCAGCATTTCCATCTTCAATAATGCAAACAACAACACTGCATTGAATGTAAACTCCGTTGGTAATGGTACAGTACTGAATGTAACGACCACAGGGAATGGTACGGGTGTATTGAGTTCTACCGGTGCAGGTTTTGGTGTACATGGTATTACTTCCCAGCAGACTTCTGCAGGGATCGTAGGTGATAACAATGGTGCCGGTGAAGCGGTTGTGGGTCGTACCACCAGCGATATTGCAGGTGCGGTAGTAGGCAGAAACGATGGTGGTGGTTATGGTGTGAGAGGCTTTGTAGCTACCAGCACCGCAGGTACAGGTATCGGTGTTTACGGCCAGGTGGGAATCAACAGCAGTACCGGTCGTGCAGGTCGTTTTGAAAACTTCAATACAAGCAATGAAGTAAATACTTTCGAGGTAGAAACAAACAGCAATGGTAACATTCCTGACAATACACAGGGTAATGCTGCTTCTTTTCTTGTAAACAATACAAACAGTGTTTCTGCAGCTGTAAGAGGTGAAGTAAAAACTATCTTTGGCAACTTTGGTGCTGCCGGCATTTTCGGGGTATCTTCAGGTACCGGTGGTTTTGCGGGTTTGTTCCATGCCTCCAATCCTGCCGGCAACGGTGCGTCTTTGGTATCTATCAATGATGGAAATGGCAATGCGATCACCGCAAATGCTTCCAAAGATGGTAACGGTGTAGAAACAAATATTGATGGTGCCGGTAATGCTCTTTATGCATGGGTACCCAGCTTTGCTACTGGTCGGGCAGGCCGCTTCCAGATTTATAATGAAGATAATGAAAGCGATGTAATTACCTCCAAGACTATTGGTAATGGTATCGCAGGTAACTTTATAGTAGATCGTACGACAGGTACCTCTCCTGCAGTTAAAGGTGAAGTGAACTCTATGTTCGCCAACTTCGGCACCGCGGGCATATATGGCGTTTCTTCCGGAACCGGTGGTTATGCCGGCTTGTTTTATTCTTCCAATCCGGCTGGTAACGGACCTGCATTACTCGCACTGACAGACGGTAATGGCAACGGTATTACTGCCAATGCCGGTGGTTCCGGCGATGGTGTGGAGGCTACCTGCGATGGTAATGGTAATGCTATCTTTGGCTGGATTCCTAACTTTGGTACAGGCAAAGCAGCCCGCTTTGCAAACTTCAACACAAGCAATGGCCAACCTGTAGTGCAGGTGAACAACTCGGGTACCGGTAGCGGCATCCTCGTGAATCATTCCGGTGCCTCCGGGAACCTGCTGGTGCTGCAGAGTTCAAGTGCGAATGTAGCACGTGTAAACAAAGCAGGCCGTGGTTTCTTTAATGGCGGTACACAGAACAGTGGTGCGGACGTTGCCGAAGCATTTGCAGTAGAAGGAAAAGTATCTGCTTATGCTCCCGGGGATGTACTCGTGATCTCAACTGAAGATGATCGTACTGTAACCCTTTCTTCCGAGCCTTACTCTACATTGGTAGCTGGTGTTTATGCTACTAAACCAGGCGTAATATTAACCGAAGATGAAGACATGGGAGATGAACTGGTAGATAAAGTACCGATGGGTGTGATCGGTGTGATCCCAACAAAAGTATGCGGTGAGAATGGTGCTATCAAACGCGGGGACCTGCTGGTGACATCCAGCAAAGCGGGTCATGCAATGAAAGCAGACCTGAACAAGGTAAAACCTGGTCAGGTGATTGGTAAAGCACTGAGCAACTTTGACGGGAATGGTACCGGCGTGATTAAAGTATTGGTGTCAATAAGATAAGACTGACCTATATACTGTTGTAGTTTTGAAGAAAGCGTCTGCCGTATGGGGCAGGCGCTTTTTTTGTATATTGACGTATGATTTATGCCCTGACCTGCGGCAGTATCTTTTTACTGTCCTTTTTACTGATCAGTACCGCGACTAAGGTAAATGTGCCGGCAAACCGCTGGCTGGGGGTATTTTTCTTTTGTATCGGTTGCGCCATTGCTTCTATGATCGTAGCCCCCAGGTGGGTACCGCTGACAGAGCTGAGTCGCTTTGTAATGGCACCGGCCCTCTATATCTGCGTATTGCATTATACGAAGGGATTTAAAAATACGGCTTACTGGCATTTCTTACCGGCAGGGATGTTTCTTATTTTCTCCCTGCCCGAAATCATTCTCAACCGGCATATTTTTTCCCTACCCGCACCTTTCAGCCAGATCCTGGGCTGGATCATGGGTAGGATTGTAAAGGTGCAGTTCTTCATATACGTTTCCCTCTCCATTTACCAACTCATGAGGTACCCCATGCAATTGCCCTGGCTCCGTTATTTGTTGTGGAGTATCTGCTGCCTGATGCTTATCTGGTTCAGTGGCCTCAATCAATATGCAGCGGGTATTTACCTGGTGGTGGTCTTTGGCATCGGTTTTTTTGCCATCCGCCAAAAGGATTACCAGCCCCGCCCGGTGAAAGCACCCATTCCCGGTGATTTAAAAGCCCGCCTGGAAGATCTCATGACCCGGGAAAGGATTTATACCGATAGCGACCTGAGCCTGCCTTTATTGGCCGAAAAAATGGCTCTCAGTGTTCATGATTTGTCCGCTCTTCTAAATAATGGGTACGGTCAGAACTTCAACCAGTTCGTCAATACTTACCGGGTAACCCTGGCCAAGGAATTGCTGCTTTCTGAAAAACATGCTCACCTGAGCATCCTGGGCATCGCCTTTGAGGCTGGCTTCAATTCCAAGACCACCTTTAATACTACTTTCAAAAAAGTGACCGGCGTATCCCCTTCTGACTGGAAAAAAAGTGGTCCGGAAATATAGTTCGGAACGCCGGAACCCTTGTCCCATGGTAGTATTGTAAAAATTAAAACAATACGACCCATGAGAAAAATAAGCCTTTCCCTATTGTGTGGATTACTGGTAATCGCGGTATTTAGCCGGATTGCCATCCGGTATTTCATTGAATTTTTACCCATGCCCTGGATCTGGGGCCTGAGCGGGTTGCTCTTTATTTTGTCCCTCTGGCGACCTTCCAGACAGTTACTTGTCTTCGGTATCTCCTTTGACCTGATTGTTTTTGGCTGGCAGAAACTCTTTCACCAGCAGGCCAGGGTTCCTCAATCGGTCCTGGATCTGCCCTTTAGTTCCCTGCCTGCGGACACGGTGAACTGGGCATATTTCCAATATTCCTACCCTTATATGGCAACCATTGGTCTTACACAGATTATTTGCTCCTCCCTGTTGTTCTTTCGAAGGACACGTTTATTAGGACTTGTTATGCTGATTCCAGTTTTATTGAATATCATGATGATAGATGTTTTCTACCATATCGGGGTGGGTGCCCTGGCTCATGCAGGTATTTTAATTGCCGGGGTCATCTATCTGTCCGGTGATTATTATGCGCAATTAAAGGGGATCTTTTTCGAAAATACTGACTTGCCCAATCTTACGAGATTAATTATTCCCATTGTAGTTGTCGTATTTTCATTCCTGTTAGTCGCAACCGCTCCTTCTACTGACCTTCATCCGGAGCTGACAGGGAAATACCAGGTGCAAAACAGCCCGCTTACCACGCTTTATTTAGAGCAATACAATGACGTGACCCTGGAATGGGGCAATGCCAGCCACAGGTATGTAGGTAAATACCAGTACCGGGGTGACAGTCTAATAGCAGGGCCACTCAAAGGTGTGATTAAAAAAGAATTGGGGCATCTCACATTCACGGGTACACTGGAAAATAACCCGGTACATTTAAATCTGGTAAAGCTATGATCAATTGCCGGTTCCAGGAGCACCTTTGCACTTTATTTGCTGACTAAGACCGTCTTTCAAGATCTGTAATTAATAAAGGATTGGTCTGCGCCAGTTCCTTTAGTAATTCCTCCACAGCTGCCCTCGTATTGACTTGTTTAAGCCGCTCCAGCTCAGCTGTGGTCAATCCTACCATCTGCAAAAAGGTTAGCTCTCCATGCGGCGTATCTATCCGGCCCGCCTCGGGATCTTTGATAAATGCAAGTGCTGTAATATCAGTATCCGTATCCAGGCGAATCGGCCCATTGGCAGGTATATACTGAAACTCCTCAAACCATTTTCCACTATTGAATACATAGCGGGCCAGGTTGTTCATCATACTGATCACCCAGGTCGGCTTATCCGCATCGCCTGGGAATGGTTTAATACGCATGGTAAATTCAAAACCCCATTTACTGAAAGGCCCCCCGGCTGCTTTTTCATTATAGTACAGTTCAGACATTCCATAACTTACGATATGAAAATGATCTTCCTGCTTCGTACTCCTATAAATACTCGTACCATCAATCGGATCTGATCCCCCAATGGCAAAGTGTAAAGGCGGGGCATAATGCGCGGGTTCCTGACCTGGGTAAATTTTGTCAAACACATTGTCGATGGCCGTCCATCCTACGGTATCGTCCTCGGTAAACAAACGTTTGTATTCTTCTGCTGACATAAAATAAAGTATGGTTGCGCTGAAAAATAGAACCTTTTCCCTATTTTTGCAAAAATTATTCCTACTTCAATGTGAGATCTATTTTCAATCAATAATCAGTAATCAAACCCACTTCACTAATCTTTTACTGAAGAAAATAGTCCATGTTCACTTTACAACAGGTAAGCTATCTGCATCCTAATAAGGATCTGCTGTTCGACCGTATTGACCTCACCATTCCTGCGCATACCAAAGCTGCATTGATCGGGAATAATGGTGCGGGCAAGTCAACCCTGCTCAAATTATTGGCAGGCATACTCACTCCTGCTTCCGGTGTTATTCATACCGGCAGTCAGCCCTATTATATACCACAACACTTTGGTCAGTACAACGATCTCACGATCGCGCAGGCATTACATATTGAGGATAAAATAAAAGCCCTTCACAGCATCCTGGAGGGTGATGTTTCCGAGACCAATATGACCCTGCTCAATGATGACTGGAGTATAGAAGAAAGGTCCGCAGCCGCCCTCTTACACTGGGGCCTGCAGGACCTTCCCCTCTCCCAGCCCATGAGTACCCTTAGTGGTGGTCAGAAAACAAAAGTATTCCTGGCCGGCATCGCCATTCATGAACCGGAAATCATCCTGCTCGATGAGCCCAGCAATCACCTGGATAGCCAGGGTCGTGCACTGTTGTATGAGCTGATAGAACAATCAACTGCAACCTTAATCGTGGTTAGTCATGACCGGCAACTACTTCGGCTGCCGGACCAGGTATATGAACTCAGCAAAAAAGGCATCAGCCTCTATGGTGGTAATTACGATTTCTATCTCGCACAAAAACAGATAGAAAACAATGCCATGGCACAGGACCTGAAGAGCCGTGAAAAGGCCCTCCGCAAAGCAAAAGAGACAGAAAGGGAAACCATGGAAAGGCAACAGAAACTGGATGCCAGGGGCAAAAAGAAACAGGAGAAATCCGGTTTGCCCACCATCTCCATGAATACCTTCCGCAACAATGCAGAGAAGAGCACCGCCCGCACCAAAGGCATGCATGAAGAAAAAGTAGAACAGCTTTCAACGTCGCTCCAGGATCTGCGCAAAGAACTCCCTGACATGGATAAAATGAAACTGGGATTTGAAAACGCACACCTGCACAAAGGCAAGCTCCTCATTAATGCACAGGAAATCAATTTCGGCTATCAGCATTCCCCACTCTGGTCGGCACCACTCAGTTTTCAGATCAGGAGTGGCGAGCGACTCGCCATCAAAGGATTGAATGGTTCAGGCAAAACAACCCTGATCAAAATGATCCTTGGTTACCTTTCACCTACTTCAGGTACCATCAGCAGCCAGGCAGGTAAAACCGTATATATCGACCAGGATTATTCATTAATTAATAACCAGCTGAGCGTGTATGATCAGGCACAGGTGTTTAATCACACCGCACTCCAGGAGCATGAAATAAAGATCCGGCTTACAAGGTTCCTGTTTACAAAAGAATACTGGGATAAACCCTGCAGCACGCTCAGTGGCGGGGAGAAAATGAGGCTCCTGCTTTGCTGTCTCACCATCGACCAGCAGGCACCTGATATGATCATTCTCGATGAGCCAACCAATAACCTGGACCTGCAGAATGTAGAGATCCTCACAGCTGCTATCAATGCATATGATGGAACACTCATCGTCATTTCGCACGACCAGTATTTCCTGGAAGAAGTACGGGCCCTGAGAGCAATTGAACTTCAATAAAAAACCGCCCCGGCACTATGGCCGGGACGGTTAGTTCCCTTATTCATCAAAATTTTTCTAACAGTATTATTGTACTACGATTTTCTGTGTGTGACCAGCTGCGGATATAACATAAATCCCCTTAGGCCACCTGGAAACATCCACCTGTAACTGATTCACATCCTGTTTCAGGAGTGTGGTATACATGGCTTGCCCGTTCATACTATATACGCGCAATACTGAGGGTGAATGAATACCCTGTACCCGTATGTTGAGTATATTGGTACTGGGATTGGGTGATGCCTGCAGGGTGAAATCCAGGGCAGCAGCTGCTGCTGTCGGGGCCTTTCTTGCACCGGCACTTTCTGTTCCATGAATCACTACTTCCCACAGGGAGATTCCATAGGCGGTAGCACGTTTCAATCCAAACACTCTTACGTATCGTGCATTTACAGCAGGGAAACTGATGGTCTCCGTACCACCTGCACCATTCGTTACGATCTGTTGTACCGTCCAGTTCAGCGTATCCAGGGATGTTTCTATTCTATAACTGCCAGCATAGGCAGCCTCCCATTTGAGTACGACTTCGGAGACAGAACGCAGGGTATCGAGGTCTACTCTTACCCACTGACTATCTTTGAATGCTGAGGACCACCTGGTAGTGGAATCATTGCCGTCAAATGCATAGCTGGCTGGGAAATCAGCTGTTTCTACGGAAGAAGCCACAGCTTTTTTACCGGCCGCGAGATCTTCGGCCTGCAAGTTAAAGTTGACCCAGTTCAGGTTGAACTGATCGCTCTCCATATAGATACGCAGTACTTTTTTACCTGTAGTCAACACCGGCGTAGTTACGTTCACGGTAGTCCAGGTCTGCCAGCCACCAGTATTAGGAATAGCAATGGTACCTGTGATATTCTTACCATCCAGTTCTGCATGAAGGGCCCTGCCGGTAGTGGTAGCCGCCACCCGTGCCTGGAAAGTATAAACACCTGCCTTCGTGATATTGACTGTATATTCCAGCCATTCGCTGGTATGTGTAGCACCTACATCGTAACCGCCATTTGTATCGGTACAGCCTTCGACATCCACACCTTCTGTTGTTCTGTATTGACCGAGTGTATTGCCGGCATCAAGATCATGATAAGCGATACCTTCGCCGCCATTGTCATAATTCTCTGCCTCAATCCTGCCCGGGATGATCCAGGCAGTACCGTTATACGGGCTTTGCGCCGCTGTACCATAAACCTCCAGTTCGAAAATAGAGTAGCCATAGGCGGTAGCTCTAGCTGTAGCATAGATCCTTACATAACGCCCAGTGCCACTCAGGCCTGTCAGGTCATTGGTAGTTGTGGTATTTCCACTCACCGTTTTAATCGTGGTCCAGGTGTTTGCATCTGCAGAAACCTGTACCTGGTAAGCGGTAGCATATGCCGTTTCCCAGGTGATTTTTACTTCACTGAGATCATAGTTTGCACCCAGGTCTACATACAGCCACTGGGGATCACTATAGGCAGAAGACCAGCGGGTACTGTAACTGCCATCCGTAGCATTGTTGGCCACATAGGTGGTACTGGTCTCGACAGATGATGCCACCGCTGTTTTGCCTTTGGCAAGGTTCTGCGGTACCGGAGTACTACCTGTACAGATTGTACCCAGGGTGCTGTAAATAGCATTGATATCGCCGTATTCAGAAGCAATATCCCAGATCATAATACCACCTGCGGTGGACTTAGCCAGGGTGGACTTCTGAATATGCCCGGCCGTATTATTGTCAGCACTGTAAAAAGGAACTCCCAGCATGCGTTTGCTTTGTGGAACACCTCTCGATGTCCAGTAAGACATAGAACTGCTGGCCAGGCTATAATTACCATAGCACATGATGTTCACAAGATCCAGCATAGACACATCATCATAATGGTCGCCATTGTTTGCGGCACTCTCTGAAACGGCAGCGGTAAACAGTTTGCCCATGCCGTGGATCTTAGTACCCAGGGCTGTAGCCAGTGCATTCCACTTAGCCTTGGTAGTTGGATATTCCCAATCCAGGTCAATCCCATCCAGGTTGTACTGGGTGATCAGGTTGCCGCAGGCAGTGGCCAGGTTATTGATATAGGTGCTATTAGCAGAAATGGTTTCGAAAGGTGTATTGGAGGGAGAAGAATCCAGCCATCCACCAATAGACAATAACACTTTTACATTGGCAGCATGTGCGCGTGTTACAAGATCCGTCAATGAAGCACTGTTATCTACGGAACCAATCTTTCCATCAGTGCCGGGAATGGCAAATGCATACATGATATGCGTGTATTTGGTATAGTCGATCTTCGAAGGACTGTTGATGTAGTAACTGCCACCAGCTACCCAGGAAGGATAATACCCTACGATGTTGTAACATGATACCTGTGAGAAGCATTTCACAGAGAGCATGACGAGGGATAAAAGAATGATTACTTTGAGTTTTTGCATCATGAGCAATTTAATGGTTTTACTGTTGAATGAGGGAAATTGATGAACATAGGTATGAATCAAATATAATTGATTATAATATATTATCAAATAGCATCTTTGTATGAATAGTCTGTATAAATCAGGCACCAGCGGGCTTGTACTGCCCGTTCCGAACAAGCAATCTTTCCCGCCGGCGTATCGTGACAAGTCCCGGCTTACTTACTATTCCAGTTTGTTTAACAGCATTGAAATCAACAGCTCTTTCTATAAAGTACCTAAGGGAAGTACGGTAAAGAAATGGACAACAGAGGTGCCCTCTGCATTCGTATTTACTTATAAATTATGGCAGGAGATTACCCATGTGAAAGGATTAGCTTTTAACCCGGAAGATGTGCTAAATTTTATGTCGGTTATCAACGAAGCCGGGAACCAGAAGGGTTGTTTGCTGGTACAGTTCCCGCCTTCGCTGACAATAGATGGATTTGGCCAGGTAGAATCCCTGCTGTCGTTGATTACAGACTGGAAAGTAGCACTCGAGTTCAGGCATTCCAGCTGGTACATCAGCGAGACCTTTGAGCTGGCAGACCAATATGGAGCAAGTGTAGTCCTGCACGATATTCCGAAATCCAGGAATACCAGGCTCAATAACAAGGCGGATTTTGTTTATCTTCGGTTTCACGGTCCGGCGGGTGACTACAAAGGAGGCTATACACCCGCTCAGCTGGAACAATATGCTATACAGATCAAAGCGTGGATGAAAGAAGGAAAAGAAGTGTTTGTGTATTTCAACAACACCATCGGGGATGCAATTATTAACCTGATGGACCTGAATGCATTGATCGGTTAAACGGAAAAAACGATCCCTATATATGAAAAAGATTTTCGCAACCATCTGTTGTTGTTGCGCCCTGTACCAAAGTTACGCCCAGGACAGCGTACGATTTAGAATACTGGCCAGAGCTGAGAACTGGCAGGATATTATCGCAGCCACCACCTTACCCGATACTTTATCTGCACCGGCCTTACAGGTCCTTGGCACCGCATATCATATGTCTGCACAAAATGACAAGGCGCTGGCTATCCTGAACCTGGCCAGTGCAAAATCGCCCAGGGATCCCCGCTCCTATTACCTGAAAGGAAACATATTCCTGACGATGGAGCAATACGAGGAGGCAATAGCCGCTTTTTCAAAGGCACAGGACTGTGATGTCAGCTCCCGCAACTATGTAGGATTAGGGATCGCCTACCGCCACCTGAATAAGATCCCGCAGGCCCTGGATGTGCTGACCAAAGCCAGTGAACTCCCGGATGACGATGGCCACGCGAATATACTGATTGGCCAGATTTACACTGAACGCAATGAGAATGAAAAAGCACTGGCTGTTTTTTATAAAGTAAAAGATAAACTCCTGAAAGATGGGGAGGATTACCAGACAGCCTGCATCGGCATCTGTGATCTTGAAATCAAAGAAGGCAGGCATGATTTGGCATTGCCGGTGGTACAGGAACTCTTGGAAATAGATACGGCGAACTATGTGGCGATGACCAAAATGATCCAGATCTGCTACCACAATAAGGACTATATAACAGGCGACCGGTTCAAGGCAAAATTGTACGGTGCGCAGCGCGATGGCAACCTGGATGGTGAACTGAATGACCGCTTTTGCCTGGACATGTTTAAGTGGAACAGGAAAGACATTGTGGTATATGAAAGATACGAGCATGGTAGCTCGGACAAAAGATATAACAAGACTATTTTTGTGGTGAAGCCTTATCCGGATTCGGTGGAAATGACGATCCAGACGGAATATACCGTTCCAATTGAAGGCAGTGAGGGAGGTATGCCATATGTGCTTAGTGCTAAGGATGACAGCGGCCATCATGTTTATGAACAGCACTTTGATGACAGCTCAAAGTACGATGATCTGAAAGCTGCCGTGCTGAAAATACTGGATGATAAAAAACAAACGCATTAAGCCTATCTTTGCCCTTCAATTTTCATTGTCATGGCAAAACAATCACAGGTAATTATACCTGCATCGGGATTTAAATTTCTCGGGGACCTAAAGAAGAATAACAACCGCGAATGGTTCAATGAACATAAATCAGTTTACCAGCAGGAGTTGCAGCACCTTGAAAACTTTGCTGAAGCCCTGCTGGGTAAACTAAATACACACGACCTGATCGAAACTCCTTCCGGCAGGAAAAGCCTGTACCGCATCTACAGAGATACCCGTTTTTCACAGGATAAGACACCCTACAAAACCCATTGGAGCGGAAGTTTCAAACGTGCAACCAAACAAAGGAGAGGTGGGTATTATTTCCATATAGAACAAGGAAACAGTTTCCTGGCTGGCGGCTTTTTTGGCCCCGTTCCTGCCGATCTGAAACTGATCAGGGATGATATCTACTTCGATCCAAGACCCCTGCAAAAAATCCTGCAAAGCAAGGCATTTACTTCCTCATTCGGAAAACTGGAAGGTGAGCAATTAAAGAAAGCGCCTAAGGGCTATCCTGCTGATCATGAAGCCATTGACCTGCTGCGGTTCAAACAATACCTGCTCATCAGGCGGTTTACAGATGAACAGGTGATGGAAGAAAACTTCCTGGACGAGGCGAATAAGACGTTTAAAGCCATGCGCCCGTTTTTTGACTATATGAGCGAGGTACTGACATCTAATGGAAATGGAGCGTAAATTTCATATCTTACAGATATGAAGTTTCTCTATCTCTTACTACTCATTCCTTCTTTTGTCTTTGCACAGCATGACCAGCAACTGGAAAAAGGGCTGCGCAATGTAATCTCCGGCTTCCGCGGGGATGTAGGGATCTATGTTCGCAACCTGAAAACGGGGCACTATGCCGAAATTAATGCCGACAGTGTATTTCCTACTGCCAGTATTGTAAAGATTCCCATCCTGATTGGTGTATTCGATAAGATTGAGAAAGGGGAATTACAATACCACCAGCCACTCGTATACCGGGACAGCGCCAAATACGGCGGTTCCGGCATCATGCAGTATTTCAAAGACAGTTCGGATACGGAGCTAAGTGTACTCCTGGCCCTCATGATGTCTTACAGCGATAACACGGCATCTCTCTGGAACCAGGCACTGGCTGGTGGTGGAGAACGCATCAACCAGCTCATGGAGCAGTACGGGATGCAGGTTACCAGGGTCAATTCCCGAACGGCCGGCCGGCAGGAGATCTGGAAGATCTATGGCTGGGGCATGACCACTCCCCGTGAGATGGCTACCCTGATGCTGAAGATCCGTAATGGAGAGATTATCAGTAAATCAGCTTCAGAAAGAATGTACCGCCTCATGACCCACCCTTATTATGATGAGGGGGCCATCTCCGCAATCCCTCCCTATGTACAGGCTGCTCATAAATCAGGAGCGGTAGATGAATCCCGGTCTGAAGTCGTGTATGTGAATGCCCCACATGGGGAATATGTATTTTATATTGGCACCAAGAATATTGCCGACCAAAGCTGGACGGATGATAATGAGGCATCTGCCCTCATCAGAAAGGTATCTAAATACCTATGGGAGTATTTTGAAAAGAAAAAGGCATGATATTTAGCATACACTCTTTATGATCCGCAATATATTTCGCATTTTACTGGGCTTATTTTTGATCTTTGCCGGTACCGGGCACCTAAGCTTTGCCAGGTATGAATTTGAGGCCCAGGTGCCTTCTTTTGTTCCTATGAACGCTGACCTGGTGGTACTACTCTCTGGTGTCGTGGAAATTCTGATGGGCCTTGCCCTGATCTTTGTCCGGAAATACCGCGTACAGGTCGGCTTGTTCATCGCACTTTTCTTTGTACTGGTATTTCCGGGCAATATTGCACAATACGTTCATCACAGGGATGCATTTGGGCTCAATACAGACACTTTACGACTCATTCGACTCTTCTTCCAGCCTGTATTGATACTTTGGGTATTATGGGCTACTAATGTGCTACGATCACCGGCAGGCAGATCGCATTAAAACAGGAATACTGTTGCCATACACCATAATTCCGTCTTCGGGTGCAGTCTGCCCCGCAATGGTGATGTTTTGAGACACCACAATCCGGGAATTGACATGGATGGCACCGCCTGCCTCCGCCACAACAATTCTGTCAGGCTTACTTACGACATCCTACAGGGAACCGCTTCATCTATCGTTCAGGTTGGTCACGATGTACCCGGCACCCATCCCGCCCACCGCTGGCAGAGCGTCGGAAACCTTCCGCACAGGGAAAGAACAAAGTTTGGTCAATAAAGCATTGGAAATGCATCAGCATGCAAAGGGTAATAGTTTTTCATGGTATATGTGGGTTGAATCACTACTATGAAAACAGGGGCAATTCCTGCTGTGGAATTGCTGACTTATGGCCTGCGTTTTGCCCTACAGTTATAAACTCAAACATATGACCAGGCAAATCACAATCAACTTAGATGGGCAACAGTTCATGCTGGACCTGGAATTCGAACAACGCGATCATTCCATTGTCTATCATGTAACTCCAAACAAGCATTTCAGTGATCAGATCCCGGCAGGATTTGAAATGATTCAGGCTGAAACCGATAAGGAGGGAGCACCTACTTATGATGCATCCGGTCTGAGTGAACAGGGCAGGCAAATTGCTGAAACGATCAGTCGTCAAATCAGTCTGCTGCCTCCTCAGTTCAAAGGTGGAAAACCTGCTGAAGCTTAGCGCATCACATTTGCTTCGCCGGCGATAGCTTCAATTCAATAGCTTTAATTCAATGGCGGGAATTTTGAAGATGCATAACGCATCACATTCGCAGGAGATCGCTGATGGGCCAGTTCATTGGCCATAAATTGCAGATATGGACGGATATGCCTGAAGAACAGACCGTAGCCTTCACAAAGATAATTCAGACCATCTGGCAGCCTGTTCTTCGGGCATTCTCCCCGACAATATTTATACACATCACACCTGCAACAGGCTGCCGAAAGCAGCCTGAACTTATTCAGGCCAAAAGCCTGCTGCTTCTCTGAGTGCATCACCTGTTGCAAACTTCCTGTCAATATATTTCCAACTTTAAATTGCGGCTCTACAAAATGATCACAGGCATATACATCACCGTTATGCTCGACGACAAGCGATTGTCCGCAATAATCATTGAATACACAACTACCTGCCGGCACACCTGCTTCATTTGCCAGCGCAGCATCGAAAACAGGTACAAAATAGCGGCCTACATCTCTCTTCACCCACTCGTCGAAGATGCTAATCATAAAGCGCCCGAATTCCAGGGGCTTGACCGCTTCTTTTTTACCTACCAGTGGAATGAACTGCATGTACTCACTCCCCTCCCTTTTCAGAAAGCGATATACTTCCAGCGGATGCTTTGCATTCAGGTCGTGCACCACTGTGAGCGTATTGAATTCTACCCTGTACTTCAGCAAGAGCTGCAAGCCACGCATCACCTGTTTAAAAGTGCCTTTCCCTCCCTTATTCACCCTGTATGGATCATGCAATTCCGCAGGGCCATCGATGGAGATGCCTACCAGGAAATTATTATCCCGGAAGAAACGGCACCAGTCCTCATTCAATAATGTACCATTTGTCTGAAAAGCATTTGTAATCACCTTCCCATTTCTATATTGCTTTTGCAGCTGCAATGCCTTTTTAAAAAACGGAATCCCCTGCAGGGTCGCCTCACCTCCCTGCCAGACGAAATCCACCTGGTGACTGGGTTGCTCATTGATATAGTGCCGGATATATGCTTCCAGGACGGCATCTTCCATATATGGAGTTCCCTTTTCCAGGTAATAACAATAAGAGCATTGCAGGTTGCAGGTAGCACCCGCAGGTTTTGCCATTAAATTGAAAGGAATTTGCATCATAGGCACAAACCTAAGAGAAAAAAAGAGGTTAAACTATGACGGCGATCATTCTCCCACAGCGGATTACAGACGCTTTAACAGTAAATAACAATTCAATTTTGACTCTGGCACACTTTTCTCATTTACTATATCAGAAGTTTAAAAAAACGCCTGCAGACGCTGACTTAAACACCTTTATTGATCACAGTTTATTCAAATTTAAATATCATGAAAACGTATAAATATTTCATCATCGCAACATTATTCGTTGGTACCCTTAGCTTAAGTAGCTGCTTAGTAGAACGTGGCCCAGGGTATGGTCCCCGTCCTTATCATCATCATCATTATCATGGTGGCGGATATTATCATTATTAACCGTTTCATGTTCCAAATAAACAGCGAAGGCTGGGATGCTTATTGGGTAGGCATTCCGGCCTTTTCTTTATCAATCAGGTTTCTCTTTCAAAAATCAAAGCATCTCCGGGGCCGGCTTTATTACATTCAAAAGGAAGTACTAACATGTTTTTCTTTATTTTGCAGGGATGAAACCCCACTTACTCGTACTCCACGGTGCCATTGGTACCTCCTATCAGCTTCGCGCCATTGCCGAAGCATTATCTGATCATTACACTATTCACCTGTATGATTTTCCCGGACATGGCGGTCAGCCAATAGCAGATGCGCCTTTTTCCATTCCTTTCTTTTCTGCAGCGGTAGCGGATTATATTCGTACGCAGCAGCTGGAGCACCTCAGCATTTTCGGTGCCAGTATGGGTGGTTATGTTGCATTGCATTTAGCAGCTACACAGCCCTCCCTGGTAGACAGGGTTATTACCCTTGGTACCAAATTCCACTGGGACCCTGTTACGGCATTAAAAGAGACAAAAATGCTGCAACCGGCCCTGATGAAGGAGAAAGTCCCTGCATTTGCTGATTCTTTGGAAAAGATGCATGCACCGGCAGACTGGAAGATCGTGGTAGAAAAAACTGCTGAGATGATGATGGAAATGGGTGCAAAAAATCCATTGCAGGCAGATGATTTTAAGCACATCACTATCCCGGTATTGTTACTCTTAGGAGACAGGGACCGCATGGTTTCTTTTGAAGAAACGATCCAGGTATATAAACTACTGCCGGATGCCGGATTCGGGGTCTTACCCCATACCCCGCACCCGGCAGAACTGGTCAATGCGCAGTTAGTCGCTGCTATTGTTTTAAATCATCAATCCAGTAAAAAGCCCATTGCCGGATAATTCGGATCTTCATAACCAGGAATCTGCCCCTCGTATGTAGGTTCCCCATAAATCATCCCCAGTTTCCGGCTATCATATTTTGTCCAGGGATTTTTCCCTTTGATAAAATTCACCCAGTCCGCATGGATCTTTGACTGCAGGGCAGGATTTTCCAGTGGCTGATTACTGCCCCAGATGTATCCCAACTCCTGCCCATGGGTAGCAGGTTTGCCATGGGCGGGCTGCTCGAATGAATATAACCATACATTGGCCTTCTGCGCCCCTAATACATTTGCCAGGCGGTAGGTATGCAGCTGGTACATAATACGGCTCAGCGTTTGTATAATTCCGGCTGTATCCATTGGTGGGTGCACCAGGTCACCGTTCCTGCCAAACCAATCCCTCAATACGGTTGCATCCGGATGATACAGCCGTTTATCTATATTCATAAACAGCAGGGCTTCTGCTTTATTACTCCCCAGCAATACCCTTACATTTTTAAGCGGATGCTTTTGCAGCCAGTTGTATGCATCACTATAAATAATTTTATTGTCTGCCATAGGTCCGAAATAATTCGTTCCGGAGGCACCTTTCAGCACTTTCGCCTGGGCAGCAATGATGTCCTGCACTGTTAAGGTGAGAAACTGTTTCGGATCAGAGATACCCAGGGTATCCATCAGGCGCTGCCTGATAGCCCTGGCCGTAGTCGTATCCCTGATACAGTTTACGCCACCACTTTCCAATACCAGTTGCTGGTATTTACCTTTGGCCCCTGGTGCAACAAGGAGTACACTACTTAGCTTGGCACCGGCAGATTCTCCCATTACCGTGATTTTATCTGGATTGCCTCCAAAAGCCGCGATGTTTTCCCTGATCCATTGTAAAGAGGCTATCAGGTCCAGCACTGCGTTATTAGGTGCCGTTTCATAACCGGGAACATCATCCAGGTACAAAAATCCCAATGCACCCAGGCGATAATTGATGGTAATTGTAATAATACTGTCATGGTCTGCAAATGCGTGACCGTTCATCCACATGCCGGTACCGCCTGTCATACCTCCGCCATGTACCCAAACCACTACGGGCTTTTTCCCTTTTAAACCGGGTGTATAGAGGTTCAGGCGCAGGCAATCTTCATCACCTACCACCTTACCGTCGAACTGCGGTGCCACCGGTCCGAATGCAGTGCACGAAAGTGTGTCTTTCCATGCGGGTCTGGGAGTGGGCGCTTTAAAGCGCGCTGCGCTGGCATATGGAATTCCTTTGAAAACGAGGATGCCCTGTTCTTCAGTGCCTTTGATGTAACCGCGGGTTGTTTTAACTGTCTGAGCCGTGGAAATAGAGCATTGGAAAAGGAGGGCCAATGCAGGAAATATTGATCTTAACATAAACATAAAATTAAAAAAATCCCGCACATCCTGATGCTGTCTGTGACTGTCAACTAAATTCACTAATTTAGAACTATTATGAGAGGCTTACATTTTTCCAAATTTGAACCCGACGAGCAGGGAAAATCGCCATTTGACAAACTACTTGACGTGTTTACCCAACTGCTGACTTACACCAGTGGCGACGTTAGCGAAGCACTGCAATGGCTGACCGAACTGGACAAAGAATACCAGCTGACCAACGAAGACTACGGGATCGGAGACTTCATTCAGGAACTAAAGGAAAAAGGATACATCCGCGACAACGAAGAAAACGGGAGTATTCAGATCACCGGAAAAACCGAACAGAACATCCGCAAACGTGCCCTCGAAGAGATCTTCGGTAAACTGAAAAAGTCAAACGTGGGTAACCACAACACCCGTAAATCCGGGCAGGGTGATGAACTCAACGCAGATTCCAGACCTTACCAGTTTGGTGACGCACTGGAACAGATCGACATGACAGCGTCCATCCGCAATGCCCAGATCAATCATGGCATCGAGAGCTTCTCCATACATCAGGACGACCTTGAAATACAGGAAACGGATTTCAAAACACAAACGTCTACCGCCCTGATGATCGACATCTCCCACTCCATGATCCTCTACGGTGAGGACCGCATCACCCCAGCCAAAAAGGTAGCCATGGCCCTGAGTGAACTCATCACCACCCGCTATCCAAAGGACACACTGGACATCATCGTTTTTGGCAACGATGCCTGGCAGATAGAAATCAAAGATCTTCCTTACCTGCAGGTAGGGCCCTACCACACCAATACGGTGGCTGGCCTGGAACTTGCCATGGACATCCTGCGCAGGCGACGGAATCCCAACAAACAGATCTTTATGATCACTGACGGAAAACCTACCTGTCTCAAAGTCGGCAAACAGTACTACAAAAACAGCTTCGGCCTTGACCGCAAGATCCTGAACCGCACTCTGAACCTCGCGGCTCAATGTAAAAAGCTGAAGATTCCCATCACTACCTTCATGGTAGCGACCGACCCGTGGTTGCAGAAGTTTGTGACCGAGTTCACGGAAACAAATAACGGGAAGGCGTTTTTCTCCGGGCTGGACAAGCTGGGACAATTCCTGTTTTTTGATTTTGAAAATGGGAAGAGGAAAGTGCTGTAAAATGCACGCATCCTTTTTTATTTAGAATTGTAAAACAGCAAAAACGCCCAAATTTCAATTGTAATCAGTAAAACTTTATCAATTAATGAATATCAACATCAGCACGTTAGGTGAGTTAAAGAAGAGTGGATATCAACCAAAGTCAGTAAAGGAAGAGATCAGACAAAACCTGATTAAAAAACTACAGCAAAAAGAGATCACTTTCCCAGGTATCATCGGTTACGAAGATACCGTCATCCCCGACACAGAAAGAGCTTTGCTGTCCAGGCACAATATCCTGTTCCTCGGTCTCCGCGGACAGGCTAAAACCCGTATGGCAAGGCAAATGATCTCCCTGCTCGATGGATATATTCCCATCGTGGAAGGTTCTGAAGTGAATGACAGTCCCTTCGAACCATTGTCTAAATACGCCAGGGACCTGGTTGCTGAACTTGGCGATGCCACTCCCATCTCTTGGCTACCGGCAGAAGCCCGCTATGGCGAAAAACTCGCTACGCCGGATGTATCAGTTGCCGACCTGGTAGGGGACATCGATCCTATCAAAGCAGCAAATCTGAAACTGAACTACGCTGATGAAAGGGTGATCCACTTCGGTATCATTCCCCGCTCTAACCGCGGCATCTTCGTCATCAACGAACTGCCCGATCTGCAGGCCCGTATACAGGTATCCCTGTTCAACATCCTGCAGGAAGGCGATATACAGATCCGTGGCTTCAAAGTACGTATGCCGCTGGATATCCTCTTCATTTTTACCGCGAACCCGGAAGATTATACCAACCGTGGTTCAATCGTTACGCCACTGAAGGACCGTATCGAAAGCCAGATCATCACCCACTATCCAAAGAACGTGGAAAACTCTCTGCTCATTACCGAACAGGAAGCCAATGTACATGCAGAACAGCAACATGTACATATCAGTGATATGATCAAGCGCATGATCGAACAGGTGGCCTTCGAAGCACGTAACAGCGAATACGTAGATAAGAAATCCGGTGTATCTGCGCGTCTTACTATTGCCGCATACGAAAATGCGGTGAGTGCAGGTGAACGCAGGGCTATCATTAATGGGGAGAAGGAAACATTTGTACGGATCGCAGATCTGCAGGGTATCATTCCGGCCATTACCGGTAAGATCGAACTGGTGTACGAGGGTGAACAGGAAGGCCCGCTGCAGGTGGCCGTGAACCTCCTCGACAAATCTATCCGTACATTATTTGCAACTTACTTCCCGAATCCCGATTCTTTCAAGAAACGCAGCAAACAGGTACAACAGGCGGAGAACCCTTACAGGCAAGTCATCCAGTGGTTTGACAAAGGGAATGCCGTACAACTGTTGCAGGACGTAAGCGATAAGCAATACGAAACTGCCCTGTCAAAAGTAGATGGACTGAGAGAACTGATTAAAGGCCGCTTTCCCCAGGCGAATAAACAGGAGCAACTGCTGCTGATGGAATTCGTGCTGCATGGCCTGGCATCTTACTCACTGATCAGTAAAAAGGTCGTGGAAAATGAAACCAGGTTCAGCGACCTGCTGGGCACTATGATGAATTTTGGGACCAGTGCCGCCGAAGAAGAAGAAGAAAGTGAAGATTTCTAAAAAACATTGAATTTTGAATAAAAAAGGCTTCCGCTCTTGGTGGAAGCCTTTTTTTATCTATTTTTGTAGTGATCATTACAAAAAAGAAATGAGAGGAAGACCAAGCATTTACGATAATAGTGAAGCGCTCACCAAGGCGCAGCAGGTATTCTGGAAGAAGGGGTATACGGCTACCTCCCTGCCGGATATTTTGCAGGCTATCGGCATTGGTGCGGGTAGCTTTTACAACGCTTTTAAAGGAGGAAAGAAAGAGCTATTCAGCAAAGCTATACAGCAGCGCAGGGAGGCCTTTGCGGCATTCAAAGCAACTTTAAAGCAGGCAGCGGTACCAGTAGATCTCATTAAAGATTTCTTTCGCAGCATTGCTGCTGCCGATCAGCACACTCATATGCAGGGCTGTATTATTGTGAATACAGTGGTGGAAATGGCGAACCTGGATCCGGAGCTGGAGGCAGAAGCAGTGACCATACTCAAAGAGGTAGAAGCGATGTTTACCGCCACCATCGCAGATGCACAGAAAAAAGGTATGATTAAAAATCAAACAGACCCCGCCATACTGGGGCGCTATCTCATCACGCTCTGGAATGGCATCAATGTCACAAGGCGCATGTATCCAGACAATACAATTCTTGCCAAACAAATAGACATGCAACTGGAAATACTAAATTAAATCAGCTACAAACATGGATTTACAACTTAAGGGGAAGACTGCCTTTATCAGCGGCTCTTCCCAGGGGATTGGTTTTGCCATTGCGGCGCAGTTACTCAAAGAAGGCGCTGCTGTCATTATCAATGGCAGAAACAAAGAAAAACTGGATCAGGCTGTTGCGCAATTGCAGCCACTGGGTGAGGTATCAGGTATAGCAGGAGATATTGCCGATGTAGTACATGAAGTGCCGGCTGTAGACATTCTCGTGAACAATGTCGGTATCTTTGAACTGAAGTCTTTCTTTGAGCTTACGGATGCTGACTGGCTTCATTTCTTCAATGTGAATGTAATGAGCAGTGTACGCTTATCGCGTGCCCTTATGCCTGCTATGCTGGAGAAAAAATGGGGCAGGATTATTTTCATCAGTAGTGAATCGGGAGTCAATATTCCTGCAAACATGATCCATTATGGCATGACCAAAACGGCCATGTTATCGATTAGCCGCGGTCTTGCGCAACTGACCAAAGGCACGGCAATCACCGTGAATACCATCCTGGGTGGACCGACCTATTCCGACGGTGTCAAAAATGCGGTGGAGCAAATCGCATCGCAGCAGCATATGGAGGCATCCGTACTAAAACAGCATATTTTTGAAACCACGAATCCAGGTTCCCTCTTACAAAGATTTATTGAGCCGGAAGAAATCGCTCAACTGGCCACCTACCTGGCTTCCCCATTATCTATAGCTACCAATGGTGCGGCGCTACGTGCAGATGGCGGAGTATTAAATACAATACTCTAAGATATTTTTATATCTTGTATGAAGTCTCAATTTCCACTTTATGAACACATCACGCAGAAACTTCCTCCGTTCCGCGTCTACCCTTGTAGCGGGTGCCGGACTAGCCGCTTCTCTCCCATCCACATTGCGGGCCATGGCACCCAGTGACAGGATTAATGTCGCAGCCATCGGCATCAATGGAATGGGATGGTCTGACCTTACAGCTATGCTGAAAAATCCCGCAGCCGCCTGCGTAGCCCTTTGTGATGTAGATAAGAATGTCCTTGACAAACGAGCTGCCGAACTGGCCGCCAGGGGCATCCAGGTAAAGACCTATGGCGATTACCGCCAGTTGCTTGACAACAAGGATATAGATGCCGTCATCATTGGTACGCCGGATCACTGGCATTGTCTGCAGATGACAGATGCCGTATCCGCCGGCAAGGACGTGTACGTTGAAAAGCCTATCGGTAACTCTATCTCCGAAATCCGCGCTATGGTCGCGGCCCAGGAACGAACAAACCGTGTGGTACAGGTAGGCCAGTGGCAACGCAGTATGCAGCACTTCAATGATGCGATTGCCTTTGTACACAGTGGCCAGCTGGGTCAGATCCGCCTGGTAAAAGCCTGGGCTTATATGGGCTGGATGCATTCTATTCCTGTATTACCTGACAGCGAAGTACCTGCAGGGGTGGATTATAACACCTGGTTAGGCCCTGCGGAAAAAAGGCCTTTCAACCCTAACCGGTTTCACTTCAATTTCCGCTGGTATTGGGATTATGCCGGTGGATTGATGACAGATTGGGGGGTGCACCTGCTTGACTATGCATTGCTGGGTATGAAAGCGACAGATCCGCAGTCTATCATGGCTGCCGGGGGTAAATTTGCCTACCCGGATGATGCTGCAGAAACACCGGATACCCTTACGACAGTATACCAGTTTGAAGGGTTCAATATCCAGTGGGAACACGCCACCGGGATTAACGGGGGGCCTTATAACCGGGACCACGGTATTGCCTTTATCGGGAACAAAGGGACCCTTGTTTTGGACAGGGGTGGCTGGGAAGTGATTCCTGAAAAAGAAAACGGGAAAGATAAAATGGAAGCTGTGCCACGCAGACTGAAATCCGATGACGGGCTGGATAAACATACTACCAATTTCCTGGAGGTGATTAAATCCCGGAAACTGGATGACCTGCATGCCCCTATCCAGGTAGGTGCGCATGTGGCTAAAGTAGCTCAAATGGGCAATATAGCCTATAAAACGGGCTTAAAGTTGCATTGGAATACAGATGACCAGCGCTTCAAAGAAAAGGCCGGGAATAAGCTGATAATGCCACATTATCACAATGGCTACCGGGTGCCACATTCTTAAAATGCCAATTTGAATTTGGGGCTGACCGAAGGCCGATCTTTTCCGCCCTTGAACACTAACACTTAAGGTAGCAGTGTTCAGGGGCGTTTTTTATATCCCTTCCCGGGAGTAGAAGACATACCTCTCCCCATTGCCATCGGCATTCACAGTTTTGCAAAATTCTATAAATGGAAAACACAAGGGGGTAGGTACGCTTTAATGCGTAAATATCACACAACAGTTACCTGGCAATCATTGAGCATGTATTACCACTGGTGTTACGCTATAAAAAGCAGCATTAATTAAGCTGCATTGCCTGCACTCTCATTTTCTGTCTCAAGACTCATAGACAGATAAACAGCATCACTGATTGGATTGTCGTAATAAGCTGCGATAGGTCTGAAACCCAATCCTGTATAAAGGTCTATCGCACGGCGCATGTGAGCGAGGGTGTCCAGCAAAATACGTTTATAACCCAATTTCCGACCAGCTTCAATGGCACTTGCTGCCAGCGCTTTTCCAACCCCATGGCCTTTGTAAGCATCTCTTACAAAAAGGCGTTTCATTTCGCAGGTTGAATTTTCAAAAGCCCTTACTGCAACACATCCGGCAGGTTGACCATCTACAAGGGCCAAAAACAGTGCTCCTTCGGGTGCTACATAAGCAGGTTCAGGCAGGTTACTTAATTCTTCTTCGAAACGCTGAAAGCTCAGATCTACACTCAGCCAGTTAGCATACTCCCTGAAGAGGCCTTTTACCTGCTCCAGTCTTTTTACATCATCCTTTGTTACTTCTACAATTTCCAACATACACTTTCTTGATTTGGTTACAAAAAAACAAAAGCCTCCTGAAGCATCAGAAGGCTTGATATCTATTACTGTAAAATATTACTTTACAATTAACTCAACGTCAGCATCCTTTGCGTACACAAAGCCTTACTGCTCACTTCCCTGTACAAATAGGGAGGGTAACAAATATAACCAAAAAATATTAAAAAAGAAAGTGTATTGAATAATTAATATGTAATTAATATTTATTTTTTTGGCTTTACCAATAAAAGCGATCCCAGCACCAGCATAAATAATACACCAATAAAGATTTCCCAGTTCCATTTTTGTAAGGCTATACCCGTACTACTGCCCAGCAGACTGGATCCAAGGTAATAGAATAGCCAGTATAAAGACGTTGCCGTGCTCTTCCCTTGTTTTGCCTGCTGTGCTACCATTTTGCTTGCCATGGTATGTGCACCGAAAAATGCGAATGTAAAGATGCCCAGACCTATAATTATCAAGCCGACACTTTTAGTCAGCAAGAACAATAATCCAGGTACCAGCAACAACATGAACACACGGAGAATTTTATCAGCAGGATGCCTGTCAGACCACTTGCCGGTCACCAATGAACCCGCTACCCCTGTAGTATACATCAGGAAGATGAATGCGATCAGGTAATGTGGCAGATAAAAAGGTGCCCCTTCCAAACGGAAGCCTAAATAATTATAGACACTGACGAAAGCACCCATGATCAATGCTGCTACAAAGTATAAGCGAACGATCAATGGATCACGCAGGAATTGTCCCATATGTTCCAGCTTCCGCCTTGTCTGCACCCTGGCAGGTGTAAAGTGCCGGGATTTGGGGAACACATGTGCGAATACCAGGCCCAAAGCCAGGCTACCTGCACCAATACCTACTGTGGCCCACTGCCATCCCCACCAGCCTGACATCAGTGTAGCACCTACCCGGCCCATCATACCACCCATGGTGTTACCGGCGAGGTATAAACTTATTGATTGTCCCAGTGATTTCGCATCTACTTCTTCTGACAGATAAGCCAGTGCTACTGCAGATACTCCACTCAATACCATCCCTTTCAGGAAATTGATTGCAATCAGCAATTCAAAATTTCTGACAGCTGCTGAAATCAGGGTGAGGATTGTAGAGATTATCATGGAACTCACCATCAGTTTTTTTCTCGGGAAACGGTCGGCTTTAAAGGCAAATAAGAACAACCCCGTCGCCATACCCACCGTACAGGCAGATACTGCCAGACTACTATGGGCAGGGGTGATGTTAAATTCTTTGCACAGTAAAGTAAGCATAGGCTGAAACAGATATAACTGTGCAAAAACCGACAACCCAGACAAAAAGATACCAAATTTGATACGTGTATAACGTAAACATCCTTTCACCGCTTTTTGTCTTTCAGGGCGCATCTTAAACACCCTGGGGTCTGCTACCGCTTGCATAATCCTTGTATTTATTACACAAATTTATAACGGCTCTTCGATTAGTAAACATGGTATTTTTCTATGGTTATCATTGATAAAACCGATCGATGATTTACATTTGTTCCATGGAACTACGACAGTTGCGCTATTTCGTGAAAACGGCCGAAATTCTGAACTTTACAGAAGCGGCAAGTATGCTTTATATCAGTCAAAGTACCCTTTCTCAGCAGGTCAAACAACTGGAAGAAGAACTGAACACCCCACTTTTTGACCGGATTGGCAAAAAAGTGATGCTCACGGAGGCCGGCAAGCTCTTTTTGCCCTATGCCAGACAATGTATCAAGAATGCTGAGGATGGTCAGCACCTGCTGGAAGACCTGCAGGAACTGCATACCGGTGAACTGGCTATTGGGGTCACTTATGGTTTGCAATCCCTGGTTACCCGGACCATCATTGAGTTCTCGGCCCTCTATCCACAGATCAAAATCATTCTGACTTCGGGACCTTCGCAGGATTTGCTGGAGAAACTCCGGCAGGTACAACTGGACTTCGTACTCTCCTTCACTCCTGCCCAGAAAAATGATGTGCTCATTTCACAGACATTATTCGAGTCCCGCTTATCCCTTATTGTACCGGTCAATGATCCGCTTACCAAACGTAAAAGTGTGGATATAAAAGAAGTGGAAACCCTACCGCTGCTCATGCCATCCAAAGGCTTTAACACGCGGAGTTTTTTGGATATCATGTTTGAGAAAAACAGGATCTATCCTGATATCAAAATGGAGTTGAGCGACATCAGTATCTTATTGCAGCTGGTAGCCACAGGGCGCTGGTATACGGTATTGACCACCGCATCGCTGGTAGGCCAAACGGCCGTACAGGCGGTGATGATTACAGGCAAAGAAATGAGCAGACAGGCCACCATCTCCTGGCCAGCCAATGCATATAGGAAGAAAGCAGCGATTGTTTTTGCTGAAATGCTGCAAAAATTTGGCGGAGAATGATTAAAACGCCTCACCCAGCATCATACTGAAACGGCCACCGGCGCTGCTGATGCCATAGTCAAATGCGATGTTGGTATTAGAGCGTTTGTTGAACTTCACACGCAAACCTGTGCCCACAGCGGGATGTGGTGCGGTAAAGCGATAGTCATCCAGTTTGGTAACCGTATTCATGTTGGCAAAGAGTACAAAGCCCAGGAAGCCATTGCGGGTGATATCTCTGCGGTATTCTGCCTCCAGGTCCAACAATCCCTTGCCCCTGTACCTGTTTTGGGTGATGCCCCTGCCACTGTGTGTGGTAGGATCCCAGCCGATACTGGGTAAATCGAGATATGGGGTTTTATTACTCAGTGCTGTCCAATAAAAGCCCCACAATGCCAACACATTTTGACTACGGGCATCGCCAAAGTGCAGATATCGCCTGTAATCTACATATAGTGAAGGCCAGTTGTCCGTACTACCCAGCCAGCGAAAATTATAGCGTAATACTGTATTGAAATAATAGCCTGCCTGCGGGTTGATGGAGTTCTGGCGGGCATCTTTCTGTACATTTAATGTGAGACCAGATGACATGGAATGCTTGCCAGGTTGGGTTCCATATTTATAATGACTAAACTCCGGCAAGGATATACTATCATTATCTTTGAATTTGATAGCTGAATACCAGTCCAGCATATAACCCAGACCAGCCATCCATTTTCCGCCATCTATCTTATGCAGCCAGGTTTGATAAAACCTGAAATAGTTGCTGTATAACAATTCTTTCTGGTCGTTCGGGACACCATTTCCAAGTCCCCAGGTATACTGTGGATTGATAATGAAACGCATATCGCCGGTAACATTGTCTTGGTTGCCGGTGAGCCAGATATTACTGTGAAAACTAAATGAAAAGCGGCCCCTGAATGAAAATGAGGGAGCAAATGACACGTTAGACAAATTGGTAGATGCCCGTGGTCCCATGTAAAAAGCCGCATTGGTACTGGTAATGAGCGCAACACCACCACCCGGAATATTGGTAGGAATAGGTACTAATGAATAATACACCTTTTTATCTCCTTTCTTAGGCATCTTCTTGCCATGGATGTTGAATGTTTTGCTGAAGATGTCGATCAGGTCGAGTTTCGGTACAGTATCTACATCATAACCGTAGTCTCTTCTCCTTCTTGGGATTGAATCCTGGGCAATGGCATCAAACGTAAGCGTCAATAATATAATTATAAATAGTCCCTTCATTACAAACAAGGATATAAAATACTGTGCCACAATTCAGTTCGCTATCAATTGACGACGATCATTGAATTGTTTGAGAACGATCATTTCCCACGGAGCCATACCGCCCTACCTTAGCAATGATAATTATTCGAATTACTCACAATTAAATAACCCAAGGAGATAATTTTTTATCTGATTGGTTTGATAACAAACACAGGCGATCAATAAGTAAAAGAGATCAGATGATCAATGCAAACAGCCGGCTTAGCACCGGCTGTTATTTTTTTATTTCTGTAAAGGTCCGTTGCTGACCTGCTTTCCAGCTTTATAGACAGCGAATATTTTCCTGGTATTTTTTATATCCTCTGCAGGATTTGCATCCAGTATGATAAAATCTGCGCGCCTGCCTGCTGCAAGTGTGCCAAAGGAACGGTCTATGTCCAGTACCCTGGCAGCATTGCGGGTAGCCGCTGTGATAGCTTCTATGGGCTTAAGTCCTGCCTGTACCATCAGTTCCAGTTCAAGATGTTCGCTAAAGCCCTGCGTTCTGATCGGTGTAGCTCCAGAATCCGTACCCATGGTGAGCAGAATACCGGCAGCATGGAGCTTAGCTACGTTTTGTAAGGCCGTTTCAAATGCATGTACGTTTCTTTCGTAATCAGGGGAGTTCTTTAAACCTTCCTGGTATTGGGGAGATGTGATCTTCTCGTAAACACCCGGTTCCAATGAGGATTTGAAGAAAGGATCATTGATCCATTCAGGCCGGCGGGCATAGATATAAGCGTACTCATCTAAGGATAAGGTGGGAATATAGGCGATTTCTTTTTCACGCATTTCTTTGATCAATGCATCATCAATTACACTGTCCCTGACACTATGGGCAATGATGTCAACACCTTCTTTCACCAAAGAGCGCGCATCGGAGAGATAATATAAGTGAGCGGCTACACGCAGATGGTGTTTATGTGCTTCTCTGATGATGGACCGGTATATGGCAGTATCCATCTTTGGAAATTTCTTATTGAAATCATCGACCCAGATCTTGACCAGGCTGGGTTTCAGTTCGGCCAGGCTATCCATTTCGGCAGGCACCTGGTCTACCGTGGCGGGTCTGAATACACTATCCATGGCCATTGCAACCGGCGGTGCGCCATTGGGAACACCAAAGCCATAGCCGGCGGAATGCAGGCGGGCACCAGGCAACAAACCATTCTGTGAAGAATCGCGCAGACCGGTATGGAAAAGCATGGGCCTGTCGGTTCCCATTACCTGTACATTGGTTACACCGTAATCAGCATATTTTCTTAGTTGATTCAGGATATTATCACGGGTATAATTCTCTCCTTTATTGGTAGTGTCTTTCAGCGTACCAATATGCATGTGCGCGCTGATCAGTGCAGGCATAATGGTTTTGCCGGAGAGCTGGAGTACCGTAGCGCCTTCCGCATGAATGTCATTACCGATAGCGGCAATAGAATCTCCTTTAATCAGGAGATTGGTATGAGTGATAGGCGCAGCACCGCTACCATCTATGAGGGTCACATCTTTGAGTAATAAAGAGGGATGTTCCGCATTACGATGTGCCTGGTGGCAGGCACAAAGACCTGACAGCAGGACCAGGAGGAAAGTCTTTTTCATAGCTGACACTACCACAAGTTAAGGACCACTTTTTGTATCCTGACATTATTATGAAGAAAGATGCATTTCCCAAACTTATTAAGCCCATGCTGGCTACCCTGATCACAAAGCCTTTTGATGAACCTGGCTGGTTGTATGAAGTGAAGTGGGATGGCTATAGGGCGCTTGCCTATTGTAATAAAGGCGATGTAAATCTCCTGTCGAGAAATGATAAATCATTTAATGAAAAATTTTACCCTGTGTATAATGCATTGAAGGCATGGGGCATCAATGCCGTGGTAGATGGAGAGATCTGTGTACTGAACAAACAGGGTGTATCTCACTTTGGGTCTTTGCAGAACTGGAGAAGTGAGGTGGATGGAGACCTGGTTTATTATGTCTTTGACCTCCTGTGGCTAGACGGGCGTAACCTGATGGAATTGCCCCTGGCGGAAAGACGGCAATTGCTCTTTTCTAAAATGCCTGCTATCGATATTATCCGGTATAGTGAAACCTTTGAGACGAAGGCGGAAGAGTTTTTAGAAGCTGCCAAGAAAATGGGAATGGAAGGGATTATTGCGAAGAAGGCGGAAAGTATTTATGAACCGGGAGAACGGAGTCGTAACTGGGTGAAAATAAAAACGAATAAAAGGCATGAAGTAGTAATTGGAGGGTTTACGCAAAATGAAGACTCACCTAAGCCATTTAGCAGTTTGCTGGTGGGTGTGTATGAAAATGGCGTGTTGCAGTACACAGGGAAAATAGGTACCGGCTTTAACCAGGCCATGCAGAAGGAGCTGATGGCAGCATTTAAACCCCTGGTGCGAAAGACCTGTCCTTTTGCGCAGGTGCCTGATATCAACAAGCCGTCAAGGTTCAGGCCTAATCCACCGAAGGCCATAGCGACCTGGCTGAAGCCTGTGCTGGTATGCGAAGTGAGCTATGTGGAGATAACGGATGATGGCGTAATGCGGCATCCGAGTTTTGAAGGAATGCGAACGGATAAAGCAGCCGCTGAGGTCAAGGCGGAGAAAGCAGTGGAGCTGGCGGTTGAGGGTAAGCAGGCGGAAAAAACGCCTCGTAAAACAGCTATGAAAATGCTGAAGCCAACTGTTACAGGCAGTTTAAAAACACTCCTCAATCCATCAGAAGAAACACAGGTAAAGAAAGTAGCAGGGCATCAGCTGACCTTCTCCCATTTAAGCAAAATCTACTGGCCGGATGAAGGAATTACGAAGAGAGATCTGCTCAATTATTATTACCAGATCGCACCTTACATACTTCCCTATCTGAAAGACCGACCGCAGTCCCTGAACCGCTATCCTAACGGGATTAAGGGACATAGTTTTTACCAGAAAGATATAACGGGGAAGGCACCGGAATGGATCAAACAATTTCCTTACACGACCAGTGATGGGGAAGATAAAAATTTCCTGGTACCGGAGGATGCGGCGAGCCTGTTGTATATGGCGAACCTGGGAGCGATAGAAATGAATCCATGGAATTCCACCATTCATAAGCCTGATTATCCTGACTGGTGCATGATAGACCTGGATCCTGACAAAGGAAATACGTTTGAACAGGTAATAGAAACGGCACAAACGGTGAAGGCTGTACTGGATGAGTTAAAAATTAAAAGTTATCCCAAGACCTCGGGATCTACAGGTATTCATATCTACATTCCATTTGGTGCGAAGTATACTTATGATGAGTGCCAGTTGTTCGGCAAAATCATCGCTACAGAAGTCCATAAACGGCTGCCAAAGTATACCAGCATAGAGCGGATGACACGCAACCGGAAAGGGAAACTGTATATAGACTATCTACAAAACCGGCCCAAAGCTACGCTGGCGGCACCGTATAGTTTGCGGCCGAAGCCGGGTGCTACTGTGTCGATGCCCCTGCATTGGGAGGAGGTGAAGAAGGGATTGCAAATGAAAGATTTTAACATAAAGAATGCGATAGCAAGGATTCAACGCGAGGGAGATATTTTTAAAGCGGTGCTCGGGAAAGGTATTAATCCTGGAAAATTATTGTAATTTTCAAAGGTTGATTTTAATCCTTTTCTGATATGAAAATTCGTTTAGCCCATCTGCTGTTTTTACTGTTGGGAATTTCTGTGAAGGCGCAGCAGCGTCCGAATATCATTGTCATATTGAGCGATGATATGGGATATTCAGATATTGGTTGTTATGGCAGCGAGATCCATACACCCAACCTGGACCAGCTGGCGGCATCAGGCATACGGTTTTCGCAGTTTTACAACGGGGCCAGGTGTTGTCCTACCAGGGCCTCATTGCTGACAGGACTCTATCCGCACCAGGCAGGTATGGGTTGGATGCGGGATACGGATTATCAGTTGCCCGGCTACAGGGGTGATCTGAACCCTAAAGCAACTACGATGGCGGAGGTGGCCCGGTCCGCAGGATATTCAACATTCCTGGCGGGGAAATGGCATGTGAGTCAGAATATCAGAGAGGATGGCCCCAAAACAAGCTGGCCCTTACAACGTGGTTTTGACAGGTATTATGGCACCATTCAGGGAGCGGGCAGTTATTTTGACCCGGCAGCCCTTTGCAGAGATAACCATTTGATTTCTCCTTTTACGGACCCGGAATATAAGACAGATAGCTTTTATTATACAGATGCTATTACCCATGAGGCCATTCGCTTTATAAAAGAAAGAGATGCCAGCAAGCCTTTCTTCCTGTATGTGACCTATACAGCAGCGCACTGGCCATTGCATGCAAAGCCGGCAGACATTGCTAAATATAAAGGCAGGTATGATAAGGGCTGGGATGTGATCCGCGATGCAAGGTTCAGTAAACTACGCCATGAGGGATTGATCTCTAACAACACGGAACTGGCACCGGCTGATTATCCTGGCTGGGATAATAACGTTGACAAGGCGGTGCAGGCCGCGCGTATGGAGGTATATGCTGCCATCATAGATGATATGGACCAGGGCATAGGGGCCATCAGGGAAGCACTTAAGCAGCAGGGTATTGACAAGAATACAGTGATCATGTATATGCAGGATAATGGTGGCTGCGCAGAAGATATTGGTGCGACAGGTGCTACGGGCAACTGGGCACAAAACCCTGCAACACTGAAGCCATTGCAGAAAGATGAAATTTCTTACGCTACCATTCCGCACATCACCAGGGATGGTAAACTGGTGAAGAAAGGGAAAGGTATAAGCGGCGGTCCTGATTCTACGTATATTTCTTATGGTAAGTCATGGGCGAATGTATCCAATACACCCTTCAGGGAATACAAGCACTGGGTGCATGAGGGTGGCATCTCTACCCCACTGATAGTAAACTATCCGGGCGTGATTTCAGGGAAAAATAAGATAACGCCTTTTGTAGGTCATATCATCGATATAATGCCGACGATCGTGGAACTGACCGGAGCGAAATATCCAGGAAGTATACCCCTGGAAGGTGTAAGCCTGGTACCTTTGTTCAAAGGGCAATCTTTGGACAGGGGGAAGGCGATCTGCTGGGAGCATGAGATGAACAGGGCAGTGAGATTGGGCGACTGGAAACTGGTGTCCAAAGGAGAATTGCTGAAGGATAAAGAACACTACAGGGAAGGGAAATGGGAGTTGTATAACATGAAGAAAGACAGGAGCGAATTGCATGACCTCGCGGAATTGTACCCGGAGAAAGTAAAAGAATTGAGTAATATCTGGAATGCCTATGCAAGACGGGTGGGTGTATTTCCAGCTCCCTGGAAGCCGATCATGGATATGAATTAAAAGATCCTATAAAAAAGCATCATTGAAACCAAATATAAAATACACGAGTGCTATCTCAGTTGCGCTGCTATTATCCTTTTTTATACCATGGATCAGCTGGCGTTTTTTAAAATTCAGCGGCTATGATCTGCCTCCTGTTATTAATTCAATTTATACTACCGGTAGGCTGACGATAGACGGCATACCCATCATTTCAATGGCCTACCTGCTCTATCTGATCCCTTTCCTTTGCGTGCTGAGTATCATAAGAGATCTTACCGGACTGCGGTTAGTCCCCGTTACGAGTGAATTCATAGCAGGCCTTGTACTGGGCGGCGTGTTTTATTATTATATCGACAACGTTGGGAATAACTTTCTCTATTCACTTAGCATAGGGTATTATCTCACAATAATCTCTTCGGTCCTTGGTTTGGTCTTCAGTGTCATACAAAGAAACCTTAAGGTACAGTCCTACTGATTTGAATGAATCGTTCACTAGCGGACACATTTTAAGGCAAAAGCGAACACATATAATTTTTAAATAATTATATCATCTTTGGAATCATCTCCTGGAGAACAGGCATATTACATGTATGCACCTGACTACAAATCTCTAAAGTATGATCAGGAATTATCTCAAAATCGCCTATAGAAATCTGGTCAGTAACAGGCTGTACACTGGCATCAATATATTGGGGCTTACACTTGGCATTCTGGCCTGTGTAGCCATCTGGCTGACCTGCCAGTTTGAATTAAGTTATGAAAATTTCCAGCCGGGTAAGGGGCAGATTTACAGGGTAGTCGGGGATCTCACTTCGCCGGAAGGCAGGCATGATTTTTTTTCCATGCCCCCGGATCCGGCGGCAGAAGCTATCAGGGGCAAGATCAGTGGTGTGGCGGAAGTAGCAGATTTCCATGCTTTTTATGCGAAGGTGGATGTACCGAACGGGAAGCGTTTTCCAGAGGCGGACTTTCACGATCAGTCTACCGGGATCATCGTAACAGGTCCTGAATATTTTAAAGTCTTTACTTATCAGTGGCTCATAGGTTCGCCGGCTACGGCCATGTCAGAGCCATTTAAAGTGGTATTGACAGAGAGCAGGGCCTACAAATATTTTGGAAAGCTCCCATTGCAGGAGATTGTCGGTAAGACATTGCGCTATGCGGATTCCCTGCCACTTACAGTAGCTGGTATAGTAAAGGATTATGCAGCAAACAGTGATTTCAGGTTTACAGACTTTGTATCTGTTAGTACTGTTCCAAACAGCTTTCTGGCGGAGAAGAGGGTTTTTACAAAGAACTGGGGCGGGTATTCTTTCTTTACCCAGGTATTTGTAAAATTAATACCGGGAGCTGGAATTCCAGCCATTAACAAGCAGCTGACAGCCTTGTTGCATCAAAACATAAGCCTTCGAAAAGGAGAACAGAAAACCCTCTTTTTACAAGCATTCACCGGGCTTCATTTCGATACGAAATTTAACGACTTCTTTTCAAAGCAGGCGCATTTGCCCACCTTGTATGGGTTAATGTGTATTGCGGCTTTCATCCTCATTATTGCAGTCGTGAATTTCATCAACCTGTCTACAGTACAGTCCATCAGGAGATCTAAGGAGATTGGGGTAAGAAAGGTATTGGGCGGAACCAGAAGAAGCCTGATTTTCCAGTTCCTGAGTGAAACTTTTTTAATTACCCTGGCGGCGATGGTATTGGTGATAGTGCTGGTCTACCCGGTCTTACACCTGTTACAGGATTTTGTGCCGGCAGCTGCGGTGGCCACGGTTTTCAACAGTCAGAATATATTGATGATGGCAGGCTTGCTGGTGATTACTACTTTGCTGGCAGGAATTTATCCGGCCATAGTATTGTCAGGTACAATTCCGGTCATCAGTTTGAAAAGTAGTACAAGAGAGCGGGGGTATTTAAGGAAAGCCCTGGTGGTATTTCAGTTTACCATTTCACTGGTCTTTATAATAGGCACATTGGTGGTGCAGAAGCAACTGGATTATGTGCTGCATTCGGACCTGGGTTTCAGGAGTGATGCGATTATTAATATCAATACGAAACCGGCTTATGAAAGGTCGAAGGTGGAAGTGCTGGCGGATATGCTGCGCAGGATCCCCGGCGTGGAACTGGTGAGTATGAGTAATGGTACACCTTCTGCTGCATCGCACTGGGGTACGGAGTTGAGATACAAGGGAGGGAAAGAGCCGGTGAAAGCAGATTGCCAGTTGCAGTGGATAGATGAAAATTATGTGCCTTTGTACCAGCTGAAACTGGTGGCGGGAAGGAATGTGCAGGCATCTGATAGTATGCGGGAATTTTTAATTAATGAGAGTGCGGCGAAAGCCCTGGGATTTGCCCGGCCGGAAGATGCGATTGGAAAGATCGTGGAGAGTGGAATGAGTGACAATGCTTCTCCAGTTCTGCCGATTGTGGGTGTGCTGGCAGATTTTCATGCACAGTCATTACATGAGGCGATTAAACCGGCGTTTTTTACAGCATCTAAAATATTTGCGACTAACCTGAGTGTGAAGTTGCACGGGGATTATAAAACATTGGTGAAGGAGATGGGAGATGCCTATAGTAAAGTGTATCCGAACGAGGAGTTTGAATTCAAATTCTTTGACAATACGATAGCAGGATTTTATGCGAAAGAGCAGAAGACGGCGGCCATTCTGAATACGGCGACCACCATGGCGATCTTAATCTCCTGTATGGGATTGTTAGGTCTGGCGGCGTTTAGTATTCAACAGCGCACGAAAGAGATCGGGTTGAGGAAGATCTTAGGTGCCAGTGTGGGGAACATTGTGGTTTTGTTGACGAGGAACTTTATCATCCTGGTAGTGATAGCGATAGTGATTGCGGTGCCGCTGGCCTGGTATGCCATGGATCAGTGGCTGGCGGATTTTGCGTACAGGGTGAATATATCGGCAGGATTGTTTTTGCTGGCGGGTGTAATAGCTGTTGGGATAGCGATTGTAACGGTGAGTTTCCAGGCGGTAAGTGCGGCCCTGGTGAACCCTGCAAAGAGTATAAAAACAGAATAGGTTTATTGTTTTTGGGGCTTTGGGGCAGTCAAAGGTCGGTCTTCTTTTTTATGCCTGCTGAAGGCCCGGGCCCGGACAAAAATTTGCTTTCGCCGAAGGTGAAAGTAAATTTTTGTCTATCTTGTTTCAAAACAAACCCTGCCTGCTTTATGAAAATTAAAGTCGTAAGAAAATTTCTTGAATACCTCTACTCTAATTACATTGGCAACTTTATCGGCTTCGTGATCGGCATGATTTCTACCCGCCTCGTCTCCCATTTCTTCACTACACGCTCTATCCACAACCTCTGGGGCCTTACCACACACAAAACCATTGTGACTAAACATACCTATACCAACCTTGAATGGGGTATCAGTATCATCATCGGCTTTATTGTTTTTGAGCTTGTGTCCAAATGGCTCAAAAAGAAGATGGACGAAATCCTTCCCCGCTACAAACTCACCCAATGGCTGGTGGACAACCCGGAAAGACCAATTGAAAATCAATAACTTAGTTCCTGCAAAGCCGAAAACCACCTTTTCCACCCCCTAAAAACAGCTGTTAAAAGGGAACATTCCGGCCTGTTCTCCTGATTCGTTTTGGATGACCTTTGTATCATCAATCAAAACGAAAAGGGACATGACTTTCCAAAATGCCACGACTGTATCCAGGGAACTTCCAATTGGTGCTATCACCACCTTCGGCGGAGACCTATCGAACAGCGATCAGTTGCAGGCATTGAAGGCGGAGGGCTGGCTCCTGTGTGATGGAAGCGCCTACCCTACCAGTGAATATCCGGAACTCTACACTGCTATTGGCAATGCCCACGGCGGCGATGAGACTTATTTCAATGTCCCTGATCTGATCGGGCGATTTTTGAGAGGAACATTACACAAGGCCAGGGGTACGGACCCGGATGCTAAAAACCGGGTGGCAGCAGCTCCAGGAGGCGCAAGCGGCAATCAAACCGGCTCTTTGCAGAAAATGGCTACCGGATTGCCTGCATCGCTCTGGTCCCTTTCTATCACCGGTGGTCACAGTCATACCTGTGGCAGGCTGACTGCCAATATGCACCGGGCATGGAGTGGCGCAACACACGAAATGGCAAGAGGTAATCAAACGATTGCCACAGAACCGGCGGGCGCGCACTTTCATACACTCACAGGATTTGACAATGCGACTCTTCCTATTAATGTGGCTTTATATTTCGTCATAAAATGCCGTGCACCACAAGTGCCTGCCGGCATCTTACCAGCAGGCACTATTACCGCCTTTGGAGGTCCGCTGCCCGTCATTCCGGCAGGATGGCTCTATTGCGATGGTAAAGCCTATGCATACACGGATTACCCGGCATTGTCCGATACAATCCTGGGCAATTTTGGCGGAGATGGTCTAAAAGTTATTAATGTCCCGGACTTAAGGGGATATTTTCTCAGAGGTACTAGTCACTTAACCAACAGGGACCCGGATGCGGATACCCGCCATGCCCTTCACAAAGGGGGAAACACGGGCGACAACATTGGCTCTGTGGAGTATTATGCCACCGCATCTCCTCCCGGCATAAGCACCACGGTAGCCGGTGCACACACTCACCAGGTGGAAAGTGTGCCCGTGTCTTCCCACACTGCGGCCAAAGGGGCCACAGGATTTATTGCCTACAACTGTATTGCATGGATTGACGACAGGGGACAGACCAATACTGCGGGGGAACACCTGCATACAATTACCGGGGGCGACCTGGAAACAAGGCCTGAGAATATCTATACTGATTTTCTCATTGCCGGTGAGGACATAGCCGGGGCAGCCCCTCCTATTGGTACTATTATGCCATTTGGCGGGGATATAACGGACAGGGATGTACAAATTAAATTGCAGGCAGCAGGATGGTTTCCCTGTGATGGCAGTTCGCTGCGCAGGCACACCTACAGGGAACTGTTTGACGTAATCGGCACACATTTCGGTGGTGCACCACTTACGTTTGCGCTGCCTGACCTGCGGGGGTATTTTGTAACAGGAGCGGGTAAACTAAAAGTGGGCACGATACAGGTGATTTCTACGACCGGGCGGCCGGTGAACCCGATCATCACTACGACGAACGGGAAGCATACACATGCTATTTACCGTGTACCAGCGGAGCGGCATGCGATTGATCCTGCAGATGGCTGGGAACTGGCGGTATTCAATGGGGAAGAAAGTGCGACATCTGAAGATGGTGATCATACCCATGAAGTGGCCGGCGGAGACCGGGAATCCAGACCGATCAATGTAAATGTAGATTATATCATCAGGTTCAGGTAAGGGCAGGTGACAGCCTTGGGTACATAACCTTCCATTACCGTTTTCGTTTTAAACAGGCCTTTCATCCTTATACACACCCCCCTCAGACATAACCTTACCAACCGGCCTGCACACTACTTTCAGAAAGGTATGTGGACAAGGTAGCTCATGGGCTAGGTAGCTGCCCTCCACTGCCTTTTGAAAGTAGTTGCAGGCTATTAAATGAAATTGAAATAGTTTTTTATAAATTTAGGTACACCTTAAACCGTTAAATGTTATGAACATCCCTGTTGCCATTATCACCATAGCGATGGTAGCTATGACTATGACTGCCTGTCAATCAAAACAATCTCCTTCCATCCCGGAAGATGATCACAAGGAATCATCTACAGCAGGACTGCTGGATAAAGACACAATCAGTGTGGAGTTTGCAAAAATATATGTAAAAAACTATGCGGGTCGTGCCGGCAAGATCCCGGTAGATTCTTCAGGTTGCGATGCCTGCGCTACAGAAATGATTGGTGGCAGGCCACATAAAATGGGCTCTAACACACGTACTGTATGGTTCAGTGCTTCAAGACTAAGGGCACTTGTAGAGCAGCTGGAAGCTGAGGGCGGGGATGGTATCCGTTTTTATTTTGCGGCGTATGACAGTACCTATAACAAGTATGACAGCAGCCACACGCACATTCCACAGAAACCTTACTGGAACCGTAATACGCTTATTATGGTGACTACAAGAGACTCCACAAGAAATGATACAATTTTCCATTGGGATTATTTCAACAATGATCCAAGAGGTACTGTAGGAAAGGGGCGTATTATACTGGCTTCTGCTGAGAACCGTGGTGAATTGTGTCCTCCGCCTGCGACCTGCAAAGGTGTAGGAGCTCTGTTAATTACTCAATGATTTGATTATACAGCATGAATTTACCCTTCACAGTAAATACCGCCGCAGAATTGATCTGCCTTCTGGTAGCGGCGTTTTGTCTTATAAAAGACAAAACGCCTATATGGCGGTATTTTATCGTCTACTTGTTGCTAACCTTTGTGACAGAAATGACCGGGTCATATCTGCGGAAGATGACGGATATATCGAATGCCCCATTATATAATATATACCTGCTGATTGAATGTGGTTTTATCAGCTGTTTTTTTTACCACTTATATCTGCAATATACCAATAAACGCAGCCTGTTGTTAATCTGGCTCTGCATCTTTATGGTCATGTACGTATTGGAAGGTCTTCAATTTCATTTTGCAAAGTTCGTAAACGTAACTGCCTCTACTGAATCCGTCGTATTTGTACTGGCAAGTCTTTATTTTTATTATCTGATCTTACGGGACGATCAGTATATCGTGCTAAACTCCTACGCCCCGTTTTGGTGGGTAAATGGAACTCTTATATTTTACTTTGGCAGTACAGCGACCAACATTTTCAATGATTACCTGGTGCATGAAATCAAGCTGATCACCATGTCGATCAGGTATGTCACTTATTCGATCCTGAATGTGTTGTTGTATGCCTGTTGGTCATACGCTTTTATATGCAGATTTCTTCAAAGGAAGTATTATTCTTCATCGGTATAACGACCGTCATCTTTCTGATTGCCCCCTTGTTCCTGATAGTATATGTAAACCTCTATAACCGACGGAAAAAGAAGCATGCGGAAGAAAAAGAAGGCCTGAAACAGGCTTTTAACACCGAATTATTGAAAACCCAGATGGAAGTCCAGGAGCAGACCCTGAAGACCATCGGATATGATTTGCATGACAACATCGGACAGTTGTTAGGCCTAACGGTGATGACACTGGGTTCTATCAACATGCAGGATACGGAGAAGGCCGGTGAAAAAGTGGCCGCGGCGGAAGCACTTGCCAAAAGGGCGGTGAAAGAGCTGCGGGCGCTGTCCCGGTTATTGCATGGCGAGGAGCTCCTGAACAGGGGCCTGATAGATGCCATTGCCTTCGAACTGGAATACCTGGAACGGTCCGATCTTTTTAAAATAACCTATACCCACCCCGAAAGCCCTCTCCCTCCTCTCGCGGATAAAGCGACCATTGCCTTCCGGCTATTCCAGGAGATCCTGAATAATATCGTGCGGCATGCACAGGCCAAAGAAATTGTTATTAACTTAGCGTTTGCTGGTAATGTGTTAACCTTGTCTATACATGACAATGGTTCCGGGTTCGATGTGACTGAAATCATGAAGCAGCACAAAGGCATGGGATTACAGAATATCCAGAAGCGGGCAGGCATGATTGGCGGTCAGGCACAGATCCAATCCACACCCGGTGCCGGCACTACCATTAAAATTACGATTCCTTACTAAAGAGACTTATGGCTGAAAAGCAAACCACGATTGCCATTATAGATGACCATACCCTGTTCAGGCAGGGCATGATAAGCCTGTTATCAGAATTTCCGGAGATTGCTATTGTGTTTGATGCTTCGAATGGGGAGGATATGAAACATAAGATCACGCAGTTTCCTACGCCTGAGGTGATATTGATGGATATCAGTATGCCGGTGATGGATGGGTTTGAGAGTACGCGCTGGTTGCGGGAGCATTATCCGGATATCAAGGTACTGGCCCTGAGTATGTTTGAGGAGGAGAAGCCGATAATTAAGATGCTGAAGAATGGTGCGGGTGGCTATTTGCTGAAGGAGTCGCGGACAACGGATGTCGTGCATGCCATCAAGACGATCAATGAACAGGGCTTTTTTATAAATGAGCTGGTATCTTTTAAGTTGCTGCGGAATATACAGGGGCAGCTGGCTGGTGGGAATGTGCCGGAGAAGCTGAGTAGTAATGAGGTGAAGTTCCTGGAATTGTGTTGTACGGAGTATACGTATAAGGAGATAGCGGATCAGATGAATCTGAGTCCGCATACAATCGATAATTACAGGCAGGATTTGTTTCAAAGGTTCGGCATTAAGAGCAGAACAGGCCTGGTGTTGTTTGCGATCAGGAATGAGCTGATCACGCTGAAGTAGGCAGGCGTTTTTGGGGTTAATTGAAATTATATATGGCATGAAATGGCTGCATTTAATAGTGATTCTTTTTAGCATAGGGATTCAGGCCAGGGCGCAGATTATCCGGGCCAGCAATTATGCCATCAAAGGCTATATCAATAGTGATGGCAGAATACAGAATAGCAGTTACCAGACAGTCGGTTATATAAAAAGCGATGGCCGCATCCAGGATGCCGCTTATAACACAATCGGCTATGTGAAAGAAGGTAAGGTGGAGGATAGTCATTACAGTACTGTCGGCTACATCAACAAGGATGGGAAGGTAACAAGTAGTAGCTATTCAACCCTGGGTTATATCAAAGATGATGGTACCGTCCAGGCCAGTAACTATTCCACCTTAGGTACTGCCAGCGGAATAAAAAAGGAATGGGTGGCTGTTGTTTTTTTCTTTTTCGAAATGAACTGACATGATTTTATTAATTCCGGGAAAAACGGATGTAGAATTTGAAGAAGTGCGGATCTGGCAGATGGCAGGGCGTTTTTGAGTGTTTTTTTTAGCGGCATACAAGGATCATTTGCCCGTAACCGTTGTAGTGGATCTTGGTTTTAATGAAGTATTGGGCTGGTTTGTGCTGGAGTTCAATGCCAGTTGGGGTGCAGGTTTGAACGGATGCAGGGCGGAAAAGGTAATAGATTGTATCTTAGCAGCTACATTATAATTTCTGATCATGAAATATGCGATAGTAGGAACCGGGGCCATCGGAGGATTGTATGGTGCCATGTTAGCCAATGCCGGCGAGGAAGTACACTTTTTATTGAACAGTGACTATGCAATAGTAAAGGAAGAAGGACTCCACGTAATTTCTGAGGTATTCAGTAATATTCATTTAGATAAGGTGAATGCATATCAGCATGCAGCTGATATGCCTGTATGCGATGTGATACTGGTATGTTTGAAGACGACCAGTAATGAAAGTGTGTTGCCATCGTTGGTACAGCCATTATTACATGATGGGTCTGTAATTATTTTAATACAGAATGGCCTGGGTGTAGAGGCTGATGTGGCTGCACAATTCCCTGGTACGGGGGTGGCAGGTGCGACGGCATTGATCTCAGTCAATAAGGTGGGGCCGGGACAGATGCATCACTTGGATTATGGGGATCTTGAGATAGGGAATTTCAATATTGAGGATGCGGGGATGATTGACAGGGTAGTTGCGGCGTTTGACAGGACAGGATTAATCGCAAAAAAGGCGGAGGATTTGAATACACTGCGTTGGAGGAAGCTGGTGTGGAATATTACTTTCAATGGGATGTGTGTGGTATTGAATACGACGGCGGATAAACTGCTGGCGGATCGTGCTACCTATAACCTGTCGAAGGAGATCATGCATGAGGTGATTTTAGGCGCGAATGCCTGTGGGGCTTTATTACCTGAGGCAATGGTGTATGATATGTTGCAGTTTACGATAGCGATGCGGCCGTATGCGCCAAGCATGAAGCTGGATTATGATGCAGGGCGGCCGATGGAGTTGAGATATATTTATGAGAACCCGGTAGCGATGGCGAAGGCGGCGGGATATTATATGAGTAAGGTGGATATGTTGCTGCAGCAGTTATTGTTCCTTAGTAAATATTAGTTATTTTTACATATTACAATGGGGGTGTACACTTAAATGGAAAACTGCTTACCCCAAGTTTGCGGATGCGGGTTCGAGTCTCGCCGCCTCCATTGTATACGGGGGATAGTTTAGTTGGAAAAACGCTGGTGCTACAAACCAGAGAGGTAGGTTCGAGCCCTTACTTCCCCACAAAGCAATAGTGAGGTCGTATAATTGGAAATACGTCTGCCCATCAGGTAGATGATGCGGGTTCGAGGCCTGTCTTCACTATTGTTGTTGTATTTGGAATAAGCGCATTCTCTTATGACGGGGATGCGCTTTTTTATTTGTTTTTGCAGCTGAAGTTTCGCGGCATTGATTCTCTCAACAATCTATTTGAAATCACCTTTTTGAAGTAAGACAGGTCTTGCTTGCAGAAATAGTAATACATGCCTTTTTTAGCATCGTCATGATTTAGCACTGCCTGTGAAAGATCCTGCAGGGAGTCAATAGCCTGGTATTCGTTTAATTTGGAAATGGTGTTGACATCTGAGGAGGTGCTGTCATGCCAATAATAGAGTTTGTTATTATATTCAATGTACCTTGTAGGTAAGGTGCTTTTTGTTCCATCAGCAAATATTTTGACCTTATTTACCGGACTATGTATCACAACTACAATTATTCCGCTGTCTAATTCCTGCGAATAGGCTACGAAGACCTTTCCGCGTTTAGCCATTGAAGTGGAATTGAAATCCAGAATAGCATTTTTAATAGCGGTCTCATAATTGCCGGATTGGTTCATGTGGAGCTTTGTGGTGGCACAATTCTGAAACATGAAAAGTGATAGGATTAAAATAAGGCTTTTAAGAAACAGCACACTTCGTAAATTGATGCTATTCGGAGTCATATGGTATGGAAAGGTGTTTTCTTTTTTATGAAAGAATTCTCCTATAGAAATTATTTCCCCATGCAGCTGAAATTTCGGGGCATGGCTGGCCTTAGCAATTTATTAGTAATAACTTTTTTATAGTAAAATAAATTCTGCTTGCAGAAATAGTAATTCATTGCCATTTTGCCATCATCATGCACTAATTTAGCCTGTGAAATATTTTCAACCGAATCAATCAGGTGATATTCATTTAATTTAGGGACGATATCAGGATCTGAAGAATTATCATCAAACCAGTAAAATAACTTACCCTTATATTCAATGTACTTATCAGGTATCCGGGTTTTCATACCATCAGAATAGATATGGACTTTATTGACTGTTCCACGAATGATTACCCCAATTATATCACCATCCAATTCCCTAAAAGAGATGGTAAAAGTATTTTCATGTGTAGCCATTGAGGTAGTATGAAAGTCAATAACCGCATTTTTTATGGCAGTTTCGTAGTTGCCGGTTCGAGCGATGCCCGGTTTGGTGGCCGTACAACTCTGAAGCAAGAAAAGCGATAAGGCTATCAGGATGCTCTTAGCGCTCATTATAATTCGTATAATCAATTCGTTGCACATTATATGGATAATTAGCTTGTTTTGTTAATATTATGAAAGTCCTAAAACTTTCCCGGTTTTCATCCCTATACTGAAGATCACCCCCGCGATCTGAAGGGCGTTCAATATCAGACCTCCCGTAACCAGTTGTCGGATGTGTATGGAAATCGGTAATCAGGTTCATCCCTTTTATTTCTTTATCGGAATATAGCTTTGTATATGTAGCGGAATTACTTGTCAATGTATTGTTTGCATAATTGTCTAAATACACCTTGGAAATATTCGCATCTGCACCTTTATCATTTGATAAATAAACTCCGCCCAATTCTACTCCTATGTAATCAGACATCTTGACGGCAAAATCTTCAAAATTTGCTAACGTAGGTTGTCCTTCACCACCTACACTGAAAACATAATCTTTAGATTTATAATTCTGTCCGTCGCTCAGGAAACCTTTTGCCAAACCATCAACCGCAACCTTAGCGACTCCTTTTTTATCATACTTCACCTCCCCTTTCGAATTGGTCTTCAGTATTCTGTCAGGATCCTTATTGGCTTCTCCCACCTGTTTTACCTCTCCTGTGTTTTTATCAAAAGTAAAATCAGTTAACCCATCGGGATCTATTCGCAAAATGGGATCATTTAAACAATAAGCAAAAGGAGACCATTCCGGATGTTTCTCTCCTAAGGGATCTACCACACCCCATCTCCCAACCTGAGCATCATACATCCTGGCACCATAATCATACAGTTCCAGTCCTGTACCGTCCCGGAATTCATTATGCTGTTGCTCCTTTCCGTTATACTTCATCCTATTCTCCACATAAGCCGCTCCTTTCAGCGCCCTCGATGAAATACCCGCCATTGTTCCGCCAAAAGGATAATAATGAGTTTCTTCCAGTAAAGGACCGGAATTATGAGCAACAATCAGGTTATCAAAGTACACGTCATCCCCACTTTCATTGCTGGTATAAATATAGATAAAGCCTGTCCTTCGGATCAACATTTTATCAGTTGCCAATGTCTGCAACGCATCCGGACTACCCTGCACCTGCTTCACCCCACTGTTTTCACTCACCATATTAAAACGGTCGTCAAACAATGTATAATTTAAATATGCCCTGGGCTTTCCAGATATATTCTGGGAAGGATCCTTTTGTTTCAGCGTTTCATAGTCGGTACTATTAAAACTGGTGGCAATGGGAGATGTGGTGCCTGTTGCAGCATGTGCCCCTTCGCTCACGCTGCCTGCATTAAAGGCATTGATCAATGCAGTCAGCATATCATTGCTGGTGTTGGCGGATGTACTGGTGCCGGTGCTTTTGTAGAAGGCCTTCACTCCCAATTGGATGGTATCGCCAGCCATTACCCGCAATACCAGGGAAGGACCAATTTTTTGCCCGCTCAGGCCATTTAACCTGGCAACAGCGGCATTGGGATTGGTGGTATTATCCTGCGGATAACCAGCAATTTTTGATATTTCGTACCGGGTATTATCTATGTTGGCGAATAAGGCGTTTTCATAGCTGGTAGCGGATGTTTCCATTGTTGCGGCATACTTGCTACTATCGCTCTGAGCACCAAGTACGACACGAACATCACCAAGATGATCCCTTTCAAAATAGTCATAGGTAAACCTGACAGGAGAGCCGGTCGCATAAAGCGGCCGTATCCGGCCTTCCTCATGAAACAATTCCCGAAGTGTATCCTGCTGGTAGACAAACGCGCCGATATAATCAGTAACCTGGGTACTTACCTGGTTATTGGTACTATCCACTACAGTTTTCCGGAGTTTGACACCATTCGCATCATATTGATAGGAAATTACACCTTTCCCTTTTACCCTGATTACAGTAGGTTTATTGAGATGGTTGTATATGATGCTGGTGATGCTTTTATTCAGGTCCTGGATCTGGTTCCCGTTTACATCATATTTGTATTCATCATCCTGTTTAGCACCGTTCTGGAAGTCACCCAGTTTAGCAGCTGTCGTTTTACTTGTATCATTTACAGACATTAGCTTATTACTACCGGAAACGAGATAGTGGTAAGTCAGCGAATCAACTACGGTACTTGAAGTACCAATCATTCCCTTTTGCACCATGGATTGAATATTTCCGTTGGCATCATAGGCAAGTCCGCTGACAGAAAAGTCTGCTTTGTCCTGTGTCCAGTCTGTGGATCCACTGTTCTGCTGGGTAAAATCAGCAGCTGTCAGGCGTTTTGGGTTATCATAGGAGTACCCGAAAGCCCGGGCGTTACCATCTGATTTAGTTTTCCATTTTACGCCGGAGATATTGCCATTGAATTGTGGTATTGAAAATCCATTGTCATAATTCACTTCTTCTCCAAACCACCCCATGTTGCTGCCCGTGGTATTTACATAGGCCTTGTTAATACCGGTCAGCCAGCCACGAATGTTGTAATTATAACTGAGTGTATCCAGCTGGGTACCGGCTGTTGTGGCAGCCAGGCGTTTCTGTTTCAGCGCCCCCAATTCATTATAGCTATTTGCGGCGATTGTTTTATCCTGTAAAGAGTCTTCATTCAGGCGTTTCGTTATATTTAACAGGCGACCTGCATGATCATAGGTCATCATGGTTAACACGCTAGTCTGGTAAGTGGCTGCGCTACGCGGATTATTATGCCGCAAAAAAGTGCTTAGCAATTTGCCCCTAAAATCATACTGGTTAGTAGTGATATCTTTCCCGCCGGCAAAGTTATCTGCGATGGTTTGGGCCGTACGGCCCTTATCATCATAATAGGTACTTGTAGTTAACCATGTATCAGTATCTAATACTCTGACCTTAGTACCTGTCACACTGCCCCTGGTCATGGTGCTGCCGGATGTAAGTGCTGCTTCACTATAAGGATTGGAGGTCGCCCGCAGCCTGGAGACATCACCTGTCTGAAATTTATAGGCACCGGGATAATCATAGTTGTCGTAATAGAAATAAGTAAGCGGGGTAAGCGCATTACTGCCGGCGATGCCCGGCAGGGGATTAGAGACATTGATGGTAGATGCCTGTCCGCCGGATGTTGCATCAATATACATTTCGACTGTAGCATTCGTGGTGGTTTCAAATCCAGGTGCCAGGGTAATGCTATTTGTAGCAAGATAAATACTATTTCCATCGTAGCTGTCCAGTACCATGTCAGCTATTGCGGGAAAGGTAGACGTGATCGTCTGCGAACCATCTGTCACGGCATTCATGCTTGTCTGTAAATCGGCTCTGTTTATATTGGCTTTATAGAGTGCCGTCATCACCTGCCGGTTCAGGCCATCATAGAAGTTAACGAGCCATTCCTGGGGCGATTTGCTTCTTTGAACGGAGTCCTGCATAAAAACGAGTCTGTCCCTGGAATCATACACCATATTTACGGGTCCGACACCGGGGAGAGTTTTAACGATTACCCTATTGCGAAAATCATATTGGTACTGGAAACAAAGTTCGTTCGCTACAGTTGTGTTCAGGTTCCACCCGCCGTTGATAAGCGTTACGGCTAAAGGGGGAATAATCATTACAACCCGGCCCAGGTCATCATACACATAATAGGTACAAAGCCAGTTTTTGTGGGCATGGGTTACATCGGGCGTAGCTGATGCCTGCACTTTTTTAAGGATCACATGGCCTTCTTTATCTTTGAATTCTATCGTTTGGTTTTTAGCTTCGTCGGTGGTAATAACTTTATAAAGCTGACCGGCATTATATGTACCGGGTGATACAGGCAATCCTGTACCAGCGTTCCATATGCGTACAGAATCTGCCAATGAATTAACTAAATAGCTGCTCTCCACGGGATGATTACCTCCGTCTATCGCCCAGCTGCTTCCCGGGCCATATACTTTTAGTACACGGTTTAAGGGAGATCTTTCATATTCTGTCTGGGTATAGTAGATGCTGTCGCCAGTGAAGCCGGGATTGAGTGTTGCATTCCTGTAAAAGGATTTCTCTGACTGGAAAGGGTTTTGCTTAAACTTACCGTCAGCGGTGTTCTCATCGTATTGAGCGTAAGGAATATATTTATACTGTTCTCTTCCCATTGCATCATATACAACAGGTGTCACCAGGTCGTGTTGCTGCGGACTGTTGGCTTTGAGAACGGTTTGTACAAGCCGCCCAAGGCCATCAAAGTATTGGGTGGACTGTTTTACTTCTGTGGCAGTCCTGGCGGCAGTTGTAATTGCGGAGGTATCGGTGCTGGGCATATTAGGTTCCCAGACCCGGACAAAGTTGATATAAGGGGCTGACAGTGCTGGTTGGGTTACACCTACAGCTGCAGGAAGATTTGTTGATACGGGTTTGTTTTGTGCGTGAGCGGTAGCTGTTGTAAGCAGGATAATAATTGTCCACCTGGATATATGTAGTTTCATTGAGCTATTATTTAGAAAGCGCCACTTATAATTTTCTATTAAATGGCAAACGAAAGTTTGAACCCCCTGGATTAATAACAGGATTATTGTCTCAAATCCGGATGTATTTAATTAATGATTTTCAATTGATTGCGGAGATACTGAGTCGCAAAACAAGTGGCATACGAACATGCAAATAAGTTTAGGTTCATAACTATAGGGCCTGTCTTAATGAAAAATTGGGCTAAAAGTAAAAAAAATGGTGGTTATATAGACAAAATTTTTATTCTGAGGAGGGAAATCTGGCTACTTATTAATAAGAAACCCCTGAAAATATATTATTAAACAGTATTAAATGCAATAAGATTCCATCAATATATTCTCAATGAAGAAACAGATATATTTTATTGCCGGGATATTTCTATTTGTTACCTGTTTTTGGTTGGGTTGCTCCAGCTGTGAAAGGCATAAGAAAATAAATGCCAGGAATTCGGCATTAATTCGAAATAAGGATTCTGTTGATTTTATAAACAGAAGGATACAGGCTACAAACTCCCAAATCACTTCTTTGGCTACAGAAAAGGATGCGAAGGTATATTTATGCAATTCTTTGTATGATAGTCTTCATTTGACCATTCATAATTATCCCTGGGCATCCAGTTTTATCTTCGCATTTGACAAGGAGCCTATTGAAATATTTTGGGATTATGCCAATAAAAAAACCCCGGAAGAAATGGATAATTTACTCAAAATGCAAGTTGTGCTGGCTGCGTATTCATTATGGGGAAATAATGCAGATACAATAAATCTTGTGAGGAGCAAGTTTAAATATTACGACTACTTAAAACATAATTTCCTTGATGAAATTGGACAGCTAAAAGAACAACTGAAACCACTGCAAGCGAGTATGAAGGAGGATAGTAATACTTTAAAAGTACTCGACAAGCAACAGGATATTATTAGCAAGGAATTGGAAACATTAAATGCGGAGGGTATTTTATGAGTTCTCCAATTGGTAAATGGGTTGCGGATAATTTAATAGCTGCCCTGGTTTTATTGTTATCCTTTGCGGGAAACCTGTACCAGTGTAATCAGAATAAGATAAGTGTTGCAAGAGCAGACAGGGAGGAGAAAAGAGCCGTAGCCCTACAGCAACAGAAGTCTGATTTTATAGATGGGCTGAACAAGCAGGTAAGTGATATTGACCAGGAAATTGCGAGAATCAGGGAAAATATTCGTTTACTTAATTTGCAAAGGATTCCAACTGACGGATATAGTTCATTTGATAATTCGTATGAGGCGATACGTGCCAGTGAAGATACAATTGCAGAATTAGCCGCGAACAGGCAGTTGCTTAAAGGGCAAATTGCGGAGATGATAAAGTAATAATAAGAGTGATTAATCAGGACAAAGACCAACCATTCAATTATAACACAAATGTTGTATACAATCGATCATTCCCCATTCTTACTTTTGAATAATAACCCGGGGGCCTTATTACTAATAATGTAGGATTGTCATCCATACTATTATATTCTCAAAGCACTCCTTGATTATTTATTTACCCACGAAGCCGTGGCACATTGCCACGTCTCTATACCAGGTTCAAATTACAGTATACCTATGCGTAAATTTCTAAAATTTATGCCACTCTTATTGTTTGTGAGTGTGCATATGGCAGCACAAAGTGTTACGGATCAGCCTTCCCTGACGCAGGTGACTCCCCCCTCTCCCAATGCCGCATCCTTAGGCAAGTTTGGGGATATACCGGTGACAATGGCAACAGGATTGCCGCAAATTAGTGTACCGATTTATAGTTATAAGAACTTTGAAGGGACGCTGAGCCTGAATATTTCGCTGGATTATCATCCTGGTGGGATTAAGGTGGATGAGATGGCATCGGATGTGGGAGCAGGCTGGAATTTGAATGCGGGGGGAGCGGTGACGAGGACGAGGAGGGGGATTCCGGATGAGATAACAGCGTATGGTTTTATGAATTCGCCATCCATAACGGATGAAGTTCAGGGCAACCTGCTCTATACCGGCCAATATTATCCTAATTATTTCGGGGAAGTAAATAGCAGTGTATATGACGGGCAAAACGACATCTTCAGCTATAATTTTGCAGGCTATACCGGCCGGTTTATGTTCGGCAAAAATGGAGATTTCCTATTACTAACACCATCAAATATTAAAGTAACCCCACTGATTGTTTCAAACGAAATTGTAAAATTCACCATCGTTGATGAACAGGGGAAAACTTACATTTTCGATGCAGTAGAGCGCAGTGATAATGGTTCTGCCGCAACATATCATATTCATACCTCTGCCTGGTATCTTACTAAAATAATAGCCCCTTCAGCAACAGATAGCATTGTGCTGAGCTATGAGCAGGAATGGAGCAGGTATACAGCGGGAAAATTCGTAACGATGACTTATAGTCCTTCGGGGGCTAATCCGCCGAGTAAAACCCAGGAAACATCTTATACAACTGTGATCACAAACGGGGTACGGTTAAAGAATATTTCTTTTACCAGTGGCATTACGGTCAATTTTGTTTATGATGCCGCCTTTCGTACAGATCAGGTGTCTACTTCTCAGATGTCCAGATTGAAACAGATCAATATCACGGACGGACAATATACCCGTGGGTATAATCTTTACCACGATTATTCAGTAAATAAGCTGACGTTAAAAAAAGTATTGCCATTCAGTGCAGGTGGAGAAATTTCAGGATATGAATTTTCATACTACAATGCATTGCCGGGCATACTAACTGACGCGCAGGATCACTGGGGTTATTACAACAACAATACCGGAGATTTTTTACCCCCTTACCATGACAAATATGGCTTTAACATACCTGGTGGTAACCGTTCCACAGATCCGGAAAGGGTAAAATATGGTTCACTTACCAGGATGAAATATCCAACCGGTGGGTATACCGATTTTGAAATGGAGGCTAATACAGCAGAAGATCCCCGATTGAGTGATACGACCGTTAATATTATCACCACAAAGAGTAATTCGATTGGTGGATTGTATGTAACGAATACTACTCCTCTTACACAATCCTTTACATTTAATGGAGATGCAGGTACAACCGGGGCTTTCACTGTCAATTTATTCCAGGATGGTTCTGCAAGCGGTTCCGGAACCAAAGCTATTGTGGTACAGCTGAGAAATAGTGCCAATGCTATCCTGAGTACACAAACCATCGTCAACGACCTTTCACTTACTTATAAAGACTATGCTTTTAGTCAAATAAATATGTCGCCCGGCACTTATAGCTTCTATATTTACACGCAAAATCTTGTATATAGTAATTACATTTCTATTGGGTGGACGGAGGATCACAGCAAATCACCCGATACGACCAGAACTGTTACAAAGAATTTATATATAGGTGGATTGAGGATCAAATCCATCAAAGATTATGATGGAATTCATACCTGGCCGGCAAGTGCCAGAACCTACGAGTATGTTAAAAAGAATAGTGCGGTATCATCTGGGAGTTTAGGTATTATACCTGAATACTCATATACTGGTTTTTACGAGTTTTGGCCCCATAATCATAATGAAGGGGAGTTTTTCCCTGATCCGATTTACAAGTATCACGGGAATAGCGGTCCCTACGTAATTGTGAGAGTCAGTTCGCCGACGCAATCTCTTGCCACCATCAATGGTAGTCCGGTGACTTATAGCAGGGTAGTTGAGAATTATTTGAACAATGGAGTCAGCAATGGTTATAAGGAAAGTTATTTCGCATCTTACCCATCAGGCGGATTAAGTGGCTATAATGGGTATCCGTTTACGCCGCCGGATATTGTTGACTGGGGCTTTGGCGAATTGCTAAAAGAGGTTATTTACAATAAAGATAATGATTCTGTAAAAACCACTGTCAATGAGTATCAAACCTATACTTATCCTTATTATAACAATACTACGCGTTTGTTAAATTTTACGTCTATTGCAGTTGCACCTGTTGTCTTTGAGTTTAATGCGACAAGTACATTTAATTTTAACTCATGGGGGCAGGCAGAAAAGCCGATCTATTATCTTGTCCGGACTTTTACGCCTTCTTCCGGCAGAAAAGACCTGGTAAAAACAGTGGTGACCGAATACCAGAATGGGATCGGCATTACAGATACTACCAGGCTGGTGTACGATAATTTATTTAATGTAAAAACGACTACCAGATATAATAGTAAAGGAGAGAAAATAGAATTTGTCAAATACTTCCCTTACGAGTATACCACCAGTGTGGCTACTACTATGGTTGCCCAGAACATGTACGGAATGGAAATAGGTAATGAATTATGGAAGACGATTGGTACCAATAAATACCTGATAAATGGTATGGTGAACCAATATATTTCAACATCATCAGGTATCAGAAAGGGAGGTGCTGCTAAATTCTTAAGTGCGACACCTGTACTTTCTACTTCGGTGGCAGCATTTAATGCAGGTTCATTTATCAGGGATGCTAATTTATTCAAAGATTTTCTCTCTTTTAGCCAGTACTCTGATAAAGGTAATGTGATTGAACAAAGCATGGTCAATGGTATGAAGAGTGCCTATATCTATGGTTATAATGGTCATTACCTGGTAGCAGAAGTCTCCAATGCCAGCTATTCAGAAGTTGCTTTCAGCAGTTTTGAAGAAAGTGGTAAAGGCAACTGGGCATATAGTGGCGCACCTGTCGCAGATGCAGGGGCCATGGTAGGGAAACGGGTGTATAGCTTGTCTAACGGGGCTATTACAAAATCCGGTTTGATCAGTGGGAAATCCTATATCGTCTCTTACTGGAGTAAGAATGGTGCTGCTACCGTAAGTGGTAGTACAGTGGTACAGGGGCCAGTCAGAAATGGATGGACATTGTATACCCATACACTGACCGCAGGTAGTACGGGTGTTACTATACAAGGTAATGCAACGATTGATGAACTACGCCTCTACCCTGCTGATGCGAATATGAAAACTTTTACTTATCAACCCTTGTATGGAATGATTGCCCTCAGTGATCCAAAGAGCAATTATGCTTTTTATGAGTATGATGGTTTTGGACGCTTAAAGGTAGTCAAAGACCTGGACGGAAAGATTTTAGAAGTGTACGATTATCAGTACCAGGCATCTATCACTAAATAACTCTGGTCATTATGAAATTGCGATATAATTTAAGCCTGGGCTGTTTGTTACTGTCCCTTTCAGCGGCCGCCCAGGTACCTGGTGGAACATCCAGACCATCGGCTATAGCTGCACCTGTCCCAGCGGCTTATAACAATACAAGCATTAACCTGATCAGGAAATGGCAGGCAAATGCGCCTGGGACTGATACCGGTTTTGTTATCTCCCCCAGCCGGACTCCAGGAGAAATAACGATGCTGACTAATTATATGGACGGCCTGGGCAGACCTTTACAAACGGTGGCCAGGGGTATTAGTTCACTAGGCAATGACCTTGTTTCTCCCCATGTATATGATTCATTTGGGAGGGAGCATTTCAGGTACATGCCTTATATCCAGCAAAGTGCCAATACAAACGATGGGAAGTTCAAAACGGATCCTTTTAATGCCCAGAAAGCATTCTTTCAGAATACTACACTGAATCCTGACATGGCAGGAGAAGCGATTTACTATAGTCAGGTTGATTTTGAAAACTCGCCCTACAGCAGAGAACTAAATGTATATGCGCCAGGCAATAGCTGGGCTAAAGAAGGAGGAAATCGTCCCATCAAAAAGCAATATTATGCCAATGATGTTACTGACTCCGTGAGGATCTGGAAGCTTATAAACGGGATTCCGGTTAATTCAGGTATTTATCCAAAAGGTACTTTATACAAAACCGTATCAATAGATGAGCAGAATAACCAGCTGGTGGAGTACACGGATAAGGACCAGCAAGTCATATTACGGAAACAGCTTACACAATCAACGTATACTGCACATGGTGGATGGGCCTGTACGTACTATGTGTATGATGATCTTGGTAATCCGGTTGTCGTAATGCCGCCTTTGGCTGTAGAACGGGCAATGATAGCGGGATGGGATGCAAGTGGGGTGATGGATGAACTGTGTTACCAATATCAGTATGATGAACGAAGGCGCTTAGTGGTGAAAAAGCTGCCGGGTGCCGCCCCCTTGTATAAAGTTTATGATGTGCGGGACAGATTAGTATTTAGCCAGGACGGGAATCAAAGAGCAAAGTCACCACAGGAATGGTTGGCGACATTTTATGATGGACAGGACAGGCCTACTATGACGGCTATTTATAAAAGTAACAGCTCCAGGGAGGTATTACAGAATAGCCTGAAGAACAGCGTGGGGAGTAGTCAGGATATTTCTTATACCTTTCCGCTGATAGCGGATTTATTTGTCAATAGTTATGATGGCAGCAGTAATTATAAAGCCAGTAATTCAATAACATTAGGACCAGGATTTGAGGGTACCGAGTTTACGGCAGAGATAGATTTAATATCCAATAACGGCACATCAGTTATTACAGCCACAAATCCATTGCCTGCTCTCTCAGCCAGCGACTTGTATCCGCTGTCCTATACCTATTATGATAATTATGGTTATGCAGGCCAGCTTGCCTATGAAAGTGCGGATTTTTCAAAACCACAGGCAGGTAGTAATCCATATGCGGAAACATTGCCGGGTACCCCGTTTAATACCACAATAGGCCTGGTAACCGGTACAAAAGTACGCGTGTTAGGTACGAATCAATGGATCACAACCAGCTTTTATTTTGACAGGAAGGGAAGAGAAATTCAGCGTGTGGCAGAAAACCAACCCGGAGGAAAAGATGTGTTGACTTCCCTGTACGACTTTAGCGGTAAGGTATTGAGTACGTATTTGAGAACGCGCAATCCCCGTTCATCACTTACACCTCAAACCACGACCCTGACTATGTTGTCTTACGATCAGGCAGCACATTTAAGCAGTGTAACAAAGCGAATCAATGATGAGGCCACAAAAGACAGGGTGATACTGGCCAATACATACAACGAACAAGGACAGCTGCAATGCAAGCGATTGGATGTAAGCGGCAGCACTACACAGTTGGACACACTGACTTATTCCTATAACATCCGGGGATGGTTACAGGGTATTAACAAGGCCTATGTCAACTCCACTGCCACCAGCAACTGGTTCGGTGAGGAACTTAATTATGACTATGGTTTTAGTACAGCTTTGTATAATGGGAATATATCCGGCGTAAAATGGAAGGCAGGATCAGATAATATTGCCCGTGCTTATGGCTATAGCTATGATAAAATAAATCGCCTTGTGAATGCTGATTTCCGCCAGAGTACCGATGGGCAGACATGGACAAATAACTCAATGGATTTTACTGTTAGCAACCTGAGTTATGATGCGAACGGGAATATTCAAAGTATGAAACAGATGGGATTGATTGGCACCGCGAGCAGTACTATAGACCAGTTGTCTTATACCTATAAGACAGGTAGTAATAAGCTGGAATCCGTAACCGACGCGGTTAATACTACAACCGCAAAACTGGGAGATTTTAATAATGGAACTAATACCGGCAATGATTATACTTATGACAATAACGGGAATACCATTACAGATCTAAACAGGGGTATCAGCAGCATTAGCTTTAATCATTTAAATCTGCCTGAAAAGGTAGTAATTGATAATAAGGGGAGCATCACCTATTTGTATGATGCTGCGGGAAATAAATTGCAAAAGACAGTGGTGGATAATACCCTGTCGCCTGCTGTGACAACAGTGACCGATTACGTGGGTGGAAGTATTTTTATAGGGGATACCCTCCAACAGATTGCCCACGAGGAAGGCCGGATCAGGTTTACATATGATTCAACCGGGCCCACGTATACTTATGATTATTTTGAGAAAGATCATTTGGGTAATACAAGGGTGGTGTTAGGCACTACAACGCAATCCAATGTTTATGCGGCGACGATGGAAACGGCTGGCAGCGCTAAGGAAAATGCGCTTTTCAGTAACATCGATGCAACCCGCACGGCGTTGCCCGCTGCATATCCGGCAGATGCTACCACTAATCCAAATGCATATGTTGCAAAGTTGAATGGGGTGAATGGTAATAAAATTGGTCCTTCACTGGTTTTGAGAGTAATGGCTGGTGATAAGATCCAGTTAGGCGTGAAAGCTTTTTATAAGAGTACTGCTGCCAACACCTCCGGTTCAACTACAGAGAGTATGGTGAGTGCGCTCGCACAGGCATTTACCGGTAGCTCCGCACTGGATGCTGCGCATGGCGTAACGGCTGCTGGCACATCAGGTACGCCCTTGTTGACGACTACTGAATATAATAATCTAAAGCAAAAAGATCCCTCCCAGAATTTGACAGATAAACCTAAAGCGTATTTAAATTATGTGATGGTGAATGATCAGTTTAAACTGGTGAATGAAAACAGCGGTATTAAGCAGGTACAGGGTAGTCCGGATCAGTTGCAGTCACTGGCAGTGAGTGAGTTTGTAGTGAAGCAGACCGGGTTCCTGTACATTTATACCAGTAATGAAAGTGCTGAAAATGTTTACTTTGATAACCTTGTAGTGGTTCACAATGCAGGAGGATTGATGGAAGTAAATCACTATTATCCTTATGGGCTCACGATGGCTGGTATTTCGTCTAATATGATGAATAACACCTATAAGGAGAATAAATACAAGTTTAACGGTGTACAATTAGAAAATAAAGAGTTCAGCGATGGAAGCGGCTTAGAAATGTACGATATGTTTTACAGGAAAATGGATCCTCAGATTGGGAGATGGTGGCAGATAGATCCACGGCCAGATGAGCGGTTTAGTCCTTACGCTGCGATGGCGTGCAATCCGGTGAAGTTTGCAGATCCGATGGGCGATACTACCTGGCTGTTTAGTTCGCAGGGGAACTACCTGGGAGTAATTTATGATGATTTACCGAATGAGGTTCATTTTTTGAATGTACCCAGTACAACGAAACCGATGGCCAAGCCTTATTTTTATAACAAGCAGGTGGCAAATTTTGTAGGAAGACGTATGAGGGAGATCTCTGTGGCATTTATGGGTGCAAAGTCGGCCGCTAGTCTAAAAGCGATTGAAGCATTTTCAGAAAGTAAGAACAAAGAAATCGCCTTTGTGGGAAAAGTAGATGCGAATAAGGAAATCATATTTACTCCGTTACCTATTGATGAATCAAATAAAATGGACGAGGTGAATGGCGAGGCCCAGATTGATAAAAAATACTCCAAAGAAGAGCAAATTGGACTTTTCATGTTTGGACATGTGCACGGTCACGCGGCAGAGGGAAGCATGCGTAAACCAGATCCTGATGAGCAAAGGATGTGGTTAGGAGAACCATCCAGAGAGGAGGGAGCCGACTTCCATCCCGCCCTATACAGGGAGGGAAGTGGGGATCAGAAAGGGCAATCACCTGCAATCATTGTCACACCTTATGGCGTAACAATTTATGGCACCGGAACTTATAGTTTCACGGAGACTTTTCACAGGCCATACTTTGATCCCAGAACATGGAATCCTCCACCAGCGGAGTCATACCTATTATTTGGGACCATGAAAGGAAAACATCCTGTCGACCCTGGTAAAAGTAATGTAACAATATCACCGGGATTAAAATAGAATAAGGGGACAAATGATTGTCCCCTTATTATTTTCAAAAAATTAGCAGTTATCTATACACACTTTTAATCGCCCGGCTATCCGGATGTATTTCACCCGCCCCTTTTGCTGGTCTCCCATCCAGGATTACATGAGGTACAGTTATATTTGCCAATAGCTGGTCTTTTGTCTCCGGACTTAAACTCGTCTTTGTCAGATCCAGACTTTGTAAAAAGCTCAATTCCATGATAGCGGCAGCACCAGAAGCTCCGATTTCATTTGCTTTAGCACCTAGTACCCTGGTAGAAGCAGCATATCCCAAATCAAGCATATTCAGGCTGTTGTGAATTTTTAGTACTTCACATAAACGCAGCACGCCTTCATTTGTAAGACCACAACTTGCGAGGCTTAGTTCTTTTAAAGTGGTGTTTTTAGATAACGAAGGTATTAATTGATACAACCCTTCATTAGCAATATTATTTGCACTTAGATACAATCCTTTCAGATGCTTATTTGTTATAAGCATCTCATTAAAGTATTTCATGCTTTCAGCAGTCAGGTAGTTACCACTTACATAAAGTCTTTCGATCGTATCATTGTGACCAAGGTAATTTAGTAACTCATGCATTGCCTCTCCTACACAAACATTTACCAGGTCAAGTGTGCGGATGGTTTTATTTCTTTGTAACAACTTTATTAAAGCAGGAATACTATCTGCCCCAATAGGATTGCGTTTGAACCAAAGGCTTCTTACAGTGGTATTTTGTTCCAGGGCTTCGCAGATGGCTTTGGTGCCTTCGCTTTCAATATAGTTACAACCGAGATAGACGGTTTCTATACTTGAATTTGTTTTCAGCATCTCTCCTATTGCAATCGCACCTGGATTACCAAATGAATTAGTACCCAATAATACATGCTTAATCACATGGTTATGGTGCAAAGCAGCAGTGATGCGCATGATTCCTCCAATGCCTAGTTTTTGTTTGCATAAATCAAGGCGGCCATCAGCAGTGATGGTACCTACAGGGAAAACTTTATCAGCCGGAGGCAACGCCTGATTAGCGGCCAGGAAATCAATGATGGGTTGGAGATCACCGGAGAAATGATGGATTACATGATCTACGGGACAAAGAATGGTTGTTTGCATAATATTGTTTTTTACCAGGCATGTGGAAGATAGTCTTTTAAGAAATGTCCGAACAAAGGGAGTTCAGGATTGGTAATGCCTTTCACGACAGGATCATAAATTCTTGCCATTCCATCAATTTCATCCAGCGGCGGCACGAAGGCATTTTCTTCATAGATCCGTTCCTTTTTAGGGAAAGGATTTTCCTGTGTAATCCAGCCCGTATCTACACTATTCATAAAGATTCCGTCAGTAGCGTATTCCTGTGCTGCAGTTCTCGTCATCATATTCAATGCGGCCTTTGCCATATTGGTGTGAGGATGGAAAGGTGTCTTCGTACCCCGGTTAAACTGCCCTTCCATGGCCGATACGTTGATGATGAATTTTCTTTCAAAAGGAGAGCGCTTCATCATCTCTCTCAACTGACTATTCAATAAGAATGGCGCGGTGACATTGACCAGTTGTGTCTCCAGCATTTCTACAGGCGGCACTTCATGTAATAGCATTGTCCAGCTGTTACTTTCCCGAAGATCTATTTGCTGATGGTCTTTGTCAAACCTGTGTTCAGGGAAGGCAGCGTTGGTATCGGCAGGCAATAATTGCTGTTCCCAGCTGCCGGTGATAAATTGAAAAGGCGTATCCCCTACCAGGCATTGTCTTGCATGTATAGGCAGAGATGCTATACTGCTTTCTTCCCGGTCAAAAAGGTGCCGGTAAAAAGCAGCAGGTCTTCTTACTGTCTGGCAGGCATTATTGATAATGATATCTACGTGCTTCTCCCGGGATTGAAAGTATTGAATGAAATTATTTATATGGGAAAGGTTGCGTAGATCCAGCGCTGTTACTTTGAGGCGATGGCTCCATGTTGAAAAGTCCGGCTCCTTTGTAAAGCGGAGAATGGCATCTTTTGGAAAACGGGTAGTCACCCAAACAGTAGCGCCATCACGTAGCAAGCGGAGTGCGGTTAGATAGCCGATCTTAATTCTGCCTCCTGTGATGAGGGCTATGCGGCCAGTCAGGTCTGCTGTCTGGATCCTGTTTGCATAGTTCAATGTCGCGCACTTTGGGCACAGCTGGTGGTAAAAGAAGTGCACTTCCTTATACGGTGTTTTACAGGTATAGCACTTTTGAAAACGGTTCAGCAGCAAGGGCTGATCTGGTTTATCTACTTGTGCGCCCTCCGGCAATTCATATTTGCGGAACATGACCGTTTGCGTAAGAATCATTTTCTGATCATATTGTTTGAGCCAATCCTGCTTTTGGGACAACTTACGCAATTTATCCGTAGATGTAGTACTTGTAATAATTTGTTGCTGTATAGCCTGGGTATTTTCCTTGCGGATATCTTTTTTGGCGCGTTTATATAATTTAGTGACAAGACCTTTCAATGTCAGGGTGTCCAGCGACTTATCCGGATCTTTTGACAATACCTGTGGTACCTTGATACAGGCATCCCATTCCGCCTGCGAAAATTCATTTGGCATAATTATGTTAGAAAAATTTGGGACATGAGATACCCAATTTACGCAAATTTACGTGATCTCGGTTTGTAGGAATTGTAAATCCAATTGAGATCTCATGAGATCCGTTGCTGTAGCTCTGTAGTGGGCCTATGGAAAAATCATAAGCATAGCCAATCCGAAGGGTAGGCATCGGGAATATTTCAATGGCTGCGACGGCAGCATCTCTGGTGACAAGCGTCTTTTGCAGGTAGGCTTTGTCGTACAGACTTACACTGGTCCTGTAAGAGCCACCGATCCAGAGTTTTTCAGAGATCAGTAAGAAGGCATTGACATCTAAACTGGTGGGGCCTCCCCTATCGTCTTTCAATAAGAAGGAGGGCTTGAGGGAGAGCTGTTCATTCAGTTTGAACATCGCGCCCGCCGTAATGTAATAGTGCGGGCGGGGTGTAGGAATGTAAACGTATTTTGATTTATTGATGTGCGGTGCTACCAGGTTATCTACAGATACGCCTGCGTAGAACCTGTCGTCCGCGTAGAAAATGCCTGCCCTGGCATCGGGAACTGTCGTCGTAAGAGTACCTTGTGGCATATCGTCTTCAGGATCGGTGGTAGTGAGCAAAGAGGTATTTACGGCAAGGTTTACCAGACCGCCGCTGATACCAAATGCGAGACGGGAGGTACCATCTTCGTTCATACGGATCCGATAGGCATAACTGGCGTAGAGGGATTGGTTGGTCTGGGCGCCGAGTTTGTCGGCGACGGCCTGGATACCCCAACCTACATTTCCATCGTTGGCGATATTATCGGCAGAAACAGAGAAGCTCCGTGGAGCTCCTTCTATTCCGGTCCACTGGGCCCGATAGAACGCATGCAGGTATAATTCTTCTTTATATCCTGCATACGCCGGGTTAATGTAGATGCCGTTAAACATATATTGGCTGAACTGCGCTTCCTGTTGGGCGAATACCGACTTGCCCAACGCCATACATAGCAACAATATAAAACCTCTTTTCATCATTTCTTGAATTTGCGTAGGATGGTTGTGAATCCTTTGAAGACTTCCCATTCTGCTGCGCCTTGTTTCTTCACGCGTAATAAATAATAATAGGTGCCTTCACTTAATCCGTCGCCGGTCCAGGTATTGGAATAGTTATGCTGGCGGTAGACTTCGTTACCCCAACGGTTTACAATGATCAGTTCATTTTCTACATATTTGTCCAGTCCGACGATTTCGAATACGTCGTTCTTACCATCGCCGTTTGGCGTGAACAGGGTTGGTACTACGACGTAGACAGCCCCTATGTGGATGGTCACGGTAGCGATGTTGGACACATATCCATCGGCATCAGTGATGGTATAGGTGAAGGTATCGTCTCCGATATAGCCCTGGTCAGGGAAGTATTCGATGTTACCGGACTGGTCGAATGCTAACTGACCATGTTTTACCTGGGTAAGGATGTTGATGGTTTGTAATGTGGAGGTACCCAGGTCATCATTGTCTACTATATTGACATTGATACGACCGTTCATCCGCATATCGTATTCGTCATCGATGGCTTTTGGTACGCCAGGTACAGTGATAGTTGTTGGCGTATCATTGTAGGCGGTGGTGCCGGAGATGTCGGATACAGTGGTATGATCAGAGGTGGCAGCACTTACGGTAGCCGTGTTGGTCACTGATTGATTTTCTCTGTCGGTCTGCGTGAGGGTATAAGTGGCGGTTTGTGTAGCCACTTCACCTGGTTGCAATGTAGCAGAGATGGTGGTGTTCAGGTTGACCATTGGGTCGGCGAGGATGACATTGTTTAATGCGACATCGCCGGTATTTGTGGTCGTGAACGTGTATGTGATGAGGTTACCTTTCAGTTGGGCAGTTTTCACCAGGGTGATGCCTGGGTGAGAGCCGACCTGGGTAACGGTGATATAGATTGTCACGGTCGCTGTCAGCTGACCATCGCTGATGGTGATGGTGAAGCTGTCATTGCCTGCGTAGCCGGTAGATGGCGTGTAGGTGTATGTTCCATCCGGGTTTACTACGGCAGTGCCGTGAGTTGGTTCGGAAGCTTTGCTGTATGTGAGGGCATCGCCGTCTATGTCGGTACCGGTAACTTTACCGGTATAGGTGGTGTTCTTAGGCACGGTAATGTGCTGGTCGGTGCCGGTTGGGGCATCGTTGGCAGCGGTCACAGCTACGTTGACAGTAACGGTGGTGGTAGTGGTGCCATCATTGATGATGATGGTGAAGACATCTGTACCGATATAGTTGGGTGCTGGCGTGTAGGTGTAAGTGCCGCCAGGATTTACGACCAGGGTGCCATGGCCAGGGTTGTTGCCTGAGCTGTAGGTCAGGGCATCGCCATCCACATCGGAGCCGGAGATGGAGCCATTGTATGGTGTGTCTTCGGCGGTGGTGATGTTTTGGGTGCTGGCTGTTGGTGCGTCATTGACAGGAGTGACGGTGATGTCGACTGTTACGGTGATGCTGAGCTGACCATCGCTGATGGTGATGGTGAAGCTGTCGTGGCCAAAGTAGTCAGGGGCGGGCGTATAGGTGTACGTACCGTCCGGGTTTACGATGGCGGAGCCGTGAGCAGGGTTGGTGGCCTGGATGAAAGATAATGGGTCACCGTCTATGTCGGAGCCGGTTACGGTGCCGGAGACAGGGGTGTCTTCGGCGGTGGTTTTGGTATCGCCGGTACCGGTTGGAGCGTCGTTTACAGGGGTGATGGTGAAGATCACTATAGCTGTATCACACATGTTCGGTGTGCCGTTGTCACATACCTGGTATTTGATACTATCAAGGCCGTTGTAATTAGTATTCGGTGTGTACTTAAAGCTGCCATCGGGGTTCTGAGTAAGTGTACCATTTACAGGGACAGTGATTACAGTAGCTGTCAGGGCATTGCCTTCTACATCCGTATCATTGGTCAGGACTGTGAAGTCGGTTGGAGTGTCCTCGGTTACTGTTACCGCATCATTTACAGCTACCGGTGCATCGTTTACAGGGGTGACTGTAAAGATAACAGTAGCGGTGTCGCACATGCTCGGTGTGCCATTATCACATACCTGGTATTTGATACTATCAAGGCCGTTGTAATTACCATTCGGTGTATACTTAAAGCTACCATCAGGATTCTGAGTAACTGTACCATTTACAGGAGCAGTGATCACAGTTGCCGTCAGCGCATCGCCTTCTACATCCGTATCATTCGTCAGGATTGTAAAGTCAGTTGGAGTATCCTCGGTTACTGTTACTGCATCATTTAAAGCTACAGGTGCGTCGTTTACAGGGGTGACTGTGAAGATGACTGTAGCGGTGTCACACATGCTTGGCGTGCCATTGTCACATACCTGATATTTCAGGCTATCCAAACCATTGTAATTAGCATTCGGACTATACTTAAAGCTGCCATCAGGATTCTGGGTAACTGTACCATTTACAGGAGCAGTGATCACAGTTGCTGTCAGCACATCTCCTTCTACATCCATATCATTGGTCAGGACTGTAAAGTCGGTTGGAGTATCCTCTATCACAGTGACTGCATCGTCAACAGCTACCGGGGCATCATTTACAGGGGTAACTGTAAAGATAACAGTAGCGGTGTCGCACATGCTCGGTGTGCCATTGTCACACACCTGGTATTTGATACTATCAAGACCGTTGTAATTAGCATTAGGTGTATATTTAAAGCTACCATCAGGGTTCTGAGTAACTGTACCATTTACAGGAGCAGTGATCACAGTTGCCGTCAGCACATCTCCTTCTACATCCGTATCATTCGTCAGCACTGTAAAGTCGGTTGGAGTATCCTCAGTTACAGTAACCGCATCATTTACAGCTACAGGTGCGTCGTTTACAGGAGTGACTGTGAAGATAACAGTAGCGGTATCGCACATGCCCGGTGTTCCATTGTCACATACCTGATATTTCAGGCTATCTAAACCGTTATAGTTACCATTAGGTGTATACTTAAAGCTACCATCAGGGTTCTGAGTAACTGTGCCATTTAAAGGAGCAGTGATCACAGTTGCCGTCAGCGCATCGCCTTCTACATCCGTATCATTAGTCAGAACTGTGAAGTCGGTTGGAGTATCCTCTATCACAGTAACCGCATCGTTAACAGCTACCGGTGCATCATTTACAGGAGAAACTGTAAAGATAACAGTGCCGGTATCACACATTGAAGGAGTTCCATTATCACATACCTGATATTTCAGGCTATCCAAACCATTGTAATTAGCATTCGGGGTGTACTTAAAGCTGCCATCAGGATTCTGGGTAACTGTACCATTTACAGGAGCAGTCATTACGGTTGCTGTCAGCGCATCGCCTTCTACATCTGTATCATTGGTCAGGACTGTGAAGTCGGTTGGGGTATCCTCGGTTACGGTAACCGCATCGTCAACAGCTACAGGCGCATCATTTACAGGGGTAACTGTAAAGATAACAGTAGCGGTGTCGCACATACTCGGTGTGCCATTGTCACACACCTGGTATTTGATACTATCAAGACCGTTGTAATTAGCATTAGGTGTATACTTAAAGCTGCCATCAGCATTCTGAGTAACTGTACCATTTACAGGAGCAATGATCACAGTTGCAGTCAGCACATCTCCTTCTACATCCGTATCATTGGTCAGCACTGTAAAGTCGGTTGGAGTGTCCTCGGTTACTGTTACTGCATCATTTACAGCTACAGGTGCGTCGTTTACAGGGGTGACTGTGAAGATGACTGTAGCGGTGTCACACATGCTTGGCGTGCCATTGTCACATACCTGGTATTTGATACTATCAAGACCATTGTAATTACCATTCGGAGTGTACTTAAAGCTACCATCAGGGTTCTGAGTAACTGTACCATTTACAGGAACAGTGATTACAGTTGCCGTCAGCGCATCACCTTCTACATCCGTATCATTAGTCAGCACGGTAAAGTCGGTTGGAGTATCCTCAGTTACAGTTACTGCATCATTTACAGCCACCGGTGCATCATTTACAGGAGAAACCGTAAAGATCACCGTACCAGTGTCACACATTGAAGGAGTTCCATTATCACATACCTGGTATTTGATACTATCAAGGCCGTTGTAATTACCATTCGGTGTATACTTAAAGCTGCCATCAGGATTCTGAGTAACCACACCATTTAAAGGAGCAGTGATCACAGTTGCCGTCAGCGCATCACCTTCTACATCCGTATCATTGGTCAGCACTGTAAAGTCGGTTGGAGTGTCCTCGGTTACTGTTACTGCATCATTTACAGCTACAGGTGCATCATTTACAGGGGCAACAGTAAAGATAACGGTGCCAGTATCGCACATTGAAGGCGTACCATTATCACATACCTGATATTTCAGGCTATCCAAACCATTGTAATTAGCATTCGGACTATACTTAAAGCTACCATCCGGGTTCTGAGTAACTGTACCATTTACAGGAGCAGTGATCACGGTTGCTGTCAGCGCATCGCCTTCTACATCCGTATCATTGGTCAGCACTGTGAAGTCGGTTGGAGTATCCTCTATCACAGTAACCGCATCGTTAACAGCTACCGGTGCATCATTTACAGGAGAAACTGTAAAGATCACCGTGCCTGTGTCACACATTGAAGGCGTTCCATTATCACATACCTGATATTTCAGGCTATCCAAACCATTGTAATCAACATTCGGGGTATACTTAAAGCTGCCATCCGGGTTCTGAGTAACTGTACCATTTACAGGAGCAGTGATCACAGTTGCAGTCAGCACATCACCTTCTACATCCGTATCATTCGTCAGGACTGTAAAGTCGGTTGGAGTGTCCTCGGTTACTGTTACCGCATCATTTACAGCTACAGGTGCATCATTTACAGGGGTGACTGTGAAGATGACTGTAGCGGTGTCACACATGCTTGGCGTGCCATTATCACATACCTGATATTTCAGGCTATCCAAACCATTGTAATTAGCATTCGGACTATACTTAAAGCTACCATCAGGGTTCTGAGTAACTGTACCATTTACAGGAGCAGCGATCACGGTTGCTGTCAGCGCATCGCCTTCTACATCCGTATCATTGGTTAGCACTGTGAAGTCGGTTGGAGTATCCTCTATCACAGTAACCGCATCGTTAACAGCTACCGGTGCATCATTTACAGGAGAAACTGTAAATATCACCGTACCAGTGTCACACATTGAAGGCGTTCCATTATCACATACCTGATATTTCAGGCTATCCAAACCATTGTAATTAGTATTCGGTGTGTACTTAAAGCTGCCATCCGGGTTCTGAGTAACTACACCATTTACCGGACCAGTGATCACAGTTGCAGTCAGCGCATCGCCTTCTACATCCGCATCATTAGTCAGCACTGTAAAGTCGGTTGGAGTATCCTCGGTTACAGTTACTGCATCATTTACAGCTACCGGTGCATCATTTACAGGAGAAACCGTAAAGATCACCGTACCAGTGTCACACATTGAAGGAGTTCCATTATCACATACCTGGTATTTGATACTGTCAAGGCCGTTGTAATTAGTATTCGGTGTATACTTAAAGCTGCCATCAGGATTCTGCGTAACCACACCATTTAAAGGAGCAATAATCACAGTTGCCGTCAGCGCATCGCCTTCTACATCTGTATCATTCGTCAGGACTGTGAAGTCGGTTGGGGTATCCTCGGTTACGGTAACCGCATCGTCAACAGCTACAGGCGCATCATTTACAGGGGTAACAGTAAAGATAACGGTGCCAGTATCGCACATTGAAGGCGTACCATTGTCACAAACCTGATATTTCAGGCTATCTAAACCGTTATAGTTACCATTAGGTGT
>NZ_QTJV01000009.1 GCF_003412465.1 Chitinophaga silvisoli
CCTTCAGGATCCGTATCATTTGTCAGTACATTGCCTATTGCGTCGGTATCCTCATTGACAGTCACTGCATCGTTTACTGCTACCGGTGCATCATTTACTGCTGTTACTGTAAAGATTACGGTTCCTGTATCACACATGCTTGGAGTACCATTATCACATACCTTATACTTCAAACTATCCAGGCCATTGAAGTCCTGGTTAGGTGTATAAGTGAAGCTACCATCCGCATTCAATACTACGGTACCATGCACAGGCGCTGTCACCAATGAAGCGGTCAATGCATCGCCTTCAGGATCTGTATCATTAGTTAATACATTGCCAATAGCATCAGTATCTTCATTAACAGTTACTGCGTCATTTACTGCTACAGGAGCATCATTTACTGCTGTTACTGTAAAGATTACAGTTCCAGTATCACACATGCTTGGAGTACCATTATCACAAACCTTATACTTCAAACTATCCAGGCCATTGAAGTCCTGGTTAGGTGTATAAGTAAAGCTACCATCTGCATTCAACACTACGGTTCCATGCACTGGCGCTGTCACTAAAGAAGCGGTCAATGCATCTCCTTCAGGATCAGTATCATTTGTTAATACATTGCCTATTGCATCAGTATCCTCATTGACAGTCACCGCATCGTTTACCGCTACCGGTGCATCATTTACTGCTGTTACTGTAAAGATTACAGTTCCAGTATCACACATGCTTGGAGTACCATTATCACATACCTTATACTTCAAACTATCAAGGCCATTGAAGTCCTGGTTAGGTGTATAAGTGAAGCTACCATCCGCATTCAATACTACGGTACCATGCACAGGCGCTGTCACCAATGAAGCGGTCAATGCATCGCCTTCAGGATCTGTATCATTAGTTAATACATTGCCAATAGCATCAGTATCTTCATTAACAGTTACTGCGTCATTTACTGCTACAGGAGCATCATTTACTGCTGTTACTGTAAAGATTACAGTTCCAGTATCACACATGCTTGGAGTACCATTATCACAAACCTTATACTTCAAACTATCCAGGCCATTGAAGTCCTGGTTAGGTGTATAAGTAAAGCTACCATCTGCATTCAACACTACTGTTCCATGCACTGGCGCTGTCACTAAAGAAGCGGTCAATGCATCTCCTTCTACATCCGTATCATTCGTCAGCACATTACCTATTCCATCTGTATCTTCCACCACTGTCACCGAATCTTTCACCGCCACCGGTGCATCATTTACAGCTGTCACCGTAAACATTACCGTACCCGTATCACACATCGAAGGAACTCCATTATCACATACCTGGTACTTCAAACTATCCAACCCATTAAAATCCTTATCAGGTGTATAAGTATAACTACCATCCGCATTCAACACCACCGCACCATGCACAGGTGCTGTGATCAGAGATGCTGTCAACGCATCACCATCCGCATCCGTATCATTCGTCAGCACATTACCACCTTTCTCTACATCCTCTACCACCGTCACCGCATCATCCGTAGCTACCGGCGAATGATTCACCTTCTTCACCGTAATATTCACGGTAATGATTGATGAACTATGCCCATCACTCACCGTTACCGTAAACACATCCGTACCTACATAGCCCGCAGCCGGTATATATTTATATGTACCATCACTATTCACCGTCACCGTACCATGGGCCGGGTTCGTAGCTTTCGTAAACGTAATCGCCTCCCCATCCAGGTCCGTCGCCGTCACTTTACTATCCAGCTCCGTATCCTGGTTGATCTCCTCATGCGTATCCGGACCATATGGTATATCATTCACCGCCGTAATACCCAGCGATATCGTACCACTAGCCGTCTTCGTACCACCCGCACCCGTATTTCCATTATCAGAAACCGTCACCGTAATCGTCTCTGAAGCCGGAGGCGTATGAGACGCTGAATACGTCAGGTTACCACCTGAGATATAACTATTAATTGCAGACACAGTACCTGAAAGCGTCACACTGCCACCAGACCCTGTCACCGTCACTCCAGCTACCGTTGCAGTATTAAACCAACCCGTCGGCACTGTAAACGTCGCCGATACTGTACCCGTACCTGCATCCACATCTGCAAAAGACACATCCTTCAGTGATGCCGGTGTATCCTCCGTTACCGCCAGTCCCGTAGGCAGCGACATCGTAGGCGCATCATTCACCGGCGTAATATTAATCGTCATCGTCGCCGCTGTCGTAGCATAAGACGTTCCATCTGAGCCATTCCACTGGAAAGAAGTCGTTCCATTCCAATTCGCCGTAGGCGTAAACACAATCTTACTCAGATCTGCCGCCACTATCTCCTGCCCCACCGTAATGTTCGTTCCGTTCAATTTGAAACTACCATTCAATGGCAGACTCAAAATCTTTACCTTGGACAACGCCGTTCCATCCGGATCATTATATACACTTGTGAAATTAGCCGCCGTAAATGCTAAAGCAGCATCCTCCGGACCAGACACACTATTATCTGACACTGTCGGCAGATTATTCACCACCGCCGATACCGTAAATGAATAAGTCGCACGATCTGTGTTACTATCATTATTCTTAATCGTCACTACTGCCGTATAAGTACCAATCGCATGTGATGCCGGATTGAAAGTCACCACGAAACCTAAACCGCTGCCGCTGCCAAGACTCGTACCGGAAGGCTGCGAACTCACTGTAAAACCAGCATCTCCACTAATTGTTACAATCGGTGTATTCGTCAGCGTAATCGTACCTGTACCAATGTTCTGCACCGTAAATGAATGACCCAATGCACCACCGGTAGAAGTCAGCACACCATAATTAGTACCATCCGTAGTGGAAGTCGTTGTTCTATTATCCGCAATAGTCTGCCCATTTCCACTCACACTCACCATAGGTGTCGTCAGGATATAAATACTGGTTGTAGAAGACGGCCCCGTTTCCTTCCCATCATTCACTTCCACTGTGATAGTACGCGTAGTGGTATTCGGCGTACCCAATGTGTTCATATACTGGATCAACTTCAGCGCCTCCGCATATGCCGCAGCAGATGCCACCCCTGACAAACGGATCGTATCCGTATTTGCACCTGAAACAGTAATACCGGAAGGCATCGTACCATTCACAATCAGGTACTCTGAACTTCCGTTCTTATCATTCGTCAATACAATCTTTGCACTGGAAATATTATCACCATCCGGATCAGTAACTGTTACATCATTATCTGCGATATTTGCCCCTGTGGCACTACCCGCAGCGAAATAATTGATGAAGTTCTTTGCCGTCGCTCCTGAACTGCTATCAAGGTCCAGGTTTACCACCGGGCAGTTATTCACCGCAATCTGTGAAGAAATCAGGTTATTGTCGTAATAACACTCTTTATATTTACTGTTCTGATTCGCCAGGCTAGCCAATGTAAAAGGCGTGCCCACTGCATGCCCTACCCCGCCAGATACAAATGAACCATTGTCATTCAGTACCATGGACAGCGGAATATTTACATTACTAAAGCTGCTCAGATCCAGGTTAAAATCAAACGAACGGCACTCTCCCTGGGGAATATCCTGGTTGAAAGTACCTGTATATAATAATATCGCAGCCGGATCGGTAGTCGGATCACCGGAATAGAAAGATACCGGCATACCACCACTGCTGTTGCCCGAACCCGGGTTACATACATTCACGGTTGCCTTCACGATATTACAGGAGCTACCCTTCGTAAAGGTGATACCCGCTGCTGTACTAAACGCCACATCCGGACGTGAACCATAATAGTCACAGGACAAGAGGAACTGGTAACTTGGATTTGCCAGACCTGTTTTATTAATTACTGTCAGCTGACTCTTATCGGACGACAGGAAGAAACTGATATCATAAACTGCACCTGAGTTCTTAAAACCAACAGTACCAGAAGCTGTGCGCGTACTGGTACTATCCAGTGGCACATTCTTAAATGCATAGTTGTCATCCCTCCGGGTAGTACCACTCAAACCTACCTGCTGGTAGAAATAACCAGTCACCGTTTTAGCCGTCAGGTCTATATATCCATATGCCGCCAGGGAGTTCTCATTACTTTCCCTGTCGGTATTTACGGCATTACCCGTTTCATTGAAATAAATAAAGTTCGTACCTGAAGGAATGGTGAAGGTGCGCTTCGCTCCCCAGGTATAACTACCATCAAGAATCGCAGAGATATCTGAATCGATAAACTCCGTACTCATTCCCAATCCCACACGTGAATAAAACTCCACTACATACGCATCGTCAAAATCTCTCGCATAGTTTGCATCTCTCTTGATAATCAGGTTGCCATTCGATACATAGATCCTGGGATTGTATAAACCTACTGCACCATCAGTTGTGAGCTTGCCGGTATAGTCACCTGAAATTTTACCGGAAGACACCATATCACTTGTAGCTGTCGTGGCCTTGTTACTGATCACATACGTCGATCTCCTGGTCACAGAACCACCATTCGCCAAGGTCACAAAACCATTCAGGGTACCAGCAGTCAGATCAAGCCCAAAGCGCATATTCGCATACCCCTCTTCCGTACCGGATGCTGAGTTCAGATCGGTATAACTGGAGTTTGTGCCTTTTCCGGAGATAAACACAATCTCAGCACCTGCAGGAATAGGAATACTCAGATCGGTATTTGTTGTCGTAGTTCCGTGCAACAAAGCTCTGATCTGAGGATCGAGGGGGCTTAAAGAGTTATTGTAAGGAGAAAGGTATTCTACATAATAAGAAGAATGGGTCGCGGTTGCATTTTCCTGGATCGTCAGTGTACTGCCTGAAATAGAAAATTTCACGTTGTTGAGGTAAGGCAATGCATCCCCTATTTTACTGGCCTGTGGAATGGTATCACCAAGCGCCACATTCTTCCAGCCATATACGTTCGTACCAGAACCATCAGTATTGGTATTCTTCGCATAGTTTACATAACCGGAAGAGGTTTTGTTGCCCACATCAATGATGGCATTGATGGTGATAAAGTCCTCATCTCCCTGGTCGTAATCGGAAGTACCCGTAGTGATACCTGTTTCTGAGGAAACATATACCGCTATGGACTTGGTACCTGTGGGGATGGTAAATGTAGGGGCAGCGCCGCCGGGAGCCCGGTACTTTGTTTCAAAACCTAGTACGTCGGCTCTTTTACCACCGCTGGGACTACATGGACTAAAAGGTAACTGGCCCTTCGCCAGAAACGGGAACGCTATTAAGCAGATGCAAATGCTTAACGCTACTTTAATGAAATTTTCTTTCATAGGTATGCGAAAAAGTGCGCGGACGTGAAGCCAGTGATTTCATAGATTTCAGGTGATTGTTGTACCATAGAAGCGGTCAAGACTCACCTTGGCCCAAAGAAAATACAGGTGATGATGTTGACATCACGAACAATGCGAATTTTACTGAACAATGCGTTTTTTGGTTAGAGTAAGCCAGAATTTTCGTACTGATTACAGGCATCCTCCTTACCTAAAGAGCAAATATATAAATATTTGTCGTATATATTTAAAAAATAATTTAGAGTAATGTTTGATTTGCAGGTTATAAGGTGCTCATTGGGATAAAAGGGATATTTACATAAGCTGGAAAATTGGGGGGCTTTCAGGAATATCCACCCAATATAGCGCCCCCGTTTAGATTTAAATATTATTGTTGCCCTGTAGACACCCATTGTACTGCCTCCGAAAACTGTTCCGCCGGAAAGCCCCTGAATGTACCCGGCACAAAAATGCTAAATACATCAGTAAATTTATTCAGGAACTCAGAACCAGATACAATCGCTACCCTGTTCCACTTCGAAATCTCCATAATACCTAAAAGCGCATCCTGCAACCATGCTCCCATGGTCCAGTTTTTCAAGGGCGTTTCTATAATCATGAGGTAGTTCAGCTCCCCGGTCCTATTTACCAGCTCCCTCACAACAGGGTCTACAATATTCAGAAAATTGTCCTGCGTTACTTCGCCGGTGGCCCTGAAGCCCACCATATTATTGGGCATGGATGGAAGAATTTCTATCATCAGATTCGTTTACAAAAAGCTGGTACAAAAGTCTTGCCTACATTTATCGTATATTTGAATTTTACAACTATGAAGATTATCTCCGTCGCGGATTTTTACCAGGCTAAAAATATGCCCCTGCCAGCAACTATCAGCAGGGAAATTGGTCATTTCAATGTGTTTGACGTGGCTGAAATTGCAGAAATGCATAAAAAAACTGCTACCATGCCCTACAATAGAAGGGCTTTCTATAAAATCAATCTCATTATAGGCCGTAACCGGGCAGAGTATGCGGATAAGGTGATTAATATCGATAAATGTGCCCTGATCTTTTCTACGCCAAGAATCCCATATAACTGGGTGCCACAGGATCCTGCACAGGCAGGTAATTTCTGCATCTTTACTGAAGAGTTTATGCTTCCCTCCAAAACAGGCCTGGTGCTAGAAGAGTTGCCTATCTTTAAATCAGGTGGCTACCCTGTATTTGAAGTCACAGATGAAATAAGGGAAGAAATTCAACCCATCTTTAAGAAGATGATTAAAGAGATGTCGTCTAATTACGCCTATAAATACGACCTCATTCGCAATTACATTATAGAACTGATTCATTACGGGCAGAAACTGCAACCTGCTACAGCACTATACCCCACACATAATGCGGGTTCCAGGGTATCCTCTCTCTTCGTGGAATTAATGGAAAGGCAGTTTCCTATTGAGTCTACCAGACAGCAATTACAACTCCGCACGGCAAAGGATTATGCTGACCGATTGGCAATTCATGTGAATCACCTGAACAAAGTGCTGAAAGAGCAGACAGGGAAAACCACTACGGACCTGATCAGCAGCCGCATCACACAGGAGGCGAAGATCCTGCTTAAACAAACTAACTGGACGATATCTGAAATCGGTTATTGCCTGGGGTTTGAAGAGGTAGCGCATTTTTCTAATTTCTTTAGAAAACAAACCAGTCTCTCCCCTGTTGCTTTCAGGGAATAACTACTTTCCATTCACACCTAAGATCTGAAATAACTTCTTCCCATTCACCCTTAAGATGTGAAATAACCTCTTCCCATTTACCCATAAGATTTGAAATAACTTCCTTCCATTCACACTTAAGATTTGAAACAACTTCTTCCCATTCACCCTCAAGATTTGAAATAACTTCCTCCCTTTCACACCTTAGATTTGAAATAACCTCCTCCCATTCACACCCAAGATTTGAATTTTGCAAGCCCGGGCAGATCTACGCAATCATCTCCCCGTGAATTCACTATTTCTTAACAAGAAACCCGTTGAGAATCATCATCAAACTGCCCATAAGGTTTTGTTAAAACTCCCAGGCCTTCATCGGGAATAAAAAATTAATCTAATTTTACCCGATAACCGTAACCGTATTTTTATGAGACCTATACTCTTAATTCCATTCGCGCTATTCGTCCTCAGCGCCTGTAGCAAAAACAATGATACTGATACCTCTTCAGGATCCAACAATGATAGTGCTCCTGCCGACACCATTACCACTACCAGCGATTACAAGCAATCCATGCGTGACTTCGTGATCGGCATCAGCAAGTATGCGAAAGCCGCTCATAACGGGTTTATTGTAGTTCCACAAAATGGGATTGAGCTGGTGACTAAAAATGGAGAAAGCACAGGTACACCGGATACTGCTTACCTGAATGCCATCGATGCCAATGGCCAGGAAGACCTGTATTACGGGTATGATGATGATGATGTGGCTACGCCCACCAGCACCATCAATTACCTGAATCCCCTGCTGAAGATTTCTAAAAATGCAGGCAATACCATCCTCGTCACCGACTATTGCTCCACACATTCCAAAATGACGGATTCTTATAACAAGAACAATGCACAGGGCTATATTTCCTTTGCCGCTGATTCTCGTGGACTGAACGATATTCCGGCATTCCCATCCCCGATTTATGCTGAAAATACAAGTGCTGTGACCAGCATTGGCCAGGTGAAAAACTTCCTTTACCTGATTGATCCGGCCAGTGGGTTTAATTCTAAAACAGCATTCATCAATGCAGTGAAAGCAACAAACTATGACCTGCTGATCACTGACCTGTATTTTAATAACAGCGCATTTACTGCTGCTGAACTGGCAGAACTGAAAAAGAAGGCAAATGGTGGTACAAGGCTTGTGATTTCCTATATGTCCATTGGAGAAGCAGAAGATTACAGGTATTACTGGCAGACAAGTTGGGCCACCACTAAACCGGCCTGGTTAGATGCGGAAAATCCAGACTGGAAAGGGAATTTTAAAGTGAAGTATTGGTATAGTGACTGGCAGAAGATTATTTATGGTAATGATAGCTCTTATACAAAGAAGATCCTAAATGCTGGATTCGATGGTGTATACCTGGATATCATTGATGCATTTGAGTACTACGAAAAATAAAATTGGAGAGCTTGTATCAAAAGTAACTTGAAGGTGTTGAGAATTACATCAAAAAAAAATCTCTTCACCAGGTACCCGGATTAAATCCCGGCAATATTACTTTTGATACAAGCGCTTATTTTTTCTTTTTCTTTGCCGACTTTGCCATCGGGTTATATGCCAACGCCAGCTCAATCCAATAATCAAAATCCCCCTTGGTACGCATCCCGGTTTCATCTACCAGCACATAGCCCTTCATCGGGCGATTAAACTCCATCTGCCGGCAGCCATTTCTTTCCAGCACCTCATCCTGCTTAGCCGGGTCTATCCGCACCATCATATCTCCCTTGTATACGCCTACCAGGATCTTGTCATTGTACATAAATGTAAGACCTCCCATCATGCGGAGTTCCTTTAAATTAGGAAGATCTTCCAGCCGTTCGCGAATGCGGTTTGCAAGTAACTCGTTATCCATAAATGAAAGATAATTATTTTTCCGGCGACAACCACACCACCTTCTGCAACGGCGTATGCTCTCCCCCAATAATATCCCTATACAAATCCGGCCTCCTCGCCTGCAAATACCGATACCCTCCCGCCTGGGTCAACTTCTCCTTTGTCAACAATGCCGTCGCCATATCATTATCCAGTGCCCGGCATTCGGCAATCACATCCCCAAATGGATCAAGAATCATCGCACACCCGTTTTTCAGCTGATCATCATCCATCCCGATCGCATTGGCAAATATGCAATACACCGCATTATCATACGCCCTGGCAGGCAACCATTTCATGAGCCATTGCCGCCCTTTTAAGCCATCAAATTCTATCCGGAGACTCGTAGGGTCGCTTACCCTGTTTTGCCACAATAAAGGGTCTACAAAGCCCGCTCCCGGTCTTGTAGAAGGTGTACACATCGTCACATGCGGCATCAGGATAATTTCCGCCCCTAATAAGCGGGTGGCCCTCACATTCTCTATGATATTATTGTCGTAGCAAATCAGCATCCCTATCTTCCAGCCATGCAGCTCAAATACGCAATACTCACTCCCCGGGCTCAGGTGCGGATTGATAAACGGATGCAGTTTCCTGAACCTGGCCAGCAATCCCGTTTTATCTACACACACGTAAGCCTTATAAATGTGATCCCCGTCCTTTTCAAATAAACCTGCTGCAATAGCAATATTATAGGTAGCAGCAATCTCAGTCAATGCCTGAATAGAAGAACCGGAAGGGATCGGCTCCGCCAGCTCCCATAACTGCTCCAGGGTTAGATTGCGCGCAAAGGTGTAGCCGGTGATGGAGCATTCATGAAATACTATAAGATCAGACTTGGCTGTAGCAGCGTATTGTTCTATCACGGAGAGATTGTAGGCCTTATCTCCGCTGCGATGTTCGAATTGTACAGTGGTGACTTTCATGCCACGAAGGTAGCGTGGCTGACAAAACTTAAATTGTACAATTCCGACTTAAAAAATTACTGGCCAATGGATAATTCTCATGCAAATAATTCCTCGGTGTCAGCCCGGTCAGCTTCTTAAAATCCTTAATAGCATGCGACTGGTCACAATACCCATTTTCAAAAACCAGCGGGGTAATCTTCCGGTCCTTCTGCAATGATTTCAAAAACCGGTGTGTCCTTACAATATTACAATACTTTGCCGGACCAATCCCCACACTTGCCTTGAACCTCCTCTCCAGCTGCCGCTCCTGGTACCCGGAAAAATCCTGTAACTGCGCCAGCGTCAACATTCCCTTCTCCCTATCAATATAATCAATCGTCGCCTTTGTAAGCGAGCAGGTATGCTGCTGCAGGGAACAAAAGAATGCATCCACCGTATCCCTTGCAGGGGGCTGCTTAAAAATAAGTGACAGATCTATAAACTGATCCTTCAGTTCTGTAGCCGGAATGCCCGTCAACGCATGCAATCCATAAGGCCTGAACACCACGATCAACAAAGATCCCGAGTAATACAAATCTTTATAATGCGTGATCTGTCCATATGCAAATGCAGGCGGCAAATACTCCCCATCCAGGATCATTTCACCCTCACAAAATACAATCCCGGGATTAGCGTCAGAAAAGAAACGAATAGGCGTGCGCACAGGATTCTCTATAAAAAGATAATGCCGGATGAATGGACGGAGCGATATAGATGGCAGCACCTGCATATTGTAAATATACTTAAAAGAGCTTGTATCAAAAGTAAACTGATGGCATTGAAAATTACATAAACAAAAATCCGCTCCATCTGGTACCCGGAATAAATCCCGGCAAAGTTACTTTTGATACAGCCCTTTTAATAAAACTATTTACTCCACTCTTCCACTGTCATCACCTCCCCCTGCTTAATAAAAATCTTCTCCATCAAAAACGTATGCACATCCTCCTCCCTATCCGCACATGCATCGGACAATACCGTCATCCTAAAATCCCGGTCCGCCGCCTCTCTTAGCGTTGACAATACCACCCCACTCGTTGCAATCCCCGAAAGCACCATTTCCTCAATCTTCATAGCCCTTAGCAACACTTCCAGGTCACTCCCGCAAAAGGCACTCACACGGCGTTTCACCACCACCGCCTCATTTTCCTGCGGTGCCAGATCCGGATGGATCTTCATAAATTCTGCCGGCGGCACATGTGTTACCATCTGCTTCGCCTGGGTAAATCCCTTGTTATTCGCACTGATCTCAGGAGCGCCAGGCCTGAAACCTACCACTACATAAATCACCGGAATACCCTTACTACGCGCGCTGGCAATCGCCCTACCCACGCTGGCAGTCACTGCCGGACCCGCACTCAATGTGCTCAGCATCGCAGCCTGCATGTCCATTACTAATAAAGCACTGTTACTCATTTTGTTGTTTTGAGATAGTTGGAAAATATAAATGCTATGACAAGGGCAATACCTCCCTGCACCAACATCGTCAGCGGTGCTGAGATCCTCTGTGAGGCAGTGCCTGCTAATAAACTTCCTAATGGCAGCATACCAAAGTATGCCATCGCGACATAACTCATGACTCTTCCCCGCATCTGCGCGGCAGCCTCTACCTGTATAATCGTAATACTCGCCGTCATCGGCAACAGTGAAGCCAATCCTATCACCACCGCAAAAGGTATCCCCATATAAAATGAAGTACAGCGTGAAAAACCTATCAACCCTAGCCCCAGTACGACAGTACTGCCAATCAAAATACCTGTCAGATGAGCACTTTTTTTCAAAGATGCCAGGAACAAACTCCCTACTATGGATCCTGCCCCTACCGCAGCCGCGATATATCCAAATGTCCTTGCATTCCCCTGGAAGATCACTTTCGCAAACACCGGCATCAATGTATCATAAGGTAATACCAGCAATCCCATACACATAACCAGCAGAATAATGATCCCGATCTTCGGTGTCTGCCGCAGGTACACAAATCCTTCTGACAACTCCGTCAGCGCATCCTTCTTCTCCACAGGTGCCACAAACGCCGGCAGCTGCATTAGCAACAATGAACCGATCACCGCCAGGAAACTCAATGCATTCAATGCAAAACAGGTATACGCACCATAAGCCTGCAACACGATCCCCGACACTGCCGGTCCTATCAACCGCGCTATATTCACCATCGCCGAATTCAATGCCAGCGCATTCGTGATATCCTCCTTATTATTTACCAGCTCATGCACCATCGGTTGCCTCGCCGGCGTATCAAATGCATTCACAATGCCAAGTACCACACTCAATGCCAGGATCTGCCATACCTCGTAATGCCCGCTGAATGTAAGGATCGCCAGCATCAATGATTGTATCAGTGAAGCCGCCTGCGTAATAATCAGGATCTTCCGGCGACTATACCTGTCAGACACAATCCCCCCTGGCAACGAAAACAAAAATGACGGAAACTGCTGCATAAAAACCGCCAGTCCCAACATGTATGCAGAATGCGTAACCGAATACACCACCCAGCTCACCGCCGTTCGCTGCATCCAGGTACCAATCTGTGAAATAGACTGCCCACAAAAAAACAAAGCATAATTCCTGTTCCTAAATGCCCTGAAAGCGTTTCCTTTTCCTGCCTGAATCATATCATTTTATTATTGACCTTTCGACACAATCCGGTAAAATGTCGAATATAAGAGAAAAAAAAAGCTAGCTTTTTAAAGCCAGCATTGTCATACGTACCAGTGCATCGATAGCTGGCTCCATACGCGCATAACTATTTTCAAGATCCCATTCCCGCTTGAAACCACGCAGACTACTTGTAAATACAAATATAATCGCCTCCTTGTCTTCCACCTTACAATCCGCCAGTACACGGCTCAGCAATACCAGCTCATCCTTCCGGATCTTCTTCTGGATCACCTTTTTCCGCTGTGTATACTGCGACAACTCCTCCGGGTTCATAGCCGTCTCAAAGATGTCAAAAAAGCTCTTCCGCTTGCGGCCAATCTTCGTCTTCGTAATACCATAAGCACGCAACTTCCCCTCCAGCGTCTGCTCCCTATCTACCACCTTCGTAATCTCCTCAATGATCTCATCCACCTCCGCAATCATCACCGCATCAAAAACCTCATCCTTATTCTTATAATAATAATACAAGGAACTTCTTCCCTTGCCAATCGCCTTCGCTACATCATCCATGGTTACCTTCTGATAACCATGCTTTTGAAATAGCTGCCGGGCGGCCCGCAGAATCTGTTGTTGTATTATATCCTCTGGCATACCCTACAAAGCTAATACTTTTTCGACATTTAGACAACAAATGTCGAAAAAGTAATTATTTTACTGTTCCTTCCCTTCCTGCAAATCCATATCCTTATTCTTCCCCAACTTCACTACCGGGTTATGCTGGGTCCCCGTCACATTAAACGGTATCCCCCAAATTCCCAAAGGCGGCAAACCTACACGCCCCCTCAGGTTCAATCGCCCGTCAAAACTCACCTGGCCTTCAAAGCGGGGACGCATACCCGCTATCCGCAACTTCGTCCTCTCTATGGTTATGATATTATTCGCAATTGAACTACGGATATTCACTTCTGACAATCCCGGATCCTTTATATCCTCCTTACCCGTCTTGTTCGCCACCGTATTCAATAACTTAAATCCTTTCAGCTTAATTTTCTTCAAGGTCAATACCCCCTCCCCTGTCAGCGATGGATAAGACACCTTCATATTCTCATCCAGCCTGCCATTCACATGATACTCCAGGCCAACTATACCGCTGGCCGACGAAGCTGAAGTCGCCATATCATGGAAGAGCTTTATTTCCCTATAAGCACGTTTGATATCAAACTCCTTTGCACTGATCCTGAAATCAAATTGCGCCCGTTTTGCACTCAGACTCGTATACTGTGCATCCATCACTACCGGCGCATCGATTATATTGAACCCGGTATTGCTCATGGAAAGACTCCCATTCTCTATTGACAGGTTGCCATGAAAACGATGCAGGTCTATACTACTATAATTCACCCTATCAGCCGCTGCATTGATCGTCAACCTTACATTCGCAGGAATGATCACCACACCCGGTACACCCGCTGCCGCATCCGCCGGATCACTGTTGCCCGTATAAGCTGCCAGTTCATCCACCTGGATATAATGACTCTTCAGGTCCAGCGCTCCCTGTAAATGCTGATCCGGCTGCATCATATACCCGATCAGGTTATTGAGGTAGCCATCTATATGCAGGTCTGATTTACCATAGTGAACATCGAACTTATCAAACCACATCTTATCATCTGCAAAACGGAAGACCCCATCATTTATATGAAAAGGCAGTGGGAAGATGTTCGCTTTCACCGTTACATCTTTCACCGTCAGCGATCCCCTATTATTCAGTTTCGCATACTGGCCAGACATCGCATCACTCTGCGTACCATGCAGTGACAGGTCAGCCCTGATCATCCCATTTACATCATAACCATCCTTACCCAGTACCTTATAAATCTTTCCCAGGTCTATGGCACCATTCGCTGTTATATCATAATGCGGATCATTGAAATTGTCTACCGATGCTTTCAGGTTGAATGTCTGCCCCTCGAACTCAAATGCCACCGGTTTTATATCAAATCGCAAAGCATTGAAATTGCCCGTTGTATCTACCAGCACCGCATCCACATTGATCTTCTCGATCGGGTGTGGATAATACTTCGTCTTCACCACACCATTACTCATTTTCAGGGATGCCGTGGTGACAGGGAACAATTTCTGTGCAGGTACCCATGGACCTTTACTAAGCACATTTATTTTCACATCTCCATTCAGATCTATGCCATCGACCGGATAGAATTGTTTTAACTCCTCCATATGCAGTAAGCCCACCAGGTTTGCATCTATATCCGGTGCCAGCGCATTGTTGACCTGTATATTTCCTTTGATATAGTTGCTCAGTGCCTCGGCATTGATCTGGCTCACATCCAGGTGTACATTGGTATAACTATTATCCCTGCTGTAAGCCTCCACTACAAATCCAATGTTCTTAACCGGCTCCTTTACATCTTCAAAATGCAGTGAACCATCGCTGAAGGTTGACTTGAAATCAAAGGTCGGCACACTCACATTCTTCACATAACGGCCATCGGCCTTCAGCCTGGCCTGCAGGCGTCCTGTAAGCAGAAATTTATCATAGCCTATCGCTTTCGTCCATTTCTCCATATCGATATCCGCATCCATCCGGGCCTTTATCAAAGGTTTCGTCAGACCCGTTATATCAATATCTGCATTCAGGTGACCTTTATCCAATTGAAATGACAGCGAATCCAGGCTGATATTCAAACGGTCCGGATTCATCTGCGGTATGTGTGTAATGAAGTCCAGCCTTAATTTTTCAATCTTGCTGGATGAACCTGCACTTGAAATCTCGCCATCTCTTACCTTGATCTTAAATGTAAAATCAGGCATCCTGTTCGCATTCGCCATGTACTTTCCCTTCAGTGAAGCAGAGAGTTCCGCATCACCTTCTATATCAGTATGCTCCATCCAGCTCAGGTACTTGGCAGGCAGGGCACTAAACAGCGCTTCCAGTGTTGAAGCCCCTGAGCCCAGCTGAAAATCCATGTTATAGCCATTGCGCAGGAAACTGAATTCCCCTTTGAACTGTACAGGCAACTGGTTAATCTTCAGATCATTCTTTTCAAACACCAGGTCGAGCGACTTCGTATTGATCCTTGTGATCAGGTTTCCCTTCAGTTTCTTGGATTGGATATAAGGCACACCTCCATAAGAGAGGTCAAATGAATTGATGACAACCCTGGAATAAAGGTCGAACTTGTTGGATTTCAAACTGCCCTTTCCTGTATAATTCACATCATTGGCCTTGATATTCAATGCCAGTGAACGGTCATTATAAATGATACGGCAATGTTCCAGTTGTATACGATCTATATTCAGGGCCGCCCCACTGGTATCTACTTTGGAAGCCTTCGTGGGCGCTGCTGGCTGATAGATGTTGTAATTAGGCCGGCCATCAGTATCTACCTGCACATGTACATTGCCTTTAGTCAGGTAGATTTCATTGATTTTTATGGTTTTAGAAAAAACGGTAGATAAGTCTACACCCAGTGAAACCTCTGATGCCACCACCAGTGTATCCTGCTCAAAAGGTGCAGACCCCTTCAGACTAAAATCATAGAGGGTGAGTGTTAAAGAAGGAAAATGGTTAAAAAAGGATAGTCTTGCCTTCGAAAAATTCAGTTCACTGGTGATACTATTATTGGCCCAGGCCTTAATTTTGTTTGAAACAGCCTTTGGAAAAAGCAAAGGCAGGATAAATAGCAATACTAATACTCCTCCGAAAGACAAAGAAATAACTTTCAATGCTTTCAAGGAAGACTTCTTGAAACTAGCACTTAGCATAAAAAGGTATAGGAGCGTTAATTAGGATTCCGCTTGCGGGCGCAAAGATAGAACTTCTCCAACCTGTTTTTCAAATAATTTTAACACTCCCTGTTTTCAGGTAAAAATTTCCTGGAATGCCTTCATATTAGGCGTGGCAGCGCTTTTGTCGAGGACTGCAAAAACGACTGATTTAAAGCATTTACTGTACTTTCCTTCCCCCAATAAATAAGAACCGAAGTAGCGCGCAATATCCTTTGGGTCATTCCGGAATACGCCACAGCCCCATGCACCAAGCAGGAGATGCTGAATATTATGATGGGCAAATACACCCAGTACCCTGTCCATCCTGCGCATCATCACATCTTCCGCCTGCGCTTTTTCGTGCGGGCGGTTATTCATAATCGCACCTATATTCACTGCTGGACTGGTGATGAACGAGACAGGGTAAGGATCTGGCAGCAGTTCGCCATTGTCATTCCGGAATACGGCCACATCCGGGCTCCAGATCATATGGTCCGAGTACAGCAGCGTAGGCCTGGCCCTGTTATACTCGTACATTTCAAAATGTTTTGAGAGGGTCGCGTACAGGGTCGATGACATCGCCAGACTTTCTTCCTGTGCGACGGCACCTCCCAGGAAACCGCCCCCGGGGTTCTTGGCAGAGGCAAAATTGAGGCAACCGATTTTTTTGCCCTCCCGGATCATGGCAGCAGCAGCATCCAGCACCGTAGTGTTGATGACTTCGAATGTTGTGACTTCGTTTGCAGCAGCCACTTTTTCGGCCAGCGCCGGCATGAGGGTGTCGAAATCTTCGGGGGTATACAATTTGCAGTCTTCGAGCATAGTGGCAATAGATGCCTTGATGTTGACAACCTCGTCCTTCACACGATAATAGCCCTGTTCAATGATCTGTAGGGTCTCCTGGGCCTTCTCGGCCCGTGTTGTTTTTTTCATTATGTAATGGATTTCTTTTTCAGCCATGCCCGTATGGGTTCATCATACAGCTTAAGACAGGCATAGCCCACAAGAATGGAAACGACGAAGGTGATCAGTCCATAGCCAATGGCCTGTGAGGGCGCAGCTCCCCTGTTGTCGTATACCCATCCTGTGTAAATGTAAATAAATGGGTAATGGGTGATGTAAATTGGGTATGAGATGTCACCCAGGAATTTGCAGATCTTATTTTCTTTTATACTGTGGGTCTGTCCACCAGCACCGAGGTAAACGATCAGGGGAAACACACATATTATAGCCAGTGCTTCGTATAAACCATTTGCCCACAGGTGCTCAGCACCTCCTATTCTAGGCATAAATAAAACGATGGCCAGTAAGAGACTTGCCCAGAAGAACGCGTTTTTAATACGTACCGGCCGGGTCACCCTGGCTAACAATAAACCACCGAAGAAAGGAAACATCATCCTGGTAAAACCAATCTTAATCTGCTCAGGCGTCAGGGACCAGCCGCCAATGATATCGCCTGATTTGCTGGTAATCGTGTAATGCATTAACGCAGCAGCAGAAAGGACGACCAACGCAGTCAATAATCCCTTTGAAAATTTGCGGATCCCTAATCCGTATAATATGTTCGCAATGTACTCGTAGAACAATGACCAACCCGGGCCATCCAGCGGATGCAATTCCTGCCAGCCCCTGATGTCCATAGATACAGGCACAGGCAGCAGTGTAAAGCCTACAAGCATGGTCAGCAGTACTTTCCATACAGGCACCGTATGAATCTGGGGGAATAAAGCAGGTGAATCGCTGAAATAAAAACAGGCAGCACCAATGATCATACCCATAATCACCATCGGCTGCAGTCTTTCAAGACGGCGGCGGAAGAAACTGCCAACCGTCATCTTATGCCAGCGGTCGTCGTAAGCATAGGAAATCACATACCCCGACAGCAGGAAGAAGAAGTCAACGGCCAGGTATCCATGGTTAATAATCTGCGTGAGATGACTAGTGGCATGGGCTTCAAAAATGTGAAAGGTGACTACGATTAAGGCGGCTACACCTCTTAAACCATCCAGGATCTGGTAGTGTGGCTTGGATGGGAGAACATTTACATTCATAACGGATTCAGATAAAAGTACAGTAAGGTAATAATTTTGGGATAAAAACAAAGGGCATACAAATCATTTATTCTGCAAATAGATAGCATATTATTTTAAAACCTGCGGCAAAGTACTGCGATTCAGGTGACCTTTTAAATGAAACCAATGCATTTACCGGCCGCAAATTTATAATTTGTATTTGTAATCCTGGATGATTATTTTCAGCAGCTATGAAAGAGGACTTACTGAAATCAAAGCAGCATTATGAAATCCTGGATGGTTTGAGAGGTGTAGCCGCTATTGCCGTGGTGTCATTTCATTTTATGGAGATCGTTTATACACCTGATAAAAACTTTATCAGCCACGGATTCCTCGCCGTTGATTTCTTCTTTTGCCTGAGTGGATTTGTGATTGCATATGCGTATGATAATCGTATAGGCAACATGGGAATGAAGGAGTTCTTCCTCTCCAGGATCATACGTTTGCATCCCCTGGTGGTGCTGGGTACTGTATTGGGACTGATCAGTTTTATCTGGGATCCCTTTATGGCACTGCCTGCTGCGTACGGGCCGGGCAAGCTGACACTGCTGTTCCTGTGTGGTATCCTGATGATCCCCTACCCCGTGGTGGCTGAGCGTTGGTATAACCTGTTCAACCTGAATGCGCCATCCTGGTCCCTGTTCTGGGAGTATGTGGCAAATATCGTGTATGGACTACTGTTGTGGAAACTGAGCAGAAGAGTACTTTTGCTGCTCCTGCTGATTGCCGCGGCGGTATTATGCTATGTAAGTTATACTGTCGGCAACCTTTTAGGTGGCTGGAGCGGTGAAACCTTCTGGCAGGGCGGTGCCCGTATTTCATATAGCTTCCTGGCAGGTATGCTGGTGTATAGGTACCAGCTGGTGATAAAAAATAAACTAGGTTTTATAGGTCTTTCGATCCTCTTACTGGCAGCCTTGCTTATGCCGGCCACGAAGTGGAACTGGATCACAGAACTGCTGGCTGTAGTACTGTATTTCCCCGTCCTTATTATGCTGGGAGCAGGTGCAGGACTGCATTCGGCCGCCAGGGGATTATGCAATTTCCTGGGCCGGCTCTCCTACCCTTTGTACATGACGCATTATATGGTCATGTTTGCCTTCGCAAATTATTACAATAAATACAAGCCGGATACCCCTCATCTTGTCATGATTGTTTTAGCTGGATTGCTGGCGCTGATTGGGTTTGCGTACCTGGTAATGACCGTATTCGATACCCCCGTAAGAAAATATTTAACCAAACTACGAAATAATTCGTAGTTTGGTATGATGAGAACGATTTCATTGTTAATACTGTGCCTGGTGGCACAGATGCCCGCTATCGCCCAGTTAGATACCACGTTTTTTTATGGCAGTGTGTTGGCTGCCCGTTCCGGACATATAATTTTTCAGCAAAGCCATGGATTTGCTGATATTGAAGCAGGGATCCCCAATAGTCCCCAAACGAATTTCGAACTGGCTTCTTTGTCAAAAGTATTTACGGCAGTAGCTGTCATGCAACTGGCCGAAAAGTCCTATATCAGGCTGGATGATCCTGTCAACAAGTACCTGGAAGACTTCCCCTACGCAGGGATTACCATCCGGCAATTACTCTCTCATACAAGTGGATTACCTGATTTTGAAATATTTGACAAGGCATACCAGGCGCAACCCGATCGTGTGTTTACAAAGGAGGATATTATACCTGCACTGAAAGCATGGGGGCCATTGAAATTGCAACCTGGCGGGCAATGGAGTTATAGCAGTCCCGGTATGGGTTTGCTCGCCCTGATCGTGGAGAAAGTAAGTCACATTTCATTCCAGGAATACCTGGCAAAGCAAATCTTCAAACCGGCAGGTATGAAGCATACTTATCTCCATTATGTCAAAGATAGTACACGCGCAAAGGCGTATAGTCATCCCTATTACTTTTCCGTTGAGTATGAGAACAGTGATACCGTACCGCGTAACCAGCAGTTCCTGCATGAGTCGGGAGGCGTGGAGGGACCGGGACTGGTGGTGAGCAGCATTAATGATCTATATGCTTTTGACAAAGCCCTGTTTTCAGGGAAATTGCTGCGCAATACAGATACAATGTTTACGCCCGTACGACTGGCCAATGGTGAGCTTGCGATGGCAGGAAAGAATAATTTTGGATTAGGCTGGTTCCTCGTACCTGGCAGTAATATCGTCATGCATTCAGGATATAAGCCCGGTACAAATACAATCCTGCTGCATGACCTGAAGGCAAATGCCACCGTAATCATACTTGACAATGGGAATAGTGGCGGCATCACGCAGTCAGGACTCTACCTGATGCGCACCTTGTTGTCAGCGCCGGCAGCCGGATTGAAAGCCGCGATTATCTTCCCTTTTGGCAGGGATCTGGTCACCCATGGTATAGATCATGCCACCCTGCTGCTGGGAAATATGCTGGCAGATACGGTGCACTATACACAGGTAGTGAGAGACTGGATTGCGATGGGGTATGAGTTGTATCGGACGGGACATCTGCAGGAATCACTGGCCACTTTCCGGGTAGGACATCTGCTCTATCCCAATAATGATTTTCTGTGCATGCTGTATGGAGATGCAATCGCTAAAAATGGGGATCCGCTCACGGCACGGGAGCTGTACCAAAAGGCATTGCTGTTGAATCCTTCCAACAAAGAAGTGGCGGAGCGGTTAAAATGAATAAGAATAATTCATAGTACCGGTCCACTCTGTAACCCGCCCTTTGTGCAGGTAAAGTAAGGAACTGCCCAGCTGGTGTTTCTTCCCCCCGGGCGCATAACCCAGTGTTAGTCCGGTGTTGAAGAGACTGGATTGAGTATAGGCTACTTTAGTAACATTGTAGGTGGCTGATAATGCAGCTTTGCAGGTCTTATCAAAAAACTGCTTGCTGATATTGATATTAGGTCCGAAGAATGCTGTACTTAATCCTGTAGCGGTATTATAGTAATAATTGAATGCACTGGTAAATGATAAATTTTGCTTTATTAATAAATAAGTATAGCCCAGATTAGCAGTAAAAAAACTACTGAGCTGATCACTGGCATCACTTTGATCACTGGCGTGCTGGAAAGAACTGCTCAGGGTAATGGCACTGCGATTGATGCGGTACATCAGCATGGAATTATAACTTGTATTTACCTGGTAATAATCCAGGGTATCCAGTGGACGAGTAAAATATGGATCGGCTAAGGGGCGTACACGGGTGAAGGTACTGAAGTTTGAATAGCCGGCACTTAGCAACCAATGTTCATTGGGAGTCATGCTTGTATTGAAATTCGCCACCCAGCGGCGGGTATCGCTCATTTTGGCATGGTTTAAATTATTAACCTGCATACCGGCATTAGCTGTCAGGGATATTTTTCCTTTGAAGAGTTGCAACGCAGGAGCAATGGTGATATTACGCATATCGTTCACAACCGAATAGGCACCTAAGGTAGTGTAATCAGGTGCGATGCGTTCATAGCGGAGCTGCAGGGAATAAGTATTGCCGGTGTACCCGATGCCTGTCTGGATGGCATCGTAGTGAAGATGATTTAAAAACGAAATTGAATAGGATGCATCTGCAAAAATGCGTTTGCTGATGCGTTGTTTTATGGCAAATGCGGCCGTTTGATTGTAATAAGTGGGATCCTTTGCGGTGAATAGCGCTATACTATAACTATTTCCATTGTGTTCATAGCCAAGTTTTGTCCCATATCCTTTCCTGTTTACATTTTTCAGGAGTGTGCCATACATGGCTGCAATGCGCCATTTGCCGGGACTTAGCTCCACTCCTGCTCCATTGAATACATGCCCTGCCAGGGTGTAATCGGAGAACTGCATACTGCTGCTGCCCAGGTATAATTTTGCCCATTTATAAGATGGGGCAAAACGGTATTGATTGAAGGGCTGGGAATACCTGGCTCCCTGGTTACTGTAACTAAAAGAAAAAGGCATGTTGTAGCCAAAGAGCTGCATGTTGATATTGCCATTCAGGTACCATGCCAGCGGGTCACGGCGTTGTTCCATTCCATAGGCTTTGTAGGCAGTGGTGCTGGTATTGATACTGCCATTCATAGTAATGCCTTTTTTAATGCCCAGCTGGTCGATAGCCTGGGCCGGGGCTTGCTGCACAAACAGGAGGGTGAAGATTACGTATTTCATAGTTTAATAGATTACTTCAATTACCCTGCTCATGGTGGACTTTACATCCCCATGTAGTACGGCGCTGATTTTATATTTATATACATTGCCCGGGAAGAGGAGACTGTCTGTAAATTCATTGACGGTGCCCGGCTGGGTAGTATACAGGGTAAACAAATCATTATTCTTCGCCCGGTAGATGCGATATTGCTTTACACCGGGGAGCAGGTATGCCCAGTGTAATACGATGCGGTTATTTTGTTTTTCCGCCCTCCAGGTGGAGATGGGTGTACGGCTGCCTGATTCAAAATAGACATCGCTGCTGGTTTCGATGGCTTTATTCCCTGCATCATCCCGGGTAATGAGTTCATAGTAGTAAGTGTTACCTTGCCGGACAGCGGTGTCAATGAAAGCGCTGATTAATTGGGTGCTATCCCAGCTGGCTACCTGTAGTGGAATGCTGTCTTTTGTATTAATCCTGTACAGGGCATATTGAATAGCATCTTCACTCGTGCTGTTATACCAGTTCAGGCGGATAGCGGTATCTGTGCTAATGACCCGGGTGAATAAAGCTGCGGACGGAGGAATTGTATCCGGTCTTTTTAATAGAACAGGGAGCGAATAGGGTGAAGTATTGTAGTTTTTATCTACAGCAATTATTTTAAAATAAATGCGGGGACTAAGTGTATGTAAAGTAATAGTATCAGCAAATGAAGGAATATTAATTATCGTCTTTGTTACTTCTACAAATTCTTCTCTTAGGCTGTTAGCCCGGAATACACGGTAGCCAAGCAAATCAGGTTCCGTATTCGCATGCCAGGACAAGGTAACAATACCTGCAGAATCTACACTCCCTTTTAATGCAGTTGGGCTGGCCGGGCCTATCGTATCTATCAGTTGGGCAAAGTAAGGAAATGATAAAATCTCCTGCCCTTGTTTTGTAATTCCTTTAATCCGGTAATAATTTGCAGCAGCAGGATTTTGGTCTGTATAAGCATATAGGATTTTATTATAAGTAGCAATAGGAAGAAATGGACCTTTGCTGTTGTTGGCTCTTGTAATAATGATCCTGGATAATTGATTGCGCAAATCTCCCGGTAGGAGCCAGCGGATCTCAATGCTTTGATTATCCTTTACGATGATGGTATCCAGTACAGGCCTGTCGCTTAGCTCCTGAATGCCCATCGCAGTGATTGTTTCAGAGTAAGGACCATATTCTCCGAATGGGGTAATTCCTTTGATCCGGTAGAAATACCTATGCTCATTTTCGGGTAAGGTATCTTTAAATTGAGCGGAAACTACCGGCAGTACTGAAATAGCCTGGAAGTCCTTTCCATTTGCAGATCGCTCTACAATGTAAGCTGTATAGCTATCTTTTCGCCATGCCAGTGTGGCTGTCTTATCAGCACTGATGATGGTCAGTTCACGGGGTTTATGCAACAGCCTGGGTACCGCAACGACTACAGCGGTATCGATCAGCATATTCTTTGCCTGCCGCGCCAGCGAAATGCGGTAGATGTAACGCTGACCTTCCTTAATGTTCCTATCCTCAAAATACAAACCCGCACTCTTTGCTGCAGGAATGGACAGATCGCAGGATAACAATGCCATAGCCATTCTCCATTCGTGCTTATTTTTGGTGTCGTAGAAGGATCCAAAACCTTTTTCTGCTACCGGGTTTTCTCCGTAAATGACCTCCGCTACAATAGCCACCCGTTCATTATTGGCATCCATTTCAGCCAAAGGAATGGGTTGAATGGGTTGGGGAGTCAATAAGGTGGCTTTTTTTTCGCCAGGGGTAAGGCGCTCTATAGTATAACCATACCTGATCCCTAATGACCATCCTACAATACTGGAGGGTGCCCATCGTAACCTGATTAAGCCAGGCTTTACATCTGCCACAGCAGCGATATGGTGGTCCTGTGCTACTACCAGGTGACAATAACACAGTAAAAACAACAAGATACGGTACATGGAATTATAGTTTGTAAAAAATGCTTTTGGTAATAGATGAGGTGATATGGTTTGTGCCCGGTAAGCGGTAAGCAAGATCTACAGGATAATAAATGTTCCGCTGCAGATCAGGATACAGGCTACCCAGGAATGGCGATGAAGGATTGAGTTTTGCGGTGCTGTTCAGGAGTTCATGGTAGTCAGTGTTGGCTTCACAGGATACATAATAGACCATGCGGGCACGCCCTGCCGTATAATCGTCGTTGGCCAGGTAAACAGCGTCCAGCGGTGGGGTGCTATTTGCATAAATCAACGGTATAATCTGGGTTTGCAACCAACTGTTATTGGTATTGGCCTTCGCCGACACAAGGTCTTTCAACTCACATTCATCGAAAGTCTCCGGCAGATCCCAGCGCTGGCCAATGACACTGATGTAGCCCGTACCTACATCAAAGAAATCTTTCTGATTACTGGCGGCACTCATTTTTTCAACAAAACTGTTATACCTGCTGGTACGGAATCCATATGCCAGCAGCTCCTTGCTGATGGCGGCAGTAGCAGTCCCTTTCAGGGTATTTTGGGTAATAGTGGTAGTATCTCCGCTGGCAGTAATGCTGGTATTACTACCCGCAATCACATTACCTGTACTTGCCCCTGGTTCTTTTATGATGCTCAGCTTGTAATCCATTTCCTTCATCATGCCTGGGGGAATAGCAAAATTGAGTTGAGCCATACCTGAGTCATAAGCAAAGGATGTTTTTAAAGACGGCCCCTTGTCAGCATTGAAGTTGAGGCTGACATCGTCAGAGAATAGATAAGGCTGTCCCCGTTTGAGTTTAATATATCCACCAGGCGATTCCTTTGGAAGAAAATGTGCCTGCCCTTTTACGGGGTATTCATAGGCTACGTTCTCCCATGGAATATAATCAGGCGCTGTACCTGTTGTAAAGGTAGCGGACCTGGTTTCATGATCATCCAGCACCTGCCAGTTTGCTCCATTTTTTCTTTCTATATGCACTTTGGCATTTACATTCAAAATAGTAGTTGCCGGCAGAACATCCCTGAGTTGTAAGGTGGCGGCTGTACCATCACCTGAAATTTCAGTTATTCCTGTAATGATTGTTTTATCATGCAATAAAGTAATCCCATCCAATTGTACCCTGTAGGTTTCCACTTCATCATAATTATTCAGCATGGCAAATGCCTGGCCTACAGGAATATTGAAGGCCACCTGCGGTGCAGCAAATACACTCACTTCGCCGGATTGATGTGCCGGGCTGATATCATTGATAATTGCCAGGTCCAGCTCCTTTGCATCGGTCAACTCACATTGCGATCCCAATTCAACTTTGATATTCGCGGTACCATGTACCATTCCTCCTAATACGGAATACTTCACGCCCAGCGTGCCTTTCATCCAGGCGGGATTAGGCATCTTTGCCTGTAACAATACAGCTGCCGCCAGCCTGGCAATCGGAAACCCGCGTTTCTTGCCGAAGACTTTCACCCGCATCCCTAATTCCCCGTTCAGATAAGCATAGGCCTGGCCGGAGGCATACCAGCCATTGATCCCAATGATTTCATTACTCCCTTTACAGCGGGCTTCTCCATAATCACGCAGGCAAATATCAGCACCTGCACCAATATTAAAATCTCCATATACCCCGTAATCAAAACTGAATCCCATGCAGAAATGTGCGCCAAAAGCCAGACCGGCTCCGTTTTTGAGCGGGAACTCCATCGTGTTATAATCACCAAGTACATCACTCACTTCTTTCGGCAAAGGTGGCATGTCTTCCACCTGGGAGCCGGTCATAAAATAAGTCTTCACAGTCGCAAGTCCGGCAATATCCAGGTTAAACATCTGCGAAGGACGACCTATATAAAAGTACCAGCCATCCGGCCCTGTATGCAAGGCACTCTCCCCGGTACCTTTTATGAAACAATTGATGTAAGTTTTTGCAATCGCATCAAAGGTACCATTCACCTGGTCATAGCGCATTTTCAGGTTGATGCGCACAGGTGCGCCATCATCATGGGCAGGAGCCTTAAGGGGCAAATGCAATACATATCCGTCTCCATCAAATTGCGCATACCGGAAGGCACCATCTGTACCAAACTGCACTTCCAGCGATGCGTTGACATTGACGATCATTTCTTTGACAAGTGCGAGGGATACACCTCCCATAAAACCAAGCCCGGCTTTGCTGGTGGGCGTGTATAAAAAGATTTCATCCTGGGCCTTCAATCCTCCCTGTTCATCGACTTTATTCCGGGCAGCATAAGCATCAAAATCAGCAGGTCTTTCCATATGATAGGATAGCCCACCCATCAACCCAGTGAGATTGAGCATAGGCGGTATCGGTATATTCGTTCCTACGTACGCGTCTACATGGTAATACCTGTAATCATCCTTTGAACCGAAATAAGCAGTGGCCTTTGCTGCTGGTATTGGCCCGGGCAGACTAAAATTCAAATACCCCCTGAAGCCATTGCCATAAATGGGATGCTTGTCGAACAGCGTTAGGATGCCATCCATCTTAAATGCCATCACAGCTACGCTGAGATGAATATCACTGATCCTGACCTGGCCATCACTCACTATAAAGGTCGTAGCAGCGCTAAAACCTTTGTCCGCCGCATTCATAAAATTCATTTTCACATCTGCACCGATAGCGATCTTACCTTCAGCAATGCCCAGGCGGATACTGTCAAATGAAATTGGGAAAGCAGCCATCTTACTACTGTTGCTGCTCAGGGAGAAAGTACCGCTATGTACATAGGGAGCCTGGGTAGAAAGCACCAGGTCCTGGAAAGCTACCCCTCCTATATTCAATACGCCTTTGTTAATATTGAGCTTTCCATGCAGGGTAGCTTCGGGCACAAAATCCCTTACATCTATCCTGGAGTTTTGATCTAAGATAATTTCACCGGCAAAGCATTCGTACTTCCGGTTGTCTGTTATTGCCAATGCGAAGGAATAATAGGGATTGTCTCCCCGCATATTCACAGCGGCCGTATAGTCCACGGGGCTTGCTCCCAGGAAAGGTATTTGCAACTGTCCGCCCAGGGAACCGCCATTGAGTTTATTTTTACTGAAACCAATACTGAGAGAATTGATGGATATGGGCCATCCACCGAGGTTCGCATCGCCTAATGGCAAAAGGTCTTTGCCGCTCAATGTGCCGCTGATGCCCTGATCGTCTATCATAAAATCAGTCACCTTCAGCACGGGCCTTCCCAATTGTACAGGCAAGGCAACTTCCAGTTCCTGCAGGTAAAATCCCCGCCACAATGCATCTGATGCCGGCAGACCTGCGGGATTTGCCAGGTCACTTAAGTCCACTACGGCATTCGTGACCTTAAAACTAAAGTCGTTCAAACCTGCAATATGAAAAGCGGGCAGGTCTATGGCGGCCATAATATCACTGAGATCGGATACATGTACCTGCAAGCTGGCTTTTAGCTGATTTAGGGAGGGATCCTCCGGTGTCAGCCACTTAGGATCAAATTCAAAGATGCCGCTTAAATTAGCCCCTTTAAAGCCGTTACAATCCCATTCGATATAATTACGCCCATCGCCGGGAAAAACGAGCTGTAGGTGCTCGTTCAGGCCAATATGCTGATCGCTGAGTAATACCAGCTTTGTAGCACCGCCTGCACCGATGCCGCCGGGTGTGAAAGCGATATCCTTCCCGCCAAAAATCAGGTCATAATCCGTACCGGGAAATGTAAATTTGAAATATGCATTCAGGTAAGCACCCCTGGGTGTGAACCGTGCACTGTCAATGGCAATGACATATACCCGGCCATTGATCTCACGGACAAGGCCTACGGGCAGATGGCCCATTTCCTGCGATCCCAGGGCACTTATATAGTGCCCGCTATCCTGTATTGCTTTAAATATACCTGCTACATAGTTTGTATCCGGTGTGGTACCTGCCAGGGAGCTGGCGGGAGATAACAGACATAGGATGACCAACCACAATTGCTGTAGCACAGGTATAGGGTTACCGTTAAGCTTCATGATGATCAGGTTTCAAACAATATTTTGAATATATGATTATTTTCGCATTAATAATTATTTAATTATTTCAGGAAATTCTTATGATCGGGTGAATATTGTTTGTGCTGCTGTTTAACATGAAGAAAAAGTGGACCGGAAGATCGATCACGGCTCCAGCAGTAGTTCCCTGACGGTTTCATTCCCTGCCAGGTCTTCCGCTATCACTTTAATTTTACCACCCGGCGGCAAACTCGCCGCGGTAAAAGACCAATCTACACCATTCCTGCCTAAAGTAGCCTTTCCCCTTTCCTGCAGCCGTCCTTCGGCATCAAATATGCGTACTTCCACATCCGCTACCCTGAATTCATCTTTGGCTTTTACAACTACTGTTGTGTCTTCGATTTTGATCTGCTGTACTTCGGGGGAATTATATGCATCCTTGATCGCCATATTCCAGGCGTTTTGTCCCGGGCCGGCTTTGGATTGATAATAAGCCAGCATCTCAGGGTCCTGCAGAATAGCCTTGGCATAACCTGCTGCTACCATCATCTTCGCCCTGGCCTCCAGCTGCTTAGCTGTGGGCTTTTTATTGGAGGGTCCACGCTTCCTGGCGATGATAACCAGCCCGTTTCGTTTGTAAATAACGAATTCTTTGCCCAGGCGGCCTTCGACGCATTGAAAAAGAACACTGTCTTTAATGATTGCCATAAAAATTGTTTTTGGGGTTCAATAATCAATGTTAAAAAATAGTAAGAAGCTATAGTGCTTCTTTTATACCAATTGAGTATTAATACGTCACTTTTTCGTCACCAGGAGTACACCTCAATATCCATTCGATATTGAGGTGTACTCCTGGTGACCTTTTAATGACCTTTTAATGACCTTAATGTTTCGAAGCCCGGACGAATTTAACTAACAAATGTCAAGTAGATTCGGTGGCCCGGTGCTGACATTTGTGTTGTCAAAAACAAATAAGCAATGGCACAAAAGCATTTAGCCCTCGTATCCGGTGCAAACGGACATTTAGGCAATAACCTCCTGAGACTCCTCATCAAAAAAGGCATCCCTGTAAGAGCGACCGTAAGAAATATCAATAACAAAACCCCTTTCCATGGCCTCGATTGCGAAGTAGTGCAGGCAGACATCACCGACAAGGCTTCTTTTGTCAAAGCCCTGCAGGGAGTTGAGACTTTCTATGCAGTAGGGGCCTCTTTTAAACTCTGGGCCAGGGATCCTAAAAAGGAGATCTATGATGTGAATATGGACGGCACCCGCAATACCATCGAAGCTGCCGCCGCTGCAGGTGTAAAAAGGATTGTGTATGTCAGCTCCATTGCAGCACTGAACTATGCGAAACTACCCACCAAAGAAAGCAATGGATATAATCCTGACCGCCGGGATATGTATTACAACTCTAAAAATGACGGTGAATTACTGGCATTCAAACTGGCCAAAGAACTGGGTATTGAACTGGTATCGGTAATGCCTTCGGCAATGATCGGCAGCGAAGCTTTTCTGCCATTGAATGTTTCTTATGGCATTCTCCGGCTCATTCTCAACAAACAAATTCCGATCGATACAAGGATCACACTGAACTGGGTAGATGTAAAGGATGTAGCAGAAGGATGTTACCTTGCTGCACAGAAAGGCAGACCCGGTGAGCGTTACATCCTGGCGAATGAACAATGCATGACGATTACAGATACCACCAGTCTGGCACAGGAATTATATCCTGCACTGAAATTGAAAATTCCGGGCAGGGTACCCAAATTCATGCTCTTTGCAATTGCCGGTGTGATGGAATTGTCTGCGCGGATGAAGCATAAAGCGCCGGTGCTGACAAGGAAAGATATTGCCATGTTTGCCGGCCTGCAACAGGATTTTGATATTTCCAAAGCAAGAAAGGAATTAGGGTTTAATCCTACATCACCAAAGCAGGCAGTGACGGAAGCACTAGCCTACCTGATGGAACACAGGGAATTATTGTAACTTCGCTTATGCATAGAAAACTGCTGCAATATATCACTTCTAATATAACACTCACGGAAAGGGATATAGCACTGATTGAAAAATATTTCGACCCGGTGCTATATCCCAAAAACCGGATCCTGGAAGAAGAAGGGAAGGCACCCCAGTACCTTTACTACATCGTATCCGGTTATCTCCGGCTCTTTCATTATAATGAGAACGGGGATGAAGTCACCACACATATTAATTGTCCGCCGGGATTTTTTACTTCTTATTTTAATTTCATTCACCAGACCAGGTCTGATGAAAATGTAGAATGCGTGACGGATTGTGAACTGCTGCGAATTACTAAAGCAGACCTGGATCAGCTGACAGCAGAAAGTGATGCTATGAAAGATTTTAGTATACGGGTGTTTCAGCAATCTATTAGTTATAATGAAAACAGGTCGAAAGAATTAGCTACACTCACCGCTGAACAACGGTATTTGAAATTGATTAATAATTACCCGGATATTTTGCATAATGTACCCGTGCAGTACATTGCATCTTTCTTAGGGATGAAGGCGGAAAGCCTGAGCAGGATCCGGAGGAAACTGGTGAATGAGCATAAAGGGTAACGAAATTCAAAACGGCTATTTATTTAAAAGACGTAAAAGAAGCATCTATCCTCCCCTGTGCAAAAAGGCACTTCCCTTTATGAAATATCATAAATCCCCCTATCAAATTCACGAAATATCGTAAGGTTCGCGCCTATCCATTTTTCTTAATCCCCTCATTCGCAAACCATTGTTAATATGGCATAGTATTCGCCAACCCCGCTGCCAGAAATAACCAATATTCTTATGAAGAAAACCTTTCTCGCCGCAGGGCTGCTGCTTGCCCTCTTATCTGGCTGTACAAAAAAAGACCTTAATGAAAAAGCCCCAACTGTAGCTGCCGGTGCCGCTGCCGGTTCTCCTGTCGGAGATGTTGTCGGCAAAGTGACCGTTGGCTACCAGGGATGGTTCAATGCTCCCGGCGATGGTTCCGCTGTAAACAGGTGGACACACCAGAACCTGGAAATGTGGCCGGATATGCGTGAATACACGACTACTTACGCCAGCACATTTCCTATGCTGGCCAATGGCGATACCGCAAAGATGTTCTCCTCCTATGATCAATCTACGGTAAACACCCACTTCAGGTGGATGCAGGAAAACGGAATCGATGTAGCCGCACTGCAAAGGTTCTCAGGGGAACTGGCTGATCCTGCCTTTAAATCCATGCGTGATGGCATGGCACAAAAAGTAAGAGCTGCTGCCGAAGCCACCGGCCGCAAGTTCTATATCATGTACGATGTATCGGGCGATGTCAACATGCAGGAACGTTTAAAATCTGATTTTACCAATACAATTTTGGGTAGCCTGGATTTACTCTCCTCCCCTGCTTATGCCAAACAAAATGGCAAACCAGTAATCTGTATTTTCGGTATGGGCTACCAGGGTGCTCCAGCACCCGGTCCCGGCGATTCCGCACAATGCCTGGATGTAATCAACTGGTTTAAAAACCAGGGATATTACGTGATTGGCAGTGTGCCGATGGACTGGCGTGAACCTAACGTGTTCTCACGCAGCAATTTCAGCACTGTATACAATTCATTCAATATGCTGGCACCATGGGCCGTGGCGGCACAGGTAGTGGCTACTTACCAGCCATGGATCCAGGGTGATTTTGATTATTGTGAAGCACATGGTATCGATTATCAGCCGATTGCTTACCCCGGTTTCTCTTTTCATAATTCGAATGCAAACAGTCCGCTGAATGAGATTCCGCGTAACCACGGCGATTTCCTGTGGGCACAGGTAGCGGTGATGAAACAGGTAGGTGTGCATAGTCTGTACATCGCCATGTTCGACGAGGTAAACGAAGGCACGGCGATTTTTAAAGTGGCAGAAAATGCTTCGCAGGCACCGGCTAACACAACTTTTGTACACCTGGACCAGGACGGTGTGGCAGTGTCTGCCGACTTCTACCTGCGACTGGTGAATGATGCCGGCAAAATGATTAAGGGTGAAACACCTTACCAGGCTACGCATCCTACACAGCACATCATTGGTGGAAGCGGGCCGCTGGCGGACGGAACGTATAAGATCATTAACCGCAACAGCAATCTTTCACTGGACGCTGCGGGTCAGGGTACTGCCAATGAAACAGCGATACAGCAATATGGGTATAGCGGTGGTACCAATCAGCAATGGACGATTACAAGTGTAGGTGGAGATCACTATAAGATCATCGGGGTGCAGAGTGGCAAAGCACTGGATATAAAAGGACAGTCTTTATTGGATGGGGCTGCACTGCAATTATATGATTATAATGGTGGGGCGAATCAGCAGTTTATTCTTTCACCGGTGACAGGTGGGTATTTTACGATCCAGGGAGTACAGAGTGGTAAGTTGCTCGAAGTGCCGGCGTTCTCTACGACAGCGGGTACGAAGATAGAACAGTACCAGGCGAATAATGGGGCGAACCAGCAATGGATCATTACAAAATTATAATAGGAAGCCCGCTTGCTCAAAATTGGGGCAGCGGGCTTTCTTCAAAGTCACCAGGAACAATTATTTTTTTTTAGCGTTGAAATTCCTGGATAGGAGATTTCAATGTGCAAATACCCTTATTAAAATAACCTGACCAATGCTACGCAATTATATCCTAATATTGCTCACCCTTCTTCTTGGTGCCTGCACCCCGAAGGGCGCAAATGACGACAATATGCTCAAAGCAGATCAACTGGCTTTCGCGGCCCCGGCAACGGGCTATGGCAGTCTCAAAGACACCAACATCCTTTACTTTGGCAGATGGGATTTCAGCGACAGCACAAAATTTAACGCCTACTGGGGTGGAGCCTATATCAAAGTCAACTTTACAGGTACCACCGTAAAGCTGCAAACCGCAAATATCAGTAACTTCTATGCCAGCATAGATGGCGGTCCATGGATATCCTACAAAGATGCAGGAGGCACTAAGGGAGTCATCAACCTTACACCTTCCCCGCTTTCTGCCGGGAATCATACCCTCAGTATTGCACAGGGAAAGGACTACGACTATCTATTCAGTTTCCAGGGCCTGATCCTGGATCCGGGGGCTACTACCAGCAAACCAGCTGCATCTGACTACCTCATCGAATATATCGGTGATTCCATCACTGCCGGCTACCTCGATGACCAGGCCAATGTATCGGACTATGCCTGGATTTGTTCCGAAGCATTAGGTACCGAGCATACACAAATCGCGTACCCTGGTATTGCCCTCGTCAGCAGTCCGCGACATGGGGTCGCCATGGATAGCCAGTATTTCAAATTACAGCCACCGAATTATTCACCCCGTATAGCATGGGATTTTTCAAGGTATACACCGAAAGCAATTGTACTGAACCTGGGTACGAATGATAGTGATTATGAAGATTCAGACAGCACTTTCCAGGCTGTATACGAGTATTTATTAGGCAGTATCAGAACGAAGTTCCCGCAGGCAGAGATTTTTGTACTTCGTACTTTCCTGGGCATCAGGGCACAACCTACTGCCGCAGCAGTAGCGGCACGTATTGCCGCTGGTGATAAGAAGGTGCATTATGTAAATACCGAAGGCTGGATTACACAATCTACTTCTGATTATCTCACAGACAACCTGCATCCAAGTGAATCAGGGCATATCAAAATAGCGGGCTTATTGCGGGCGGTATTAGCGCCATATGTAAAAGGGACGACAGTGATTCCGGATGGGACTTATACAATTGTTAACAAGAACAGCGGTCTCGTATTGGATGCTGCAGGTCAGGGTACTGCCAGTGGAACGGCTATACAGCAGTATACAGAGAATGGTGGCAGCAATCAACGCTGGCAACTAAGTTCACTGGGGAATAACCGGTATAAGATCATCGGGGTGCAGAGTGGGAAGTCTTTTGATATCAAAGGGCAGTCGCTGGCGAATGGTGCGGCATTGCAATTGTATGATTACAATGGAGGTGAGAATCAGCAGTGGATCATCAGCAAAAATGCAGGTGGCTATTATACTATCACCGGTGTACAGAGTGGCAAGGTATTGGAGATTCCTGCCCTTTCAGTGACACCCGGTACTGCGGTGGAACAGTATGAGAATAATGGAGGGAATAACCAGTTATGGTTGTTTAAATAAAATAAATACGGCTGTATTTTTGAAGTACAGCCGTATTTATTAAATACCAGAACTTATTTCATAAATGGGATGTAAGCCTCCTTAATATGGTATAAGCAAAAGCGAGATGAACCCTTTTCATTTTAATTCTTCTTCAACGTATTCACACAAAGTTTGAAATAAATAACTTTCAATTCATCGGCTGATTTATCCTTATTTAGAAGCTGAATCATCTCTATTCAGTGATGTTCGCTTCAATCTTAAATTTCCTTTGAAACCCAAAAGTCATGTCCAACATTATTTTTTTATCAAATACCAGTCCCAAAGCTGCTAGAAATCCTTTAATGTAGATTTTATAGGTATTGTAATCAGGCTCTTCTAAAAAAAAACATTCTAGGACTTTTTTGCAGTGTCTCAACAAATAATTTAATAGAAGATTTAATATCCATAGTATATTATTTTACTTCAGTTTTCATGTTTTCGTAATTGTAAAGTTTTGACCGTAATTGTAAAGAGTATAATGATACACACCCGCGTTATAATAATTGTAAAACGTAGTTAATGGGAAAGGGGCTCATAAATAATAAAAAGAGACAACCACAACTTACCAAACTATTGATAGTTACACATGATATTAATGAAATCCTTATTTTCGAACAACCATATATCATCAAACCTCAATCATCATATTCATTCACTATAAGTATCGTCAATAGTAATACTTTGTAGATTTTATAAGCCATAGGTAAAAACCAACTATACCCTATATAAGGCATAAACAACCCTACAACTGTAGCAGTTGTATCAACAAGTAGTTCAAAAGAACACAAGGAACGATAAATAAAAAAACATAAGTGATTAGCGTATTTAAAGTACCTGATAAAAATGAAAAATGAACCTTGTAAAAGTAATTATTAATTACATGCCGCTGAAAAATTGCCATAAACAAAGCGAAATTGGATGTCATAGCAATAGACATAAATATCATACTACCTACTGCCCAATCTCGCTTGCTATTGTGTTGTGATTTTGCACGTTTTATACAATCCACCCAAATTCTATAATATAATCCTATCATTATTATATTTCATTTATTAAAGCAAACAAATATTAAAGTGGATCCACACCCGTCTATAATACTCTATTTCATAATGAACCCCATCATTATATTATTCATCGCGCATAATAATAGCATTGTCCATTAATACATTTGTAAGGTATAGATGCTATAAACGCACTATCTATTGGTTGAAACAAATATGCAAAATAAAAAGCGCCTTTTTCAAAAATCATTCCATTTAAAGATGATGAATAAGCAATATGATCAACTTTTAAATTGAAATAAGTTCTTACAACATCAAAACCATTTATTGAACGGAAATTCGGATTATCTACATCTAGCCAAAAAGTCTCCTGCGCTTCTTTTGATACTGTTCGCAGGATAATACTATCACCATCATTATAACTGATAAAGGCATAAAAAACCATATCAGAGGGAATGTAGTGAGAACTGACTAGATTAGACCCGTCTCTATTTGAAATCTGCCAATCTCTGAATAAGGATGGATTTGTCACATTAATTCTATTATATACCTGATCCAGCTTCTCTTCCGATCTAAAGTGATTACATGAGTAAAATACCAAAATAATACAAAGAAGGAATTTGTACCTTTTCATAAGAAAACATTTAATTTTTCCTGGGCCATTCAAATCCTTAATGGATAGAAAATTGATCATCTTTACCACTTCTCTTAACGCCCCAGTATTCATCATATTATCTCTTATTACTTCATCCGGGACACCAGATCTAATTGGCTATTTTTTATCATCGAGCAACTGCTTGCAGTTTTGATCAACTACGTACTGGGCAATATCTTTTATTCTTTTTGAAATGGCACAAACTAAAAGCATTTACAAGCCTTGGATACCTCGATGCTGACAACAATGGCGTATAAAGGGCCATCAGACCCGTTACGACCTTCCGCAATAATAGTCTCTTTGCAGGCAATGAAAATGGAGCAGAGAGAGTGGCGCTTTTTTACTCCCTGATCGAGTCTTGCAAACTCAATAACATCGATCCTTATATCTATCTTAACGATATCTATGACCGCCTTCATGACTGCCCTGCTCATGAACTTGTTAATCTGCTGCTTCCATATTGGGAAAAGAAAAATACCTGACTACATCAATTACCAGATTAGCCCCGAATTACAAAGAACTTTATTTTTAGCCAATACCATGATTACAGCAGCAAAGATAAGGGCTGTATATCCTTATTCTGGAATGCCGAGAACCGAATACTTACGGTAACCCTGAACTTTTAAATGCGCAAACTTTACTTTAAAAACAAGCCCTGGCTTTTACCAGAGCTTGTTTTAAGTTTTTATGGACAGCACACTAATTTAGAGTCAACATCTGCCATTATCTAAATCAAAAAACCATTTTCAACTGCTTTTTGCAAATGAGCAATTGTAAACGTTTCTAATTTATCAACTGGCAAGGGAAGCCACTTTCTTTGACCAAAGACAAACCTAAACACACTAAAGACCCAGCTCTCTGTAGTAAAATATCTTTTGCTTTCAAACCTCTTATAGTCAACGGAAAACTCAGTAATAAACTGAGTTAAAAAATCGTCGATATCTTCATCTATAATTCCCAGATCTTTTTCAATCGAAAGGTCTTCTGTAAGCTCTATGTCAACGTCTTCATTATAATATTCGCGTAAATACCGTCGAATAAACTGTTCAAGATTCTTATCCATAATTATCTTTCACCTAACTTCTGAAGGGAAGGTTCTATTTTTTTATATAAAAAGAACATAGGATTCCACCAATGATTATAAGTTTCCTGAACCTCCTCAAAAGATGGATTTGTCGTAACTATTCTATAATTAATATAAGTATTTTCAGCAACTTGAAGAGCAACCGCAGCCTGACCTAGATATGCAGGGAGTGCTCTACCAAACTTAGTTCCAAAGTGAGCTGCACCCAAATCAGCACTAACAAGTTTATTAAGCCCTGTAATTCTTGAAGCATATGATGCTACAGAAGAATACTCATTACCTATTATTATATTCCTAGAATAGGGCCCAAATGGAATCTTTTGAATCAACCACTTAGGAACGGGGCTTTTCCCAATTAACGACCCAAACAAATGCGCGTGAGTATCAGCTCTAATCAATTTTAAGGAGAAATCATTAGACAATGATTGTTCAGCTTCAAATGCCAGTTTATTATTATCCTTATCATAATATCCTGAAAATGTAAGAGCTTCCGGATTGAACTTAGCCACAAACTCCTTGCCTCCCACAGTAAAGCTTTTCGCTGTTCCGGGTGTAATATTTAACTCTGCACCATCATTCTTCCCATTAGGATTAGACAATCTATACTTAATGTCTTTTGCAAAAAAGCTCGCTTTTATATCATCACCAATAACTACCCCTTTATTATCTGCGGTAGTTACGGTCGTATCCTTATCACCGTTAACATCAGTTCTATCAATAGGGTTATTACTAAAGCACGCATAACTACTTTCCCACTCTTTTTTTACAGGATCGATATTCCATCTTCTTCCAATTCTCGGATCATACTCCCAGAACGCGGCAGTATAACTATTTCCCGCTCCCTTTATTTCGTGAGATTTCTCCTGCCCATTAAACCCATAACGATAACCACCTCCCGATTGCCTCCCCGGCATTAACATACCAAACGGATAATACTCCTGGCTGGAACTGATAGCCGGCTCATAATGATCTACCAAAATCCCATCCTTCGAAATACCTACCCTACGATCTGACACCGTAACCAACACATTTCCCAAATGATTACTTAACTCAAAGAACTTCTCTCCACGCGTAAATTATTATTTATTCCTGATCCTAATCCTGTCATATTTACTCCGGGTAACACACTCCCATCTTCTACATTAACTTTCACTGCGTTAACACCCAATCGGCTGCTTCCATACAAATGCCCTTCTGTCTGACTTAAAGCTCCATTATTAATAATTCATGTCCAACATTATTTTTTATCAAATACCAATCCCAAACCTGCTAGAAATTAATTCATGAGTTGGATGTACTATCTATCTACAGGTTCTAACTTGCCACTAAAAAAAACATCTACATAAAACAATTGCCCTACATCCGAGAGAGGCACTTCAATAAGATAATTTATTCTACAAACATTTTTACCAATCTTAATATCATTAAATAGCAAGGCCCCGTAATCAAACAATTCATAATGATTGTTATTAATTAAGGTTTTCGAAAAAACTGATTTGTCGATTGTAGTATCAACTAGAAGACTATCATTCGTTTCTATACGAATAGAGGATTCAAAGTTGTTAGATATAAATTTTTTCATACCAAGCAACTTAACATATACTTCAGGCACAATTAATGAACTATCAAATAAGCAATAATGCCTGAAAGTTATATGAATATTATCAACACCTTTTTTTAAAACAGTATCAATTGTAATAGTATCCCTATATCTGTGGTTCCAGGATTTTATTAACTCATCGGCATTCACAGGGTCAGGTATTTCTTCCCGAGAAGTTATACTATCCTTACTTCTGACAGTATCTGTATCCTGTTTTACATCCTGCTCAACTTTAACTTTATTTTCACTATTGCAACCAATGATTAAAAAACAAAACGAATAAAATATAATTTTCATAAAATATTATTTGGATAGCGGCGGGCTATAGATTTTACTTCTGTAAAGGTTCACCTGACGCATGTACACATTATAAAGAGTTTGATTTCCGGACTTTAACGCTCTAAAAGCTCCCAGGGTAGATACTTTTAAATTAGCATAATCACTTACCTCAGATTTGTTGTCAAAAGTCAACATTTTATGAATTAGACTATTTCAATAAAGACTTGCATTCACCTTTTTTACAGGATCAGGTATCATATCAAATTTCAAATAACCAGATATATGTTTGGCATAATAATCCTTTCCATCAAGGGGTACCGTTTTTTCATTTAGCCCAATTGACCCTGAAGAATGTATTAGTGTAAAACTTTGTATATTCCCAGCCTCATCACGTTGAACACTTGATATGATACCAATATGGTACGGTGCATCCTCGTCAGCAGGGAAATAAAATGTCGCTAAATTCCCAGGTACGACATCTTTTGGATCAACCCTTGGAAGGTTCTGTTCGATATTTGAAACTCCATGTCCTGTACTTCCATAATTTGGATCCGTTTCACCTGCATAAATAATAAGCTGTGAAATTAATCCTGAACAATCGATGGTACCTTCACCTGGCTGAGCACCTTTAGCTCCATATTCATATGTATTCTTCTTAGGTTTCTTATCGATATATTCTCTCCCTCTTCGAATCGCCTTATTTCTTTGTGTTGAATCCATTCCATTAGGATCCCCTAACCAAATTGGTCTGTTATCAAAAGTTGCGAACGGACTTTCATAATGTTTTACTACAGGGTCAATATTCCACCTTCTTCCTAATCTACTGTCATATTCCCAAAATTCAGCAGTCGTATGATTGCCTTTTCCAGACAGTTCGTCACTCTTTTTCTGACCATTAAATCCATATCTATAGGCGCTACTGCTCCCTCTGCCGGGCATCATAAATCCAAACGGATAATACTCCTGAGTTGATGTAAGAATGGCCTCATAATGATCAAACACACTATTATTATAGGAAATACCCGTTTTTCGATCTGAAACCGTAGCTAGTACATTTCCTAAATGATTCGTTAACTCATAGGATTTTAGCCCACGTATAAAGTTAATAGAAAATCCACCATCAATTCCAGACATATTAGTCACTGGATATAATGTAGATTCCTGCATATTGGTAAATAGGGTGGCTAAGCCTAACCTGCTACCACCATACAAATGATTTTCTGTTTGTGATAACTGACCATTATTTATATTTTCATCTCCATATGTATAAACGCTGGCTACATTCCCCGGGCATCAAGCACATACCAGGTTTGAACACCATCTGTTGATTTACTGATTCGACGGCCCATCATATCAAATGTATAGGAGATAACAGACCCGTTGTGTTTATATATAGCAGCCACCTTACCATACATATTCCATTTTATCTGTCAATTCCTGCCTGAATATCTGATATTATATTTCCGATAGAGTCATATCGATAGTTACCCGCTATCTGATCATCCACATCGTTACTATAGCTGCTTGCATTTACTGCGTCATGTACATAATCTAGTTTATTTGTTCCTGGACGATAATGATAATTTAGACTATCCATATCTAATGGACTACCCGCGAATGTGTTATTCCCATTTCGTTTATATTTAAGGATATTGCCATTTTCATCATAACTAATCGATTCCTGGAAATCAGCAAGTGTAGTCAGATTATTAGTCCATTGATTCGTCAAACTATCAAACCCTTCACTTACATCCATGTTTATCAAGCGATTGATCGCATCATAACTGTATGAATACTCAAATGGAGTGATAAGAGACTAGACATTTTGACTAATCGCAGAGATATTACCATTAAATATTGGCTTAAGACTTGTTGATGCAGCAAAAGGTGTGACAGATGAACTGATAGGAGAATAATCTTTGTTACCGTAATAATGCAATCCAAGGCCAAATACATCTCTTGCTAGCTGACTTTCAGCAGCACCATCCTCACCCATATCAAATTTAGGTGTAAGTGCCGTACTATTTATCCCCTTCATGCCACCCTCAATAGTGTAAGCATAGTCAATTCCCTGCACCTGCTGCAGACCAATGACTATTCGCGCAAGCAGTCCATGCTTATAGTACTGGTAAATAAGCATCATTTTCCCAATAAATACCATCCTGACTGGTCTCTACATTAGTAACCCTGTTTATCGCATCATAGGTGTACCTGTGATAGAAGGCATCTTTCTGCCCAGGTTGATAGTCTAACTGATTTGTTTTACCACTGATCAAATCATATTGATATACTAATTTTTTAAACCGGTTATTTTGTTGTTGCATAATACCCTGCTTATAGTCATGTAAAACTGTATCTACACTTCCTCCTATATCATAACTATAAAAGGATGCAGATGCAAAACCCATGGTATCTAATGCTTTTACATCATTAAATAATGCGGTCCAGGAAATTCTATTTCACAGGTTTCCTGGCGTTAGCTGTAATTCGGACAAAGAACTATAAGCATTATCATAATTAGTTCTTGCGATCTCTTTCCGGGATGTAGATGCAGCTGCCAACCAATTAAATAACAAAGTAGTATCCCGGCTGATAAAATCATTCATTAGCGTAGCACTGCTTAACTCTCCTATTTCATTTATTCTTCCAATCTTATCATAACTAATATATCTGTACCTATTTTCTTTCAATTGATTGCCATCCTGAGATAATATTAATCGTCCCAGCCTATCATACCAGAAATGAGTGATACCTCCGTCAGGTGATATCTGAGCGACCTTAAGAATTAGTGTATTATAGCGAAACTGCGTAGCCATTGAATGTGGAGGAACAATTGTCGTACCTGCCGCCCTGGCCGCCCTTACCCTGTTCACCCAGTCAGTTGAACGATCGATTACTACACATGCAGGAGGGATGATCTTAACAAGGTTCCCTGCTTGGTCATAATAACTAAGCGTATAATGATATTCACTAGTACTATAACTCACCGTAAACACTTCCTGCTGACCTCCCGCAATTGCCATCGCCAGGTAATCGGCATCAAAACTGCCATTCAGTGAATCCCTGTACGAATTATATATCTCAGTCCCCTTACTCACCGCAAAGAACTCATTATCCGTACAATTGGTGACACTATTCACAGCCACTTTCCCAAATACCGGTGTTGAATTGCCACATAACAATGGACCCTTATGTAAGGTATAACAACCCTGCAGTGTGCCATCACAACCTATCTTTTTATGGATCGGATGTACGCCAATGGCTGTCACGCTATAATCAACCATATAACTCGTCTCCCACTTGTAATTGATCGCAAATGTATCGGTAGTTGAATAACTTGTACTCAGCGTATTCAAGGTTACTTTCACCGCGCGGTCTGAACAACCTCTCAGACCTGATGGCTGGGTGAACAGCAGGAAAGCACCATTATTATACCCGCCACTGCCGGCATAACTACTGTCTGTCCGCTGAAAAACACGGTACATAATCAGACTACTGTCCACCTTCATCCAGTTGGATAACCCGATGGTTTTATCTGCATTGAACTTCCTAAATACCACCTGCGTTTTACCGCTATAAGTAAAGTTCTCTGCTGCTATCAATCCGCCATCCAATGTCACAGACGGCAGTTGTGATCCTGACAAACTCAATAACTCCGCTAAATGCATCCATCATCGCGTGTACTTTTATTCCGCCCTTTTACCGAAACCATCCAATCGGTTTCGACCCACGCCTTGCAACATATCACTGGACAAGGATATCGTTGTACAATCAATAATTCTCAAATTTCGGATACTCAAAGGACTCAGGCGGCTGTCCGAGATAAATTAATGGTATTTATTTCTTCAGCAATCCGTAATATATCGTTCAAAGACCTGGTAGCTACGTTTGTTGTTTGCATCCGATATCGTAATGCGCGCCGGGGCTTTATCCAGACCTAAATGGGACATTTACCCTCGCTGGTCAACATGCGTTCACAAAATTCCGTCAGACCATTACAATAACTGAATACCCAATACAGCAGCGTTATTATATAAACTCTTAGTGGCAACCGCTTATAATAGCAGTTTAACTGATGTTTCCGATTGAATGACCGTATTGGTGAATTTGGTATTACATCCAATATTTGTGACAAAACAGGCTGTCCGGGAAATTTCTTATTATCACCCATCGTTAGTTATAGTTTTTGTGTGGTAACTCAAACTTAACTAATATGGGCGGTTCTTCGGAACTGCCCATATTAGTTTAACTTAGAACTTTAGTCCGACAACACTGAAAAAATATTTATGGTTTTATTAGCTCATTTTTTGTCAGTATTTTTATAAAAAAAATGCTTAAAAAGCTTTTAAATACCGTAAATGCGCCAATATGAGCAGTTTCGGAAAAAAAACAAGAGAGGCCAAAGAAGCTAAAAGCTTGTCCCAGTCGGAGTTGGCAAGGCAAATAACCTCGCATCATTCCATTATCGGTAAATATGAACGAGATGAAGTGAAGCCTACTATCGATGTCGTTAAAAGACTCGCTGAGGTGCGGGAGACAACTGTGAGATACTTATTGGGAGAGTCTGAAGACAGGGAACTTTTAAAAGATCCCTCTATGCTCAAACGATTGAATGATCTTTCTAAATTACTCGATCATAGCATCAAGTGTATACTGTATACACTTGATGCTATGATCAACAATGTAAAATTCAAAGCTATTCAATAAGTAATAACCTTATCTTAATTTACATGGAGTTAATTGCGGATTACAATACTTTTGAAGTCAAGTTTTGGAATAAAAATAACCTCATATTTTCTGGCATCAGAACAACTGAAAAGTATCGTTATAAATGGCTGCTATTTGATTTAGAGGAAAATATCATTTCGTTGATAAGGTTAAAACCATATATTATTTCCTTCTCTCTCAATGAAGAATATCTGATCTCATATTCTAATAACAGTAGCCCATATAATCTAACATTATATTATAAAGTCAAAAAAGGGCCTCACTATAAAGCTCTTTTTAACAATGAGCTTTTCGAGATTATTTTACACAAGGGCAATAAGGTTTCATTTTTAAAAAACCAGATACAATTTGCATATTTAACCGAACAAGCAATAACTACTGGCTTTTCGAAAAAATTACATATTGTAGCTGATGATGATACCAACATTAGTTTCTTTTGCACACTTATCTACGGGATTATATGTACAACAGAAACAAATGATGTCAATATTAACTTTAATTTCGGCAACATATCTGCAGAATTAAAGCAATTTGATACTCAATGGCAGCCTAGGCTAAAGCTTAGTAACTGATTAAATAACCTGCTCGAATGTCTCCCGGTATCGCGCATAATTTCCTGCAGGCTCATTATCTCCCATACAATTTATAAATAATAATGATACTCACTCGTATTATAAAATGATAAAACGTAGTCAATGAGAAAGGGGCTGTCTCATAAATAAAAATGAGACAGCCCCAAATGGATTTGCTACATTATCTTTAATGTTAGCTTTCGTATTATGCAAGACCTTATAAAGTTTCATCCTCTAATGCTCTGAATACCGTAAAGCTATAAACTCATCAAATGCTAATTTAAAAAGGCTCAGTGTATTACCATCACCAAACCCATGATACCTAATTAGCCTTACCCATTCGATAGCCTCTTTGGTCTCAAACCTTTCATTTAAGCTTTTGCTAAAATCTTCTATTAATTTATCTAACAACTCACGATCGCTTGCGATACATGCATGCTTATAGCCTAATATCACTAACGCCAAGTCCTCAACATTATTAACCATATACATCCCTGGCCTATCTGTTATGGCATTTATAAGCTTTATAAAATTTTCCAGGTCGTTCTTAATTACCATTTGTCACTTCTTTTGCACTTTTTAATAATTGTTCTCCTCCAATCATCTTTCCATCGTTACTAAAACCAGCTATTTTCTCCATGTATTCACCTTTCGAAATCTTCAGCCACATGCTCTAGTTCCGAATCAATAAACAATCTTGCCCATGAGGTATTTCTATACAGCCAAATATCCTCTGGCTGCACCTTAACAACGTGGATCATTGTACAAATCCATCCAAACAATATACTAATTATCCCAACTAAGGGGACCCTATAAATTGCTGGCCCTTTCAAGGGCTCTACTGACCACCTATTCATTATTTTACCATTTTATAGGAAGTATACGAAAAGGAAAGCGATTAAGTAAAGACGATTCCTTTTACTTAATCGCATTTGAACTGAGTTCTATCAAAGAGGCACTTTTTCAGTGCCCTTCCTTACGGTTAGCCTTTTCATTACCTTCATTTAAAGACTTAACAATTAAGTTGTTGATACTAGATAATCAACTCTTAAAATTTAATCATTATAGTGTCAGGCCCACGCTTATAATAACCAGTATCACTTACAACTAACCCTAGCACGCTATCTCCTACTAAATCAGAGTTCACGAAGCTATTATATTCCTTAATATTTCAAACAACATCAAATTCCCCATTTTCATATAACCTTCTTACTTGAATGACATCTTCTGTCGTTGCTCCTGCAGAAACATAATTTATTTCTATGACATAATTCTTTCCTTTAACAGGGATTTTTGATAAGCTAACACTTTCTACATCAAACATCTTAAAACTAGCTAGCTTCCAAATAATGAATGACAATATAACAATAACAACTACAATAATTATTCTCCTCATTCAATAAAATTTTAGTCTTTCTTAGATTTATTATAATCCAAAATATAATATCTAAATCCTCTTTTAATCATATTCTGATCTTGCGGATCATCTCCCTATGGAGGCAAGGGTACTTTTTCCTCATATTGCTCTCCCCGACCAGCATTATGGACCTGTATCCGATAATTCTGCCATTCAGGCATGGAAGTACCTGCAGCTATCTGTGCTTTACCCGCCTCCAACAATAATGTATGTTCTGAGAATAAGTAAAATGCTTTGCCTGTCGCACCATAATGATAATTCCCCAAATCCTGTGCAGTATATAACTCACCTTGAAAGGAAAATTGTGTTTTGTTATCTTTTCCTTTATCAAAGGCATTCGCTAAACCATAAATAGTTCCAGTATTCTTTTTAAGATCCCAAGTTCCTTTATTTTTTACAAGATTTCGGAATGTCCATGGGCTTACTAAGCCCTTAGAGATAGCTATATTTTCATCAAGCAAATTCTTGAAAATCTCGTTGGCATCTATCTTACCTCCAATTTCACCAATATAAGAATTAGTATTATCCTTAAAATGATGTACGTAAACACTATTTCCGATCTTATCATTAGATATAATCATCCCTGTGTTATTCACAATAGTGGTATCCCCAAGAGGATCAATAACCCATATAGGACCATTTCGGAATACAGAATATTCACTCATTCCCACCGTCGGCTTCGGATCTAAATTCCATCTCCTTCCTATTCTCGGATCATACTCCCAGAACGCGGCAGTATAACTATTTCCCGCTCCCTTTATTTCGTGAGATTTCTCCTTCCCATTAAACCCATACCTATAACCACCTCTCGATTGCCTCCCCGGCATTAACATTCCAAACGGATAATACTCCTGGCTGGAACTGATAGCCGGCTCATAATGATCTACAAAAATCCCATCCTTCGAAATACCTACCCTACGATCTAACACCGTAACCAACACATTTCCCAAATGATTACTTAACTCAAAGGACTTCTCTCCACGCGTAAAATTATTATTTATTCCTGATCCTAATCCTGTCATATTTACTCCGGGTAACACACTCCCATCTTCTACATTGACCTTCACTGCGTTAACACCCAATCGGCTGCTTCCATACAAATGCCCTTCTGTCTGACTTAAAGCTCCATTATTAATACTACCGTCACCTTTCGTATAGATACTCATCACATTACCCGCAGCATCACGTACATACCACGTCTCTACCCCATTCACCCGCTTACTGATCCTGTTTCCTCCTACATCATACGTATACCTGATCTCACTTCCATTCGATTTCTTTATCCTACTTATCTTTCCATAAACTGTCCATTCTATACTATCAATCCCCGCTCCCTGATCTGATCTCAGATTCCCTATAGCGTCATATTGATAATTCCCCGCCGTCTGACCATCTATATCATTTTCATAATTAGATGCTCCCACAGAATCATACACAAAATCCAGCTGATTTGTCCCCGTCTTATATGTATATCTCATAGAATCCATCCCTAACGGAGTGCCCGCAAAACTATGATTACCATTCCGCCGGTAACTAAGAATATTACCATTCGCATCATAACTCACCCGTTCCTTAAAGTCGTCCAATACCTCCGGTTCCCATATATTCGTAACGGTATTCAATTCTCTCGATACCTGCATACCTGTCAGCCGGTTCAGCACATCATAGCTATAATTGGATTGTAACGGCGATCCTACTGAGGGAAGACTATTATCATTACCGGCTACTTTTTAACCTTCATATTTAGAACGATAATTATGAGTGCAGCAATTAAAGTTGCAACTAAAGGAAAAAGCATCTCGCTTAATTCTAAACGCTTAATTAAAAAAAGCACCAGTAATAAGAAAACACTTAATATAGCATTAACTATGCTAAGCGTAGAAGCATTGATCGTTTTCTTTCCGGATAACAAGGAAATAATTATAAGAAAAAGTGGCAAATAAAGCAAACTAAAAATAATCGTCTTCATCGCAATTGCCCAAGCTACGCCTTCTATATTCTCAATCAATAAATTACTTTTAGAGAAATCAGCAAGTGTATTAATGCCCAAATACTCCATTGTTATTATTAACAAAATCTCAATGGCACCCTGAAAAATCAAATATTTAAATCCCGCAAATAGTTTTTTAGTAATACTCATATACTTTCTTTAACGTCCACTAATTTCTGTGGAATTTTGTGTTTCGTTAAAATTAACCTGAGTCGCAGGCTTTTTATCTTTACTACTACCCTTTAAATTATACTTATGCTCCATTGGAGGAAACAACCCTCTATGAGATTCATTTTTCTCCGTTGGTGTCCTATTAAACAATAAAAAATGATTTCTTCTGTTAAATTGGAACTGAAATTCTCCTTAATATGATATAGCAAAAGCGAGATGCACCCTTTTTCATTATAATTCTTCTTCAACGTTTTCACGCAAAGTTTGAAATAAAATAACTTTTAATTCATCGTCTGATTTATCCTTATTCAAAAGTGGAATCATCTCTATCCAGTGATGCTTCGCTTCAATCTTAAACTTCTCCTGATACCACAATGTCAATTTTAACATTATTTTTGTATCAAATGCCAATTCTAAACCTGCTAAAAATCCTTTAATGTAAATTTTATAGGTATTGTAAACAGGCTCTTCTGAAAAAAACATTCTAGGCCTTTTTTGCAGTGTCTCAACAAATAATTTAATAGAAGATTTAATATCCATAGTATATTATTTTACTTCAGTTTGCATGTTTCCGTAATTGTAAAGTCTTGACCGCAATAGTAAAGAGTATAATGATAAACACCTGTGTTATAACAATTGTAAAACGTAGTTAATGGGAAAGGAACTCATAAATAATAAAATGCATTTGCTCGACAACTATTTATATTACAGTTTTTCCTCAACGTAATCGCTCAGTGTTTGTAACAAAATAACAATCAATTCATCATCAGTTTTCCCTTTATAATAAATCGGAATCATATCTGTCCAATGATATTTTGCTTCAATTTTTAATTTCCTTTGAAACCAAAAAGTCATGTCTAACATTATTCTTGTATCATAGGCCGATTCCAAGCCTAACAAAAATCCATCTAAAAAGACTTTATATGTATTAAAATCAGGATTTCCTAACAATAACATATGCGGTCTCTCTTTCAACGTCTCAACAAATAGCTTAATAGAATTTTTTATATCCATAATTCTTTATTTTACTTTAGAGTGTATGTTTTCACTCCATTTGAGGAACAGCCCTCTAGGAGTTTCATTTTTCTCCCTTGGTGTCCTACAAAACAATAAATAAGAATTATCACTTGTCTCATACTGAATGTTTTCAAAATATTTATAAAATAATGGCACTTCTCACAAAGAGGCTAACATTATTGTAATAATTATAAAACGAATTTATTGACATTATCCATCTATGCCGCACCAGTCGGTAATACCCACATAACTCCGTTCATATCATCACGATCACTATGTTCTCTTGGACGGCCTTTGATGTCTGCCCTAATAGGATCTGGTGTTATTAATGGGGATATAAAGGACCATTGCTCGTCAGTAAGATATTCTCGTCTGGCTGCCATAAAGCAAAGATTTGAATATTTTATCCATAATATCCATTTATGAAATGAACCCTAGTAGTTATTTATTACATCTTTCTAAACAAGCTGTCAAATTTGGGAGTCTCACCAGATGGTAATTTATCAATTCCTCCATCAGGTATTTTTATATTATCAGGTACTATAACATCATATAGTAACTCGCTTCTATCTGGTATTTTAGACGAGAATTTGATCCAATATCGTCCATTAGGAACAACTTCATCATGATATGGATCTGACCCTTCATATTCTTTTCCGTCCACCCAATAAGAATACTCAACTTTCTGCAATCCCTTGCCGGTATAGTATATTCTTTTGGTATGACCAATAGTATATTTGGAATATTTATTCAAATAATAACCTCTGATTGCGATCCAAACAATTGTGGAGAAAAACAGTAAAACGATTGAAATAGAAATAATAAATTTAATTTTTTTCATTATTTTAATCTTTTGAATTTGTCAAATTATCAAGAACCCCACCAGTGATATCCAGCGTTTTAGGAGACACTTGTGTTGCTCCAATGTAAAAAGTGGTTGCAGCAGCAGTAGCTACTTTCGGACCTAAAGATAATGAGCCCGACATATAAATGCCCATAGAAATTCCCCTGATAGATTTTGTCGCATAATCACCAAATTTCTCTCCGAATTTCTCTCCTAGTTTACCAAAAGCGACTCCAAACCCAACAGACTTTGCATAATTAAACAAAGAAACCTCACCATCGAAAGTCGTCTGAAGACCTCCGTTATAACTATACTGGAACATATTTCCGATGATATTGGATGAATACAGAGGGAGGCCTACTCCACTCAAAAACGTAGCTGTTAAATTTGCATCTTTTAAAGCTTTAATTGGATTCGTTCTGTTTAAAATAGAAGTTGTCGTCGTTTGTGCAAATAAATCTAAAGCAACATTTTTGGCGAAGGTTCCTAGTGCAAGACGGGCACCATTTGCAGTAAGTAATTCCCCTCCAGCATACAAACCTCTTAAAGTGAGCCCCACCTCACCAACACCTGTGGCTAACAAACCTACGCTTATCATTGCAGTAGCAGCTTTTCCTGCCTCTTCGGATGCTATATCTTGAGCTACTTTAAAATATTCTTTTGAATGATTTAAATATGGGTTGCCTGGATAATTCTGATAAACTACAGGCTTTGATAATGGTTTATAACTTGTATCACCTGAAAGATCATAAAACATAATAGGAGCGTTTTTCAAAACAGAATACATACTCACCCCATCTTCAGGCCTGGGATCTAAATTCCATCTCCGTCCTATTCGCGTGTCATATTCCCAAAACTCAGCAGTGTAATTATTACCACTTCCAGCTATATGATCATCTCTTTCCTGCCCATTAAACCCATACCTATAACCACCTCCCGATTGCCTCCCCGGCATTAACATACCAAACGGATAATACTCCTGGCTGGAACTGATAGCCGGCTCATAATGATCTACAAAAATCCCATCCGTTGAAATACCTCCTCTACGATCTAACACCGTAACCAACACATTTCCCAAATGATTACTTAACTCAAAGAACTTCTCTCCTCGCGTAAAATTAATATTTATTCCTGATCCTAATCCTGTCATATTTACTCCAGGCAACACACTCCCATTTTCCACATTGACTTTCACTGCGTTAATACCCAATCGACTACTTCCATACAAATGTGCTTCTGTCTGACTTAAAGCTCCATTATTAATACTACCGTCCCCTTTCGTATAGATACTCATCACATTACCCGCAGCATCACGTACATACCACGTCTCTACCCCATTCACCCGCTTACTGACCCTGTTCCCAAAAGCATCATAAGTATAACTGATCTCACTTCCATTCGATTTCTTTATCCTACTTATCTTTCCATAAACTGTCCATTCTATACTATCAATCCCCGCTCCCTGATCTGATCTCAGATTCCCTATAGCGTCATATTGATAATTCCCCGCCGTCTGACCATCTATATCATTTTCATAATTAGATGCTCCCACAGAATCATACACAAAATCCAGCTGATTTGTCCCCGTCTTATATGTATATCTCAGAGAATCCATCCCTAACGGCGTGCCCGCAAAACTATGATTACCATTCCGCCGGTAACTAAGAATATTCCCATTCGCATCATAACTCACCCGTTCCTTAAAGTCGGCCAATACCTCCGGTTCCCATATATTCGTACCGGCATTCAATCCTTTCGATACCTGCATACCTGTTAGCCGGTTCAGCACATCATAGCTATAATTGGATTGTAACGGCGTACCTACTGAGGAAAGATTTTGGCTAATGGCGGAGATATTGCCATTAAATAAAGGCTTCAGGTTAGTGCCGGATGCAAAAGGGTGAACCGTACCTATAGGCGAATAATCCCTTCCTCCATAATAGTGTAATGCAAATCCAAATACATCCTTTGCTACCTGCGTTCCACTACCACCATCGCCTCCAGGATCATAGCCAGGGGTCACCGCCGTACTGTTCACCCCTTTTAACCAACCCTGTAAAGTATATCCATAATCTACTCCCTGTACCTGTTCCTGGCCTAAAACCATCCTGCTTAATGGACCATGCTTATAATAATGGTAATATGCATCATTGTCCCAATTAATACTATCATGACTCGTCTCTACATTCGTTATCCGGTTCAGCGCATCATAGCTATACCGGTGATAAAATGCATCCTGCTGACCTGGCTGGTATCCTACTTCATTCACCTTTCCACTAATCAGATCATAACCATACACCATCTTCTTAAACCGGTTATTACTCTCCTGCATCCCCCCCTGCTTATAATCCTGCAATAAAGTATCAACATTCCCATGCACATCATAGCTGTAAAATGTAGCAGTCGCAAAACCCATCGTATCCTGAGCTGCAGCATCATTGAATAATGCCGTCCATGACACCCTGTTGCGAAGATTCCCTGGGGTCAGGTATAACTGGGATAATGAGCTATACGCTATATCATAAGTAGTTTTCGTAATCTGTTTACGAGAATTATTCGCTGTGGCCAACCAGTCTGACAACAATGTTGTATCCCGGCTGATGAAATCATTCATGACTGCAGCACTCGTCAGCTCTCCAACTTCATTGATCCTACCCAGTGCATCATAGGTCGTATAACTGTACTTATTATCGGGGTGCTGCTTTGCATCCTGCGATAATATAAGACGGCCCAAACGGTCGTACCAGAAATGGCTCTCACCTCCATCAGGTGATACCTTCGACACTACCTGGTTAAGCGTATTATAACGATACTGCGTAGCCATCCTATGTCCTGGCACCAATGTGATCCCCGCCGCCCTGGCCGCCCGTACCCTGTTCACCCAGTCAGTTGAACGATCTATCACCACACCTGCCGGTGAAATCGTCTTCACCAGGTTCCCCGCCTGGTCATAATAGTAAAGCGTATAATGATACTCGCTCGTACTATAACTCACCGTAAACACTTCCTGCTGACCTCCCGCAATTGCCATCGCCAGGTAATCGGCATCAAAACTGCCATTCAGTGAATCCTTATAAGCATTATATATCTCAGTTCCCTTACTCACCGCAAAGAACTCATTATCCGTACAATTGGTGACACTATTCACAGCCACTGTTCCAAATACCGGTGTCGAATTGCCACATAACAATGGACCCTTATGTAAGGTATAACAACCCTGCAGTGTGCCATCACAACCTGACTTTTTATGGATCGGATGTATACCAATGGCCGTCACGCTGTAATCAACCATATAACCCGTCTCCCACTTGTAATTGATCGCAAATGTATCGGTAGTTGAATAACTTGTACTCAGGGTATTCAGGGTTACCTTCACCGTGCTGTCTGAACAACCTCTCAGACCTGATGGCTGGGTGAACAGCAGGAAAGCACCATTATTATACCCGCCACTGCCAACATAACTACTGTCTGTCCGCTGAAAAACACGGTACATAATCATACTACTGTCCATCCTCATCCAGTTGGATAACCCGATGGTTTTATCTGCATTGAACTTCCTAAACACCACCTGCGTCTTACCGCTATAAGTAAAGTTCTCTGCAGCTATCAATCCGCCATCCAATGTCACAGACGTTGGCATTATCTGTGTGGAAACTGAATCTAAAGGAGCAGACATCCATTTGTTGTACAACACCCCTCCGCTATTTGATATACCTAAAAAGCTGTTGTTCGTTTTTCCGGCGGAAGTAGTATTGGCGATGTTTAACGCATAACCAGCAGACGTTTTATTAATATAACCTGAATAATTACCTATCGAGGTAAAGCCATCCAGTGTGTGAGAGAACCTGGTTAATTTTTCTACCGTACCATTATACCGGTTGAACATGGACAATATCGGACGGTAATAAGATAAATAAAGCGCACACCCAAAAGCCACCAATGTGTCCCCATTCTGAACGAGGGAATAACCTTCATCTCCACTATTATAACCAAACTGCCTGATCCATTGAGCAGTACCATCAGCGGAAACTACTCCGATCATACCATCTGTAAGACTACCATAAAAATTAGTTTTCCCGATAAAGGCAAAAGAGCTATCCGATTGCTGGATCACATCCTGACCTACTTCCCCATTTGCTGTGTTAAATCCTAAACGCTTACTCCATACCACCTTTCCGGTATCATTGGTCTTCACCAGCCAGAGATCTCTCGCTGCAGTTCCTGTATTGGTAACTGTACCTACGGCGATATAACCTCCATCAAAGGTCGGTTTCATCCGGTTAAAGTATTCATTGCCATTGGCCTTATATTTCTTTGCCCAAACTACATTCCCTGTAGAATCGGCTTTCAGCAGATAGCCATCCTGGTCGGTGCCGGTTGTAGTTTGACCTGCCATGATATACCCACCATCTTTGGTTCTTTGCATATCATAGATCATGTCTTTATCACCACTGTTATACGTATGTAGTATGCCATTATTCACACAAACAGAGCTATCTTTTGATGTATATAATGTACAGGTGTCCTCTATAAATGTCAGGTATTCCCAGGCCTGTTTGGAGAAGCCGGTATGGTTATTCATGTAAGCGGCGAATAGCGAATTCACCTGTTGCTGCATGCTGCTATCCCCTTCCTCTTTTGTTGGTTTCAGTGAAGGATAGGTTGATTTAAAACTGGTATAAAGATCCTGGATAGTTGTACAGGACGCGCATGCAGCCGCTGTATTACATTGAATAATCGCAGGGATCGTGATCGCAGGTGTCACATAGGTACAAGCTGCGTTGTCAGGATCACAGGCAGACAACAATGCGTCCAGCTGAGACGCTGTTAATGTCGTATTACGGGTGCGATTCAGATAAGCGGCAAAAGTGGTATCTGTACTTTTCTTAAAGGATTTGTATTCTAATTGCAGTGTACTGAGCGTAGTACATTCACATGCTGTTGGTTTGGTATAAGTGGTACTTTCTGCATATACTGCCTGTGCATCATATGGAAGCGGCGCCGTTACCAACAGGTAATTACAGTTTAATGTATCCGTAATATTATGTGCGTTGTTGTATTCATCTATAATCGCCTGAAAACTGCTGTATTCATTTGTACTACCAGGTGCCACTGTGCTGGATCCCATTACATGGGTCGCATCTGCTCCTGCTTTACAGACAGCCAGCATCTTAGGGATGAATATCTGGTTGATAACTGCGGTATCGTAATACCTGCAGGTTTGCAACTGGCTAAGCCAGGTACTTACATAGCTCTGACAGTTGGATGCGTATGTCGCAGCTAAATTCGCAGCTACCGAATCTTTTGCTTTTGTCGAATCACCGCTGGCGATATAACTAATGCCTGAAGATGTTAAAGCCGTTGAATAATCTGTAAAATGAACTGATTTCCCGGCGGCGATCAGCTCATTGGTGGTAGCAGTACATTTGGTCAGCTGGATCAAGCTATCCAGCATACGGGATTTTGTAGCTAAGTATAATTCCCTGAATGTACGCCATGCCATATCCAGGTCACCGTCACACATGGTGCTTTCATTGAAGGCACTCGACATTGTTTTGTAGGTCGCTACACAATCACTGCCCAGTCCATCACATTTTACACCGATTGTGGATACACTGTACATAGAAATCCCCTTGGTAGTATCAGCAACATCAGAATAGAACTTCAGTTTCTTATTCAGCATGGTCGCCTGCGTAGCTGCCATAGGGTCTATATTAGCTGTGACTGACTTGAATGGAATACTGCTGTTGCCCGTAGGGTTCAGGAAACCGGAATCCCGCGCAGCCGCGTAAGTATTTACTGCCTCAAACCGTCTGTCCCACAAAAGGCTGCTCTCGTAAGACTGGTAAACCAGGAACTTGCAATACTCAGGATGATATTCCAATAATGCACTTGCCCACGATGGCTTGAACTTCGCTGAAAAGTCTTCTGCACTGAGCGACTGTGGTAACACAAACCCACCCACACTTTCATCATACACACTATCTACAGTGCCTGTGGCACTCTTGTAACTAAGAGACTTCAGGCTATAGAGTGGCTCAGAATCATTATCGTCAGAGTAGAAGATGGAATAAATATCACTTGAATCTTCTACATTGGCATACTGACCGGAGGATGGCGACATGTCTTCCAGCATGGCAGTTCTCATCTCATCGACTGGTGAGGTGGTATTACAAAGCGCATTACAGGCATCTACGGCATCATTATAAGCGGTGAGCGCCTCCGCACGATATCCTGCGCTGTCCTGGGTCGGGACACCTGCCTTCGTCAAATACCTGGTACGGAAAGCATTCCAGTCACCTATACTATCGCGGCAGGATTGACAATCGGGTACACAGGTTGTATTTACCTGCAGATCACGCTGCTCCTGGATGATTTGAGACAGGGTGGTACACAGGTTGCGCAACATAAAAATACTATCACGATAATAGGCCATTGCTTCACGATTCACAGTCAAACGCTTGGTGATCATGTAACTACCTTTCTCCAGATTTTGAAGGGTGAAATCTGCTACGAATGATTCAGGCGTACCACAATCGGCAATGATGGAATCTGCTTTGAAATTATGGTAAGTGACCTCGTAAGGCTTGCCACCAAGGTGTTGGTTGTAAACGTCGTCTGTGATGGTAATCTCAAGATCATATAAGCCGTTATAACATACTGTATCTCCATTACAATCTGGTTTACGTAATACCGGGGGCGTTAAGGAATAGTGAAAATGATAATCTCCTTTCTGCGCCACCAACTGGCTATGTGTACTCTCAAGGGTCAAATCCCTGATCGTGTTACTACCAGCCCTGGATAAAGTATCAGTTACTGTAAATCCTATATTAGAAGAAAGATTTTCCAGGTCAGCACTATCTGCCACGCCAGCCAGCGCAGTTGCCACTGTACGACCATGCATATCTACATAAGAGACCGACATCTGCCCATTGGCATCCTGCACAGTGTTCTTAAAATAATGAGACTTGTCACCGGCTTCTGTACCAAACAATACATCCAGATCATTATCATTAGGTGCATCATAATAATATTTAGTCTCATGGTTGCCTCCCAACCTAAAGGTCTCACCCAGGCCCCCCTGCCTGCTGATCCTGTTAGTATTATCCTGCGTATACACTGTTTCTGTAAACGCATACCCTCCTGCATCTGGTATATAGCGGTTCATGCCTTCATCCTTCTCCGGATTATTGGAAGAATAATACTGGTTGGCACCACTCTCCGTGGACATCTTTGCAGCACTCGCTGTCAGGAAAGCCTCCGGAGTAGGCAAGGTATCATAATTACTCTTATCATATTCTCCATTCAGACCCCGGTTGAAATTGCGGGAATATTTTATTACTGAACTCAATGTAGGAGAAGGCATGACCTGGATCGTTTCACGACCCTGGTAGTCATATAGTTTCTCTCCAACAATAGTCGTATTTGTTGTATTATCTTTTGTAACAGTCTGCCGGTTCCTTAGGGAACCATCATAATAAGCTACAACCACATTTCGCTTACCATCTTCTGCAAAACTCACCTTTGAATTCCAATTCAAGGCACGCTGGTGTCCTACAAAATCAAAACTACCCAGCCCACCGCTGAATGAAGAACTCCAGGGCGTTTCTATCCTGGCGTAACTACCTTTATCCTGCACGGCACGGACCCTGAAAAACAAAGTCCCTTTGCCATCATACAATAATGGAATACTGTATGAAGTACCCGTAATTGTTACACGGGAAGCATTGTTCCTGAATAATAATACCGGGTTAATGGGATCACCATATTTATTAGCTGCCAGTGCACTGGAATCAACATAGGTCCATTCCAGGTCGTACTCATCTGCACCAGTTAGCGCTGGCCAGCTAACGGTCAGTTCATCGGTAGAATCAGTATTTGCAGTGGCAGTAGCAGAAATCGACTGTACAGCATCGTCCGTACAATTTAATGCATACGTCACCTGTACATCCATCTCATTGTCCAACAGCAATGAATTTATCACTTTATCATTATCATTGGAAATATTCAGACTCAGTAACTTCAAGGTCACCTGGTGTGTATTGTTAAACACAAAACTACTGCGGCTCGTATAGGCAACATTCTTAGAATAATTAATGTGGAGTGATTGGTCTACCGAATCCATCACACTGTCCGGGCGTTTATAAATAACCCGTACATTAGCTACGGCACTAAACGTATCAGGCAATACCCTGCCTGAATATTCATTGATATGGAAAACGATAATATTCTTAGCGGCATACGGTGTTTTCAATTTAGTATTCCCTGAGAAAAACGCCGAGTCTTTCACTTCAATACTCGCATTAGCCAATAATTCACCCTTACTACCATCCAGGCTTTTTTTCAGGACGGTGATCCTTTGGGCATGACTACTTAGCGCCACAAAAAGGCATAGGGATAAAGTCAGCCATTTATAAAATTCTTTCATAATCATTTCAGGTTAGGGATACCCAATAATATTTTGTAATCTCCTGCAACCAACATAGCGAGTGTGAATATTAATAAGAGACGTTTCATTTATTTAATATCTTTTAATAATCATTCAACAACGCACTTCTTGACTCTGTGATAGTCATCACCCCTCTCTCCGTCTCCTTCTTCAAACGGATCAAACTACCATCATCATCATACTCATAAAACGCCGCATAGTTATTCTCATCCAGTTCCGCCATCAGTCGAAGCGTTTCTGCATCGTATACATAAGATTTCATGTTCGCATTGTATGGATGAATGCGCAGGTCATCGAAGTAGACGGTATTACTACCCGTATTCTGCATGTTCACGGTCAGTGCAGTTGCATCGGTTGCCACATCCACCACTACTTCATAGCGTTCCCAGCCTTCGATAATGTTGCCGGAAGGTGTTGCCACTGTACTAATATTACCAGTGGCACGACCCACTACTATGCTTACCTGGTTACCGGTATAAGATGTACCATCACACTGCCCGGATTCTTTTACCCATACACTTACCACCATACGTTTGCCGGCTATCGGAGAGAATGAAGGGAGTAACGCATCCGATCCAGCTACGATTCTCTTCAAAACGGTACTACCATCGGTACTACAGGTATTCGCCGTTGTAGTATACCCTAATTCGAATGTATTATCGTCAGCAGCAGCGACCGTAGCTGTAATGCCCGCACTACTTCCTGCATTCACACGGAGACTGTAACGACCAGTATGTGCTTCGGTCGTATCAAACGCATTCTTGTAAGCAGAGAAATCAAAATTCCTTGGTACCGCACACACACTATCGCAGGTACTGCCTATATAGTCATAATCTTCAAACCCTTCATAACCGATCTCACGGAAACGGGCATTCTGTACCACTGCTGTTGCCAATGCATCCTGGTAACCATATATTGCGGCATTATACCTGCCTAAAGGATCTTTGTTCTCCATCTCTGCGCCTTTTCGGTTAAACAAGGTGCTCTCACTATTCCATACCCACCTGGACACAGCGGTATCCTGTGCCTGCCAGGTACTATCTGTCGTCATCTTCCAGAAACCAGCATAATTCAGGAATGTACCATCGGTACGAATATGGGTACTGTCTGTCGGGTCTGATTCTTTTCTGGCCCCATAGTAGGCAAAAGACCTGTAGGGTTGCCAGTTGCCGGTCAGACCATAAGTATATGGGTTCACACTGGTATCTGTGATGGCACTGTAACAAAAACCGGATGAAACATCCGTACAAGTATAGCAGCTGTCAATATACAATTGGGCAACTATACCCGTATCTGTTGCAAATGTCCATGTGATATCCAGGTAAGGGCGTTTTGTTGCATCAGCATTTCTTTGTGAACAAAATGTAGCATACAAGGTATATTCATCTGTAAATTGAGTAGGGAGGGTCTTCATGTTCTTCAGCAGAATGCCTTTGTCCAATAAGCGTTTTGAATTTTTCAAACCACTGGCCAGGTCAAAGCTGAAGTTCTGAAAATGATCATCCGCAACCACTACATCACCAGAGGTAGTTCCTCCAAGGACCTGGATGAGTACAGGATCGGTCTTGTACGTCCAGGGATCAGAAGAAAAGCACAGCGTACCTACAGACTGGTACCCCGTTTCTGACCTGAGCACATGAGCGTTTGTATATGTAGCAGGATAAAATCCCGCAGGATCAGCAAACAGGTTTAAGGTAGCTGAAAGAATAATCGCATCATCCGGAATATTTACAGCACTGTCAATTGCCATCACGGTCGTCAGCTGGTATGTACCCGTATTGTTTGACGAAAATCCTACCCGCATGTTGGTCGCTGCTGTATCCATTCCATACCTTGTAAAGCTGGTCACCGCAGGGAAGATATCACTGGTTGCAGATACCATATAGGCATTCACGGAACGGGTCACCATGTACTTTTTATGTATCGGCTTTCCATAGTTGAAAGATACTTTACCAGAGTTATCACAGTCCGTGCTGGCCAGTTTTGTGAAATTCACAGTGCCATTGTTGACCGCAGTCAATATGACAGCACAATCTCCTAACCGCGCCTTGTACTGACTGCCGGAAGTAGCTGTAGTAAGGGCATAGAAATAGTTATTAATATTACTCGTCAGGATCGAACAGCCTGAATAAGACACCGAATAACCGGCAGCATTTGCATCGTTTATCAGCGTGGATAGCAGGATATGATCTGACTCTTTAATGTAAAGCCGGTTGGATGCGATCAGGTAATCGAACAAGGGCTTCAGGCAGGTACAGGCGCAGGTGCCTGTTGCCCCCTGGCCGGAGCTCCTAAGACCTGTTATAACTATTATGAGTGTCAGAAAAAAATATTTCCGCATATATAAGATTATTGTAAATACAGTAAAATGGTGATCGTACTTCCGGTGACGGTCCATGTTTGTGTGCCGGAATAAACATTCTTAGCAGTACCATTTACAGAAGCATAACCCGCCGACATTGCGGCGATGGTAACGACAAATGTAGTTGCAGTAGTACTGTACGTTTTTGAAGCACCATTTGCGATCAGCAGGTCAGTTCCATCATAACTACCACTCGTAATTGTTGTCCCGGAAGATGTCTTTACAGTAATAGTACCATGGGCCGTATTGGCAGTGTGTCCTGATGGAGACGGATTAATAGTGACAGTGACGGTTTGCGCTGTACATGTTCCGTTCGTATTGGCATAGGTCTGGCCATTTGCTAATGTATCCGCTGCTGCTTTTGCATTTGCATCGGCATAGCTCACCGTAGAGGTATATTTACCCGCAGCCACGCTATAAGTAACTGAACTGCCTATATATCCCGTTCCACAATTGTTCCTCGTATAGGTGCGGCTCATCGCATCGTTCGTATAGGTACAGGTGCCATTCGTATTTGCATAGGTCTGGGCGTTGGCTGTCAGATCCGCACTTGCCAGGCTATCTGCACTCGCCTGGCTGACTGTACTGCTATACTTGCTGGCGGCTACGGTGTAGGTCACGGAAGAACCCGTTCCATTAGTACCACAGTTGTTCCGTGTCTTGGTAGACGATACGGCAGTATTATAGAAGGTACAGGTACCATTTGTATTGGCATAGGTCTGGCCATTGGCTGTCAGATCGGCATTCGCCAAACTATCTGCTTTCGCCTGGCTTACTGTACTACTATATTTACCAGCCGCTACACTATAGGTCACGGAAGAACCGGTTCCGCCGGTTGCACAGTTGTTACGGGTTTTTGTAACGCTAACCGCTGTGTTATAGAAGGTACAGGTACCATTTGTATTCGCATAGGTCTGGGCATTGGCTGTCAGATCAGCATTCGCCAAACTATCCGCTTTCGCCTGGCTTACTGTACTACTATACTTACCAGCCGCTACTGTGTAGGTTACGGAAGAACCGGTTCCACCTGTCGCACAGTTGTTACGGGTTTTCGTAACGCTTACCGCTGTGTTATAGAAGGTACAGGTACCATTTGTATTAGCATAATTTTGTGCATTCACGGTTAGATCCGCATTTGCCAAACTATCTGCATTCGCCTGACTTACTGTACTGCTGTATTTACCAGCCGCTACTGTGTAGGTCACGGAAGAACCTGTACCGCCGGTTGCACAGTTGTTTTTAGTTTTTGTAATGCTTACCGCTGTATTATAGAAGGTACAGGTACCATTTGTATTGGCATAGGTCTGGCCATTGGCTGTCAGATCGGCATTCGCCAAACTATCTGCTTTCGCCTGACTCACTGTACTGCTCCATTTACCTGCTGCTACCGTGTAGGTCACGGAAGACCCCGTGCCGCCTGTTGCACAGTTATTCCTGTTTTTAGTAACGCTCACCAGTGTATTATAGAAGGTACAGGTACCATTTGCATTGGCATTCGCCTGTCCCAGTGATGCCAGTCTGATTTTCGCCAGTGAATCGGCAGCTGTCTGACTAACTGATGAAGAATCTGTACCCGCTGCAAGGGAATAACTCACTGATCCTCCTGTACCACCCGAAGCACAGTTGTTCTTTGTATAGCTACCACTCTGTGCAACGCTATAATAATAACAGGTGGAATTATTTGCCTGCGATTGCGCCTCAGAAAGTGCCCATGCATAAGCGGTTGAATCAGCTGCAGCCTGGCTTACATAAGAATGAGAAAACCCTGCTCCTACTGTATAAGAAGCAGTAGCACCCTTGGACCCCGCAGCACAATTGTTCTTACTTGTTGTAGCCGTTTGTGCCGTACTTGTATAATAAGCGATACATACGCCATGTGCATTGGCGTACAACTGTCCGCTATCGATCATTAGTTTTTGCGCCATAGAGTCTGCTGCGGCCTGGCTCACAGTTGACGAGAATTTATTGGCAGGCACCACATAAGAAACGGCATACTTGCCTATATATCCGCTGGAACAATTATTAACAATGTAAGACCTGCTCAGCAGACGGTTACCATAAGTCGCCTGTATCACCCCGCAATTCGCAGCATCCCCCCCTGCGTACTTTGCATAAGCTTCAGGAACACAAGTAGTCACTGTACCGGACTTTCTGCTATCAGGTACTTTCCAGGATGATTTATATTGTACTGCAGCGGCAGCAATTACTTTTGACGTACTATCAATCACCAGCTTGTAACCAGCACTGGTTCGTACAAGCGGGTTTTTCAATAATGATACACTACTGATCGATGCACCTATATTCTTTCTCCCAGACTTCACCACCTTCAGGGTAATATCATTCCCTGAAAAAGGTTGTCCATTCTCATCTACAAAATAGATATCAGGATTCCCTCCACTCTGCTCATTCGCATCCACTGTATACATCAGCCCTGTAGCAGGGAAGGTGGCCACATGAGGCGCACAATCTTCCCCGCCTGTTTTAGGTTTACTGTAGATCAAAACCTTATCACCCCCTGCAAAGTAATCTGTTACTTTAGCTGTTGCAGGCAACCCACTTGTAATACGGCCCTGCCTGATATAGATATTTTTCAGTATCACCCCGGTATTCTTATAGGCCCCACTCATACCATCGTAGGCCCAACCGGCCGGCATGGTGAAATTATATATAGGATCGTTGAACTCATTTTGTGTGCTGGTCAGGAGTATATTACCCGTTTCACTGTCGTACAGCAGATTGCGGGTACTGATCTTACTATCCTTATCCGTTACCACCACACTATCCAATATACCATGACGGTAGATCACTTTGGATACTGCCGCTGAATGATACATGGTCTCTTCTTTATTATACACACTCAACCCTACTGGTATAAACATGATCGGAGGCCAGGGGAAGGTGAACATGTCTCCATTCACCTGCACAGTTAAAGCGGTAGATACAGAGCGTTCTTCGCGCATATCCGTCATCAGCTCAATATCTTTACCAATTACGGCAGTTGTGTCAATCACCCCTTTAGAGGTAATGGCCATCACTGTATTATTAAGATGCTTAGTCGTTGCCTGCTGATCATCTACCCGGTAATAATTAGTGGTAGAGGCAACGGGAGTAGTTGTATTTGTTTCACTATAAGAAGCCTGTGATTTCAATCGACCATTCATATCATTCAACTCCACTTTGAAACCCTGACTGACTGCGATGTAATGTTTTGCATTAATGCGCAGCAGATTGCTCAATGCCGGTTTGTAACGTTTCTTGTTATCTGCCAACAGGGTCATATCAGTTAATGTAGGAAAGTCATAACTGGTATAATAACAGTTTTCTCCATAACCATTAGCAGAGCGTATTTTATTTGCATGAATGGTTCTCACACGCACTTTACTATAACCTACACTTGGCGAAGGGAAGAAGGATTCCCCCAATGGCAGCTCTGTATAACCATTTACAATAGGTGCCAGTGCTGCAACCTGCTGGTTATACTCCAATGGCGTTCTCCATGGGTTTTCATCAGCACCAATCATTGGCTCGTAGGTAGCCACCCCACTGCTGATGGTATCGGTTTTACCATTGATATCTTTGATAGTGGTATAAAGATATTCCTGACCGTATACAGATTCTTTCTGTTTGGTCATCTCATTCCAGTTGTCAAATATCCTGATGCGTTTTACACGAATACCACCACCATACTTTTTATAGTAAGGGTTATTGAGGCGAATATAACTGCGGCTCAGGTCTACTGACCTCGCCCAGTTCTTGATCCTGGCAGCATTGTCGAATGTAGCTAACATCTGCACGATATTACTTGCCTGACTGGCCAGTATCTTAATCACATCCACAGCCGATACATCATCCCCTGTCTCAGAACCCGGATATGCCTTGGATGGAAGGTTCATTCTCAGGTAAGAGAAGGCAGCCTTTGTCAACGGGCTATAGACACTGTTAGCCATGTCTATTTCACCATTTGTGCTGATAGCCTTCACACGGATATAGATGGTTTTACCTCCGTTAAAAAAACCATATTTGCTTTGATCCAGCGTTGCATAGACTGGTACATATTCACTGCCGCTGCCGTATTTATCAGCAGGCATCTTCACATACAGGCGGAAATAGACTTTTTCCATTCCTTCCAGGTAACGGGTATACACTTCTGCGTTGTTGCTTACCGCTTTGGGAACATTGATTGATACATACTGATTATCATACAGGCCATTGTAGAGATTACTTTGCAAATCGTCCGCTGAGTTTGGTGCACCTAAAGAGAACCCAGCAATGGTATACATCTGAGCAGCTCTCTTATTCTGTACATAGGCATAATCATCACTTTCATAATCCACTTTTATACGCCCTCCTGCGGGCAGCTGGATAGAATCCAGTGTCCATGCAGCAGCGTTTTGTGCAGCCAGTGTACTATCCTGCAATGAATACGGATAATCATTGTTATTGACCTTGGCTGGATTTTGACTAGATGATTTGTAACTACCCCAGCGATCTACATCATTACTGTTATAACCCGGATTCAAGCCATTATAATAAAATACATAAGGATGACGCTTCCCTTTCTGGTTATTATTATAAGTGAACCAGATTTTCTTCAGGGTCAGTTTACCTTCGGCGTTGATCCTACCGTTGGCTCCTTTACATAGATCATAGCTGTATTCAAAGTGAACCGTTTTAACAGGCTTTGGATTTGCCTTCATCAGTTCAGACTTTGTATACAAATTGATCTCTTCCAGCTTACGGCCATAATTACCTTTCTGTCTTTCACCATTCTCATCGATGGCAGGCAGGTCATCACGACTGGCCAGTTTAAAGATGGCCACCATGTTCTTTGACTCAATAGAATGCAGGTACCACAGCTCCTTTTGACCATACACATAGCTCCCCTTGTCATCGCGGTTATCCGTACGCTGACCCTGGTGCAGGGATGCCTGGTTCGGGACAGCAGGTGCCGGTGAACGCCAATTGTATGGGTTATTGATTCCCGCTATCTTGGTGTAGTTAAATTTGATTGCATCACCTTTATCATCTGCTGTAATACCATTGCCTGTTAAATCCTGGTAATCGGGAGACAACAGGGCGGTCAACAGAAAGGTATGTGCATAGGCTGGCATAAGTTCACTGGAATAATAATGGTCATTACCATTACTATTCCCTGTTGAGTTCTCAGAACCTGGTGTATATTTTACAAGACCACTGTCTACATTCCCTTTAGAAGCATCTACAGAGAAGGTGGCTTCTTTTTGTTGCAGGTTATAGACAGGCAGGCCATAGATGTATCGTTTACCATCGGCATTGGTCACGTCAATTTCAGAAATGTGGTTTTTCTGCCGGAAGGAATTTACGCGTTTCTCTATGGAAATACTATCCACCATCAATGTATCTTTTGTTGATGTCAGATAAAGGTTTTCTGTCGGCACACGGATACGATCCTGGGAAGGGTATTTCCATTCCAGCGTAGCACGCATACCTCCTTTATTATTATTGTAATCCATTCTTATCTTATAGTACTGACCTGCTACCAGGTTTACTTTGGCCGAGTCGGTAGTAGCCACTATTCCAAAGCGGTCTACAAGACTGGTATCATTCAGGAATAAACGGACACCATCGTCATGGTCTAAATAAAAAGTGTAATCGCCGGTAACAGGCGCTTTGATACGACCTGTCCATCTTGCTGACCATCTTGTATTTAGTGGTGTAACTGTAGCTGGACGGTCGTAGTTAAAGACCGTCTGGTTGGGCATATATATAACAGTGTCTACTTTCTCGTAAAGCTGCTTTTCAAAATTTCTATGGATATAATATTGTCCCCGTAATCCGACACCATCTCCATCTACATCATCTGAAATAACAGCAGGACAAGGGGTAAGACTATAAAAATTCTCTGAATAGTTCTCAATAAATCGAGGAAAACCTGCCACACTGGCTTCATCAGCTGTGAGGTAAGAGATGACCTGGTTTCTTTTCTCACGCCTTGTTCTCATCGAACTAAGGGTATCCATTGCCTCATCAGCTACCCATTTTTTATTTTGGTACCTGCTCAGGTATTTGGTCGCCTGCAGGGTTGAGCTACTGATACTGGATTGATTTAATTTTACAGTCACCACATCATCGCCACCCAGCTTTGTATAATACTCCTTATCATTCACCGTCATCTCAGCAGGGTTCCTGAAGTATGAGCCTTCGTAGGTACCCAGAGAGCTGGTAAATGGAGTTTGGGAATAAAACGTATTATCTTTCAGCCAGGCACCATTTTCAGTATAAGCATAGGTAAGACCTATTGTAGCACCGGCATGCACCAGCCCACCGGCAGAGAGGTCAGCTCCTGCTGTACCTGATACAAATTTAGTTTTGTTATAGTGATCAAATACATGACCGATATCGCTCCGGTAAGCCCTGAAACTACCTCCTGTGCCTTCACCTGACATCGCGAACACATCGTAGGTATAAGATGGAATACCGATATTAGGTACGGCGGGTTTCTCACGGTAAGGAATATCTTTTTCCCTGTTATAATCCATCAATACACTCGTATTATTACCGGCACCCTGGTAGTTCAGATAGCCATAAGCCGGTAGTGATCTACGCTGATCGGCTTCCTTTATTTCCTGTTTTGCATAGTAACCTTCAAACGCAAGCGTAGAAGAGCTTACCATGGCATCGGATCCTACTTTCAAGGTAAATGTAAGGTTGGTATTTGTATATGGAAGGGTGACTGCAGGGGAATAAGAAGGATAGGCAAAGGACATGATTGTACGACTTGCACCTGGGGAGCTACCCCATTGATTGGTGGTAGTGGTCATTGTCTTACCGTCACTTCCGGTTTGATTTTTTGTTGAACTACGGGTCATGTTTGTACCCAATCCCAAGGTCAGTGCTTTCATGCCACTTCTGGAATTAAATCCTGTGCTAAGGCCAACACTGCCACCCATGGTTCCGGTTTCCTTCGTTCTTTCCCAGTTCTTTCTATAATCAAGGCTGGTACCGACGGTAAATCCGTCTGTAGAGCTATTGGTGAGAGACAACCCTGCAGTCAATTTACCCATGGAGGCAGCACCTACATTGATACTAGGACTAAGACCAGTTTCTACACCCCAGCCTTTGTAGTTATTAAAATTAATGCCGACACTCGCCGTAAGGGATAAAGAGAGACTCGCTGAATCGCTACCGGTGAGCTTATTCAACGGAAGGCCCAACAGCTCTTCTGACAATGCTACAGAAACACCTGTACTAACATTAGGTTTCATAGCAGAAACCTGTTGAATCGTATCTGTGCCATTGAAATCATCAGGTAAGCCTCTCAGGTTTCTTGTGATGGAACCCGGGTTCAGGTTCCAGCCAAGACCTACCCAGCTTGCATCCTGGTCCATGCCTACCCCACTGTTATAACCCAATGCCAGCGGATAACCACCTACATCCAGCAATGGAATTGAATAAGAGAAGTCGCCGGAGAACAGGTCGACCATGTTATCATTGTTCACAGAGTGGAAGTCCTGACTTTCGGGTTGTGTAGGCCCACCGATAAATGCTTTGGATGTGGAAGTAAAGCCAGCTGGGATGCTTTTCCAAGTCGGTAGTACCGTTCTATTGTCCCTTACAGGCAATGGGACTGTTGTTGTTGTTACGCTTACAGGAATTACCACAGGAGCGCCGAATGCATAATTCGGCAGCACCGTTTCAAGATACATCACAACAAGCATCAGAGAAGCAATCAAACGCTTGCTTCCTGCGACATGTTTTAATATCATTTACGCTTTATTTATTGTTGTAGATAAATTTTGCATTCCAGTATTCCTTCCTGTTGTTTTGCAGTCGGAATAGATAATATTGGTCATTGGTAAGTCCTTTCAGTACGACCTTTAACTGGTTCTGGCCACGGGTTAACGATAATTTTCCCGACTGTATCACACCTCCACCTGCACCAAGCGACAGGATTTCGTAATTCACGGTCGTATCGCCGGCATCATTACTATACCCTACCTGTAAGGGACCCGAGCAGGTGAACTGCGTAGCATCCAGCTCTTTTTTTAGCAGGATGTATGCGGCCGTTTCATTCACCATTTTTTCAGCCGCTGCACCTTTGATCCTGAACGTCCAGGTTTCAGTTTGTGCTGCGAATGTGCTCCCATTTTTAGCGGTGACCGTCCACGCATATTTCTTTGCAGTATCCAGTGCTAGGGCAGAGACAGGGTAGTTCACAAACAGGTTCTTATTATGTACAGATTTATACACAGGGATATTCTGCTGAATGGCTTCTGCGGTTGACTGACCATTTCTCAATTCTACGATCACAAAATCATAATTCAAATCACTAAAAATAGAAAGTGGTGCCGGGGGTATCCAGCTAAACTGAGGTAGGTTACCGTCTACAATACTTTGATCTTCAGGGCTGTTCAGCAAGGGAGGACTCACGGGTTCTACAGCGAAAGCCAAACAGTCTTCGGCCAGCAGTGACAATGCGTCACCTGACAACAAAAACACACTATAACAGGCAATGTAATTACCGGCTGTAAGCAAACCATTTTGCGTTCTGTCTGCCGCAGTAGAAAGGTATTCATAGGTAACAGGTGTTACATCACCGGCTTGAATTTGCCTTACACCTTTATTTAAGGTGATCGTTCTGGAAAACCCTGTCAGAATGGGTTGATTGGTTGCTACATCTTTCATTCTCATTTCTATCTTTACGAGGATAGGTGAAGACGATGTACTTACCAACAGCATGTTCCAGAGCTGGGCCATCTGTAATACTCCTGTAGGCGGCAATTGAACCGTCATGCTTACCTGTGCAACAGCGCTAAGAGATAGCAATATTAGTGCTATCAGGGATAACCATCTCATTTAGAATTTTTTGGTATAGGTATAGCATCTCATTCCATGTGGTAGGTATTGCTTCCTGAATGGGTTATAGAAGAATATCTATTTGGTGGATAGGGATATTTATATGTATGTTTTGTCCCTTAAACAATTATACATGACACAGCACCTCCAGTTAGGGAGAATAATATCAATTATCTTACTAACAATCGGGTAAAATCGTACTTCTGTAGGTATTCTTTAAATACTACAATAAGGGTTAATAATTTGCTTGGTTTTGTTTTAAAAATTATTGTCCTTAATCGGCAACGTATACAGTCGGTTAAATGGTATAGGCATAATACGGTGGGTCGGTATAGGCAACAACGTACTTGTCAGGGCAAAAATATATAATAAAACGTGATTTCCAAATGTAAGTACAAAATATTCTCTCAATGATTAAAAAATGTCTGCGTCTCAATCTTTGACCCAGCCTTTTTTTATTATCGCACCTCCTTCAGATTCACCTGGCCTTTGCCTCCATCCTTTCTGATGACCACTTTCATTCCTTATTTCTGTCGTTGCATCCTGAAGCTACATTGGCTTATATTTAAACACTTGAAGATAATTCAGCTCTACCTTGGTCCATTAAATATCCTTGTACCAGCATAATAATTGCATGAAAATGTGTGAGTATATCCAAAACTGTAAGCAGGATATACTCCCCCCGGCATCACACTGTCCTTCAGTTGCATATAGGCTTTGTTGATATCCAACACTGTAAAAGTACAGCCGTCTTTATTAAATACTACTATTTAAACATTGTGTACCGCCTGACAAAATCCATTTCATCACTTTCTGTACTGACCACGACATTCAAAACTATTACCGGATTATGGTCGTCATAAATATTCATTAACCTTTTATCAGAATCCAATATAACGGCATCTCCTTCTTTAATAGATGGCGGAACGTATCCATAAAACTCCGCAAATGCTCCTTTTATTTTATACGGAAATAATCGCTGGCTTGAAGTATCGGCAAATTCTTTTGTATTTGTATCCTGTAGTATAATGCCAATGATACCAAAGGCGTGGTAATTTGATACTTTATATGAAACTACCCTTCCGGAAAATCGCACATGATTTGTCAACAATTGATCCAGCCTATCATGTTCTTTTGACATCATCCTAAACCAGGTAATACCTACTATAGCTGCAATCGATAAAAATATTATCCTAAACTTTGTTACCATAACAGTTACTTTCCCGTTAATCCAAACGCCTGTATTTATCGGGCCTAACCTTCCAAAGGTGGCTCATTAAAGCTTTGAATATTTCTTATTCAGTTTCTTCTTCCAATACCTTTCTATCCGCTGTACATCTCCCGGTGCTATACTATACTTTTTATCCACCACATCATATCGCCATTTTAATCTATTGTACGTATAGTTTATCCCAACCACCGAATCATGCCTATACACATATTCTCCGCCTATAACACCACTCTCCGGCTCAAAAGTCTTTGATAAGATCATATGTATTGCCACAGTCTTACTCTCATTTGAGATTTGGGACAACAGCGCCCTTACTATCTTTTTCTCACCGGCTGGTACCAGCCTTTCAGCATCCCTGCATAAAACAAGTGCAGTCACGTAGTTCGTTTTTAAATACAGCGATTCCCAGCTCAGGGTTTTAATGTAATAATCAACAGAATCCCGGGGAATTTTTTGTGCAAAAGCAATATTTGCCTTGCACATCAACATTGTAATTATTATAACCAGGATCTTTTTCATATAACTTATGAAACAGTAGTGATAGCTTTATTATTTCCCGTTACATTAGTAACGTTTCCATTAGTAAAGGTTACCGTGGCCGTTTGCTGACTGGTACCCGACCATTGTCTCCTACCAGCACCAGAGTACGGGAGTTTACATTTACTCATTGGGGCTAATTCTCAATATTATCATAAAAGTATTAAACGAACACAACACCAGCAGTAACACTTAGGTAGTACATGGGCTGATCCTGGTATCCAAAAACATTTCAAACAAAAAATCTGAAACGCTGAACAAAGTCAGCATATCTCCCCTGCCTAATATTGTCAAAAAAAGATGGAACTGGGCCGGGAACCACAAGGACCTGATCTACTTCATAAAGAAGCATTATATCTTTAATATACCACTTGAAAAATTTATCTCCCTCACCGGCACAAGTCTGACCACTTCTCACAAAGAGTTTTAAAAAAACGCCCCCGGCAACCGCTCACAAGAAAACCCCGGCAACCAGCGCTTCACCAGCTCAGTGAAAAAAATCGAAAACCAGCGGACATCTACCTTGAATCAGGCTTTGATGCCCCCTCTCATTTCCCCTTTACCTTCAAAAAGCAGTATGGATACTCACCAAAAAAAATTGTTCAACAATCTTAAATCATTTAAATTAAAGTAACCTTAACTTTGAATTAACAACAAATTCCAGAAAGCGCACTATCATTACACCCTGTTTTCAAAAGGTAGTGCCAATGAGAAATTGAGTATTTGAAAAAAATCACCTTTGCGTTCTGATTGTGGTATTTCCAAATGGGGATTACTCTGCTGTGTATCGTTTTGTAGCATACCCGCTTTACGCATTTTTTACAGCCTGATAAAAATCAATTCTGCCCATGGGGGCCAGGACTTACTATGTCTTTTAACATCAAGCATAATAGCAGATTGCAATGAACAATCATTTACTTTTAATGCTAGCCGTATGGCTTTCGGCCGCAAGCCCTGTCATGGCAGCTACGGGCACCCACAGTATCTATGAACAGGCCACCCGACAAACGCCTGTAAAGGGGATCGTAGTTGGAGCAGACGGCACTCCTCTACCCGGTGTATCTATTAAATCTGTGGCTTCCAACAAAGGCACAACAACCAATGATCGTGGAGAATTCACTATCGATGCCGCTCCCGGTGAGCAACTCGTGTTCACCTTTATCGGCTACACACAACAGACTATTGCTGCTACCAGCGGCACTATGAAAGTAACTTTGACCAGCAGCAACAGTCAGCTGGGCGAAGTGGTAGTAGTAGGTTATGGTAGTCAGACGAAAGCTGACGTAACTGGTGCTGTAACCCAGTTGAAAGCTGATAATATCAGGCAGGGTGCTCCTATCTCTGTAGACAATATGCTGCAGGGTAAAGTATCCGGTGTACGCATCGCACAATCCAGCGGCGAGCCCGGTGCAGGTGTGGATGTATTTATCCGTGGTGTGGGTTCTATCCGCAGCGGTAGTACACCCCTCTTCGTGGTAGACGGTGTTCCCCTGAGTAATGATAACGTGAGTGCAGGTGGCCCTGACTTCGGTCTGGGTTCTTCTGAACCCAAGAACCCGCTGAACTTCCTGAACACCAGCGATATCGAAACCATGACCATCCTGAAAGACGCTTCTGCCGCCGCTATCTACGGTGCCAGAGGTTCTAACGGGGTTGTCCTGATCACTACCAAGCATGGTAGCAAAGGTGCACCTACCCTTACTTACGACATGTATGTAGGCAACTCCCAACTGATCAAAAAACTGGATGTTCTGAATGCGGCTGAATACCGCAAAGCACTGGTAGATCCGGCTTATGATCACAAAGGTAACACCGATTGGCAGGATGTCATTTTCCGTAATGGCTTCCTTCAGAATCATAACGTATCTTTTGGTAAAACTACCAACACAGGCAGCTACCTCGCTTCCCTGTCACGTATGAACCAGGATGGTATCGTTGAAAAAAGCAGCTTCAAGAGAACCACTGCAAGACTGAATGCAGAAGAGTCTTTCCTGGATGACAAACGTCTGACTGTAAAGATGAACCTGACTGCAAGTGATATCAATGAAACCGGTATTCCTAACGGTAACACCGCAGGTTCAGATGGTCAGCTCATCATTCACGCACTGATGGCTAATCCTACCCGTTCCCTGCGCGACTCCACAGGAGCATATACCAACTTCAACATGAACGCGCACTACAACCCGGCATACCTGCTGAGCATCTGGGATGACCACACCAATACCTTCCGTGTACTGGGTAACATCGAAGCTGCTTTCAGAATCCTGCCAGGTTTGAACTACCGCTTTAACTATGGTGTAGATAAATCTACTTCTGAACGTAATACCACTATATACCCTAACTATACCGACAGGCAACCAAGTGGTGCTTATCAGCAAAACAACCTGAAATCACTGACCACCCTGATTGAGCACTACCTGACTTATAACAAGTCATTCAACAAACACAACCTGGAATTGCTGGGTGGTTTCTCTTACCAGAAATTCTCTTTCTCCGGTACGACTTATGGTCTGCAGGGCATCGCTGCACAGGGTGTAGGTGTGGCACCTGAATACAATCCTGGTTACTCAGGTACCTCTACCACCCCCAGTGGTTATGCACAGGAGAATGAATTGCAGTCAGGCTTCGGTCGTATCAACTATAACTACGACAGCCGTTATATGCTCACAGCCTCTTTACGTGCAGATGGTTCTACCCGTTTTGGTAACAACAACAAATACGGTTACTTCCCGTCATTCGCATTAGGATGGACCATCTCCCAGGAAGGTTTCATGAAAGACATCAGCCAGGTACAGGATCTGAAACTCCGCGCCAGCTGGGGTCAGACAGGTAACCAGGAAGTAACGAACAAGATCACACAGGCGAGTTATTCCCTCTCTTCTGCATCCGGTTACTACCTGTACAGCGACCTGAACCTCGTAAATGGGGTGACCGTAAACCGTACTGCCAACCCGGATCTGAAATGGGAAATGGTGGAACAACTGAACGTGGGCCTGGACTTCACCCTCTTCAAAGGTAAACTCTACGGTTCATTGGAATATTATAACAAGACTACGAAAGATCCGATCCTGAACATTCCTTCAGGCCCGCTCTCCCCTACTACTACTGTATGGAAAAACGTAGATGCCAGTATCGTAAACAAAGGTTTTGAATTCAACCTGGGTACTCCCCTGGTACGAACCAAAGATTTCAGCTGGACGATGGATGTAAATGGTTCTACCCTGAGCAACACCATCAAGGATCTGCCTGTATCCGAGCTCTACTCCGGTAGCATCTCCGGTCCTGGCCTGTCTGGTGTAAATGCCAACATCTATAAGAACGGTTATGAAGCTGGCTCCTTCTATATGCTGAAACACCTGGGTTATGACAAAGATGGTAAAGACATTTTCGAAGACAGGAATAAGGATGGTGTGATCAACTCTGACGACAGGGAAATCTTCCAGGGGGCACTGCCTAACTTCAACTTTGGTCTGAACAGTAACCTGCGTTACAAGGCGTTTGACCTGGGCTTCAACTTCATTGGTCAGACCGGTGGTTTGTTAGTCAACAATACTGCCCTGGATCTAAACATCAACAGCCTTGCTTCTGACCGAAACGTACTGAGAAAGTTCTATGATGCTGGTGCAAGTACAACCAATGCAGTGCAGCTGTCCAGCCTGTACCTGGAGAAATCCGACTTTGTTCGCCTGGCAAACCTTCGCCTGGGATACACCCTCACTATTCCTCACCAGGATTGGCTGAAATCAATCAACCTCTATGTAAGTGCACAGAACCTGTGGACCATCAGCGGTTATTCCGGTTACGATCCTTTGGTGAATACAACGAAGACCGTAGGTGGCAATCAGTCTTTAGGTATCGATTATACTACTTATCCTGCTGCCAAAACATACCTGTTAGGTACAACTGTTAAATTCTAAGAAACATGAGAAAGAAATCTTTATATACATATTTAGGTATTGCACTTACTGTAGCCATGGTAAGCTGTACTGACCTGAAAGAAAAAGTGATCGATGAGGTATTGGGCTCGAACAACTCCAATCCTGAGAATGCAATAGCGGCTGCTTATGGCCAGCTGGGTAGTGCGACCTTTGTAGACCATAACAACGTATGGGGTTTACAGGAATATCCCACGAACGAAGCCCTGCTGCCTACCCGTGGTAGTGACTGGGGCGATGGTGGTATCTATCGTGCTATTCACGAGTTCACCTGGGGACCAGACAACTCGCTCGTAGCAAATGGCTGGAATAACCTGAACAGTGGGATTACCAAGTCGCTGACCGCGGTAACCAGTGCTTACCAGGCAAATGGTAATGCTAATCAGAAATTGTTCCTCGCTGAAGCAAGAGGCTTGCTGGCTTTCTATACTTTCCATACCCTGGATCTGTATGGACAGGCTCCTTACAGAAACCCATATGTCAACAATGCGCCTCTGGAAGTAAAAAGTGCAGATACAGCGATCGATGGTCTGATCAGAGAAGTAGAAGCCATCATTCCTGACCTCGCTAACCTGAAAGAACAAAATACACATAATGGCCGTTTCACCAAACAGGCTGCTTATGCACTGCTGGCTGATATGTACATGAACCGTGCTGTATTTAAGAACCGTTATGGTTCCAGCTTTAACTTCACTGAAGCAGCCCTGGATGGTAATGGTACTGATATGGACAAGGTGATCTATTATACCACGCAATTGATCGATAATACACAGTTCTACCTGGAAACAAACTACTTCAGGAACTTTGATATCGACAACAATGGCAGACCGGAGCTGATCTTCGTGGTTTCGCAGGATATCAATACATCCCGTAGCAGCAGTAACAGCATCGCCTATATGCCGATGGAAAGAAATCAGAAACCTTCTGCCAACAACAGGGGTACGAATGCAACATGTACCACTCCTTCGTTCTATGCAACCTGGGATGGCAATCATGATGACCCTCGTTTCTCCCGTAAGTACCAGTATAGCGATGGTACCTGGTTCAAGAATGATGGTACTGATGTGAGTGTGCCTGCTACGAGCATTGTGGCTAACAGTTCGCTGCCATGGTTCCACTTTAACCGTGGTTTCCTGGCAGGTCAGCAGTATGGACCGATCCTGGCCTCCGGCGGTCTGAAAATGACCAGCGATAACAGGATTGCGGTAGAGAAACTGTATTGTGAAAAGAATACATCACTGCCGGTGGATTTTACACCTGAGCTGAACTTTGACAATCCTGCACAGTCTGTATTTACACAGGCACAGATCAACCGTGGGGTGCGCATCTTCAAGTTTGAGTTTGACCCTGAGAAGGATAACGGCTCCAGCAATGTAGATATGCCATTGTATCGCCTGGGTGGTATGTATTGTATGCGTGCAGAGGCTTATTTCCGTAGTGGTCAGACTACTTTGGCGCTGGCGGATATCAATAAGCTGCGTACGACAAGAACACGCGAAGAATATTATAACAGCACGCCAGGTACCGCGATTGCATCCCTGACTGCCGACATCCTGTACAATGAAATTGCTTTTGAAATGTACTGGGAGCAGTGGAGGAGAAAAGAGGCGATCCGCTTTGGAAAGTTTGAAGATGCGGATCCGGGATCTGCGAAGCCGGCATCTCAGCCTTTCAGAAGAGTGTATCCTATACCTCAGTCTGCAATGGATGCAAGTGATGCATTTACCCAAAACCAGGGTTATTAATTTACTGGTTTAGTCGTTCATAAAATGGCCCACCAAATATGGTGGGCTTTTTTTTAAGAATTATTTTGTGAAACCGATTGGTTTCATATATATTTGCAACCATATGGTTTCATAAACACATAAGCTCATGAGAAGAGACATATTCCAGGCCATTGCAGACCCGACCAGGAGAGCGATTATAGGACTATTGGCTATGCAGGCAATGACACCAAATGGTATTGCGGAGCACTTTCAGACTACACGTCAGGCAGTGTCGAAGCACCTGCGGGTATTGACAGAATGCGAGGTAGTAAAACAGGAGTACCAGGGCCGGGAGATTTACTATCACCTTGAAATCGAAAGAATGAAAGAAATTGACAAATGGCTCGAACAGTTCCGCAAGCTATGGGAGACGCGTTTTGAGCAACTAGATAACCTATTAGCAAACCTCAAAAAAAATAAAAAATGAACAAGGCAATCCTCTTTAACTTCGATGTAGATAAGGCTAACAAGAAGATCAAGGTTGAAAGGTCCTTCAACGCGCCCCTGGACCTGGTTTGGGCCGCATGGACTGAAGCCGATATCCTGGACCAGTGGTGGGCCCCAAAACCTTATCATGTAGAGACAAAATCGATGGATTTCAGGGAAGGTGGCAGATGGTTTTATGCCATGGTAAGCCCTGAAAATGAAAAGCACTGGTGTATCTTTGATTATGAGACCATCCAGGTAGAAAAAATGTTTGCCGGTAAGGATGCTTTTTGTGATGAAAACGGCGTGATCAATACTTCTTTCCCTAGTACAAACTGGACGAACAATTTCAATGCAACGGATGCAGATGCTACTACCGTAACCTGTGAGCTGCAATTCAAAGCATTGGAAGACCTGGAGACCCTGGTGAAGATGGGCTTCAAAGAAGGCTTTACTGCCGGATTACAGAACCTGGATGCGTATATCAGTGCACAGTTTTACCTGCGTAAACAAAAGAAACCGGACAACCGTGCAAGGGTATCTTACTATGTGAATTTCCCGGGTAATACAGAAGAGGCTTTTAACTTTTATAAATCTGTTTTCAGGACTGAATTCGTAAATGGTATACAGCGTTTGGGAGAGGCCCCTGGCCAGGAAGGATTGAGTGAAGCTGTTAAGAAAATGGTGCTGCATGTGGAATTGCCGTTGCTGGGCGGGCACATTTTGATGGGTACCGATGCCCCGAAAGAAATGGGATTTACCCTGACACAGGGAAATAATATGCATATCAATGTGGAGCCTTCCACAAGAGAAGAGGCGGAGAGAATATTCAATGAATTGTCCGCCGGCGGAGAGGTAACCATGCCTTTGCAGGATATGTTCTTCGGGGCTTACTATGGTAGCTTTACGGACAAATATGGCATCAACTGGATGATAAATCACCAAAATATATGAAGAAAATAATCCTTAACATTCTGTCTGTACTGTTCGGGCTTTTGCTCCTCAATGGCGGTTTCGCCAAGTTTTTCCACTATATGCCTGAACCAAAAGATTTACCTCCTGCTTTGATGGCTGACAATGCAGCCTTTATGGAGATTGCCTGGCTGATGCCCCTGGTAGCGGTAGCTGAAATCCTGGGTGGGATCCTGATTATCATTCCTAAGACAAGGGCTTTGGGTGCAGTTGTTATTTTCCCGGTGATGGTAGGAGTAGCTCTTACTCATGCTACCGTGGCACCGAGTGGCTTGCCGATGGTATTTGTAATCTGGGCGATTTTGTTGTGGATCATTTTTGAGAACAGGAAGAAGTATTTGCCAATGATCAGTTAGAATATGCGCAGGTTGTATCGGAAGTAATCTGAAGCGATTGAGGAAATTACTTTTGATAGAACCGCCGTATCTTTACACCATGTTAGTGAACTATAAGGAACGGAAACTTACTTCAATTCCCGAAGAAATACTTGGCAACAAGCTTATCACAAACCTGAACCTGGAAGACAATCAAATCACTTACCTGCCTGTCTGGTTCACTTCCCTGACAGGGTTAAAGGTGCTATACCTGAGCAATAACCAGATCAGCGATATTTCCTTGTTGGCCAAAATGCCCTCTCTTGAGCTCATTTATATGAATCATAATAAGATCAGGAAACTGCCTGAAGATATCGGTAACCTGAAGCAGCTACGACGATTGTACCTGGGGCATAATCAACTGGAATACCTGCCTGACAGCTTTTATGAACTGACAGAGTTAAGGATGCTGATCCTGAAAGCGAATAAATTGACTTCACTCGATGATAAGATCGGTCAACTAAAGCACCTGGTCAACCTGGATGCAGGTAAAAATCAGCTCAGTGAATTACCGGCCGGTATTGGGCAGTGCAGAGAGTTAAAACAACTTAAGGTCAACAGAAACAAGCTGGCTTCTTTGCCCTGGCAAATGAAAGACCTGGATGCGCTGGAAGATCTGAATGTAGCGAGGAATCAGCTGACAACTATTGGGAGTTTGCCGGCCACTATAAAGGTACTACATATTGAAGGTAATCCTGTGCAGCATGCAGATGTGCGGGTAGATAAACTAACATTTGACCAAACACAGGCAGATCAGGTGGCAAGACTGGGAGGAACACATGAGCAGGTATCCCTGGAAGGAAGGATAATAAGTCCTGCTATGTTAGAAGCAATTGCAAGACGGAATGAATGGAATGAAAGACATGGGCTGAAAAAAGAAAAGTATCCGGAAGAAGACGATGAAGATTAATTATTAGTATTTAAATACAACACCTGTTGCTTATAAGCATGAGGTTGTATCAAAAGTAATATTCCCAGGATTAAATTTGGGTACCTGGCGAAGAGAATTTTAGTTTATGTAATTCTCAATGCCTTCAGCTTACTTTTGATACAACCTCATTTTTTTTAATCTAAAATGATATTACATTCCTCGCTGATGGCTTCATATTTTTCACACCAGGTAAGCCAGTGATCCAGTTCCGGGTCCATGGATGGCGCATCCTCTTCCCCTCTGAACAGGGCGGCGGTTCCACCTTTTAGTTCTATCTGGTATTTCAGGTCATCGATCCATTCCTGCCAATACTTTACATCTCCCCTTTCGTTGTATACATAGTCCCACAACTTAGACTGATGCACCCGCGCTGCATGTAAGACAGGAATTTCGGCTTTCTTTAATTCTTCTGCGATTTTTTTCAGTTCCGCTTCTTCTTCCTCATCTGCATCTGTGAAGAATTTAGGAAATACACCAAATGGATGCATGAGTTCATTCAATATGTCCAGGTCTTTGAGGTGCATACCTGCTATAATAAAGGAACCTACACCTACATCCAGTCTTAACAGCGCACCTTCCAGTTCATGCAGCATGCCATTCAGTCCGCACATAAATGACTTGTCTATCGGATCATTTATAAAACGTTCATGCAGCTGAATATTTACGCCCCAATAATAATTCAGCACATCATTCAGTTCATCGGCTCTTTGTGACAATGGAACAGAACGGGTGATTTCCTGGGCTAAGCCGACCAGGATTAATCCATCCAGCAAAGCGGCTCCTGTGAGCCAATAGGGACTGTCTGCCAGTCCACGATGCTGACTTTCATCAGGATACTTTGAAAAGATGTAAGCATATGGATACTCCGCTGCATACAATACCCGGTTAAATACAGTGATGGCCATTCCCTGGAAGATGGTTTCATCAGGTGTGTTCCTGAACATCCAGATCAGTTTCCAGAGCTTGTCTTTATCAATTGTTTTGACCAGCTTATTATTCCAGGTAAGTTTCCTGGTTACATAACCTTCGGCAATAGTAAATACTTTCAGTACTTCTTCCTGCATTTCAGCAGGCGCTGGTACCCATCTTTCATTTTCATCTTCTATTAAAGCTCCTACGGTATTATCTGCTGTGATGTAGTAGAAGAAGTTCTTTTCATCGTCCGTATGAATGGCGGTGATAGAACCCGGTACCTGTTCGCCGTCTTCATCAGTCTCTCCTCCCCTGTTCAGGGCAATATGCCAGCCATCTTCATTGATGGTGACACGGGTTTGATCGGGTCCGAATAAGGGAACAGCCAGCAGTTTCGTAAAATCTTCGACGTTGATGGTAGTCCTTTGTACAATTGGTTTGAGCAAAGGAATGCCTTCTTTGACGGTGGTATAATAAAGGAACCAGTCTTCCCGGTCAAAGAGCTCATCGATCAGCTTTTCTTTGATGATTTCTTTATCGTCGTCATCATTAAAATCAAGAACTTTTACGCGGGCGAAGTCTTCGAACTGAAAACGGTAATCGTCTGCAATAACTACTGGTGCCCATACGTAGGACCTGCCGGTAAATTCACCATGGTTATAGATGCCCATCAGCAGTTCCTGTACGGCCACATAACCTGTTACGTAAATAAGTTGTCCGCCTACGATGACATTCTTTGCCTTCAGGTTGCCCAATACAATCAGGGAACAGGCACCGTCTGTATTTTCATTGAGGATGTTGCCTTTCACAATGAGGTCGCCTGCAACTACGATACCGAAGTAGGCAGGGTCATCGAGATCCAGTTCTTCTAAAACTGTGGTGCCGTTGTAGAAGAGGAATTTCAGTTCATCGCGTTCGGGCATTTTTTCAGCCAGGGCCATCGGGTAGTCTTCATACCTGGCAGGTAAGTGCTGTACCAATGGCTTGATGGTATCGAAGCCGACTACCTGCGGGGCAGGATTGTTCCCGGCAGAGATGTGCTGTAAGGATGGTTTGAACACGGGCCTACCTTCCTGTAAAAGCTTCAGGAAGCGGACATCGCCGGCGAAGAGGTAGTTATCTTCATCCAGTAACTGTGCGGCGATTTCCGGCAGGAGAATGCTCTTCCAGTTGGTGTAATCGGCTGCCGGGATCTGCCATCCACGGCAAAAGGTGGCCGCATTGATGTTTCCTTTGATGCTGGCACCATGATCGTCAATGATCAGCAATTCCGCGTTCAGATCTCCTTCAATCCGGATGTTGCCATGGTTGTAGTAAGCGACCATCACATCCGCAACATTTACATGTCCGCTGACAAGAATTTCCGCACAGCCTGCCGCGAGGCGTGTACAGGTCAGGGAGCCACTTACCAGGAGGAAGCAACTGTAAGTATCCAGTTCAAAATCGATAATGGGGGCGTTTACGACCAGGTTGCCGTTTACGATAATACCTGCTATGTTTTGTTCAGCATACAGGTCATGCAAATCCAGGAATTCATTTAGTTCAGTGTCGCCTTCATAGATCCTGATCTGCAAGGTATCCAGGTATTCATCGAACAAATCGTAATCGGTCGCCAGGGCATCTAACAAATCGGTTTCCAGGGCGCGCCTGAGTGGCAAGGTTTTGAAGCTCACAATAATGGTTTTTATAGGCTGTGAAAATAAATGTTTTAAATTTATGTCATGAGATGTTTTTTGCTCCTTTTATTATTGCAGGCCAGTGCCTGTAGTAGTCATGAATCCTTCCCTACCGGGAAAGTAGTGGATACCGTAGCCTGTAAGGCTGATCCCTCGCAGACGTATGCTGTGTACGTACCCTCCAATAACAATGGGGCGGTCATTTATTGTTTTGATGCACATGGTGCGGGCGTGCTGCCGCTGAACAATTATAAAGCGCTGGCAGACAAGTATGGTTACATCCTGGTGGGCAGCAATAATTCTAAGAACGGGAATGACTGGAGCACTACAGAAAACATCTGGCAGGCATTGGTCAAAGATACGCGGGAGCAATTGCCGATCGATACCAGTCATGTGTATACGCTGGGATTTTCAGGCGGTGCAAAGGTAGCAGGGTATGTGGCATTGAACCACCCGGGTATTAAAGCGGTGATTGTCAATGGAGCAGGCTTACCGGATGGTACGCCTCCGGCTGATTTCCCGTTTTCCTATACCACGCTCGCGGGCGAAGGGGACCTGAACCTGACAGACCTCCTGGCTTATGACCAGGCACTGAATAAAACCGCGACTAAACACCACCTCATTGCTTACAACGGGAAACATGAATGGGCACCGGCTACGGCAATGGATATTGCATTTGGAGGTTTAAAAGCGGATGAAGGTGCAGCACCTACTGACCTGATGCCGAAGACCAGGACCAGGATGGAAATGGCGGTACAGGCGAACCAGTTCCTGAAAGCAGAACGGGAATGCAGGTTATGGCTCAGTTATATGCCGAACGATGCTTTCTTTAAAAACCAACTGGAGATCATCCTGGGCAATCCTGCTTATAAGACACAGTCACAGGAGCAGATGGCACTATTGGTCAAAGAACAGAAGACGAAGGAAGCATATAGCGCTAACCTGGGTACGAAAGATTCGGCTTACTGGCCGGGGGTGATCAGGGAATTAAATGCGGGTGCGAAACTGACCACCTTAGAAGGTCCTATGAACCAGCGTTTATTAGCTTATCTTTCTTTAATGTTCTTTTCAGTGAGCAATCACTACCTGGCAAGTCATGCCGATGCTGTAGCCAGGCATTTTGTAGATCTTTATGAACTGGCGGATCCTGCTAATAGTGAAGCATATTATATGTCCGCGATCCTGTATGCGCGTGCAGGCGATACAGGGAATGCAATGAAAGAGATGAAAAATGCAAAGAAAAATGGATTTAAGGACCAGGATCGGTTTAAGCAACAAGCTGAATTTCAGTCTTTCAAAGATTCATTGAAGTTTTAGTTTGGATGGTATAAAAAAATTCGTATACCTTTGCCTCCGCAAAACATAAAATGACAAAAGTACAAAACATAGCACCGATGATGATTGCACGCGTATACTGGCAGTATCCGCTGAACGGGGCTTGTTGTACTTATCAATAAAGGATTACCTTATTCCGTATAATACAAGCCCCGCAAGCAATTGCGGGGCTTTTCATTTTTAATCCCAACCTTAACAAACCAATGAGAAAATTAGCAAGTATCCAAAGGATCAAAAAATTGGAGCCTATAGAAGGTGCCGATGCCATAGAGAAAGCCTATGTGCTTGGCTGGCAGTTAGTCGTAAAGAAAGATGAGTTTCAACCCGGAGATCTCTGCATTTATTGCGAGATTGATAGTTTAATGCCCCCTAAACCCGAATTTGAATTCTTACGTCCCAGAGGCATGCGTATTAAGACGGCAAGATTGAGAGGCCAGATCTCTCAGGGGATTGCTTTCCCACTCTCCTTCCTGCCTGCAGGATTTGAGGTGGCCGAAGGTGCTGATTGTACAGATGCTTTGGGAATTACCAAATATGAACCACCTATGCCTGCGTGCCTGAACGGGGTAGCAAAGGGTACCTTTCCCGGCTTTATTCCCAAAACAGATGAGACCAGGGTACAGGTATTACAGGATGTGCTTGACAAGTACCTTGGCGAGACCTGCTACATTACGGAGAAGCTGGATGGCAGCTCTACTACTTACTTCCTGAACAACGGTGAGTTTGGGGTGTGCAGCCGAAACCTGGAGCTGCTGGAAGATGCGGAAAACAGTATGTGGAAAGTAGCCAGGGAACTGGATATAGAGAATAAGTTAAGATCGCTGAATGGCAACTTTGCCTTGCAGGGAGAGCTGATTGGCGAAGGGATCCAGGGCAATAAAATGAAACTGAAGGGACAGCATATCCGCTTCTTCAATGTATTCGATATTGATCATTCGGCTTACCTGGATTTTGACCGGTTTACGGCAATGATGAATTTCCTGGAGCTGCCTACAGTTCCAGTATTGTCCACCGGCTATGTGTTGGAGAATGATATAGAAGAACTGGTGAGGAAAGCTACGATTAAGAGTACAATTCATAAGGATGCATGGGCAGAGGGTATAGTGATCCGGCCTGTGAAAGAACGGATAGAACTGTACAACAATCACTTTGTGCATAACAGGGTGACGTTTAAGGCAATCAATCCTGAGTTCTTATTGAAATATGGAGAATAATTCTTTCCATAGTCTATAGTTTTTTACTCCGGCGGATGAATCTCTGCCGGAGTTTTAGATGTATATTCTCATAACTGCAATGTGGATGATGGCTGTCAGATCTACAATAATACGATCAGCAATACCACGGCATGTGCGATTAGTGTGCGGCATCCTGCACCGGTGACGAATTCTGTCCAGTGGGGAAATACATTTGCGGGGAATGGAACGAATGGAATGGATCGTATTTATAGTAGTAAGAGCCTGCTTACTCCTGTAGATCTGGCCCATACTGATGGGCCAATAATTTCCATACAATATTTTCCCTGACATAGGTGGCGAATTGGATAAAAGTAGTATCTCCACAATTGGTACCCTTCAGTACGATGCCATTGTAAAGCATTGCCAGGGGAGTTCCGTCAGTGCATTGTTCATTTTTATATCTCTCACGGATAGCGGTGCTATCTTTCATCACGAGATCTGCCCTGTTAATCAGTTCCTCCCATTGTTTATTATTGAGGATGAAGCTATAAGCTGGGGAAGCAGGCACACTGTCTTTAGGATTTGTGGCATTTAAATTTGAACCCCTGGCTACTGTGACTACAGGTAAACCTGCAATTGAAATAGGTTCATCCCGTCTCACAAAGTATATTATACCCCCTGCATGATCCCCTTTTTTGTGAAGATGAATGATAAAGGTGGTATCGAACCAGCCCTGGCTCGTGAAGAACAGGTGACTGCTATCTGCGTAGTCTTTGCCGGATGTAAAGAAGAATTGCTCTAAATCTCTGAGCTGTCCAGGATTGGGTTCCTGGGGCTGTGCTTGCTTACAGGCAAAACAGAGCATGGCGACAAACAGGTATAGGGAATTTTTCATCATGAGCTAAGATCAAAAGGTTTCTGTTATTTATGTTGTAAGGACAGGTAATCAGCTAAAACGCCCCACTTTAGATCATAAGCAGAATAACTTAATTGCTTTATATTCATCTGCTCCAAAATATAATCAGTAATAATGGCCGCTATCACAATCATGTCTACGCGCAGGGAGATCAGGCCTTTCATATTGGCTCGTTCACTGTGCGTAGTATTGATTAAGTGTTGCGAGAGTGCCTTGTATCGATCTATATCAAGACTTGCAGCTGCCACATCGCTTACTTCATTTCCATCATTTAATAAAGCAGCAAAAGATTCAAAGGCACCTGCAGACCCTACTAACAAAGAGGGTTGATACTGTGCACAGGCAGCTTTTAAATCAGGCAGTGTATGATCCAGATGAGCTATGATTGACTGATGCGCTGCCTCACTGAGCGGATCTGAATGGAAATAGGCCTGCATCAGGCGGGCAGCTCCTATATTATAGCTTTTCTTCCAGAGGGCCCCTTGTGAATTACAAATGATAAATTCGGTACTTCCGCCACCAATATCCATTACAAGCGTTGTTTGCCTGATTAGGCCTGTAGCCATCACACCACTAAAGATATAGCCGGCTTCTGTCTCACCGCTTATTACTTCTATATTGATCCCGATTTCCGCAGCTTTGCTTACAAACTCCTGTCCATTTTCCGCACTGCGTACGGCAGACGTAGCCACCGCTTTGATTGCATCAACATTATAAGAATCAATAACTGCTTTAAATGCTGCAAGTGTACGGATACCTCTTTCCATCGCCTCCGGAATGATGATATGCTGATTGATCCTTCCCTGCCCTAACAATACAGGTACGGTGCTTTTATACAGGATTTTATCTACGCCCTCCCCTATCAGCAAATGAAATGTATTCGTACCGAGGTCTATTACTGCAAGTCTCATATCGTACACTTTAAATATTGCAAAAGATATAAAAATTCTCTTTAAATTAGGCAGAAGACACATACGCTGTTATGAAACCAATTTCCGTTTTTGTTTGCTCAATGCTCTTTTGCATTCAATCCTTTGCCCAACAAATCAGCGTCAGTTTTCCTGATAGCCTGCTTTCCACCCCATTTTCCGGCAGCATCCTTTTTTACTTATCCAAAACCGCGAAGGAACCCAGGCTGGCTTCGTCCCTGCTGGACAACGCGCCCTGTATAAGAATGGATGTAGAAAATGTACATCCCGGAGAAACCGTGTTGTTGAAATCAGGGTTCACTTATCCGGTACCTATGCATGACCTGGAACAGGGCGATTATATTATCCAGGTAGTATGGGACCGTAATCTGGGCGGCCAGTTTATAGGGCAGTCACCCGGCAATTTATATAGCGCTCCGCAAAGGATAACAATCCGGCGGGAGAGTACGCAATTTGTGAAGATTGTAGCTGATAAGATAATTCCTGCATATTCTTTCAGGGAAACGGAATATATGAAGGAGTTCAAAGTACCTTCTGCATTGCTGGGCGGGTTTCATCATACACCTTATTCGCTGAATGCAGCGGTCCGCTTGCCGAAGGAGTATTATACCGATCCTAAACGGCGGTTTCCTGTCAAGTTTGTAGTATTTGGCTACACCGGCAATTACCATTATTTTTCGGGCTATCCGAATCCCATGGAGCCTATAGATACCATTCCCTGTATTGGTGTGTACCTGGATGGAAATTGTCCATCAGGTCATAGTGTATATGCAAACAGTGATAACAATGGTCCATGGTCCGATGCACTGATCAAAGAATTTATTCCACAGCTGGAGAAACAGTATCGCTGCAATGGCGCGCGTTTCCTGTATGGACATAGTAGTGGCGGATGGACAGTATTATGGTTGCAGACGCAGTACCCGGATCAATTTACGGCCTGCTGGTCCAGTTCTCCTGACCCGGTAGATTTTCACAGCTTCATGAAGATCGACATGTATGCACATGAGAACATGTTTTATGATAAAGATAGTACCCTGCGTCCACTAGGTACCATCGCCGGACAAGTGCCCTGGATCTACATGCGCAATGCATACCAGATGGAAGATGTCATTAACAGGGGAGAACAGATGCATTCATTTGATGCCGTGTTTGGACCGAAGGGAGCAGATGGTATTCCGCTGCGGATAGTAGATACAAAGACCGGGGAAATAGATAAGACGGTGTTTAATCACTGGAAGCAATATGATATTACAGCTTATCTGCTGCAGCACTGGGAAGAGATTGGAGGAAAATTGAATGGTAAAATAAGGATTACGGTGGGGAACCAGGATAATTTCCTGCTGAACTATCCTGTCAGGTTAATGGAGGAGAAGATGAAAAAGCTGCATGCGGATCTTGAATTTGCATATTATCCCGGGGATCATTTCACGGTACAGACGCAGCAATGGCTGAGAGAGGGAAATACTTTTTTAGAGCGCAGGTATATAGAATGGCTACAGCATAAAAAATAATAAATCATTTATGAAAGAGGGAATTCCCTAAGGGGAATGAAATCTATTTCAGAAGAGGTTGTATCAAAAGTAAAGTTCCCGGAATTTAATTCGGGGTCCTGACGGAGAGAATTTTTGTTTATGTACTTCTCAATGCCTTCAGATTACTTTTGATACAACCTCTTTATTTATAAGGTACTCATATCAATTACAAAACGATAAAGTACATCTCCTTTCTCCAGGCGCTCAAGAGCGGTATGGATATCCTGTATTTTAATCACTTCCACATCGGCAACGATGTTATGTTCAGCGCAGAAGTCCAGCATTTCCTGGGTTTGTGCCAGGCCACCTGCACCCGAACCAGTGACCACCTTATTACCTGCAACAAGACTGAGTGAAGGAATAGACCAGGGTTTTGAAGGTATACCTACATTGATATAAACGCCGTTGGTCTTCAGTGCGGCGAGGTAAGGATTGATATCATGATCGGCAGCTACCGTGTCGATAATGAAATGGAAGGAGCGCTGTACTGATTTGAATTGTTCTTCATCCGTAGTTACGACGAAATGATGTGCGCCGAGTTTTGATGCGGCTGCCCTTTTTCTTTCTGAGGTACTGAGTACGGTTACTTCGGCACCAAATGCCACGGCAAATTTCACGGCCATATGACCCAGGCCTCCCAGGCCCACTACGGCCACTTTATGTCCCTTGCCTATATTCCAGTTGCGTATAGGAGAGTAAGTGGTGATACCTGCACATAGGAGCGGTGCTACGCCTGCCAGCGGCAATGTATCTGCAATATGGTGAACGAATTCTTCCCGCACCACGATGAGATTGGAGTAACCGCCGTAAGCAGGGGTACCATCTTTTTGCAGGTTATTGTATGTCTGCACAGGGCTCACCTGGCAGAACTGCTCCTGGTCATTGCGGCAGTCTTCACATTCCATGCATGCATCTACCATCACACCTACTCCACCAAGATCTCCGACTTTAAGTTTAGTCACATGTTCACCTGCTTCAATCACCCTGCCTACGATTTCGTGACCCGGTACCATGGGAAAGATGCCGGGGAACCAGTCGTTCCTGATGCAGTGAAGGTCTGTATGGCAAACACCACAATATAATATTTCGATCAGTACGTCGTGAGGTGTCAGGGCTCTTCTTTCGAATGTCCAGGGGGAGAGTTCAGTGCCGGCTTGTAAGGCGGCATATCCTTTGGCTGCAATCATCTTGTAGTTTTTAGATCAAAGTTAAAGGGAGCTGGCAGGGGAGCATTTAAGTATTCAAAGGGAAAATTATAGTTTTCAAAGTGGGCCTGGCTAAGCAGGGTATTTTGGAACTACTGAAGCTCCTGACATAGGGCTGTCACATCCCCCCAATAGCTTTGTGCTATAAACCTAAAAGTTAAATGATCACTCAATTCGCACACTTAAACCCAATGTTCGGCATTACCGGCGCCAGCTATCACCTGGCAGGCCTCCTCCTTGTAAATATGATCTTAATCACCTTGAAATGATGGAAGCAGTAACCTTTTGTCCGGCCAACAGGCAGGAATGGCGGCAATGGCTGCAGGAGCACCATGCCAGTGCCCGGTCAGTATGGCTGGTGTATTATAAAAAGCAGGCGAACCGCCCTACGCTCAGCTGGAGTGAAGCTGTAGATGAAGCCCTTTGTTTTGGGTGGATTGACAGCACAGCCCGTACTATTGATGAAGAAAAGTTCATGCAGTTCTTCACAAAGCGGAAGGCAGGGAGTGTCTGGTCAAAGATCAACAAAGAAAAAATAAAGCGACTTACGGCAGCCGGATTAATGACTCCTGCCGGCCGTAAATGCGTGGCCCTGGCCCGGAAAAATGGTAGCTGGTCCATCCTGGACGAGGCCGAAGCCCTTATCATCCCCAAAGACCTGGAGCAAGCTTTTACATCCAGGCGTGGTTCAAAGGCTCATTTCAGGAGTTTAAGCCGGTCAGTGCAAAAAACCTACCTCCAAAAACTTGTACTGGCTAAACGACCGGAAACGCGCTTAAAAAGGATCCAGGAAATAGTTAATCTGGGTGAGTAAACGAAATCGTTTGCTCACCTTTTTATATTTATTCTCAGAAATTATTAAATACTAATAAATTAACATACATTTACCCCAAAACTTTAGAGAAAATTGTCCTTTACCTATTACCTACTGCAACTGATTGTCTACGGCCTGGCGCTTTTGCCTTTTCGGGTATTGTATCTGCTGGCTGACGTAATGTATGTGCTGCTTTATCATGTCCTTTCCTACCGGAAAAAGGTTGTCATGAGTAATCTTCGTGCTTCGTTCCCCGAAAAGTCGGAACAGGAGCTGAAGAAGATCTGCAAAGATTTCTACCACTATCTCTGCGACATGTTCCTCGAAACATTCAAAACCCTTACCATCAGCAAAGAAGCCATGGTGAAAAGGTGTGCTTTTACGCCTGAGACCATTGCCCTCTTTAACCAGCTGGCGGAGGAAGGTAAGAGTGTGATATTGGTAATGGGGCACAAGGGCAACTGGGAATGGGCGGGTAATTCGTTCAGCATTTTGCTCAAGCAACAGTTGTATGTGATCTATCATCCGCTGTCCAACAAGAATATGGATGCGCTGATGTATAAGATGCGGACCCGTTTTGGCACTAAGTTGTATGCCATGCAGGATACATTCCGCGAGATGGTAAAAAACAGGAAAGAAATAAACGCCACTGCATTCATAGCCGATCAGTCACCACAACCCGCTACCGCACACTGGACAACATTTCTGAACCAGGATACGCCCGTCTTTAAAGGAACTGAAAAGATTGCGCAGAAAATGAACTACCCGATTGTGTATGTGGCGGTGAACAAGGTGAAGAGAGGTTACTATTCAGTAGAGGCATCCATGCTGATTGAAGCACCCACCACGCTGGCAGAGGGCGAGATCACAGATATTCATACAAAGCAGCTGGAGCGTGATATTATAGCCCAGCCATCCACCTGGTTATGGTCACACAGGAGATGGAAACATAAACGCCAACCACAACCGCAGGAAGAAGCGGTAGCAAGCATATAATTCCGATTTACACCACAACGTTAAAATTAAACATCCTATGCGCGAAGGGAAAGACCTCATCCTGGCAACGAAACCTTATGCCAATGAAATCAGGTCCAGGAGCTGGTTCCACCTCATTACATCTTTGGGCTTGCTGATCCTCGCTTTGAGTGGCACGCTGGTATTGCCTTACTTTGTAGCAAGACTTGCTGCCAGCATTTTTGCAGGATTACTGATTGTGCGGACCTTTGTGATCTATCATGATCACCAGCACCATACCATATTACACAATTCAAAGCTGGCCGATGCTATCATGACGATTTTCGGGATTTACATCCTGGCACCTACCAGTATCTGGAAGAGATCTCATGACTATCACCATAAACATAATTCCAAATTGTTCAGCGCCAGCATTGGCTCCTACCCTATTGCCACCAGGCAGAAGTTTGAGCAGATGAGCCGTAAAGAAAGGAGGTCTTACCTCTTCACCAGGCATCCGCTGACCATCCTGGCAGGTTACCTGTCTATGTTTATGATCGGTATGTGCCTGCAATCATTTTTGAGTAGTCCGAAGAAGCACCTGGATAGTTTACTGGCGCTGGTACTTCATTTCTGCGGTAGTGCTGCCATCGTGTATTTCCTGGGCTGGCAGGCATGGGCCCTGTTTATCCTGATTCCATTTTCCATTTCCTGCTGTATGGGGGCTTACCTGTTTTATGCCCAGCATAATTTCCCGGGAGTGACGTTCAATGATAATGAGGATTGGTGCTACCATGAAGCGGCACTATTGTCATCCAGTTTTATGGTGATGTCACCATTTATGAACTGGGTAACCGCGAATATCGGTTATCATCATATTCACCATCTGAATGCGCGGATTCCATTTTACCGTTTGCCGCAGGTGATGGCTGACATTCCGGAGCTGCAGGATGCTAAAACAACCAGTCTGCGGATCAGGGAGATTATTGCCTGCTTAAGGCTGAAAGTATGGGATCCTCAGCTGAAGCGGATGATCACCCTGCGCGAAGCGGCGGAGCTGAAAGCGCCGGCTTATAAGGTAGCCAGTCCGCAACCTTTAGGTTTTTCTTAACATTTATATTTATGGAAAAAGGATTTTCTGCGAATCATGGTAGAAAATCCTTTTCCATGAGTCCAAAGTACCTTATCCCCGTAAGCACCTTTTTCTGTGCTTTGCTATTAATGGGCGCTGTGAGAAAGCGTTCCGCTGCTGTTGCCCCACCTTCGGATATAGATTCTCCCTACACGCTTGCTGATTCCCCCTACTCAACTGCTGATTCCCCCCGTTCCCAGGCTAAAATCCAGGTTGTTTTTGCACTGGATGCTACAGGTAGCATGTCAGGTTTAATTGGCGCTGCCAAGGAAAAGATCTGGTCTATTGCCGGCAGCCTGGCACAGGCCGATCCTGCACCGGCGATTGAGATAGGCCTGATCTTTTACAGGGACAGGGGCGACCAGTTTATAACAAGAAGAGTCGCATTATCCGGCGATATGGATGATGTGTATGAGCAGCTGATGCAGATGACGGCAGATGGCGGAGGGGATAGTCCGGAAAGTGTGAACCAGGCCCTGAATGAGGCAATCACGAAGTTTAAATGGGATACTGCAGGCAGTACCTATAAGACGGTGTTTTTAGTGGGAGATTGTCCACCCCATATGGACTACAGGGATGATGTGAAGTACCCGGTGAGTTGTAAGCTGGCCACACAGAAAGATATTGTGCTGAATACGATCCTGATGGGAGATAATTATAATGCGAAAAAGATATGGAGAGATATTGCCCAGTGTAACCAGGGAAGCTTCACGCAGGTGAATATGGATGCAAATGATATACAGGTAAATACTCCGTATGATGACCAGATAGCGCAATTATCCGACAGGCTGGACGACAGCAGGATCTATTATGGAAATGCGGAGGAAAAGACCGCTTATTCAGCGAAGGTGTCTAAGAGTAAATATATCAGTTCAAATGTGTCTTCGAATGTAAAGGCTCAACGTGCGGAATATAATACAACAAAGGCAGGAAAAGGAGCTTATTATGGTAAGAAGGAATTGCTGGAGAATTATAAAGATAAGTCGGTATCTGTAGAGGCAATAAAAACGGAGGAACTGCCGGATGAAATGAAGACCATGACGGTAGCGGAGAGAGAAGGGTATTTAAAGAAGAAGGTGGCGGAAAGAGATAGCTTAAATAAGGAACTGGCAAAGTATGTGAAGCTGAGGCAGGAGTATATAGAGAAAGATCTGAAGACAAGGAACGCTGCGGATGTGGACAGTTCATTTACTAATAAAATATATAAGAGTATTCAGAAGCAGACAGAAAAGAAAAAGATCTATCTGAAAGCTGATGCAAAGTATTAAGAACAGATTTAGGATTTGTATTTTAATTTTAGGTTTTGAAACACCCCGGGGTATCTACTCCGGGGTTATTTTTTTGTGAAAAAAAGAAGATTTCTTTTGTCAGAATGGAAAGAGTCGTTTTATTTGAACAAACTTGTCCTATTATTAGTTATTAATAAATGCCCCTATATAGATTTAAACTATTAAATTATAGAATATATTAATTTCGTTTATATCTCTAAAGTCCTAATTTTAGCATCCCGATTACATAAACAGGTACGCATTCATTTAATACCATAAACTAAAAACAATGGGAAAAGAATCAAACGACATCAGCAAATGTCCTTTCCACAATGGCAGTATGAAAAACACAGTTGCTGGTGGCGGCACCAGAAATCGCGACTGGTGGCCCGATCAACTCAAACTCAACATTCTCCGTCAGCACTCGCCTTTATCTAACCCTCTTGGCGACGAATTTAACTATGCCGAAGCCTTTAAAAGCCTCGATCTCGAAGCTGTAAAAAAAGACCTTCATGCCCTCATGACTGATTCTCAGGAATGGTGGCCGGCTGACTTTGGCCATTATGGTCCTTTATTTATCCGTATGGCATGGCATAGTGCAGGTACTTACCGTGTGACTGACGGACGTGGTGGTGCTGGTTCGGGTCAGCAACGTTTTGCGCCGCTCAACAGCTGGCCTGACAACGTGAGCCTGGACAAAGCCCGCAGGTTGCTCTGGCCTATCAAACAAAAATATGGAAACAAGATTTCGTGGGCTGACCTGATGATTCTGACCGGAAACGTTGCGCTTGAATCCATGGGCTTCAAAACCTTTGGCTTCGCAGGCGGACGCGTAGATAAATGGGAACCTGAAGAAGATGTATACTGGGGTTCTGAAACTACCTGGCTGGGCGGCGACGTGCGCTATGCACATGGCTCAGAAGGTGTGGTGGCAGAACATGGTGTACTGGTATCAGATGATAATGCGGATGGCGATATTCACTCCCGCTACCTGGACAAACCCCTGGCTGCCGTGCAGATGGGTTTGATCTATGTAAACCCTGAAGGACCGGATGGTAATCCTGATCCTGTTGCCGCTGCCAAAGATATCCGTGATACCTTTGGTCGTATGGCAATGAATGATGAAGAAACTGTTGCCCTCATTGCAGGCGGACACAGCTTTGGTAAGACCCACGGTGCAGCTCCGGCTACGCACGTAGGTAAGGAACCTGAAGCCGCCGGCATCGAAGCACAGGGCCTGGGTTGGAGCAACAGCTATGGCTCCGGTAAAGGTGCAGATACGATTACCAGCGGGCTCGAAGTAATATGGACAAAAACACCTACCCAATGGAGCAATAACTTCTTCGAAAACCTCTTCGGCTTTGAATGGGAACTGACCAAGAGCCCTGCAGGTGCACACCAATGGGTAGCTAAAGATGCTGATACTATTATTCCGGATGCATATGATCAGGGCAAAAAACACCGTCCGACTATGCTCACTACCGACCTTTCTTTAAGGTTCGACCCGGCATATGAAAAGATCTCAAGGAACTTCCTGGAAAACCCGGATGCCTTTGCAGATGCTTTTGCAAGAGCATGGTTCAAACTTACTCACCGTGATATGGGACCTAAAGTACTGTATCTCGGACCTGATGCACCACAGGAAGATTTGCTCTGGCAGGATCCGATTCCGGCTGTAGATCATGAGCTGGTGAATGATGCGGACATTGCTGCACTGAAAGAAAAAATCCTGGCTTCCGGTCTCAGCGTCTCTGAACTGGTGTCTACTGCATGGGCTTCCGCTTCCACCTTCCGTGGTTCTGATAAGCGTGGTGGTGCCAATGGTGCACGCATCCGTCTTGCGCCACAGAGATACTGGAAAGTAAACAACCCTACCCAGTTACAAAAGGTATTGGATACATTGACTGCTATCCAGAAAGAATCAGCTAAGAAAATATCCATTGCTGACCTGATCGTACTGGCAGGGAGTGCCGCGATTGAGAAAGCGGCGAAGGATGCCGGTCACGACATCACCGTACCATTCACACCTGGTCGTATGGATGCTTCGCAGGAGCAGACAGATGTAGAGTCTGTAGGCTACCTGGAACCTATAGCGGATGGTTTCCGTAACTACCGCAAGTATAAATCATCCGTGTCTACAGAATCATTGCTGATTGATAAAGCACACCTGCTTACACTTACAGCTCCTGAGCTGACAGCGCTGATGGGTGGTCTGCGTGTCATCAATATCAATTATGATGGATCTGGTGATGGTGTATTCACTACTACGCCGGGCAAACTGACCAATGACTTCTTTGTGAACCTGCTGGATATGAATACTGCATGGAAAGCAGTATCTGCAGACCAGGAATTATTTCAAGGTACGGACCGTGCCACCGGCAATGTGAAGTGGACCGCCACCCGTGCTGACCTGGTATTTGGATCCAATGCAGAGCTGAGGGCGATTGCTGAAGTGTATGGTAGTGCAGATGGTAAAGATAAGTTTGTGCAGGACTTTGTGAAAGTGTGGACGAAGGTGATGAACCTGGATAGATTCGATGTAAAATAAAAGAAACAGAGGTTGTATCAAAAGTAAAATCCCCGGATTAAATCGGCTACCTGGGAAAGAGAATTTTCGTTTTTTAATTCTCAATACCCTCAAATTACTTTTGATGCAACCTCTTTTTTATTTGAAATAGGTTTTCATCCCCTTTGGTGAATTCCCTCTTTCATGAATATTTTTATTTGCTATAAGGCATCATCTCCTGTACATTGAGCGTAGCCGGATATACCAGTGCGGGCTGTGTAACCGTATTTAAACGTGTCATCTGCTCCGCATTCAGCTCCAACGCAGCAGCCCCTATACACTCATTCAACTGCTCCAGTGTCCTCGCTCCTATGATTGGAAATACCCCTTTGGCTTTTGCCCAGGCAATCGCTACCTGTCCCGTTGTGGCATCCAATTCAGCGGCAATGACATTCATTACATCCAGGACTTCATTCTCCGTACCAATTCCCACACTTCCCATCATCGTAATACGCCCCGTTTCCCCCTTCCTGTATTTCCCCGTCAGTAATCCCCCTGCCATTGGAGAATAGCCCATGATAGCCAGTCCCAGTTCATTGGCCATAGGAAAATATTCCTGTTCAGTAGCACGCTGCAACAGGTTGTATTCTATTTGTACAGCCGTCAGCGAAGTCTTCATAGCCACAGCCGTACTGCGCCAGGGAGAGAAATTAGATAAGCCGGTATACAGCACTTTGCCGCTTTTCACCAGGTCTTCCAGTCCTCCCGCTATTTCAGCAGCCGGGGTAAACTGGTCATCAAAATGTGCCAGGTACAAATCGATATAATCCGTCTTTAAGCGGCGTAAGCTCCCTTCTACTGCCGCTCTCATCGCCTTTCGATGATTACCGGTGTTGGCAGGTGCAGGTCCGGCAGGATTGCCCCTTGCATATTTAGTAGCGATGATATAATTACTCCTCTTGCCCGTGATGAAATCTCCAATCATAGTCTCCGCTTCTCCTAACTGGTACATATCGGATGTATCAATGAAGTTGCCGCCCTGGTCGGTGTATGCATGGAAGATTTTACGTGCTTCGTCCTTTGCTGCGCCATACCCTTTTGCAGTACCGAAGTTGCCGGTACCCAATGCCATTTCGCTGGCAAACAGACCAGTTTGTTTGCCTAATAATTTGTATTTCATTTTACGAAACTAGCTACATTTGTCTATTCATTGATCAATACTAAGGTCTACCTTACTATATGGAAAATCAACAATGTACGCCACTCCTATCGGCAGTAGATGACGCGCTGTATGTGATAGGCGGTAAGTGGAAACTAAGGGTGATTACAGCCTTGCTGGATAATCCATCCCGCTTTAATGAAATACAAAGACTGGTGCAGGGAATTTCTGCGACGGTGCTTTCTACTGAATTGAAGGCACTGGAGTTGAATGGATTTGTACAAAAAGTGGAAGATACTTATCGACTCACGGATTATAGTCATACGCTGTATGATGTAGTGATGGCACTGGGCAAGTGGGGTAAGTTGCATGCCCAGGCCATCCGGGTAAAATAGGTGTAATTACTTCAGTTAATAACTGATAATAATTACCACTGCATCTGTTGTTCATGATTGGACTGTAACATGGCCAATTATGCATTGAACTGTAACATGGCCCTTCATGTATTGAATAGTACCATCGCCCATTATGTATTGAACAGTACCATCGCCCATTATGCATTGGACCTTAACATCGCCCATCATGCACAGCTGACTAGTTTTCCACCCTGCAATTGAGCAATCCTGTTCCTGTATCTGTTGATATGATGAAATTGTCAAAGGTCGTATTAGCCGCATGTACCCGCAGGCCAGCCTTACCACTGATGAAAGGATTCGGGTCCGTGTATTCAATGACGGGAGTAAGCATATCATTCAGGTAGATCTTTATATCCGCACCATTGATCACTGCCCTGAGTTTGTAAGTTTGTCCGGCCGTCAGCGCCTGACTTTTGTAAGCAAGTGTCGTCCAGTTAAAGTTTTCCTTTCCAAACACAATTCCACCCGCCTCTATACCTGCATAATATCCCTGCTGGTAGTCAGAACTGGTAGCAGTAGACTGCCCAAACTGCTCCGCAGCAGGGTTGCGGGAACGGAAGATCAAACCACCATTACCGGCAGAAGGACATGTCAGGTCTGCTTCTACAGAATAATCCGTCCAGCCTGTATTGCCCATGGTTCTTTTTCCAAATCCATTGATGCCGGCTTTGGCGGAAGCTACTGCCCATGGACCGTTGTCATAGTTCCATAATGCGGAGAAACTACCTGCATCGAAATTGTCAGCACCACTGGGAGTGATCGTGCTACCTGTTTCGAATTTCAATGTAGCAAAATCAAATTCACCTTCTACGGTTTCCAGGCGAATGGTATGATTGCCGGCGGGAAGGGCCAGGTTCTTTAAGACAGCTGTACGCCATGCCGTCCAGGCACCCGTAGCAGGAATGGCTATGACCCCTGATACATCGGCACCATCACAGTATACGCGCAGTTTGCAGGAGGTGTAAGTAGTGGCATATCTCAGACCCAGGTGATAGGGTCCCGTTGCCTGAACGTTTACATTGTAATTGTACCATTCGCCGGTTTGGTTCCAGCCTATATTCTCTCCGCCTTCTTCACAATCACGAATGTCCACATTGTCTGAACGATATTTGCCTCCGGTATTACCAGCAGAAAGGTCGTGGTAGCCAACTCCTTCCCCACCCTCATTGTAATGCACGGCAGGGAGCGTACCGGGAACAGGTTTATAAAAACTGAAGACACCACTGCCATTCACCTTATTGCTAAAAGCTGTATAGCCAAAATCGGCATGATCGCTATAGGTGGTGACACCAATTTTACCGCCACTGGTAATGTTTGCAGTACGCGTAGATTTCAGCATACCATCTACATAAATCCTGAAAGTAGTGCCTTCTTTTTCTATCCTGATCACATGCCATTTCTGGTAATCATACCCTGGAGGCAGGGCGATGGCATTTACACCGATGGAGGTACCATTTACCTTGATATCTGTTTCCAGTGTGTTGTCATAACTACTGAGCAATGCAGTGCCGTAAGTGTTTTCATCGATGTAGGAAAACACTGCGCCGAAGCGGGCGGCATTGGACCCCCTCCCCATTTCTTTCATATTGAATTCTGCCGTGTAATTTGCTGCACTGGCAGTGGTATTGATTTGCTTATACCAGGTAGTGGTCGTCTTCGTATCCTGCCACATTAATTCCTGGTTGTAGATGCCCCAGGTGCCACCATTGATATTGGTCCAGGTGCCACCGATGTCCGTCCGGTCAAAGCGGTCATAAAAGGTAGGCAATGCAGGTGAGGGTTGTACCCAGTTTGTAGGGCCGTACACCTGGATCCTATCACCATTAAAGCCCATTGGGTCGATATTCAGCTTCCGGTTAGGGCCTACGATACTACTTTGACCAAGCAGGTTATGATAGGTGATGTACCAGCTGTCGAGGTCAGGACCGATAAAGGAACTGCTATGCCCCAGGCCAAAGAAAGTGCCTTCGGTATTGAGCAGGATGGGATTGTTGGCCGCCGCGGTGTAGCTACCTAAAGGAGTGCCTGCAGTAGCATAGTTCACCCGGTAGCCCTTACTGAATACATGGTTGCCGGTGTAAGTGAGGTAGTATACCCCATTGCGTTTGAACAAGGTAGAGCCTTCGGTCCAGCCATTGAGATTGGCTCCACTAAGCGTTGTAGCAGATCCGAGCACGAGAGGACTGCTCATCGCAGCCCCTTGTATGCCACTGCCACCGGCGTTCGTGAAATACATAGCGGCATTGTCATCAATGAAGACCGAACCATCGATAGAATGCCCCAGGTTGCCGGTCTGCAAAGAGAAAGGGCCTGTAGGACTATCGGCGGACAATACATAATGCCCATTACCTGCCGGTGAGGTATACATGTAAAAAGTGCCGTTCCAGTAGATGACTTCAGGCGCATAGGCACCTTTGGAAATCGTGACGGATGCAGGCACCGCCAGCCCTTCGTAGGTCCAGGTGGCCAGGTCCCAGCTGCTCCAGCATTTTACACCACTCTGATCATCGCGGGTACTACAGTACAGGTAGAACTTACCCCTGAATTTAAAAATGTAAGGATCTCCGATACCATATTCTCCCCATTCGTCAGAAAGGGTGCGTGGATTAGTAAGCTGGCAAAATGTTTGAAAGGAACAACACAGGAAAAAAATCAATAAAGGGATTTTGAGGGAATTGATCATAAAATATAGGATTTATACTAATTTATGGAATTTCAATCACCCTGCATCTTTATTATTCTAAACGGAAATTCATGAGAAAAACCTTGCTTATCACAACCCTGCTTTATTGCAGCCATTCACTTGTTGCCCAGGACTTTACCGCTATTTACAATGCAGATTCTTCCCTAACCGGTTTTAAGAACGCCCAATCAGGAGTCGTTCTCGCCCCACAATTTGTACAGGTAGGCGGCAATAAATTCCAGGATGTCGTTGCTGTTATGACAGAGGAGAAAGCGGGTAACTGGCATGGTTACTATTTGTTCCGTTCAATGAAAAAAGCAGGAACAGATAGCTTGTATATGTTTGACAATGCTTTTGATTGTGAGAATGAGGGCTTCATCCGGTTTACAGACCATAAAACTGATAAGACAGGGGTCTTAAACCGTGAAGGAAAGGTGGTAGTGCCGGCGAAGTATAATTATGTTTCCATGGTTACAAATGGCGTTTTAGTGGCGTTGCAGGGCGCGAAAAAGGAACCTGACGGGGAGCATTATTTTTATAGCGGAGGAAAGGTTTCGCTGATAGATACCAGCAATCAGGTATTGGTAGAAGAATTTAAAGAGGTACCGCACCTGAACATGTATTCCCTGCAAATAACTGACCAACCGGCTACAGATACAACGCGGGTAAGTTATAAGGGTGTGAACGGGCTATACTATACGATACAGGTGTTTAATAAAGAGTTTAGTCAGTGGCTGCGCAGGGATCTGCTGCCGGGGCTGACAAAGGAAAAAATGATAACGCATTCATTTCCGGAAATCTCTTATTGGGACGAAGCAAAGGGATGGGTGTTTGAGGATAGGGAGAAGTTTGTAGAGAAGCATTGGGATTATATACAGGCTATGTTCAGGCAAGTAGAGGATTTTACTTTCATGACGGAAGGGCTTAACCCTTATATTTTTGAGGGGCCTCGTTATAATCAGTATATAAACAATTGTTTCCAGGCGAAAGAGTGGCGATATCCGCTGATCAGTGTTTTTATCGGGAACAGTAATGAAAAGGGTAGCCTGGATTTTTTAAGAACGGATGAGGGGTATAGGCTGATTGGGCTGGGCTTTGAGAAATAATAATTTTAGTTATATTAGTACCCTCACCCATATTAGAGAGTATGAAACACCTGTTATTGGTGCTAACTGTATTGTTAACCAGTTCAACCCGGGCCCAGCAAATATTTAATGGAGATTTTGAAAATGGTACCAGCGGATGGACCTTAAATTATGATGTATCAGCCGTCAAAGACTTTATTCCCATACAGGATAGTATTGTGGTACATGGCGGCAGGTATGCAATGCAGCTTGCATGCAAAACTCCTAACAACAATTTCAACAGCTTCAATTTCACAATTCCTGATTTGTATAAAGGGAATAAGATCACCCTGCGGGGTTATATTAAAACAGACCATGTAGATAAAGGCTCTGCTGGGTTGTATATGGAACTCTATGAAGCGAAGGACAGGATCTTTGCAAGTGATTATATGCCGGAAGCCCATATAACAGGGACTAAGGACTGGACGCAGGTGACGATCAGTTTGCCTTATGATGCGAATAGGGTGAATACCATAACCCTTGGCTGCTACCTCGTGGATACAGGTAAAATCTGGATAGATGACCTGGAAGTGCTGGTGGATGATCTGCCGCTGAGCAAGGCGCAGACAGCTACAAGACAGCCTCTTAAGATGCTTTCAGATACCTTATTCAGACATGGTTCCGGCATCCGGGATATGCAGCTCACTCCACAGCAGTTGACCAATTTATCCTATGCCGGGCAGTTCTGGGCCTTTTTGAAATACCACCATCCTGCTATTGCAAGGGGCGACTTTAACTGGGATGCTGAATTATTCCGCTTATTGCCGGGTGTATTAGCAGCGAAAAATAACAAAGCCCTCAGTGCTTCGCTTGAGGCATTCCTCGATAAATTGCCGACACCTGACAGCTGTAAGACCTGCAAAGCAATCGCGGCAAAAAAATATCTATACCGCCCGGATTATGGGACCCTGCTGAATGGGAAAGTCTTAGGTACTACCCTGACAAAAAAACTGGAATACATCCGGGACAACCGTAACATACAGCCGAATTATTATGTCACACTAGGACCGGAAAGTAATCCCGATTTTAGCCATGAAAATGGGTATGCGGACATGCCTTTTCCGGATGCCGGCTACAGGCTGCTTTCCTTATTCAGGTATTGGGGCATTATCAACTATTTCTATCCTTACCGGGATATAATCGGGGAAGACTGGACACTGGTACTGGGCAGTTCATTGCCTGATTTTGTACATGCAAAAAATGAAATGGAATATTCCCTGGCAGTTTTAAAAATAATAGGTAGGATCCACGATACGCACGCAAATATCTATGATGGCAATAGCGCCATTGATTCATTCAGGGGCAGGTATGCAGCGCCATTTAAAGCCATTTTTGCAGAAGGCAAACTGCTGATTACTGATTTGCATACGGATACGCTGGATGTAAAAGAAAAATTGGCCCTGGGTGATATTATTGAGAAAATAGATGATGTACCAGTGGATACATTAATAAAAAAATACCTGCCCTATTCTCCTGCTTCGAATTATGATGTAGTACTGCGCAACCTGCCCGGAATGCACCTTTTAAGAAGTAACAAAACCAGGATCAAGCTCACCATAAACAGGCATGGGCAGCGATTTGATTATGCTGTTCCAATGGTAGATCTCAATAAAGGCAGAAGGAATACGAAACAGGAGCAATACAAGCCGTATACAGTGCTCGACAATAATATTGGACTTGTATACCCGGGAAAATATAGCAATGAGATGCTGCCTGACATCAGGAAGGCATTTTGGGGGGTGAAAGGGATGATTATAGATATGCGTTGCTATCCGTCGGATTTCATGCCCTATACATTTGGGAATTATATCAAGGAAGAGAAAAGCCCGTTTGCAAAGTTCTCAATGGGCACAGTAGAATATCCGGGGGCTTTCCGGTATTTCCCGGATGATGAAGAAAACGGCGGATTAAAGGATAGCCTGTTTAAGGGGCCGGTAGTTGTGATCGTTAACTCATCTACACAAAGTCAGGCGGAGTATACCACCATGGCATTCCAAAGTTCAGCCAATGTAAAGGTCTTAGGTAGTACTACGGCCGGGGCAGATGGTGATGTTTCTTATATTGATCTGCCGGGAGGCATACATACTTTGATAACCGGATTAGGGGTATTTTATCCTGATAATAAACCGACACAGCGTGTGGGAGTATGCATAGATTATCCTTTATATCCCTCGATAAAAGGCTTACGTGAAGGGAGGGATGAGTTGATGGAAAAGGCAATAGAGATGATTGAAAAAAGAAAAACCAGATAATTGCTTATTTAAAGACCATTCACCGATCACTGATCATACGCATCTCCATAATTTTCAAAACTATCTTCCAGCCAGAACCACCTACCGCCTCTGGCGGCATATAGCCGTTCTAACAACTCTGTAAAACTTTTAGCCACCACGACCTGCTCTCCCGGCAATCCATGCCTGTCCCAGAAACTATCGTAGCAACGCCCCTGCCTGTCTACCCCAATGTCGATCGTGATATACTGGGTATTTCCATCCTCAGCAATGATATACCAGTAATGGCTGACATCATCAGGTGCTTCCTCTCCTACTATTACCGGGTTGGCCCGCTGGAAGCCGGGTAACCCGACTATGCGGATGGAATAGTCAGTAGCCGGGAAGAACCGGATAGCACTATAATGTTCCAGGTAATACTTCAGATCATCTGGTAATGGAAAGTCCAGTTTGATAGGCTGCTGCAGGCGTGACACGATACAATCCGGGTCATGCTCAATCTGTGTAATTATATCCAGGTAGTGACCGTACAACATCATCTTCAGAATTTGCGGGCTTATGAAAAATAGTATGCGTAATCACCTGCATGCAGGCCCTTGTCTAAATCGAGGTCAGTAGTGATAACGAAACCTATTTCCACGAAAAAATGGCTAAAATACGATATTCCGGCCACCAGGGAGCCTATTTATGCTGGAATAGATCTTTTGCCGTAATTTTGCCCCCTGCCTTGTTTGGCGGCAAAGCAGGTAAATTTGAAGATTGTACCAGGTCAGTCTGCCGGACGAGGCAATGGACACTACCCAAATTATTAAAGAAAAATGAAAACTGGATTTTCGGGAGTATTGCAGGAAAACCTGCTATTCTGGAACATGTGGAATATAGCGTATGCATACGACCTGCTGGAGAAAAACCACGAAGGTTATGAAGCGCATTTTGAACTGCTGCAGGAGATGTGGGAGTACTGCTGGGCGGCAGTAGCAGAGAGGCGTGTAGACAAGGATGCGTTTAATGAGGTATTTGGCAGGACTTACCCGGCGGAATTTAATGATGAAGGAGAGTTTATCAACCCAAGGAATATACTGCATGAGACGTATGATGATATGCGGGAGGATGTATTAAGTGAGTTTTGCATTACCCTGCTGGTCATTGCGTTTAGCAATATTTATGATGGGGTGATGTCGGGCAGGAGATATGGTGCCCGCGCGGGAGAGTTGCCGATAGAAGTGATACATGGGATTGTGGCTTCTAATGGACCGGAATATGAGTTTTTGTCATTGCCGATTGTACAGAATGAACTGGCCGCACAGGCAAGCTTGCTGCGGGACCTGGGTCAGCCGCAGCAATATACCATTCAGGACAGGCATAAATACAGGGATCTGGCGGCTATGCAGTCGATGCGTTTTATTGAGCAGGGATGATATGCGTTTTATTAAGCAGGGATAATCAGTTGCCCATTTTCATAGAACACTTCCAATGGGAATTTAGCAGCGGGAATATTGGTAGGGAACCAGTTCCTGTTTACCTCAGCAAAAATTAATAATCCATTGTCATCTCCTATTGCTGCAAATTTCTCCATCGGGGGCTGTTTGGCAAAATATTCCAATCCTAATTTTGAAGTATAGTCAGGAACATTGTCTACAGCGATGCCTATCTCACTGATGCATTCTATAGCGGCAATGGTGAAAGGAGAATCACTGCTATTGGGTAAGTCATGGCGGGCGATCAGTTCCAACAGGTTGCCATTATTATCTGTGAAGTATACAGCGTTTGCATTCCAGAGTTTAAATTCGGCAATATTACTTTCGTCGGTTACAGGCAGCAGAGGAGCTTTATCACTGAGCCAGCTGATGGCTTCGGGTAACTGGTTTTGCGGGATGTTGAAGGCGAAATGGTAGATGGGAGAAGGGATGATGTTGTTTGCTGTAAAAGTGAGGATGCTGCTGCCGGCATGCAGGCTGATGCTGGTAGCTGTTTGATGAGATGTTTTGAAACCGAGAGTCTGGGTGTAAAAAAGAATGGTCTGGGAGAGGTTGTTTGTGAGGAGTTTTATTTCTTTTATCTTCATGATTAGTAAACTTTGAAATTATTATAAGTTAACATCTAAACTTTTACCGCCAACTTTTTTGACAGAAAATTCTGCTTAAGCAGGAAGCTCCTGCCGTCGTATGTCAACAAGCCCAAATTGATATAATCAGCTGGTTTTGTAATTCCCAGGTTCTTATATGCTGCTTAAAAAACTGCTTGTCTAACTTTTGCAAAGTTACTCTATCCGGATATAAAAACACACAATACAGTTTCATTGCCAACTGATATGGTTAAATCAGGTTCATATATCTTTCGGGGAAGAATTGTCTTGTTGAAATTGTTGCTTAAAATTCCATAATGCCATCACTAATAAGATGAAGAAACCAGTAATGAATAAGCACGCACTCTTCCATATTTCTTTCACTTTAATTGAAACGCTTTCCAGGAATAGATGCATGTAAAAGCAGATTCCATAGTTTACCAGTCGCTTTCCGTTTAACATAGAAAGCCCAATATATCGCCAACAACAAAAAAGCCGCTTCAATCTTTCGATTAAAGCGGCTTTTAAAATTTCCTGTGATCCCGTTGGGACTCGAACCCAAGACCCATACATTAAAAGTGTATTGCTCTACCAACTGAGCTACGGAATCTGACCACGTTTTCTCTCAAACGGAGCGCGAAGATAAGAAAATATTTATTTCCACCAAATAAGTTTTATTATTTTTGATTTTACGCGACTCTTTTTTATGTTAGCCATCCTCATTACCACTACTCAATCCATTGATAAATGAATAACTGGAATACCGACACCTGCAAAGCTAATAACATCTCCATACACTATACCAGAACCGGTGGTAACAAAGCACCTGTCATCCTCCTTCATGGACTAATGACCAATGGTCTATGCTGGACAAACCTCGCCTATGCACTTGAAAAAGACTACGATGTAATTATGCCTGATGCAAGAGGACATGGCCTTTCCGATGTACCTGATGCAGGATATAGCTATTACGATCACGCCAGTGATGTCATCGGTTTAATACAGGCATTACAACTGAATAAGCCAGTGCTGATTGGTCATTCTATGGGAGGAATGACCAGCGCTGTTTTAGCAGACCGTTCCCCTGAATTGTTCAGAGGCATGGTGCTAGCAGATCCCCCCTTCATCTCTGTAAAAATGCAACGGGAAGTAAGAGATAGTGAGGTGGCTGATCAACATAGAAGAGTACTGCAATTATCACTCGAAGAAATTATAGCTGAAGGCAAGGCAAGGCATCCTCATCGCTCAGCGGCATCTATTGAGCGCTTTGCCAGGGCCAGGTTGCAGACCAGTATGGCCGCCTTTGATGTGCTCACACCACCGTATCCGGATTATAAACAACTAAAGATAAAGATACCGGCGCTACTTGTATTCGGGGATAAAGGTGTAGTGTCAGCTGCGATGGCAGCAGAGCTGCAGGGCCTTCACCCCGGGCTAAAACTGAACAGATCGCACATGCAGGGCATAGCCTTCATATGGATCAACCGGAACGTTTTGCAGCTATCATTCAATCATTCTTGCATTCATTACCATGAAAAAAATCTTAATCGGTACTTCCTGTACATTGCCGGCATTGGTGAGGTTATTAATTCTTTTTGTTCTTTACCCTCATAACTTGTTTGCCAGAAGAGTTTTTCACAGGAGTTGCGCTGCTACTCCAAGCAGGAATTAAAAAGCAATTACTTTTGGTGCCCACTCTTTAACCTGTCCATAATTAACAATGAAAAGCTTTTTACCCCTGCCCTCATACATTCCTCGTCTACTTTAAATCCAGGCGCATGATTCAAGGCAGCTGTTGATCCGCCCAGGAAGAAATAAACACCTTGTACCTTTTGCTGGAAATAAGCGAAATCATCATTAAAATAAGGCACCTGCCCATAATCAGTATGGATCCCTTCCATGGTACTGAGTGCATAATTCGTCAATCTGGCATCATTTACTACAGTAGGGTTTTCCTGTATGAATGACATGGAAAGCAGCTGGTCTCCCACGATGCTCTTAATCCGGGGAATGATTTTTTGCAGATTGGTTTTATCTGTTTCATATAAATACGTTTCCATAAACAGGGTATCCTTCTCTGTGTAAGTATGGAAATTCCTGTCAACGATCCCATAGTCCTTAAAAATAGAATGAGGGTTCATCAGACCGATAGCAGGATCACTGACCAGCTGAATTTCCCAGGGTTTGCTACCCGGCTGTGCCCGTGACAATGACTGGTAGAGCGATGTAGTCAGCTCTTTTGAAAGCACTCCTTTCAATTTTATTCTCACCCTTTTTTGATATGCAAACATCTCATCAGGCTTTACCAGGATCTCCCCTACCGGTAAGGCGGTGACGTGCAGGGCATAGATTTCATCAGGTTTTATTTTGGTGAATACACCCTGATCAACCATGCCTTTTGCGCCTTTGAAGGTTTCCTCTTCCGGCTGGAAAATAAAATAGACAGTACCTGCTAATGTAGCTTTATGTTTAGCCAGGACTTCTGCAATGCCTAATGCAATAGCCATATGAACGTCATGCCCACAGCCATGCTGTATCCCTTTCACTGAAGATGCTAAGTCGTCCGGGAAATCATTCGGCAGGGCATCCATTTCTGCCCGCCAGGCGATCTTTTTGCCGGGTTTGTTTCCTGTTAAGATACCTATTACGCTGTAGCCATAGGTGTCGCTCACTACTTCAAGACCCAGGTGTAGCAGGTGTTGTTTTATATAAGCAGCGGTATGGATTTCATTGCCAGCCAGTTCAGGGTTTGCGTGGAGGTCGCGTCTTATTTTAACCAGTTTATCATAAATACTATCAGTTTGCAAGCTGATTAATTCATGCGTGGTGATTGGCGACCAGCCCAGCAGGGCGATGAGTAGCAGGAACATTTTCATGGATTAAATGTAGGGCATACCAGTTCCTGAAATTTATAAATGTGATGAAATAGGTACAGCGGGTGACAAAACTAACCATGAGGATGCTTACTTCCACCAATCAGTCTCCTTATCTCCCCCTGTCATATCCATAAAATCTTCCCAGCCATTCTTTTTATACTTCTCATTGATAACCACATCTCCTACCCCGCTATCCAGTTCTTCGCTATCCGGCATTCTATAATCCCCCCAATTACACTTTTTACTTTTACCGGTCCTGTAACTCGTCCAGGTGGCCCTGCACTGGTTGTTATCAAAATGATCGGCGATTGCCCACAATGCATCATATTGAAACTTCCCTTTCTGATCCAGGGTAAAGCCGCTGAGCAACTGCCCTTTTATCACCCCACTCCCAGCCTGTGTACTATCTTCATAAAACAATACATCGCAGGTAAGCAAGCCCTCCCTGTAACCCGGAAAATCCTTTGAACGCTGAATACTTGCTTTCCTGACAGTAATGGTACCTGTAAAATTACAGATATTGTTCTTCACCTTCGTTTTACCGTAAACGATATACCGGTAAGGATCCTCCTTACTCTTTGTCACCGTGATATAATGAATAAAAAACCGCTGGTAATTGTCTCCTATATACCCAATCGGTTCGGGAAAAGGGAGGATATCTCCATTCCCCTCTTCCTGGATCTTATCTGCACGCCATAATGGCGTTAAGTCATAATCCTTAATCGCAGCAGTAAAATCCGTAAATGACAGCACTAAGCTAAGGATGAGTTTATTAATCATCATCATCTGAAGATATTGCGTCAATCACATCCTGAATCATTTTATTGGACTCAGTTAAAACCTTCTTATCAATCTGCGATGTCAGGTTTGTATGCTTCAATGTAGCTTGTCCGGCCTTGAGTTCCAGGTGTGCCAGCACATCCTGGCCACCCCAGAAATAATCGTAGATGATAGCCACTCCTTCATCACCGGGTTCCATATACAGCGCGGCACTCTTCAGGACTGCCAGCATGGGCAGGATCTCATAAAAGTTCTCACTAAAGAATCCACTCACAAAGTAATACACACCTTCTTCCCACTTCTCCTGGCTGATGGTTTCTTTGGTGTTCACACAGGATTCAATGACTGCACCATTCGTTTTTTGAAATGCCATAGGAATTTCTTTCAGCGGAGATTTCGAGTACATATCCCGGCTATCCCACCACGATGTCCAGTCTTCATCCGGAACAGGAGGTGTAAGGGCTGCGGTTAAAAAACGATCGAGATTCTCTTTTTTAATTTTAAGTTTTACGAATAAAGACCTGAGTTCTGACATAAGACTTTAATTTGTAGGGGCTTTAATAATATTAGATGATTGTACCCTGGTTCAATATATAAAAAAGATTCAATACTATCGTACATGTGGTTACAAACTCCTTACATCCGGTTAGTCGCCACGCTGCTTCCTGCCCGACCTTTGTAGCACAAAAACGTACATCATGAGTATAGAAAAGAACAAAGCCATCATTGCACAATTTGACACTGCCTGTATAGAACAAAATAACAAAGCAGTCCTGGATGAAATGGTATCTGACAAGGTGATTAACCATGCCACGCCGGCAGGCAGACCTAATGGAAAAGAGAGCTTTCACCACTTCCTGGATGCCCTCCATGCAGGGTTATCAGATATCAGGGTGAGCATATTACGCCAGGTGGCAGAAAATGACCTGGTAGTAACCCATAAATCCATCAGCGGTACACATAGTGGTACCCTGTTTGGTGCTCCCCCAACAGGCAAGGAGCTGAGTTTTGAGGCAATCGAGATCATCCGGCTGGAAGATGGTAAATATGCGGAACACTGGGTACAGAGTAATATGGCTGCTGCTTTAGGGGCAATGCAGGGACATTAATATGCGGCACGCTTAATACAGAGCAAGATGGCAACGGCTTTGGTTGCCATGCAGGGACATTAAAATCTGTAACTTTAACATATGAAAAACGCATCCCCCTTCCGCGTACAATCCATTAGTGAACTGCATCGGCTCAGAAAGTTTCCTCCGCCTATGCATCCCTCGATCAGTGTACTGGAATTGACAGCAGTCAATGAGGAATTCCTGGAAGTATCCAAATCGATGGTATTTGATTTCTATGTGATTGCGCTCAAGCGAAATTTCAACCTGAATCTCAAATATGGGCAACACCGCTATGATTTCGATGAGGGGGTACTCTATTTTATGTCCCCCGGACAAGTGTTCGGTATGGGTGAGGATGCGGCTGGTGATGGTAATGAAGTAAGGGGCTGGATGCTGCTGGTCCACCCCGACTTTCTCTGGAATACCTCACTGGCAAAAGGAATTAAGAAATATGAATACTTCGGCTATTCAGTCAATGAAGCATTGTTTTTATCAGACAAAGAAGAAGCGATTATAGTGGGCATCCTGCAAAATATTCAGCAGGAGTACCAGGGCAATATGGATAAGTTTAGCCAGCAGATCATTATCAACCACCTGGAGGCGTTGCTGAACTATGCTGACCGCTTTTATAACAGGCAGTTCCTGACACGTAAAATTGCCAACCACCAGGTAGCAGCACGCCTGGATGAACTGCTGAATGAAGCCTTTTCAAATACTGATTTAATGAGCACCGGTATCCCTACCGTGCAGCAGATTGCCGATAAACTACACCTCTCCAGGAATTACCTCAGTTCGCTGCTCATGATAGCAACCGGACGGAATACCCAACAGCATATCCAGGATAAACTAATTGCAGTGGCCAAGGAACGAATCTCCACCACTACCCTTTCTGTGAGTGAGATCGCTTATGAGTTGGGTTTTGAACACCCGCAGTCCTTTAGCCGGATCTTTAAGGCCAAAACCGGCATGTCCCCCCTGGCTTTCAGGGAGTCTTTTCACTGAAAAATTCAATATACTTAGTTTGAAGCTATAGTGTAGCCTCTATACTATAAGTGTGCTAATTCGATACCAAAAGGGCACCAAAAGGTCACTTGTATATCGATTCGATATTGAGGTGACCTTATAGTGACCTTATGGAGTGCTTATAGAGACAGCTTAGCCTTATTACCAGATCGGAAAAAGAATAGAAAAAGATTAGGGCAAGACTGAAAAAAAATTGGGAATATCCAAAAACCCATCGTAATATTGCGATATGGGTTTAACGAAGTCAGACTTATTTACCAAAGAGCAGAATGATTTAGCAAATATGGCCAAAGCCATCGCGCATCCCGCCAGAATTGCCATCCTCCAGTACCTGGTAAAGAAAAACGCCTGCGTCACCGGCGACCTGGTGGAAGAACTCGGCCTTGCCCAGGCAACAACCTCCCAGCACCTGAAAGAGCTTAAAAACGCAGGGATTATCCAGGGTACGGTAGAAGGTGCCAGCGTATGCTATTGCATCGATCCTAAGGTCTGGAAACAATATAAAAACGTATTTCATACTTTCTTCGGTGAGGTGAAAATTGAAGACAGCTCCTGCTGCTGATTTTTTTGCCCTCATTTATCGCAATATTGCAATTATACGATAATTAAAAACTAATATGCAAACTGATGAACAACTCAAAGAATTAGTAAAGCAGAAGTACAGCGACATCGCCATCCAGGATAAGGCGCTCAACCAGGCCTCCTGTTGTGGCTCCGGTACCTGCTCCACAGAAGTATACAATATCATGAGTGACGACTATAGCACACTCGAAGGCTATAACCCGGATGCCGACCTTGGATTAGGATGCGGACTGCCCACACAGTTTGCAAAGATCCAGCCGGGAAATACAGTGATTGATCTTGGTTCCGGTGCAGGAAACGACTGTTTTATTGCACGTAAAGAAGTAGGAGAAACAGGAAAAGTAATCGGTATCGACTTCACGCCGGCCATGATAGAACGCGCCAGGGAGAATGCTGATAAACTGGGATTCAATAATGTGGAGTTCCGCCAGGGAGATATCGAGCACATGCCGGTAGGCGGTGCTGTGGCAGATGTAGTAGTGAGCAATTGTGTATTAAACCTGGTGCCCAATAAAGATGGGGTGATCAGGGAAATCTTCCGGGTGCTGAAACCAGGCGGGCACTTTAGCATTTCTGATATTGTACTGGAAGGACAGCTGCCTGATAAACTGCGGGAAGCAGCTGAAATGTACGCAGGATGTGTGTCTGGTGCAATTCAGAAACAACAGTACCTGCAGCTGATTACTGACAACGGATTTGAGGATATGAGTGTGCAGAAGGAAAAGGCGATCCATATTCCGGATGATATTCTGGCGACTTATTTATCTGCTGATGAAATAGCGGCTTTCCGCGCCGGTAAGAGTGGTATTTACAGTATTACGGTATTTGCCAGGAAACCATGTTGTGCACCGGGCTGTTGTTCATAAATTTAATTGTAGATGCAAAATTGTATTCCTGCCCAACGAAAAAAACTGGGTTTCCTGGACCGATACCTGACACTGTGGATCTTCCTGGCAATGGCAACCGGCCTGGGTATCGGTTATTTTATTCCTTCCAGCGCAGACTTTATTAATTCTTATTCTAATGGTACTACAAATATACCGCTGGCCATCGGACTGATTTTGATGATGTACCCCCCACTGGCAAAAGTACGCTATGAAGAAATGGGCCAGGTATTTCGCAATACCAGGATCCTGGGAGTTTCTTTATTACTTAACTGGGTGATCGGTCCATTACTGATGTTTGGATTGGCAGTGCTTTTTCTGGCTGATCAGCCGGCATATATGACAGGCCTCATCCTGATCGGCCTGGCAAGGTGCATTGCCATGGTGATTGTATGGAATGAACTGGCTGCTGGTAACAGGGAATATGCTGCAGGCCTCGTAGCGCTTAACAGCATCTTCCAGATCCTGCTGTATAGCGTGTACGCCTATATTTTCCTGACATGGTTGCCGGGATTATTAGGTATGAAAGGAACCACCGTAGCTGTTACTATCAGTGAAATCGCACGCAGCGTAGGCATCTACCTGGGAATACCATTTGCCGCAGGCATAATAAGCAGGTATGGTTTGATACGATGGAAGGGCGAACAATGGTATAAGGACCAATACGTTCCCGTCATCTCCCCTCTTACCCTCATCTCCTTGCTCTTTACCATCGTATTGATGTTTAGCCTGAAAGGACAGATGATTGTAAAAATTCCCCTGGATGTAGTGAGGATTGCCATACCACTGGCAGTTTACTTCCTGGTAATGTTCATGGTGAGTTTTGCCCTGGGGCGTTCAATGGGAGCTGATTATAGCAAAAACGCATCTATTGCATTTACTGCAGCTGGTAATAATTTTGAACTGGCTATTGCAGTAGCCATTGGCGTATTCGGCATTAATTCCGGGCAGGCTTTTGTAGGTGTAATCGGTCCGCTGGTGGAAGTACCTGCACTGATTGCCCTGGTGAAAGTTGCATTCTGGCTAAAGAAAAAATATTATTAATTATGAAAAAAAGAGGTATTGATAGTTAAAACTAATAAATACCTCTTTTTTCAGGAAGGCAAAGACTATGACCACACAAATTTTACCCGCTATCAGGCAGTACCTTGATCAGGTAGAAAAAGATTTTGATACTATTCCCCCTGTTCGCAAAGCCGCACTGCAAAAAATTGCCGATGGCATCATCAGCCTATTGCACAGCAAAGAACACGCTGCTCTTATCTATGTATGCACACACAACTCACGCAGAAGCCATCTGGGACAAGTCTGGGCAATGGCGGCAGCTGCTTACTACAACATCAATGGTATAAGCAGTTATTCCGGAGGTACTGAAATCACTGCCTTTAATCCCAATGCAATTAAAGCATTGCAGGAAGCCGGATTTCAAATCAGCACATCAGCTGCTTCTACAAACCCTCATTACAATATTACTTATGCAACACATGCACCGGCGCTGATAGCTTTTTCTAAAAAGTATATGGACCCGCCAAATCCCGGCACTGATTTCATTGCTGTAATGACCTGTTCTCATGCAGATGACAACTGTCCCTTTGTACCTGGTGCCTACCTGAAAGTAGCAACGCCCTATGAAGATCCCAAAGAAGGTGATGGCAAGCCGGAGCAAGACCAGGTATACCGGGAAAGATGCAGGGAAATTGCAACGGAGGTTTTATATACTTTTTACCTGGCACATCAGCTTCAGAATTCCTCCAGAATTTAATCAGAAATTTACAAATAACTACCTGCAACAATCCTGATTGTCAGCTATTACATGCTCACAAACGGGGTTGTTTTTGCATAACAAAAAAAACCTTAAAATAACCTTAAAATCAATCCTTTAACAAGCTTTTCACGACTAATATTTTTACTTCGTATTGTCATTTGATAAGGAAGCACAATGGCACCAATTTTATGAAAGTACTGTTACTTGCATTGTCATGCCTATGGACATTTGCCTCACCAATCTGGGAAACAGATTATGAAAAAGCCAGGAAGGAAGCTGTAGAAAAGCACCATATGATTTTACTGAACTTTTCCGGTTCCGACTGGTGCGGGCCATGCATACGGCTCAAAAATGAAATTTTTGAAAATGATGCCTTTCTAACATTTGCCGATCAACAATTAGTATTACTAAATGCAGACTTCCCCCGGTCCAGGAAAAATCAGTTGAGCAAGGAACAGCAAAAAATGAACGATGCCCTCGCCGATAAATACAACCCGGAAGGACATTTTCCATATACACTGTTGCTGGATGAAAACGGGAAGGTTATTAAGACCTGGGAAGGTTTTCCCAATACAAGTCCTGCTGGTTTTGTAGACCAGCTTAAAACCAGCTGTAATGGAGCACGAAAATGATCTTGTATGCTTATCCGAACAGGTATACCGGAGAGTACTGAAGCTGATGGGCAATCGTTTTGAGCTGACAGTAGTCTGCGAAAACGAAACAAAAGCAACAGCACATATCAATGCAGCAGTAGCAGAAATTCGTCGTATTGAACAATTACTGACCACCTTCAGTGATGACAGTCAGACCAGTTTAATCAACCACTACGCCGGTATTCGCCCTGTAACAGTAGATAAAGAAGTCTGTGACCTGATCTTACGGGCCGAAAAAATTTCCCGTATCACACAGGGTGCTTTTGACCTCAGTTACGGATCGGTCGATAAAAGTCTCTGGAATTTCGACAAACAAATGACCAGTTTGCCCGATCCCGCTACTGCAAAGCAAATGGTACGCCTGATCAACTACCGGAATATACGGGTAGACATTACTTCCCACCAGGTTATGTTGCTTGAAAAGGGAATGCGTATAGGCTTCGGCGGTATAGGCAAGGGATATGCTGCTGAACAGGCGAAACTGCTCCTGCAAAAAAGAGGTGTCAGCAGCGGCATTGTAAATGCAGCCGGGGACCTTACTGCCTGGGGCATGCAGGCCGATGGCAAACCATGGACCGTAGGCATTGCAGATCCGGATAGTAAACACCATCCCTTCTCCTACCTCAATATCTCCAACCAGGCCATTGCCACCTCGGGGAATTATGAAAAGTATGTAATCATCGATGGGAAAAAATACTCACATACAATTGATCCTAAAACAGGTCTGCCTGTAACAGGGATCAAAAGTGTTTCCATTATCAGCACCAACGCTGAACTGGCAGATGCAATGGCGACTCCTGTCATGATCATGGGTATCAAAGCCGGCCTGAATATGATCAACCAGATCAGGCAGATCGCCTGCATTATTATCGACGATCAAAACAGATTATTTACTTCCGATAATATCCAATTACAATGACTAAACACACCCGTAAAATGCTACTGCTGGGCGGCATTACCCTCACCCTGCTGGCATCCTGTACCGTCGTAAAAGAATACCAGAAGAATCGCCTGAATGATGGAGAAATGACGCTGGGTAACCGAAAAGTTGAAAAGACTGAACTGAGTTTCGAATCCTACCGGGAAGGTGCTTCCGGCGCTAATGGCGCTAAAAGTGGCGGAGGATGTGGTTGTAACTAAAAACAAGCGACTGGCACTATGAAAAAAATAAACCTGGCTATCCTGGCAATGTTCGCAGGCATCCTGTATGCGAATGCACAGGCACCTGCCGATACCGGTACTTATAAAAACCGGAAATTACAATTGGAAGAAGTGAATATTGTCTCCAGCTACTACCACCAGGATGGTGATCATGCTGCAGTCACCGGTGGCATTGGCTCCCAGCGGCTCACTGACCTGTCCAACTCCATCCAGGTAACACTCTCCAAATATGATGTACATGACAGGAAGCATACCTGGAACCTCGAATTGGGCATTGATCATTACACGTCTGCTTCTTCTGACAATATCGATCCTAAAACGATCTCTTCTGCATCCTCCGCTGATACCCGCTTCTACCCTTCCGTATCCTGGGAAATGGAAAATAAAAATGGAAGAACCCTGGGAGCAGGCGTATCATTCTCTCATGAATTTGACTACCAGTCCGTCGGTGCGAACCTGTTATTCGCACAAAAGACGCGTAATAAAATGGGGGAATTCTCGCTGAAATTACAAACCTACCAGGATAACCTGAAACTGGTTTATCCGATTGAATTAAGAACCAACAGCAATGGCGGATCCGGTGAAGGAGAAGACTATGCTACGGCAGGCAGGAAAACATATAGCGGCACTGTCTCGTGGTCCCAGATCGTCAATAGCCGGTTCCAGCTGATGCTGTTAATGGACGTGATCTACCAGTCTGGTTACCTGGGTTTACCCTTTCACAGGGTTTATTTCAATGACAACAGCGTGCATGTGGAGAAACTACCGGATAGCAGGCTGAAAATTCCCCTGGGGATCAGGGCAAATTATTTCCTGGGAGACAAGATAGTGCTGAGAGGATACTACCGCTATTACCATGATAACTGGCAGATAAACGCGCATACGGTGAGCCTGGAAACATCCGTGAAGCTCTCTCCTTTCTATTCACTCACTCCCTTTTACCGGTATAATCACCAGCAGGGTACCAAATACTTTGCCGCATACCAGGCGCATAGCAGTGCCGATGAATATTATACCAGCAACTATGACTTATCTACTTTTGATAGTCACTTCTTTGGCGCAGGTATCCGCATTATCCCGCCACATGGAGTATTCGGTATGCAGCATTTTAATATGCTGGAACTAAGATATGGACATTATAATCAGAGTAATGGCTTGCAGGCGAACAGTATTTCTTTAAACCTGAAGTTCAAATAAAGATAAAATAAAAGAGCCTGTATCAAAAGTAATCTGCATATATTGAGCATTACATAAAAGAAATTCTCACTATCTGCTACTCCAATTAAACCCGGAAATTTTACTTTTGATACAAGCTCTTTTTTATTATATCAATGCATTCAGCTTCGCATATTGCAGGAGCATAATAGTTTTACCATCCCTGATCTCCCCCTCACTGATCATCTGCATTGCCTTATCCAATGTGATCTCCAGTACCTCGATGTCCTCCTGTTCATGAGCAATCCCTCCCCCTTCAGTTACTTTCATCTCTTTCGTATATTCCGCCACAAAGAAATACAGGATTTCAGTCACAGATCCCGGAGACATGTATGCCTCAAAGATCTTACGAACAGCGGTGATCTTATACCCCGTTTCTTCCTCCGTTTCTCTCCTGATGCAGTCTTCCGGGTTATCTTTATCCAGCAGGCCTGCACAGGTTTCGATCAGCATCCCGCTTTCATTGCCATTCAGGTAAGAAGGAAGTCTGAACTGTTTGGTGAGGATGACAGTTCCCTGTTCTTTGTTGTATAATAATATGGTGGCACCATTACCCCGGTCGTAGGCTTCCCGGGATTGTGTTTCCCATTGGCCATTATTTTTGAGGTATTCGTAAGTCACTTTTCTTAAGGTGTACCAATTATCAGAGAGTACTTCTGTTTTGAGGATTTTTATATGGTGTGGCATGCTGCGAATGTAAAAAAGTCTATACTAAGAATTTGTTAATATCATGACTTGATTAAATTCGAAATTTACAAACAGATATGTTTATATTTGCCGGATGAAATGGGCATCTTTCATATTTTGTTTCATTATCCTGACGCAGGCCTTCTGGCCATGTTCAGATACCTTGTTGCCCGAAACACACATTCATGCGCAACAGGCGCAAAGGGAAAGTAAAAAAGAAGCCGGTTCTGATCTATGTGGACCGCTTTGTACCTGCAGCTGTTGTGCCACCCCATCCATTGTTCAACTGGCAGCTAATATTGCAATCAGGCTGCAAATTTTATCTCCCCTTTATAGCGAATATACCCCCGCTGAATTTAGTGGAGTTGCAATGAGCATATGGCAACCTCCCCGATTGAATGCATAATTACTACAGGCCCATGCCGGGCATTTTTCCTTTTTTTTTGATGCAATGGCTTTGACCGGAAGGTCAATACTTGTGTTGCTATATACCTATCCCTGCTGCCATACAGGCCGGATGGGTGTATGCACATCTCTGCCTGCATGCATTTTACATTTCTATTAAAGCAATATGCTAAATAAAATTATCAGGTTTTCGATCGATCATAAACTGATCATCGGACTCTTTATGCTTGGATTAATTATATGGGGAATTTACTCCCTGAAAAAACTGCCGATTGATGCTGTACCTGATATTACCAATAACCAGGTGCAGGTGATCACCTCCTCTCCTTCTCTTGCTGCCCAGGAAGTAGAGCGACTCATTACATTTCCTGTTGAGCAGGTGATGTCTACTATTCCGGAGCTGGATGAGGTACGTTCTATTTCAAGGTTTGGCTTGTCGGTAGTGACGATTGTGTTTCATGACGACGTGGATATTTACTGGGCACGCCAGCAGGTCAATGAAAAACTGGCGGAGGCGAAGAACAACATTCCCGGGAACCTGGGCAATCCTGAGATCTCACCTATTTCCACTGGTCTTGGAGAGATTTACCAATATGTGATCTCTGCTAAACCCGGTTATGAAAAGAAATATGGTGCGAGGGAATTGCGCAGTTTCCAGGACTGGATTGTACGACGGCAGCTCCTGGGCACACCCGGTATTGCTGAGGTGAACAGTTTCGGCGGTTTGCTCAGGCAATATGAAATAGGGTTGGATCCCGACAAACTGAGAAGCTATAACCTGAGCATTACTGATGTATTCAATGCACTGGAGATGAACAACAGGAATGCAGGAGGTGCTTACATTGATAAAAAGCCCAATGCTTACTTTATACGGACGGAAGGACTGGTAGGCAGTATAGACGATATCAATAAGATTGTAATTACAAACACAGCTGCCGGTTTACCGGTTTTGGTGCGGGATGTGGCGACTGTGCAGATAGGGAACTCCATCCGCTATGGTGCATTGACAAGAGCAACGGCTGATATGAACGGAGAGGCAGTAGGTGGTATCGTCATGATGCTGAAAGGTGCCAATGCGAACCAGGTGGTTAAAGAAGTAAAAGCCAGGATCGCAAGAATCTCGAAAACGCTGCCGGATGGAGTGATCATTGAACCCTTCCTGGATCGGAGCGCACTTGTGGACAGGGCCATTGGAACGGTTGCTAAAAACCTGGTGGAGGGTGCGCTGATAGTGATCTTTGTGCTGGTACTTTTTTTAGGCAACCTACGGGCGGGACTGGTCGTTGCCTCCGTGATTCCGCTGGCTATGTTATTTGCGATAGCCATGATGAATGTATTCGGCGTATCGGGCAACCTGATGAGTCTTGGAGCAATTGATTTCGGACTCATTGTGGATGGGGCCGTGATTATCGTAGAGGCAACCATGCATCATTTGGGGATGCGGAATGCCGGGCGGCTCAGCCAGCAGGAGATGGATACAGAAGTATATGCATCCGCTGTTAAGATTCGTTCTGCAGCCGCATTTGGGGAAATCATCATCCTGATTGTTTACCTGCCGGTGCTGGCGCTGGTTGGCATAGAAGGTAAAATGTTCCGGCCCATGGCGGAAACAGTTTCCTTTGCGATCCTGGGCGCGTTTATTCTTTCCCTCACCTATGTGCCCATGGTGTCGGCATTGCTGTTAAGCAAAAATACTGCCCTTAAAACTACTTTCTCCGACAGGATGATGTTGGCTATTCATAAGGCATATGATCCGGTTATAAAGGCTGCAATTAAGAAAAAAACAGGGGTGGTTTGTATTGCCATTGGCATGCTGGCTGTCAGCATCTTCGTTTTCACCCGCATGGGCGCGGAGTTCATTCCCTCCCTGGAGGAAGGGGATTTTGCAGTAGAGACGCGCTTATTGACGGGGAGTTCCCTGTCTCAGACCATTGACAAGGTCAACCAGGCATCTGCTATCCTGGTAAAACAATTCCCGGAAGTGAAAGAAGTGGTAGGCAAAATCGGGGCTGCGGAAATCCCTACCGATCCTATGCCCATGGAATCCTGTGACCTCACCATTGTCCTGAAGGATAAGGATCAATGGGTATCTGCAAAGAGTCGCGAAGAGCTGGCGGAGAAAATGAGCGAGGCACTAAAACTTGTACCCGGTGTAAGTTTTGGGTTTTCCCAACCTATCCAGTTGCGCTCCAACGAACTGATCTCAGGTGTAAGACAGGATGTGGGGATTAAGATCTTTGGCGATGACCTTGATGTGCTGACGGAATTATCGAAAAAGATCGGAAAGATTGCTGCCGGCGTGAGTGGTGCAAAAGACCTGTACCTGGAACAGGTGGAAGGCCTGCCACAGATTATCGTTAAGATCAACAGGGACAGAATTGCGCAGTATGGACTGAATATAGAGCGTGTAAACCAGGCGGTGACCGCAGCTTTCGCCGGGCAATCTGCTGGTCTCGTGTATGAAGGGGAACAGCGGTATGATATGGTGGTAAGGTATAACCAGCAAAACCGCCAGAGTATAACGGATGTAAAGAACATTTATGTAACAGCACCTTCGGGTATCCAGTTGCCGCTGGATCAGCTGGCAGAGATCACCTTCGAACCCGGGCCAAACCAGATCCAGCGGGAGGACACCAAGCGCAGGATCATTGTGGGCCTGAATGTGAGGGGAAGGGATATCCAGGGTGTGGTCAATGAAATACAAACCAGGATCGACCAGCAGATAAAACTGCCTACGGGATATTATATTACTTATGGCGGACAGTTTGAAAATCTCCGGGAGGCCAGTTCACGTCTTTCGGTAGCGGTGCCGGTTGCACTGGCACTGATCCTGCTTTTATTGTATTTCACATTTGGATCTGTCAGGCAATCTCTGCTCATTTTTAGCGCTATTCCTATGGCGGCAATAGGGGGCATCTTCGCATTGGTACTACGTGGCATGCCATTTAGTATTTCAGCAGGTGTTGGGTTTATTGCACTCTTTGGAGTGGCCGTGCTGAATGGGATTGTATTGATCACTGAATTTAACCGCTTGAAGATGGAGAATAAATATTCGCTCAGCGAAGTAGTGCTGAAGGGGACCGCTATCCGCCTAAGGCCGGTATTGATGACAGCTACAGTGGCTTCCCTGGGTTTCCTGCCGATGGCTATTTCCACGGCAGCAGGTGCTGAAGTGCAGAAGCCACTGGCGACCGTAGTGATAGGAGGATTAGTCACCTCCACCATCCTGACTTTGATTGTACTGCCTGTCTTGTATATCATTTTTGAAAGCTGGAAAAAGAAAAAAGTGATGACCTTACCGCTTGTATTGGTTTTACTTTTGTCCCTTCCTGCTATGAGCCAGGATTCAAAACCGCTTCGTATGGAGGATGCTGTGGAACTGGCGCTCCGGAATAACCAGGGCATCAGGTCATCATCATTGGAGGTAGACAGGCAACAGGCACTGAAAGGCACTGCTATTGATTTAGGTAAGACGAATGCTGACTTTCAATACGGGCAATTTAACAGCAACAGCCGGGATAATAGTATTACTATCTCCCAGGGCATTCCTTACCCGGGTGTATTTAAAAACAGGAGCCTCTTAGCCGAAGCCAGGATTGAGGGAGCTAAACGGGGAGTTGCTGTAAGTAAGAATGAGCTGACCTACGCAGTGAGGAGTGCCTATACCCAACTCTCCTACTATTATGCACTACAGGAATTATATGAACAACAGGATTCCATTTTCGGCAGATTTCAAAAAGCAAGTGCACTTCGTTATCAGACCGGGGAAACCACACTACTGGAATCTACCACTGCACAGACCCAATATAACGAAGTACGTAACCAAATGGAAAAGAACCAGGCCGATATCCGCGCTTATACGGCGGAATTAAAACGGCTGTTGAATACAGACGATTCCATTACACTGTCAAAACAGGATTTCAGGCAGGATCACCTGGAGCTTACAGACAGCTTATCACTGGCCAATCCATTGATTGCACAGCAGCAACAGCAGGTGGAAATAGCAGACAAAACAATCCGGCTGGAGCGTTCACTTTCAGCCCCTGATTTTTCCATTGGTTATTTTAACCAGTCGATCATTGGTAGCCAGACTATCAACGGACAGGATGTATATTTTGGTGGGGGCAAGCGTTTCCAGGGGGTACAGGCAGGCATTGCAATTCCTATATTTTATAAGCCTTATGCAGCAAAAATAAAAGCGGCCAGGATTGAAAAACAAGTAGCGGAAAGCCAGTTGGGCCTGTACAAGGCGAACCTGAAAGGCGCGCTTAGCCAGTCATACCAGGAGCTGTTGAAGAATGCCCGGAGTATTGATTATTATGAAAAAAGTGCCATCCCCAATGCGATGCTGATTTTAAAACAATCACAGCTGGCATTTCAGAATGGTGAAATTGGCTATATAGAGCTCATGCAAAGTCTTAAAACATCTTCGGACATCCGTTTGGGTTATCTGCAGGCAATTAACCAATATAATCAATCCGTTTACCGAATCAAATACCTGGCGGGTATCTAACCAATATAAAAAGTATGAAGAAGAACTATCCATTCATTATAGCTGCTATACTCATGTTGAGTGCATGTGGCGGAAATAAATCTGATAAAGCAGCGGAGACCGGCGAAGCCCAAAAACCGGAGATGGAGAACACAGTAGCCGTGTCACAGGCCCAATACCAGGCAATCGGTATTCAACTGGGTGCTGCTGAAATGAAGCCTGTGAGTGGCTTACTAAAGGTAACAGGGTATATAGACGTGCCTCCACAGAACCTGCAGAGCATCACCACGCAAATGGGCGGTATCATTGTATCTACTCCCTTGTTGCAGGGAAGCAGTGTCACCAAAGGTCAGGTGATAGCTACGCTGGAAAACCAGGATTATGTTCAGTTGCAACAGGATTACCTGGAGAGCAGGAGTCAGCTCGAACTGAATGAAGCGGAATATGAAAGGCAGCAAACGCTCGCCAGTGAGCAGGTGAATTCCCGCAAGACGCTGCAGCAGGCAAAGAATCAATACCAGGTGGCACAGGCCAGGGAAAGTGCCCTACGTCAGCGCCTGCAGCTGATCAACATCAATGCAGCTTCGCTGACGGCAGGTAATATCCGGAGCAGGATAAATATCTATTCACCTATCAGCGGTTATGTAACGAAGGTAAATGTGAATAGTGGCAAGTTCGTGAATCCGAATGATGTGATGTTCGAGATTGTGAACGGGGCGGAGCTGCATGTGGAACTGAATGTATTTGAGAAAGATGCCGCCCTGCTGAAAGCGGGGCAGCAGGTAAGGTTCACACTGTCAGGCGATAATACGGAAAGGAAAGCGGTGATTCAGCTGATAGGTCGTGAGATCAAGCCGGATAAAACCATTACGGTGCATGCTATTGCAACAGCTGGCAGCAATGCATTTGTACCGGGGACTTACCTGACAGCACAGATTGAAATCGGGCAGAAGCAGGCCTTGACCCTGCCTGAAAAGGCGGTGGTGGAATACAGTGGAAAGAAGTACATTTTTGTGGCGGCAGGGGGAGCGGACAATGGAGATAAGGGGAAAATAATGACTGAACAGCCGGACAGTGCTACCTATTATTTTGAGATGCAGGAGGTGACGACAGGTGAGGCAGATTCAGGGTATGTACAGGTAGAGTTGCCAGCCAATAAAGATGTGAATGGGCGGATTGTGCTGAATGGGACTTATGACCTGTTGTCGAAGTTGAAGAATAGTGAGGAGGAGTAAAAACAGCGTGCAAACATGGTTTCTCCTAACGGGGTTTATCAATACCTGTTTATTACCTGTATCTTGTTTGAGCCAATCCAGAATTACCAAACAGCATGACCACAATCAGCCGCCATTTAAATTTTCTGAACCATCTTCGGACGTTGCCATTCTGGCAAATGAAAATTTAAATATCAAACAGCTATGTTACAATTTGACTGGATTATAGTGCTCCTGTACTTTATACTGGTATCGCTGTACGGTTATTGGATTTATCAACGCAAGAAAAAGGCGGAGGCCAGCTCTGCCGACTTTTTCCTGGCGGAGGGTTCATTGACCTGGTGGGCGATCGGTGCTTCTCTCATCGCTTCCAATATCTCTGCCGAGCAGATGACCGGCATGAGTGGTTCTGGCTTTCAACTGGGCTTAGCCATTTCGTCCTATGAATGGATGGCGGCGTTAACCCTCATCATCGTGGCGGTATTCTTTATGCCGGTATACCTGAAGAACAAGATCTTTACGATGCCGCAATACCTGAACCAGCGATATAACGGCAAAGTGGCCATTATCATGGCAGTGTTCTGGCTGCTGTTATATATAGTCGTGAACCTTTTATCCATACTGTACCTGGGCGCAGTAGCTATTGCCGGCATTACAGGCTGGAATTTTACCCTCTGTGTTTTCCTGCTGGCCATATTTTCGGTATTCATTGCGCTGGGAGGTATGAAGGTAGTCGGGTATACTTCGGCCATACAGGTATTTTTCCTGGTGTTGAGTGGCTTTATTGCCCTCTATATCTCGCTGAATATGATCGGCAATGGCAGTGGTATGGTAAAAGGCTTTACCATCCTGCATGCAGAGGCAAAGGACCACTTCCATATGATCTTTGATAAGAAAAGTCCTTTTTACGCCGACCTGCCGGGTATCAGCGTTTTAATCGGCGGCATGTGGATCGCCAACCTGAACTACTGGGGCTGTAACCAGTATATTACACAACGTGCGCTGGGTGCCAGTCTGCCGGTGGCCAGAAAAGGACTCCTGTTCGCAGCGTTTTTGAAAATGCTGATGCCTGTTATCATCGTTGTTCCCGGTATAGCTATATATTACCTGTACCAGCACAATATGATAGACAATTCACTGATCAACATTACCAAAAACGGACAGTTGATCGCCGACAGTAACAAAGCCTATCCAGCCCTGCTGAAACTGTTGCCGGCAGGTGTGAAAGGCGTAACGGTAGCTGCCTTTGCGGCTACGGTGATCGCTTCGCTCGCGGCCAAGGTGAATAGTATCAGCACCATTTTCACACTGGATATTTATAAAAAAGTATACAATGCTGAAGCCAGCGAACAAAAACTGGTGAATATCGGTAAAGTAGCTATCATCGTGTCTACCATCATTGGTATTATACTTACCCTTCAATTGGGCGACGCGCTGATGGGTGAAGGCAAACAGGGATTCCAGTACATACAGGAATATACAGGGTTTGTTTCACCGGGTATCTTTGCTATGTTCCTGCTTGGATTTTTCTGGAAGAAGAGTACTTCCAATGCAGCACTGTTTGCCACTATTGGGGGTTTCCTGTTCTCCGTTATCCTCAAATTCCTGCCAGGTATGGTCAATCTCGAAGCATTGTATGCGATTGGATTTGCGGTGCCTGATGCGCAGGGAGTGTACCAGATACCTTTCCTGGACAGGATGACGATCGTATTTGTGTTATGCGTCATTGGCATGATTATCATCAGCATTATCGAAAACAAAAGAGGCGTTCAACCAAACGGCCTGGTGATCGATGCCAAAATGTTCAGGACATCCACGGGTTTTGCAGTGGGTTCACTGATCATCATTGGACTGCTGGTAGCCTTATATACGGCCTTCTGGTAACAGGTTTTTCAGCACCTATTCAAGAGCATCCCAAACCCTGAGGGTTTGGGATGCTTTTTTCAGGTAAACCGCTCACTTACGGTCACAAATTGCTTTGAACCTTTCCCATTGTTCTCTCTTATTCTCTGAAGTAAATCCCGCGCAGCCCTTTCCTTCCTGCCGGTAATATTCATGACATCCCTGGCGGAAATTACGATGCGGTATGGTATGACATTCTGCGCAATCGGCATATTCTCTGAAGTAAATCCCGCGCAGCCCTTTCCCTCCTGCCGGTAATATTCATGACATCCCTGGCGGAAATTACGATGCGGTATGGTATGACATTCTGCGCAATCGGCATATTCTCTGAAGTAAATCCCGCGCAGCCCTTTCCCTCCTGCCGGTAATATTCATGACATCCCTGGCGGAAATTACGATGCGGTATGGTATGACATTCTGCGCAATCGGCATATTCTCTGAAGTAAATCCCGCGCAGCCCTTTCCCTCCTGCCGGTAATATTCATGACATCCCTGGCGGAAATTACGATGCGGTATGGTATGACATTCTGCGCAATCGGCATATTTGGAAGCGACATTTTTTGGGATTGAAATGCCGGCGTAGCCTGGTGTGGTGATCAAAATATAATGGAATGATCCGGACGGACATGGCGATGAAATTGTCCTTATTAAAGTGAATTAAACGATATCAAAATGGCAAGAGTAGGAGGAATTGTGTCCTTCAAGGGCAGTATTGGAAATATCACCTTTTATTATTGAATACAAATAAACCAGTAAAAGAATACGATTGTGTAGCAGAAGTAAGAAAAGTTCGGGAAAAAGGAATTTTCCTTATTTTGCCCGGAAAATTGGATATATGTTACCTAAAGGAGTGCATATTGAAGGTATACCAGTAGAACTGGAAGCGTTGTTGGCGACCGATAAAAAAGCAAAAGATTTTTTTGAAGGCTTGTCCAGGTCCTATAAGCAAGGTTATTGCGATTGGGTAGGATCCGCCAGGCAGGAAGATACGCGGAAAACAAGGGCCGCAAAAGCCCTCATCATGTTACAGAACGGCCAAAAAACCTTAAAGACATGAGAATAAAAGATATTGCCCGGCAACATGGCCCGATAATCAAGTTTGGCATTTTAACGGGGCTGGCTGTTATATCTTTTGAGTTGATTAACCTCTTTGTGCTCTATCGGCAAATTAAACTGGACTATTACCTGAGCGTTATCGCTGTCACGTTCCTGATTGCAGGTATCTGGATCAGCAGGGAACGGGTTACAAAAAATGCCCCGAAACCAGTCCAACCCGCACCTGATTACCAGTTAACCGCCAAAGAACTGGAAGTGTTGGCACTCATAGCCTCGGGTAAAGCCAACAAGGAAATTGCCGCGTCGCTGTATGTTGAAATGAGTACGGTTAAGACACACATAAACAATATCTACAATAAATTGTCGGTAAAGAACCGTAAGGAAGCCAAAGACAAGTATTTAGAAATCAACGGGATAACACCTTAAAAAAGAAAATCCACCCTTTCTCCACCTGCTTTTGCTTGGTTTTTTACCCTCCCCCCATCATATTTGCTCCATGAAACCATTTGTAAAATTTGGCCTCATTACCGGCCTGGCCGTTGGTATCTGGAACCTTTCCTGTTTCAGCATTGCCAGCTGGCTTAACAGCAGTTTTTCAATAGGCATCCCTTCGGCAAGGTTAAGAGCGTATTCCGGCCTGTTTGGGGTAGTTGTGCTACTCGTAGGGATCTATGCGGGCATGAAATCCATTAAGCGGCAAAATGATGGGACTTTGACTTACAAGCAGGCTGTCACCACCGGCATAGGCATTTCTGTGATTACGGCATTGATAGCCGGTACTTTTGCATTCATCTACTGCACAGTTATCAATCCAGGTTATACTGATTATATGGTCCAGGATGCGCAAAAGGCGCTGTTAGCTGCGCATAAATCTCCAGACGAAATCAACCAGCAGCTTGCGCAGGCAAGGAGGCAGTTCTCCACTACTTCACAGGTAATGCAGGCGCTCATAGGCCAATCTGTTGTTGGCAGCGTGTGTTCCCTCATTATCGGCATATTCACAAAAACAAAGAAATAACATGAAAAGGACTTATTTACTTGCGGCACTTATGTGCCTGGGCTCTCTTGTGTCTTTTGGTCAATCTGGCAACACCTCAACTGACAAGCAATTCTTGTTAATTTTCCGCTTTAAGTCCAATTTTACCCCGCCTTCCCAGGATTCCATACAAGCCAATATCAGGCACTGGCAAGAATACATGGGCGATCTCGGCAAGACTGGAAAACCGGTGAGTGGTTTTCGCCCGTCAAACGAAGGTGAAACCATATCCGGTACTGCAAAAACAGTGCATAAAGGGGTTTATGTAGCGAACAATGAGTTGGTCAGCTCATTTATCATCATTAAGGCCGCTTCGATGAACGAGGCTGGCGAGATAGCCAAAAAGTGCCCCATTTTTGATTTTGACGGCAGCGTGGAAATCAGGCCTCTCCAGAATACCGCCAATTAATTATTCGTGTAAGTATGACAATTGCTTTAATGGATGAAGACGTTAAAATAGTACATAACCTTATCCGCCAAAGGTTCAAATTGAGGCGAAAGGAGTTGAAACTAAGTATTAGGAAACTAGCTGCGGCAGCAGGGGTAGAATATTCCTTAATAGACGAATTTGAGCGGAAAGGCCGCGATATCCGGTTATCAAGCTTCATTGCAATCGCATTGGCGCTTCAAATTGATCCATTGCAAGCCGTTAAAGACGAAGGGGCAGACAAATAGTAAGGCCGGGGTTTGTCCATCCCGGTGTTGTTTAACTAAATAGGTATAATGTACCTCAGTAAGTTATGCAACTATATTTTAGTAAGAGGGCTGTTCTATCAGGTGACCTCAATGGTCGGGGATAAAGTGAACCAGTTTTAAAGCGGCATCCATCGCCTTATCAGCAGGTATTTTTAGATCCGGATTAACACCCTTCCAGTCATTTTTATCCGCGCCGATATTGTAGTAAAGCTTACTTGAAATGGTAAATACCAGTTGTGTATGTGGCAAATGACTGGTGACAATATCACCATAGCTGACAATTAAGCCCCCTGTCTCCTCTCCTATTATTTTTCCCAGTTTATAATGTTTAATGCATTGGGCAAAATCGGCAGCTGATGAAAATGTATAGTAACTGGTAAGTACATATACATTACCGTCAAAACGAAAGGGTGTATTTTTAAGTGGAATATCTTCATAAACTACTGTATCCAATAACCCCTCTGATTTGTTCAGGAAAATGCTGTCTTCTTTGGTCAGTATTTTGCCAATCCTGTGGTCGAGTAATCTTTCTTTTAATAACCTGCTATGTTTTTCGATTACCTTGTCATATTGCCTGAAAGGTGTTTTTGCAAAATATTGTATAAACTCATCTCCGATATCGGAATCCCCGCCGCTGTTTTTCCTTATATCAATAATTATATTTTTTATTTCATTTTTCTTAATGACAGTAAAAGCGGAATCAATAAATACATTAAATCTGTCAAGGTCCTCAAAACTGCGAAAGTCGAAGAGAGCCGTTTTTATTTCAGGCAATAGTTTTAAAGTATAATAAACATTTTCAGGCGATGAGGTGTTGGATACGGAATCACTATAATGTTTCAGGAGTTTTGAAAACTCCTGTTGCGGTATCCCTTTTATAATAATATTATTCTTTTTGTTACCATGCAAATAAGAGATCCTATATGTGCCGTTTGTCTTATAAAGGGATTGTAAATAGAAGTCAAAATAGTTGGCACCAAAGTCTGCTCTGAATGCGCGGGTTTCTCCCGTATTCAGATTAATGATATCATTTACGATTTTGCTGGCAGGTACATTGTTGATACTAACAATTTCAGCACCGTCGGGAAGCTGTTTCGAAAAAGGAAGAGAATATTGGCTTGAAATGATGTATGGTTTCGATGGAGATAATTTGATTATATACGGAAGAACGCTGGGATTGCTTTGGTTATATAAATGTATAGGTGGTTTGATGTCTGTATGACCATCTTCAAGTTTGGCTATTAAAGGTTGAATCAAAAGATAAAAATCCACGGTATTCAGAGGATGCTTTAATTGTTTTTTCAATACACGCACGTCGTTGTAAAAATCTGCTCTGGAATATTTGTAATAGGGATTAATATGAGTATCTTCAATGGACTTGACCAGTGTATCTATATCATCCCTCATCTCTGACAGATTAAAAGTTTTCAAGGATTGACTTATAATAAAATTGTTTATGGAGAAGAACAGAAATAGCGTAATCGAAATTGTTTTATTCATTTGTGATTTCTTTTAAGATACAGCTGTTTGCTTCCCGGCACATAAGCAGGCATATTTTTAATCAGCCATTATCAGGAAGCAGGCAATATAAAGGTGCAAAAAAAATAAAAAAAATTACTTGCATATTGTTTATTTCAATTTTCTTTTTTACTTTCATCATATGAACAGAGCGGTTAACTATTTTAAAAGACCCAAACGAATAATTCATTAAGCCCAACATTGAAATGTTTGTTGAAATTGTTATCCAAATTAGCACGGGGATTCGTTCTTAACCTGTAATATTTTAATAAGTAACCCTTTTCTGTACTATCCAGTTATTCAAATAAAAAAGTAATCAATATACCCATGGTAATTTTTCGCTTCAATAGCGATTACATTACTCTTGTTAATTCCAGGTACCCGGAACAATATTAGAATTGTCTATTTCCGCAAACAAACTTGCAGGGAGAAAATCTTCTTATTATGGAATTTAAGATCGATGAAAGAGGTTCATGGATAAGCGACTCGCTCGAAGGGCATTGCTTTGATCCTTCGTTATGCCGTGCTATCGGTTCTGTTCTGAAGCATGAAGGGGCAAACACTATTGTGGATCTTGGCTGTGGGCCCGGATGGTATGTAAGAGGGCTCTGTGATCTGGGATTTGATGCCTGCGGATATGATGGTAATCCCTATACAGCGTCAATTTCTGCTGATATAGTGGAAAACGGAAGATGTAAGACGCTTGAATTAACAGTTCCGTTTGATCTTCAGGTTAGATATGATTATGTTTTAAGTTTAGAGGTAGGCGAGCATATACCAATTCAGTTTGAAGATCTTTTTATCGGCAACTTACTTCGTCATTCCAAAAAAGGACTGATTATCAGTTGGGGTATAGTGGGACAAAACGGTACCGGACATGTTAATTGCAGAGATAATGATTATATCATTGATAAGATGACATCTAAGGGCGCTGTATTGGACTATACTGCCAGTAATTACCTTAGAAACAAGGCATCTTTATCCTGGTTTTGTAACTCAATAATGGTTTTTAACCTCTCTTCGAAAGATTGAAAGTTCTTTCATTTCATAAAAGAAAAATGAAAAATCCATTACGTGTTATCCTATTCTGTTTTGGTAAATTTTTATTTCTCTCTTCATTGCATAGTTTGGGGCAGGAAAGAATTTCCGGGCAGGTAATCAATAAAAGCAATAAAAGCATACAGGATGTGTCTGTTATTTTATTCAGCAAAACAGCCGGACAGGTGCTGAAAACTTCGATAACGGATGCTGGCGGTCACTTTGAAATCAACTCAGATCATTTACTGGATAACGATTTAAAATTTACTCATTTAAATTATGATGAACGTATCATTCATCTTGATGCCGAAGCCCTGAAAAAAGGTGTAATCACTGTATTATTAGAGGAGGCTTCACACCGCAACCTAAAGGAAGTTCAAGTTACAACGAAAAAACGGCTGATTGAGCGAAAAATTGACCGCACTATTTTTAACGTGGAGAATAGTATAGCTGTTATAGGAGGAGACGCAATGGATGCCTTGAGTAAGGCTCCCGGCGTGAGAGTAGGAAGCAATAATTCTATCAGTATAATCGGTAAAAACACGGTAAAAGTATTAATAAATGACAAGTTGCTTCGATTATCAGGTGATGATCTGGTCAATTACCTGAAATCAATTCCGGCGGCAGACCTCAGCAGAATAGAAGTCATTACAAACCCACCTTCGAAATATGACGCTGAAGGAAATTCCGGCCTAATCAACATTGTTACCAGGAAGGCAAAGCGTGAGGGGTTTTATGGAAATGTGAGAATGAATTTCATTAAGACAGTATATCAATCTGAAAACGGAGGGCTGTCATTTTCATATGTCAAGGATAGAATGACGCTAACCGGGGGAGTAAATGGTAATCATAATAAGACTTATGCCACCAATACAAAACGAACTTTTTACCCGGAACAATTATGGGATGAGTCGGCAAATAAAACAAAAAAGAACAGGAGTATTTCAGGATCGATAGGTCTTGATTATAAAATCAATAGTAAACAGCTGATCGGGTTTCAATATAATACTTCATTCCCAGGAAATGATGATAAAGCATCCTCTCTGACAACTGTTGGGGCGTATGAAAAATTAAACCCCGATTCTTTAATTACAACTAATTCTTTAACGTCGACAAGAATACAAAACCATAGTTTTAATATTCATCACGAAATTGAAATCGATAGTGCAGGGAAAGGGATTTTTACTGATGCTGACTACTTTTATTATACGAAAGGATCCAGTGGAATATATAGTAGTTATGCCCAGGAGGATGCAATGTCTGATCCGGTTCATCTATCAGGAGCCTTGAATCAAACGCCACAGAAAATAAAATTAATGTCGGCACAGACTGAATTCAGGTACCCTGTCAGAAGTTACAAACTTTCGTGGGGAGCTAAGGTTTCAATGATCAGGAATAACAGCAATTCGAATTTCTACATTGAAAATGCAGACACATTGTTACTGGACACTTCAAGGACATTTAAATTCCGCTATAAGGAAAATACTGAGGCACTTTTTTTCAGCGGGAACAGAAGTTTCGGAAAGTTGGAAGTACAATTAGGTGTAAGGGCAGAGTACACGCAGATTAATGGAGTATCTGAAACTTACAACCAGGAAAACGAAGCGTCCTATCTGAAGATCTTCCCAACGGCGTATTTCCTATATAAATTTAATGATGAACAATCATTATCACTTACTTATGGAAGGCGGATAAGCAGGCCCGAATATTCCAGGTTAAATCCTTTCAGGTATTATTCCAGCCCGTACTCTTATTCGGAAGGTAATCCATACTTACTTCCTTCTTACAGCAATAACTTTGAAATCTCACATAATTATAAAGACCTGGTAACGTCGCAGGGGTTTGTAAGTATCCTTAACAATGGCTTTGATCAGATCGGAATTCCGGATAAGAATACTAACATCATAGGAATTGTGCAACGTAATTTTCTTAAAGTTACAAGTTGCGGTATTAATGAAACAATAAATACTACTTATTCAAGCTGGCTGGAGGGTTACCATGAAATATCGGTATATCATAACAGTACAGTTTCGTCCAATATCAATACTCCTAAAAAAGTCGATGGCTGGGGAGCGTATTTATCTACGAGTAACACAATAACATTCAATAAAAAGAAGACCATTTTTGGAAGTACAGATTTCTGGTTCCAGTTTCCGGAGGTAAGTGGGGTAGACAAAGTAAAAAGCTATTATAATTTGGATTTGGGACTAAAACTATTACTTCTTCACAAGAAATTGACGGTAGTTATTAATGGGACTGATTTGCTTAAATCAAACAAAGTATATTTTAGTAGCATTACCAATTCCATTGTACAGAATTACGGAGGTTATTCCGGTGCCAGGTCTGTCCGACTATCCCTTTCTTATAAGTTTGGTGCCGCTATAAAATCACCTCGGAAGAAAAATTCTGTTAGTAACGATAGCGAAAAGAAACGGATCTAATCATACCATAAGAGATTGTAGTAACGTATTGCGATTGGCCATAAGCATTCGTTTATTACACTATGCGACTATATCGCATTAAAAAAAATAGCGTTGAAATGACTTAACAACGAGATCAAGTAAGTCGAATTGTTTTCAATCCAATTCTTTGTAACATGAAAAACAAAAATTTGCAGGATCTGCTTAATAAAGTAATCGAGGAAGAAAAGAATGAAATTAACCCTTTAGACGATTATTCATCCCACCTTATTAAAGGCGGATATGATGAACTATCCTTAGATGATGATGGATGTTCAAAGCTGAAAGGATGTTCAAAAATTAAGAATTAATCCAATTGATCAGGCAGCATCATGCTGCCTGATCTTACAACTAATCTTCATATTCTTTTATATGGTTACTGATTATAAAAAATCATTTTACCTGGTGTCTTCTAATTCTCTGAAATTTGATAATGATTACTCCGAAAGGCTGATTTTCTCTACCAGGACAAGTTCGCTTTTGTTGATGCGTGAAGATCATTTCCAGGAATTCAATGAGGAAAGGTTCGGAGAAATTCCAGAACAGGTTTTAGATGAGTTGATTAAGATCCAGGCTGTTGTGCCAAAGGAACAGGACGAATTGGATTATGTAGTATCGGCGAATAATGCTGCTATTGAAGGAAATGAAACGCTGGATATTGTAATTCAGCCAGGCGCTTCCTGTCAGCTCGGTTGCCATTATTGCGGACAGCAGCATACCAGCAAGTATATGGATAAAAATCTGCAGGAGAAGGTAGTTAACAGAATACGGTTAAAAATTGAAGCATCCGGATGTAAACAGTTAAATGTAACATGGTATGGAGCTGAACCCCTAATGGCAGTCAATCATGTTTATGAAATGAGTGAAGCGCTGTTACTTGTCTGCAAAGAATATAATATAAGTTATACAGCAAGCATGGTGACAAACGGCTTGAGTCTAAAACACAACATTTTCTTAAATCTGATTCAGAAATACCAGATTAAAACCTTTCAGATAACGTTGGACGGGGTCGCAGCTTATCATGATTTGAACAGGTATACGAAGAAGGAAAAAGGACCGACATTTTCTATCATCTTCAATAATATTCTTACTATTGTGAATGCACCCGGGTTTAAGGAGCTGGATGCAAATATTGTGATAAGATGCAATGTGGATACAAATAACGTTGATGGCCTCAATGAATTTATTGATCTGCTGGCAGCGCATAAATTGCAAGATAAAATTAGTTTTTACCTTGTCCCTATTCATAACTGGGGGGATAATGGTATTGAAAATAGCAAGGGTGTGGTAAAAGACGATTTTTCAGTTGCAGAGATTGACTGGATGATGAAACTTCTACAACTTGGGTTTGACATAGAAATATTGCCGGAAAGGACAAAGATTGTTTGTAGTGCAGTGAAGAAACATTCTGAGGTATATGATGCGTATGGAACAGTTTCTACATGCTGGGAAGTACCCTATACCCCCTTGTATAACCAAACGAAGTTTGAAATCGGACATCTGGATGTACCGTTTGAAGAAGATGTAAGTAAGACCCCCATGAGGAACTGGAATAACGATGTAAAGAACAGCGATGAATCTACCTGTATGAAATGTAATCTGTTACCTGTATGTGGAGGTAGCTGTCCTATACATTGGTTAAGCGGAACACCTGCCTGTCCTTCCTTTAAGTTTAATATGCAGGATCGTCTCGTATTACAATATCTCAGGAGTAAAAAAGTAATCTGATAAATTGTTCCCTTTGTTTATAAGCAAAAAAAGAACGGCTTTTTATCGGCAGTATGACGCAATGGATTGTGGTTCTACCTGTTTGAAAATGATAGCCAGCCATTATGGTAAAGAATATCCCCTGGATTTCTTAAGGGAAATTTCGTTTATAGGCAGAGAAGGTGTCAGTTTATTAAACTTAAGTTATGCTGCAGAAAAAATCGGCTTTAAATCGCTTAGAGCAAAGCTGACCATTAATGCCTTAATAAAAGACTGTCCCCTACCCTGTATATTACATTGGAATCAGAACCATTTTGTTGTTCTTTATGCTGTAAGAAAGTCAATCAATGGGAAGGTTAAATCTTTCAAAATAGGCGATCCGGCACATGGAATGTTGACGGTTGACAAAGAAGAGTTTTGCCGCCGGTGGCTGACTACAGCTCATAATGAAGGAGTGGCTTTATTGTTGGATCCTACTCCTGAATTTTATAAAAGAAACGATACGATTAAAAACCGGAGGAGTGCATCTGATTACATTTACAGATATCTGAAACCTCATTACAGGTATATATTTCAGTTCCTGGTTGGCATGCTTGCATCCAGTGGTATTTCATTGATGTTCCCTTTTTTGACACAAGCGCTTATTGATCATGGAGTGGGTGATAAGAATATCAAGTACGTATATTTAATACTTTTCTCCCAACTGTTCCTTTTTTTTGGCATGTTTGCCATCCAGATGGTCCAAAGCTGGTTAATGCTTCATATTAATATCCGGATCAGTCTTAATATTATTTCTGATTTTTTGATTAAGTTATTAAACCTGCCAATAAAATATTTTGATACAAAAACGGTCGGAGATATTTCCCAAAGACTTAATGACCATCACAGGATCGAGGATTTTTTAACAGGGGTAACCCTTAACACCATCCTGTCAATAATAAATATTGTTGTCTATTCTATTGTGCTCATGTTTTATAGCACTTCCATCATAATTCTTTTCTGGGGCTTTACACTACTTGCACTGGCCTGGATCTTTATTTTCCAGAAAAAACGCAAGAATATAGATTATAAGCGTTTCCGACTGAACAAAGATAACCAGGATAAGCTTACGGAGTTAATATACGGAATGCAGGAAATTAAGTTATATGGAGCAGAAAGATCTAAAAGATGGGAATGGGAGCATCTCCAGATAAAGTCTTTCAAACTGAATATGAAAAGTCTGACTATTGAACAATATCAGAAATTCGGATATGTATTCCTCACGCAGATAAAAAATATCATTATCACATTTATTGCTGCAGGAGCAGTAATAGAGGGAGAATTATCACTTGGTATGTTGTTGAGCATCTCATATATAATTGGACAGACTAACGGTCCGATTGAACAGCTGGTTGCTTTTATAAAGTCCGCGCAGGATGCCTCTTTAAGTATTAATCGTATGAATGAGATCCACGCGCAGAAAAATGAAGTTGCAGAGAATATTGATAATGGTGGGGAGAATAGCGCCAGGGAAACTGACTATTCACAGCAGGATATTGAAGTAGCGAATGTTTCCTTTCAGTATGAAGGCCCCAAATCGCCTATGATATTAAAAGACATTAACCTGACAATCCCTCAGGGTAGTATTACCGCAATAGTGGGTGCCAGTGGCAGTGGAAAGACCACACTTATGAAATTGTTATTGGGATACTACCCACCCTCGCATGGAAAAATTTATGTGGGTAATAGGGAGTTAAAAAACATTGAACCAGCTGAGTGGAGAAACCGGTGTGGTACTATCATGCAGGAAGGATACATATTTTCGGATACGATTGCCCGGAATATTGCATTGGGAAGAGATGATATCGATCATGAAAGAATGAGGATCGCTGTACATACAGCAAATATAGAAGAGTTTATTAAAACAAAACCCCTGGGTTATACTACAAAAATAGGAAATAATGGTGTAGGGATCAGCGGAGGGCAAAAGCAAAGGATCTTTATAGCCAGGGCTGTTTATAAAAACCCTGCATATATTTTTCTCGATGAAGCCACTAGTAGTCTCGATGCAAATAATGAAAAGGAAATTATGGAAAAACTCGATGTGTTCTTTGAAGATAAAACGGTAGTAATTATCGCACATAGGCTTAGTACTGTAAAGAATGCAGATCAGATCATTGTTTTGGACAATGGAGAAATAGTAGAAAGGGGAAATCACAGGGAGTTGATTCGAATGAAAGGTGTTTATTTCAAACTAATAAGAAATCAACTTGAATTGGGAGAATAATGCCAGTAAAGGATATATACGAGCAACGCAGTATGGAAGTGCAGTCGGTCCTTAATCGTCCGCCAGGGAAAATCATTGTCTGGGGAAATCTTGTTCTGGTGACTGTCATCGGGCTTTTTCTTTATTTATCAGATTTGATTAAAATCCAGAAACGGTATTCAGGTACGTATAGTATGGAAAATCAAAGTGTAAAGCCCGATTCTATAATTATGTTATCAACGGATCTGTCCCGCGATATATTTCTGAAAGAGAAACTTCCTCTGAAGGCCAGGCTATCTGCTATAGGAGCCCCGGATGACACTGTTACATGCGAAATAGTTTCGTTCAAAACAGTAAAAAACAAGGTATACCTGTATGTACGCTTTTTTAATATTGGGGAAGAAAATGCAGGGCAAATAGTCGTCGAGGCAGGCAGTGAAACCTTGCTTACAAATATATATAATGGAATAGTTAAAAACAGCATAAAAAGACCACTATGATATTTATGTGTGCTCAGCCGGATTCGGTATATCTGAGGTGGCAATTGGAGGTATTACTTTTTAATTTAAAAAGACTTTCAGTTGCCAGAGAAGATATTCATATATTAATTGGATATGATCCAACAAGAGGACTAAATCCATTATATACCAGGCCATCGGACCCCCTTTTTGATTCCGCCTGCTTTTATTTTTACGAGGATACCCGGACTAATAAGACTTATGAACCCACTATCAGGCCGCATATAATTAAGAAGCATTTTCTTAAACACCCGGATCTCAATAACCAGTGTATATTTTATCATGATGCGGATATTATATTCAGGGAGATACCGGATTTTTCTGCCATGACAAATGATGACTGTTGGTATGTTTCTGATACGCTTACCTATACCAGTGCCGATGCTATAAAAAAGGCCGGTAAGATTGTACTGGAGGAAATGTGTTTTGTTTTAAAAATCCCTGTTCATTTGGTTGAACAAAATTCCATTCATTCAGGGGGAGCGCAATATTTAATGAAGGGGCTTACATATGAATATTGGGATAAAATAGAGTATGACAGCCTCAAACTTTACCTGCATCTGAAAAAGAATAAAGACAGGTATGTACAGCTCTTTGCTGAGCAAACGCTTAAAAGTAAAGATGATTATGATAGTGTAATAGAATGGTGTTCAGATATGTGGGCCGTTCTCTGGAATGCATTTGACGCAGGATTTAAAGTAAAGGTTTCAAAAGAGCTGGACTTCTGCTGGCCGAAAGATGAGCTTAAAAAGTGGCATGAGGTGAAGATCTTTCATAATGCAGGTTTAGATAAGCACGAGTCATGGGAGTATTTTTTTAAAGGTGATTATATAAATACGTTTCCTTTTAATGTTTCCCTGGATAATGTAAGGAAGGATAAGTGTACCTACATGTATGTAAAGGAAATAGAGAATTATAAAGAATCAAAAAAAATCGATTTACGTGATGTCACATTTCTGATTCCTGTGAGAATAGATTCGGGAGACAGGTTATTAAATGTAATCACTACCACCAGTTATTTGTTCAAACACTTTAAAACTAATATAATACTTACTGAAGCTGATAAAGAACAAAAAATTGATTTAAAAAAGTTACCTCCAAATGTGGAATATACATTTATATATGATACAAACAGGTGGTTTCATAGGACAAAGTACAATAACTATATGGTTGAAAAAGTGAAAACGCCAATTATAGTATTGCATGATGTAGATGTTATTATTAATCCGGATCAACTATTACAGGCTGCGAATGCAATCAGAAATGGCGAAGCAAAAATTTCGCTGCCGTTTGACGGTTGTTTTAAAATGTGTCGTTCAAAAACCCAGATAGACCTGTTCAGAAAACAACTAGATGTTAAGATACTGGAAACCGAAGAATCTTTTATTGCAAGGGAAAAGGCCTGCGGGGGATGCGTGATGATAGATAAAGCTACTTTTATTGAGTGCGGGAAGGAGAATGAATCATTTTATAAATGGGGACCTGAAGACATTGAAAGAGTAAGACGTATGGAAATTATGGGATACAAAGCGAAGTGGATAGATGACGGTCATCTTTACCATTTGCAGCACGAAGTATTTGAAAATTCTGAATATACTTCAGATGAGGAGTATGCTGAACTCATGAAAATTCAGCTAAATATAATAGGAATGACCAAACAGGAACTTAAAGAACATATTTTGTTATGGAAATGATAATTTCATCCATTAATGAAAATCCGGGAACTAATAGTGTGAAATGTGAAATGTCACAGTATATAGCCGATAGATTCGCCAGTCAGAAGTATCGCTTCAATAATGACTTTGTACGTACACCCAGTGCCGCGATTTTATTCTTTTATTATCTTTCTGAGGTATTAGCTACTGACAAGTATGAACAATACACCAATGAACTACTTGTAGATACATTCCGGATTCTCCTGAAGACAAAGAAGGGGGTTAATGAAAGTATTGTTTCTGGTAACGCCTGGATTTTCTCGCACCTGGTTGATAAAGATATGATCAATATTAACCTTGATAGTAACCTTGAGGATATTGATTTATTGATTTGTAATGATGTTCAGACAAAATTCAGTAACACCCTTGTTCATGGAGGTTTGTTAAGTAAGGCCGCTTACCTCACAGACCGGCTGAGAAATACAGTATGTAAAATAAACAGGCACAAAATTGCGGAGAGTCTTGCATATGTGGTTGAAGAAATTGATTACCGTTTGACACTGATAAATAAGCACGATATTACAGTAGCGGATCTTGAAGACTTACAAAGGATTTTCTTTTACATGAATAAGCTGTATCCTGAAAAAATTTATTTGATCAAACAGGAAAGCATTTTTTCAAATGTCGTCTCCAAAATATTGACTTCCTTCAATCCACTTATCAGGGGAGAGATCAGTTATTTTAATCTTTTGGAAGATATGGCATTGACATTAGGTATTTATAATTCTCTTCTGAGATTCGCCGGTAATAAGATGCTACCTGGAGATGTTCCCGATTTATCAGCTTATATTAAGAATATTAACCAGGATATTATTAAACCGGAAACAATTAAGCATCCATACGCAGCCATTAAATGTATGAAGCTGCTGTTAAATATCAGGCCTTTGTATAAGGAATTGCATGAGTATAATACCTTACTGCATCGTTTTTATGATGCGCTGTCTTTATATTCACTTAGCAGGCAACCAGGGCATTTTTCCAGCAATATGGGCTTCCCAAATATTGGATTTTCCGGAGCCACAGGGATAGGGCTTGTATTACTTGAATTTGAGTCTGATAAAAAGATAGATTGGGAAGATGTATTTATGCTTTATTCATAAGACTAAATAGAAGAAGGAACATATTTGAGCGCTGTTAAAATCCGAAAACAATGAGTATCAGGCAAGTGGTTTTATTGCTTACTAATAATTTATGTTTATCAACGAAATCTCTTTTCAAAGAAATTGCTGATGGCGCTGATATTTCAGACGATGCATTTATGTTATATCATCATCAACCGGGCAATGAAATACCGGGGTTTCTCATGGAAGTGAAGAGCCACATTTTCACCGATGATATTCTTTATAATCTCGGGTATGTTCCTTTGTTCAACAAGCTTTTACCTGGAAGTAATCACTTCCCTTTACTGGACTTTTATAAAAAATATTCTTCCTATGACTATTACTGGATGATTGAAGATGATGTTCGCTTTACAGGAGACTGGTTCTTCTTTTTTCAGTATTTTTCTAAATTTGAAGAATATGACTTAGTTACTTCCCATGTCAGGATTTTTGAGGAAGAACCCTATTGGTATTGGTGGAATACATTGAAACATTCGAGATATTTTATACCATTTGAAAGCAGGATAAGATCGTTTAATCCTATTTACCGGGTATCAAGAAAGGCGCTGGAACTCCTGAGTGATGTACTTGATATGAAATGGATAGGACATCACGAAGTACTTTTGCCCACTATAATTTCCCTTGGTAATTTGAAGCTGCTGGATTTTGGAGGAAATGGCCGGTTTGTATTACCTGGTTCTGAGAATAAGTTTTATACAAGTGAGAATGAAATAGGTGCCTTAAAAAAGGGAACTATGAGATTTCGACCTATAAGGAGGAATGCAGGTCCGCTGAAAAATAAGCTTTATCATCCTGTTAAAGCAATACATTCTTCTCTGTTATAAGTGGTTTTATAATTTCCTGAGGATTTGCCAGCAAAAAAGAAAAAATGAGAATTGCATATCTGATCTTAGCTCATAGGAATATTTCACAGTTATCAACTTTAATAGACCTGCTGACAATTGATACTGATAACTTTTGCTTTATTCATCTCGACGCTAAAATATCGAGCAACAGGGTTAAAGACCTGGTCGCCAATAAGGTTACTTCGGGAAAATATAAGATAATTAGGCACACAATAGATGTTAAATGGGGTGGATTCTCTATGATAGAAGCATCCCTGCATTTAATTAAAGGGGCCTTAAAACATAAAAAGATAGATTTTGATTATTTCGCTTTATTGAGTGGAATGGACTTGCCTATAAAAGATAATAACTATATCGATAAATATCTGATTAGTAATTCTGGAGAATATTATCTGGAGAATTTCAAAATTCCTAACTACGACCAATGGAGTGGAGATGGCGGAAAGAATAGACTTGAACATTATTGGTTTGTAGATGAATTAGGTATAAAGGAATCTACAAGACTAGTTAGATGTCAAAAGGAGATGGGGCTAAAAAGAGAGATGCCGGCGTATGTCCGGCAGTTTTACGGAGGGTCTCAATGGTGGACAATTTCAAGGAGATGTGCGGAGTTTGTCATAGATTTTGTAAATAATAACATGGAAGTATATGAATTTTTTAAACGATGCCTTATTCCTGACGAACTCTTCTTTCATACAATTATAATGAATTCAAGATTTGCATCACGGGGATATAATAATAACCTGCGTTGTATAGATTGGGCGTCCGGACCGGAATTTCCTAAAGTTTTTGATATCAGCGATTTTGATTTTCTTATTACTCATGCTGCATTATATGCGCGTAAGTTTGACATTCTCCATGATGCTGATATCATGGCAAAAATAATAAATCATATAAAAAACAGGTCTAGTGAATAAAACGGAGCATGTTAGTAATTACCCTGTTTTGTGATCCCATTGCACAATACACGAACTTATTTTATAAGATGCTTAAATCAAGATCCCCACTACGAACTGGTAAGTGTTTTTGCGAAAGCGGTTTAAAATATAGACATTGCCATCGTTCAGCATATCAACAGCTTAATCAATTACCCAAGGAGGAGCTTTTAAAGGACGATTAGGTAATTGCAAAGCGTTTTGGTTTACTGGATGAAAGTCATAAGTAAGATAAATTATAACTCAGAGTATGGCATTTTAAGTGAGGACAAATTGCTCTCCTTAAACGAAAATTTGATGCACATCTGTCTTTTCTCTCTTCTTTAAATAAGAAAAGATTTTACTTCGTTCTCAGGCAGTCCTGTATATTTACAAAACTCACTTACAGTTACAAATTGCTTTGCACCTTTCCCATTATCCTCTCTTATTCTCTGCAGCAAATCCCGCGCAGCCCTCTCCTTCCTCCCGGTGATATTCATCACATCCTTGGCGGAAATTACAATGCGGTTTGGTATGACTTTATGCGAAATCGGCATATTCGGATGCGACATTTTTTTGGGTTGAAATGCCGGTGTAGCTTGGTGTTAGTGATCCAAATGTAATGTATTCTGCGCAGAATGAGCCTGACGGACATGGCGATGAAATTGTCCTTATTAAAGTGATTTAAATGATATCAAAATGGCAAGAGTAGGAGGAATTTTGCCCTTGAAGGGCAGTATTGGAAATATCACCTTTTATAAAACCAAAGCTGGAAACCTGGCGAGGGAGAAAGGAGGTGTTGAGGCTAACCGTATTGCGACGGATCCGGCGTTTGAACGGACGAGGGAAAACGGGGAAGAGTTTGGCAGGGCTGGAAAGGCAGGAAGACTGATGAGGACCGCTTTAAGGGCTTTGGTGCAGAATGCCAGTGATACCTACGTGACAGGGAGGTTGACGAGGGCTTTTGTAAAGGTGATTCAGGCTGACCAGGTCAGTGTGCGTGGAAAGCGGAATGTGATCGATGGAGAGGCAGAGTTATTGCAGGGATTTGAGTTTAATGCCGGGGCTTCCCTGGGAAGTACCTTTTATGCGCTCTATGTGGCAACCATTGACCGGGTTGCAGGCACCGCAACCTTAAATGTGCCTGCCTTCATACCCTTTAATATGATTGCTGCCCCTGCAGGTGCGACCCATTATAAAATCTCTGTGGGAGCTGCGGAGATTGATTTTGAGGCGGAGACTTTCGTGAATAATATCCTGGATAGTGGTGAACTGCCTCTGGATAAAGTTGCGACGGCACCACTGGTTTTATCTGCTGCGCTTACGGCGAATAGCACGAAGCCACTTTTTTTGGCTTTGGGTATTGAGTTCTTCCAGCAGGTCAATAATGGGCTGTACTCCCTGAATAATGGAGCATTTAACGCCCTATCCATTGTCGCGGTATCTGGTACACCTTAATACCTCTTGCTATGGAACTGGTATTGATGCGGGAGTATTTTCATTCGGGTACGAATGGTGCCTTATACATGAGTGGGACCCGGCTTTGTTATACTATTGAGTTGCCCTGGCAGGATAACCATGTGGGCTGTTCATGTATTCCGGAAGGGACTTATGCATTGCGAAAGCGGTTTAGTGAGCGGAAGAAATGGCACCTCGAGGTGCTGGAAGTACCTGGTCGGAGTATGATCTTGATTCATCCCGCGAATAATGCGATGAAGGAGCTGCAGGGATGTATTGCGCCGGTGACCAGTGTTCAGGGGGAAGGATTGGGGAGTTATTCCCTGCGGGCCATGGATATTGTGAGGCGGAACGTGTATAAGGCGCTCGATGAGAAGGAACAGGTTTTTTTAACGATCAAAAAAATGCAACTATGAATATTGCGGAGCGGTTGGTGGCGCCCACGCCACCATTTTTTCAGAAAGTACGTAATGTGGGATTGGTGCTGTTGGCGATCAGTGGAACGATTGCAGGGCTGCCGGTGGCAGTACCTGCAGTCCTGACACAGATTGCCGGGTACCTGGCCGTGGCCGGGACGGTAATGAGTGGGATTAGCCAGGCGACGGTGGATACCGGAGAAATGGCTAAGAGTAGATGAAATGGATTCAAGCCGGTGGTGTAGCTTCCTGAAGGCTGGTGTGGTGAGGGGCTGTCTCAAAACTTAGAGACAGCCCCTTTTATCCGAGTACCTGATGGAGAGAATTTTTGTACATGTAATTCTCAGCGCCTTCCGGCAACTTATGATCCACCCGTCTAATTTAAACTACCGGCTGGGAGACTATGGTTTTAATATTAGAACGATATTAGCATATGAAGAGATAATTTAGAGCACGCATACTTCTCACTCTCGTAAGCTGCCCCTATGGATACTAAAATGAACAATGATAAAGAAATAAATTTCTTATTTGTATCAGTTAATCTATCTTTACATCCGGTACAATTCTGTTAATCTATTAGAATCCCTACATCATTAATGAAAAAGTTATTTCTAATGCTTGGCTGTTTGATAGCAGCAGGCAGTTTGTATGCCCAGTTTTCCTCTTACCAACAAGTAAAATACCCGGGCGCATTCAGTAGTTTTCGTACAGACACTGCTGCTACTTACCCCTCTATTTACGGTGCACTTGCTGGTTCATCTTACCCCTTCACGGTAAACAACCTGGTAATACAGGGTGCTAATGGCAGTAGTAATGACGTTGTGATCGCCACAGGTACTACCCCATCGGCTAACCTGGTAGTGAAATCAGCTGGATTAGTAGGGATAGGTACTACAGCCCCAGGGTATAAACTGGATGTCTTAATGAACTCTTCTCAAGCAGGTTATGCATTCCGCGTGATGTCGGCTGATAATCGCTTCATTGTGATGAATACAAAATTACCTTCAGGTAGCTTTAATTCAATAGTGAAAGCGAATGATCAGGGTATCATTTACTCTGGCGGCACAGTAGGTACTGGTGGATTAGTCATCGCGCCATGGCTGGCGGGACCAGCAGGAATTAGAATGGATAGTTTAGGTAATGTGGGAATAGGTACGGCTAATCCTGTTAGTACACTTTCCGTAAAAGGTACTGTCACTGCTATGAAATTGAAAGTGACACAATCCGGCTGGGCTGATTTTGTATTTGATCCCGGATACCATGTCCCATCATTGTATGAAGTGGAGTCTTATATTAAAGAGAATAAGCACCTGCCTGATGTACCTTCCGCTGCCGTAATAGAAAAAGAGGGGCAGGACGTGGGTGAAATGAATAAGATCCTGTTGCAGAAGTTAGAAGAAATGACCTTACAATTGATCCGCCTCCAGAGGGAAGTAGATGAATTAAAGAGTAAGAAATAAAAAAAAGGGGTGTCTCAAAACGTGGAAATCCTTATATAGGCCCTTATATAAGATTTGAACCGGGAGACAAACCTACATTTCATCCCAAAAGTGATAATTAGTTTAAAATAATATTATATGTTAAGATATTGGTTTGAATTTGATTTAAATTTCGCGGATGTTGCCAAAATACCCTCTGGTACACTAATAGGTTGTGGTATTACTGCAAATAATTATGAAGATGCAATTGGGATTTTGAAAGAAAAAGTCTTTAAAACCAATGACCTTCCGGTAATAAAGGGAATGGTTGAAAATGTTGATATAAGAACATTAGATCAAGGTCATGTAATACCCAACATGGCTCCCCCTGTTGCAAGGGGAGTGTGGTTTCCAATGGGGTATTGAAAAAGGACCGATGCAGGAAAGTGCTGATGATGACTGCGATGATTGGCAATAATTCGTTAATAGCAATCTTCTAATAATGAGTAAAATAGCTTTTCTGTTGCAATTGTAAGTAAGACAAAAGGCAACAAGATTTTGTTGCCTTTTGTCTTACTTATTATCGACACTGAGCTACGGAATCTGATCCCATTTTTCTCAAACGGAGCGCGAAGACAGGAAAATATTTATCCCTACCATATAAGTTTTATAAACCTGCGAAATTAAATGCTTTATTATTTTCATTTGGTTGCAATAAATCCCAAAGATTACCATATAAATCTTCAAATACCGCCACCATTCCATAAGCTTCTTCCTTCGGTGGCCGGACAAATTTCACCTGCCGCTCAAGCATTTTATTATAATCCCTCAGGCAATCATCTGTAAATAAAAAGAATCCCACTCTCCCACCTGCCTGGTTCCCAACACTCGCCAGCTGTTGCTCATTGGCCGCCTTCGCCAGCAGCAGGCAACATTCTCCTGCACCTTTGGGGGCGATCAATACCCATCTCTTCTCTTCAGATAATGGAGTATCTTCGATTATGCAGAAATCTAATTTCTCCGTATAGAATTTAATCGCGTCGTCATAATCTTTTACGACCAATGCTACTTGTGCGATCCATTGCTTCATACCGCTATTTAATTTTCTTCCATTCAAACAGGCCGTTCTGGTGGACAATCATCTTTGTCACCACCCCATTTTCCCGTATAAACTCCCCACTCATGTCCTTCATATTCTTCAACTGGAACCTGGTAGCTGTTTGAAATAATAATTCAAAATTACTTTGTCCCGGGATCTTCAACACCAGCTTATCCTTTTCTTTTGCCAGGGTAATCGTTCGGTTGGCATCGGTGCTAAGAGAATATGTACCTATATAAGTGTTCAACACATTTTCGTCCAATTGAGTATCTGTTTGCAACTGCCTTCCCAAAACTATCTCTGAGATGCGGACAGACAATTCATCTCTTGGCGCGTCCTCACAATTTAACAGGATAGCAATAAAAATCTTTTGCTCCGGGTAATAAATTTCATTGGTAATAAACCCGTTCATTTTACCACCATGTTCAATGGATTGAATGCCATCCTGGTTTTGTATATACCATCCATAGCCATAATTAACAGGGCTCCCATTTTTAAGTTTAAATGGTGTAAAAGCTTCCGCCAGTGTTTCCGTCCTGATCACCTGCCCGGCTAGCAGCGCATTGAACCATTTCAACAGGTCCTGGGTATTGGAAAGCAAACCGCCGGCTGCATAGGCGATGGTCGGGCTCCAGTAATCTGCATTTTTAAATACAGTACCTTCTTTCCGGTAGCCATTCACCCTATTGGGTATAATGATGCCATCCATATCAAAATACGTATGCTCTAATCCCAATGGCTGTATTATATTTTCCTGCACATATTTTTGATAACTCCTCCCTGAAACCTTTTCAATAATATATCCTAATAAATAATAGCCGGAGTTGCTATAGCTATATTTCGTACCCGGTTCAAATTCCAGTGGAAAGTATTTAAAGCTGTCGATTAACTGCTTAGGACTAAAGTCCCAACGTTCCATGTACAATGCCGGGTAATCGATTTGCATATAATCCCTGATACCTGAAGTATGTGTCAACAGCTGCCTGATGGTGATGGCATGTCCTTTGGAAGGATAATCAGGAATGAACTTTTGCAGGCTATCCTGCAGGGAGAGTTTGCCCTTCTCCAGCAATTGAAGCACGGCGATGGCTGTAAATTGTTTGGTGATAGATGCCAGTTTAAAGACCATATCAGCAGTGACAGGAACATTCAATTCCAGGTTGGCACTACCGAAAGCTTTATGATAAATGCCTTTACCATCCTTAGCTACTAATACTTCACATCCGGGTGTTGTGGGCTTGAATTCTTTGGTAAAGAGGCTATCCAGTTGGGGACCAATTTGCTGGTCTTGTCCATAGGTACGGAGTACGGAGAGTAACAACAATAATAAAGCATGGGTTAATTTGTTCATAAAATGGCAGGCATTTCTCAAATATACCAAATTATGAATACATTAAAAGGTCAGGTCCTATAGCATAAGACCCGACCTTTTCCCCCTAAAAATAATATCCCAGCTTCAGCGATGCTTCCGGATTTACTAGCGGCAGTGTAAATCGCTTATCATCCACCGCTACGTTTTTATCACCTGCTACGCGGAGGCTCAAACTTCCCCATGGTGACAGGTACAAATGTTTATATAATGTAAAATTATACCCCAGGCTTCCGTTCAGCAGCACATTGTTGAACTTCGCCGTTTGTAACCTTGCATCTGTCTGGATCGAACTATTCCAGTACACCACCCCAGCTCCGATCCACCATCCCTTCCAGTCTTTTTGCAGGAAGCGGTCTAACAGCAATGCATAGGCATGTACCTGGTGATTGGAAAAATCCTTTTCTGTGGACCAGTCAGGCTTCTTTACAAAAGCAGTCAAGGCTCTTATTCTCCATACATCTTTCCCTATCCAGGCACCACCAAAGTAACCACCCGTAGCATAGGGCAGTGCATCCAATTCCAGTCCAAACTGTACTTTAGCAGCTTGTTTTTCCTGTGCCTGCGCATACAGGGAGAGAAAAAGTGAGACGAGTAGCAAGCAGTATTTTACCATTGTTCTGTATATTAATCCGCATTCAATGCGTGATAAGGTCATTAAAGGTCCGCAATTGCAACATTAATTTTGCTGACTACAATCATGCTGCCCCCTGTCTGATCCCGGTATTTCTATTTGCACTGATTCCACTGCACCTAAAACATGGGGAAAATATCCCGCCATTTTTTGTAAGTTTATCCCTGACCATGCCAAAAGCAGCCGGATTGATTATATGCACACAGAAAAAGATGATTTGGTAAAAGCCGTGGCCAAAGGGAATATTAAAGCCTTCAACCAGCTTTTTGAGGAGTTTTATGCACCGCTTTTTTATTATTCGTATAATCTTGTACAGGATAAGGAAGAAGCGAAAGACATCGTGCTGACCGCGCTATACAAAGGCTGGGAACGAAGAGAACAATTCCTGCAATACCAACACATTAAATCTTTTCTTTACCTGGTCGTACGCAATGCCGGCCTGAATTTCCTTAAAAAAGAACAGCATTCAGCTACCCGTATGCAGGAACTCTCCCTAACTGCGGAACTGCACACACAGGAAGACGATTACCTGGCTACAGAAGCCGAAGTATTAAAAAAAGTTTTTAAGGCTATTGATGAGCTGCCTAAAAAATGCAGAGAAGTCTTTAAGCTCAGCTACCTGGAAAATAAATCAGTACAGGAAATTGCAGACCTGCTGCAAATCACCCCCTCCAACGTATCAGCTCAACGGCACCGGGCCCTCTCCCTCCTTCGCCTGGCCCTCGCTGAAAGCCCCTTTGCCTTATTATATTTATACATCCACATTATAGGACACTAATTTTTTTTAAAAATATTTTTCAATTTTTTTAAGATTCAGCCGACCAGGTTGTATTAGGATATATTCATCCGGAATGGGACAAACAACATTTGATATAGAAGAATTATTATTCAAACACTTACAGGGGACACTCTTACCTGAAGAAGCCGCTTTCCTGGAAGCATGGAAAGCTGAAAAACCAGGTAATGCAGCGTTTTTCAGCCAGCTGACAGCGCCTGCACAGCTTAACGAAAAGCTCCGCATTTACGCGGATAATGACCTGGAATCAGCCAGGAAGGAAGCGCTCTCCCGGCTCTTTCCAAAGCGCCCTGCTTACCATTGGTGGGCAGCGGCAGCAGTTATCGCTTTGTTCCTTTCTGTAGGTGGCTATCTATATTACCAAAAGTCCACCCCACCTGCCATCAGCCAGACTATCATCGCCCCCGGCCATCAGGGAGCCATCCTTACCCTGGCCAATGGTTCTCAGGTGCAGCTGGATACCATTCAAAACGGTGTCATTGCCTTACAGGGAGGTGTGACTGCCAAAATAGTAAACGGCACCCTGCACTATGAAGGGAAGCCCGCAGGCATGCTGTACAACAAAATGTCTACACCCAAAGGCAGGACCTTCCAGCTCAGACTCCCGGATGGTACAGACATCTGGCTAAACAGTGAAAGTTCAATCCGGTACCCGATAGCATTTAACGGTCCCGACAGGAAGGTAGAGATTACGGGGGAGGCCTATTTTGAGGTCGCTGCTGACCCGGAAAAACCTTTCCTGGTATCTGTAGCCGACAAAACTACTTTGACCGTTTTGGGCACTCATTTCAACGTAAATGCATATGACAACGAAGCAGCCATCACCACTACCCTGCTGGAAGGGGCCATCCAGGTCAAAAAAGTCGTCCTGAAACCGGGGCAACAGGCCTTGCTGGATGCAAATGATCAACTGCAGCTGGTACAGTCGCCAGACATGAATAAGGTAATGGCCTGGAAAAACGGCCTCTTTGATTTTGAAGGAGCCACCCTGCAGGAAGTAATGCGGCAGCTGGAAAGATGGTATGATATAGATGTGGTGTTCGAAGGCCCGGTACCGGATATCCGCTTCGGTGGTAAAATGACCAGGGGCATTCCCCTCAATGAAGTACTGGAGATCTTAAAAGGGTTTGAAGGAGCAGATTTTACTTTTCATATGGAAGGCAACAGGCGCCTTATCATCAGCCAATAAATATTGACAACCAAAATCAGATCAGATAACATGAAAAATTAACAACCAACCAGGATCAGGAAAAAAGCCTGAAGTGGTTCGAAGCACTTCAGGCAAAAAGTTCAGCTGATCAATACTGAGGTCTTAAGTTCCTTATTAATCAACCAAAACCTTTTCAAAAGTATGAAAAAAACTGCAACGTGTAGTTGGAGTAGGGTGTGCTATGCACTAATGGTTTCTACCCTTGTCACATTTATTCTTATACCTACCCGGCTACCTGCACAAACAGCCAGAATAATGAAAATGTTCGTAATCTTCCTGCTGGCCGCAACCTTCTCTGTATATGGCCATGGGTCAGCACAAACCATCACCTTATCGGGTCACCACCTGGACCTGAAACAGGTATTTTCTGCCATTGAGCAACAGACGGGTTATGTTGTTTTCTACCGGCAGGACCAGCTGATACATACCAGGCCACTGAGTCTGCAGGTGAACAATATGCCCCTGAAGGCTTTTTTGGATACGGTTTTATCACAACAGCAACTGGATTTCAGGATCCGGGACAAGACCATCATCCTGCTGCCGCAGGCTCCTCCTGCGCAGGAAAAAGCGGTATGGCAAATATTGCCGGCAGGGGCCACCCCCATCAATATTCTTGTAATGGACGATGGCGGGCTTCCTTTACAGGGTGCCAATGTAAGCATCAAGGACAAAAAAGAATTTGCAGTCACTGATGTGTTGGGAACCTGTAAGATTAAGGCGGATGAAGGGGATGAGATCACCATCACTTATATCGGCCAGGAAAACCGTACGATCAAAGTGACCAAAGCCATGCTGAAAAATGGCTCTGTGGTGGCCATGCTGCAACCCTCCACCACCAAACTGGGAAGTGTGGAAGTAGTGGTAAATACAGGGTACCAGCGCATTCGCCCTGAGCAGAGTACCGGTGCCATATCCCAGATCAGTACAAAGGAATATGAATCCAGGATCAGTACCAACTTCATTGATGGACTCGTAAACAGGATGCCAGGACTAATGATCAACAACAATGTGAGTTTTACCAGTACTGATGGCAACGGGAATACCAGCTCCCGTAGCCTGTTCAATATACGCGGCATCTCTACCATGTCCGCCAATCAAAATCCCCTGATCGTGATTGATGGTTATCCCACCGAACTGACCATGGATATGATCGATCCCAATGAAATCAAATCTGTCACGATCCTGAAAGATGCCGCTGCCGCTACTATTTATGGGGTCAGAGCCTCCAATGGTGTAATCGTGATTGAAAGGAAACAGGCAAAAGCAGGTAACCCAAAATTTTCTTTCAGAGCCACGGCAGGCATTAGTCCTAAACCTGACTATAGTCGTTACAGGTGGGAAGCACATCCCTCCTCCGTTGTGAGCGGCTATGAAAGAGATTTATATAAAAGCAGCATCAGCGCAGGTACCTGGGACCAGTTGATCAACAAAAGTACTTTTTCCTCGGTCGCTTACTCCCCTGTGTATTATATTATGGCGCAGCAGGCGGCGGGTATCATCACGCCTTACCAGGCAGAAAAGAGTTTCCAGGAGCTGGAAAATTATGATAATACCAAGGACTACAGCAAGCTGTTTCAGCGATCATCACAAACTCAAACTTATAGCCTGGACATCTCTGGTGGCAACCTTGGTGCACTCTATTATATCACGGCCAACTATACAGGCAACCGCGACAATATTATTAATAATAACAATAACAGGATGTCTATTTCCGGCCGCAGCACGCTTAAGCTGACCCGGAAACTCTCCCTGGAACTGACCACCGATTACCAGGAACAACGTTTCAAGAGCGCACCTGTTCCTGATATCTATTCAGTATATCCATTCGAGCATTTCAAGGATGCAAACGGGAATCCGACAGCTATTGCCAGTGGTTCCGGAGGCAATCCTTATTACAATGCAGAACTGCTGTCCTGGGGCTTACAGGACAACCTCTCCTACCCCCTTATTGATGTGAATGAAATAAATGACAAAACAAAAGTTATCAACAACCGGATCACAGCGAAATTTAACTATGCAATCGGATGGGGGTTTGATCTCTCCTTCGGAGGCATCTATGAAACTTCCCGTACTGACAAACGCCACTATGCTTCTGAAAAATCGTCTGAAGCAAAGCAATATGTAAATAGCTATATCACCCTGAATACGGATGGTACCCTAAAATATAATATTCCCAACGGCGGTTTTCTGAAACAGGAAACGTATAATACTTCCAGTTATACTGCCCGCGTTCAGCTGAACTATAATAAAAAGCTGGGTGAGCAACATACCTTTAACGGGATCCTGGGTACCGAGATCCGAAGTGTATTGGACAAAAGCAACTGGGCATCCTACTTCGGTTATAACGATGAAACCTTATTGCAACAACCCGTTAACCTGGCTGACATGATCAACGGAACAATTACAGGTGCCTACATCAACACCCGGAGTATCCGTGATAATTACGCTTATCTCTATGGGCAGGGGTATACGGAGAACAGGTATTTGTCAGGCTATGCAAACCTTGTGTATGCTTATAAGAATACTTACTCATTAACGGGAAGTATACGTATTGACCAATCCAACCTGTTTGGTACTAATCCAAAATATAAATATAAACCGCTGTGGTCTTTGGGAGCTGCATGGAATATTCACAATGAAAAATTCATGCAGGAAATCACCTGGATCAAACAATTGAAACTCCGTGTTGCGGATGGCTTTAATGGCAATGTGGCTAAGATGTCGTTGCCACAGGCTATTGCTATCACTGTTTTAAATAACTATACCTCCCCTTCCAGCGAAGCCCTTACCAAACTATCCTATGCCAACAGTAGCTTACGCTGGGAGCAAACGCACAACCTCAACCTGGGACTGGATTACACCCTGATTAAGAATATTTCAGGCAGTATCGATTACTATAGAAAAACCAGTACCGACCTGCTTGGAAATGCACAGATCGACCCGACGATCGGGGAAAGTCCCACACTGATTAATACCGCCTCTATCAGGAACAAGGGAATAGAACTGAGCCTGCATGCCGACTGGATAGCTACCAAAAAAGTGAACTGGAATACAGGCCTTGTAATATCCAGGAATACCAGTGAGGTAACAGATGTATACCAGACAGGTGAATATTCCCCACAAAGGTTGAATTCACTGGGTTATGTGAAAGGCTACCCGGTAGGTGCCATGTTTGCCTACCGCTATGCAGGTTTGGACGGTGCAGGTATACCGCTGATCAAAAATACAAAAGGAACATTGTATCATACCGATGATAGCAGAACGGGGTCTGCAACCACTGTGCTGATGAGCAGCGATACATCGGGGGTGACAGCCTACATGGGTTCCTCTATCCCTACCATCAATGCAGGATTAAGCAACCGCGTAGATATCGGCAATTTCTACCTCTATTGCATGATCAGTTATTACGGTGGATTTAAAACCAGGATTCCCCGTCCGAACCCGGCATCCCTAAGACCCCAGGAAGGTGCAGGTAACTACTGGAAACAGCCTGGCGATGAGAATCATACAAATGTAATGTCACTCGCAGGATTTAGCAGTTACAATGCACTCAGTGCCTACAACTATGCGGATGCTTATGTGGTGAACGGGGCATACATCACACTTTCAGACCTGACACTTTCTTATAGCCTGGACAATTTTGCAGTGATCAGGAATGCGGGGTTCACCCATTTTGAATTAAAGCTGCAGGCATCCAATCTCTGGACAAAAGGCTTGAATGATTATAACTATAGTGCAGCCACCGGCACCTATCAGAAATCCTATATCACGCCGACCTATACTATCGGAATTTTTACCAATTTCTAAATCGAATACAAGTGAAAAGATGTCTATATAGCATACTGGTATGCCTTGCACTCAGCAGCTGCGATCAATACCTGGATATTACGCCAAAGGGTTCGACCTTATTGACCACAACGAAGGACTATGACCAATGGCTGAATGATCCGAAACTTGCCCAGGGAGTAGCAGCGCCTTATTGTGACCTGAATTTCCTGGGAGACAATGTCGATATCCCGAATGTTCCTGTACCTGCTGTCACCACTGTGCAATTGATTTATTTGTGGGCGCAGCAGTATTCACTGGTGCTGAATGTATCGCCTGAATTCTGGGGTGATCATTATGCCACAATCAATAAATACAATACGGTACTGGCAGGTATAGATCAGGCAACAGGCGGTACGAATAGCCAGAAAAGAAGCCTGAAGGCAGAAGCATTATTAGGTCGTGCCTTCGAATACTTCTATCTCGTGAATGAATATGGCAGGGAGTATGACTCCAGTACAGCGAATACGGACCTGGCAGTACCCTACATCACATCCAATGATGTAAGTCAGCAGGTACCTGGCCGAAGCACTATTGCTGAAATCTACCAGCACATCATTGACGATCTCACTGCTGCGATTCCGGACCTGCCTGCCGATAACAGCAGCAACCGTTTGCGCGGGTCAAAGGCAGCTGCCTATAGCGTACTCGCGAGGCTCTACTTCTATGCCAGGGATTATGCAGATGCAGGTAAATATGCAAAACTGGCACTGGAAAACACCAAAGCAGTGATGATGGACATGAATGGTACCCTGCCTACCACAGCAATGTTATCAATACAGCAGGATGTGATTTATGGCAGGATGGCCCTGGGGTATATACCAGCTACCCTGGATTTCATGCGCACTTTTGAAGCCGGTGACCTGAGGGTAAAACTACTCTACTATAGTAGTGATGGGTATACGTACGTCACAAGAGGCGGTACCAATTATGTTCCGGCTTTTGTAACAGCCTCCTTACAATATACCAATATCGGCACTTCTGTACAGGAGATGAAACTGATCATAGCAGAGGCGGCAGCACGCAGCAATGACCTGGCAACGGCATTGCAGCAGGTAAATGAGATCCGTAAAGACAGGTTTCCGGCAGCCAGCTACCAGCCTGTGGAATCAGCTGACCAGGCGGCTGTACTGGAGGCCGTATTGAGAGAAAGAAGTCATGAGCTGCCCTTCGCCGGCTTACGCTGGTTTGACATGCGCAGGCTTGACAAAGAAAACAGGATGGGAACTGTGTACAGGTACGATGCGCAGGGCAATGTGCTGACGGAATTAGCACCACATAGCCCGCATTATACATTGCAAATCCCTGTACAGGTTTTAAGTTTTAATCCGGACATGCCACAAAATCCTTATTAATCATGCGTTACTTACTTTATACTCTTTCTATTTGCATTGTAATGGCTTCTTGCAGTAAAGATAAAGATGCACCTGTTCCGTTGCCGGAGGGCAGTGTCAGTTTCCAGCTGAATGGAGAATCAGATACACTGGAAGTACCGGTGTCTATCCTGAAAGATTCCATCATCGTATTTGGTATAAAAGCCACCTTATCCACCGGCGCTGCTACAGCTACACACTGGGTGAACTTTGCCACCGATACCACTGCTATCAGGGATTACCAGGCGCAATACGGGAGTGCTTTATTATTGCCTTCCACCTGTTATTTCTTTTATAAAACAATGACACAGATAGCGGCGGGTGCCACACAGTCTGATTCTGCAGAACTCAATATCAATACGCAGACACAATTAAAACCATATACGACTTATGTACTTCCCATTACTATTCAGTCAGTAGATGGTAATATGGAGGGGGCAGGTACAGACAAGGTCTGCTACTATGTTTTTAAAACGGGGCCATCCGGGTCAATCAGTAAGACAGGCTGGAGTATTACATCCTATTCTTCTGCCAGCGGATCAAACCTGCCGACGAAGCTGATAGACGATAATGAGCTTACGACCTTCTGGACTACCAATATTACACAATCGATGCCACAATGGGTGATCATCAACTTTGGGAGTGCCCTTACCTTTTCGGCGGTGAACTATTATTTACCGCCTGCACTGAAATATCCTACGCTGGGTGGTTATCCTACTTCTATAGAGATCGAAACCAGTATGGATGGTACGACATGGGCGGTGAAAGGCATCTATGCAGGCAACATTACCGACAATATGCAGACGCTGAATACGGGGATTACAACAGCGAAATATTTACGCTTTACGGTGCTGTCTTCAGTGATCTATAGTTCAACATATAACATTGTATCAATAAGTGGAATCAAATTACTCCCATAAAGATCAATCATAAATGAAAACGAAAATTTTCAGCTGGTTGCATGCTCTGCGCCAATAACTATGTATCAAATTACTCCCATAAAAATCAATCATAAATGAAAACAAAAAATTTTCAGCTGGTTGCATGCTCTGCGCCAATAACTATGTATGAAATTACTCCCATAAAAATCAATCATAAATGAAAACAAAAAATTTTCAGCTGGTTGCATGCTCTCCGCCAATGACTCTGTATCAAATTACTCCCATAAAAATCAATCATAAATGAAAACAACAACTTTCCTGCTGGCGGCCTGCAGCCTGCCAATGAGCCTGATGGCACAAAAGACCTTCACTATTCATGGGAAAACCGGCACTCTGGATGCACCGGCAAAAGCCTACCTGAGTTATGTAGATGGTGATACCAAAGTACTGGATTCAACTACTTTGAAGAAAGGTCGTTTTACCTTCAAGGGGACACTGAAGAGCCCAGTGCATGCAGAGATCACCCTTCGGCATGATACAGCAGCACTGGATCCTAATAAATATGCCGACAACCTGCCTTTCTACCTGGAAAATTCAGTCATTACTATTACCAGTGCTGATTCCATTTACAATGCTGTTGTAAAAGGCTCTGCCACGAATGATGATGACAAGGCATTGGCTGCTTTGCAGCGCCCTTACAAAAAGGTGGCAGATTCTATCATGGCGGTATACTATAAACGTAGCCCGGAAGAACGTAAGGACAGCGTATGGCTGAATGCCATCCGGCCTATTATGGCGAGAAATGAGGAGGGCTACAATGCGGTAAGCCGTGCTTTCATCGCCGGGCATCTTAATTCCTATGCAGCTTTGGTGGCATTCCGCCAGTTTGAGCTGGGGTATAATTTTAACCCGGACACTGCCGTGGCAAAGTTTGCAAAGTTCCCAGCCAGCCTCAAAGAAAGTGCTCTGGGGAAAAAGTACATGACTATCATCACCATCGGTCAAAATACGAATATTGGTGTGATGGCGCAGGACTTTTCCCAGAATGATACAACCGGGAAAGAAGTTAAACTGTCTGATTTCAGGGGCAAATACGTATTGGTTGATTTCTGGGCATCCTGGTGCAAACCATGCAGGGCAGAGAATCCGAACCTGTTGAAGGCATATAATAAGTATAAGGATAAGAACTTTACCATCCTGGGGGTATCTCTGGATGAGGAGCAAACCAAAAAAGCCTGGACAGGCGCGGTACAAAAGGATGGACTGCCATGGACACAGGTATCGGAGTTGAAGGGTTTTGAAGGAAAAGCGGCAAAGTTGTACGGCGTAACGGCCATCCCGTCTAACTTCCTGATAGATCCTAGTGGGAAGATCATTGCAAGAAACCTGAGGGGTGAGGACCTGGAGAAGAAACTGGCTAGTTTAGCATTATAATAATAAAGAGGTTGTAGCAAAAGTAATCTGAAGGCAGCGGGAATTACATGAACAAAAATTCTCTCCATCAGGTAACCGGATTAAATCCCGGGATTTTAACTTTTACTACAACCTCTTTTAAATTTGAGGATTAAGGGGGAATTTTTATATTTATGCTACACCAACAGGAATAACCCATTTATGAAACCCATGCTTTTCAGTGCATTATTTTGCCTCCTATACTTAACCACCATTGCACAAGACATCCAGGAATTTGTGACCAAAAACCTCACCCCCATTTCAAACATCGACACCGCTTCTAATGACTACAACGACCTTGAACCGATTGGAACTGCTATCGGCAATGCCCGGATTGTCATGCTCGGCGAACAGGATCACGGAGATGCGCCAACCTTCCTCGCCAAAACACGACTGATTAAATACCTACATGAAAGAAAAGGATTCAATGTACTGGCCTTCGAGAGTGATTTTTACGGGCTGACCACGGGCTGGGAGAACACCCGAAAAACACCTGATTCTATCTATAAATTTTTAAGGGAAAACATCTACTCTCTCTGGACATCCAGTGATGCCTGTAACTATTTATTTAAAGAATACATCCCGGGTACATTTAAGACTGGCCAGGCATTAAATATTTCAGGCTTTGATCCACAGGTTTCCTTGGCTTATAGCCATGCGAATCTTAAAAACGATCTAACTGCCTATATCAGTACACATCACCTGAAAGAAAAATTTACAGGTGACTCTACCTATGAGAAGTTCCTTGTAGCCTTGCAGGAGCTGGTGGGTCAACAACGTAGTGTAAAAGTATTCGGCAATGATGAACGTCGCAGCATCCTGCAAAATGGATTATCGCTCCTGAAAGAAAATACCAGCGACACCTCCTATTGGCGTACCATCATTGACAACCTGGTAGATTATAATAACAACTCGAATGAAACCAGGGATAAAAGAATGTCATTGAATCTTAAATACGTGGTAAATGGAAAATACAGGAATGAGAAAGTGATAGTCTGGGCGGCCAATACACATATCATAAGATATACCGACCGGATTACCAGTAACAAGAAAAGACTAAAAGGTATCATATTTGAAAATATGGGGACAGGCTTTACTAATGATCCACAGTTTACAAAAGACACCTATATCCTGGGATTCGCATCTTACGAAGGATCAGCGGGCCGGTTGGGGAGCAGGATATACAAGCTTTTGCCACCTGAAAAGAAAGGATTTGAAAACTGGATCCCGGAGAATGTAAAATTTGGCTTTGTGGATTTTAAGAAATATAACCAGGCGTTTAATACACCTGACAATGCATTTCTGATGAAGGCACCTTCGCATTTTACGATTCCGGGGAATGTAGCTAAAATCCCTTGGAATCTGGTGTATGATGGGGTGTTTTATATAAGAGAGATGTATCCGGTGAAGAGGCTGGAATAGGATGCAATTTAAAAAGAATATGCTGCCCTGGAAAATCCGGAAAAATACAAACTAGTTGGTATTGTTATTAAATTATAATTCATTCACCTTTGCCTGAAGGATAACAAGATGTTAGCATTCTGATGATCCTTCCCCAAAAGTTAATAGGTATTTATTATCCCCTACGAATTATTAAAGTTCCAGAACTATGAAAAACATTGTTCTATTTCTTGGAGCAGGAACCTCAAAAGCATTTGGTTACCCACTTACCAGGGAAATACTGCCAAATATCATTACTGCAATTAATGAAGAGACTTTGTTTAAAAATGCAGGGAAGGTTTTAGCTGCAGAGTATAGGTTTATGCTAAAGAACCTTTTAATTTCATTATCTCCCGGGATAGCGCATTACCTTGAAAAAAGAACAATTGAAGACAAATCAAGTTTACCATTGGTCACCGAGTTATTGTCACAAGTTGATTATTCGATCATTTCTTTCAGGGATATTAAAGATTGGAATTTTGAATTTGGTAACCAAATAATAAGAAAACCGGAATCTCTTCGCAGCAGATGGCAACTAGATGATCTCAAAGCATTGTTTGAATGGGCAATAATATCTGAAATACAACCTAAAAAAAGAGAAATTACTAAAGGAAAGGAGGGAATACCACATTCGCTGGACGGTTTTATCGAATGGATAAAAAAGACGAACCGGTCAGGAAAAGCATTTGCTACGGTAATCACCTCAAATTATGACTATTCCCTCGAATGGAGCTTGCTAGATTGGGGAGAAGCAAATGACGCTTATAAAATATTCGATTATGGTTTGTCCTGGAGAAATCCCTTTGACAAAGGAGAAGTTTTTTTAAGGCCTGCAAAGTCAAGATTTAAGATTTTTAAACTACATGGCTCAAGTGACTGGCTTCAATGCCAACGTTGCGGTTATATCTATATAAATACTACAGAAGATTTGATGAAAATTCCGTTTTCTAACAAAAAAGAAGAATACAATACCTGTCATTGTGGCTATTGGCCCCTGAAACCCATTTTGGTAACGCCCTCGTTTGCCCGAAGCTTTTATGATTCTAATCTCTACGAGATCTGGAAGGCCAGTCTGGAAGCATTGCGTACCGCGAATGAGTGGATCATTATAGGCTATTCTTTACCTGCAGAAGATTTGAATATAAAGTCGCTTTTTTTACGTTCCCTGCAGGGAAGGGAAAATTGGCCGGTAATAAAAGTTATCCAGCAACCTAATAGCTCAAGTGTGCAGTATGATAATTTTTTTGGAAAAGGCAAATATGAATTTATCACCGATGGATTTGAAAATTATGTCTTTCATTAATGACGAGCATAAGACTATTTAAAATTGATTCGCTGAGTAAAGAATTTAAATACGAATCACAAATATTGAAGGTGATAAGGGTAGTGATCCAGGCCTTGAGTTGATTGCAAAGGAGGTATTTATTATTCCTGGATAGGTAATTAGGTTAATAAAGTAAAAATCCAACTGCGATTTAAAAATGTAAAGACTGTTTGATTTTCATAAAAAAGAAGAAACCCGACCTTTTGAGATTATTCTCAAGAAATCGGGTTTTGTGATCCCGTTGGGACTCGAACCCAAGACCCATACATTAAAAGTGTATTGCTCTACCAACTGAGCTACGGAATCATTCCGTTTGTATAAAACGGGACGCGAAGATAATAGATTCTATTTACTCTCCAAATATTTTTTTGAATTTTTCACCACTGACGACCCCCTTATCTTCATTTTCGTTTTCAGCACCACCTCTCTCGGCTCCGCCGCCCCCCCCTCTGCATCAAGCCTATCCAGCAACAACCCAATCACCTTATGCGCAATTTTTTCTATCGGTTGTGCTATAGCCGTTACCGGTGTAGCAAACAATTCAAATATATCATGATCATCAAAAGAGATCACCGCCAGGTCTTCCGGCACTTTCAGTTTCATCTGCGTCATCGCTTTCAACCCACAGGAACCAGCCTGAATCGCACCAAACAAGACGGCATCCAGTTTAGGATTTGCCACCAGGAACTCACGGATAGTCTGTACCATCACTTTCTCCTCCGGCGTAAAGTCTATTTCCAGCACATAAGGCTTCAGCCCTTCTTCCTTCAGCGCATTCTTATACCCTTTCAGCCTACCTTTCATCTGCGTAAGCGAAGAGGAAAAGGTGATCATCCCGATATTGCTATAACCTTGCCTGATCAGGTACTTCGTTGCATTTTCAGCACTCGGCTCATTGTCTATAACCACATAATCCGTCTTTACCTTTGGCAGATAACGGTCAAACATCACTACCGGCATCCCTGCCTTAATTAGCTCATTGACTTCTTTCTCCACCCCTGGAGGCGGAGAAATAATATACCCATCTACGTTCCTGTCCTTCAATACATTGATCAGCTCTTTCGTCTTCTCCGTATCATTGTCAGTACTGCAATAGATAATCCTGTACCCTTCCTTATAGGCTTCGTTCTCGATTAAACGTGCTATCGTTGCAAAGAAGGGGTCAGAGATGCTCTCCACCATCAAACCGATAATATTCGATTTGCCCGTTCTCAAACCCCGGGCAATAGGACTTGGCCGATAACCTACCTCCTGTATATACTTCTCTACCCGCTCCACCAGTTCCTCACTGATCCGCTTCTCCTCTGCCTTTCCATTCAGTATAAAAGAGACCGCTGTCTTGGAAATCTTCAGTCCATCAGCAATATCCTTGATTCTTAATTTCTTCACAAGTGGTTATTTAAGATCAAAAATAAATTATTTTTTAGCCAGCCCCGGATAATTATAGCCGAACAATAATATCACGATATAACAAATAACAGGCAGATAGTACGCCGCAGCTACATTGTGATTGGCAATCAATCCCATCAAAGGAGGAAAGATCCCGCCTCCTACCACACCCATCACGATGAACGAAGAAGCCTGCTGCGTGTGCTTTCCCAGGTTTTTCAGGCCCAGACTAAAAATGGTCGGGAACATGATACTGAAAAAGAAATTGATCATTAACAGGGCTACAAACGACATCCATCCCCATTGCTGCGCGACTATTATACACATCAATATATTCATTCCTGCAAACACGGCCAGTAATTTATAAGGAGCAATCACTCTCATCAAAGCCGTACCTACAAAGCGCCCTATCATCAGCAGGATCATACTCAGCGAAAAGAAATACCCGGCCTTCTCATCACTCAATCCCATTACATCATGGCCATAATTTATAAAATATGCCCAGGTACCTCCCTGTGCTGCCGTATTGAAAAACTGCGCGATGGCTGCGCATACAAAATGCTTTTGCCTGATCAGGGGCTTTGCCTCAGCCAGGTCCTCATGCGCAGCATACTGCACTTTGGGTATACGAATAAATAAAAAAATCAGTGCCAGCAGGGAGATCACCCCTCCTATCGCCATGTACAAATCCCTGACCGCCAGCAAATCGTTGGACTCTTTCAGGATCACATAACTCCCCAGCGCAGGACCTATCACCCCTCCCAGTCCATTGAAGGACTGCGCAAAATTGATCCGCTGGTCGCTGGTGCGCTGATCGCCCAAAGCCGCGATCAGTGGATGCGCCACCGTCTCCAGGGTGGCCAGCCCACAGGCCAGCACAAACAGCGCAAGCCTGAAGAAATTGAAAGAGACTGCTTCTGCCGCCGGGATAAATAAAAACGCACCCGAGGCATACAGAACTAACCCTAACAGGATGCCGCGCTTATAACCAAACCGCTTCATGAATATACCCGCCGGAATCCCCATCACTGCATATGCCCCAAAAAGGGACAATTGTACGAGGCCGGATCTTGACTTTGAGATATGCAGCACATGCTGAAAATGCCGGTTCAATACATCGCCCAGTGTGAGTGCCACTCCCCAACACAAAAAAAGGGAGGTCACAAATAAAAAGATAGTCAGGTATTTTCTTTCCGTGAAATTTGGTTTGCCGCTCATTATTATTCCTTTTTATCGGCGACCGCGACCGCTACTCTCGAATCCGCACAGCCGTAATAAAGGAACCATTTATTCCTGAATAACACAAGTCCTTCTATAAAAACAGTACCCGCCGGATACTGACCACTCTTCTCAAATGCCTCCTGTGGCACCAGGAAAGGCTGATCCAGCCGGTCCAGCAAGTGCTCAGGATTTTGCAGGTCAAACAAGGCCTGCCCCGCAGCATAAGTCTTAGCGGTATAGCGCTTGTCGCCATTGGTCGCACTGTTCTTACCATTGTACAGCAGCACAATTCCCTGAGGGGTCTTTACTGCCGGAGGGCCACATTCTGTCAGGTCACTATCAAAATACCCTTTCCGGGGCGACATCAGTTCTTTCAGCTTACCATCGGGTGTCGTCAGCGGTGTCCACTCATAGAGGTTATCAGAAGTAGCCGCATAGACATGGTACTCGCCCCAGTACATCCAGTACCTGCCATTTACTTTGGAGATCACCAGCTGCCCATTGTCCACTTCTGTGAGAATGGAAGCGGATTTGGACGCAATATCCCGGAATGCACCTTTGAACACCGGGCCTTTTTTCTCCCAGTGAATGAGGTCTTTCGAAAGTGCTGCTCCCAAGCGCGGCACCTTGTTATTCCATTCCGTATACAATACCAGGTAGGTGCCGTCTTTCGTGACTGCTACACGGGGATCTTCACAACCTCCTTTCCATTCGAATTCCTTTGCATTGTCATTGTCAGGGAAGAGCACGGGCGTTTTCGAACGACTTATCACATGAATCCCATCCTCACTGGTAGCCAGTCCCAGGCGGGAAGTACGCATACCAATCCCTTTACCTGAGCGGTCTTCTGCACGGTACAGGATGCAAATTTTGCCATCCTTCAATACAGCACCAGGATTGAATGTATCATTCGATTCCCATCCAACCAGTTCACCTGTCATAGGATCCCGGAAGCTGGTAGTAGAATCAGGGCTTATCAGGGGATTTACGCCCCCGGGACGGGTAAATGGACCCAGTGGCCAGCTACCCGCAGATGTGAGCGAAAAAGGTCTGTCTGCCGCCTTTATACCTCTTTTATAATTCGGTTCGGGCCCCATCACCAGGTGAAGGGTACCTCCATTCATAATGGCGTTATGGGTAATAAAATTATGCTCATACGGCACGCCGTTCAGGGTAGCGGACTGGATGTATACATTCTCAGGACTGTTATTTTCTGCCTCTACAATGAATGAACGGCCATTTTCAAGACTGATCGTCATCTTTGGGAACAAAGGACTCCCTATTACATATTGGTCTGTGCCCGGGCACACACTATAGAACCCGGCAGCACTCAGCACATACCAGGATGACATCTGGCCCTGGTCCTCATCGCCGGGATAACCATTTTCTGTCGCATTGTACATATTTTGCATGATCTGCCTTACATGCCACTGCGTCTTCCAGGGTTGCCCTGCATAGTTATACAGGTATACCAGGTGATGAATCGGCTCATTTCCCTGTGCATACTGCCCCATTTTGAATGCAGCCATTTCAGTCATTTCATGAATCACCTGGCCATAACCTCCCACCTTGATGGTCCCCGGCACACTGAAGACTGAATCAATCTTATTGGTAAACTGCTGCTCCCCTCCCATCAGGTTGATCAATCCCTGCACATCATGGAATACGGACCAGGTCCAGTGCCAGGCATTGCCTTCTGTATAAGGACCTCCCCAATCCAATGGATCGAAAGGCGTAATCCAGTTACCTGCTGCATCCTTTGCACGCATAAAACCGGTAGCAGGATCGTAGAGGTTCCTGTAGTTATACATCTGTCGACTAAACACATTCTCATAGAATGGCTGATTCGTCATCTTCGCCAGCTGGTAGCCGCAAAAATCGTCATAGGCAAATTCCAGTGTCCAGGAAGATGCGCCCAATGTCTTTTCTGAATAAGGGCAATAGCCCATTTCATAATATTCTTTAAAACCGGGTCTGCCATTCGCACTTCCCCAGGGACCTTTGTTGGTGGCTTCATGGAAGTAAGCTTTCAGGGCTTTCTCCGGATCAAAAGTGCGGATACCTTTTACCCAGGCATCTGCCAGTAAGGAAATGGCATGGTTGCCCAGCATACCACCTGTTTCTCCCGGGAATGACCAGGCCGGAAACCAGCCACATTGCTCCTGTGCATCCAGCAATGCCTGCGCATAACGCCCTTCCATCGCCGGATGCATAATAGTATTCAATGGGAACTGCCCCCTGAAGGTATCCCAGAAACCATTGTCGGTATACATATACCCCTGGTGAATTTTTCCATCGTAAGGACTGTAATAGTAAGGATTGCCATCCTTGTCATACTCAAAAAACTGGTGTGAAAAGAGGTTGGCATGATACAGGCAGGAGTAGAAAGTAGCCTTTTGTTCTTCTGTACCGCCTTCTACTTTCATCCTGGAAAGTAAGGTATTCCAGACCTTATCAGCTGCTGCATGGGTATCTTCAAATTTCCCTTTTACCTCCCGCTGTAATGTGAGGGTGGCTTGCTCTGCACTGATATAGGAAGAGGCCACTTTTGCTTCTATTTGCCTGGCATTACCAAAATCGATGTAGGCACCGACACCTTCACCTGCTGCCTCACTTTCATTTGCCTTTACGGTATTCTGCTTATTCTCCCAGGTACCATATGCTTTGAAAGGTTTATCAAAAGTGATTTCAAAATAATTGCGGAAGGACTGTGGTACCCATCTTGCATTGTTTACATACCCGGTAATTTTCCTGTTTACAGGATCTATTTTCACCTGGCTCATTTTGGTATAACCATCCAGTAAGAGAATGGATTTCTTAGATGGGAAGGTAAACCTGAAATGCGCCCCTCTTTCCGTAGGAGAGAATTCTGTTTTGATCCCATTATCGAATGTCACCTTATAATACCCGGGTTGTGCGATCTCGTTTTCATGTTTAAATGCCGCGGCACGCTCATCTTCATTCACCACTAATTTATCAGCTTCAGGAAAAAGAGAAAAAACAGCATAGTCATTCACCCATGAACTACATTGGTGTGATTGCTGAAAGCCCCTGATAGTATGTACAAAATACTGGTACTTCCAGCCATCGCCATTCTTCCCCGTTTGCGGGGTCCAGGTATGCATGCCAAAAGGCAATGCTGTGGCCGGATAGGTATTACCATAGGAAAATTCGTACCTGCTATTCGTTCCCTGCCTTGTATTTACATAATTCACCTGCCCCCTGCCCGGCAGGAAAGCTACAGTACAAAATAACAAGGCTATAAATATTTGCTTCATCAATGAGTTAATTTAAGTCTGAGAAACCGTGGACGATATAAATGTGGATGTTTTTGTAAATCATTAAAGAACTCTACTGAATTGACATTGTAGCTGATTAAAAGTTCGCCGGGGGCAGAGATGCCGGGATGCGCTTTCGCATTGTACATCACATAGGTCTTTTCTTCTGCATCCTTACTGCAATCCCAGAGTTTGATCACGGGGCCAAAAGGGCCAATTGGCGTAGCACCTACCCGCATTCCGATAGTAGTGCCTAAACCTCCCTCCTGGAAGATAAGGGCATACCTGCCATCCGGCAAGGGAGACACACTTAGTTCATTGGAGACCTTGTCCGTCACATCTGCCGCTTTATCCATTTCCTTTACCCATTCTTTACCATTATAAAATCGCCACTGATCGAAATGATCGAATTCTGCTGGTTTTACCCTTGCTACGACCATCCCCTTTGCCATGCCATGCACGCCATAAATGTATACATAGCCATCAGGTGCCGGTGCACCTGCTTTCTTTGTATTCACATAGATGCCTGCACCATAAGAGCCGGTCTGGCCGGATTTATCTGTAAAAAAGAAAGGCGTATCCATCTGCTCATACTTTGCAAATGGCAGCTTTGTTCCTTTGGAGATCTTAATCAGCGTATTGCCCACTTCCCTGAAGCCAAAGGCTTCCTGAGATACATTGCGGACACGGTAACCAAAGATATAAAGGGTATTGTCCTGCTCCTGGTTTACAAAACCATCACCCAGCCAATAATAATCGTTCTTCTCTGTGAGTGGTGTGGAGGGTTCAAATACGGAGATGGCTTCATGTTCCTCATTTTCAGGCCAGTAAAATTTCATCTCATGACCATTCCAGATAGCCACACTATTGTGGATCATGCGGGAGCCTGGTTGCAATGAATCATGCTCAATCGTGCCGATCATGGAATCGCTGAATATAAATAACAGACTATCTGAACGGCGGTTTTCCACCCCATTGAATGGAATGGAATAAATGCCATCACCACCAAACCAGCCATTATTCCTGATAAAACGTGCTGACCACTCAGGCACTTCTTCCACCTTGTATTGCGCCTGGCAGTTAAAAAGCAGTAATAAACCCGAGAGCGTAAAAACCAATCTCTTCATAACTATGGAATTTGTTTTGTAGATGAAAAATAAGATCTACCTGTTAACCAAACAAATCCTGCTACCCCTCCGGCCATAAAAACCAGGGCTATGATCTGCGCCTGGCTCAGCTGGAAGATGGTATATTTCGGCGTTATCCTTATTAGTTCTATGTAATAACGTTCTATACCGTTTAAGATTAAATACAAAAAAAACATAACTCCGGGGGTGCGGAGCCGCTTCCTGATCCCCCACATGAAGGCGAACAACAGGATGCATAACACCGCCTCATACAATGGTGTAGGGTATACTCCTAAAGGTAATTCAAAATATCCCTGTTTAAATACACCCGCATCTATCGCATTGTGCGGATAGGTATAGGCCCATGCCCATTGTGGGATCCAGTCAGGCTTTATGTGCCTGTTCACGATTCCCCAGTCGCCGTCGCCGGACAACTGGCAACCTATCCTCCCGATTCCATAAGCCAGCATCATACCGGGAGAACCGATATCCGCCATATGGATCAGTTTGATTTTATGCCTGTAGCCTATGTACAGATAAGTCAATGCGCCGAAGATGAGACCACCATAATAGGTAAACCCGCTGCGTGAGAACAGGACTGTGACAGGATTATAGATCAGCTCCTGGAAATGCTCTGCTGCATCAAACAACTTGGCACCTAAAAAGCCCCATACCGCTACCATAAATACAATATAGGGCATGAGCTGGTAGGGATGAATAAAGGTAGCTGTTGACTCTTTATAGGAAACCCAGGCCCATATGCCCCATACCAGGGCAAGGGCACTACCCGCTATCCAATTGCCTCTTAGTGAAAACAACAGGCTTACCGGCTCCTGTCCCTGTATGAGTGCAAGTACTATCGCCACCACCTTGTACCCTATCAGAAATCCTATGCCAGCATTTACAATTACTTCCACCGGTTTGCCGGCCGCTTTGATCTGTATACCACTAATGGTACCATCCTGCTCCTTCCGCTTAAACTCGGATACAAATACAACATAGGCCCCGGCAAAAGCCAGGGCCATACATGTACCAAATGTCTGAAGGTTGACCTTCACATTAACGTGGAATATGTAGCTGAAAAGATCTCCGATAGTAGGAAACATATGCTTATAAACTTAATTGCACACCTAAGTTAACTACGCGCTGGTTAATATACGCATCCCCTGCAGTATTAGTACTGATTTCAGGATCCTGCTGATATTTACGGTAATTATCCCAGGTAAACAGGTTGTAGGCACTCATGTAAATCCTCGCACTGTTCAGTTTGAAAGGCAGCATCTTTGTCGGGAACTGGTATCCCAGGTCTACTGTCTTCAGGCGGATGTAATGTGCATTCACCAACCAATAATCAGATGGATAATAAGTAGGACTATTTACAGATGATTTGTTGGTAGTCAGTCTTGGATATTTAGCACTACCTGCAGTCTCAGGTGTCCATGCCTCCAGGTGGATCGGCTGGAACTGGCCAATGAATGGTTCGATACCCGTACCGGTGATGATAAAGCTGTAGTTGAAAGAGCCCTGCAGCAATACGCTCAGGCTAAAACCCTTGTAGGATGCCTGCAGGTTTAGCCCCAGGTTGGTATTGGGCAGATTCGGATGCCCGATAGCACGCTGGTCAAATACATTGATAAAGCCATCTCCGTTCAGGTCCTGGTATTTCAGATCACCTGCATGCAGTGGTAAACCATTGTCAGGCACCGCCACATTCTTGTTGCCGGCATTACTACCACCATTGCCTGCCATATAGGAATTTACATTATCGATATCTTCCTGCGTATAGTAGCCCAATGAATGGTAACCGAATGGCTGGTTCAATGGCTTGCCGGTGTGCGTCAACCATGGATAGGCAGGTGATGCCTCACTCTGGTAGAGAATCTTGTTCTTTGCATAAGAGAAAACAAAATTGGCTCCCCACTGTAAGTTATTGATACTACTGTGATAACCGATCTGACCATCAAAACCCTGGTTTTGTGTACGGCCAATGTTCACAGCAGGCAATCCTACCCCAAGGATATCAGGAACATTGTTAGGTACGATCAGCTGATCATAACGAATATTCCTGAAGACCTCGATAGTGGCAGAAAGCTTGTTATCTTTCAGCATATTCATATCCAGGGCAATGTTAGTTTCTTTTTGCTTTTCCCATACCACGTTGCTGTTTGCCAGGTTGCCTTCGTAGAACATTGTATAGTTGGAAGGTGACTCACCAAAGGGATATGTGCTACCATTCTGGATATAGTTCTGGGCATAGATATACCTGTTGTTCGGTGCCACATCAGAACCCACTATACCATAGGAACCACGAATTTTGAACAGGCCGAATACAGGGAATGCTTCTTTAAAGAACTTCTCACCAGACAGGTTATAACCCAAACCAATGGCAGGGAATAAACCAAAGCGGTGATTGGATGCAAACCTGTCAGTACCATTGTAAGCAGCCTTCAGATCTACCAGGTACTTACCGTCATATTCATAGTTGCCGGATGCAGATACACCCTGGAATTTCGCAGGTACACCTATTGATGCAGGATCCAGGTTGTCATAAGCATCGAATGTCTGTGACTGCTGGTTCAATAATAATAAACCTGTCACGTGGTGCTTCTGGTTGAAGGTGCGGTCATAGTTTGAAAAGAACTGCAGGTTGACATTATTTGTATAAATATTGGTATTCCCTGAATAGTAAATATTGGAGAATACATAGGTACCTGCAGGATTCAATGTATAGGACTTATCGACAGGATTATAGTGATAAGAAGGTATAGAACCAAAATTACCCGTACCTCTTGTATACTGCTCCTGGCTGGAATAAGCGATACGTGCACTGATGGACAAACCATCCGTGATCTTATTCAGCTGCTGGGTAGCATTGAATACGATGTTATAATCTGTTCTCTTTGCATTCTGGTACCCCCCTGTAGCCAGTCTCGCATTCAATGTAGGTAAATGACCTGTATTGAAACGGGAATAAGCATAGGCATAAGAGCCGTCAGGATTCAGGAATGGTGCAGTGAAAGGAGTCAGTTTACTAAAGTCAAAGACTTCAGACAATGCACTGTTTGCAGACAGGTTGGGTGAGTTCGTTGTTGAGAAACGGGTAGTCACATCCAGGCGCATTGTCAATGTCTTATTAGCTCTCAAATCCAGGTTTGACCTGAAGTTGTACCGCTTGAAATTGTAATTGGTATTTACAGTACCACGGGGATCAGGGAAGGTACGTACCAGGCCATTCTGGTTCATAGCACCACCTGAGATGAAGTACTTCACGGTTTCGTTACCACCTGAGATATCGAGATTCGTATTCTGCTGGAAACTGAATTGTTTGAAGATAGCATCATACCAGTTTACATCCGGGTGACCGTAAGGATCGGAATGGTCTTTAAAAGCATTCAGGTCCTCCTGTGTAAATTCTGCTGTCAAACCATCGTTCGCATCCGCCTGGTTGATGAGGCGAGCAGATTCGTATGCATCCAGGAACTTAGGGATCCGGGTAGGTGTCTGTGTACCACCTTCCACACGTACATTGATCTGCGGCTTACCCAGCTTACCACGGCGTGTAGTCACCACCAGTACACCATTCGCACCTTTGATACCGTAGATAGCAGTCGTACTTGCATCTTTCAACACTGAGATAGAAGCAATTTCATTCACATTGATCTGTTGCAGCTGATCATAGGTGTATTCCACATCATCTACAATGATCAGCGGTTTATTGCCCGCAGGGTTCAGTGAGCTCACCCCTCGGATATAGAAGTCGGAGGCATCTTTACCCGGCTGACCGGAAGACTGTTGGGAGAAGAAGCCCGGCAATCTGCCTGATAAGGCATTCTGCACATTCGCCGTAGGCACATTCCTGATTTCGGCAGCATTGATGGTGCTTACAGAACCGGTGGTGGTGATACGGGTCGTCTTTCCATAACCTACTACTACCACCTCATCCAATGCCTGGTTATCTGAAGCCAATGATATATCGATGCCCTCATTCTTGCCGGCGACACTCAGCTCCCGGGTCACATACCCCAGGTAGCGAAATATAAGCACATTGGAAGAACCTTTCAGTGTGAGTTTGAATTTACCGGCTGCATCGGTGATCGTACCATTTGTGGGCACTCCTTTTTCAGCCACCGTTACCCCCGGCAATGGTCCCTGGATATCCCGCACTGCGCCGGATACCACCCGGTGCTGCGCCAGCAAAACCCCGGGGAGTAAATTTATAACTATACAAATCAGCAGTATTATTTTCCGCATGTCTGATTGTTTGTAATTTTTAAGAATTGAGTAGCTTACCATCCCGGGTTTTGTTTCATAGCCGGGTTCTTCGCCACTTCATTATAAGGGATGGGATACAGGTATTGTTTGTCTTTGAACACCGTGGTCAGGATATTCACATAATTATAAGTATAAGCCACCCCATTCTTAACGATAGAGATCCCCGTACGTGGCTGGTTCATGACAGTACCCGCTATCTTCCAGCGACGAATATCAAAGTAACGGTGCTCTTCAAAGGCGAACTCAATTCTCCATTCATTCTGTATAACTGCCCTCATTTCTGCCTGCGTCATGTTGGGTGCCAGACCATAGTTGCCATCATCCCCTGCCGCAATACCTGCCCTTGCCCTGATAGCATGCAACTGGTCGTATACATCGGACTGTGGTGCCGCTTCTACTTCGTTGCGTGCTTCCGCATAGGCCAGCAGGATCTCTGCATAGCGCATGACTACCCAGTCAGAAGGATGATTGCTATAGGTGGTGGCCGCTTCAAAGTCACCCATGAACTTGCGCATGTAGTAGCCACTTTCTGTTTGTTGCAAAGAGGAATTTGGCTTGCTCTTTCCGCCCTCATAAGTATCTACTGTACTGCTCAACCAGGTAGCACCATTGTAAAAGATCGTCGCATCAAAACGGGGATCACGCTTTACATCGTTCAGTAAGCTATAAGGATCAGCAGCGAGATAGCCGGAAGCAGGGTCCGTAATAGGCAGGCCATTCTGCATAGGGAATGCATTCACCAATTCCTGGGTAGGACTGGTATTCCCGGTACCACCCGCCTGGAAACCAATAGGACCATTCCTGGTTTCAATACCTGTAGAGTTATTGCCCGGACGGATAAAGATCAACTCACTGTTATTCTGATCCAGGAAAATATGTTTGAATGAAGGCAGGAGCGAATAAACACCCAGGTTCATTACATCCTGTGCTGCCTGTGCAGCCAGTGACCAGCGGTTTACATCATAGTTGGTATAACCGGTCAGGGCATTGCCACTCTCAACGTTTCCACCATTGAAGAGCGGACTTGCAGCAAGTAACAATGTTTTTGCCTTCAGTGCCAGCGCAGCACCTTTTGTAGCACGATAGTTATCCCCGCCTGATAAGGGTGCTGAGATCAGGCTATCCTTGATCGCATCGCATTCACTTACGATATAGCTGATACAATCAGCAAAGGTATTACGGGGAATTTCGAGGTTGTCTTCGATGTTGTAGACTTTATCTCCCAGCAATGGTACACCCCCATAGCGTCTTACCAGTTCAAAGTAAAAGTACGCTCTCAGGAAACGGGCTTCGCATCTCCATACCTGTGCAGTGGTCGCACCATTGGACAAACCACCTTTTACAGGGACTACACCAATACCATTGATAAAGATATTGGCATTGCGGATGCCTGCCCAGAATGCATCCGGCACGCCGGAGCTGGTAGGTGCCTGGGAGAGGTTTGTACCCTCCCAGTAATTCTCTGCACCGGGAAAGTTGAAAGAAGTTACCGCATCGGTAGCAATCAGGGTAACAGGGATATTACTACCTGTCTGAGAAGACACCGCATCGTCAGCAGCTGCATCGAGGTAGTCACCACCTGCACGGTTATGTCCATTCTTCACAATGGCATAAATACCATACAGGTAAGATTGTGCATTCACACCCGCAGAATCCAGCGGATCGAAGACATAGTTGCCTGTCACTTTATCTACCGGGAACTGCTCGTACTTTTTGCAGCCACCTATGATGACCGCGAGTAAGAGTATTTTATGAATATAATTTTTCATGGCTCAATCTCTTTTATAACTTAATACTAACACCAGTGCTTACTACCCTTTGCAGCGGATAACTGTAAGGTTGTACCTCTGGATCCATGCCTTTAAATCCTGCGATGGTAAAGAGGTTTTCACCATCCACGAATATTTTGAGGCCGGAGATGCGGATTCTCTTCAGCAGACTATAAGGCAGTGAATACCCGATTTCTGCATTCTTAAGTCTTACGTAGTTACCATTCTTCAGGTAGAAGGTAGAGAACATGGTATTGTTGTTCGTAGCGGATACTGCCAGTCTGGATAAAGTCGCTTCATTGGCAGTTTCCGGTGTCCAGCGGCCCGTTGCATTTTCATACACCTGGCCATTGGTGGTGTTATAATCCATACCGAAATGAGTCACGGCATTGTTCAGTGCACTGATCTGCCTGTTGCCTACTCCCTGTATGAGGAAACTAAAATTGAATCCCTTGTAATTACCCCCCAGGGTGATACCGAAGAAAGCCAGTGGTTTGGTACCACCGATGGTAGACTGGTCAAATGCATCAATGACCCCATCCCCATTCAGATCTTTGTACTTGATATCTCCGGGTTGCGGAGTATAACCGGCAATGTGTGCACTACCGGCGGCATCTTCTGCATTCTGGTAGAGGCCTAGTGAGGTATAGCCATAAAATGTACCTGATACCGGCAAACCTGTTCTCCTGTTCCAGGCATAAGGAGTAGCCAGTTCATCGTTGTAGATGATCTTAGAGTAAGCCAGGTTACCATTTGTAGTCACGAAGTAGTTAAAATTGCCCAGGTGATTATTGTAGGTAAGTGACAGTTCAAAACCATGGTACTGGTTCTTACCGATATTCTCCAGGGGATAACCTGTACCCAGCAATGCAATAGAATTACCACGGTAGCCCAGGATATCTGAATACACATCATGGTAGTAATCTGCTGCCAGCAATAAGTGATTCCGGAAGAAAGAGATGTCCGTACCTACATCAAACTTATTTCCTTTTTCCCAGGTGATATAAGGATTGGCCAGGGAACCTTCATACTGATAATATACGGTGGTATAACCGGTACCTACCTGGTAGTTTTTACTATTGTTATTGGAAGAGTAGGTTTGAGAATAAGCGTAGTATAAAGATGCATTCAGATCAATATTGGCATTACCTGTTTTCGCATAAGTGGCTCTCCATTTCCAGCCACTGATCCATGGCAGGTTTTCTTTGATGAAGTCCTCATTGCCCATTTCCCAGCCCAGGCCTCCACCGTAAAATAATCCCCAGCGCTTGCCATCAGGATAACGGTTATTGCCGCTACCTATCAGGGTGGCGTTCACAAAGTATTTTTTGTTGTAATCATACCCTATTCTGCCACCCGCATTGGTAGTGGTAGATGCCAGGTCATAGTTGGCTACGACAGACTTACGGTCATACATCAGCTGCGCATCCACATTGCTCTTTTCGAAGGTCCTGTTGTAGTTCAGGCTACCCTGTGCATATGACTGACGGGAAGTAAATACAGTACGGAAAGCATTGTTCTGTGAGGTAGTGGTACCATAGATCACATAAGCGCTGTCTATATAACCGTAAGATGGATTCTGTAAACTCCTGTCCAGCGCGGTGATAGACTGGTAGGCCAGGTTGCCCTTTATCTTGAAGGTCAAACCCTTCAACACGCTATTCAGGTTATAATTCAGGTCTAAATTCGCAAGAATGTCATTCGTGTTATTCTGGGTGTAGCCGGAATACTGTGCTCTTGACAGGAGGTTGTTGCTGTACGGACCACCATTCCCACCTATGTTGTTCCCACCAAAGGTACCATTGCGGTTGTAGATGGGATAGGCATTATTAGGCGTAGAGAAGAGCGCATTCAGCAGGCCATTGTAATCATTACCAGGCTCACGGGTGTTCTGTACACGACCGAACAATTGCAGGTCTACATTCAGGTTCTGGTTCACCTGTACCCCGATGTCGGAGTTGATGACATAACGTTTCAGACTATTGTTCGTGCTGTAAGAGATATCCGGACTTGTTTTGAAAATCCCCTCCTGGTCAAAGTAACTGAGAGATACAGAATAGCGGGCTACGTTGGTACCACCATTCACATTCAGTTTGTAATTGGAGATCGGTGTGTAATCTTTCAGAATAGTCTTGAACCAGTTGATATCAGGATGACCATAAGGATCGGTATGATTCTTATAAGCATTGAAATCTTCTGCGCTGTACAGGGCTGGCTTACCATCATTCATCAGCGTTTCGTTCAGCAGGTAAGCGTATTGATAAGCAGGCAATGGTTTGGGTAAGCCTATTGACTGCTGCATCCCTGTCTGCGCGGTGAAAGTGATATGCGGGCGGCCCATCTCCCCTCTCCGGGTAGTGACCAGCATTACCGGGCGGGAACTGTTATTGCCTAATAATAAGGTAGACAAACCATCTTTCAATATAGAAATAGACTCGATGGACTCAGGATCGATAGAAGATATTTCTCTTTGTACCCCGTCAATCACAGTCACCGGCGTTTGCCCGCGTACACTCAGGCTAATCTCAGAGTTATCAGTAGAGCGGTTATTATTGGAAGAAGCATTCACAAGTGTTTGTCCGATGATGGCGGAAGAAGAGATCTCACTAACATTGAAAGAAGTGAACCCGCTGTTTTGTTTGGTATACACACCTGCCAGCTGGCCGGGAAAAGCGTATACATATAAGGATGCAGGTGTAGTAGTCAGCTGTTTGGTATAGATGGTAGACACGGAACCCAGTACTTTGGAGCGGTCTACTTTTTCATACAGCATGTCTATCTGCTGCGGAGATTTTAAGAAGGCATCCGTCAGCTGCACCGTCATTTCGGCACTGGCTTTCAGCTCACGGGTATAGTAGTCTTTCCACAGGAACACAAGCACGGTACCGGGAGGGGTCTCTACATGAAACTCCCCGTTTGCATCAGTAAATACTTCTTTCTTTGTATCCTTCACCATGACCTTTACGCCGGCCATAGGTTCGCTGAATTCATTGACAACAGTGCCATTGATGCCGGACTTCTTTGTGTCCTGTGCAAAGATCTTTTGTTGCGTTATGGCAAACAGGCAGATCAGGCAAAATATGTAGCGCATAATCATCCACATTTAAATTTGTAAGTGAAAGGAGCAGTGGTGTTACCATATCCCACCTGTTTGGTGCCGGTCTTATCTGTGATGAAATAAGTCATGTTGGTAAGGGTCTGGTTATCGCTGATACCGAAGAATGAGCGGGGCCAGATCGTAATTTCATAGCGGCCACTCCCAACACCTTCCATCAGTGTTTTAGCAGTCTGTTCGCAGATGGTAATTGTCTGACCATCGTTGGTAGTGCCGGTAGCACAGAGGTACACTTCATCACTGCCGGAGAGTGCTGTCTCAGTTACATTAGAGTCGAATGAGATGGTGACCAGGTCATTGTCCAGCGACTTTGGCGGAGAGATTGTAGTGAGTTGAGGATTGCAGAAGTCAACCAGGTCGCCGCTGCCACCCGTTACGGTAAAGCAGTCGCCTATGTACTGGTTGTAATATTCTGCAGTAGGACCATAGCCTTCATCGAAATAGGTATCGGAGGTAAAGCCATTGGTGGTATTCGCTACTACATAAGCGAGTTTTACAACAGTTGGATTATCATCAGCACCTACTTTCAGGTTGATGAAAATGGAACCGGTGATCTTGTCGCCATTGGCATAGGTAAAGGGATTATCGCTTTGCATGACCACCCATTCCATATCGTCGATCAGGTTGCCGGCGATGCCAAAGGTAGCTCTCATATAATCAGGCCAGTTCTTGCCATCTCCGTGAGCAGCAAGCGTAGTGAGTGGTACCATGGTGAAGGAGCCATCGCCCTTGCTGCTCTTGTAGGTAGCGGTCATATTCTGTGTACCTTTCCAGCCTTTGGGCATCAGTACACCGAGTATCAGGCGGTCGCTACCCCCGGAGTTGCAGGATTCATCAATATCCAGTTGGATGGGAACTACATCACCTACCTTGGCGGACGCAGGGATGGTAACTTTAGAAATCTTTATATGACAGAAGCTGAAGACTATGCCGATAAGGAGTAATGCGGACAGCATCCAGATCTTACGTCCTTTGATATTTAAACGTGGAAGCATAAAATTATCAGTTATCTTTTTCCAGTGTGTAGATATATGCATTCAGATCACAGCCAGGCACGAAAGTGAGATTCAGCTGCCGGATACCTGCCGTAGTGATGTAATTGAAAGAAGTGGCGACAGCCGTTCCTCCCTGCGGTGTGAACGTGATCTTGAACGGATAGGCAGGATCATCCAGGGAATAGGTGCCGTTTGTATTCACGAGGAAAGGAATTTTGTTTACGATGGTATAGTTACCGGCAGAATCGAACTTCACGCGGAATTGTGTGAAGTCAAATGCGCTGGTGATATCAGTACCGTTCCTGGTAGCTTTCAGGACCTTCCAGCTGCCGGAGATGTTTTTAGGCGCTTCGCCTACGGGAGAGATCTCTTCCACCTTGCAGGCGTACAGCAGCAGACAAAAGGTTGTAAGAATAAAATAACATTTCATACATGGAATGATTAAAGATTAGTAACCCGGATTCTGTACCAGTTCTGAAGATTTACCTGTTTCAGATAAAGGGAATGGCCACAGGTACATAGCAGGACGGAAATTGTGTTTGGTCACATTGAAAACCTTGTAGCTTACAGTGCCATTAGCACGGTCTACTTCCATGCCCTGTGATTGAATATTTTCCGTCTGCGGAGCAATCTTCCATCTTCTTACATCCCAGAAACGATGGCCTTCGTAAGCAAGTTCTATCCGTCTTTCATTTTGAATATAGGTCCTCATTTCTGACTGGGAAAGGCCTGAAGGAAGCTGATAGGGATCCAGGCCGGCACGCTCACGGATAGCTTCAACAGCCGCATATACATTGCCGGTAGGCCCTTCGAATTCATTGGCAGCTTCGGCATAGTTGAGCAGAATTTCAGCATATCGCATCAGGGGCTGCACCCTGTCGGAACCATGGTTGATCGTAGCTGCGATGGCTTCAGGATCCAGCATCTTGTTGTTGTAATAACCCGTAAGTGTACCCTGGTGAACGGCATCCTGGCCAGTAGAAACACCATTATAGGTGCCCACATAAATATTTACAGGAGCCGAACCGTTTGTCTGACCATTGCTGGTACGTACCAGCAATACCGTTTGATCGTGGATAATGCTGTAATCCAACCGCGGATCACGGTTCTTGTAAGGATCATTCGGATCATAACCGGAAGATGGATCAGTAATGAGTTTACCATTCTTCATAGGAAAGGCATCCACCAATCCCTGGTAAGGGAAAGAACCCTGGCCATTACTACCTCTTGACGGGGGCAGGAACAGGTTTTCGAAGTCACTGTTGCCCGTAGGGCGCATGAGCTGGAAAATGTATTCCGTGTTCACACGCTGTGGGAACAGGCCCTGGAAACCGTAACCCGGACTGCTGGTCTGATAATCATTTTTGGTGTTCAGTGTATAGGTGCCCAGTGTGATCACAGCCTGTGCTGCATCTTCAGCCAGTTTCCAGCGGTTCATGTCAGCTGTAGGATAACCTACCAGGGCTGGATCTACACTTACACCACCACCTGGCCCCGCATCGGCCGGTAAGGTAGTACCATTAAATAAAGGGCTGGCTGCATACAACAAGATCCTTGCTTTCAATGCCAGGCAGGCACCTTTGGAGGCGCGGCCATAGTTGAGACCGGATTGTGTAACAGGCAGAATAGAACCGGCAGCATCCAATTCGGAGAGAATGTAGTTCACACATTCCTCGTAGGTGCTCCTTTTTGCCACAATAGGCTTATCATAGGATAGTAAAGTATCGCCTACAAGCGGTACACCCGCATAGTGTTGTACAAGTATGGCATAATACCAGGCACGCAGGAAACGGGCTTCCGCGATCATCTGTGTTTTATATGCCTGTCGCAAGGGTGCATTGCCAATGTTCTTCAGCAGTACATTGACAGCACGGATCTGTGAATAGCAGGTTTTGTAAGGCTCTTCTCCAATAATACCTGCGTTGACAGTCCCCGTGGCAAACTGCGTAGCTGGTGTGGAAAAGGCGTGAGAAGGCTCGGCTTCATCACAGGCAGCTTCCAGTCCGCCACATGTAATGAAGTTGTAGGAGAAGCGGCTAAGACTTGCGCTCAGTCCTACATTGGAGTAAATGTTGGCAAGGAATCCCACAGTCCTGGAACTATCGCCAAATACACTTTTTTCATCCAGGTTCGTGGTAGTGGTGGCTGCCAGAAATCCTTCCTTTCTGCAGGAAGAATATATGAGAGCTGTTGCCATTAGTATAAAAACGGGAATACAGCGTTTTATCATAAATGGGCGTAATTTATTTGTATCAGAATAATTGTAGTGATAACGTGGTATAGTTTCTTATGGTTCACTCTTTTAATCAGTTAAACCGATTTAGCAAAATAAAAACGTGAAATCCTTATCCCCCTCTTTTTCTTAGTCCTGTTCTGGTTGATTATTTGTTATGCCACTAAAGTACAATTGTTAAACCGGTTTAGCAAATTAAAATTGTTATTTTTTCTTATTGAAATAATTATGGAAGAACAATGCCTGATATTGAATAGAATTGGACCAGTATTCCCATGTATGCCCACCGGGTCTTACGGTATAATCGTGTGGAATATTCCGCTCCAGCAGCTTTTCATGAAGCCTGTCATTACAATTATGGAAAAAGTCTTCCGATCCGCAATCGATGGTAAGCTCCAGTAAATTCGGCGTGAGGAGGTAAAGCATGTTAATCACACTGTTTTGCTCCCAGCGCTCCGGGCTTTCACTATATTTGCCGAGCAGTTTTTCCAGGTCCCAGTTCAGGGGAAAGGGACGCAGATCTACTCCCCCGCTCATACTCCCTGCAGCACCAAAGGTATTGGGATGGCGGAAAGCAAGGAATAAGGCACCGTGTCCTCCCATACTGAGGCCCGTAATTGCCCTGCCACTTCGATTGGCTATGGTGGAATAGTGCTGATCAATCCAGTTGATCAGCTCTGTTCCAACATAAGTTTCATACTTAGATCCTTTCTTCACTTCACTATCAATGTACCAGCTGCCAAAGTCCCCATCAGGGCACACTATGATCATATGATACTGATCTGTCAGCGTGGCAAATGCCGGATCCTTTGTAATCCAGTCACTGTAGTTGCCACTATATCCGTGTAACAGGTACAATACCGGGTAGTGCTGACTGCTGCTATAATCAGACGGGGTAACGACCACCGCCTTGATTTCCTTGTGCATCGACGCACTGTAGGTATGTACAGTATCTACTTTTGCAGCTGACAGCCGAGTCGTGCTCAGTATAAAAAGTAACGATAAGAGATGTCTCATATTCAGGTTATCTTGCTGCAACAAGGGTTACTTTGTGCAACTGAGGTTTATTGATTTCGTAAATTTTATTGATCAGTACATCCTGCTCCTGTTGCCATACCTCACGTAAGGATTTGTAGCGTGAGCGGGTATAGTTATCCCTGTTACCTGCCACAAAAATGTTGCTGGCAGCAAAGGCATTCACGGAGTCCATAGCAGCATTGTTATCTTTGTACAGCAGGCCTTTACCTTTCAGGAAATCGTAGTTCATCCAGGCATACATCCTGGTCCTTCTTTCAATCTCCCAACGCTCTTCGTTCATTTCACGGATTTGAATCGCCTGCTGGTATTCCGGGGTACGGGTGTTTTCTGCCAGGTTGATTCCGGCACCGAGTTCACTGGCATCGTAGGCACCTACCTCTTCGCCATCCATAAGCAGCTTGTATTTACCGGCTTTCAAACCGCTTACCTGCAGTATTTCCTGGTTAAACTCTTTATTGAAAGGCACCACTTTCAGTGCATCGGCTTGTTTGTGCAACTGGCCCCAGCCACGTGGAATGGTATCCAATGGATAAGGCAGAGACTGTGCAAGGTAATTGAAGCTCACCCCATCCGCAGTAGTCGTTACCTTGCTAATCTGGCAGTTGGTAGCGGTTTTCACCTGTTTGCCTGCTGCATCTACATGAATCACTGCAACGGGTTTGTTCTCCAGCCCCTGCGCTTTCAGGAACAGGTAAGCCATGACCATATGCCCATCGTTGTCAGGATGAATACGATCACTGGGAGTAAGGCTGAAAGTGGAATCCTTCTGTTGCTCACGTTGATTGATACTCATCATCGGATGGTAAAAATCTACGAAAGCCCAGCCATTCTTCTTCGCCGCCTGCTCCTGGAAAGCGACTATTTCTGTCAGGGCCTCGGTTTTATTAGGAAATCGGTTCTTATCGTTGAACTTAGAAGTGTAATCATATGGAGAACCACCGATAAAGATCTTCCTGATATCGGACCTTTGCTTCAGTTTTTCTTCAATTTTGCCATAATATTTGTAGGAGTTGGCAATTCGTTGCTGCATGGTATCCTTACCATCTGCACGGTACCATTCAAAATATCCTGAATCGTTCATACCCCAGGTCAATGTGAGCACGGTGGGTTTCTTCGACAATACATCCTCATCAAAACGCTCATAGATCTGCTGCGCCACATCTCCGCCAATCCCTGCATTCACACAGGTGATCCTCCTTTCAGGGAAATGCGTCATGTAATACAACCAGATATAGGAATGGTAGTGTCCCCCATCTGTGATACTATTGCCAACGAATACAACACGGTCCCCTTTCTGAAAAGGTGCCGCCTGTCGTTGCGCGCTCGCCGTCATTGCACCGGCAGCCATGAACAGAATCAGTAATTTCTTCATGTGGATTTTAGTTATTTAGTGATACCCCATTGCTCATTGGGAGATGGGCCCATTACAAGTTCCAGTACGCCTCCTTTTACAAGCTCCTTATAGTCGATATGACATTGGTTAAAGGGCTTTCCGTTCAGGCGGGCGCGCTGTATGTAAATATTTTCAGGTGAATTGTTTATAGCTTTAATGGTAAAATTGCCAATGACAGCCTTGTCAAATACAGGACTGGTGATTTCCTGGCGGGTATCGCCCGGGCATACCGGATGAATCCCAATGGCAGCCAGCACATACCAGGCAGACATCTGGCCTACATCTTCATTACCTACCAGGCCCTCTACCCCATCGTGGTAAGCACGGCGGCAAATAGCCCTGGTCCATTTCTGTGTGAGCCATGGTTTATTCAACCTGTTGAAAAGGAAAGGCACATGGTGCACCGGTTCATTGGCATGATTGTAATAGTCATTCCACATCATGTTGTCAGGTGTCTTATCAAAGAAGGATTCCAGGTCGTTTACAACCTTGTCCCTGCCCCCCATGAGTGTGACCATCCCATCTACATCCTGTGGTACGAACCATCCCTGCTGATAAGGGTTTGCTTCAATACAACCATACCATTGTTTCAACCGGCCCTCTGCCGGCCATGGCTGCCAGTTCCCATCTTTATTTTTGGGTCTGAACCATCCTTTCTCTGTATCGAAAATGTTTTTATACGCAGCACCGTCCGCAGCATATTTTTCGTGTAGCCAGCTGGCCAGCTGCCCTACACACCAATCAGTATAAGCATATTCCAGGGTATAGGCGATACTCAGGTCCCCGGGCGTGTAGCCCAGTTCACTGTTGCCAAAACGTTTTTGAGAGTTCACAGAGAGCTGGTAGGCCTCCTTCACATTGTATTTACGGATCCCCTTTGCATACGCATCCGTGATCACTGATATAGCCGGGTTACCGATCATACAACCGGAATAGGCATTCAGCAGTTCCCATCGTTCCAGGTAATCCTTATTCTTCTCTTTCGCCAGGGTCACAAGAGAATTGATCAGGTCATTGATGAGTGAAGGATTGATGATCGTCTGCAGCGGCATCTGGCTCCGGAACACATCCCAGCCACTAAACACAGAGCGCTTATGGAAAGTGCCGCCGGTATGAACCTGCCCATCTCCACCGGTATATTTACCATCTACATCTTCTACAATGCGGGGATCAATCATGGTATGATAGAGGGCAGTATAAAATACTTTCTTTTCTTCGGCAGTGCCACCGGATACCATTATTTTAGAGAGTGCCTTGTCCCAGCTGGCATGTGCACGGCTCCTGACCCCATCGAAACTCCAGTTTGTGATTTCATGTTTCAGGTTATTTTCCGCCCCCGCCATGCTGACGAAGGAGATGCCTGCTTTCATCAGGACCTGTTCACCAGCTTTCGTATCAAATTCAGTATAGAAGCCCAGGTGCTTCCCCTCTTTCTCTTTGATCTTTGGCAGTACCTCTGCTTTGGCCACCTGCTGCTGATATTTGTCACTGCTTACATCCTCCAGTTTGCGGGCCCAGCTATCGGGAATATCAGCGCTCCATACGCCATAGTTGCGGAGTGGCTTGCTGAATACAGCATAGAAGTATACGGTATAATCGGCATGACCTTCGCCATTCCCCCAGCCACCTCCATCGGGGGTGCATTGCATCCAGCCGCTGAAAGTGCTGTCATTGACAACTTTGACATATTGTTTGGTAGAAGTCCCTCCTACCCTGCGGGCAAGATCGATTTGAATACGGGACTGATCATTAGCAGGAAAGGTAAAGCGGAGCATACCACTGTGCGGGCCAGCCGTCATCTCTGCCTGGATATGATTATTCAATTCTACGGAATAGAACCCCGCAGCCGCCTTTTCTGTTGATTTGATATAGGGAGCCCGGTAACCGTCTTTACTGGTCTTTAAAGGCCCCAAAGAGGGCATTACGAGGAAATTACCCAGATCTCCATTCCAGCCTATACCGCTCATCTGGGTAAAGGCAAAACCTTCGATGCTGGTATGCTCATAACTATAACCTGAGCCATTGTCTCCACCTGTAATAGTATTAGGGCTTACCTGCACCATGCCATAAGGAGTCGTAGCACCGGGAAAAGTTTTTCCCAGGCCATGATAAATACCTGCTGCACCTACACTGGTACTGGCACCGATGAATGGATTGACATAATCAGCAGGAGACTGGGCCATGGTCCTGCCGGCAATTAAAAAGAGTATGAGTACCTGCCTGAGTTGCATCATTGTGGATTTATTGAAAGTGTACGAATAGCAAAACGCGGTAAATCTACTACTACGTCCTTATTGTTCATAATTGCTTTCGTGTTCCCATTTAATTCTATTAGTTCAGCGCCGGCGATTGCCTTTTTGAAAACAAGGCGGGCCCGCGTTGGTTTGGTAGACGGATTGTAAAGCCTGACGATCAGATGCCCATCTTTCCAGGTCATAGAGCTTACCTGCACCGGGGCACCTGCTAATTGAAAGATTGAATTATAATCCGCCAAAGGATCATTCCACAGGTTATTTTCAGCAGGAATATTGCCCGCTTCCCAGTTACCCTTATGTGGTACAATCGCGTAATTCACCGTGGTGGGACCATCTATAGTATAGTTCCTGCCCCAGAGGCCCATTCCGGAATACTGGATATTGAGTCCTAAAGGGAAACTGCTCCCATGCGTATAACTGGTGGTATGATCAGAGAACAGGGCCATTCCATACTGCCCATCGGTGATATCCACCCAGTTCAGGATGACATTGTTTTTGATACTATCCCAGCTATTGAAAAAGGTATTGTCCAGTTGGCTTTCTGTCACATCAAAAGGAGCATCTTTGGAAACATGCACATGCTTTAATGTAGAGGGGAATACCACCAAAAGATTACTACTGTCATTATAAAAAGGCTTTTCCCGCATTTCCCATTTATATGCACTTTTCATGGGTTGACCGATTCCTGTATTTTCCTTCCAGTCAATGCGGAGTTCAAAATCAATCTTAGGGTCGCCTTTCGCAATCCTGATAGTTTGTGTAAAAGGTGTACCTGCAATCAGGCCCTGCATTTCCAGCCCGTTTGCTAACCTGGTAGTACGCACCTTTGATTCCATGGAAGAATGCCTACCGCCCTTATCATAAAAATTACCACGCAACTCGTTGAAGCCATTCATGGCAAATGATTTATTGAGCTTTTTTGCAAACAAACCAGTGATCACACCACCATGAACTGTATCAATAGTAATCCGGTACATATCATTTTCCAGCTGGTATCCATTTTTGATACGGGTAATGCTGGCCTTATCCTGTTTGTCACTACCTGGTGCTATCAGGCTGTCACAAATATGATTTGTCTGTGCTGTCCACTTACGAACCTTATCTGCCCAGGTATCTCCCGGGTTTCCATTGTATGGAACAATCCAGCAATCATGATGCTCTGCCAGCAGCAAGGTACGCCATGCAGCATCAAATGCTGCCTGTGGCCATTGCATACTCCCATTCCATACAGCCATGGCAACCAGCCTCTCTGTCTGTAGAATTTTATTTTCCGCTGCACGCACCTGTTGCGCGATCCTTTGCGTGACCTGCGAACCCCATACCAGGTTGACCAGCAGATCTTCCTGTGATACCTGCCAGCGGGTAGCGCTATCATTATTCACTACCTGCTCAAAATAATTACGCCACGTAGTATACCTCGCCTTAGTCCCCATAAAAGGCCCATTCTTCCAGCCCGCATCCTGCAGGGTCATACCAACAGGATGTAAAATGCCATTCTCCTTTGCACTTTCTAAATAAGCAGGACTATTATTCCACGCGATCGTTTGCCAGGTAGATTCATTGGACAGCGCTTCTCCGGCATAGCGGGGAGATGTGAGGATTGCACTGCCATCCGGACCTGTCCAGTATACCTTTTCACCGCCATGCGCACGGGTATAACCACCAAAGCAGGTATTCGGATTCTTTAAAGAAGCATATCTGAAACCAAAAGAAGTAAGGATCTGTGGTAAAGCACTTGTGAAACAAGGCTCCTCGGATGAATAAGTGGTAAATTCAGCTTTGGGAAAATACGTTTTCAGCTGCTGCATACCATATTGAAACTGCCTGATAATGCTTTCGCCGGAAACGTTGTATAAGTATGCCTGTGCGTAAGAAGGATTTACGTATTCAATCCTACCTGCGTCGAAGAACTTTCTAAAATCATTAAATGCCGAAGAATCAACCTGGATAGCACGTGCCCAGGTTTCCGGTTCAATTTCTATATTAATATTCCAATCCGGGTGCTGTGCCAGCTGATCGGCCATGAAGCGGGTATTCCAGTCGGGATAATGCCCCCAGATGCCCCCGTGGTAGCCATCGATATACCAGGCCTGCTGCGCAAAGGCAGTTCCACATATAAACCATGCCAGTAGCAGGGATAAGGTACTTTTCATAAACGTGAAATTCGCTAAACTGATTTAGCAAATAAAGAATAAAAGAAATTAACCCGCAATAATATTAACATATTATTTTTATTGTAATACTTATAAATCTATTTATTATATATTTAAGAAAATCACCTAAACCGGTTTAGCAAATATTTTTTATTCTCATTGCTAAACCCTAATCTTTGTGGAAATATTTTACCACTTATGAAATCAATTGCATTGTTGCTATTATTCCATGTTACTGGTACAATTCTATATGGTCAGCAACTTCACTGGAAAATTAGCCCGCAGGCAGATACTAAAGAGCAGGCCGCGGATATTGCCACAACAGGATTCAACGATAAAGACTGGGTGCCCGGCATCGTTCCCGGCACCGTATTTTATGCCTATGTAAAAGCAGGAAAAGAATCGGATCCGGATTATGCGGAAAACATTTATAAGGTGGATAAGTCGAAGTATAATCGTCCTTTCTGGTACAGGACTGAATTCGCCTCACCCCGCCTTCAGAAAAATCAGCGTGTATGGCTGAAATTTAATGGTATTAATAAATATGCCAGCATCTATCTCAATGGTAAACTGTTAGGCAGTACACATGGCCATATACAGCGAGGTAGCTTTGATGTCACAGATCTGTTAAAGGGTAAAAACGCCATTGCCGTATTAGTGGCACCTCCCAGGTGGGACCCCGACCACGATCATCCGCTGGCCAACTGGGAAAGCCCTACCTATATCTGTAGCGGCAGCTGGGACTGGATGCCGGCAGTACCCGGTTTGAACAGTGGAATCACAGACACCGTAGCGCTGACTATCAGCGGCCCTGTCAGCATCTCAGATCCATGGGTACGGGCTGTCATGCCGGATACCACCCAGGCCACTATTCACATTGCCGCACAGCTGACAAACTCCTCTCCTGTTGCCATCAGTGGCACTTTAAAAGCAGTGATCACACCTGGTAATATTACCATCAGTTCCAACAGGATAACACTGTCCCCTGGCAGTCAGCAGAACATTTCCTTACCACAGCAACTGCTGTTACATCCCCGTCTCTGGTGGCCAAATGGTTACGGTGACCAGTTCCTCTATTCCTGTAAACTGTCTTTCGAAACAGCCACTCCTGTTATACAACAATTCGGGATCCGGAAAGTAACCAGCGATACCACATCCTTAAATGGCCCGATGCGCCTGTACATCAACAACGTACCCATCTTTGTGAAAGGTGGCAACTGGGGTATGTCTGATTACATGTTGAAAGTAAGAGGCAGGGATTATGAACCACGCATCCGTATGCACGCAGACATGCATTTCAACATGATCCGCAACTGGACAGGCGAAGTGACTGACGAAGCTTTCTATAAATATTGCGATCAATACGGTATCATGGTGTGGGATGATTTCTGGCTGAATAATATCGGGGGGATTGATAGTCTGCCGATGTTCTCAGACAACGTAGCCGAAAAGCTCAAAAAGCTCCGCAACCATCCATCTATCGTGATCTGGTGTGGGGCGAACGAAGGTACTCCCGGCAGCAATGCACATGGCGATATCAGCAATGCCATCACCGCTGCCATCAAACAATATGATGCTGATGATAAACTCTACCTGCCCCGTTCCAACGCCAGTGTAGACAATCCTAACTTCTCCATCCATGGTAGCAGTAAAACCCTTTCCGGCAGCGGCATCTGGGCCAATGTGGATCCTAAGGTTTACTTCACGGACCCACACAATGGCTACCTCTTCTCCAACAACAGCTGGGGTATGCGTAGTGAACTAGGTACTGCCACTTTCGTCAATGCGGAAAGCTTTAAGAAATTTATGCCAAAGGAATTTTGGGTCGCACCTACTCCAGAAGCTGTGAACAGCAAGGATAATATGTGGGCCAGGCATTTCTTCTGTACTGATTTTGCGCTGGGTGGTGGCGCTGACCCGGTAAAGTATATCAATGATATCAATAAGAAATACGGTCAGGCGAACTCCCTGGAAGATTTTTGTAAGAAAGCACAACTGCTGAACCTGGAAACAATGAAAGCCATGTTCGAAGGCTGGAATGACCATATGTGGAATGATGCCTCCGGTATGTTGATCTGGATGAGCCAATCAGCTTATCCGACGATGATCTGGCAGACCTACGACTATTATTATGATCTGACCGGCGCATACTTCGGTGCCAAATCCGCCTGCGAGCCCCTGCATGTACAGTGGAACCCCGCCAGCAAAATGGTGAAGGTGATTAATAACCTGAACTATGCCTTGCATGACTATACCGTTGAAGCCAGCATTTATAACAGTAAGGGAGAACGCATCTCCAACAAGAAAGCAGGTGTAAATGTAGCGGCCAATAATATCAGTGATGTGTTCACCACGATGGAAGATTCTACAGGCTTGTCTTTCCTTCGCCTGCAATTGTATAAGGGGAAACAGTTATGCTCAAAGAATGAGTATATAGTCGGAGACTATACCTTGTTGAATAAGCTCCCGGGGTCAAAACAAGCGCTTTCCATTACAAAGAAAGACGCACACACTTTTATCTTAAAAAACAAATCGACACAGGCACCTGCCGTTGGGATCCGCCTACAGCTGCAGGACAGCAAAGGCAATCAGATCCTGCCTGCCATCATCAGTGATTCCTACTTCTCATTGATGCCCGGCGAAGAGAAAACAATTCAGACAGATGTGGCAGGAACCTTAGTCGCCACACCTTACAATTAATATAAAAGAGCTTGTATCAACAGCCATTTGAAGGCATTGAGAATTAAAAAACAAAATTCTCTCCGCCAGGTAGCCGGATTAATTCCCGGCACTTTTACTCTTGATACAAGCTCTTTTTTCTTTGAAAATAGTTTTCATTCTCCTTGGCGGATTCCCTCTTTCATGCATGTTTTCATTGGTACTTCTCAAATCGTTCTCCATTCCACCTGAACAGTTCCTTTGAAACAGGCTGTACGCCTCCCATATGAACACTCTTCAATTCCTTCTTTACCCATGCAATCCCTTCGGCATCTTCGCTCCCGGCTATATACAGGTAATCAGGATAAGGAATCGCCATAATGATATCTCCCTTTACATCCACATACTCCTTCATCCATAACTGGGGGAATAAAATCATAGCTGCTTCATACTGTGCTTCCGTGGTAAACAAATATGCCTTCCCGGATTTGCTGTTGCCCTTATGGATTTTAGGCAAGGTGGCGGTATAAAAGTTCTTAACAGCCAGGGCTTTCAGACTGTCTTTCGTAATCTGCAGACTTTCAAAAGCCGCATTTGTGATGTAACTAAAGCCTTCGCTGCTGTTCACTGCATACAAAATGACCATTTGATCATTGTATGGCTCATATACCAGGGGGAACGCCTGATCTTTTGCTCCCTGGCTGAGACAGCTGGCAGGCTTTATGACCGGGATCACCTTTGCAGGATCAATCTTTGTACCCTGGTCAGTAATGAGGCCGGTCGCAGCAATAAAATGCTGCACAGCACTATCTGCCTTGTCCGGTGCCGACATATATTCCTTGTAGAATGCGGACAGGCTCACATTGTCTCTCTTGCCACTGTTCTCTATAAAAAGGGTTTGCTTGTTTAAAACTGTCACATACAATGCCGGGCATTTTGATATCAACGCAATCCTGCATTTAGCTGCAAAATCCGCCTTCGACAGGAGGCTGGAATTGCAGGAAATGGCCAGCATACAGGATAGGGATAATAATAAAAAACGCATAGGTCAAATTTGACCGGCAAGGTATCAATACTTTTCAAATGTTGACCCGTTCCAACGGAACAGATGATCAGAAACAGTATAATTGCCTGTAGCATAACTTTCTGATGCATAGCGTTTTAGCGTATCCAAGCCCGCTTTATTCCGGCTACCGGTGATGAAGATCAGGTCTCGGTTGGGAATGGCAACCACAAAATCGCCGTCTACCGGGCAGTCATCCATCCATAAAGCAGGCAATAAGATCAGGCTCGCCTCATAATTCCCACCGGCACCGAGCATATACCGTCCATCTTTGCTATACTTTTCTATTTCGGGTACCTGCCTGTAGAAATTTGCCAGGGCCAGTTCATGTAAACTATCAGCAGTGATCCCAATGCTGTCAAAATCCTTTTTTGTCAGGTATTTAAAGCCCTCTGGCAGGTCTTCGGCATAAACGATGACCAATTGATCGTTGTAGGCTCTTGTTGCCATTTCAATAGATTGATGGCCCTTTTTCAACTGGTCGATATAGTCAACCGGTTTTATAATGGGTATAATTGAAGAAAGCTCCATCTTCTTCTTCTCCCCGTATAACAGGGTGGATGGCGCTATAAACTGCTCCAGCACTTTTGAGAGGGAATCAGGTTCCAGCTGGTAAGACCTGTAAGCATTATCCAGGTAAAAGATGTAGTTGCCTTCTTTTGTTTCGGAGGTGATACTTAAATCCTTATTTAGCACAAATGATACTTTGGGATGTTTTGCCTGGAGCGCCTTTAGATAAGCATGTGCAAACTCATCCTTATTCAACACATGATTTTTAGCATTGCAGGAGGCAAATATGATTGCCAGCAGTAGTACTACGATTATTCGCATATGGTGTATTATTCTATTTCTTCTACGTTCCAGTTTTCCAGTCTGAAGATATCCAGCGACTGCCAGTATTTATCCTTATACACATCCCACTCAATCTCTATTTGCTGTTCATATTTTTTACTGACAACATCCGCTGCCTTTACCGGGCCACGGAATTCCCGGCAGGTAAAATAGATACTGCGCCGGTTCTCAGACGTAACACGACCAATATCCATAAAATCACCTCCTGCTAATAATGTCCTGATTTCCTCCTCGATGGTTTCCATAAGGACCATGGTCTTTTCCCCGGGCAGACCTGCATTGTCATCATCAGGGTATTTAAGAATGTATTCCAGTATCCAGGGATAAGAGGCCGGGTATTCATATTGCATTGCACCTGCATTCACCACCAGCAGCATAGGGATGCCATTGGGATCTTCTGCTGTCAGCCCGGAATAACTATCTCTTTCCTTATCAAAATTAACCCCATCGTACTTCTCTACAAACTCCTTCTCACGCCAGTCTATATACGCTTTCAGTTTATATATAGGAATCAGCTCCTTTTCAGCGTCTTCCCTACCTGCTATTTCTATAGCATCTATCACGGTGGCGGACTTGATCTCCCCCAGGTAACTATCAAGAAAGATGTATACCCCCATTACCATCTGCTCCCTTTCTTCGGGTGTATATTGGTCGTGTACCACTGTAATGCTGATCTTGTCGGGATATTGAGGATCTTCATTTGCATAAAAGAACAGGGTCTGGTAGTCAAACCGGAGATCCCCCATGCCAATGGATTGTGACTCCGTCAGGGTAGCCGGTTTGGCGGCCAGGAAATTCCACCCCGGAATAGCCGGGGCAGCAGCTACCAGGTCTTCAATGAAAGGTATATTCTTTATTTTACCATCAGCTGTCAGAATTAATTCTGCAGTGCCCTTGTGCATACCTGCCAGGAAAAAATACCCCTCCCGGATTTTTGATAAGCGTTCAGCCAGTGGGTCAAACAGCTTCTCCTGGATGTCGCCTTTTTCCTGTAGTACCTTAAAAAAGTCCCTTTCATGCTTTTTGAACCAACTCCAGAAATCGGTATTGGGGTTGGGTTGTTTCAGAAAATCAAATAGTCCCATGGGGTCACGAATCTTTTAATTAAGGCGAAAGTTAGTGTTTTGTCGGCAGAATAGCTACACCGGCTTCTTCGGTTGAACCCGGGATGGTCGCACACCAACCGGCAGCCGGGGTGAAATTGATAAAATGATTAAATTTGCGCCGCACTATAAGAAAGCATCCGCAATGTACCGGCTGCGATTTCAATTAATTAAATCATTGAGGTGGTATCAAATGTAATTGCCAGGCATTGAGCATTTAAAAAAAACATAGGTTTCTCTGTCGGGAATTACATTTCATACATCCTCTGCATAACAGGACCAAAAATGAAGATTGCATACATTACCTATGCCGGAGAGATCAGGTATTCCGCCGCCAATGGTTTCAATGAGATGAGTGATTTATTACCCTTCCTGCAAAATAAAGGTTTGGATATTGAGGCCGCTATCTGGGACGATCCTACGGTAGACTGGACCAAATACGATGTAGCCATATTGAAGACCCCATGGGATTACCACCAGAAGATTGATGCCTTCAAAACCTGGCTGGATAAGATCGAATCTCTAAATGTCCGCCTGCTGAATGACTACAAAATCGTGCGCTGGAACCTGGATAAACATTACCTGCAGGAGATCATTGCAGATGGCTTTGATGTGATTCCTTCAGCGTTCCTGCCCCAGGGATGGAAAGGTGATCTGCTACCTTTGTTCGAATCCTTAAAAACCAGTTCAATCATTATCAAGCCCTGCATCAGTGGGGGTAGTAAAAACACCATTGTCGTGCACAGGCAGGATGCGGCCGCCAGTATTGACAAGGTAGCCACTTTGCTGACTGAGGGCGACTACATTGTACAACCCCTGATGCAGGAAGTACAGAACGGTGAATGGTCTTATATCTTCTTTGATGACACTTACAGTCATACCATCCTGAAAAAGCCCAAAGCAGGCGATTTTAGGGTACAGCAGATCTATGGAGGTACTATTGACACCCTTTATCCCGGTCCGGAAGAAATAGCTCATGCTGCCACTTATGTAGAGAAATATGCCAAAGGCTGCCTGTATGTGCGTGTAGACGGCTTAATGGTGAATGGTCATTTTGTATTGATGGAACTGGAACTGATAGAACCCTTCCTGTATTTGTCATACGGAGAAAATGCCGTGGAGCAATATTATCAGGCTATATTGTCCCAAATAAACTAGCACTCATTTCATAATTACCCTTCGATCCCTGACCATTAATTACAAACACGCCTATATGAAATGATTGTTAGATACCCTTTCCATTTGACAGGTCGTTATTATTAATGGTAGTCTTACTCTTATTGATATGACCTGTCAATTTTCCAAAGCTATAATTCATGGTTATATTAAATGACCTGAAGTAATTCTGCGTATTACTTACCTGGTAAAAGTTACTACCGGTAGTATGCGAAATGCTATGCCTGTACTTTGTAAAAGGATTACTCACACCGGCATGCAGGGTTAACTTACCTGCCAGCAGGGATTTGCTGAGGGCAAAAGACGAGGCCACCATCCCATTCGATGTGCCCTGTAAACCTGTAGGGTTCTTACTTAAGAGCGTACCATCCACGTTGGCCTTCCACCCTTTTTCAAAATTATATACAGTAGAAATATTCAGGGCATATGTCAGCAATTCCTGCTTTCCTATCCAGAAGTAAATGACATTCCCATTCATATTTAAACTTAAATGCGATGTAAGCGTAAAACCGGCATAGACAAATGCACTCAGGCCGGCTATATCCCCCGCGTTTGCAAAAGTACTGGTCGTGACCATGGTACTGGAATCATAAGTAGTTACAGGCATATCAGCATTGTGTAACCAGGTATAATCGAGTCCGGCCATTTTGCCACCGATATTATATCCTGCACTTACTGAGTGCACAATCACTGGCATCAATGATGGGTTGCCGGTAAATATGAAGTACGGATTCTGCCTGTCTACAAATGGATTCAGCCTGTTGATACCAGGGCGTTTCATGCGTTGGGAAAACCCGGCGTTGAATTGATGTTGGTTTTTAAATGTCTTGCTCACACTGATATTCGGGAAGAAATTATTGTAAGACCTTGTATCGGTAATTGTACGTTCCCATCGCAGGCCACTCTGGAAGCTCCAGCTTCCAAGGCTAAACTGATATGCATGATAGGCCGCCAGTACCTGCTGGGTATAATCAAAGTCATCGCTCCTGCTGTCTCTGAAAATTCCTTTTACGCCAGCCTCAATGGTTATCCCCGACAAGGGGTATACATAATCAAGCTGCAGCGTATTTTCATGAGCCGACAGCTCATTCGTATTGAGCGAATTATCAAGTTCACCTTCAGTAATACTATGGCGGAAAGAGATAGTCAACACCCTGTATCTATTCCGCCTCCCGCTCAGCTGGTAATCCACTACCGCATCCATGCCACTATTCAGGTTACGGTTGGTGCTCTTACCTACATCCGAAATCCATTTATTGCCCAGCATCCGGCTCTTGTTTATATTGAACCTGGCACTAACAAGATTAAGACTATCCGGCTCAAAACTCCCTTCCAGGCCCAGGTAAGCTGAGCGCCCATGAGACTTTTCCTGGCTTTCCTGGTTCAGCACACTGCCGGTGATGACATTGGTGCTTACAGGGTTCCAGGTATAATTGCCTCCTGTAAAGACAGAGCATCCTATTTTTCCCTGCTTCCAGGTAAACGAGGTGCCTGCTCCTGGTCCGCCAACAGGCCACTTGCCTGAAAGGTTCACATTCCCCTTAAATTCATCCTTTATCCTGGGTATGGTAACAATGTTAATCACTCCTCCTGCTCCTTCCGCATCAAACCTCGCCGGCGGCACAGTATACACTTCAATACGGGCAATGGTGGATGCAGGCATGCTTTTCAGGATGGTCTTCAGATCCCGGTCAAACATAGCAGAGGGCTTTCCATTGATCAGGACCCTGAAATCGTCATTCCCTTTCAGGGTCAGTTTATCATCGGCATTTACGGAGAGATAAGGGATCTTTCGCATCAGGTGCAGCAGATCAACAGAGGTATGCTCAGGGTCGGCCTGTACATCATACAGGATCATGCCGGCCTTTTGTTTGATCACAGGTTTATCGGCTTTCACTGCTATTTCCTTTAATTGATGGACAGAGGTATCCTGTTGGAAGAACATTCCAATCAAAAAGAGTGTAGTAAGCATGGGAGGTTAAGCGCTTCTGCGGGAAATGAGATAGTAAATAATCAGGCTGATGCCGCTAAATAAAAAGACCATAGAGAGGTAGCTGGTGTTCTTCTCGACACCCATCGCTTTCAATTGTGCACCGGCCAGGATGCCCAGGGCGATGCCTACTGCCAGCAGGCCATATTTCAGGGACTGCCCTTCTTTAATAAACATAGAGGCATCTGCTCCTTTTTCCAGAATATTCATTCGCTCCCTGTGCCGGGATACCAGGTAGATATAGGCAATCCCAAATATAGCAGCAAATGCAGCTAAAGAAACAATACAATCCCTTGTTATTTCATTCATATTCCGTTAGTTTTATTGCTGCCTATATGAGCATCTGGTCAACCATTTGGTTACAAATTTCTGGTTTTTTATTTTTTTTGTAACCAAATAAAGGGAATACGCCACTAATAGGATATGACGATCAATAATGAGCAGATATATATTAACCGGATCAGGGACGGGGACTCTTCTGCATTTTCCTTTATTGTGGACAAATACAAGAATATGGCTTATACCATAGCGCTAAAAATGATCCGGGACCCGGCAGCAGCAGAAGATGCTACACAGGAGAGTTTCATCAAAGCCTACGAAGCCATAGATACCTACAAAGGAAATGCGAAATTCTCTACATGGCTCTATACGATCGTCTATAGAACCTGCCTCTCCATTCTCAAACAAAAGAAAACACTGCCCCTGGATGATGAGGAATACAACAACAGGATGGATGATCAGCCCCCCGCGCTGGAGGCCAGTGAGCAATCAAAGTATATTTCCAGGGCGATCAGTGAACTCCCGGCAACCGAGGCCATCGTGATCACCCTTTATTATATGAACGGGAACTCGGTCAGGGAAATCAGTAAAATTACCGGTCTGTCAATGCCCAATGTCAAGATCCAGTTGTATAGAGCAAGGAAGAAACTGGAACACAAACTAGCAGGATTATTATGAAACTAGATAAACTTTTAAAAACAGTGGAACAGGATCAGCCCTCTGCTGATTTCACCAGGAAGGTAATGAACGCCTTGCCGCAAAGGAAAAAAACGCAGCCACTCATCAGTAAAAAAACGGGTTGGACAATTGCTGCAGGTATTGCGGCCTGCATAGGTTTGCTTTTAATTACAAATACACCTTCTACAACCCACCAAAGCTGGATGAGTCAGATCTTCGCCTTATTGCATTCTGATTACTTCCTCGTCATCCCTATTGTGCTGGCCGTTAGTCTTATATTGTGCCTGGATTATTCGCTACAGATATTGAGAAATCGTTTCTCTTAGTGTCTTCAATAAAAATGGCTTAATAATAGCGCCTGCTGCCCCTACTTCGGCTGCTGCTTCCTTTACTTCCGGGTATGCAGACATAATCAATACAGGTACTTCTTTATAGGTGTCATCACCTTTTATAAAGCGGCAAAGCTCAATTCCATTCGTGCCTGAAATATTCCTGTCTAATACAAAGAGATCCGGAGCTGTTACTTCTTTTTGTAAAATGGCCTGGCCTGTCGCATACATCTGTATCTCATAGTTCTCCATTGATAGCGCCAAGGCAAATGCATCCCGGATGGGTTCGTCATCCTCTATCAGGATTATTTTTTTCATGCCTGTGTCTTTGCCCACAAGGTCTTTAAAAACTTTGGTTTATTTGTCAATCTCATCCTGGCCCGTACATTTTAGGCAGTTACTAAACGAAAATAAAATAAAAATGGCCTGGACCATTCCAGACCATTTCAATAATCAAACTGCCATGTGTGATTTATTTCTTTACATTGATACTATGCGTTACAATGTGTACAACTGATTTATAAGGCTTGTCATGATGCGTACCTGCTGATTTCTCTGTATAAGAAGCTTCCAGGAGGTATTGCCCTGCCTGTAATGGAGTAAAACCAGCTACCCCGTTTGTACCGCTTTTCAATTCCTTCACCCATCCGTCAGCTGAGATGACTTCTACTTTAGCATCTGCCAGTGGCGCTTTATTTTTATATACTGTCACGGGCACACTGCCAAAGCCTTTCGGCTCCTCCGCAGCAGGTACTATTGACAATAAAGTACCGCCTGCCAGTTGGGAGGCACTCTCCTTACCTACTACCACCGTAGCAGTCGCATAGTATTCTATCTTTGTTTCTCCGTATATTGTCTCCACGGTATGACTGATCGTTAAGGTATAAGTACCTTCTGCAGCAGGTGTAAACTGGCCATTCAGGCTTCGGCCGTCTGCCTTGAGGTTAATTTCCTCGCGGGCACCTGCAGGGGTGATCACAAACAATTTAACATCCTTCATATTGCTGAACCAGTTGCTGACAGAGTCTCTTTCATTTGCGGCATATTCTCCCAGAAAGACCCGTACCTCCTGTGGCTTGTTCTTAGTGCCTTTCAGGGCGGTTTCAATCCAGACTGCATGGGCAGATGCCAAAAAAGCGCACAACAGAAGCGCAATACTGAGGGTGATCTTCTTCATTTTGAGTGAAATTTTGCCGCAAAATGCATAAATCCGGATGGATGAGGTACGCTAATCGGAAATTTCATTTACGCAAAAGGGAAATTTGTGCGCCCACAGACCAGAAAAAAAATTTTTAAAAACCTATATGACCTTTTCAACCCTTTCTTGTCTTTAAAATATACCACCATAATGAAGGAAAATCAATCACTAATCGAACTACTGGAGAAATATCAGGCGGGGACAATATCTGAAGAAGAAAAATCGAGGCTGGAATCCTGGTATAATCAGGAGGCTGCCGCAAAAACAGCTTCTATAGATAATGATGACGTACAGGAAAGCCTGCAACGCATCAGGGCCGGCTTGCCCCTGCCAAAGCAGGTGAGCATCTGGCCGCGATTGACTGCTGCCGCAGCTGTGCTATTATTGGCGGGAGCTACCCTGCTCTATTTTACACATAAACCAGCAGAGCATGTACTGGCCAGCAAAGCAGCGCCTGACATCCATCCCGGTGGTAACCGTGCTATCCTGCAACTGGCCTCCGGCCAGCAAATAGCGCTAAACGGCCAGCAGCAAGGTATTGTAGTCAAAGGGAAACAGGTACTATATAAAGATGGGAATGAGGTCACCAACGCTGTAGCAACCAACACTATTCAATATATGCAACTGATCACCCCAAGGGGTGGTCAATACCAGATTACTCTGCCGGATGGCACCCAGGTATGGCTCAATTCCGCCAGCAAGCTGACGTATCCGGATCATTTCGAGGGGGAAAAACGACAAGTGGAATTGGATGGTGAAGCCTACTTCGCTGTCAGCAAGGGCACACAACCCTTTATTGTTAAGAGCCGTGGACAGGAAGTGTATGTATTGGGTACAGAATTTAATATCATGGCCTATGCCGACGAACACGACATTCAGACTGCCCTGGTATCCGGTGCGGTGAAGGTAAACGAAACCCTGCTTAAACCAGGTTTTGAAGCTCATTATTCACCTGAAGGTATCCAGGTAGTACAATCAGATCTGCAAGTAGTAACAGCCTGGAAAAACGGCCTTTTTTACTTCAGGGATGCCAGTTTACAAACCGTCATGAAACAGCTGCAACGCTGGTATGATATAGAAGTTACCTATCAATCAAATCGAAAAGGAGATGAATTTAATGGACAAATACCGCGGGACAAACCGCTGCAAAAGGTTTTGGAGATTTTAAAACTTTCAGGGATCAACTTTAAAATGGATGGCCGACAATTAATCGTATACTAACTTATTAAACATGAACATCGTATCTCGCCCGCCGTGATAAATATTTTATTTATCTGATTTCTCGCGTACCACAACGAAGAAAAAAGCTGGTAAGTGCAGCAACACCTACCAGCGGAAAACAATGCCTTGCTATCCCGCATGTCGAAGGGCCGGATAGCGACTGGCTATGCTTTTATTAAAATCAACCAAAAGTATGCTTTTTAATCTTTGGGCTAAAAACTTTATTAGCCGGAAATCGCTGTGTGCCAGCGTTTCACTAGTCCTGGTACTCATTTTTTTAGGTAGTCAGGCTTTTTCACAGGTCACTATCTCAGCCAAAAACATTCCTCTCGATCAGGCATTCGACCAACTTAGTAAACAGACAGGCTATACTTTCTTTTACAACAACAAAGACATCCGCAAACTTGGGAAAGTAGATGTAGCATTTAAAAACGTAAGCCTGGAAACAGCTATGGGACAACTGTTAAAAGGCCTGCCGCTCAACTGGCATATCGTAGACAAAACAGTCGTAATCAGGGGCACTACACCTACCCCCGTTCAGGATACACTGAAAGAAATAACAGGTATCGTCCGCAACCGGCTCAATGAACCGCTGCCCCGTGTAAGCATCCGGGTACAAAATGAAGTCTACCAAACTAATAATGAGGGGGAGTTCAAAATAAAAATGGTAGATGAAAATACACCCATCTCCTTTAGCTTCATCGGTTATCAGTCCGCCGTATACAGAGCCGGACAGGCTAAAAACGGCCGGCTCAATGTCGTACTCGATGATTCTAAAATCGGACTGAACGAAGTAGTCGTAAACGGTTACCAGGAAATACACCGCGACAACTATACAGGTACTGCTGTAGTAGTAAGCGGGGAAAAACTGAAGGAACTAAGTCCGCAAAACCTCCTGCAGGGTATGCAAATGGTGGATCCCTCCTTCAAGATCCTCAACAACAATTTCAATGGTTCCAACCCGAATAGTATGCCGGTGATCAATGTGAGAGGCTCCTCTGCCCTGCCCACGGGTAGTGATGGCATACTGAGAAGGGATAATATTACCAGCTCTGTAAACCTGCCGGCATTTATCCTGGATGGCTATGAAGTAAGCCTGGAAAAAGTATTTGACCTGGATATGAACCGCATCGCCTCTGTCACCCTGCTCAAAGATGCGGCAGCTACTGCCATCTATGGCTCCCGTGCGGCAAACGGTGTCCTGGTCATTACTACCAAAGTTCCTGCCAATGGGAAACTGCAGGTTACCTACAATCATGAAACCAATGTCAATGGCCCGGATCTTACAGATTATCATGTATTAAATGCCAGCCAGAAATTAAATTACGAAGTGCAGGCCGGTGTTTATGATGCTAACCAACAAAATGTACCACAGGATGCCCTGGATGAACTCTACTACGAGAAATTAAAAAATGTAGCAGGTGGTGTGAACACCTATTGGCTCTCCCAACCCCTGCGCACAGCAGTTGGTCAGAAGCATGGCGTTTACCTGCAGGGCGGTGCCGAGCATTTCAGGTATGGCATCGATCTCCGCTACCAGACACGCCCCGGTGTTATGAAAGGATCCTCCCGTGATCAATATTCCGGTGGTATGAACTTTAGCTATAACCTGAGTAACCGGATCAAATTTCAGAATGAACTCACCATCACACAGGTAAAGGCAAAGGAATCGCCCTATGGCAGTTTTTCAGATTATGTAAAAACCAACCCTTACTACCGCCTTACTGACGATAACGGGAATATGCTGCGTGAACTGGAAACATGGAGTGACAGGAATGGCAGCGGCGGTGCCTATCAATACGACCATGTGCTGAATCCAATGTATAATTCTACCCTCAGCAGTTTTAATAATAATAACTATACAGAGATCATCGACAACTTTGCCGCTGAATTCGAAATTGCCAAAGGCCTGCGCGTAAGGGGACAAATGAGCATGACCAGCCGGCAAACAAATGGTGACAATTTTCTCTCTCCCCTGGCAAATGAGTTCTACTTCTATGCCGCCTCCGAAACTGATCAGAAAGGTTCCTATACCAGCAGTAAAACAAAAGAAACTTACTGGGATGGAAATATCCGTCTGAACTATGTAAAGCAACTGCAGGATCATAGTATTAACCTGGTAGCAGGTGCCAATATCAGGACCGAACTGTCCGACTATTCATCTTTTACAGCTATTGGATTTCCTAATGACCGCTTTACCAGCGTAGGCTTTGCCAAGGGATATGCCGATGGTGCTCATCCCAGCAGCGATATCCAAAAGTCAAGGTTGTTCGGCGACTTTATCAGCACTAACTATTCTTATAAAGACAGGTACCTGATGGATGCCACTGTTCGTACAGATGGCTCTTCCAAATTTGGTACGGACAACAGGCTGGCTCCTTTCTGGTCCCTGGGTGTGGGATGGAACCTGCACAAAGAAGCCTGGTTCGACAACTCTGCCATCAGCCAGTTAAGACTCCGCTTTACCACAGGTCTCACCGGTTCTGTACAATTCAGTCCCTATTTATCCCGCACTACCTATACCTACAACCAGGACAACTGGTATTCATCCGGCATCGGGGCTACTGTCAACAATTACGGGAATAATAACCTGGGCTGGCAGAAAACCCGGAGCACAGATTTTGGCTTTGACCTGGGATTGTTTCACGACAGGATCTTCCTCTCTCCCCGTATTTACTATAAGCTCACGAAAGACCTGCTCGCTGATATCAGCATCGCCCCTTCTACCGGCTTCGGCTCATACAAGGAGAACCTGGGCGATATGGAGAACCGGGGCGTTGAACTCAGTCTGCGTGCTGTCGTAGTACAAAATAAAGACTGGGGGGTAAACATCTATGCCAACCTCGTACACAACACGAACAAAATCGTTCGTATTTCCAATTCCCTGGAAGCATACAATGATAAGGTAAACCAGGAACAGGCAAACAACCCTAATTACAAAGGCGTACCATTGCTCCGCTACAAAGAAGGACAATCCTATGATGCTATTTATGCTGTTCGCTCACTGGGCATTGATCCTGAAAACGGGAAAGAGGTTTTCCTGAAAAGGGATGGAACACTCACCTATCAATGGGATGCACGCGATGTAAGAGTGGTAGGTGATGCTACCCCGTTTGCCCAGGGTTCATTCGGAGGCACATTTCACTACAGGAAATTCATGATGAGCCTGAACTTCCAGACAGAGTTTGGCGGCGATATTTACAACCAGACCCTGGTAGACAGGGTTGAAAATGCCAACCCACGCTATAATGTAGACAGCCGCGTGCTTGCTGAGAAATGGAAGAAACCCGGTGACAGAACATTTTACAAAAGCATCACCGACTGGGGCCAGACACAGGTATCCTCCCGCTTCATTCAACCAAACAATGTATTGTCGCTACAATCTGTTTACTGCTCCTATGACCTGCGTATAGTAAAGAGAATGGTACGACTGGGAATGACCGCGAATGACATCCTCCGCTGGTCATCAGTAGAACAGGAAAGAGGGATTGATTATCCCTTTGCTCGAAGTGTCACCTTTTCATTACAAGCTCAATTCTGATTATCATGCGATTAATAATTACAACACTTATACTGGCGCTGACATTTACTTCCTGTAAAAAATGGCTGGATATTCAACCGGAGAGTGAGATCTCTGACGAGGTCCTGTATTCAACCCAGGAAGGTTTCCAGGAAGCACTGATAGGGGTATATTCAAAATGCACCGAAGAGGGGCTTTATGGCAGGGAACTAACGGCAGGCACGCCCGAAGTACTGGCACAGAACTATACCCTCACAGACAACGATGCATATTATTACCTGAAGACAAGCAAATACCTCTACACGGATGCTGACTTCATCTCCAGGAAAGACAACATCTGGCAGGGACTTTACAACGCCATTGCCAATTGTAACTTACTGTTATCCAATATTGACAGCAAGCAAAAGATCTTTACCGGAAATAACTATGCACTGATCAAAGGTGAAGCACTGGCACTGAGGGCTTACCTGCATTTCGATCTGCTGCGCATGTTTGCACCGGTTTCACCTGCAGCAAAAGGTATCCCTTATGTAACAAAATATTCAAAGGACATTACTCCCTTATCAACAGTGGGTGCAGTGCTGGACTCAGTTATCAATGACCTGGGCAAGGCAAAAGAACTGTTGGCAATAGATCCTATTATCAGCAAAGCGTATATCATAGGCTACCCTACACAAACCGACACAACGCTGAATACGGAAGAAAGTAATCCTCAACTGTTCCTGCAAAACCGCCGCCACCGCCTGAACTATTATGCGGTATGTGGTACCCTGGCCAGGGTCTATCTCTATAAGAATGACAAGGCCAATGCACTCACCAATGCACTGGAAGTGATCAATTCCAAAAAATTCCCATGGACGAATAACACCGATTTCCTGGCCGTGGATGATGATAAAAAAGATCGTATTCTTTATAAGGAATTATTATTCGGCTGGTATATTCCAACATTGGCGAAGAGCTATAAGAATGGATTTTTCCTGACTGGTACCAGTGGCATCCACCTCTCTGAAAATGCAGGCCAGTCTATTTATGAAACCGGTGGCGCAGGTGCAGATGATCTGCGCTATAAAGAATGGTTTGTATCCAGCAGCGGATCTACTTCCAATACTCTGAACATTACCAAGTACCTCCATAATACGGATAATACCGCCACAGATGCGAACCTGCATTATATGATGGCACCTGCAATCCGCCTGAGTGAAATGTACTACATCGCAGCTGAATGCAGCAACAATGTAGACTACCTGAATACAGTACGTACCCACCGCGGTATTGGTAGTCCTGTCACCGGCGACCTGATTACCGCATTACTGAAAGAATGCCGCAAAGAATGGTATGGCGAAGGACAGATCTTTTACATGTACAAGCGCCTGAATCATGACATTGCCAACCAAAACGGGGGCAATATTCCGGCATCAGACAACATATTTGTATTACCACTTCCAAACGATGAAATACTTTATGGCGGAAGATAAAAAAGACTACACCATGAAAGGAATCTATATCATTCTCCTGATGAGTCTCTTTGCAGCATGTAAGAAAGCAGAAGAATTACATTATGACCATGCTGCCAATATTCATTTTAATTTAATCGGTAATGATAAGGATAGTATCGTATATACATTTGCCTATACACCTACCCTTTCACAGGATACTATCTATCTGCCCGTACAATTGGCGGGGATCCAGGTAGATAAGGACCGGACCTACAATGCCTATGTGGAAACAGACTCCTCCACCGCGAAAGCAGGTGTGCACTTTGAGCCACTGAAATCAGGCTATCTATTGCCTGCTAATACAGGCGTGGCACTCCTTCCTGTGATCATTTACAACGTAGCTGACCTGGTAAATGAATCTGTATCGCTCATGATCAAACTCAAAGGTACCAATGACCTGGGTATTGAAATACCAACAGGGGATGATGGCAAAAGCCTGCTAAAAGCGAAGATCGTTTTCTCAGCTATGCTGGAAAAACCTAACTGGTGGGACATGTGGCTGGGCAGCTATTATTCCCGTACCAAACACCAGCTCTTCCTGATTGTAACAGGTGTCACCAGTCTTACGACGGCAGGAATCGATGCCCCCCGTAATCTTTACCTGGCAAACCTGCTGACCACCATGCTCAATGATCCATTTAAATGGGTGGCGAATAATCCTGCCAAAGGCTACATCCTGGAGCCCAGTGGCGATAATTATTATTTCTACAATCCGGAAAACCCGGCCAGGAAGATGCTGCTGCGTAAAAATGCAGCTGCCGGTAAATATTATTTCATTGACGAAAACGGCGAGGAGGTAAACTAATATGAAAAATCATCTCACAGCAATCATCTGTTTTCTGCTCCTGACAGCATGTTACAAAGACAAGGGCAATTATGATATCAATATGCCCCCGGCGCCCACTGTCAGCGGACTCGATTCCGTTTATAGTGCAGTGGTGGGCGATAGCCTGATCATTACACCAAAAGTGAGCATCGAAAGCAACGATTCTCTGGTACTGGAATGGCGTATCAGCGCACCGGAAGTAAAATCGGGTTTCCTGTATTATACCGGCCCTTCCCTGCGTATGCTATTTTCCTTACAGGCCAACTTATATACCGCCCGCCTGACTGTATATAACAAGAAAAATGGTATCCGGTATTTTTATCCGTTCGAGATCCAGGGGATGACTGACTTTACCGCCGGTACAACGGTGCTGAGCATCGAAAATGGTGTAACAAAATTATCATTCATTACACCGGGAGGCGTATTAAAACCGAATATCTATGAAACGGTGAATGGGCATAGTCTGCCGCCTGATCCTATGAATTTGTTTTATATGAAGGACCAGCTGCAGGGAAATATGGCCCTGGGTTACTGGATCATTTGTAAAAACGGTGGGGTAAGACTGAATGTAAGCACCCTGCAGGATGACCCTACCTATCCTAATACACTGGCGGCTAATTTCTTTGCTCCACCAGATAGCATCGTAGTAGGATCTGCCCAGGAGGGTAACAGGGCATTCCTGACGGGTGTCATCAATGATAAGTTCTATGCCGGGTATACACTCACCTGGAACCAGGCCGCTATCTATGGCATGTTTGGAGATTATGCGACAGGTAGCTACAACCTGGCACCTTCCTTTATCTCCAGCTTTATCAATGGCCAGTACTCCTACATCGCATTTGAAAAAGATAAACAGCAGTTTGTACGCATCAGCGGTACTCCCTATTTCTATGGTACACAGTATACAACTACCAGTACCACTGCCTTTGATCCTACCAATGTAGGTATGTCACTCATACACATGGAGCAGATCAACAGCGGAGATTGCTTTGCTTACTGCAAAGGGAGTGATGGTGTTGTATATGAATTGAAATTTACAGTGAGTTTCACCACCAGTCCATACACATTCACCCCGGTACATAAGCGGGCCTTTATACAACAGGCGCTGATCAATGAAAGTACCAAATGGCAGGCGGCAATCAATGGCGTACTCTATATCGCATCCGGCGAAAAAGTATACCGCTATAATCCACTTAACCAGGAAGTACGTGCATTGGAGACGACTTTCGGCGGCAATGCAGTTTCTATGATCAAGCTTTCTGACAACCAGGATACGCTGATCGCAGGAGCAGGCAACTCTCTCTATTACATGGATATCAGCACTGGTAAATACGGTGTGCTCTCAAAAACAATAACAGGTATTCCCGGCCAGCCAGTAGACATGGCATGGCGACCATAAATTTAAAATCATTCCAACATGCATAAATTCATATTTACCCTGCTGCTGCCTGTAATTGGCGTAGCACAACAAAAAAGTTTTAATATCCAGGGTACAGCCCCAACTACTAAAAATGGTTGCAAAGTATACCTGAATTATCAAGCTGACGGCAAGCTGATCTTAGATTCTACCGTAGTAAAAAACGGGGCGTTTTCATTCAAAGGTGGTGTAGGTGAATTGTCTTATGCCCGCATGGTCTTCGATCACGAAAACAAAGGAAGCTACTGGGTCCTGAATATGGGAGACCGCTTCTATTTCTACCTGGCGAATGAAAACTACAAAGTGGCCGTAAAGGATTCACTGAAGAAAGCAGTAATCACCGGTTCTCCTACCCAAAAGGCCTATGCCGCCTACCTGTCAAAAATAGGTGGTGGGTTTATGAATATTATCGATTCTGCCAACCAGGAAATGAGTGCCGCGGATACCGCTGCGATTCCGGCTATCAGGAAAAAGTACGACAGCAAATTTGCTGCAATGCGGGAAAAAGAGAGAAAATTCATAAACGAAAATCCAAATTCCTACTTTTCCATCATCGCACTGACCGATGTGGCGAACAGGGCACCGATGAGCGAAGTGGAATCCCTGTTCAACAGCCTGGGCGAGAAAGTACGCAATACTACCCCTGGTAAGGAAATGAAGTCAAGGATCGTAGCGACCCATACCATCCAGGTAGGCCTCGCAGCCCCCGACTTTGAGCAACCTGACGTAAACGGTAAGGCGGTAAAACTCTCCGATTTCCGTGGTAAGTACGTACTGGTCGACTTCTGGGCCAGCTGGTGCCACCCCTGCAGGGAGGAGAATCCTAACCTGAAAAAGGCATATGGAGCACTGAAAGACAAGGGCCTGGAAGTACTGGCAGTATCGCTGGATGACAAGCAAACCCGGAATGCCTGGATCAAGGCCATTGAAACAGACGGCCTGCCATGGGTGCATGTTTCAGACCTGAAAGGCTGGCAGAACCAGGTGGCGGTATTATATGGCATACGAGCCGTACCGCAGAATTACCTCGTTGATCCTGAAGGCAAAATCGTTGCCCAGAACCTGAGAGGTCCGGAACTGACCTCCAGACTGGCTGCCTATATACATTAAATGTCCTCGCAATTCCCCTATTTCACAGGTGTATCATATTAATCTATGATACACCTTTTTTTTTATCATTATTTTTTATACTTTTCTTTCGACCTTGTTCATCTAACATTTTATACTTGGCAAAACCGGACATTTCGCTAACATTACTACCAGACAATCAACTGCTGCAATTACTTGCAGCAGGAAGCCAGGCGAGCTATACCGTCATTTATGCCCGGTATAGTGAAGTACTGTTCAGGCATGCCTGCCATATGCTGGAAGACCGGGCAGAGGCGGAGGATGTGATCCAGGAAGTGTTTCTCATGCTGTGGACCAAGAGAGCGGAAGTGGCCGGTACTAAAACATTGTCCGCCTACCTTTACACCAGCGTACGCAACCGTATCTTAAACCACCTTACACATCAGAAAGTAGTAGATAAGTACCTGGATAGCATGCGTACTTATGCAGAAGCAGGGGGATATACTGCTGACGAACAATTGCGGGAAAAGGAACTGGCTGCGGTCATTGAAAAGGAGATTGAGGCGATGCAGCCTAAAATGAGGGAGATCTTCCTGATGAGCCGTAATGAACAACTGTCACATAAATCAATCGGGGAGCTGCTAAATATTTCTGATAAAACCGTGAAACAACAGGTATATAAGGCCGTGAAACAACTGAAAGGCAGGGTGGAAAATTTCCTGAAAGTAATCCCTTTACTGCTTTAAACCCTTCCCAGGACCTCGTAGATCATCACCCGCTTACATACTTTCCCGTCGTCCACCCTTTGCGCGGTCAAAATTACGCTATATTTGACCCCATTCCTATGTGCGTTTTTTCTGTCCCTATCATTTAAAAACCACATGAAAACTGAATCAGGCCTATCCTATGCAGGTTTTTTTCCTCCCATATCATTAAAACCCGCATCAGACGCTAAAGGATAGCCTATGTCTATCAAAATAACCTAATCAAAATGAAAAAAACAGCTATCTTATTGATTAACCTGCTCTTAGCAGTTTATTGCTCCGCCCAAACCCCTGTTTCCATCAATGGCCAGTTGAAAGTAATTGGTACCAAACTCTGTAACAGGAATGGTTACCCCATTCAACTCAGAGGTATGAGTACCCACGGCATCCAATGGTATGCCGGTTGTATCACCGATGCATCGCTGGACACGCTCAAAAGCGACTGGGGTGCGGACATCGTTCGCATTGCCATGTATGTACAGGAAGGTGGTTACGAAACCAATCCTTCTTACTACACCTCCCTCGTTAAAAGCTATGTTGACAAGGTCACTGCCCGTGGCCTCTACGCCCTTATCGACTTTCATATTCTTAGCCCCGGCGATCCTAATTACAACACTGACAGGGCGAAAACTTTTTTTACCGACATTGCCAATACCTACAAAAACTACAACAACGTATTGTATGAGATCTGCAATGAACCAAACGGTGTAAGCTGGGCTACTATTAAGAACTATGCAGACCAGGTCATTCCCTTAATCAGGGCGATCGATGATGATGCGGTCATTTGTGTAGGCACCAGGGGCTGGTCTTCACTGGGTCTTTCAGAAGGCAGTACTTCACAGGAGATCCTGAACAACCCGCTCTCCTATGCGAACGTGATGTATAGTTTCCACTTCTATGCCAGGAGCCACCAGGATTATTACATCAATCATCTCGACTGGGCATCTGATCGCCTTCCTATCTTCGTGACAGAATTCGGTACACAGGAAGCAACCGGTGATGGTCCTAATGACCTCACGATGAGTCAGCGCTACCTGGATCTTTGCAAAAACAAGAAGATCAGCTGGACAAACTGGAACTTCAGTGATAATCCTTACAGTGGCGCAGTATGGAATAGCGGTACCTGCTCAGGAAATACCTGGACGACCAGTCAGCTGAAAGAAGCCGGTGTATTCATTCGCAACAATATGCGTACAGCCGATGATTTTGGTTCCGGCAATAATAACGGAACAAATATCGCCCTTGGCAAAACAGTGACAGTTTCCTCAACCGAAGTCGCTGCCACCTCTCTCGTTGCTGCCAATGCAGTAGACGGTAATGCCACTACCCGCTGGGCAAGCGCTGCTGGTTCCGACCCGCAATGGATCACGGTTGACCTGGGGAATACCTATAGCATTTCAGCTATAAAGATCAATTGGGAAGCTGCTTATGGCAAGAACTTCCTCGTGCAGGTCTCTGCCGATAATGCTAACTGGACGACGCTGAAAGATGTGCAGGGCAATACCTCGCTGAGCAATGAATATACAGGACTGAGTGGCACTGGCCGTTTTATCCGTGTGTATGGAACTGTACGGGGTACCATTTACGGCTATTCAATCTATGAACTGGAAGTGTATGGTACACTTGCCAATACTGCTAACCTGGCATTGAATAAAACAGTCACTACTTCTTCAGTAGAAGCAGCCGGCCTGGAAGGCAATTATGCAGTAGATGGCAATACGGCTACCAGGTGGTCTGCCACACTCTATGCGGACCCGCAATGGATCACGGTCGACCTGGGTAATACTTACCTTGTATCCGAAGTAAAACTAAGCTGGGAAGCGGCTTATGCAAAAGACTACCTGGTCCAGGTATCTGCAGACAATACTAACTGGATCACGGTAAAAACAATTTCAGGTAATACAAGCCTGGTAAATGATCATACCGGCTTATCAGCAAGCGGCAGGTATGTTCGTATCTATGGTACTGCCCGTGGATCTGCTTATGGTTATTCTATCTATGAACTGGAAGTGTATGGTACCGGTAACAGTGCAAAACAAACAGTAAGTACCAGTAGCAAGGTGTATGGTACCGACAGCATTGCAAAACAGGCTGTAAGCAGCAGCAGCAAATTGCAGGATATCATCATCTACCCTGTTCCTGCACACGACCAGGTGATGATTACGCTTCCTGCAAGTGAGCAGAAAACCTACATCAGCCTGGGCGATATGAACGGTACAAAATACCGTAGCATTGCTACCAGCGAAAGCACTTATAATATGGATATCAGCAAACTGCCTGCTGGCATCTATTTCATCATGATCCAACAGGGAGATCAGCGAACAATCAGGAAAATCGTAAAACAATAAACGAAAACGGCCACGCACTGGTATGCCCTCAAAAAAGCCCACCCTTTTAGGTGCACTTCTCACTGCGTGGCCATTTTCATTTTCAATCCTGCGCTGTCAAATCCAGCTCTGGGAAATCCTCCGCTGTCAAAACCACCCTTTGCATTATCCCATCTTTAAAAATGAAGCCTCTATCACCCGGCTTTAGCTTGCGCTTTTTTTTAAAACAAGGTAATGGAGGATTTTTTTTCCACTCCCTGAATTCCTCAAATTCTTTGATGAATCCTTCCAGGTTCTCCTCCATATACTTCCTGACATACTCCTGGATGCTTTCTTTTTGTTCTTCCATAACTAACTGTTTATTGTGTTTTTAATTTAAAAACGATGTAATTGTACAAATTGTCAACCGGAATATTCAGCTCCCTGCTTAACTTTACCGTTTCCGGGTAAATTTTATTAAAATCAAATGGACTGTCGTATTCCATCGAAGCAGGACAGTTCAACCGTACGTATAAATTCACCCCACAAACGTCAAAGTCCCGGTTTAGCTGGTCAAATTCCCACATAATTATTGCATATCGCAAATAATCCCTGGTATCATCATTGCTGTTCATGCCTATACTACGATCAGGATAAAATTTTAAATATTCCAGCATGAAACGCATAATCGATGAAAAGATCAATCGATAATCCGCATATACAAATTCCGAGCGGTTATCAATCCGGCCTTTATTATCTACAGGTCCAAATTTTAAATCATAAACATTCTCTATCAAATCATGCGCTGTTCCACTAATCTCGACCCGCATATTAACCATTCTTCCATCATACAAAGCAGCCTTAAATTCTAAAACAGCTGCTTCCCCAATTGCAGACGCACCTTTATCGTAATGGGCATCAAGATTACTTCTTTCAAATTGTGACATTTTTTATGGTTTTACATTAAACAATGAATGAATGCAGGAACTTATCTCCAATCTGCCCGGATAGTAAAAACAAAAAACACCCATGGCACGGATTACTCCGTACCCCAGGTGTTATGTAATAATTTATCGCAGGAAAAATATTATCGACTGATAACTATGCTTAAGTTACAGCAAAACTTTTAAACAAAAAAAATCATATATATTAATCAAAAACCAGGGAAATTCGCTCAGCACCCGTAATCAGCATTATTATTTTCAAAATGATCTATCTCCATTTCTATTCATTCATCGTAAACCTCAAATCCGTTATCGCCCCCTCAAATGTCTGCAACTTTCCTCCCAGCTCCTCTCCCTGCACCTTTCCACAAGTCACATAGCCCCCCTTTATCTTCATCAGGTTTTCCTTCACCTGTGCCGTCAATATAACGTTATTATCAAACTGAATTTCCAATGCGCCCTTCTCCGACAACTTACACACCAACTGCCCCTCTTTCGCCGTCAGCACCTCACTATGCAAGTCTGTACCATCTCCCATCACTACTCCTATTCTTCCCTCATATGCATACAATTTAAAATTCCCAAAATAATCACACACTACTCCCCCCTTATCAATCCCGCCCAAATACGCCGTCACGACCAGCACCTCTGGTGTCCATAACTTTTTATTGAAAGAAAGATCCGCTGCACTCCCATATTGCTTTATGGTATAACTCCTGTCAAAAAACACGGGCAATGTCCCGGACAAGATCATCTCCTCCGTCTCTCCCTGCCGCTTCAATTCCTTATCCAGCAAATCCCTTAACGCTGATGTCCGCATACCGGTGTCCACCAGGTTCTCAAACTCATCCCGATCATTATTCAAATCATATACCTCCTCCGGCGGATGATAACTATACCTGTCCAACAAAAACTTCGCTTTCGCATTCGTCTTTGCCGCAGCTACCCAGGTATCAAAATAATAAGCATTCCGCTCCACCTTATCAATATGCGTGATAAACTGTACACCAGGATGATAATTCCTGATATAATGAAAACCTTCCGCCGTAATCACCGTTCTCGCCGGCGTATAATTATACCAGAAATGCGGCTCCATCGATGTTTCCGCAAAAATATAGGCATGATGCGCGTTCTTCTTGCCTAACAATACATTCTTAAATGACTCCCCATCCAGGCTATCAATCGCTTTCCCTCCTCCCAGGTCTACCATTGTAGGTGTCAGATCGACCAGTGAGACCAGCGCATCAGATACTTCCCCGGCCTTCACCATCCCCGGCCATCTCACAATCAATGGTACCCTTAATCCCTGGTCATACACTGACCACTTCGCCGATGGAAACTGTGCTCCCTGATCGGATATAAACAGCATGACTGTATTCTTTTTCTGGCCGGCCTTATCTATTGCCACCATTACCTCTCCCAGCAAACTATCTGCTGCTTCGATACTTTGGTAATACGATGCCAGCGCATTTCTCGTCGCTTTTGTATCCACCAGGTAGTCGGGTAACTTCAATTTGTCCGGATCAAAACGCCTGTTCGGGAACCAGGGCACATGCGGTACCCAGGGCGCGACTATCAAACAAATCGGCTGCTGCCCTTTTTCTTTGAAATGACTTTCTATCATATGCACCGTCTCCTTCTTTCTATCCAATCTTGTCTCTATAGGAGCATATTGACCAAACTCCTCTCCTATCCGTTCAAATGGAAAATTGTGCAAAGGAAACACATCCGTCTTTCCTGAAATAACTACCCTATACCCCAGTTCATGCAGGTACTGTGGTAAATTTGGGGTATTCGGCTTTACCGTAAAATGATTCATCTGCGCCCCATTGTGAAAAGGATACATCCCTGTAAACATCACACTTCTTGATGGCGTACAGATCGGCGATGCCGCATATGCCCTGTTAAAACGCATCCCCTCTGAAGCAAGGGCATTCATATGCGGAGTCCGCACATCCACATTACCATAACAACCTACATCCTGCTGATTCAGGTCATCGCAAATAAAAAGCACTATATTAGGCTTACTCTGGGCTAAAACGGAAGATGCCTTCAGTAAAAGGCAGATCAGTAGCGTTTTTAAACGTGGGTAAAACATAAGCCTAAAATATAAAAATATGTATCATTATTGTACAGTATTTGTCCGCAAGCGGACAATTCCCCTGCAAATTTTCACTATAATGACCTAATATTTAACGCTTTATGTTCCGGCATTACCTTTGACACGGACGGTACAGATTGAATTAATCACTATGTTTAAAAATTACTTCAAAATTGCATGCAGGAGTCTGTTGAGAACAAAAACGTTCTCTTTTATTAATATCACCGGACTTGTAATGGGCATGTCCTGCTGCATGCTGATCTGCCTCTGGCTCTACAATGAAGTAAGCTTTGACAGGTTCCACCAGCACCGCGAAACTATCTACCAGGTCTATAACCGTGCTCCAATAGACGGCAAAATTTTTTGCTGGAACTATACGCCTAAACCGCTCGCTGCTGCTCTTCGGCAGGACTATCCAGGCGTAGCCAATACCTGCCGTACCAGTACAAATACCTTTGTAACGGCAGCAGGTGACAAAAAGATCTCTTCAAAAGGAATGTTCGTCGATACATCCTTCCTCAACATATTTACCTTCCCCTTACTAAAAGGTAATAAGACCACCGCACTGAATGATCCTCATAGTGTGCTGCTCACCGAAAAGATGGCGAACAAAATGTTTGGCACTACTGACGTAATCGATCGCCTCATTACTATCAATGACGAGCCTTATAAAGTAAGCGGGGTACTCAAAAACCCACCCATCAACAGCACTTTTGAATTTGACTACCTGCTCTCCTGGATGTACCTGCAAAGTATCGGACAGGATGACCAGTTCTGGGGCAATAACAGCATATCTACCTTTGTACAACTGGCACCCAATGTTAGTGAAACTGAAATGGATGCCCGTATTAAAGAAGTTACGATCAAACATTCCAAAGGAGAATTGCCGATAGAGGTCTTCCTGCACCCGATGACCAAATGGCATTTGTTCTCCAAATTTGAAGAAGGAAAGATCACAGGTGGCCGTATTGAAATAGTCCGCCTGTTCGGCTTCATCGCTGCATTCATACTGCTCATCGCCTGTATCAATTTCATGAACCTCAGTACCGCACGCAGTGAAAAACGTGCGAAAGAAGTAGGAATCCGCAAAGTAGTCGGTGCCATGCGGCAATCCCTGATCAGCCAGTTCCTGGTAGAGTCAATCCTGCTCACCACTATTGCCGGTATCCTGTCTGTCATACTTGTATCCCTGGCATTACCTGTGTTCAACCACATGATCGACCAGGCACTCACACTTCCTTATACAAGTCCTGTGTTCTGGAGCCTGGTAGCAGGATTTATTCTTTTCACCGGACTCCTGGCGGGTAGTTATCCTGCATTCTTTCTTTCCTCCTTTAGTCCCGCCGGCATCTTCAGGGCTTCCTTCAAAAAACTGAAGGGCAATGTAAGTCCCCGTAAAATACTGGTGGTACTGCAATTCTGTATTTCCACTATCCTGATCATCGCTACAGTTATTATCGTACGGCAACTGGATTATGCACGCAACAGGAATGCCGGCTTCACAGGAGGTTTACTGATGTATCATGAACTTAACAAGGAGATCGTTAAAAACCGCGCCCTGATAGAAAGTGAATTACTATCATCCGGTTTAGCTACATCTGTTAGTGAGACCGATTCCAAACTCACAGAACAATATAGTTCTACCTGGGGCATCTTCTGGAAGGGCAAGCCCGAAGGGGATAATACGCTCTTTGAAAGAAAAGCCGAAGATGGGGGATTAGTAAAAACTGCAGGACTTAAATTGATCATGGGCCGTGATATTGATTTAGTAAAGTACCCTACTGACTCATCAGCGATGCTGATCAATGAAACTGCCGCTAAAATAATGGGCTTCAAAAATCCCATTGGTGAAACTGTTAGAGACAATGACAGGGAATACCATGTAATAGGTGTATTTGGTGATATCCTCTTTGGTTCTCCCTTTGAAAACAGTAAACCTGTGCTCTTAACGGGGCCAAAATCTTCCTACATGAATAACCTGCATGTGAAGTTATCTCCCGCCACTGATGTAGTCAGACAAATACAGGAAGTAGAAAAGATCTTTACAAAATATTGCCCCAGCTACCCCTTCGAATATCATTTTGTGAATGAGGATTATGCTAAGAAATTCCAGGACATGCAGCGCGTGGCAAGATTAACCACCCTGTTTGCCTTGCTGACTATCTTCATTTCCTGCCTCGGTTTATTTGGCCTGGCCAGCTACATCGCGGAAGGCAGGGTTAAAGAAATTGGCATCCGCAAAGTATTGGGTGCTTCTGCGATGAAGATCATGACATTGCTGACGAAAGACTTCCTGGTACTGGTCGCTATATCACTGGCTATTTCAGCACCCCTCGCCTGGTACGGCATGCACAAATGGCTGCAGGGATATGCTTACAGGATCAGTATTGACTGGTGGATCTTCGCTGGCGCTGGTGTGATCGTAATGCTAATATCATTGATAACAACCGGCTATCATGCATACAGGGCAACGCTGACCAACCCCGTAAAAAGCCTGAGAGCAGATTGAAAAACTCATTGTTATGTTCAAAAGTTACTTTAAAATAGCATGCAGGAACCTGCTGCGAACCAGGACCTTTTCACTGATCAATATCACAGGATTAGTACTGGGTATCGGATGCTCTATGCTGATATGCTTATGGATCTACAATGAAGTAAGCTATGACAAGTTCCATGAGCATAAAGATTATCTATACCAGGCCTGGAACAGGGGTACCTACGACAATAAACTGCAATGCTGGAATGCAGTTCCTAAGCCACTGGCAGCAGCACTAAAGAATGAATATGCAGGGATTGTCAATACCTGCCGCACAGACTCCCGCTGGTTTGTCACCAAGGTCGGTGATAAGAGATTGTCTACAAATGCACTTGTAGTAGATCCCTCCTTCCTCTCCATGTTCAGCTTTCCACTCATAAGGGGAAATGTAAAGACAGCACTCAGCGATGTATTCTCCATCGTCATCACGGAGAAGATGGCAGCTAAAATGTTTGGAACAGCCGACCCGATGGATCAGATCATCACGATCAACAATGATCGCTTTAGGGTAACAGGGATCTTAAAAGATCTGCCATTAAACAGTACCTTCAAATTTGAATACCTGCTGCCATGGAATTATTACATTTACCTGGGAGGCAATGATGATCAGTCCTGGACCAACAACTCGGTAAGTGTATTCGTCCAGCTTACACCTAATACGACAGCAGCTGCCATCAATCAGCAAATAAAAGATATTACAAACAAACATACCGGCGGCAGGGAACAGACAGAAGTGTTCCTGCACCCGATGAGCAAATGGCATTTGTATTCAAAATTTGAAAACGGCCAGATCACCGGCGGTCGTATTGAAATAGTAAGGTTGTTCGGCATCATCGCCGCTTTTATACTCCTGATTGCCTGTATTAATTTCATGAACCTCAGTACAGCGCGTAGTGAAAAGCGTGCGAAAGAAGTCGGCATCCGCAAGGCAGTCGGTGCACAGAAACAATCCCTGGTATTTCAGTTCCTGCTGGAGTCGGTACTATTGGTCAGCATCGCCGGCATCATAGCAGTAATAGCTGTATTCCTTTTATTGCCCGTCTTCAATTTACTCATCAACCAGGAGCTGGTTTTACCGGTTCGCAACTGGATCTTCTGGCTCACACTGGTGGGCTTCATTTTGCTGACAGGTCTACTTGCAGGGAGCTATCCTGCCTTCTTCCTTTCTTCATTTCACCCTGCGGGCATCTTCAGACGGACATTTAAAAAAGGGAGAGGTACCATTAATCATCGAAAGGTCCTGGTAGTATTACAATTCTGTATTGCTATCACACTAATTATATCTACGATAGTGGTAGTCCGCCAATTACAGTATGCGCGTAACAGGAATGCGGGGTATAATGGCGAAAAACTGATGTATCACTGGACAAATACGGAGTTGGATAAAAATTTCCAGTCCCTGAAGCAGGAGCTGTTGTCCAAAGGGATTGCCATCTCGGTGACCCGTACGGCATCGCAGTTGACAGAGCCCTTCAGTTCATCCACTACTGTATCATGGAGAGGGAAAGATCCTGCTAACAATACGGATTTTGAACGTGGTGCGCAGGATGAAGGTTTAATACGTACAGCAGGTATGACATTAGTACAGGGCCGGGATCTTGACCTGGGCAGGTTCCCGGGCGACTCAACGGCAGTAATTATCAATGAATCTGCCATGAAAGCGATGGGATTCAAAGAACCGATTGGAGAAGTGATCCATGAGTTTAATACAGATTACCGGGTGGTAGGAGTATTTAAAGATTACATCTATGGTTCTCCTTATGAACATACACATCCTATGATCATAGTTGGCGCAAAAAATATGTACTTCAACGTGATTCATATGCGGCTGGCAGCAGGCGGGGATATGGTGAAACAGGTACAGGAGGTAGAAAAGCTCTTTGCAAAATACAATGCCAGTTATCCATTCGAATATCATTTTGTAGATAAAGATTACGAAGTGAAATTCCTGGATATGACGATCGTAGCACGACTGACCACCTTGTTTGCTGTACTGACAGTACTGATATCCTGCCTGGGTTTATTTGGACTGGCCAGTTATATGGCAGAAGAGCGGATCAAGGAAATTGGGATTCGTAAGGTACTGGGTGCTTCGGTAGTAAGAATTATCAGTTTGCTGACGAAAGATTTCCTTGTACTGGTAGGCATTGCACTCCTGGTAGCGGCACCTCTGGCCTGGTACGCGATGCATGAATGGCTGCAGCGATATGCTTACAGAACGATGATCGAATGGTGGGTGTTTGTAGGCACTGGTTTGCTGGTAATTGTTATCTCGCTGCTGACCACCGGCTACCATGCATGTAAGGCGGCACTGACGAATCCTGTAAAGAGTCTTAAGGCTGACTAAAATAAAGAAAGAATGGTTCTTTCTTCTTTGTTAAAAAGGAAGGTATCCCCTTCCTTTTTCCCTTGCAGTAATTTGGCTAAGGGTGATAAGGGAGATAGGAAAAAGATGGTCTCTTCATTGATTGTTTGTTTGCCTAAGCCTGCCGCGATGAAAAAGGATGTTCCTTTACATTTGATGTAGGCACCGGCCTGGGCGCTGGTGTAGATTTTCTCAGTGTTTACTTTTTGCAGCCTGTCAAGTTCTGATTTGTTTTCTTCCTGCTGGCGGGCATGCATGTCTTTTTCCAGGTGCCCCATGGCCCGGCCGGTTTCGTATTTATCGCCTGCGGAGCTTTTCTCTTCATTGTTGGCGGCCTCCTGCGCATTGGCGATCATTTGCTTGTTTAATTCAATTCGTTTGTTGATTACTGCTAACCCTGCCTGCTTTAAAGTAGTTTTAAAAGCAATCATTTCCTGGCTCGTCATAATTATTCAAATATTATTGTTTACCAGCACTCATTTCATAATTACCCGTCATCATTGACTATCGATTACAAACACCCATTTATGAAATGAGTTCTATTATTTTCCATTTTCACTACTCAGTATTTCTATAAATCCCTCACTGCCGTTCACCCGGATCCGCATCCCGTCTTTAATAATCTTCGTTGCATTGGCAACTCCCACCACTGCCGGCAGTCCATACTCCCTGGCGATAACTGCCCCATGCGTCATCAAACCGCCTATTTCCGTCACCAACCCTTTGATTGATACAAATAGCGGTGTCCAGCTGGGATCAGTAAAAGTCGTGACCAATATATCTCCCTCTTCCAGGTCTGCGTCTTCCATCTTCAGGATTACCCTGGCCCTTCCCTCTATGATGCCCGCGGAAACAGCTAATCCAACAAGGGCATTGGCAGGAAGATTTTCCAGTTTATAAACACTGCTGATGATCTCCCCGTCAGAAGTCATCACTCTTGGTGGTGTCAACTTTTCAAAGATCTTAAATTCTTCTTTACGTGTATCGATCAATTGATCATCCAGCTGATGCGTACGCACTACTTCCCGCAGTTCATCAAAAGTGAGGTAATAAATATCTTCTTTCTCCCGGATCACGCCTGCCTGCACCAGTAACTCCGCTTCTTTTAAGATCGCCTGTTTATATATAAAATACCGGCAGATCTTAGCATACTTCGGGAACTCCCTGTAACCGATAAAATTCCGGATCAGGCTGATTTTTTCTTTTGTTTCCGCAGCCTGTTCCGAATTCAGGCGGGATAATAAATCTCTGGCTTTATTCTCAGCTTCCAGTTTGCCTTTCTCAAATTTACGCCGGCTCTCGCCCGGTGCAAAGTTCCGGATATTGCTCAGGATCAGTGGTGCCAGCATGGCCGGTTGCTCACTCCAGCGGGTTTTCGTAATATCAATTTCTCCTACACAGCGCATGCCATACCTGTCAAGGTAATCAGTAATCGCTTTCCAGGCCGTAGGATTTAACTGCTTTAATTCAGCTAAAAAATCCTGTTCATGAGCCTCCTGTAAAAAAGCAATGACTTCCGGGAATGGCCGCATCGCATCAGCGACATCGAGCAATGCCAATCCCATTTCTGACGTAATATTATTCGGTACAGATTGAGAAATAATATCGGCTACACCTTTTTCACCCAGCCATTCGAACATTTTCTCATTGACCCAGGCAGAGGTCTCCATCCCGGCCATAATGACGGCTAAACTTTGTTGGTTAGAGAGGTTTCTTTTTAAGGTTTCCAGGTCATGCTGAATGAAATCAAACAAGGCGACTCCCTGCTGCGTTTGGATAGAGTTCCTTAATTCATCTATAGATGCCCTGGCCGCCTGAATCAACTCTGCTACAATTGCCGGATCATTTTCAACTTTCGTTTGAGGGCGGGGAGGCATCGTATCCGCTGATGGTTTGATAAAACCTTCCCGTTCAACTATCGTGATAAGTGCATCCCTGAACAAAGGATCATATTTCCCAAAGGTACCTATCAGCATTTCCCTGCTGGCAGGCGCTGATAAATGCGGGGCCACATCGATGTACAGGCGGCCTCCCGCTGTACACATGCGGGCAGGAGTGGTCATTAAGAAGAAAGATAATCCCAGGGGCTTCATGGCATCGGTCATCATCTGGTTATGCCCGACAGAAAGGTAGACATGATTTTCCTGGTCATCGGACACCGGAATGGGATATAAGGTCGTAATCGGCCGGCTCTGTACAATATAAAACTCCCCGTTTGCCAGGCACCATTCAATATCCTGTGGCTGGCCAAAATAAGCCTCTATTTTACGTCCAAGAGCATTTAGTGATATACATTGCTCATCGGTCAGAACAGGCGCATTTTGCCTGTCTTTATCAATTTCCTGTTGGATCGTTCCTCCTGTTTCGGCAGCTACAACCTGTAAATGCTTATCAGCAATCTTTTTTTCAATTATTATCCCCTCTTTCACCTTATAATTATCCGCATTCACAAGCCCACCTACCAGTGCCTCTCCCAGTCCGAAACCGGCATCAATAGACAACACTTTTCTATGGCCTGTCACAGGGTCTGCGGTAAACAGGATGCCGGATGCTTCCGGGAACACCATTTTCTGAATAATCACCGACAGGTATACTTTGGTATGATCAAAGCCATGTTGCTCCCGGTACACAACAGCCCTCTCTGTAAACAGGGATGCCCAGCACTGACTGATATGTGTAATGAGCTGGTCCTTTTTGATATTCAGGTAGGAATCCTGCTGCCCTGCAAAGGATGCCGTGGGCAGATCCTCCGCTGTGGCACTGGAGCGTACCGCATAGGTACTTTCTTCACTTAATAAGGAAACAGCCTTTACAACCTGTTCCGGCACGGGCACACCTTGAATAGCGGCCCTGATCTTTGCAGCCGAAGCAGCAATATTGTCTTTATCAATCCGTATTGATATGTGCGCAATGATGTCTTTATATACATCTGTTGTAATACAATATCCTTCCGGCACCTGGATCCCTTCTATCCTGGAAAGTGCTCCCAGCCTGGCACCCTTGCCTCCAACCAATGGCAGTTGAGTATGATCTATTTCCTTAAAATCCAGTATCATAATTTATCAGTTGTCTCATTCATAATCTCAATCGCACCGGAAAAATACTTTTCAAGTACTTTCAGTTCTTTATTGTTGAAGGAAGCAATCAGTTTTTCAGACTGACTGCGGTACTGCCTGTACAAAGGCTCCAGCAAAGCCATGATCTTTTTGGTATCCGGTACGATCATCACCTTTCTTCTATCCTCTTCCGCCAATTGCCTTTTGACCAGCTTCTTCTTTTCCAGCCTGTCTATCAAGCCGGTTACCGCACCGGTAGTCAGCCCGGAAAGCCCGGCCAACTCACCGGCTGTCATTTCGCCTTTCTGTAATAAAAAGCCCAGGTACTTATGATCAGTACCTGATAGCCCCGCCTTCCGGCCAATAGCCTCATGCATTTGAATGGAGGTGTAGGCATATGCCTGACTGAGTCTCCTGATCTGGGTGACGACATCCGTATCCATAAATATATCTTATTCGGTAAATATCTTAGTTGCTAAGATAATATTTTTTCAAATAAAAATTTCATGAAAGAGGGAATTCAGCAGGGAGAATGAAAACTATTTTCAAAAAAAAGGCACTACTTTTTATGTATGCACAGTTAAACCAAATCTGAGCTAACAACCCGGTCTCTTAGAAGATCCTAAAAAATTATCGTAATTTTCTCCCAAACCTATGCCTGAGGAATGAACTATAAAATTATCAAGGACGAAGCTGTACTGCGTGCATTTATTGATTGGTTGCCGGTACTGGAAGATAGTGAAGTCTACTATGTATCCCTGCTTGCCAGAAGCAAATATTCAGCTGCTATCAAGTCGGATAAACAACAATTGAAACGCTTCACCAGCCGGAAAGAGGATCTGTTTAGCAAAATCTGGCAACTGGAATGCCCGGTGGGGGCATACACACACAAAGGTGAGCCTGTTCCACAGGAAGCCCTGGCTATCTATATCACCCCGAACCCAAGAAGTATGTATGATGCCCTGTTCGGATCGCTGACGGCCCTGGCAAAAACAATACAGCACCAGAACAAGTCTGCAAACCCTCACCAGGAAGTGATGAATGAAATTCAAAAATCCAAAAGCAGGAGTTGTTTTGTGGATTTTGATTTTGATTATAAGGATGAGAATTTTGGAGAGGAATTAAAGGCGAAGATCTTTGAGCGGATCGGTCATTCTGCTAAGGTGAGCTTTGTGGAGACCAGGGGCGGTTTTCATGTATTGATTGACCCGACTACCGTGGAGGTGCCTTTCAGGAAACGCTGGTACCAAAGTATTATGGAGCTACCCTATGTAGATCAATCCGGCGATCAGCTGATTCCTGTGCCGGGATGTGTACAGGGTGGCTTTATGCCTGTACTTTTATAAATGAAAGAATAAGTTTTAGAAAAACATTCATCAGTAACCCAAACAATGATTTATGAACTCATTTTTTAAATCCCTGCCTGTCATTGCAGCAATAACATGTTTTGCCTGCAAGGCCCCATCACACGTATACGAGTTGCATAAAATGAAAGACTTTAATATCGGAGCAGCAAGTGCCTTTGTCAACCAGGTCCGGCGTCTGCAGCCTATTGATAATATCTCCATCCTCGACACAAGGTATGACGGCAACGAGTTCAATGTAAATCTGCAAAACATCTTTTTAGACACCACCCAGGCGGACCAGGCCAATTATTATAATTACAGGAGGAGAGCGGCGGAAATAAATGTTCCTGCAGATAGCCTGTATAGTTGCCTGCAACTGTTTGACAAAGCAGGTGTGAATGAATTTGTCAGGAATAAAGACTTTTTTCTTTTCAGGGTGGTTGTAGGCTTCACGACCAACAAGGGCTATTTGTATACGGAAAATGAAAAGGCAAAAAGTGGAGATACTTTAATAGCCACATCTGCCAGGAACAGGGGCTATGAATACAAAGTGATCTTGCAAAAGCAATTGGATAAGCATTGGTTTGAATACTATGAAGCACCGATGTAAAGGGGAAGCGATGGATCAAATTGAATTCCTGCGGAAGCCTGAAAATTTTCCAGGTGCTGCTAAAGTTAGCTGAAGAAATGACAAACAATGACTACAAATAAAAAGCCCGACTTCGCTGAGAAGCCGGGCTTTTCTGTGATCCCGTTGGGACTCGAACCCAAGACCCATACATTAAAAGTGTATTGCTCTACCAACTGAGCTACGGAATCATTCCCTTTCTTCGTGATTGGGAGTGCAAAGATAGGAATTAATTAATTTCTTCCAAATCCAAACGCAATTATTTTTTAAATTAATTTAAAATCATCCTGTACTTCACCGCCGGATCCTCCCGCTGGTCGGGCTTAAACAGATGCAGCAGGTAATATTTTCCATTCACCCAATCCTGCACTGCATTATCATAATACGGACTACCCGGGTTCCCGCTTTCCCCGCCAGGATAGATCCCATAAGCTTCTACAGGATCTCCCATCTGCACAATCATTCTCCAGGATGGCCCGTGATTTTCTTTGATACAATTCACGATATGCCGGCCACCGCCTGTATACAAGTGATATGCACCAAACGGAACAATACTACGGGTGATGTGCCTGATGTCAGTACCACGGTAACGCCCCCACTCTAATTTATTTTTCCCTTCCAGCATTTTTGCGGTGTCCGCTGCCTTGGCCAGGGCTGCGTACATCAGGCCGGACAAAGTTTCTTTTTCCGGTGTGTTGATATTGTCTATGAAGTGAAAGGCTGTATCCTTAATTAATAAATTCAGGGTTGTTTTTTCCCATGGCATTTGATAGGCATCTTCTCCGAACTGTGCCATATCATCATTCCATATCTCGCTTTGCAAATTGTTCCAGACTAACTGAAACACTGTAGCAGCCTTGCTATCAGCAGTGCTTTGCTGGTTCCACGATGTAAGGAGTGCCCAGTAGTTTTGTTGATCAGGTGTCAACGATGCCTTGTTCAGGTGCGCACCAAATACCGGAAGCGCAGCCCTTGCCAGCAGGTTGGTGTAGTCATTTTGTAAGGCCATCATATCCTGGATAGTGATCTGGCTGTCAGCCGCCAGTACCTCATTGATACGCTTGCCGCGGAACAGGTCATAACCCCCGACGAAATTATAAGGATAGGTATCATCTGTCGGATTTTGATTGGCAGAACTAACAAAACCTCTTGCCGGATTATGTAAATGTGGCAATTCGTTTTGAGGAATATACCCCTGCCATGCAAAGGTACTGTCATCGCCAGGCATAACAAATTTCCCCTGGTCTTTCCAGCGCAAAGGATACTTTCCATTATGCCAGATGGCGATATCGCCGGCCCTCGAAGCAAAGGCAAAGTTCTGCGCAGGACATTGGTAGTCTTTGATCGCAGCGAGGTAATCGTCGTAATTCTTTGCCCTGTTGAGGAGCAGGAAAGTACGCAGCTCATTCGAAGGATCATGGGCTTTCCAGCGCATGGCCAGGAACTGGAATTCTTCTTTCTGGTGCTCAGGGAATGTGTTATCATATGCGACGGGACCCCATACGGTATATGCCACCGTGTCGTAGAAAGGTTTTTGGCCCCTGATGTTGATTTTTTCTATGCGAAGGTCTGCATCCCGATATGCTCCCTTGAACAAATATTGCTTACGGCCATTGCGGAACTGCAATTTGTAGAAGTCTTTTACATCTTCTTCCCCATTGGTCACACCCCAGGCAATGTCGTTATTGAAACCAATGATTACTCCCGGTGCACCAGGCAATGAAGCGCCATAGGTATTCATTTGCGGCGTATGGAGTTGAATTTCGTACCAGAGTGAAGGCAGACTCAGACCCAGGTGTGGATCATTACAAAGGATCGGTGCCCCCGAGCGGGTTTTGGAACCTGCGACTGCCCAGTTGTTACTGCCATTGTCCGGATCAGGTTTTTCCTCTTTGAACTTTTGTAAAATTCCCGCCAGTTTGATGATGCTATCCGGCGGAGGTACCGCCTTCAGCGTAGCCGGATCGAATTGTGTGTTTTTAGGCACGATCGGGTCCAGGCTATCATTGAAATCAGGATACATCAGGTTGAAATCCTTCAGGCTGAAGAGGCGGCGGGCATTGGTGTATTCCAGGTCTTCAGCTTCACCGGCCAGGTCGTTTGCCATCAGTTTGAGCAATATGGCGGACTTCAGGGTGGTCCATGCCTCTGGTTTGTAATCCAGGAGCTTATATTCTATAGGCAGTGATGCCTTGCTCAATGAGGCGATATAAGTATTTACACCGGCAGCGTAGGATTCCACAGCTGTTTTGGTGAGGGGATCCTTTTCCATTTCCTTCAATGCAACCTCTGCACTGTAGATCATACCACGACGGCGTTGCATCCTGTCGTAATCCAGCATTTTAGGGCCTAAGATTTCGGACAGGCGGCCAGAGGCGGCAAAGATCTGCAGCTCCATTTGCCAGAGACGATCACGGGCATGTATAAAACCTTCTATATAGTAAGCATCCGCTTCATTCTCTGCAAAAATATGAGGCACCATACGGTCATCCAGCCATACTTCGGCTTTACCTGTAAGTCCAGGGAGGTCGATGGTTTCATTATAGTCTTTGCTGATAGGGGTAGCGTTTTGCCAGAACCCTTCCTGGGGGCTGAGTAAAGGGCCTACAGGAGGCAGGGCACCCCATTTCTGGGACAAAGCGAAAATGAGTACGGCGGTTATTCCGGTCGAAATGGCGAATGGTAGAATTCTCATAGCAAGGAAGTGAATAGCTAATATACAGAATTCTGGGAGCAGCGAACCGCAAAGCCATCGAAAGGCGCTTAATTTTTTAAAAAGAGCGAGGGTATTGTCGATCCTTGCCGGATTTAACCCTCAGATAGGGGTAACCTGCTAATAAACCGGCTATGATCCGCAGGTAAGCCGCCTCTTTTAGAATGCAGGTTATTGGCGGATTATATGCGGGTTATCTGCGGGTTATCTACGGGTTATCTCCCTTAGAAAGCGCAAGGAGAGCCAAAGTTGACCCTTTTGAGCCAACTAAACCCAATAGCATCAGCTATTTACTACTTAGTCAGGACGGCTATACACCTGTCCACTTCCTCTTCTGTGTTGAAACTATGCAATACGATCCGCAGGCGCTCCCCGCCTTTTGGCACGGTGGGGTGTAAAATAGCCCTCACATCCAGACCTTCACCCTGCAGGCGTGCCGCCAAATCGCGGGCAGCGGTGTTTCCGGGGCTCAAAACGACCTGGATAGGCGTTTCGCCAGGCAATGTATCCAGCGCAGCCACTCCCTCCCGGAAACGGGCGATTAAGGCCGATAAATGAGCTCTTGCCTCCTGCATGTAAGGGAACAGATCGTAACTGGCCATGATAGCTGCCATCGCGGTAGGCGGCAGGGCCGTGGTATAGATAAATGAGCGGGAAAAATTGATGAGAAAATCGCGTAAATGAGCGGACCCCAACACCACTGCGCCATGACAACCTACTGCCTTGCCAAAAGTGTGTACCCTGGCAAAACATTGCCCCTGCAATCCCAGGTGCTGTACCAGGCCTTCCCCTTTGGCCCCCACTACACCGGTAGCATGGGCCTCGTCCACCACCAGGTAGGCCCCTGCCCTTTCACAAATGGATGTAATGGCGGATAAAGGCGCAAAATCACCATCCATGGAGTACACTGACTCTACCGCTACAAATACATTGCCGCCAGCATTGGCCAGCTTCTTCTCCAGGTCCTGGGGATCATTGTGCAGGAATGAAAATGCCTGTGCTTTTGAAAGGCGGATGCCATCGCGGATACTTGCGTGAATCAGGGAATCATAAATGATTGTATCTCCTTTCTGAGGCACTGCACTAAACAAACCGAGATTGGCATCGTAGCCGGAATTGTAAATCAGGCCAGCGGCACTCTGGTGAAAGGCGGCCAGCATGGATTCGGTTTCTTCTACCCAGGCATAATTGCCGGCAAGCAAGCGGGAACCGGTGCTACCATGTGCAAAAGGACGGGCTGCCAGGAGCTGGTGCACCGCTTCCTGCATGGCCATACTCTTTGCCAGGCCCAGGTAATCGTTGGAACAAAAGTCTACCATACCGGGAGCCGGCAGGCGTAATTGCCGGAAGGCATGCTGTTCTTTGCGCGCTGCGAGTTGCGTTAAAAGAAAATCTTCTTTCATCTTTCAAAGCTAAGTAACTTTGCGGACGATAATTAATGAAAAGCAACTTAACGCGCATGAGTAAAGTATCCATCCTCGGACTTCATCTTCCTTCTGACCCACGTTGGGTAAACCTGGCCGCTATTTCTCTGGAAGAAGTGCTGACTGACCATGCTTTTTGTGAGCAAAAAGCTGCAACTTCCTGTATTTCGCTCATCCAGCGTTATCCGCACAGGGACAGGCTGGTACAGGAACTGGCTCCGATCGTGACGGAAGAATGGGGACATTTCAGGCAGGTATTGGCGGAGATGAGGAAACGTGGTTTCCAGTTAGGAAAACAACGAAAGGATTTATACGTAAATGAACTGATGCTGCACCAAAATAAAGGCGGAGACCCGGATACAGTTTTCCTGGATCGCCTGCTGACCTTCGCGCTGATTGAGGCGCGTAGCTGCGAACGTTTCAGATTGCTGAGTGAAGGGCTGGAAGATGAATACCTGCGGGAGTTTTATCGGAAATTTATGATTTCTGAGGCGGGGCATTATCGCCTGTTTATAGACCTGGCTAATGAATATCTGCCGGAAGAAAGGGTGAAGACACGCTGGCAGGAATGGTTGAATATAGAGGCGGATATTATGGATAAGATGGAGGTGAGAGGAGATAGAATGCATTAGCATATAAAAAAGAGTGCGGCAGGATGATCATCCTGCCGCACTCTTTTTTATCAGATTTCTGCCCTTGAAACTTAGCTGGCAAAGCCAGTAAATAATCACTGCAATGAATAACATCAGGCCTACATACCATCCCATGTAAGGATCGTTTCCCAAACCATCATTTTCCGATATATACGTGTTATTTTGTGCATTATAATATATGGGAATCTGCTCTCCAATTTTAAAATTGATGCTGCAGCCAGGGCATATAGTAACTTTTTGTATGCCCCCATTATGTCTAAAACTTACAGTACCATTCCGTTTTGAAGAAGGAGCATATACATCAGTTATATTGACAAGCACCCGATTCTCTTCCTTAATTGTTTCATTACGGTTTTGAACCTTCCTATAAGCAGAACGCATTGCAAGAAAGGAGATGATAACAATTATCAGCGTTGTAATTAATCTTTGGTACATGCTGGCGGTATCTCTTTATTAAAAATTAAACCCAATATTGACATAAAAACGTAAACGGCCATCCTGGTCGCAATACATCATCGTCCCTTCTATAGGCCCCATGAACGTGGAGTAGCCGGCAGAAATACCGTAGCCACTCAGGTAATTATACCGCTGATTCACATCCCCCATAAAATCATACACTGCTGCACCTACTCTTGGTGTGGTAAAGATATTCTTAGTGACTTCATACTGGTAAGCCAGTTGCAGCGTAGCTGCTGATGATGTATTGACCTCCCCTTCGAGGATCCCGACAAATGGTAATTGGTTGCGCAGTACGTTCGCAAGTCCCCCGATCAGAAATGCATTGATCGGGCCTTGCCTGTGATTAAAGTTCACACCGCCACCCGCCTGTATTTGCAAAGCACCCCGGTAGCCAAAAGGAATATGATACTTTGCCTGTAACATCGCCCGCTGGTAATCGGCAAAACTGAAATTGGTAGAATCCAGTGGTTGTTGCACCCCATCGCGGAAGGCTCTGAAACCCGGGTTTTCATTATAGATCCAGCCTGCTTCGAATTGCAGGTCCAGCCCTTTGCGCGGGTAGATTTTCCTGTCGAGCGAGTTGATGCCCGCATATAAGTAGCTGTTCAACTGCGTGCTGTTGCCCCGGATCTCCTGCTCCTCTGAATAGCGGGGGTTCAGGTTCTGGAATTCCCAGCGCGTGCCGACACCAATTGCCATAATACTATTCAGCGTATACTGGAAATGGATGTCTGTACTTAGATATTTACTATGATAATCCTGCTTTGCTTTCAGGTTTTCATATTGTGTCATGGAGTTATCTTCGAAGTAGAAACCCAGGCCCACGCCAAAGTTCCTGTCATGCCCGGTGTATTTAAAGTACTCTGCCTGTACCCGTGGATTTTCGCTGATAGCAGCTGTTACAAATGCGCGGGAGTTAGGTACGATAAAGTTGCGCTGGGTAATATTCACGATTGCGCTGGCATTTGTAAAACTGTTATAGCTCAGTGCGAACTTCACATACGTGAGCGGGTTCTCTTCCACATTTACGTTCATGATGGTCTGGCGCTTGCCATCCGGCACCAGGTCGTAAGTGATCATTTTATAGAAGCGGGTACCGAATACATTCAGTACGGCTTCTTTGATATGCTGGGAGGTATAGCAGCCACCGGTTTTGAGACCAAGCCGGCCTAAAAAGAATTTCTCATCCGAGTGTTTGAGGCCATTTACATGGATCGCTGTCAACTCGATATCGGCCGTGAATGGCAGGCGGTCTTTTTCGAAAGGCGGCAAGGGATACAGTTCCTGCAGGGAATCTGCGAGGTGCTTGAAGATAGGGTACATCTCCCTGCCTTTGCGTTTACCAATTTCGATGATGGAATCAATACTCCCAAAGCTGGCAGCACTGTAGTTTTCCAGTTTATGCTGGATGAAGATATCGCAGAGTTGTTTTTCGTCTTTGAAGTCGTCCGCATCTTTGTAGAAACCTAGTTGCTGAATCACATCCAGGGGTGTCTGTAACTGATCTGATTTGCGGAGCCCTTCTGATACATTGGAGCCGATGACGATGTCCGCTCCCATTTCCTTGGCAGTGATCACGGGGAAGTTCCTTACCACGCCTCCATCTACCAGTTTACGGTCCCCGATATTAATGGCCGTGAAAATAGATGGAATGGCCATGCTGGCACGGATAGCAGTAACTATGTCGCCTGTATCGAGGGTGACAATGGCACCATTTGATACATCGGTAGCGATACATTTGAAAGGAATATTGAATTGAGAAAAATCCCTGGTACCATTGGCCGGCCAGCACATACGGGCGAGTTCCAGCCATAGCTGTTCACCAGCAATAACCCCGGAGGCGAGTTTAGGCTTGCTGTATTCAAAAGGAATTTCGATAATGTATTTATTATACTCTTTCTTTTCTTCGTAAGAGATGTCGGTGAGTACGGGTTGGTTGGTAAAGAGGTTGTTCCAGTCGAGTTCCCTGGCCATTTTCTCGATGGCGCTACCGGAATAGCCCATGGAATAAAGGGCTCCCACGATGCTGCCCATACTGGTGCCGGTGAGGTAGTCTATTTTCAGTCCTGCGCTGTCGATGGCTTCAAGGATGCCGATGTGGGCCAGGCCTTTGGCACCGCCGCCGCTGAGGGTAAGTCCGATTTTGGGACGGCCCGCCCCTGACTGCTGTGCAAAGATGACGGCAGGCAAAAAAACGATCCCTAACCAACAAACAAATACCCTTCTGAAACGCATATATCTTGACGGTGTAAATCCTTAATTGACCCGAAGGTAGCTGAATAAGTTTAAAATAAAAGTGACTTTACCCCATAGCGGGGATCTGTCCAAAATCTACGGCATAAGTGCGTCTTCTAAAAATATAATATTTACGTTTTTTTTATTATTTTATACAACTATTTGTAGCATTTCAAACTATTAGGACTACATATATTCTCACGTATGAATAAACACACGACCGCGCACAACATCTGGCAGGTGATCCTGGCCTCTTCGGCTGGTACCCTGATAGAATGGTATGATTTCTACATCTTTGGCAGCCTGTCTGCAATTATTGCTGAGAAATTCTTTCCCCCCAGCAATCCTGATCTTGCCTACATTATGACACTGGCCACTTTTGCGGTGGGATTTGTAGTCAGGCCTTTTGGAGCGATTGTGTTCGGAAGACTGGGGGATATTGTCGGCAGGAAGTATACTTTCCTGCTCACACTACTCATAATGGGTGGGTCTACATTTGCGATAGGCCTGGTACCCGGCTATGCGGCTATCGGGGTACTGGCACCGATAATTGTATTGCTGCTAAGGCTCTTACAGGGATTGGCGCTGGGGGGTGAATATGGAGGTGCGGCTACTTACGTGGCAGAGCATTCGGCGCATGATAAACGAGGGTATTATACCAGCTTTATACAGACGACGGCTACCCTGGGATTGTTTGTATCCCTGGCGGTGATCCTGATTACCAGGAGCAGTATGACAACAGAACAGTTTAATGACTGGGGCTGGCGGGTGCCGTTCTGGTTGTCCGTATTGCTGGTACTGATGTCTTATTATATCAGGATCAGGTTGCAGGAATCGCCCGAATTTGCGCAGTTGAAGGCGGAGGGAAAGACGGCGAAAAATCCGATCAAAGAGAGTTTTGGGAAGAAGGAGAACCTGAAAGTGGTGTTGCTGGCATTGTTTGGTGCGGCCATGGGACAAGGTGTGATCTGGTATACCGGGCAATTCTATGCTTTGTCGTTTTTGCAGAAGACGATGAATATTGAGTTTGTGCAGTCGAATATTATTATCGCGGTTGCGTTGGTGTTGGGTACACCGTTCTTTATTTATTTTGGAAGATTGTCGGATAAGATCGGGAGAAAGAAGATTATGATGACGGGGATGCTGATAGCGGCATTGTCGTATTACCCGATTTATGCGGGGATGGATAGGATTGGGAATATAAGTTTGAAGACGGAGCTGAAGGCGAAGTATACGATAGAAAATACGATGTCGAGAAATGAGAAGATGCAGAATGTAGAGAAGACGGTGAGGACGAAGATGTATGATGACGACACAAAGGTGAGAGAGGTGGTGGTGAATACGGACGGGAAGGAGGAAAAGAAGACGGAGGTGGTAGTGGGCACTGCTGGCTTGATCCAGCTAGTGTTGCTGGTGTGGGTGCAGGTGATATTCGTGACGATGGTATATGGGCCGATAGCGGCGTTCCTGGTGGAATTGTTCCCTGCGAGGATCAGGTATACTTCTATGAGTTTGCCTTATCATTTGGGGAATGGGGTATTTGGCGGCCTGTTGCCGACGGTGGCAACGATATTGGTGACGGAGACGAAGAATCACCTGGCGGGCTTAGTGTATCCGATTGGGGTGGCGCTGATTTGCTTTGTGATTGGGGTGGTGTTTATAAAGGATAATATGATTTCGAAGGAATAAGTTTTTCAGGAAGCGTTTCCGGGTCTTCAGACCCGGAAACGCTTATTTTGCCTGGGAACTAAAGCGATTGAGAAGGTGCTGCAGTGGCAAAGCCGGGTGCTGTTGCATCAGTTGCTCCACCTTCTTTATATAAGTATTAATAAATTGCTGGTGCTGTTTGCCTTCCGGGTTGAAAGGACGATGCGCTGCCGCCCTGTTCAGTTCAGCAAGCTGCGTGAGCAGTGACTGGTCAGCAGTGGCGAGACCTGCCTTGATGAAATGTTCCCAGACATAGTCGATGGCCATTTCATTCGGGTGTACAAGGTCTTCTTTGTAAAAGCGGTAATCCCGCAAGTCATCCACCACCAGTTCGTACGCAGGGAAATAAAAGAGGCGGTCGAATTTATTGACCATATGATGTACCGCCTGTAAGAGGATCGCCTTGCTCAGGTTATTCTCCACTACCCCATCTCTTACATATCTCACCGGACTGATTGTAAATAAGATCTTCACTTTCCTGTTCCTGAAAAACAGGCGATGCATTGCATTGTCCAGGGCAGAAATAATATCCTGTGCCGTCAGCATTTTTTTATAAAAAGCCGATGCTGGTGCCTTATGACAATTGCCCACTACCTTTCCGCTTTCCTGCAAGGTGTAGGTGTGTGCAGAACCCAGGGTGATCATTAACCAGTCCAGCTCTTCCAGTCTTTGGGTGGCCGCTTCCTGTTGGGCGTTGATGCCTGCCAGTACTTTATCGGGATCTACACCGGAAAAACGGCTGTGGTGATCCCAGCTATGCCAGAGGTCTCCCTGCTGGAAGAGGTCTTCGTGGGTATAAATCTTATTGTCAAGGTACGTGTGAATCGATTGTGTGATACTGACAGGATTGTACAATATGCCATGCGGATTGACAAGTGCATCGAAGTAATGCCCCTGCAGGCGCGCGCCTATTTCTTCTGCAAAGCAGGACCCCATGAGCAATAAGCGATCTGAATATTGCAGGGGCGCCGGAAAAGGCGTAACCGGAAATGTAAGGCGAAAGTTCATGGTACTAATAGAAAATGCGATCTGCTATACGCTGGGCGGTTTCTAAAGCCGCCAGGTCGAGTTGTAAAGGCTCATGCTGTTTCAGGCAGAATTCCAGCAGGCGCTCAGTGGCGAGGTTGCCTACCAGTTCATCTTTAGCCATGGGACAGCCTCCGATCCCTTTGATCGCGCTATCAAATCGGCGACATCCTTCGGTATAGGCAGCGGCTACTTTCTCCTCCCAGTTGTGGGGAGCAGAATGGAAATGCGCGCCAAACTCCACGACAGGATATGCTTTTATGAGTGTGGAAAATAGTTGTGTAATGATTTCAGGTGTGGCCACACCTACGGTATCAGCCAGTGAAATGGTGACGATATCCATTTCGACCAGTTTTTCGACCCATTCCAGGGCGATGGCAGCATCGTATGGGTCACCATAAGGATTGCCGAAGCCCATGGAAATATAGATGACCAGTTGCTTGCTGTTTTTGATACAGAGCTCCTGCATGGTATCTACGAGTTCCAGTGAATCGGCAATCGTTTTGTTGGTATTGCGTAACTGAAATGTCTCTGAGATGGAGAACGGGTACCCCAGGTAAGCGATTTCTTCATGCACCACGGCTTCTTCAGCCCCTCTCTGGTTTGCGACAATTGCCAACAGGCGACTTTTGGTAGCGGAGAGGTCCAGTTGTGACAGGACTTCTCTGGTATCGGCCATTTGTGGAATGGCTTTGGGAGATACAAAGCTGCCAAAGTCTATCGTATTGAAACCAACGCGAAGCAGGGCGTTCAGGTAGTTTACCTTATCGGCGGTGTCGATGGACCGGTGCCAGCCCTGCATTGCGTCGCGGGGACATTCAATGAGTTTCATGGTGGATGATGTTATGATATTGAGTTTAGATGCCTCTCTGCTTCATCGCTTCGTACAGGATAATCCCTGCTGCCACTGATACATTAAAAGATTCAAAATTGCCGCTCATCGGGATGCGGAACTGAACGTCCGTCGCCTTCAGGAGAGCAGGATAAACGCCTTTATCTTCCGATCCCATAATCACTGCCACCGGTTCATTCAGGGGCAGGTCATAGAGTTTGGCTTCGGCTTCCATTTCACTGGCTACGACCTTAATACCATTCAGGTGTAAGGTATCGATCGCTTTCAGGAGACTATTTACACGGCAGATGGAGATTTTCTCCAGTGCACCTGCCGAGGATTTGATGGCTTCTTCATTGAGTGCTGCGATCCCTTTGTCAGGGATGATGATGGCCTGCGCGCCGCAGCATACTGCACTACGGGCAATAGCGCCGATGTTCCTGACATCTGTAATACCATCCAGGATGAGGAACAGGGGTGTTTCGCCCGAGTCGGTCACGTGAGAGATCACATCCTGGAGGTCAAGGTAGCTGATATGCCCTGTAATGGCAATACAGCCCTGGTGATTTGCCTGGGTAAGGCTGTTCAGCTTTTCTGTCGGTACCAGGTTGATGGGAATATTATATTGTGCAGCCAGGCTTTTGATCTGGGGGATAATGTCCCCGCTGGCAGTGCGTAACAGGTAAATGCGCTCGATGGCTTTCCCGGCCTGGATGGCCTCTACTACCGGCTGCCGCCCTATTACCATGGCCGAGGCCTTAGGCCGGGGCGCATGCTGCCGGAAACCGGCAGGCTTATGTCTTCTGTGTTCCATTGCCGCAAAGATAAAGATTTACGGCTGGTGTTCCAGCGGGTGAGGGAGAATCAACAAAAACTATAACTCCCCTTCCAGCTGCATCAGCCTTATCTTCAGGATGGCTGCTATCGACAGGGAATCCGTTATCTCATGCCGCTTTACCATCTGGTATGCTTCTTCGAAGGGAATCTTCCGGATATGCAGTTGCTCCGTCTCCTCCGGTTCTGCTTCGCGCTGCTCCAGCTCACGAGCCAGGTAAACGACACCGGCTTCATCTGAAACAGAATTGGACAGGTGCATTTTGATAATCGGCTCCCAGCTATGGGCAATGAGTCCTGTCTCTTCCAGCAGCTCTCTTTTGGCAGATGCCAGGGGATCGGTACCCAGGGGGCCACCGCCTTCGGGAATCTCCCAGGAGAAGGCATCGATGGCAAAGCGAAACTGACCTACCAGGTAGATATTTCCATCTTTGTCGTAAGGAATGACACCTATGGCAGCATTTTTAAAATGAACTACGCCGTAGATGCCTCTGCCGCCGGAGGGGTTCAGCACCTGGTTTTCGGTCACGCTGATCCAGGGATTGTCGTATTCTACTTTGCTGGACAGTACTGTCCATGGGTTATGATTCAGATCCATAATGTACAAATGTAAGATTTGTGACAAGGATTGTGCCGGGCCCGTGGGTAAAAGTAAAATGGGGGTAATTTAAAAAGGACGGGGGCTGATTAAAGGGAACGAATGGAGAAAAGCGGCATTGCATGCATGAAAATGAGAGAGTAGGTAGCACTCATTTCACAGATAGGTGGTTATAATTGATAGTCAGGGTTGAGGGGTAATTATGAAATGAGTTCCGGTTATAAAAAAAACGTCCCGCGCAAAGGCGGGACGATGTCAACCAGATGAACGGCGGTAAATACCTTTGATCATCATACCTAAATCTAAATCGTATCTTTTTTCAGATTGAATAATTCGTTTATTTGCGATAAGTGGTGCTTCATATGTATTAGATAATCTTCGATCAGGTAACGCAGTGTCACCGGCTCGTTTTCGTTTACTTTAACTGTATGCTGCAAGACTTCTGTTGGTATAGTCCGTATCGTTAGTACAAGGTGCTGATTAAAAACGGACCACAATTTAATTAAATTCTGCCAGTTCATGAACTGCCATGCCTGTCCCTTTGTCCAAAATTCCTGATCATATCCCGGAATTTCCAACAAAGATATCTGTTGCGCGCGTATTATCCGAACGTTATTATTAATTGCTGAATCGACCAGGTGTCCCAATATTTCTTTTATACTCCATTTACCTCTCCTTAAGCGCACTGCCGCTTCCCGGTCGCTAATGCCTGAGAGCAGCTGTTCCCAGCCGGTGACAAGGCTTGCCAGCTCCGTGGCCACTGCATACTGCGGGCTTTCTTTACCAAAGGTATATTCCATCTTAATGTTGCTGCGTTGGTATCTCCCCTCTTCTACAGGAATTTCCCTGAAGCCGAATTTTTCATACATATTTAACGCAGGTACCAGGATCGTATTGGAATATAACACTACTTTTTTATATCCCTGTTCTTCAGCCAGGCGCATTATTTCTTTTACCAGCTGCCAACCTATCTTGTACCCCTGAAACTTTTCATCCACTGCCAGTTTCGTCATTTCCGTAGTTGCTGCATCTATGGGTTTCAGGGCGACAGTTCCCACTATTTCATCTCCTGCTGCCGCAAAGATGATTGTACCGCCTTTACCCAGTATATACTTATCTGCCTGTTGCAGAGACTCAGCATCCGCAGGCTCGAAAGTGAAATACTTTTCTATCCAATGCCTGTTCAGTCTCTCAAAGTGTGGTAAGAGGGCAGGCTCACAGCCTATCAGCCGGATTGTATCAATTGCTGTGTTCATACTTCCTTTTATTTTTATTGACGGATACATTTACCATATAGACACCGGCCAGGGTAACGAGGCAGGATAAGGCGGTTGTCCAGTTGAGTTGTTCTTTTAAGATCAGCCAGCCCAGTGTAACGGCTACGATCGGATTGATATAAGCGTATACTGATGCCAGTGAGGTAGGCAGGTTATTGAGGGCAAAGACATAGGATGAATAACCTACGATAGAGCCGATAAAGACCAGGTACAGGAGGCTTTCCCACAACTCAATGTTCATGGATGATGCTGAAATGCTATACCCCATGAGTGACACTGTGATGAGCATAACGATGCCGCTGAAGAACATCTGGAATCCTGCACCATAGAGGAAGTTTACTTTTAATGCCCAGCGGGCGGTGAGTACAGAACCAATGGCCCAGCTGATGCAGGCGATGAGGGTCAGGAAGATCCCGAGTCTGAACGCCGGGTTGGTAAGACTTGAGAGGTAGTTATAAAAGATGCCCGCTACCCCCAGTAACCCGATGATCATCCCAATGATTAATAAGGGTGACAGGCGGGTACGCTGTACCATAAAATAACTGAAGATGGTAATCCAGATGGGTACGGTGGCTACGACGATGGCACAGAGTCCGCTGGGAATATATTGCATGGCCCAGGTAATGAGGCCGTTGCTGAGGCAGAGCATCATGACACCTATTACGAATAGGCGGGAAAGCACAATCTTGTCGGGCAGGCGGTATCCTTTGAGCAGGAAATAGCTGATGAGGATGATGCCGGCTGCGGTTTGGCGAAGGCCTGCCAGCATAAGACCGTGCATGTGCCGAACGCCTACGCTGGATGCGAGGTAGGTGGTACCCCAGAAAAAACTGACCATGGCCAGGGCAATATAGGCGTTTGTGTTAGACTTTTTCATTGTGTGCGATGTTTTGAAATCAGATTAAAGCGGTTATTGCCCTTATGGGTTGAGATTGTCGGAAGATTTCTGTTAATAATATTATGGCCTGGTAGAAAAGGCATTCAATAAATGTAATCCTGCGTTAATGGACTGAAATGAGCTGCGACATCTCCTCCCACACCAGATCCACATCTTCCGCTGTTGTACGCCAGTTCACCAAAGCTGCCCGGATACCGGGTATTCCCTGGTAAACCGTAGGTGTCATCACCACCTTCCCGTTTTCATTCATGGTTTGCAGGAATTGCTTTATAGCCGCCGGCAGCTCCCCGGCAGGTACATTGAGTGTAAAGCATGCTACACAAAGGTTTACAGGCGCCAATAAACGGAAAGTATCGCTGGCTTCAATCAATGCACCCAGTTTCTTCGTAAGCCGCACATTATTCTCTACTATATCCGCATAGCCATTTGCACCATACGCCATGAGGGTATGCCATGCCGGCAAAGCTCTCAGGCGGCGGGAGTTTTCAGGCGTATAATTGCTATATACAAAAAACTCATCGGGGTCAGGCAGGTAGCTGGCACCTACATTTCTGAAAGCGGCCATTTGCAGTTTGGGATGACGGGTAAAGATCATAGCGGAATCGTAAGGTACGTTCAGCCATTTGTGTGCATCGATGGTGATGCTGTCTGCCACTTCCCAGCCCTGCAATAAATTGCGATACGCAGGATGGCAGGCGGCAAATCCACCGAAGGCAGCGTCTACATGGAGGTAGAAACCATATTGCTGTTTGAGTACTGCAAGTGATTGCAGGTCATCGAAGTCCACCGTATTCACTGTACCTGCGGCAGCAACGAAGATCAAAGGTTCCCCGGTGTGAGCTTCGAGGTAGGCGGTGAGTGCGGTAAGATCTACTGATTCCCTGCCGGGCAGGGAAGGAATCTTTACCAGCGCGTTGCGGCCTATGCCCAGCATGGCCATAGATTTCACGGTACTGGAGTGTGGGGTACAGGAAAGAATTTTTATACCGGGCAATGCGGCGATGCCTTCCTGCGCCACGTCTGTACCATACCTGTTGCCCAGCCACTGGCGGGCGATAGCGAGGCCTGAAAAATTGGACATGGTGGCACCGGAAGTGAATACGCCGGTATATGCATCCGGCAAACCGAAGAGTTGACGGAGAAAAGAAATGGTTTCTCCTTCTATATAGAAAGATGCGCCGTCTTTGTTGGCGGCATTCATGTCATATACGGATGTTAACCAGTCACCGGCGATGGCTGCAGGTGTAGCGCCACCGGTCACGAAGCCCCAGTAACGTGCACCGGCGTTGCCGGCGAGCATGTGTTCGTAGCGGGTTTTGAAGATGTTCAGCGCCTGGGAAGCACCGACACCCTGTTTGGGCAGGGATAATGGCGTAAAGGCACCTTTCGCCACATCGACGGGCAATTTGTCTATACCGGCCAGGAAGGCCGAGCTGATATCTTTGGTCTGTTGGAGCAGTTGATCCATTTGCTGGAGGTCCTGAAAGAGTGTTTCATTCATGGCGGTAGGTTTGAGACCACAAAAATGAAATAAAAAGACAATAAAAAACAGATTCAGTTTTCCGAATTTCGACCAGATCAGATGGATAAGGGGTCATTACAACCGGGTAAAATGGTTGATTGTTACCCGGATCTGAAGGGCTTTATTTTAGAAAAAAAGGTTGATGGTAAGCCGAATCTGAAGGGTTTTATATTTTAAAAAAAAGAAGCCGCTGTCCTGTTAGAACAACTGCCCCTGTTGTCCAAACCTGTATTTCATTTCATGTTCCAACAACCACTTCTTCCGCCAAAGGCCTCCCGCATACCCGGTCAATGTTCCATCGCTCCCGATCACCCTGTGACAAGGCACTACCACCCACAGCTGGTTACGCCCGTTCGTGGTACCTACCGCACGAATCGCCTTTGGATTATTCAGGTCTTTTGCCAGCTGTAAGTAAGTAGTGGTCTGCCCGTAAGGAATAGTGAGCAATTTGTCCCACACGGACTGCTGGAAGGCTGTTCCCACCTGTGCAACCGGAATTGTGAAATTGCGAAGACTGCCCGCAAAGTAGGCTTCCGTTTCAGCTACACATTGCAGGAATACATCGGGTAGTTCCGTCTTGTGTAGCAAAGGCAGATCGGTTTTATCATTGTCCCGGATGCTGAGTGCATTGATGGTTGTATCTGTTCCAGCGATGAGCAGACTGCCTACGGGTGTCGGGGTAAAGTAGTGGTACTGTTCCATATTGGTTAATAGCGTTTTTGAATAAGATTGATTTACTGCTGTAAGGATCTCCATAAATAAAAGGTAGCATAAGCAGCATGCTGCTGCCAGTGCTGTGTATATTCCTTTATCTCAGCCAGTGAAGGCTTTACGGCCAGTTGCAATTGTTGTTTCAATGCATTGTGTAGTCCGGCATCTTCCAGTGGCAAGGCTTGCCAGTAACGGCTGAATTTCATCAGTACGTAATTGGCCGACCAGTTACCAATTCCTTTGAAGGAGATGAGGTATTCGCGGGCGGCGGTGTAATCGAGTGATTGCAACTGTGTAAGACTAAGGCGTTCTTCGGCCATTGCCTTTGCGATAGAGATGATGTAATCAGCCTTGCTGCGGGAGAACTGCATGTCAGTGAGTGCGGCAGGTTCCAGTGCAGCAATGGTAGCCGGCTGTGGATATACGTAGTAGGTTTTGCCGAGGGAGGTAATAGCATCTCCGTAAGCATGGATCAAACGTTGTTTGAGTGTATATGCAAAAGAGAGATTGATTTGTTGTCCGGTGATGGTCCAGGTGAGGGCTTCGAACAGTTCGGGAATGCCGATGAGCCGGAGGCCTTTGTATTGCTGAATAAGGGGCGAGAGAATTTTATCCTTTTTTGCGAAGGTGTAAAACTCATTGAGGTCTGCATCGAGGTGCAGCCAATGGCTGATGTAGTTCTTAAGACAGGCAGGATCTGCGGCTGTGTTGGTTGTTACCTGCAAACCCTGTTTTTTGGGAGCATCTGTGATCGTAGTGAGCACAGGGGTATTGTTCACCACAATTACTTTGCGGAGGGTATTACCTTCTACTTCATGCAGGCATTCCTTATCAGAACGACTGAGGAAAACGAGGCATTCATCGAAGGAAAAATTAGCGTGATCGGTAACTGGTATGGTAAATTTCATCAGCGCGTTCTATTATTATTGAGTACTTCGGCAAATAATGGCTGCCCATCGTGATGCTATGGCTTACATCGCTTACAGGCCCTGTAACCATTCTTCAGTGCATCGTCCTTATTATCATAAAAGATCACATTGTCCGGCCTGGGATTGGCAGAACAGGAAGGTTTGCAGAAGATGCCCGTGGTTTTTACAGCCGTATAAAATACCCCGTCAAAGGTTTTATCCTTACTGAGCAGGGCCTGCAGCATAACGGGCTGCGTCAGGGGCATTCCCTTTTTGTATGCAGTATCGTCCAGGAATACCCCGTGATCATTATCAATTGAATGCGCTCCCCATTGAAGATAGGCATCCACCCAGTCTTTAAAGGCATAGAAAGCAGATTTGCTGAGATAGCCGTAGCGCTCGCGGCCTGCCTGGTAAATGCGGATCCAGCCGGTATCTTCCAATAACTGCAAGTGCTTGGAGACCGCCTGGCGGCTGATATGACCGAAGTGATCATTGATCTGGTTTATATTGAGAGGGGCTTTGCGCAGGAGTTCGAGCACTTCTCTTCTGAGGGGGTCGGCAATTCCTTTAAACAACTCATCCATTTGAGCAACTTTTTAGTTGCACTAAATTATGCAATTTTTTAGTTGCGCAAAATAATTCTTCCAATTATTATCCACTTGAAAAGATTAAAAGCAAACAGTTCAATTTTCCGTACATTTGACCATATCAGAATATTCTTTCCATGCTAAAAACTGCTGATCATCTTTACCTGCAGATTGCAGATAATTTAGAGCAACTCATTACCAGGCAGGTGTTGAAAATGGGAGATAAACTCCCTTCTGTGCGTAATCTCAGTGAAGAAAAAGGCGTGAGCATGAGCACGGCCTTCCAGGCTTATTATCACCTGGAAAGCAAGGGCATGATTGAATCCAGGCCTAAGTCAGGATATTATGTCACCTTTTGTCCGCGGCGCATGCCGGAAATACCGAAGCAAACGGAGGCTGTCAAAAAGCCATCGGAAGTAACGGTGCATGAAATGATTTCCCGGATGTATTTACACAATTCCAATCCGGAAATCTTAAAGTTTTCATCTGCGGTATTTCCTGTAGCGCAGTTACCTACCGCGAAGATGACGAAGGCAATGGTGCAGGCCATTCATAGACTGCCCAATGGGGGCCTGATGTATGATACGCTACAGGGCAATGAGGACCTGCGCAGGCAAATTGCCCGGATGTCTATTGGCTGGGGGGGTGCGGTGACGGAAGATGATATTGTTATAGCGGCGGGTTGCTCTGATGCTTTATCACTTTGTCTTTCGGCGGTGACTCAACCGGGGGATACGATTGCCGTGGAAAGTCCGACGTACTATGGTTCTTTGCAACTGGCAGAAAACCTGGGACTAAAAGTGCTGGAGATTCCTACCCATCCCCTGACAGGTGTAGACTTAGAATACCTGAATAAGGCGATTCCTAAGTTTAAGATCAGGGCTTGTCTTTTTGTGACGAACTTCACCAATCCTCTTGGGGCCTGTATGCCGGATAGTCATAAGCAGGAACTGGTAAGGATATTAGAAAAATATGATATACCGCTGATTGAGGATGACATTTATGGTGATATGTACTTTGGCAAGGAAAGGCCGGGTGTATGTAAAACCTTTGATAAAAATGGGTTAGTGCTGTTGTGCAATTCATTTTCGAAGTCACTGGCCCCGGGATATAGGGTGGGCTGGACCCTGCCGGGGCGATATAAAGAAAAAGTTTTACGTATTAAACGTAACCGTGCTATTTCCTCTCCTTCCCTGCCGAGTGCTGCCATTGCGTGTTTTCTGGAGAATGGGCGTTATGAGTACCATTTAAGGAGCATGCGGCAGGCCTTGCATACACAATTTATGCGTCACCTGCAGGCTATTTCAGATTATTTCCCGGAAGACACCTGTGTAACCCGCCCTGGCGGGGGATTTGTATGCTGGATAGAGCTGAATCCAAAGATCAATGCCTTTGAATTATATGAACAGTCTTTGAAGCACAAGGTCATTTTTGCCCCGGGCCGGATCTTCTCCCTGCAGGACAGGTACAATAACTGCCTGAGAATTAGTTATAATAATGCATGGAGTAAAACGGTGGAAGACGGGTTAAAGACGATTGGCAAGCTGGCAAGAAAGCTAATGGTTTAAGGCATTAACTGGCAAGAAAGCTAATGGTTTAAAGCATTAATTGGCAAGAAAGCTAATGGCTTAAGGCATTAAAAAGTAAGTTATTGGCCTGAGGCATTAACTCAATTGTGAAAAAAAGGTAGAAAGATACTTCATCATCTCCTTATTAATTGTCAATTGTACGTTTCTTCCGGTCTTATCATATATTAATATACCGCTGTCTACCAATATCTTAATATGGTGGGAAACCGTGGGTTGGGACAAGCCAGTCAGCTCTGTGATATCACAACACTGTATAGCAGGCTGCCTGGAAGCCGCCAGCAGTATGGACAAACGGTGTTTATCGGCAATTGCATTTGCTGCTTTCTCTATCATTACTGCATCCATTAGGTAAAAGTATGATAAATCTGCCAAAAGACAGGAGCTGCCTGTGTATCACTTTCATTTACCCTTTAAAAGCGTATTCAATCTCCCCGGGCTTACCTATAGCAAAGCACGGGGGTATTGGGCCCTGGAAAAAAACTTTTAAAAAGCCCCCCAAAATTACAAATCGTTAACAACCGTAACTTTTTCTACTGCGTATATGGTAGAACACCTTAAGCCAACCATGAAGCATCATAGTCAGGTACATCTACAATTGTCAGTGAATAGTGAGGTTCCGATTTATCAACAGATCAAATCTTACATCATTAACGAAATCAAGCGGGGGCGACTGTTGCCCGGCGCTCAGTTACCAGGTAGCCGCGTTCTTGCACAGCAATTACGTGTGAACCGGAACACCGTCATTCTCGCGTATGAGCATTTAGCCGCTGACGGCTGGATTGCCACTCAATATAAGAGTGGTACACGGATCAGTGATCCCATTCCCCAGGAGCTGGTGCCCTCAGGTTTCCCTGAGGCAGATGCCAAACCTGCGCTGGACATCACTTTCCGAAAGTTTGATCCACCACAGCCCTTACCTTATAATAATGGTACATTCGATACCGTATTCGACGATGGTCAACCAGATGGACGTCTTTCGCCAATACCGGAACTCACCCGCGAGGTGAGGAAGATCCTGCACCAGCAAACGAGCAAATCGCACCTGAAGAATTACAACGAAAGGGGCAATGAGCAACTGTTGCAGGAAATTAACCTGGTATTGAACAACGACAGGGGGCTTGCTGCGGTACCTGAGAATATATGTGTTACACACGGGCACCAGGATTCCCTGTTTCTCGTAGCGCAGACACTGATCTTCCCGGGTGATCATGTGGCTGTAGAGCATCCGGGCTATCAGCCTGCATGGGATGCTTTCAGGCTCACGGGCGCTCATCTTCATTATATTCCTGTTGATGAACATGGGATTGACGTAGAGGCACTGGCAGTAGTATGTCAGCATACTTCGCTCAAAGCCGTGTACATCACACCGCATCACCAGTATCCGACTACGACTACCCTGCCGGCAGCAAGAAGGCAGCAGTTGCTGACACTGAGTGAGCAATATCAATTTATGATCATTGAAGATGATTATGATCATAATTATCACTTCGATGCACAACCGGTATTGCCGGTAGCTGGTATGCCGCATGCAGACAATGTGGTGTATATCGGTAGTGTAGCGCCTTCTATCCCCCTGAGTTTTGTGTATGGCCCGGTTGAGTTTATCCATTCACTGGCTTCGTGCCAGATGGTGGTGAGTCAGCAACGGGATCGCCTGCTGGAACAAGGGATGGCCAACCTGATGGCTGAGGGCGAGATCAGGAGGTACCTGCAGCAGTCACACGCTACGTACAAAAAGCGACTGGCATTGTTTTCGGGGATCCTGGAAGTGAATTTTAACGGGATTGCGGATTTCACCGTTCCCAAAGGCGGCCTGGCTATCTGGATGCAACTGCATCAGCCGGTTCAGGTATCCCAGTTGTATGCAGCGGGGATCTATATTGTAAATCCATATAGTTTTTATGCGCCGCAATTTACCGGGCAGACAGGGCTAAGACTTGGATTTGCATCGCTGGAAGAGCATGCGATTGTAAAGGGCTTAGATAAGTTAGCGAAAATCTTACAACGATAAAGCCTCTTCTACCTTTGGTTTGAAGGAATGCGTTCAGATTGGCTTCCTGTACAACTTTATATCGATACGCCCTCTTATACTTGGATATGGAGATTAACCGGAAAAGGCAGTGTCACTGCCTTTTTCTTTTTTTATGACAAGGAAGAATGGTACATACAGTCTATCTGTAATTCTGCCGAAGTAAGTGCCTTATTCAGGAACAGGCAATTATGCTGTCTCTTTTTATTCCCCTGGTAGTGGGCACAGGTATAGCACATTCTTTGTAAGCCCCCACTCTCTTTATTCATCAGTCCTGCTATCATTGCAAACAGGGTTTGATAGAGATTATTCTTTTCAAAACCAGGACGTTTTTCCAACACTTCAGTTAATGGTGCTGCATATTCCTCAGCTTTGGACAGGAGTTCCTGGCCGGCTTCCGTGGGAGACATGGAGAAACTACGTCTGTCACGTTTGTCAGGTTGCATATTCAGTAAACCTTTTGAGACAAGGGAGGCGACTGCATCGCTGATGGTAGGCCGGCTTAGTTGTAATTCGGTGGCGATGTGTGCCACTTTGTTCAGTTCTGCGGGATGGTAGCCTATGAAAAGCAGGATCTGTAACTGAAGGGGGGTGAGTCCCAGGGTACGCGCCTGCTCCCATTGAAGGGCTTTCAGCATGTCGCTGAGCCGCTGTAAAGATAATACAAGTCTGGCATCCAGGCTATGAAGCTGCTGTTCCGGACTAAAGTTGGATGGTTTTTTCTGTGGCATGTAAGGGTGCAAAAGTAAAGTGGTTAAAATTGAGAGATAAGGTCCAGATAGAACTATTTTTAACGCAAAGTGGTTTGGTGGGAATGTGGTTATGTATGAGAGAAAATAGATACCCGTTCGCCCTGGCGGCTTAGGTGCCGGGGGACACAGCCTGTAGTCAGTAGAATAAGTTATATTTACCATTGTAACATAGGTATTTATACGCTTTTCTTTATCACCCCATTCTTCTAGCTTGCATTATCAATCATTATAAAACCGCTTATTTATGAAGCACCACAAATCCATCCGTATCTTTACGCCGGTTTTACTACTGCTATGTTTTAGCAGGTGTACCCCCAGGAACCCCGACAATTTTAAGATTCCGCTGGATAAAGCGCGCGCCAGCCGTCATGTGATTTCCCTGCAGGAAGCTGAGAACCTGACGAATGGATTTCAGCGTGGTAAAAAAGAATTGCAGGCACGCCTGCAGGGCAATTATCTGGATAGTGCCTTCAACCTTCCTGATGCTGAAATGTTTAACCGGGATGCGATTGCTGCCCTGCTCAATGCCAAAGGAGCAGATGGGATCCGCATTTACCTGGGCAGGGATGAAAAAGGCCAGGTAAGGCTGGTGCTGCTGCCGGTAGATCGCAAAGGTAATGATATCCATACCACCCTTGTAAGCCGTGAAACCGCCCTCAATGTACCGGGGATCCAATCAGCCAACGCTCAGGGCAACCTGCAGGCAATGGAAAGCGGTCAACGTTGTCCTCCACTTTGTAAAGATGTCGTACAACCCAAATAAATGAATAATCTAGGTGCATTCTTTGTCAGCCAGATTGTAATTATTCCATTAGTGATAGGGCTGATACGCTTCAACAAAACTGTATCGAGCTATCAGCCCTTCCTCCTTTTGCTTGCCCTGGCTTTCATTTCGGAATCTATCAGCTTTATATGCATTGAAGTATTGAACACCAGCAATGCTATCCCTTTCAACCTTTATGGGCTGGCAGAATGTATGGTTGTACTGTATCAGTTTTATGTATGGGGTTTTCTCAAGCGGAAATTCCGGCTCTATATCGTACTGGTCACCGGTCTCACGCTGGGTTGGGTGACGGAAAACCTCCTATTTGCACAGATTGAAAATTTCAGTCCCGTTTTCAGGGTGACATATGCTTTTATTGCCGTGCTGCTTAGCATCAATGAAATCAATTACCTGATTGTACAGGACAACAAGAACCTCCTGCGCAATTCGCGCTTTCTCATCTGCATGGGGTTTATTATCATTTTTATTTACCAGATCATCTATGAAGCCTCTTTCTTTGTGGGATCAGACACGATATTGACACTGAAGATTGTTTTTATGTTCAATTATATCAATGCTTTTGTAAATTTGATCTACGTGCTCGCTGTGTTGTTTATCCCCGTCAAGACTGCATATTACTTTAAGAAACACTTTGAAGCGTAGCATCACTATTGCCCCATGGATGATAAGATCTTTTATACGACCGTATTTATTTCACTGCTGATAGCGGTCATTATTATATTTTTTGTCGTCTCCATTATTCTTTACCATCGCCGGTATATACAGCTGCAAAGAGAGCGGATTGTAGCGGAAATCACGATCCTGGAAAATGAACGTAAACGTATTGCTGCTGACCTGCATGACAGTATGGGTCCCCTCCTTTCTACCATCAAGTTGAACATCAACAGCATCCAGGTGAATGATGAGCATGACAAAATGGTGATTGCAAAATCGGGCACTTACATTGATGAAGTGATCAGGGGTTTGCGGCAAATCTCTCACAACCTGCTGCCAGCTACGCTGGAAAGAAAAGGGCTGGCGGATGCGCTGCATGAGTTTATCAGGCAGGTGAGTGTGAAAGCGCAACTGGATATACGATTTCATACTTCCGGTCAGATCAGTATACCGCCGGAGAAAGAGATTCATGTATTCCGGATTATACAGGAGATTACGCATAATACCCTGAAGCATGCTAAAGCGACACAGTTGCAGATCGTACTGAGCCGGGAGGATGGGTTCTTCCTGGTGCTGGTGAAGGAGAATGGGATAGGATTTGATGTGAGAAAGGTCAAAGCGGAATCGACAGGGTTAGGGATGAAAAGTCTGGCGATCAGGACGGATATTCTGAATGGGAACTTGTCGATTGAATCGGCACCGGGACAAGGAACTAATTATTTCATCAGGATTCCGGTGGGATGAGTAAGGCATGATGCATTAAAGCCTGGTAAAGAGTGATAAGGGGCTGAGGAAATGGTGAATGAACAATTTCATTAAAATTCCCGCAGGATGATGTAATTTTACCCTCATACCGATACCATTACCCCAAAAGATTCAACTAACATGTACGACATCCGATTAGTGATAGCCGATGATCACGAGATATTCCGCGATGGCCTGGCACTGATGCTTTCCAGACAACCCAATATTAATCTGGTAGGTCAGGCAGGCGATGGCAGGGAATTGCTGGAACTATTGGCAACAACGGAAGTGGATGTGGTCATGACTGACCTGAAGATGCCCCTGATGGATGGTATTACCGCTACCCGCACTTTATTGCAACGCTATCCCCATGTCAGGATTATTGCCCTTTCTATGTTTGACGAAGAAGAGCTGATTGTGGAAATGCTGGAAGCAGGAGCCAAAGGTTACCTGCTTAAAAATGCTGACAAACAGGAGATTATTGAAGCGATTACCAGTGTTTTTGATGATAAGATTTTTTATTGCAGGCAGACGAGTTCCAAGCTGGCGGCAATGATTGTAAAAAGTAGGTTCAACCCTTACCGTGATGCACCACCGATAACTTTTACAGACAGGGAAAAAGAGATTATCAGGCTGATTTGCCTGCAGTACACGGCGCAGCAGATCGGGGAGAAAATCTTTTTGAGTAAAAGAACGGTGGAAGGGCATCGTACAAGGATCCTGGAGAAGATGAATGTGAAGAATACGGCGGGTGTGGTGGTGTTTGCCTTGAAGAATAACCTGATCAGCGAAGCGGAATTGTTGTAAAAGCCACTTTCCTCTTAATACTCATTTCATTATTACGCCTCAATCATTGACTATTAATATTAATTATAAATACTCATTTATGAAATGAGTCCTGATAAATTATCACCCAATACGCCTTCAGCTGATTCTGAACGCCCCCTATTGTAAAAGCCCCCCTCCTTGATTACATTTGTGTCCTATCAACAATAAGGACCTATGACACGTATCACGATCATCCGACACGGGAGTACTTCATGGAACAAGCAAGGCAGAATGCAGGGCAGCACAGATATACCGCTGGATGAAGAAGGTATCGAACAGGCCCGGAAACTGGGAGCTAAACTGGCCACTGAACAAGGCTGGGACCTTATTTTCACCAGCCACCTGTCCAGGGCTAAAAAGACCGGGGAAATCATTGCGGAAGCCATCGGCCTTTCTCCTGTATTGACAGACGAAAGACTCCGGGAAGTTTCCGGGGGCCTGACAGAAGGCACGGTGGAAGAAGACAGGATAGCCAAATGGGGACCTGACTGGCGACAACTGGACCTGGGCATTGAAGCCCCTGATGCAGTACATGAAAGAGGGGTCTCCTTTATGAAGGACCTGCTGGAAGAACATGCCGGCAAACAGATTCTCATTGTGAGTCATGGAAGCTTTATCCGTCACATGCTCCGCCACCTGACACCGGATTTTGTGTTGACCGAACACCTGCAGAATACAGGGGTATCAAGGTTTGTAGTGGAAGATACAAAATGGTCCTGCGACCTGTACAATTGTACGAAGCACCTGGATTAAGAGATTTATCCTATATTGAGCCCTACACCCAATTCCCCCGTTATGCAAGCTACTACTTCCGGGTACGCGCCCGCCAATGGTTTAGACCTCTATTACGAAATTTATGGCAGTGGAGAGCCGCTGGTTTTGATTCACGGCGGTGGATCGACTATTGAAAGCAATTTTGGTTATTTCATACCCCTGCTGGCGGCTGACAGGCAGATTATTGCCATGGAGCTGCAGGCACACGGGCATACTAAAGACAGGGGTACACCTACTTCTTTTGAGCAGGATGCTGATGATGTAGCTGCATTGCTGGCATTTTTAAAGATCCCGCAGGCGGAGATCCTGGGCTTTAGCAATGGCGGGAATACCGCGATGCAATTGGCAGCACGCCATCCGCAGCTGGTTAAAAAACTGGTGATAGCATCCTCATTTTTCAAAAGGGAGGGCCTGTTTAAAGGATTCTTTGATTTTATGAATACGGCAAGTCTGGCGAATATGCCCATGGGACTGCAGGAGGCATACCTGGCGATCAATAATGATCGTGCTGCGCTGGAGATCATGCATAATCGTGACCGGGACAGGATGATAGCATTTACAGACTGGCCGGATGAGATGCTGCGGAATATTACGGTGCCTACCCTGATTATTGGAGGGGACCAGGATGTAATGACCCCGGAGCACTTTGTGGAGATGTTCAGGTTATTTCCGAATGCACAGCTGGCGATCCTGCCGGGCGGGCATGGAGGCTATCTCGGAGAGGTAACGCAAAGGCATTTGTCAGGTGAGCAGCCGGAAATAGCGGCGAAGCTGATTTTAACGTTTTTGAAGGGCTGAGGATCAACCCTGTTTTTGAAGCGCCGAGGATAAGCCCTGTTTTTGACATTTCCTTTCTCATTGTTATGTAACTTGCAGGCATGATCAAGTACAGGCAATTTGAACCGGTAATCATTGAGACAAGGGAAATCCTGACAGAAGCATATACTACTCATAGCCACACCTATCATGAATTCTTCCTGATCCGGTCCGGAACAGGCAAACATATATTCCGCAACCAGGAGGTTTCTTTCCAAAAAGGAGACCTCTTTTTTATTGCGCCAGGTGAGCCACATTCCTTCGTTATTCCCCGTGCAGCTAAAGCGACCCTGATCAAATACAGTGATGACCTGCGCTCTCTCCTGAAGACCTATGTCAACAAATGGGATATTGACGGCGTAGTCATGGCCAGTGCCAAATCGCCACTGAATGCATTCATTTCTTTGAGCACTGAAGACAAGGTGATTGTGACCCATATCTTCAATGCGCTGGAAGCCATGAAAGACCAGACGATGCTGAATGAACAACTCATCCTGCACCAGCTGGTTTCCCTTATTGTGATCATGGAACGGAATCTTACTGACAGGCGTTATCCTAATTCTGACAAACTTATTGTAGACCAGATGGTCAAGCATATCCATAAGCATATGAAGCAGCCATTGCTGCTGACTTCACAGCACATGTCGGCGTTGTTCAACATTCCCGTTACTTATATCGGCACCTATTTTAAGCGGCATATGGGGCAGTCATTGAAGGCATATATCAATGAGTGCAGGATGGTGATGATAGGGCGCATGATCAGGAAGAATGATGTTCCGATTTCAGTGATCAGCCATGACTTTGGGTTTACGGATGAAAGCCATTTCCTGAAAACGTTTAAGAAGTTTTACCAGATGAGTCCTACGGCCTATAAGAAAGCGGCGTTATCGTAATGGACGGTGGTTCCGGAATGACAATTTTACAGAGAACAGGGGATCTAACTTTTCATCGTTGCTGAGCGCTCCATCATAGACCGGTCCTCTGTTTCCCCGTGTTTCCAGTAAGCATAAGCCTGCCAGTTTTCCCGCTTTATACCGTGGTGCTTACGGAGTTTATCCTGTATTTCATTGACTGCTTTGTGTTCTGCAAAAGTATAGAGATATGCACCTGTGTTCAACTTGTCAGCAATAGTATCAAATGCCGCCGGTAAATTGGAACGCTCACCGGGATGGGCATTAAACAACCAGGTCACACCAATAGCAGCAGGTTTATTTAATGGTAATACATCGGCTTTCTCATGCACTTCTATATAGGCATGCCCTTTTGCAGCGGGATCTAATTTCTCCAGCAAGGCACTAATCACAGGCAATGCACTATGATCTCCAAAGAAATAATATTCATCGGCAGGCTTCATTAATTTTTTCCTGCCTGCTTTCATCAGCACACCCAGTTCATCGCCAGGTGCGGCATTCATCGCCCATGCAGCAGCAGGTCCGGGGTTTTCATGTACAACGAAGTCAATCGCCATCTCCCCTTTTTCTGCATTGAATGAGCGCATGGTATAGGTTCTTATCACCTGGTTAGGATAATCAAACAGGCCGCGTGTAGCCATATCTGGTAATTCAATACGTACTGATTTATTTTTTGGGAGGATGATCTTGTTGTTGTCGCCGGTTTCGGCTTGCTGGTAGATCAGGATATCATCGCCAGTAAGGATGATGCGGATGTAATGAGGGCTTAGTTGTTCCCTGCGCTTAACTTTCAGGATGGCCCGCATGAGGCTGTTGGGATCGGTTTGCATTGTTGATTAATTTTCAACAAAATTCCGGATAGTGTGGCAGGTATTTTGGTAAATTTTAAATAAACGCTGGTAAATATTTATTATCCTGGGAAAATAAAGAGGTGGTATTCAAAAGTAAATGGGCTACTAACTTTCAGAAATATACACATCATTTCTAAAAGCCAGCAGCCACCATAAAATTTTAGTTTTTAAATACTTTTTCCAGGTGTGCGTTATACCTGTTCAGATCTGTATTGATATCTGCATTCTTCTCTACGTCATGAAAGTGCAGGCTCTCCAGGGGAGTCATACCTGTAAATGCGTTCATGCGATGGAAGCCAAAGAGCACGCCTTCATCCACAGACTTTTCCTGGAAGAATTCACCAGGCAGGGTGAAGGCAGTAGCCGGCGCATTCCAGGAGGTAGTGAGCAGGTATTTACGACCCTGCAGCATCCCACCTGTACCGTAATTGACAGCAGGGTTTTCTGCTTTACGGCCATCACTGCGATAGATGCCTTTGCCCTGGCCGGCAGTAAACACTACATCAAGGTACTTCTTGAACCCATGTGGTAATCCAAACCACCATACTGGTGTATGATAGATGACTGTATCTGCCCAGACGAAGTTTTCCACTTCCTTTTCCGGAACGTAGTCACTGTTGATATCGGTGTAACGTACTTCATATCCTTCCTTCGCGCCAAAGAATGCCTGTGTGGCATCTGCTATTGTTTTATTAAAGCGGCCGCCGGAGTGACCGAATACCTGTCCGCCATTTATTACGAAGATCTTTTTCATTGTCATTTTCGATTTACAATGCAAAACTAGGACGAGGCTATCTACTATTAAAATAATATAAATTATACCTTTGCATCATAATTCTGATAGATGGTAAATCTTGAATGGTTCCGAACCTTTAAAACTATATATGAGACTGGTAGTCTCACAGGCGCTGCAGAAGCGCTATACGTGTCGCAGCCGGGGATCAGCCTGCACCTCAGTTCGCTGGAAGCGTATGTCGGGCATAAGTTATTCGACCGCAGTTCCCGTAAACTGATTGCTACTGAGCGGGGGAAGCTGCTGTACAATTATATTCTCGAGGCCCTGAATAAACTGGAGGTAGCAGAGCAACACTTTCATCGCAGTACGGAAGCAGAGCGGCCTACGGTGAGTGTGGGGATGTGTTTTGAGACGTTTCAGTTTACGCTGGAGCCGTACCTGCCTACCTTGCCTTTTAATGTGATCATTAAGTTCGGGGAGTACCCTGAAATGCTGAGTGACCTGGATGCGGGAATCCTGGACCTGATTATCACGCCGCAGAAGGGTGATTATCCGCAATTGCGTTACGAGCCTTTTTTCAAGGAAAGGATCGTGGTGGTGGCTGGGGCAAAGACCAATACCGGCAGGTTTAAAAAACTGCTAAAAAAGGGCGATAAACAGGAAATACAGGACTGGCTGAAATCGCAAACCTGGTATGGTACGACGGGAGATATGGAGCACCTGAGGCGATTCTGGTTCAATAATTTTGACAAGCGCCCGGATTTTAAGCCTAATTATATTGTACCAAATATCTGTTCCATCTTACGTTGCCTGAGTGTAGGTGAAGGCATTGCCGTAGTACCGGATTTTCTGGCCCAAAAAGAGCTGAACGAGGAAAAGATAAGGGTGATATGGGAAGGCAGTAAGATCCATGAAAATACGCTCTATTTTGGCACCAGGAAGAAGAGCATCTACGAGCAGGAGATTGCAAAGGTAAAGGAGATCTTTTTGCGTGAAATGGTAAAAGGTGATTAAATTCGGTTTCTAAAACCTGTAATTCATGAAAGTAGCAACGATGTACCTCCTTGCGGTATTGCTGAGCGCCACCAGCATTGCCAAAGCACAGACGCAAAACGAAGCGCTCGTCAAAGAATGGGAAAGGGCGAAAGCTTACACAAAAGAGTACCTGGATGCGATGCCGGAGAAAGATTTCGGGCTGAAACCTACCCCAGAGATGCGTTCTTTTGCCGACCAGTTTCTACACCTTACAGATGCGAACTACGCCTTCATTGCTGCGGCCAGCGGACAGAAGAGCCCAGTAAATCCCGGTGATTCAGAAAAATCTACTGACAAGTCCAAAGCGGCAGTTACCAAAGCGGTGATGGACGGGTATGATTTTGCGATTGCGAGCATTCAAAAGATTCCTGCTTCGCAGCTGAATGACAAGATAAGTCTGTTTGGGAAATTTGAATTAACGAAACAACAGGCCATTGAGAAAGCGTTTGAGCACCAGACGCATCACAGGGGTCAGGCCACGGTTTATCTCAGGCTGGCCGGGGTAAAACCACCACAGGAAAAATTGATCTGATGAAATTAAAGAGGTTGAATCAGTAAAATCACCACAGGAGAAATTGATCTGATGAAATTAAAGAGGTTGTATCAAAAGTAAAATTCCCGGAATTTAATCCGGGTACCTGAAGGAGAGAATTTTTGTTTATGTAATTCTCAATGTCTTCAGATTACTTTTGATTCAGCCTCTTTTTAGTTACAAAAAGTTGAGGGGTATATACGGAAACAGCATTGGAAGATTTAATTTTAGGGCATGAATACGCTGCCAGTACCTGTTTATACTTTAGAGCAGGATGAGTTTATGAGTAACGGTCAATTTAAGGTCTATCACTTTGAAGGCGATTTTCCTGACCGCTCGGAATTGTTGATCCCTCACCGTAAGGACCATTACCTGATCGCCTTTATCCGGAAGGCGGGCAGCCGGCAATGGATTGATATGAATTCTTTTGAACTGAAGGAACATACGGTCTACTTTTTCGGACCGCACCAGGTGATTGTGAAGGAAGAGATCAAACAACTGTGGAGTACAGGCATTGCCTTTACAAAAGAGTTCCTGTCACTACATGGCAACAGTGCTTTATTACAGCTACCCCTGATCGTAAATCCTTATAATGGATATGCGCTGGAGCTAACGGCCACTGATATCATTTTCATCGAAGAATTATTACAAAAGATCATTGCGGAGTACAGGCAAAAGGGGGACTGGCAGCAGCGGATGCTGAGTGCTTACCTGACCGTGTTGCTGACATACCTGAGCAGGCTTTATACAGCCCAATACAAAGGCGATGAGCTCAGCAATGAACAGCAATTATTAAAACGCTTCCAGGCAAAGATTGATGAATTCTATCAGCAATACCATGAAGTGAATGATTACGCATCAATGCTTAATATTTCTGCGGGTCACTTAAGTGATGTGATAAAGAGTCAAAGTGGCAAGCCTGCTATCAAGCATATTCATGATCGTTTGATCATGGAAGCAAGGCGCTTGCTCTTCCATACAGATCATCCACTGAAGGACATTTCGTTTCATCTTGGCTTTTCGGATACTTCTTATTTCAACCGATTTTTCAAACGTGAAACCGGCCTTACTCCTGCCGCTTACCGGGACCAAACGAGGGCGATATACCCTTAAGCATTAAGGTCCAATAATTCAAAATATATTTTTTGCGTTTAGGGTCATTTTGTAACTTCATCGAAGAAGGAAAAGGATGTCGTGTAGCCGGCATTTAAAATTAACAATGATTGAATAAATAATTTTTAGATTTTAAACTTTTCCTATCTTCGAACTGTTATAATTGTTTGTAAACGATCTTAATTTTTTTTTAATCCCTTAAAATAATTCAATCCCAAACACCACGTTTTATTTAGAAACCCTTTTTTATAACCACGTATTTAATCATTAACATTATGGATGGTTTCATCGGCGAAATCAGGGCATTTGGCTTTAATTTCGTGCCCACAGGTTGGCTTCCATGTGACGGGAGCACCATTTCAATTTCATCCCAGCCTACCCTCTTCGCCATTATCGGTACCCAATTTGGGGGAAACGGCACAAGTACTTTCATGCTGCCTGATTTAAGAGGCGTATCTGCTGTCGGCGTAAATGTGCAACAGTCAGGATACAACGTTCCAGGTATTACAGGGGGAACGGAAACAGTTACACTTACGACCAACACTATTCCGGCGCATAACCACCTTGTCGGAGCCGTGACGCGTTCCAGCGCTGCACAGGTATCAGCGGCTACGAATGTTCCGGGATCTGGTTCTTACCTCACCAATGCCTATTCTTCAGGACTTAGTCAGGGTATTATTGCTTATGCTGATACTGCAGGAACAAGCGCTCTCAACCCCCAGAGCATTAGCCTCAGTGGCGGAACTCAGGCACACAATAATATGTCGCCCAACCTGGCTATGACTTATTGTATTTGTGTAGAGGGGATATTTCCACAACACCCCTGATTTATTATTTTTTTACCCCAATTCAATTATCTTATGGAAAATTATCTCGGAGAGATCCGTGCGTTTAGTTTTGGGCAAGCCCCCATAGGCTGGTTACCCTGCAGCGGACAACTCTTACCTATTGCTCAGAACCAGGCCTTGTTTGCATTGCTCGGCATCTATTATGGCGGAAACGGCACCACTAATTTCCAGTTGCCTAACTTAAACGGAAGAACTATTATTGGCACAGGTACCAGTAAGAGTGGTACCAATTATCCTATTGGTCAGGCGGGTGGTGCAGAAACTGTAACCTTGACCCTTAACCAGTTGCCACAACACAATCACCTGGTGCGCACCAATAATGTTTATGATCTGGGTAGCCCTTCTACCAACTTCTTAGGGAATCCGAATATAAAAGGTACATCACCTGTCAGTAACAAAGCCAATGTCAATTTATATTCCCCGAATCCTGGTACCCTGACACAAATGGGCCCTTGTATTAGTTCTGCAGGTAGTAACCAGGCCCATGAAAACAGGCAGCCCTACCTGGTGGTAAATTATTGCATTGCCACACGTGGCATCTTCCCATCCAGGCAATAGCATTTCCCAATAACCTCAAAAAATAATTTATGGATAATTACATTGGAGAGATAAGAATTTTTGCCGGCAATTATGCTCCGGTAGGCTGGTCATTCTGTAATGGCAGCCTGCTTTCGATTTCTGTTAACCAGGCATTGTTCGCACTTATTGGCACAACATATGGTGGCGATGGCATTAATACTTTTGCCTTACCTGATCTGCGTCAGCGAATCGGTTATCACCAAGGCACCCTACAGGGAGGAAGTACCTATACCCTTGGGCAACAATCAGGCGTTGCAAATGTAACCCTGCTTTCTTCACAAATGCCTTCCCATACCCACAACCTGGTGGCAAGCAGCGACAATGCGACTACCGGGGATCCTACCAATGCATTCCTTGCGAATACAAATGGTACTACCAGTACTCCTCCACCTCCTACCCCCTACCCTGATGTAAAATTGTATACGACTTTACCATTGCCATCAGGACCTACAGCGCCGAATGTGACCCTTGATGCTGCTACTTTATCTGTTACGGGCGGCACATTACCGCACGATAATATGATGCCTTATGTAACCATTAATTATATCATCGCGCTGGAGGGTATATTCCCCAGCTTCTCATAACTGGTATGACTATAGGAATTATTACAAGCAGTGATCAGTTTCTATCACTGGCGTACACACTTGCAAATAACAATTTGCAGGTGTGTATCTATTATGCCCAGGGGCAGGATGCTTATGTAAACCAGAAGGTGCAGGCACTTGCAGCACGTTTTCAATTAGTATGCGGCCAACAGCAGGAAGATGTATATAACTGGCTGGAGCAGGTAAAACCCGGTATTGTGTTTGTATATGGCTATCCATTTTTACTGGATGTAGCAAAATTTTCTATTCCTGTATTTAATATACATGCAGGGGCGCTTCCCGCTTTCAGGGGACCGGTGCCGGTATTCTGGCAGTTGAAAATGGGAATGCCACAGCTATGCCTCAGTATCCATGTATTAAGTTCAAGGTTTGATGCAGGTACTGTAGTTTGGACGAAGCAGATTGCTGATCAGCCCCATTATACCTATGCACTGGTGCACCAGATCTTTAGTCAGCTGGTGGTGGAGGGCGTATATTATATTTTAAATGCGGTGCTTTCAGGAAAGTCACTGGATCCGGTACCGGCTCAGGGGAAGGGAGCCTATCAAAAGCGCCCCCAGGCAAAGGATGTGCAGATTGACTGGAGCAGGATGCCGGCCAAGGAAATATGTAACCTGATCAGGGCCTGTAATCCATGGAATAAGGGTGCGGCGGCGAATATGAATAACCAGCAGATTAAGATCATGGATGGTTTAGTGACCGGGCAAACGACGACTTTGCCCCCAGGCAGCGTGGTCAATGAAGGAACACAATTGTGGATAGCTGCTGCAGATGGGCAGTTCGTCCAGGTCAATATGCTGCTACTGGAAGACATGTTTATACCGGCGTACCAGGCTGCTTATTATGGAATTAAAAAAGGACTCATTTTGCAATGAGTCCTTTCTTTCTAATCAGGCGCTTATCTCTGATCCGAAATCAAAACCGGCAGCACCGCCTCCGAGGGTAATGTCGTTTACTTCGTAAACTTTCAAATCTGGTGCTGTCCATACTGGTTTTTGGGTTGTTTGTTCGTTCATGATTGTTTGATTTAAATGATTAGGGTATCAAAAATCCTTTTTGGGCCAGTTCAGCCAATATTTCGCTGGCTATTACTGATTGATTTGTTCTGAGGATAGCCATGTCTTTTCTGTTTGTGTGATTTAATGTTAGTCCATCCCTGGATAGATAACGCTGGAATGCCAGGATATGTTTATCCGAAGCTCCTATTTCCCGGATGTAATCTCCATGTTTGTGTACACGGGAAATATAATCGGGGGAATACATGCCCTTGTCTCTTCTCCACAGTACTTCGTCTGGCACAATGCCCTGCATGGCATGCCGGATAAAACTTCTTTTGTATCCTCCTTTTACGTACAGGTGGGCCGGCACATCAATCATGAATTCCATGATTTTTTTGTCCAGCAATGGAACGGCGCTTTGCATGCCAAACCGTTCATTGCGTTTTGCAAGCATCGCAGGGAATATGCCTGTTCTGCCACTGCGGAGATTGCCACACATATGAGCGGTGATATCATCTACTCCGTTAAAGGATAATCCTGTCTTATATCTCTGGAAAAACTGATGCTGCAGGAAAGGGGCTTCTACTGGTTCCGGTTTTCCCTTTTTCCTTGCCTGCACAACTACTTCTCTTTTGATGATATCGGGTATTTTCTTTTTTTCTTTATGAGAGAACTGCCTGATTAATTTCCAGGCAGTGAGCAGGTGTCCGCTTTTTACCAGGTTGCAGATAACAGGATTACCTTTCCATGATACCCAATGATCTCCGCCGAAGCCGGTATAGAGCAGGCCTACCTGTTTTTCCTTTGCAGCTTCCAGTATTGCATGGTCCATGTAGTAAAACACGTTGGGGAATGTTTCATCCCTTTCAAAGGCTGCAACAATGCCATCAAAAGGACTATAGGAGTTAGCTGTTACATATGTCTGGATCAGATTCGGGCAATGGTTGCCAATCAGTTCTATATATCTTCGTTCATCATCTTCTTCGGGGTGGTGTTTTTCAGGTAGGATGGAAGAAAATGCATAAAGTGCCTGGTTTTTTTGCTGCAATATTTTGGAAAGGATGCAGGCAATGGTTGATGAATCGAGGCCTCCACTCAGGGTGATGCCAACAGGTTTATCGGTACGGAGCCGGTTGCTTACGGCTTCATAAATGAGTTCCTGCAGGCATTCCTGCCAGTCCTGATCCTTTTTAAATTTATACCTGCCGCCGATGGGTTCCCAGTATTTGCGGATGGTCATCATGCCATTGGCTAATACCAGGGTATTGCCACCGCATAAGGTCCAAACGTCGGAATCGTAGGTAGCGGCGGGGCAGGATTGACGAAAGTAGTATTCAATCAGGCTTACTTCGTTAAACCTTGCGGGGGATGGTTTGAATGCTTCAACGCCTTTCTGTTCGCTACAGAATATAAAGACTTCGGGGGAATCGTAATAATAGAGTGCACGGAAACCAATATGGTCTGTAGCCAGGAAGCATTGTTGCGTGACTTTATTCCAGATGCAGAAGGCGAACTCACCTTCCAGGTGAGTGACACATTCTTCCTTCCATTTTTTCCAGGCATGCAGGAGCAATACGATATCGGTACAGTTGGCCGGTGCGCCGGTTTGCTGCAACAGGTAATGCCTGTTATCAAGGCGAATGTCTGCAGTAATCACAAGGTCTTCAGTCAGCAGCGGCATGCTTTGCCTTCGTTCTGCCTCATTCATGGCTAATTTGAATTGGGCCAGGGCAACGTATGGTGCTGACCATACTTCTATTCCGTCGATCGCCCTGTGTTGCAAAACTTTACTGATAAGTTGAACTGTGCCTGGTGGCAGCAGGTTGCGGCTTTTATTGATGATCCCGAATATTGCACTCATAGTTCAACTTTTGAAACAAGCAATAACAGTAAATTGTTCTAAATGTTTATTTCCGGTTACGATATAGTGGCCGCATTGTAACCAGGCATGTGCATTGAAGTTACCTTGCTGTTTGTTTTTGCTGACTCCAAAAAAGACAATGCTTTTCATCCGGCGGATTTTAAGCATAAATTTTCCTGCAAGGGCCTGTTCAAAACATTCGGTACGCCAGGGAGATTTGCGGCCTGCCAGGCGGATGGCTGTGCCTATACGGAGCAGTAGATCATCCTGGACCTCTTGCAGGCCTTCATGATCCGGGGAAGGAAGAATTTTCTTACCTAGGATGGGAGCTAGTTTTCTGAAGGGTAATAATAAGAGCATTGTTCTGGCAAGAGCCAGCCACAACCATGCTTCAGTGAACATTCTCATGTCTGTTTTATTCATATAAGCGAGCTTACATGCGAGAGCAAATCATCAGGGGCGCAATTTGCAGGTCTGGCTACCAGGTAGACAGCAGCATTTTGCAGGAGTTGCGTGATGGTCCTGAATTTTAGCACGCGCATTTTGGGGGAATTGAAAAAAGAAGGTTTATAGATATGTGCTACTACGGCTTCAAAGGCTTTGCCACCGCTGAGCTGTTCGGTTGAAAACTGGTTATTGTCACTTATTTCTAACAGGATAATTTTATTGATGGGATATTGATTAGGGTCAAAGTCATCGTGGAAGAAGAAGCCATATTTTTCCATGCCTGGCATGATGGGGAAAGAACGGTCTTCGTATGCTAATGCCTGCATACTTTGCTCCCAGAGTTTGATCATTGGGTAAGATGCAATGCCATGTGTAGGTGAATTGTCCCGATTGGCAAGCACGACTATGTCATCACTGAAAAGACGGTATTGCTTATTCATCAGGCCCGCCAGTGTAGTAGACTTCCCGGCACCGGAACGGCCGGCAATGAGGGTGAGTTTGCCATCGATCAGTATGGAGCCGGTATGCATGGGAATAATGTGCCTTTGTTGTAAGATGCCTGCCATGCCAGCATTGAGTACGAACAGGCGCAGGACTTGTGTTTCAACTTCATCATTGTCCGGCTGGATGATAATGGTATCTCCCCCACTTACATAATAACTCCCTATACCCTGTACCGTGAAGAGTAATTCCCGGTCATTGATGGTATACGAAATTCTGCCTGTGCTGAATGAAAAGCCATCCGGAGGATCGGGCATCGGGCCCATCCGGATGTTTACCTGAGCCTGCTCAAACGTGGAATCAGCAACTAGTTCAGGAAAGGGTATTTCAGATATTATCTTAAAACCAAAGCCCCAATAATTGTAATCAGACATGTGGAACGTTCGCAATTATAGTTATTTGAGATAATGCAATAATACTTATTTTTACAAAATAACCCTCTTTCAAAATAATTTACATGACACAACATGATATAGTCCACCGTAATGAAAAACAATTTATGATCAGTAATCTCGGGAATGAAATTGTATTAATGGATATCCAGCAGGGGCATTATATTAATGTGAACCCGGTAGGCAGTGTGATCTGGAATAAGCTGGCAGTTCCCATCATGGTGAAAGACCTGATTCACTCACTGGTAGAAGAGTATGGAGTATCTACCGCACAGTGTGAGGATGACACCCTGAAATTTTTGCAAAAATTGCAGCAGCATCATATGCTTAATGTACAATAATGCAGATTGAAGCAATCAGTAAGGCCAATTCCCCGGAAATAGCCTGCGTGGTTTTATGCTGCAGGATATTTATAAAGACGGCTTCGGCTGAGGAGCTGGAGCAGTTTGTGCAGGCACATGAGATGGATTGGGACGAGGTGTATAAGTATGCTGCTTTTCACCGGGTACGACCTATCCTATATAAGGTCCTGGATAATTGTAAAATTCCTGCACCCGTCCTTGGCAGGTTTCGCAATTATTGTCGGGCATTATCTGTTTTTGCTTTTGAAAGGCAGGTAGAATCTGCAAGGATTCAGCAGGTCTTAGGGCAGCAGGGAATTGTGGTTAGAATGTACAAAGGCCTGGATTTTACAAAGCTGGTGTATGGTGGGGATATCGGTATGCGTGAATTCACGGATATGGATATGATGATTGATTCCAGGCAGTTGCCAGAGCTGGCAAAAGTGATGACTGCGGAGGGATATGAATGTAGTCAGATTGAATATTTACGACGCTTTCCTGAGCATTATGTAGCCAACAAAAAGGACATTTGCTTTTACAAGCGAAGTCCCATGGGGAAATTATTTGGATTTGAGTTTCATCATCGACCGGGAAATTTCCTGATGGATCAATCTATTGGGTTTAGGGAGTTGCTTGGGCAGGATTATCTGCATCATTCCGCTCCGTTTTCGCAGGAGCAATATTACAGGCTGATGTTGTTAAATCATGGTGCCAGTGATTATTTCCCGAATTTAAGATCCCTGGTGGATATGGCGCTGTTGTCACAAAAAGGCATTGGGAGTGTGCCGGAGCAATTACGGCGTGTAGAGCGGCTATCGCAGGAATTATCAATGCGCCTGCTGGATGGTCCGGCAGCGGCGACTCCAGCCGATAATGTGGTCATGCGATGTGCAACACGGATTACTAAATTGCAGCTAACTGTTACCCTCCGTTCTGTTTGGGAGAGAAGATATATGCATATCAGGTTTAGTGCTTCTTTTTCTGATACCTTTCGCATGGCGATGAAATTTTTGCATTACTTAATGTTGCCAAATGAACTGGATATTAACGGTGTTCAGTTATTTTCATTTAAGTTATATTATTTAGCTAAAATGGTCAGATGTGTAAATTTTCCGGGAAGATTTAAGAAGGTTTTTAGCAGGGTCTGATCATAAACCGGAAAATGTACCATGAAAACCGTTGGATGTGTTCCTGCCGCGGGGGTGGCGGACTGTAATTTTGTGCCTGTTAAATTATTAATTATGAAAATAGTATTGATAACAGGAGCAAATAAGAGTATAGGTTTTGAAACGGCAAAGCAATTATTGGAGCAGGGGTATTATGTATACCTTGGCTGCAGGGATATGGAGAAAGGTCAGCAGGCGGTGAAACAGCTGCAGGCCTGGGGCCTGGACCGGGTAGAGCCATTGCTGATCGATGTGGATAATTTAGCCTCTATACAGGCAGCAAGAACTAAGGTAAAGGCATTGGATGTGTTGATTAATAATGCAGGGATTAGCGGAGGGATGCCGAAGAGTAGTACGGAGACCGAGATTGGAGTATACAGGGAAGTGTTTGAGACCAATTTCTTTGGCGTGGTGGAGGTGACACAGGCATTTATAGATTTATTAAAGCAGTCAGCCGAGCCGCGTATTGTGAACGTGACTTCGGGGCTGGGGTCGCTGACCTGCCAGAGTGATCCGAATTATGTGCATTATAAGGTGAAGCCGGTGACCTATGTGGCATCTAAGGCGGCGTTGAATGCGTATACAATTGTGCTGGCTTATGAGCTGCGGGATACGGCGTTCAAGGTGAATGCGGTGGATCCTTGTTATACGGCTACGGATTTTAATAATCATAGTGGACCGGGTACTGTGCAGGATGCGGCGGCAAGAGTGGTGAAGGCTGCGATGATGGGTCCGGATGGGGCGACCGGGCAGTTCTTCAGTGACGATAATGCACCGGAGACGGGGATTAGTCCATGGTAATTTATAGAGAGCCGTCTCTTTTCCGGGAGGCGGCTTTTACTATTTTCTCAGGGAATTTGGCGTAATACCGAATTTCTTTTTAAATGCGCGTTGAAAATGCTGGGAATGTGTATACCCTAATTCATAGGCAATTTCAGAGATGGTTTTCTCTGTTTCTTTGATCAGTTTTTGTGCCTGTTCCAATCTTAGGTTCAATGCATAGTTCAATACAGAGGTTCCATAGAGCTGTTTAAAACCGGCTTTCAATTTATATTCGTTTAGCTGTGCTTCATTTGCCAGCTGCTCCAGGGAAGGTGGCTCCTGATACGATCGGGCTAAGATGCCGGCTGCATAATGCAGTTTCTCTATATCGGAATTTCTCAGTTTCAGACCACTGTGGTCTTTGGGGGTATGCAGCATTGACTCCCATTGCAGGCAAAATAATTCATTGACTACACTTTCAAAATAGAGCTTTTGTAACCGGGCTTGTTTAGGTGATTCCCAGAGATGATTGAGGATATGCGCGATCCTGTCAGCGAAACGATGATCGGGCGATTGGTGGAAGAGGGCTTTGCCTGCCGCCAGTTGAGTAGCCACATGGGAAAACTCAGGCAGGTATTCATGGAACAAGAAGAGCGCCTTGTCAATAGGCATGAGAATACTGATAATGCGATACTCCCCCTTCCCCATCAGTTGATTTTCCTCAAGTGTATCCGGATTAAAGAGGAAGCTATGGCTGCCCTGTGCGAGCACTCTTTTTTCGAACAAACCGACTTGCGTTTGTAAAATATTCCCTTTGACAACGAATGTAAACTCGGCCCATCCCGGACTATTGTAATGCTTCCATGAAGGAGTAGCTGCTACAGTAGTCATCGCGGCATCTGAAATGATAAAATCAGTGCCTTTATAAATTTGTAATACCCCGCTCCTGGCCCCAATTTGCCCTTCTATCTTTTTGTATTCAAACGTTTTTAGCTGTTGCAGCAGTTCATGGTACATTTTAATCCGTTTTGTGCACAATACATGGTGGTCTTCTTCCTGAAATTTGCATAAAAATAGATAAATGAAACAAGATAGCACACAGGTCATCATTGTAGGTGGTGGTATTACGGGCCTGACAGCCGCATTGTATTTAGGGCAACAGGGAGTCAGTTTCATTCTGATAGAAAAGCACAGGGGCACTTCTATACATCCCCGTGCAAGGACAATTGACACCAGGACTATGGAATTGTACAGGGGACTGGGACTGAGCGAAGCCCTGCGGGAGGGTGGTAAAGCACTGGCACCTGCCTGGGGAATACTGAGAGGTACGAACCTGGTGGAGACACTGGCGACTACTCAATCTGATGTGATCGGGAAGGCGAATTTTCCAAAGACCTTTGCTGCGATGAAAGCATTGGCAGAGAAATCACCGGAAAGTGTGTGCAGGTGTACCCAGGATATCAGTGAAGCAATTATTTATGCCAGGGCAGTGCAGCATGGGCTGGATCTACGATTCAATCATGAGCTGCAGGCATTTCAGCAGGATACGGACCGGGTGGAAGTGCTGGTAAAAAACAGGGAAACGGAGGAAGTATATGCGATACATGCACAATATATGATTGCGGCAGATGGTGCGAATAGTTTTGTAAGAAAACAACTGGACATTCCATGCACCGGGCATGGTGCCTGGATGGATCTCCTTAATATCTATTTTGAGGCTGATCTGGGCGCTTTGGTCAAAGGACGGGAGTTTAGTCAGTTCCTGGTAGATACGCCTGAAATCACCGGCTTTTTACTGGCTATTAACAATACTGACCGATGGACCTTCCACTTACATCGCCCTAAGGAGCAGGCGATAGAAGAGATCCTTCGGAAAGTGATTGGGATACCTGATTTAAAAGTAACTGTGCTGAGTACCCTGCCCTGGCAATTGACGGTGCGGATTGCAGCGCAATTAAGGGTGAACAGGATTTTTATTGCCGGCGACGCTGCGCATACCATGACGCCTTATGCGGGCAAAGGGGCCAGTGCAGGGGTCCAGGATGTACATAACCTGGCCTGGAAACTGGCGGCTGTTCTCAGGCATCAGGCGGGAGATGCGCTATTGGATACTTATCAAACAGAGCGACAGCCGGTAGGAGCCTTCTATGCGAATTTATCAGGAGAAATGGCGGGCAGGAATGGGCTGATTGATGAATCGAAGCTGTTGCAATATGGGGAGAAACTACTGGGGTTGCCGGATTACGGGTACCAGTCTACAGCGGTTGTGAGACCATCCGATGCTGCATTTAACTTCTTTAAAGGGGAGCCTGGCACCTGTATTCCCCATATGTGGCTGGATGAAGCACGTACACAATCAACGCTGGACTGGATAAAGGGTCAGTTTGTACTGGTGGCGAACGGGCATTTTGAATATTGGGACTCTGCGTGTAAAATGGCACCTGGGGTACGGCTGGTAAGACTGCCGGCGAATGAGGAATGGATGTCATTGACCCAGACTACGCCTACGGATGCCTTATTGATAAGACCTGATGATTTTGTAGCGGCCAGGCTGAATATTCTGCAACCATACCAGCAGTTGTCAGCAACCTTGTTAAAAGTTTGCGGAGCTTAGGTCCGCAAACTTTATTTTTCCCTGTAGAAAATGTATCCTCCGTGATGTAAGGTATCTTCATCTACGAATTTACCATCTGCTGTAAAGCCGGTATCATCCCAGTAGTCGATATGATCACCTTTGATTTCATAGCGACCGGTGTAGGCGCTTTGCCTGTTACCGCGTGCTTCATCATATCTGCCATTTGGCAGGAGTTCTTGCCTGATGTACTTATCAGCAGTCATCCACATACCCAGGTATTTTTGATTATCCATCGTGTTATAATTTGATAAAGCAAAATTAGCCTGTGGGGGTGGGTGGATGATTGCGTGGGGGAAACAAATACTTACAAAATTCAAACAGGCTGATTAGGCGAGCAGTTGATCCAGTGTTTCGTAAGTGGCTTTCATGCCATCTTCCATACCCATTTCGAGGATTTGTTCCAGGTCAGCCAGGGATTTGAAAGTAAGTACACTCTGCACAAGGGTCCTGTCACCCTGATCGGTGAAGGTGATGGTCCAGTCGGCACCGGGGATGTCTGTATTAATGTTTCCTTCTTCATCACAAAAGGCATCGGCGTATTGGAGTTCCTGGATGGGATGGATGGTTTTGTATTGGGTCATGCCCCAGTATTCGGTGCCGTTGGGTTCTACCATGGCGTAATGCCAGTGTCCGCCTTCACGGAAGTCCATGGATTTAGTCCGGGTGCTCATGGGAGGTGGCGCAAACCACTGTTCCAATAATTCGCTTCGGGTGTAGTGATCCCAGAGGCGTGCGTGGTCGGCCAGGAACTCACGTTGGATGGTCAGGGTGTTATTTCCCCTGTCAGGGGTGTAATTGAATAACATGATGAGGTAGTTTTATTTATTAATTGCGACAATGTTTGCGTCTGCCAGATCTTTCTTTTTGTCTACTAAGTGAATGCTGCAGCTAACAGGTATCTCACATGGGTTAGACTAAAGGTAATTATATCTAAGATATCATGGGAATTTACAAAATGTTGTTATAATTTTTCATTTTTGGGCAGAAAGGAATTATTGGTATGGGTCATATACCTATTGTTGTACACAACCCTGAATGGAGCGAGGTTATAGGGGATAGTGTTTTTGGGGCAATATTTCACCCTTTTCATTAAATCTCAGGCAGGGGTAACGATTATCTGTCCGGAGTGGCTGTCCCATTAGCTTTTCTACTGTAGCATAATAACACAGTATTGTATGATCCGGCAGTAATACCCACCTGGACTCCCCGCCATCATGCGTTTCGAGGATGAAGATGATTCCCTGTTCAATAAAATCCCGGGGGAAGCGATAATTGCATCCGCAGTGATGGTATTCAAAATTTCGTTTAGAATACAGTGGGTCATAATATGGAGCGGCTTCATCTTTTTTCACATCATCGTCATACTGAGCCCATTTTTCGGGGGATGAATTGATAGCGTTTATATTGTATTCATTTATAGGTTTGCTATCAAAGAAGAGAATGTTTAACTGGTCATTCGGGTGTGTAACAAGATAGTGCTTTATAAAACTATTTGATTGTACCCTTCCGACTACGTTTTTATATGCTGCTAAAACGGAGTCCCTGCTGTAGAGGGTTGCTCCTGTTTTAGAAAGGATTAATTCAATACTAACATTCGGCAACATCAGGTTATTATGAAGCATTACCTGCATTTTATTACCATTTCCCCAATATGCCCCATAGCCAATGATTCTATCAACAGAATTAATCTGAAAAGTGGGTTTTAATTCATCCATCTCCTTATCATAACTGTATCTTTCCTGTTGATTCAATGTCCTGCTGTTAGTTTCTATAATACTGTTGGCCATCCGGGTCAGGAGATTTTTCCCGGTGACAGGTGGGAATATTTTATCATCCCGTTTGAGAAGTTTCACAATGTTACGATCGAGGCCATAGTCAAAAAACTGCCGTCCATTCTCATCAGTCCAGGGAGAATAAGTGCCCCATACTACTTTCTTAGAACTTAGCTGGTTGACAATTTTACCATTGAAATAACAGGTGATAATATATTGAATGCGGGAGGAATGATGCATGTCATAATTCGTTCCCTCCACCAGATAGTCTTCCAGTTCCTTTTGGTAATTCCTGATGCTGGTAAGTTCCGAAAAAATAAATGATCGCTGTACTTCATTCCAATGATACTCTGCTGTGAACTTTGTGAGCTGAAGGACTTGCTCAGGATTTGCTTTAATCCAGGGCGTATCAATACCAAAACGTTGAAGGCTGACAATGTTATCTTCGGAATGGTGGATGCTATTCATCAGTTTTTTGACCCATGACAATGGAATGACCCTTTTTTCTTCCAAAGGTTTTATTTTTTCTTCATTATGTCTAAGGCTGTTTGTATCAATCCGGTGTCCTTTATATTTTACATATTTTTCAGGCGGATCGGCAAAAAGCGGCAGGAGTATTTTTGCAGGGAAATTAATGGGATGTCTTTCTACATATTTGTTGCCTTCCTTTACTAATAAAAACCGCATGTCAACACGGACGGAATCATCAGTGGTCTCTCTGGTCCAGCCTGTGTTCAAATGGCAATAACTGGTAATTACGATGCTATCGGGCAGGGTTTGTGCGCCTGCACTGTAGAAGATAAACAATAAAGGAAGGAAGTAAAATTGAGGCAGGGATTTCATGCATTTGAACATTTCTCATCCTAAGGTAGCCATTCCTGCCAATATGTAAAAATGTATAAAAACTTCCTACATCCGTATAAAATCGTCTTCCGCCACTGCCCTAGTTTTGTGTTATCAAATAACAAAACAAATGGCAAAGACAATATTCATTACCGGGGCTTCCCGTGGTTTTGGTAAATTATGGGCAGCAGCATTTTTAGAGAAAGGGCATAAAGTAGTTGCAACAGCGCGAGATCTGCGATCACTGGATGATCTTGTAAATAAATACGGCACCAACATCCTTCCTTTACAACTGGATGTCAATGACCGTGCAGCAGATTTTGCGGCCATCGCCCAGGCAAAGCAACATTTTGGCAGTATTGATGTGCTGATTAATAATGCAGGCTATGGTTTGTTTGGCAGTATTGAAGAAACTACCGAGCAACAGGCGCGGGAGCAAATGGAGACGAACTTCTTTGGGCTACTCTGGCTCACACAGGCCGTACTGCCGGTAATGCGTGCACAGGGACATGGCCACATCATCCAGCTTTCCAGTGTACTAGGCCTGGTCACCGTACCGATTTTAGGGTTATATAATGCTTCAAAGTTTGCCGTAGAAGGTCTCAGCGAATCCCTGGCACAGGAAGTAAAGGCATTTGGCATCAACGTTACCCTGGTGGAACCTAACCAGTTCGCTACAGACTGGGGCAGTGCTTCTGCTGCAGTGACCACACCTATGCCTGAATATGACGGTGCAAGAGCCTGGCTACAGGCAGCAGCATCAGAAGATAAGATTGGTATTCCGGAAGCGACAGTTCCTGCGATTTTACAACTGATCGACAGTGAAAATCCTCCATTACGTCTTTTGTTGGGCAAGCAGGGGCATCCCTGGACGAGACAGGTGTATGAGGGCCGTTTTGCGGAGTGGGATGCATGGCAGGAAATTGCTGCCGCCGCTCATGGTAAATAAGCCTATCTTTGACTTGAGGTTGTATCAAAAGTAATTTGATGAAATTTGGCATTCGATAAAACGAATTTCCTTCACCAGGGGTCCGAATTAAATCAGGAAATTTACTTTTGATACAACTTTTTCTAACTTCTATTTTATGCAGCACTTCAGCAGCCTCGCAGATATGCATCGTTTTAACGGCATCGACTTGCCGGAGAACCCGCTTTTTAGCGCTATACGATGTGTGAATTCATGTAACCTGGGTGACAGGGAATTTACGTCCGACTTCTATATGATCGCCCTGAAAAAACTGAAATCGGGCGTGATCCTGTATGGACGTACCAGGTATGACCATGATACAGGTAGCATGTCTTTTTACAAACCAAGACAGGTGGTTGAATTTAACAACCTGCAATTTGAGGAAGACTCGTTTCTCCTGTTTATTCATGAGGACTACCTCCATGGGCATAAACTGCATAACGAAATCAATAGCTATGGCTATTTTGATTATGAAATAAATGAAGCCCTGCACCTCTCGCCCAGGGAGGAACAGATCATGTGGGATCTCTATTATAAAATAGAAGGAGAATACCTGAACAATACGGATGAATATAGCAGAGATATCATTTTGACACATATTGATTCAATGCTGAAATATTCACAGCGTTTTTACAAGCGACAATTTATTAACCGGGCAAAGCTTTCCGGCAAAACAGTATCTGCGTTCCAGGAAGTGATGACTAAATATTTCAAAGAAGGTCAGGGGTTGCCGACTGTAAGTACGCTGGCTGCACAGCTGAATATATCTCCCAGGTACCTGAGTGACCTGCTGAAACAGGAAACGGGGAAGACGGCGATGGAGAATATTCATATTTACCTGATCAATGAGGCCAAGAACAGGCTGAAGACCCATCAGCAAAATATATCGGAGATTGCATATGAGCTTGGATTTGAGAACGTACCATACTTTTCCAGGTTATTCAAAAAAGAAACGGGCATCAGTCCCAACCAGTTTAAAAAACAGCTGATTAATTAAAGAATTTAATTAAATTTATTGTTAATCCTACCCCTACTATTGCTGCTTTTTACAGCGCTTAGAACCTGGCGCTTTTATTTTTTTTTGAACCCTATAAATTGAAAACCCATGGGAAATTCCACAAAATTGCTATTGTATGCAATTGTACTCAGCGTTTGTATCGGTGCCTGTAAGGACGATAACAAACTCAGTCGGCCCGCAGCGCTGGCCGCATCCTCCACAAGTGCAAGTTTAGTTGCTTCGGCCGCCCTTGATCTGATGAGCGGCAATCCTATTTTACCGGTTCCTACTGCCGATCCGGACATCCTGTATGCGAATGGCAAATATTACATTTACACGACTGCTACCGGCCCGAACAACAGCCAGTTTCATGCCTACTCCTCTGCTGATTTACTCAGCTGGAATGATGAGGGTGTGGTATTGGACCTGAATAATGTAAGCTGGGCGCATACCGGTGGCTGGGCCCCCTGTGTTGTAGCCCGTAATGGTAACTTTTACATGTACTTTACGGCTGCCAAGCAGATAGGGGTTGCCGTGAGTACGAGTCCTACCGGCCCTTTTACTGACAGAGGCAGTGCGCTGGCTACCGGCGATGGCACGGACCCTATTGATCCGATGGCCTTCATTGATACGGATGGGCAGGCTTACCTGTACTGGGGTAATACGACCTTTAACGTGCAGCCATTGAATGCAGATATGATCTCGCTGACCGGCACCCGTACCCATGACAAGCCATCCAACTATTTCGAGGCTCCCTACATGCTGAAGCGGAATGGTGTTTACTACCTGATGTATTCTATCAATGACTACAGGAATGACGACTACCATGTGGAATACGCTACATCCGGTACGCCTATCGGCCCCTGGACGACCAAAGGGCGAATTACATCTCCGACCGGGAATATAAAAGGCCCGGGACATAATGCTGTGATCCGGAAAGCGGGATGTAGTGATGAGTACTATTTTGTATATCACCGCAGAACAAGTACGAATGTAGATGAAAGACAAGTGGCGATTGACAGGATGTTTTTTGATGGTTCCGGTAATATTCAGCCTGTACGTATCACGACTTCAGGAGTGATAAAATACGATGGTATTTGCTATGCACCCAATCCTGTTGCAGATGGTACTTATGCGATCAGGTGTAAGGTCAATACCACCACAGGAGCAGGTTTATATCTCGATATACCGGGGTGCTCCGCCGACAATGCGGATGTAAAGACCTGGACAAGGACCGCTTGTGACGGACAAAAATGGACGCTCACCTACCAGAACAATGGTTTCTATAAGATCATTTCCGCATTGCCTAATCATAAATCACTGGATCTGAATTCCTGTGGTCTGGACAGGGGTACCAATATTATGGTATGGGACCAGTTGTCAAATGATTGCCAGTTGTGGAAAATAGAGGCATTGGGTAATGGGTATTACAGGATCTGGGCGAAAGGAAGTAATAACGTGATGGACCTGGCGAATAGCGATCCGACACCGGGAGCGGATATCAGGTCATGGACATGGAATGGAGCAGATGCACAGCAGTTTAGTTTTGAGGCACCGTGATATCAATTATTATACGCCTCCAGGTTTAGCGACCTGGAGGCCTTAAGGAACCCTGATCAACAGCAGGAAATCTTCGGTGTTGTGGTTAAAAACACCGTTTAGCCTGGTAGAAAGAATTGAGCGCATTGGGATCATTTCAACGATGTTTTTATTAAGCAGGAGAAACAAATATCAATAAAAGAATATATCTTCATTGTTTGTTGTCAAAAACCCTGATACCTATGTTCGAAAACCAGATTACCACCAGCAGAAATGTGCTCGTTGTATTACAGAAAGAAATGAATGCAGAAACCCGCTATTTAACAGATCATTTTTGTGGGGAAGTAGTTTATAGTCTTGCCGAAGTGCCTGAAGGCAAGAGAATTTATGTTTGTGGGGATGTTTCAGGCATCCATGATACCTCTTTTTTAGTTATAAAAGAGCTCTCCGATAATTATGAGGGACATGGTACCCTTATTACCCTGGGCGAAGTACCGATTGTGATCAGTAAGGCTGGTGTGTTTTTCAGGAAGTTCTTTCCGGAGGATGATTACTTTAACAGAATTAAATCAGAACATGCATTCCAGGAACTGACAGAATCCAATAAGCCATCAAAAGCATTGAGGAAAGGCATCTACCTAACCAACATTACAAGGGATGAAAAGGAGGTGCTGCATTATCGCCTATTGAGGTGCTCCAGTAATTTAACCGGGCCTACTGATAATTTCAGGACGACTGACCATAAAATTATAAATGCACTGAATGAAGCCGTCAAATATGTATTTGAAGAGAAGACGGAATTGAATCATGTATTGGCACAGATCTACGAAAATAAAATAACAGGGGAAAAGGAAGTGAAGTCAAGGATTAAGGCGCATTCTGACAAAACGAAGGATATGCCTAAAGAGGGATTGATCGTCTTTTGTACATTTTATGACGGTACTGATCTGGATCAGTTTAAGGTGCCTGACACTGACAGGTATGACAGGTGCCATAAGAAAGTCAGCGCTTTCACAAAGTTGCATTTTAAGTTAAAGAATACGGTGGAAGATGCATCTTTGGATAAGGAATTCAGTGTAACATTATACCCTAATTCAGTGTTTATGATCCCACTTTCTACTAATCGATTATATACACATGAGATCAGGCCTTCTGTGCTGGGTGCGGACGTTATTCCGACCAGGCTGGGTTATGTGGTGCGGTGTTCAAACATGGAGGCGCAGTATATGGATAAGCAGGTGTATATTAAGGAGAATGGAGAACTCATTAAGTTGGAATTGATGACGGAGGATGGGCAGTATGATCTGAAAGGTTCGTATTATGAGGAGAATATTTCAGAGAAAAGTATTCAATATGGGAAAGTACATTTTAGTATGAATGCGGGAGATTATGAAAAACCTATTTATTAAGCAATGTTTTCGAAAATCACACTGGATATAAAGGAGAATTTATTTAATGAGTTGTTGGAATCGGTCAATTTTGATGCAGTGGCGAAAGGGAGAATGGGGAATCACCTGGTAAAGGAAGATGAACAGGGGGTACCGATTGTACGAACAACTACAAAGTATAATAAGGCGGCCAATACTTTTTCTGATCTGCATTGCAGGCTGGTTGATTGTATTAATGCCACATTGGAGGGGATACCTGTACAGCATTTTAATAATGCGCTGACAGAGGTGTATGACCGTACTTATACTAAGATGGGGTTTCATTCTGACCAGGCTTTGGATTTGGATCCTCATTCATATATAGGTGTCTTTTCCTGTTATGAAAGGCCAGCCGAACATGTGCGGCAATTAATTGTGCAGGATAAGGTAAGTGGGGAGGAGTCAGCGTATGCCATGACGCATAATTCTGTCGTATTGTTTTCGGTAGAGAACAATACAAGGTTCCTGCATAAAATTGTATTGGACGGAGCAGCTAATTCCAATAACAGGTGGCTGGGGATTACATTCCGGGTTTCAAAGACGTATATACAATTTGAGGGGGATGTGGCCCGGTTTGCGGATGGAGAGGTATTGACATTGGCTACTGATGTGCAGGAGAAGGAGTTTTACAGGTTGCGGGGTGAAGAGAACAGGAGTTTGGGATTCAGGTATCCGGAGCTGCGGTATACAATTAATAAGGCGGATATGATAAGGCCTGAAAAATTTAAATAGATGGAACATTCCGGGAGTTGGGAAATAGGGAATGGGGCCAACCCGGCTTTATTATAAGGATATGCAATTAAGCGCTTGATGGAAAGAGGGAATGAGGAGTTGAAAAAGATGATTGAAAGCGCATTTTACCATATTGGTGAAAGAAATTTTTACATTTGCGGATGATTTCAACATTCAAATCTGCCGCTGTATTTTGCGGTTCTAAACCCGGCTTGCATCCTCTTTTCGCACAACATGCATCTACACTTGGGAAGTTGTTGGCCCTGCACAGGGTTACCCTCATTTATGGGGGTGGTAATACAGGACTGATGGGCATAGTAGCAAATGAAGTACTGGATAATGAGGGAGAAGCCATTGGAGTGATGCCGGATCTTTTAATTCAAAGAGAATTCAGGCATGATAAGTTAACCCAGTTCCATATTGTGGAAGACATGCACGCAAGGAAGAAGTTGATGTACAGTTTATCGGAAGCGGTGATCATTCTGCCCGGTGGCATTGGCACTTTTGACGAGATGATAGAGGTAATGGCCTGGAATAGCCTGAGCATTCATAATAAGAAAATCTATGTCATTAATTCAGATGGATTCTTTGATCTGTTTATACAGCAAATGTACAAATTGCAGGAGCATGGATTTTTATATTCGGATGTATCGGCTGCATTTGAGGTAGTGAGTTCCCCTGAGATGATTTTCAAATGAATTTCATAAACGACAAATTGAGATGGACCTTTTACAACAGTAAATCTGGACTTTTCAGGAAAGCGAGTTGAAAATTTTACAGGCAATTTTGTACTGTAAAATTTTTAGCAATGGAAAAACACAAGGCATACATTATTACAGGGCCTACCTCCGGAATTGGATTAGCTACTGCATTGGAACTTGCAAAACACGGTACGCTGATACTCGTGGGCAGGAACAGGGAAAAGCTTGAGAGTGTGCAGAAGCAAACAGGGAATGCTATACCGGTGGTGTGTGATCTTTCGGATCTGACGAGTGTAAAAAGTGCGGCCAGGGAAATTATTGGTCTGCAAGTTCCTATCGCAGGATTGTTGAATAATGCCGGAATGATGTCTTCTAAAGCGGCAAAGAATGCGCAGGGCTGGGACCTGACATATGCTACTAACCACCTCGGGCCATTTGCACTGACAGAAGCATTGGTGCCACATCTTCCTGATGGGTGTAATGTTGTTTTTATTGCTTCGGCTATTGAAGATCCTGCGCGTAAGCCTGTAAAAATGATGGGGATGAAAGGAGGTCGTTATATCTCTGCTGCTGCGAGTGCAGCCGGGAAATGGAAAGAAGGCGGGACTAAAATGCCGGGTATTGATGCATATGCCACTTCCAAACAGTGTATCTTAGCAGCAGCCCTGGCTTTTGCAAGGGAAAATCCAAGATTACACTTCAATGCCATAGAGCCGGGTATAACAAGAGGAACAGGATTGGGTGCGGCGGATGTGAATGCTTTCGTTCATTTCCTTTTTGGCCATTTGATGGCGATCATTCCTCCTTTTTCAAGGTATAGCAGTACGCCTGCCAGGTCGGCAAAAGTAATCTGCAAAGTACTGACCGATCTATCCGGCAAATCAGGGCTTTATTATAATGAAAAAGGGGTACCCATGCGAGGGTCTGATGAAGTGATGGATCCAATATTCCAAGACCGGGTTGTGGCTGAAACAAGAGCCTTATTACATGAAAAAAGCTAAGGACATTTCACCTGAACATTTCATTGCAGAACATTTCTTTGTGTATACCATCAAGGGAACAATGAACCTGTTTGACGGCAATGAACATCGTGCACTACAGGCCGGGGATAGCTGTATAGCGCGCAAAAACCGCCTGGGGCGAATTCATAATGTAAGGGAAAATGATGAACTGGAAAAAGTGATCATTGCCTTTGACGAGAAATTCCTGCAGTCGTTCCAGGAAAAACATAAGCTCAGGGCGGCTAAGTTTAAGCCTGTAAATACCTTTATACAGCTTAAGCAACATCCCCTCCTACCCTATTATATTGATTCTCTACAACCCTATTATAAGCATGGAAATTTGCTGGCACCTTTTGGCGAGGTGAAACGCGAAGAACTATTACTGATCCTGCTGAAAAGTCAGCCCGAATTAGCAGGATTATTCTTTGATTACGGAATGCCTGGTAAGATAAACATTGAAGCATTCATGAGCAGGAACTATCAATTCAATATCAGTATTGAGCGTTTTGCTTTTCTTACGGGGCGTAGTTTATCTGCTTTTAAAAGAGATTTCAAGCAGGCATTCAATGAATCGCCCGGTCGCTGGCTGGTATTGAAACGATTACAGGAAGCTTATTTTCTTATTGAGAAAAAACATAAAAAGCCGTCGGAGATTTATCTTGATTTGGGGTTTGAAACCCTGTCTCACTTTTCCTATGCGTTCAAGGCACATTTTGGGCTTACACCTACCGCACTGCTTGCACGGAGGGGTGGACAATAGTTTGTGACACTGGACAATAATTTGTGACCCTGGTCACGGCAGTAAAAAATCCCTGTATTTACTTTTGTTTCAAATTGTAGATATGAAACAAAGTATGGTTTTACTTCATGGCTTGTTTGGTCAATTGAGCAACTGGGATGATGTTGTTGAACAATTCGGGCAATCCTACGATATGCATGTTCCATCACTGCCTATCTATGACACGCCAAAGGATGAGCCCCTCCTCTTCTTACTGGAATATGTTGAGCATTACATGGAGGCAAACAGGCTGAGGGACATCATCCTGGTTGGTAATTCACTGGGAGGTCATATCGCGGTCTTATATGCTGCCCGGCATACGCATAATGTTCAAAGGCTGATCTTAACGGGGAGTTCAGGTTTGTATGAAAACACGAATATGGGCAGTTTTCCAAAAAGAAGTACGGCAGCTTATATTCAGGCGCGGGTTGAATACACCTTTTACGATCCCGCTGTAGCTACGGCAGCATTGGTTGCACAGGTGTTAAGTATTACTACAGATCCTCAAAAGTGCCTGGGGGTTCTCCGGGTAGCCAAATCTGCGCAGCGGCATTATGTAGCTGATCTTTTACCACAAATAACTGCGCCAACTTTATTAATTTGGGGGCGTGAAGACAGGATCACCCCTATGCAGGTAGCTAAGGAATTTGAACACCTGATTCCGGATACCCAGCTGGTGGTGATTGATGCATGTGGGCATGCGCCCATGATGGAAAAGCCGTATGACTTTAACTTTGCCTTGCAACAATATTTAAATTTATGCCATTACCATCCTACTACCAAAGGCTAATCAAGAAATACCCGCAGGTCTCGGTCGAAGAGTGGCAATTGCTCGATCAACTGGCGACTGTGCGGCATATCAAAAAAGGGGAGCATTTTCTGCGGGTGGGAAAAGTAGCACGTAATGCGGCGTTCATCTTATGCGGGCATTTTAAATATAGCTTTACCGGTGATGATGGTAGTGAGAAGATCCTGAAATTCGGCTTTACGGATGATTTTCTCACCAATTGTCAGAGTTTTAATAATAATAAGCCTTCTTACCTGAACATTACGGCCCTGGAGGATGCTGTGATCCTGAGATTTAATATTAACAACGTTCGACCTTTGTATGACCTGCATTGCAGTATACTGCATGTAAATATCCAGGTATACCAGGATATCATGGAAGAACAGGCGGAACATCAATACATACTTTCACTCAAAAGTCCACTGGAGCGGTATCGCTTCCTGATGCGCAACCGTCCACTGATCATACAGAAGATCTCCCTGACGAATATTGCCAGGTACCTCTTTACCAGCAGGGAGGCCCTGAGCCGGGCAAGGGTAATGATGACCAAAAACCTGGGGGGCTCGCTTACCTGATTCATTACCCGGGCATTACTTACTTATCATTTCATCACTACCTTTTTAACCAAATTGAAGAGAAAGTGAAATTGAAAATAAGCGTCATGGCGGTTTTCATTGTCTTACTAACAGGCAAGAAATATTATTCTCCTATTCTTGAAATGACAGCTAGTTAAATGACTGCCTGAACTGCAATGGAGAAATCTTTGCTTTTACCTTGAAAAACTTGCTGAAAGATTGGGAGTGCTCGAAACCCAGCTGGTAAGCGATTTCAGATGCAGACAGGTTCGTGGTGGATAATAGTTCCTTCGCTTTTTCAAACAGTTTCTCCTGGATCAGTTGTTGTGCATTCTGGCCGATGAGGGAACGCAGCATATCACTCAGATAACCTGTAGAAAGATTTAATTGCTCCGCAAGGTATTGAACGGTAGGTAATCCCGGTGTATCATTCTCAAAGTAGTTATTCAACAATTCTTCTACACGTTGTAATAAATCGTTGTGCACGACCTTGCGGGTGATGAACTGACGCTTATAAAAACGATTTGCGTAGTTCAGTAATAACTCGATGTGGGAGATGATTACATCCTGGCTAAAATCGTCTATCCTGCTATTGAGCTCAGTGTCGATCATGGTAAAGATGCTATGGATGGTCTGCTTTTCTTCTTCTGAAAGGTGTAATGCCTCGTTAGTAGAATAAGAAAAGAAGCCATATTGCCTGATCTTTTTGGCAATGGGGTAGTTTAACAGGAAATCGGGGTGGATCAGTAATACGTAATCGGAACAGGTGGCAGCGTGTTCGTCATTGCCACCGATGATCTGACCCGGGGCGGCGAACAGCAGCCCTCCTTCATCAAAATCATAGTAGCTCTGGCCGTAACGTATTTTTCCGCTCAGTTTGGGTTTATAAGAGATCTTATAATATTTCAGTACATGGGTGCCTAATGGTGCGTGTTCCATCAGGCTATTGCGCCCATTGAACAGACTTACCAGGGGATGCTTCGGGGCAGGTAAGCCTGCCATGCGGTGCATTTCAGTCAGCGAGTCCGGGTGATGGAATGAAGGTCCTTCTTTTTTCATATTCTTTTGCATTAAAGAATGATAACCGGCACAAAGGTCGGTTATCATTCTCATATTATCTTATTTTGATTCTCCCTGTGCGGCCACAGAGATGTCATTCCAGGCTTCCCAGGTGGCGATGCGTTCTGCATAGGCTGCGCGTACATCCGGCAGATTGTGACTACCCAGGTTAAAGCGCAGCGGCGGATTTTCTGCATCCACGATTTTGAAGAGGGCGGCTGGTGTAGCATCCGGATTACCTCTTTCCATGCCCCTTAACTGGCCGAAAAACTGCTGTTTAAAATCATCATAGATGTCTAGTCCCGCAGCAAATTTTAAGGAGTCCTGGCTACCGAATTCCGTAGCATAAGCGCCGGGCTCTAAAATTGTCACTTTGATTCCGAACTGGCTTACTTCTTTTGAAAGACTTTCGTGCAGTGCTTCAAATGCCCATTTGGATGAACAGTAATTACCGATTACGGGCATTGCCAAATGACCGAGTCCGCTGGAGGTGCCTAGTATGTGCCCTCCACCCTGTGCTCTCAGCAAAGGCAAAGCAGCCTTAATGACGGCCAGGGGGCCGAATACGTTCGTGTCGTAAAGTGCCTGCATATCTTCCGCACTTGCTTCTTCGATGGTACCTACCAGGGAATATCCTGCATTATTGAGTACGATATCAAGTCTGCCGAAATGGGAATGGGCCTGGGAAACAGCTTTTTTCACCTGCTCCGGATTTGTAACATCCAGTTCCAACGTTAACACATTTTCGCCATACTTATCTTTGAAGTCAGCGATGCTGGAGAGCTTTCTTGCTGTAGCTGCGACCTTATCCCCACGCTGAAGTGCTGCTTCTGTCCAAACTCTTCCGAATCCACGGGATGCCCCTGTAATAAACCATATTTTACCTGCCATGTTGTTGATGTTTTTAATTATAGAACAAAGATCGGCAGGTATCGTTTAGGGGGTGTAGCTTTATCAGGGGACTTTGTAGCCAAATCAAAAATCTGGTATTTTTTGTGTTTAAATCGGGAAGAGCTTGTAGCAAAAGTAATTTGAACGGATTGAGGGTTAGAAAAATTCTCTCCATCCATTGAATCCGGGTGATTTTACACTTTTGATTTGATGCAAGCGATCTAAATGTGCCATAAAGTGTAGCTGGAGCTTACCACGGAATGTTTAAATTTTCCCAGCGGGTATAGGTGCCACTGGGGCCATCGGGGCCAAGTAAGGCAATCCTGACCACCTCCCTGGAGCCATCTTCGATGGTCTCAGTTCCCTGGAAATTATTCAGCGCTGTCTTTGTGAATTCTGGTGATACCAGGTTTACCTTGATACCATCATTCTCATGCTCGATCATCATAGCAAGGGCCATGATATTCATCGCACTTTTAGAGCCGGCATATGCCGGGCTGAACATCTTCCTGTATGGGAAAGAGGGGTCAGCATTTAAGGTGAGAGAACCGGCACTGCTTGAAACATTTACAATACGGGCATCGGCAGAGCGTCTTAACAAAGGCAGCATGGCCTGGTAGACAGCGAGGGCACCAAATACGTTTGTTTCCCAGATGGCGCGAACTTCGTCAAGAGAGACAGTGCTGGTACCATATAAAGATGCATAATTTTCAAGCGTTACATCATTTCTGTCTGATCTTGAGATGGCAGCGTTATTTACGAGCAGATCCAGGCGGCCGAATTCAGTACGGATCCGTTCCGCAGCAGCGGCGATAGAAGCGGCATCGGTGACATCAAGCTGGATGGCAATGCCACCTACTTCCTGAGCGGCGGCCTGGCCACGTTCAAAGTTACGTGCGCCCAGCAATACTGTAACGCCATTTGCTGCCAGTTCTTTAGCTACCTGTTTACCTACGCCCTGGTTGGCACCGGTTACGAGGGCGATTCTTTTGTGAGCAGTATTTGTCATAGTTCAGTTTTTTAGTAGTACAAAGGTCAATGTAAGGCGGGTGATGGGTGTAGGTAAATTGGGGGAATTTGTAGGCGAAATGGGGGTGTGAGGGATGAAAAATACAAACTAGTTGGTATTGTCTGCCAGTTGAATTAGGGGGATCTTTAGTATAAGTAATATTTCTTATAATGAAACCATTGTGCTTTGTCATCATGCCTTTCAACAGGAAAAAAGATGCTGAAGGAAACGAGATTGATTTTAATGCAATATATGACACTTTAATTGTGCCTGCCATCGAAGCGGCAGGTATGCAGGCGATCAGAGCTGATGAGGAGACGGTAGACGGCATTATTCACAAACCTATGTATGAGCGCCTGATTCTTTGTGACTACGCAGTGGCAGACCTTACCACGTCCAATGCCAATGTGCTTTATGAACTGGGCATCCGGCATGCCGTAAAACCGCATACAACGATTAATATCTATGCGAATGGGTCTCCATTGCCCTTTGATGTAAATTCGGTTCGTTGCATGCCCTATTCTTATGATAAGAAAAAAGGACTTACAAAGCCGAAAGAGGATATGGAGAGCCTGACAGGGAAATTGAAAACAGCTAAGAAGAGAAAGGATACTGATAGCCCTATTTACCAGTTGGTAGACGGTATATCATTTCAAAACAGCGTAGCGCATCAAAAAACAGATATATTCCGCGACCAGGTGGAATATAATGTGGAGATGAAGAAAAAGCTAAAAAAAATAAGAAGCAATAAAAAGTACAGTACTGCACAGATACTGGAGGAGCTGGACAAAATTGAAATAGATCCGGAAAACGAGGAAGCAGGTGTATTAATTGATTTCATGATTTCTTACCGCTCTTTGGGAGCCTATCCCAGAATGATCGCTTTTATAGAAAACATGCCCAGCCATGTCAAAAACACAGTCATGGTACAGGAACAATTGGGTTTTGCCTATAATAGAACCGGTGAAAAGGAAGAGGCCATAAGGGTGCTTGAAGGGGTATTAAAACAAAATGGTCCCAGTAGTGAAACATATGGGATCTTAGGAAGGGTTTATAAAGATCTCTATGATGCCGCGATTATTGATCAAAATATAGCAAAGGCCAAAGGGTACCTGGATAAAGCCATTGAGACCTATCAGAAAGGCATGGAGGCAGACTGGCGGGATGCGTACCCTGGAACAAATTTATTGACTTTATTGTACGTAAAAGGAGACTTTGAGAAAATCCAGTCACTGGCATGTGTGGTAGAATATGCAGTACAAAGAAAACTGGCTAAATCTGAAGATTACTGGGATTATGCTACGCTGGTAGAAATAGCGCTGGTGACAGGAAATGAAAGAAAGGCGCTTGAGAATTTTGAGAAAGCGATCGTTTGTGACAAGGATTTGTGGATGCTGGAGACTACTGTAAATACGCTGGACCGGATGCTGAAGGTGGCTCAGAAGCGAAAAGAAAAAGCCACGCTGATAAAAAAGGTATTAAAGCTCTTCAATGAGCAGATTAAGAAATGGTGATATGATTAATAATTAGCTCCCACATCAAACCACCTGTTTTATTTTACGGGACGTTCGACGGATGGAATTCTGATTTACAGTTTTTTATGATGAACCGGGAACACTTTTTTAAGGGGCGGGTAGTCACCTGGAGGTAAGTGCTTACATTTGGTAACTAAATGTAGATAATTTTGTAGCCTGGAGAATAGTTATTACCAGTCATTTAAAAAGTTAATATGAAAGTAGAAATCTGGAGCGATATTATGTGCCCATTTTGTTATATCGGGAAGCGGAATTTTGAAGCTGCATTGAATAATTTTCCGAATAAAGAATTGATTGAAGTAGAGTGGAAGAGTTTTCAGCTGGATCCGACTATCCCGGAAAAGCTACCCCAACAGGCATCTATTTATGAGTATGTGGCGGAACGAAAAGGAATGAGTTATGAGCAATCCAGAGAATTACATCAACAGGTAATTCAATATGCGAATAGCGTAGGGCTTACATATAACTTTGATAAGGCCATCGTGGCAAATTCGCTCAATGCTCATCGGATTATACAATTTGCGAAGACGAAAGGTTTGGGTGACCAAGCAGAGGAGCGGTTCTTTTATGCTTACTTCACAGAAGGGAAAAACTTAGGTGATATTAGCACGCTGAAGGAATTGGGCAAGGAAATCGGGTTGGCGGAAGCGGAGGTGGATGAAGCACTGACAAACCCGGTGTATGTACAAAAGGTGCATAGTGAAGTCAATGATGCGCAGGCATTGGGGCTGAGAGGGGTTCCATTTTTTGTAATTAACCGCAAATATGGGATTGCGGGTGCGCAACAGCCTGCTGAAATAGGGAGAGCACTGGAAAAGGCGTTTGGAGAATGGCAGCAGGAACATGCTTCCTCAACTAAAATTTAATCATTATTAACAAAATTTCTGCCTTTCAACTTTTCAGGAATTGCTTCATTAGGAAAACGGCAATTACTAAATGAGCAATTCCTGAACGATTCAAGTTTACACCATTCACTCTGAACGGAATATGGGGACATGATGAGAATACAGGCATCAGTGCGTTTTAGTGCACGGATAATTTTTTCAGGGAATACATCGCCGATCTTTATTGTGCTTTTATCGAAGAACGTATGGTAGCCTGCCTGGTTGAGAGCAGCATTGAGCGTTCTTGCAAATGCCTCGTCTTCCCGGGCATAACTGATGAATAATCGGGGTCTTAATGCAAACATAAAATGGGATATCATCAAATTTATTACGATATTGATAAAATAAAAAAAAGAACTTTAGCGCCCAGGACCATTCTCTTGTAGTATCTTTCAGCCGCTTGTTTGAGGCTAAACCAATGGAGTTTAGAAAGTCGTTTAAAAATTAACTATTTGACGATATTTATTTTGGCAGGAAGAGAGATGCATTCACTTCCCGGGATTTTTGACTACCTGCTGGAAACCCTGTTCGGTTAACTCGGTTGGAGTCAGGCCATATTGTTTTTTGAATGCGAAGGAAAAGTGAGACAGGTTTTCAAAGCCCACTTCAAGATATACATCTGACGGGCGTTGCCTTTTCTTTGAGATCAGGTAATGGGCTTGCTCTAAACGCTTTTGCTGGAGCCACTTTTCCGGTGTTGTGTCGAAGATTTTTGTAAAATCTCTTTTAAAGGTTGAAAGGCTGCGTCCTGTGAGTTTAGCAAACGACAGTAAGGGAATGTTATACTTATAATTGTGGTTCATAAACGTTTCCAGGTCTATCTTGTGTGGCTCCTGGAAATCAAACAGGAAATTCTGAAAGAGGTCTCCTGCCTGAAGTAACAGCTCAATTGCTTCCAGTGTTTTAAGTTCCGCAATCTTTGCTGTCAGGTTCTTCGGGTTGTCAAGATATGGTAACAATGAATCAAAGAAACCTTTTAAAAATACGTTTCCTGTCAGGTCGATCAAAGCTTTATCTTTATAGGTGCTTTGCCTGGGAATGTTATTTTTTACTGCATATTGGTGTAAAGTGTTTTGGTCAATAAACAGGCAGATTAATGAAGGTGCTTGTCCATTTTGATCCGCTTTTTTCAGTTTTTTGAATAACTGGTTTCTACGCATAAGACAGATGGCACCTTTTTTCATGACGAATGCTCCTTCGTTTGAGAAATAATACGATTCCCCTGAGAGCATTATCCCTAAAGCGTGGTCGGGAAAATAATGTTCGCTACTTTGAACTTTTTGATAGCCACAGGCATACAGGACATTATGTTGAAGAAAAATATTGTTTTCCATTGTTTGTTATTTTATCTGGCTCATTATTAATTTATCCATCAGCTTATCGGATAAAAGCTTACTTAAGATAAATAATGCCCTTGAATTCATATCCTTCACCGTATACCTGGTTTTTGGCTGTGCTGCTTCGATCCCTTTTTTTACGAGATTCGCTATAACTATAGGTTCTGCGAGACCAGTGGATAATTTGGTAAATGCTTTATGTGTTTTAGCTGCAAGTTCTTTGTAAGCTGTATGTCCTGATACCTTCATTAAACTATCTGTAGCGATAGTTCCCCATTCCGATTTAGTAGCTCCTGGTTCAACCACTATGACATCGATACCGAATTGCCGGACTTCAATACGCATACTATCGCTCAATGCTTCCAATGCAAACTTGCTTGCATGATACCACCCACCTAATGGAAATGCAATTTTACCACCTACTGACGAGATATTTACTATTTTACCATATTTATTTTCCCGCATTTTGGGTAACACCAGCTGGGCCAGGCGCATGGCACCAAACACATTTACTTCCAGCTGATAGCGGGCATCTGCAATGGGTACGTCCTCTATTGCACCTTCCAAACCAAAGCCTGCATTGTTTATTAAAATGTCAATGCGCCCTGCTTCATCCAGAATCCGGCTGATCACGTCCCTGATACTTTCATCTTTTGTAACGTCTAATACAAGAGGTTTGATTCCATAGGATTCAAGATCCTGCATTTTTTCCATCCTGCGTGCAGCGCCATACACATTGTAGCCATTTTGTGCTAAGAGGATAGCCGTAGATTTACCAATTCCAGCCGAAGCTCCGGTAACTAAAACTACTTTTTTCATTGCTATAAATTTTATGGAGCAAAGATAATTGGGGATCGTGGCCGGGTGGTTTGTTGAAAAGTCCAGTTTTGTATGCTGAAAGGGTCAAGGCTGGGGCCTGATAATGCAAAAAAGGCTTCCAGATTTACATCTAAAAGCCTTAAATATTTTGAATTTAACGGAATTGCTTATGAGCCGGGAGTGGAATGCCTTCTCATCTACATCGCTATGGAAGGAATGTTTAGGATGCTGAAGTAACTGCTTCTTCTGTACCCAATAACTCATTAACCGCCTGGTGCAATTGCGAGCGGGTAAATGGTTTTCTGAGAAAAGCATCCGCACCATTTTCCAATGCTACATCCTGAGCGGCCGCATCAACACCGGAAATCATAATCACCTTGGTGGCTGGATGTTCTTTTTTTACAAAACTAAGGAAGTCAATGCCAAAACCGTCAGGCAGGCGATTGTCCAGTAATATTAAAGATGGTGATTCCTGTAGAAGATATTCCTCAGCTTTGGCAATGCTTTGTACATGTTCTACTTCCATATCTTTTCCGTCGAGAAGTATGTTTAAAAGCAGGCACAGGTCACCTTCGTCATCAATGATCAATACTTTGCGGGGAGTAGTTTTATTTGTCATACTTGCATTTTTAATGTGATAGCTAATTAAAAAAGCATGCCAAATATAAACAGAGGGGAAATTTACCTCCTGCCACCCGGCGGGCGCTACAACACCAGGTACAGCCCAATTCTTTTTATGCCTGGCATTCCTAATCAGTAATATTGGTAGGGAACTCCGTAATTTGTATACAAGATGCCCCGCCCTTTCTCTACACTTTTGCAGTAGAAAACATACAATATGAAAACACGACAATTAGGAACCTCGGGGTTAGAAGTATCCGAACTTGGTTTTGGCTGCATGGGGTTGAGCCATGGTTATGGTCCGGCAACCAATGAAAACGATGCCATTGCACTCATTCAAAAAGCTTATGAATCGGGCATTACTTTTTTTGATACGGCGGAAGTGTATGGACAGGGAGCCAATGAACAATTGCTGGGAAAAGCATTGCGTGGTGTACGTGATAAAGTGATCTTTGCTACCAAATTTGGTTTTAACAACGGCAGGAATACAGATGGTTTGGATAGTCGCCCGGAACGTATCAGGCAGGTGGCAGAAAACTCACTGCGGTATCTGCAAACCGATTATATCGACTTGTTCTATCAACACCGCGTGGACACGAATGTGCCTATTGAAGACGTAGCGGGAACCGTAAAAGATTTGATTGCTGAAGGCAAAGTAAAACACTTCGGTATGAGTGAGGCCGGCGTGCAAAGTATAAGAAGAGCACATGCCGTACAACCTGTAGCTGCCCTGCAGAGCGAGTACTCTATGTTCTGGCGGGAACCTGAAAAAGAAATTATTCCATTGCTTGAAGAACTGGGTATTGGCTTCGTGCCGTTTAGCCCTTTGGGCAAAGGATTTTTAACAGGTAAGATGAATGCGAACACGGAATTTGAAAAGTCCGATTGGAGAAATGTCATTCCCCGTTTTTCCAAAGAAAACCGCGAAGCGAATCAAAGCATTGTAGACCTGGTCATAAAGATTGCAGAAGCACATAATGCAAGACCGGCACAGATTGCGTTGGCATGGTTGCTGGCAAAAAAGCCGTGGATTGTACCGATTCCCGGTACTACAAAAATGGCTCGCCTGGAAGAAAATATAGGTGGTGTAAATATTACTTTAAGCGATGATGATTTAGTAAATATTAATAAGGCTTTGGATAATATCAGTCTCCAGGGAGAACGCTATCCCGCAAGCCTGGCCGGACTGCAAGGTAAGTAGGTCATCCGGGATTTTCCCGGATGGCGAAAGCCTATGGCCTTCGGTTGTGTTCAATTTGCATTTAGGTTAATAATTTTTGTACTGGGGTTAAAAGGAAAAATTTTGGATATAAGTGATGAACATTACATTAAATAACGGCATAGAGATGCCGCTGCTTGGTTTTGGCACTTACCTGCTTCGGGATGGAGTAGCGTGTGAGCATGCTGTGTTGAATGCTTTAAGTACTGGCTACAGGCTGATTGACACGGCTGCGGCATACAATAATGAAGAATCGGTGGGCAGAGCGATTAAAAAAAGTAATGTCAAACGGGAAGAGATCTTTGTGACTACGAAATTTTTGCCGGCAGATGACTCCGCGCATGAAAAAGCAAAGCGTTCATTTGAAGCATCCTTAAAGAAATTGGGTCTTGACTATATTGATCTGTACCTGATTCATATTCCGCAGGGGGATGTCAATTCCTCCTGGAAGGCAATGGAAGAATTATATAAAGAGGGTAAAGTAAGGGCGATAGGTGTAAGTAATTTCAATATGGATCAGGTGCAGCATTTATTGAAGCAGCATCGTGTGGTGCCAGCAGTCAATCAGGTGGAGACGCACCCATTTTGCCAAAGGACAGCAATGCAGGAAGGTTTGAAATCTCAGGGGATCCGGTTGGAGTCATGGGCACCTTTTGCGCAGGGTAGAAACGAGCTTTTTAATAATGAACTTTTAAAGGCGATATCAAGCAAGTATAATAAGAGCATCGCCCAGGTGGTGTTACGATGGTTGATTCAAAAAGAAGTGGTGGTTATTCCGAAATCGGCGAATATGAAAAGGATCAGGGAGAATTTCAATGTATTTGATTTTGAGTTGACTTTGAGTGATATGACAAGTATAGAATCGTTGGATAGAGGTAGAGGGTTAATTTATCACGTTTGAAAGAGTAGCAGGGCAATAAAGATTCCATAGATCTTTTTCATAGAAGAAGAGGGGTTTAAGAATTGACATTCGTCATTTATAAGGTTTTAAAACGGCTGTAAGGAGGATTATTGGCATTTTTGAAGATATTTTCGCTGACAATATAAATAGCATGACGGACAATAGATAAGTGACCAATAGTAAAAAGAGACATGCATTATTCCAGCAACTTTGATTGGGAAAAGGCGGGCTTGAGTGGACGAATCATTTATTTCCCGGTTCTTGTTGCAATTCAGTTCATCATTGATTACTTTAGCCACGTTTTCAGTCCGTTTTTATCTTCAATGTTACATGATGAAATATATTAAACAGGGTCTCTTAGCTTTACTTTTATGCGGTATGGGGATAGTTACCGTACGTGCTAATGGAAAAGAAAAAACTGTCCAGATCAAAAGTCCTCATAAACAGGTTGCTGTTAATGTGTTTGTTGAAAATGACAGACTTTCTTATACTGTTCTATATGCAAACGAAAAAGTAATTGATGTATCTCCATTGGGTCTTACTGTGGACAGTGTGGATCTGGGGTATAAGACTCACATCACTGGCGCTGGCAAATTTAGTTCGTTAAATGAAAAATATTCTGTTTTTGGGAATCACTCATCAGTTATTAATAATGCCAATGAAGCCAGTATTCCATGTGAAGCCGGAGGCAGGCAATTCAATCTCATTATAAGGGTATATGATGACGGGGTGGCATTACGTTACACGATTCCAGCTGGAACAAAATATATAGAAGGTGAATCGACCTCCTGGAATCTTCCTGAAAGTACATCCAAAATTGCATGGTCCGGTTTTAGTCAATCTTATGAGGCCTTTAGTCATGTAACCCAGTTAAGTGAAATTCCGGAAAATCAGCCTATCATGGGGCCACTTACCTTTGAGGTATCTGGCAAATACTTGTCTATATCTGAGGCTGATTGTATTAACTTTTCAGATATGTCATTTATGAGAAGGGATCATTTATTAAAAGCATATTTTCCCTTTGCAAAAAATGGGTGGAAGGTTGAACACTTAACGGATAATGGTCCTGCTGTTCCTGATGGCTCCTATAAAGGACAAAAGGTAAGCCCATGGAGGACAACTATCATTGCAAAAAATTTGAATGACCTGATTAACTCTGATCTGTTGACGAATGTTTGCCCGGCACCACAGCAGGGACGTGATTTTTCCTGGGTAAAACCGGGCAGGTGTTTATGGCAATGGTGGAGTGTAGGTGCACCGAAATTTGAAGATCAGGCCAACTGGTACGATGCGGCTGCCAGGTTAAAATGGGAGTACTACCTGGTAGATGATGGCTGGCGGGATTGGAGAAAAGATGGGAAAGACCAATGGACCTTATTAAAAGAGGTGATTGACTATGGAAAGAAAGTGGGTGTACAATCAATTGTTTGGGTTGATTCAAAGGAATGTAGAAATGCTGTAGATCGGCGCAAATATCTTGAAAGAATAAAGGCCTTAGGTGCTGTAGGTATTAAAATTGACTTTATTCCTGATGCGACGGCCGATATGATGCAATGGTATGCAGGCACGATGGAAGATTGTGCTGAACTAAAGTTATTGCTCAATTTTCATGGTAGTGTAAAGCCTACAGGATTGAGGCGTACTTATCCGAATGATATTACAAGAGAGGCTGTTCGGGGCAATGAATACCAGATATCAAGGTATAGCAGGGTAATGCCTTTTCAGCATTACGTGTGCCTGCCATTTACCCGCCTGATGGCAGGGCCTGCGGATATTACACCTGTTATCTTAAACCCGGAGGAATTGAAGAGCAAGCAATATACCTGGGCGAATGAATTTGCTCAGGCGATTGTTTTCTTATCTCCGGTAACGCATTTCTGTGATCAATATAAATTTTATCTTGAAAGCCCGATGTTTGATCTGTTTCAGACTATTCCTACTGTCTGGGATGAAACTAAGGTATTGTCTTGTACCAGTATGGGGGAGGTTGTTGGTTTTGCGCGTCGTAAAGGGAATACATGGTGGATTGGAGTGATGAATGGCGAAACTGGGAGAATGGTAAAAATTCCGCTGTCATTCCTGTCAAAAATGACGGAGGGTACTCTTATTTATGATACACAATCTAATACGGCTGTTGACAGGGAGAAGAGGACCTTATCTCCTCATGATACCTTAAGCGTTAAACTGGCTCCGGGAGGAGGGTTTGTTGCACGGATAGGTCTATAAGATCAGGAACAGGTCGTTTTTCATCCTATAGTAATTGATGGTTTTCTGTGGCAGCATATGTTTGCAAATAGGCGGCATTTTGAGAACGTGATTCTCATTACCTGAACAAAGACAGGTTTATTCCATCGCCCATTAAACGATAACCCAGTTCGTTAGGATGAAGAAAATCATTCGCTCCGGCTTGTACCTCATATTGTAAAATGTCTTTGTCATTGGGATCTCTCATCAACTGATCAAAGTCGATGACTGCATCGAAATGGTTTGGGCTCCGGATCCATTCGTTGACCTTGTTGCGAGCGGAATTTTTGTAGCTCCCATAATAGAAGCTTTTTTTGAAAGGCATGATGGTGGCACCGTACACCTTTATTCCTTTGGCGTGCGCCTGATCTATGAATTGTTGATAAGCGGCAATGAGATTTTGTGCTATGTCATCAGCAGATAAACTGTCCCGTGCACCGCCAAGGTCGTTAATTCCTTCGGCCAGAATAAGCCATCTGACACCTTGCTGATCAAGTACATCATGTTTGAAACGTAGCAATCCGGTAGGTCCTAATCCCCCTTTAAGAATGGCATTACCACCGATGCCCATATTGATTACACCTACCTGGTCCGTAGCTGGATTTTTTAGCAAATTCTCTGATAATATATCGGGCCAGCGATTTTGTTTATTGGTTCCAGAACCGCGTCCATCAGCGATTGAATCACCGAAAACGACAACTGATCCCGTTTTATTTGTGGCTGCTACTTCAATTCCTGCAATAATGTACCAATGATCAATATTGATTATATCCGTGGAGGTCTCACCGGGTTTGACAGGGTTGCCGGCAAACAGATAAGAGGTAGTTCGGGAGCCGCCATGCCCTGTAAGAATGGAAGGGGCTTCGCCAAAAGAAATAGTGATAGCGATTCTGGCCCTTGGCTTTAGCCCAAACGATTTGGGGTCGGAATAAATTTCTGTACCTGCTTGCAAAATAACTTCCTTTTTCCCTTTGAAGGTTAACCATGCGATGGTTGACGTTTCAATCGCACTGCTATCTTTCGCAAGTGCAATCTGTACCGATCTGATCCTGAGCGGGCTATTTCCAAATTTATTGGAGAACTTCAGTCTTAGCTTATCAGCACCGATTGAGACGCAGACAATCTGTCTTAAGACATGGTTGGCAATTCCTGGTTTCGGGGGCATATCCTTAGGTTGTATTTCCAAAAGTGCCGTTCCCCAGGTACCTACCCATTTCGTGTTGTCTTCTTTTTGATGTTGGCTAACGGGAGGATTAGCTGATACAGAAATAACATACAGCAACAATAGTGTTATCCAAATAAATTGTAGGATTCCGAGGGTTTGATATCGTTTTGTCATGATAAATAATCAATATTTGATCGTTAACGTGGTCAGGTAGAATTGTTTTGATTAATATGTAATCGACAATTTTGATTTAAAAGATGGAAAGTGCTTAATTTAATCAACAAACAAGGGTTCATGCTACCAGGGGCCGGTCATTGTTTGTGCGATAGTTATTTTTACATACGAAATAAGTTTCGTTCTGATGAAATTAATAAAATTATCTATAACCTCCCCCTCCTACCCTCTTTCTTTTTTAACTGCGTAATGAAAATGAGATCGGGTTATTTTAAAGGGACCATAAATATTTATTTCTAAAAATAATTTGGTTACAAGTGAAACGGGGTGCGGCTGGCAATTATAGCCCCGGTGATCATCGCGGATCGTTTCATCACTCACATCTTTCCCTGTACTGTGCAAAGAGATTTTTATAGATATCCGGACCTCAAGATTCAGATATCTATATTTTTTTTATTGATGATAGCTTTTAATTCCACCAAAGACATGCCTGTCAATCTGGATTATCAGGGGGCAACTTTCTAACCAGTTTATGGATAATATCTAAATAAGATCAATGAAATGTTCCGTCATCGGATTCATTTCATTAAAATACACTCCTGGTGCCGCCCCGACAACCTTCCTGAAATCCTTATTAAAATGTGCCTGGTCATTATATCCCAGGTCATACAGGATATTATTATAATTCAGGCGGGAAGATTTATATCGTTTACTAAATGTTTTAATCCTGATAATGCCTGCATATTGTTTGGGGCTCATGCCTACAAGATCAACAAATTTTCTCCTGAAATTTCTTTCGCTCATCAGGTGGGCATGATGTAAAATGCCAATGTCTATGTTCCCACCCGCGGCGTGAATATTATTTACTGCATGCAATATATTATCGAGATGATATTCCTGTTGGCGCTGTGCGATATGTTTTATGAGGAGCTGCTCAAGCACTTGATGTCTGGCTATTTCCGTAGGCAATGTTACTAGCTGTTCCAGCAAAAAATTGATATCTTTTCCAAAGATATCCGCGGCATCGAATGTGGAGGCTTTTATATGCTCCAGGCTGTCTTTCACAAAAAAATGTGCTGTGCCGGGCTGGAATACAACGCCTACCAGGTGAACTTTCCCTGCATAACTAATAAAACTCCTGTCCGGGTAGAGTCCTGTCAACGATACACCCGGCATGTGCTGAAATTGTACACCGTCACGGGATAAACTTACGGCATCACCTAAATTAAAAACAAGGTCCAGTGTACCATCGGGCAGGCGACGATGGATATTATTGCTGCCCTCATCGTCAAGGACAGAATAAAAACATTGGACATACTTAGCCAGGAAAAGAGGGCTGGTTTTGATGATACCCATAAAAGATTGGCCGATTTGTACAAACAAATATATAGCATTAAATTCTAACATTGTGCCTGATAAAAAATCAATATGAAGGCATTAGCATACCTATTATTATTAATGGCTGCACCTGCTATGGCGCAGAATTTTGGGAAGAGTGAAAAATCCAGGATCATTGATTCCGTTTCCCGGAAGTTAAGAACGCTGTATGTATATCCGGAGGTGGCAGAAAAGATGGCTAAGCAGCTATATACGAACAATGGGAATGGTCAATACGAAAATATTAAAGACCCTGTTGCATTTGCCGACCGGTTGACGACTGACCTGATAGGGGTTAGTCATGACAAGCACCTGCGTGTATATTTTGATCCCCGTCCTGTGGAAAAGCACCCGGTGATGGAAGATAACCCCGAGGTATCCCGGGCGAAAAACTTTGGCTTTAAAGAGTTGAAGATCCTTGATGGGAACATTGGCTATCTCAACCTGAGCTATTTTGAGGACCCAGGCAAAGGTGGTGCAACAGCCGCTGCGGCCATGAGTTTCCTCAGTAATGCAGATGCTGTTATCATAGATCTGCGCAATAATGGAGGCGGTTCTACAGATATGGTGCAGTTGCTGGCCAGTTACTTCTTTGAGGGGGAACCCAGGCCGCTGACAGATATTTACTGGCGGCCGACCAATAGTCTTGTACAATATAAAACGCTTCCTTATGTGCAGGGAAAGCAGTTGCCTAAAGCAGCTATCTACCTGCTGACGAGTCAGCGTACTTTTTCTGCGGCGGAAGACTTCAGTTATAGTTTGCAGAACCTGAAACGCGTCACCATCATTGGGGAAACTACAGGAGGTGGGGCTCATCCTGTAGAGCAGGTGGAGTTGAGTGAGCACTTCTTTATTATTGTTCCGGAGGGTAGGTCTATCAGTAGCATTACGAAAACTGACTGGGAAGGTACGGGAGTAAAACCTGATTTTGAAGTAGCGGCAAAAGATGCTTTATTGACTGCACATTTAAAAGTGTTGAGCAAGGCAGCGGCTGATAATTTTCCGGCGCAATGGGCGCTAATGGATATAAAGGCGAAGATTAATCCGGTAGCGTTATCTGAAGAGAGTTTGAAAGCGTATACAGGTACTTATGGAGAAAGGGTGATTTCTTTGGAGAATGGGCAGTTGTATTATGCAAAGGCAGGGGGGGCTAAAAGTCGTTTGATTCCGATGGATAAGGACTTGTTTTCCATGGAGGATAAAGATTATTTGAGGATTAGGTTTGAGCGGAAGAATGGAGAGATAACAGCGTTTACGAGGTTATTCGAGGATGGGTCAGCGGAGGTGAGTAGTAAATAATGTGGGAGAGGCTTGTTGACGGCTTTAAGATCCTGATTTTATTATAATGTAATCATGGCTTATGGTTTAACTATAAGCCATGATTATATTTTATGGTCAACTTCATGATCCGCTGCTATAGTGGACAGGATGCCACATCGCATCGTTTAACTATAATCATTTCTTAATTTTCACCAATAACGGATTCCAATTTATTCACCAGGTTTTCCGGCTGCTCCCGCATAGCATAGTGGCCTCCTTCTAAGGTATAAATTTTCCAATTTCTTGACCTGGCCCTGGAAATACCCATCTTGTCTATTACCGGGCTAACTGCTCCGTCTTTTGTCATCGCAATAAAAACTGCCGGTATTTTTTTTACTAAGGGGTTGCTGATTTTTATCGGCTCCGTAAAAGTTTTTAAGGGTTGTGGCACATCGTAAGGCGGATTGGGGGTTGGTGGATATGGTGGTACTATAAAATCACCCTTAATATTTGGTTTCATCATCATATCCCAAAGCCCACCTGCCTTTGCCAATTCCTCAGCGCTCTCACCATCATTTGGAACCATTGCGTCAAGATAAACCAACTCCTTAATGCGGTCAGGCATTTGCTCTGCTACACCTGAAATGACCATGCCTGCATAGCTATGGCCTACTAAAATAATGTTATGAAGATTTTCAAACTTAATCAGGTTTACTATATCGGCGATATAGGTACTAAGATTGATATTGGCATTGGACGAGTTTACACGTTCACCAAGCCCGGTCAGTGTAGGGCGGTATACTATTTCTCCCCTGGTCCTTAAAATAGCATCCACTTTCGAATAGTCCCAGCCCCCATCGAATGCACCAGGGACAAATAGGAAAACCCGGGGTTGGCGCGACTGTCCTAAACAAATTGTATTGACGGAGATAAAAAATAAGAGCAGTAATTTTTTCATGTTCTTTTATTATTAAGGGGCAAATTAATTACATTTGGTTCCGAAATTTTAGTTGTTACCCATGGGTAAGTAGTTACTTTTGGGTAAGTACTTTTAATAATGATGCCCATGAAAACAACAGGAACTGATTGTCAATATGAAATGATCGCGGCACAAGATGCGCTGGAATTAATTCAAGGAAAATGGCGAATTCCCATTGTTCTTTCTATCGTATATGGTAATAAAAGATTTGGCGAAATACGAAGAGCGGTTTCAAATATATCCCCCAAAATGTTATCGCAGGAATTAAAGGCACTGGAGGAAAATAAAATAATTACCCGCCAGCTTTACGACACTATGCCCATCACGGTTGAATACTCACTTACCCCACTTGGTGCATCCATGAGGCAACTCTTAGTAGAATTATTAAATTGGGGGACCTGTTTCAGGAAAGCATTGATCGATAAAAATAATTGAATTCATTCGTTTTGATTGATAAAAATACGCGTATTAAAATGTGTATTTGTAAGACTACTTACAGAAGGCGATGAATAAAAGTTTGAGTGGGTAGCGTCTTAATCATTGCAATTCAAAGGATCTTGTTAAAAGCATTATGCGCTTTATGGTGTATAAATTGGGTGGGTGAAAAAGGCAGGAATTCTTTATATTTATACAGGTACGGAGCGTATGGCAATCGTTTAAAGCAAAATATGACTGTTCCCTTGCCTAATCCACTTTAAATAAGTTATTATAAAGAAAATTCTTCCATTTGTTTTAGTTGTTTTTTTGTTATCATGTAATCGCATTCAGCGTGGTTTTTCCCGTTGAGGCTTTTTTTGGTGTGTAAAGTTGTGCTATTAATTTTTCAAACCCTATATTGTTTTTACCTGTTCCTTTTCTATCTGTTTATCTCCCCAATCTTTTAAATATTGAATAAAAGGAATAAGCTCCTGTCCTACCTCTGTCAATGTATATTCTACTTTGGGCGGGACTTCGTGGTATACTTTCCGCTGGATTAAATTGTCGGCTTCCAGTTCTCTTAAAGTTTGTGTCAGCATTTTGGTCGTAATGTCGGGCATCGTCCGGCTCAATTCGCCGTAACGTAAAATGGAATGTTCGTGGAGATACCATAAAATCCTGCCTTTGTATTTACCTCCAATGCGCTTAAAAGCATAATCTACGGAACAGGTCGTTTCCTCCGGGCAAGTTTTTTCCTTCTTTTTCATTTTTTATATTATTGATTATCAACTATACATTACTTTGGGTATGTAGGATACAAAAAAGTACATACTTGCTACAAATATACTGTCATTTTAATTTTGTCACTCGATTAAATACTATTTAAAATGAGTACTGAAAAGAAAAATAACAGACCGACAGTGATGAAAGCAATAAGACAACATGAATTTGGCGGACCAGAGGTGCTTCGGTATGAAGATGCGCCCGTTCCGGAAGTCGGAAAAGGAGAAGTACTGGTAAAAGTGAAAGCGATCGGGTTAAACCCTCCTGATTGGTATTTACGTGACGGGTACAAAATGTTACCTCCGGAATGGCAACCCGAAGTGCCGTTTCCTATCATCCTGGGGACGGATATTTCGGGGGTTGTGGTTGAAGTTGCGGAAGGTGTAAAGGAGTTTGCTGTGGGCGATGAGGTGTATGCTATGGTACGGTTCCCCAGTTACGGAGATAGCCGGGTGTACGCGGAATATGTAAATGTAGCGGTTTCGGACCTGGCATTGAAACCTAAAAACATTGATTTTGTTGAAGCCGCCGCTGCACCGATGTCATTGCTTACGGCCTGGCAGTTCCTGATTGAACTTGGGCATAACGAACCTAATCCACTGCAGCCTAACCGGCACGAACCGGTACCGCTTTGGGGTAAAAAAGTAATGGTAAACGGTGCTGGCGGCGGCGTTGGACATTTTGCTGTACAGTTGGCCAAATGGAAAGACGCACATGTGATTGCTGTTGCTTCTGGAAAACAGGAGCGCGTTCTGCGTGAACTTGGTGCTGATGAATTTATTGACTATACTAAAGTAAATGCTGATGAAATTGTGTCTGATGTAGACCTGGTAGTTGATTGCGTTGGTGGCCCTGCGACAGGACGTTTTTTGAAAACACTTAAAAAAGGAGGTGCTTTATTCCCGATTTTTCCATTGGGTTTTTCCGGTGCAGCGGAGGCAGAAAAATTAGGTGTTAAGGTATCTGCAACACAGGTGCGCTCCAATGGTGCACAACTGTCTGAACTGGCCGGCTTGATTGATAATGGTACTATCAAAGTGGTCATAGACAGTGTTTTTCCTTTAGCCGATGCCCGTAAAGCACACGAAAGAGCGGCGAAAGGAAATATACAGGGAAAAATTGCATTGACTGTTTAATAGACGAAACTATGGATCATAAGGAATTAGCAGACACGATTGCTTTAAGAGCACTCATTGATAAAATCTCGATGCTTGGGGATAAAAAGGATTTTGTACATCAAACGGAATTGTTTTCCGAAAATGCCATTTCTGAAACGGTGGCGGGAGGCAAAATCATTTTAAAACTGGAAGGGAGAAAAGAAATGGCAGAGGCATTTGAAAAGTTTCTCAAGGATTTTGACACGGTTTATCATTTCAATGGGCAACAAACGGTTAGGATAAATGGAGATACTGCAACCGGATCCTGTTATTGTTTTATTACGTTGATAGGTGATGAAAATGGCAAAAAAATAAAAACTACGGTAGGTGCTACTTATGAGGACGAGTATATTCGGGTGAATGGTCAATGGCTTGTCTCCAAAAGAGTAGGTAATTTCAATTGGCAGGATAAAGCAGCAATCAATTACTGAAAAAGGTTGGTGAGGGGAAAGATAAAGTTTATCAGCAATCTGATGGACGGTGGGCTTACTGTAACTTGAAGTCCGGATGGATGTTACTCATCCATCCGCAGACTTCGGTACTTTGGTCTTTTTAACGCTTCGCTATACGATAAGCCTGGCATGGAATAAAGAACGCCTTAATACGGGGGCGTAATAAGTTTATAATAAGGGCCAAGAGAGAGGATGAGCGTGTCCTCTGAAATGTTTTATTTTTTTATCCGCGTAATATCTGTTACCTTCACGACTTATGGCGTAAGTCTTGCTTCTCTGATTTGTATCGTTTCACCCTTTCTTCTCAGTCTTCGCTTTTCCGGTTGCCAGATGTTCCGACAAATAATTATGGAAAATCTTTTCCTTTAATGGGGTTGTGCCGATTGCTATCTTAACATGACATGAGCACTGCCATTCTTTTTGTTTCCCGGATACAATGTTCATAATGCGCAGTTATGGTGCCGTAATCATATTGCTCATCATATTTAAATACCAAACAGGCCGCTACGATACAGTTGCCTGGTAATAATGTGTTGTTTTAGCTCATTATTACACCACCGCTAAAATATTAGGGTGGCTAAATGGTATTTAACGATTATGCAGAAGCAGGTTACCTGAAAAACATCCAGAACCTGATAGGTTTCGTGGTACCTGTATTAAAAGTACCTGCTCACCTGCACTAATAAAGTTTACTCATTTCTAAAGAATATCAATATACATGGCCGAAACATTTTTAAAAAAGGAACTGGAAAAGAAAAAAGCAAAAGAACGGAAGGAGAAAGTCGAGAAGATGCAGCTGCGCAAGCTCAACAACAAGAAAGGGAAAAGCCTGGATGAAATGATGGCGTACCTGGATGAAAACGGGAACCTGACTTCCCGGCCGCCGGATATGCGTAACCGTATAGAAATAGACACTGCGGATATTATACTTGGGGCAGCACCGCAAGGCAGGGAACATGACGTACAACGGTCCGGTTTTGTACTGTCTTTTGATGAAGTTAAAGGATATGGATTTATCAGCGACAGCCAAAGTAAAGAGAGCATTTTTGTACATAGCAATAATATTTCGCAATTGCTGAAAAAAGGAAATAAGGTCAGTTACGAATTGCAAAAAGGGCCTAAGGGCTTTAGTGCTGTAAATGTACAGGTGTTAAGAAAATAATAAACACAGGCGGTACAAAAAGCACAATGCTTTGTAGCGCCTGTATACTTTCCTCTCTTGCCGGATTGTCAATACCCGCAGTTTTTCTACAGCAATATATTTATGAATTATACGAATTAGATAAGGGATTATACAATATTATTACGTACCTTCATGGGGATATTGGTTTTCTGCCATAGCCCTCTCTGAACTGCAATCGTCTCCGCTTCCTTTTCAGTTTTTGCGTCTCAGTTGCCATTTTATATTTTTTCAAACAGCAATTATGAACATTTTCATAAGGAACCTGCGTCGCATTACATCAATGAAACAATTACTGATCTTTTCGCAGAATTCGGGGCGGTCAAATCCGTAAAAATCATTACCGATAATTTCACAAACCACCCCGGAAGGTTTGCTTTGTTGAAATGGCAGAAAAGGTTATTGAAAAGCTAAATCATACCAGTGTGTAAATGCAATCTATAGTCGTGAACGATGCACGTCTCAAAACGGCAACTCCACATCTGTGCGGTCGCACGAGAAACTAACTATTCATCAGCAAGCTATAAAACATTCTTCATGAAAATATATATCGGGAATTTACACCTAAAGGCATCAGAAACAGAACTGACCAAGCTTTTTGAAGCATTTGGCAATGTTCATTCAGCAGGTATAATAATGGACAAAAAAAACGGCCAATCAAGGGGTTTTGGATTTGTGCTGATGGAATCTCAGGAGGGAGGAATGAAAGCGATACATGCGCTTAACCAGCTAAATTATAAGAATCAGTACCTGGAAGTAAGTGAAGCTATGTAAACCAGGTATGCAAAAGTTAAAGTCACCATGAAAATATTCATAGGCAATTTGGGAAAAGAAATTGCATCACCAGATCTTTTCCAACTGTTTTCAAAGTTTGGTAAAGTAATGTGGGCAGATATTGCCAAAGACGGTAATAATGATCCCCGTGGATTTGGGTATGTTTATATGCATACAGCAACAGCAGGAGACAGTGCCATTGCTGCACTGAACAAGAAAAAATTCATGCAGCAGTACCTTTCGGTAAGCGAGGCGCTAGGGAACGAAAAAACTATAGGAAAAACAATTTTTTATCAATAAATCAATAACAATGCAAGAAGGTACAGTAAAATTCTTCAACGCTACTAAAGGTTTTGGCTTTATTACGCCTGCTGATGGAAGCAAAGACATCTTTGTTCATGTAACGGGCCTGAGTGATGAGATCGGTGAGAACGACAGGGTGTCTTATGAAGTACAAAACGGCCAAAAGGGATTAAATGCGGTGAACGTTCGCGTTCTTTAAACCACTATAATTTATTTTTCAGCTCTGCGCATGCGCAGAGCTTTTTTTTTGACCGCATGATCCGGTTTTGCCTTCGAATATTTATGGCCTCCCCTATCTATACAAAAAAAAGCTGCCTCATTTATTTATGAGGCAGCTTTTCAACATTTAAATATTGCTTAGTATTTCACAACTTTCATCGTTTTGTTTTGAGTGCCTTGCCTGATATTTATATAATAAATACCCGGTTTCAGATCCTGGCCAAGTTCGTAATTAACGCCGGCATTTATTCTTGTAGAATAAACCGGGCTACCACTGTTATTAACAATAGTAAGAAACGCTGCTGCTTTTGAGGAAGATGTCAGTTTTATCTTAAACACGCTGTTGGAAGGATTTGGATATACTTCTGTTGCAAAATCCATTTTAACAGGGGTGTTTAATTTATTGCTGGTTATTGCAATCGTGTTTTGATTTGCAGTCACACTTTGCACCGTATCTCCTGGTTGTAAGGTCCGCACCTCAATAGCCGCTATTGAGCCACTGTAAGGATCATATAAGCCTTTTTTAGGGTAAAAAGTTACCTGTATCAAACCGGCGTTGTCTGCTGTTGCCTTTATAGTCTTGATAACAGCGGTATTCAACCGGTTACCTGCGGCCTGGTAGATGTTAAAGTCCGTAAGGCTATCAAGGCCATTGGTAGCTTTTACGCTGAAAATTCTGTTATTCTTTTCCGTATCATGTGGTTCAACGAAGTGTAACCGGATGGCATACATAGTGTTAGGAGTTAGGCCACGCAGGTAATAGCGCATTTGGGTGATATTGTCTTTGAAGATGCGTATATATTCATATACCTGGGGAGGAGCGGGATCGGTTACATACGATAGATCTACCTGTGAAGTCACTCGTTGTACCCATGTATAACCTGCATGCCATAGATTATTAGGACCGGTAGGGCCTTCAGGAACATATTGCGCAAAGGTGGTATTGGCATAAGGACCGGCAGGTGTTACGGTGGTGCCTGCATTGATACCATAAACTGCCGATTTATTTGTCTTTAAAACTTCTATGCAATAATCATCTACCCATACAGTGCCGAATCCTACCTTGGATATCCAATAAGTAAGTCCTGTTGCACTGTCTGGTACATTGATTGTATCTCTTATCTGGGCCCAGTTTTCCCGGTATGCAATCACATTATCAATCTGTTTTGAATATACGGTACCAGTAGCACTGTCCTGGCTATTTACAAATCCAATACCATATCCAGCCCACCATGGGTAACCGGTGGCATCCTTTTCTACTTTCACCCATTGGGTAAACACGATGACGCTACCACCTCTTACCGGGATGGAACCTTTTATGTTCAAGGCGGTGCTTGCTGTTGTAGCACCGAGTGTCACGGCTTTATCACCGGAATGGCCTTTTCCGCTAACAGCGTATGCAGCGCCTACAGTAGCAACGGATTCTTTGTAGGAGATCCAGTTAATAAGACCGCTTTCAAAACCATTATTCGGAATTCCTCCACATGAATCAAACGGTACCACTGTTACGGGTAAGGTGGCTGAGACACCGGAGTTATCGAGGGTGTTGACAGTAATCGTCAGGGTGCCGGGTTTGATGGCAGTGACAAGACCTGTACTGTCAACTGTAGCTAACGATGCATTTGAACTACTCCAGGTTACTCTTTTAATCGAGGTATTGGCCGGCTGGAAGGTGACTTTTACCCGCAGCGTATCCATTGCCCCAATAATGGCGTTGGATGGTTGTAATGTAAGGTTAGTGGCCTGTACATTGGCTACATGAATATTGGCTTGTGCAACAATAGCCGGATTGTCTGCTGCGGTGGCGGTTACGATTACGTCTCCTTGTTTGATACCACTGATAGTGCCACTACTGTTCACCTGGGCTATGGTTGTATCTGAGGATGTCCATAACACTTCTTTATTGCTGGCTTTTGCCGGGTTGAAGATGGCATTCAGCTGGAAGGTTGATCCTACAAATACATTCACGGAAGTAGTATCAAGTGTTAGTGACGAAACAGGGATATAGATAACCGTATAGGTTTTGGCAGCCACAAAATTGCTCTCAACAGATGTAGCGGTGATAGTCACTGTGCCGGCAGCTTTTCCTGTTACCACTCCATTCAGGTCTACAGTAGCTATGGCATCATTGGAAGACTTATATACCAGGTTCCGGTTGGTGGCATTGGCTGGTGTGGTGGTCAGCTTCAGCGTGTCCTTATAGCCAACATAGAGATTGCTGCTGTCTGAATAGACACTGATTCCTTGTAATGGAATGATAGAAGCTTCCAGCGCGGCTATAGAAGCGCTGTAAGGATCATTGGGGCCAGCTTTGGGAATGAATTGCACCGTGATTACACCGGCGTTGTCAGCTTTTGCCTGAAGGGTACGTGTTATCACGGTATTCAGCTTATTGCCTGCGGACTGGTAGATGTTGAAATTCATAAGGCTGTCGCCGCTGGTTCTCACGTTAAAGATCCGGGTGGCTTTGTCTGCGTCGCTGGGCTCAACAAAGTGCAGGCGGAGCGCATAGTTGGCATTCGGAATCAGGTTACGGAAATAATAACGCAGCTGGGTCGTATTAATTTTGCCAATGCGCATATACTCATATACCTGCCTGGGAGCAGGCGATGTTACCTGGCTAAGGTCCATCGTGGCCGCATTACGGACGATCCAGGTGTACCCTGCATGCCAGAGTTTATCGGTGCCGGTTGGCCCTTCGGGTATATATTGGCCAATTGTTATATTCTGATAGGGTGTTGGCTGACTTCCCGCGGGGGCCGTGGTACCTGCGTTGATGGCAGTCACAATGGTGTTCACAATCAGTTGCGAGGTTCTGGACGAGCCTCCGTCTGCTGCGGAGACGGTGAGTGTAGTAGTGCCGAGTTTTAAGCCGGTCACCATACCGTTTGCATCCACTTTTGCGATTGTACTATCCGCCACCGACCAGTTCAGGGTTTTATTTGTGGTGTTGGCAGGCATAATTATAGCCACTATCTGCTGGGGTGTATTCATAGTACCATACAATATACTGTCCGTCGTAATACCGGTAGATATAACCGGAGGGATGACGACAATTTGCCGGGTGCTTATTTTCCCACCATCAACCGATGTGACGGTAATTGTGGCGGTGCCTGCGTTTACTCCGCTCACGTTGCCATAAGCGTCCACTTTAGCGACTGAGGTATCGGAGGAGCTCCAGGTGACGGACGGGTTGGTGGGATAGGCGGGCGTGATTTTTACGTTCAACTTTACAGAGAATCCTCTTGTAAGGGTATCTGATCCGGAATTGACTATTTCTACAGACTGCACAGGACCGGCCACCGGGGAGCCAAAATAGATACCATTTCCACTGATGGCAACAAACATTCTTCCTTTGTTGTCTGCCGTAATATTCTGCACGATACCTGGCACCCGATCTGAGATAGTCGTCCAGGTACGACCGGTATCGTCAGAGCGGAAGGCACCGTGTGTAATGCCGTTAATAGGAAGGAGCTGGCTTGTAGCATATAAAGCCACGTGTGCACCTGCAGTTGTATCAGACATGGTGGCGGCTATCCATTTGGGTTTAAATGATGCTCCACCTACCTTACTGAATGTTTTGCCAGTGTCAGAGGTATGATAAAGGGCGCTGTATTCAGGATGTGAATCATCGTAAAATGCTATCCAGACATCGCCTGTTTTCCCCGGCGTAACATCAATATTGGAGGTAGTGGCATAGGAAGAACCATTTGGGTTACTGCCGGCATTTGCGGTAAGGCCGGTAGCAGTTGTTTTTTGGAATGATTTTCCACCATTGGTACTGACATAAAACGCACCGCGGTCCCAGATATAGAAATAATCGCCGTTCACCTTATCCGCTACGAGATGGTTTTCCCCTGGATAGAGGGTCCACTGCACCCCTGAGGGTAAGATGCCCGAAGAAACACCGGTGGATTTTGTCCATGTAGTGCCAAGATCTTCTGACCAGTAGACATTACCTGGACCATTCGCATCTATCTGGGTAAGCCAGACGATATTCCTGCGATTGGCTGACACGGCCACACGCCCGCGCAGACCAGGTGATTTTGGAAATATAGTATAGGTATCGCCACCATCGGTGGAGTAACCTGCGTGTGATAGATTGACGTCATAAGTTTCCGCGCCGTCGCAGCCAACACGAACAACGAAATTAGGGTCGGTATACTGGAAAGCTACCGCCTGCATATTAAACGCGGTATTAATACCATTGTGTAACGCAGTATTGGAAAGGGCACCCTGGTTCAATGGCTCAGTAAGGGAACGGTGGTGAGCGCCTCCTACATCAGCGGTAGCAGTGAGCAAGAGGTTCTTACCACCTGGCGGCGCCACCATAGGTCCTGTTACCATGATCTCTTCAAGGCCTACTACGCGGATCTTCCAGTTGGAAACAGGGGCAAAGATATTATCTGTACTCAGTACGTCCAGCATATCGTTGATCCATACTCTGTCCGGGTAAAAAGGATCCCAGGTAAATGCAGCTGCGTTATGCCCAGGTGAATTGTAGTATAACCCGTCATTCGCTGAGTGTGGCGCTTCAGAATTATCGCGGGTGATCTTTCCTTGTGAGTAATAGCCTGGGGCTCCGCCACGCCTTGAAATATAATAAGGATTTTTTTGCCAGAGTCCCCGGGTACTTACAACAATATCATCCGAATTAGCGGGATTCACGGCCACTTTTGAGAAGTATTGGTTGGCATTATCTAAAATTACAGGAGACACGTCCTGCCAGCTGCCGGCTTTGTATTTGAACACACCCTTTTTAACACTACTGGAGCCGGCAGATACATACAGGGTTCCATCTGTATGAATCGTCGCCTGACCGGGAGCCTGTGGACTGTTACTCATTAGCGTAAAAGAGGCTCCGCCATCTTCTGATACCCATACACCGGTGTACCGGCCAATGTAAATCCGTTTCGTGACATGCTGACCATTCACCACAACTGTACCAGCGCCTGGGTCGAAAAGAATGAATGCACAGGCACCCGACGTACTGACAGCGTTTACCTGCAACCAGCTTGTACCGGCATTTTCCGTTTTCCAGGCGCCATTCTGATCTGTAACAACCCATACAATGTTGCTATTGGAAGGATCGACCTGTATACGGTTTGCATATTGTTGTGTACTGTTCGGGTGTACGACAATCGGAACATGGAGATCCGTCCATGAGTCACCCCTGTCCGTACTCTTCAGGATAGTACCAACAGCACTTGAACCCTTGCCAGGTGCAGGGCCTGCGCTATTCTCCACCGTAGCATACAGAATATTACCTGTAGCATCGTTTGGGTCAACGGCAAGGCTACCGCAACGCTGGTTGACTTCCCAATTCCAGTAGTTGTCCGGTATTTTTTTAAATAACATTAAATGCTCCCATTTCTGCAGGTCCTTATTCCATCGGTAAGGAGTGCCTACATCAGTGGTAATAAAATAAAGGTCGGGCACCTTAGGGTGCGCTACAAAAGAAGGTACCGATCCGGAACCACCTATCCGCACCTGGTTCCAGGTGTACAATTGCGCGTGTACACCTTGCAAAGCGGCCAGGCAAAAAATTGTTAACAGCAATGTGTAGTAGACTTTTTTCGTCTTCATAATAGTGGAATTATTAAGGATTGATTTAGATGGTCTTCATATATTTCATCTGTTACATCATTTCATAGCAACGTATACGAATGTTTGTCAGGGAACAAACATAGGTTACCAATGGACCATGCCTGGTCTTTAAGACCACAACCTGATCATCATTATCTTTTCATACTATGTTTCCTTGCGTCGGTTAACCTTTAAAGGGTATCAGTTCCAGCCATTTTTAATGTCTTTGGCCACATTAGGATTGTAATTTTTTTCTACATCGGGAATAGGGAACAGCAGGTGTTTATCAAGGAATGGTTGTGTGCCACTTCCGGGTTCAACAGCTTTTTCCGCATTGATAGTTTGCTTGATAATTCCCCATCTCAGCAGGTCGAAATATCGGCATTGTTCTCCACACAATTCAAGCTGGCGTTCGCGCATTAATATTTTCATGGCATTGGTCTGATCTCCCAGATTTGCATACAAAACGGCATGAGAACGGGAGCGTACACTGTCGATCAGCGCAAGTGGGGCATCGCCTGTATTACCCTGCTGTATATAAGCTTCGGCCAACATTAGCATCACGTCTGCCAGGCGGATCACCTGCCCGTTGATAGGACTTTTAGGATCACCATATTTTTCCACGAGATTGTAATATTCGTATTTCTTCCAGCGATAGTCACCCTGTGGATCGCTAGCGTCAAAAGGAAAATTCTTTGCACCGGCAGCACATTGCTGGCAGTACATGGTGTCTCCTCCTGAAGCGGCAGTGCCATAGAAGGTGGATCTGGCACGTGGGTCAGTATATGAATTGCCTGTTAGCGGGTCAGGATAGGTAAATGCTTTCACAGCGGAATTGCTGATGTATACGTTCTTCCAGTCATTCCAGCCATATTCCATAGCGCGGCCACTATGTGTTTGTTTTCCTACTTGTTCTGCACCATTTCCAAACATATAGTAGGGGGATCCAATGGCCCAGTCGGTCCACTGCTGATTCATGATCTGAAAGATATTTTCTGGTGTGTTCTGATTCACCGTGCTGAAAACATTATCAAATGAGGGATCGAGTTTATAGGTATACGGTGTATTCATCAGCTTTTCGAAGGAAGATTGTGCAAGCCCCCATTTCTTCTGGTAAAGATAAACCTTGCCGAGCAGCGCTATTACTGCACCTTTGGTTGCCCTGCCTAATTCTACGGCAGGATATACAACGGGCAATTCTGTAGTTTCCTCCGCTTCTGTCAGATCTTTCTCTATCTGCTTCCATACGTCAGCAGCTGGACTACGGGATAAATAGTTATTTTGAATCGTCGTTTGATAATCGATATATAACGGTACATCTCCCCACAAGGTTACTAAATGGAAATACGCATATGCCCTGAGAAACTTAACCTCTGCCAGGTATTGATTCAGTTTCGCCCGGTCTGAGGTGGCTGTAGGATTCCAGGCCGCTGCCCGGTCTATCACCAGGTTAGTGCGGAATATCATCCGGTAGAGGGAACTCCATAATGCACTCAGATCTGCGTTGTTGGTACCAAAACTATAATCGCCCAGTTCCTGCTCTGCACCGAGCAGAAAGCTGGCACGCTTTGCTTCATTCCCCATCAGGTCAAAAATGTAGTAATATTCTCTGGCCCACAATCCAGGATGTAGCAGGGTAGCGTAACTGGCAATAGTTGCCTGGTTCAGCGCTCCGATGTTGGTGAAATAGGTATCATATGCATAAGCACTCTGGTCTACCAGGTCGAGACGCGATTTTTTACATCCGGAAAAAGTCGTTATCAGCCCGGCTATCAGTAATAATTGATGTATATATTTCTTCATAAAATCACTTTTAGAAATTAAAACCCTAATTGAATACCTGCCAGGAAAGTTCTTGGTTGTGGTACCTGCCCCTGGTCAATACCGCGTGCAAACAGGTAGTCGCCCGCTATTTCCGGATCGTATCCGGTATACCTGGTGATGGTAAACAGGTTTTGTGCTGCAATGTAAATGCGGAGCGATTTAACTGAGGCTTTAGTGAGATTGTTTAATATCGGTAAAGGCGCATTGTATCCGATAGTAATGTTCCGTAAACGCAGGTAACTTCCATCTTCCAGCCACCAGTCGGATGGACGGAGATTTCCGTTGCCTGTTACATTCTGACCTATTCTGGGCAAAGCAGCTACATCGCCGGGCTTACGCCACCTATCCAGGATGTCAGTGCCGGCATTGTGTCCTGTAGACATAAAGCTGGTATTTAGTTTTAAGCCATTGAGCAGTTTTAGTCCGGCAATACCTGACAATACCAGGTTCAGGTCAAAGTTTCTAAAAGTGATACCGGCATTGATCCCGTAAATGTATTTTGGCATAGCATTGCCTAATATTTCCTGGTCTTTTGCAGTAAGCACGCCATCGCCGTCAATATCTTTATAAATAAAGTCACCCGGCAACAAACCATCCTGGTACTTTGTTCCTGGTTTGCCTGTTTTTTTTGCAGCCGCATTGTTGAGCTCAGTTATTTCTCCATCATCCCTGGCCACATGATCATGCCGGTAACCATAGAAGGAACCGATAGCACTGCCTGCTGCTGTATAAGTGGTGGCGGGTACTGGCGTAAAGGCACCAGCCTGGATAGGGGCTGAAAATTGATCACCTAACGATAACACTTCGTTGTGGTTAACAGCTCCGTTTACACTCACATTGAAACTGAAATTGTCATTGATCTTATCTTTATACCCGACGGTCAACTCAAAACCTTTATTTCGGGCATCTGCTGCATTGACTGTTTTACGGGGCTGGGTACCCGTGAGACTTATACCTATACTGGCTGGCAGGAAAGTTGTTACAAGCAGTCCGGTACTTTTGCGGTCATACCAGTCAGCTTCAACGGTGAGGCGGTTTTGTATGAAGGCCAGTTCGATGCCTACATCTGTTTGATTAGTTTGTTCCCATTTTAAATCCGGGTTGCTTACTGTTGTGAGGGTAGTCCCGGATACGAATGTTTCCGTACTGCCAAGGGAGTACACCAATGCGCCGCCGGGTGTACCCTGGTAGGTTTTTGCGGTATTCAGGAAATTGGGAATATTGTTGTTACCGGTTTGTCCCCAACTTGTGCGTAGTTTTCCATCCGATAATACAGGGAATACATTTTTAATAAATGGTTCTTCTGAAAAGCGCCAGGATAAACCAACGGCAGCGAAATTACCGTAACGGTTGTTAGGTCCAAAGTTAGATGCACCATCGCTTCTATAACTGGTGTTCAGTATATACTTATCATTATAAGTATAGTTCAACCTGCCGTAGTAAGATATCAGGGAAGGGCGTGAGTAGTTTGAATAACTATTGGTAACGGATTGGGAAGAAGCCACGCCCACATTGGTGATATTGTCATTCGGTTGCCCGGTACCTCTAATGGAAGAGCCGTTCGTGATTCCCGGATCAATATAGCTTTGCCCCGCGATCATAGATAACTGGTGTTTGCCGGATTGCCTGTCGAACGACAGGTAGTTTTCAATCATGTAGTAGGAGTTTTCCGTAAAAGTCAGCATGGCCTGGCGGGCCTGGTTCAGGAAATTTGAAGCCTGGTACTGTTTCTGATAGCTGTTACTCCGGCTGGAGTTCACTTCTGCTGCAAACTGTGAACGGAATTTTAATCCATTGATGATACGTATTTCTGCTGATAGTTGAGGAAAGAAGGCCAGTGATTTACTGCTTTGGCTTTTCATGGCAATCTCCTGTAATGGGTTGGTGGCATTGCTGAAGTCATCAATATTAGAGAGAATAGAATATCCACCCTGGACAGATGGGTCCAGGATAGGTTTATAAGGGGCATATTGTATGGCATTAACGATATTGGCGTAGTTGCCCTGGCCTGTATATTGCCGGACAATAATATTCTGTGTAAACCGGAACCTGCCAAGCGTTTCTTCGAGCGCCACACGTGCCTGGAATCTCTTATTGGTAGCATTCGTTAATATTGCCTGCTGATTGATATAGGTAGCAGAAACGCTATAGTTTACTTTTTCTCCACCGCCGCGGATGTTCAGGTCATTTTCTGATACCAGGGCATTACGGAAAATGGCATCCTGCCAGTCGGTACTATCCTGTAAAACAGTTCCTGTGTTAAACTTCGCCGGCAACACAGTATTTTTGGTAGCAGCGAGATCTCTCAACGCGTCCACATATTGGGCTGTATTGAGCAGGTCCATTCGTTTCCAGGCCCTGGCAATACCCCATTGCGAGGTAAAGCTGATGCGTGGAGGGCCGGTCTTTCCTTTTTTAGTGGTGATAATCACTACACCATTGGCGGCTGCGGAGCCATAGATAGCTGTGGAAGATGCATCTTTAAGGATGGTGATACTTTCTATATCCTGGGCATTGAGTGTATTAAAAAGGTTTTTGGTGCCCTGGATACCATCCACTACATAGAGAGGATTGATATCGGTGAAGCTTCCGGTACCCCTGATAATGATCTGGGCATCTGCACCGGCACCACCATTGCTTTGTAGTACCTGTACGCCGGCGGCTTTACCGATGATTAATTGCGATGGGTTGGTGGCAGTTACCGCACCGGCTTCTTTCACAGTTACTACGTTGAAGGCACCCACCACATCTTTCTTTTTGGCATTACCATAGCCGATAACAACAATGTCATTTAGCGCCGATACACTTTTGACTAAACGTATTGAAAAGGTGAGAGTAGCGCCTGGTTTCAGGAGCACGTTATTCAGCCGATGGGTTTCAAAACCCATGTAAGAAACGGTGAAAGAGTATTTTCCATCAAGGGGTAATCCGGAAAAATGAAATACGCCATTGCTGTCAGTTACCACACCAGCGGTATACTTTGTTGTTTCATTGAGTGTAACTACGGAGGCATTGGGAAGAAGGTCTCCCTGATCTGTACGCACAGTGCCTGTCACCTGCACGCGATTTTGTGCGCGGATGTTCATTGAAACGGCTGCCACCAAAAACATTGATAGCAGAAACAAACGCCATTTGGGTCGATAGAAAATCTTCATAACTGGAACGTGTTTTTTAAGTGCATGGCATAATAAGCCAGGGCCGCTAAAAGCGTCCATTTGTGGGATAGCACTATGTTGGTGAATTATTTCCTCTTAATTATAAATCCGCTATCATTCCTGATCAGTTTCAGATTATTGGGAAGCGTCAAATCAGTAAGGATCGTTTCGAGTGAATCCTTTCGTTCAAATTTACCATCGAAGTAAATATCCATTACATCTGAGGGGTAATAGTAGATAGCTATTCCATAGTAATTGCTTAATTGATCCAATACCTGCGACATTGGTTGATTATTAAATTTATACCAGTCCGGTTTCGTATAAGTTGTGCTATCGCTGCCAGCTCTTACTAAAATATCCGCATCCCTGGTTTTGAAGTTAAACACAAAAGTTTTCCCTGTTTTGCGGTAGTAATTGAGTTCTTTCCCAGGAGTAAGTACAATATCGTTGATGACTTTTTTATTATTGATTGCGCCTTGCACCAGTACTTTCCCACTGTTGAGTCTTATGACGATCATCTCTTCGCCCGGGATCGCTTTTACATGAAAAAAGGTGCCCAACGCAGTCGTATAAAGTTCATCGCTGTATACTACGAAGGGATGTAATTTATCAGGCGCTACCCTAAAATCTGCTTCTCCTGTCAGGTAAATGTTCCTGTTTTCCTTGAATTCCTTATTATATATTATGGTTGCTGCCGGCAACAGCCTAACAACAGAACCATCCGGTAATGGGATGGACATGGTTTTACGGCTGGTGTTTGTGGTCAGTTGCTGTTGTCCGGATGGTATCTTTACGGTCATTCCGGTAATAAAGGTAGCCGCTTTTTGATTGTCACGGCGGAGGATTAATACGGTGCCACCCACTAATACGCCAACTGTTAATGCAGCAACGGCCAGTCGTTTAGCCCATTTCTTCCAGTGATGAGCAGATACAGTCTGTTGATGAATATTTTTCAGCCATTTCCGGGAAACGATTTCCGGGAATGGCCGGTCCTCCTGTAATTGCAGGAATTCCTTTTCCGGCAGGTATGTCTCCTGCATATCAGGATGTTCCTGCAGGTAATGCGCCACCATGCGGGCTTCCTCCGGCGTGCATTGATTGTTGAAGAACCGTTTTAATAATTCATCATTTATCATATTATATACGGCTGATACATAGTAATACGTTTGTGACACGCCAACTACGTAGTGTGATTCAAAATATTTTAAAACCTGCTAAGCCAGGCCAGGAGAGAGAGCATAGGTCCGAGATAATGTCTTATCTGTTTAATGGCCTGGAAAATATGTGTTTCTACCGTCCTGGATGATAAGGAAAGTTCGTCTGCTATCTGTTGGTAACTCATGCCCTTAAAGCGACTCATTTCGAATACCTTGCGACGCATTGGTGGCATTTTTTTCAAGGCATTCGCCAACTTCGCCTGTAATTCTTTTTCCTCTATTTTCCCCCAAAGGTCATCCAGAGGCAGCGTATACTTGTCTATTACATGGATGACCTTTTCTTTGTAAACTGCTTCCTTACGGAGAAGATCGATCAGGGTAGTACGGGCAATGCGGAACAGTTGTAACTCTATGGTGAGATCATCTGCGAGATTTTCCCGGTAGTTCCAGCATTTGATAAATGTAAGCTGCGTGACCTCCTCTGCAATGAAAGAAGACCTGGTCTTTTGGAGCACAAAGTAGAAGATCCTTTTGTGCCATGAATAATAGACTTCATTAAACACCAAAAGATTACCTTGTTTCAAAGCAGCTATAGTATTCAAAACGTGGAGATTTACTAAAGCAATTAAATAAATAAATGCGGAAATTCCTAGAGGTGCAGTCTATAGTTCAATAGTCGGTTTATGCTGTGCCCGGTACAGAAAAGGAGAAAACTTACCGACCACTGGTAAAACGAAACAAGACAGCTTTAATTGTTTATTTTTTCTTATCTTGTAGTAAATATCAAGGGACAATATAACGAACCCGTTATTCTTTAATAATAACCCTAATTACCTTTTAGTACATGTTAACTTTTTATAAAACCCACATCCGCTGATTTTTATTAACCAATAATTGCTTTCATCACATGAAAAAGACACTCCTCTTTTTTATAGGCTTTTTACTGCCTATAACTTACAGTTATGCCCAAACCCCTAAGACCAATGACACGCTTTCTATTTCAAAAGATATTCATGGTAGAATATCAGCACTATCATTTAAAAAGGATTCTCTTAACCAGAGAAGAATGGCTAATGACAAGGACTTCTTAAATAAGATTACTGGTATCCGGACAGGCATTGATGAGTTCAGGCTGATCAATTCAACTGTCGACAAGCAAAATATTACGCACAGAAAATACCAGCTTTATTACAAAAACGTAAAAATAGAATATGCTCAATTTATGACTCATGGAAGTGAAAGTTTACAATCATTGAATGGGACAATGGAAAGTATTCCTGATCTGAATGTGTCACCCGGAGTCGATGCTACTCAGGCAATTCAACTTGCGATGGGTTATGTGAAGGCGGATCAATATGCCTGGCAGGATTCTTCATTGGTGCAGTATACCAGAAAAACAAATCCGGGTATAAATCTTCAGCCTGTGCCTGAATTACTGATTACAAGGTTCGGTATTAACAATAAGGATTCATTCTGTCTGGCATGGAAGGTCAACATTACATCCCTGAAACCCACTCTTAAAACAGGAAATGTATACATCAACGCCAGTAATGGCAGTGTTGTAAAGTTTGTATCTGGCATATGCAATTTCAGCACGCCTACCCAGTTTCCCAACACTAACAGGCAGGCTGCAGCTGTTTCGACAACCGGCCAGTTCAGGACCAATGCCCCTGGCTATGTAGAAACGCTATATTCGGGTGTACAGGGAGTCGTTACAGACAGCTATTCAGGAGGATTTAGATTAGCAGAGGTAAGAAATGGAGTATCTATTCATACGTTCAACCTGAATCTGAATTATAACCCGGTTAACCTTACCGAATTTTCAGACAACGATAATGTTTGGGGAGCCTCAGAACATTCAGCAGACCGGCAGGCATTCGATATACATTGGGCCGTTGAAAACCTGCTTGACTATTACAGCACTGTATTGAACAGGAATAGTATGGATAATAATGGTATAGCCCTTCGCACTTATGCTCATTGGGGGACTATAGACAATTCCCCGTATACTGCATCAATAGTAAATGCCGCATATATTGGGTCTTTTGATGCTACTTTTTTTGGAGATGGCGGTTTGAGTGGAGGTGTCACATATACTCCCCTGACGAGTTCTGATATTGTATATCATGAACTCAAGCATATGGATATTAACCACCTATCAATGTTGGAATATGCAGGTGAAAGTGGTGCCCTCAATGAAAGCCTGGCTGATATTAATGGTGCGGTGATTGAATTCTGGAAATCGCCCAATAAAATACGCTGGTCTATGGGGGAAGAAGTAGTGAGTCCTGCTACAAGATTTCTAAATGCACCCAACAATTCCGGATCAGGTCATCAGCCAGATACAAAATCAGGTACCTACTATATTGATCCTACCGGATGTAACCCTTCTAATACAAACGATAATTGCTATGTACATACTAATAGTGGTGTAATTAATTATTGGTTTTACCTGCTTAGCGAGGGGGGCAGTGGTACCAATGATTTAAATAATAGTTTTAATGTTACGGGCATAGGTATTGAAAAAGCTGCCGCCATTGTACATCAGGCTGAATATCACCATCTCCTGGCAAACACACAATTCTCAGACTGGAGAGACCAGGTGATTGCATCTACCCGGGAATTATATCCAGGTGGTTGCGAAGAAATACAGGTAACAAATGCTTTTTATGCGGTAGGTATTGGTAGTGCCTATGTTTATCCAACCATGACTTTAGGTAATACTGCTATTTGCGGAAGTACGACCGCTGCTCTGAGTTCTGTTCCAAATAACAGCACGGTGACATGGTCCGTTACACCAGCTTTGGTGACATTAAGCGCAACGAGTGGGGCTGCTATAACTGTTACACCTGCATCCACTACAGCTGGTACAGTAACATTGACGGCACAGGTCACGTTACCATGTGGAACTTCTTTTAATGTGACAAAAAGTGTAAAAGTAAATGCACCTACATTAACCGGTTCTTTAGTCAGGCGCGCGTCGACGGGTGTATCATGTGGTTGGGATGTGTATATTAGCCTACCGGCAGGAGCTGATTATGTAGAACAACAGTTTGGTGGTGCGTGGGTACCGGTTGTTACTAAATATAACTCATCTACTGGCGGATATGAATGTATACTGGATAATGCATTGCCTGGTCCGGCAACTTATAGTTTTACTATACGGGCGGTAAATGGTTGTGGTACTTCGGCTGCTGTAACGAAGACCATTAATTTACAGGCACGTCCCGGTAATTGTGCTTCAAGGCTGGCAAATCTGACGGATAGTACGAACAAAAATCTTCCGGGTACATTAGTTTATCCTAATCCGGCTAATGGCAAGGTGACTGTATCTGTAAATGCTGATGATGTTATACAGGCTATTGAGGTGTATAGTTTCCAGGGGAGTTTGGTACAGCGGATTAATAAGCCGGGATCGAATAGTGTAAGTGTTGATTTTTCGGGTAAGGCTTCCGGAACTTATATAATCAGGATAATTAGTAATAAACAGGATGTAGATAGAAAAGTCGTGATTCAACATTAAGTTGTATAAAGAGGAAAGCCTGCAATTTCTGCAGGCTTTCCTGTTTTCATTACTTTTAGCGGCTGTTTTGATAAGAAGATTGGATAAAGGCGAAGGTATAAGGGTTTTGCTTTTTAGCGGAGAAAGAGGGATAAATATAGAGATGGCGGAAATTTAAAGAGTTATCAACTTGAATCAGCTACACGATTGCCTGAAGGCTAAAGGCGACCAACATGTTTTGCTTTTGAAAAGTCTGCTGAAAGCCTGTGAATGTTCAAAACCAAGTTCATAAGCGATTTCACTGATGGAAAGATCTGTTGTGGAGAAGTAAGCGTTTTTGACAATGTTGTAACCGAAAATGAAAAAACAAAAAGGGATATTTAAATGCGGCTACCCGAAAAATTATTTTTAAGTTGTTATGCCCATTAATCACTTATCTTTAAAACCACACACTCCGTACTACGAATATTTGCGGCCAAGGCCATTGTTGTTTCAAAGTCATTAAAAGAAATATAAGCGGCTTAATGTTATTGATATTCAACTATACTTCTATCATTATTTAAATGCCGTTTCGCTCTAAGGCATGTCATGGAACGTAAAGTGGCTTGGCGGATAGCCATATTGCTTCTTAAAAGCCCTAAACGGTATTCCGATCTTTTGCGGGATATCAATGGTATTTCAGGAAAGGTACTTAGCAGGGAGTTAAAGGAAATGGAGGCTAACCAGCTGGTTAAGAGATCGGTTAGCAACACGCAATCTAATGCCGTTTTTTATGAACTGACGGAATATGGGGAGACCACAAAGTCGATCATCGCTGTCCTTGCGGAATGGGGAGAAGCACAGCGGTAGGTTATTATTAATAACAAAAATATTGATAAATAGTAATTTTCATGACCGGGTGGAAGTAGAAACAGTCACCGGGAAAAAGTTAGCCACTACCCTACGATCTTTCGAAAGCAGTCTTGTTTTGTTTGCCTCAAGCCTCCTTAATAATTGGATATTTTTTGATCTAATTGCCGCCATGCCATTAGCGGTTTCATCTTAATACGACAATATGACCAAGGATTTTGTTACAACTATCCTTGATTCTGTTAAACCTGAGCTTTGCCTAATACTGACTTTTGTTCTTATGGAAGATCAAAATCAGCAACAACTAATCGCATTGGTTACCGGTGCCAACCAGGGCGTAGGTAATGAAATTGCAAAAGCCCTGGCTGCTAACGGCTACATCGTTTATATGGGTTCCCGTAAACCGGAGAACGGGGAAAGCGCTGCAGCAGCGATCGGTGTTCAGGCCAGAGCGGTCCAACTCGATGTTACCCGGGAGGAAAGCATCCGCGCCGCTATTGCTAAAATAACTAAGGAATATGGCCGCCTTGACCTTTTGGTGAATAACGCGGGTATCTCACATGGCGGAACAGCGCCCTTAAGCCCGGAAAAAATGATGGCTACCGGTCGGGCAGTGAACGTCTCGCTGGATGAAGTACGCACCGTTTGGGAAACCAATGTATTCGGTGTGATTGCCGTAACCCAGGCGGCTTTGCCCTTGCTGCGCAGATCACCGGCAGCTCGCATCGTTAACGTATCCAGCGGATTAGGCTCCTTAACGTGGATATCCGATCCGGAATGCTGGGCCAGGGAACACTTTGGTATCGTATACGCCGCTTCAAAAACTGCCTTAAATGCGGTAACACTGGCTTTTGCCTTAGAACTCGAAAAAGAAGGCATTAAAGTGAATGCAACCAGCCCGGGATACACTGCTACGGCCCTCAATAATTTCCAGGGTACCGACAGCCTGGAAGTAGGCTCACGTGAACCGATTCGCGTCGCGCTGGAAACGGATGGCCCGACCGGAGGGTTTACCGGCCCTAGAGGCAAGCTACCCTGGTAGACCTGTATTTTTGAAACATGCTCAATATGACCGGTGGCTAAAGCAGGTGCCGGTCATATTATTTACTTTTAATTAAAAAATGAAAAAGCCTAAAGTTCCTATTATTAGTTCGATCAACGAGGTTCACCGTCTGCTGGACCTGCCGGGACCCAAACATCCCCTCATCTCGTTGTTCGATACGCGTGATGAACGGATCAACCTCAGCCGCCTGCCGGTCAGTTATGTGACTACGCTTTATAAGATATCCTTTATTGAAAAACTGGGTGGCAAGTTCAGATATGGGCAGGGCTACTATGATTTTGATGAAGGCAGTATGGTTTTTACCGCGCCTAAGCAGGTAATGGGCAGCATGTCCATGTACCAGGGGAACGAAGGATATTCACTTATTTTTCACCAGGATTTTTTGCAGGGCTTTCCGCTCGCTGCCAAGATCCGGCAGTATGGGTTCTTTTCTTATTCTTCAAATGAGGCGCTTCACCTTTCCGAGCAGGAAAGAGCCATCGTTTCCTCAATTTTCAAGATCATCGAAGAAGAACTGAACAGTCGTATCGACGCTTTCAGCCAGGAAGTTGTAATCGCGCAGATCGAGCTATTACTGGCATATGCCAAACGCTTTTATAAACGACAGTTCCTGACCCGGCAAGCTGCTACCAGCGACCTGCTTCAGCAGTTCGAGGCGGCACTCAATAGCTATTTCCAGAAAGAAAAGCCGGTTGATCAGGGCTTCCCTACCGTACAATACCTGGCAGACCAACTGAATTACACGCCAAACTACCTGAGTGATTTGCTGCGCTCGCTCACCGGGCTAAGTGCGCAACAGCACATTCATGAGCAGCTTATCGAAAGATCCAAGGAACTGCTTGCGACCACAACGCTGACAGTCAGCGAAGTGGCCTATCGTTTAGGGTTTGAACATCCACAATCTTTCAGCCGCCTGTTTAAGACTAAAACGCAGTTAACGCCTGCGCAGTTCAAATCTTCATTGATTTGATATGTACGGGAGATGAATGCGTACAGTATCAATTAGGCTTAGGTTCTGGCTATTGTAGGCTTCCGTAAGAGATTCCAGGGCATGATGCTTTGCGGTTGTGATAAAACAGCTTCCGTCAAAGAGAAGGTAGTTGCTTTAAGCAATGCCGTTGGTTACAACCAAATCGTAAAGTAAAAGGGGGACGGGGATATTATTTCCTGCTGTCCGAATGGATGGATGACCAGGGTCATGTCGTTATGGTAACTCTGCGGAGACAAACTTCCCGACATTGACAACCGACAAAAATTACTGACTTTTCAATATCTTTTTACTGATTTTATCAGCCATATTCAAGACACTGCTATTTGGTAAAAGTCTGTTGAACAGTTTAAGAATAGTAACATTCGGGTCGGGCGAAAATTCTGTTTTACCTTTGTTTATAGCGTTAATTACTTTATCTGCAAAGTCCTGAACATTCGTACCTTTTGAAGTGAATCCTAATTGTTTGGGCATTTCAGTATCCACCTGAGACGGCAGAATTTCAACGACTTTAAAATTTGTTCCTTTCAGTTGTTGCCGTATTATTTTTGTGAATACGCTTAAACCCGACTTAGACGTTGAATACAAGCCTAAAGCAGGAAAAGGGAAAATTGCAATAGACGAAGTAACATTGACAATTAAGTTATTTGCCGACTTGTTTGCCTGATTGACGAACTGTTGTGTGACAGCGATAGCACCTGACAAGTTTGTGTTTATTTTTTCAAAAATCCGGGCAGACGACAAAGTTGATTTGGTAAGGTCCCATTGTTCAACGACACCTGCGTTATTGAACAAAACGTCTACAACAATTCCGTCTGTTTTTATTCTTTTAAAAAGTTCATCGATTTCATTGGGGACAGACACATCGGCAACGTAATATGACACATTTTTATTTGCAGCAACGACCTTTTTTAGTTTCTCTTCATTTCTTCCGCATATAATTATTTTGTTGTCATTTGACAACTTGCTTGTAAGTGTTTCGCCAATTCCTGAACCACCACCTGTAATTAAAATTGTTTTTCCTGTCAACATAAATTTTCGTTTTGAGTTGCAATGTAAACTCAACGATATATTTTTGCAAGTAGTTACAAGAAAGTATACTAATAACCTAAAAGTTATTGTTATTGATAATCAGAAAAGTAAAACGAAAATAAAAATGAAAAAATGTGTGAATAACTTAGCATCATTGCAATTTATCTTGCAGGTTTTGGGTGGAAAATGGAAATTGCATATTCTCTCAATATTATATTTCGGAAAGAAACGATTTAAAGAATTGGAAAGAGAAATAGACGGCATTTCGGCTAAAATGCTGATTAAAGAATTGAAAGACTTAGAAGCTGCTGGTATTGTAAACCGGCAAACAATTAATACTGTTCCAATTACTGTTGAATATAGTTTGACAACAGACGGCTTAACAATGAAACCCTTGCTTGAACAGATGAACGAATGGGCGGTAAAATTTCAACAGACGACATCAAAAAAAAGTGCAGGCTATTGACAACTAAGTGTCGAAGGGTGCGAAGCGCCAACGATGGGCGTTATACAAAAAAAGGCGGGAGATAATGAATGTCTTATACATTTGTCTGATTTGTTGAATTATTTTATTTATTCCCTTATGGTCGTTTTATCTTCCAATGCCATACGAGCAATTTCATCCTTGCGTTTAAAGCTTACGCCCTGGTGTTTTTTCATATAAGTGAATAACTCCTTCGCTGCCTGAACCATTTGAGGGGTACCACCGATACGGTCGTGGAAGCTGATGGACATTTGCCTTCTGCGTTTTTCTGATTCCTCATACATTTGATCAAATTCCATTTTTACCTGGTTTACAAATTGGTCAACTGAGAAATTCTTACCTTCTATCAACAGAATGTCGTTACAACGCAACGTATAGGGAACAGTTACAAAATCTTTATCGTTTACAGTCTGAATGAACGGCTCGTCTCTACTCAAATCATCAATGTGGTATAAAAAGCCTAATTCCTGTAAAATCTTTAATGTATTTTCACCCCTGCGCAGCCAATTGGCATTATAACCGATTGCATCGAAACCAGTGATTTTCCTGATAGCATCTACACCGTCTTTGATAAACTTTTTCTCTTCGTTATAAGGCATTGTATATTGTGTGGCCCAATTCATTCCATGTGCAGCAGCCTCGTGGCCACGGTCTACAATCTCTTTGGCCAGCGACGGGTTTTTAAGCACGGCACTGCCTACCATATGCGATGTGATTTTTACCCCAAGTTTATCCCAGTTGTCCAGCATCCGTGGAATACCTTCTTTATAACCATACTGATACCAGGTTTCTGCCGGAAGGTCTTTATACCCTTTCTGCATATTTTGTGGGAAAGGGCTTTCTGCATTTTCTGGTTGCCCACCGGCCTCAAACTGCATCGAAACCGATATTACCAATCTTGACCCATCCAACCATTTCGACTGTTGCGGTTGTGGTTTTGTACCTGCTTGTTTTGATTGTGATATTGCTGATAGTGGTAGCATGCTTCCTACAATTCCTGCTGTGGTGAGCAAGCTGCCCTGCTTTATAAAAGTTCTTCTACCTGTCATTATATTATTTTTTAAAGATGATGTGGTCTAATGAAAAAGTGTTTACGGCAATAAATTGATAAAGCACAATGAGTATTACGGCGTGAATTATCTGTGATGGCAACGCTTCCCAATTCTCTATCAGGCAAGTACCCAACATTAATAGTAACATTACCGCGACACCTGCAATAAAAGTCTTTTGAGAAAACAAGCCTAAAATGAGAAGGATGCCAATTGTAAACTCAGCTATGGGCAATGCATAACTAAAAGGCCTTACCAAGCTTTGTGGCAACATTGATTTTGAAAAACTGCCGGTCATCCATTGGCTAAAAGCAGCAAGTTTTGGTAACCTTACCAGGCCGTGTCCGAAAAAGCTGATGCCTGCCACTAAGCGCAGCATTAAATAAGATAAATCGTTCATCATTAAAATTTTCATCAAATTTCAATAAATGCAGGAGATTAAACAGGTATATTTACAGGATATTTTTGTAAAAATACAGGTATGAATGTGCAGAATTTATATAGCTCCTATGAATTGGAACTACTTGAAACGCAGGATTATGAAGCAAAACCACACCGAAATACATTTTTCGAGATGGTTTTTGTGTTGGATGGAACCGGATTGCAGATTATCAATGAACATCAGTTGCCCTATGCTCCAGACAAATTATTCCTAATATTTCCGCAGGATACGCACAGTTTTAATATAGATGCTTTTAGCCGTTTCTTCTTCATCAGGTTTAGTAATGATTATATTAAAACGCAAAACAATCAAAATATTCGTGAGCTGGAATATATTTTCAATAGCCACAACCATCTACCGGGCTGCATTCTCAAAACGGTTACTGACAAGCCTTTTATCCGTGCTACTGTAGAGGCACTCATTCGTGAAAAGGAAAACAATTCACCACAAAAGGAGCAAATTATTCAGCAATTGATCAACACAATTATAAGCTATGCTGCCCGTAACCTTACTTTGCAGGAGAAAGAAGTATTTGAAGGTAAAATTTCGGGAATTATGCCTGTGATCAATTACCTGCATCAGCATATTTTCGAGCCGGAAAAATTAAAAGTAAATTGTGTAGCCGGCGTATTTAATCTTTCGCCTAAATATATGGGTGAGTATTTTAAAAAGCATACTGGTGAAAGCCTGCAACAATATATTATGCTTTACAAATTAAAGCTGATTGAAAGCCGGTTATTACTGACGGATATGCGCATCAGTGAAATTGCTGAAGAATTTGGCTTTACAGATCAAAGCCACTTCAACCGGATCTTTAAAAGTTATAAAGGGACTACTCCCTCTTCGTACAGGAAGAAAGCCATCACTGGGTAGCCAGAGGTCTTGAATTTTGATAATTAATATATTAAATATTTATTATTCGGCACACTCATTTCCCAATAGAATTCTTTATAAGCAACTTTATATTTATTCTACGTCTTTACTTTATTAAGCTATCTCAGTGAATTATAAAACTAATTTCATGAAGTATAAGCTGATCTTTGGGGGACTACTGACCTTTTTTTGCGGTATTATAACAGAGGGGTATTCACAGGTAAAAACACCTATACAGACCCTCATTGCTGGATTGGACTCAATCCGCGTCGAATTAAAAATACCAGGTATGGCTGCGGCCTTTATGAAAGGAGACACTATCCTTTTTGAAGAAGGCTTCGGATATGCAGATCTTGAAAACCACATCAAGGCAACGGCAAATACCTCTTTCCGGGTAGCATCCATTACTAAAACTTTTACTTCTACACTTGTTATGCAGCAAGTAGAAAGGAAGAATTTAAGTTTGGAAACACCTATATCGGTTTATGGTATAAATCTCGACAACAACCAGATTACCGTAAAGAACTTATTGACACATACCTCTGAAGGTGAACCAGGCGCACATTATCAATATAATGGGTATAGATTTGGGAAATTAACACCTATTATTGAAAAGGCTTCCGGAATTCCTTTTTATCAGCTGTTAATGGAGAATATAGTAACTCCTCTCAAAATGTCGTCAACAGCTCCGGGAATCTCCCTTTACGCTTATTTCACGTTTACCCGGCAGGATAAAAGCATGATCCCTTATTTTGAAAAAGCCATTAACCAACTGGCAAAACCTTATGCTCTTAATGATAAAGGTGAAATCGTTGCATCACAATACTTTGATGAATTTGGCGCTTTTGGCGGATTGATCTCAACAGTAAAAGATCTGCTGAAATACTCTGCGGCTATAGATATAAACCAGTTTGTAACAGCAGGCACTCAAAAGGAGATTTTTACTGCCAATAAGCTTAAAAATGGAGAGACATCCCCTTATGGTCTTGGATGGTTTACACAAACTTACCGGGGAATTGACTTTTACTGGCATTACGGACAAACCCAGGGTGAATCAGGATTATTTATAAAAGTACCTTCCCTGAAATTGACAATGGTGGTACTTACTAATATAGATAAACTCAGTCAGCCTTTTCCACTGGCTGATGGAGATCTCTTTATGTCACCGGTAGGACAATTGTTTTATAAATATTGCATTAATAAAGACCGTGATTTTATCCGCCTTGACTATCATCTTCCTGTACAAACTATCCGGAAAAGTCTAACTACAGCCAATTCTACCTACAAAGATTTTTATAGTAAGGAGCTGGTAACCCAGGCTACCATGGCTCTCCTAAATGGCGATACAATAAGGGCAAGGCAATTTTATGAAATTTATGCAGATCTTAATTTTAATCACACAGACACATTACCCTCAGGAGAGATAATTGCTGCTATTCAAAATGCAAATATTAATCAGGACCTTAAAAAGAAGTTCACACTTTCAAAACCTACGCGACTAAGAGTATATGGCGTGGGAGAAAATTGTTCGGGAGATTTTAGCTCATGGTGTGACTATGGATGGATTGAAGATGCTTCGGGCAAAATGATCTGGCAGATGCAGGGACAAGCAGCGAAACATGCTGGTGGGGCACTTAAAAACCAGAAGATAGATCAGGAAATCACCCTACCTGCCGGCAGCTATTTTTTACGGTATAAATCAGATGCAGGACATGCTTTTAACAACTGGGATTCGCCACCACCGGATAACTTTTTTTGGGGAATTATTCTTTTTAATATAAGTGTAAAACCACTTTATCAAAAGTAATGTGATTGGTTTCAATATAATAGCGACTATATAGCTAATAGCTCGCAAGGCAAAGTTGGACGAGGAATGACCGTAAAAATGCAAATGGCGATAGTTGAAAAGAAGGCCGGAGAAAGCATATTGTTAGGGAAAGTTAACTTAGAGGTGTATGATAAAAATGTCCCCCTATCAACAGGAAAGATTCAATGTTTCTGAGCAATTAGATAAATGCACTAAAGCCATTTGGAACCTGCCTAAAGGTATATCCCGGGAATTATCATTTTCCCGCAAGCTCAGTACAGCATGGGCTCCGGAGGCATAAAAGTTACAAAAGCTAATATTCCCCAAAGGAATGCACTACGCATTGGAAATATTCAAGCAACGTTATCCAAAAGTAAATTTAATTAAAAACCAACCTGGAAGAAATAGGTATGAGTTCATGTAACCTGACGCGCCTGTTTAAGCATGCAACAGGTGTTACAGTTGGTCAATAACTAAACAGCCTTCGCAGGGAGCGTGCGTCTCAACTAATAAAAGAGGGGCATCCCCGGCAGGCAATTGCAGATCAGTGTGGTTTGAAAAGGGTACTCAATTGCGTTCGCTGCTTAAAGAAGGTAACTAACTACCCTTGATGTTGTCCTGATATTGTGCATACCTGTCCTTTTAAAGTCATGGGCCATAAATACCTTTGCTCAAAAATCCATGAAAAATTCAAGACAAGTTATATTATTGCTGATTCTAATAATTTTGAGCACAAACGGTTTCCCGCAAGGAAAGACTGCCTTCTATTGCCTGCCATGCAATAACGATTGCGATACTACAGCGTATACTTCACCGGGTAAATGCACTCATTTCGGGATGACACTTGTTGAGGAGCGTAACGAAGCACATCGTAAAAATACCTCTTCCAAACATTTATTGGTATTGTTTTACTTACAGGACGGTATGGAAGCATGCGTAAATCATTTCCCAAAATGAAAGTGCTATCCGACGTACGCTTTGTAGACAATGACCGCGCGATGACAACTGCCGGAATCTCTGCTGGTATTGACGGTGCACTCCATTTGGTTGCCAAAATACATGATAAAGCGGAAGCTAAACGCATAGCTGCCTTTATTAAATATGATAAGTGATTACCCAATGCAGATTTGGTAGTCCATGCAAAAAAACAGGTAGCGGAATCGCTAAACGATCTATTCTGTATATTTATTTACGATAACAAAAAAAAATACTTAACGGCTTCATGAAACATACGGTAATCGCAATTATATTTTTATTTATAAATACAACGCTGAACGCCCAAGCTAAGGACAGTTTAATTACTATCGGGAAAACGTACTCGGTCTATTCGAAAATCCTAAAAGAGAAGCGTACTTATTCTGTCTATTTACCGCCTTCATATCAACGAAACCCTACCAAAAAGTATTTTGTAGCTTACGTGTTGGATGGAGGGAGGAACAAATTTCTTGAAGTAGCCGGGATTGCGCAGTCGATGAACTCAATACCCGATCTGAAAATGCAGATTCCCGAATTGATCATTGTTTCTATAGAAAACACCGACCGAACAAGGGACTTTACACCAACGCATTCCCTGAATTATTTAGATGCAGAAAACATAGCTGCTTTTAACAGTAGCGGGGGAGCTAACGCATTTAAAGCGTTTATTGAAAAAGAGCTGATACCTCAAATAGATAGTTCGTACAGGACCTTATCTAAAAACCTGATCATTGGCCACTCGCTGGGTGGCCTGTTTGCGATTCACTGTCTTTTGGAATCGCCCGGACTATTTAATTTTTATATTCTCATCGATCCCTCTTGGTTTTGGGATCATAACTATATCGGAAAAAGGACCAGAGAAGTTTTACAAACAAAAACCGAGCTGCAAGGACGCGTGTATATTGCTTTAGCTAATAATTTTCAGGAAGATAACAGGCACTATAAATGGGGAAACGAATTTTATGAATTGCTGAAAAATAATACTTCGGAGGCGTTGGATGTTAAACTGCGGTATTTTGAAGATGAGAAACATTTGACGGTTCCCGTACCTGCAACCTATTATGGTCTTCGTTATATTTTTGAGGGGTTTGAATTGGATATCAATGAAGTTTGTAAGAATCCCGATCTGATTAATAAGCATGATATGGAGATATCCAGGAAGATGGGATTAGCATTTAAGTCAGATGAGGGCTTTGTAAATATCCTCGGATATATTGCACTACATGACAGGAATATTCCGGATGTTGCAGTCGCTATTTTTGAAATAAATGCAAAGAACTATCCCTCATCAGTTAACGTTTGGGATAGTTTAGCTGACGCTTACCTTGTAAAAGGTTTTAAAGAAAAAGCTAAAGCATGCTACGAAAAGATATTAGCACTTCAACCTAATAATGTGGACGCTAAGAGAAAACTTGAAAAAGTCAGATAATAAGTTAGAAAATTATGCTATAGTGACGGCTGGATTGAAGAAAGGAAAACACATCTTAATTGTTCCTGTGTCTGACCATCAGAGTACTGAACCGATACCGGAAGCTGACATATCGGGATGGTTTTTGACTTATGTAATTGAATCAATTTTAAGTAAATTTAATCCACCAATTTTATTACCTCTTGTTATGCCAGAAGGAAATTGGCCTCAAGCGCCGGCTTTGCAATAAACAATAAGATTTATGGGCATAAAAAAATTACTAGACAGAATTGTCAATTTTTATATTGATAGGGGAATTTATGATATGTCTGCTTTAAATAGCGGGCTTACCTTAGAAGAGATTCATGATAAAATAACATCATTAGGAATTAACTTTCCTCAGGATTTGTATGAACTTTACAATTGGAGGAATGGGTTTAATGTTTATGAACCTGGGTTTGATTTGTGGCCATCAGTATCGTTTTTGCCGTTAGAGAAAGCAATAAAAGACTATACAAGTGTCACAAAGAATATGTATGACAATTTGTTTACCGTTTTTCTTGAAAACGATAGTGATCGCTATATGGTGAACCTGGCTTCAGGTGACGATTATGGCAAGATATTCTACGATTGCCCTCCTATTACCCTCACCGAATATCCAGTGTCGATTTTCGATTCATTAGAAAAAGCGCTAGTTACCCAATTAGAATGCCTTGAAAAAGGAATTTATATATTTGATGATGGGAGATTTGTGGCGACTGACGAAATAGTAGATGTTATTAAAAATCATAACCCAAATTCAGACTTCTATAAGTATGAATAGGTCAAACCTATACTACTATCCAATTCGTTGTATGTTAATTTGGCAAACTAGAACTCCTTTCTTAAAAAGGTATTTGTAGTTGATGATTAATATTAGAATAATTATGAAATGCGTTCTAATTAAAACATATGATTTCAGAAATATTACACACAACCGGTAATTACGAGGATTGGGAGGCATCCCTCTTTCAAAAAGTGACAAGGATACTGAATCTCGAAAAAGGAGAAACAGTCTTAAATGAAGGCCAGGTAGCGCGCTCACTTTATTACATACTTCAGGGTGCAGTATACCAATTTAGAAGTGGTGATGACGCGCTGCAAATTATTGACCTTCATACACACGGTAATTGGTTTTTTAATTACAGCAGCTTTGTTAACCAGGAACCCTCACAGTTGACTATAGCGGCATATACCGACAGCACGGTTTTGGAACTGGACATTGAAGCGGTACATTACCTTATTGGCAGGTCAAACTTATTCCTGCAACTAAACAAGATAATGATGGCCCCGGTAGCAAGGTTGAATTTTTTCGACGATTCCCTGACACCATTGGAGAAGTATACTTTTGTAATGGAGCGTGCATCGGGCCTTGTGCAGGCCTTTCCCTTAAAGTTTATCGCATCTTACCTGAAGATTGCCCCCGAAACGCTTAGCCGCGTAAGGTTGCAATGGGCCAGGGGCACCAACGCTTCTTGATTTCAGTCAAGCTGTCGTCCCGTGCTGATTATTTAACTTTGTGCGAAATAAGCATGCTATGAAATATAACGCCAAAGCCATCAGGCCCTTTATAGGCTCACGGGATTTTAAACGTTCCGCTGATTTCTACCGCGACCTCGGGTTCGAAGAGGTAGTGCTGTCACCAGGATTTTCTCTTTTTAAAATTGCCGGCCTCGGATTTTATCTTCAAAACGCATATGTAAAAGATTGGGTTGACAACACGATGGTCTTTTTGGAAGTGGATGATGTCGCTGCTTTTTGGGATGAACTTTCTGCTCTGCGGTTAGCTGAAAAATATCCTGGAGTTAAACTTGTGCCTATCAAAACTGAACATTGGGGCAGAGAATGTTTTTTATACGACCCTTCAGGCGTACTCTGGCACTTCGGAGAGTTTTTCAGCCCTGAGAGGTGAGAAAAATGTCTTTCATAACCACGGGTAAGCGAATTCACGATAAGCGCTATCCTTAATTCTCTTTCATTTAGCGCATCATGCTCTACTTCATCAAGGTGCATTTCAAATTTAGCGAAGGGATTGGATAAAATGTATTTCGTTTTTACCTCTTCCAGCACAATCTTTTTCATATTGGAAATGTATTTACAGGCAGTATAATTACAGCATGTTCTGACTGACATGAGGTAAAAATAAAGTCATTTATAAAATCATAGTCCAGTTCAGATAAGAGGATGTCCTGCCGGTCGTACTTCTATTTGATGGAATCACAGGTATGATTATATGCGGTATCGAACTGTTCACGGGGCCATCTGCGGCTTTGCCATTTTCGACGAGAATATTTATTGCTATACGGATAACGTTCCCGTTTTTTAGCGGAGAAAGAGGGATTCGAACCCCGGACCTGTTACAGTCAAAATAATTTAAGTCATGACCGGCAATTTTGGTCTCAAATATTCCAGACATGAAAAAGGCCTTCAGATTATTCATCTGAAGGCCTTGAATCTTTTGCTAAACGTTCCCGTTTTTTAGCGGAGAAAGAGGGATTCGAACCCCCGGACCTGTTACAGTCAAAATAATTTAAGTCATGACCGGCAATTTCGGTCTCAAATATTCCAGATATGAAAAAGGCCTTCAGATTATTCATCTGAAGGCCTTTAATCTTTTGCTAAACGTTCCCGTTTTTTAGCGGAGAAAGAGGGATTCGAACCCCCGGACCTGTTACAGTCAACGGTTTTCAAGACCGCCGCATTCGACCGCTCTGCCATTTCTCCGCTGCAAAAGTAGGAAACTGGATTAATTTTCAAAAAAAAATTTTCACCGCCTCCCCCCTCCCCAGTGAAAATCCAACCGCAGTCTGCATTTGCAAAGAAAAAAAACCTATTTTTAAGAGCTAAATTGTTTACCCGGACGCCTTAAAACATGCTATTGAAGAAATTTTTCCTGTACCTAATCACGGTACTGGCCTTATTGAAAACCGCTACAGCGCAAAACTGTACCTCTATCGGCCAGACTCCCTCTACCGCCTTCCCGGTATGTGGTACGAAATCTTTTATTCAAAAATCCGTCCCCGTCTGTGAAACGCACGATATTCCCGGACCAAATTGTAATATCCCCGGCGATGGCACCCACACGGATGTCAATCCCTATTGGTATAAATTTACCTGCTATACCTCAGGAACGCTCGGGTTTACCATCACACCCAATACATTATCAGACGATTACGACTGGCAACTGTTCGATATCACCAACAAAACGCCGGATGCCGTCTTCTCAAATAAGTCTTTATATGTCTGTATGAACTGGTCTGGCGAAGGGGGGATCACAGGTGCTTCCGCTGCCGGTACCTCCCTCGATGTATGCGGTGGCCCCGGCCAACCCTTATTCAGTAAGATGCCGACCATCACCAAAGGGCATGAATACCTCCTGCTAATCAGTCACTTCGATGGGGATTCCCAGAGCGGCTACAGTCTCGCCTTTGATGGTGGTACTGCAGACATTACCGATCCTGCAGTTCCTGAACTGCTTTCAGCCACCTATCGTTGTATCAACAATACCATCAAAGTCGCCATTTCCAGGAAAGTGGCCTGCTCCACCCTGGCTGCTGATGGTAGTGACTTTACCTTTGTGACACCCGGCGGCTACCAGATAACCGGTGCCTCCAGCACACAATGCGGCGTTGGATTCGACTTCGATACCCTTACCCTCACCCTCAATTCCACGCCCCCTCCCGGCGATTATATCATTGCTGCCCAGTTGGGTACTGATGGCAATACGCTTGCCAATACCTGTGGCAACCCGGTATCTGTAGGCGATACCCTGCACTTCAGGATCGGCGCTCCCCCTGTTATTACCGTCATCTCTGAAGGTGTGACCGGCTGTGCGCCCAATGAGCTTAAAATAGCTTTATCATCCGATGTCCGATGCAGTTCTATTTCCCCAAACGGGAGTGACTTCTCTATCACCGGACCAGAAGCTATCAGCATCACTGCTGCCTATGGCCTTTGTGACAGCGATAACCTGACAGATACCGTGGTCGTACAACTCTCCCACCCTATTTATAACAAAGGCGATTATACCGTCACCCTCAAATCCGGCACGGATGGCAACGTGCTGGTAGGTGAATGCGGACAACCGGTACAACAGTATGCCCAGGCCGTTATCTTTCATACAGCCGATACCGTAAACGCTGACTTTTCATATACTTCCGAAATTAATTGTAAGATCAATACCGTCGATTTTATCCACGATGGCGATCATGATGTCAACAGCTGGCAATGGACCTTTGGAGACAGCACCACCGCTACCACACAGGAAGTTGAGAAAGTGTACAACACCTATGGTATTAAAACCGCATCATTGATCGTATCCAATGGCGTTTGTAGCGATACAGCTTTCGATAGTATTAACTTTGAGCAAACCCTGAATGCTGATTTTTTTGTAGATCCGGGGCCTTACTGTCCGCTGGATGTTGTAATGCCGAAAGATAGCAGCTATGGCAATATTATCCGTTACTTCTGGGATTATGGCAACGGCGTTACCAGCATCAGCCCTTCCGGGGAGCCACAACAATACTTCCCGACCAGCAAAGAACAACAATACCTGATTCGGCTGATTGTGGAGGATGAACTCCATTGTAAGGATACCGCTGATCATTACATCACTGCTGTAACCAGTTGTTATATAGATGTGCCGACTGCATTTTCCCCTAACAATGACGGCGTGAATGATTATCTTTATCCTTTGAATGCTTACAAAGCAATTGACCTGTATTTTGCTGTCTACAACCGTATTGGACAACTTGTATTTGAAACTACCGACTGGACCAGGCGCTGGGACGGGAATGTAAAAGGTGAACCGGCTGACATTGGTACCTATGTGTGGATGCTCAGATATACAATGAAAGATTCCGGAAAGAAGATTTTCAGGAAAGGGACAAGCACCCTGATAAGATAATAAGCATAACCTAAATTAAAATTTACGATGAAGAGCCCTTGTTTGCTGCTGGCAGCACTATGCCTGACTATGTCCGCAGCTGCCCAGACTATTTGCATTGCCCATGTGAACATGATAGATGTGAAAAAGAATATGACCCTGGCAGACCAAACCATCATCATCGACAATGATCGCATAGTCGCCACCGGTCCCGCAAATAAAGTTAAAATCGCCGCCGATGCCACCATCATTGACGGAACCGGCAAATACCTCATGCCGGGGATGACAGATGCACACATTCACTTCTTCCAGAGTGGCGGTTTGTACACACGCCCTGATGCCATGAATCTCACAACGTATTATCCTTACCAAAAAGACCAGGAGTATGTAAAAACACACCTCAGCGACCTGCTGGCAAGATATCTTGCCTGTGGCATTACTACCGTTTATGATGTGGGTGGCCCTATGGCAAACTTTGAAATCAGGGACATGGCGAATCATGACTCCGCAGCACCCAATGCCTGGGTAACCGGGCCACTGGTTTCTACCTACCTTCCCCAGAGACTGGACGAAAAAGACCCGCCAATTGTAAAAGTTACCTCTCCTGATGAAGCAAAAGCCCTGGTGCAGAAAGAGCTGCCTTACAAACCCGATTTTATAAAGATCTGGTACATTGTATACCAAGGCCATAAAGCCGACAGCACCCTGCCGATCATCAAGGCCGCCATTGAAGAAAGTCATGCCAACGGCCTCAAAGTAGCGGTGCACGCCACCCAATATGAAACGGCTAAACTCGCCGTTGAAGCAGGCGCTGATATTCTCGTACACAGTGTAGATGATAAGGTAATGGACGCAGGCATGTTAAAACTCCTGAAGGATAAACATGTGCTGTATATTCCTACACTGAAGGTGATGAAAGGATATTACCGGGCAATGACTCAAATGCAACCCTTTACGACCCATGACCTGGCTTATAGTGATCCTTTCATGCTGGGTACGCTAACCGACCTTCAACATATGCCAGGTGCCTATGATTACAAGGGTGCCCGGGGATTTATTCATATGCCGGATAAAGCGGATACCATCATGGCGACTAATCTAAAACTGGCACAGCAGGCAGGTGTATTGGTAGCTGCCGGCACTGATGCGGGTAATATTGGAACGATGCATGCCGCTTCCTTCCTGGACGACCTGCTGGCTATGCAACAAGCTGGTTTAAGCAATAGCGAGATTATCAGGGATGCGACCCTGAATGCAGCCATCGGTTTTGGAAAGGAAAAAGATTTTGGCAGTATTGAAAAAGGAAAGATTGCAGACCTGATCCTGCTTGAAAAGGATCCATTGAAAGACCTGCAGGCATTGGGAGAAGTATCACTGACTATTCATAATGGCAGGATCTTTAAAAAAGAGAATTTACTCCCTGTGACTCCAGAGATCCTGGCTCAACAACAACTGAATGCTTACAATGCAGGCAACCTGGAAGCATTCCTGGCACCTTATAGCGATAGTGTCAGGATTTATGACCAGACAAGCGGCCAGTTATTACTGCAGGGAAAAGAAGCGATGCGAAATAGCTATGGAAAACTTTTTAAAGCAGCGCCGGAATTGCATTGCCAGGTGGTAAAAAGAATTGTATCAGGAAATACAGTCGTAGATGAGGAACGGGTGACTGGTATGAATGATAAAGTGCTGACTGCCGTGGTGATCTATACCATTGATCATAATAAAATAACAAAGGTTGCAATGGCAATGTAATCGTATTGCAGTGAGATGCGCTAATTTGACTGCTTTAAAACCATCAAAATAACACATTTATGAAAAAGCAACAGTCAAAAAAGCTGAGCCTGCAGAAAATCCGGATTGCAAATCTGAATGCAACAAATGACAAGAAAGTAGCACCGACTACGACCGTTTATTTAAGCATCAAAAATCTTTGCTGAGAAATTAATTTATTGAAAGAAAACTGTGTGAGGTTGGCAAAATGCCAACCTCATTTTTATGTAAGGTAAGGTGTAATTTATTGTTTGCAGATTTTACCCGTTATATTTGGAAATGAAAAAAGGAAAAGCCCGTCATCCTGGTAAGATACGGCGGGCTGTTTCCTTATTACTCATCCTGGGCTAGCGCCCAGAAAAATTTATATCTATGGCTAAAAAAAGAGCCAAATTATCATCCCCACAGTGGGACTATCTGTTCATTTTTCTAAAACTATTACCTATTATTATTGATGTATTCTATAAACATCATTGGTAGTAGCCTGCGCCTGGGACCTTGGTTCCGGGCGCTTTCATTTCTGTTAACAAAGATAACAAAATGAAATTATTATTCTCATTTATAAACAACTACTCTCATAATTAAACCCTGTTTATCAATAACAGCCTTCGGAAGGCAAATGGAGCAGACAGACATTCAAGAAAACCCCTATTTATTCTTCATTTCTTCGATCATTTTCTCTGCCAGATTAATCAGCGCTTCATTATAATATTTATTCTCTTTATCGAACGCTGCCCAAATCGTATTTCTGTGATATGGTCTGCCATCTTCTCTTACTTCCCCACTACGTTCTTCTATGGCCTTAAGACTGATCCGGTAGTTTTTCAGTTTAGCCCGGATGATTCCCTTTTTTGCTTTTTGCTGGCGGGTTGTTAATACAGTCATGTGTAATATTTATATTTGCCCGGTTGCACAGTGTTATACACTGTGCAACCGGGCAAATAACTATTAAATAATATAAACAGAAACACTGTGAAAATACAGTTTTTCTGGGAAATTGAAAATACAACAAATGAGCGTAAATGAAATTACGATTAGGTTTATAGACCTATATAAAATTTTAAAAAAGAACAGGAAGCTGCCTACCAATAAAGTTTTAGCTGATCAATTAGATTATGGCACAGGAAATTCGATAACTGAAATTACAAAAGGAAGACAAAACATCAAGATTGAAGCATTACAGAAATTCTGTAAAATATATGGGCCGGAAAATGGCTTTTCAATAGAGTATTTTATAAGAAGTGAAGTAAATCAGCAGAAGTAAGGAGCCAGGTAAGACATCTTAGAACATGTTCTCTTTATATTTTGAGGCTTATGATAATGCTAACAGATACTTATAGTGAAGTTCCAGAGCTTATATTGATAACTATATTATCAGGATCAAAACAAGCAAGATTCATTGCCGACCATTACCGTGTTACAATACCTCCAACTCCTCCGCCGTCAGGTCATAAAACAAATTCTGCAACTGGTGCACATGCACCAGCGGTCTTCCATAAGGCACCAAACCGACCGGTGATTCTGTCAGCAACTGGAATGAATACCCCTCATCCCGGATATAAATACTATCCTTGTGCGTATACTTATATGAATACACGTTAATATCCTCTCCATACTCCTTCTCCCCTCTCACGAAGCCCAGGGCATTTAATTGATCCGCGTCCAGTTTTAGCGGATTCACTTTTGCCAGCGGCAACTTACTCTTAGGCAGGCAGGAATTATAAACATACCCTTCCAATATGCCTTCAATCTTAAAGGCAGTTTCGTTCATGTACAAATCATAGTACCAAACCAGGTTTCCCACACGGATGTCAATATCTGCTATCATTATGCAATGATAGGGATTTTGACTATTTTACCCATCTACAAATATTAATTATTGATGCTCACGATCAGAACTATTGAACAAAGAGACAACAGCGCACTGGCAAAAATTATCAGGGACATCTTCATCGAGTTCGACGCACCTAAGATCGGAACTGTTTATGATGATCCAAACACAGATCAATTGTATGAAGTGTTCCAGCACCCAAAAAGTACCTATTACCTTGCCGAAGAAAATGGAGATGTATTGGGAGGCTGTGGACTTTACCCAACTGATGGATTGCCTGAAGGATGTGCTGAATTAGTAAAATTTTATCTTTCACCTGCAGCCAGGGGAAAAGGATTAGGAAGAGTCTTGATGGAGCAGGCCATTGCTGCTGCACCAGGACTGGGTTATAAGCAGATCTATTTAGAGACATTTGACCAGCTGGCCACAGCTGTAGGTATGTATGAGAAAGCGGGGTTCAGGAAACTGGATCGACCAATGGGCAATTCCGGCCATTATAATACCACCCTGTGGATGATAATGGATGTAAGATAAAAATGAAAAAGTTGAATCAAAAGTAAACTGAAAGCATTGAAAATTACATAAACAAAAATTCTCTCCATCATGTACCCGGAATAAAATCCGGCAATGTTACTTTTGATTCAACCTCTTTCATTTTATTCTTTAGTACGTTTTTTTGTATCCGGCACTTTATATTTCTTCTCAGGTGTCAGGGACCAATCCGCCTCAAACTTACACCGCACATTTTCCAGCTCACCATCACTCACATCCAGTAGCGCTGCATGTGGCAGTAAACTACCATCAATTATACTTACACCACAAATATGTAAGGTCTCCTTCACCACCTGCGGATCAGGCATTCCACTACCCTTGTATTGCAATATATAGTTTGCCATAACCAAATTATTTATCTTCCAATAACATACCTTTTCCTTCATAATTCGCCCCAAATCCAAGCGATTGAATCTTCGTTGAAAGGTACTTCAGCATTTCATCCGCCCTGGCAGAAGCCCTTGGCAAGGCCATGATCTCAGGATTACCTGCCAATAGACGAGCCGCCATACCTACCGCCGCAGGGCAGGCCATACTGGTACCATCCATGATTGCATACAGATCATCCGGAAAGGTAGAGATAATTCCAACACCAGGAGCAGTCAGATCGGTTTCCGCACCGATATTTGAAAAATCAGCTATAAAATTGGCCTTATCCGTACCATAAGGAGATTTCACGATACCTGTTTGTACTGTATTTTTTGGAAAAGTATTCTTACGCCCCATCGCCGATACTGCTACTGACAAACTATAATTGGCAGGGAAACTTACCGTCCCCCTGTCATCATTCCCATTCGCACAAAAACACAGGATGCCCGCATTATAAGCCTGTTTGATATAACTACTGATCCCTTCATCAGTTTCTGATTCACCCAGACTCATATTGATAATATCACATTCATCCTGTATGGCCTGTGCCAAAGCTTTCATGATATAAAAGTTCGATGCATCGGCCTCCTTCGGGAATACCCTGTAACTATAAATCTCAACACCTGCAGCCAGTCCATATACCCCGCCATAGGCACTTACAATGCCGGCTACATGGGTACCATGACCTTCGCCATTGTCCTTGAAATCAGTGGGATCTTCATTCGCCACGCAATTTAAGCCACCACTTACCACCAGGTCTTTGTGCGGGCCCACACCTGTATCGATAATCCCGACGCGAAGCTTCTGCGTGATTTTTGGCCACTGGGGTGTATCATAAAAATGACGCAGGGAATCAGTGTAACCTGGATCTATTTTTTGCAGTTTGATAGAGAGACTGGTAGCGGAAAATTTTGTCTTGTAATACCCCCAGTACGTATGCTCAGGATACACATAGATGCGCTCAATATTTTTAGATGCCAGGGTCAGGGAGAGCTTCCCCTTTGCATTCGTATTCCCGGAATCTCCCGTTCTGCTTTCAAAATCAGTAAAAGCCACAATGTAGATGCCGGCAACCGGATTGCCATCTGTATCCGTTACAGTCAGATCCAGTTTTTTGGTCGTCTTCGTCTTCTTTGCCTTCTGTTGGATAGACTCCCTATATACCTGCGCTTTCTTATAGAATTTCTCCTTTATAATACGCAGTCCCGGATAGGAGAATCGGAAATCAGCAAGTTCTTCCTGGCTTAATTGTACAAGCTTGGCACCATTGTCCTGAATAGAGTCTATGACTTTCACAGGAATTTTCTTTGCAGACTTTTCAGGTCCACGGGTTTTCAGGCTAACGGCTTCCCTGCTTACAGCGGGTTCTAATACTGCGGTCAGGAAGTTCTTAACTTTAGGATTGGTGTCGGCAGTGGTCTGAGTTTCTGTGACAGGCAGTAAAATATAATTACCAGTCTTTGATTTGCTCTTTGCCATAACAGGTAGTTTAATGAGTAAATGGAATTCCTTTAATGGTATATTCAGTTCATACTATGAATTTACTAAACAAAAAGCGAATCGCCGCTGCCCTAAATGCAGCAGGACGATCCGCTATAATCCTGTAGCTGGTAAATCTTCCCTGGTATTATATCTCCAGCACTAATAAAATATCGTTAATCTTTTAATGGTTAATATACAGGCAATGTTGTAGCACTTTCAAGTCATTTTTTTTAGCATAAGCCAGCAGTTGATGCAGCAATTTCCGCCACTGCCCATTGCCGTCAAATACAATGAGTGTTTTGTTATTGATACGCACCAGGATTTCCGCGATGCGTTTACCTTTTTCGTCGATATAAAATACCCCATTGCCGTCTTTATCAATCTCTACCGCCACTGTTGCAAGACCTCCTTTTTGTAATTGGAGAAACTAAGGCCTGAAAAGTTCTTAAAGAATTTACTAAAATGAGCGATATCGTCAAAGCCCAGCTGATGTGCGATTTCCTTCATGCTTGCACCTGAATAGGCCGCCTGTCGCTTAGCCTCAAGGACCACCCTTTGGCGGATGTGATGACTGGCCGGAAAACCGGATACTTTCTTTACCATTTCATTCAGATGATTAGGAGTTACGGCTAACTCACCCGCATAGTCAGCCACCAGTTTACAACTCATGTATTTCTGGTCCACAATGCTGAAAAAGCGACTCACCAGATCGGTTCTTTTGCCCTGGAAATTCCGAATGCCATCCGGTGCATACTGACGGGTGAGATAGATGAGAAAAATGTTGAGAAAGCCTCTCAGAATTTCTGAACGGAGTAACAAATAGTTGTCATACTCCTTCAGCATTTTAATAACCATATCTTCCATTTCCAACCTGGTATTTTCATCCACTTTTAGCACCCATGAATGATAGGGTGCTCCTGCCTGAAAAATGAGGGATTTGTTTTCCACCGGCATCAGCAAAAACTCTGCGCTAAATGAAATCACATAACCTTTTGTATTTGCTTCAGGCAAAAACTGATGGATCTGCCCGGGCCGCAGACAATAAACATGACCGGGAACAATGTCGCGGGTTTCAAGGTCCACGCAGAAAGAGCCGGCTCCCTGCTGTACCCAGACAATTTCAAAACCCTGATGACGATGTGGCTTCTTGTCGTGTAAGCGGCCATTTTGTTGTAACCATTCCATAGTACGAACTTCAAAGAGGGGGGAATTATAAACCATCCTGGACATAAGGGTGTAGTTAATTGGGTTTCAAAAAAATAGTACGGTTTGCATTGCGGGCTATGAAAACAAATCATATACCACCCCATTAAATGGTTGTAAAACAATTAATTGATTTTTTTATCTCACGTGATTTTTTACTTTATTTAGTGAATTCACATTTTCAATTCACTCCATTTAGTGAGCCCCCTGTCCCTGAAATTTTCATTACTTTCACTCTACCGGATGACATCATGAGAAGCCAGACCAGCAAAGCTGCTTTAGACGACATTGACGCCATAAATCGACACATTACGAACATTAGCAATACAGTTACGCCAGTCAGCAGCAGAAGGCAATTAATGAATAGTATACAAATGGAGATGCGCAAAATCATTGATTTTGACTCGTCCTATATTGCTGTTTATAACCAGGATTACCTTTCCTGTACCTGCTGCACGGAGAACCTGCTGCCACAGGTAGCTGCCGGTATTCCCTCTGCACAGGCACTCCCCTGTACCGGCCCGGTCAAGCATTCCAAACCATTTACTTTCAGGTTTGATGAAGCGGGTAATGCCTTGTACGGACAATTGCCACTCGCGGCTATACACAGGGATAAGGGCTTTAAAACAGCCTGTATTATTCCCCTCATCATGCAGGGCGTATTAATGGGCTATCTCATGATCGCATCCCTGCATGATGATCATTTTCATCCTGCTCATTTAAGCATTTTTGAAAAAGTAGCCGGGCCTATTGCTACCGGAGTTTCCAATGTGTTGCTTTATGAAAAACTCCTGGTAGCCAGGGAGGAGAAAAACCAACTGTTAGCTATCAGCGAGGCCATGGCCACAGTCCGGGACAAAGATGCCCTTTTTAAAATGATGATAGACCGGATTCAGCCAATCCTTGGTTTTGATAGGGGGGCACAGATCTATACGATCAGTCAGGACAAGGCAACTGTTTTCTTTCCTGACGATTTTGCAAGCGATCCGGCCTTCCAGGAGATCGCAGCTTACGGGTTTCCCATCATAGGTTCCCCATTGGAAACGGTGCTGGCTACAGGGGAGATTTTCCCGATATATCGTGAATCCCCTTATAAAGATGCTTTAATAATAAGGATGATGGACCGCCTGCAGATCAATAGTGGGATCATGGCTCCCCTGCGGATAGGTGGTACCATTATCGGGAGTTTCCAGGTCTTCAGTTCAGGCAGGGAAGCATTAACCAAAGAACAATACCCGTTGTTTCAGGGCATTGCAGACCAGGTGGCACTGGCAGTACAGCACATCTCCCTGCAGGGCGAAGCACCGGTACCGCCTTCTCATTTCGAAGAAATCATCAGCAGGAGCAAAAAGCTCCTGGAGATCTTCCGGAATATCCAGTTGGTGAGCCGGACAGATACCACTGTATTGTTGCTGGGCGAAACCGGCACCGGCAAGGAACTCTTTGCCAAAGCCATTCACAACCTTTCTGCGCGGAAAGGGAAAACCCTGATCAAACTAAACTGTGCCGCCCTACCTGCACATCTGATAGAAAGTGAATTGTTCGGGCATGAACGTGGCGCTTTTACGGGTGCGATCGACAGGCGGATCGGGAAGTTCGAAATCGCAGATGGCAGCACCCTTTTTCTCGATGAAATAGGTGAATTACCGCTGGAACTACAGGCAAAACTGCTCAGGGCATTGCAGGAAAAAGAAATCGAAAGACTGGGCAGTAATAAGGTGATTAAGACAAATGTGCGGATCATCGCGGCAACTAACCGTGACCTTCAAAAGGAAGTCGCAGCAGGCCGGTTCAGGTCTGACCTGTATTTCAGACTGAACGTATTCCCTATCCTCCTACCGCCACTGCGGGAACGAAAAGAAGATATTCCCCTGCTGGCCAATCATTTCCTGCGAAAAATGGAGGAAAAACTAGGCCGGGAATTCCGGGGCATGAGCACTAAGGTGATCCAGGAACTCACCAATTATAGCTGGCCGGGAAATATCCGTGAACTGGAACATGTGATTGAACGCAGCGCTATTGTAACCAAAGGCAAGGTAATGACCAGTCTGCACCTGCCTCCTTTCCCGGAAGAATCTCCTTCTGCCGGGGTACAGCAATGGTCACTGAAAACCTGGAAGGAACATGAAAAAGAATATATCCTGCAGGCCCTTAATTTATGCAATGGCAGGGTGAGTGGGGCAAAAGGAGCGGCAAAGATCCTGGACATCCCCCCTACTACCCTGGAATCGAAAATGAGGAAATTAGGGATCCGGAAACAGCATTTTCCCATGGAATGAACAACGGTATATCGTACCAATTTTAACAATATAACGATATATCGTCAATTTCAAAAACAGGAATTTGACACAATCTACTGATTTACAAACACATACTCTTAGGCACAGGATATGAAGCCTTTAGGCAAACCATAGCTATCATGAAGTATCCTGAATATTTTCCCCTGCAGGAATTTAAACACAAGGAAGCAGATCTTCCTTTTGAGATTCATCCCTTCAACTGGGAGGATGAATCTGTCAGAACGCACAATGCCCTGCCTCACCGACAGAACTTTATTGAGATCATCTGGGTGACCAAAGGTCACAGCACCCTGATTGTTGATATGCAGAAACATGAAATGCCGGCTAACAGCGTATACTGTATTACCTCCGGACAAATCCACCAGCTGATCGGGAATGAACATACTGAAGGGTACATTTATCAGTTCACGGAAGACTTCCTGTATATGGGGGAGCATGAGTTTGACCTGATGTATCATTCGGGCTTATTCCAGGCGTTTTCGCGATCGGCAGGCATTGAAGTAGATAGCCAGATAGCGGTGGAAATGGAAGAGATTACCCTGAAAATGATGCGGGAAGCGGATAATTTGTATTTGCTGCGGACAGAGTTGATGCGCAGGTACCTGAAGATCTTCCTGATTTACCTGACAAGACAGTTGCGTGGAACACTGCAGACGACGATTCAGACGAGGAACATTGAATTGGTGGAGAAGTTTAAGAATATGGTGGAGGCGATGTTTAAGACTAAGAAGAAAGTTGCGGATTTTGCAAGAGAGCTGTCCGTAACCCCGAATTACCTGAATGAAATTGTGAAGAAAATTACGGGATATCCGGCGAGTCATCATATCCGGCAAAGAATTGTATTGGAAGCAAAGCGACAGGCTGCATATTCTGATGTGTGCATGAAGGAAGTGGCTTGGAACCTGGGCTTTTCTGATATCGCACATTTTAGCAAGTTTTTTAAAAATTCTACCGGCACAAACTTCTCTGATTTTAAGAAAGAGTGCCTGGTTTTTGCCACCACAACCAATGATATTTAGTACAGACCACATCGCTTTTACATGGGTAAAAGCGATGTGGTCTGAGTGCTTTGGCCAATGGCCGGATTTAAAATGAATATTATTTTAAAGAAGCTTTGATAAATGCACCTGCCTGCAACATTGCAACCTTTGTACTCGGCACTGTCGCCAGTGGATTCAGTAGCCCCCAGTCGTGAATGGTAGTGGAATATTCTACGAGTGTAGTCATTACACCTGCTTCATCTAGTTTACGTGCGTACGCAGCACCTTCGTCATGCAGTACATCGTTGCCTGCCACCATTACCAGTGCTGGTGGCAATCCCTGCAACTGCGCTGTAGTAGCCTGTAATGGAGAAGCATAAATTTCCTTACGCTTAGCGGCATCAGGCAGGTAGTTATCCCAGAACCACACCATCATCGATTTGGTGAGGAAACGGTCAGTCGCATATTTGTTATAAGATGCTGTTTCGAAGTTAGCATCTGTCACTGGCCAGAACATCAGCTGGAACTTAATTTCGGGTCCTTTCTTATCTTTGGCCATAAGGGCGACAACAGCAGTCATGTTACCACCTACGCTATTCCCGGCAATACCCAGTTTCTTACCATCAACATTGATTTCTTTACCATGCTCAGCGACCCATTTTGTAGCTGCATATGCCTGGTTGATGGCAACCGGGTACTTTGCTTCAGGAGATGGCGTATAATTAACAAATACCGCCACGGCACCAGAACCTACTACCAGATCACGAACCAGGCGCTGGTGTGTAGGGAAATCACCTAAGACCCATCCACCACCATGAAAGAACATGAATACAGGTAACTGACCTTTTACGCCTGCAGGACGAACGATGTTCAGTTGAATGGATTGACCATCTTCAGTAATTGTCTTTTCTGACACTTCGATACCAGACAGATCTACTTTTACAGAATTTTGTGCACCTGTCAGTACTGCGCGCGCGTCTTTTGGAGAGAGCGTTTCAAGAGGAGCTCCGCCACTGGAATTGAGAGCATGCAGAAAACTTTTCACACGGGTTTCAATGGCGGGGTCTTTGTCCGGATTAACCGGTGTAATGGTTTGTGCGCTCATGTTCATTGTTTTGAATGTAAGGGCTGTCATTAGCAGGAATGCAGCTGTTTTGTTCACCAGATTGATTTGTTTCACTTGTAGCTATTTAAATTGTAACAATACGTACAAAGCTAGGCCTGTATTGGGCGGAAGTCAATTGATAAATGCGGTATACCCTTGTACATTTCACTGTGGTGAAAATAACCAGTATCTGTACAGTGCTTTCGATAATTTATACAACAGTTGCGATAATGTGGCAATTGGTTATGGAGGCTCCCGGTCCTAGCTTTGATCAAATATTGCCTCCTGAATATCCAGAATCCACGTTTAGGTTAAATCGCTTCAGCATATAGTTAAAGCTTTTTTAAAAAATTAGATCATGAATACTTCATATAGATTAGCGCGGCTGATGGATGCTGAAGAACTCACCATAATGTCGATGGAACTATACTCTGAAATTAACAGCCGCAAAGACTTTACGGACAATAAGATTGTGGCCACACTCCGTTTCTATGAGCAACATAGCGATATGGGAGAAGTATTGATGATTGAATGTGACGGTGGCCTGGCGGGCTACTCCATTATATTCAGATTCTGGAGTCATGAATATGGGGGGCTGATGCTGGGTGTGGACGAGTTGTATATCAAGAAAAAGTATCGCAGATTAGGGACGGCAAGGCAGTTCATCGATATGCTGATTACGACGGAACGAAGCCATCCCCAGTTTGCGGGTATTGAGCTGGAAGCCCATATTAATAATACACTGGCAAATAAATTGTTTGCTTCAGTTGGCATTCCTCACAATGATAATGCGCATTACATAAAGCTGCTAAAGAAGTAAATCCCATAATCTGTACAAGTTATTCCTTTTAAATGCCATTGCAGGAATGTGGCAGGATGAGCATCTTTGTAGTACTTTTTAAATACGGATTAACCCGGAATTTTATCAAGTTGGCATTGGTTATCATCCGGCTGTTTCTGTCAAGGAATGGCCTCCTTTTTAATATCATTTTTGTTAAGAAATCTTCCATTTACATGGTCGGATGCTGCTCCACCAGGATCCAGGATTGGGATTTCAGGTCTTTCTTCTTCGCTGCCAATACAATATTATCTTCGCCTTGTGTAATGTACAACTCCGTTCCTTTCACCCGGATCAGGTAAGTGTTTTTCTCACCCGGCAGCAATTCATATTGCTGGTCTGCAATAGGCTGTTCTTCCAGGGTTACTCCTTCCGATGCTGCAGTTTTTGCCTGCAATGTCTTGCCGGAAAAAAGGTTTTTCAGCTGGTAGGTCTGACCTTCCACATTCCTGAAATCCCAGGTTACACATTTCCAGTTTACAGGAGAATAAGGAACGATGGGGGTTCCATTGGCGGTGTTTGCATCTTTAATACGGAGTACCATGCCGGAGGCTACGTTTTTAATAGCATAAGTTCCATGAATGGTTTGAGCAGACGTGGTGACAGTGGCAATAATGATGGCCAAAGTACAGAATAAGCTTTTCATGACAGATGGATTTTTCTATACCAAATATATAAAAAAGGCAGCGCCATACGGGGATATGGCGCTGCGGGTTAACAACAATTTATCTACCTATTACAACTGTTATTTATTATGACTAATTAGGACTGATTTCGGATTTGTGATTCGTGTATGAATTCCAGGTGTTTCAAAAATCAAGCAGTTCCCACGTCTTGTTTATTGTAAGGCGCGGGAACCCGTAAGGGGCCAGCAGCAGGATAACCATTTTACTGCCATCCACCACCTAAACTTCTATACAATTCCACACCTGCACTTAACTGCTGCCTGGTAATATCTGCCTGGGTCAGCTCAGCCTGCAATGAATTACCCTGTGCGGTTATTACTTCCAGGTAGTTAGCCATACCGCTACGGAACAATAACTGCGCATGACGGGTAGCCAGTTGGGTTGTTTCCACCTGCCGGGAAGCGATGGTCTGCTGTAATTTCAGCTTATCCAGTTTCACCAGTGAATTGCTCACTTCTCCTACTGCTTCCAATGCCAGCTGACGGAAACGGATCACTGCCTCTTCGCGCTGGATCTTTGCTACTTCCAGCTGAGTTTTCAGCTGTCTGTGCTGAAACAATGGCTGTGTCAGCCCGGCACCTGCCACACCAAACAATGAGGCCGGCAATGTAAACCAATCACTTGCTTTAAAAGCATTCAATCCTCCTGTTGCAGTGATGGTCAATGTAGGATACATGCTTCCCTGTGCCACTCCTACCTTTGCATTCGCAGCCACCAGTGCCATCTCTCCTGCTCTCACATCAGGACGCTTACTGATCATATTGGCAGGAATACCTACTGGCAATGCATCACGCATCAGGGTTGTGTTCAGTCGCTGGTTACGTGCTATAGTACCCGGCAGTTCACCAGTGAGGATCCGCAGGGTATTCTCCTGTATGGCCAATGCCTGCTCTAATTGAGGCACCAGCAATGCGGCTGTCTGCTGTTGGGCGATAGCCTGTTGAACACCCAGCTCTGTCACATCGCCCGCTGTCTTTTGCAGACGGATCATCTGTACAATTGTATCGCTCAGCGCCAGGCTGTTCTTAGCGGTCTGTAATTGCGCATCAAGCATCAGCAGATTATAATATGCATTGGCAATATCTGATACGAGGGTAGTTTGCACGGCATGTGCACCTTCGTAGCTTTCCAGATAGCTGGCCAGTGCCGCTTCTTTTTGTCTCCTGATCTTACCCCACACATCTATCTCCCAGGATACCGCTGCATTCAATGAATAATCTTCGATATGATCTGTACCCAGGAATGTTTTCAGACTTGTTCCATTCAAACTGTTATTTGAAGGGTTTGTTGTATTTGCTGTTACATTCAGGCTGGCAGTTGGCAACCAGGCTACCTTAGCTGCTTTTAGATATGCATCTGCTTCTTCTATCCGCTTCACGGCCAACTGTAAGTCATAGTTACCATTCAGCCCTGCGCTGATCAGTCTTTGTAAGGTCGTATCTGCAAAGAACTCCTTCCATGGCATAGCAGCAATGCTGGTATCCGAAGGGGCTTTGTCGTCGAATTGCTGCGGCAGTACCAGGGCAGGCTGTTTGTAGTCACGGCCCACCCGGCAGGCTGCCAGAATTGCACTTATAGCAATGAAGACGATTAAGACACTGATATATTTTTTAGTCATCACTTTTTTTACTTTAATTATTTTAATACTCTGCTGCTGTCGTCAGGTCTTCCTGTCTTACAGGTTTGCCACTGATGCGCTCCTGTATATATTGGAAGATGATGAACAGCACTGGTATCACGAAGATGCCGAGCAATACACCTGTCAACATTCCGCCTGCTGCTCCAAAACTGATGGAGCGGTTACCCTGTGCAGATGAACCCGTTGCTCTCATGAGTGGGGTCAGACCTGCGATGAATGCGAAGGATGTCATGAGGATCGGGCGCAGACGTAATTTAGCTGCTTCCAGTGCCGATGCCAGCAATCCCATTCCGCTCTTTCGCCGCTGCACGGCATATTCCACAATCAGGATGGCATTTTTAGCGAGCAAACCAATCAGCATAATCAAACCTACCTGTACATAGATATTGTTGTCGATACCTGCTATATTGATGAAGGCAAATACACCGAAGATACCCAGTGGAATAGAAAGGATTACTGAGAATGGCAGAATGTAACTTTCATATTGTGCTGAAAGCAGGAAGTATACGAAGATGAGACACAGCAGGAAGATAATACCTGCCTGGCCACCGGCTGCAATTTCTTCTTTGGTCATACCCACCCACTCGTAGGAGTAACCTCTTGGCAGGTATTGCGCCGCTACTTCTTCCACTGCCCTGATCGCATCACCGGAGCTATAACCCGGTTTCGGCTGACCATTAATAGATACTGCGTTGAAGAGGTTATTGCGGGTTACTGTTTCCGGGCCATATACTCTTTCCAGTTTTACCACGGAATTCATTGGCACCATTTCGCCTGTTTCATTCTTTACATACACTTCATCGAGTGAAGAAGGTTCTGCACGCGCAGGCACATCTGCCTGTACAATCACACGGTAATATTTACCAAAGCGGTTGAAGTCTGACGCATAAGTGCTACCATAATATACCTGCAGGGTTTGCAGGATGTCTGATACTTTTACACCCAGCTGTTTCGCTTTGCTCTCGTCAATCTGTACACTGTACTGAGGGTTACCGGCATTGAAGGTAGTGAAGGCAAAAGCAATCTCCTTACGCTTCATCAGTTCACCGATGAAACCATAAGAGGTATTCGCCAGTTTATCCAGTGGTCCACCGCTACGGTCCTGCAAAATTACTTCGAAACCATCTACGTTACTGAAACCTGGTACAGTCGGCATGTTGAACATGAAGATATTGGCTTCAGGAATTCCTGCCAGTGCGCCCTGCATCATGCCCATTACGGCTTTGAGGTCTTTCACCTGTCCACGCTGTTGGAATGGCTTAAGTTTTACGAAACCTACACCATATGCGGAACTATAGGAACTAGTGATGATGTTGAAACCGGATATGCTCAGGTAAGCGTTTACTGACTGGAAGTCGTGCATGATCTTTTCGACCTTGCCTACTACTTCTCTTGTGCGCTGTAAGGAGGCACCAGGAGGCATGGTTACGGAATATACCACGAAGCCATTGTCTTCAGTAGGAATAAACCCTGTAGGCGTACGTTTTACCAGGTATACCGTTACTGCGGTAATGATGGCCAGGCCACCTATTGCAATCCATTTACGTCTTACCAGGAAACGGAGACTATTAATATATTTAGCGGTTACTGCATTGAAACCGGTATTGAATGCATTGAAGAAACGACTACCAAAACCCATTGCTACGTGCTTTGGCTGATGTTCATCTCCGTGATGCTTATTCTTCAATAAGAGGGCACAAAGTGCAGGACTCAGGGTCAACGCATTCAATGCAGAGATCAGGATGGCGATAGCCAGCGTAAAGGCGAACTGACGATAGAATACCCCTGCAGGGCCCTGCATGAAGCCAACGGGTACGAATACCGCAGCCATAACGAGGGTGATAGAGATGATTGCACCTGATATTTCCTGCATACTGGTGATAGTTGCATTGCGGGGCGACATATTGATGCGCTCCATTTTTGCGTGCACCGCCTCGACGACGACGATGGCATCATCCACCACGATACCGATAGCCAGTACCAGTGCAAAGAGGGTGAGCAGGTTGATGGTAAAACCAAATAGCTGCATGAAGAAGAAGGTACCTATGATTGCTACCGGCACTGCGATAGCAGGAATCAGTGTAGAACGGAAATCCTGTAAGAAGATGAATACAACGATAAATACCAGTATAAATGCTTCCAGCAGGGTATGTTTTACCTGATCGATAGATTCATCCAGGTATTCCTTGGTGCTGTAGATATTGAAGTATTCCACGCCTTTGGGGAATTGCAGGGATGCTTTTTTCATCAGGGCATTGGCAGCTACCTGGATATCATTTGCGTTTGAACCGGCAGTCTGATAGATAGCTATACCAATACCGTATCTCCCATTCACCTTGGTGTCACTGCTATATGTAAAGGAACCGAACTCCACCCTGGCCACGTCTTTCAGGCGTAGCAGGGAACCATCTGCGTTTGCTTTCAGCACCATGTTCTCATAGTCTTGATGCTGGTTCAGTTTTCCTTTGTATTTCAATACATACTCAAATGCCCTGTCACTGCTTTCACCGAAACGGCCTGGAGCAGCTTCGATATTCTGCTCATGGATAGAGTTGAGTACATCCTGTGGAGAAAGGTTGTTGGCAGCCAGGCGATCAGGATGCAGCCAGATACGCATAGAGTAATCTTTAGCACCGAATACCATGGCCTGACCTACCCCTGTGATACGTTGTAATTCAGGAATGATGTTGATCTTTGCATAGTTCTGCAGGAATTTTTCATCATACTCTGGTGTATTGCTCATCAGGTTCACCACCATAATCATACTGTTCTGTTTCTTCTCTGTGGTGATACCTGCGCTTACTACTTCTGAGGGTAGCAGGGCGGTTGCTTTCGAAACGCGGTTCTGCACGTTTACAGCGGCCAAATCCGGGTTTGTGCCCAGTTTAAAGTATACGCTCAGGGTCATGGAGCCGTCGTTGTTGGATGTGGAGGTCATGTAAGTCATGTTCTCCACACCGTTCACGGCTTCTTCGATTGGCGTAGCTACGGAACGGGCGACTACTTCGGCGTTAGCGCCGGGGTAGGATGCTGTTACGGCCACGCAGGGAGGGGCGATGTCCGGGAACTGTGTAACCGGTAAGGTTAGTAGTGATAAGATTCCCAATAGTACCAGCAGGATGGAGACCACCGTTGCGAGTACAGGCCTTTCTATAAATCTTCTTAACATAATTTTTTTTTGTTTTTTTTAAAATGGAAAATGCTTAAAAAAGCTTTCCACTTACAATGGCTTAACCTTCAGCAGGCTATCCAAACTTATTGGCTGTGGGGTAATTACCGCGCCATCCTGCAATCTTCCTAATCCTGCATATACAATACTTTCGCCGGCCTGCAGTCCTTTTTCCACAAAGTAGTAAGCACCATTTTTACCGGAGATGGTAATTGGTTTGCTCGCTACTTTATTGCTGTCGCCTACTGTGAATACAAATACTTTGTCCTGCAGCTCAAAAGTCGCTTCCTGTGGCACCAGCAGTGCAGCAGAAAGTTGTTCCGGAATACGTACTTTACCGGTATTTCCAGAGCGGAGCAGACCAGCACTATTGGGGAATGAAGCACGGAAGCTCACTGCACCCATAGTTTTGTCGAACTGACCTTCCATAGTTTCTACATGACCTTTTTCGGAATAGATGCTATTGTCAGGCAGTACCAGTTCTACAGCAGGTAATTGTTTTACTTTGTCAGCGACGGTATTACCAGCTATTTTATTTTTGAATTTGAGAAAGTCGATTTCACTCATGGAGAAATAAGCATACACTTCATTTACATCTGATAATAATGTAAGTGGCTGTGTTTCTCCACGACCCACCAGGCTACCGGTTTTGAAAGGAATACGACCGATGTAACCACTTACCGGAGCGGTGATGAGGGTATATCCTACATTGATGCGGGCATTGCTAACATTGGCCTGTGCCTGTGCTACGTTGGCCTTTGCGGCCTGGTAAGCAGCGTTGGCAGTTTTCAGCTGAACGTCCGATACCACATTGTTTTGCACGAGTGGTGTAAGGCGGTTTACTTCAACCAGTGCTTTTTCTTCATTGGCCTGTGCGGCTAATAAGAGTGCAGATGCATTGCTGAGTTGTTCCTGGTAAGGGCGGTCGTTGATACGGAATAAAGGCTGGCCCGCTTTTACATAGGCACCTTCATCAACAAAGATTTTGTCGAGGTATCCATCTACCTGAGGGCGGATTTCAACGTTTACCTTTCCTTCTAAAGTTGCGTTGTACTCGCGGTAAGTAGTAGCAGGAACGGCAGCTACTTTCAACACTGGCAGTACGGCTGCCGGCTGACCTGCATTTTCCGGCTTTGCAGAAGAAGAGGCACATGATGAAAGGAACGCAACAATGATGATACTATAAAGAAGACCCACTGGTCCATGTTTTTTGTGCGCTTGTTGTAATAAGTAATTCATAAAAATTGTTCGTTTTAAAAAAAGTATGGCAATAGCGTGCCACGCCGCCAGTGGCGGAAAATCAGGCAAAAAATCTCCCCGCCCGCTATTTACGGGTACCCAGGCAAAAAACCTCCCATTACGGTTGTTACCGGTTATTTAAATAACGACAGCCATCGGAGATAGAAAGATCAGCCCTCCCGCCTGTACCGGGAAGCCAGATAACAAAGTTTTTGATTGGTTACTGCTAAGAGAAACTTATGAACAGGTTAGCAGGAGAAATTTAGATACTTCATGTGCTAGTGGTTTTTAAGGACAACATTGTTTCAACGTCATCATGTTATGATTATTATAACCTTACAAAAGTACAATGAGAATCAAGGATGTTCATTAAACTAATCGCGGTATTAATTGTACTTTTCCCGGATACTCTTTTGGAAGGTCGCAGGCGTATATCCCGTATGTTTTTTAAAGAAACGATTGAAATAGCCATCGTCCTCAAACTTAAGCTCCCACGCTATTTCCTTGATTGTATGTTCTCCGTAAAACAACAATCGTTTCGCCTCCATAATCCGCTTCTCGTCAATTATCTGCTTGGCAGTTTTACCCAACACAGCTTTAATTGTATCATTCAGATGACCCGGGGTTACGTACAACATATCCGCATAATGCGCTACCTGCGTTTTGTCCTTATAATGTACATCAGACAATTCGTCAAACTGACGAACAATGCGGTTCGGCAGCGTGTCCGTTTGCATCGCAGCAATGTCACGTTGTGGTAAACGGGAAATAGCGGCTATCAGGGAATGCAGCAAATTGCGGATAATCAGTTCGCGCAATGGCTGGCTGGATTCCATCTCTTTCAGCATGAGCCTTGCGAATCCCATAAGGTCTTTCAGTTGAGTATCTGTCAGCTCAATCACAGGTGTACCACACACACATCCCCAGCAGATAGGACTACCTAATCCGGTTTCATTCACCAGAAATTCCTGGGAAAAAATGATATTAACGACCTCGCATAAACTATCCCCGGTGTGCTGATGCACCTGATCAGGATACAACATCACGACTGCAGGACCCTTGACAGTGTATTTTTCAAAGTCAATGTATTGAGTTGTTTCGCCTGATAGCACCAGCGTAATACTGAAATGCTTACGGCGGTGCGGTTCTTTCAGATCTTCTGGTTGTACCAGGTAGGTAGTTCGGTTGATAAAAAACCCTTTCAAAGGATTTTGTAAATCAGCGCAATCGTCAACATTATAAACTGGTATGACTACATTAGTCTTCATATCACATTCAGTTTAGTCGTTAAAAAGAGGAGGGCTCAGTTGTAAAAGTTCAGAGGCTTGCCATTCTAGCTACAGAAAAGGCATGGATTAATTAGTCGGCAGGATTGTAATCAGTAGATGATTAGCAGATGATATCTATTACATAGTGCGACAAAAATATACTTTACATTTCATTTTTCATCGAACTATTTTTACATGATAAATATATTTATATCTGCGATTATAATTAGCCGGCTAATTAAATAAGTAAAAAATAATATTTTTTACCCCATTATTACCTCATGAATTAAGCAGTCTCCCTGCATGAAATACGTAAAAATGTTATTTCTTCAGATTTTCCAATACCTGCATGAGCAGTCGTTTTAAGATAATCTTTTCTTCCGTACTTAGTCCTTCTACCATTTGTTGTTCCAATTGGTTCCAGGTTTGTTCTGTGATATTCATAGCGGCTTCCTTACCTTTTTCAGTAAGGGAGACGCGGACTGCGCGTTGGTCTGTACAGCATTTTTCTTTTACCAGGAAGCCATTTTTTTCGAGACGGTCAGCCATCCGGGTGACGGTAACGGGCGTGACTTCCATATTAGTAGTCAAATCACTGAGCATGATGCCGTTGTGACATAGGACCTGCTGGAGGAAGATCTCCTGGCCCGCATGCAGATTGTATGCGGCAAGCATTTGATTCCCCTTGTTCCTGTGCGCTTTTCCGATTTGTACCAACAGGTGACCCAGGGTACTGCACATAAGCGGTTTGTTCATGAGGCAAATATAATAATTAGCCGGCTAAATAAAAGGATATTCAAAAAAAAACGCCTTTACATATAGTAAAAGCGTTTTTTTTATGAAATTATCAAATTACCTGGCTGCCGGTTCCTTTTCCTTTGGCCTTTCCTTTACCAAGATCAGATCCGCCAGCGGCACATTCATAGGGATATTTCCCAATTTCACGATCCCGCGCTTATCCCTGATCTCGATGAGCTTGCCCACCTGACCATTGGTTTTGATCTTTACCAGGTCATTCAGCTGCAAATCGCTGCCTATTACTTCCTGGAATTTATCCTGCACCTTCTTCTCCAGCTTGTCATTAATTGCCTTCTCACGCTTCCTGAACAGCAAGGCCTCCGCCTGCTTCATCACCTTCTGCTTATCATCAGAACGCTTCCACTCTATCACTATCTGCTTCATCTTGCGCTCCATATCCTTCAGATAGGCCAGTTCGTCCTCCTTAATTTTATTCTGGAGTTTCAGCATGCCGAACTGCTGGTTCTTCCTTTCTTTGTCAGAAAGCACCTCATACTCGCGCTTCAGGCGCTCGTTTTCACGCAGTAACTGCTGTAATTCCTTCTCTTTCGCTTCCACTTTCTGCAGATCCTGTTCTGCCTTGTTCAGGAGCTTATCCAGCTGGAAGTGGCCTTCATCCACCAAATTCCTGGCCCTGTTGATCAGGGAAGGATGCAGACCGATCCGCTGTGCAATCGAGAATGTATACGAGCTACCCGGCTTACCTACAATCAGTTTGTACATCGGCGACAGGTTTTGCTCATCAAAGCCCATCGCACCGTTAATGATCCCTTTCACTTTGTTTGCCATTACCTTCAGGTTCAGGTAGTGGGTCGTTACAATACCAAAGGCATGCTTCTTCGCCAGTTCCTCCATGATCACCTCCGCAAAGGCACCACCCAGGTTCGGGTCAGAACCACCTCCCAGCTCATCGATAAAGAAGAGGGTCTTACCGTTCGCATTCTCTATGAAATATTTCATGTTCTTCAGGTGCGAACTATAGGTACTCAACTCAAACTCGAGCGACTGGGTATCCCCGATATGAATCATCAGTTGCCTGAAAATACCAATCTGGGAACTTGGGTGTACCGGAACAAGCAGCCCTGCCTGCAGCATCAGCTGAATCAGCCCGACTGTTTTCATGGTTACCGTTTTACCACCGGCATTCGGACCACTGATCACCAGGATATGATTATTGTTGTCCAGCGTGAGATTGATGGGAATAGTCGGTTTCGTATTGCGGCGGTTGTACAACAGCAACAAGGGGTGATACGCATCTACCAGGTGGAGTTGCGCACCTGGTGTGAGCATGGGGTAATTACCATCCATATCCAGGGCCAGCTTGGCTTTTGCACGGATAAAGTCGTAAGTACCGAGTATGATGTGGTAGTTGTTCAACAGCGCTGAATGTTTAGAAAGATCGGCCGTCAGGGTACGCAAAATCTTGTACACCTCACGGTTCTCATCCCTTTCCAGGGCCGCCACATCGTTATTCAGTTCAATGGTTTCTTCCGGCTCTACGAATGCGGTACGGCGGGTATCGGACTCCCCGTGAAGAATACCTTTTACCATACGCTTGTTCTCCGCATAGATAGCCACTACCCTTCTGCCATTCAGAAAAGCTTCACCAGTATCCGCGAGATAACCCAGTTTACTGAGTTTAGACAAACTACGGTCGAATACACGACGCAGTTCATTCCGCTTGCGGAACAGGGACATACGGATCCTGGACAACTCCGGAGTCGCGTTATCCCTGACCATTCCTGCCTCATCCAGAATTTCATCGATGATCAGGATGATCTTCTTTTCGTAGTGGGTATGTGTGATCACCTCGAACAGACCTGCATAAGTAACACGCCTGTCATGATCAAAAAAGCGCACTATGCTGCCCATGCTTTCGGCCAGCTTGCGCAATTGCATTACCTGCTCGCCGCTCAAAACGGCTCCCTGGATGCCCAGAAGGCGCAGTTCATTTTTCAGGTTCAGTACATAATCGTTGGGAAAATGTTCCTGCAGCAGGGTGAGCTGCTTATATTCGTGCGCCTGCTGTAATGCCGTTTTTACGTAGTCTATGTGGGTATGTAAACGCAGTTCCTGCGCCATTTCTTTACCCAGCTCCGTCTTACAATGTTCCTCCAACAAGGCCTGTACCTTGTCGAATTCCAGCTGTACTAACGCTGAATCGGGAAAATACTTCATCTTATATTTAATTCCATACAAAGCCTGTGGTTACATAGCACAGGCGGTTAAAATTGGCTTTTAGCCTTCAAAAAGAATGTTAAAGTTAATTAACTTGGCGATCTGTTACATCAACATTATCGTAATTTAACTTGTTAGGGGTCGAAGTCGTTATACGTACAAAACTACTCCAAACGATAAAAACATGCGAAGATACTCATTATTAAGCTGTTTGCTTGCAATAACCTTTGTAGCCTGTGCCCAGAGCAAACAATCGAAAGAAAAAGTTCCAGGAGATCTCTCAGTTCCCAAAAACGCAAAAGTCGAAACTGCGACCTTTGGCGGTGGCTGTTTCTGGTGTACGGAAGCACAGTTCCAGTACCTGGATGGGGTGTTGAAAGTAGAGTCAGGTTTTTCCGGTGGTACCGTGGCCAACCCCAGTTATGAGGAGGTATGTACAGGCACTACAGGCCATGCCGAGGTGATCCAGGTAACTTATGACCCGGCCAAAGTTTCTTACGAAGAATTACTGCAGGCTTTCTGGACTGCCCACGACCCCACCCAACTGAACAGGCAGGGGAATGATGTCGGCACCCAATACCGGTCCGTGATCTTCTACCACAATGAAGATCAGCACAAACTGGCCCAGGAGTATAAAGAGAAACTGGATAAGTCAGGGGCATATGATAAGCCGGTGGTCACCGAGATAGCACCGTTTACAAAGTTCTACAAAGCGGAGGATTATCACCAGGATTATTATAAGGAGAATGGTTCCCAGCCTTATTGTCACTTTGTAATAGCACCCAAACTGGAGAAATTTAAGAAGGTTTTCAAGGATAAACTCAAACCTGGTTCTAACTGATTGCAGAAAAACGCTTTGTCATGATGACAAAGCGTTTTTTGTTAACAGGAAAAATTTTAATTATACATATTAAAAAATTTATTATATTGCTATAGTACAATCCCAACCTATGCTATGAATCACGTTACTACTCAATCCCTGTTCACACTGATCCGCCGCGATGCTGTTTTAATTTCATTTCTGGAAACCGGTACCATATCCAAAGGAGAACGATTCCTGAACGATCCCAGATACAATGAACCAGCATTACTCCAAATCATCGCCCCTCATTTTGAACCTGTCTTTACTGCTGCAGTGATTACCGCCCTGCAAATGAAGGATACCCAAATGATGCGGGACCTGATGGCGAATCCGCTCCTGCTCGACGATTGTCACCAATCCAGGAGCTACACGGCCATCCTGCAATTCCTGAATGAACGGGAAAGCCAGTTACTCTCCGTAAGACACCAATTGCAGCTGGCACAACCTGTTGATGCCCTGGCATTGGAAGCCACGGCAGACATCGTGTATATCTGCCTGCTCAATTTACTCCCGGATGAATTCCATTCTTTCCGCACAGAATATTGTAAAGAGGTGATAAAGACCGCCCGCATACTGGCGAAGAAACATCATAAGATGGCCATTATTATGCTTTCCAATATCCTGGAACTGAAATGTGATATTCCTTCACACCTGCAGGCGGAAAAACTTTACAATGAATTACAGGCAGAAATACCTGAACTGAGCAGACAAATTCCCGCCGCACGTACCTCCATCTGGGTGGCTATCGGTAGCCTATATTCTAAGTTATTTTAGTATTTTTCGCAGAGATTTACTGCTGCTATGATAAACCGTATTTTATTTTCGCTGCTTCTTCTATGCAGCCTGCAAACCTTTGCCCAGGAGACAATTGACTTCAGAGCCAATCACCCTTATATCCAATACACCGGTAGATTTGTAAAGCCCAGTTTTGTGAGATATCGCTTCTGGCAACCGGGCGTTTATATCCGCGCAAAATTCAACGGTACTTATTGTAATATCATCATTGAAGACGAGGAAAGATATAACCAGCACAATTACCTGGCTATCCAGATTGATGACCAACCGCCCAGACGAATTGAGACAAAAAGTGCCCACAATGTGATCCAGGCCGCAGTCAACCTGCCCGAGGGCGACCACATGATCACTATCTGTAAGAATACAGAAGCGGGCATTGGCTACCTGGATTTTCTCGGATTTCAGTGTAAAAAGTTATTGCCAATTACTTCTACCCCTTCACGGAGACTTGAATTTATTGGTAATTCTATCACCTGCGGAACGGGTAGTGACCAGTCTTCATTTCCTTGCGGACAGGGACAATGGTATGATCAGCACAATGCTTACATGAGTTATGGTCCGCTGACAGCCCGTAGCCTGGATGCACAGTGGATGCTGTCTTCCGTATCAGGCATCGGGTTGATTCACAGCTGCTGCGATATGAAAATTACCATGCCCCAGGTCTTTGATAAGATCAATATGCGGGATGATTCATTGAAATGGGATTTCCAGAAATATCAGCCACATGTTTTGACAATTTGCCTGGGCCAGAATGACGGCAGCCAGGATGCAGCTACGTTTTGCAACGCCTACGTTAAGTTTATCCGCACACTGAGAGGATACTATCCGAATACAAGCATCGTATTGCTGAGTAGCCCCATGGCTGATGCAGACCTGAGTGCAGTTTTAAAAACCTATATCAAAAAAGTAGTAGCCAGCTGCGGAGATAAGAATGTGTCTTATTTTTTCTTTTCAAAAAGATATCATGGCGGCTGTGGCGATCATCCTACATTGGAGGAACATAAGCTGATTGCCGGGGAACTGACTGCTTACATCAAAAAATTAAAAGGATGGTAAAAAAATAATAAAGGCAGGCTATGCGGGAATAATACTATTTTATTTGACCTGTATAAATGTACAAAGGTCACTTCGAGGTCGCTTAGACCTTGAAATGACCTTTTAGAAATACGTGTTACTATTTGAATGACTAAGCCATATGCTCCTGAATCATATGATTCATCTTCTTATGGGTTTTACGCAAATGTTTTTTTGCAAACCGACGACCTTCGTCTACCTTGTTACCTAGCTCCCCGGCTGATTCATTCAGATTATCCAGCAATTGTTCTGCACGGCTTCTGTTAGTCAGATAAAGGATTACTCCTGCTGCTGCTGCACCTACGATAGAGGCTGCTATTAATGCCTTTTTCATATCTCAACTTTTTTGGTTCCCTACAGATAATACAAGAGTTATACCAATTGATGCCAGATTATTTATTTTTGCGTCTTCAATCAAAATCAAAAATGCCTGAAACCACCCTTACACAGGAAAAGAATCCTGTCTATAGCATTCCCCTAAAATACCGGAAGATGGAGAACTTACATATCGTATTCTGGTTGCTCAAAGATATCAGCTGGTGCATGGTATGGCCACTGCTGGGGATTATCATGATTTTTCCTACCCTGATCATTTCTATTGTGATTGCATGGCGTACACGGCAGTTTATGTCAGAGCTGTGCCATAACCTGGCAATTACGGTTTGGATTGCGGCCAACTCCTATTGGATGATCAGTGAGTTTATGCATTTTGATACAGAGATCCTCTTTGGCAGTATTACTTACAAGCACCTGGCCCTGATCCCTTTCCTTACGGGGGTACTCATCCTGGCTTACTATTATTTTTATCATAAGCCAAAACATCCGGAAGAGCAGGAGACGATGTGATGAACCTAAAAGTTGTATCAATTTAGTATTCAAGAAAAAAATCCCTCTCCATCAGGAATCCGGATTAAGTCGCGGAGATTTTACATGCTTACCTGGCAGGAAGATAGAAATCAAATGGCGCATCTCTGTCACAGGTAAGCGTACCATTTTCAAATTTTAGTTCCGCTACTTCAATACTTGAACGTCGGATGGAATAAGGTTGAATGCCGTCTTCATTCACAGGACTCTCGCTATGTACCTTTCTGCCCGGGTGAGTAAAGTAGATTACATATGCCTGATCTCCTGTCACTACCACATCACCATGTGCGCCGGTAGGTGTATCGTCTTTGCGCTTTCCGGGAACATCCAGGATCAATCCCTGCCTGGTCCAGGTATTCAGGTCGTCGGAGCGGTATACACGCATACCATGCCATTCGTCTGTGACCATCCAGTAGTAGTCTTTAAAGCGGAACACTTTAGGACCCTCATGGCCATTGCCGCCGATGGCAGGCGTTGTAGTGGTGTAGGTCCATTTATTGAGATCCTTGCTGCTGGCCATCATGGTATGAGAGCCATGATCTTCATCTTTGTACCAGATGCGCCAGGTTTTGTCAGGAAGCTGGTACAAAGTAGGATCAATTACTTTTTCTGAGGTGAGCTGGGGGAATCCTTCAAACTTCCAGTCCCACATATCTTTGCTGGTATAGTGTGCAATGCGGGCATGTCCTCCCCAATTGCTGCGAACGCCCTGAATGTAGGCAACGAACATGTGGTAGCTACCGTTGTAGTATACGACATCGGGTGCCCAGAAGGTGTTTTCACCCTTTTCGAATTCAAGGTTTAATGCGCCCCTGTAGACCCAGGTATGACCATTGTCTTTTGATTCAGCAATGCCGATTTTGCTGCCATAGCAGTAGGCGACGTTTTCAGCATCTACACTGGCACGGCGCTGGGTATAAAGCATCCACCAGGCTTTTTCTTTGTCATTCCAGATGAGGGTGGGATCTGCTGCGCCATCGAAGATGGGATCACGGTAAAGAGGTGCCGGTGCCTGGTGTACAGGTTTTGATTGGGCCTTGCAGCCAATGAGAGGAAGACCTGTGGCAAGGAGTAAGGTGATATAAAGTTTATACATAGTGGAATGCATGATTATAAGTGTGCGAATTACAAATAATTCGGGAGATATTAAAATGAATACCGCCTATTTGTTCCACCATACCGGCTGCATCCAGTCATTGCTCCCTCCTATCCTGGCTATCGCGGCCTGATAATTTACCGGATTTGACAATGCCTCTGTAGCCGGATAAAATAATCTCTTTGGCAAATGCCCACCTGTTTCTGATTCTCCATCCACATCTAGCACCGGATTCAATTCCGGGTATCCCGTTCTCCGCATATTCGCATATGCCTCATAAGCATTCGGAAATAAAGCCACCCATTTCTGCATACTGATCGCTTCAATAGCATGATCAGCAGGTAATGTATGTGCTGCTACAAAACTATCAATCTCATCAGCTGGCAAAGGCAGCATACCCGGATACATTTCCAGCTGATGCATTGCCGCTCTCAATCCCGCCTGGTAATGGCTATTCGCATCCTCTCCAATCCATCCTCTTACCGCAGCTTCTGCCAGTAACAATTCTACTTCTGCATATCCCAGATGCAACCATGATCCTCCCTGCTGATAGAAAGGCGCATTAATGTGACAATATTTATTGGCCTGCCCTACCACTTCCCCGTTTTCACCTACAAAATCCTTCCAGTCCTCCCACCAGTACAAACCCGGTTGAATGGGCAAATAATTGGTTACACTGTCCGTATTCACGAAAAACATTCCCAGTCGGGGATCATTCTCAGCCTTAAGATAATTAACAAAGGTCGTAGTGCCGATTGTATACTTATAAGCCGCCTCCTCCTGCAATGCCTGTGCATAACCATTCCCCCGCAGATCAGGATAGCTGTAATCTTCATGAATCATCCGAAAATTATCATCATTACTTTGCATCACGCCTCCATTATAAGCTGCAGCCACCTGTGCTCTTGCTAATTCAGGATCAGCAGCAGATAAGCGCATCGCCAGACGCAATTGAAGCGAACGGGCCATGCGCTTCCACTTAGTAAGATTCCCATTGTATACAATATCATTGGTGATGACCGGCTGCCTGTCATCAAACTGATCGATGGCTGCTTCTAATTCAATAAAAAAATCTTTGTAAATAGCCGCCTGTTCATCATATAGCGGGGTATAAATTTTATCATAATAAGCCAGCCCTGCCTGAAAATAAGGAATGTCACCATATGCATCCGTCAGCAATGAAAAAATATAGACTTTCAGGATCCTTGCCGCCGCTACATAATTTACCTGTGTACTATCATCCTGATGCTGCTTTAGTAAATCTGCCAGTTGCTTAATGCACTTGCCATAATAATTGGACCACATCAATCCGTTATAAAATTCATCTCTCACGTATTTTCCTCCTGTCCGCATACCATATGTACCACCTACATATTGCACCATCGGCTGAAAAATATATAGATTAGGATAGCCCATTTCCCTGCCCCCATCCAGCAGATAAGCTGCCGCGGTCAGTTGCTCTCCTGCCGCAATGGTGCTACCGTTTACAGGGTCTGTATTAATAACTCCAAAGTTCGTTGTACAACCACTACTCAATATGATGACCAGGCAATAATTGTAAAATTTCATGTCTTAAAATTTTGCATGCAGGGTGAAACCATAGGAACGACGGGTAGGCAATGATCCATATTCAAAGCCCTGTCCGTCTCCATTATTATAACTGGATTCGGGATCTATATTCGGTACATGTTTGCTTAATGTCAGCAGGTTGCGGGCGATCACAGACGCAGATACATTTTTCAATATCTTATACCCCAGCGTAAGTTCACGGATCTTGACCATACTGGCATCGTACATGAACGGCTCCGGGATATTCTCCGTCACCCTCGTCCAGTAAGTTTCAGGATTTACATATCCTTCCACTTCCTGGTATTGGGGCCTGTTTTGGCCGACGATCTTTACTCCTTTGATGTGTAGTCCGCCGGTAGGTACCCAGTCTGCAGACGACACACCTGCTGCCACTCTTTCACGCTCCGACCTTGCCCAGCCTTCACGCCCTTCCAGCGTTCCTTTTTGCTGCCCATTCTGATATGCCAGTAAGTTGGTCATAGAAAAGATTTTACCACCCTGCCTGATGTCCAGTAATACAGCGCAGGACCATCTGCGGTAAGTAAATGAGTTTGTGATGCCTCCTATCCAGTTGTATTGTGCATTACCTAAGTTGTAATCAGCAGAAGTATATTGTGGTAAATAATTATTATCCAGGATCAGTCTTCCTTTATTATCCCGAAGGAACTTCCTGCCGGTGATCATGCCATATGCCGCACCTGCTTTTGCTATGATACTGGCATTGCCCCAGCGGGCAGCAGCAAGGGTATAATAATCGGAAACCAGTGAGCTGAGTGAAATGATCTTATTCCTGTTCTGCGCAAAATTTACATTCACCTGCCAGGTGAAATCCTTATTACATACAGGCCTGGTACCCAATGCAATTTCCAGTCCTTCATTGGAAACATTGCCTGAGTTTATTACCGCACTTGTATAACCGCTCGTTGGTGAGATCGGCGCATTCAGGATCTGGTTACGTGTGTTGGAATGATACCAGGTCAGGTCTAATTGAATACGGTTATTAAAAAACACGAGGTTTAATCCTGTTTCATAAGAACGCGTAAGACTAGGCTTCAGATTTTCATAAGGTACCTTGTCCGTAGCTACTCCTCCAATGAGATACCCACCCACACTGGGTATATTCGGATTGGCGGCATAAGTCAGTGCCGTCTGATAAGGGGCAACAGCATCTGTACCTGTCTGCGCAATGCTGGCCCTCAGTTTTCCAAATGACAGGATGCTGCGGGAAGGCAGTAATGAAGAAAAGACAAAACTGGCCGAAGCAGAAGGGTAAAAATATGCATTGTGCCCTGCGGATAATGTAGAAGACCAGTCATTGCGCCCAGTAAGGTCCAGGTATAGAAAATCATCATAGCCCAATGTGACCGCAGCATACACCGAGTTGATCCGCTTTCTGTACAATTGATGACTGCCCAGTTGTGTCTTAAAGTTACTATAGTCTTTGCCCCCTCTTATTATCATCTCCCTGCCTGTTGCATTGCGCACATCTTCCTTGTAATCCATTCTATTAGTACCTGCATTTACCTCCAGCGAAACCTTATTCCATTGTTTATGATAATTCACTAAAAGGTCCGAGTTGGTTTCCTGCAAGTTCCGGTGCAGCAGCACGATACCACCCGTGGTATAATAGGGCGTGGAATACTGCATAAACTCAGTAAAATTAAAACGGGAATAATCAGTACCTGTACGCCCCTGAATATATAATCCGGGCCACAATTCGTATTTCAATAACAGGAACCCGTTAAAGCGGCGTTGCGTGCTATTATTAGGTTGTTCATGGATAGCCCAGTAGGGATTTACCTGGTAGGCATTGTTATTCCAGTTGATATAATCGCCACTCACAGGATCTTTATAAGCCTTTAACCAGTTGATATCAATATTAGGAGCAATCCCACTCAATACATATCCGATATTATTAGGATTGTCAGAAAGTGCAGGGCGGTTAAATACATCTTCTGAAAGATAAGTACCCTTTGCATCCAGGGTGAATTTTGAAGAGAGTCTTGCAGTACCTCTCAGCGATAGGTGGTTTCGGTTTAGCTTACTGAGCGGGATAATATCGTTTTCTCTCACATTGGTATAAGCAGCACGTAACTGAGCCTTCTCACTGCCTGTAGACAATGCAATTGAATTAGCCAGGGTCAGTCCTTTACGAAAGAATTTACTGATCGCATGACTGGCATTTACATAAGGCAGCTTCCTCCCGTCCCAGATGACGACGCTGCTATCCTTATTCATTTTAGGCCCCCAGCTTTCCTGTGCATCTACCCTGGCGGTGGAAATATCTTTTGGTAATAAGCCATCCTGCCCGCTTCCGTATTCATGCTGAAAGTCGTAATTGTCATTCAGGCTTTCCACCAGCACATTCGAAGTATATTCCACTGAAAAACCCTTTGCACCTTTTTTGGTGGTGATAAGCATGACACCATTTGCAGCACGGCTACCATACAATGCAGAAGCAGATCCGCCTTTTAAAATGGAGATGCTGGCTATCTCTTCGGGATTGATGATGGAACTACCATCACCCAGATCATAGCCTCCATATTTATCCGCCTGGCCAGGCGATGAATTATTAATGGGAATGCCATCTATTACAAACATAGGCGAATTATCTCCTCCAATGATTTTCAAACCTCTCAGGGTAACTTTTGTAGCCCCTCCTACACCGCTGTTGACCGGGCTGATATTCAATCCGCTTACTTTTCCTGCCAGGGCATTTACGGGATTGGTCGTAAAGGTTTGCGGCCCCAGGTCAGCATAGGCGTAGCCTAAAGAGCGTTGTTGCCTGCTGATGCCCAATGCCGTCACTACTACCGGATTGATGTCAATAACCCGGGGTGGCATTACGGGTATTGGAGTCCCCTTTTTAAGGATGATAATCTGCTTGCCTATAGTTCGTAGTTCGTAGAGAGAAGAAGGGAAAATAACGCCTAAAATCGTTGGCAAAGACACATTATCCCAGTGTATTGTGATCCGTTCATCCACATCGATGACTTCATTCCTGTAAGCAAATAATACCCCTGCCTGTTTTTCGATGAGATGGAGTACGGAGATGATGGGTTCATTTACTACATGAATAGTTAGTTTGTCCTGCGCTTCCACGCAGTGGCACACGAGGAGGAAGAGGGTGAGTAAACAGCAAATGGCTTTGGTTTTCATAATAGGTGTAACAGTGATCAGTAGGGCTGACCGCTATTGCTCCAATATCGCATTGAGTACCTGCTGTACTTCACTCGCTGACATGTTTTGGAAGTTGGCTGTGATTTTTTTCTTCCTGAATGTGCTGTCTGGCAATGTAATGTTCACCTGGTAATACTCAGACAATGCAGTCGCCACTGTACCGGCTTCTTCGTTGGTAAAGGACAGTCTGGGCTGAAGTAGCTTACCGGCCCCCGACACCTGGGCGGCAAGGCCTTTGGTCAGGATGAGGGTATCAGTGTGGGTAGTAAGGCGGACTTTACCATACTCCACAACTACTTCTTCTGTTGTGCCACTGACATTTACATTAAATGAGGTACCGAGTACTGTGACCGTGGAGCGTGGCAGCTGTACAATAAATGTACGCTTTTCATCCGGTGAAATTGAAAAATATGCTTCGCCCTGAGTAAGGGAGACGCGGCGCTGCAGGAATGATGGATCATATTCCAGGATGGTACCTGGCTGGAGCCGGATGGTAGAACCATCGGGCAGTGTGATTGTTTTTATGCCATTTGCCTGAATTGTAATAGGTTGTAGGGTAGAATGCCAGATGAAATAGCTGGCGATGAGAAACAGGGGCAGACAAGCGGCAGCCATCCATTTGTATCTTATCAAAGCAGTCTTCCCTTTGTCCGGGTGTAAAACGGTTTCTTTCCCGGCCGGATTTGTCAATTCTCCTTCTGCTCCCAAAAATGGAGCAGTAACGCCGGGTGCTTCTTCCCGTGTACTGCTCGCAATTTCCCTCTTTAATTCAACAACGTGAGCTGATGGGTCAGAAATTTCCCGGGACAGGGCCTGCCATCCCTCCTCCATATTAAATGGTGCCGGAGGCATGTTGGCTGCTGCATCCCATACCTGCTTCAGTTCAGCATAAAGCGTACGGTTTGCGGCAGATTGCTGTAGCCATTGCCCCAGTGCGGCCTGTTTCTCTGTGTTTGCAGGGTCTGACAGGCAGTCGATTATAAATTCCCTTGTATCATCAACACTCATGATTGTATATTAATTAAGACAATTCAGGAAGGAGGTACTTTGATTGTTACTGATCTTTTTTTTCACCCAGCAGGTGGAGGCGAAGGTATTTTAGTGCGACCGAGAGCTGAAAGTACACAGTATTGAGTGTAATGTTCAGTTTTTCAGCGATTTCTAAAGGTTCCAGGCCATGTACCCTGCTGAGCAGGAAGATCTCTTTACAACGGGGAGCAAGGCCCTGGACGAGTTGCAATATCTCTTTTTGTAACAGGATATAGTCAGCAGTTTCGTACAGCGAGGCAGGATCGGCCTGCCATTGCAGGATGTCTTCACTGATATGCTTTGACTGACGTTTTAACTCGTTGATTGCCCGGTTGGTAACGGCACGAAAAAGGTAGTGGCGTACATTGCCGGTGATGGTGAGGGTGCTGCCTTTTTCCCAGAGATGTACAAAGAGATTGTGTACGAGGTCTTTGGCTAAGGATTCATCTTTTACCCATCGGTAGGCAAGCAGGAAAAGGTCTTCACTGTAAGTGAGATAGAGCTGCTTAAAGACTTCCATGTTCCGGTCGCGGAGGCCTTCAGTTGCGGTTTCGGCAGAGATTTCAGTTCCGTACCAGGTCATTTTGATTGTGTCTGGCGGGTAAAATATTAATATTTTTTGATAAAATACAATTGGCAGGCGATTTTGAGAAATAGCCTGCGGCAGCAAGGAAAAATGGTTTTTATGCTAAAAAGAATTTCAACTATTGTGAACTGGCCTGCGGCAGCAGGAAAATCTACCTTTCTTAAATAAAATTTCTGCAACAATCATTCACTCCAACAATCCCGCATTATCCTTCAACCCCACTCCCGTCAACCGCAACCTCAGTGCCTCCTGTATCAGATACAAGATCTTCCGGCCCGCCGCCTCATATTGCAGCCCTTCCTGCCTGATATTCGAAATACAATTCCTCGCCTCATCTGTTGTACCGGGCTTCGCTCCATATGTAATATACGCCCCCATACTATCCGCCGCACTCAATCCCGGCCGCTCTCCTATCAGCATCAAAGTCACCTTCGCCTGCAGGATGTCGCCTACTTCATCGCCACTCGCCACCCTTCCCTGTTGCACCATACAAATTGGGGCTAAGGAAAGCCCCGCCCCTTTCAACAAAGGAATCAACACCTCCAGCAATGGCTGTGTATGCACATTCATGGCTGTAGCAGAAAGCCCATCTGCCAGTATAATAACCACATCTTTTTGCAAAAATGCTTCGTCAGCAGCCCTCAATGCTGTAATGCTCTCTGCATCCAGTTGCCTCCCCTTATCAGGCCGCTGCAAATACTCATAGCGATCTGCGGCCTTACTGTGCAACAATAAGACCGGCAAATAAAAGGAATGCAGTTGCTCCTGCAATGCGTTCACTGCCAGGGCAGAATACACCGCATCCCGCGCATGTGCATGCGCCAACCTGAAATTCAATACCTCCCGCAATGGAATGGCGGTCCCTGTTCTGCCCAATGCAATCCTCGCCGTTGTAAAAGCCTTCAGCGATGCCCAGGGATCCTGTTGTATCAGCTCCTGACTCATACGTATTTTAATAAGTGATGTGTGTTGCCTACCGGCAATAATCCCCCTTCCTGGTTCATAATCCCCTGCCGCTGCAACCACTGATCAAACTCAGGCGAAGGCTTTAATCCCAACACCTTCCTTGCATATAATGCATCATGAAAAGAAGTAGACTGATAATTCAACATAATATCATCCGCACCAGGCACGCCCATTATAAAATTCACACCCGCTACACCCAGTAATGTCAACAGGTTATCCATATCATCCTGGTCCGCCTCTGCATGATTTGTATAACAAATATCCACGCCCATCGGCAAGCCCAGAAGCTTCCCGCAAAAATGATCTTCCAATGCCGCCCGGATGATCTGCTTGCCATCAAACAAATATTCAGGCCCGATAAACCCCACCACTGTATTCACCAGCAAAGGTGAAAATTTACGCGCCACGGCATAGGCCCTCACTTCACATGTTTGCTGATCTACGCCGCCATGAGCATTTGCAGACAATGCACTCCCCTGCCCTGTTTCAAAGTACATCAGGTTATTCCCTACTGTACCACGCTGCAGCGATAAACCAGCCTCATATGCCTCCTGCAATAAAGATAGATTGATCCCGAAACTGCTATTTGTCTGCTCCGTTCCGCCTATGGACTGAAACACCAGATCTACCGGCGCACTTTGCATGATCTGCAATGCCGTCGTCACATGACAAAGCACACAGGATTGCGTCGGAATCTCAAATTGCTCCCGCAACTGATCCAGCATTTTTAACAGGGTGATCGTTGCCTGCGGACTATCTGTAGCCGGATTAATACCTATCACGGCATCCCCACTTCCATATAATAATCCATCTACAATACTGGCTGCAATCCCTTTGGGATCATCCGTATTATGATTAGGCTGCAGGCGCACTGAAAGATGCCCTTTCAAACCAATTGTATTTCTAAACCTGGTCACCACCTCACACTTCTTCGCTACACTGATCAGGTCCTGGTTCCGCATTAACTTCGAAACAGCAGCCACCATTTCCGGGCTTATACCGGGGGCTAATTGCTGTAAGGTTAACGTATCTGCCTGATCACTCAGCAGCCAGTCGCGAAACTGCCCCACCGTAAAATGACTCACTGGGGCAAATGCATGCACATCATGCGTATCAATGATTAATCGTGAGATCTCATCCTGCTCATAAGGAATCACCAGCTCCTGCAGGAAAGTCTTCAATGGCACATCAGCCAGTGCCATCTGCGCAGCCACCCTCTCCTCCGCACTATCCGCACATAGCCCTGCCAGCGCATCTCCGGAACGGAAAGGTGTCGCCCTCGCCAATAAGGTACGCAGATCACGAAACTCGTAAGTTCTATGCTGAAATGTATGCCGATAACTCATGAAACCAGGTTTATAACCGCCGAATGCTTATGCCTGCCCATCCCTATAAATATACCCAATGCTATCCCCAATCCTCCGAAAAAGATTAAACTTAACATTGGATACGTATAAATAATGGCAATGAGTGAAACCACCGAAAGGAACAAGGCGATTCCCGGAAACCAGGGGTAAAAAGGCGCTTTATAAGGCCGTTCAAGGCCCGGCTCCTTATCTCTCAGAATAAATAAACTGGTCATACTCAGGATATACATCACAATCGCCCCCATCACTGACAGGATCACCAACTGATCCGTCTTGCCCATATATAAGGCCAGCACCCCCAAAAGGCCACCTACTATCAAAGCGGTGACAGGCACTCTCCTACGTGGACTTAAGGTGGACATGAAGCCCGGTAAATATCCTGCCCTACCCAATGCAAACAACTGCCTGGAATAACTGATAATGATCCCGTTAAATGAAGCAATCAGCCCGAACAAACCAATTCCCGCAAAAAGCTTCGTGATCCCATTCTGCTTCCCTAAGACCACCCCAATTGCCTCCGGCAAAGGATAATCTATGGCCGAAAGGGATTTCCAGTCCGTGATCCCACCAGTGAACACCATCACCGCTATCGCCAGCAACATCAATGTAAGGATGGCCGAAATATAGCCTTTCGGAATATTGCGGTGCGGATCCTTCACTTCTTCCGCAACCATCGCAATCCCTTCTATACATACATATAACCAGATTGCAAAAGGCAATGCATTGAAGACGCCACTCCAGCCAAAAGGCATTGAATCATGCAGAAAATTGGCTGTTTTAAAAGATGGACCTACTATGCCCAGGTATATTAATAATTCCACTACTGCAAGTAAGGTAATGATCAATGAAAACAAGGCTGATTCCTTGATACCCAGGAGGTTCACAACCGTCAAAATGATATAGAAAGCCAGCCCGCTGCCCAATACCGGCAGGGACGGATGTAAAAAGTGCAGGTAATTACCCAGCGCCAGTGCAATAGCCGGCGTAGCGAGCAGGAACTCTACTGCCGTAGCATAGCCCGCTATCAGGCCCCCGATCGGACCCATAGCCCTGTGCGTATAAGTAAACGGCCCGCCAGCCTGCGGGATGGAGGTAGTCAGCTCCGTAAAACTGAAAATAAACGTAATATACAGCAGGGTAATGACCAGCGTAGCGATCAGAAAACCAATAGTACCGGCTACTCCCCAGCCATAATTCCATCCGAAGTACTCCCCGGATATGACAAGACCAACACCAATAGCCCATAAATGAATGGGCCTGATCACTTTTTTTAACGATTGTGAAGACGACATAACAGAACACTACCTTTTTTAGATGTAAAAAGAATGTTCCCAAATCCCTGAAGTGCGCTTAAGATACAAATAAAAAATGGGACCAGGTATAAGCCCGGCCCCATAATACTTAAATAAAAAAACGACGACTATTTAATTTCCTGCAGCATTTCCTTCACAGCCGCTTCCAGCTGGGCATCCCTGCCACTCATCTCTTCCTCATATCTCAATGGCACCCTGATATCAGGCTCTACCTGCAGGTTCTCGGTAGGACGGCCTTCTTTACCAATCGTAGCGATCATTGGAATACCAAAGATGATAGACTGATCAATCTGTCTTTCCCACCATACCGCAGTACCTGTACCGGCTACCGGCATACCTATCAGCTTGCCCAGGCCATTCTGTTTGTAGATGTATGGGAAGATGAAGGCATCACTGTAGTTACCTTCACTCATAATCACACAGCTGGGGCGTGTCCATCTGTCCGCCGGCTCAGCACCTTCTACCTTTTCCATTTGTGGTGCAAATTGCAGGTACGCCTTACCACTCAGGAAAGTATTCAGGTCATTGTGCAACCATCCGCCTCCATTGAAACGGGTATCCACGATCAGTGCCTGTTTACCCCTGTTCCGGCCCATAACTGCATCGTATACAGAACGGTAACTGGCATCATTCATCGCCTCCACATGCACATAACCAACTTTGCCATCACTCAGTTTATCTACCATTTTCTGCATGCGGGTCACCCAGCGCTTGTACATCAATGGATTTTCTTCACCGCTGGTAAATGGTATAACGGTTTCATCCCAACGCTGTTGCGTAGCAGGGTCATATACGCTTAACAATACATTATCTCCTGTCTTACGGTTCAGTAAGATCGCCCAGTCCGCATCAGGGGTCACGCTTTCCCCATCAATCTTTTCGATGATTACACCTTTCCTGATCTTACTCTTCGCCTTGTCTGAAGGACCACCCACCAGTACTTCATCTACTTTCAGACCATTGCCGGTGAAGGTTTCATCATACAGCAATCCCAGCGAAGCAGTAGCATCTCCCTCCGGTGCAGAAGGATAATAGCGGCCACCTGTATGAGATGCATTCAGTTCTCCCAGCAGTTCACTCAGGATCTCCTGGAAGTCGTAGTTATCACTGATATGTGGCAGGAAACGCGCATAGTTCTTTGCGTACATTTCCCAGTCTACATTATGCAGTTTAGGATCGTAAAATTTATCTTTTACTTCTTTCCATGCATGTTCATAGATATAAGCTCTTTCTGCAGCAGGGTTCCAGTTGAACTCAGTACTGATGCTGACAGGGGTAATTTTGCCGGAACCAGCATCCACTTTTACTACACTACCTTTGTTGCTTACAAAGAGCGTATTGCCATCCTTGCTCAATACGATATCGCCTGAAGAACCACCCAGCTTGGCCAGGATCTTCGTTTCCCCGGTACGTGGCTCTGTTACCCACAGGTCATAGCCTTTCTCGAAAGAAGCCATGTAATACAGTTTGCTGGCATCCTTGCTCAATACATAATCACCAATGCTGGCACTGTTGATTGTAAGCCTTACTTTCCTGTTCTCGAGGTTTTCGAAGTCTGGCTTGAAAGGCGATTTGGAAGAGGTATCTTTTTTGGTAGCTGCCGTATCATCTTTCAGCAGGTTGAATTCATCCTTAGATAATTTGAAACGATCGTAAGCCGCCTGATCCAGGAATACCGCGTAAATATCTTTTTCCTTGCTGCCTTGTTTCGCCAGTGAACGGCGGCCTGCAGCGTTACTCAGGTACAGGAGCATCTTGCCATCCGGGGAGAACTTACTGCTCTCTTCCCCAAATCCGCTCATCACAGGGAAAACTGTTTTGCCATTGCCATCGGCAGGGATGATGGCAGCATTGCTTACATCAAAATAACCCTGCTGATCTTCCGTCACAATATATTTACCATCAGGACTCCAGGCAAATTCCCAGTCCTCATCAGAATAAGAGTGGTTACGGCCTTTAGGCAGGATAGTGCGGCTCTTTTTGGCAGCCAGGTTATATACCTTCAGGATATTCCGGTCTTCCACATAAGCGATTTCTTTTCCATCAGGAGAAAATACAGGCTGGAATTCTACCGCAGCAGTCGCTACCAGGGGTTCTTCTTTTACCAGGGTCGCATTGAAGAAGTAATTCTCTTCCGGTCTTTCCAGCGTTGCTTTATACAGGTTCCAGTTACCATCACGCTCTGCACCATACACGAGGGTCTTGCCATCAGGTGACCAGCTCAGTCCACGTTCCTGTGTAGGCGTATTCGTAATGCGGCGGGTCATATTGTTTTCCACGCTGCTTACAAATACTTCACCTCTTGCAATGAAGGCCATCTGCTTACCATCCGGGCTCATTCTGAACTGGGTGATGTTGCCACTTACAGGCAGGTGTTTTACCACTGCTGCACGGCCATCATTCAGTACCTGGATAGCGAGTTTCTTAGGCTCCTTACCTTCCTGGTAAGTGTAGATTTCACCATTATAAGAGAAGCAAAGGGTATTATTATTTGCGATAGACAGATGACGTACAGGATGCTTGTCAAAATGAGTAAGCTGTTTCATTTCGCCCCTGGTGGTCAAAGAAGCTTTGAACAGGTTTTGTGAAATGCCTCCCTTCTCACTCAGGTAATACAGCTGGTCATTAGCGCCCAGTACTGGTTCCCTGTCCTCCCCTTCATAAGTAGAAAGTTGCTGATAAGATTTATTCTTTACATCGTACACCCAGATATCCCGGGTTACGCTGCTGGTATGGTGTTTACGCAAAGGGTCTTCATATCCTTTCCTGTCCTGGAATACGATCAGGTCTCCTTTGGCAGAATAGTGGGCATTGTCTGCCCCTGCTGAACTTACCAATATTGACCGGCCACCTGTAACGGGTACCGTATAGAGGTTGTTGAACAGCCTTACACTAAAGCGGATATCCGATGCAGGTGCATTGCGTGGGCTGCCAAATAAGACCTGTTTGTTGTCAGGTGTAAAATCGTAAGGATAATCAGGCGCACTGTTGTAAGTGAGGCGTACAGGGTTGCCACCTGTAGCCGGTATTACATAGACATCGAAGTTCCCGTTACGGTCACTGGCAAAAGCAATTTGCTTACCGTCGTGACTCCATACCGGCATCATGTCGTGTGCTTCGTGGATGGTGAGTGGTACGGCAATGCCCCCATTTACATCTACTTTGTAAATATCTCCTTTATACCCGAATGCAATGGTCTTTCCATCAGGGGAGATAGCGGGATAACGTAGCCATAGTGCATTTTCCTGGGCATGTGACGCGAAGGCCATGCAGCAGGCTGAAAAAGCAAGCAGTAATTTTTTCATATAAAATGGCGATTCAGATTGTTGTTTACACTTAAAGATAATAAATGAAACACTGTTGCCATTAAATAAAGGATAAAAGGTAACAGGCCTACAGCAAGGGTTTCTGCAGGCATACACTGTTCTCCATCTGCTCGTAGGGAGGGTAGTTGTCCATAAAGGTATACCCGGACTTTTGATAGAGGGCAATGGCTTCCGGCTGACGAATGCCGGTTTCCAATACGGCTCGTGTAAAACCCTGGGAGACCGCCCAGGTTTCCAGTTCTTTCAGTATAGCATAAGCAATGCCCTGGCCCCGGTGAGAAGGGTGTACGAACATGCGCTTTACTTCTATTGTATGGTCATCAAAAGGTCGAAAACAGGCACAACCTACCGGCAGGGCATCGACATATGCCACTACAACGGTAGGTATGTTTTTAACTTTATCGAGGACTTCATAATCCTGCTGGATCTCAGGATACCTTAACCACAGATCTTTGTCAAGGGCTATAATCAGTTCCTGGAAGACAGGATCATCACTGTTCGTTCTTTTGAGTAGTAGCATAAGCCCCTAATTTACTATTCTTTTTACCATATCCAAAGTATACGATAAAACCTAAGAGCAGCCATACGATAAGACGGATCCAGGTGTCCAGGGGCAGGGAAAACATCATGACCAGGCAGGTAATAATGCCCAGTATAGGTACTACCGGTACCCATGGGGTTTTGAAAGCACGGGGAATATCCGGTTGCTTTTTTCGCAGGATCAGGATGCCTAAGCATACCATCACAAATGCCAGCAATGTACCAATGCTGCACATCTCTCCTACTACTGAAATAGGTACCAGGCCTGCGAAAAGACTGATGAAGATACAGAGGACAATATTGGATTTGAATGGTGTGGCAAAACGCTTGTGCAGCTGGGAAAATACAGGTGGCAATAAACCATCTTTACTCATGGAATAGAATACCCTGGATTGCCCGAGGAGATCGACCAGGATCACGGAAGTATACCCTACGAGGATCGCCCCGATCACCGCCAGGAAAAGATTCTTATAAGGCGTATGTGCAATCGCTACTGCTACCGGTGCAGGGTTGTCTTTGAACTCTGTATAATGCGCCATTCCTGTCATCACATACCCAAACAATACAAAGAGAATCGTACATACGATGAGTGAACCTAAAATGCCGATTGGCATATTCTTCTTTGGATTGCGGGTTTCCTGCGCCATCGTGGCTACAATATCGAAACCAATAAATACAAAGAATACCACACCTGCTCCTCTCAGGATTCCACTCCAGCCAAAGGAACCAAATTCACCCGTGTTCGCAGGAATAAATGGTTTGTAATTTTCCGGCTGAATATACTTCCAGCCCAGTGCAATGAATACCAGTACCACACCTACTTTCAGGGCCACTACGATGGCGTTGAACAGGGCTGAACTTTTGGTACCGCGTATAATAATAGAAGTAATCGCTACTATAATCAATACCGCAGGCAGATTAATAAATCCATGAACGATACTATGATCGGCCAGTTTTATTTTTTCAAATGGTGAAGCCACCAGTTGAGGCGGAATATGAATATTATATGTACTGAGAAACTTAACAAGATAACGCGACCAGCTGATGGCTACAGTAGAGGCACCTACAGAATATTCCAGCACCAGGTCCCAGCCAATAATCCATGCCCATAGCTCTCCGAGCGTAGCATAAGCATAGGTGTAAGCACTGCCGGCTACAGGTACCATGCTGGCCATTTCGGCATAGCAGAGCGCGCTGAATGCACAACCCACTGCCGCTAAGATGAAGGAGAGAATAACTGCCGGCCCCGTGTTGTTCGCCGCAGCAATACCGGTGAGGGAAAAAAGCCCTGCACCAATGATAACGCCAATACCGATGGCAATGAGGTTGAGCCCTCCCAGACTACGTTTTAAAGTATTGCTGCCACTCTGGGCAGCTTCCTGTTGCAGGCTGGCTATTGATTTTCTTATCACAGGTATGATTTAGTTGTGGCTGCAAAGGTAAGATATTGCAATTACTCTACAAAACAACTAGACTTAAACCATCCCCTTACCTTATTTACCGTTTATAAAGTTTCCGCGTTCTTTAACATGGCATTAACTGATAAAAAATGTCTGAGTTGTAAATTCGCTGTACTAAAATTATTATTTCATAGGTATAGGGATATCAGACAGCTGCTCTTTTAAGGGTGGCTTTATTTTTTTTAAACCTTTCCCATTCATTACTGTTACATTAACAGTAAATCCCTTTATGAAATAAGGAGACTGCGGTGCGGCATACTTTGGCATTCATTATGTTCACTATATTCCAAAAGTTAATATTATGAAAAGCGTTAAACTGGCCTTCTATGCCCGCCTGGCCCTGATCTTACATGCGCTTATCCTGACGCTGCTACTGATGCATTTTGGAAAAACAGTCATTATTCCCCTGTTTTTTGCCCTGCTTATTTCCTTTGCTTTACTCCCTGTGTGCAGACAACTGGAACGGTGGGGCCTGCACCGTGGCCTCTCCGCCGCTATTTCAGTCATGCTTTTCGTAATCCTGATAGGTTCTTTTATAGATGTATTGAGTCACCAGGTGGTGAACTTTACCCATAATCTGCCCGAACTGCAAAAACGTTTTTCGGAAAGTCTGGTTGATGTGAGACAATGGCTGCTCAATACTTATCATATCGATTACCAGCAGCAAACTGACTACCTCAGAAAATCGACCAGTGGTCTGCAGTCTACAGCCATGAGTTCACTGGGTGCCACTTTCATTGGCGTAGCTGAAGTATTCATTCTCACCATCTTCTTCCTCATCTTTACCTTCTTCATGCTGTATCACCGCCGCCTGTTCAAGCGCTTTGTTACAGCCCTCTTTCCGCAGGAAGAAATGCCAAAGGTGGAAGAAGTACTGGCCAGTGCCCGCAAGATGATCAACAGGTACATTATAGGACTCCTCACGGAAATGTTTATACTGATTCTCTTATTGGTGTCCACACTGGCCATCCTGGGTATTAAATATGCCCTGCTGATCAGTGTAATGGCTGCACTGTTGAACGTAATACCCTATCTGGGTATCTATACTGCTATGACCATCAGTATGTTCATCACTTTTGCCAATGGAGAGCCTTCACAGGCAATGACAGTAGGTATTGTTTTCATAGTAGCACATTTCCTGGATGCAAATGTCATTCTGCCCCGTGTGGTAGGCGGCAATGTAAAGCTCAATCCATTGATTACCATCATTGCCGTGCTGACCGGCAAACTGGTTTGGGGTATTCCGGGCATGTTCCTGTTTATACCCCTGGCTGCCATTATCCGTATTATCAGTGAAAAAGTAGATTCCCTGCAACCATGGGCCATTCTCATGGGGGAGGAAAAATAATTCCGGGGCTACTGACATACTGTTGTCACCTGGCCATTCTTACTTTGTTATAACAAAACAAACCTAACATGAAAGAAACATCCACCACCCTGGCAACAGACACGTTTATGACCCCGGCTCAATTGCTGAAACACTGGCAATTGCACCGTAACCTGACACGCAAGATGATCAATACCTTCCCTGAGGATAAAATCTTTAGTTATTCGGTGGGTGGCATGCGCCCATTTGCTGAACTGGCAATGGAATTTATTGGCATGGCGGTACCAACCCTGACAGGCATTATCACGGAGAAATGGGAACAATTCAAGCATGAAGAAGCGCCCGCTACAAAGCAGGATCTCCTTGACCTTTGGGATGAGCAAACTGAAATCATTGACACCCTGTGGCCAAAGATTTCTGCTGAGAGATTTAACGACGTTGTGTTAGCCTTTGGACAGTGGGAAATGCCAGTGTACCTGCTGGTATTGTATGTAGTTGACAATGAAATACACCATCGCGGACAAGGGTATGTATACCTGCGTTCACTCGGAATTGAGCCGCCTGCTTTCTGGGACAGGGAATAACATATTGTGCCCCATTCTAAAATCTGATGAAAAGCTCCTGCTGCATGGCAGGGGCTTTTTTTAGTCTACAAGGCTAACGATATAAGCACCCTGCTCTTTCGCTTTTTCATAGATAGCTTTCAGCGCCAGCAGTTCTGTAGCCATATGCTGCGCATTGAAGGTCGCACCTTCTCTTTCATCGTCAGTCCATACCTGGCCGGGTTCAATGTCATGCTCATTCAGCTCTGTATGGTCAAACAATGCAATAATGTTTCCCGGTTCGATGGATGACAGCAGATCTGCTATCTCTGATACGGTAGCCGGATCATTGAAATACAAAGGTTGCTTGTCAAAATCAAAATCATCAGGAAGCGTATCGATATCGATGTTTTCGAAGTCGATCTCCTCTCCTATATAAGCCTCCGGGTAAAAGATCTGTCTTACAATGGAAATATCTTCTGGTCTGCTACCCTTGGTAATCAGAAATAGTAAACCCTCGAAGGATTTCTCAAAAGTTGTTTTTTCAGCGGCGATGTTGGCCACCGGATATTCAGGATTGTCTCCAATTTTGGAAAATTCGTTCCTGTCCACGAGAAATAGTGTAGCACTTTGTCCCATAAGAGCGTTTAAGGATTCCGCAAATTTATTTGAAGATATTAACATCTGCCAAAAAAAGCAAAAAGGATATTTAAGTGGGGTAAAGAACAAGCCCCAACACTCCTGCATCTGTCAGAAGCGTTGGGGCTTGAAAGGCAGGCCTGCGGCCGGCCAAAAGCATTCATTTTATTTTATAATGCCCACTTCAGCGATGCCCACATACTGCTTGCCATCCTTAGCAGGCAACACATGCAGCGGCTCAAACCTGAAATATCTTGCATTTACCGGCTTGTCCAGGTCTATACGCTGCTCAATCGGGTTCGCCTTGATATTTGAAAACTCACCCTCTTTCTGAAGTGTCCAGGTCTTACCATCATCACTGGTATAGATCTTATATTTGTCTACCAGGCCCTTATCTTTCACTGGCACATAGTTGAAGCCTGCGATCCTGGCAGGAAACTGCATATCCACGATCACTCCCTTAGGAGCTGTTTTCTTAAAAGTACCCATATCCATCTGTACAGCACTGGCTGCATCCCCGTCAATAGCTGCAGAGAATTTAGTATTGTGTGCTTTCCACTGGGCCTTGTCTACGATCAGATCCTGCCTGGTTGTTGCTGCCTTTGCTGCCGGTGCCTTAAACAGGGCGACATCACTGAGACAGATACTCGCAGCACCCTTTGTAATACGGATCCTTACCTTGTCGGTAGTCACCATCCGATCACTACGGATCAGGCGGGAGTAGCCAATAGCGGTACCTTTCTTCAGTTCTGTCCACTGACCATTCTCCCACACATCTACAGCCCAGTCGTCAATACGCTGACCCAGTTTTATATTTTCGCGAAGACGGATCACATTGAAGGTTTTGCTGCCTGCCAGGTTCAATACCAGCTCACCGGTATTTACTCCGTCTTTTGTACCCCAATAAGTATATGGATCATTGTCCAGTACATTCTCAGCAGCATATGCCTTATCCTCACTTCTTACATCGCTGGCCTGCACAGTTGCGCCTGCTGCGTAGTTTACACTGTACATCTGCCTGATGATATCGCCGAAGCCTTTCAGGGAAGCCAGGTCAATTTCGTTTACCAGCCCCCGTTGATCAGGCGGTATGTTCAGCAACATGGTGGTACCATGGCCTACGGATGCAAAGTAATGGTTCAGGAGATCCTCAGGCGTTTTTACTTTGTTATCTTCAGTTGCATGGTAGAACCATCCCGGACGAATAGAGAAATTTGTTTCTGCGGGCATCCATTGTTTACCATTGCGGGTGCCATTCAACCCCAGTTCATATAATACCTGTCCGGGTGCTGCAACAGCTGAATCTTTATCACCAATTGGGGTGTAAGTAGCCCAGCAGGGATCGCCGGAGAAACCTGTCTCAGTTCCTACCCAACGTACATCAGGCCCGACATCACTCATAATGACAGCATTTGGCTGCAATTGTTTTTCCAGTCCCCAGGTTTCAGGCCAGTTATAGTAAGTATAACGGTCAATTTTTACTTCTTTGCGTGCACCGCCATAATAGCCATCGCCACCATTCGCACCATCATGCCAGATTTCGAATACCGGGCCGTAGTTGGTCAGCAATTCTTTCATCTGCTCGCGGTAGATGCGTACATAATCCTGTGTACCATAGGCAGCATTATTTCTATCCCATGGAGACAGGTATACGCCAAATTTAATTCCCTGTTTCTTACAGGCATCAGCAAATTCTTTTACCATATCGCCCTGGCCATTTTTCCATGGGCTCTTTGAAATGTTGTGGAAAGTGGTCCTGGTAGGCCAGAGACAGAAACCATCGTGGTGTTTACAGGTCAGGATCAAACCCGTTAAACCTGCTGCTTTGATCCCCGATACGATTTGATCTGCATTAAAATTGGTAGGATTAAAGATCTTCTCATCCTCATCGCCATAACCCCATTCCTTGTTCGTGAAGGTATTGACAGTGAAATGCACAAAAGCGTACATATCCATGGCCTGCCATTCTACCTGTGGTGCGGAAGGCAATACGCCGTATGGTGCGGGTGCACTTACCTGTGCATTGCTACAGCTGGCCCCCATCATCAGCATGGCTAATGCCAGTCCGGTGCTGCCGATAAATTTCTTCATGTAGTATTGTTTTTTGTTAGACCTGTGTTCACATGAGCTATAAAAATAGGTGGTTTTATCAAGGAAAGAAATTATGCGGAAAATAGTATTACCTATACTCAAAATAATATGAGGGCCCGCATATGCAGGCCCTCATTACAATTCAAATCCGGATCAGTTAAAAGATATATCTCAGCCCCAGCTGCATCTGCCACCTGGATGGCAAATCAGGACTGGTGGTAAATGTCTGTGTTTGCCCGGGGTCGAACTGGTAAATGGCCTTGCCATCAGTGTCCTTGCCGGTATAAGCCAATGGCTGGTAGTAACCGGTGGTGCTGGCGTATTTACGTAGTCCCCATTTACTGCTGATCAGGTTTCCGAGGTTCACGATATCAAGACTTACCTGGATCGTGCTGGTATGCTCCTTTCCCTTAAAATTGAAATCCTGGAGGAGACGAAGATCCAGCTGGCTAAACCAGGGAGTCATACCATCGTATTTGCCGGTATACTGCCCCCTGTGAGTGCGCAGGTATTTATCCTGCTGGATGAATTTTTCCAGTGCCGCACCCTGCGCTGCCGCATCCTGAACATTTCCATTTGCATCTGTGAGGGCAGCAAAATTCATCTTGCTGATTTCTGACTGTGTCGGTACATACAGCAGGTCATTGGCTGCAGAGCCATCATTGTTTACATCCCCGCCATATACATAGGAGTAGCGGTTGCCGCTTGTCCAGTTGCTGAAGAACGAAATAGTGGTTGCATATTTCCCTTTGCCGTATTCAAACTTCTTGATACCGGCCAGTGTAAACCGATGGGTATTGCCATATAGGGAATGAGATTCCTTCGCTTTGTTCGCATTACCCAATACAGGATTACGATCAAAAGCATCCCCTGAAATCTCTGCAGAAATAGAACTTGCATCTTTTGCGATCAGGTAGTTATAGCCAAACATCAGGAAATAACCTTTGCCAAACGTTTGCTGTGCCTGGAAAGAAGCATTGAAGGAATAGCCGATCTTTGTATTTGTAAATACATAGGTGGCGGTATTGCCTTTGTCTGCCGCCTGGTATACTTCCCTGGTATCACCGGTACCTGAGTTCAACACACCTGTAGGTGTGCCCAGACCATAATCTCTTACCATCATGGAATTCAGGTCTTTTGAATAAGACAGGTCACCAGTCAGGATCGTTCCGCCGGCCAGTTTATAATCCAGGCCCAGGTTAGAGCGCCAGATTTGCGGCCACTTGAAGTTGCGTGCCGTTACATCATAATACCCGGTGAATGGATTCCCGATCTGGTTACCCACCCATACAAAAGGAAAACGCCCCGTGAATAAGCCGGTTCCACCACGCAGCTGAACGGTTTTATCACCATTGATATCCCAGTTGAAACCTAATCTTGGAGAGACTAAAATTTTACCGCTGGGCATGCGGGTATTATCAATCGTCTGACCCGGACCATTCTTCACCGGATTGCCATTTTCATCAAATAAAGTGAGGTTGTCAGTGTTTGGTACTGTAGGTGATCCTTCTACAAAAGTGCCTGCGAATGTACCGTCTGCATTGATGTTCGGGCTTTTATAACTGGCCTTGGACGGATAATAGAGGGCCTTGTCAAAGCGTACACCATAAGTGAGTTTGAAATTGGAAGCAGGGTTCCATTCATCCTGTGCATAGGCAGAAGCCTGACCTACAGTAAGGTAATACCAGGTCCACTGATCAGCCGCAGCCCGGTTCTTTGCATAAGATACGTTTGCATCATAGCCACCGGCAGCAGCAGAAGTAAGGAAATCATTGATGTCTACACCTGAGAAGAGGGTGAAGCCAAATCCTGTCAGGTTGAAGGAATTGCCGAATTTAAACTGCTCGTAGGATGCACCGATAGTAATGGTATGCTTCGGCAGGATGATATTGAAGTTGTTAGTCAGCTGCAGGGCATCCTGGTTCAGCACATTATTAATAGAGAAAGGCTCATACCCTGCCACAATATACGGCACACCATATTTCGTGATATTTAAGGCGGGGAATGGAGAAGAAAATGGATTACGGTTATCTCTGAATATGGTATATACAGCCCTGAACTTATTGGCATAGGTATCATTGAAGTTGGATTTCAATTCCAGGCCAAAGGAATGCAGTTTATTCACCATTTCATACCCTGAATTCCGGAATTGCAGGGTGATGGCATCCGGCCCGCGGCGGTTGATGGCGTTGGGGTGGGCCGGCTTTTCCTGTGAACCATCCAGACCATTATACGTAAAGGCCAGTGAATGTTTGTTGTTGATGACCCAGTCTATTTTTGCGAGCCATTTATAATTACTTCTTTTCAGGTTATAATGTTCGTAAGGGCCAGTGTTGTAACCATATTTTGTACTCAGGAGCTCACTTACGGCCTGCAGGTCCGATGCCAGCACACGGGAAGTGGTGATGTCACCGGCATTAGCAGCAGTTTGTGCCACATAAGCACTGGCTTCATCCTTTCTTTGTTCTGATTCGAAGTTGATGAAATAAAACAGTTTGTTCTTTTTAATAGCACCTCCCAGAGAGAAGCCAGCCTGGAAAGATTCCAGGGTAGGCACCTTAAATTTCTGTCCATCTATTTTATTGCCGGACAAGGCATCATTACGATAGAAAGCGTAAACCGTACCACTGAATTTGTTGCTACCGCTCCTGGTCACTGTGTTCACACCGGCACCTGTAAACCCTGACTGGGTCACATCATAAGGTGCGATGTTGATTTGAATCTGATCAATGGCATCGAGGGAGATGGGCTGGGCATTTGTCTGTCCGCCGGGTGTAGGCGCATCCAGACCAAATGGGTTGTTGAATACCGCTCCATCCAGGGAAAAGTTGTTGTACTGCCCGTTTCTGCCTGCAAAGGAAATTCCATTGTAGGTGGGAGAAGCTGAGGGTGTAAGACGCAGGTAATCGTCCGCCGACCTGGAGATAGTAGGCAGCTGACGGATCTGGGTGCTGGAAATGTTGGTAGATGCACCCGTACGCTGGTCATTAAAAATGGTGGACCGGCCACTCACCACGACTTCGCTCAGTGTACCCGCGGCTTCTGATAAGCGCAGATCCAGGGAGGTCGTTTGACCCAGGTTGAGGAATACCCCGGTAGCAGTTTTGGTGGCGTAACCTGTAAAAGATACGACTACTGTGTAAGGTCCGCCCACACGGAGATTGGGTACAAGAAAGCTACCATCTGATTTGGTGATCAACCCTTTGTTGATACCAGCATCAGACCAGGTCACCTGTACGGTGGCACCAGGCAGGGCCTCCCCTGCTTCGGTTTTTATTACACCGCTCAGACTTGCTGTTGTAACCTGGGCAAACACACTACTTAACGAAATACAGGCAATGAATAAGCTCAAAAGGAGCTTGCGTAGACTTGGTTGATACATCTTTATGATATTGGTGTTTATGGCTAACCTTCAAAGAACAGTACAATACAATCGGTCTTCTCAAACAACTTGCTATACAATTTACCATAAAAACTGCACAGTTCCTCGGGGTTTTCTGCAAAAAATTTAGGGAAAGCACCTATTTATAATATATAAATATATTTAGTATATATATACAATTGACACATTATGCTGAATCATGGAAACAGTGGATAAAATGTAAAACCCTTCTCTCCTATTACTTTACGGCCTCAGGCACCATACTTGTGCGCCCTGTTTAATTAAACCTGATAACATGACGGATAAAAAACCACTTGCGAAAAACTCCCCCAAAAACAACACCGGGAAGCAGGCATCTTCTGAAACTGCCAAAACCATTGACCTACAGCCGCAAACTATTGACGCAACTGATCAGACCATGAATACAAACCAGGGTACACTGATCAATGACGATATGAACACCCTCAAAGCCGGAGACCGTGGCCCTTCCCTGCTGGAAGACTTTATCTTCCGCGAAAAAATGACCCACTTCGATCATGAACGTATCCCGGAACGGGTGGTTCATGCACGTGGTGTAGGCGCACATGGTGTATTCCGGGTCTACGAATCTCAGGCTGATCTCACGAAAGCAGGATTCCTGAATGACCCCTCCAGGGAAACACCCGTATTCGTCCGTTTCTCCACTGTAGCGGGCAACAGGGGTTCTACAGACCTCGCCCGCGATGTAAGAGGATTTGCCGTAAAATTTTATACACAGGAAGGGAATTTCGATTTAGTGGGCAATAATATGCCGGTGTTCTTTATACAGGATGCCATGAAATTTCCAGACCTGATCCATGCTGCAAAACCAGAACCTGACAATGAAATACCGCAGGCAGCTACCGCTCATGATACCTTCTGGGATTTTATCTCGCTGATGCCCGAGAGCACCCATATGATTATGTGGGCCATGAGTGATCGCGCTATCCCCCGCAGCCTGCGCATGATGGAGGGATTCGGGGTACATACCTTCCGCTTTATAAATGAAGCCGGGCAGTCACACTTCGTCAAGTTTCACTGGAAGCCCTTGCTGGGTGTACATTCCGTAGCATGGAATGAAGCCCTGAAAATCTCAGGTATGGACCCGGATTTTCATCGCCGGGACCTCTGGAATGCCATTGAAAGCGGCAACTATCCTGAATGGGAATTAGGTATACAGGTGGTAGCGGAAGCCGATGAACATAAATTTGACTTTGACCTTTTGGATCCTACCAAGATCATCCCGGAAGAATCTGTACCGGTGCAAAGGATCGGCAGACTCACGCTCAACCGCAATACTGACAATTATTTTGCAGAAACAGAACAGGTAGCTTTTCATGTGGGGAATATTGTTCCAGGTATCGATTTTACGGATGATCCATTGATGCAGGGCCGCCTTTTTTCTTATACTGATACACAACTCATCCGCTTAGGAGGGCCTAATTTTCATGAAATTCCTATCAACAGGCCCATCGTACCTGTTTATAATAACCAGCGGGATGGATTTATGAGACAGACCATTAATAAAGGAAAAGCGAATTATAGTCCGAACTCCCTGGGCGGCGGTTGCCCCTACCAGGCTATGATAAAAAATGGTGGTTTCAATTCCTTTCCGGAAAGGGTGGATGCGAATAAGGTAAGACAGCGCAGCCGGAGCTTTATGGACCATTTTAGCCAGGCAAAATTATTCTGGTATAGCCAGAGTGATTATGAAAAGAATCACATTATCGATGCCCTGAGTTTTGAATTGGGCAAGGTACAATCCAAAGTGGTAAGGGAAAGGATGCTACGTACACTGGCACACGTAAATGATCGACTTGCATCAGCCGTGGCATTTGCCCTGGGATTGCCGGTACCTGAAGGTCCGGTGGTGAATGAAGGCAGGCCTGCCGATGGAAATCCTAAGCATTACGAAAGCATCGTCCGGGAACCGGATGTAAAATTCTCTGCCGCACTGAGTATGGCTAATACCATCAAAGATAATATTCTCACAAGGCAGATAGCGGTGCTGGCATCGAACGGGGTCAGTGCTACCAGCCTGAACACCGTCAAAAAACAACTGAGTGGTGCAGGTGCAATCGTAGAAGTGATTGCACCCAGGCAGGGGTTTATTCAAACTGCTGAAGGAGATGCCATTGAAGTGGATAAGAGTTTCCTCACCACGGCATCTGTATTATATGATGCGGTGTATGTACCGGGTGGTGCCAATAGTGTAATTGCATTGGAGCAGGAACCTGATGCCATTCATTTCCTGAATGAGGCCTGGCGGCATTGTAAAGCGATTGCATTTGATGCAGATGCGGAGCCTATCCTGAAGGCGACCTATTTTGGACAGCAGGCAGCACCGACTGAGGGGCTGATTATTAATAATGATGCGAATCTGCTGGCAGATCAGTTTATACAAGCGGTGCAGCAGCATCGTTTCTGGGATAGAGAGCTTACACGAAAAGTCCCGGCTTAATGTTTGATGAACAAAACGCTTTTGCATCAGGCAAAAGCGTTTTGTTTTATTTTATCTGAGCTAACAAATCTGTTAATCTGCTAACCGGCTCATTTTCTAAATTGGCAATTACCGCAATCAGGTCATTTCGCATTGCACCATCCGTGGTATCTTTTCCCAATAAATGGAATTTGTTCACAACATCCTCCCAGTCCAGTGGTCTTGTATAAAATCCTTTGTAGTCCTCTTTCTTTTCTTCGATCACCTTCCCGTCTTTTAAATGAATGGAGATCTTCGCCGGCATCTTTTCAGGGTAAGGGGCAGTGTAAGGATCCAATACTTCCGCTACTTTGCGGGGGGCTTTCAATGGCAACCCGGTATCCACATATACATGTTCCATCAATGCCTGCACATCCGGCCGCCGGATGCGTTCAGGTAATAATTGCGCAGGCAGCACTTCTCCATCCAGCATAGCGACTGCAAGCAGGTAAGGCAGACTATGATCTGCCTGTTCTTTGGTTTGCACAAGTTTACGGTCGCCATAGCGCCCGCCTCCGACTATATTATAGGCTGTGAGAAAGATGGTGGCGTCTATGCGCTTTACATCTTCTGCCCGGATATTATGTTTACACCTAAGATCCAGCAATGCTTCAATGGCAGATTGGGTATGTACCTCTGCGTTGTAACTTTTGAGAATACAATGTTCAATCCTGGAAAAATCGCCTGCCTCACAGTTAAATTCCGGGTCCATCTCAAATTCGTCTTTAAAACCCATAGGCCCTTCGAAATAGCTGACAGGCCCTGTTACACCTTCTTTTGCCAGCAGTATCGTGTTGGTACAACCCAATGCTACAAGAGAAGAGGCATATCCCTTCCATTCGTAAGTATATGAAGCTCTCGTCGTTACTGTAGTATTGAAAGTGCTGCCGGTGATGCCGATGGCGTGTGCTGCCTGTTCCAGGGTAAGACCGTACAGGGGGCCAAGGGCAGCTGTCAGGGACATGGCCAGCAAGGCGGTATGGTCAATGCCCTTGGCCATGAGCGGCATCTGGTCAATGAGCGTACATTCCAGCTGGTAACCAATAGCCATAGCCGTAAAAAAGTCACGGCCACTGGCATTGATTGCCTGGCAGGCCGCCAGAATTCCACCTATATTATCACTGGGATGGCAGGTTGCATGTTTGCCAAGATAATTGTCCATATAGTCGGGATACCGTACCAGTAATGTATACAACTGTGCAGCCCGGTCCACACTTGTACTCCCCAAAACAGGGACAGCGAGGGGGCCATTGGCCTGCAGAAATTTTATTTGCCGAAATAATTTTTCTACAGTCGGGGCCTTCATGGAATACAACATAGATCCCATTGCATCCAGCAAATGTTTTTTCAATTGCTCTATGGTAGCGGGTTTCAATTGCTCATATGCGGAGAAGAAAGAAAATCGGGCTATACGTTCTGTCATATTTAGTGCTGGCATAAATACCTTTTTACATGTGGAATTCCAAATTCCCTATCAATTAGCATGCCTATTGCTATGATCTTTGGTTTTACGATATCGCTTTTATGAAATGAAGTCACCACAATAATTTATAGTCAATTATTAAGATTGGCGGAACAGCAAATAAACTATACATTTAATTTCTAAATATCAACAATGGGAACAGACATAGCCAAACTTCTTCAGAAAAAGCAGAAAAGGATCCTTGAGAACTGGATGACCACACAGCTTTCCAACATTAGCCTCAGAGAAGACCTGATGAGCAACGATGAACTGAGAGAACAATCTGCCGAATTTTTAGACACACTTTTAAAAGTATTAACTGAAAAAAACCTCGGCAATGTAGAATCTTCCGATTTTGAACCTGTTCACGAATTGTTGGCTGGCATATCTCTTTCCCGTGCTAAACAAGGCTTCACTCCTGCTGAAACCGGCGTTTACATTTTCAGTTTAAAAGAGGCGTTGCTAACGTCTTTACAGACAGATATCAAAGAAGATCCGGCTTTCCTGCTCGATGCAGTAATCAGGATCAGCAGACTGATGGATTATCTCTGTATTACTGCTTTTGAAACCTTTATCAAAGGCAGAGAAGAGGTGATCCTTCGTCAGACAGACGAAATTGCTGAAATTTCTACTCCTGTGATCCGTGTATGGGATGGCATTCTCGCCCTGCCTATTATCGGGACCCTGGATAGTGCCCGTACACAGGTGGTGATGGAAAGCCTGCTGCAGGAGATTGTAGCAAGCAGCAGTACAATTGCCATTCTTGACATCTCCGGTGTAGCTGCTGTAGACTCACTGGTGGCACAGCACCTGATCAAAACAGTGGCTGCTACGCGCCTGATGGGTGCTGAATGCATCATCAGTGGTATCCGCCCTGAAATTGCACAAACTGTAGTTCACTTAGGTATAGATCTCTCCAACATAATCACTAAGGCAACCCTGGCCAGTGCATTAAAGCAAGCTTTTACCATGTTGAAACTGAATGTAAAAAAAGTAGAAACCATTAAATCAGGTATTTAAATATGGATCGTATTCCTATTCTGCGAATGGGTCGCCTGCTTCTGGTGACTATACAGATAGATCTTTACGACAGGTTAGCTACCAATCTGGAGACGGACCTGGTCCAAATGGTCAATAAGACTGAAGCAAAGGGTGTATTAATAGATATCTCCGCATTATCCATAGTCGATTCTTTTATGGGGCGTATTCTCGGCAACATTGGTTCCATGTCCAAAATTATGGATGCGGAAACTGTTGTCGTGGGTATGCAGCCGGCAGTCGCCATCACTTTGATTGAACTTGGGTTAGAACTCAAAGGCGTACACACGGCTTTGAATGTGGAAAAAGGTATGGAATTGTTAAAAGAAAAAATAGGCAATTATGATGAGGACCTAACCGAAGACGATGAAGATAGTACTGAATAAGGACCGTATGCTAATCGAAAGAGAACAGGATGTGATTCTCTTCAGGAATCGGGTGAAGGAGTATGCAGTAAAAATTGGAATGAGTCTTGTAAACCAAACCAAATTAATCACCGCAGCCAGTGAGCTCGTACGCAATATGTTGAAATATGCAAATGGCGGTATGGTGCTCATCGAGGTGCTCAGCCAGGGCAGAGATAGTGGTATCCGCCTTGTTTTTACAGACAAAGGACCCGGTATCAAAGATATCGCCCTGGCTATGAAAGATGGCTACTCCACCGGCAAAAGCCTGGGGATTGGCCTTCCAGGCACTAAGCGCCTGGTCAATGAATTTGATATTAAAAGTACAGTGGGCGAAGGCACTACTGTTTCAATTATTAAGTGGAAGAATGGATAATCACATACATCTGGCGCTCAATGCATCTGACAGGAGCTATTTTGCCATTCTGAAAAAAGAAATCCATGCCATGGCTGTAGCAGGTGGCCTCTCCGAAAAGCGGATTGCGGAACTCGATATTATCGTGGCAGAAATAGTAACGAACCTTGTTAAGCATGCTGGTGGCGGTCAGGTACTTGCCAAACTCATCGAAGAAAACGGAAAACAGGGAATTGAAATTATCAGCATAGACAACGGCCCCGGTATGTCGGATGTAACCCGGATGGTAGCAGACGGCGTATCTACCAAAAATACACTGGGGCATGGATTAGGGGCCATGAAAAGACTCTCTGATGTATTCCAGATTTACTCGCTCAAAAACTGGGGTACCATCATCCTGGTCAGGGTATTCAATAAGGCACCTTCTTCCAAAGCATTCAAGACAGAAATCAGATCCGTCATCATTCCTAAACCGGGTGAAACAGCAAGCGGAGATGATTTCTTTTCTATTGTAGATAAAGACTACGTCAAATTGTTTCTTGGAGATGGTCTTGGCCATGGCCCCGAGGCAGCAAAAGCCATGCAGGTCGCCGGAGCAGCCTTTATGGAATGCCCATACACCGACCCGGTAGAGATCATCCGGTATATAAATGTAGCTGTGAAACGTACACGGGGTATGGTTGGTACGGTGGCAGTCTTTGACCTGGCTTCCAGGAAATGGCGTATTTGCGGCGTGGGAAACATTATTACCAAAGTTTGCAGTGCCGGTAACAGCAAAAATTACCTGACCTACAATGGTATCATAGGCCTCAATGTACCCAATACCCTTAGTGCGCAGGAAATACCTTACGAAGATGGTCAATACGTTTTGATGACCAGCGATGGTCTTAAAACAAGATGGGATACGCTAAAGTATACCTCCATCATGCGATACGATCTTTCTATCTTATGTGCTTCACTCATTAAAGACTTTGCCCGCCTCACAGACGATATGTCTGCCGTGGCCTGTAAAATAAACTTGTAATCTCATGCACGAACTTGCCCGGGTGACCCTTGAGAACGAAATGGATCTCATACTTGCGCATAAACGCTCCATGAAACTGGCAGAACTGGCAGGCCTGTCTCTGTCTGCGCAGACTACTTTTGCTACTGCCGTTTCAGAAGTATCAAGAAACGCTATAGATAGTGGCAAAGGTGGCTGCCTTATTCTCAGTGTAGAGAGCGACCTCCGTGAGAAGTATATTGTAGCAGGTCTGAAGAATGAGATCTCAGAAAAGAACACACCCCGGGAAGGACTTGAACACGCAAAAAAACTCGTCAATAAGTATAAGGTATCTACTGACGGTTCTATTGAACTGTTCTATACTATCTCCCCTCCTTTCCGTATCGATATACAAAAGCTGGATGAATGGCGTAGCCTTTTCCGCAACGAACCTCCTATCTCTCCGTATGAGGAACTGAAACGGAAGAATGAACAGCTGCAGGAACTGTCAGAAAGAGTGAAGAAAAGTGAGGACCAGTATAGGGTACTCACCAACTCCCTCCCACTCATGATCTTTAGCCTGGATGATCAGGCACAGCTACTTTACGCCAATGATTGGTTGCTGCAATATACAGGTCAGAACCTGAACAGCCTCAACCACAGCAAATGGAAAAGCGTTGTACACGAAGAAGATTACGATGCCTTTTGCCTGTTGCTGAAAAACAATATTACCAAAGGCGCTACAACCATCAAAATCCAGGCAAGGCTGTTGAATAAAAACAGTGACGATTATCTCTGGCACCAGATCTCGCTCGCCCCCCTGAATACCGAAAAGGAAGAAAGGATTACCCGCATCGGGTATATGGTAGACATCCATGCGCAGAAAACTGTAGAAGAAACGCTGAAGGATAACTACGAACTGAAACAGGCGGAAAAGAAACTGAAAGACAACCAGCTTATACTGGAACAGTATATTGAAGAATTAAACCGCAGCAACCTTGAATTACAACAATTTGCGTTCGTTGCTTCCCATGACCTGCAGGAGCCTGTGCGCAAGCTGCTCTTCTATAGCGACTACCTCCTCAACAAATACCAGTCTTCCTTTGATGAAAAGAGCCTGCATTTCCTAAACAGTATCCAGGGCGCCAGCCGCAGAATGCGCTCCCTGATCCAGGACCTGCTACTCTTTTCCCAGATCAATAAGGAACAGATCCAATTCCAGGAGATAGACCTGAACACCGTAGCCTCCGATGCCTGCCAGGACCTGGAAATTGCCATCGAGGAAAAAAAGGCGGCACTCAACATCGGGACATTGCCCAAAATGTATGGTGATGAACGGATGATGCGCCAGCTCTTTGGCAATATTATCAGCAATTCACTGAAGTATAGTAAGGAAACGCAGACACCTGAATTAAATATTTCCTGCAGGCAGGAAAATGGGCATATAGAACTCATTTTCAGGGATAATGGAATAGGATTTGATGAGAAATATTTACCTAAAATGTTCACCCTCTTCCAGCGTTTACATACCCGTCAGGCGTATGAAGGCACAGGCCTGGGACTGGCCATTTGCAGAAAGATCGTAGAAATGCACCAGGGGAAAATATGGGCTACTTCAGAAGAAGGTATAGGTGCAACTTTTTTTGTTTCTTTGCCGCTACACCCGGTTATTTAATCACTGTATTATGAAATGTGGAAAAATCCTGGTTATTGATGATGACTCTGAAGATATGGTAATTATCAGAGAAGCCATGGAAATGATTAATGCTGACAATATCATGCTCTTTGCTGAGAACGGCGAAACGGCATTGCAATTGCTGGATACACGGTTTAGCGCTGAACATATTGTACCCTGCCTGATTGTACTCGATCTGAACATGCCCAAAATGAACGGCACACAGACACTGGAAAATCTGAAAGCAGATGATCGCTTCAGAAATATTCCGGTCATTATTTATTCTACCTCTATCAATCCCTTTGAAAAGGCAAAATGTGTCTCACTGGGTGCACATGCCTATATCACCAAACCGGTATCACTCAAAGAAAGCCTGGAGACCGCAAAGGTATTCCTGGATTTCTGTTCTGCAGACTAATGTGAGGCATTCCATAGCTTTTCCAGTTGTGCAAATCCGTGAATAGCATGTGGGGGCAGTTTCTCTCCTTTTTCTCCAAACACATACATCGCGACAACTTGTTCAATCGTTATTTTGGTTTCGTCTGCAGCATTCCTGTTTAATTTCAGGTACTGCGCCATAAAATCATATACTGCCTTACGTTTGTTAACGCCAAAGTCATGACCTTCAGCTGGCAGATGTACATTAGAGACCTTGCTGAACTGATCGTAATAGCTATAAATCTTTTGCAGGTAAGGGTAATCGTGTTCCGGCATTTTATCCGTCCAGTCGCCCCCGTCACTCACTAATAATTGTGGCCTGGGAGCTGCCATCGCAGCAATTTCTACATTGTCGGTTCTGTTACCGCAACCATGAACCGGCATCCCGCTTTCGCAGGGACAACCTCCATAGAAATAAGAACTGATGGCGACTACAGGTGCACTCACTTTGATCCGGTCGTCAAGAGCCGTCATCAATACCGTATGACTCCCCGCTCCTGAACCACCTGTGATGCCTACCCTGCTGGTATCAGCATCAGGCAACGACAATAAATAATCAAGAATCCGGATACTGCCAAGTACCTGTATACTCATCGCTAAACTGCGACGGTGATCTGCTTCGTCAAATTGTAATTGTGATTCCCCCCAGGCAAAGAGATCATAACTGAATGCCATGGCCCCCATCCGTGCAAGCGCGGCACAGCGATACTGACAATCGGGCCGATATCTTTGATCTTTCCAATGCCCGTCAGGATTGAGAATCACGGGAATCCTGCCCTTGCTCCCGGCAGGTGCATATAGTGAACCATTGACATAAACACCGGGTAATATTTCTATCGCAATATTCCGGACAGTATATCCATCAAATTTTCTTACTGGTGTGATGATGGGTGCAGATGCCGGTTTGGCTGGCAGAGGAGACAATTGCAATGCCTGCAGGATACAGGGCTTCAATAATGCCTTCCGCGCTTCCCATTCCTGTTCATTGTGGTATTGTGCTGCAATTCTGTCCAGCTCCGCCCAGCCCTCGGCTACCGGCCAGCGGTAATATTCAAAAGTAGTGAGGCGGTATTGCTTCTCTTTTTCCTTTCTTACTTTCAGATCGAGTGGGGCCAATACTTTCTCCAGCGTCGTTTCCGCATCAGGGCGATAACGCCAGTCTGCATAAGTCACATACCTGCCTGCTACTTCTGCATCTGTATACCTGATTTTGATACCAAAACGATTCTGGATATCGACCAGCACATCCTGCAAGGGTTTTTTATATCCGCTGTCGGAGTTTTGCTGCGCATAGGCACATTGTACCAGCAACAGGCAGAATAACAATCTTATCATGAGTCACCTCCGCTATTATTATTTCTTATGCAGTCGTATCACCTGCATGCTCAGTGCATCCAGTGTAAGACTACTCTTTGTAAATTCCGTTTCAACTGAAACAGGTACTCCCCCCTCTTCCTTCAGCAAAATCACCTGCGCCTTTGGCTGCAATGCACCTAATGCTTTCAGGTTTACATTTACCTTTGCATCTGTAGCACCTGCATTTACAAGCTTCACAATCACATCGCCCGTCTTGCTGTCCTTCACCACAGATGCTGCAAGTGTAGAATCTTTCTTACGGTCGAATGTCACCACATCACTGATATATACATCTCCTGAATTAGAAGAAAACAACTGCTGTACATAGTAGTTCACGGTTGGATACACGCCTGTATTATCGAAATAAATCAGGTCAGGATTCCAGTTCGTATTCCCCTTCTTTGCCAGCAGTGGTGCGTAGGAAGCCATGTGTACTACATCGCCGTTTCTTTCCAGGCTGGTCATGTAGGTCGCTTCTGAGATCGCATTGATGAATTTATTGCCCCTGGAAGCATATTCACCGATATATACTTTTGCTTTTTTACGATCGTACTTATCGTAGCGCTGATTGTTTTTCAGGAACCATTCAGGTTCATTGTAATAGTGTTCATCTACTACCGGTACTTTCAGTTTATTGACGATGGCCCAGCCTTTTTCATAGTCTTCTCCCTCTGAAGACGGGCCTGCTGTCCCGATGACAGTTATTTCAGGATGCTTTGCTTTTACCGCATTATAGATCATAGTAAAGCGGGCTTCGAAATCCGGTGTCATTTTATCTTCATTACCAATGCCCAGGTATTGCAGGTGGAAGGGCTCCGGATGCCCTGCTGCGGCGCGCTTAGCACCCCATACGGAAGTAGCAGGACCATTTGCATATTCTACCAGGTCCAGCACATCCTGGATATAGGCCTGCATGTCCGCCATAGGAATTCCCTTCTGTCCTGTACTACCAATTACCCAGGTGCCACCGGAATTCTGGCAGCTGACACCTGCAGCCAGGATAGGCACTGGTTTGGCACCGATATCTTCACAGAACTGGAAGTATTCAAAATATCCCAATCCTGCTGATTGGTGATAGTTCCAGATGTTGCGCTGGTCCACGCGCGCCTCCAAAGGACCGATGGTGTTTTTCCAGTTGTAGATATTTGCAATCCCATCTCCGTGTACCAGGCATCCGCCGGGGAAACGCATAAATTTCGGATGCAGGTCCGCAATCGCCTGGCTCAGATCCGGTCTCATACCATTGGTTCTGTCCTTGAATGTTTTCTTTGGAAAGAGCGATACCTGGTCAATTGCCAGTTTGCCAGTACCTTTTGCGATGATCACCAGACAGGCGCTGTCATCACTTTTATTCACCGTAATACCGGCAGCGTATTGTTGCCAGTTTTTATTTGTAACATCAAAAGTGGTTTCACCGTAGATGTCTCCTTTCCTGTTGCGGATACTGACTGTTACCGGTATTGCATTGCCGGCAAGCAGGGCGGCAAACAGCGATACATCGTACTGTTCACCTTCTTTCACCGGGATGCCGTTGAAACCATAGTTCGTCAATCCAAGACCTTCCTGCCCGACATCCTGGATGTCTAATACGACATAATGCGTGTTGTTTTCGTTGAGTGGCGACTTCGTTTCCACTGATAGTTTTCCATAAGCATATCCCCTGGGTGTATACTCCCATGCAGTCATTGGATGCCATCCTTTGTGATCTGATCCTGTATATTCAAATGAGCGGTTCTGGATGAGTTCTGCATACAATCCCCCGTCAGCAGAATAGCTGATGTCTTCAAAGAAGATACCGAATAGATCAGGGCTGATAGCCTTCTGGCGTTGGGCAAAAGTGGCCGTGGAATAAAGGGCGATGATAATTGTAAATAATGAACGTTGCATATAAATTGTAATCTACGTTAATGTTAAGATACAACTACGATTTATTAAATGAGTATAAAAATCTTTAAATATCATTTCCTTTTTGAATACAGCATCCTTTTCAAGTAATTATTCTTCGCAAAAGCCTACATTTATTTACTAACATTTTTAGTATTTTGTGCTAAATTATTTAGTTTTGTGCAAGTAGAAATAGAACAAATTTTCGAAGGTGCTTACTTCTTACAACAGGGAAAAAAGATTAGGATAAAGGGCCCGGATTTAGCAAACATCCTGCAAGTTATCGACACACTGGAACCAATACTGATAGAACGTGCAGAATTGTCGCTTTTACGCTTCAACACGATGGATAGAAGCAAGGGCACTGTACTCCGTACTACGGCTATTGGTGGCAAGTTTTGGCTGAAGCCTGGCATAGGAGGAAAATGGTTTGTAGGTGTAGACGAAGTCCTGACTTCTGCTTACATCTATTACATTCATCAGCTACAACGGCTCTTCTTTTCCCTCTTTGAAGAACATCTCAGGTATCCCGGCGACGAAATAACGCCAGCGGGCAAATCTGCGAAAAAAAACTACTACTATAAACCTCAGCACCAGGTTAATTCAATCGTAGTAGAAGCCAATCATCCGCGCATAAAAAAAGGCTTTTCCAGGAAAGCAATCCTGGAGCCTGTGCCGGATGAATTGTATTACCTCACCTCAGATATGCGGCTCCTGATCCGATCTAAAAGATTAGGATACGCCATCTGGGAAGTAGGAGAAAGTCCGTCCCTCTTTGTACACAACGGCAGACCCTGGGGACTCAAACTGGCCGCAGGCAAAACAGTGACGGAAGAGGATACAGCAAAGGCAGGAAAGTGGCTGCTGGGGCATCTGATAGGGAATGAAGTGAATTTCACATAAAGAGCGTATGAAGTGCATTTAACACAGGAAGTAACAATAGTGAGAACTTTACCTAAGCAATAGCAATATGGTAGACAGTACCTGGATTATAACGAAGCAATCTTTATATAAGCAACAAGCCGGATGAACACAAAATAACAAAGGGTATGACGACGAAATAATAAAGGGTATGACGACAAAATAACAAAGGGAATTACAAAGGAGATAACAAAGGGACTTACAAACAAACGACCGGTATTACAACACATCATCACACAGCACCCTCAGGCTGTAAACTCAAAATAACCAGAAAATCTACGTCAAATATGAACCATTCAACATCTCAGTAATAGCTGAAACAAACCGTATTAAGCTCGTTCCTAAGCTGCCCTCCTGTCAACGCAAGAGGGTGATCAGCATGCATTGTTCCTAAACGACAAAACTGCACTTATCCCGTGCAGCAGCTATAGCTATGCCATCTCCACACTTGTGTCAGTTAGGAGTGCTCCATACACCGGAGCACCCCTAACTGCGCGGGTGGCTTGCTTGCAGCTTACGAGCGTTTGAATTTTTTTCCCGAAAGTAGTCGATCGACAACTTTTTATTCTCCAAAATGTGACCATTTTTCACCCGGAATGTCTGAACTAAAAGTAATATTAAAAGAGCTCGGCGGAAAGATCAAAGCGATTCGTAAGCAAAAAAGAATGACCCAGCTGGATCTCGAAGTTTCTTCAGGTGTACATGCCGGAGATATTTCGAAAATAGAAAATGGTATGAAAAATCCCGCTGCGACTACCCTCATTAAACTGGCCTCCGCTCTCGAAGTTGAGCTGAATGAATTCTATCCCATCAAGAGGAGTGAAAATTAATTGTCTTGCTGACAATCCCCTATACTATTAAGTCTTTCCCTCAACCCGGTCTTTCCCATGACCGTTAAACCCCGCTGTTGTCTTTGACAGCAGCGGGGTTTCTTTTCACTCAGCTTTTTATTACAACCTGGTCAGCTCAGGCAGTAATTCATTTTGCATTTTTTTCGCGCAAGATAGTCGCCGATGTGTGTGAGGAATAGTTGTGAGACAGGCGATATCCGGAAGGTCTTTACTATTCAGACAGGTTATAGCAATGGCCAGGTAGAGACCCGCCGCTGATACGCATGTTCTCATTTTGCAACTGAAATGATTTCAAAAATATTTTAATTTTCCAGAGAGCAATAAACATTGGAAAAATTTCAATAAAATGATTCTTTGGTTCTCATCATCGAAAAATTCCTGATTTTTTTTATTGAAATGTTCAAAAGGAGTTCTAATTTTTCACCGTGAAACGATCAAATCGTTCCCCAAACAACCATTCAAAAAACTTGCTAAAAAATATTTTTAAACCTCATTGTTAATCAGCATAAACCCCTGTTCTGACATGAATCGAAAGCGGTCAAAACCAGTTCAACTGGAACAGCCCGAAATGGGCTTAAAGAAAGGACAAGACATCCGGTATGCAAATGCCCTCTCAGAAATGTTCTGGACGGTAAACAGTATTCCTGTAGACGCACGGGAATTGATCTGTAATCAATGCGACTGGAGCGTCCCCACCTTCTACAGAAAATTACGGGCTGCCACTCGCCCTGCGGGGACGACGAACAGCAAAGTACGCGGCGTAAGCAGTGCGGAATTAGCCAGCATTAAAGCAATTTATTTGCAGGTTTTTGAAGACACATTAGCGAAGTTAAAAGCCATTCAGGTAAAGGATTCAAAGTAATTCTGTCTCCTTATCCAATCGTACCCGTGACGCTTTTTCATACCGCTGCTGCAGGGCATACAGCAGCGGTATTTCTTTTTATTTTTTCAGATTACCGACAATCTGTACACCGACAGCGTCCGCAAAATTCACAGAATTTACCAGTAGTACAAGCGCTGTATTGCTGGCAGTGTCGGCCATCAGGAAGGAACGGCAACCGCCAGTACCACCGTTGTGAAATATTAATTCATCTTTGTGCTGGAAGCGGAACCAGGCCAAACCTATTTTGGTAGTGCCATCGTCGAAAGTGGGCCGATGTGCCAGTGCAATTGCCTGGTGTAAAGGATCCTTTCCCTGTTCCAGCTGAAGCTTCGCATACTTCAACAGATCTGCCGTATTAGATTTGATCGCACCTGCACTTTTCAAACTGTTAAAGTCCCAGACATCCACAGGTTTCAATGCACCGTCATATCCCTGGGCAGCTGCAGCATCCACAGTGATGCCGGTATAATTCATTTTCAGTGGACCTGTGATATATTTTGATAACAGCGCTGCATAGCTCATACCATACACCCTTTCCAGCAACACACCCAGTAAACCAAATCCGAAATTACTATAAGCAAACACTTTACCTGGCGCAGTTGATGGTGTAGCCGTTTTCAGGTAACTAAACAGGTGTACCAGGTCATAGTTTTCGTAGGGCTGTTCATTTCTTTTCAGATCCAGGTTGGATGGCAATGTAGGAAAGCCGGAGGTATGACTGGCCAGGTGTTTGAACGTAATGCCCTTCAATGCAGGATTAGCAGCGACGGAATCAGGAAGAAAGGAAGTAATAGGTTGATCCAGGCTTACTTTTTTCTGGATAATAGCCATGGCTAGCAGGGTGCCTGTAAACGTCTTGGAGATAGACCCAATTTCATAAACAAGCTTGTTGTCAGGCAATGTATCCGCATCCAGCCTGGGAAGCCCATAGTTATAATAAAAATCCTGTCCCTTATAATGAACGCCTGCACAAAGCGATACATTCCCTTTTTGATTGATGTAGGGCCTTACAGCAGCTTCTACAATACTATCAAGATGGCTTTTTAATGGATTGTCAGAAAGCACAGTTGCCTTGTACGCTGCTTCACTTTCTTTTGGGACCGGTCTAAAAAGGAATCCATCCAACTTATCCTTTTCATCTAAAATTGAAAAAACGTTCAGTGGTACTATGCTTTGGGCAGTATAAAGATTTGTACCCTCCCGACTTTCGACAAACCTGAGATCCCGGAAAGGAACGTAAGCCTGGATATTCGTTTTATAAATATTACGCCATACCTCCGGGGTGAAATCTACTTTGGCTTTCTCACCCCAGAGATTATAAGCGCTGTCAATTTTGGCTTCATTCAGGTAACGTATCATCAGGCGGGTGATACTGTCTGTTTTTTTCTCTGACTGGGTTGTCTGGGCCGGAAGCGTATGGGCAAACAACAACAATACAAATAGGTAAAGAGGGGTGTGTCTCATATAAGTTTTTAAATTAGCAGAACTAACTTAATACTTTTTAGCGGGAATATAAAAATTCCGGATGCCTGCGCTTAGCTGTAAACAAAGCACAGGCACCCGGGAAAATGCAAATCCATCATCGGAAACATCTACAGGCTATACTCATCTCCTAAACGAAAATAATAAGCATCGTCCTCTTTCTTTTCCTTCGTCAGTCGATCAAATTCTTTTGCTGCCGTCCCGGCATCCTGGTATACTTTTTCCGTAGCAATACCTTGTGTGCCTTTTTGTCCTGATCTTGTTCTCACTATTCTATCCTCCAAAGTGATTTCTAAAAAGCACGATACATTTTCGTCCTGGTATTCAAAATACTGCATCATTTTTACCCTCGTGATTTTATCTTCTTATATTATATTTATACCCACTTGTGTGTCCTCAAAAATAGTTATAGCGGGCAGCGAAAATGAAAATCTGGTATCTACAAATGCTCTACATGGGCTAAAAAATGCCAACTACAAACACCCTACAAAAACACATATGTCGCAGTTAATCAATAAGATATCCATATCCGTTATTGTAATCATCCTCCAGGTGCTGTCTTGTGCCGCCCATACCCCTGCTGATTCTCTCAGCGCAGTTTTAGCTCAAAAAAATATTACACCCGAACAAAAAGTAATGACCCTGAGCCTCCTTGCAAGGGCTACATCCATTACAGAAAATAAGCATGCGATAGCGCTCGGATTACAGGCTGTAGCACTTAGCCGGCATCTTCCGGATGCGCAATACACGGCCATTTCTTATGCCACATTGGCACAAATCTATATCCAGGCAAATGATATTACCCGCTCTGCAGCGGTGGTGGATAGTGCGGTATATTATGCGGGCAAAACAGAAAGTCAGCTGGCAAAAGGGATCGCCTGGTACCGGAAATGCTGGATGGAGAATATCAAAGGAGATGAGAAAAATGCCCTCCTCAGTGGCCAGCAGGCGTTAAAATACCTTGAAAAAGCAGGGTCAGCCTATTACCAGTCTGCCGTATATTATGTTATGGCCAGCATTTATGCTAACCAGGAAGATGGTCCCCTGCATAAGAAATATGGACAGTTATGCCTGCGGGCTGCGCTCATAGATATGGACTATGATAATATCCTCGTTGCTTACCAGACATTGGGCACCTACTGGCAGTATTATCATATGGCACATACCAGCGATCAGGCATCGCTGGACTCAGCTATTTATTACAACAGGTTATCACTTGCTACCTATTTAAATCATAAAGACCGCATCATCTTCCATAGCACGGTGGCCATTATGGCCCTGAACCTGGCGGATCTCTATGCACAAAACTTTCCACCCTCCTACAGGGATACGGTGTTTAAATACCTGGACTTTGCACAGAAAATCGGTGTTGAAACCCATCACCTGGAGGTTATTTCCAATTGTTATGGCATGAAGAGTGATTATGAAGCCGCCGCTGGTCACTATGAGGCGGCGGAAGATCTGCTGCAGAAAGGCCTGGCTATCCTGGATACAGACAGTTCAAAAACCCTGGCGACCAGGATCCAGTTCATGTCTGCCCTGGCTGCACTTGCGGAGAAAAGGGGTAAGTATAAAGATGCCCTGCACTACCAGCAGCAGTTTGCAACCTTGTATACGCAGCTCTACAATGAAGAAAAGCTGAACATCACCAAGGAGCTGGAAGCAAAGTACCAGGCAGAGAAAACAGCCACCGCACTTAAGAACATGGAGCAGACAGCCAGTTTGCACAAGAAACTGGGCTACCTCTATATAGGCCTTGCCCTGGCCCTGCTCACGGCAGCCATCTTCCTCTTCCGTTCCTATCATTTCCGGCTGAAACAACTGGGCATGGAGACAAGACTCAAAGATGAAGAAGCTATGCGCCTGATTGCTGAGCAGCAACTGATGCAGGAAAGACAAGAGCGATTACAGAAAGACCTGCTGGCAGGTACCCTGCAGGTAGAACAGAAAAATGCCCTGGTACAAACCTTGCAGCAGAAGATCGCAGCGCATACCAGTAATAAATCTGTGCTTACACAGATCAACCGGCTCATCGATCACGATAAAAGACTGGATGAATCCCTGGCAGAAGACAAAGCTGATTTTGAAAATGTGAGCCAGGAGGTTTTTGAAAAACTGAAAGAGCGATCAGCAAATTCACTCTCCAGGCTGGACCTGAAGCATTGTGCGTATATCTATATAGGTCTCACCAACAAAGAAGTATCACAGCGACTGGGTATTGCACCCAAGAGTATCCTGATGGCGCGTTATCGCATCAAATTAAAACTGGGCCTGGGAAAGGAGGAGGAACTGGATGAATACATCCGCTCCCTCTAACTGGCTTCAGATGACCTGACCTGGTGCCAGCACGGTTGTTGCACACCAGATCAGATCATGCTTTCAGCCTATGGCCTTTGTCAGCCTACGCCTGCAACCTGATTTTATTATCACCTGCTTTGACGGGATAAGATTTCCCTTTCCAGATGAATTGCCCAGTGGTATGGGCAGGCAACTGCACCTCCATATTCCATTGTCCTGCTTTATATTCATAGCTCACACTGACCTTGCCGAAAGGGTGTGGAATTTCGCCACTTACGGCTTTCAGTGCTCCCAGGTGTGGCTCAATCTTTATCCTGCTAAAACCGGGTGCATCGCTGTCGATGCCTAACACTGTTCTGAAAAATTCAATATTCGGACTACTTCCCCATGCATGGCAATCAGAACGGGAATAACCAACATCAGAATACTCTGCCCAGGTAGTGAGTCCCATGGCAATATTCTCTTTCCAGATGCCGAGCCAGTTATAGTAATCATCTCCCAAACCGGCTTTTACCAGTGCCTGGTGCAGGTAGTATTTAAAGTAGATGGAGCACTGGGTAAGTGTTGTATCGTGCAGCAGCTTTTTGCCCAATGCAGGCAGGTCTGCTTTATTTACAAGACCAGTAAGGATGGCGAGTGAATTGGCATGTTGAGAGAAGTGGTCTTTCTCTTTTGTATCTGCGAACAAGCCTTTGCCGGCATCCCAGTATTTCTGTTGGATTGTCTTCGTGAGCTGTGCGATTTTCTGATTGTACAATGGAGAAGGATCCATTTGTGCAGCCCACTGATAAGCCCATAATAACTGCAAGTCTACAATCGCAGAACTGCCATCCCTGCCTTTGGGCGGTGCCCCTACAAACCAGTCTTTGCCGGTGGCCCAGTCCACAAAATTCCAGTAAGGGGTGTTGGCAAGAGAGCCGTCTGCCTGCTGGTATTTGCTGAAGAAGGCCAGTACACCTCTCATACCCGGCAGCTTATCTTTGATGAAATCATTGTCATGCCTGTACATGAAATAATCATACAGCATCCCAATGTACCACAAGGAGAATGTAGAAATAACCTGTGTCGTATGGCTTGGATAGCGGCTAAGGGTCACTCCTTCGGGTAAACGGGATTGATCCATCAGGTCAAGTGCATGACGGGCCAGCCTGTCGTCACCACTATAATAATAAGAAACCATCGCCTGAATGCGGGTATCCCCAATGTATTGCAACTGCTCGTAAAATGGGCAATCCGTATAGGTTTCGAAAGCATTGAGCCTGGCAGTGCGCCAGCCGATCTCGAGGATTTTAGGTATGGTGGTATCAGCTGATTTAAATATGGCGGTCTGCTTGAACGGATAGCCGGTAAAGGTGCCGTAGAGACTATCGATCACCAGCGGTACATCCCTGGTATGTACCGCTATTTTGATATACCTGAAAGTACGGAAATTGAAAGGAGTAAAAGTTTGGCCTTGCTGACCATTGCTGGTGAGGCTGTCTTTCACGCCATAAAAGTCTTTTCCTTCTACATCATTCCTGTTACTCTTATGACTGCCATAAGGCTCCCGGTGGTCATACAAGGCCTCGGCATAACTGAGGGAAAGCCCTGCATCCTTACCGCCACTGAAATAAATGGTGGGATAAGCATTGGTTTCGTAGGTCTGATCGAGTAAGATGGTAGCGGTAGTATTGGCCGGAATGGTAGCAGGCAGGGAAGCCCCTTTGCGAATCACTGTAATAGGCTGATAAGTCAGCTCTCTCGCAGGAATGGTAGCTGGCACCAGCATGTAACCAAAACCATCGCCAGCGCCTTTTAAATTGCCCTGGAACAGGCTGCCGGCTGCCGGCCATGCACTATCATCAAAATCCTTTGCCTGCCAGTTGGAGATGGTCTTATTCATATCCACGATTTGGCCATTGGTAGCGGCAAAGAAACCCCATAAAGGAGAAAAGGCTTTGTCCTGCACACACTTCCAGGAATCGTTGGTATTTAAGATTTCTTCCGCAGGCGTTTTCCCCTGGATAATGAATGCGGTCCTTAAGGTCATCTGCCATTCGGGGCGGTACTCTGCTTCGTTCCAGACGATGGCAGCCACGCTGTTCTTCCCTTTGTTAAGATAGGGAGCCAGGTCAATCGTTTCATAGTACCAGTTGTAAAAATCTCCCTTAGCAGGACCGATGTTTACGAGTTGCCCGTTGACGTACAGTTTATACCTGTTATCGGCAGAGGCGTGGATAATGAAGCTGCCAGGTTTTTCAGGCAGCTCAATGGCTTTCCTGAAGTAGTAGACACCATAACTTTTGCCATTGTCAAACGGCGCTTTCAGGCCTATCCACTGGGCGTTCCAGGGACGGGTATCCTGACTAAAACATAGATTACTGAAGAACACAGTAAGGGAGAATAAGGTATAAAGCAGCTTCATAACGTGAATTTTACTAAATCAATTTAGCACTTATCTATTTAACAGGTGTCCTAGTCTTTCATAGTGATAACAGCAAAGGGTAAATGACGGCTCTATTAATTGGACTACGCTTAATTTTTCATTTTGGACCAGTAAAATGCAGTTCGATTTAAGTAATTTTACCGATTCAACCTGAAACAAGGCGACATGGATAAAGGTACAACTGTTAAAGCCGTTTTTTTTGATATTGATGGTACACTCTTCAGTTCCAGAACGAGGAGCATTCCTGCATCAACTATCCGCGCGCTTAAACATCTCCGTGAGCGTGGCATCAGGGTATTCATTGCCACCGGCCGCTCCATCAATGCCATCAGCCATGTGCAGCACCTTGATTTTGACGGTTACATTACTTTTAATGGTGGCTGTTGTGTAGCAAAAGACAATAGTGTGTTGTTCAAACAGGCACTGGATCCGCAGGATATACAGCAATTGCTGCACTATACCAGCAATCAGCCTATGAATTTTTCCCTCATGTACTTGGATTGTCATTTTGTAAACCAGGCGACTCCTGAAATCATCGATATGTACGCTTACCTGAATCTGCCCGTACCGCCGCTGGTAGACAGGAATAACCCTGACATCTGCAACATCCTGCAGGCAAATATCTTACTGAATGTGGAAGATGAACTGGAGTTCATGAATAAGATCATGCCCAATAGCATCGCTACCCGCTGGGCACCACACTCTGCCGATATCAATCCAAAAGGTATCAGTAAAAAAGTGGGGGTCGAAGTTTTCTGCGAGCATTTCGGGTTTCATATATCAGAAACCATGTCTTTTGGGGATGGCGGTAATGATATTGAAATGCTGAAGCATACTGCTATTGGCGTTGCCATGGGGAATGCTACGGATGATGTAAAGGCCGCGGCAGACTATGTAACGGATGATATTGATAACGATGGCATCTGGAATGCCATCCGGCACTTTAAGATTTAGCCCTGTACCTGGCAGGGGTACTCCCCGTTTTGGTTTTGAAAATTTTATTGAAAGCTGCTGCTGACTGGTATCCAATCTTCTCAGCCACATCTACCCTATTCATACCTGCGGACAACATTTCTTTCGCCCTGTTGATGCGCCAGTTCGTCAGGTAGGTCAGGGGTGTTTCACCTACCAGTTCCTTAAACCTGTTGAAGAAAAGTGTTCTCGACATGCCTACCCTTTTCCCAAGTGCTTCTGCCGTCCAATCTACTGAGGGCTGATTATGCATGAGCTCCAGCGCCTGGCTGATCTGGGGATCTGCCAGTGCGGACATAAATCCTTTCTCTGCCTTGTCCTGTTCCAGGTAAGCCCTGATAACGCTGATAAACAACATTTCTGCCAGGCCTTTCAACATGACCTGTGTACCGGGTTTATTTACACTCAGCTCCGTTTGTAGGAGGAAACCCATATGCGTTAAAAATTGCTGGTTCTTAATACCGAAACTACTGATGTGTAATAAAGGAGGCAGGTCCTTGATAAATGGATGTTGCTGCTCTTCATCAAATGTAAAATGCCCCGCCGCCACGATTGTATCATCGCCGGCAAAGAGGCCGGGCGACTGCATATATTGGGCAAGCGTCAATAAGGGAGCAGTCGCATTACTGGCAATCCAATGCCGGGCACCATGGGGAATGACAACAATATCTCCCTCCTCCATGGTCAGGGGCTCACGGCCATGCAACCCTATCACACAGCTCCCCTTTGATACCCGCCAGAAGTAGGCATTGCCCTCAGGTATTACATCCAGGCCCCAATCCCCGCTCAGGCAGTTTTGTGAGCAGACAATGGCTTCCAGTTTCGATGCCTTCAATATTGAACTTAGTGCATCCATAAAATGTACGATTGCGCAAAATTAATGAACTTTTAGATACCGACAGTTCAGAGCCCCCCTCCTAGTTTTGCAGTATAAACATTAGGATCATGAAAAAACTAGCAGGAAAAGTAGCCGTAATTACCGGCGCGACTTCAGGAATGGGCCTTGCCACCGCCAGGTTGTTTGTGGAAGAGGGAGCATATGTATTCATCACGGGCCGCCGGCAGGATGTACTGGATAATGCGGTAAAGGAAATCGGTAGCAATGTAAGGGGTGTGGTGGCTGACTCCGGTAAATTATCCGATCTGGATCATCTTTTCGAGGTGGTTAAAAATGAAAAGGGGCATATCGATATTTTATTTGCCAGTGCGGGAGCAGTAGATGCCGCCCCATTAGGACACATTAGTGAGGAGCATTTTGATTATCAGTTCAATGTGAATGCAAAAGGTACCTTCTTCACGGTACAGAAAGCCTTGCCCCTGTTCAGGGATGGCGGTTCCATCATCATGACAGGTACGGTGGTAGCCGAAAGAGGGGGAGCCTACCTGAGTATCTATAGTGCAAGCAAGATGGTGCTGAATTCCTTTGCCAAAAGCTGGGCACCTGAACTGGGTCCACGGGGCATCCGGGTCAATGTCATCCATCCCGGCCTGATCGATACCCCTTTATCTGCACAATTACCTCCGGAACAACTGGCTTCTTACCGGAAAGGGAATGCCCTGGGCCGGGCAGGCCTTGCGACAGAAATTGCGGGAACGGCCCTGTTCCTGGCTTCCGATGATGCCGGTTATATCAATGGTCAGGCGATCTCCGTGGACGGAGGAGACCTGGGCGTTCGCTAGTCCAGGACCCTGTCAACCAGTACCTGGTCATAATGCTGCGCCTATACCATAAGGGTACTAAAAGGTCACCATAAGGTCACCAAGAGGTCACTTGTATATCGATTGGATATTGAGGTGACCTTATGGTGACCTTCTAGTGACCTTATGGCGACCTTTTAGTATACGGTTAGTTACGAAGACACTTACCGCTTCCCTGACGTTTGCAAGGGGTATTTTGAACACCAGCTCCCCTGAATCGTCCATAGTTACCCCGGATTTGTCTATGTCCTCATTATACCGGTCATCGTAGCTTTATGCCCTATGAAGCAAAAGCCAGCCATACCAGTACACCACTTCCGGGAAAGAGCGGACAAGAACTTTGAGATGTCCTCGATTGCTAATATGAAATACATCTCTCACTGGGACCAGGCACATCGTGACGACAACTACCTGCTATTCCTTCAACTGGAAGGGCATAGCAGGCTCTTTGTAGACTTCCAGGAAGTGAATATTACAGGCTGTGCGGTGTATTGCCTGCTACCCGGGCAGGTACATTATGGCATGTCCATGCAGGATGCGGATGCCTGGGTGCTGGGGATGGATTCTATCCGCATTAAAGAAAATCACAGAGCGGCCCTGACGGAATTCAGCATCAGGAACCAGCCGGTTCCATTAGATCCTTACAAGGGAGGTTTAATCAGGGATAGCTTCACCCTGCTGGGAAAACTCAGCACTGAATACCATGACGATGCGGATGATCACACCCTCAATTCCATGCTGGATGTATGTATTGGCCAGTTTGTTGCCGCCTGCCAGCGGGATAAGTTGCTGGCGGAACAGACTGCACTCCGGCCGCTGCTCATTACCAGGCAATTCAGGAGTTTATTGATGATCAGCTTCCGGGATATGAAAAGCCCGTCTGAATATGCTGCTGCACTCAACATTTCTCCCTCCTACCTGAACGAGTCCGTAAAAGAAACTACCGGGCACCCCGTCAGCTATTGGATTCAACAGGAAATCATGCTGGAAGCAAAGCGCATGCTCTTCTATACAAACAGTACGGTGAAAGAGATCGCTCACCTGTTGGGTTACACAGATACCTTTTATTTCACCAGGTTATTTACAAAGACGACGGGGATGCCTCCCCTTCAATTTCGCAGTAACTCCCGCAAATAGTCCAGACATTCCCTCTATTGGTTCATTGTTTCCCCCTATGTTCCTTCCGTCCTTTGTGATGATAAATCACAACAAAAAATGGAAGAGAAAAAGACTAAAACCAAATTGCTCATCGGGGCCCCGCTCGTGCTACTCGCGCTTGGCTATGGCATCAATGCCTATATCAGTAGCAGGGCTTATGAAAGCACGGACAATGCGCAGTTAGACGGAGACCTGCTGCCTGTGAGAGCAGGGATCACCGGCTATATTGCAGCAATCAGGTTCAGCGATAACCAGGAAGTAAAAAAAGGAGATACACTCCTTGTATTTGAAACGGCCGAATTAAAGGCAGATACCAGCCGTATTGCTGCAGAACTTGAAAATGCGCGGCTGAATGTAGCCGTTTCAAAAGGAATGGCAGTAGCAAGTCTTCAGAACGCCCATGCAGCGATGTTCGAATCGCAATCCAACACCCAGAACATTGCATCCACCAAAGCTACTTACGACAAGGCGCTAACGGATTTTAACCGCGCCAAACAATTGCTCGCCATCAAAGCGATTACACAGACTGATTATGAACACATCTCTACACAGGTAGATATAAGCAAAGCTGCTTACCTGAAAGCAAAAGCATTGGAACAATCCGCTGCAAGTAATAGTACCAGCCTGAAAACACGGGCCCTCACTGAAGAGAAACAGGTATCAGTAGCACAGAATATCATTCTTCAAAAACAGGCAGCACTGGATGCAGCAAGGGAACGTTTGCGGCATGCTTATGTCATTGCCCCATTTGATGGTATCGTTACTAAGCGCAATGTACAAACGGGGCAGTTTATCAACGCAGGACAGGCCTTGTGTGCTGTCATCAATCACAGGGAATTCTGGGTTACAGCCAATTTCAAGGAGACGCAGCTGAACAGGATCAGGCCGGGGCAGAAAGTAAGCGTGTCTGTAGATGCGTACGAAGGTGTGCAGTTAACAGGAATTATAGATTCTTACGGCGGTGCTACCGGGGCCCGCTTTGCACTGGTGCCACCTGATAATGCTACCGGCAACTTTATTAAAATCGCACAGCGCTTCCCGGTGAGAATAAAGCTGGACCCGCAGCCGATAAAGGAGCCATTATATCCGGGTCTGAGTGTATTTGTCAAAGTAAAAGTGAACTGATATGACTGCGGAAACTCAATATCCTACCGGGGCAGCCAGGTGGATCCTGGTGCTCACCTGTGTAGCATGTGCAGTAATGGAACTGATCGACAGCACGATTGTGAATGTTTCGCTCAGGGAAATCAGCGGGAATATTGGTGCCAGTGTGACTGAAATAGGCTGGGTATCTACCGCCTATGGTATTGGCAACGTGATTGTGATTCCACTGTCTGGCATGCTTGCAAACCTTATCGGGCGCAGGCTGTATTTCACCAGTTCTGTTGTGGTCTTTACACTGACCTCTTTGTTATGCGGCCTGTCTTCCAACCTCTGGGTGCTGGTATTGTGGCGACTGATCCAGGGTGTGGCAGGAGGTGGCTTATTGTCTACAGCCATGTCCATTGTATTAGGCGCATTTCCACCGGAGCAGGCAAAGACTGGCTTTCTCACGTTCGCACTTGGTATCATGATAGGTCCCATTTTCGGACCTGTATTGGGCGGTTTTATTACAGACACGCTGTCATGGCACTGGATTTTCTTTGTGAATGTGCCATTGGGTATAATTGGGGCGGTCTTGTCCTGGAAGTATATTACTGATCTGCCGGATGCTGTGAGGCCCCCGAAGATAGACTGGGCAGGCATTGCGTTTATAGCACTCGCACTTGGTTCCCTGCAGTATGTATTGGAAGAAGGTTCTATTCACGATTGGTTTGATAGTGCGGAGATACGAACTTTTTTTGCCATCTCGATCTGTTCTTTCATTGCCTTTGTATGGAGAGAGCTGACTACAGACCATCCGGCAGTAGAGCTTCGTTTATATAAAAATTATAACCTGGTACTGGGTAACCTGATTGGGATGATGTATGGTATTATGGCGAATGGCACCTTGTTCATCTTCCCCCTGCTTGCGCAGGTATCATTGGGCTGGACGGCTACACAAACAGGCGCATTCCTGATCTCCGGCGGTGTAGTGGGAGCAATAGGCATGATCCTTGGCAAAAAGCTGTTTGCAAATGCGAATATCAAGACACCGATGATTGCGGGACTAATTATTGTAATCATCTCCCTGATACCCATGGCATTTACCTCTCCTGATTCTACCAGGGACAATTTCTTCTGGCCATTCATTGTACGGAACCTGGGCGTGGCATTGGTAGCACCCAATATGATCGGCATAGCAGTAGGCACATTGCGAGGCAAAGACCTGGCACAGGCAACCGGGTTATCGACCATGACCAGGCAGCTGGGTGGTGCGATTGGTGTGGCGCTGATCAGCATTTATACCACCAGGAATAGTGCCTTTGTGCGGAGCAATCTTGTTGGCCACATTACAACATACAATACCGTCACCCAGGAAAGAGTGGACGGGATGACACAACACTTTATCAGTGCAGGTTTTGCCACTGACGAAGCGAATAAGGCGGCACACCAGATGCTGGATGCCAGCGTGAGCAGTCAGCAGACATTGCTGAGTTATAATCATGGCTTCATGACCTTTGCATTTCTCTTTGCGCTTTGTATTCCTGTGATCATGCTGATCAAAACTCCCAAAGGAAACAATGCGGCGGCCGATGCACATTAATTAATTACATACAATAATGAAAAAAAATATTCTCCTGATAGTGCTACTGCTAGTTGCGGCTAACAGTGATGCACAGACTCCCCTTACCTTGTCGCGGACAGAGGCGATTCAACTGGCTTTGAAAAACCGCTTTGATGTGAAAGCAAATCAATTTGACGTGGCAATAGCGACGAGTAAGCTCAGGCAAAGTACAAACAAATGGCTACCGGACATCAGTGCTGATGGGCAGGTGAAATATAGTCCGCAGTTGCAGAACACCGTTATTCCAGGAGGAGTGCTGCCGGGCTATGAAGAAAGTACCTTAGTGCCATTGATGGTAAAAAATGAAACTGTTTTTGGTTTAAATGTAACGCAGCCTGTATTCAATGCCGCTATAAAGAATGACAAGCAATTAGCCAGGGTAGCACTCTCCCTGGAGGAAGAAAGGAACCATGCAGCCAAGATTGAAATCATGCTCCAGGTCAGTCGTGCCTACCTGGATGTACAGTTAAAAGGATTGCAGCAGCGGGTGGCGGCTGATATAGCGGAGCGTAACCGCGAATATGAAACGATTGCAAGGGGTATGTATAATAACGGTACCCTGATTGAAAACCACTACCTGCGGGCAAGACTGGATCATGAGAATGCGGAGCAATTGTATAAGCAGGCCACGCAGAATTATGAATTGAGTGTAATGCATCTTCGTTACCAGCTGAATATAACTGATACGGTTGCTTTTGTGCTTAGTGATTCGCTGGATGCTGTTCTGGACAATACTCCCAGGGGCGAGCGGACAGAGATGGTGCAGTTAAAACTACAACAGGAGGTAAATACACTTTATCTGAAAAAGTATCAACAGGAACTGCTGCCTTCTTTGTCCTTTACTGCAAATTATTCACAGCAGTTTCTATCTGACAGGTTCAATTATGGAAGGGCTAAGTGGTGGAGTCCATTCAGTTATGTAGCACTCAACCTGCATGTTCCTATTTCATCTCATGTGAAAAATAAAGCTGTAATGACGGAGTACCGGCACAGGATCAGTCAGCACGCCTTGCTCCTTGAACAGCGACAGTCAGACATCAACTATGAAGTACAGCAGGCGCGGTCTTTACTGGCGAATGCTATACTGAATCAGAAAAATGCGAAGGATAGTTATGAATTGTCAAAAATAATCTTTCACAATCAGCAGGAACAATACAGATTAGGGGCCTTTGATTACAGTGCGCTGCTGGATACGGAGAAGAGTTTGAGTACGACTGAGCGGAATTATATTCAAAGTGCGTATGAATTAATGCTGGCGCAGATCCAGTTACAAAAAGCAACTAATAATTTTTGAGTTATGCCAAATGTACCTAAATGGATGGCGGACCAGATGGAGCACCTGCTGCCTTCAAAATTTATGGATATCGAGGTGGGTGCAATCACCACTTACAGTACAGGATTTAAGAAAATAACATTTCTGGCGGATCTGTCTGAGGTGGATACTTTCCCCGGCAGTTCGATCAATTTCCGGGTGAGTCCTACAGCAATCAGGCATTATACACCGGTGGATTTCGACAAGGAAAAGGGCTGTTTTGATGTATATTTTCACATACACGGCAGGGGCCCGGGAAGTTTACTGGCCGATCAGCTGCAAGCCGGAGATCGCCTGAAGGTATCCGTGCCCGGTGGCAGGAAATTATATGATCAAAATAAACAGGATCATTTTTTCTTTGGAGATGAAACGAGTTTTGGATTGTATCTCAGCTTGCTCAGGGAGATCAGGAAAAACAAGGGCAGGGCGTTCGGCATCTTTGAGCTGGATGAGGCGAATCGTTCCATAGTGGAAGATTACGACCTGGAGGTAGTGCCAAAAAATTCCGATGCTGCGCTGGCAGCACTAAGCAGGCACATTGCTGATTATAGAGCGGCTATCTTTTACCTGACGGGGAATGCAGCAGCTGCACAGCGGTTCAGGGCTGAATTGAAAAAGTATGAGATTTCTTCGAAGCAGATCAAGTTGCAGGGATACTGGGCGGAAGGCAGTGTCGGATTGTGAGCCGTTCAGGCAAATTATTTGAGCTGTATGGGATATATGCAATTTAAAATAAGGACCGAGCTTTGTCGTCTGCATAAAGAACAGGTGGTAAATGTACAGCAAGCGCTGTAGTATTTACCGGCAGCAATAATTTTGTAATTTCATAGCATGAAGGATCCGACCGAAATACTTTCCGGAGTCATTTTTTACGCCCATCTCAGCACCCAAAAAAAAGAGACGGGTGCATTCCTGACCCATAATACGCTTATCCTGATGGTATCCGGACAATTGACGATTGAGACCAGCAGCCAGAAAATAACCTTGCAAAAAGGTGATATGATGCTGGTGGGAAAGAACCAGCTGGGGCAGTTGACCAAAACGCCTTCGGAGGAAGGTAGTTATGAATCGATCGTTATTATTTTACAGGAAGACCTGCTCAGAACGATCGCGCTGGAAGAGAAAATAGAGATCAGGCAGAAATATAGTGGCTCCCCATTTGTGATGATCCCGCCGAATGATTTCATGCAGGGATATTTTCAATCGGTGATTCCGTATGTGCGTAACCCGGACGAAAAGATCACGATAGCGATGGGGATGCTGAAAGTAAGAGAGGTTGTCACCTTGTTAGTACATGCGGTGCCTGCGTTGAATAACCTCTTGTTCGATTTTTCAGCACCTTATAAGATCGATCTTAAGGCATTTATGCTGCATCATTATCATTACAATGTGCCGGTAGAAAAATTTGCGGAGTTGACGGGAAGGAGCCTGGCCGCGTTTAAGCGGGATTTTAAGAAAGTGTTTGATGCGGCACCCAGGCAATGGCTGCTGGAAAAAAGGTTGTTAGAAGCGCGTCACCTGATAGCGAAAAAGAACAAGAAGCCTTCGGCCATCTATCTTGATTTGGGGTTTGAAAGTCTTTCTCATTTTTCCCGCACTTTTAAAAAGATGTTTGGTAAAGCGCCTTCGGAATATGCATAATTCAAAATAGCAGGTCCGCATTGGGCCTGCTACTTTGAATTATGTACTGAAGTACGGCATGCTATGCATTGAAGCAAAGTGCTTCTATCACATCCAGCACACCGCCTTCATTATTATCTTTCTTTGTAATGAAACTGGCTGTTTCTTTAATTACAGGATGTGCATTCTTCATGGCATAGCTATATTTAGCATTTTTCATCATCTCATAATCATTCATGAAATCGCCGAATGCCAGGGTTTCCTCCGCACTGATGTTGTTGATGGCCTGCAGCATCTTCAGGGCTTCACCTTTATTGGCATCCTTGCGGGTGACATCGACCCAGAGCGCACCACCGAGAGTTACCTTCAGGCGGTCTGCAAAAGGTTTATAATGTGGGTAGCTATGTAGTTCGGCACCAGGTAAATCGAGAACGGACATTTTCAGGATGGGATCTTCTACCTTTGTGAGATCATCTACAATCTTAATATTCTTTTGGAAAACCAGGACTCTGTCCAGCAGCACTTTATCTTCACTCTCCAGGTACCAGAAATCTTTCCCGCAAAGTACGGGATAGGTATTCTCAACAGCGCGGGAGGTATTAACCAACCCGGCAATTTCTTCGTGGGGCAGGGCTTTGGACATGATTTCCTTTTTATCATACATGATAAAACTACCATTGTCCGAGATGGCGTATACATGGCCCATTAAAGGTTTGAAATTTTCAGTGATGCTGAAATGTGGTCTACCGGTGGCAATGCCGAGCTTTACTCCTTTCTTTAACAGTCGGGTGGCGATGTCCCAAAAACGCTCTGGTACCTGGTGCTGATCATTCAGTAAGGTTCCGTCGAGGTCTGTTACTACTAATTTAATCATGGGGCAAATTTACTATCTATTATTTATCTCTTCCAGGAATTCTGAAAACTTCCTTATCCCATCAGGCCCCTCTATGAGAATTGGTTACCTTTAAGCCATCAATGGGATGCATATGGAAATTAACAGACTGGACCACCTGGTCCTTACCGTCAAAGATGTAGCACATACCTGTAATTTTTACCGGGATGTATTAGGAATGGAAGTGGTCACATTCGGCAACAACCGTAAGGCTTTACTATTCGGCCACCAGAAGATCAACCTTCATGAAAAAGGTCATGAAATTGACCCCAAAGCAGCATCTCCTACCTGCGGATCAGGTGATCTTTGCTTTATAGCCAATACGCCGGTGGAACAGGTACTGGAAGAACTGCAGGCTAAAAACATCGCGGTACTGGAAGGAGGCATTGTAGAAAGAACCGGGGCTACCGGCAAAATACGATCAGTGTATTTCCGGGATCCGGACAATAACCTGCTGGAAGTAAGCAATTATATCCTGTAGATGCCACTAATTTTAAATAAATGTCAAAATAACACCTATTTTTACCCGGGGGGGTACTTATTATGCCGGCGTTTAGTATATTTACGTCAATGACGGCTTTTATCAAAAGCATTGCTTTGTACCGGATACAGGTCCCGGCGGCTATTTCAAAAGATATCATGCCTGATCAGAACAGGGTCAGTGATTTCCGTATGGGGAATTAAATGAAACGTCAACAAATTCCATGATATGTCAAAACGAATGTTACTATTCCTCTTCATGTCTGCATTTGCAGGTACTGAAGCCTTTTCCCAGAAAAATGATGTGCTTGTAAAAAGCCCGGACAAACTGCTGTCTGTAAATGTACAGCTCCGGGAAGGGAAAGCTTTTTATAGTGTCTCTTATGCAGGCAGGTCGATACTGGAGCCCTCTCCATTAGGGCTGGTGAGTGATCTGGGGGATTTTTCCCAACAGCTGCAGTGGGCTGGTAATAAAAGAAAAACGATCCGGGAGCAATACGTGCTGGACAGGGGTAAGGTGAGCAAGGTAGATTATAATGCCAATGAACTGCGCTGTGCATTTTTGAATGCCGGCAGGGATACGATTGAAGTATTGTTCAGGGTCAGCAACCGGGATGTGGCTTTCTCTTATCTTATTCCTCAGAATGGAAAGGGAGCGGTAGCCTGTACGGTAGAAAGGGAAGTAACAGGTTTTGATTTTCCCGCAGCAACGACCACATTTATCACACAACAGGCCTTGCCGATGACTGGCTGGATGAGGTCCAAGCCTTCTTATGAGGAACCGTATTCCATCGAAGAAGCGGTGGGTGTTCCTTCACAAAATAAGGTAGGCTATACCTTCCCGGCATTGTTTCATGTGGGCGGTCAGGCCTGGGCATTGGTATCAGAAACGGGTGTGGCAGACAATTATGTAGGTACCCGTCTCAGTGAGGGCACTGCTGATGGATTATATACCATTGCATTTCCGCAAAACGGCGAAAATAACGGGCAGGGAGCAGCAAGTGCCACAGCTCCCCTTCCCTTCCAGACATCCTGGAAGACCATTACTGTAGGCAAAGACCTTCGTCCTGTGGTAGCGTCAACCGTGGCTACTGATGTAGTAAAGCCCCTGGTAAAGTCCGAAAAGGTCTTTTCTCCGGGAAGGGCTACCTGGAGCTGGATCATCTGGCAGGACAGCAGTGCGAATTACAATGACCAGGTGACATATATTGACCTGGCAGCTAACCTCAAAGCGGAGTATGTACTGATCGATGCATTGTGGGATAAACTGACAGGGAAAGAGAAAATGGCCGAATTAGCCCGTTATGCCGCCTCTAAAGGAGTTGGATTGCTTCTTTGGTATAACAGCAACGGATCATGGAATGATGCGCCATATACGCCTAAAAACCGCATGAATGACCGAACTGTGCGCAGGGAGGAAATGGCATGGTTGCAAAAGATAGGTATTAAGGGCCTGAAAGTAGATTTCTTTGGCGGTGATAAACAGGTGACCATGCAGCTATACCACGATATCCTGGTAGATGCTGCAGAATTTGGACTGGTGGTTAATTTCCATGGCGCGACCCTGCCAAGGGGCTGGGAAAGAATGTATCCGAACTGGGTAAGCAGCGAAGCGGTGCTGGCATCGGAGAACCTGGTATTCCAGCAGTCTTTCTGTGATAATTATCCGCAGACGGCTACTATCTATCCGTTTACCCGCAATGCGGTGGCACCGATGGATTTTGGACCTGTGTTCCTGAATAAACGCCTGAGCCGTACCCAACAGAAAGGATCTATCCGGCGTACTACTGATGCGTTTGAAATGGCGACGGCGGTGTTGTTCTTCTCCCCTGTACAGCATTGGGGCCTGACACCTGATAACCTGGCAGGCGAGCCGGAGTACCTGCTGGACTTTATCAGGAATGTGCCCACTACCTGGGATGAGACCAGATTGATTGACGGGTATCCCGGCAAGTATTGTGTAATCGCAAGGCGTAAGGGCAGTAAATGGTATGTGGCTGCGGTGAATGGAGAACCGCAGGAGAAAACCCTGACGATCCAGTTACCGATGCTGGCAAATAAAGAGGTGTCCGTTATTAAGGATGGTGAAGGACAATCATCCGTATTACAAAAGCAGAAAATAGGTACGAGTGTCACCATAACTTTGAAGAAAGCTGGTGGCGCGGTACTCTTTAATTAAACAGACCATACGCTTTTATTCTATAGATCGAAACAGGCAGGCGGATCGCCTGCCTGTTTCGTTTTCGGTTTTAACTTCCTTACAACATAGATTTAAATTCCGTCGGCCGCATATTCGTTAATTGCCGGAAGGTATTGCTGAAAGCAGAAATATTGGAATAGCCTACCTCATAAGTGATTTCACTGATGCTCATATCTGTATCTTTCAGCAATTCCATAGACCGGATAATCCGCAGCATTTTTACATATTGGACAAAGGAAATCTGTAGCTTTTGCTGAAAGAGGCGTGTCAGGCTCCTTACACTCATACTTGAATGATCTGCCACCAATTCAAGGGTTAGGGGTTCGCCCAGGTTCGCCCTGATAAAGGTGATAATTGTATTGAGTTTCGGATCGTCTGTGGTCGGTAACTGGATGGAGAATTTCTTTAGATCTTCCTTTGGCAGCAGGTGTTTCAATGTGAGCAGAAATTCATACTCCCAGGAACCGGGAACAAAATCACCTTGCCAGTCTTTGCTAAAAGCCAGCATCTCAGCCAATAATTTGCTGACGGGATAGATCCCTAATTCATCGTAGAATGGATGCACTGTATCATTAGGAAAATAGATATTGATGATATGTACATCCTGCGAATTAAACATCAGGTTGTGCGCATACCATTTTGGTACCCAGAGGTAATGGTTTAATGGAATATAATAATCTTTTTCTTTTGTCTGCAAATGTACGATCCCGCCAAACACCAATAGCAGTTGCCCTTTTTCATGTTTATGTGCAGGTAATTTTTGTTCAACCTGCCGTCTCATCACTAATATAGATGCAGGGTCGCCATCTACTTTCTTCGCTAGTTCTTTCAGGTAGTCCATGTGGCCAAAATTAACAAATCTTAGGCTGATTATATAAAATGAATGGATCGCCCTCCAGATAACTTTGCCTGTATAAAAATACATGACCATGAAACGATTGTTAGGTTTCATGCTATTTTCAATCACAAGTGCCCTGCATGCGCAGGTACGGGACAGTAATGAGGTATTGTCACTGGAAAAAGTATGGAACATAGTAGATAAAGATAACAGCCAGCTCAGGCTATCGGGCTTAATAGAAGATCAGACTGATATAGACCTTCAGATCGCAAAAGACAAACGGATCCCGGAGCTTTCCGCCAATGCGAATTTTGCCCGCAATACCAGTTTCCCTCTATACACACATGGATTTTTTTCTGCACCGGATTACATTCCGACCTCCAGGTATGGCTATGGATTTGGGTACTCGCTGAATGTAAATGTATTTAATGGAGGCAGGGACCAAAGGAATATCCAGCTGAAAAAAGAAGAAACCAGGAAAGCGCAGCATGAATATACGCTGCAGCAAAGCAACGTGCGGTATGCGGTAGCTGTTGCTTATTATGACTTGTATAAATTTTTACAGTTTAGAGATTTTCTGGCGGCAGAAATCAGTTCAGAAAAGAAGCAGTTGGCCACTATTGAAAGTATGCACCGGAACGGCACGGTATTAAAAAGCGATATACTCAGAACCAATGTAAAACTATCCCAGCTGGAGCTCAGCTATTCGGATGTTGAAAAGAAAATAGCCATTGCCGGGCAAAGGTTGAATATTTTCATGGGCAGGGATAAAGATACGCCTGTGGAAATAGCCTGGCAGGAAGACCTTGCTGTGGCAGCAACTGAAACTGACACCAGCCTGGAACGCTCTCCTGCATACATGATTGCTCTCAGCAATGTACATTCGAGCCAGATCAATATGCGGCAGGCGAAAGCCGATCGATTACCCAAAATATCCCTCTTTTCTTATTATGATTACTCTTATCCGCAAATGGCCTTTTACCCTTATTCCCGCGACTTATATGGGTTTGGGCGTACGGGTGTAAAGGTTAGCATGCCTGTGGAAAACCTGTATAAGAGTAAGCACACCATTGCCAGGGCACGCAATAGTTACCAGCAGGAAACAATGAAATTGAATATTAAGAGAGATGAACTGACACTGGATATACGGGATGCTTACCTGCAGGAACAGCAGGCGCTCGAAAGCGTAAAAACAGCAGAACAAAATATCCTGCAGAGCACTGAAAGTGTACGTGTAATCAGGAGTAGCTATATGAACCAGGAATCATTGCTCACTGACCTGCTGGATGCGGAAAACATCCTGCTTGAAGCAAAATTCTCTTTAACATCTGCAAAAGTAAATGTACAACTCAGCCACATCAGGCTATTGGTTAAGACCGGAATTCTTTAATGTAAATAGTATATGAGTAAGAATAAAATTGATCGCATCGTAGTAAGTGCTACACAATACTCAGGCATCCTCCTCCTGGCAGGGATCATCATCTGGGCGGGTAAATATTTCTGGGAAGGGCGTAAATATGAACAGACAAATGATGCACAGATAGATGCCTACCTCTCCCCTGTCAATGTAAAAATCGGTGGCTATATAAAGAAAATATACTATCGTGACAACCAGCGGGTACATAAGGGGGACACCCTGGTATGGATTGAGCCGGATGAATATGGATTGAAAAAGGATGCTGCCGACGGGGAACTAATGAGTGCCCGGGCCAAACTGGAAATCCTGGATGCCAATGAAGAGACGCAGCGGAAAAACATAGAGGTAATACGTGCACGCCTCTCCGGGGCACAGGCAAAGCTGGAACAGCAGCAGCGGGAGTTTGAAAGGTATGAGAATATGTTGAAAGAGGCTTCTACTACCCGGCAGAAATTTGAGAATGTAAAAGCAGCACTGATCATTAACCAGTCAGGTTTTGAAGAAACAAAAGCGACACTCAGTGCCGCAGAATCAAAGCTGAATGATCTCCTGGCGGAACGTACTGCTATCCATGCGGAGATTAAGATCAGGGAAGCACTATTGGCAAGACAGGAACTGGATGTTCAATATACCATCGTAACAGCGCCATTTGACGGGCAGCTGGGCAGGAAAACCATCCAGGAAGGGCAGCTGGTGCAGCCAGGACAAACACTGGCATTCCTGACAAATGAAAGCGAAGAAAAATGGGTGGTAGCCAATTTTAAGGAAACACAGATAGGTGCATTCCGCATTGGCCAGAAGGCGAAAGTAGAAGTAGATGCTTTTCCCGGGGAGAGTTTCGAGGGAACTATAGAATCGAGATCACCTACTACAGGTTCCAGGTACTCACTCTTGCCGCCGGATAATGCTACCGGCAACTTTGTAAAGGTGATACAACGTATCCCGGTAAGAATCAAACTGAGTGATACGAAGGAGAAGCTGGCCAAGCTCTCTGCGGGCATGAATGCGAATGTTTACATTTTAAAATAAAAGAGATGTCAGCGATCTTTAAACACTGGGTACCTGAATGGCTGGCGAGGACCGTGATTTTTTCGGTGTTGATGTCCTCTCTTTTGGGTTTTGGCCTTTATTACAGCAATGCGGAAAGTGCCATCGGGTACTATGGAATAGAGCCGGGAGATGTGCAATTTTCAGTGGTACTGATGTATGCAGCAGGGGTTGGTTTCCTGGCGCTGGACTTCCGGATTGTAAAATATATTAAGTCCAGGAAATACCTGTTAATGGGCCTGGCATTGAATGCAATAAGTTACCTGATATGCTTTTATACAAAAAACTGGGCGCTTTTCCTGATTTGCAGATTTGTGCAGGGGGTGGTGTGCTCTACGCTGTGCAGCATTACCCTGAATATGATTTTTCCACGATTGCAGGCTACGAGAGCGAGGGTAATAGGATACACGGTATTCTATGGCGGATTACAGATTTCCATTCCTATCTGTGCTATTTACTGTACGGCTATGCTGCACTATTATGAGTTCAACTGGCTATTCTACGGACTCAATCTGCTGCAATTGCCGGTGATGCTTGGAGTACTCATCACGATGAATGCGCATGGGCGGTTTCAGAAGAAGATTCCCCTTTACCAGGTGGACTGGACAGGTTATTTATATTATACGGCGTTCTGTATATTGATTGGATATGTGCTTGTGTACGGGCAGCAGTTAAACTGGCTGGATAGTCCTTTGATAGTTGCCGCATGTATTATTTGTGCAGTATTGATCATATTATTTGTAATGAGGGAAAACCGGATTAAACGCCCGCTCATAGATCTCAGGGTTTTCAGGAGTACGAAATTTATAGTAGGGCTCCTGCTGCTGCTGGCTTTCTATATTTTCAAAGGAGTGACCGGGCTGGCTTACGGATATGTAGGTACTATTCTGGGTACAGACCCGCTGCATGTGGTACCTATATGGATCGCCAATATAGCGGGGATTTGTTTAAGCATGTTTATAACGGCGAGGTTGATCCTGATGGGTGTTCCTGTGGTAAGGATCATTTTCGCCGGATTCCTGATGCTGCTGGTATTCTATGTATACATGCTGCTGATGGTTTCTGTGACTGGCGATACCCATGATTTTATCCTGCCATTGTTTATTCATGGGGCGGCGACGGGTGTTTTATTTGTACCCTGTGTGGTTTACACGGCTTCGAATGTGCCGCCGAAACTCATCTTTAATGTGGCGTTTGTGGGGATCTTTGCAAGGTTTACAGGTTTTTGTATCAGCATTGCTGTTAATAACTATGTACCCTTGCAGGCAAGGGCTATGGCAAGAGAAAGGATGAGAGCATCCATTACAGATGTCAATCCACAGTTGCCGCTGACATTGAATCAGATTCAGCAGGCTTACGGGAGTGATGCGTATATGGGTAAGACATTGACGAATGCAGGCTTTGATCATCTCTTAAAGACACAGATAACTGCCAGGTCTATCAGGGACTATTATGATATGATGTTGATAGGGTTGCTAATTTTCCTCCTGGTATTTATTTTTTCAGGAGCTGCATTTTTAAAAAGGAGGCCTGATAATGGATAATTATCAGGCCTCAAATTATTATTTTAACGAATCGAGGTAATACTTTAGCTGTTTTAGGAACAGTGTATACGGACTCTTGCTATTCTCCAGTTTTCCAAAATTACGGATCCCCCAGTAACCTGACATCACGAACATGGTGACCTGTTTCGCATTGACATCCTTCCTGACAGTGCCGTTCTTCCGGCCCCGTTCAATGGCGGAAACCATTATTTTGATCCACTCGTGTGTCAGCTCATTGAGGGCTTCATTGAAGTCAGCATTCCAGGGGCTCATTTCAGCAGCGAAGTTGGCTACAGGACACCCGAATTCTACTTTGAGAAAGGGATCTTCCATCAGCAGGTGATGAATCAGGCCATAAATAGCATCCAGCGGCGGTGCATCCGTTTTCAGGGGATCAATGAAACTCTTCGCAAGCGTAGGTTTCATCAGTTCATTGATGATTGCGATTCCCATTTCATCTTTGTTTTTGAAATGGTAGTAGAATGCCCCCTTGGTCACTTTGGTGGTAGCGATGATATCGTCAACACTGGTGGTTTTGTACCCTTTGACATAGATCAGCTCAAATGCTTTCTCTAGAATATTCATCCGCGTTGCCGCTGCCTTTTTCATCTGGATCTGTTTGTTTTACCCTGAAATATAAATCGACCGGCTCCTGGCTTTCAAACCCCTTCTATTCAGGAACCTGATCATTGATTATACAATTTCGGATTTAATTTCTGTACGTAAAAAAAACAGCCGGATTTTTCAATTTGCCTGTAAGCTCCTGATATATTGCTTTACCAGCTGGAGTCCTTCCTGGTGCACAATGGTAGTTCCAATCTTAGGCATATGGAGCTCCCCCATTGTCGTCATCCTGATGATCATATTCTGCTTATTGAATTCAATCCCGGTCTGGTTGTAGGGGGTAAAATACCCCAACATCAAAGAGGTATTAGCTGCCATCCCTGTAGAAGAATGACAATGGGCACAATTGATCTCAAGATAAGCACGGGCCCTGGCCGTAATGGAAACTGAAGTGTCGTTATAGTCAGGCAGGACCGAAATGGAACGCACATCAGCAGGTGCAAGGATGTCTTTATGCATGAGATAGCTCAACTGGTTTTGCCTGATCCCCTCTCTGTTTACAATGATATTTAAGTTGGCTGCTTTGGGTCCTATCGGGCTGAGATCATGTCCCGATCTGTGGCAGGAGGCACAGTCGGCCTGTGCCGGGATCCGGTATGCAATTGTCCTGTTCTTGCCTAAAGTGACAGGCACAGTGGCCCCCTCATTCAAGAGCCTGGCATCCTGCTGATCTTCATTCCAGCGATAGGTGGCTGCATTCCATTTATTGTGCTGCAGCAGGAGCAGGCGGGTTTCGATGATTTGTCTGCTACTGTCTTTTGTGTAATAAAATGTTTTGGCAATGATAGTACCATCGGGAAAGACGGGCAGACTATCACCCTGCAGGATGATCTTTGTGCCGGCAGGTATTTTCAGGAGGCGTTGCTTTTCAGCATAGTCTGTAAACAGTGTGGAAGCAATCTCTATTGTGGTCACTCCGGCTGCCGGTACCAATGCTGTTTTAAAGAGTCCATATTCCGACAACTTATCTTTGAAGGTGATGTTGTTGCTGATTACCTGTGAGGCGTTGTTACAGGCCATCATCATCAGCACAACAACCACAGCGATATACTTACCTTGTTTCATTGTTTGCCGTAGGTGCCAGGATATACTTATCGATATAAAAGGTACCGAATGGAATAATGCAGCCGAGTAACACCTTCCAGGAGGTTTCGGAAAATTTCCAGCGGTAGGTTACGCCTACACTGAGAGTGGTAAAGACGAATAAGGTAAAGAGTAATCCATGAATGGGTCCCATTACTTTTACCATAGCTGGCTGACCTGCCCAATATTTTAATGGTACGGCGATAAAGAGCAATATGATCAGGGAGATTCCTTCCAGGAATGAGATGATCCTTAGACGACCAATGGGTGTCTTGAAAAGATGTAGCATAAGTTTGATTAGGTTTTAGAATGATCGGAAATAAGGCCGGTTAGCCAAGGGCGAAAACGGCCATGGTATAGCGATCAATATGATCAGTAGTGCGATTGAAAACCATACCAGTATTGTTTGAAACTTCTTTTTGTCCGTCTCCATCCGCTTTGCCTTCGCGGAACCTATTGTCATAATAACAATAGCAATTACCATCAGTATGATGTGTATGTAGCGAAAGAAGGTATGCTCACTCACGATCTCATGGGAGGATGCATCCACTACATTGTATTTGACGATAGGACTTATTATATAGAGGTAAAGGCCAAGCATTAACTGGATGTGCCCGAGGGTGGCGGTAAGATGCCTGACGGTATTGTTCAGCGGAGAAAAAACCTTGCCTGCGCGAAGCCCATTTACTGCCATAACAATTGCATAGACAAGGCTGATGAGCACAAGATAACGGTTTGCTGAGTGTAAAAATAAAAAGGTCTGATGCATTGCTATTTTATTGACAAGGCAAAAGTAAATAAAAAACATACTAGTTAGTATGTTTTTAAAATTTTTCTTTTTGGGGCAATAAAAAAAGGCAGCGTCACCGCTGCCTTCTACTATTAAAACATCAAACTATTCTTAGATACTCATTGGTGCGCTTTCGGGCAAAGCACATTCAAACTTTTCCTTTTTTGCGCAGAGTTGTCCCCATTTCAAACAGGTAGCGCCCCACGAAAATCCGGCACCGAATGTGGTGATCAGTAAATTCTGACCGGGTTGGAAATCTTCTGCAAAGTCCCACAACACGAGGGGCACAGTAGCGGAAGTCGTATTCCCGTATTTTTCTATGTTGATTTTAACTTTTTCGAATGGGATATTGAGTCTTTCGCTGACAGCCTGGATAATTCTTTTATTAGCCTGGTGAGGAATGACCCAATCAATTTCTTCTACATCCATGTCATTGAGATGCAGGGCTTCGCTGGAGGCTGAGGCCATAGATTCAACTGCATTTTTGAACACCAGGGCACCATTTTGTTTGATATAGTGCGCTCTTTCCTGTACGGTTTCGTTGGTAGCAGGGAACCTGGATCCGCCGGCTTTTACCAGCAGGGAATCTGTGCCACTTCCATCAGTCTTCATCACGCTTTCCATCACGCCATAATCTTCAGTAGTTGGCTCGAGCAAAACTGCTCCTGCGCCATCGCCAAAGAGGATGCAGCTGTTACGGTCTTTATAGTCAACGATAGAGCTCATTTTGTCGGCCCCGACTACGATGACTTTTTTGTACCTGCCACTTTCGATCAGGCTTGCCCCGGTGGTGAGGCCGAATAAAAAGCCGCTGCAGGCGCCATTGAGGTCAAAACCGAAGGCATTGATAAGACCGCTTTTTTTACAGACGAGGCTACTGGCGGGAGACAGTAAATGGTCGGGCGTAGCGGTGGCCAGGATGACCGCTTCAATTTCTTCAGGTTTAACCTTATAGTTATCGAGTAAGTTTCGAATAGCTGATGCTGCCAGATCTGAGGTAGCCTCATCCTCTGCATTTGCAATACGTCGTTCTTCTATGCCTGTGCGCTGTTTGATCCATTCATCGGAAGTATCCACAATTGTCGATAAAAACTGGTTGGTCAGTATTGTCGAGGGTACATAGCCTCCTAGTGCGCTGATGGTAGCTCTGATCTCCTTTCTCATTTACATTAAATCTATCACAGAAAATTTGGGATGCAAAGGTAACTTAAAGTAAAAGTAGTTGAGTTTTTTTTTCATCAAATTTAGGACCGGCGAGTCAAACTCATTGATTTTAATTATTTATATATGAATTTTATTGTTTAAAACGTGGATTTTGACCCAGATTGGGGAGCGGAAAACTGGTTATTTGGGGCAGAATTCTCATTTCGGGTAAAATACTTGCTTCAGGCAAGGTACCATATGTAGCTATTTTATGTATTTTGTCTCCAGCCTAAACATGCTGTAATGAGAACAAAGTACTGCCTGCTTTTATTAATATTCCACGGTCTCTTCTTATCAACATCATTAGCCCAGACCGCAAAATTGCCAACACGATGGACGAAAGCCGCGATGTCGGCCACGACCCCTTTTCCTGAATATCCACGGCCGCAGCTGGAGCGGAAGGACTGGATGTGTTTAAATGGGAAATGGGACTACATTGGTGGCGAAAAGGTGGCCAGCGCCCTTAACCCGGCTAAGCCAATAAGCTTTGGGGACAAGGCAGAGAAAATCCTGGTGCCTTATTGCCCGGAGTCTGTGCTTTCCGGCATTGAGCGTAAGCAGGAAATCAATATGTGGTATCGCCGCACATTTGACATTCCTCTTGCCTGGAAAGGTAAGCAGGTGATTGCCAACTTCGAGGCGGTAGATCATGATGCTACGGTATTTGTGAACGGGGAAAAAGCCGGGTCTCACGCCGGCGGCTATAGTTCCTTTCATATCAACATCACCAGGTGGTTGAAGGCAGGGAGCAATACGATCATCGTAGCTGCACATGATCCTAATGATGGAAGAACGCCTTCGGGTAAAAATGGCCCGCGGGGTGATTATACTTTTACTTCAGGGATCTGGCAAAGTGTATGGCTGGAACCGGTGAGTGAGCATTATATCAGAAACATCCGGCTCTTGCCTGACCTGGCAAACAGCAGGCTGGAAGTATTTGTAGATGCAGATAATGCGCAAGTGAGGGCCACTGCATTGGACGGGGGAAAAGCGGTGTCTGAAATTACCGGCCGCGCAGGTACGAAAATCTATGTGCCCCTTAAAGATCCTAAACTATGGTCTCCCACCAGTCCTTTTCTATATGATCTGAAAATAACACTGAGTGACAGCAAGGGCAAGATCACTGATGAGGTCAGCAGTTATTTTGGTATGCGGGATATTCGACTCGGCAAGGTGGATGGAGTGGTACGACCACTGCTGAATAAGCAGTTTGTGATGCAGATTGGATTGCTGGACCAGGGATATTGGCCGGATGGTATCCTGACAGCGCCTACAGAGGAAGCATTGAAGTTTGATATTGAATTTACAAAAAAGGCGGGCTTCAATTTAATCAGGAAGCATATGAAGACGGAGCCGAAGCGATTTTATTATTGGGCGGATAAACTGGGCTTGTTAGTCTGGCAGGATATGCCGGCGATCTGGTATCAGCATGAAGATACAGCCAATGCGAGAAGCACTTTCAGGAAAGAACTGACGGCTATGATGGATGATCTGTACAACGCTCCATCTATCATTACCTGGGTGCCTTTCAATGAAAACTGGGGGGCATTTGATGTAAGGGAAATCACTGACTGGGTAAAGCAGCTCGATCCTTCAAGACTGGTAAATGGCAATTCCGGCTTTAATAATAATCCGGGGTATCAGCAGGCTGCAGGAGATCCGGGGAATGGAGATTTTGTAGATACGCACATTTATGTCGGTCCATACGGAGCATCTGTACCCGATGAAAAGAGGGCGGCCTCCCTGGGAGAATTTGGGGGTGTCGGATTGTTTGTACGGGGCCATATGTGGCCGGTGGAAAATAATGCATATGATTATGCGCCGACAAAGGAAGCGCTGACGGACAGATATGTATTGCTCATGGACCAGGTAGAACAGCTGATGAGGTATAAAGGGCTCAGTATTGCGATTTATACACAGACGACTGATGTGGAACATGAAGTGAATGGGATGCTGACTTATGACAGGGAGGTTGAAAAGATGAACATTGCAAGAGTGAAGGAAGCAAATGAAGCGGTGATTAAAGCGGGCAACTCATTGCCGGCACACCCTTAAGTTGCGGAAAATAAATAGAGGATGTACCAAAAGTAAAATTTCCTGGATTTAATCCGTGGACCTGATGGAGAGTATTTTATTTATGTAATGCTCAATGCCTTCAGATTACTTTTGATACAACCTCTCTTCTACTAATGCCTGGCAAGGGCTGCCCTTTCCTGTGCCGCTGCTGTTCCTTCAGGTGCAGCTTCCAGGTTGGTAACCAGATTAACATGCTGAATGTTTTTCTGTTTAAATGTTTCAAGGACTCTCTTCACCACCGGATAGGGCGTTTCATTGTCTGCCTTGATACAATATTTCAATTGCTTAATATTGCTGGTTTGCGCCGCACGGCCGTATTCAATCCAGGACACTAATTCATTATTAGTAGAATCGGTTGGAATTCCTTTTTCCATGGGGGATCCTTTTCTATCATTGGACTTGAGGGAAAGATAGGCTTTCAGGTGTTGAAAATCTGTTCCTACTGAAGCTCCCATTGTAAAGTTAATCATCTGGGATTCTGACAATCCCAGTTTAAACTGATCATTGAGATCCTGAATTAACTTTTGACGTTGTGGTTGTCCCTGCATGTCAAAAAATACCCGACCGTTTTTATCGATACTGATTAATATTACATCTGCATCTGGTAACAGGGCAGTGTTAATTGAAGAAGGTGTAACGATTGCAACAGGTTCATCCGGTTTGAAAGTGGTGGTCATGATAAAGAAATTAAGGAGTAGAAACACCACGTCGCACATCGCAGTCATATCAACTGATGTAGATTTCCTGGCTAATTTAGCTCTGGCCATAATATTGATTTTTGAATTTTAATGCATGGAGGTTCCATTACCGGATCTGGTCCCGTATTCATGACATTTTCTATTGCAAGTTGCAAATTGAAGTGCGGGCAACCAATAGACATATTACGCCAGTATATGTCTATTTCACGCCCACAGGTATCAGGACCATAACAGGCCTCTGTATTCGCTGGGGCTTATTCCTGTGGCTCTTTTGAAGAATTTACTAAAGAAGAACTGATCGCTGAATGCCAGTTCACCGGCAATTTTACTGATGGGGTCAGACAGGTTACTTAACATGATTTTGGCTTCTGCTATGACCATTTGGGTAATGACTTCACTGGTTGATTTGCCCAGGATTTCCTTTACACATTTAGTGAGGTATTTAGGAGTGACGTTTAGTTTTTCAGCATAGAAGTCTACCTCCCTCCTGTTCTTAAAGTGTGTGGTGAGTTCAGCATAGAATTTCTTGACCAGGACTTCTTTGCTATTCAATTGAATCTGTTTGCCAGAGAATTTTTTATGGATCACGGAGGCTATTTCGAAGAAGAGGACTTTGAACAGGTTAATCAGCAGTTCACCAATAAAAGGGTGGTCTTTGGGCAAATTATTCTTAATGGAGAGCTGGTCCATGATGGTTTTAATGTTGTGTACCTCTTCGGGCAGGAGTGCATGAACGGGCATGTGTTGCCTGGTGTATACGCCAAATCCATCCATATATTTTTTATTCAGGGCGGCTTCGGTGAGGAGGGTGATGGTGAAGTCGATAGCGGTGAATGCGCATTTCCGGAAATCGTTCAGGAATTCGGCGATGACATTCGGGGCGAAGAGTAAGAGTGAATTGGCAGGGATGTCGTATTCGACAAGATTTAATCTCATTTTGAGTATACCACTGGTGACCAGGATGACGGTATAATGGTCTAAACGAAATGGGATGGAGATTTCTGGTTCTATCCGGAGATTCTCATTGTTGAAGATATTAAATTCCCTACTATGTTTGCTATCGGCAGCGAGCATGATCTCTTCTATTGTATATACCCTGATTGCGTTTGACCTGGGAGTCCCCTTTTTCATGCTGCCAAAGTAATTATTTAAACCATATTTTTAATAGATGTATATTAGAAAAAGGGGGCATCTTTTTATAGATGCCCCCTTTTTTATGTTTTCTTAACGTCTTTGTCTACTTGTTTTTGTGCTTTCTCTGCTTCTTTCTTCTGTTCTTTGATCTCTTTGCGTTGTTCTTTTTGAGACTTCCTGGTAGCACGTTTCTCTTCGCGGACGACTGTATTTACCTTCCTGTTGTATACTGCCTGCAAAATCTCCTGGCCTTTCCTGGTGAAGAACCTGATTTTCGGCTGCTCACTGGTTCCGGTTACTGCCACAGGAATACCTATTAAGCCGGCAGGCGGCAGTCCTATTCTTACTATGATGTTCAATAACCCGTTAATACTTGCAGTGCCGCTGATGGAGGGTCTGAGAATAAATACCTTGAAAGTAAATTTATCGATGTGGATCAGGTTATCTTTAATATGCGTTTCAATATTGACTCCTTTCATATCGGGATTATTGAAGGCATCGGATCCCACGTTATCGCCAATTACTGAGAGCATTTTAATATTTTTCACGGCTACATCCCGGAGGTTGATCACTCCTCCCCCTTCCAGGGAAGGATAAATCGGGTTCATGTTCTCATCAAAATCACCTTTCAGCTTGTAATCCAGGGATACAATTCCGCTGACACTTTTAGCCGAAGTAGCCAGTTCCCGCACCATATCGATTTCTTTGTAAGCTCTCTGGACATCGAAGTCCTGCACCTTGTAAGCGACATCAAAATTGGCAGTTATGGGCGATTCGTTCTGGTAACGGGCTGCTATTTCCATTCTGCTGCCAATAATATTGAAGGAGGTGCTGTCCAGGTAAACCTGGCCATCTTTGATAGCGGCCGTACCATTCAGTTGGTCGATATCCAGACCTTTAAAGTTTACTTTTGTTGCAGTGGCATGCAGGGACACGTCGAGATTTTCAGGTACGATTACTACACCGCTGCTTTTAGGGTTCTCGGCTTTGGCGTATTCAAGTTCCAGTGATTTATCTTCATTATCGCCATTCTTCAAGGCCATAAATTCATCCACCAGAATGTATTTGGAATGCAAGTCAAAGTTGCCATGCAGGGTTCCTTTGCGTTCGATAAAATAGTTGATGGTATTGAGCAGGTAGCCATCCAGGGAGAAATCAGATTTTCCGTAAGTGGCATAAAACTTCCTGAACCACATTTTTTCATTTTCAAATTCGAAGTTTCCTTCTTTCAGGAAAAATGATTTGGGCAGGTATGATGTGGTAGCTTTTATATTCTTCAGGATGAGTGTGCCCCTGTTGTCAAGTTTGTCGTACTGTCCGGTAGTGGCATAACTTTCCCGGCCATTCAAAGATAGATCAGCTGTGATTATTCCGCTTACATCTACCCCTTTTCTTGCAAAAACCTGGTAGATGTTGCCTACATTCAATACACCTTCTGCCCTTACTTTGTAAAGCAGATCTTCAAAGTTCTGCAAGTCGGCGGTAATGAATACCGGGTTGCCTTCGAAGTCAAATTGGAAAGGAGCGATTTTTACACCAAGGCCGGCGAAGGTACTATCTGCATTGTTGATGTTTGCTGTCAGGTTGATATTCTTTATGGGGTTTGGATAATAGGTTGTTTTTAACCAGCCGTCTTTCAGGTTAATAAATCCATCAGTTTTAGGGAATAGTTTTTTATCCATGCTGAAGGTACCGTTTGCATGGATATTGGCAGTCATCAAACCGGTCATGTCAACCTGTTTTAACCCTAAAGCCTTGTCCAGGATCTGGAGGTCAACAGTCCCATTCACATTGGCGTTCACATTCATTTCGCTCAGACCTTTGGTTTTTATTACGGCCCGGAACTTGTCTTTTTTTCCAAGATCGAAGTTGAGTGTTTTCAGATCCAGTGTCATTTGTTCCAAATCTAATGAGGGCAGGTCGATATTGAGGTCTACATTCAGGTTAGTCATAGGCACGGGTGCTTTGCCGCTGGAAATGGTGCCATTTTTTACCAGCAAAAATGCTTTAAAATCCGGCTTCCTGTTCCTGGGTTCACTGAATGTTCCTTTCAGGCTGAAGAAGAGATCGCTGTTACCTTCCAGTTTGGTATCATTGGCCCAATCAAGGTACTGGGGAGGGAGTACAGAAATCATATCACGGATGGTGGTCTTTTTCGAAGCGGCTTTGATATCGATATCATACCCGTCTTTGAGGATGCTTACGAAGCCGGTGAATTTCAAGGGGAGGTTATTAATCCTTAATTCATTCTTTCTTAGTACGAATGTCAAGGCATGGGTATTGATTCTTGTGATCAGGTCAGCGTGCAGGGATTTTTGTTTGGCGTAATAAATCCTGTCGAGGCTGAAGTCTAACTTGTCGATATTGAGATCGGTGTTGAGATCAAAGATATCTTCGCTTAATCCACCTTTTCCTGTGTAGTTAAGGCCTTTGGCATCTACTAAGATTTTGGCGGAGTGATCGTCATACCTGATATGCCAGTTTCTGAATTTAATCAGGTCGAGTTTAATAGATGCACCTTTACTGGTGGTATCTTTTGGTGTATCAGAGGGTGTGGGGACATAGACGTTGTAGTTTGCCTGTCCTTTGCTATTAACGAATACGTTTGCATAAGCGTCTGTCACATAGATTTCATCTATTTTGACTTCACCGTCGAAGATGAGGTTTTTGAGGTTGATACCGGCGGCAACTTCTTTTGCGGAGAGCAGGGTGTCTTGTTGAAAAGGTTTGGAGCCCAGCAAGAGGACTTCATCAACAGATACAGTAAGTGAGGGAAAATGGCGGAAGAAGGTAAGGTGGGTCTTCTTATAATCGAGTTTGCCTGCCAGGCGTTTATTGGCGAATATTTTCACCTGTTCGGCGATAGTGCCGGGGAAAAGGATGGGGATGATGAACATGAGGAAGAGAATAGACAAGATGAAAATTCCTATCCATTTGAAGGTCTTAAGCATTATTGTTTTAATTTTTTCCATACGTTGTTATAATTAGATGATCGCTTTGCTCAATGTTTTATTGAGGAGTTCAATGCACAGTTAGGGTGATATAGGTAATGGATATTGTAATTGCCCACATGATAATGCGTATCGCTGATTTACTTTTAGTGTATGCAAGTTTCCTGCCACTGGCGAGATTTGCTGTAAAGGCAGTGCTATGGAGGGGATTAGCTGAATGATTGTTTATTGGGGGCATACCGCAGAACGTGGTACTTTACCTACATATAAAGCTGTTGTGGCCGTTTAATAGATGGCAAAAAATTTGACGGGTATTTAAGAAAAAGGAGGTTATTATGCCCTGGTATAATGGAGATTATCCACCATCCTATAAAAATCAGCCGAAAGAGATCAGAGATAAGGCGACGGAAATTGCTAATGAGGTATTGAGAACGACGGGCAATGAGGGGGAGGCAATAGCTACGGGCCTTAAGCAGGCGAGGATTTTCTTTGCGAAGAAAAAGAAAGAGGAAACAAGGCGAAAAAACAGCGGGGGATAAAGTTTGCTTATGTAGCATCTGAAAATAAACGAGCTTGCCTCAAGTAGGCAAACCCGTTTATTTTGTTTTCTGATTTAAACAGGTTTTTCAATAATGAATGCTGAATGGCCCTGACTTATTTATATCCATCTTCTTCCTACCTACAGTTATTATTTGTGCATTAATACGTGATCAATCACGTGGATCACTCCATTACTCTGGTGAACATCTTTTATAGTCACGGTAGCCATTCCACCCCTTTCATCATTCAACACCAGCTATTTCCCTGCATCCATGCCCCACAATTTACCCCCTGTACGGTTGTTAATTCTGGTTTACTGTTTCCTTCTTTTATTTTTTCTGCGAGTGCTTTGCTATCCAGATTACCCGCTACAACGTGAATGGTTTTGTTCTCTGGTTTGAGCAATGTTTCAACTGCACCTTTAGGCAGTTTATCAAAGGCTTTGTTTGTCGGTGCAAAAACTGTTAATGGACCGGGGCCGGCCTTGAAGGGTTTCGGCAAGACCAGCGGCTTTTACGCGCTTTTTTAAGCAGCAAACAGGCGAAACCCCGTCAGGGTACAAAAAAAAGTTGCAAAAAGGTAAAAAGGATACTAAAAGTTAATTCTGTTCTATTTCCTTCAGTTACATCTTAATAGCATTGCACATTATAAGTTTTTACTAATGCAATGTTACATGAGCATGGGAAATTGCCAGTATCTCTTTAGCGTTTTATGCGCGATTGTCTTTGTTGGTAGCGCCAATGCACAAGCGCCTGCTGCCGTATATCCTAAAATAACTGGTTATGTAGGGGTCATTCATCCCATAGTTTCCTTTAGTAAGGAAGGCACACATACCAATTTCGACGGGGCGTATGTTGGCGGACTGCCTACAGGTATCAATATCTGGAAAAGCTCCAAAATCGGGTTTTCATTTGAAGTCGTGCCTTTTATCCGGGCCGCTGATGGTGCCAGTAAAATGAATAACTTCTTATTTCATCCCGGCTTACTGGTGTCGCTCGGGCACGGTTTCGTACTTGCCAACCGTTTGGCTTTTGAAACATCCGGCAGGTATGGTGTTACTCCTGTATTAAACAAGGTCATTTTAAAAAAGAAGGACTACAGCTACTTTATTGCCCTTCCTGTCCCTGCACGTTTTGGTAATAACCAGCCAGCTGCCGTTGGTGTAGGATTTCAGTTTGGTATATCGTTTTAAACACGCAAACAATGGAAAATAGCAACAAAGCAATATATAGTCTCCGGGAGCTGGTAATATACTTCCTGAAACTGGGTACCTGGGGCTTTGGTGGCCCGGTGGCGCTGGCAGGTTATATGCACCGCGATCTTGTAGAAAGGAAAAACTGGATTAGCGAAGAAGATTACCGGGAAGGGCTGGCGCTGGCGCAACTGGCTCCTGGACCTTTGGCTGCGCAACTAGGCATTTATATGGGGTATGTACATTACCGGCTACTGGGGGCAACACTTGCGGGCCTGGCATTCGTGCTGCCGTCTTTTATCATGGTAGTAATACTCGGTTTTGCATATACCCAATGGCAGGGCATTCCTCAGATGCAGGCTGTATTCTATGGCGTGGGAGCTGCTGTAATAGGAATTATTGGAATGAGCTCTTATAAGCTCACCCGTAAAAGCATAGGTGCTGATAAGCTGTTATGGGGCATATATCTTCTTCTGTTATCCTATACGGTATGGCGGGAGGAGGAAAATGTGCTGCTGTTTTTGGGTGCTGGGATATTTTACTGGCTTTTAAAATCGCCGCCAAAATCTTTGTTTTTTTTCAGAGGGAATTCCGGTGCGTCCAATGCCATCAGTTTTCCGATTTTACTGAATATTTCTATCCCTGGTTCCAGTAAAACACTTGGGCAATTATTCCTGTATTTCACCAAAGCAGGTGCTTTTGTATTTGGTAGTGGCCTGGCTATTGTGCCATTTTTATACGGTGGTGTGGTGAAAGAATACGGCTGGTTAAATGAACAGGAATTTATGGATGCGGTAGCGGTTGCCATGATAACCCCTGGCCCGGTGGTGATTACGGTAGGCTTTATCGGTTTTCTGGTAGCTGGTTTTCCAGGTGCTTCGGTAGCTGCATTTGCGACCTTTTTTCCTTGTTTTATTTTCACTGTCCTACCTGCACCTTATTTCAGGAAATACGGTAAGCATCCGGGCATTAAAGCGTTTGTGGACGGGGTTACGGCGGCGGCAGTCGGGGCCATATCCGGCGCTGTAATCGTACTGGGCAAACGGTCACTTACCGATATTTCTACGGTGTGTATAGCAATTCTAACATTATTGGTATTGTGGTGTTATAAAAAGATCCCGGAACCGCTACTGATACTTGTGGCGGCTGTAATAGGCTTATTATTGAATCGGTTATGTAATCAATACAAACTTTTACGATGAACAGAAAACAATTTCTTAAAGGTACTGTAATAGCAGGCGGAGCCAGTTTATTACAGACGGGAAATGTGTTTGCCTCCGCGACGATGGCAGATGTAGTACCGGATAAGCTGGTGGATTCCAGGGGCCAGTTTATACTAAACCCGCTTCCATATAGTAAAACCTTTCTGGAGCCTTACATGGACACAGAGACGCTGCATCTGCACCATGATTTTCACCATGGTGGTGCTGTGAAAGGAGCCAATAAGGATATGCTGATGATTGAAAAGGCGATTGCTGACAATAACCTGGAAACGGTGGATTTCTGGACGAAAAAACTGTCTTATCATTTCGGTAGTCACTTGTTGCACACTATCTTTTGGACAAACCTCAGCAACAAAAAGACAGAACCGGGTGGCCAGTTATTGAAACAAATAGAAACAAGCTTTGGCAGCTATGAGCGGTTAAAAGGTTATATCGCCGCCACTGCTAAAAATATAGATGGCAACGGATGGGGGGTATTGGCTTACCAACCTTATACCAAGGGCTTATCTGTAATTCAGTGTGAAAACCATGAAAAGCTGCAGCAATGGGGAGCGGTGCCACTGTTGGTAATTGATGTGTGGGAGCATGCCTATTACCTGAAATACAAAAATAAGCGGCAGGATTTTGTCGATACGCTTTTTAATATTATTAACTGGGATAATGTAGCGGATAGATTGAATGGGGCGGTTAAGATTAGTTGATGGGAAGCCGGTATAAGTACCGGCTTTTTTAATGGTCTGCCACCGTTACACTACTTTTTTGTAATGCTTTTCTCTTTTTTTTTATCGTAATAATAACCAATGTAACACAACAAGCATTCATCAAAGCAATCAGTGCAAATGCATCCGTATAACTCAATAGATAAGTTTGCCTTATCATGGTGCCCTCCAATGCTGCCAGTGCCTGCTTTGTCGCATCATAATAACCTGCCCCATGAGCGATGAAGTTGTGTGTCAACGCACTTAATCGTTGTGTTGTGAAATAATCTCCAACCGTAATATGCGACACAAGATCATTCCGATGTGTCGCAGCACGGTGAGTGATATAAGTGTTGATCAATGCAATACCGAATGATCCACCCAACTGCCGCATCATATTATTCAGTGCAGCACCCTGGGGTATATCTGCTGGCTTTAATTCTGATATCGCCAACACTGTAAGCGGTACAATCAACAAGGAAGCACCTATTCCACGAAAGATAAGTGGCATGAAGAAATAATCACTGCCCACTTCCAGGTTTGATTGTGAGAGAAGGAATCCAAAAATAGCCGAAGACAAAAAACCACTAATAACTAAGTATTGTGGACGCACGCCAGATTGCATCATCCTGCCAAGAAACGGGGAAAAACATGCTGCCAGTAAAGTGCCAGGTAACAACATTAACCCAGTCTGAAAGGCAGAATAACCTATAAGCCTTTGTGCAAAGAGTGGAAATACAAAGACGTTTCCAAAAAGTCCAAATCCCAAAATAAAAGTCATAATTGCTGAGAGAGCCAGCGTAGGGCTTTTTAATACCCGCAGATCAATGACCGGATGCTTTACAGTAAGTTCCCACCAGATAAATATGTAAATACATAAAAAGGCAACAACACTCAGTACAATGATGTAGTTTGCAGAAAACCAATCTTCTGTTTCACCCCTTTCCAGTACTACCTGCAACGCACCTACTCCAATGGCTAGTAAAACAACTCCTAACCAATCGATTTTTTTCCCTTCCCTTGAAGGCTGAGAAGGTTTTAAATACATAAAGGACAATATCGCTGCCATAACACCAATCGGGATATTCACATAAAAAATATACTGCCAGGAAAAATTATCGACTATATACCCCCCTAAAACAGGCCCGATGGAAGGTCCGATTATAATTCCCAGGCTGAAGATACCGCTTGCCAGCGCTCGCTCTGTCGGCGCAAATGTATCATACAAAATAGCCTGAGATGTGGATAATAACGCGCCACCACCTATGCCCTGCAAAAAACGAAAGACAACCAGCGACCACAGATTGGTAGACATTCCACACAATGCTGACGTAACAGTGAATAAGATGATTGAACCTATGTAATACTGTTTTCTTCCGATCGTTTGTGCCAGAAAACTTGTCATCGGTATGATTATAACATTGGCGATGGCATAGGAAGTGATCACCCAGGCAGTGTCTTCCAGGGATGCGCCAAGATTTCCGCTCATTGTATTGAGAGATACATTTACTATAGTAGTGTCTATCAGTTCGATGATGGTTGAGACGATGATAGTGATAACAATTATCCATTTTCTGAAACCTGTTTCCATACTAAATTTTGTAAGTAGGCATTGATAACTTTTAATGTTTAGATGATCTCCTGTCGCTAGCGGGAATAGTTTGGGACCTATTCAATTAGTCCTGAAAACATTTCGTTAATAGTTCAAGGCTTTTTAGTTTACTTGTATGATCAGATGTCATCATCCTGATCATGATCTCCTCTGCGCCAAATGCGGATTTTATTATTTTTAATTCCTGCGCAACTGTTTCAGCCTTTCCTACAATGAACTGAGGAAGATCTACCGGGTTAACCAAGCGTTCCATAAGGGTTGAACCTTCCAGTGCTTTTATCGCATCCTTTTCGGAAAGCAAGGTATCGCCTAATATTCCTTTCGTCCTGGCCTGCTTATAGAAATACTGCATGGGTGCAGAAAACTCAATTGCTAAGTGGTCTGTTTCCTGCGCAAAAACAGCCAATCCCAGGATTAATTTTGGTTCTTTGTGTCCATAGCTTTTATCCGTAGACCTGAAATGCTGCATATACTGTTGGGTAATACTAAAAGCACCCTGCGGGTTGAAAAAACCTGCGAAGGAATAAGCCAGGCCCATTCGTGCAGCAGCTTCTGCGCTCCAGCCACTTGAGCCCAGTAAATACACATTTGGAAGTGCTCCATCATTGTACACTTTGACCTGGTTAAAAGGATGATCTGAAGGGAATCCGTTGCTAAGCCAGCACAGTAGCTCTGTTAGCTGATCCATTGAATCGTCCGGATATTGAAATACAGAACGGTTTCGTTGTAATGCAAGATCGGTCTGTTTTCCTGTGGTTGCCCTGCCAATACCCAGATCTATCCGCCCGCTATACAATTCGGATAAGGTGGCGAAGGTTTCCGCGACTTTAAATGGACTGTAGTGATTCAGCAAAACGCCGCCAGCGCCCACATGTATGTGTCGTGTATTTTCAGCAACAGCTGCAATTAAGACTTCAGGAGATCTTCCGGCAACAAGTTTATGACTATGATGCTCTGCAAGCCATATCCGTTGAAAACCCAGCTCCTCAATTACCTTTGCTGTCTCTATGGTATCTTTTAACGCCTGTTTTCTATCTCCCTGGTAAGGTGTTGTGGAAAGGTCTACTAAGGAAAGTTTCATGATGCGATGTTTTATTTTACTTGCAAAGCTGCATACATTACTTTACTTTTGGAAGTAGTTAACATAATGTCCACTAGGAACAAAAAGTAAAGCTTTATGGAGAATCAAGCACTTTCCAGAGAAAAAAAAGAAAAGATTTTTTTAACTGAGCCCTGTCATGTGGGAAAAGCGATGGGTATTATTAAAGGGCGGTGGTCTTTTCCTATTATTAGGGCACTTATGAACGGCACTATGCGTTTTAAAGAGTTGGAACGAAATGTATCCAGTATTAATACGCGGATGCTTGTAAAGGAGCTAAAAGAAATGGAGGCTGAAGGGTTGGTGATTCGAAAGGCTTATGCAACTGTGCCTCCTACTGTTGAATACTCGCTGACTGAAAAAGGGCAGGCGTTAAAACCGGTTATTGTGGAAATTGAGAAGTGGGCTGAAAAGTTTTTGCAATAGGTAACAATGAAATATTCTTTTTAGGGCAAGACCAAAATCTGGCAAATGCATGGATCGAATTTGTGCACTGGGCACCAAGTTACGGGACTTGTCGTTGGCGAGAAAATTAGCTTGCAGCTAGTGTTAATCCGGAGATAAACCGCGATTCAATCAAACTGCAGGGTTATGAATTTTTAGGGGTATGACTTATTGGACCAGATAAGTGCGTTGGCAAACTGTGGCGGGGTTACAACAAAACGAAAACCATGATACTATATTTCGTTATCATGAAATTAATCTTCCCCTTTCGTTCCCACTGCCAACGCAGTTGGCAAACCATCCAGACTACTTAAATTCTTCTCCTGCTTATACAGCTCCAATCCTTCCACACCCTTATTCTCCGCCCACTTCTTTGCTTGCTCCCGCTCTCCTACATAATCATAAAAAGGTACACCAAAACCACAGGAAGTTGAAACCTCATAAATATCAGCAACAATAATCTGGCGAACACCTAAAGGTAAAATAAAACAGGCAGATAGCTCATCCCACTCTTTATCACCAGGTAATACTGTATACCCCTTCCCGTATAGCCGCAAAATATTAGGCGCACCTTCAAAAGCACAAAACATAAAAGTGATGCGTCCATTCTCAAGAATATGTGCAGATGTCTCATTACCGCTACCAACAATATCCATATAAGCGACTCTCTTATCCGACAATACTCTGAAACTATCAAGTCCTTTGGGAGACAGGTTTACATGTCCCTCGCCGCTAAGGGGGGCCGTAGCCACAAAAAACATCTTTTGCTGACTAATGAACTTAGTATGGTGGTCATTAATTGCATCAAAAAACTTTGCCATTTAATTTCATTTACGATAAAGATATTAATTACTTTTATTTGTCTTAATATTTGCCTTAAAGGAAATTGTTTTCAGGGGTTCATGGGAATAACACTTATTTTTTGAAGAAATGCGAGCAATAGATGTGTTTAGTGAAAACTCATAAATAATGATCAAAAGCATAGTATTATTGATATGGCAAGGTCTTATTAGAGCTGGTGTTTTGTTTGTTCAATGAAACAACCTACTCCTATTTATTTCCAGAAACCAGATCATTATTTAATAAATACCCAGGCATCCTTTGCATTTTTGCGCCAGGCACCTACAACTACCTTATACATACCATTGTAACCGGTAGGGAACATGGAAGCCTGCCAACCAAATAAGCGGTCAGTTGTTAATGGTCTGTCATAGTGCTGAGTGGCATCAATCATCATTTCAACTATCCCTTCCACATTTCGGTCTGAGGGAATAAGTCCCGCCACTTCAATTCCTAATCGACGGGCGATTGATGAGCGTATCTGATCACGATTAAGGTACTCTCCTTCTATTTCACTGGATTTTAATACATCTATTGTTATGGTTTGCAATGTAGCCTCATCCTGTAGATTGCATCCCAGGCCTTCCATACTGCCTAATAATCTTCCTTGTCGATATCTTACGCCAGCCAGTAGATCAGCAAATGCTCCTGCATCCCATTGGAAGTGAGGCCAACCTTTTAATTGGTGTATGTATCTCAGGTTCATTATGGAGTGCTTTTTATTCAAAGTAGCAAAAAGCGGGCTAATCTCCGCATGGTTTGCGGAGATTGTTTTTATTATTCTCCGCATGGTTTGCGGATTAATGATAGAATAATCTCCGCATGAGCATTTGTAGGGCTACATTGTCTGTATTTTTCATGACGACAAGGAACCCCATAAAATTTAGAAAAAGGACTTTATTAGTGGAAACAGAAATGTGATCCCTCCTATTAACGTGCTTATTACCTGATTTTGTGATGATATTGGGTCAATAGATAGTATTTCTTTTATTCTTATTGTTTGTTCCGGAGTTAGACTATTACCAGCAGCCCTTTGCAAATAATTAGTACGTAATCTGAGTTGATAATGCTTCGAAATGATAAGCGGAAATGAGATAATTAACCATAATAATCCCCACAATATATGGGTCATTATTGCTTGTGGCAGATATCTATAATCATGGCTTTCACTTATAGTTGACCAAAAATAATAAGTATAATAACCAAATGCCAATGCCAAAAAGAAAGATGCAAGCTGCCACTCCATATAACGTTTTCGTAGCTGATCATACACTGACATGATATAAGATTCTGACAGAATGTATCTGGATTTGAATCTAGCTATTAAGTGATTCGTATATGAGAACCATTTACAAACGATGTAAGTAAGTATGACCAGATAAATTAGTACCTGTACTTCCTGCACAAAAAAACCCAATCTGCTTATATCGTAATTATTTACAGAAAAGACATGGCGATCAATATTACCAAGTGACGTATTCCTCATCCATGTTGGCCATCGGGCCATTAATATTAAAAGAAAAAGTATAAGAACATACATGCTTCTTTTTAACTTAAATCTGAAATTCAAAGGGAAAAGCAGCAGAAGCATTGAACCTAAATATGCCAGGGGAAACAGGATAAGCACCTTGTTCCTAGGATAGAAAGGTGCTATTATAATGGGTGAATGTATTTTGTTGTGTAGTTCATCTAAATTTGAAATTTCAGTAATGATACTATCCAAGCAGGCATGATTTTCTAATATTGCAGAATCTTTAAGATTTGACAATAAAGAGTCACGCCGATTGGCTATCTGGTAATTGACTTGCTTGTAGAGCTCATATTGCTTCTTATTATTTGGTTTTAACTTTGATACAACATCTTCTTCCGAAAAAGAATGATTATAGTGCATCACAATTCCAGGAATAAAAACACCGAGTAAGATGGAAACAATTATGGTACTTATGACTTTGAGTATTATATTTTGCATTTCTTGGAACAGTTTCATTCTATATTGTTGCGATCATTGCTGCCTGGTACTATATCAAATCCGACCTGTGACGAATATTGATCGTGATGCAGGTAACTCCACCTTGAATGGTGCCGGCCTTTATTCCAAATAATATCCATTGCGGTGCAAGTGGGGGCGACACGTTATAAAGTGGCTGTGGCCAGGGCGGAGATTGACTTTGAAGCGGAGACCTATGTGAATAGTGTAGCGAATGCACCGCTGGTATTATCTGCTGCTTTGATCCCTAATAAGGGAAACCGTTTTTCCTGGCTGTAAAAGCCCCTTTGGGCGAAAATGCTCCAGGGAATAATTTTTCGGGATCAAAGCGAATTCAGCCTGGAAGGGAAAGAAGCAATTACTTATTACCTGGGAGGTATTAAAGGATAATGACTATAAGAAGCACGTGTTTCCTGAAGTTATTTCAATAACCGCTTTAAAATACAACCAGGGTGAAACACGGTATAGATGGAAAGTCAGGGACTGGTTTCGTGCTTACTAAATGCAATTCCAGGTGGAATAGCTCTTTTACTAGCTGTTGTCTCCCTGGTAGATCCGTTATTCTCTTAATACCGCCTTTTATTATTTTGAAATAGCCGTTAAGCCACCTTTCAGCAACAGTTGGATCCTAGAATCTATATTCGATACGCCAATTTTTTTAACGAAGCACGAGTAATATTCCAGTTTTCAGGGAATACATTTAAGTCGCTGTAACGACATCCATTTGGTAGGAGGTTCATCTTGATCTACTTTTCAGTGCTAACGAAATCGCTAACTGTTTATAAAAAGTTACAAGACTAATGAGAGTGGGAGAAAAAGAAAGCCTTACTGGATAAGGCTTTCACTTGTGAACCGGATTGGATTCGAACCAATGACCTGCTGCTTAGAAGGCAGCTGCTCTATCCAGCTGAGCTACCGATCCGTTTTCCAAATTTACCGTATATTTACCGTTTCATTTGGGAGTGCAAATCTAGTGAAAATTCCTTTTATAAAACAAATTTTTGCCATTCAAAATTAAAAAAAAGTATGGACGTTAAAATTGAAGCAAGTTGGAAAGACGTTTTAAAAGATGAATTCCAGAAATCTTATTTTGAACAAATCGCTCTCCATCTCAAGCAGGAGAAGGCTTTAAACCGCACCATTTACCCTCCCGGCAACCTGATTTTCAATGCGTTCGACAAAACTCCGTTCGATAAAGTGAAAGTAGTATTATTAGGTCAGGACCCTTATCATGGCCCAGGACAGGCACATGGTTTATGCTTTTCAGTACAGGATGGCGTAAAACCTCCTCCTTCTCTTGTAAACATTTTTAAAGAACTTCATGCCGACCTCGGCCTGCCAATTCCGCAAAGTGGGAACCTCACCAAATGGGCGGATCATGGCGTGCTTCTTCTCAATGCCTTCCTTACCGTACGTGCCAATGAACCAGCTTCGCATTCTAAAGCCGGATGGGAAAACTTTACTGATGCAGTAATCAGAAAGGTGTCTGAGCTTAAAAAAGACGTTGTTTTTATCCTTTGGGGAAGATTTGCGCAGGATAAACAAGTGCTGATTGACGCGACGAAACACCATATCCTGAAAGCCGCTCACCCCTCTCCTTTTAGTGCTGATAAAGGGTTCTTTGGCTGCCGCCATTTTTCAAAGTCCAATGAACTGCTGGTGAAGGCTGGTATTGAACCGGTGGATTGGCGACTGTAATTTTTAGCTTTACTTTTTCAATATAAAATTATCTGCCGTGGTTCTTTTTTCGCAAGAGAGCCATGGCAGATGATATTCCCTGGCGTTAACCTACTGTTTCATGTAAAGAAAATTTAGAGAGAGATAATATTCACTATCCAGGGTGAATGTGTAATACCCCAAATAAAAACTGCCATCACTTAAATGAATAACGTTTATACTTACACGTACCTGGTACCTATAGGGGTAAGTTAAAACAGTGAGTCCAATGCGTGTGATGCACACATACTCCCGGGCTATCAGAAAATTTTGAAAATTGCATGTGTGAAAAAAATTATATTTATACTCTAAACCGGGACAAAATATATTCTATGAACTGGCTCAAAAATCTGGTCGGCAGAATCTATGCTTTATATGTACTGATCATCTTCATCATATTTATGCTGATCTTCCTGCTCCCAATGTGGTTGGTTTCTTTCTACTCCCTGCGCATCCGCTTACGCAAATTTGTCAAATTAGGCCGCCTCTGGTGCCGTCTTATGATGCCATTGATAGGTTGTCCTGTCCGCACCATAGGCCGCGAAAATTTCGGCCCCGGACAGGCTTATATCATCGTGTGCAATCACAACTCCTTCATAGATATTCCCGCTACCTACGCCGGCATACCTGGTACGCATAAAAGCCTTGCTAAAAAAGAAATGGTGAAAACCCCCATCTTCGGTATCATGTACAAGATCGGAAGCGTGCTGGTGGACCGTAAAGACCCCGCCAGCCGTAAACAGAGTTTTGTGGAAATGAAGGAGGTGCTGAAAAATGGTATCCATATGCTGCTATATCCTGAAGGCACACGCAATAAAACCGGCCAGCCCCTGAAGGAATTTTATGACGGTGCCTTTTCGCTTGCTATTGATACCCAGCAACCTATTTTACCAACGGTGATATGGGGAACCAGGAAAATTCTTCCTAACGATAAACCGTTTTTTGCCTGGCCACATGCGGTAAAAATGGAGTTTCTGCCGCCGGTGTCTACGATTGGATATGATATTGAGGATGTGGAGGAGTTGAAGGCAAAAGTGTTTAAGATCATGTGGGATCGTTACCAGGAGGAAGAAAAATCTTAAAAACTTACAAGTTATAAATGCGTTCAAAAGTCTTGATAATATAAAAGCCGGCCCTTAACAGGCCGGCCTTTATATTATATTTTATATTCGCTATAGATCGTAGAACGTTCGTGATCGATTGATTCGAAGGTCTCTCAATATACCCGCCTTCGGACTGATCGTTATACTAAATTGCCTGTAAGTACCTATCGGAATCAGGTTAATCGACATCTGCCAACAGTGCAGGTCACGGGAGATATACATATTTGTATACCCCAGCTGGTTATTGATAAAGTCATAACCACTGTTGATACCCAATTTCCATTTTGGTGTCAGACTGAAATCCCCGCTAAATGTCAGATACTGGGTAAATGTCTTGACCACACCGCCCGAATCTGCTGAGATTGTATTGCTATAAGTTAAGCTATAACTCAAATCCAGCTTCCAGGGAATATCAAAGTCCACATATTCACCCGGATTCCTTTTCACCGCCTGCAATTGTCGCTGTTGCGCCTGGAATGCCGCATCTGTGCTTTCTGCATTCTCTATATTATCCAGCTGGTCCTGCTTGGCCTTGGCCTTTTTATCCGGCGAGGTCAGGGAAGTACTCAGGGCAATCGTGGCATTTGACAAACGGCCCGGGCTAAACTTGCCTGTGTTCCATACATACTTATCTATCTTTTTACCCCTGTTATATACATAAGGGTCTATATTACCACTGGCTGTGATGTTGATCTTATCAAAGAGGTTTGTACGGGCATAGAGACTGAAAGTAGACAATTTGAAGCTGTCCGCCAGGAAGTTATAGGAGCCATTGAAACCAAAACCATCCAGGATCTTGACCTTTTTCTCCTTATTCGCGGAGGTATCCTTTTTCGAGAACACCTTCATTTCCAGGTTGTTATCCAATCCAAAGGAAATGGACCCTGCCCTTCCCTCCGAAGGCACCCCGACCGAGGAACTGGTAAAGAAAGAGGCACGCTGGGAAGCACTGTCTCTATTATAAAAAAGATTGTAATAAGCATTACTGGCCAGATCAGGTTGTGCACTGATACTCAGCGTAGGACGCATTACGTGGCGGATCGCCTTTATCTTAGACCCTTTCGGGAACAAATACATACCATATACTGCTGTTGACAGGGAGATACTTGCACTTGCCTGGCGCGCGGCAAAGAAGCCCTGGGTATAAATGGTATCCAGACCTCCCAGTGAGTCTACACTAACACGCTTATTGGGATTCCACCTGCGTTCCGTCTTCTTGGTATACCAATATTCTGCATAACTGATACCCGGAGACAGGGTAAAGTTTTTAAACACAGGGATGGTAAAGGAGATCGGAATATTTTGTTTCATACCAGACTGCAAGGCATCCCACATTTTGGCTTTACCAAACACGGAATCCTTGAAACTCACACTGTTAGCCAAAGTTGCAGTATAGCCAATACCCAGTTTGTGATACCATTTCGACTTACCCACCAGTTCCTTTGGCTGGAACGGATACTGCGTATTCATGGAGAATGTTGCATTCGGGAAAGAGATCTGCACATCGCGGGTAGTCAGGTTCTGAGAGTGTGTCAGGCCGGATGTAAAGTTGAACGGCTTGCCCTGCCAGGTCTTCGAAAAGCTGATGGAGGAACTGGTGGTATTGTTTACGCGGGTCGCATAATCGTATACGTTGTAGGTATTATAACTGGCTGTACCGAAGGTCACGTTGGCACCAAAGTTAACACCGGGCCTGGCCTTGCTGTCCATACTGTGGTTCCAGGTCACCCTGAAGTCACGAGAGCGGCTAAACTCAGATTTTACAGAAGGGTCGCCGAAGCGGGTATTGGCAAAGCTCAGGGTCATACCACCATTGTAATGGTAGCGTTTCCTGTAGGTAGGACTGGCAGTGAGAGACCAGCTACCATAAGAGTAGATGTCTCCCCGCATGGTAAGATCAAAGTGCTCTCCCAGGCCTAAATAGTAACCCCCATTTTCCAGACCCATCCCTTTCTGGGCGTTCACCACATAGCCTGGAACCAGGATACCGGAGCGCTGCCCCTGGGTGATCGGGAAGATGGCAAAAGGAATGAATAATGGGGTGGGGATACCTTCGATCTCCAGGTTCGCAGGACCGGAAATAACCAGCTTGTCAGGAATTACCTTGATCTTGCGGGCTCTGAACTGGAAGTGTGGCGTATCCAGGTTACAGGTAGTATAACCGTTTTTGAAACCAAAGATACTGTTATCCGGCAGGCGTTTGGTCTGTTCGCTATGCACATAGCCTTCGCCGTACTGGGATTTGGTATTATAAATCTTTGCTTTTTTGGTTTCCATGGCAAAGCGCAGGGTATCGGAGTCGAACTCCTGTCCACCGTCTTTGAAGTGCGGGCGGCCAAAGGGCTTTCCGGCAGTATCCAGGGCGGTAGTGGCTTCCATGATACCTGTAGATTGCAGGTATGTCATACGTTCGGCCGTAATCTCCATGGTTTTATACCTGGTATTTGCAGTACCATACATATAAAACTTCTTATCAGGGATTACCAGGATGATAGAATCCTTTGCTTTGTAGGCGACAGGAGCATCCAGGCTATCCTTGGAGAGCTTGGGTCCATGCAGGCTATCCACCCCTGTGGAGTCGGTAGTCATGCCTAATGTATCTATCCGGGCCGGGGCCTCTGTATCATTTTTTGCAGGTTCCGGCGTTTTTAAAGCAGGAGTCGTTGTATCCGGTCCTTTCGGCACGGTATCTGCGAAAATATTATAGGACACAGCGAAGCTGGACCTCGGCGAGGCTAAACTGGTAAATATTACAGGAACGGCAATTAATATTCCTGCAAATACCAGGTATATCTGTCTCAAAAACTTTTTATAATTATTTTTGTAACTCGGGTGCATGTGTTAAGTGGGCACAAACCTACAAGTTTTTGTACAAATTATTGTCAATTGTAAAATGAAAAAGAGTGCTGCTTGATATTATTTAACACCTTATATTACGACGAAAGATGGATTTTAAACGATGAATTACTTAAGAAAAACCAAGAACTCCCTGTAAACAACTGACTGTGGGAGGAACCGGACAATACAAATTTTCAGTGTGGACCCCGGCCCCGTTGGAAAAATTTCGATTGTAATTCGCAATTATTTCTTTATTATGACTAACGCCCATTAAATTAAAATAAAAACTGAGTCATGCGCTGGAACCGATTTTGGATTTTTTTATGTTGTGCAACATTTTTTGGAAGTTTATTTCTTTACGCCAGGAACAAACCTGAACCAGCAGGCAAAAAACAAAATCCGCCCTTAAGAACTATCATTATCGATCCGGGGCATAGTGCGACTACGCCCGGAGCGAAAGGAAGTTTTTCCACGGAGGAGCAGGTAACGCTGGATGTAGCCCTTAAACTGGGCAAGCTGATCGAAGCCAATATGAAAGATGTACGTGTGGTGTATACAAGGAAGACACCCGCGGCACTGGCTGGCTCGCTGAAGGCAGACCTTAATGAGAGAGCCAATATTGCCAACAGGGAAAAGGGAGACCTTTTTATTTCTATTCACTGTAATTCTGCAGGACCTACTCATAAAGTAACAGGCTACAAAACGGTCATGGTGAAGAAAGGAAAGAAAAAAGTGGCCACAAAGAGACCTATTTATTCTACCTCTCCCAGCACTGCAGAAGGTACTGAGACCTATGTATGGGCTACCGGAAAGAACAATGCGAAGACAGAATCGCTGCGTGAAAGCTCCGTAATCATGCTGGATGCTGAATCTGAAGGCGCTGGTTCCGTACTGGATATGTCCGATCCTGAAACCTTCATTTTGCTGAACACCCTGCGAAATGCTTATTTTGACCAGAGTCTCCGCCTCTCTTCCCTGATCGAGGATCAGTTTACAGAGGTAGGCCGCATCAGCCGTGGTGCCCGTCAGCGTGATGAAAAAGGGATCTGGGTACTCCAGGCTACCGCTATGCCGAGTGTATTGGTGGAACTTGGTTTCATATCCAACCCACAGGAAGAGAAGTACCTGAACTCAGAAGATGGTCAGCAGGAAATGGCCCTTTGTATCTTTAAAGCGATCAAAAAGTACAAAGAGGAACTGAACCGCTATGATGGTGGCCGTTCAGGTGGCGAGCAGTCTACCCTGCAAAACAATGCTGCCACCACCAAAACCAAATCGGTGTACAAACAGTCTGTAGCAGGTAATACCTCGGTTCAACCAGGCAAACAATCTTTTGATGTACAGTTGCTGGTAACTGAAAAGACCTATGGTAGGGGTGCTACCATCTTTAATGGTATGCACGGTACCATCAGGAAGTATTCGTATGTAAAGGACAGTAAGAAATTAAATAAATACATCTGGGAGAATTTCCGGACTGAAGCTGAAGCCAAAGCTGCGTTGCAAAAAGCAAAGCAGCTTGGCTTTCGCCAGGCCTTCGTGATCAATAAAGATGCGTCTGTAGGTAGTTCAAAATCAACGCCTCCCGTACAGCTGGCTAAAACCAAGTCGGTTAGCAGCGGAACTGATTATAAATATAATATCCAGCTCCTGGTTACAGATAAGAAGTATGCCCGTTCGGCCCCCATCTTCAACAAACTGAATGGTTATATTAAGAAACAATCTGTGGCTATTAATAATAAGACGCTCAATAAATATGTATGGGGCACTTTCTCCAGCCTCAGTGAAGCAAGGTCTGCGCTCTCCAGGGCTAAAAAAGCCGGTTTCTGGAACGCCTTTATAATGGACCCCGAGCAAAACAGCCTCGCTCAGCGTTAACTCCCCCTCCCCTCTTTAGCGTTTTTAACCCCGCGTACCTTTCCCCGACTTTTTTCCCAAACTGATCATTTCCAATACTTCACATTATATTTACGTTTTTAAATATTAGTTAAAACAGGTGTGGTATTTGCAATTGAAAATCAGGAATTGATTGCCCGCATCCTTTTTTGATTATTTTTGCAAGAACGTATAACGTATTCACATGCTTAAAGTATCGAACGAAACTAAGGTTGGCATCCTGGCGGCAGTAGCCATCGCAATGCTGATTTTAGGTTTTAATTTGTTAAAAGGTAAAAGCCTTTTTTCGCATAGCAAGACTATTTATGCCGTATATACACAGGTAAATGGCCTCCAACCTTCCAGTGCCGTACAGGTAAACGGCCTCGTAGTAGGTAATGTGGCCAACCTGGACGTGATGGATAAAAACGCAGGTCGCATCCTGGTAACGCTGATTATCAAGAAGAGAATTGATATTCCGCGTAATTCTGTTGCCCGCATCACTGGTGACCTGTTGGGTACCAAGACTGTACAGATTGATTTCGGTAACGCGAACGATTACCTGAATGATGGCGATACTGTGTATGCTGCCGTAGATGGTTCCGTGACCGATGCCCTGAAAGAACAGCTTAACCCATTGGTACAGAAGCTGGAAGGAACGCTGGGATCCGTAGATTCCGTGCTGATGACTGTGAACTCCATCTTTGACACCACCACCAAAGGTAACCTCAGGGAAGCCATTGCTCACCTGAATGCCACTATGGGTAACTTTACCCGGACTTCCGCATCCCTGAACGGCATGCTGGATCCTAAACATGGTAATGTGTCTGCCACTTTCGATAACCTGCAGTCACTCACTGCCAACCTGAAAGCAAACAATGACAAGATCACCGCTATTCTGGCCAATGCAGAAAAAACAACTGCGGCCCTGTCTAACGGTCAACTGGATAAGACACTGCAGGAACTGCAGCAAATGGCGACACGCCTGAACGAAACAATTGCAAAACTGAATAGTACCGATGGTACTGCAGGTATGTTGCTGAACGATAAGAAGGTGTATGTGAACCTGCAGAATTCATTGAATAGCCTGAATAAATTGTTGGAAGACCTTCGCGTAAATCCAAAAAGGTATGTACACTTTTCTTTGTTCGGTAAGAAATCCAAACCTCAGCCCATACCATCAGATACTGCTACGGCACAATGATTTTAAACATGCAGCATTTAGCTAAAGTCGGGCTTATCCTTGCCGGGATCTGCCTTGGTAGTATATTCTCTGCCAAAGCACAGGATACCCTTCGGCAAAAGACTGATACCGGGAAAGTGATCCACATCATAGACGCTGAAACATTGAATGTAATCACGAAGAATGGGGTTTCGCTGAACCGATTTATAGATCATGTTATTTTCCGCCAGGGAAATACATTGTTCTTTTGTGATAGTACATTTATTGATAAGGCGACCAATGTACTGGATGCCTATGGTCATATTCATATTAACCAGGCAGACAGTATTCATATCTATGGAGATTACCTCCATTATGAAGGAGAGACCAGACTGGCTACGATGCGTGACAATGCCCGCCTTACGGATGGTAAGGTCACCATATCCGGACCGGAGCTGCAATATGACATGAATGCCCGTATTGGTACCTATACCAAAGGTGGTAAACTCGTAAACGGCTCCAGTGTGCTTACCAGCCAGGAAGCTTTTTACTATGCCGATACAAAAGACGTTTATTTCAAAAAGAATGTACTCCTCGTAGATCCGGAGTATACCCTGACTACCGATACGCTCTTATATAATACTATCTCCAAAGTGGCTACTATCGTAGCTCCTACTACGATCAATGATGGCAAGACCATTATGTACACCACATCGGGAGAATACAATACGGAAAGCGGCGAAGGTAACTTCGACAGCCGCCCTACTATTGAAGACAGTGCGACCACCGTCACTGCGGACAGGATCATTATGGACAAGAAAACCGGGATGGCTTATGCCTACGGAAACATGGTGTATAGAGATACCGCGCAGCATATGAGTCTCCTTTCCAACTACGGTACCGTGAACCAGGCAAAGAAAACCATCCTGGCTACACAACATCCTCTCATGATCCTGGAAGGAAAAACGGATACACTTTACCTTTCAGCAGATACTTTGTATTCCGCCATCCTGGGCAAGGATAGTATCAATGTACGGAAGCCGCTGAAGGACACAATTGCTATTGTTCATGAAAAGGTGGCGGAGAAAGGAATGCCTGATCTGGCTAAGGCAGATAGTATAGCCAGGGCATTGCCTGACAGCACAGCGAAAGCATTGTCAGATAGTATACAGTCGGTAGCGAAAGTGGATAGTGTAGCTGCTAAAGCAATAGCACAACAAGTGCCGCCGACACCAACTCAGGCGAATGGCAATCCTCCTTTCCTGGATTTAAAAAGCGATACTACCGGTAAGAAGTTCCAGGAACGCCTGCAAAAAGCCAATGGTCTGGCTGAACGTGAACGTGATAGTCTGATGAATGTATCAGATACTGCTACGCTGGCAGCAGTGAATCCTGCACTGTCAAAAGAAGTAAGGGATAGCCTGGTAAAGGCAGGTCCGGATGCATTGCAGAATAAACCGGATACCAGCAAGGTGAAAGATACTACAGAAATCAGGTACATCATGGCCTGGCACAATGTAAGGATCTACTCTGATTCTTTACAAGGTGTGGCAGACAGCGTATATTATTCTACAAAGGATTCGATCTTCCGCTTCTACCGCAACCCGGTATTGTGGGCCAACAGCACGCAGCTGAGCGGAGATACCATTCACCTATATACGAAAAATCAAACTGCTGATAAAATTTACCTGACACAGAATAGCCTGATTGTAAAAGAAGTGAGCGAAGACCTGTATGACCAGATCAAAGGAAACTTCATCACCGGTTACTTTAAAAATCAGAACCTCGACTGGATGCATGTAGATGGTAACGCAGAAAGTATTTATTATGTACAGGATGATGATGGCTCTATTATCAGTGTAAACAAAACGCTGAGTGGGGTGATCAATATGTACTTCCTGGAAGGACAGCTGCATCATGTGAACTTCATTAAGGATCCTGAAGGTACGATGTATCCATTCGGACAGCGACCTATCGACCAGATGAAATTGCCTAATTTCAAATGGGACATCAAGCGCAGACCGAAATCGAAATATGAGCTGATGGGTGGCGTGAAAGAAAAGGAACCCGAAACAGATACAACGGAAGTAAGCACTACTTTACCTTAATTTAAATCATGATCAAACGGCTCCCCGCTCAATTTACAACTTCTTAAATCGGGAATTGTATTGATCATGTGTACCATAACATCCCTGCTACCGGCTAATTCTTCTAACAGAGAGAGCTGGTTGCAGGGATGATCTTTTTCGGCGCAGGCTATCATTGATGGGTTGAGGGTCATTACAACAAGCAAATGGATGTCGTATTTCAATGCCCGCTGATATAGCATTCTCATTGGAATCATCATGCAAACCATTGGACATCTTTTTCTTTTCATTAATAGCAGTTAAGACACGTATTGTAGCATTGCCTGCTCAAAGTAACTGGTGGCTATTGTCAGGTGTCGGCTTACTGGCGGAGGCATTGGATCTACGATGTCTATTTTAATAGCGACTTTGGAATATACAGATCTTAAATGGCAGGTATACAGCAGGATAGCAGTAATGATAGCTTCACTGATCGCCGGCGGGGGAGGATATTTTTATTTACCTAAAAGATAGCTGTCTCTTCAGCGCAATATTCCGTATCTTGGCACCGTTATTGCGAAGCATTGCAAATAACAATGAAAAGGATCTTATTCATAGCCTTGCTCCTGGGGTTGTACTTTAGTAACACAATGGCCCAAACAAAAGGCAATCCGCAATTAGGTTTGCGTGCCGGTTTACCATTTGGAGCTACAGTACGATACTTTTTCGACGATGCCAACGCAATTGAAGGCATCGCAGGAGCTTATTCTAAAACTTATACTGTCACCGGATTATACGAACATCATTTTGACCTTTCGGCGTTGACCACGCAGGGATTTGCATGGTTTATCGGCGGTGGGGCACATATGGGTAGCCGGACGGTGTCAGGAAGTACGAAGTTCATAGGTGGAGTAGATGGCATTGCGGGTATAGATTATACATTTCCTGCTATTCCGCTAAACCTGAGTTTAGACTGGAAGCCTGCAGTTCATTTTAATACTGATGACGACCTGACTGATTTTGCCATATCCATCAGGTATACGTTCGGGAAATAGTTTATTGGAAACACCTTTATAAAATTATTGAAACAACCTTTTTTTCTTAAAACCAAAAACAGATATGAAACAACTTGTGTTATTATTCAGCCTGTGTACTGTAATGGCATTTCAGGCTAATGCACAACGTCGCGGTAGCGCTTCAGACTACGAAAACGCCGTAGGCGTAAGAGTGAACCCTTGGGTCGTAGGTGCAACATTCCAGCACTTCTTTACTGAAAATCATGCTTTTGAGGCACTGGCCTTTACCAATTACAACCGTCGTACAAATGTAAATTTCACGGCATTGTATGAGTACCATTTTGACCTGGGTGATACCCCATTGCGTATGTATGCAGGTGGTGGTGTACACTTAGGTATTTACGACCGCTGGGATTACGATCGTGACCGTTATTATAAGCATGGCGATGGTTCTTATGCATCTCCTGGTATCGATGGTATCATTGGTCTGGAATACAAATTCAAGAAAATTCCGCTGGTGATCAGTGGTGACCTGAAGCCATACGTTAACTTCGTAGGTGGTACTCACCACATTGGCGAAGAGATCGGTGGTGCTTCTGCCAGGTTCACCTTCTAAGAGGATAAACATTATTTAGAAAACGCTTCTGTCTCCACGACAGAAGCGTTTTCTTTTTATATTTAAAGTATGAAGATTTTCACGGCACAACAGATTCGCGAAGCAGATGCATATACTATTCAGCACTTGCCCATCAGCAGCCTGGACCTGATGGAAAGAGCCGCTGGTGCATGTACCAGCTGGATTTGCAAACACTTCATGCCGAATACCTCGGTATATATATACTGCGGTATGGGCAACAATGGCGGAGATGGGCTTGCCATTACACGCCTGCTCAGGAACAGGGGTTACAATGCGCATGCATATGTATTGCACCATAGTGAGAAAGCTTCTGCTGATCATGCGGCGAACAGGGAAGCTTTGCTGCAAAAATATCCGGAAGCACTGCATGATCTCCCCAATACGACATCTATACAGGAGCCACCTGCGAATGTGCTGATTGTAGATGCCATTCTGGGTACGGGACTCAGCAGGCCGGCAGATGGCTGGATTGCAGGCATTATCCATCAATTGCAGGCTTTGTATGCTGCCCATACTATCATTGCCATCGACCTGCCTTCTGGAATGCAGGCAGATAGCTCTTCCCTGAATACGCCAGTTGTGAAAGCGCATCATACACTGAGTTTTGAATTTTATAAGCTTGCCTTTTTATTTCCTGAAAATGCAGGTATCAGCGGCGAGGTACATATTTTGCCAATTGGGCTGCATCCTGATTATATTGAGCAGACTCCTACCCCATTTCACATTAGTGAGGAATCGCTGATTAGAACAATCTACAAACCCCGCTCCCCATTTGCACACAAAGGCACCTATGGCCATGCCCTGCTTGTAGCTGGTAGTGAAGGGAAAATGGGCGCAGCGATACTGAGCGCCAAATCCTGCCTGAGAGCGGGAGTCGGATTATTATCCTGTCATGTTCCAAAATGCGGGTATACGATTATCCAGATAGCTGTTCCTCCTGCTATGTGTATTGTAGATGAGCAATACGATCACAGTTCCGGCTTCCAGACGGATCCATCCAAATACAAGGTGATTGGGATCGGGCCCGGCATCGGTACAGCTGCAGGTACGGCCTGGGCACTTGAAAGACTCCTTGAACAATATCGTCAACCGATGGTACTGGATGCTGATGCCCTCAATATTATAGCTGCCACACCGGGTTTAATTGACAAGGTACCCAAGGGTAGTTTGCTCACCCCACATCCTAAAGAGTTTGAGCGCCTCTTTGGTAAGACAGCCAACAACAGGGAGCAATTACAGGTTTTATCTCACAACGCGGTTGAAAAAGGTCTCTGTATACTCTTAAAAGGGCGCTATACAGCGATGGCGTTTCCTGATGGCAGCATTTATTTTAATACAACCGGTAATCCGGGTATGGCAACAGGGGGTAGCGGAGATGTGTTGACGGGTATTCTGACCTCACTTTTATCACAGGGATACAATTCAAAAGATGCGATGTTAATGGGTGTGTATATTCATGGTCTGGCTGGTGACTATGCCGCTGAAACCCTTTCCCAGGAAGCATTGACACCAGAGGACATAATTGACTATCTCGGCAAATCCTTTCTGCGCCTGCGTGCATGAAGCACTACATCAACATACACCCCAAAAAACCTAGAATTAACGGCTTTTTCATATCAGTTACTTATCTATTTCCCATCAGACAATTCGTAATGGAATAAAGTTTATATTTATAGAATTGTAAAAAATCACGTATATGAATATCGTTTACCTCGTTCCATGTTTTGGCTTGCTTGCCCTGCTATTTACTGCTGTCCGCAGTGCCTGGGTATCCCGTCAGGATGCCGGCAATGAAAGGATGACAGAAATAGCCCGCTACATAGCAGAAGGGGCAATGGCTTTCCTGAAGGCTGAATACAAGATCCTTACCTATTTTGTAATTATTGCCGCTATCCTCCTGGGGATCATGGGGGCATCTCATGAAAACTCTGACTGGACTATTGCCCTTGCATTTATCATTGGCGCTGTATTCTCCGCTACAGCTGGTTTCATTGGAATGAGAATCGCAACGAAAGCAAATGTACGTACCGCTCAGGCTGCACGTACCAGCCTGTCACAAGCCCTCAAGGTTTCCTTTACCGGTGGATCAGTAATGGGTATGGGTGTTGCCGGTCTGGCTGTTTTAGGCCTCGGTTCCCTGTTCATTATCCTGAAATCATATTTTGGTGCGATACCTAACACCAATGAGATGATTAAAACCATCGAAGTATTGACCGGCTTCTCACTGGGTGCGGAGAGCATTGCGCTGTTTGCACGTGTGGGAGGTGGTATTTATACAAAAGCTGCGGATGTAGGCGCTGACCTGGTAGGTAAGGTGGAAGCCGGCATTCCGGAAGATGATCCGCGTAATCCTGCTACTATTGCGGATAACGTAGGTGACAACGTAGGTGACGTAGCCGGTATGGGTGCTGACCTCTTTGGATCTTATGTAGCGACTGTACTGGCAACAATGGTATTGGGCAGCGAAATTATTTCCAATGACAAATTTGGTGGTCTTGGACCGATCCTGCTGCCGATGATGATCGCAGGTTTTGGTATCGTATTTTCCATCATTGCAACCGTCTTTGTAAGGATCTCTGACAGCGCAGGTCTGAGCACCAGTACGGTACAGAAGGCGCTGAACATGGGTAACTGGGGGTCTATTGTACTCTCTGCTATCGCAAGTGCAGCGTTGGTTTACTGGATCCTGCCTGAGGGTTCAATCTACCTGAAACGTGATTATTTACCCGGAACAAATGAGTTACGTGAAGGTACCAAAGCGATTACACAGGGTGGTGTAGTAGGAGCGATTTTCGTGGGTCTGGCTGTGGGAACGCTGATGAGTATCATCACTGAATATTATACAGCGATGGGCAAGCGCCCGGTGCTTTCTATCATCCGTCAGTCTTCAACTGGTCATGCTACAAATGTGATTGGTGGTCTGGCTGTGGGTATGGAGTCTACCATGCTGCCTATTCTTGTACTGGCAGCAGGGATTTATGGATCTTATGCCTGTGCAGGGCTCTATGGCGTAGCGATTGCTGCTGCCGGTATGATGGCCACTACAGCGATGCAGCTGGCGATCGATGCTTTTGGCCCTATTGCTGATAACGCGGGTGGTATCGCTGAAATGAGTGAACTCCCTAAAGAAGTAAGAGAGAAGACCGATATCCTGGATGCGGTAGGAAATACGACAGCAGCTACCGGTAAAGGTTTCGCTATTGCCTCTGCCGCACTGACAGCGCTGGCATTGTTTGCAGCGTTTGTAGGTGTGGCCAGGATCAATGGTATTGATATTTATAAGGCGAATGTACTGGCTGGTCTGTTCATTGGTGCGATGATTCCGTTTATTTTCTCCTCCCTGGCTATCAGGGCTGTGGGTGAGGCGGCAATGAGCATGGTGGAAGAAGTAAGAAGACAGTTCAGAACAATTCCGGGGATTATGGAAGGTACCGGCAAACCTGAGTATGATAAGTGTGTGGCGATTTCAACACAGGCTTCTATCAAGAAGATGATGGTGCCTGGTGCAATTGCGCTGATCACTCCTATCGTGGTAGGGTTCGTATTTGGTCCGGAAGTATTGGGTGGATTCCTGGCAGGAGCTACAGTAAGTGGTGTACTGATGGGGATCTTCCAGAACAATGCCGGTGGGGCCTGGGATAATGCGAAGAAGAGTTTTGAAAAAGGGGTGGTTATCAATGGGGAGACTTTTTACAAGAAGTCAGAACCACACAAGGCATCTGTAACCGGTGATACTGTAGGTGATCCGTTTAAAGATACTTCAGGTCCTTCCATGAACATCCTGATCAAGCTGATGTCTATTGTGAGTCTGGTGATAGCGCCTACATTGGCAGAGCTACATCATACCGGGCAGCCGGAGACTGCGAAAAAGCAACAAGTGAAGGTTGAGCAGGTAATAGCTAAGAAGTAATTAATTTTTTTTGAAAGGCCCCGGCTACTTAGCCGGGGCTTTTTTATTTATAGGGCAGTCGAAGAAGCATCGAACAAGCGTCGAAGAAGCGTCGAACAAGCGTCGAAGAAGCGTCGAACAAGCGTCGAAGAAGCATCGAAGAAGCGTCGAACAAGCGTCGAACAAGCGTCGAAGAAAGATGAAGAAATTTATTTGCTAAAATGGAAAAACTCCCTACCTTTGTACTGTAATCATTTTACTTACAGTATGGTCAAAAGTAAGTTTGCAATATCGGTTCACATTCTCAGCCTGCTCAGTCTTTCTGAGTCAGAATGGTTGTCGAGCGATATTATTGCACGCTCACTTAACACGAACCCAGCGCTGGTGCGAAAGGAACTGGCTGCCCTGAAAGAGGCTGGCCTGGTAGAAGGCAAAGAGGGCAAAAATGGGGGTAGTCGTCTGACCAAGCCAGCAAACAATATCTATTTGTCCGATGTTTTCCAGATAGTAAAGGAAAACCACATCTTCGGCTTCTCCCCTAACCTGCCAAATCCTGTATGCCTGGTAGGCAGAAATATTAATGGGGCACTGGAAGGTCTGTTCGAGACCATTGACCAGGCTGTATATGAGAAGCTGAAAGATACCACACTGGCGGAATTCAGTGCCCGGTTAGTGTCTTGATTTTTTTTACCTAAAACTGTAACAATTTTAATAACAATAAATAAAAACTTAATACCATGAAGATTACTATTATAGGTGCGTCCGGCTTTATCGGCGGCGCTTTATTGGCAGAGGCACTGGAAAGAGGCCATGAAGTAACTGCTATTGTGCGTAATCCTGAGAAAATTACTGTTTCAAACCCTAAGCTGACTGTAAAGCAGGGAGATGTTGCGGATGCTGATAAACTCGCTGAACTGATCAAAGGTAGTGAAGCTGTGGTGAGTTCTTTCAATGCATTTGATACACCTACTTACATGAACATGATCCATGGTCTTGTAAATGGTGTCAGAAAAGCCGGTATCAAGCGTGTATTGGTAGTAAGTGGTGCCGGTAGCCTGGAAGTAGCTCCGGGTCTGCAATTGCTGGATACCCCTGAATTCCCTGCAGAGTGGAAGGGTATTGCGACTGCGGCAAGGGAAGGTTTTTATTGGCTGAGGGAGCAGAATGACCTGGATTGGACGGCAATGAGTCCAGCGGCATACATCTTCCCTGGCGAACGTACAGGTAAATTCCGCCTGGGTAAGGATACCCTGGTAACTGATGCAGAAGGTAACAGCAAGATTTCAAATAAGGACTATGCAGTGGCGTTGATTGATGAATTGGAGAAGAACCAGCATGTGAAGGCAAGGTTTACTGCTGCTTACTAAAAATATATAAGGGGGCTGATCAGAGCCCCCTTAATTTTACCGGGCTGACCCCGAATTTCTTTCTGAAAGCAGTACTGAAGTGCTGTACTGACGAAAATCCCAGTTGCTCCGCTATCTCTGTCACTGACTGCGCTGCCTGCTGTAGTAATCGCCGCGCATGCTCCATTTTATGATCATTCAGGTATCCAAACACGGTATTATCAAACACCTGTCTGAACCCATTTTTCAGTTTAAATTCATTCAATCCGGCTGCTCTTGATAATTCTGTCAGGGAGGGTGGTTCCTGCATTTGTTGCAAGAGCAGGTCTCTTGCGTAGAAAATCCTTTCCCTGTCGGTAGCAGACAAGCGATGTTTTTTATCCCGGGCTTCATCTGCCTGCTCCTGCTGTTCACATTGCAGGGCCAGTAATTCTATCACCTTGGATTGGAGATAGAGTTTTTTATGCCCGCCCTGGAACTGGCAATTCCTGATTTCATCCAGGATCATCAGCATACGGGTGGTGATGGGATGGTTACTCCTTTTATTCAGGATAATTGGCTTATTGCCGGCTACGTTGTTTGCCAGCGTATCCAGGATCCGGCCGTTGTTGTCCGCCAGTTGCAGGAAACGTTCTTTGCTGAAGTTCATTCCCACTACGGCCAGGCCTTCCTGTTTGACGATGTGGGCATTCTCCACCCCTACCGGATTAAAATACAGGTTATGCTCAAGGGATGCAAATAGCCGCTGCCGTTCAAGGCCTACGTTGGTATTAAAGTGACCCCGCACCATAAAAAAGAGAGAGACAGCCGGCACCGCTTCTGTGGCATTCACATGAAGGTTCTCGTACACAGAGGCATCGCCGGAGAAAATATGGTAACCGTCAAAAAAGGTTTCCCGGAATACCGCCTCTCCGAAATGGTATTTGATTTCCTGCGTCTCTTCTACCAGCCTGGTAGAGACGAGTTTTTCCTGCAGGTCATCCCCCATCTCCTCTTCGAGCAATAATTCATTGATATCATTCCTGATCTGGACACCCATAATAATCCGTTAAATATAAAATTTAATCCTTTTCGTGTAACAGTTAACCAGACGATGTGATTCACCTTTGCACAAAACTAAATATTATAATTACATGATTGGAATTTTCAAAACAAATATCAATACAGACCTGGATAAGTTGAAAGTCATTTCAGCTATCCATCAGGAGTTTCCAATCCAAGCCTGCACTGTAGATATTGAAGATTGCGATAAAGTATTAAGGGTTGTGGGCCAGGGTATTCCTGTGAATGAAGATGCAATTATTTTTCTTTTACAACGCATGGGTTATCAATGTGATATATTAGAATAGCGAATATTTTTTAAAATTTCTTTGCCAACCTATAGGGGTAACCCCAATATCCCACGTCATATACTCGTCATAGATACTAAGCGTGTTTAAATTACAACAAGCGCACTTACAACATTTGTAAAATTTATAACTATCAAATCCTTTTATGAAGACAAGGCTAGTAAAGCTACTGTCCATTGGCATCCTTTTGCTTTGGGCGCTACAAACGAATGCGCAGCAACGGTTTACATTAAGCGGATATGTAAAAGACCAGCAAAACGGTGAAAGCCTGATAGGCATCTCCGTTTCCAAAGCGGGAACAGGCCTTGGCACTGTCACCAATGAATATGGTTTTTATTCCCTCACCCTGCCAGCCGGCGAGCATGACATTCAGTTTTCCTATGTAGGGTATACACCCATTAAGATGCATATTTCCCTGAAAGGAAACCAGAATCTTGACATCAAACTGGATAAGTCAAGCAGTCAGCTGAACACAGTCACTGTAATCGGCGATAAAAAAGAGAAGGCGGTCAACACACTGAATACCAGCATCAACCGTCTGGACATAGCCCAGATTAAGAAGATGCCAACTTTTATGGGTGAAGTAGATGTACTGCGTTCTATTCAGACCCTGCCAGGCGTACAAACCGTAGGTGAAGGAGCCAGCGGCTTCAACGTACGTGGTGGTGCGGCAGATGAGAACCTGATCCTGCTGGATGAGGCGCCGGTATACAACTCTACCCATATGCTCGGATTCTTTTCTGTATTCAACCCTGATGCGGTTAAAAGCGTAAACCTCATTAAAGGTGGTTTTCCGGCTGAATACGGTGGTCGTACTTCTTCTGTACTCGATATACGCATGAAAGACGGAAATAACCAAAATATGGCTGTAAATGGCGGTATCAGCAATGTATTCAGTCGTCTCTCCATTGAGGCCCCAATCGTGAAAGATCAATCTTCCTTTATCGTGGCTGCCCGCCGTTCTTATATCGACATTCTCATGAAGCCTTTCCTGAGTGGGGATATGAAGGACACCAAACTGAATTTCTATGATATCACTGCCAAGGCAAACTTCAAACTGAACAAAACCAATACCCTCTTTGTAAGCGGCTACCTGGGAAGAGACGTTTTCGGTTTCGGAACAGATGTGAATATGAACTGGGGAAATAAAACTGCTACTGTAAGATGGAATCACGTGTTTAACAACAGGCTGTTCCTGAACCTGACTACTTTTTATAGTAACTATGACTACAGTCTTAAGTTTAACAACGGTTCTACCAAAAACGAGAGTGATAATTACCAGGCTTATAACTGGACTTCCAATATTATTAACTACGGGGTGAAACCAGGTTTTACTTACTATGTGAATACTAAGAACAGTGTGCACTTCGGGGTACAGGGTATCTACTATACATTCAAACCGGGTAAGGGTGTAAGTCAGGATGGTGAAAACACCAATATAAAGAACCTGACTTTACAACATGGTCTGGAAGCAGCCGCTTACATCGATCATGAGTGGAAGCCAAGTAAGAAATTTGGGGTACAATATGGTCTCCGCTTATCTCAATACGACTTCCTGGGTAACAGTACCGCGTATTTCTACAACGATACTACACCAGGTATCCGTAAAACACTGACAGGCAGCAAGACTTATGGCAGCAACGAGGTGATTAAGGCTTACCACTACCTGGAACCAAGAATTAATATTCGTTATGGTATCAATGATAACAATGCAGTGAAAGCATCTTACAGCCGGACTACGCAGTATATGCACCAATTGTCGAATACTGCCTCTCCTACTCCACTCGATATCTGGACACCAAGTACAAACAACGTGGAACCACAGGTTGCTGATCAGTACACATTGGGTTATGCATATGATGCAACAAATGGCAAGTATGAAATTTCTGCTGAAGTGTTCTACAAAAATATGGCACACCAGCTGGATTATATTGACAATGCCAATCTGCAGCTGAACCAGTACATTGAGGCCGACCTGCTACCCAGCAAGAGCCGTTCTTATGGTCTGGAAGTAATGGCGAAGAAAGAAATTGGTACGACTACAGGCTGGATCAGTTATACCCTGTCAAAATCTGAACGTAAGACTGATGGTATTAACCAGAATGAATGGTTCCTGAATCGCTACGACCGTACACATAATGTGAACGTGGTAGTGACACATGAAATCAACAAGCGTACTTCTTTCTCTGCTAACTGGGTGTATGCTACAGGTACGCCAACCACCTATGCAGACAGCCGCCTGGAATACCAGGGATGGGATATACCATACAACAGTACTGACAAACGAAATACTTACCGCATGCCAGCCTTCCACCGTCTGGATGTATCCCTGACACTGAAAGGTAAGCAACTGCGCCGCTGGAAAGGTGAATGGGTGTTCTCGCTGTACAATGTATATGCACGCCGCAATGCTTACAGCATCTACTTCCAGCAGAATGAAGACGACAAGAACAAGAGAGAAGCTATTCGCCTGTCTATCATTGGTTCTGTCATCCCAGGTATTACTTACAACTTTAAATTTTAACTGTCATGAAGAAGAAATTTTTCCGACTCTCAATATTAGCAGCTTTCATTACAGGGTTTAGTGCCTGTACAGATGTAATCGACCTGGATGTTCCGGAGGGTACCTCTTATCCCGTGCTGGATGCGTGGATTACTAATGAACCGGGTACACAGTACATTAGGTTTACCAAGTCTGTTTCTTATACATCAACGGGTGCTACGCCTATCATCAGTGATGCGACGATCACACTGTATGATGAAACTACCGGAGATGTCTATCCTTTTGTATTTGCAGATTCTGTGTATAAATGTGATCCTGCCAACGGCCAGATAGGTCAACTGAATCATACATACCGCCTGCGGGTGGAATACGCTTCAAATATTTATGAAGCGACTGATACCATTAAGCCGGTAGCAACGATTGACAAAATCGACTACAAGTACAAAGAAAAAGGTGATGATGGGGTAAGCAAGGAAGGTTACTATGTAAGATTTTATGCTACAGATATGGCAGGGCAGACGGATTACACCTGGATCAGGTCTTACAGAAACAATATGGAAAAAGCGAATATCCTGGAAGATAACTATGTGATAGATGGTGGATTTTCGGAAGGTTTGTCTGACGGGCAGGAGTTTCCGCAGTTCGTTGGTGAAAGTGTAAATGATGATGAGCATCCTTACCTGAAAGGGGATCTGGCGATTGTGAAACTGCGTTCACTGAGCTATCCCAGCTACTTCTGGGTAACATCTGTACAAACACAGATGCAATCAGGTGGATTATTCGCTACTGTACTGGCCAATGTAGGCACTAACCTCAAGAATGTCACTGACGGTGGCAGCAAAAGTAAGATTCTGGGATGGTTTGGAACCTCCGCTGTAAGCTCGGCTACGATTACCACGAATTAATTTCCAATTATTATAAAGGAGAGGGTCAGTAAGGCTAATTCAACACAACTTTACTGCCCGCTCTCCTCCTCTTCTCTCTCACTTTTCTTTAAACTAAATTTTATGAAAAAAGCGCTGTTGGCGCTGCTGGTACTGACATCAGTACAGCAGGCCTGGGCTCAGACTGCCCAGACGGAAACCTTATTCTCTAAAAAGTCTGTTTCTTCAAAAATTGGTGCGTATGGCGTGCCTGCGGCCAATTTAACATCGATTGGTAATAATTTCGCTGTTATGACCGGAGGTTATGGCGGTGTACTGTTAAACAGGAAGTGGATGTTTGGTGCAGGGGCGTATTCGCTGGCGAACAATATTACTTCTACGTATGCACCCAGTGCTACCACGGGCTATAAACAATATCTGAATTTCTGGTATACCGGCCTGGCTGTAGAATATACCCACAATACTGATAAGCTCATTCACTGGACAGCAGGTACACTGGTAGGAGGCGGCGCTGTATCCAGGAGGAATAAAGCGAATTTTGACTGGGATGATGATGACAAACATTATCATTCTTATGACAGGAGCGGATTGTTTGTGGCAGAACCATTTGCCAATATAGAGTTAAATGTAACCAGCTACCTGAGGCTGGACCTGGGAGCGACTTACCGCTTAGTACTGGGCTCTAATACACCAAATATTTCAAACGGAGATCTGAGCATGGCTTCATTCCATTTTGGGATCAAAGCCGGTAAATTCTAAAAGATACTTGTGCCAGGCATTGCTATCTGTTCTGTCTTGCTGTAATGGGTGGCCGAAGGATGGCATGCCTGTTTTAGAGTGTTTACCCATTTTTTCAATAAGCCACGGGTATGGCCCCTTTCTTCCGGAAGGGGCCTCTTTATTCAATGATATCTCATTGGTTATGAAAATGTTATTACGTCCTTCCAGGTTTTTCTTTTTACTTTTCCCAAAATAAACTTTGCAATTACGAAAAGTGTCGTACATTTACTTACGAAGATATTCGTAGATCAATAATCATTGTAAATAAATGAGCACAGCAAAAAATAACAAACCGACGGAAAGTGAACTGGAGATTCTTGGAATCCTGTGGGAGAAAGGTGCCGCTACGGTAAGGGATGTGCACGATGAGCTGTCAAAAAGCAAGGATGCCGGGTATACTACTACCCTGAAGCTGATGCAGATTATGCATGAAAAAGGCTATTTAAACAGGGATGCCAGCAGCAAGACGCATGTATATACTGCTGCGATTTCACAGGAAAATACCCAGCAACAATTGCTGAATAAAATGATTGATACCGTATTTAATGGTTCTGCTTCCCAGTTAGTCATGCAGGCCCTTGGTCATCATACATCTTCGAAAGAAGAACTGGATAAGATCAGACAGTACCTGAATGATATAGAAGACCAGCAAAAAAGGTAAACACAATTTTTATGACAGCACAATTTGTTCTCCCGACTATTCTGATCCAGGCATTCGGATGGGCGCTTTTACATTCCCTGTGGCAGGGCTTCCTGATCTTTGCCTGCCTGCGGATAGTACTCTATGTGTGGGCGCATATGAGTGCCAGGATCAAGTATAACCTGTCGTACCTGTCGCTGACAGGCATCTTTGCCTGGTTCTGTATTACACTCTGGCAACAGGTGAGTGCTGCATTACGTGTGCGCCAGGCTACCTGGGTTATGATTGAAACGGGCGTGCGACAAAAGCACCTGGATATGCCTGAGATCTATCATAGCCAGGCTACGCTCAGGCACTTCATTCCCCAGTTGGAAATGTGGTTCCCTGGACTGGTCGCGCTGTATGTAACGGGAGTTGCTGTCATGAGTATTAAATTAATTATGGATCTGGTGCAACTGAAACAGATCCGACAAAAACAGGTGCTGCCTATAGATGCAGTATGGGAGAAGCACCTGGGGCGGCTGACTGCCCAGTTACGGATTCCCCGTAAGGTGCAGTTGCTGATCTCCACACACATTCAGGTGCCTGTAATGATAGGCTTCCTGAAACCCCTGATCCTGCTGCCTGTAGCAATGTTCAATAACCTGACTGCAGAACAGCTGGAAGCCATTCTCCTGCATGAGTTGGCACACATCAAACGCAATGATTATCTACTCAATATCTTCCAATCAATTGTTGAAACAATTCTATTTTTTAATCCTTTCATCTGGTGGATTACTAAAAACATCCGGCTGGAAAGGGAACACTGTTGCGACGACCTTGTTATTGCAAGTCAGGTGCAACCCCTGCAATATGCCAAAGCGCTTGTAGCATTAGAAGAATACCGGTTAACAGTTAATGCACTTGCCATGGCAGCGGCAGATAATAAACAACATCTATTTCACCGCATTAAACGCATCATGGAAATGAAAACTAAAAACATTAATTATACTCAAAAACTGTTGGCCGTACTGATTATCGCCGTTAGCCTTGTTGCCATCGCATGGTTGAATCCTATACAGGCCAGGGCAAAGAAGACCAGCAGGAAAACACCGGCACCTGTACTGACAAAGATCTCCCACACGCTGCTGGGTGATACTACAAAGCCTAAAACCAATGCTCGTACTGAAGAAGAAAATGCTGAAGATTTGGACCAGGAAGCTATTACTGCCGAAGCAAAAGCAGCTGCAGCAGAGGCAATGGCAAACATTGACTGGGAGGATGTAAATAATGAGGTGTCTACTGCCATGAAAGAAGTGAACTGGGAAGATATCAACAGGGAGGTTGAAAATGCCATGAAAAACGTAGACTGGAAGCAAATCAATAAGGATATTGAAACTGCTATGAAAAACGTTGACTGGAACCAGATGAACAAAGATGTTGATAATGCGATGAAGAATATCAATTGGAAACAGATTAATAAAGATATCCGTACAAATGTAAACTCTGATGTCAATGTAAATATCGATACCAATGGGATCCAGGAAAGTATCCGTATCGGCATGGATGCAGCCCGCTCAGCCATGAAAGATGTCGCGATTCCTGCTGCGCAGATGGGTATGGAAGCTGCCAGAAATGCGATGAATAGCCAGGAAGTAAAAGAAGCCATCCGAAAAGGTATGGAGGAAGGCCGGATTCAAACGCAAAAAGCTATGCAGGAAGCCCGCCAGGAAATGGCGATGGCAATGGCTAATGCAAAGGTGGAAATGAAAAAGCAAAAGGAAGCCATGCAGCAACAAAGAATGGCCATGGCAAAGCAACGCGAAGATATGGCGCATGCCAAAGCTGATGGCAAGTACAGGGAAATGCTTGATAAAATGGCCGCTGATAAGCTCATCGATGCACAAAAGGGGTATAAAATCGAGAAAAAAGACGGTGATCTTTATATCAATGATGTAAAGCAATCTGCTGATGTAGCTGACAAGTATAAAACCTACCTCAAAGCCGCTAAGAAACTGTCAATTCTTGGTAAGGAAGATAACCTGACTATCAGTGTAGAAGAATAAGATCATATTGGGCTTTCCGCCAAAGTCCGTCATTTATACAGCGCTACTGCCGTTCCTACGGCAGTGGCGTTTTTATTTCATAGTTCCCCCTTATCTTTATGTACTAAACCAACCACAGGATGAAGAAGATCTCTCAGGTTATACTGACGATGTTATTGGCTACGGGAGCTGTAGCACAGGAAAACATTAAACCGATACAGGAATTTACTGTACTGAAAAATAATGCCGCCACGCCGGTAAAGGACCAGGGTCAAACCGGTACCTGCTGGTGCTTTTCTTCTACAGCGGTAGTAGAATCTGAGTGCCTGAGAAAAGGTCTGCCTTCGCTGGATCTTTCCGAGATGTACATTGTGCGTAATATTTACCTGGAAAAGGCTAAGAATTATATTCACAGGCAGGGCTTTACCCGCTTTGATGAAGGTGGTCTGGCGCATGATTTCATTCACGCTGCTGCGATTTATGGCCTGGTGCCTGAGAACGTCTATAGCGGTCTGAAAGATGGCGTTACCAAGCATGATCATAGTGCAATGGTGGAAGAAATGAAGACCTACCTGGATAGTTTGCTGAAGGTAAAGAGACCACTGCCTGATAACTGGACTGCCCATGTAAGCAGTATCCTGGACAAGCACCTGGGTGCGCCTCCGACATCATTCAGCTACAATGGCAAGAATTATACTCCGGTAACTTTTGCTAAAGAAGTGGTGAAGTTTTCACCTGATGATTATGTAAACCTGACTTCTTTTACGGATCATCCTTACTATGCACCTTTTATTGTGCAGGTACCTGATAACTATTCTAATGGCGCGTATTATAACCTGCCACTCGATGAACTGGTGAGTGTAGCAAAAGCTACTGTGAATAAAGGATATACCGTACTGTGGGATACAGATATGAGTAACAGGGGATGGATGGTGAACAGGGGTTATGGCTTGTATCCTACTGAGGATTCACTGTTGAAAAAGGTTCCGTTCAATCCTGATCTAAGTGAGAAGGTGGCAACTGCGGAAGACAGACAACGCTTGTATGAGGAGCTGGTGACAGAAGATGATCACCTGATGCAGATTACAGGACTGGGTAAGACGGCTGGGGGTAAGGAGTTTTTCATTGTGAAGAATTCATGGGGACCAAAGGCCGGACCTTTTGAGGGATATATGCATGTGTCCATTCCTTATTTTGCGATGAATACAATTACGATGGTAGTACCGAAGGCGGTGCTGGATAAGGCGCTGATGAGTAAACTGGCTGTAAAGTAATTAATATATTATCATAATGAAAGCCGCTCCTGTCCTAAGACCGGAGCGGCTTTTTTATTGCTGGCATTGGTTGCAAAAGGCAATATGTTTATCGGTATAGTGATTGAAAAGTTATTGATGCGAGACTTCGAAGGATTTGAAGTCCTGTACTACTCCCGGTTCGATTGTAATGCCAGTTACCTTGGCAAGCGGTGGTCCCTGGCGGCACCAGGCGATGAAAGCTTCCATTGGCGCTTCCTCCCCTTCTGCTGCAATCCAGACACTACCATCCGGCAGATTTTTGACCTGTCCTTTGATATCAAGCCCATCCGCGGTCCGTTTGGTATTAGTTCTGAAGAAGACACCCTGCACTTTGCCTTTTACAATAATGACTTTGTGTATCTTTTGCATTGTTATGCTGTTACGGTTGTAAAATATGTGTTGTGAACATATTAAATCTACGAACAGTCGGGGGGAATTTAAAATTAATCTGCCGGGTGCCTGCAGGACCTGACGAATAGCAGTTTTGGGGGTGGTTGAGAGCGGTTGGGGATGGTGATAATGATCATTTGACGGATGGAGATCATTTTTATCATTAGTAGAATGAATGAGCCGAAAGACATTTTTTGGCAGCAGTATGCATAGCATCTTTTTACAGCAACCAATACTCCAATGTCCGGCGTTCCATGCTTTCCCCTTAATTACGCTGCGTAATTAAACAAGGTATGCTCATTCCCACGCAGTGCCTCATCGCCAAAGAAGAATTCCTTCACTGTCTCGTATTGACCGCCTGCTGCTGGTTTCCGTAATAATGTGAAACTCTTGCACTGAAAGCTGCGTACGAATACCTGGTTGTAAAAATGATCGTATACCAGATCAAATTCACGGGTATTCATTCCCCTGGCTATCGTGATATGTGGTTTATATGGAGTTGATTTAATATCGAATTCCTGTAGGATCTTTTTATGCAACTCTACGATAGGCTTAGGATTCGCCACATTGATAAAGATCGTGCGCTTATCCTGTTGCTGCTCAAAGTGATCGAAACGGGAAGTATATAAGGTAAAACCTGATTGTTTGCCGGCTATATTATCTAACAGGTTGACAAAGTCATCTTCAAAGCGCACTGGAAATACAGAGCGGAAAAGACTGATATTAGCCTGTGAGAATTGGGTATTACTGATACCCAGCTCCTGTGCTACCATCCGCTTTAAAGCCATTACATCATTGTTGATATGAGTACCGGGATTAACTACTAATAAGTAGTCATACAATGATTCCTGTTCAGGAATAACGTTATTATTTGTAATCATAACCAAATAAGTTTTGAACTTAAAGTGTATTGGTTATTTGAATATTGACATTACAAATATAGAATCTTTATTTTAATAATGCTAATTTATTTAGTATTTTTTGCTAATAATTTTTGTTTAATACTAAAAAGTATAGCAGCCGCAGGCACAAAAAAACCGGTACAGCAGCCAATAATGGCTACCATACCGGAGTAAAATAAATATGTGATTGGCTTATGCCAGTGCTTTAATGATGGCTACGAAGTCAGCAGCGACCAAAGATGCTCCACCGATCAGACCACCGTCCACATCAGGGCAGGAGAACAGCTCAACAGCATTGGAAGGCTTAGCGCTACCACCATACAGGATAGAGATGTTCAGTGCAGCTTCACGACCGTATTTGGCAGCAATCTGCGCTCTGATGAATGCGTGCATGTCCTGTGCCTGTGCTGCGCTGGCAGTCAGACCAGTACCGATCGCCCAGATTGGTTCATAAGCGATTACAACATTCTTCAGTTGTTCAGCTGTCAGGTGATACAGGCTTTCTTCCAGTTGTTTTGCAACATATTCATTCTGGGTTTCAGCTTTTCTCACTTCCAGCGGCTCACCGCAACAGAAAAGAGGTTTTAAACCATTTGCCAGTGCCAGGTCAATCTTTTTAGCCAGTACTGCGTTGCTTTCCTGGAAGTATTCTCTTCTTTCAGAGTGACCCAGGATTACGTAGTCTACGCCTACAGACTGCAGCATTTCAGCTGATACCTCACCAGTATAAGCACCGGATTTTTCTGACGCACTGTTCTGTGATGCCAGGAAGAAACCAGGATTGTTCTTTATTAACGCTTTTGCTTTCACCAGATAAGGGAAAGGAGTCGCAAATACTACTTCCTGTCCTTCCTGCAGATGCAGACCTGCCGCCAGTACGTCATTGATCAGTTGCTCACCCTGCGCCAGGGTCAGGTTCATTTTCCAGTTTCCTGCAACGATTTTTTTTCTCATGTTTATCGCTATTGTTAATGATATATTGAATCTAAGATTTCACGTTTGCATATACAGCCTTCAGTAGCCGCTCTTCTACCTCTCCCAGTTGTTGCCCTTTGAATTGCATCCACTGCCGCGCATCCCTCAAAGCTTCCTGTTCCCTATACGGTTCAGGGTGTACCCCACCCCAGGAAAAGGAAGGAACGAACTTAGGCGGGAATTCGCCTCCAAAGATATTACACGAAACCCCAATTACAGTACCTGTGTTAAACATTGTACCGATACCGCTCCGGCTGTAATCGCCCATAATCAGGCCGCACTTGGTTCCGGCGGGGATGGCTTCATTCCTGGCTTCGATCCATACGCGCACTGTGCTGGCATTATTCTTCAGGTTTGAGTTAGTTGTATTACCACCCAGGTTGCACCATTCGCCCAGCACAGCATCTCCCAGGTAACCATCATGGCCTTTGTTGGAATAACCCAGCATCACCACATTTTTTATTTCTCCCCCTCCCACACTGCCAGGGCCGAGGGTGGTCGCACCATATATTTTAGTGCCCATCTTCAGTACTGCTCCTTCACAAAGGGCCAGGGGACCTCTGATCAGGCATCCTTCCATCACTTCTGCTCCTTCTGCAATATAAATAGGTCCGGTCTTTCCGTTCAGGATGCTGTGTTCTACCACAGCGCCCGGCTCCAGGAAGATGTTTTCAGCACCGCTTACCTGGTTTGAACCGGGTATAGGAGCAGAAGTACGACCTTTCGTGAGCAGGGAGAAGTCCTGCCGCAAAGCACCATCATTTAATCGAAAAATATCCCATGGATACGTCAGCTGCTGTACTGATTCCTGATAGTTTAGCCGGTTACTATTGCCTTCCTGCTGCAAATCGCAGCCAGCTACTGCCCTGGCCAGCAATATATTATCGAGGTACAGCTCCTGCCCTGTTTCCAGGGCCTGGATAGCCTTTACCAGTTGATTATCAGGCAATAAATGGCCATTGATCAGCACACATTGGTCCTCGGAAGTAATTGTTTGAAGGGGAAATTTTTCCTGCAGATAAGGAAGGGTCAGGAAGCTGGCGCTGGCATTAAGCCACCTCTCCCATTTTTCTCTTATGGTAAGTATCCCTACACGGATGGCCGCTACCGGCCGGGTATGAGTGAAAGGGTACAACAAATCGCGTGCAGGAGTGTCAAAAAGAATATAACGCCGCTCCATAAGGGGATAAAAATAGAAAATCCCATCGAAAAAGTCGATGGGATTCTCATTAAATTATTTGACAGGCCTGTACTAGGCTTTCTTACCGTAGCGTTTGTTGAATTTGTCGATACGACCTGCTGTATCCACCAGCACGTTCTTTCCAGTGTAGAAAGGATGTGAAGTATTGGAAATTTCAAGCTTGATCACTGGATATTCGTTACCATCTTCCCACTTGATAGTTTCTTTTGTAGGAGCGGTAGACTTGCTCAAGAAAGTATGTCCATTAGACATATCTTTGAATATTACAAACCTGTAATTTTCCGGATGGATTCCCTGTTTCATCAGAATTTTAGTTTTCTTTTTTTTTACCAGATGCAACCGTGCATATTCATTCTTCTACAATCGATGAACGCCAATGCCAGGTGTCATACCAATATTTATAATACAGGCTGCAAAGGTAATTATTTATTTTAAATTTCCAGACTTTTAGACTGATTTTTTTTAATCTTTCATGTTCACATATTGGAGTGGTATGTTCAGGTTGCCTGTTCTCAGCAATTGTATAACCTCCTGAAGATCATCTCTCTTTTTACCGGTTACGCGAACGATGTCGTCCATGATGGCCGCCTGTACTTTAGCACCGGAGTCCTTGATCATCTTCACGATCTTTTTGGAATCTTCCTGTTTGATGCCGTTGCGTACGGTAATATCTTTTTTTACCACTTTACCGCTTTGGTAATGTGCTTTTGTCAGGTCATAGATATTAGCATCCAGGCCCTGCTTGATAGTACGGTTAAGCAGCACATCGATTACCTGGTCCAGTTTCATTTCGCTCTCCACTTCAATAGCCAGACTCAGGTCTTTTTTATTGAGCTCAATATTGACATGAGAGCCTTTGAAATCGTACCTGTTGGTGATTTCTTTATTTACCGTATTTATTGCGTTGTCAAGTGTCTGTGTATCCACTTTGCTAACAATATCAAAGGATGGCATAATTGAGTAATTTTTTTGTGACAGAAGGCAAATATAAATATGAATTAGGAAATAGCGGCCATTGTGGCCCATAAAAAGAAAAACCCCGGGACGTTTCCCGGGGTAATTCCCTTCCTAGGCAGGGAACAGTGTCACTTGAATCTACAAGCGACCAACAACTCTCTTACTTTATCAGTCTATCTTCGTCACCTTTGAAGAGCCTGAAGAAGACTGGTTAATGGAAGGATTACCTTTGTAACGTACTTTGGCACCGCCTGACACGCTGATGTCCAGTTTCTTTTCTGCATTCACTGCCAGATCACCGCTACCGGACACTCCTACGTCTACTGTTTCAGAGTTTAAGGCTAATGCATCGACACTTGCTGATCCTGAAATACCATATTCAACTTTGGTAACGGTTCCTCTCAGATTAATCTTGGTTGAACCGGACACTCCTACTTCCAGCTTTTCAGCTTTCAGATCCATATCTATTATTACACTACCACTAATTGCCAGTTCTACCTTATCCCCTTTCAGTGTACCCTTGCTATAGAAGCCACCAGAACCGCTTGCAGCCAGGGATTTCACTTCTGCCATACTTACATTCACTGTAATTTTCTGTGATGGTTTTACATCATATCCTTTTTTCCAATGCAATTGCAATTCGCCGTTTTCTACTTCTGATACGATGTAAGGCAATATATTATCGTCTGCTTCAATCTCAATGGTTCCACCTGAACCTGGGGTGATATAGATATTGAAACTACCTGAAGCTGCAATGCTTTTGAAGGAGGCTGCAGATCTTGTTTCTTTCTTAATGGTGCCGCTACCTTTTACATGTTCTCTCTGTGCAAATGCTGTCACACTGGCGAACATGAGCATGAGGAATGCTATAGCTGTTGTTTTCATAATAGTGTTATTTAAAAGTTTATAAGGGATGGAATTAGTTTGTACCGAATGAAACGTCACTGTATACACCATTTATGACCAGTGACGGCGACTGCTCACTGCCGTTTGCAGAGATTGCAGTATAGGTGGTGTTGGAAGCTTTCTTCACTGTGCTTTCGTTTTTCATAGCCAGCCCACTGTTGTGTACGTCGCCGCTATGAAGGACGAATTTAAACTGCAAAGCTATGCGGGAAGACATCCCCTGTAACTTTATATCGGCATAGGTAAGCCCTATTGATCCTCCTTTGAAATTATTGCCGATATTCTTTACTTTCAGGTCTCCATACACCAGCTTTGCACTGATTTCGGATTGTAAATCGCCGATTGTAAAATCTGAATAATTGCAGGTGATATTCAGTGAATTCGTCTTTGCTACTTTGTAATCATCATAGTTAGACTTTGAATCCAGCAGTTCTACTGTGCCCAGTTCATATTCTGAGTAATTGGATCGGGTATATATTGAACCGACATTGTCACATTTCAGATTGGAATAATTAGCACGAACGGTCAGTGCATCTGCTTTCCCGATGCGGCCTTTATCACAATAATTCATGTTCAGCGTTAAAGACTTTTGTACTTCTTTAATATCGTAGGTACAATAATTCAGTCCCATTGTAGTGGGAAAACTCAGCACATCTGTCAACACATCTCCAAAGCTATTATCCAGGTCCAGCTTGCGCAGGTTTTCAGGCACGTATACTTCATAGTCAATATTGACATAGTCTTTGCTATCTCTCTTTGCCCCCCAGTTAAATAGTTTACCAGTTCCTAAGGGATGATAACTGGTTTGCAGCGAAATCTCTCCGTTTGCATTGTTCTCATCAATGTCCACCATGTTCGCGGAGTTCTGCGCTTCTGAAGGATTTTTTCCAAAACCGGTGATGGTGATAGTTGCTTTCACGTGGTTCTGCTTCCAGGTATGAATGATGATCTTGCCATATTTATTAGATATGGACAATACTGAATTACTTCCATTCGCATACTCTTTCGCAATTACACGTTTGAATTCACTGTCCCCTTTTTTTCCAAATGCCATTATTGGCAATAACAGTAGTAGTAATATTTTACATTTCGCTTTCATAGTTTGACTGCTTTGGCTTAACGGGCTGTTTCTCTCTCAACTCATCAAGTATTTTATCAAGAAGGTCCAGCTTCAACTGATAATAGCGGACCATGGCTGCTTTAATTCTTTCATTTCCCGGGTTCTGCACCAGTTCTGTTTCCAATACCTTGTAGGTATCGTTTCGTAGTTCCAGTTCCTTGCGGGCAGCGCTATCCAGTCCCAGCACGGCTGGCGGATAGGCTTTGATTTCAGAGAGGCGCTTTTCTATCTGGGAAGTATAGTACATACCGGCTTCCTGCAACTCTGGCGAAACGGTGGCTACCTGCGCCTGTTTCTTCATTTGCAGAAACTGGAAGATGACAATCGTGTTCACCACCAGTACCAGTACTGCTGCTACTTTGAGCCAATTGCGCCCCAACATTTGCAACACTTTTCCTTTTTTCTTTGGTGCCAGCTCCTTCTCCAGTTTATCCCATAAAGCAGGTCTGGGTCCGGGCTGCTCAAATTCTGAACGGTGTTGCCTGATAAAATCCTCAAAACTCTGTTCTGGCATCAGCGTATTGCATTTTTTTGTTTAATGATCTGTCGCACTTTATCTTTTGCACGCATGTACTGCGTTTTCACAGTAGACTCCGATATATCCAGCATGGCAGCTATCTCCTTGTGGGAGTACTCTTCAAAGATGTAGAGGTTTAGCACAGTACGGTAACCGTGTGGTAAGTCCTGTATGGCATCTTTGATAGCGGAAACTGTCCAGGCGAAGCTATCTTCGTCCATTCCTGCTTTCTCTTCTGCGACTTCTATATTGTCCACTTCTTCGAAATACACTTTCTTTTTGCGCAGGTGGCTCAGGCAGTGATTAACCACTATCCGCTTGATCCAGGCCGTAACACTACCCGCATTTTCCAGGCGTTCAATGTTCCGGAAGATCTGCATAAAGGCCTCCTGCAGTGTATCTTCAGCATCAGCCGTATTACCGGTCATACGCAAACAGATATTATACATTGCTTCTGAATAAGCATTGTACAGCTCGCGGAACGCGCGAACCTCTCCCTTTTTGCACTGGGCTACCAGGTGATCTGTTATTATAGTCTGATTCAAGTTGTTGGCTGATGCTTGCATAATAAAGACAATATTTTTAAAAAAGGTTGCACCGCTGATGGGATTTTTTTGGGGAAATTTGAATTAAAAGCAGTCAAATAATTAGCAATCAAACGATTAGGAGTTGAAAAAAAGGACGTAACCTCGGGGCTACGTCCTATCCATCCTTATATGTACCTAAAAAACAGGCCGGTGTTAGTTGCTCTTCACACGGTTTTGTTCATCTTCCAGGCCGGTCTTGTGGTTGCGGGCAGCCTTAATATTCATGTTACCGAAGCGATAGCTGAATGCGAGGCGGACCTGTCTTGATTCCCATTTGGAATCGACTGACATAAAGCGGCCGGCGTTGGTGAATGTTCCGCGGAAGCGCTGCTGATTGAATACGTCATTTATTGTCAGCTTCAGATTACCTTTCTTATGCAGGATGGATTTGGATAATCCACAATCGAGTGCATACATAGGTTTCATTTTCATCAAACCCTCATCTGCGATCTGAGAAGACAGGTAGAAGAAAGTAGCTTCAGCTGTGATACCGTAAGGCAGCGTGAAAGTATGCTGGGTACGGCCCATGAAACCACCTGATTCCACATTGACCAGGTTATTGTCTACTACTGTTGAATACTTTGCATACAGTCCCTGGAGGTAAGTATAGCTGTTCCACCACTTCGTGATCGGGAAAGGCATAGAGATACTAAAGGTGAAGTTGTCAGACTTTGCAATGTTCAGGTACCGGTAGCGAAGGATGGATGTATCGCCGGTTGCCGGATCCTTTTCTGACTCTGCCACCTGTGTCATTTTATTGGAAGCATGTGCATATGCCACTGAAGTAGTCAGGAATTGTTTGAAGGTATGGCTTACTTCAAAGTTATTGCTGTAAGACGGCTTCAGGTAAGGGTTTCCTGCAATCTTGGTATATCTGTCCAGGTAAAATTCGAAGGGGTTAAGGTCTTCGTAATCCGGGCGCTGTATACGGCGGCTGTAGGAAATGCCCAGCTGATGGTCTTTGGCTACATTGTAACTCATGAACACACTTGGGAACAGGTTGAAGTAAGTAGTATCTGTCACCTTGGAAATGGTTACTGAGTTACCTTCGATGTGTGACAATTCACCACGCAAACCAGCCTGCAGCGTGAGTTTCCTGAACTGCTTAGAGAAGTTGATATAACCGGCATTTACATTTTCCTTATAGATAAAATGGTTGGAGCGGTTATAGTCATACACCCAGTTGTTAAAGCGTAAAGAGTCAAAACGCGCATCGTTATCAGATTTTACAAAACTGAGTTTCAGTCCTGCTTCCAGTTTGGCCTGGTGTTTCAAAGGATTGACATAATCAGCTTTGAAGGTTTTGATTTCGATTGTAGAAGGCTGCATGTTGCGGGTAGTATCGCCATGTACAAAATCTTTACCGGTGACATCATATACGTTTGAGAAGGTATTCAATCGTTTGCTGTCGTGGTTACGGGCATAGTCCAGATCGATGTTCAGTTCTTTGCCAGAAGTATCCAGGATACCTTTATAATTTATGTTATAGGCCATCCTGTTCCAGTCCCCAGGGTTTCTTGAATCTGTGCGCAGAGTGGAATCTACAATACCACCGCTACCGATCATGGTTACAGAATTGGAAGGCATGCTATAGTTTCTCAAAGCTGCATCGACCATCACTCCGATCGTGTGATTCTTGTTGATGAAATAGTCAACGCCTACTTTGGCACCGTTATAATCAGAGGACTGGTTGTGGGTGTTCCTGTTATCAAACACATTTACTTTACCTTCTGCAGGATAGCTACGATACAATAACAAGGTCTGGTTGTTCTGGCGGTGGTTGTAGTTGTAAGAACCAAACACGTTGTACTTAGCGTTGCGGTGGTTCAGGTTCAGGCTACCATTATATTTAGGAGTAGCGCCGTAGCCACCGCCGAGAGTAATGCTACCATTAGTACCAACGGTATTGTTCTTTTTCAGTTTGATGTTGATGATCCCGGCGTTGCCCGCTGCGTCGTATTTGGCGGAAGGATTGGTGATCAGTTCTATTTGCTCAATATTGCTACTGGGCATACTTTTCAGCAGCGCGGCAACGTCCTGGGAACTCATGTTGGTGAGTTTTCCATCAATCATGATAACAACACCGTTTTTACCTTTCAGGCTGATATTGTCATCTTTATCTATAGTGATACCTGGTGATTTTTCCAATACTTCCATTGCATTGGCGCCAGCTCCTACTACACTGTTTTCAACGTTTACAACCATCTTGTCTACGCGCTGTTCTACGAATGGCTTTTTACCAGTCACGTTTACGGCTTTCAGGTTGCGGGTATCAGTAGTCAGGGAGAGGGCATTCACTTTTACAGGTGCATTTTTTACTTCGAATGGCTGGCTATACGCTTTAGTCATACCTACATAAGCAGCAGCTACGAGGTATTTCCCTTCTTTTACAGGTTCGATTTCATATTTACCATTTATATCTGCGATTGCTCCTTTTACGAGGGAAGAATCGGAAGCTTTTAACAAGGTGATGGTGGCAAACTCTACCGGCTTATTACCGGTTTGAACTACCTGGCCGGACACTTTTCCTGAACCAGGAGTCTGGGCATAAGTGGCAACACCCAGGGTCATGATTGATAAAAGAATAGCTACTGTCTTCATATAAGGCGGATTAAGGATTTCTAAGTTTCTGTTTTTTAGCTAGTTAAATAATATAGAACCTTTATTAATCTAGTTCCTTTGTTTATCAACTACAGTGTAAAGGTAGGTAGTTTGCATTGCATAGTACATAACTTTACATAAACGGTAATCAGGTAGGGATGATTGGTAAATTTGTTTTAAAAGAAGACGCGGCAGGTATAAAAAGGTTGCAAAAAAAAATCGCTTCTACTCAGGTAGAAGCGATTTTATAATGAAGTAGGATCAGTATTACCATTTGATGCTTTCGAGTACATCGGGCAGTTCCTGTTGTACTTTTTCGAAGAAAACTCTTTCTTCTTTGCGGATATGTTCTTCGAGGCTACGTGCCAACAGATCCAAAGCATCTATCATATCTTTTTCTTCTGTTACGGTAAGGGCGCTGTACATGCGGGAGATGGACGAATGTTCCTGGTTTAATTCTTCCAGGAGACCATCTATTTCCGGGTCTTTACCCTGGCACAGCTCAAAGAGATATTCTTCTTTCTGAATGTGTGGCACCATTACTTCCTGAAATACTTTTACGATATAAGCCAGTTTTGCATCAGTTTCGAGTGGAAAGCCTTCATAGGGAGCAGCATCTTTCTTAAGATACCGGCATACGAATAATAAACGCTGGTGCTCCTGCGAGAGGGGCACTAAAGTAGAATGACGTTGCATGATCAGGATATGGTTTTAGCCGAATTATAAAGTTTACGGCAATACCAGATCAACACAGCTCCGCCTATTACCATGAGTGAAGAAATGATTTCTGCCTGGGTAGGATGAAATCCGAAAATATCATATTTAGTGTTCACTCTAATCTTCTCAATAAAGAATCGCTCGATACCATTCAGCATCAGGTAAATGCCGAAGACCATACCAGGTACTTTTATCTTTTTGCGGATACTCCATAATAATGCAAACAAAAGCAGGCAGGCAATGATTTCATACAGGGCTGTGGGATACACAGATATTGGCAGCACGCTGCAATATCTGCCGGTACAACCAGGCATCAGTACCCCTTCGTTAATTACATTGTGCGGATAGCCATACGCAAAGAACCAGTCAGGCAGGAAACTGAGGCCCTGTGGTTTGGCAAAGGCTGCATGAGGAATGTGTTCCAGGCCACCGTACTGGCGGGCGAAGAATTGCTCATTGGCTTTGAGCACTTCCTGGAACCTGGAAGGATCCACCTGGGTCACACGACCGGTAGTATCTGTTACATAGGCACTGTTGTAAATACCCCAGTCACCATCCCCGGAAAAATGACACCCCATACGACCAACGCCATAAGCCAGCATAAGACCAGGGGCAGCACTGTCTATCAGTTGCAATACATCAATCTTCTTATTGCGGGCATACCGGATAATGACAATACTCGCCACAATCAGACCACCGTAGAAAGTGAGGCCACTGAAGGAAAGCAGGGAACCGACAGGATCCTGTACAAAGTCGCCCCAGTTCTCCAGGTTATGAAAAATCTTTGCGCCAATCAGGCCAGCTACAGCAGCCATTACAGTAAAATCAGGTACACGCTGATAAGGATGTATCAGCTCAGTTACCGTCACTTCTTTTTCGGCTTTGGCTTTCTGGCCGCTTCTATATTTAAGGTAAGCAACAGCAGCACCAACGATGATACCACCAATGAAGCTGCCTCTGGCAGACATCACGAAAGACTGAAGGTCCTGGGAAACAGCGTCCCAGTCGGCTACAATCCCAATTATTTTAAATCCAAGAATAAAACCAATTACACCATTAATAATAATGTCAGTGGTAGTTACAGGTTTACCTTTTGTAATTTTTTCTGGAACAGCTTTCAATAATCCCAGTCGCTCTCTCCTTTTCAACTCACTGGTCAGGGTATAGGCGGCTGCAAGGAATGCAATAGCAACAAAGAAACCAAAGGTCTGAAACAGTTTAAGAAAGGGAAGTTCTAAACCCAACAGATCCTTGAATGCGTAATATAAATTAGGATACATAGCCAAAAAAAAATTGGTGATCTGAGTTTTCCTATGAACAAAGCCGAATTAGTCAGGAAGGAAAATCAAACCACCAAAGTAAGCTGTAAAAATCACAAATTCCAAATCATATTTACGTTTAATGTGAAATGCCTGACACAAAAATCAAATATATTTAGCGCCAGGCATTCTACATCTTACATAAGCAGATCTTAACAATATTGTTCGAAAGCGTCGACCAGGTTTGCTGCAATCATTTGTGCAGGACGACCTTCAATCATGTGACGCTCGATGAAATGCACCAGCTGTCCATCTTTAAACAGTGCGATAGCAGGTGAAGACGGAGGGTAAGGCAGCAGGTGAGTACGGATCTGCTGGATAGCTGCTGTATCAAAACCTGCAAAGCTTGTAGTCAGCCTGTCTGGCTTCTTCTCGCTGTGCGCAACAGCCATCAATACACCCGGACGTGCACTACCAGCTGAACAACCACATACAGAGTTGATCATCACCAGTGTAGTACCAGCACCTTTTAATGTTTCATCTACCTGATCAGGTGTCAGCAATTCTTCAAAACCGTTATCTGTTAACTCTGCCTTCATTGGCATTACTAATGCTGCTGGATACATATGAGTATAATTTTTTTGTTCGTCAATTTTTACAAAGTTACACAATCAGCAGATAAATAGAAAAACTTGAATGAATATGACTTTTTGACCGATACCAAACTTAAAACAAGACATTTTGTCTCTACAAAATACCTCATTACTAGCAAAATAGCAGTTTTTATGCCATGGTATTCCATTTGATTATACCTAACCGTTCAAATTTTTAAAACAAAACATTAAAACTCATAAAACCATGACATACGTAAAATTTAATCAGCATCCTGCAGCAAAAGCATTTGGCGGTTTAGTAGAAGACATTTTTAATAATAGTGGATTTAAGCAAGCCCTGAAAGACGACTTTTTAACCAACGACTTTTTCGGTGCACATCCGCCGGTAAATATTTATGAAGCCAAAGATGGTTATACCATCGAACTCCTGGTACCAGGTTGGGCAAAAGAAGAAATTAAGATCAATGTAGAGAACAAGGCCCTGACCATCAGTGCTGAAAAAGCAGAAAAAACTGCAGAAAATAAGGACGAAGCTCCAAAACAAACCCGTAAGGAATTTGGTATCCGCTCTTCTTTCAAACGTTCCTTCAACATCAACGAACAGGTTGATGCCGAAAAGATCCAGGCCAAATATGAGAATGGTATTCTCAAACTGGTACTGCCTAAGAAAGAAACTATACAAGCCGCTGCCAAAGCGATTGTTGTGGAATAAGGATTAAACGTAATAGCTATAAATCCCCTCTGTATTTACGGAGGGGATTTTTTATAATTCACACAAACGTTTAAGAGTTATACTGTTTTTATGGGATAATTTGCCATACAACCATATGGCCTATGCCTCAACTATTTAAAAGTATATGTTCCCTGGCGGAAAAAATATACGTCACTACAGAAAATGCAGTGATAGGCAACGCTTTACAGGTTACTATCAACACGCGACTACAGTGCAGACTCAAGCTGATTTTTGATTATCTCTTCTTCCATATACTATTACTCATACCAAAATTGTTGATAGCGCTTTATTATCAGAATAGCACGGACCTGTTACTCCTATCAGTATATATATTAATATTACCCGGCGGGATGCTTCTTTTGAAAAACGGGGTATCCCCCAAAAAGGTGAGTGTGTTGGTTGCTTTAACCACCCTGTTACTGCCCATGGCTTCCTCCTTCTTTAATAACCAGGATGTATCTCCGAAATATACCATGACCTGGCTGCTCAGCCTGTTGTTCTGCTATATTTCTGTGAACAGGAGGACCACCCTATTACTGGGTGCATTATTATGCGTTTACCTTGGCCTGGTATCCTGGATTAAAACCCATCACCTCGCGTTCCCGGTTTCTGATGGATATATACCCGAACAACTGTCTCCTTTTATGGCCTTGTATGCCGGTATGTATATATTATTCCTGATGCGGGTGTTTGGTAAACACTACCGCAATATATTTATGCTGGAACATGAGCAGACCCTGCAAAAACAGAAACAGCATTCTTCCCTGCTCAACCAGCACCTGACTAAACAGTTTATTATACTGAAAGGATTGAGCCGCTCGGGTAAATCCAAATACCTGGATGGGAACAAGGAATTGCTGGAAGCCTGCCTGGTGGAGATTGAAAAACAGTGCGAAAGTGCCATTGATTACCTGGATAATGGGAAATTGCCAGAAAGCTGAGTACGCAGACTACACGTCTGTGTGAGCATTGCGAAATGAATGCAGGTGTGGTTTTAACCTGATTTGGCAAAACCGGACCTATAAACAGGTTAAAAAATTACAACTTTCGGGTATTTTTCTACACTTCTTACCAGACTATCTTTGTATCATCATAGAACAGGAACACTATTCTCCTGATACACCACAACGTTTATTTGTCTTATTCTTCCCTATACGAACGAACCTTATATCCCTACTTGTCTTATTTTCCTTTATGCTTTTGATGATAAACCTATGCCATGGAATAGGCTCTTCTAAATTGCTGGGGGAGCCTTTTTTTTATTTTCAGACAATTAATGGAAAAAATAGATGGCCTGCGGCCAGCTTTACAACTGGAATAGATTCTTTAAAAAAATAACCCCGCGAAAAATCGCGGGGTGTTTCAGTGGATTACTAACCCATTTTTTTAATAACCCAAAATCTTCAGCATACTCTGGGCAGTTTGTTCCTTAGCATAAAGCCAGTCTTTCAGCTGCCCATTTTTATCATATCCAATAATCACGTGCTTTGGTGACGGGATAAGGCAGTGCTTGATACCACCATATCCACTAAGTTGATCCTGGTAAGCGCCGGTATGGAAGAACCCGATATACAGCGGCTCCCCTTCAGACACTTTTGGCAGAAACACTGCATTGATATGTTCTTCAGATGTATAGAAGTCATATCCATCACAGGTCAGCCCTCCCAGGTGCACTTCCTGATATTCCTGTTCCCACTTATTAATGGGTAGCATGAGAAATTTCTCCCCTATGCCCCAGGTGTCAGGCAGTGTGGTAATAAAAGAACTGTCGATCATATACCAGATTTCACGGTCGTTCTGCATCTTCTCTCCTACTACGCTGTAAATCACAGCACCACTTTCACCTACTGTGAACGAACCGAATTCGGTATAGATATCCGGAACCGGCACCTTGTTCTTTTTACAAACACTCTTGATGGTCGCTACGATCTCGTTCACCATGTAATTATAATCGTAGTCAAAACCCAGGGAGTGCTTAATAGGAAAACCACCTCCTATATTAATACTGTCGAGTTCAGGTGAAATTTTCTTAAGCTGGCAGTACAGTTGCAATACTCTGTTGAACTGGCTCCAGTAATAAACGTCATCCTTGATCCCTTTATTCATGAAGAAGTGCAGCATTTTCAGCTCGAACTTCTCATTGCCTTTCAGCTTGTCGATATAAAATTCCAGCACATCGCGGGAACGAATACCCAGACGGGAAGTATAAAAATCAAAGGTTGGTTCCTCTTCCGCCGCAATACGCAGACCTAATTTTACTCTTTCCTTTGTCCGGATAAACTTCTGGTAATCCTCCAGCTCCTCTTTATTGTCCAGAACCGGAATTACATTTTTAAACCCGGTGTTGACCAACTTGGAAATCGCCTTTGTGTAAGCTTTGGTTTTGTAACCATTACAGATCACTTTGGTCTCCTTGGTAATCTTTTTCCTTTCATACAACTTGGTAATAATATCAATGTCGTATGCAAAAGAAGTCTCAATGTGTATCCCGTGTTTCAGGGTCTCTTCCATTATAAAGGAAAAGTGAGAACTTTTGGTACAGTAACAATAGTAATAATTACCATCGTACCTGTTTTTCTTGATTGCGTCCTGGAACATTTTCTTGGCCTTGTTAATCTGCATACCAATTTTTGGCAGATAGGTCAATTTGAAAGGTGTCCCGTACTTATCAATCAACGCTTTGATATTCACCCCATTAAATTCCAGGTAGCTATCCTGTACATCAAACCCTTCCTGGGGAAACTCGAAGGTTTGGTTGACGAGATCTGTGTAGGTGCTGTTCATTTAAACCTGCGATACATGTTTAAGGATTAGTAAAAAGCAATCACAACCCTCGCTGGAAAACTCCTGGTTTACACACCTACGTCAGTTCTTAAAAGCCCAGCAAAATTGGTTGCAAAGCTAAATATTTTGTCCAATTGGCCGGACAAAAAGTTTCTTTTTTTTTTAAACGGTTAGATATTAAGCTAAATCTAACGTTTTCAATATGTTAAATACTTTTATATATGTGGTTTTTTCCTTATTTTAATAACGCTAGCGTACGTTTTCCCTCGCAAAAAATAAGGTCCAGAATGCTGAGATTTGGCAGGAAGCCGACCCTGTCCTGGAACACCTGGGTATATTCCACCAGGTCAGTTTTGGCATTTTCTGTGCCGGGTACCATAAGATCCCGGGCATCGGTCAGGTTGGCATCGGTATATTGCTTACTATATTCAGTAGTATAGGTAGTAGGGAAGGATAAGCCAATCGTCTTGTTAGCCCATTCGAAGCAGGCCTCATTCCAATCCATCAGGTACTCAAAAGGACGTTCGTACAGCTGACCCAGCTCTTCCTCATAATATTCAAACCAGGGTGAACGACGGTAAGCGGAAACCAATGTCTTCCAGTGCTGTGCCTGCCAGTTTTCTTCGTTGCTGATCTTTACATCCTTCATCACCGTTCTTTGGTTTTTTCCCCGGGACAGGGGAACACTTAACAATATGCTTCCGTTAGGTCCGGCAATGTAACAACGGTTCCTAAAACTGAGTTTTTGGTAGTGTTCATACTTCTCAATCAATAATTCATCATGATTGATTAAAGTCTTATAGAAGAATAAGTTCGGAAAGTATTGAGATTCAATTAATAGCGTTTTTCTGTTTGCATCAGCTGCCATGTTGTCAAATTTTGGAATTATAGACCGGAATGCACTTCACTTAAGTAGTAGAGACGCTTATGAATAATTATCTAACAATTAATTGTAAGTAATTGTAAAACAGCTCATAGCATTCTCAAAAATATGCTAGTATAATTAGCATTTTCGCACTTAGCGTAAAATTCAGGAAACTGCAAATTTACTAAATAGATTAGTAGGTTTTGCATTCATTTTCAGCGGAGTTTTGCTTCAAGTAAAATTTGAAGCGGAGAGATATTTAGAATACGTTAAATCGTCTTTTGAGGGGGAGAAAATGCATTAACTTTGGCGAAATCCATTTAGACATCATGAAGTATTTACGTCTTTCGGTCATCGTTTTCCTCATCTGGGGAATGGCAAGCTCCTGTGGAAAGTTCAAAGATCTCGAGTTTGTAAGAGTAGCCGGCATTAATCTCGACAACCTCGGTTTTCAAAAGAGCATTGTACGGATGACGTTGGCATATTACAATCCAAACGGATTTAACCTGAAACTCAAAGACGCAAATTTCGATCTCTTCTTTGACGATACCCAGGTTGGCCATTCCATCCAGGATACCATGATCATGATTCCTGCAAAGGATACATTTTACTTCCCGGTAAAACTGGAAGTGAATATGGAAAATGTATTTAAGAATGCTCTTGGCGCACTCATGAATAAGGAAGTGACTATCAAGGCTTCGGGAAATTGTAAAGTTGGTAAGGGGGGCGTTTTTCTGCCTTTTCCAATAAAATGCGAGACAAAACAGCCGCTTAACTTCTTTTAGTTCTGACAGCAAAGAAAATAAAAAAAGCCACATTCACGGTGGCTTTTTTTGTATCTACTTACTAACGCTTAATTTTTCTTTTTGTCCGGAGTACCACCATCTTCTGGTTTTTTGCAGCAGGTAGGCAGTTTTTTGTAAGATTCTTCGTTAGCCGTCACATTATCCGCATCATAACCAGCGTTTGCAATAGCAGTCTTCACATTTTCGATATTAGTACGATCACTGTAAAATTTTACAGTAGTTTCTCCTTTTTTGAAATCTACTTTGGAAGATTGCACACCTTCTTCGCCTGACAGGTATCTTTCGATGCGGTTTTTGCACTGTTCGCAACGTACAGTCGGAGTAGCGATTTTCGCTGTCACCAATGTACCTTTCTTTGTCTGGGCCATGGCTGTCATTCCAAAGCAACCCAGCATTAATACCATTACTAATCTAACAATACGCATGTTTTACGTTTTATAGTCCTAATATAGCAAAAACTTTGCTTATTTACCGGTCCATTGATCAGGAGCGCTTCTCCAGGCTTCCAGCAGGGCCAGATCGTCTCCGGATACCACACCTTTCTCAGCAGCCAGCTCGATCAGGGCACCGTAGTTGCTCAGGGAGTAAAAAGGTACGCCGGCAGCCTCGAATGCCTTCACAGCTACATCAAAACCATAGTTGAAGATGGAAACCATACCGATTACCTCCCCTCCTGCTGCACGGATGGCATTTACAGCTTCCAGGCTGCTTTTGCCGGTAGAGATCAGGTCTTCTACTACTACCACTGGCTGGCCTGGCTGCAGTACACCTTCTATCAGGTTACCCATACCATGTTCCTTTGCCTTGGCTCTTACGTAGATAAAAGGCAGTTTCAGCTGGTCAGCTACCAGTGCTCCCAGGGGGATACCGCCGGTGGCTACGCCTGCCAGTACTGCCGCTTCCGGAAATGTTTCAAATACCACGTTGCACAGCTCCGATTTCACGTAGTCACGCACGTAAGGGTAAGAGAGGATTTTGCGGTTGTCGCAATAAATTGGTGATTTCCAACCGGATGCCCAGGTAAATGGGGCTGCCGGACTTAACTTAACGGCTTGGATCTGGAGCAGTTTTTCTGCTACCTGTTTTTCGCTGATCTTACTCATAATTCGCAAAATTGCGTGAATTTTAGTAAAAAAAAACCAAATTCTATTTTAAAAAATCCAAATACAGTTGTGAAAATCCAAATACAGCTGTGAAAACATAATATTAAGCGATTCATTACCCTATTGAGTCCCTTAATATAATTCCCCTGTTTCCTTTATTTTTGCCCCATGCAAAAGGATACTGTTATTTACCTCAACGAACGGCCGCTGTTCATCCTTGCCACCCATCAGGCCATACCGGCCGAATACAAGGAAGCAGCCCTGTTCCCGGAACCAGATACAAATACAATAGAAGAAACCCTGCAGGCCCTGGAAACAGGAAAATTCCCTTCTGCCATCTTCATACACCCGGACCCGCATGAACTACTGGAAACCGTCAAGAGTTACTTCACCGTACTCGTTGCTGGCGGAGGCCTCATCACCAACCCGGAAAAAGAAGTGCTCCTGATGTTCAGAAATGACAAATGGGACCTGCCCAAAGGAAAACTCGATGAAGGAGAAAGTCTCGAAACCTGCGCTTTAAGAGAAGTAAGGGAAGAAACAGGCCTCCATAACGTGCACATCGAACACAAAATCACTGAAACCTTTCACTATTATACTTACAAGGAAAAGAAAATATTAAAACACACCTACTGGTATAAAATGAAGTTTACCGGTACGGAACTGACCATCCCACAAATTGAAGAAGGCATTGTCGATATTCAATGGATCAAACCGGAGCACCTGGGCAAATACCTAAAGTTCTCCTACCTGAATATTATTGCTGTGTTTAAGCAGGAAGGTTATGCTGTATAAAAGTAAAAAGACGGGCCTGGCCCGTCTTTTTACTTTATATCTCTGATCGCTACCGTGAGGCGACTGATACAAATCAACTTATTGTGTTCATCACAGATCTTGATATCCCACACATGGGTGGTCCCTCCCAGGTGCAAAGGCCGCGCTATTGCATGCACATAGCCCTCTTTAATACCCCGTACATGGTTGGCATTAATGTCCAGTCCTACACAAAACTGTTTTTCAGGATCTATTATCAGTGCAGAAGCCACACTACCCACCGTTTCTGCCAGCGCCACGGAAGCGCCTCCATGCAATAAACCGTAAGGCTGACGTGTGCGCTCATTCACCGGCATCATCATCCGCAGATAGTCAGGCCCAATTTCTGTAAACTCCATTCCAAGAAAGGCCGCCATCGTATTCGCCCCATTCTCATTCAACTGGTCCAGGGATACATTTAAGGAACGCCAGATCGGTTTCATTGCTATGCTGATTAATAGTTAACGATTAATATGTTTTAATACCTGCTCAGGCAAAAGTGGTGTTGGATCTCCCCCATACTTCAGCACATCCCGTACCAACGAAGAAGCAATTGTAGAGTATTTAGGAGTACAACTCAAAAATACGGTCTCCAGCTTATTGTCCATCATCCTGTTTACATCTGCAATGGCCTTTTCATATTCAAAATCCACAACTCCGCGGATTCCTCTTAATATGAACCGGGCACCGATCTCCTCGCAGAACTTAGCGGTAAGACCGGCATATGTCAGCACTTTCACTTTTGGAGTCCGGGCATAAATATCCTTAATCCACTGTACACGTTGTTCAAGGCTGAACATGGGTGTCTTGCTGGAATTAGTGCCTATGCCGATCACAATCTCATCGAACAGGTCCAGAGCACGATCTATTATATCAGTATGGCCCAGGGTAATGGGGTCAAAGCTACCTGGAAATAAAGCAATGCGTTGCATGTTGAAATTATTTCTTCAGTTCCGGCCGGTTGATGAAGATGGAGAAAATGGTAGTACCATAGTTCCTTTCATCCCGGTAATATGGATATGATTTGTAATTATTGCGGGGAGTATGTTCCAGCACAAACCATCCTTCCGGCTCCAGCAGTTCCTTTTCAAATACAAGGATAGGCAGCTGGTCGATGGTAGTCAGTGCATATGGAGGTCCGGCGAAGATGAAGTTATACTTTTCCGTACACTGTTTCAGGTATTGGAACACATCCATTTTGAACAGCTTCAGGGGAACATTCAGTTCCTTTGCTGTCTTTTGAATAAACGCTGCCATCTCATTGTCCTTCTCCACGATTGTCAGGTCTTCTACGCCACGGGAGTTCAGCTCATAACTGATGCTACCGGTGCCACCGAAGATATCCAGTGTCTTCAGCGAAGGCAGGTCCAGGTTATTTTCAATGATATTGAACAGGCCACCTTTTGCAATGTCCGTGGTGGGCCTGGTATGAGGCATGTTTGCGGGTGGCTGAAATCGTAATCCCCCCTTCTCTCCTCCAATTATACGCATAATGCCAGGGAATAAAGATTGTTGAAGTAATAGCCAGGAATCTCTTCCATTTTATTAATGTACCAGAAACCGGTAAGTCTTGGTACCCATTCCAGTTTAGGAACAAAGCGGCGCAGTTCCTCGTAAATCTGGGAATCCTGGGTGACTGGCCCGCCAACTTTTACCTTTACCTGGGATTCGTCCAGTCCTGTCTGGCGAATGGTATTGATCAGGTGATATACCACATCCAGACCGGTTTGGGAATTCATTTCCTGTTGTAAAAGCAGTTTGCCGAAGCGGTAAACAGTCAAAGTAAATTTATGTTGCTGAATATCAAGGTAAATGATCCCATTCAGCTCTAAATAGTCGTTGTCGAACCGGTAGCCTTTCAGCAAACCGGTATTCACATGCGAGAATTTGTCAGTAGAGAATTCTTTGCGCAGGAATCCGAAAAGGTCCTTATCTACAGAGTAGACATTGACCATTTGCTGATCGGAAATAGTGTCTGCCATTACAAGTTCCTGGGCCTGTTCAGGATAGATCAGGTGCAGGTAGTCTTTTTTGATGGCAGGGTCAAAATGCATTTCGGGTACCAGGGTGCTGTTGCCCCCATCGAATGCCAGCAATACATCACTGAAGTTGGTAAAAAGCAGCTTATCTGTATCAAACACCTGTTCGATCACCTCGATATCCGCTATCGTGGCTTTCTGGGGCGCGAAGCGGTACGACTTCAGGGCCAGGAATTTCCTGGCAGCCGGATTATATACCACATAATTAAAAGAGCCCTTCCCCACCAATACCAGCAGCTGACAGGTAGTGAGGTCTGTTTCAAGCAGCGATGCATCATCCGCGGCAAAAGCAGGATGTATGTTATACGTCACAGACATTAGTAATACATTAGATATGGCACAATATTAACCAAAAATAGCGACTTTTACCCCTATGTAATTAACTGGCTACTGCATCTCATCGAGCATTTTCTTGCATTCCGCCTTATAATTAGCATCGTCCAGGTAGATATTCCTCAGGCCCACAGCTTTCTTCAGCACTTCAATGCATTTATCCTGTTCATCATTTTGCTTATAGGCTCTGGCCAAATCAAGATAATTTAACACAATGGAGGGGTCCAGTTTCCGACACTTTTCATAATTATCAATGGCCTCCTGCAGGGAGCCTTCCGGCAAACCACCAAAGAGCAGCTTTGCGGCAGTCTTTTCCAGGGTGCTCAGGTTGAGCATTTCAATATTCCATTTCCCAAGGATATAGTATGCCTTTGCGTAGTTGGGATTGAACTTAATGGCCAGTTCGGCATAGCGCTTTACTTCCCTGGCAGCGGTCACTTTTTCTTTAGCACCTGCTATCAGGGCCTGGCGGCCCATAGCCATTGCCATTACATAATTGGCATCTGCATTTTCCGGTGCCAGTCTTATCGCCTGCTCCGCATACGTCCTTGCATCGGTGTAATCCTTTAATCGCTCTTCCTTATCTGTTGTGCGATAGCCTTCACGGCTACAGATCTCGCTGGCAGCAACAAGGGCGGTCAGATTATCAGGTTGTATTTTCAGCACATCTTTGTAAAGGCTCAGTGCCGGCGCCTCTTTCATTTGCTTTTCTAACGCTTTGGCCTGATCTATCATTTCATCGGCCGTTTGTCCATACACAATCCCCTGCATGAGTAATACAAAAGCAAGTACCAGTGCTTTATTCAACATAGGAAGGAGTTTTTCATATATATTATAATAACTAAATTTAATACAATCTTCAGAAATTTTCCATAGTTGAGAAGAATAAACTAGTAAGTCTTTTCGAGAGAAACGATAGAATTACGTACGGAAGCACCCATGGGAGGGTTCATTTTGCGCAGGGAAATGACTGTTTTCTGTACTTCCGGGTATTTGAGCTTAATGGCATCGGTAATAGCGTACACCACCTGTTCCAGCAGGGGTTGTGGAATTTCCATAATGGGCCTGATCACATTCAGTAAGCCCTGGTAGTTAACTGTCTCAGAAATCTTGTCAATTGGAGAGGTACCCGGAATGGTGACATATACGTCAATAATAAAGTCGTTTCCGATGATCTTTTCCTCGGGGTAAAGACCATGGAAAGCATGAAAATGTACCTGTTCAAGTCCTATTGTCAGCATGGAAGAAAATAGAAAAACCAACCAGACTTGCATCCGGTTGGTTTGGAGAATAATATGATTAAGCCTGGTGCTCTTTAGCAGATAAATATCTTTCTGCATCCAGTGCCGCCATACAACCACTACCTGCAGCGGTTACTGCCTGGCGGTAGATCTTATCCTGTACGTCGCCACAAGCGAATACGCCTTCCAGGTTAGTTCTGGAAGAACCAGGAACAGTTTTGATATAACCCTGCTCATCCAGCTCCAGGTAATCCCTGAAGATGTCGGAGTTAGGCTGGTGACCGATCGCTACGAAGAATGCGCTGACAGGGATTGTCTGCTCTTCATTCTTTGCGGTATTCAGCAGTTTCACTGCTTCTACCTTGTTATCACCCAATACTTCCTGAGTTTCAGAGTTCCAGTATACCATGATATTAGATGTCTTGAGTACACGGTCCTGCATAATCTTGGAAGCCCTCATTTCATGACGGCGCACGATCATGTGTACATTGGAGCACATTTTGGACAGGTACAGTGCTTCTTCGGCAGCGGTATCACCGGCACCTACAATCGCAACTTCTTTACCACGGAAGAAGAATCCATCACATACAGCGCAGGCAGAAACACCGCTACCGTTCAGACGCTGTTCGGAAGGGAGGCCCAGCCATTTTGCAGAAGCACCGGTGGCGATGATTACTGCATCGGCAGTAATCACTTTGGATTCATCGATAGTAATTTTATAAGGCTGGCTGCTGAAATCCACGGAAGTGGCGAGGCCATAACGGATATCAGCACCCATGCGTGTAGCCTGTTTTTCAAAGTCAACCATCATTTCAGGTCCCTGAATACCTTCAGGATAACCCGGATAGTTTTCTACTTCAGTCGTAATTGTCAATTGACCACCAGGTTGAATACCCTGGTAGAGCACTGGCTTCAGGTTTGCGCGGGCCGAGTAAATGGCAGCGGTATAACCTGCCGGGCCGGAACCTATGATCAATAAATGCACATGCTCTTGCTGTTGATTAGTTTCCATACTTGCTATGTAAATTAATAAAGTGTGGCTCGAAATTCATTTGACTTGCAAAAGTACACTTCCTTGTATAATAAAAAACACCGGCTATAAAAATTACAGCCGGTGCAGTTATAGACATAATAGATTTATAATATTGATGACAGAGGTCCTCTGTGCACACTTCACTATTATCCCAGATAAGATTTGAGTGCTCCGCTGTAGCGGGCCTTTTGCAGCCTCTTGATGGCGCGTTCTTTAATTTGACGAATCCTTTCTTTAGTAAGGTCGTACTTCTGACCGATTTGCTCGATCGTTGCTCCATTTTCCCCATCCAGACCAAAATACGCATTCACAATTTCAGCTTCACGCGGGCTGAGTGATTTCAGCACACGACGGATCTCTTCACGAAGTGAATCACGCATTACATCATCATCAGTGATATCGCCACCTTCCAGCAGGTCACCCATGGCTACGTCCTCTGCCTCGTGTACTGGTGCATCGAGAGACATGTGACGGGTATTGCTTTGGAAGATATTGTTGATTTCTGATTCAGACATTTCCAGGATCTCTGCTAACTCCTCTGTTGATGGCTCTCTCTCGTTTTCCTGCTCAAATGCCATGTAGGCTTTGTTCGCTTTATTGTAAGTGCCGATCTTATTTTGCGGCAGACGTACCAGACGTCCTTGTTCTGCTAAAGCTTGCAGGATGGATTGACGAATCCACCACACAGCATAGGAGATGAATTTAAAACCTTTCGTTTCATCGAACCTTTGCGCAGCTTTGATCAACCCTAAATTGCCCTCATTAATGAGGTCGCTCAGGCTTAAGCCCTGGTGCTGATATTGCTTTGCAACTGATACAACGAAACGCAGGTTTCCTGTAGTTAAACGTTCAAGAGCCTTTTGGTCGCCCATTTTGATACGTTGCGCCAATACAGTCTCTTCCTCAGGTGTTAACAAAGGGATCTTTGAAATTTCCTGCAGGTATTTTTCTACCGCCTGCGAATCACGGTTCGTGATCTGGGTGGCAATTTTAAGTTGCCTCATATTGAAAGTGTATTAGTTTATAAATTAGATAACACGAGAAGATTTATTTTGTTGAAATTTGTAAAATATATATCTTACAAAATATTCCCACTCCTCATACTATCGTTATAACAAATTAGCCTGCAAAGATCGTGCTAATCCCCCACACTGCCAAATTCTTCTTTTGCCGCACTATTCGTATAACAAAGTACTTTATATAAACGAAATTTTATAGCCCTTTATTAGGTATTTTTAATGGTTTATATAAATTTTAACGTTTGAAAAAGAATATCATTCAAATTAATAACTTCACTAATTTATTCTTCAATCGTTTGCAAAATCTTCAATGATGATTATCGACTTCAGGAGTGACACTTTTACCCGCCCGACACCCGCCATGCTTGATGCCATGTACACTGCAGCCACCGGAGATGATGTATACGGAGAGGACCCTTCAGTAAATGCATTAGAAGCCATCATGGCAGCCTATTTTGGAAAAGAAGCTGCCCTCTTCTGCCCTACCGGCACCATGAGCAACCAGATCGCCATCAATGTACACACGAAACCCGGCGATGAGGTGATTCACAGCAATTTAGCACACATTTATATCTACGAAGGCGGTGGTATCGCTGCCACTTCCGGTGCCCAAAGCCGCCCCCTGGAAGGTGACAGAGGCATGTTCTCTGCCACAGACGTATTGGCAGCCATTAACCCGGATGATGTACATAAAGCCGCCACCAGCCTTGTTTGCATTGAAAACACCATGAACCGTGGCGGTGGATGCTGCTATGACATCCAGGAAATGATCAAAATCAGGGAAGTTTGCCTGCAAAACGGACTCAAGCTCCACCTGGACGGAGCCCGGCTCTTCAACGCCCTGGTAGCCACCGGGGAAAAGCCTGCCATTTACGGGGAATTATTTGACAGTCTGTCAGTATGCCTGAACAAAGGAATGGGATGCCCCATGGGATCTGTTTTAATTGGCAGCGCCGATTTTATCCGCAAAGCACGCCGCGTACGCAAAAGACTCGGTGGCGGTATGCGCCAGGCTGGCTTCATGGCCGCTACCGGTATTTATGCCATGGAACACCATATTGACAGACTCGCCCAGGATCACCTGCACGCCAAAGATATTGCCCAGGCCCTGCTCGAAAAAACTTTCGTCGGCCACATGCTGCCTGTAGAAACCAACATTATCAGCTTTGATGTGACGGGTGACGAATGGACACCCCGTTATTTTTGCGATTACCTTAAAAATGAAGGAATTCTGGCTAATCCTGTAGCTGACAACATTGTCAGGATGGTCACCCACCTCGATATCACCCCTGCTATGGTAGCAAAAACCTGCGCTGTAATAGCCGAAATGGAATAATCTCTTATTTTTGCACACTCTTATATAATTAGATATATCGATAGCATGGAACTTTCTAAAAATTATACGCCTGCTGCTGCCGAAGGCAAGTGGTACCAACATTGGATGGATAAAGGGTATTTCCGTAGTAAACCGGACAACCGCCCTCCTTTTACAGTTGTAATACCTCCGCCAAACGTCACCGGGGTCCTGCATATGGGCCATACCCTGAACGAAACTGTACAGGATATCCTGGTACGCCGTGCCCGTATGAGTGGCTATAATGCCTGCTGGGTGCCAGGTTCCGACCATGCTTCCATTGCCACAGAAGCGAAAGTGGTAAACATGCTCAAAACTGAAAAGGGCATCGAAAAATCCCAGCTCACCCGTGAGGAATTCCTGAAACATGCCTTCGAGTGGAAGGAGAAATATGGCGGTATCATCTACAGCCAGATCAAGAAACTCGGTTGCTCCTGCGATTGGGATCGTGTCACCTTTACCATGGATGACCACTACTATGAAGCAGTTATCAAGGTATTCGTAGACCTCTATAATAAAGGTAAAATATACAGGGGTGCCCGTATGATCAACTGGGACCCTAAAGCCAAAACCGCACTCAGTGACGAAGAAGTATTGTACAAAGACCTGCAGGGTAAACTGTACCATGTACAATATGCACTGGAAGATGGAGACGGTAACCTCACCGGCGAATCTATCACCATCGCTACCCAACGTCCTGAAACCATCATGGGTGATACCGCTATCTGCGTAAACCCTGATGATGAGCGTTACAAACACCTGATAGGTCACTTCGCAATAGTACCACTGGTAAACCGTCGTGTACCTATCATCTTCGATACTTACGTTGATAAGGAATTTGGTACCGGTGCACTGAAAGTAACGCCTGCTCACGATATCAATGACTATAACCTGGGCCTGAAACACAACCTCGAAGTAGTGGATACCCTCAATGATGATGGTACCCTCAGCGCCGCTGCCGGTGTATTCGTCGGGGAAGATCGCTTCAAGGCACGTAAACTGGTAGTAGCTGCCCTCGCTGAACAAGGCCTGCTGGTTAAGGAACAGGAATACACTACCCGCCTCGGTTACAGCGAACGTAACCCTGACACCGTAGTAGAACCACGTATCAGTACCCAGTGGTTTGTGAAGATGGCAGAACTGGCAAAGCCAGCCCTGGATGCAGTTGTAAACGGTGATGTAAAAATCCACCCCGGCGATCGCTTCCTCGCTACTTACAAATACTGGATGGAAAATGTAAAGGACTGGTGTATCTCCCGTCAGCTCTGGTGGGGTCAGCGCATTCCTTCTTACTATGCGCCGGATGGTACCTTCGAAGTAGCTACCAGCCTTGACAAGGCGGTTGCGCAGTTTAAGGCCAGGGGCGTAGATCTGAAAGCCGAAGACCTGCGTCAGGACGATGACTGCCTCGATACATGGTTCTCCAGCTGGCTCTGGCCAATGGAAGTATTCAATGGCGTTTCCAACCCAGGCAACGAAGAGATCAATTACTACTACCCTACCAATGTATTGGTTACCGGTCAGGATATCATCTTCTTCTGGGTAGCCCGTATGATCATGGCGGGTATGGAATACAAAAACGAAAAGCCTTTCGGCGATGTATACTTCACCGGTATGGTGCGTGATAAACTGGGCCGTAAGATGAGTAAGCAGCTGGGTAACTCCCCTGACCTGCTGGAACTCATTGACCGTTTCGGTGCTGATGCCGTTCGTTTCGGTATCATGATCGCTTCTCCTGCCGGTAATGACCTGCTGTTTGACGATTCAAGCTGTGAACAGGGACGTAACTTCAATAACAAGATCTGGAATGCCCTGAAACTGGTGAAGATGTGGGAAGGACGCGTTGCTGAAGGTGCCAGCTCCAGCGAAGAAGCTCACTTTGCGGTTAACTGGTTTGAAAACAGACTGAATGAAGTGAAGGCACAGGTAATCGATCTGTTCAAGGATTTCAAACTCAGCGAAGCCCTGAACCTGATCTGTAACCACCTGATCTGGAATGACTTCTGTAGCTGGTACCTGGAATGGGTGAAGCCTGGTTTCGAACAGCCAATCGACGCGGCGATCTATAAAAAGACCGTTTACTTCTTCGAAGAACTGATGCACTTAGCACATCCCTTCCTGCCATTCGTAACAGAAGAGATCTATCAGTTGCTCGCTACCCGCGAAGCCGGCGATGACCTGGTCATCAAACAGTATGCAGCACCTTCAGCTGTCGATGCTAACATCCTGGCCCAGGGTGAACTGGCAAAAGAAGTAATCACCAGCATCCGCGACGCACGTGCGAAAAACCAGATCAAACCAAAAGATCCGATTGCACTGCACATCGATACTGCCCAACAGAAAGCCTTCAAACAGATTGAAGACATGCTGATCAAGCAGGTAAATGCGAAAGCGATCAACTATGTGAATGCTCCTGTAAGTGGCTGCATCGCGCTGGTAATACAGAAAGACAAGTTCTACCTGGAAACAGAAAATGAACTCGATCCTGCTGCACAGAAAGAAGCATTGCTGAAAGACCTGGCCTATAACCAGGGCTTCCTGGCCTCTGTAGACAAGAAGCTGAGCAATGAAAAATTTGTGCAGAATGCCAAACCGGAAGCCGTTGAACTTGAACGTAAAAAGAAGGCAGATGCCGAGGCAAAAATTGCCGCCATTACGGAAAGTTTGAAATCATTATAATTTTAGACATCGCCCGGACGTTAACTCTCCGGGCGATTTTTTTATACCCTTCAGTACTATGCGCAAACACCTTATACTATCCGGCATTCTCGTTGTCATGTCTGCTTTCTCACTGTATGCTCAGTCAGGAAAACCAAAGGCTGCACCTGCCAAAAAACCGGCAGCTGCCCCTGGTACTACCATCACAAAATTGCGCTTCAGAAGTACCTGGGGCATCTTCCTGAGTGATAGTATTCCCCGTCCGGAGATCGCAAAGTTGCTGGATTCTGCTCTTGTAGTGAGAGATGAGAAGAATAACAAATACCCCGTAGTATCTTTCGATTTTACTTATGAGAATAAGGAATTTTACCTGAATGATACCACCGGCAAACCGGGCATCTATACAGAGTATGTAGGCGATAGCTTTAAAGGCGATAAACTGCCGGCACTGTGGGTGACAAGGATTAAGGAACTGCTGGATAAAGGAGAAGTTTTCTACTTCGATAATATTATCGTGAATTATACTGGCGATAAATTGTACCGGGCACCGAAACTGAAATTTATAGTAAGATAAAAAAAGAGGCCTTCTGATCAGAAGGCCTCTTTTTTTATTAGTAGTTAAATAACTGCTGGATCGGAATAATAAAGGTAAACCGGTCCTTCGCATTATCTGCCGGATCCTTGTCAAACAAGTGACTATACCTGAACCCAAATGAGAAAGGCAATACATTCCCAATCCTGGTATCAAAGAACACCTCCGTACCTGCCGATGTATACTTATTATGAGAATTATTGAGATAGTTATACGCCTTGCTGTAATCGTAGAATAAGTTAGCCCGCACACGCATAAAATACAACATCTGTCCAAAACCCCAGTCAGGATAAGCAATCGGAAAATGATAGTTCAACCCCAGCTTATACACCCATTTATAATACGGTGTATTGTAGCCTCTTGCATAAGCAAAATTGTCAGTGAAGGAATAATTCCGCATGGTATCCCGCTGCTGGAAAGCCGCCTGCAGGACCAGGTTATGATTCTGGCTCAGCCCCGGTAAATACAGGTCAAAGCGGCCATAGAACTGCTCTGCAAAGAGATTATCCAGCGAATGATTATAAGAGAGCAACAGGTACTGACCAAAATGTGTAAACAGGTTCTGCGTCGCCTTCTTCCGCGCATTATAAAACACAAAGGAATTACCCAGGTATTGCAATGAAGGGTGCAGGAACTTGAAATTTCCCTGCGGATAACGCTCCAGGTAGTGATACATGGAGGAGAAGGAAATACTACGGCTATACATTCCCCTTGACAATGTCAATGGTATCGTAATGCCGCCATGTACATCCATTTCATTCCAGTATAAACGGCCCCTGTTTGCATATAAATCTGAGCGGTTAAATGTATAGGTAGCGCCGCCCTGTAAATAAGGGAACAGCGCACCATAAATGAAGTTGCCACTCAGTGCAGAACTTCCTTCATTTCTGTTGTATGTATATCCTAAAGTTGTTGATGCTGTATTCAGGATATTGTCACCATAGATCGTCAGACTATAATCAGGATCATCGAAGGTAGGCAACCAGCTGTGCAGGTTGATCAGCTTCGTGCTCTTCCTGTATTTTGTAATCCTGTAATCCTTGTCAGGCACTGTAGAAAGGATATCTCCGCCTTCCTGGAAATCAGGTTGCAGCCATTTGCTATGATAGTTCACATTAGGATCTATAGGTTTCCAGGTGATGCTATCTGTATATAACTGGTAGCCCCTGGAGGTAAATCCACTGAATACAATGCCACGGTCTTCTACTGTTCCATGCAGTACACCATTATCATGATTACTTACCTGGTGAATCTGCTTGTCAGCCAGGGTGAGCGCATAAATATTATCTACATCTTTATAGCTGGCTGTGTAGTAAATAGTATCATGCTGCACATTTGGAATGCTCAGCATGTTGAAGCTGAAAGGTGTCAGCAATTCCGTTTCGCCACTGCCGATAGATTGTCTGATCAGGGCCATCTCTCCTTTCGCATTACGCACCGCACTGATGATGCTCTGTTCATCTGCAGAGAATTTTGGATAGGTATAATACCAGTTTTGCGGGTTAGGCAGGGTGGCAATCACCTTTCCATCCGCCGCGTCCAGCAGTTGCAAACCAAATACCTGTGACGACAATGTATAAGCTGCTATAATCTTTGTACCGTCTGCATTGATATCAGGTGAGAAATAACGGGTGCCTTTGGTCAGGGTCTTCTTCTTTCCGGTCTCCCTGTCATACAGTTTGATCACAGAGTAATCTTTCCAGCCCCAGCGTGGATCGTAGCGGGCTTCCGTCCATACCAGGCGGCCATTCTTATACCCGAAATAATCATCGAATTGTATACCCGGTCTCGTTAGTAAGGTCTGACTACCGGTGCTGTCTATTACATAAAATCCAGGCACTGTTTTGTAAGAATCTTTGTAAACGATCCACTGCCCGGGTCTGATGGTATAGATGTATTTGTAGTTAGTCACCGTACGCGGAGCTTTGATCAGTGTTGCACCCGGAACTGCAGAATCCTTTGCATAGTTATTCCATTCTGCCTGGTATTCATCCAACATCCTGTGATAGAAGCCGACTACATTCTGCCCTGTATGTTTCTTCATACTACGGCTCATGGGATAAAACAATCCCCTATACCGCACGGCATCTGTTGTAATATCTTTCCAGAACATACGACCATAATGTTCCCGGCCGTACATACTCATAAGATAACCCAGGGGATAGTGGTTTGGCGTATAGTCTACATAAGAGCCATTACGCATTTTCATGAAAGAGTAGTTCCTCTTTTCGAGAGACAAAGCCCTGAAGCCGTCGAAGAATGAAGGCAATCTGCCCCTACCCTGTTTACTGAGTGCTGTTTCCATAGTCACAGCATCTCCTTCCCAGAACCAGTTTGGTACAGCAATGCTGGTTGCTGCTGCCAAACCCATTTGTCCGAAGATATACGAAACTACTTTAGATGCTCCCTGATCGAAGTTGCTGTTCTGTAAGACGTGTCTGTACTCATGAATAGACAATTGCTCTTCCCATTTCAGGGATCCCAGGTCAGGATTAGGTGGAGGTGTGAGGTAAAACTCTGAACGGAAAGGGCCCAGTGCCACATAGCCATTGGATTCCAGGGTCTGGTTCTGCAGGACAATGTTCACTTTCATCTTTTTGTTACCAATAGAACCACGGGTATTTGCATCCAGGTAATTTACTATATTGGCCACCCGGCGACCTTCTTTCTCAAGGCCTGCAGGGAAAATGACACGAACAGTATCTGTGTTGATCTGGTGCCACTTCAATGAAGGTGGATTTCCGCCAAATACCTGCGCGAACAAGCTGGCAGGAAAAAGTAACAGCAGGAGATATGCGAATAATCTCATAACATTTGTAGGTATAGCCTGACAATATACATAATTATTGCGGTACGCCATGAGACCTTTCGTTGAGATGAGATCAGGTGTAGTCGAATCAAAAAAGAAACAGGTTGTATCAAAAGTAATTTGATGCATTTAGCATTCAATAAGAGAAAGGCTCTCTATCTGACGCTAAAAATTTTCTTTTGATACAACCTCTTTAATATTATCAGCATTCGGGCAGACTAATCGGAATATTCACTGCCAGTCCGCCATCTGATGTTTCCTTATACTTACTGTTCATATCCAATGCTGTCTCCCACATAGTTTTAACCACCGCATCCAGGGATACCTTTGCCAGTTCAGGATTACTCTGCAGTGCAAGCTGTGAGGCCGTAATAGCCTTGATGGCACCCATGGTATTCCTTTCTATACAAGGTACCTGTACCAGGCCGCCGATAGGATCGCAGGTCAGGCCCAGGTGGTGTTCCATGGCTATTTCCGCTGCCATGAGAACCTGTCGCTGGGATCCTCCCATACATTCAGTCAGCGCTGCTGCTGCCATAGCAGAAGAAACGCCTATCTCTGCCTGGCAACCACCCATAGCGGCAGAGATGGTAGAACGTTTTTTAAAGATGCTACCTATTTCGGAAGCTGTCAATATAAACTGGAGGATCTTGTCTTCATAATAGCCATCACAGAAAGTGATGAAATACTGTAATACGGCAGGAATCACCCCTGCTGCACCATTGGTAGGTGCTGTTACCACTCGGCCAAAACTTGCATTCTCCTCGTTCACCGCAAGGGCAAAACAGCTTACCCAGTCCAGCGTATAGGCAAAGTGATTACCACCCTGGCGGATAGCCTGGATCCAGCTATCATAGTCTGTATAGGTATTTCCTTTCAGTAATTTTTTATTGAGCGAGGCTGCTCTGCGGGCTACTTTCAGACCGCCAGGCAGTTCTCCTGATGTATGGCAGCCCCTGAAAATACATTCCTTCATCACCCGCCATATGTTCAATACTCCTTCGCGGGTAGCAGCTTCTGATCTCCAGGCGAGTTCATTTTCCATTACTAATTCTGAAATGGAATATCCTGTTTTAATACAGAATTGCAGCAGCTGACGGGCCGTATCGATAGGGAATGGTAAATCTACCTGCGATGCAGCACCTGCTACTTCTCCTTCTTTCACCACAAAGCCACCACCGATTGAATAATAGGTAGTCGCCTGCTGGTTACCATCTTCGAAAGTCACCAGGAAGGTAAGGGCATTCGGATGGAAAGGCAGGGATTCTTCGTAGAGGAAATTGATATCTTCCAACGGATCGAATGTGACCAACTTTTCGCCGCCGACCAACATTGTCTTACTGCGACGGATATCATCCATTTTCTCATTGATCTTATTCACATCGAAGGTCACCGGGTCATCGCCACACAAGCCCAGCTGTACGGCAATATCTGTACCGTGCCCATGACCGGTTTTGGCCAGGGAACCATAGAGTAAAACACTGACATGCTGTACTTCGGAAATTGAACGGCCGGCTGCCCTGAGTTCGGCCAGGAATTGTAATGCTGCCCGCCAGGGGCCTAAGGTATGGGAACTGGAAGGACCTACGCCTATCTTGAAAATATCAAAAACGGAAATGCATTCGTGTGCCACTGGTAGTAGTAATTTCACCAAAAATAATGCATTCCTGTGTATTGCCTCCTGTTGAATTTTGTTAAAAAAGATCCGCCGATAATTGCTGATTATTTGGAAAAAGCAATGATCGACGGAAAATGATGGCCTTGTTTCAGGCTATATAATTACTTAAAATCTACCAGCTGCACCGTGCACACCAGAACGGTATTAGCCGGGATGATATTGCCTACGGCTACATCGCCAAATCCAAGTCTGCTGGGAATGATCATAAAGATGGTACCGCCCTTTCCTATTTTACGAAGGCCAATTTGCCAGCCGGCGATATGATCTTTTAGTTGACGGCCATCGAAATCAGTAGAACCAAAACTGGCATCCAGCAGGGAATCTTTCAGATTACTGCGGGTATATATAAGGGTAGGTATTGAATTAAGGGTCATGATCCGGGTGGAGTCGCCTCCCTCAATGATTTTGTAGTACAACCCATTAGCATCCCTTTTCATTTCCAGACCATGGGCAGAGATATAAGACTGAATAGCGTAATCCTGTGAGCTGATGGAGCCCGGATCATTCGATATCAGGTCATTGTCTGACGATGCTGAACAGGCAGTTAGGCACAATAAAAAAAGGATAGATTGTAAAAATAACTTCATGCTTATATAACGCGAAATGCTGAGTTAAAGTTACAAACCTTGTCGGTAAAAGAAGAGCTGGCAGGGATGAAAAATGAGAATTGGCAGAAAAGGGTTCCCCGCCCTGAAATGACCTAAGGGTATTGGTATCGGGCAATTGTCTACTGAAATATAAACAACTTTTCAATGAACTACTATAAGCCTGACACCACTCAATTGCAAGCTATTGCCAAGCAAAACCGGGAAAAGTATACTACTGCCGCACCATTTCCTCACATTTACCTGGATGATCTGTTTCCGGAACAGGCGCTGGAGACAATCCTGGAAGAGTTTCCCGGCACCAGGCAGGCCAACTGGCAACAATTTGATAACAATAAAGAAGTAAAACTGGCTGCAAAAAATGAACAGGATTTCGGCGACTTTACCCGTCATTTTATTCATATGCTCAATTCAAGGTCTTTCCTTGACTTCCTGGAAACCCTCACCGGTATCAGTGGATTAATCCCTGACCCTTACCTGGAAGGTGGCGGTCTGCATATGATTAAACGGGGTGGTATGCTAAAATTGCATGCTGACTTCAATAAGCATCCTGTAACCGGTCTTGACAGGAGGTTGAACGTACTTGTTTATTTAAATAAGGAATGGGAAGAATCTTATGGCGGGCACCTGGAATTGTGGGATAAAAATATGGAAAAAGCCATGGTAAAGATCCTGCCTGTCTTCAACAGGATGGCGGTTTTTTCAACTACCTCTCACTCCTATCACGGGCATCCTGATCCCTTAAACTGTCCTGAAGACCGTACCCGCAGGTCTATTGCCCTTTATTATTATACCAATGGCAGACCTGCCGAAGAAGTAAGCGCCAGCCATAGTACCATCTTCAAATTAAGAAAGGAAGATGGCAAAAGCAGTTTCAAACAAAAATTAAAAGAATGGGTACCGCCTATTCTATTGAAAGCACTGACAAAATAAAAATATAGCCTGTAGCGCTGAACCGGCAGTGCTACAGGTTATCTTCTCCTTAAATTATAGAATAAAGAAACCCGGGCCCCTATCCAGCTTGTCTGCTCCGCATTATTGCCTCCGGAGCTGATGTTGGTATGGTATAGTTGCCTGCCATAGGCAAAATAATGCGTTTCGGGACTTACCTTGTTCACTGTAGAATCATTCGTCTTTTTCAATGTTGAATAATTCAGTTCCAACTGCAGATGCAGGCGGGGATTAATTGCCCTGGACCAGGACAGGCCAAATGAATTCAGGCGTTCGTGGATCTTACCTTTCTGCGGAAAGGTATCAATAGACGTTCTTGAGAGTGTACCGGTGGTAAACTCAGCATGCAGGGCAGCATCTTCGTTCAATGGGACACGCAGACCGGCTCCATATCTTAACCGGGTTCCTTTGGATGAAAAACCCCAGGTACCGATCCCGTACACATATTGAATACCTGCTTTTACACTGGCGCTCAGATATACCATATCGTTTGCAGTGATACCCACTTCTGCCAGTGGTGAGAACCAGTCAGGCAGCTCTATCTGTCTTCTTTCTCTGCTGACTTTTTGGGTTATGCTATTAGTACCTGCCGCTTTCAGGTCCCTGTTTGTTACATGTCCTGGTTTTACATGCACGGCTGGTAGCGGTATGTGGTAATCAGTGTAAAGGGGTTTTATCACCCATGCAGGATTGCTGATTGCAGGCAGGTTTTCAGACCTGGTTACAGCAGTTTTGACAGTGGGCTTCACTATCTTTTTTGCAGGCTTTGCTATTTGTGCAGGATCAGGCTTTAGCGTCCGTGCGCTATCTGCTTTCCTGACAGGCTTGTAGTCTGTAAATAAAATATGGTCGCCAAGTATTTTATAATTCAAGCCGGCCTGTTCCTGCACTGCTTTCATCACATCTTCCAGCTTCCATTTCCCGGGTTTCAGGTGTACGTATTTTTTCAGCGAGGTATTCTGCATATTCAGAGAATACTCCACCCCTGTCTGGGCGGCAATAGCCCTGGCCAGGCTGGGGATGTCCATTGAGGAGCGGGTTACAGTGATTACACGTTGAGTTAACTGCGCATATAGCGGTAGATGAGACAGGATTATTACAGTACAGAAGAGCAGGCGATAAAGCAGCTGCCGTAAGGTTTCTTTCATCAGCGGAAGATAATTATTGGTATCCCTGGGTAGACAATCGTGAGGAGAGCTTACCCTTATCGAAAGGTAAAAATATTTTAGGTGGTGTATAAAAACAAGAAAGCCGTCTCAAATAAATGAGACGGCTTTCTCTTATAATAATTACCAAAATTAGTAATCCATACCCATACCGTGGCCACCTGGCATAGCAGGAGCTGCGGATTTAGGTTCTGGTTTGTCTGCAATTACACACTCAGTGGTCAGCAGCATACCAGCGATAGAAGATGCGTTCTCCAGTGCGATACGGGTTACCTTAGCAGGGTCGATTACACCAGCAGCCAGCAGGTTTTCATAAACTTCAGTGCGTGCATTGAAGCCATAGTCACCTTTACCTTCTTTCACTTTCTGAACTACGATAGAACCTTCGATACCTGCGTTAGCAGTGATCTGGCGCAGAGGCTCTTCAATCGCACGTTTTACGATTGCGATACCAGTCTGCTCGTCTTCGTTATCACCTTTCAGTTTTTCCAGGGATTCGATAGAGCGGATGTAAGCAACACCACCACCCGGAACGATACCTTCTTCAACAGCAGCGCGGGTAGCGTGCAGGGCATCGTCAACACGGTCTTTCTTCTCTTTCATTTCAACTTCGGTAGCAGCACCTACGTACAGTACAGCAACACCGCCGCTCAGCTTAGCCAGACGTTCCTGCAGTTTTTCACGATCGTAGTCAGAAGTAGTTACCTCGATCTGAGCTTTGATCTGATTGATGCGAGCCTGGATAGCTTCTTTTTCACCTCTACCACCTACAACGGTAGTATTGTCTTTATCGATAGTTACGGATTCTGCACGACCGAGGTAGCTCAGGTCAGCATTTTCCAGTTTGTAACCTTGTTCTTCGCTGATTACGATACCACCGGTCAGGGTAGCGATATCCTGCAGCATTTCTTTTCTTCTGTCACCGAAACCTGGCGCTTTTACAGCAGCAACTTTCAGCTGACCACGCAGTTTGTTTACAACCAGGGTAGCCAGTGCTTCACCTTCCAGATCTTCAGAGATGATCAGCAGTTGCTGGCCGTTCTGAACGATTTTTTCCAGGATGTGCAGGATGTCCTTCAGGGTACTGATCTTCTTGTCGTAGATCAGGATGTAAGGGTTCTGCAGCTCAGCGTGCATTTTCTCGCTGTTGGTGATGAAGTATGGAGACAGGTAACCACGGTCGAACTGCATACCTTCTACTACTTCTACGGTAGTATCGGTACCTTTCGCTTCTTCAACAGTGATAACACCATCTTTGGTTACTTTGCTCATCGCTTCAGCGATCAGTTTACCAATGGTAAAGTCGTTGTTAGCAGAGATAGCAGCAACCTGTTCGATTTTCTGAATGTCGTTACCAACTTTTTCAGACTGGCCTGCCAGGTTTTCAACGATCGCTTTTACAGCTTTGTCGATACCACGTTTCAGATCCATTGGGTTTGCACCCGCAGCTACGTTTTTCAGACCTTCAGCGATGATAGCCTGTGCCAGAACAGTAGCAGTAGTTGTACCGTCACCAGCGATATCTGCGGTTTTGGAAGCAACTTCCTTTACCATCTGGGCACCCATGTTCTCAATTGGGTCTTCCAGTTCAATTTCTTTAGCCACGCTTACACCGTCTTTAGTCAGACCGGGTGCGCCAAATTTCTTTTCAATAACTACGTTACGACCTTTGGGGCCCAGGGTTACTTTAACAGCATCTGCCAGGATATCAACACCCTTCTTCATTTTGTTGCGGGCCTCGATGTTAAAGAATATTTGCTTTGCCATAATAGCTTGTAATTTTTAAAAATTTACGGTTTGTTTTGTGTGTGCGCTAATTGATTAAACAATTGCTAAAATGTCAGACTCACGCATGATTAAGTAATCGCCGCCTTCAATGCTGATCTCTGTACCGGAATATTTACCATACAGTACAGTATCACCAACTTTAACAGTAACCGGCTCATCTTTTTTACCGGGACCAGCTGCTACTACGGTACCTCTCTGTGGTTTTTCTTTCGCAGTATCCGGGATGATGATACCACCAGCGGTCTTTTCTTCTGCTGCTGCGGGTTTCACAATCACCCTGTCAGCTAAGGGTTTAATACTTAAATCTTTTGCCATATAATATACTTTTTAAAAAGATAAGATGATTTTCTGCTCCTAGGCCCTCGATAATTGTGCCAAGGCCCCGTTCGGGTCATTTTTTCAGGAACTCCTGTTTTTCCTCCCGTGGTTGTCTGACAAAAATGCCAATTTTTCAGCAGAAACTGACAAAACATTCTAAAATGTGGGTAACTAGCAGATTAAAAGCCTATTAGGCTGCCCTAAGGTACAGTGCTTTTTATTCTCCCCAATCAGACTGTTACGTAAAAAGTAAGCCCCTATGTTCAATTACCCTTTTTTTTCAATAGCTTTGCGCCCTCATACAGTTCTTGATTATAAGATGATTAGCAGAAGAAATATCCGGGTAAAGGTCATGCAAACCCTTTATGCCCTGGAAACGATGGAGCCAGGTACTATTAAACCAGGTACGGCTACCAGCTTACTGAACGAGAAGCTGGACCAGACCAGTCAGATCTTTACCTATTTACTTTATTGCCTTACCCAGGTAGCGCAATATGCGGAAATAGACGCACAACAACGTGCATCCAAGCATCTTCCCTCAGCCGAAGACCTGACCGTAAACACCAAAATTGCAGGCAACGAATTCATTTTCCAGATTATTAATGACAAAGGATTCCAGGTAAACCTGGAGACCTGGAAGCTGAAACACCTACCAGAACAGGATATGCTGCGCAAGCTCTACAATACCCTTGTAGCGTCAGACATCTACCAGGAATACATTAAGGAGCCTTCCCGCAATAAAAAGACTGAAAAAGAAATTATAGAGTACATCTATAAGGAAATCCTCTCTCAAAGTGAGCTTTTCCTCCAGCATATGGAAGATACCTTCCTCCACTGGGGCGATGATGCAGAGATGATGTCCCTGCTGATTGCCAATTACATGCACAAACCACACCTGTTCAATTTCCTTCAGCTCATCAGCAGAGAAAAACTGGAATATGCCAAAGAACTCCTGCTGACCGTACTGGATAAGAAAGAATACAGCCTGGAACTGATCAAGCCAAAACTGCAGAACTGGGATCCTGAACGTATTGCCGCTGTAGATATGCTGCTCATGGAAATGGGCGTTTGCGAGTTCCTTTTCTTCCCGACCATCCCTACCAAGGTAACTATCAACGAATATATTGACCTTGCCAAGGCTTACAGTACGCCCCAGAGCGGGCAGTTTGTAAACGGCATACTGGACAATATTCTGAAAGACCTGGATGCGGCTAATCAGATAAAGAAAGTAGACCGTAACAAAAAATAGCTAATTTTGAGCCTATGAAGAAGGTATTCTATCTGCTCGCCTGTAGTACCCTCCTCCTGGGAGCATGCGGCGGAAACAAAAAAAGCAGCGAAAAAGGTGCCGGTACTACCGTAACCGAGGTAAAAACAGGCACGCCCGCCATCGCATTTGAAGAAATGGAACACGGCTTCGGCAATGTGGTAGAGGGCGAAAAAGTAGAATATTCCTTCAAATTCACAAACACTGGCGATGCGCCCCTGATCATTTCAGACGCCAGCTCCAGCTGTGGCTGCACCGTCCCCGACTGGCCTAAAGAGCCAATCCAGGCAGGAAAAAGCAGCTATATAAAAGTAGTGTTCAACAGCGCAGGCAAGTCCGGCTTCACTGCAAAACAGATCGTGCTCCATGCTAATACCAATCCATCATTGGTACAAGGACCCAAGATCATTTGCACAGTGGTAAAACAATAAACTAACAACAACAAATACAAACATTTACGATGTACACAAACATGCTTAACATTTTACTGATGGGAGCTCCGGGTGGAGCCCAGGGCGGTAACGGAGGTATGGTGCAGCTGCTGTTTTTTGGTGGTATGATCCTGGTGATGTGGTTATTCATGATCCGTCCTCAGACAAAAAAAGCTAAAGCACAGAAAGATTTTATCTCCAACCTCAGAGAAGGTGATAAAGTTGTTACCATCGCCGGTATCCACGGTAAGATCAATAAATTCTTCCCTGAAAACAATACCGTAAAGATCGAAGTTAGCGCAGGTACCTACCTGACTATCGAACGCTCTGCGATTTCCATGGAATATACTTCTGCTCAGCAGAAAGCTGCTGAAGCACCTGCTAAATAATGCTGTATCCGAAAGGATGACAGGTCCCAAATTCCTTTACCGGAGTTTGGGATTTTTTTTGATCTTTGGACATATGTTAAAAATAGGTATTACAGGAGGCATCGGCTCCGGCAAGAGTACAGTATGCAAGGTTTTCTCCCTGCTGGGTATCCCCGTTTACTATGCGGACGATGCCGCCAAAGAAATCATGCATACCGACGCTCTCCTCAAAGCCAGCATTAAAGAACACTTCGGGGAAGAGATGTACGATGAAAACGGCCAGCTTCAACGCGCAGCCCTGGGCAAAATTGTCTTCAATGACAAAGACAAACTGGAACTGCTCAATTCCCTCGTACACCCCGCCACCATCCGTCACAGCGAAGAATGGGCCGACAGGCAACAAGCTCCCTATATCATCAAGGAAGCCGCCCTCCTGTTCGAATCCGGTTCCTTCGCCTACCTGGACAGAATTATCGGCGTTACTGCCCCTCAGCCCCTGCGGATACTCAGGGTCATGAAGCGCGACAACGTATCCCGCGAGGATGTGCTGGCACGTATGTACAAACAGATCGAAGAACCCATCAAAATGAAATTGTGTGACGATGTCATTCACAATGATGAACAACAGATGGTCATACCTCAGGTGCTCGCCCTCCATGCTAAATTGCTGGAACTGGCAGCTGCCAAATAAATAACCTAAAGACTCATTTATCCGATGACCTGCAAGCAGGATTTTACAAAATTACAATGAGTTACTAACTAAAATATCTGCATGGGGAAAACCGTCAATTCGTCCAAAGCTACACCCGTACTGCTCCTGGAGCTGCAAAGTAATCATCCGGAACCGATTAAAATCAGCGCCGGTTTATTGAAAGAAGATGCCGGAGGCCGTACCTGTCAGCGAATGCCCCTGCACGATAAAAAATCCCTGTCCATATTCAATACCCTCCCTGCCGGCGTTCAACACCTGCTGGCCCCCTGTACACAGGAAGCCATGCTGTACAAAGAACTGCAGCTGAAAGAAAAATTCAGGGAAGCACCTGTAAGATCACAAACCTTACAACAATATGTGCAGGAAGGTATGCAGCAATACATCTATCATACCTTACAGCAATTACGCCCCCTCACACCCGTATTGCCCTGGTATACGATGATTACTGACGATAGCATGCTCATGAAACATACACGGCCCGCTACCGTCAATAATTATACGCCCACGCTCTCCTTTGAGCTGGTACAGGGTGATGACGGCGTGATCCGCATGGTGGCATTCGTCAATATCAACAACCAGCCTTTCCCCCTCTCCGGTTTTGAACACTATGGCTTCTTACTGCGCAGCCGTGGAGAACTCTTTATATTATCACCCGCCAGCGCCAATGCCATCGCAAAATTCTCCGGTGGGTATGTCGAAGCTATTCCAGGGGAGGAAGGCGCTTTTCTGCAGGAAGTAGTGATGCCGCTGAGCGAACAATTCCCGGTCAATAAAAGCATCCTGCTGGACAAAGAAGTAATCGATGTCTCCCCTTCCTGCAACATCTGGCTCAGTGAACTGAACAAATCTTTTCTCGTACTCACGCCGCAATGGCAGTACGGAGATTTTACTATCGATGATTCGCCGGATGCAATCGTACTGCGCACGGAAGGAGATACACAATTCGAAATCAAAAGACATCCTGAAGAAGAAAAAGAAATCATCGCCTTCATCCGCTCCCTGCATGCACGCTTTGCCCAGCAGCGCAACGGCTATTTCTATCTACCCTTTGCAGATGCAGAAAAGAACCAGTGGTTTGTAAAATGCTACCGCAAACTCACCGATCGTAATATCGGCGTATATGGTATGGATCAACTACAGCATTTCAGGTACAATACCAATGTGCCTGTCATGGATATCAACTGGAGCGGCGAAGACAAAGATGCCTTTGACCTGGAAATAAAGATCCGCTACGGCGATATCCCGGTGGCATTGACAGACCTGCAAAAGGCACTCCAGCACAAGCAACCACACTTATTACTGAAAGATGGCACCATCGGAGTAATACCCGATGAATGGCTGCATAAATATGACCTGCTCTGGAAACTGGGCCAGGTACAAAAAGACAAGCTGAAACTCTCCCGCCTGCATTTCACCATTGCACAGGAGCTGCTGCAGGGTAATCAATCTGAAGATACCTTACAACGCCTTCAGCGGCTACAGGCCCAGCCAGGTGCACATTTCCCTGTGCCTGCGGCTATACAGGCAAAACTGCGTAATTATCAACAGGCAGGCTTTGAGTGGATGTGTCTTCTCGATGCCATGCGCTGGGGAGGCTGCCTGGCAGATGATATGGGTCTGGGTAAAACACTGCAGACCATTACCTTTTTACAACACCTCACAGATAAATACCCGGGGGAAACACACCTGGTAGTATGCCCCACTTCCCTGATTTATAACTGGGAAAGTGAGCTGAAAAAGTTTGCCCCGACACTGCGATACATCGTTTATCATGGCAATAACCGCCAGTTTACACCTACAGGCTATGACCTGGTCATCACCAGCTATGGCACCATACGAAGTGACCAGGAGATCTTTGCCAGTCATGTATTTGGCTATGTTGTACTGGATGAAAGCCAGGTGATCAAGAATCCGACCTCCCAGACCACCAGGGCCCTGCAGGTGTTACAATCACGCAACCGCCTGATCCTGAGTGGTACACCTATTCAGAACAATACGATGGACCTGTATGCACAAATGAACTTTGCTAATCCGGGCCTGTTGGGCAACCAGGCATTTTTCCGTGCTGAATTTGCCATGCCGATTGACAAATATTCAGATGCTGAAAAAGCAGGACAACTACGCCGGCTCATATACCCCTTTCTCTTAAGGCGTACCAAGGAACAGATAGCCCAGGATCTGCCGGACAAGACCGAGATCATTATGTGGTGTGAAATGGGCGATGAGCAGCGACAGGCATACAACAGGATCCGCGATCTGTACAAAGAGAAAGTTTTCAACCGCATCCAGGAGCAGGGAATTGCAGCTAGCACGATTTATGTACTGGAAGGTCTGACACGGCTACGGCAGATCTGTAATGCCCCTCAGCTGGTGGAATCAGAATCGCATATTCCTCATTCTGTAAAACTGGATGAGCTGATGCGCGAGATCAGTGAAAACACCGGTGCTCACAAGGTATTGGTCTTCTCACAGTTCACCGGCATGCTTCAACTCATTGCAAAAGCTATGGAGCAGGAAGGACTGAAATTCCTTTATCTGGACGGTAGTACAAAGGCGGAGAACAGGCAGCAACTGGTAAATCAGTTCCAGGAAGAAGAGGAAATGCGGGTGTTCCTGATCAGTCTTAAAGCTGGTGGGGTGGGCCTGACACTGACAGCGGCCGATTATGTATACCTGGTAGATCCATGGTGGAATCCGGCCGCAGAGCAGCAGGCTATAGACCGTACACACCGTATAGGACAGCAGAATAAGGTGTTTGCCTACAAGATGATCTGTAAGGATAGTGTGGAAGAAAAAATCCTTGCATTACAGCAACGGAAAAAGATGATCGCAGATGACCTGATCAGTGAAGATACCGGTTTTGTCAAGAAGCTGACCGAAGATGATGTGGCGTTTTTGTTCAGTTAACGAAATTAATTTCCGAAATTTGTGATATGTTAAATAACTCCAGGTCAATTATCATGCTTATGGTGGCGCTCTTTGCCACTTCCCTGACGGTTCACGCCCAGCAACCGGTACCTCCGAAATTCCCTGAAGGATTTAATATTCAGAAAGGGGTAAATATTGGATACTGGCTGTCGGATGCCAGTGGTCGTAATGGAACAGCCCAGGTTGATTTTTTTGGTGAGAAAGACGTAATTTATCTGGCTCAGAAAGGTTTTGATCATTTACGTATACCCATCGACGAAGGTGAACTCTGGAACTACAAAAATGATAAATACGATGATGCATTTAAATATATACACGCTGCTATCGGCTGGTGTAAAGCCAATAAACTCCGTGTGATCATCGACCTGCATACCTTGAAAGGGCACCGCCTGTGGAGTAGTGATGATGAGCAGGACCGTTTTATTGCCATGTGGAAAGAACTGGCATTGGAACTGAAAAAATACCCGGCAAACCTGGTAGCGTATGAATTGCTGAGTGATCCGATTGCAGATAGTGCTGCAGAGTGGAATGAGCTGCTGGCCAAAACGATTAAAGCCATCCGTGAAATAGATCCTAAGAGAGTCATTGTAGTAAGTAGCAACCAGAGTGGCAGTTACAGTACATTTTCACAGCTGAAATTGCCGGAGGGAGAAAATCATATTATTCTCAATTTCCACTACTACGAGCCGGTCTACTTTACACATTATCGCTATAAAGACAGCAGGCAGCAGGACTATGGTGGGCCGGTTCATTACCCCGGTGCAACCATCACAGCCAGGGAGCTGAACGAGCAACCGGCTACAATCAGGAATTTGCTGGCCGGTAGTACACAGGATTATAATGAGGATGTAATAGCCGATCAGATAGCTACAGTAGCCAAAGTAGCGAAGAAGTTCAAAGTGCCTTTGATCTGTGGGGAATGGGGCTGTACGAACCTGGTGCCGAGGAAAGATAGAATGAGGTGGTATAAGGATATGAAGAAGGTGCTGGATAAGAATGCAATACCATGGACAGTATGGACGTATAAAGGAGATTTTGGCATCATGCAGGGGGATGGAAGCGAGGATGAAAAATTACTCAAACTACTCACCAAAGAATAAAAGAATTAAAACGGTTTTGTCAGACGACAAAACCGTTTTTTATTTAAGGTCATTAGCATGCCCTGAAAACTGAGAAAATGGCCCTATTCATATAAACACCGGACTGTGTATGGAAAATGGCTTTAATCGCTTCTTAAGGGCCTTTTTCCTGATCCAAATTTAATCTACCACTACTTTACGATCCAATATGCCAGCGCCAACCATACCAGTCCTTTCACCAGGAAGAACAGGAAACCCCAGATACCGACCCTTCTGATCCACTTTACCCAAGACTTTTTTTCAGTTGCTATTGCCATAAGTAACTTATTTACCTGCAAAATACCGCAAGGTATTTATAAGTCCACATTGCTTTTATCTATAGCCGGATAGAAAGCAAAAAGCCCCTCGGTTACACCGAAGGGCTCTTGTTTATCAAACATTTAATTGAACACTATTTCTTAACAGCTGTGCCAGCTAAGCCTTTTTTCTCTGCATCTTTTACAGGAATCGCTTCGCTTTCATTTGCCAGCTCATTCTTCTTGTCGAAGTCCACCAGAACCGGTGCAGCTACGAAGATTGAAGAATAAGTACCTGTGATCACACCGATCAGCATCGCGAATGCGAAACCACGGGTTACTTCACCACCGAAGATGAAGAGGATCAGGATGGTCAGGAATACTGTCAGAGATGTCATGACTGTACGGCTCAGGGTATCGTTGATCGCCTTGTTGATGATGGTGTCTCTTGACTGACCCTTCATCTGACCACCACGGAAGTATTCGCGGATTCGGTCGAATACGATCACCGTATCGTTCATGGAGAAACCTATTACCGTTAGGATTGCCGCAATGAAGTGCTGGTCAACTTCCAGTGGGAACGGAACGATATCGCGGCAGTAAGAGAATACAGCCAGTGTTACCATCACGTCGTGCAACAGGGAGAAGATTGTACCTATTGAATACTGCCATTTGTTGAAACGCAGCAGGATGTAAAGGAAGATCACTACCAGGGACAGGATCGTTGCCTTCACCGCACCTGCACGCAGGTCATCAGAGATGGTTGGAGATACTGTCTGTGAAGCTACAATGTAACGAGGTGAATTGAACACTTCGTAAGTTACTGATGGATCATAGAATTTCTTCAGACCATTGTACAGTTTCTCAGTTACTTCCTTATCAACTTCAGGGCTCTGTTCGTTGATTCTATAGTTGGTAGTAATGTTCAGCTGGTTTGTGTTACCGATAGTTTTCACATACGGCTCTGAATTGAATTCTTTCTCCAGGATGGTACGTACCTCTTCGGTCTGCATTGGCTGTTCGAAGCGAACAGTGAAGCTACGGCCACCATCAAAGTCAACACCGTGACGGAAACCATGGAAGAAGGAAGATGCACCCAGCAGGATCATGATACCAGAGATCACATAAGCATACTTTCTCTTACCTACGAAGTCAAAAGCAGCATGCTTGAAGATCTTCTTGGAGATCGGAGTGAAATATTCGAAGTGACGTTTCTTATTGGTATAGTAGTCAGTTACGATACGGGAGATCATGATACCACAGAACAGGGACAGTAACAGACCGATGATCTGAGTGGTAGCAAAGCCCAGTACCGGACCTAAACCGAAGTAGAACAGGATAATTGCTGTGAGCAGGGAGGTGATGTGACCATCCAGTACAGGAGCATAAGATCTTTTATAACCGAATTCCACCGCCTGTTGGTAAGTTCTGCCATGTACCAGCTCGTCCTTAATACGTTCGAAGATGATTACGTTTGTATCCACGGCCATACCTACAGTCAATACCAGACCCGCGATACCAGGCATCGTCAGCGTCGCACCCAGCGAAGCGAGAATACCGAAGGTGAACAGCAGGTTCAGGATCAGGGCGATGTTTGCAACGATACCGGCAGTATTATAATATACCAGCATCAGTACGAAGATCACGATGAAGGAGATGATGAAGGATTTAGCACCGGCTGCGATTGATTCAGCACCCAGGGTTGGTCCGACAATCTGTTCCTGTACGATCTTAGCCGGAGCTGGCATTTTACCAGACTTCAGGATATTCGCAAGGTCTTTCGCCTCTTCAACGGTAAAGCTACCGGTGATTTGGGAGTGACCACCAGGGATCTCATTGATAATAGAAGGAGCTGTGTAAACGATGCTATCCAGTACTACGGCAACGTAGTTCAGGTTAGCACGGCTTTCGTCAACACCACCTTTAGGAGCGAGTTCACCGGTCAGCTTTTTCCATTCTCTCGCACCTACGTTGTCCATAGACATGCTGATTTCAGCATTACCATTCTGGTCGTAGTCCTGTTTAGCGTCTACTACCCTTTCACCGCTTACGCGGGGAGTTGGGTTAGCAGGGTTGATTTTCAGGGCGAAAACGTCCAGCGGACCGTGTTTGTCAACTTTATTTTCAGGACCGAAAGCAAATACCAGGTCCTTAGGCATTACGTTTCTTACAGCTGGCAGTTTCAGGTAAGCTTTGAAAGCAGCAGTGTCGGAAGGCATGATTCTACCAACTACAGCGGAAGGTAAAGGCTGACCGTCCTGGGTGATCTGCGGGTGCAGAATAGCGAACAGCGGGTTAGTTTTCAGGAACTCCTTCTCTGCATCAGCCATCAGCTTAGCGGAGTCTACTTTACCACCTTTACCTTTTGCAGCAGAATCGCCCATGAAAGCAGCCAGGCTGCCATCTTTGGAAGTATCTCCGGCAGCAGCAGTAGCAGCAGCTGGTTTAGCAGCAGCGGCAGCAGCTGAATCAACAGCTGGATTACCGGCAGTTGCATTTTTCAATGCATCGTTCATTTTCACGAGCACGTTATTCACGAAGTCAGCATCGTTTCTGTAAGTTTCGCGGAACTCCAGGTTTGCACTCGCCTGCAGGTATTTCCTTACACGGTCAGGGTTGTCTACCCCAGCCAGTTCTACGGAGATGATACCTTTACTTTCGTCCAGGCTGATGTTTGGAGACGCTACCCCGAACTTGTCAATACGTTTTTGCAGTACGAGGTAAGTATTTTTAATTGCAGCACCTGCTTCGCGACGGATAACTTTCAGTACATCGTCGTTAGAAGTGTTGAAATTGATGTCTTTTTGATAAGCGTTGGCAAAAATGGTTGCCAGGCGACCCTGAGGTGCCACTTTTGCATACTCCTGTCCGAACAATGTTACAAAATCCGACTGGCTGGACTTCTTGGCAGCTGCAGCATTCTCCAGTGCTCTGTTGAAATCCTTGTCTGTCGAATGACCGCTCAGTGAACGGATCACATCTTCCACGCTCACATCGAGCACTACGTTCATACCTCCCTGGAGGTCAAGACCAAGATTCAGCTCTCTTTCCTTGGCTTTGGTATAGGTTATGTACCAGGGAAAACCCGCGATCTGTTGATTGCTGGTGCTATCCAGGATTCTTTGTCTTCTTGCTTTGATCAGATCAGTCAGTGTATCCTGATAAAAAGCGCGTGCCTCTTTATCGTTCTTGTACTTTTCTTCAGGCGTTTGGTTCGTCTTCAAGACGTCCGTTTTGGCTTGCAGGTCTACCTTGCTCTCGTAGCTGCGTACCAGAAACGTGAAAGACAAGTAATACACAGAGATAAGGATCAATGCACCGGCAAAAAATCTAACCAGTCCTTTAAGTTGCATATTGTTTCGGGTTTATAAAAAATTTTTAAGAGTTGCAAAGATAGAATTTAAATTGATATATTAAAGCCGGAGAAACTCAGAAAAGGAAAAAGGTGGAAAATATTGGTTCTCAACTCTTAAACCGGAGTTTTTTACCCTTTTTTAGTCTTCTCTAATGTGTGCCAATGCTTTTCTATCTGGTTGATAACTCTACTTTGCTGGCTGCAATACTAATAAAAATATGGAAACCACCAATTACCCACCCCCTAACTCTTTTTTGGAATCTTTATTAAAATCGCAGGCAAGCCGCCTTGGCCCTGTATTTTCTGATCCTGAACGATATCGCTTACAGATTATTTATACCAGGATCGACCGGGATGACCAAAATCAGCCTCACTGCACCGATTTTAGCTATAGACTGGACCCAAATGCATATTTTTACCCGGCCTCTACCGTAAAACTGGCAGCTGCCGCCCTCGCTCTTGAAAAGCTAAATGACCTTGCTATCCGGGGCCTGAACCGTCATACCATTATGCTCACCGATAGTCTGCCCGGTGCCACCCCCGCCGCCTTCACAGATGCCTCCTCCCCTTCCGGACTGCCCTCTATAGGTAATTATATAAAGAAGATCCTGCTGGTCAGCGACAACGATGCTTTTAACAGGCTCTATGAATTTATCGGCCAGGAGTCCTTTAATAAAAATCTCTGGTCCAAAGGCTATCCCGGGGCCCAGGTCCTCCACCGGGTAGGAGTCTCCGGTATTTCCCCCGAAAATAACCGGTATACCAACGCCATCACCTTTCGGCAGGGTCGGAAAATCATTCATCAGCAACCTGTTCAATATAGCCTCCTCACCTTTTCTCCCAGGAAAGATGAAATAGGGAAGGCCTATTATAATGAACAAAATAAATTAGTACAGGCGCCAATGGATGCTTCCCACAAAAACAGGATCTACCTGTCCGATCTGCATAATATTCTAAAAAGCATTATTTTTCCTGACCTTGTAACAAAATCTCAACGTTTCCGTTTAAAGGAGGACGACTATGGATTTTTATACCACTGTATGTCAGCGCAACCGCAGGAATCGGAGCGACCAACATACGATCCGGCAGTGTTTCATCATAACTATGTGAAGTTTCTGTTGTTTGGTGCAGAGAAAAACAACCGTATCAGTGGTGATGTACGCAGCTTTAACAAACCTGGATGGGCTTATGGCACCTTGACAGACGTAGCCTATATAGCGGACTTTAGCCACCAGGTAGAATTTATGTTATCTACAACTGTGTATGTAAACGACAATAATGGAATCTTGTCCGACGAAAATTACCAGTTCAAACAGATAGGCGAACCTTTCATGCAGGCTTTAGGTGAGCTTATTTATAATTATGAACGCCAGCGACAGCGGGCCTTTCGCCCTGACCTGTCCAGGTTCAGAATTGACTATTCCAACAAGAATTTTTAAAAAAACCAAGTTCTAATTCTATATTAAACAAGTGAGTGAAATGGTAACAAGTAAACGTTTAGGGGCAGTAGCGGCCCTTCTTGCAATGGTAACAGGGTTTACCTCATGTTTGAAAACTGAAAACACAACTCCTTCAAGACCCGTAGCAGCTTTCGTGGTGATCAATGGTATCAGCAGCGGTGCCAAACTGGATTTCTACGACAACTCTACAAAAATTAAGGACAGCGTATCTACCGGCTTTGCAGGCTACAACTACCAGGCATATGGCGGCACACATATCTTTGAACTGAAAAGATATGCTACCGGCACTACCGTGGTATCTACCAGTGCTGCTACCTACGATTCACTGAACTATTACACCCTGGTGGCATACGGTGACTCTACCTCCCCTGTGTTCTACCCCATCAAGGATACTGAATTCAGCGGTGCAAACAACGCCAACCTGAATATCCGTTTCTGGAACTTATCTTCCAACATCGGCCCGGTTGACCTGTACCTGAACTCTACCAAAGTGGATAGCAACGTGACCTACTCCCTGTCAAGACCTACTGCTGTGTTCAAGGCACTGACTACGGTTTCCACTGCTACTTCCATCACTGTAAAGAAGGCAGGTACTTCAACAGTTGTAGCAACTAACAATTCATCTACTACCCAGCTGACAACAGGTGGTGTATACACCATCTTCCTGACTGGCGATGTCAATACTACCACTGGTTCCCTGGCTCCTTATGTAGGTTATATCAAGAGCTACTATTAATAGAAAAACCCGTTTCTGTCAGTGACAGAAGCGGGTTTTTACCCTATCTTAGCCCTATGAGGCTAACTATCCTGTTCATTTTCCTGCTATCCTATACTTTTAGTAAGGCCCAGACTTCGCGCTATATTATCCAGTTACGCGATAAAGCACACAGTACCTGGTCGCTCAGCCAGCCCTCTCAATTGCTGAGTACCAAAGCCCTTGAACGCAGAACCAGGCAACACCTTTCTTTAGACAGCACAGACCTGCCGGTATCTTCTTCTTACCGGGATAGCATTGTTGCTGCCGGCAACGTAAAGATCCTTTATACTTCCCGCTGGTTTAACCAGGTCATCATACAAACATCTGACACCCTTGCCCTGAGAAAAATTCAATCCTTTCCCTTTGTCGTCAATACCCGCAGCGAAGGCCGGAAATCTGCCGCCCGCAAGGCGACACCTGTTCCCGAAAAAATTAGTGGAGATGAAACTTATGGTGGGGCAAAACCGCAAATGGAACTGCATCATGCACAATTCCTGCATGACAATAATTATAAAGGACAGCAAATGATCATCGCTGTCATTGACAATGGTTTCCCCTCCGTCGATGTAAACAGGGCTTTTACTACAACCAGGATCATCAGCACCTGGGATTTTGTAAATGCTGCCGCTAACGTATACGCCTATGGTGATCATGGTGCGCAAGTACTTTCCATTCTTGCTGCCAATCTGCCAAATGAAATGATAGGATCAGCACCGGATGCGGCTTACATACTCCTGCGCACAGAAGAACAGGAATGGGAAAAACCCATTGAAGAAAATAACTGGGTAGCTGCTGCCGAATATGCAGATAGTGCAGGGGCAGATCTCATCTCCTCCTCTCTTGGATACAATACCTTTGATGATCCTGTTTATGACCATACTTACGCAGAGCTGGACGGGAAAACAACTATCATCGCCCGTGCAGCCGCCATGGCGGCTGCGAAGGGAATGATCACGGTAGTGGCGGCAGGCAATGAAGGTACGACTGACTGGCATTTTCTGCTTACACCTGCTGATGCAGATAGTATTCTGACAGTGGGTGCAGTAAACGCTGAAGGCGATTATGCTGCCTTCAGCAGCCATGGCCCTACTTCAGATGGCCGAATCAAACCAGATGTAGTATCCCTTGGGCAGGGTGGTCAGATTGTATTGCCAAACGGTACCCTCACCCTGGCGAGTGGTACTTCCTTTGCAGCACCGGTGATAGCAGGTCTCAGCGCTTGTTTATGGCAGGCATTCCCAAACAGCACTAATGTACAGGTAATCAATGCTATCAGGGCCAGCAGTAGCCAGTATTCGACACCGGACAATAACAAAGGTTATGGCATACCGAACTTTAGTACGGCATTCAATATCCTGCAAGCCAGCACCTTATCGGCCGACAGCTCGCAATTGCAGCACAGTTGGCTGAAAGCAATTCCCAACCCTTTCAGCAGTGGCATCAAAGCGTTTGTGCATGTAAATGCCGGGCAGCAGGTAGAACTGGCCCTCTATGACAACAATGGCCGCAGGATCAGGACCACGAAATTTACTGCTGATACTGATTATTATTACTACTCCTGGCCAGCCCACTTCTCCTCATTACCTGCTGGTATATACTATTTAAGAGGCCAGAAAGGCAGGGAAAAGGCTGTGGTGAAGCTCCTAAAAAGATAAGTATTTCCGTTCCTCCTAATTAGGATCACAGATTTCTTCCGTCATCAGTTATAAAATTATTGTAGGTTTGTTGCTGGTCGCGCACCTACTAAACATTTTTGTTATGAAGCATTTGGAATTAGCAGAAAGGCTGTCAAGAATCTCTGAGCCACAAACGATCAAAATGGCTAAGCTGAGCCGTGAGTTGAAAGCGCAGGGTATAGACATCGTAGATCTGAGTATTGGCGAACCTGATTTTGATACGCCTGCCCACATCAGGGAGGCAGCAAAAAAAGCCATCGACGAAGGCTTTACGCATTACACACCAGTAGCTGGTATTGCAGATTTGCGTGCGGCAGTGGTGAAGAAACTGCAACGTGATAACAACCTGGAATACCTGCCCGAGCAGATTGTGGTATCGACTGGTGCCAAACAAAGCATTGCCAATGCAGTGCTGAGTGTAATCAATCCTGGTGACGAGGTCATTATCCCTACACCGTATTGGGTCACTTATTCAGAATTAGTAAAACTCTGTCAGGGTAAGGTTGTGTTTGTACCCTGCGGTATTGAGAATAAATTCAAGATCACTCCAGCGCAACTGAAAGCGGCGATTACGCCAAAGACTAAGTTGTTCATGTTCTCCTCACCCTGCAATCCTACCGGGTCTGTATATAGTAAAGAAGAACTGAAAGCACTGGCTGATGTATTTGCTAAACATCCGGGAATCTATGTATTGGCTGATGAGATTTACGAATACATCAACTATGTAGGTAAGCACGAAAGCATTGCACAATTCGAAGGCATGAAAGACCGCACCATTATTATCAATGGTCTGAGTAAGGGCTTTGCTATGACCGGATGGCGTTTGGGATACCTGGCGGCACCGCCTGCAGTAGCGAAGGCTGCTGAAAATATCCAGAGCCAGTTCACCTCCGCTACCTGTTCTATTACACAAAAGGCGGCAGTAGCAGCACTGAATGGTCCGAAAGATTCTGCTGACGAGATGCTGGCAGAGTTCACAAAAAGAAGGGCATTCGTATTCGAACAGATGAGCCAGATGCCGGGCCTGAAACTGATCAACCCGGATGGTGCATTTTATATGTTTCCCGATGTAAGCAGCTTCTTTGGCAAGTCTTACGACGGCGAAGTGGTAAACAATGCCGATGATCTGTGTATGTACCTCTTACACAAGGCAAATGTGACTTTCGTGACAGGTTCTGCCTTCCAGCAGCCAAATGCGATCCGTATTTCTTATGCTGCTTCTATGGAGAAGCTGCAGGAGGGTATGAAGCGTTTGAAAGCAGGTCTGGAAAAACTAGCATAATTAATTCATTTTCTATAGAAAAAGCTTTTGCCGGATTGGCAAAAGCTTTTTTTTGCCGCTATATCTGCACATTTTTATTTATATATTTGCACCTGCAAACAACCGTTGTACATGGGTAATATCTCAACGCAAAGCATGCTTTTTATTGTATTAGGCATCGGCATCTTAACTATTCTATATATGACCTTAAGGGATATGTTCCTGAAACCTAAAGAAAAGGAGGCAACACCTGCCACCACAGCTCCTGTGTCGGAAAAGCGCAGCAGCGACGCAGCTGTACTGCCCCTGCAATTACAAGCCTATGAAAGAATGGCATTGCTGGTAGACCGCATCAACCTGCAAAACCTGATCAGCCGTGTATATCAGCCAGGTCTTGGTGCTACAGACATGCAGGTAGGCCTGATTCACACGATCAAAGCTGAATTTGACCACAATGTAACACAGCAGATCTACGTTTCACCACTTGCCTGGGAAGCTGTAAAAACACTGAAAGAACAAACCATCACGATCATCAACCAGGTAGCCAGTCAGCTCCCTGCCGAAGCCAGCGCGATGGATCTCAATAAACAGATTCTGGAAGTATTCCTCCAGGCCGAATCTTCACCTGCCGAAATGACCGCGCAGATTGTGAATGCCGAAGCCCGCAAATTATTCTAACAAAAAGAAGGTTGTACCAAAAGTAATTTGATGGCAATTAGAATTTAATCAAAGAAAATTCTCTCCATCAGGGATCCGGATTACACCCCGGAAATTTACTTTTGATACGACCTTTTTTTATTATTCCTGTACCATCATCACTCTTCGTGGCCGGATTACCTCATAGAGTAAATAGCCCTTTCCATTAAAGTGTATATATAATGGCGGCCCCTGATACCATGGCAGCCCCGGTACTTTCTTATGTGCCTGGATGTGCAGGTGTGGTTCCGTACTAAATCCTGAATTGCCCACACAGCCCATTGGCTGTCCTTTCTTAATCACTTCCCCGTCGTGCACGATCACGCTCCCCTCTTTCATATGTCCTAAAAAGATGAAACTGTTGGTCGTTTCGATAATCACCTGGTTGGTATTATTAGGACCACGGCTCATATCCGGCGGAATATTATCCGGGTTATTGCCGTAGGCTTTTAACACCCGGCCATCGCAGGGACTATATAAGGTATCGCCAAATATTTCATAATCCGACAACTTTTTACTGAAGATCTTATTGGCACGCCTGCCATCCGGCTTAAGTTTTACGATATCCATGGCGTAAATAGCCCCTCTCAGGCTATAATGAAACAGGTTCGTAGGCAATCCCTTCCCGCCCTGCAGCACGAAGTATCGTCCGGTCTTCATGGGGAAAGACAATTCAATCGTTTCCGGTTTGCCGGTGGTGCCGGTAAAATAAAGGATACTCAACAGGGATAAACCTGCACCGAAAAGTAAATTGAAGATGATCTGCCAGGTCCTGGATGCCCGCTTCCCCCTTTTCCGGCGGAGAAAGCCAATAATCAGGGCCAGCAGGAGACTGATGCCAAAGACATACTTTGCTTCGATAGTCAGGTATACCCAGGTGCCATAGAGATAAATAAATACTCCCAGGGATAATCCGGCAAAAAGACGTGACCAGTTGTGGCGGAATAGGGCTGCAGCAGCAGTATAAGTAAAGAAAATGCTGAACAGGGCCAGGGCAAAAGTGAGTAATAACAGTGCGTAAATAAACATAGCTTATTCGGTAAATCTTTCAGGAACGGTCCTGCAAATTATCAAAATTTGGTCTTCGCGGAATACGGTAATAATTATGTAACATTGTCTATCATACATCATTATTCCACGAACACGCATATTATGGAAAATATCATCAAAACAGATGCCGGTATTATCATTGAGCCAGTATATACCCAACCGGTATCCATGGATGAGTTGCCCGGACAATTTCCCTTCACAAGAGGTGTACATGCCAGCATGTACCGCGACAAACTCTGGACCATGCGGCAGTATGCGGGTTTCAGTACTGCAGAAGCATCGAACCAGCGCTACCATTATTTACTCAGTCAGGGGGTAATGGGGCTGAGTGTTGCCTTTGATCTGCCTACACAGATCGGGTATGATTCAGATCATGCCATGTCCGAAGGGGAAGTAGGCAAGGTAGGTGTGGCCATTGATTCACTGGAAGATATGGAAAGGCTCTTTGCCGGGATCAAACTGGAGGACATATCGACCAGTATGACCATCAACGCAACAGGATTTATCTTACTTGCTTTGTACGTGGCCCTTGCTAAAAAGCAGGGAGCGGATCTGCATAAAATATCGGGGACTATTCAGAATGATATCCTCAAGGAATACGCTGCGAGAGGCACCTTTATATATCCGCCCAAGCCATCCATGCGCCTGATTACAGACATCTTTGCCTGGTGCAGTACCGAGGTACCCAAATGGAATACGATTTCCATTTCAGGCTATCATATCCGTGAGGCAGGAGCCAATGCGGTGCAGGAACTGGCCTTTACGCTGGCTAACGGTAAGGCCTATCTAAAAGCCGCCATTGAAAAAGGGCTGGCCATCAATGTCTTTGCCAGGAGGTTGTCTTTCTTTTTCAATGCACATAATCACCTCTTTGAGGAGGTGGCCAAGTTCAGGGCAGCCAGGAGGATGTGGGCCAATATGACAAAGGAACTGGGGGCGACAGACCCCAAAGCGCAAATGCTGCGTTTTCATACACAAACGGGGGGCAGTACCCTGACAGCACAACAGCCTCATAATAATATTGTACGTGTTGCGGTGCAAACCCTGGCAGCAACACTGGGAGGTACACAATCATTGCATACGAATGGCTATGATGAGGCATTGTCACTGCCTACGGAGGAAGCTGCACGCATTGCACTGCGTACCCAGCAGATTGTGGGCTATGAAAGTGGAGTGGCTGATACCGTGGACCCCCTGGCAGGTTCCTATTATGTAGAGGCCCTGACGAATGAAGTGGAGGCAAAAGCCTGGGAACTGATCCATCGTATCGATGCAATGGGTGGGGCGGTAAGTGCGATAGAACAGGGTTTTGTGCAGGATGAGATTGCGAAAAGTGCTTACTTATACCAGCAGGAAATAGAACGGGGCGAAAAGATAATAGTGGGGGTCAACAAGTTTACGGTAAAGGAAGAAGGCACACCCGAGATCTTCAGGATAGATGATAGTATCAGGCAGGTACAAACGGAAAGATTGCAATCGCTCAGGAGCAGAAGGGACAACGTAGCGGTACAGGCTATTTTGAACAGGCTGGAAGCAGCAGCGCATACAGAGGAGAACCTGATGCCGATAGTGGTGGAGGCTGTGGAAACTTTGTGTACGCTGGGTGAAATAGCAGACACCTTAAGAAAAGTATTCGGCGAATATAAATAACTACGAAAACTTAGCCGGCCGCAGGCCTTCTCCAAGCGGCCCCGAAAAAATCGCTTACGCCTACGGTATAAGCGATTTTTTCGTTTTGTTTTCTGTATTTTTGGCCATGTCTTTTATCTACCATAACACCTGTCCGGTATGTGGAGCCGCAACTTCACATAAAGTACTGACAGCCAAAGATTACACCGTTTCAAAAGAAACCTTCGATATTATACATTGCGGACATTGCAGCGTACGTTACACACAGAACGTTCCTGACAATGCCAACATCGGTCGCTATTATCAATCGCAGGAATACATCTCCCACTCAGAAACCCGCCAGGGTCTCATCAACCGTTTATACCACAGCGTGAGGAAAATCACCCTGCGCAGTAAACAAAACTGGGTAAAGGCAGCAACAGGTCTTAAACAAGGTTCCATTCTCGACATTGGTTGTGGTACCGGCTCCTTCCTTCACTTCATGCAACAGGGCGGCTGGGAGATCACTGGTCTTGAACCGGATGATACTGCCCGTCAGAACGCAAAGACATTATACAATATCGAACCCCGCCCATCAGCAGATCTCTTCACACTGCCTGCCGGGCAATTCGATGCTATCACCATGTGGCATGTACTGGAACATGTACATACCTTACATGACTATATCCGCCAGATCCGTACATTACTGAAACCGGAAGGCGCACTGCTCATCGCGGTACCTAACTACACCTCTCCCGATGCAGAGCATTATGCTGAACACTGGGCAGCATACGATGTGCCCCGGCACCTGTATCACTTCTCTCCTGCTGCTATGAAAGTATTGCTGAAGCAACATAAGATCAGGGTAGTGAAAAAACACCCGATGGTATTTGATGGATTTTATGTGAGTCTGCTGAGTGAGAAATATAAGACAGGTGGCAACGGCCTTTTCAAGGGTTTTTGGAATGGTTTTATTTCATGGAGGAAAGGCCTGAAGGAAGTAGACAGATGTAGTTCTGTCGTGTATGAATGTAAAGCAGAATAATCTGTTCAATATATTGTAAGCCGGTAGCAATTACGCTACCGGCTTTTTTTTGCTCATGCATCAGCTAATAAGAATATCTTTCTTATTAATTAATACAAGTAGTTCAATGCGATAATATCGTTCGCGTTGAAGGTACGGTTGCCACCATTGGAGCAAGACAGCATCCATGAATTGGCATCAGCACCTGTTGGCGTACCTGGAATCCAGATAGCACCAACACTTGAAGCACCTTCGTTGGTAGCAGAACCACCACAGCTGTAAGAACGATCGAAGTAATCAGTATGACGGAAACCAATACAGTGACCGATTTCATGCTGGATTACGGAACCTACATACAATACGTTTGGATTGCTGCCATAAGCCTGAGAGTTGGTATTCATCAGGATAGAGCTGTAAGGATTACCACTGTTGGTTGGGAAACCTGAAGAACCCAGGGTGATGTAACCACCGCTAGGGCCCTCGTTAAAACCAGAGATAGTAATGTTTGCAGTACCGCTGGTGATGCGGGTGAAAGTAATGGCCAGACCCAGGCGGTTGTAACGGGCAATAGCAGTATCAGTACCTGCTACATAAGCGCTACCAAGGCTGCTTGCAACCTTGACCTTGATAGTACGTGGTGTACCTGTTACCAGGTTAGTAGTGCGATATTGTTCTGAACTTGCTACACGCAGCACAGGGCCGGTGTATTTAGCATTCAGATCTTCTTCAGTGAGGCGGATATCACCTTCTACAATGTAATCATTGCCGAATTTGTGAACATCAGCAGCGCTAAAACCGAGTGCTTCGATCTTTGCGAGGGTTTCAGTAGAAATAGCATCGGCAGATTTAGTGCTGTTTACATTATCTTTTTTACAGGACACAGTGGCTACTGCGATGCCTGCCATCAGACACAATAAGGCGTTGAATGAATGTTTACGCATACATTTAGATTTGGGTTTGGGTTTCAGGAAAATGAAGATATTATTAGCTGATTCGCTGATGAAAAACAGACGTATTCATCATCAGTAAATACAGCTAACGACAGATAATAACTCGTGCTTACAATTGCTGCACTACACGTGCATCATGCATGTTTAAATTGTTTACTGCTAAACCATAATTTTAGTGCTCATAAAGTGATGCGGGTAAAAGATACGGTATGGCAAGATCCGCGTCCTCTCCGGGTTTTCAATGATTATTTGATTCCTTTGGTTAACGCCATTATATGGCTGTTTACTTCATCTCTGGTATCAATTGCCTCGACGTTTAGATTTTAGTTGCTCGGGTCCAATATTACAACTTTCCATGAAACCAAAAAAAATTTTTCTTGCCCTGTGAATCAAACTTATGAATGAATTACATTAGTTTTATTTGAAGCAACGAGCAACCTGTCAACCCAAAATCTTTATGAGAGCAACCCTGGTTTTGTTACACTTATTAGTATGCCAATCATTATCAGCAGGCGCACAGGACTTACCGGATCAGGTAGCCCTGAGGTACGCCAGCAGGGAACCTGCGGAGACTGTCTCGCGTAAACATACAGCCTATTACCTCGTAAAGTTCCGTGAATATCCCGGTGAATCACTGCATGATTATGGGGTAGTAAAATCATTGAGCCAGGTACATTTTATAATTAAGAAGACAAATTTCGATAGCTGCTTACAACAGCGCGTTGTATACGTGCTACCTGCCAGTGCTAACTGGAAAGCAAGTACGAATGTATTGAACTTATTGTCCCAAAAAGATAGCGTCAGCATCATTGTCACTGCCAGTGCTGCGCCGGCGTATTGCCGTATACTGCGACAGACCGGAACCAATTACATGGTATCTGTTCTTACTAAAGACTGGGATCATTTTATTCAGCAGTCTTTTATCTCCTTTGCTGATGTACAGCGAAAGGCATTTCCAGAACAAAGAATTAATTCCGCAGATCTTTCTGCGAATGCAATCAATACTGCTCAACAGGCTTACCCTGCTATCAGGGGTACTGATATTACAGTATCCTTGAAAGAAGATTTATTTGACACGACAGATCTTGACCTTGTTGGAAGATGCCTGATGAATGAAAATGCATCGGCGGATTTTTCTTCGCATGCAACTATAATGGCTACCATGATAGCGGGTGCAGGGAATAACGGGGAAAAGGGATTAGGCGCTGCACCACAGGCAGTGCTATGCCCTGCGAATTATACTTATAGTTTACTGCCGGAGGATAGTGCGTATATGCATGCTTATAATGTATCTATACAGAATCATTCCTATGGTACAGGAATAGAAAATTATTATGGTGCAGAGGCGGTAGCATATGATGAAGAAGTATTTCATTCAGATACTGTGCTGCATGTATTCTCTTCAGGTAATGTGGGTACCACCGGTGATACTACCGGGATTTATGCTAACCTGAATGGTTTTGCAAACCTGACGGGCACCTTTAAGCAGGCAAAAAATGTACTGGTTGTAGGTGCTACTGACGATTCCTTGCATGTACCCGGAATCAGTTCGAAAGGGCCCGCATATGATGGGCGGATCAAACCTGAATTAGTAGCGTTTGGAATAGATGGTTCTTCAGGATCAGCCGCATTGACAAGCGGTGTTTCCGCACTCTTACAACAGGCATATAAACAGGTATATCATACCATGCCTTCGGCTGCATTGATAAAGGCAATTCTGATTAACAGTGCCAGTGGAAACGCTATCAGCTATAGCGCTGGTTTTGGTAGTCTCCATGCATTGCATGCGCTACAGGCACTGGAACAGCAACATTTTTTACGCGGCACAGATCATGGAACATTCACGATACAGGTACCCGCCGGTGTGCAAAAATTAAAAGTAAGCCTGGTATGGAACGATCCTCCTGCAGCAGCAAATGCAGTGAGGGCGCTGGTCAATGACCTGGACCTGACAGTACATGTAAATGGGAGTGTTTATTTTCCCTGGGTATTATCTGCTGCGCCTGTATCAGATTCCCTGGCTGCAGCCCCGCATCGCGGCCGTGATAGTCTGAATAATGTAGAACAGGTTACAATAGACAATCCGGCTGCAGGTGCGGTACAGATCCAGGTAGCTGCGCATCATTTAGAGGTACCTGATCAGGCTTTTTATATTGCTTACAGCTATGAGTTCAAAAACTCGTTTGAATGGCAAAATCCGGGAGCTAAAGAGGTAATAGTTGCCGGTAACCCGGTGCCCATTCCCTTACGATGGCGTTCGAATATAACAGCGAAAGGAGATTTGTCCTGCAGTTATGATAAAGGAGTAAGCTGGCAAAACATCGCAACTCAATTAAATACCGGTACAGGCTTATATTATTGGACCATTCCGGATACTTTCTGCACTGCATTGTTAAAATATACAACGCCGGATACCTCCTTTGTGAGTGATACATTTTATCTCTCGCCACGCCTTTCTTTACAGACAGGTTATGATTGCGGAGACAGTGCGATGATCTTCTGGAACAAGCTGCAAAATGCAGGGGCTTATCAGCTGTATAATATGGGTAATACTTATCTTCTCCCCTACACGCAAACTGTAGATACCTTTCTTTCGCTTTCTGCTGCTGCCGGTTCTGCTTATTATGCGGTGAGTCCATTGCATGCTGAGGGATGGGCAGGATTAAAAAGCTATGCCACCAATTACCAGTTGCAAGGCACGGGGTGTTATTTCAAAAGTCTGCTGGCGAATGAAACATCATCCGGAAATGTATCATTGGTGTTAACCTTAGGTACTACCTGGCATATCAGTGAAGTGTACTGGGAGCGATTATCAGGAAAGGATTACGTGACCATTGGCAGCAGTACTGTCAGCACTGCTACCTCTTATACAACCGAAGATGAAAATGCACCGGAGGGACTGCTTTATTACAGGGTCAGGCTCGTAACTGATAATGGAACCCAACTCTACTCCGACCCTGTGGCCGTTTACCTGCTGAAACAGCATGCACACCTGATCTTTCCAAATCCTGCCACCACGGTGGTGAACGTAGTCAACAAAAGTATGAGCAACATGCAGCTGCAGTTGTTTGATATCAGTGGCAGACTGGTCATGACTAAAACCCTGTCTAACCTGCAGGAAACGGTGTCTGTCGAACAATTATCGCCGGGTGTCTATACCTGCGTATTATATGATGATGGCAGGAAGGTGTTCTCTACCAAGCTGGTAAAACTCTAATGGTCCTGATGGAAATGCAAAAGGGCCAGAGCGATGCTCCGGCCCTTTATATATAGCGCTAATACCTTCTATTACAGGTGGATCGCCTCACCATAAGCCACCTCGATCGCATCTTTTACAGATTCGCTCATAGTTGGGTGCGGATGGATTGAATCCAGTACTTCCTGGTAAGTAGTTTCCAGCTTACGTGCAGTTACTGTCTGCGCAATGATTTCAGTTACATTCGCACCGATCATATGCGTACCCAGCCACTCGCCGTACTTGGCATCGAAGATCACCTTGATAAAGCCTTCGTTTGCACCGGCAGCAGTTGCTTTACCTGACGCAGAGAATGGGAATTTACCAACTTTCACTTCGTAACCAGCTTCTTTCGCTGCTTTCTCAGTATAACCTACAGAAGCGATTTCTGGTGCGCAATAAGTACAACCAGGAATGTTCATATAGTCGATAGGCTCAGGTTTGTGAGCATATTTCTTTTCATTGTAACCGATCGCTTCGATACAAACGATACCTTCCTTAGAAGCTACGTGTGCCAGTGCCTGACCAGGAACCATGTCACCAATGGCGAAAATGCCTGGTACATTTGTCTGATAGTATTTGTCTACCAGTACGCGACCCTTGTCGGTTTTGATACCCAGTGCTTCCAGACCCAGGTTTTCGATGTTTGCCTGAATACCTACAGCACTCAGTACAACATCTGCTTCCAGGCTGATCTCACCGGTTGCGGTCTTAACTTTCGCTTTCACGCCCTCACCGTTTGCTTCTACAGCTTCAACAGATGCATTGGTCATGATTTCGATACCTTTCTTCTTGTAGATTTTCTCCAGTTCTTTAGAGATATCTTCGTCTTCAACCGGAACGATGCGCGGCATGAATTCAACGATAGTCACCTTAGTACCCAGGGTAGCGTAGAAATAAGCAAACTCAACGCCGATAGCGCCGGAACCTACTACGATCATGGATTTAGGTTGTTTAGGCAGTACCATTGCCTCACGGTATCCGATTACTTTCTTACCATCAATTTTCAGGTTAGGCAGTTCGCGGGCACGAGCACCGGTAGCCAGTACGATGTACTTAGCGTCGTGTACTACAGCTTTACCGTCCTTATCTGTAACTTCTACCTGACCTTTAGCTTTCAGCTTACCAGTACCCAGCAGAACATCAATTTTGTTTTTCTTCATCAGGAACTGCACACCCTTGCTCATCTTGTCTGCAACACCACGGCTGCGCTTGATAACTGCATCAAAATCAGCGCTGCTTTCTCCTGCATTGATTCCATAGGCCTTGGCATGCTGTATGTATTCCAGTACCTGTGCAGACTTCAACAATGCCTTAGTAGGGATACAACCCCAGTTCAAGCAAATACCGCCCAGGTTCTCCCTTTCAACGATTGCCGTCTTAAATCCCAGCTGAGAAGCACGGATAGCCGCCACATATCCACCGGGGCCACTACCAATTACGATTACGTCGTATGCCATAATGCTTAATTTTAATTAAAACTTGCCAAAGGTAGTAAAAAAAAGCGCAATTGCTAGTATGCTTATAAACAGGAGTAAAACAGTTGGCACGCTGAGCTACAAAAAAAGCCCGGCCAAAAATAGCCAGGCTTTTCTTTTCTTCTTAATCGAAGATCCATCAATATTTTGCCGGTATCCGCTTTTCTATCGCAGATCCACCACTTCTACCCCTGGATACTTCTTAGGATCGAAACTAAATGTCGCATCCGTCAGGTTCGTATTAGGCGTGAAATTGGTAATCTCGTATGTATAACGGTTCCCGTTCTTTTCAAACATTTTCATCCTTGAAATGTTCTGATTTTTCTTGTCAATTGACACAATTACCTTGAAAACATTCTTGGACTTGTCGGTTGGTGTCATCTCAATATTCTGGTACACCTTACCTTTTTCAGTAGTTTCTGCATCCAAACGGTACAGATAATCCTTATCATAGAAGTTTGTGAACAACTTAGCAGGTGTGAGCTGTGTGCTACCCTGATCTACGTTATTGATTGTCACCTCATTAGCATCTTTCTGGTAGGTCCAGCTAGTTTTGTTATCGCTAATGATCTCCTGGCCTTCCAGGTTCACTTTATACTTGCTTCCTTTTACATATACAGTCCCTTTCTTGGAATCTGTCACGCTGTTGTTGCCGCCTTCTACTTTCAATACGAAGTTAGCTACAACAGTCTTGAAGGTTGAAAACTTCTTGCTCACATTATCCAGGATCACCTTTGCTTTCGGGTCATTCGCACCCAGGCTGCCTGTTTTTGTCTGAGCCATGCCGCTCATTGCTACACTCCCTGCCAACATGCTCATGAATAAAATTTTCCTCATTACGGTAAGTTTTTTTATTGTTGTAGTAGTAAAAACAAATGTTATGCCGGGACATGCCCGGATTGTTAAGATTGTGCCAAAAAGGCGGAAATTGCACCTTACGTGTGATTAGAATCCCCCTCCTAAATCATTGAGAATCATTTCCAGGTCCGTCTCGGTCTTCACATTCACCTCTCTTGCCTTACTTCCCAGGTTGGGCCCTACTATACCGGCTGCCTCCAGCTGATCCATGAGCCTGCCCGCCCTGTTATACCCCAGTTTCATCCTGCGCTGCAGCAAAGACGTAGACCCCTGCTGGTTTTGCACGATCACCCTGGCAGCCTCTTCGAACAGTGGATCCCTGTCCTGCAGGTTCACTTCCTTCCCTTCCAGATCCTTCTCATCCACATATTCCGGCAGGAGGTAGGCCTCGGGATAAGACCGCTGTTCTCCAATGAATTCGGCTACTCTTTCTACTTCCGGTGTATCCACAAATGCACATTGCAGGCGCACCAGTTCCCCGCCCAGTGATACCAGCATATCCCCCTGACCAATCAGCTGCTCTGCACCACCTATATCCAGGATAGTACGGGAGTCAATCTTGGAGGAGACTTTGAATGCAATACGTGCCGGGAAGTTGGCTTTGATGGTACCTGTGATAATGTTCACTGAAGGGCGCTGGGTAGCGATGATCAGGTGAATACCTACTGCACGGGCCAGCTGGGCCAGGCGTGCTATCGGCATTTCTACCTCCTTACCTGCTGTCATGATCAGATCTGCAAACTCATCGATCACCAGTACTACGAATGGCAGGTAACGGTGCCCTCTCTGGGGGTTTAGCCTGCGCTGTATAAATTTACTGTTATACTCACGGATATTACGCGTACCTGCTTCTTTAAGCAGGTCATAACGCAGGTCCATTTCTATACACAGGGCATTGAGGGTATGAATAACCTTCTTGGTATCGGTGATAATCGCATCTTCTTCGCCCGGTAATTTTGCCAGGAAGTGCTTCTCGATTAGTTTATAGAGAGAGAGCTCCACCTTCTTAGGGTCTACCAGGATAAACTTCAGCTGTGAAGGATGCTTTTTGTACAGGAGGGAAACCAATAAGGTATTGATCCCCACAGATTTACCCTGGCCGGTAGCACCCGCCATGAGCAGGTGAGGCATTTTGGCCAGATCGGCAATGAAGTTTTCGTTATCAATCTTTTTACCGATAGCGATTGGCAGGTCCATGTTGCTCTGCTGGAACTTCTCAGAAGCCAGCAGGTTACGCAGGGATACCATGCTCTTTTTCACATTCGGTACCTCAATACCAATGGTACCCTTTCCGGGAATCGGCGCTATGATACGGATACCGAGCGCTGACAAACTCAGGGCAATATCATCTTCCAGGTTCTTGATACGTGAGATACGTACACCGGCAGCCGGTACTATTTCGTACAGGGTGACGGTCGGACCTACCGTAGCACTGATTTTCTGGATGGAAATATCGTAGTTCTTAAGGGTGCTGATGATCTGGTCTTTGTTGCGATCCAGTTCTGCAGCATCCTGCACCACCTTTTCGGTATTATGGTTGTCAAGCAGTTCGAGAGACGGATGTTTGTAATCACGCAGATCCAGGGAAGGATCATAAGGATCCAGCTGTGCTGCTTCGCCTACAGAACCTGTGGTTTCTGCCAGCTCTTCTTCCGGTTCATCCTTACTTGGCTTGATTTCCCAGGCTACATCTAAAGGTGCATTATTCTTCCTGTTGCGGGCATTGGTTTGCTCCACCGTTTCTTCAATATACAATAACGGACCTGCATCCTCTTCTTCCTCTTCTATCTCCTCTTCAATTTCTTCCTCTTCCATCACCTGGGGCACCACTGCCAGCGGCAATTCTTTTTCCACCAGCTGCATGTCTTCCATTTCCGGTTCTTCAAGGGTAGGTACTATTACAGCGGTACCATTTTCTTTCAGTCCATTTTTACGTTTTGGATCTTTCTTCGCAGGAGCTACGGATACTTCCACATCATCAACTGCCCCATCCGGCATACCGGCCAGCTGTGGTTTAGGTGGTTTTGGCTTGCGCAACACCCATTTGAAATCCAGGTTGTACTTCCAGATAGACCATGCGAGACCAGCTACCATGAGGAGTAAAGCTGCACCTGCAGTACCGAGGAAACCAGAGATCCACTTGCTTACGCCATCGCCCATAGCGCCCCCCCATGCAAAATCTGCAGCCGCAAGTCCGGCTATAAAAGCAGCAGCAGTGCTGAGGTACAGTAAACCAAAGAGAATATATTTAACATTGCGCCATACCCTGAATACCCGGCGGCCTACGATGAAGTTGACACCGAGAATAAAGAAGAGGAAACAAAAAAGATAGGAAGCGACACCAAATCCTTTGTAAAAAAACCAGTGGGAAACGAATGCTCCCAGACGACCCAGCAGGTTCTCTACCTTTACAGCTTCATTGTCCATGAGGAGAATGTTGGCGCTGTAACGGAATACCTTATCCTGGTCCTCCTGCCAGGTGAAGAGGTAGGAGGTAAATGCAATAAAACAGTAGAGGGACAATAAAAGGGATATCACCCCCAATACTTTGTGGGTGCGCTCATCTTTTACCAGCTCCTTTACTTTTACCTCTGCTTCTTTTTCCTGTTTCAATACGTTGGGGTCATTAGCACGAGGAGGTTTCTTGCTTTCTGGTTTTTCAGTTTTCAGTTTGTTCTTAGACATATTCTATTGCGCTCCAAAATTAAGGCCACAGGTTGATATATTAAGAATTAATTTTCATATATACCTGAAAATAGCCATGCTATTGACCTGCAGCTGTATGTAAATTTATCCTTTTGGGGGCTTCGCCGCTGCGATGCTAGGTTTTGCATAGCGAACTTCCATTATGCCCCCGCCGGTTTACCATGACAATTTCAGGCAAAAAAAATGGTTTTGCCGCTAAGCAAAACCATTTCTATCAATTTTATTTAATCATTTATTTTTTCTCCGCTTCTTCATACAGTTTTGTCAACCACTTTATCATCGCTTCCATTACCGAAGGCCTGATTGTTTCATCCAGGGTGCCATACTCCTCTATCCTACAGGTAGTACATTGCTGGAACAAATGATTGAGTCCGGGAATGTTCCACATCGTCAGCATTTCATTTCCACCAGCTTTGAGTCCTTCCTGGATTCCTTTCAGGTTGCTGTCAGGTTCCGTTTCCACATCTTTAAGTCCATTTAATGCCAGCACCGGACATTTGATCTTTGCAAGGTAAGGACCCGGATCAAATTTCAGTAATGACAGGGCTCTTGGCCGGGTGTCTGCGGCATATACTTCCCGTATAAACTGCTGTTTGCCAGCTATGTTCGTACTATCTCCAAAACGGTTGTAGATATGCCCCAGGTAAGTAGCGGCAATCGTCTTCCGGGACAGTGTATCCTTTTGATTGACCAGCACTTTCAGGTAGGGCTGGTAATAATCTTTATAATCCCTGATCCGTTCTTTTGAATCACCATAGGAAGCTGCCGTCGTTGTCATCCTGTTCAGGTATTGGGTTTGCCCGTCTACTCCAGGTGCCGCCATCAGCATCAGGTAAGCGATCATCCTGTCACTGGCAGCCACCATTTCAGCAACCGCACCACCTTCACCATATCCCAACAATCCAATTCCCAATGAATCAATATCATTCCTGCTTCTAAGGTAGTCAAGCGCCGCCTGCACATCGTTGGCCAGGTTGCCCACACTGGCAGAGTCATAATTCCCGGTACTATTCCCTACTCCCCGCTGGTCAAAACGGAAGGTCGCAATTCCTCGCCTTACAAAATAATCTGCCAGCACGGCAAAGGGACGATGGCCAAACATTTCATTGTCCCTGTCCGGATGTCCGGCACCGGGAATAAGTATGATTACTTTAAAAGGATCTTTTCCTTTGCTACCTGGTCTGGTCAGTGTGCCACCCAGGAGCACTTTATCAATCTTATTTACAAATTTAATATCCTCTGTATCGTAGGCTACCGGCCCCTTAGGCGTTTGCGGACGTTCTATCTCCAGGTCATCTTCCTTCACTTCCTTACGGGAGAAGTAAATGCTCACCCTGTTGTTCAGCTGGTAAAAGAATCCATTGTAGGTATTCCGGTTCGTCCATGCACCCATGAATACCACGCCGATGCGGGGGATGGAGAATTTAAGACTATCGCTGGTCAGGGCTACGGTATCTGTAAGCACAGGCGCATCTTCTTCGTCAGGATTCACCATCTGCCCGGTCCACTCACCATTTTCATTGGTAAATGTGAGTACCAGGCGTTGCTTCTGCCCCTGCGGGGTCTTCAGAATTCCATACCACTTTCCGCTGATGTCAGGACCGGATTGTGCAAATACAAACCCTCCCAGGAATATACCCAGGCAGGTCAAAACCACAGATCTAAGCATACGTTCTTTTATTTCTTAATAACCGCCAGTAACAGGCAAACCCATCCAGCGATGAAGAATACCCCGCCGATCGGTGTCAGGATACCGATGATGGAAGGAAAATCTATTTTTCCGAATCCTTTTAGTGTTAACAGATAGAGTGAACCGGAGAACAGGATCACGCCTGTGACAAAGCAGCGTCCGGCCCATTGTGTAAGGGAACCAGGAAAATGCGCATACAGCAGTGCTACTGCTATCAATGCAAAAGCATGGTAAAACTGATAAGTAATTCCGGTCTTATACGCTCTTTCCAATGTCGTCTTCATAGCGTCTGTAGTCGCCATATCGTATAACTTATGTGCGCCGAATGCGCCCAGGATTACACCTAATATGCCAAATACCGTTGCCCAGATTAAAAAGCCCTTATGCATTATCGTTCAGTCTTTTGGTAAATGTATCTAATGTTACGTTATCAGTTTCAGCTATTGTAATTTGTGCCTGTTGATAGAACGGCTGTCTTTCGGCCAGTTTTTTCTCTACGAATGCGAGGATTTCGTCATCCGGCAGATCAGCGATGAGCGGACGTTTGGCTTTTTTACGCTTCAGCCGGTCAACGATCACAGGCAATTCGGGGTTCAGCCAGATCGTAGTTCCTCTTTCGTTCATCACATCCATATTATCCTGGAAGCAGGGCACTCCTCCCCCGCAGGAAATGAGGAAATTATCGGCTTCTGACAGCTCACGCAGCCAGAAACTTTCCTTTTGCCGGAAATAATCTTCTCCTTTGGTGGCGAAGATATCACTGATGGACATTTCTTCGGATTCTACAATTACATCGTCCAGGTCATAGAATGGTAACTTAAGATGCTCGGCCAGCTGTTTTCCCCAATAGGATTTACCGGCACCCATAAAACCTAATAAAAAGATCTTCAAGCAGTGTATATTTAAAAAGTTAATGCATTAAATGGTCCAGGATAGGCACAGGCCGTCCGCAATAAGATATTGCAAAGATAACCGTGCTTTTTTATCTGCTTTGTTAAAATTACAGCGCATATACCCATATAATTGATATGGAAATGGCTCTAACTGCATATTTTCTTTAAAATCAACCTTTCCCAGTCCATACCATTTAAAAACAGCCTCTTTGGCGCTCCAGCAGATAGTCTTATGGGCCAGGGCATTGGCCGGATCAATGAATTCCCGCTCTGCAGGTGAGAGGAATTTATGGCTTACTTTCTCAATTTTGTCATTCATGCGCTCGATATCCACGCCAACTGCTCCCTCCTGGCTCACGATGGCAGCTACAAAATCGCCGCAGTGAGAGATGGAGAAATGCAAACTATTGCAGGATAAGATAGGTTTCCGGCTTTCCATGATCTGGATACTATCCAAAGGAAAGCCCGGAAATAATTCCGTGAGCAGGTAACGGCCTGCAAAATGCTGCAGGCGTTTGTGCGGATGATGAATGGCGGGCGATATGTTCACCCTTTTCCTGAAGAAGGTTTCGTCCTCTCCGATCTGCCATACTCCCAGCCGGCTGCCGGGAGATATTTGTATCGTACGTATTAATGGCATATCTTGCCAAATTAATACTAATTAACCAAATATATGATCCTGTCTGACAAAAGGATATTGGAGGAAATTGAGAAAGGCACTATTGTCATTTCACCCTACGACCGGAAGTATCTCGGCACCAACTCTTACGATGTACACCTTGGCAAGTATATGGCTACGTATAAAGACCGTGTACTGGATGCCCGCTCCCACAACGAAATTGAACATTTTGAAATACCGGAAGAAGGGTATGTATTACAACCGGGAACGCTGTACCTGGGTGTGACGGAAGAATATACGGAGACACATGCACATGTGCCTTTCCTGGAAGGGAAGTCGAGCACCGGAAGATTGGGGATTGATATTCATGCTACAGCCGGTAAGGGTGATGTGGGTTTTTGTAATACATGGACACTGGAGATCAGCTGTGCGCAGCCTGTGAGAATTTATGCAGGAATGCCGATCGGACAGTTGATTTATTTCGTGGTGGAAGGTGATGTGGAAACGTTCTATAACAAGAAAGGGAATGCGAAGTATAATGCAAGAACGGTGAAGCCGGTGGAGAGTATGATGTGGAAGAATCAGTTTTAGAATTGAATTGATTTCATTTAAATAAAAAACGCTTTTGCCGATGGCAAAAGCGTTTTTGTTTGTGGGTATCTATGCCCTGCGGCAGGCAATTGCAGATTTTTATTTTAAACTATTGATCCATGCTGCAATTTTCAGCGCATCAGCCTTGGGTACCTGCGGCATCGGCGGCATTTCTGTCGCGTACTCCGGCCAGTTCTGTGGCTTTGGATTTGCAATCAGTTTTAAGATCTGATCGCTGCTATATTTTCTCTTTGCAATCTCTTTATATGCCGGACCTACCTGGCGCTTTTCAGCATTGTGACAGGCAAGACAAGTGTATTTAGCCAGCAAAGGTTTTACTTCTTCGAAAGTAGGTGCTTTCTTTACTGCTGCAGCAGCACCAGCGCTTGTAGCGGCTGTAGTTTTCGCGGCAGTAGTTTTGGCAGCGGTAGCAGCAGCTGGTTTTGCAGCAGCTTTTACCTTTTCTGAATTGTAAGTGCTTGCCTGCGCAAGAGGCAATTTTGCACCCTGTGGAATATGATGGAGGGTGTAATAACCATTGTTGTGAATCAGCGAATAGAAATGCTCTTTCTCTCTCACACCATCCAGTACAATGTTGTGTACATAATCCAGACGCAGACTATCTACTATAATCCTTGCCTTTAATCCGTCTTCAGAAACCTTCACGCCGCGTACAGGACACTGACCCATGTTTACCATCGGGCTACCATACACTGCATGATATTTATAGGTGAAGTTTTCAACATGGTAAGAAGCCAGATCTTCTGCAGATTTCTTATCTACCGGCAATGTGAATTCAATTTCAAAACCATCAGGCATTGCCTTGATCGTTTTCATTTCAAACGGCATCTTTTCATTCCACACCAGTCTCTGTAAACCTTCATTTGCCTCACCGGCAGAACCCCATCCACGGTTGGTTTCACCAACGAATAAAGTATTTCCGTCCTTAGCCCATGCCATTCTGAGTACACCAGACTGGAAACCCTGGCGGAAGTCGAACGATACGCCCTGGTATTCGCCTTCTACTTTCTCCATCACTACACGCATGATCTTACTCTGTCCCTGATCGCCTACCAGCAACTGGCCGGCAAAGGGACCGAAGCTACCTTCAGGGATCTGTACGATTTCAGAGTTTGAAATACCCTGGATACCATGTGGCAGAATTACTGCCGGCAGTTGTAAGTCCGGAATCTCTTTCTTTACATCCATCAGTGTGACGAATTTTTCATTCACCACATTTTCAGGTTTGATATAGCGGCCTTCTGCATTTTTCACACGACGGCCATCTACCAGTGAGAAGAATTGTTTCTCGGTTACTTTCACAGGAGAATTTGGTTCCTGTGACCAGCGCAGACCTGCAGGATGCCCGATGAAGGCACCTTTCTTCACCTGCCATACACCACCTGAGCCTACCCAGTCGCCCTGGTTCTCAGAGTAGAACAATTCGCCGTTGATCATACCCAGTCCGCATGGAGAGCGAAAACCTGTAGCATAAGGTTCCATATGACCATCTTCAAAGATGTGCATCATCCAGCCTCTCCAGGGAACACGGCTTTCGCCTCTCCACCATTCTTCATCACCAAATGCAACGTTGCCGGATACGAAGAAAGATCCGTCCGGAGCCAGTTTAGGGCCGAAGCTATATTCATGATAATGCCCGGAAAGCGGCCATGCATATACGGTTTCGTATACATCTGCCTTTCCGTCCATATTGGTATCCATGAGTTTTGTGAGTTCCCCGCGTTGTGCGCAATACAGGGCACCGTCTTTATATACCAGGCCCAGGATTTCGTGCAGGCCGCCGGCAAATTTTGTCCAGTACGGGTTGCGGCTATCCGGAGCATGTACTACCCAGACATCGCCTCTGCGGGTAGATACACCCAGGTCGCCATTAGGTAATACACAAAGCCCACCTACTTCCAGCAGGATGCCTTCGGGGGCTTTCATTTTTAAGATCTTAAAGTAGTCTTCTTCTTTCGGCGTTTCCTGTGCCTGTGTGGCCATCGAGGTGAGGGCCAGCATCATGCCGCAAAGCATTGCCTTTTTAAATATGTTCTTCATGTGCAGGATTCAAAAGATTAATGAACGATTAGAAAATGATGGCATAGCTCAGCTTAGTGTGAATAGGAATAATCATTTCCTTTCCTTCAGCTGCATCACGGATGATGGGCTTTTCATTGCCGGTATCTTCCAGTTGCAGATAACAGGCTTTGCCATCTACGATGTACAGATCTTTTGAAACAGGTTCAATTGTGCTACCTGCTACAATCTTTGCATACAGTCCATCTACAGGATTTGCGACAGTGATGACGCGATGTACACCATGACCTTCGGAGAGCACGCGTATTTCATCGCTTACAGCAGTGCCATAGATCAGGTATTTGAAAGTTGGGCGGTCTTTGTCGTCGAGTACATAACCTTTCGGGCGGTAAGCGGTGCCCGTAGTATCTGTCAGCCATGCTGCCTGCGCGTTGGCAAGTCTGGCGAGGGTAAAGGAAGGTTTACCTAAAGTTTGCACGGTGCCACGTGGGCGGGATGTTCCATTACCTCTGTCATGCCACATAGGGGTTGCGTCGAGGAAACCACCTCTCCATACCTGCGCCAGAGCGCCTCTGTCCATGTCGTAGGTATAATGCACCTGTTCAGGGCTACCTACGTTTACGGCGTGTACGATACGGAAATTGGGTACATCCATAAAGCTGCGGAGGGTGGTGTTTACGTTGGCATCTACGTAGATAGGATCGACATTGTCGCGGCGGTTATTGGCATTTTGTGTTTCGGAGGCAGCTTCTCTTTTTTTGATGCTGATGTTCCTGAAGGCAACGGCACCGTGATCGCCCTGCAGGCGGAGCGGGCCGGTCGCACTTTCTCTGCCACCTTCCATAGCGCCGCGGGTAGCGCCCAGGAGTTCTACATCTTCATGAATGACGGTGCCATTCAGGGTGATGAGGAGCATTCTGGCATTTGAGATTTTCTTGCCATTGGCATCGAAGCGGGGAGCCTGGAAAGATACTTTCAGGTGTTGCCAGAGGCCGGGTGCACGGCTTACATTGTAACGGGGTGCATGGCCTTCGTAGCCCTGGAGTCCCGAGGGGCGGCTATCTTCCCAGCGTTCGTAAATACCACCGTTATCACCTGCGGTAGGGTTGGTTTTGCCCCAGCTATCCAGCAGCTGGATTTCATACCTGCCCTCGAGGTATACGCCTGAATTGGAACCTGGTGCCATCATATAGTCCAGTTCCAGGTCTATGTCTCCATATTCCGCATTCGTGAAGAGGTCCTGACCCGGGTGTTTCTTGTCGGGTAAATTTAAAAGAACACCGGTGCCAGGGGAAAAACTCAGTTCATGAGGTTTATCCAGTGCGGCGGCAGCGTCAGTGACGATGCTCCAGCTGGGCCCTGGGTCATGAAACGAGGATAAGTCCTGTAGTGGCAGACTGCCGGACTGCCCGGATGCTGGGTTGACAACAGCTATTCCCATACCGCAAAGGCAAAGGAAGCCCATCAAAGACCGGCTTGCATGATTTTTCGATCTAAGTACCATAACGTTACAATAAAATTGTGTCAAAAGAAGTGAAATTTTAGCGTTGAGACCTTTTGACGATATGCAATATAGAAATTGAATTTGGGAGAAGCAAGGCCTTGGGTATGAATGGTGATGGATGGGGTTAATGTTGTATGTAGGAAGCATAGGGTTTGCTGAGGGGTAAAATAGAGTAGGGCTTCGATACTAATAGGGCATTATAAGGCCACCAAAAGGTCACTTCATTATCACAGGGATATTGAGGTGACCTTTTGGTGATCTTATGGTGGCCTTATAGCAACGAAGCGCAGTCGAAGCTTAATCGGGGATGTGTCGAAGAAGCGTCGAACAGAACGTGGACTTAAGGTGGACCCAGGAAGCGCTAAAACGCTCCTTTTATTCCTTAATAAATGCTAAATGGAGATTTTTGTAGGCTGGTTTCGCCAGCTGTACTTTCAATTTTTTGAAGGTTTCCATTGGCCCTTTCGTAGCGAAGAGGTTGACTAACCATACAGGGATGGAACCACCGGGATCAGTTTCCAGTGTATAGTCGATATACACCATATTATTTTGCAAAGGAGTGAGCACCCATTTGCCATAGGAATTACGCACCCTGATAATGTCTTTCTTTTCAGGCACGTAATCATGCACTACCGGCCCGTCGATGGTCACCACTTTTGTTTTTGCATCCTGGGTAGTAATCAGGTGGGCAACAAAGTCGCGGTTGGTAATAGGCCAGGGAAGTTCAACTTCGGAATAGTAAAAAAGCTCGGAAGGGCTTACCTGTTTAATTAAGGAAGCCGATTTGGTACTGTACACCCAGTCTTTTGCCGAAGAGATATCCAGGATGATGGCTACCAGCTGGCTGAGGGTAGCCGGCACTGCAACTTTTACGCGAATAGCTTTTAAGTTGGAGTTTGCAGCTGTTTTTGTATAAATCTTAATCCCGTCCTTATCGTCTTTTAATTTCCAGTCATTCTGGGCGTAAGAAAAGAGGGATAACAGCATTGCCGCGCTAATGATCATTAAACGTTTCTTCATGTCTATGCCTTGGCCAAACGGTTGATAGCAAATTGGCCGGGTTGCTTGCAATTTACGGATTATATGATTTTGGGAAGTTGGGAAGGCACTTTCCTGAGTGATAGTACTACAATTTAGCAATACTATAACAATTGGTCAGGAAAGCGCCTTACCTATAGGCCTGCTTACAGCAGCTACCTAAGTAAGGTATCAGCACACTACATATACGACCTCATGTGCCTCTGTAAGATCCGGTACTTCCAGCTTATGTACCAGCCGTTGCATAACAGCTGCCGGTACAATGGCTTCCCTCGCACTGTTTTGCTTAAACAAAACTTTGTAAGGGACTTCAACATATATGACGATTATCTCCGCCATATATTGTAAGCACAATGAAATTAATTGTTCACGCATGGCGTGCGTGATATTCGTAGCATTCCAAACAAAACCCTGCTGGTTCCGCAGGTATACCCTTGCCTGTTCTTTCGCCTCCTGGATCACGCGTCCATTGCCTGACTTGTCAGTGGGTGCAATTTTCATACTTATCCTGATGGCATCCAGTGAAATTACCGGCCAGTTTTTAAAATGCTTTTGTACGTAAGTATCCTTGCCTGCCCCTGGCAAACCGCTCATGATGATCACCTTTGCTTTTGGCTGTTCAAAGGGTACATAGGTACGGTCTGCAGTTGCTTTTTGCAGGTAATGCATTCGTGCATGTGCATTTGAAAAACAGGGAGTCTGGCCCCAGCATTGCTGCTCTTTACAAAGTTCTTCAAAGCATTCTACTCTATACAATAGCTCCTGCTGATCCTGGCAAATTCTACCCAGTACATCTGCTTTTGCCAGCATGGCCAGCAATTGTGTATTTACCTGTAGGGCGGCTATGATCAATGCTTTCACCGGATCCGGTTTTTCAAACACCCACAGGGGCAGGCCATGAAAACGTACCAGTTTGGCAACCTGTTCCCGGATAGCAAATGGTGCGGGCAATTCTTTGTAAAGGATTTGCCTTGTCGTCATCTCACCTTTGCGTGCATGACCGGGAGAAACTACCGAGCCGTCAGGCAGGGTTTCCGTGGTTCCCGCCTTCTCCACGTCATGCAGTAATGCAGCAGCCCACAGGATCTCCTGTGTTTGTGCATCAAGTCCCTGGTATTCAGGTAAACTGATCAAGGCAGCAATGACCATCTGTGTATGCACAGCTACATTTCCTTCTGCATGATGACGTGCATCCTGCGGTGTATCGCGCATACGTTTTATCCAGTCATAATTTGCTTCTAAAAAATCCCATGATTTATTTTCACTGATAGTCCACATGTTGACCTCCTTCAAAATTTAAACGGGCACGTCGCCAGTTGCGCGTCCAGTGCACATCTGTTTTTACGTGTCCTTTTCTTACATACTTAAATACGTGTTCAGCAAATGAGGATACAGGATAGCTGCCTGCATCTCTTGTGACCACGCCTTCCATGGTGGCTGGCGCACCTGTGAATGCATCGTGCGCTGCAAAGGCACCGGGACCTTTGACGATGTCGAGCAGTTCACTTTCGAATGTTTGTTGGGATGCAGGTGTACTTAATTTTTTTATGACTGGTACAACCGGCAGGTCCAGCATTGCTGCGTAGAAGCAGGTTTCTTCCCAACTGAGCCATTGCCCGTTTTCTCTGACAGCAAATACATAAAAATGATGATCGAGATTGCTGTATGCGATGGAATGAATCGCGTATACATTTTCGAGGAATATTTCGAGATCACCCAGATCGTTTTTTATGAGGTGCCAGTAACGGCGCAGGCTCTCTGTCCAGGGAGATGTAGTAGGCGCCACGTGTGAGCGTGCGAAGACACCATGCCTGGAGAGACAATTATTTTCACCGTCTAACTTTTCCGTGTGTATGAGTGAGGGTATGGTGCTGATGTATTGCCAGTAATCATGCTTGATACGATCATCACTGGTGGTACCCGGTGAGAACGGAAAATGATAGGTACGGCCATATTTTTCTGAAATAGCCATGTTATTCAGGGTTTAGTAAAGACAAAGGTTTCACAGGCCATGCCTGCTTGGTGTGCAGGTGGCGGGAGGAGTGGTTAATATGCCTGTGAGATTACATGGCGCAAGGTTTGAATTGTTTTTTTATTGGGCGCAAAGATAAGGTTTTTTCGGAATATTGGCCTGGCATGCCCGGCACGCAATTTGATTTTTCATATGTGGAACTAAATGTTTACTATATGAAACGAATATTCATTCCATTGTTGTTGGGGATATTAGTTTGGGGGGCGAGTTGTGTGCCACCACGTAACGGCCCGCCAAGACCGCCAAAACCACCAAGACCGCCCCATGGAGCTATTCAGGTAGCATTGCCGGATACCGCGTTCAAAGCACCGGTGCTTGCTATACGGTAAAGAAAAGGGCCTGTATTAAAAGTAAATTTCCCACATGTAACAGGGATGTATAAGAGGATGTTTTCTCAATGCCTTTACTTTTGATACAAGCTCTTTTCTATATTAATTACTTTGTTCTGGTTTCTTCCTGCAGTTGATGGATGATAGCATCCAGTTTCTTAGGGTCTTTCATATATGGAGAGAGATCAAACAATTCTATTTTTCTAAAATCAGTTGGTGCGCTTTCACTCTGGATGGAGATGGTCCCTTCATGGAGTAAACGGCCTTCTTTCAACAGTGAAGGATCAGCGTCTTCCACGTTTCCACCGCCTACCTGTGGTTTATTGTAAACAATCACCGTATCGTTGAACACGATATGTTTTATCACGGAATCACCTAACACCAACGCCCCTACCCTTACCCATTGTTCTCCAGGATATGTTTTGGAAGTACTGGTATTACAATGCTCTGTAATGAGCTTTCCATTGATGACTACATTGGTACCTGGTGTACAGAGATTACCTGTTGGACGTGGATCTTTGCCATTACCACCTAACAACTGATTTTCCAGTGAGATGGGAAAATCCTGGTTCAGGCCCATGCTGGCAGCACTCTGGCCGTGCAGCATTAAGCCGTTGTTGCGCAGTGCCCATGCAGGACCACCTTTTACCTGTTCGCCTACGAAACGATATTCTGCGATCAGCAGGTATGCTGAGAAGTTCTTCCTGTAAAACATATGTCCATAGCGCTCTCCCCAATCTTTGTACTGGTCGTACCGCACTTCGAGAATACCATTTTCCACACGGAAGGTATTACCGAAATTATCATTCATTTTATGGCCTCTGATCTTTATATCCCAGTTCTTCAGGTCTTTACCATTGAAGAGTTGAATCCATCCTTTTTTCGATTTTTGCTGGGCCGTGCAGGCGAGGGACAAAAGCAGGCAAGCAGCAGTCAACAGTTTTTTCATAACTCTGTTTTTGATTTTAGAAGTATTAAGATATGTCATGTTGACAATATTTCATAATATGGCTTGGCATGTTATTGGGGCAATACTCATAAAATATGTTCGTATGAAAGTACTGTTTACTATCCTCCTTTTTCTCAGTTATCATTTTACTTTCGCACAGGATGCCTGGCAACAACCCCTGCAAAAAGTGTTGACCCAATTGGATACTGCTAAGAATTTTGGTACCTGGCAGCAAAATATAAGTGAGCTGGAAACTTTGTCCAAAGCACACCCGGGAGAATTCCTGTTACAATATTATGCGGGTTGGGCCTGCACGCAGTCAAGTTTTCAGGCACCAAAAGGACAAGCTGAGCCATTGACAGAAAAAGCGGAACCCTATGTGAAGAAAGCACTGGAAATGCAACCGGGAAACACAGAAGCACTCACATTAATGGCTTACTGGCTCTCGGCAAGAATTAATGCAAGTCCTACCCGGGGAGCCACGCTGGGTTCTGATAGCAAAGATTATTCAGATAAGGCCATTGCGGCGGATAGTACCAACCCGAGGGCCTATTTGCTGAAAGCATTGGTGGTCTACCACACGCCTTCCCTCTTTGGTGGGGGCAAGAAAAAAGCAGCGCCACTGGTTGCAGAAGCTGGCCAGCGATTTGCTGCATTTAAACCGGATAATGCACTGGCACCCCACTGGGGAAATGATATTTACCAACAACTCGCGGCAGACTATAAAGACTAGCAGTCTGTGAAATTCATTACTCAATCAAAATTTCTAATAACAATTGAATACCAATTACTTAAATCTTTAGCAGCATTTTAGTATTGTAAATTGTAAAAAGTGTTATTATGAGCAAGTATAATCATCCTTTGAATGGTCATGGCGAACCAAGAGCCACCGCTTTATACGAACACTCCAATGTACTGAATGTAAGTAAACCCGGGCGGATCGCTTCTATTGTAGGCGGTGCAATGATGACCACTGCCGCTATCAACCAGATAGGCAAGCACCCTATTCGTGGTTTGCTCAGACTGATTACGGGTGGTTACCTCCTGTACAGAGGTATTTCAGGCAATTGTCCTATTTCCGCGATGGCGGGCAGAAGCTCGTCCGACAAGCACAATAGTGCTATCAATATCCGCACGAAATTCATTGTAGACAAGCCCCGTTTTGAAGTGTACAATTTCTGGCGTTCTGTAGAGAACTTACCGCATTTTATGCGCCACCTTGCAGTAGTGACTGAAACAGATAGTCATCATTCTCACTGGGTTGCTACGGGTCCCGGCAAACTTGGCACCATTGAATGGGATGCTGAGATCATTAAAGATGAACCCGGTGAACTGATTGGTTGGCGCTCTGCTCCTGGATCTGACCTGGTGACTGCAGGCAAAATTACCTTTAGTGATGCGATTAGCGGAGGTACTGAAATGGAGGTGATCATTTCTTACCGCCCGCCTGCAGGCTATGTAGGCACTGGCCTGGCATGGATCCTGAACCCTGCCTTTGAAAGCATGATCAGGAAAGATATTCTGAGATTTAAGAATTATGTTGAAACAGGAGAAATCCAGACAATTTAAGATACGGTTTCACATTTTTTTCACATTCTACAGGCCGGTTCTGGCCTGATATTTGGCACACGATACATGCATTTTGTTTAACCTTATAAACTATTTTTATGAGCACAATGAAATTAATATACGGCGCATTGGCAGGATTGGCAGCAGGTGTTGCTATCGGAATTTTAACAGCACCGGATAGTGGTGAAGAAACAAGGAAAAAACTCAGAAGATCAGCTCATGATGTGAATAATCGTATCAGACGTATTGTTGGAAAAGGTGCAGATGGCTTGTCAGAGCTGAAATACATCTTCGAGAATGAGACGACTGGTCTGAAAGAAGATGTGAAGGAACGTGTACTGAAGATTATAGACGAAAGCAATCAGTCTTATACCAAGTTTAAGAAAGAGGCACTTTCGTAAGCGCATATAAACGGATGGCCACGCGAATAAAATAAAAGAGGTTGTATCAAAAGTAATATTCCCGGGATTAAATCCGGGTACCTGGTGGAGAGAATTTTCGTTTATGTAATTCTCAAGGCTTCAGATTACTTTTGATACAACCTCTTTTTATTTCGGGTTTATTTTTCTGCCAGGAGGGCATCGATGAGTTGATTAAACTCTTTTTTGAATGCCTCATAGTGTTCTCCTGTACCCGGACCTGAGAAACCGGTATGGACTTCTTTTACATTTCCTTTCTTATCAATGAAGATGGTAGTCGGAAACCCTTTGATCCCGGTTAACTGTGGCAATGTCTTCTCTGCTTTTTGGGGATCGCCGGGGGTCACGCCTGTGATTAATACCGGGTAAGTCACATCAAATCTTTTCAGGAAGCCGGTAAGCGCTTTCTGCGATGTTTTAAAATCAGTAGTTCTTTCATAAGAAAGACCGATCACTTCTACCCCACGGGCTTTATTTTCCTTGTACCAGGTACTGAGGAAACCAGTTTCATCCATACAATTCGGGCACCAGCTACCCATGAGTGTAATCACCACTACCTTTCCTGCAAAACGCTTATCATTTATACTTACTTTCTTCCCGTTCATATCAGGGAAGCTGAAATCGAGGCGGTTGTTCCCCGGTTTGGTAGTCGCCAGTGAACGTTCATCTGGTAATGCGGCTTTATCATCCCTGCGGGCTACCCACTGTTCTTTGCCTGCACCAATACCTGCATAGAAAACGCCATTTTCCAGGTAACCGTCTTTTACCTGTGCGGTGAAGTAATAAGCATGAGAGCCATCGAATGTAGAGAGTTTCAGGCTATCGCCGTCTACGATCCCTTCCAGGAAGCGGTAGTCGCCGGTAGATGTCAGGAATGTGCCTGTTACCTTGCTGCCATTTTGTTTGAACTCCCCTACTGCGTAGGAAGAATCTGCCTTATTGCTATTAAAGAACCAGGTGGCATAGCGCCCGGTGATATTCAGGCTGGGAGGAGTCTGCACATGAAAGCGTTCTTTCACATTATGTGCAGCGGTGAATGGAATGCTGACATCACCGGCAGGGAGGTGGCGTACCCATTTGCCTTCCAGGGAGCCATTATTGCTGATGGCTGCCTTGAATTCGGAATCGAAGAAAGGCATTTTGATGAATACTGAATCACCTTTCTGCTTTACATCGTCTACGAGCATGCGATCCTGCGCATTGAGGATATAGATGACTTTCTTACGTGCACTGTCTTTCACTTCAAAGTTAAACACGATTTCTGCGCCATCTGCACGGTGCAGGCTACCTTTCCAGGTGCCGTTTGGCAGGTCGTATTTTTCCAGGCTTTTACCGAATATAAATGCTGGCAGTACGGCCAGCAACCAACAATGCTTTGGCATAAGTTTAGTCTATTAGTTTTATGGAGTAAAGATAGGAAATTAATACCGGGCACCAAAAAGCATGCTGCCGATGCGGACCATGGTACTTCCTTCTTCGAGAGCAATGGTATAGTCGCCGCTCATACCGATAGACAATTCGGTAAGCTGCTCATCTCCGGGGGCGAAGCTGGCTTTTAGCTGTGCCTGGAGGTTTTTCAGGTGTCTGAATTCGGCCCTTACCTGTTCCATATTGTCGGTATTGGTCGCCATGCCCATGAAACCGGCAATGCGGACATTCCGGAACTTGTCTGGCTGCTCTTTCCACTGGGTGAGGAGTTCCTTTAATTCGGTCTCATCCAGGCCAAATTTCGTCTCTTCTTCCGCAATATGGACCTGGAGGAGGCAGCGGATGATGCGGTTATGTTTAGCGGCTTGTTTATTGATTTCTTCCAGCAGGCGCAGGCTGTCGACTGCGTGGATCATGGATACAAAGGGAGCAATATATTTTACCTTGTTCGACTGGAGGTGGCCGATGAAGTGCCATTCAATATCGGAAGGGAGGATAGGATGTTTTTCCTGTAGTTCCTGCACATAATTTTCGCCGAAGATACGCTGGCCTGCATCATACAGGGATTGTATGTCGGCAGCTGGTTTTACTTTGGAGACTGCAACGAGCCTGGCTTTGTGAGGAGCCAGTTCGGCAAGGATCCTGTTATAAGCGGGTAGATTTACTGACATGCCGCAAAGGTAATCATTGTGGCATTAAGACCCTCCACCGACTCTTTCCCTCTTTTCTCTCCGTTTATTCGATGCCGCATTCAATGATACCAGGATAATCATAAACGCTACTGCTGCCACCGAAGGGGCTATAAACCAGAAAGGCACTGATAGCGCCACGCTGATGATGGTGAGCTTCAGGAAATGGGAAAAATCGCTGGAGGTGTCTTTTTTATTTGACATAAAATTGGGTTTTAGCCAAGTATACTGCGCCCGATCACGATCCGCTGCACCTCACTGGTACCCTCATAGATTTGTGTGATCTTCGCATCCCTCATCAGGCGTTCTACATGGTACTCTTTCACATATCCATATCCGCCATGTACCTGCACCGCTTCTGTGGTCACCCACATTGCCGTTTCCGAGGCATACACTTTTGCCATGGAGCCGCTGAGGGTATAATCTTTATGCTGGTCTTTTTCCCAGGCGGCCCTGAAGCACAGCAGTCGTGCTGCTTCGATACGGGTAGCCATATCTGCCAGTTTGAACTGTATGGCCTGATGTTGACTGATTTCTTTACCGAAAGCCTTGCGTTGTTTGGAGTAGCTGACTGCTAATTCGTAAGCGCCGGAAGCGATGCCCAATGCCTGGGAAGCGATGCCGATACGGCCACCTGCCAAAGTTTTCATGGCGAATTTAAAGCCGAATCCATCTTCCCCTATCCTGTTTTGTTTAGGCACCTTTACGTCCTGGAACATGATGCTGTGGGTATCACTCCCCCTGATTCCCATTTTATTTTCTTTCGCTCCTACGCTTACGCCGGGACTGTTTTTCTCTACGATCAGGGCATTGATGCCTTTGCTGCCTTTGTCGGGGTGGGTCTGGGCGATTACAAGGTACACACTGGCACTGCTACCATTCGTGATCCAGTTTTTCGTACCATTGAGGAGGTAAAAATCACCCTTATCTTCGGCTGTGGTGCGTTGGGAGGTGGCATCGGAACCGGCTTCGGGCTCGCTGAGCAGGAAGGCCCCGGTGATTTCGCCTTTGGCAAGGGGTACCAGGTACTGTTGTTTCTGCTCTTCGGTGCCATAGTGTTCCAGGCCCCAGCAGACTAATGAATTATTTACGCTCATACAAACCGAGGTGGAAGCGTCTATTTTAGAGATTTCCTCCATAGCCAGTACATAGGAGATGGTGTCAAGGCCTGCGCCTCCATATTTTGGGTCTACCATCATTCCGAGAAATCCCAACTCTCCCAGTTTTTTGATCTGCGCTGCGGGGTAAATCTGTTTTTCGTCTCTTTCTATGACACCGGGTAAAAGTTCGTTTTGGGCAAAGTCCCGGGCAGCCTTTTGAATCATCAGGTGTTCTTCAGTGAGTTGAAAGTCCATGGAATTTACGTTTTGTTGGAGTTATTGATATGAACGAATTTATCGTTTTTATGCTTGGGATTTCTACATTTAATCTTTATCCATTTTTATGATGGAAACATTAAAGATTATTTGAAGATACCCCGTGCTTATTGGAATTATATTATGTTTTTATGCAGGTATGTATATACCTCCACAGTGCAGTTGGCCGGCCGTTCATTTAAAAACCATTAGCTTGCTAAACAGGAATAACATCCTTTTATGAAAAATATTAAGATCATTGAGGTGAAATCAGAGATTGGCGCGGGAACAAGAGGTGCCAGTCTGGGAGTGGAAGCGATCAAGATAGCTGCACTGGATTTTATGAGCAACTTTTTTGTGCATTTCCCTACTGAAACAATTGAGACTGAAAACAAACTGCTGTTTGAGCCGATAGAATCCCCTTATGCAAAAAGGATTAAAGGTACACTGGCCCTGTATGAAAGGATCAGTAAGAGTGTGTGTGAGACGGTGAAGGCGAATTGGTTCCCGGTGGTATTGTCCGGGGATCATAGTACGGCGGGAGCTACGATTGCGGGATTGAAAATGGCGAGGCCAAAGGCGAAGATCGGGGCGATTTGGATTGATGCGCATGCGGATCTGCATACACCGTATACAACACCATCAGGGAATATGCATGGCATGCCGGTGGCGATCTCTATTGCGGAGGATAACCTGGAGTGTAAGGTGCATGACCTGGATGATAATACGATCAAACAGTGGGAGGCGTTGAAGAATATCGGGGGCATATCACCGAAGGTATTGCCTGAGGATATCGTGTTCATTTCGCTGAGGGATTATGAAAAGGAAGAAGAGGCGCTGATAAAGCAGTATGGTATGAAGGTGATTACGACGAATGAAGTGCGGAGAAAAGGTGCGGAACAGGTGGCGAGAGCGGTGTTCAGGTATTTGAGTGATTGTGAGTATATCTATGTGTCGTTTGATGTGGATAGCCTGGATTCATCTATTTCCAAGGGAACGGGGACCCCGGTGACGAACGGCTTGAGAGAACGGGAGGTAGAGGATTTGATAGCGAAATTTATGCAGCATAGAAAGATTTGTTGTTTTGAGATTACGGAGGTGAATCCGACATTGGATAAGGAAAATTTAATGGCGGAGATTGCGTTTAATATATTGCAACGGAGTGTGAATGTATTGCTAATGAATTAGCGAAAAAAAGGCGTTTACTTCTCGGTAAACGCCTTTTTTTTATCTTGGATTCGTGTGCTTCATTCTTATTAAGTTAGCGACGAGACCTGTCCACCCCGTCTGGTGGGCAGCACCCAATCCCTTTCCACTATCTCCATGAAAGTATTCATGAAACTGCAATAAATCGGCAAAGTGCGGATCCTTCTGCAATTTTTCATTATTCCCAAATACGGGCCTGCGGCCATTCTCATCCTTACGGAATATTTTCAATAAACGATCTGCCAGGAAAGTTCCCACTTCTTTGAGAGAGTAATAACAACCGGATGATGTAGGATATTCTATACGGAAATCATCTGTGTAGAAGTAATGGAATTTGCGCAGACTTTCTATCAGCAGGAAGTTCATCTGAATCCATATAGGACCACGCCAGTTTGAGTTACCACCATAAGTGATGGTATCACTTTCTCCGGGTACATATTTTACGATCAGTTCTGTACCATTTTCTTTGAGGCGATAAGGATCTGTTTCGTATTTTTTGGATAGTGAGCGCACACCATATTCACCCAGGAACTCTGTTTCATCCAGCATACGATAGAGCAAACGCTTCATACGATGCCCACGCAGTAAACTCAGTAAATGTTTATTCTCTTTCCCTTCTTCATACCAGCGGGATACAAGTTGTGCTAAATCTGGCCTGTGGCGTAAGAACCACGACATGCGTTCCGCAAATACGGGGTTATTTTCCAGGGCTTCTTTTGAGATCACTTCTACTGCACAGAGAGGAATCAATCCAACCATACTCCTGAACTTCAGTTTCAGAATACGGTTATCAGGCGCACGCAACTGGTCATAGAAGAATTCATCCTCATCATCCCACAATCCACTATTGCCTGTACCCATACTGGCCATGGCACCGGCTATGTACATGAAGTGCTCAAAGAACTTGGTGGCCATGCCATTGTACACCTTGTTGTGATTACACAATTCCAGTGAGATGTGCAGCATATTCAACGCGTATGTCGCCATCCAGCTCGTGGCATCTGCCTGTTCTTCACGCACGCCGTTGGGCAATGGCAGACTTCTGTCGAATGCACCGATATTATCCAGACCGAGGAAACCACCTTCGAAGATGTTGCTGCCGCTACTATCTTTTCTATTGACCCACCAGGTGAAATTGATCAGTAATTTATGGAAGAGGGCTTCCAGGAAGTGATAGTCCTTCTCCCCTTTTATGGCTGCATCCTGCTTGAATACACGATATACAGCCCCGGCATGTACCGGTGGATTGACATCTCCAAAAGCCCATTCATAGGCAGGGAATTCGCCTGAAGGATGCATGTACCATTCTTCGGTCAACAGGAGCAGTTGCTGCTTTGCAAAATCAGGATCCACCATGGCCAGTGTGACACAATGGAAGGCTAAGTCCCAGGCTGCATACCAGGGGAATTCCCATTTATCAGGTACTGAAATGATATCTTCATTGACCAGGTGCTTCCACTCTTTATTACGGCCATTCCAGCGTTCGGCAGGTGGTGTGGGTTGTGACGGATCGCCTTCCAGCCAGCGCTGTACTTTATAATAATAAAACTGTTTATTCCACAGCATTCCTGCCAGTGCCTGCCGCTGGATCAGCTTTTCATCTTCGTCTTTGATCTCTGCCTGCAGTTCATCATAGTAGGCATTGGCATCAGCAACTTTTGCGGCAAACAGGTCTTCAAAGCCGGCAAAGGGTTGTTCTTTGGCTTTGTCTGTAAGTCTTAACCTGATGGTGTGGGTACCATGAGCAGGAATATTGAGCTCATAGTGCACAGCGGCCTTGGTGCCTTGTTTAGAAGGGTTGATGGTATCTGCACCATGTATGATATAATCGTTGATGCCATCTTTTGCATAAGGTGTGATGGCATCTACATTGTAGAGTTTTTTGTTGTTGGATTCATTCTCGCAAAACAACATTTCCTGTCCACCTTCCTGATACAGGTATTGCACCTGAAGTTTCTCATGCTCAAAGCGAATGGTCTGCGCATCTTCCTGCCACAAAGCGGGTTTATAGGGTCGGCGGCCCCATACCCAGGTATTCCGGAACCATACGGTTGGTAATACCGTGAGTGGTGCGTCGGTATTGCTCCTGTTATGAATGGTGATTTTGACAAGGATGTCATCCATGTCCTCTTTTGCATATTCTATGAAGATGTCGAAGTATTTGTCTTCGTTAAAGAGCCCGGTATCGATTAATTCGTATTCTTCTTCTGTCTTGCTCCTGCGGGCATTTTCCCGGATCAGTTGTTCGTAGGGGTATTCCTGCTGTACATACTTGTACAGCATCTTCATATAAGAGTGAGTGGGTGTGGCATCGAGGTAATAATAGAGTTCTTTTACATCTTCTCCATGATTGCCCTGTGCATTGTTCAGCCCGAAATAGCGTTCTTTCAGGATCGGGTCTTTTTTGTTCCAGAAGGCCAGTGAAAAACACAGGAGTTGTTTTTCATCGCAAATGCCGCCAATTCCTTCTTCTCCCCATCTCCAGGCCTTACTCCTTGCCATGTCGTGTGTGGTAAAATCCCATGAGCTGCCACTTCCACTATAATCCTCCCGTACAGTACCCCATTGTCTGTCACTCACATAAGAGCCCCATTTCTTCCAGCCCTGGATCTGAAGGCGTTGTTGTTCCTGATTCATCGTTTGCTGCTTTTGATCATTGAATATGGAAGTAGGCAACGAGCCATCCCACCACTTCGCTATAACTACGTATTCCTTTTTCCTGTTTGTTAGCCTTCAGGTACTGATCATAAATCATGGAAGTATAATCATCTACCGGGCCATTGTATTTGTGATAGAAATTTTTCAACTGGTGGTAATCTTCATGCACACCGGGAACGGCTTTCTGCCAGAGAGCCTTTGCCATGGTAGTATCCTGCCAGCGCAACTGCCGGATGCTATACATAAACATCTCGAAATTGGCCGCATAGCGGAAACGCACATCTTTTGCATGACCGGCTACCAGGTAGCCTATAAAATTGGCTTCTTCTTCCGCCCCATATCCCAATTGGTGTGCCACTTCATGACAGATGGTGAATGGATGCAGGAATCCGGGTGTCGTTACATTCACCTGTGCCTCGCCTGTAAATGGATTGAGGTAGCCGCCTACATTCATATAATTCATCCAGGTGCCATAGAGTGAAGTCTTGAGGCAGGGATGTGTATATTTCAATACCGGCCACTGCTGTGCTGCCTGATCATAGGCTACTACTGCCCGCTGAAACAGCTGTGCGCTATCTGCTCCCGGGTGGGTAGGGTGCAGGGTATCACCCATTTCTACCCGGTTAGCGTTTACCTGTTGCAACAATGTATCGGCCAGTTTGTATAACTGCGTTGTACCGTATTCATTTACTTCCAGTTGCATATCTTTTTCAAGAGAGAAGCGGTCATAGTTAAATCCCCACAGCACCAGGAAGGCCAGGTATAAGGTTGTAAGTGAACTGATTCCTTTTAGAAAATATAAAAAACTTTCTTTCCATTGGGTTTTGATCAGTTTATAACATAATTTTAACAAATAAATGCTACCGGTTATAACCCAGGCAGCATAAATTACGTCGCCAACGCTAAAGGGTATGGATCCCAATACCGCCCTTAATAAGTTACTTATCCAAAAGTAGAACCTATGAAAATAGTACCCTTCAAACCTATGGCTGAATGTGAACAGCCCTTTCAAAATGATGACGCACAAAATTGTTACCAAAATACGTACTCCTGTGTGCCTTATCTTTGCATTTGTATCCATACTAATCAGCGCGTAAAATGACAGATGAGATCTTACTGGGCGAACTTACAACAGCGCTATCCTGCCAGTCAGGAGTGAAAATACACATTAATTACGCAGAAAAAATATCCGGTGGAGATATTAACGAAACATATAAGCTCTCCACAACTGAAGGATCATTATTTCTGAAGATGAACGATGCGCATATTTATCCGGACATGTTCGTAAGAGAACTGAACGGACTCAATATACTCCGTAGTACCAATGCTATCACAGTACCGCGCCCCCTGGCCAGTGGTACTGTAGGAGACAAAGGGTTCCTGGTCACTGAATTTATGGAGAAAGGCGGGGTAACGCCTGACTTTTGGGAAAACTTCGGTGCGAGCCTGTCAAGAATACATCGCCAGACACAAACATATTATGGGTTTCCGGAGACCAATTACATTGGTACGCTCAAGCAATATAATACGCCTTACAGCAGCTGGCCGGTATTCTATGCCTTTAACCGCCTGCAGCCTCTTACCAGGGCAGCTTATGACCAGCAGGTAGTGGACAAGGGAATGGTGGTACAGATGGAGCACCTGTGGAAGCAGCTGCCAGGGATGTTCCCGGATGAAAAGCCTGCTTTGCTGCATGGTGACCTCTGGTCCGGCAACTTTATGGTGGGCAAGGATGGCAGGGCATGCATATACGACCCGGCGGTATATTATGGAAACAGGGAAATGGATCTGGCTATGACCAGGTTGTTTGGTGGTTTTGATACACGTTTTTACTACAGTTATCAGACCATGTATCCCCTGGCCGAAGGATGGCAATCCAGGATTGGTGTTTGCCAGTTATATCCGCTTATGGTTCATCTGCTCTTGTTCGGAGGTAGTTATTACAATAGTGTAAAGGAGATTCTTGACGAGTTCTGATTACTGGTAGATCTTCATTCTATCGTACTCTGCTGCTATAATCGGATAGAATTTTTCTACTTCTGCTGAGATATTTGCGAATAGTGCATCCACCTCTTCGGGGGGCAGGGATGTGTTTGTATTCAAAGTGTTTTCCAGGTTCTGCATACGGGCGCTGATCCACGTAAGGCCTACCATGGAGAAATTGGGTTTTAGTTTGTGCACCTGAAATTTCAGTTGTTCCCAGTCCCGTGCATCCACCAAAGCCTGGATTTTAACCTGTTCTTCCCTGATCGTTTTCAAGAATATTTCAAAGAGATCTGCCGCGTAGGAGATATTGTTCTCATACAGGGTATTGAGGTATTTTACATCCAGGTCCTTATGGAACTCAAATCCAGACATGTTGTTTGTTTCTTCCATTATAATTTCGGTTTCATCTTCATTCAGGTATTTGTTCAACACCTGTAATAATTGATCGGGGGTATAAGGTTTTGTTAGTATATCGGTGATCCCTGCCTGCCTGGCCTGTGTAAAGGTACTTTCCATGGCAAGTGCAGTGGTGGCTACCAGTGGGGTAGCAACGTTCGGTTTATCTTCATCTTCCCGGATCCTACCTGCCAGTTCCAATCCATTGAGGCCGGGAATCCGGATGTCGATCAGCACCAGGTCGTACTGCCTGGAGTTCAGGAAGTACAGGGCATCGGGACCATTGGTAGCCAGTTGGTGCTGAACGTTATATTTTTCCAGCAGGCTGTTAATATAACGAAGGTTCATGGCATTGTCCTCGATCACAAGTACACTTGATCCTGAGAAACTGGCCTGCCTGCGATGCGCACCTGCGCCTGGCGTAATGAGGGCAGACTTCCGGGTATCGATAAAGGGCAGGTTGAAGGAGAAGCAGGTATTGTAGCCGGCGGTTTCTTCTACACAAATGGAACCTCCCTGCAGCTCAATGAGTTGTTTGGAGATAGCCAGTCCCAGGCCGGTGCCGCCGTATTTTTCCCTGATTTCCTGTTCTGCCTGTTTATAGTTTTTAAAGATCAGGTCTAATTTGTCGTTGCTGATGCCGATGCCGGTATCGCAGACATAGAAGCGGATCCATATTTTATCGTCCTGCCAGCTTTCGGGGATGACGCGGATGGCGATTTCCCCTTCCGGAGTAAATTTCTCTGCATTTCCTAACAGGTTCATAAGGATTTGGTTCAATAGGGTATCGTCTCCGACCAGGCGATTCTGGATCCGGGGATCGATGGTAGCAGAAATTTTTACCGGGCGCTGACCGAGTTTGAGTTCAAAAGTATGTCGGAGGGATTGAACCAGGGCGGTGAGGTTAAACTCCCGCTGGTTGACCTGGAACTCCCCTGCTTCGATTCTTGAGATGTCGAGGATATCGGAAATCAGTCCCAGGAGGATATTGGAACTGTGTTTTAATATATTAATATAGTCCTGCTGGCGGGCATCCAGGTTTGTTTCTTCGAGCAGGTGGGTCATTCCGATGATGACATTGAGGGGGGTACGGATTTCGTGGCTCATGCTGGCCAGGAATTCTTTTTGTGCCCCCCGGGCCTCTTCTGCCTGCTGCCGGGCCTGTTCCAGGGTAGCCTGCTGGAGTTGCCGGCGGGACACGTCTGTGACCTGCCACATACTGCCATTGAAGACACCGTTGTGCCAGAGGGGCGTATAATTGAGCTCGAAGATGCGGCCATCGGTGAGCAGGAGTTCCTGTCCGAAATAAGGATTTTTTTGTTGCAGGAGGTCTTCTACGGTGGTGAGGAAGGCTTCGGGCTGCCGGGCTCCACGGGCCAGGTGCCGGGCGATGGTGGCAAAGGGCATGTCGGGCACCAGGTCGATGTCTTCTCCCGTATATTGTTGAAACACAGCGTTTACCCACACCAGGTTTTGCTCCGCATCGAGGAGTAGGATACCGGCATTAGTGTGCTGGAAATAAACGCTGATTGGCAGTGAAAATATATCCGGCGGCGAAATGCTTCGGGTAATGGGATGTTTTCTCGTACCTTTGATCCGGGCCATTGGTTATGAATGCAGGTGTATAGTGATGCGGATTTTGTACAGCACGAATATAATAATTAATTAATTGGTTTTCACTAATCTAACTATACAATCCTGATATTCGGGCCATTGTGAAAAGGCTAATGTAGGAAATTTTTGCATTTGCAAATATTTGGTTACCTTTGCATCCCTCTAAAAGTGAGGATTTTATTATGAAACAACTCCGTCAATTTGAAATTGCCTTTGTGGGGCTCAAACCCGGAGAGCATACATTTGAATACCAAGTTACGGATAGTTTTTTTGAAAACTACGGACCGCAGGATTTCAGCGACTGTAAAGCGACAGTGAAGCTGACTTTGGACAAGAAAAGTGATTTTTTCCTGTTAAAGTTTGAAATTGGTGGAACTGTAAGCGTAATTTGTGACCGTTGTGGGCAACCATTTAATCTTCAGCTCTGGGATGATTTCACCCAGGTGGTGAAGATGGTGGAGAATCCTGAAGAGATGGAAGGTGATGAGGATCCGGAAGTATCTTATATTTCGAGAACGGAATCGCACCTGAATGTCGGTGAATGGATTTATGAATTCATCAACCTGAGCATTCCTATGCAGAAGATACACCCGGATGTGGATGGCAAGAGCACATGTGATCCGAAGGTATTAGAGATGCTGGACCAGATGAACAAGCAATCTGGCGCTCAGGACAATCCAATTTGGAAAGACCTGGACAAATTCCGGAATAATTAATCCGGAGGTTTGAGGAAAAGATACTTATTGAAACATTAAACTAGGACAATTAAAAACTAAATACGATGCCAAATCCGAAACGCAGACATTCTCAGCAAAGATCAGCTAAGAGAAGGACGCATTACAAGGCCTTTGCGGATACTTTAAGCACAGATAGCGCAACTGGTGAAGTGCACCTGAGACATCGTGCTCACTGGGTAGAGAACAAACTGTACTACAGAGGAAAAGTTGTATTGGAAAAACAAAGCAGCGCTAAATAATTTTACTATTTTTACCCCGAGCAAAGACAAATTTAAACGTTCATGAGAATCGGGCTAGATATGATGGGCGGTGATTATGCCCCCGTCGAAGCAGTAAAAGGAGTAAAATTATTTTTAGATACTGTTGCAGCAGATGCACATCTGGTGCTGATTGGTGATGAGGCGGCCCTGGCACCCTTATTATCTGAAGCGCAGTTGGACCAATCAAAATATTCAGTTGTTCATTCATCTCAGGTAATTGGGATGAATGAACATCCTACCAAGGCGCTGAAGGAAAAGCAGCATTCTTCTATCAGTATCGGGTTTCACCTGTTACAGAGCGGGAAGATAGATGCGTTTATCAGTGCGGGTAATACTGGAGCTATGATGGTTGGTACCTTCTATTCCATTAAAGCAATTGAAGGGGTTCAGCGACCAACAATATCTACACCTGTGCCAAGATTGGACGGCTCTCTCGGGCTGTTACTTGACGTTGGTATCAATGCCGACTGTAAAGCTGAGAATCTGCTCCAATTTGCAATTCTCGGGTCTCTCTATTCCAGGCATATCCTGAATGTTAGTAATCCTACTGTAGGTCTGCTCAATATCGGAGAAGAGGAAGGTAAGGGTAATCTGCTGGCGCAAGCCACTTATCCTTTGCTGAAGGAACACCCGGAATTGAATTTCATTGGCAATGTGGAAGGTCGTGATGTACTGACTGGCAAGGCTGATGTCATTGTTTGTGAAGGTTTTACGGGGAATGTTGTACTCAAGATGGCTGAGTCACTGCACGATATTGCAGTACAGCGGAATATTAATGATGAGTACATGGACCGGTTTAACTTCCAGAGCTATGGCGGTACACCTGTATTAGGCGTATCAAAGCCGGTGATCATTGGTCATGGTATATCGAAAGATACTGCCTTTAAGAACATGATCGTGCTGGCACAACAAATGATCGAAACGAAACTGCTGGAGAAGATCCGTGAGAGTTTTGTGAAATAATTTACGTCCTATTAGAACTAAAAATTATTGATACCGGTCGTGAGGCCGGTATTTTTTTATGCCACATAAAAAATGGCATTCACCTTTGGTAAATGCCATTTTTCTGAAGTATTAAACTAAGATAAATTCGGTGTACTTTCCAGGGGCAACTTCACATAGAACGAAGTTCCAACCGTCAACTGCGTTTCAAACCAGATCTCTCCCCTCGCCTGCTCCACGATATTCTTACACATGGCCAGTCCTAAACCAGTTCCGGAATTCTTCGTTGTAAAATTCGGTACAAAGATTTTTGACTGGATTTCCGGCGGGATCCCATCACCGTTATCCGTTACACTTACCACTACCCAGCCGGGATCTACTTCCTCCATATTAATTGTGATCATGCCCTCCCGGTCTTCAGGTATGGCCTGTATTGCATTCTGCAGGAGGTTGGTAAACAACCTGTTCATCTGTGTCTTATCGGCAAATACATAAAATGCATGTCCCGGGTGATTGAACTGGATCTTGCTATGCTCGTGACTCTGATACAGCTCTTTCAATGAATGCAATACTTCATTCAGCATCAACACCTCGCTGTTCGCCTCCCCTATCCGCGCAAATGCGGAGAAGTCAGAAGCGATATTGGCCAGGTGTTCTATCTGCTCTACAAGGGTACGGGCTACATTGTGAGAGAGCTGTTTTACATTCGGCGCATCATTATCAATGGCGCGCTGTAAATACTGGATGCTCAGTTTCATTGGCGTGAGCGGGTTCTTGATCTCATGCGCTACCTGTCTCGCCATTTCTCTCCACGCGCCTTCACGCTCGCTCTTCGCTAATCTCGCTGCACTCACTTCCAGCTTTCGCACCATTTTATTGTATTCCTTCACCAGCGCACCAATTTCATCATCCTTCTCCCACGCTATTTCATCATTCTGCTGCCCTAAACTCACATGGCGCAGGCGCTCTGTAACCAGGGAGAATGATTTTGTAATTGAATTCGTAATGAACAGCGCCAGCAAGCCAGCGATCAAAAATATGAATGCATTGAAATTGATCAGCGCTACCAGGAAGTTGGAGATCTGTTGGTTCAGTTCCGTCTGTGTAGCAAAGTAAGGTACGTTCAGGTAAGCGAAGATTTCCCCGTTGTTGCGCAAAGGTGCGTAACCGGATAAATAGCCCATAGAACCGATCTTTTCTTTCTGGATCCACTGGATCTTTTGCTGGCGACCCAACTGCATATAAGCATCGGGGTTTATTTTCCTGGACAACAAGCCTTTCTCTGTGATCAGGGGCTGTGTTGTCACCTGCAGGTTTCCATCCCGGTCATAAATATTTATATCCAGTGCACGTTCATCTGCTATATCTCCGATTGATTCCGATAAACTGGATTGGAAAATCGGGTCATACAAATCCTCCAGGTCATCGAACATGCGCTGGTTGGCAAAGACTTTCTCCACTTCATGGGTTACTTCATTGATCGTATGGCTCAGGCGTTCTTTGTTCTCCCGCTCTGAGCGGTCGATGAAGAACAATACCGTGGTCAAACCAAGGATCACAAAGGCAAAGACGACAATGAAGATGATGGTACCGGTTACCTTTCTCCTGATATTGAAATTGACCAGTGATTTCAGGTTGCCGATGCGCATCCGCGCTTTTACCAGCAGGTCCAGGGCCCTGTAAATCGCGATGATCAGCAGGAACAGACAGAACATGTATGCAAAGAGCGTGATAAACTCTATAAAACTGCGGATCTCTTTGGCGACGATGACTACCTTTTCCTTGGAGGCTTTGTAGTACATAAGGGAGTAGTTATTCACCCTGCGCACTGTCACTTCATCGTTCGGAACATCTGAATCATACAACTTGACCGGGAAAGCATAATCATTGTTATTGCTGACCAGCTGGCCCTTGTCATAAATTGCATATGAATAGGCTGCGTTGGATTCCTTTTCGGGGTCATAAATCTCACCTGACACCAGCAATTCCGGGTACAGGCGCTGTGAATTGACCACCACTGGTGTCAATTCATACACAAGATACCCGGCCTTTTCGCCATTGCGGTAAAAGTCTTTCTGGCCGATATAGCTGTAGTCATTAAATCCCCTGGTATTATAGTAGAGATCATTGCCGATCAATTCTGACTCCACCAGCATTTTCCGGCTCAGGCCATAGAATGAACTGGTATCGCCCCCATAAATCGGCATTCCATTTTCATCGAAGGCATAGATGTCTACTTTGAACCGGCCCAGGTACCCTTTGAAATACTTTTGTTTCAGTTCATTTTCCAGGGTACTTCTTGGCATATTGCCGCCATTGTTCTGCTGGAAAAAGTATTGCAGCAACTCGTCGTGCTCCATCTGCTTTGTTACATCGGTGAGCAGCATTTCGAGGTAGGGATCTTTCTGTTTTGAGAGTTCTCTCGCCATTCTTTCACGCTGGCTCAGTTCCTTCTGGTCATTGTAATACACCAGAACTGCGGAGGTAGTGATTGTGAGCAGGAATAACCAGAACAGGAATGGTACGGTGGCCAGACTATTCTCAAACTTTACGGCCAGTACATCCAGCAGGATCACGTAGATGATCAGCCAGATCACCAGTGAAATGGAATAATGGATCTCAGGGTTATGAATCCTGAACACCAGCCAAACGATACCCACTATCGCCAGGAACACATACTTGGTACGATGCCTGAAACCGGTCAGCTCATTGAGCAGGGAATTGACGATTTGTGAAAAGAAGAGAAAGCTAAACGCGATGAAACCCAGGATGATGGCACCGATAATGCTATATTCGTTCAGGCTGAAAGGGTTCGCCACATCAAATGAAATGCGGGAGTCGATCACCAGGCTCTGAATGAGTTCGGATAAAAATTGTCCTACCACGTACATCACGTAACTGCTCAGGATGATCACCAGTCTTTGCTGCCATACATTCTTTACGGGCGGCGCTTTGATAGACTTGACATGCTGGCGGAAAAAAAGCAGTAACCAGAATGTGAGCGATACGTTGAGCAGGAGGTCGCCCAGCGAACGGAAGATCTCATCCTTTGCGTAGATGAGCGGTGTAAAGATATTGAGTGTTCGCAGGTTAAAGGGGAATGGATAGAGATAGCTCAGGAGCCTGAATATGATGACGACTGCAGCCAGGAAGATGAACCCGTTTATGGCGCTCTTTTGTCTGGCGATTGTAGCAGCAAACAGGTTAATGAAGATCAGTACACAGATACAGCCCATGACCCTGAGAATAACGCTCAGCAGGTTGGGTGGTTTGGTATCCATGGTCCTGTCATAGTTCAGGTAAAAAAGGATCAGGTTCCGGCTATTGAGCACGGGTATGCCCGGTGCCTTGACGTTGATGCTGTATTCCCGGCCCAGTGCAGGCTTGTCATAGAAGTGATTGACGAGATAGTTGTTCGAGATACTATACTCCATCATGACCGGGATGATCCCGACCATAAAGCGTTCGTGCCCAGCTTCAGGGCTAAACACGCGGCGGCATAGTACTTCGTAATATCCGTTCTTTAGTTTTACAAAGCGGCTGCCGTCTACGAGCGGTACCTGCCATTCTTCGGGCATGACAATATTGGTACTCCAGAACACGAGCCAGCGGCCGGCCTCACTGCTATCGTAGGCGAACACATAAAAGTCTTTTGTATCCAGACTTTTTATTTCCTTTTCGTTGTAGTTTCTTGAAAAAAGATGGTTCAGCAGGAACTGGTCTTTGATCAGTTTATCAAATGATGCTTCCCGCTGGGCGATACTCTTTTCCAGGCTGCGCTTCACGCCCATGGGGGAGGAATAGTAAGACCAGTAGTTACTAAACAGGAAGGAAAAGGTAAACAGCCAGGCTGCTACGATCAGTAAATATCCGTGACGGATGAAGAAAAGCCTTATTTCTTTAATGTCTAACATTTTTTCGCTTCGTTCCAGAGTTCATCCATTTCTCCCAGCGTCATTTCATCCAAAGTTTTGCCTTGTTCAGCTGCTTTTTTTTCGATGTACTGAAAGCGGCTGATAAATTTTTTATTGGTACGTTCCAGTGCATTTTCAGCATCTATCTTTAGGAACCGTGAGTAGTTAACCAGGGAAAAGAGTACATCTCCGAATTCGCCTTCGATTTCGTCGGCATTTCCGGTGGCGGCCACTTCTTCCAGTTCCTGTATTTCTTCTTTTACTTTTTCCCAGACCTGTTCCCTGGTATCCCATTCAAAGCCTACGGTTTTTGCTTTGGATTGCAGGCGCATAGCCTTGACCAGCGCAGGCAGGGATTGAGGAACACCACTGAGTACGGAGGTCTTGCCTTCTTTCAGTTTCAGTTTTTCCCAGTTTTGTTTTACCGTCTCTTCATCTTCAGCTTTCACATCGCCATAGATGTGAGGGTGGCGGGAAATGAGTTTTTCACAGATGCCGTTGATTACATCGATGATGGTAAACTGGCCTTGTTCAGACCCTATTTTAGCATAGAAAACGATATGGAGCAGCAGGTCGCCCAGTTCTTCCTTCATGGATTTCCAGTCGGAAGTGGTGATGGCATCTGCCAGTTCATATAATTCTTCAATAGATTGCTGACGCAGGGTGTGGATGGTTTGTTTTCTATCCCAGGGGCATTTTTCCCTGAGATCATCCATGATACTGAGTAGCCGTTCGAAGGCCGCGTTATTTTCCATTTGTCAAATATAAGGAATATGTCTCCGCTGCTAAATTCGGGCCGAAATTTGATGAGACCGGGCCGGCCATCATATGTTAATTTCTTTTTGTTGATGACAAAGGCATTTTAGTTACATTTGTCGGCCGGTTTTAATAACCGTAAAAAGACTAATTTTCGTTTCATGAATACCAAACACATTGCACTTATTTCGTCTGAATTGGGCATTTCAGCCCGTTCAGCTGAGAATACCATGAATTTGCTGGCAGAAGGGTCTACCGTGCCCTTTATCAGTCGCTACCGTAAGGAAGTGACAGGCAGCCTTGATGAGGTGCAGATAGGCCGTATCGAAGACCTGCAGAAACGTTACAAGGAAATTGATGAACGTCGTGCGTTCATTATCAAAACCATTACCGATCAGGAGAAAATGACTCCGGAACTGCTGGACAAACTGGAGAATACCTGGGTACTGACAGAACTGGAAGATATCTATCTGCCATATAAGCCCAAACGTAAGACCAGGGCTACTGTGGCGATCGAAAAAGGCCTGGAACCGCTGGCTAAAATGCTGTTTGAGCAACAGGAAGGTGTACCTCAAACCCTTGCAGAACAGTTCCTTAACGAGCAGGTAGCCTCTACGGAAGAAGCCCTGAAAGGTGCCCGTGATATCATGGCAGAGTGGATCAACGAAAATGCTGAGCTGCGTGACAAAATGCGTAAGCTCTTCACCCATACGTCTGTATTAACCTCCAAAGTGATTGAAGGTAAGGAAGAAGAAGGTAATAAATACAAGGATTACTTCGACTTCAATGAAGACTTCAGCAAAATTCCTTCTCACCGTGTACTGGCCATCCTGCGTGGAGAGGCTGAAGGTTTCCTGTACGGCACTATTGCGCCGAATGAGGAAGAGGCGATTGAGATCATGAATAAACAATTCATAACCACCAGGAATGCGGCTGCAGAGCAGATAGGAAAGGCGATCACCGATTCTTACAAGCGCCTGCTGCGTCCATCACTGGAAAATGAGTTCCGTGCGCTGGCGAAGGAAAGAGCGGACCAGGAAGCGATCGAGGTATTTGCAGAAAACCTGCGTCAGCTGTTGCTTGCTGCACCACTGGGACCTAAGGCAGTGATTGCTATTGACCCGGGTTACAGAACCGGTTGTAAGGTGGTAGCACTGGACAACCAGGGTAATATGCTGGATAACGATGTAATATATCCGCTGGAAAAGAATTATAAACGTGATGATGCGGAAGCCCTGTTGAAGAAATGGGCCGATCGCTATGATACTTCTGCTATCGCAGTGGGTAATGGTACTGCTGGCAGGGAGACAGAAGAATTTGTGAAGAAGATTGATTTTGGTAAAAAGATCAATGTATTCATGGTGAATGAGAGTGGTGCTTCGGTGTATTCAGCATCTGAGGTAGCGCGTGAGGAGTTCCCTGAATTTGATGTAACGGTGCGAGGTGCGGTATCTATTGGTCGCAGGTTGATTGATCCGCTGGCAGAGCTGGTGAAGATCGATCCCAAGGCGATTGGTGTAGGTCAGTATCAGCATGATGTGAACCAGTCACAGTTGAAACAGAGTCTGGACAGAGTGGTAGTAAGCTGTGTGAACAATGTGGGAGTGAACCTGAATACGGCATCCAAGCATTTGCTGGCGTATGTATCTGGTTTAGGGCCTTCACTGGCGGAGAACATTGTGAAATTCCGTAAGGAGAATGGTGCATTCAGCAACCGTTTGCAATTGAAGAAAGTAAGCCGCCTGGGTGAGAAGGCATTCGAACAGTGTGCGGGCTTCCTGCGCATTGAGAATGGCGATAACCCGCTGGATAATTCCGCTGTGCATCCTGAGCGTTATAAGTTGATTGAGACTATGGCTAGCAAGCAGAATTGTACGGTGCAGGACCTGATGGCGAAGGAAGATCTGCGTAAGGCGATCAATCCGAAGGAATATGTGAGTGAAGAAGTGGGTTTGCTGACGCTGGAAGACATTCTGAAGGAATTGGATAAGCCGAGCCGTGACCCGCGCGATGAGATTGCGATCTTTGAATATGCGGAAGGGATTAAGAGCATGGAGGACCTGAAAGTGGGGATGACATTGCCGGGTGTAGTAACGAATATTACAAACTTCGGTGCTTTTGTGGATGTAGGGGTAAAACAGGATGGCCTGGTGCATATTTCTCACCTGAGCAATAAGTATATCAGCAATCCGAATGAGGCGGTGAAGCTGAACCAGAAGGTGACGGTGACTGTGTTGGAAGTAGATCCGGGCCGTAAGCGGATCTCATTGTCTATGAAGACGAATGAGCCTGTGCAGCAGGGTGCCGGGCAGAGAAGGGAGAACAGGGACAGGAGGCCGGAGCCGGCTAAGAAGAGCGGAGCGCCTGCGCCGTTGAATGATTTCCAGGCTAAGCTGGCAGAATTAAAGAAGAAATTCAACTAATGATATGCTGGTAAGAAAAAGCCCATTCCTGTCGGAATGGGCTTTTTTTATGGGTTTAGTTACCGAATTTCTCTTTCCACTTCAGGAGTTTTTCGGGGTATATTGAATCCCGTGTCTCGCTAAACAGCTTTACAACCCCATTCACGGCCACACCTGCGTAGACTACATCATGCTTCATATCGATTGCGATTGCGGCTTCATCGGCCCCGCAATAGTGTTTACGGCAGCCCTGGTTGTACAGCACATCATTTTCTACTTCAATAGGAGGTGCTACATCAAAACGCTGGCGCAGGGTATTGTTATCATTCCCCAACAAAGATTTGAGCCGCGATTTGAGAGGTTCGTGTTGCAGCATATCCGTTTCCGTGATATACTTGCCGTCGTATTGTTCAAAATGCTTCCAGGAGGTCACTATCACCGGTTCAATCGCATCATTAGTGGTTATCATCGTGTCTGTCTCCGGTGCTGAAATATTGTCCTTCTTATCCCTTGCATTATTCATTGAGGGTTCCTTGCATCCGAAGATGCAGGCAGCCATTACGGTCATGGCTGTCACATGTTTGGTAAATGTCATGATTTCATTGTTCACGGCTTGTCTGTAGCCGCTATCATTTTCCTTTAAATACAGGTGTTCGTTTTTCTACGAAAGCCTGCATGCCTTCTTTTTGATCTTCGGAGGCAAACAGGAGGTAGAAATTCTTCCTTTCAAAATGTAAGCCTTCTTCCAGTGAGCTATCGAAGGCTTTCAGTACAGATTCTTTTGCCATGCGGACGGCGAGGGGACTCTGTGCTGCAATTTCTGTTGCTAACCGGAATGCTTCCTGCAAATATAATTCAACCGGAACGATACGGTTAATTAGTCCTGCATTTAATGCTTCTGTTGCGGTAATAAATTTTCCGGTCAGCACCATTTCCATGGCGAGGGCTTTGCCTACGGCCCTGGTGAGGCGTTGGGTTCCGCCTGCCCCGGGCATTACCCCGAGTTTGATTTCGGGTTGTCCGAAGCGGGCAGTTTCGCTGGCGATGATCATGTCGCAAAGCATAACGAGTTCACAGCCACCGCCTAAAGCAAAGCCGCTTACTGCTGCAATCAACGGCTTCTTTGTTTTTTTTATTGTATCCCAGGTGCTGAACTGATCGATATTATACATATCCATGGCACTTTTGTCTGCCATCTGTTTAATATCAGCGCCTGCCGCAAAAGCTTTATCATTTCCACTGATCACGATCACGCGTACACTATCGTCTGCGTCCAGTGATTTTAATGCGTCCTTCAGTTCTGTCATTAATTGCAGATTGAGGGCATTTAATTCTTTGGGGCGGTTCAATTGAATGTGCGCAACAAAGGGCGCTACCTGTTGGTGTATGATTATAAATTCTGGTTGCATGTCCTAATTTACGTCAAAAAGCTGATGATTATTGAAAACACGACGAAGACCAGCAAAAGGGAAAAGCTATATACTAATACCAGTGAAAAGGCCTTCCAGAAGGACTTGCCGCCATAGATTCTTTTCATTGACAGCATGAGGTAAATAAAGATGACGATAAGGCCGGATAGTGATATAAAATCTACGTTAAACAGCCAGTCGAGGATGGCGGTGAACAGGTAAAATATGAAAAAGAAGGAATGGAAATGCAGGGAAAAAATTGCGTGATCGGCATAGTACCATTTCTTTCTGCGGTGATAGATCCATTTGAGGTAAAGTGCGAACAGCGGGAGCAATACGAACATCATTTTGGGATAGTTGTGCTGGAAGCGTTCGTCTATTCCCTCCTCTCCTTTCTCTTTGCGTTCTTTTTGTTTAAAATACTGGCGGATGGCCTGCCTGGTGATAAAACCATCCCGTTCACTTTTGGGCAGGGCTTTCTGGGCATCGAGGTATTCATCTTCATTGTGGTATTTCTCCAGTTTATTCTTCCAGGCACCGGCGATGCTATCGGTGGGATCGGTGTTGCCTATGGTGTAGCTTTCAGTAGTGAGGACGGTTGCTTTTTCTGCTTTTTCCTTTTCTTCGTGGGTAAAGGTGAAATAGCAGAAGAAAAAGACGAAGGAGGTAAAGATGTAGAGCTTAATCGGGTTCACGTACCGGACCCTTTTGCCGGCGGTATATTCCTGGGTCAGGAATCCGGGTCGGAACAGGAGGTACTTGAGTGTGGTTAAGGTCTTTGAATCATAATGAATTACGTCGGCGAAGAAGTGGTGAAACAGGTGGCCGAAAGATTCGTGGGGGACAGTGTTTTCCTGTCCGCAATGTGTACAGTAGCGTTCCGGAACTTCTGTGCCGCAGTTGAGGCAGTTTTTTTCTGCCCTGATAGGTTGTGTTTTCAAATGGGTAAAGTGTTAGTCCTATAAATATAATTTTTTTTATCTGTTTTACGTTTTAGGGGAATAAAATGGGGTTGGCACTGGATTTCAACAATTTACAAATCCTTCATACGTATCATCCCCTAAATCATTATTTTTGCATTTAATATGTACGCGAGAAAAACTTTAATTGCTATAGCCATATTTTTGGGAGTCTGCACGGGGGCGCAGGCCCAGTTTTACTACCTGGATATTCTGAATACGAAGGCGACAGAGGAAAGCCAGGCTAATTACAAAAAAGCCAAGGTAGTGTCTCAGGTAGTAGCCAGTTTTGATGCTGAGGGGCGTAAGACGGATTATGACTTCAGGAGTGAGCGTGATTTTTCTGACAACTACCGGCAGCTGGTGACGGTAACGGCTTCGATCGCTACGGGTCGTTCCATCATGCGGACATATTTTAATACCAAAGGGCATCTGACCAAGATTATTGACAGTACCCGCAGTATTATTACTACGACCATCTATACCTACGATAAATATGATTCTTCCCATAATATTAAGGAGATCTATGTAAAAACAGAGGATCCGAAGAATAAGTATACGGTTTCGGAGACCCGGAGGTATGTGTATGATTCGCTGAACAGGCCGACGAGGATGATTCATTTCCGTGGGGAGAAACTGGAGGATTCGACGACGGTGAAGTTTGTGCTGGATAGTGCGGGGCATGTGGTAGAGGAGCAGGAAACGGGCAAAGGAAAGATTTATTATAAGTACAATGACCAGGGATTGTTGACGGATATATACCGGTATTATCCATCGAAACAGAAGATGTTGCCGGATTATGTATTTGATTATGATGCGAAGAACAGGATTGGAGCGACGACGACGGTGAATGTGCAGACGGGGGATTATATTATTTACAGGAATACGTATAATGAGATGGATCTGCTGGATGGTCAGGATGTGTATGGGAGGCAGAAAGTGCAGGTGGGAGTGGTCAGGTATAAATATAAATTTTAAAGATTTTTAGGAAAGGCTGCGGTATCGCAGTCTTTTTTATTTACTTTAATGTAGTGCTGGGCGTGGGTTTGAGAGGATGGAGGACAAATTTTAAAAAATAAGGATAAGATTTTTTTGTTTTTATAAAACAAATCCTATCTTTGCAATCCCAACGAAAAAACAACGGGTTGTTTCTGAGGGAAAAGAAGTTCTTTAAGATAAGCGGAAGTAGCTCATTTGGTAGAGCACGACCTTGCCAAGGTCGGGGTGGCCGGTTCGAGCCCGGTCTTCCGCTCCCTAAACAAGTTTCCAAATTGCTTGCAGTTTGGATTTTTTGTTTTGAGGATACCCGGGTGGTGGAATTGGTAGACACGCGGGACTTAAAATCCCGTTCCCAGCAATGGGAGTGTGGGTTCAACTCCCATCCCGGGTACAGATGGCGCTGGCGCGCTGAAATAGTTGATAAAGAAGGCATCGCAGTAGCGATGCCTTTTTTGTTTTTACTAATCCAACTTTTTAAAGATTTTAATAAAATCTCCCCATTCAATTATCAGGTTAAATGATTTGATAAATTTCTTCTCAAGTAAGGCTAAATCAGACAGTTTTTGGAAGGAGTAAAATAAACTAATACTTTTACTCCCTCTATTCCCCAAAAATCTTCTTTATAATTAAAAAAATAATACCATGTTTGGAAAAGTTAAACACATTGTTGTAATTCAAAGCCTTAAAGGTGAGAGGTTAACAGGGCAAGAACTTTATCAAGATACAATCAGGAGAAGAATAGATTTCAAGGGGTTGGATTTCACCCATAATTATCATGATGTGACTAGTAACTGTGAATTAAAGGAATTACTGAAGCAATATGCGGATCAAGCATCTGCATATAAAGATGGTATAGTCATTCACTTGGAGATGCATGGAGATCATCATCTGAAAGGATTATATCTAAGTAACGGAGACCTGATCACATGGGAAGAACTAGTCGATCTATTCAGAATTATCAACATCGGTACCCAAAATAATTTATATATTACTATGGGTACTTGTAATGGTCGATATCTGTATAAGGGGGCTAACCTTTTACAGAAATCACCCTATGCAGCCTTCATTTCCGCAAGTAAAGAAGTAACAAATGATCAAGTATTTGATGATTTTACCAAACTGTATGAAACCCTATTAGCTAATGGTAATCTTATTGATGCCTATTTGGAATTGGAAAAAGCAGGTACTGAGTTTTTTTACAAGGATTCAAGAACCGTAACAGAAGAAGCTATTGGAAATGTTATGGAAACACTACTTGGTAAAGCAAATCTGAAATCACAGGTAATAAACAATATGATTAAGGAGACAGAACGATTAACAGGTAAAAGGTTTACCCCGCAGGAGGCTGAAGCTGTATTTAAAGTTGCGATAATTAATATTTTAGAACAACAAAAATCAACATTTGATTTTAATAATCAATAACTAAAAATCAAGCACAAATAAATCACGAATTAGGTTAGATAATTGTCCTCTGCTGCGTAAAGATGAAGCTGGCGCTTCTAACTTAATTTAAAAGGCATCGATTTGCATCGATGCCTTTTTTGTTTACATCTTTTCGAAGATTAATGTTCCAGATTTATTACCTTAAGGCATTGAACGATATACCTAAACTATGATGAAGCGCTATTTATCCGGAATAATATTGCCGCTATTGTTCGCCGCCTGTAATAACAACGACGTATCAAATTTTCAAAAAGAACTCGCCACTCAAACAGATACGCTGGAATTTAGTAACCGGAACGATACTTTAATACAGGGAGCTAAAGGAACTGCTATCTTCTTTGAAAAAGAAAGCTTTGTATTGCCTGATGGCAACCTGCCCAAAGGTAGTGTTACCGTCTTATTAAAGGAATGTTACAGTTTCTCCGACATGATACGGGAAAACCTGTCCACCACATCCGGCAAAAATATACTGGCAACCAGAGGCATGATTTACATCAACGCCTTCGCTGATGACCAGGAGTTACAATTGAAACCTGGTAAAAAGTATATCATTCATTTTCCCAAAGACTCTATTGGCAGTCAAAAGCAGATGAATTTATTCTATGGAAAAAAGCAGGATGATAAGGTAGACTGGTCGCTGGATAGTAATACCCTGCTCAGGCCTACCGCCTTTATGAGTGGGTGGATGACCACCGGTTATCCAAACGCCGATACAACAAAAGAACCAGGATTCTACTTTAAAGAGAAAAGCTACGAGGATATTTATGGCTACTTTTACAAACATTTTGATTATACAAAACTTCAGCCGACAAAAGATATTTCGGATAAACAGTTCAGTGCAGACTTTATTGTAACAAAGACTGGTAATATATCAAACCTCAGGATAGTAGAAGAACGTCTTGATAGTAGTGGTCAGAGCCTTGTTGATAACAAAACAAAAGCAGACCCTTATCTTTATCAATACATCCTGCAAATACCGACCCTGGAACCTTTTTATGAGTTTGATGGTGATAAACCCGAGCCTATAAATGCGCCCTGTTCCTTTTATATCAATATAGGGCTCTATCCACCTGCTTACCGCAACAATGAAACATATAGCAGGTTGTTCAACCAGAAATACGCAGCTTTCAAAAATAAAACTATCCGGACAATGAATGATGCTGAAATGAATTATTACATTTTCAGTGCATCAAAATTAGGTTGGATCAATTGCGATTTCTTCTGGCAAACAAATGATGCGAAAATAAATTACATTGTAAAAGTTGATCCTGGCACTAAACCAAATATAAAATTGATATTCAAAGAGCAAAAAAGCATACTCAACGGAACGTTGGTAGAAGACAAATATATTTTCAGTAACATTCCTGCTAACCAACAAGTAAGAGTCGTATCTATTCTTTTTCAAAATGGCCATCCGCAGCTAGCGGTTAAAGAAACAACTACAATTGAAAAAGAGCTGGAACATTTAGAGTATAAAGATTTCTCAGTAGAAGAGCTGGAGAAAGAGGTAAATATTCAGTGATGATGATTTAATTCAGCTAAGAGTAGAAAATCCTTTATAAACAAGTTAGACAAATCCCGCATCCCGGGTACAACGCGGACGCGTTTAGAAGGCATCGACGAAGAGTCGATGCCTTTTTTGTTTATGATAAACATAACTAGTATTTGCTGCTGGTTATATAAAAAGTGGACCCATATTCGCCATGCAAGCTTTCATTTCCAGCATAGTTAGCTCCACATGCAGAAGCTGCTATTTTATAACTGCCACTAGGTAAATAAACGGTTTTATTTGCTCCAACGGGAATAATAATCAATTCTGCTTCGGGACCACTATAATAACGAACAGTAAGTTCGCATCCTGTATTGTTTGATATCTGTACCGACGAATTTGCAGAATAGTTATTATTGTATTGATTGAATGTTGGCATTTGCCCTGTTGCCTTATCACCGAAAATTTCATCTACTTCTAAGCGGATAATTTTTTTACGTATCGCTTCTGCATCCGGATAGTCTGGATAGCGATCTAAAAAATTCCTCCAACTATAGGAGGTATTTTGTGCTGTCGCTGCGTCAAATAACTTCTGCTTATCGAGTATGGCTAACTCTGCACGTCTTGAAATAGCCATAGTAATATAGTGACCATTGGGATATTTTGAAATGTATTTTTCACAATAAGAAATATCTTCCAATGTATTTGCCTGGCTCCACAATTCTTCTTCATCAATATCTGAAAGATATTTTTTTGCTTCTATTGCTAAGGGCATATCGGGATATTTTTCAACAAGCGTTTGAAATTTCATTCTTGCGTTTATAAAAAACCTGGCGTAATAAAATGTCTTTCCATCAGAAAGCAAATTTGGGGCACCAAACTTAATCCCTTCCAATTCTTCCATAAGCTTATCTCGTTCCTGTTCTATTTCATTTTTTTGAGATACTACCTTGTCATATTCACTTTGTGGTACACATGAATAAAGAATGGTGAAAATAAATATTAAGCTAATTTTCTTCATTAACTGGGATTTGAAGTGTATATATAAGAGGAGCAATAATTTATCTATAGAATTACATAAATGTATGAATAGATTATCTCATACGTATTATTGTTCTAATATTTCTACCTCAAATACCGGAATAATCCCCATTCCCCGATATATTTCTTCTCTTTAAATTTGAAATCAATATTGTAGCTACATATAATCTTTGAATATTCAAACCGGTATGAGCGATTGCCGGGGAAAAGCTCAGAGAGAAACAGATATCACTCTCAATTTGTTGATATCTATGAAAAATATATAATTATGCCAGTAGGAAGAACTGCAAAAACAGGTGAAATATGTCCTGAGAGCGGTGTATGGAAAGTAATGGGTACTCCTAGTACTACAGCGCCAATTGCTAAAGGCAACAAAATGCCTCCTTATGGAGGTAAAGCTGTTGTTTGGCAACTCATCCAACTAGCTTAATCTCAGCTAAAAATAAAAAAGCTTCCCTTACTGGGAAGCTTTTTCCAATATTGTAATAAATTTTTTGCGAACTAATTTCGTTGAAAAAATTCCAACTTAAGCTTAAGGCTTTCAATTAGCCTATCCGCCAAAAAATCCAGCATAGGACTGAAATCTGCATCCGATTGTTCAAAACGGTTCAAATACTCTTTTCTATCAACATCTTTGATGAAGATCGGCGGATATCCTTTCTTCAGTAAAATAAGATTCGTGAACAATCTGCCTATTCTCCCATTCCCATCATTAAAAGGATGTATTTTATTCAAAAACTGCTGATGAAAGAACGTGGCGATTGTCAATGGATGTGTTTCTATGTTCTCCTCATCAATATTAGCCAACCTGTTATTTATTTCACCAATCAGATCATCCATTGCTTTAGGCACTTCGGTCGGTAACAGATAAGAATGAATTTTACCGTTACTCCTGACTGTTACATTCTCAAAAATCTTAAACCTACCCGGGCTATAAAGACTATCATCAGTCCACTGTGCAAGATCCTTCATTAGCTCCTTATGCAAAGCTTTAATATTATCGACTGAAAAAGTTTCAGCACGATAATTCTTAAAAACGTTATCTAAGACTCTTTGATGATTAATCAAATCCAATAATTCACCAGGAATAGCATTTTGGGGCGTAACAAAATCTTTGAGGAGTTTGAGTGTTTGCCCATAGGTAAGCGTAACACCTTCTATTTTGTTAGAATTATAAGTGAAATCCACTTTAACTTTTTCCAGAAAGGCATCATCCCAATCCTGATCAATATTTAATGCAGCAATCTGCCTTTTCAGTAAATTGATTTCTTCAACTTTCTTTTCAATCATTATTTAAAATCAATCTCGTAATCAAATCCTTTAGATTGCAACTTTTGCAGCCACTTCTTATACAAGTTCTTTCCGACCACAACTTTACCATCTTTCAAATAAAGCGTCTCCCCTGCTATAAAATTCTCCAGATCATCTTTGAACTTTAATTCAAGATCGTCAAGAAATATAAATTCCTTTTGGGAGAGGGTCCATAATGTATTAAGTTTCTCAGAAATTGAAGCAAGCTGATACATAATCAGAAAATTCAGATTATTACAAAGTTAAGAAATTAAGGCTTTTACTCAACAAACACAAATCATATGAATTTCAACCACTTATGATTTTCCTAAAAACTCCAACCCTCCAAATTCCCCGAAATTTAATGTTAAATAATTAGATAATTGTTCCTCTCTGCGTACCGCTGGCGCGCTGAAATAATTGATTTAAAAGGCATCGCTCCCGCGATGCCTTTTACTTTTTGACGGAAGTAGAATACGGTTTATTGTTAACATTTTTACCTCCAACCCAATTATACTTTCCGCCTATAATGAAGTTGCACCAATCCCGTATCATACGTTTTTGCAGTAATGAATTCAAGTACCTGTTCAGGTCTTCCGTCTTTAAACAACCTTGTTCCGTTACCCAGTAGAACCGGGATAACCGAAATTATAAACTCGTCTATTAACTCATTCTTCAATAATTCGTTGATCACTTCTGCCCCACCATCACAATAAATATTTCTGCCACTCTCAGACTTTAATTGATGAACCAATTCTGTCAAATTGCCGGTATAGAAAATTGTTCTCCCTACCTGTGGTTTTTTATTCCTGGTAATTACATAAACATCCCTTTGTCCGTTGTCATAATGAGACGGGCCAATCTCTTTAAGTACATAGTCATATGTTTTTCGACCAATAATTAATGTGTCAATTGTGCCTGTAAATTCCGCATAACCATAATCCTCCCCTTCCTTTTCAACGAGTTTTAAGAAGCTGAGGTCATCATTAGGTTTTGCTATATACCCATCTAAACTTGTTGCAATGAAAAGTGAAATTTTTCGCATTTGCTTTTTAATTTATTGTTTGTACGAAGTTACTTTCGGACACCTATCTGCCCTTTGTAAAAATGCGACATTTTAAAGCAGTGATGGTGAAAACCCTGTATTTCGCTTAATTTCATTTGTAAGATGCGAATGGTCATAATAACCACATTCAAAAGCTATCTCAAGCAAACTCCGGCTGCCAGCTGATTTTCTGATAATGCTCAAAGCATGCTGAAAGCGAACTATATTAGCATATTCTTTTGGTGATAATCCAATGTGCTTTTTAAAGTTCCGTTCCAATTGTCTTACAGTGGTGAAATTTCTTTTTGAAAGTTCATGAATGCTAATTTGTCCGTTTGTTGAATGAATATCATTTATAGGTGATTCCAAAAGATTGTATTTGTTCTTTCTCCTATCAAGAAAAAATTGGTTCAGGTAATTGATTGGGGTTTTAACGATCTTATCAATATTAAATGAATTGCTTTTTTCAAACTCAACAGTATTGTCAATTAATTCCTTTTGGGAGGCATAACTGTAAAAATTAAAGAAAGTGGCAGGTTTCAGACAAATACCTAACAAATGTGTTTCGTTGTCAATAAAACTATCTTTGAATGAGGTCATTGCGCCAACAACATAAGTCTTCCCAAACTCCATACGGACCAGGCCATTATCCGTCAAACAGGTATTACCCAAATTCATCACCAGTCCGGCACAACCATCAGGAAAAGTTCGTTCCCATTGTCTATCTGATTCGTTCCCTTTTAACTCCCAATAGGAATGAATAAAGGAGGCTAATTCTTTGCAAGGTTTTATTTCTTTATACTCCATTGGTTCTAATGTAAGGGTGACAATATAGATTTTTTATACCATAGTCAACGCAACCTGGTTTAATAATTCGCCCATCCCGCATACAGGTGAAGATAGCGCTTCGAAATGGTTGATAGAAATGATATTGCTTCTGCGATGCCTTTTTGTACGCGTCTTTTGCTTTGACGGTATTAAGACGAACACTTAATACATTCATTATTACTCCCGTTCCAGGCATCGCAGACACATCCCACATTTAAATTTTAAGGAGCATCTTTTCTGTGAAAATCCAGATTAATCTTAATAACCCAAAACAAGGCATCTCAAAATAAATATAGCCGCTTTCTCTGTTTTTAAATTTCTACTCAAAAACATAGGTGAATGACTAAAATAATTTTTGAAAGTGATTATTTGATGATGCAACTTTGCAGTGTAATTTTTTAGTTAACCTTTAACCCTGTACTATGAATCGTAGCACCATCCTGCTTCTACTGTATGCTGCTTTTGCTTTAGCATCCTGTCAAAAGAAAGAAATCGAGAAACCGGGTATTAACAGTTTGATTGCCAGCAGTAATGCAGGCCCAATAACTGCTTTCTACCGATATTTTTACAAAGGCACCGGTAATAGCACTGATGCCAAAAAAATCTTTTCCGGAAATAGCGTCAATGGGTCTAACTGGACCTTCAGTGCGCTTAACAATCCTGGAGGAGGCGCGAATGGTAGTCCTGCGGCGACTGTCTTCAATGGGAATATCTATGTATTTCATAGAAGCGCGTTAAGTAATTACGTATATTATACCCGCAGCGCTGATTTAGGAGGTTCCTGGGCTACGGATGCAATGTTGGGGAATTACGCCGCAACATCAGGTGATCTTTCCGCTTGTACTTATGGAGGCAAAATGTTCCTTGCATATCCAGGCAACGATTTTCACCTGGGGAATAATACCACTACCATCCACTATTCTTACAGTTCAGATGGATCTAATTGGACTGAGGTAAATTTACCTTATACATCCTATGGCGATCCATACATATTTACTTTTCACTCCGTAATCTGTATCCTGTATACCAGCACCCTTTCGCCGGCTCCTGCTTTTACCATTTTAACTTCTGCAGATGGCATAAACTGGACAAAGGGCTCACAGCTGAATTTCGGATACTTCCGTTACGCTGCTGCAACGCCTATCAATTCAGTTAATCTTGGCAGCCCTCCTTCTGCTGTTATAGTTGGGATGGATCCGGATGGGCAGCTTAAAACTACCACGTCCAGTGACCTGGTTAACTGGACTACTCCAGTTAAGATCACAACAAGATCAGGTCAGCTCGCATATACCAGCAGAAGACCTGCTATCAGCGGCTCTTGTGGTGTGGTGATCTATAAGGCTAAAACCAATTCTAATATCATTTATGCTTTACCAGGAGGTTATGGGTATCTGGAATGGGCAAATGCAGTTGGCACTACTGATGAATCTCCATTTATGGTAGAAACGCCCTGAACTAATTGAATAAAAAAATGTGGATTTATACTTTGAAGAATACTCTTATAAATAGAAGAATCCTCTTAAATATTTATAGGCAGTCAGTGTCAACGCGGCAGATCTGCAATTTGTTGAAATTCAATAAATCTTGCGCGAAATCGCCAAGTAATTATCTTTCGCGGTGGATAATGTGGGCAGATCTGCAATATGAAACTCAATAAATCTTGCGTGGTGGACAACGCGGACACATTATAAAAGACATCGAATAAAAGGCATCGACAAATAGTCGGTGCCTTTTTGTATGTTAGCGCTGTCATTTTTTTGCATTTACCCCTCCCCTCTAGTTTATATGAAAGTTGATAACTCAATTGCATTCTTCGAAAAAATCAAGGCCATGACCGAAAAAGCCTGGGAAGAAATTGATCCTGCAGATGAATATGGTCCGAGGATTCCACCCGGGGCCAAATGGAACCGGGGCCTCACCGAAGAAGAATTGAAGCAATTCGAGCAAGACATGGGTTTTGAGTTCCCTTTACCCCTGCGTAATTTTTACCGGACTATGAATGGATTGGATAAAGTGGATACCTGGGTAGATGAGCATAACGTCCATCATTACTTTACTCCATTCTATGCCTATCCCCGGGATCTTGATCGTATTTATAGTATGATCAGCTGGATCTACGAAAGCACAGGAGTAAATTCTGAAATAGTGAAGGCCAGCGGTATTTCAAGGATTTTCCCGGTATGGCAACATCGCTTTATCATGATAGATAATCCAGGACATCCGATATTATCTATGCATGGATCAGACATTATATTTTATGGAGCTACGCTTGCCAGAAATTTCATTGCTGATCATTTTGATCATCGGTTTGGGAATGATGTAAGGCTTAAATTTCCTCCCATTCGGGGTTATTCATGGAAAGGATGGGTTGTTCCGTTTTGGTATCCGGGACCACGCTATCGCCGCCGAATGCTGCCAAGAACCACGCCGTATAAAGGTGTATTAACTAAACGTTTTGGAAAAATTAAACGGAAGATAATCATGGATAAGCTAGCCATGGGAAGAACTAAAGTGTAATGCAGGTAAAGCCCCTCCTCTCTTTTTCCGAAAAAATTAATATCTTACTGGTGCATTTGCCCGCAGTAATAAAGCACCGTGCTCATTACTATTTCCATTATTCACGTTATTACCAGGTCAACCACCTGCATTTATCAAACTAACTTCTTTAACCCATGAAAAAACTGCCATCTGCCATTAAAAGGAAATCCGCTCTCCTATTAATTGTCTTATTGATCCTTAGCTTCTCCCAACTTGAAGCTCAAGGGATTCAGTTTGCCAGCTCAGATCTTGCTACAGCTATCAATATGGCCAAACAGCAAAACAAACTCCTGTTTATTGATATGTATACTGACTGGTGTGGTCCCTGTAAAATGATGGAAAAAGAAATCTTTCCACTGGAAAAAGTGGGTCAGTTATACAATGAAAACTTCATATGCTGCAGGATCAACGCTGAAAAAACCGTAGGTCCGGATCTTGTAAAAAAGTATGAAGTAGAGGGATATCCTACATTTCTTTTTATCACTCCCGAGGGAGACCTGATTGCCAAAGGAATTGGTTACAAGGAAAGCCCTGATCCCTTCATTGAGTTAGGACGATCTGCTATTCATAAAAAAGAGATAAACTTTTCAGTCAGTAAGATGAGGGAGCGGTATGAAGACAATAAAAACAATAAAGAATTTCTGGCTACCTATATCCCGCAACTGGATAGTCTTGGTTTAAAAATCGAACTGGAATCTGTATTAAATCAATATTGTAAAATTCTCAAAACACCTTTGGATGCTGACTTTAACCTCCTGATCAAATACGTATTCAAAGTTAACTCAGGAGCTTTTGACTTTCTACTGGAAAACCAGGTGGCAGCTTATCAATATTTTAATCCGGATTCACTTTTCCCAAATGAAAAATATTCGAAACAGGTGCAGTTTGAAGGAATTTTCAATAACATTATTATAGAAGGCATGATGGATGCAATCGCTAAGAAGAACGTAGATGAATTCAACCAGGCTATTGCCAGGAGCAAAAAAATGGACCATCATTCACCCAAATTTCCACTTTCCATCTCTGCCTTCAGTGCTCAGTTTTATACCAGGATGCAGGATACTGTAGCTGCCATAAGGGAATTACATCATTTTTCTGACACCCTCTTACCTGCTATTTTGCCTGTGGCATCTTCACTGGATAGCCTGGAGGCCATTCAGCATCAAACTTCCAAAGGAAATTACCTGGCATACCTGGCTCACATCACAAATGTGACGGCGGATAAATTCCTGCGTTACAGCAAACTGAATAGTGACTTCCAGAAAGCACTCAGCTTAAGTCAGCAGTCATTAAAATTAAAGCCTAATGAACCTGAATATTTAAATACCAGTGCCAGGAGTTATTATTTATTAAAGAATAAAGCGCAGGCGATAAAAATTCAGCAACAAGCTATTGAATACAGTAAGGATAATAAATCAATAAATGAAAAGCTTGTATCGCAGCTGGCTGATATGCAGGCGGGGAAGGAAATTATTTAATTATAGATTCTGAAATAAAGAGAGGTTGTATCAAAAGTAAATTTACGGGATTTAATGGCAAGAATTTATTGTATATAATTCCAGTTACTTTTGATACAACCGCTATTTTATCTCTTAGAATTGGTAAGATTTTATCACCTTAGCAACCAGTTCTGCAATCACCGCACTACCTTTGTCTGAAGGGTGGATACCATCATAAGTCATATCCATCGCTCTTACCGGATAAGGATATTCATCCGCCTCATTAAACGGGATGTTTACATAATCAGGGTAAATATATTCCTTGTACTCATAAGTCTGCGGATCTCTCAGCCATTTAAACTTCACAGCCTGTCTTAAGCCCAGCCTACGCTCACGATAAAGATCCACTACATCCATCTTATCTGCTTTCGCTATTTCCTTTACCGCATTTGCAAAAGATTCCAGGCTTTGACCATTCTTATCTCTGTAAGATCCATAACCATTGATCCTGGAATTGAGAATATATACAAAATCGCCCCGCTGCATAGGTGTGATCAGGATAATATGAGCTTTGGGATTCAGGCCCCTGATTTTGTCAATAATCACCCTGAAGGCACCATTCAATGTGCCCGGCCCTGTATTGTTCAGGTAATCGTCCAGGGTACCGAGTTTTACACCTACCCACCAGTCGTTGGCACCGAGGAAGATGGTATATACATCTGAAGGCTTCAGGTCAAACTTGTCTAATTTTTGCGCAATCTCAACAGATGTCCAGTAATTATGTCCCTGATTGGTGTAGGTCAGGCCCGGAACTTCTTCTGTTACTCTCGTTATCCAACCTTTTTTAACACGATATTCGCTTTCATTCAGGTGATCATTTAAATATGTGAAGGAGTCACCGATGGCAGTCCAGGTGATTTCCCCGGGAGGTGTAAAAGAGCTCAGAAAAACAGGCAGAATAAGTAATAGGGGTACTAATTTAAACACTTTCATATCTACATTTTGACATATATACGAAACATATATGTTTATGGTTGTAAGCAAATTGTTAATAATATGTATGTCCACATTAACAATCAGAGGAGGACAAGCAGGTTATAAGCTACTGAAATCCAACTTATTCAATGAATTTTAGGAGAAATATCAGGACTTTATAATTTTAACTGGTGGTGGAGGGGGAAGGGAAAAAATTGGGGGGGAATGGGTGGGGAGATAAAAAGATACTAAAAAAATTAGTAAATTAGGGGAAAGAAAGAGGTATTATGGCTTATCCAGCGTCTTTAATCGCTCAAATTTTTGTTAACAAGGGAATAGAAGAAGGGAATCCTGTGACCCAGATGAAGCTCCAGAAAATGGTTTACTTTGCTCATGGATTGTATTTAGCAGCGTATAACAAAAAGCCGCTTATAAAAGAGACATTTCAGGCCTGGAAATTTGGCCCTGTAGTACCTGATATCTACCATACCTATAAGTTTTACGGAAGCACTCCCATTAACGATACAAAATGGATTTTAAGAAATGACTTAAATCCGGATGAAACCCGCTTAGATGATAGCGCCACCCAGATTATTGATTACACCTGGAATACCCTCAAAGGTATTAATGCCGTAAAGCTTTCTAACTGGACACACCAGGAAGGCTCCCCCTGGGCCAAACATTATGTGCCGGGTGTAAATGAGACATTCATTCCAAATGATGATATAGGAACTTATTTTGAACGTTTCATAACGAAATAAAAATGCCTCCAGCACAGTTTACTATCCAGGGAGTAGAACCTGCAATTGAAGGCGCTCCCTCCACCAACCCATCTAATACTTCACAAGCCCTTATAGAAGAAGAAACATATTTAGACCGGCAGCTCGAAAGGCAGATCCGGATGGAGACACTGGTTTCTCTCAGGGAAGGAAATAAAACCCGGGCCCAGAATAATGTGGAGAGGAAGAAGTATGCCGGATTTATCTTTCTGCTAACCTGTATCTGGGCTTGTCTGATCTTTGTTTTGATTTTCTTTGTGGGGTTTTCCGTTATGAAAATTTCAGATAGTATTATCATCACCCTGATTTCTTCTACTACAATCAATTTCTTTGGGTTTTTCTTTCTTGTGGTGAAGTATTTGTTTAATACAGGAAATGCCGGTGCGGCAAACGGTACAAGCCCACAGGAACCAGGTGGAAGACAAGCTTCTGAATAAGTAATTTCACAACCTTCAGATCCATTTTTATGAAAACAAAACAGGTCATTCCGTTAAATACCCCCATTTATAAAGTCATTCCACTCCCCCATTCCATCTGCCTGCTTTCTGGCAATACAATTATTACTGTTGACATCACAACCGGATATAAAGTCGTCCATACTATTAATGCGTTTGACATCATCCTGGACCTGGTCTATGAAAAAGGTCTTGTTTACCTCGCAGGCATTGGCAGCAGGCCATTAGTATACGACCTTAATGAAAAACGTATTGTACATGAGATAGGCATTAAAAATGAAAGCCCAACCGGACATTCAGCTATTATAAAAATAGAAGACCACCTTTATTGTGCGAATATCTACTCCGAAAAACTCGAAATCTATAAAGACAATACGCTTCTCCGCTCCTTCCACATCGGCCATTTTATTAAACAGCTCCTTTGGGATGACCATACCCGCACACTCATCATCGCAGCCGCCGAAAGTGAAGACTCAGGCTATCTTTTAGGCTACCGCATAGATGAACAAAATGAAATACACTGCCTGGATGTATACGTAGATTGCCACTTTTCTGTAAGTAATATCGGTTTCAATATTGATCACACTGAGCTATTGATTACAGGCGGTTTTCCTCCTATAAATATCCAGGTACAATCTTATCCCGATCTGGGTTTCAAAAAGGAAATCATGTCTGCGGAAGACTACAGCAAAGACCTGTTTGGCAACGAAACCGGGTATGCCTTTAACCTCCGTCATCAGTTCCTGAATCTGGAAGAATTACTTTTTCCATACAGCGGCGGCTCTCTCCTACTCATTAACTACAAAACCAGTGAATATCGCCAGCTGCTGGAAAACGGAGAAACCTGGATCTTCATTCAGTTCATCGAAAACGAGCTGGTCGGAGTGAGTGCAGAAGGCAATATATACCTCTTTGATCACGATTTTTTTGCCCCCTATACACCTGCTATGATAAACCCAATCGGCCCATCTGCTACATTCAATGAAATTGACTGCGAACAACCTTTATTTAAACGTTATACAATTGAACCAGGGGAAGATACGGAAGACCTGGTTCCAGGTCGATAAGTAATGTATATTTGAAAGACATTATTCCGAAATTCAGGACCTTGAAGAAGCCCGTACAGGACCGTAAAAGAAACAAATAAAACAACTCCATGGTCCCGGGATAAGATTTAAAAGAATTCAATCTACTAAAATTACAGCGCCATTTTTTGTTAAAACAAAGCTCTTATTTTCCCTTACCAAAGAAATACCCTACACTCACTCCTCCTGACCTGTTATACTGACCAACCTTATCCACATAATTATCTGTCAGTCCGAGGCTATAATTTACATTAACAAACAAACCATTTTTCAACTCGTATCCTGCTAAAAAATTAACGCCATAATTCATTGGCCGATAATAAATAAAATTTGCGTATTCCGATCTATTCGGATGGCTGTTGATCTCGATATCCGCTTTATAGCTGTTTTCATGTACCGTACCATCTTCCCGCTGTACATACGTCATATAGTAATCATAAGTACCCTTCAGTGCACGGGCAACATATGGTCCGGCCCCCACGTACAAACCATTGAATTTATACACCACATTCAATGGTAGTTCCAGGTAAGTAAGATGAGTCTCCTGCCTGTTATACACATCATTCTCTTTATACACCAATTCATACTTATTGCCCTTCTTACTCAGCAGGAGCTGCGGCTGAAAGTAAAGCCGGCCGGTAATTTTGGTCTCTGCAATTACACCTGCATGCCAGGTGGAAATAAATGAATTGGTAATTGTGGTAGCAGTCATCTTGCTATCCTCCTTAAATTTCGCCATGGAGTAGCCAGCTGTAATGCCAACTGAAACCTGGGAGAAGACCGGGAAAACCAATAAAGTAAAAGTAACAAACAGCAGAATTCTTTTCATATTTTAGGGTTGTTTATGATTAGACATCGCTTTGGCAGCGGATTTTTTAAAAAACCAACCTGCACTCAGCCCCCAATACCTATTCTTTACGCCACTATCTTTGCCATATACATTAGTCAATCCCAAACTATAATTCACATTCAAAAACAATCCGTTTTTAAATTCATAGCCACCAATAAAATTCGCTCCATAATCCATAGATCGCATATACAGGTTGTATGGTTTTATCCCCTTCTCACTGCTTTTAAATTCAATCTCTCCCTGGGTATTAAATTCTGAACTGGGTATTGTTAAATCATAAGATATATATGCAGACCTGTTATGGTACCTGCCTCCCAGTCCCCTGGCAATATAAGGCCCTGCTCCGGCATACCATCTATTGTATTTATAAACTACATTCAATGGCAACTGCAGATAAGTGGTATGTACTACTCCTTTGAAATAATTACGGTACGTTTCTGTATTCATATCAAATTCCGAAATTGCGCCCTGACGGCTGACCAGTAACTGTGGCTGGAGATATAAATTACCGTGCAACTTTGCCTCCGCGATTAAACCGGCATGCCATGCCGTAATAAAAGTGTTGGTCCTGTATTTACTACCTACTGTATGAGAATAGTGGAACCGGGATAATTTACCTCCACCTGTGATGCCGACGGAAATCTGGGAAAAAACGGGAATTGTTAATAGGTTAAACGCTACAATCAGGATAACTTGTTTCATTTGTAAAGGGCTATTTGACACGAATTTACATAAAAATTATGAACTGCATCTTTTGCCAGCAAGCTTGTTCCTGCATTGAATTGCCAGGCCTATACAAGATTTTCCAGTCAAAGGAAACAGCCTGACACCCTGATCAGACTACCTGCTTTTCGACTCGTTTTTCCACCTATAACGAAGATTGCAAACTAGCCATAAACAGAGGCTTGTACAGCGAGAAAATGGTTTGTATGTTTTTCGTCAGCAATAGAATATAATAAAGATACTGTAATTAAATCCGCGAAAACCAGGAAGAGAAATTCCGCCTGTAGCCATAATAAAGCAGCCCAAAGTTCCCCATCCTACATCACTCATGAAAAATCATACCGGCGAACTGCCGCAATGACCGCCTCCAGGTTTGCCATTCATGTGCAGTGCCGGGCGATTCATAATACACATGCTTTATACCAACTTTTTCCAACGCTTCATGAAATCCCCTGACTCCCTTATACATCCTTTCCGGTTCTGCGGTACCTATACTCAGATATACCAGCCTGACCTTTTCATTGAACGCAGCAGCATTTTCCCACGCCCCATTGAACATCTTCCTAATATCCACGTCTGGCTGCCGGAAAGCAGCACCGCTGAAACCACCGATATAAGAAAAAAGATCCAGATGCGTCATCGTTGTCTGGAAGGTCTGGAAGCCTCCCATGGACAACCCGGCCATGGCCCGGTACTTTCTATCTGTAAGCGTACGAAACGATGAATCAATCAGGGGGATTACTTCATTGACCAATACATCAGGAAAAACATTGCCGGACATGCCCGGAAGACCAGCGGGCTGACTGGCAACGGGTTGCCGGGGATCAATAGCATACCCCCTTTCCATGACTACGATCATGGGTACTGCTTTTTTTGATGCTATCAGGTTATCCATAATGATATTCATCTTACCCTGCCGTGGCCAACCAGTTTCGTCTTCCCCTCCCCCATGTTGCAGGTAAAGTACAGGATACTTTTTATTATTCTCCCGGTCATAACCAGGAGGCGTGTATACAAGTGCCGTCCTCCAGGAGCTGGTGATAGCTGAATAATATTCCACTGACCTTACCTGTCCATGAGGAACATTGCTGATCTTATAATAATCCCCATCCGGATCAGGGATATCTATTCCACTTGCCATACGTCCCATACCGTAGTAGGTCTGGCTGGATGGATCTACCACCGCTATGCCGTCAATGATCAATGAATAATAGTGAAAACCTACTGGTATAGTATCCGTCACTACCGTCCAGTAGCCCCCTGTATCTCTTTTCATATCATACTTCCTGCCTAAATCGATTTGTAAATGCTGCGCTTCCGGAGCTTTTATGCGGAACACCACACGATTATCAGGCATGATCTGCGGATATTTCTGACCCGGAATATTCGTGCTGGCAGGAGTGCCCTGGCCTGAATAGATATACTTCGAAAACAAGGATGTATCTACAGGCTTGAACAGCAATTGGGAAAACATATACAAACCGTTTTTCCATACCTTAAAATCATGAACACCGGGTTCTATGTAATAGATATGCGGCACTCCATTCTTAGCAAGATAGTCATGCGTACGGCGACTGATATTTATCAGCCGGTCATCTGCCCCACAGGAGATCCATAATAATTTAAGTTGTTTTGCTGCTTTGCCAGGATCGGGTACCAATTGTTCCGGAGCCTTGGTATTTGGTGCTGAAGAGAATCCTCCGACCCAGGCAAATTTATCCAGGTGACTCAATCCGAAATTCAGCGACTGTCCACCTCCCATTGACAATCCGGCGATGGCCCTGTCTTCCCTGTTAGTACGCACCGGGTATTTCTTTTCAATAAAAGGTATCAGGTCGTCCAGCAGGTCTTTTTCGAATCTTTCAAATGCCTGGATCTTATCCATTGCCATGATATCACCGGTGGCCCTGTCATCTCTCATAGCCCTGCCATTAGGTAGTACCACAATCATTGGCGTAAGCTTTCCCTGCGCGTAAAGGTTATCCAGGATCACCTGCGGCTTTCCGCCATTCAGCCATTCCTTTTCATCTCCGCCAATACCATGAAGCAGGTATAATACAGGATACTTTTTTCCGCGGGAAAAACCAGGGGGTGTATATACCAGGGCCTTTCTTTTTACACCAACCGTGTTGGAGAAATAACTAATCGTATCAATAGTACCGTGAGCAATCCCTGCACGCAGGGAATCAAAACCCGCTGGTGCCTGTTGAACAATTTCCTGGGAATAACCAGTCAATATAAACAGGCAAAAGAAAGCCGGCAATAAAAATAAATGCTTCATATGTGGATATTTACTACAATTGTATGGATGACAATAATACAGGATAAACAAGGCTCAATGTAGGCACTTTGGATGCTGCTATTTTGCGTTGTTTACCCTGTATATTATTGAATTTTACTGATAATTCCTGATCACTCCAAGATCGTATGGAATATTACCATAGTCGCCATAACTTCCATTCGGCACACCCTGGATCAATAGCTGACATCTGTCTATATTATCGATCTCCAATTTCTCGTCAGTACCGGAACGAATCGCTTCTACATGAGAGACCTGATCTGTCCATACTTCTGACAGGAACCGGAGATTATCCCTCGCTGCCCACTTCTCTGCGACCTGTGTCCAGGTACCTCCCAACGAACTGGCTGTCCACAGCTCCTGGTAACGGTTGATGTCTTCTACGATCATATAATACTTAGCATCTGCCTTGCTTTTATAAACATGCACTGCCTCAAATGTACTGGTAGCTGCTACAGTAGGCGCTTCCCAGTTATATGGGAAATTAGCCACGGTCGTTCTGCGTCTTTTGATAGTGCGTGACCCATCCTGGGCAGAATAAAAACAATATACGTAGGCACCATCAGAAATACACCAGAAATCAATACCATCAGTAAAGCCCATGCTTCTGACAGGTGTCCACAAACCGGGATTGCCAACATCTGTGGATGTCGAAAAGGAAGCTCCCAGCCCACTCTGGTAAATCAGGAACCACTTGCCCTTTGCCGGAAACCAGAATACCTGGGGTGCACAGAAATATGAACCCGCATTCAAGGCACTCATATAAGTACGACTGGCAGTTTTAAGACCGGCAATAGAACTGGCAGCCGCATATCCCATCCGCCAGAGCCCCCCGGTTCCTTTATCGCGACCTGTATAAAAGAGATGATATTTCCCACCGGAATAAACGATGGAAGGATCCTTCACCGCCAGATCGTCAAACGCTCCTGCAGGACCATCCAGGAAACATCTCGCATCTGCATACCAGGTAGGATTGGCTATTGCTGCGGCAGTTACCGCCACCCTGTTTTTACCCGTTAACCCACCTGCACCATCCAACGATTTTTTGGTGCATGAAGCACACATCAGCAGACATGTAAGCACCGCACCTATGTACTGTAACTGTTTCATAGTTGTAACAATTATGCTGAAAAATAGGATCAGTTCGAAACCAGGGTTGTTATGCTGGATGCTGGCAGATTAATGCCAAATGCATTGTTTGAAATACTCAGCGTACTTGCTGCAAGATTAGAGGAACTCGTTGTTACATAACGACTGAAACTACTAACTGTCACACCACTGATCGTGAATGGCTGATAGGTTACAGCTGAATTTGTATTGATAGCTACAATTACAATTTTTGATCCGTTCCTGTAAGCAGTTGTATATATACCGGTGCTGGGATTGGCTGCACATGCAATTTTACTATAACCCGGCCGTACATACCTGGCAAAATGCGCCATCACATATCCTACCTTGGTGATTGCACTATTCTCGTCAATCGGACCATAAAACCGGCGGATATACCACCATACATAGGCAGCCCAACCAGCAGTCATGCAATCATGAATTTCCTTAGCGGCATTCATAGCATTGGGCCAGTCGTTGCCACTGATAGAAGAATTTGTGTAATGCTCTGTCATCCATACTGATTTGCCGATGTTGCCTAAATTATAAGGTGTCTTACCATAAATGTGGCCGCTGACGAACAGTGTTTTGGATTTCGCAGTTGCATTACTCAGGTATGTATTGATAAAAGTCTGATCCATATTAAATGGTTCAGGTGCCATGATCGGAGCACCGCAGTTGTCACCATATGCCGCCACAAAGTTTGCCACTTCTGTAGCCGAAGCATGCATCCATTCTGATGCCAGGTAATTGGGTTCATTCCAGGGAGACAATGCATAGACACCTCCTACAGCCTGTGTGTAAGCCCGTAAATGTGCTGCAAAATCACTCCATGAACTTGCCTTCAGGTAAGCTCCATCCATCATGGAAGCAGGAGCATTCCAAACAGTAGCGATCACCCTTGCACCAAAACCTTTTGCAGCATCGATTGTTGCCTTTTCGGCGGCAAACTGGCTACTATTTGCAGGGACCATTACACGCAGAATACTCATCCCGATACCACTGCTGGTGGAAAAAGCCTTTGTTCGCTGATCTGCTGTTAAATCGCCTATCCAGATCGGCACACTCATTCCACCAAATCCCTGGATGGTTTGTTGATAAGTGTTAGCATCGATGGTTGCTGTCGCCATCACACTTACATCTGCTGCGGCTTTTAAATCACCGCTGTTATTGTCTACAGCAGATACATCTGTTGCCGCTTGTTTTGTACAGGAGCTAATCATTAAAATGAGGGAAAGGAAAGATACTCCCAGCTTGCTGAGAAAAGGGTTTGTTTTCATAGTTACATTGTTAGTTTAATCAAACTGTTTTTTCAAATGGCTGTTATCGGGGTTGTATCAAAAGTAAATCTGAAGGAATTGAGAATTCCATAAAAATAAATTCTCCCTGTCAGGTATCCGGATTAAATCCCTGGATTTTACCTTTGATACAACCTTTTCATACGCCGCTAAATGGGTGGGTTTTCTTTCATGGTTTTTCAATTTGATGGTTATACTTGTTAATTGCTATACCATGGGTTTTGAGGGAATGCAGGTCCTTCTGTGACCAGGTCTATCTGCTGCTGAGGGATAGGTCTCAGCATATGTTCGGCTACCACATTGGCAGCTGCTTCATCGTTATACTTTTGAACTCTTGCAACCAGTGTTTTGGTCCTTGAAAGATCATACCACCTATTACATTCTCCATACAGTTCACGGGTGCGCTCATCCAGGATAAAATCAAGTGTTACGTCTGCAGCTGTAATTGTCTGTGCAGCGATGGCCGCCGCATACTGATCATCAGTTTGCCCTGGTATGCGGGCTGCCCTTATCCTGAGCACATTCAACATATCTGCCGCCTGTTGCAATGTACCACCACCTTTCAGTGCAGCTTCTGCGGCGATGAGATATACTTCTGAAAAGCGGAACAGGATATAAGGTCTGTCTGAATAATCATTCATATCCGCTCTTGTTGAATCATCCCATTTTCTTAAAGATGGATACAGGAGACTGGTATAGGGTACGGTAGCACCTGGCAGGTAATCCGGTTCAAAAATAATTCCCTTAAAAGCCGCTCTTTCAGCAGGTGTCACAATCCTGTCCGCCATCCAGATGGCAGTGTCTACACCATTCACTAAGGTGCCTCTCGGGGTGGTTGCACCTGTAGTACCTTTTACAGATGCAGCTACACTATTGGATAACCAAATGGTTTGAAATGTACCGTTATACCTGGAGTCCGTAGCCCTGTTGGCGAAAGCAACATTTAGGACATAACGCATGTTAGGTCTTATTCTTTGCCATGGGCGACCATTCTGTACATCTCTTACACATACATAAGCACCTCCTGTAGCAGGATAGTTGGCATTCACTGTCGGATAATTCGGTCGGAAAAAAAAGTTGGATTTGTTTTCTTTCAGGTTAGATGCACCGGTACCCGTCTGTGAGTTCTCACCGAACTTCAGGTCTTTTGTATGATCAATGACCATAAGGGTCTCCCTTCCATATTCATTACCCTCCAGGAAACCCTGCGCAAATACAGGCCATAAATCAAGCCCATAAGCACTTTTATTATCGATGATGCTCTTTGCAGTGTTAAAGGCATCTGTAAAATCACTTCCCTTTGCTGCTGTTGACCAGCCTCTCCACAGGTAGGTTTTTGCAAGCAGGTACAGTGCTGTTGCTTTGAATGCTGGTTTACCCAATCCGGCGGCTGGCTGATCGGGAAGACTGGCAGCTGCATCCTTCAGATCGCTGATGATAGCATCATACACCTCAGCAATAGGCGCTCTGCTATCAGCTGATGAAACGTTGGTGTTGAATGTAAGATGCAAAGGCACATCCCCATAAGTTGTAAGCAGCTGGAAATAACAAAATGCCCGGAGGAATTTTGCCTGGGCCAGGAGCTGCGCTTTCTTTGTTTCATCCATGCCTGCTTCCGGTCCGAATTGCAAGACCCCGTTGGCGGTATTGATATCTATGTAAAGGGAATTCCAAAAACCGCTGTAATCGTTCGTATTACTCTTCATTAACAGGGAATAGGTAAAGTTGTGCTGCACATCTGCCGCCCCACCCCTGATCATCTCATCAGTACCTCCATTGAACAACTGCGTAAAAATCTGTGTGCCCCAATGACCGCGAAAAGACGAGTAAATACCGGCGACACCGCCCTCTAAGCCTTCCGGCGTTTTGAAATAGGCAGGATCGATTGTAGCCCGGGGTTGTTCTTCCAGGATCTTTTTACAACCTGCACACACTGTAAGTAATGACAATAAAAGTAGCCCGGATAATTTTATATTGAATTTCATAATAAGTTAATTTCAGGATTAAAATTTCACATTAACACCAAACATGTACTGCCTTGTAGGAGGTGTACCCATACCAACAGTGATCGCACGCGCTACTACCGGGGTGCCTCCCGCCGTAGATCCGACTGCGTTACCATTGCCATTACCTTCCGGATCTATACCCAGGCCATCCCGCACCAATGGTGCCCAGAGGATAAATGGATTCTGGACAGCCAGGTAAAGCCGCAATGAACTGAGCCCTATTTTACCGGTGATCTTTGACGGGAGGTTATATCCCAGGTTGATAGACCGGACCTTTATAAATGACCCGTCCCGGTAAGACAATGTGGAGGTATATTGTAATGCATCCCTGCTGGCATCAGGCTGGGGGAAATCATTGGTGGGGTTATCGGGTGTCCAGTAATTAACTTTATATTGGTTAACGCGTCCGTTCATAAAGAATGGATAGCCGGCTGCACCACCGTCAGCAGTCAGATAGGTAACTACCACAGTCTGCCCTATACGGCCAAAGGTCACAATGTTCAGATCGAAATTTTTGTAGGTAAACCTGTTATTGAAACCAAATACAAAATTGGGTTGAAAATTGCCTATTACCTGGCGATCCTCGGCACCAATAGTACCGTTGCCATCCACATCCTGAATTTTAATATCACCGGGGGCAGCACCATATTTAGCTGCCTGGTCTTTTTCGTTCAACTGCCAGATACCTGTTTTCTTCACGTCATAAATAACCGTCAGCGGTTGCCCTACATACCAACCATTCCCAACGTCCTGCTTTAATCCTGGTTGCAATGCAACAATCTTTTCTCTTGCCATGGAAAAGTTAAGATCTGTACTCCAGGTAAATCCGCTACGGCTTTTTACATTCAGGCTGCTAAGCGTGATTTCCAGCCCGTGTCCCGCTGTCTTTCCCTGGTTCACAAGCACTGAATTGGCCCCACTGCTCCTGGGTAATTCCTTGCTTAAAAGTATATCTCTTGTATTGACATTATAATATTCTACCGCACCACTTATACGGTTATCAAATAAGCCAAAGTCGATGCCTAAATTGTATCCCCTTGTAGATTCCCACGTCAGCTTCGGATTAGGCAAGGTATTGATAAGATACCCTGATACATAGTTTATATTGGCTGAGGTACCTGCCCCATAATTGTAAAAATTGGAAGAAAGACTACCTATCGTTGTATAGGGAGCAATGGTCTGGTTCGAACTCACCCCCCAGCCTGCACGAAGTTTGAGGTTATTGATCCATTTTACATCATGCATGAATGCTTCGTTGGCTATGTTCCAGCCTGCTGATAGGGCCGGATATGTAAACCACTGGTTACCGGGAGCCAGTACTGAAGCACCATCTGCACGCACGGTAGCGGTTAACATATACCTGTCATTATAGGTATAAAAGATTCGTCCCATATAGGACAACAATCCCCTGTTACTGTAACCGGAGGGATCCGCCGTGAGTGAATTCGCTAATTGCAAATTATAGTCCTGGATGTAGTCTGCCGGCACACCTTGCCCGTTGATTTGCTGACTCTGGTTGAAATTCTTTACTACTTCATGCAATGCTGTCACCTGGATTTTATGCTTTTCTGCAAAAGTCTTTTCGTAAGTAAGTGAATTATCGACGGTATAACTCCATGTCTCGTCGTTCGACTGACTAAGGGTAGCACCTGCTGTAGTTGTATTGGTATTAAATACGGTGCCGGGTCCATTATAGTTATTGTTCATGGTCTGGATCCAGTCAAGTGCCAGGCTGGACTTCAGTTTCAATCCTTTTATGATTTCCAGCTCTCCATATACATTCGTCAATGTTCTGAACCGGCGGGTGCGGGCTTTTATCTTATCATTATTCCCAATAGAAGTGAGAGGGCTTATCTGCTGCGCATCGTTGGATTGCTGTATGGCAGGTTGAAAATTTATACTTCCATCCTCATTGTAGGGAAGGTATAGCGGGCTCAGTCTCGTCGCCGCACCCAAAGCGCTGGTGTTGATACGATTGGCCCAGCTCATTGTATTGGTGGTAGTGAGACCAACTTTTAAACGTTCACTCATTTTGTGATCAATAGCGATATGAAAAGATCCCCTGTCGAATCGCTGATCCGGTATGATACCTGTTTCCCGGAATACACCGAACCCGAAGCTGTATAGTGTGGTTTCATTGCCACCCACTACGCTCACATTATGATCTGTGCGGATAGCGGTAGTTAGTAATAGTTTTTGCCAGTCAGTATTTACACCTTTGGCCAGGTTCTCCTGCTCGATGGGTGTTAGTGCATTGGGATTGGGATTATTGGGATTAGGCTGGCCCTGCCTGGCTGCATCCTTGAAGGCGGCATATTCCTGTCCGCTAAACAGTTTATAGGTATTCATAGCCTCCGACATGCCTATATAACCATCGTAACTGGTAACAGGTTTCCCCAGACGGCCTCTCCTTGTCGTAATGATAATCACCCCACCTGATCCACGGGAACCGTAAATGGCAGTAGCAGAAGCATCTTTCAGCACATCGATCGTACTGATATCATTAGGATTGATATCATTTATACTACCGCCGGAAAGTGGTATACCATCTACTACCACCAGGGGGCCATTCTGCGCATTATTAGCTGAAGCACCTGATGCCAGGGAGCGGTTTCCCCTGATCCTTATTTCACCGCCGGTGCCTATACTGGAACCATTGTTCACAATGTCAATCCCGGCCGCCCTTCCCTGAAGCTGGTTATATACGTTTGGACTCCCCAATTCCCGGAGTGTCTCTCCTTTTACAGATACCGTAGCCCCCGTTACATCCTTCTTTTTTGCCGTTCCATATCCAATTACCACCACCTGTTCCAGGTCGCTGACCGTGGGTTTCATCGAAACATTGATAGTTGTCTGCCGGTTCACATTTACCTCCCGGTTCATAAATCCTACTGAAGTAATGATTAAGATAGCGGTAGCAGGAGTGTTGATTTTATAATACCCTTCATCGTTACTGAGCACCCCCAATTTTGTGCCTTTCACCTGGATGCTGGCTCCGGGAATTACGTTGCCATCTTCGGCGGTAACGCGGCCGCTGACGGTAATTTGTTGTCCTACCCCATAAGAAGTGCCGCAAAAGAAAATAAATAACAGCATCGTTATCCTCAACAGCAGGCTGAATGAGGGCGACATCTTCTGCAAGTGATGTGTAAAAGAAAAATTCATAATCGTGGTTTTATTCAGTTTTTCTAAAAAATGGAATCCCCGCCCTGTATGCTGAGGGCACAGGGATCCTGATGCCATAAAAGGCATATTAAAATCTGTTCTACTGTCGTAGCAGGGAATAGGTTGATATTGCCATCAGTACCAGGTGTTTTCCTGATGGAAGGCTTTACTTCATCACATCGGTGCTTTACATGTCAGGGCTACAGTTGTATCAGTTGTCGTTATTTTGTTCCAGTACCGGGTTGAAGCGCTACTACTTTATTAAAAGCCATTTTTGGATTAAATTGTCTGTCAAACAACAAGGGATAATTTGTTCTGCCAGGCACCGGCCAGTTATTTAACCAGGAATCGCCATCATTGACACCCCAGAAGGTGACCCGGCTTATCTTATCTTTGTGCTTCAGGAAAAGCCGGAATAAGTTCTCATAATCCCCGGCCAGTTGTTCTTGTATACTGTCAGGCAGAGAACCGGCATAGGGGTTCAGCACACTGTTATACGCTTTCTGCTGGTTAACGTCTGCCCCTTCTACACCTTTGGGATCTGGCAACACACTGATGTCCAGTTCTGTGAACATTACATCAATTCCCAAAGCAGAGAATTCCAGGATGCTCTCTTCAATTTCTTTTAAAGGTACCTTGCCCAGGTGCCAGTGCCCCTGTATACCTACACCATCTATACGGGTGCCCGCTGCCTGTATTTTCCGGATGAGCGCTACCGCTCCTGCACGTTTTTTGGGCTGTTCTATGTTGTAATCGTTATAGTATAATTTTGTATGCGTGGCAGCCTTCCCCGCAAGTTGAAATGCCTCCACAACATAATCATCGCCAAGGTATTTCAGGAATAAGGATTTTCGCATCGTACCGTCCTCATTAAGGGCTTCATTCACTACATCCCAGGAATACACCTTCCCGTCATACCGGGAAGCAATAACACTGATATGGTCTTTAAAGAACTGATGCAGCGAATCCTTGTCACGCATCTGCAATACAAAGGCGGGTAACTGGCTATGCCATATCAGCGTATGCGCATTCACCTGCATATGGTGCTGCTGAGCATAAGAGATGATCTTATCTGCCTCTGCAAAATTATACCGGTCCCATTCCGGGTGAATCAACGCAGCCTTCATGTCATTTTCCGGTGTGAGGGTATTAAACTGCCCGGATATAAATGCAGTTGCCATGGGATCAGTCTCATTTATCTGGTGCCTGTTAAGGGCCGCACCCACCATAAAATCCTCTTTAAAAACGGTTTTCAGAGAAGGGATTTTGCCCGTAGAAAATGGGCTGTTACTACCTGTACAAATGCAACAGATAAATACTATAAGGACAAAGGAAATTATTTTATCCATAATGCCTGACTTTTAAGGTAGGGCGCTACTCATGTCTATGCCAGCAGTGCCAGCAGACAGGGGAGGTAACCAGGTAGCATCCTGCCAGATTTATTTGCTTTACTGGTCGTGGAAATCACTGGAGCGAATCTAGGATGACTGGCGCAGTATCAATAGCTTATTTGTTAAAATGAATAGCACAAATGTTTAAAGGTGCAATCATTGTCTCCTAAACAACACTTAATGCATAATATTAAATTTCATATATCGGCATTAAACTGACCTTTTCTTTTGGGCCTGGTATTCCGAAGGTAGCTGGTTAAATTTGGCTTTAAAAGCCCGGGCAAAATAATTAGGAGTAGAAAATCCAACAGCGTAACCAATCTGGGCAATTTTCATATCGCTGGTCTCCAGCAGGCAAGCCGCCTTATTTAGTTTTATAGAACGGATAAATTCAACCGGCGTTTCTCCGGTCAGCTGCACGACTTTATTATACAGGGAAGCCCTGCTCATAAAAAGATGCCTGCTTAATTCTTCCACGGTCAGACTGTCGTCGTTAATATTGTTTTCTATATACTGGGTTACTTTTACCAGGAACTTCTCATCTGCAGATTCGACATCGTCAACAGAAACCATGACATCTAACTGCCGTCTGTAGGTGTCTTTCAGACGTTTATTCAGTAATACCAGGTTCCTGATCCGGATATTTAATATATCAATATTAAAAGGCTTGGTAAGGTAGTCGCTGGCACCCGTTTCCAATCCTTTGATATGAAATGCATCCCCTGCAAGTGCAGTCAGGAGAATGACAGGGATATGGCTGGTTCTTTTATCGAACCTGACCTTCCGGCTCAACTGTATACCATCCATATAAGGCATATTGATGTCACTCACAATGACCTGTGGATGTGCTGACAGCGCTTTCTGCCACCCTTCTCTCCCATCTGCCGCCTCCACGACCTTATAAAATGGCTGCAGGTTGTCTTTCAGGTAATAACGGAAGTCTTTGTTGTCCTCCACCAGCAAAACAGTTAGTTTATCTGCAGCAGCCACTTCAGCATGCCGGCGGGATACAGGTCGGGTTTCTTCCGGGCTTGCCGGTTCACCGGGTATTTCTATATTCGGGAGTACTGGCTCTTCCATTTTTTCCAATGGTAAGAGCACGGTAAATGTGCTGCCTTTTCCGGGGATGCTCTCCACATTTATTAAGCCGCCATGCATTTTCACAAATTCAGCAGTTATAGAGAGCCCAATTCCACTCCCCTGGTTGAGAATAGCGGGATTCTCATCACCCTGGTAGAAGCGGTTAAAGATCTTTTCCTGCACTTCCGGTTTCATACCTACCCCAGTATCCGCCACCTTTATGATGATACCTCCATCGGGGTCCGCATCTACAGCCAGCGATATAGCACCCTCCTTCGGTGTAAACTTAAATGCATTGGAAAGCAGGTTAAACAACACCCGTTCCAGCTTATCCCTGTCAAAAGCGGTATAATAGCGGGAAATGGAGCTTGTAAACAGGAAGCTGATCTGCCTGTGCTCGGAGATATCTTTGAAGAGTTCTATTACTTCGGCTATAAAAGATATGATGTCCGCCCTGCTAAGGTCCAGTTTTGTTTCCTGCTCCTCCAGTTTTCGAAAATCCAAAAGCTGGTTTACCATGTTCAACAGTCTGCGTGCATTCCGTTTCACCAGGTTCAGTTGCTTCAGTTTTTCGGGAGCGGTTTCGTTATGGATGAGTTTATCCACCGGCCCTACAATGAGAGACACGGGTGTACGGAATTCGTGGCTCAGGTTCATCAGGTATTTGATCTTCACCTGTTCAAATTCACGTTGCCTTTCCGCTTCTTTTCGGTCCATTTCTATTGCCTGCCTGACCTGCAGCCTTTCCTGCTCCAGCGCAAACCGGGATTTCAGTCTGCGGATAGCGCGGTATCTCAGCCCCCACAAAAGGACAACGGCTGCTAACAAATAAAAAATGTAAGCATAGATGGTCAACCAGAAAGGTGGTCTTATGATAACATTGATGACAGCTTCTTCCGTATGCCATGCTCCATCGTCACAACTGGCCCTTACCCTGAACACATATTTACCTGGCCTTAAATTAGAAAACACAGCCATTCGTGATGTGCCTATATCATTCCAACCTTTATCAAATCCCTGCAGCATATAGGAATACCTGCTCTCCTGCGGAGCAGTATAATTCAAGGTGGCAAAATTGATAGTAAAGTGTTGTTTATAATCCAGCCGGATACAATCAGCTAAGGAAATATGTGATTGGATAGCAGCATGTTCCCCGGGAATCACGGAAATGTTGCCTATTTTGAGATCAGTCAATACAATGCGGGGAACAATTCTATTATAATTCAGCTGCCTTGGAATGAAGTAATTAAAGCCTTCCAGTCCACCGAAAAAAAGTTCGCCCTTCTCCGTCTTTAAACCGGCTCCCAGGCAAAAAGTACTACGCTGCAACCCATTATATTGATAATAATTCTTAAAGGTGCTGGTCGAAGGATCAAAACTACTGATCCCCTTATTACTGCTTACCCACACCTTTCCGGCATCATCTTCAAGGATCTTATAGATGACCGCGTTGGATAGTCCTTCCTGTTCTGCGTAACGTTGAAATTTCCCGGTTTTCGGATCAAAAAGGCACAAGCCGGCACTGTGAATACCTACCCAGATTCTGCCGCTTTGTCCGGCGCAGATGGTTTGAACGTTATTAGCAGGAAGCTCACTGTTTTTGGTGGTAAAAGTCCTGATTATTTTGCCTGATGCATCCAGCATGATTATACCTGCTCCAATGGTACCAATCCAGATATTGCCGGCTTTATCTTCTTCTATGGTTCTGATAAACCCCTTGTTTAAAACCGTAATGCTGTCCTTATTGTAGCAGATCACCCGATCAAAACGCCTGAACACACCAGATACCGGATCATAAACGTTCACTCCATTCCCGTTCGTTCCAATCCAGATATTTCCACGCCTGTCCTTTTTCAGACAAAAAATATCGTTGCCCGAAGGCTGACTGGCACTGTCTCCTTTTAAATAATGATGCACCTTTCCCGTTTGCATATTCAGTGTGTATATACCATGCATAAAAGTACCTATCCAGAGCAGGCCGTCGGCATGCTCGAGAGAAAGTACAGCCGGAGGTTTGATGTCCTGGTAGAAGCGTGGATGGCTGAACAGGCCGGTGTTCCTGTGAAACAGGTTAATGCCACCACCATCTGTGCCTACATAGATATCGCCATTAGCGTCTTCGGAGAAAGAGGTAACAATGGGAGCCGTCAATCCTTGTGGGTCGAAGGGGTTGCTTTCCCTGAGATTAAAAAAAGCCAGGTTCCTGTCGTATTTACTAATACCACCCTGGTATGTGCCGACCCAGTAAATACCATTGTTATCGATGTATATACTCCGCACTGATTTGCCCTGTAAACTATAACGGTTTCTGACATCATGTTCTATCCGCTGCGAGGTCTTCTTTTGCAGGTCGAAAATGTTCAATCCTTCCTCGGTTCCTACCCAGATCCTGTTTGCATTTTCCGCTGCCAAAGACCAGATGCAGTTGCTGCTCAGGGATTTCTTTTGCGTGTTGCTATGCTGATAAGTTCGGAAATGCCTGCCATCGGGAAGCAGCATAGACAAACCATGATCTTCTGTGCCGATCCACAGGTTGCCATTATGGTCTTCGGTCATCACTTTTATGGAATTGCCTGGTAAAGAAAGGGAGTCCGCCTCTTCGTGGCTAAAGTGCTTAAAGTTGTCAGCTCGTGGCTGGTACAGGTAGAGCCCTGCATTGCCCCCGATCCATAGCCGGTGCCTGCTATCTTCGAGTATACAGGTGATAATGTTTGATGCCAGTGAGCCTGGCTTGTCAGGATCCGCCATATAACGGACCACCTTACCGGTTCGCGGGTTCAACCTGAACAAACCGATGTAAGTTCCGATCCACACCTGCCCGGTATGATCACAGAATAGGGTTCGTGCCGTGTTATTGAATGTAAATTTGTAATTGATAAAGGCATCTTTCCTGCGATTATAGCAGGATAAGGTGTTATTGGTACCTATCCATAAATTGCCTGTACGATCCTCGTGCAATGCGAGTATCGAATTACCTCCCAAACTGGTTGAATCCCCTTCTTTATGCCTGTAAACAGAGAACGTAAGACCATCAAACCGATTCAGCCCATCATCTGTTCCAAACCACATGAAGCCATATTTATCTTTCAGAATAGTATTTACTGTGTTGGAAGACAAACCATTACTGGTTGTAAAGTTCACAAAGTTGAGGTCACTCTGTTGCGAAATAGCTACCTGTGGAACAAACAACAGGCATAATATATATAATATATATTTCACAATAACATGGAATTAAAAGGTCTCTGATAGATTAACAGGTAAAGTGTATCATTGACAATTTAACGAATTTAATGGCATGATGGCATAGGATAGAATATTTTTTATGCTGATTTCAATGCAGTGGGTTAAAACAACTGATTTGTCACTATAGGTATATAATAGATGAATATTTCTAATCCAGGTAATATCCTAACTTTTTCAATCGCTCCAGTACCTCTCCTTTCGTTCTGTCAAAATATACTGTGAGCCTGCTCACCGGCATCCCTTTTTCAAACATAATCTTCAACTCCTCATCCTGCCTCGACGTCCAGGGTTTGCCTGCTGCTTTCATGGCCTCCCGTTTTTTAATAAAGGTTTTGGCTTTATTATCTTCCGGCGTATGCTTGTTTAACCGTCTCAATGAAGACGACTTGATATTGTTATAAGGATTCCCCTCTGCCTTCACCTTCAGTACATTGATATACGGTGAACCAGGAAAGCCTGCCGGTACCAGGGTTTCCGGAATATTTAATTGTCCCTTGGTTCTTGTCACTGCCACATACAACAGGTTCACTTCTTCTATTAACCTGTCTACATCCGCCTCTTCTTTTTTATTCAATTCCTTCAGCTTCTCTTCTGCAATGAAATCGTTCACCAGGTACACGGTATCGTATTCCATGCCCTTGGCCCTATGTACGGTAGAAAACACCATCTCTGCCTTATGCCGCTGATCATCGGCCACATGCAAAGCTTTCAGTTTCTTCATTATTCCGAAGATCTCATTGCCATATTCTTTCACAATTTCGACCATGGTACCCAGCTGTACATCTTCCGTCTTTTCTATATACTCTTCCAGTTCTTCCATGTTCCTCATCGACTTCACCACCTTATCATTCACCCTGTCGATATTGCCGTTTTGCAGGTTCAATACATCGTAGAGTGAAGTACCATCATCTGCATAGGTATAAGAATTGATATTGCCCTCGAAGTAAATATGCTTCACCTTCGGATGATCTGTAATGAAATCTATCGCGTTCAACAATAAGCCCAGGTTCGTTCTTGCGATTGTAGCTGTCAGCTTGCCCGGCTTTACAGGTGTAGGTCTGCCGAAAATGGTCACTTTTTTGGTTTCTGCCAGGTGATTTTTCCAGAACAGGATCTCCGATGCCAGGTTTGCAACATCCTGCACATACCTGAAGCTTGTAGATAAACGTAGCAGGTCGAAATTGGCTTTCTCGAGTGAGTTTACCGCATGCCGCCAGCCATAAATCTGCTGGTGCACATCACCGACTATCACCTTTGTGCCCTCCTGTTTCAGGATCACATCCAGCATCACCCCAGAGGCATCCTGTGCCTCATCAAAAAGGATATAGTCGTAATAAAGTGTAGGATTGACCAGCTGAAATTTCTTCAAATAAAAATCGTGTGTGATTTCTATTTCACCGGTATTCATTTTATTCAACATGGCCCTGGTGCCATTCTCAATGATTGTATAAAACTTGGTAACAAAATCTATCGCTTCCTTGTCGGTCAGTGTTTCCAGGTAATTGAGTTCCACCACCTTAATCGTACTGCTATTGCAATAGTAAGACAGGAATTTGTTGATATGCGTGGCTATTACATACTCACTATGCTTGTCCCCATTCCCTTTCAGTCGCAGCAGGTCTACAATCTCCCCGTTCTTATAGCCTTGTCCCCTTACCTTGTAATTGTATTGGAACACAATCTGCTTGTATGCCAATGAATGCGCTGTTTCTACCCGTACATTTGACAGCCCTTTTGCTTCAAATTTACGCGTTGCCTCCAGTCTTACTGATTTATTGAATGCCAGGTAGAGTATGGATGGGTTACCAGGCCTGGATGCGGCATACTCTACAATAGTCGTAGTTTTACCGGATCCTGCAATGGCATTGATCCGGACACTCCCTTTTGACTGAATAACCGCAATTTGCTCCTTAGTTAATTTTACCGAAGAATAGCCATTCCTTTGTTCCATAACCGCGAATTTCCGGCTAAACCCTGATATAAAAAAGCAAAACCCTAATTAATATCATCCCCGGGCCAGCGGGAAATTCATATTTTTAAAAAATGAAACAGCTTCTTTCTATTTCCCTGATTGTCATGAACAGCCTTATCGCCTCATTCAATGACAATTTCGATGAGGGAAACCTTTCTAAATGGCAGGCTTACGGTAACTGGACTGTCCAAAATGGACAGCTTACCAATCCTACCGGCGGGAATATCTTTTACAAAGAAGGTACTTACTCCGACTTTACCTATGAAGCTGATGTAACTGTTGGTGAAAAGGAAGAAAAAGCAGGACTGTTGTTGCGTGCTACTAAAAACGATGCACTGGACTTCAAAGGATATTTCGTGGCTCTCCATCTCGTGCCTGAACGCGTACGCATAGAAATCAGGAAAGTAGATAAATACGATTACAAAGTACTCAGCGATGCAGAAGTATCCGGCGTAGTACCCGGCAAATCTTTCCATCTTAAAGTGGCCTGCAAAGGGCCTTATATCTGGGTGTTCTTAGAAGACATGCACACCCCGGTATTATGTGAATACGATACTTCCTTTACAAGCGGCGCTGTCGGCTTCAGGTCAGAAAAAGCCCACGCATATTTCGACAATGCAAAGCTGTCTCTCACCGTACCTGCATTAGCAAAACCACTGGTCAAAGACTGGTCGTACATCCGTGGTGCCGTGTATACCTCCTCCAATGCTGTCAATGCTACGCAAACGATGGAAGCGTTCAATCCTGAACTGATCAACAGAGAGCTCTTTTATGCTAAAACATACGGATTCAATACCATCGCCATTTACCTTCACTGGCTGCTATGGGATAAATATCATGACCAGTTCCTGCAAAACTTTGAGCAGTTCCTCAGCATTGCAGACAAGAACGGTTTGAAAGTTACTCCCATCCTCTTTGATCCTGACTGCGGTACCAGCACGCCTGCTCACCTGGCTCCCTACGATCCGCCGACTCCCGGCATTCACAATAGCCAGATGAACCGTAATCCCGGAGAAGATATCAAAGTCAATCACTACGACGCATACAAAGACACCTTAAAAGCCTATGCGCAAGCTGTGGTCAATGCACATAAAAACGATTCCCGGATCATCTTCTGGCAGGCATGTAATGAGCCCCTGAGAGGAGAAAGTTCTGATCGCCTCACCAAAGATGCCACTGAATGGATCAAAGCGACGGGCACCAGCATCCCCGTAACCTCCACAGGCAGCGGGTTCTTTGGACCTAAGTATTCCGACTTCTACACTTTCCACATGTACGGTGCTGACAGCGGCGATGATGGCGGGCCGGAACACCTGTGTACCGAGTGCTTAAACCGCCCGGCGCAAAACTTCCTTGAACTCGTGGACAACTTCGAAGCAAAGAAAACAGGGTTTATTATCTGGGACCTGATGATCGGCAGAGACAATTGCCGTTTCCCCTGGGGCAGCCCCTTACATGCTGCTGAACCAGCCATTCCATTCCACGGATTTATTTATCCCGATGGGCATCCATGGTCTGTAGCTGAAGCGAGAAGGTTGAAAGGAAGCAGCTTTGATCAGATACCTTTCTTCAAAGTGGAATATTATACAGGGCAATTCGATGAACTCAAAAAAGCCTCTCTCACACCTGCCATTGATTTTGACTTAGGCAATGAATCAGGAACAGGTTCTCCCGATGCCAGCGCAGGCATCCCTATAGATAGTTTTTCTATTCGCTGGGTGGGGAAATTCAGCACCACTGAAAATGGTGCCTATACATTTTATACTGATGGAGACAGGCTCCCCAGGGTATGGGTCAACAATCAACTGGTAGCCGATAAGCAATCCATCCGGTTAAAAGCCCATCAAAACAATATCATCCGGGTGGAATACATCCACTACGACGGCGATTCCAGACTACATTTGAATTGGTCAGGTCCTCATTTCAAAAAACAAACTTTCCTGCCCAATAAGGTTATTTAATAAACTTAATCTCCATAATTTTCTGCTCGAAATCATTCGGGGGCACCAATGCCCTCGACTTGATCCGGGTCTTATAAGTATACACTGTGCTTACACTATAATCCAGTATTTTCGCAATGGCCTCATGCTCATGAATACCCAGGCGCATCAGCGCAAAGATCCGGAGCGTGGCATTCAGTGTCTCGCCAGACTTAGGCCAGATCTGGTCCTCCGTTTTCAACAATGCATTAAAGGACGCTATAAAATTGGGGAACATGGTCAGGAATACTGTATCCAGCATGTTATACAAACTCTCCTTCTCTTCGTTGATCTGGATATCCTTCATCAGGTCATTCACCTCATTGTATTTTTTCAGCTTTATACTATGCAATGTATGCTGCCTAATTTTTTCCAGGGTCTCTATATAGGAGGAACAGGTTTTAAAAAACAAGCCGATCAGCTCTTCCTTTATTTTTGATGACTCCCAAAGCTGGGTATTCACATTTTCCAGTTGACTGTTTTTTTCTTTGATCAATGCTTCGCTGGCCTTGATCTGCAACATTTGCTTCCTGTAAATAAATAACAGGAAGAATAATACTACAGCCACTAAGAAAAAGATCAGGAAGCCAATCAGCAACTTGTCCCGCTGATGCTGCTTTTCGTCTATCACCTTACCAGCTACCAGTGGCAATAAGGACTCTATCTGCACGGCCCGGTTCCTGGCCCCGTAAAAGTTAGCATTGCGGGCAGCAGCCTGCATGAATATGTATGCATCATTTGTCTGGTTCATATGATATAGCTCCTGTGCCAACAGAAAAATCGCCAGCGTTTCTTTCGTAGATGAGCGGATATCACCTATTGCTGCCAATGTCAAAAACAGGATTCTGTCCTTGCCCTTATAGGCAGAACTAACATGGGTAGCTACCATCGCTACCCGGTGCGGTGTCAGGTGCTGCTGAATAATTAAATTGAAAAAATAATCAGGAGTTAAACTGCTATGCCGTAACGAATCCGGCAAAAACGCCAGGTTAATTTTCTTCTCAAATTCATTGTAAGGACTCACTACCTGCGCACTTTTAAAATCCCTGTCCGATTGCTCATAATACCCCTTTGAGAAAAAAGGATCATTGTCATAATCTGCTATGCTCTGATTCAACCGGGCCCGCATGGTCAGGTAATCACTCCATTGGTTCCTGGTAAAACCACTGGTATCAATCTTCCCGATCACATCGAATGCTTCCTTATAAAATCCTGAAAAATATAAAGAATACCCTAAATGGATCTCACTTTCTATCAACTGGTCCCTCCTATGATATCGCTCCGCCAGCTCAATCATCTTTTTCACATACACATATGCCGAATCAAATTTAAAGGAAGAATATTCTTCATATATTTTTGAAGTGATATCATACTGTGCATCAAAACTATTGCTGTCTGCCAGAAGCAATGAAGATCGCAATTGCCCTATCCGGTTTAACCTGGCGAGGTCATATGTACTTTCTTTCTTCAACTCTGATTTTAACACACCGATCAGGCTATCGACATCGATATGTTGAGCATACCCCTGTAAAAATGCCATTGCAAAAACGGCAATAAATATTATTCTCTTCATATATAAGTACTTTAAAAGTACATTTTTTGCCCCGAAACCCCTTAGATTTTTTACCCCCAAAAGGTAAGCAACAATTTGATTACCAATTATCTATTATTATAAACACCTAGATTTTTAAGGCCATGAACATTCACCCCACCCAAGTGGCCTTTTTACGCATTTATTTTGACCCGCTGCAGCGATATTAAAAAAAATCCACGTGAACTATTCAAGCACTCCGTTATGCTAAAAAACTTTTTACGACTTTTTATTTGTCTCATCTTTATCACGCTGGGGAATTCCACCTTTGCTCAAAACAGGGCGATTTCCGGCAAAGTGATTGATTCTACTACCAATGAGCCCCTGCCCGGGGTAACGATCAGGGTGGTTGGATCCAAAGCTGGCACCACTACTGATGCCAGCGGTTCATTTGTGCTATCTGTTACTACAAGCGACCAGGCACTTACTTTTACTTCTATTAACTACCTTACTAAAACCGTCCAGCTTTCGAATCAGAATACCTTGTTGGTAAAACTGGCAACTAATGTACAGGAATTGAAAGGTGTGGAAGTAGTCAGCGTCGGCTACGGTACCTTGAACAGGAAAGAAGTGTCAAGTGCCATCACCCATGTGAGCGCAAACGAACTCAAAGCCGTTGCCGGCAATAACCCGCTCATGTCCCTCCAGGGAAAAGTAGCAGGCCTGACCATTACTAATACTGCCACCGCCGACCCGAACTCCTCTCCCAGCATTCAGCTCCGGGGGGTTTCTTCACGCAGTGCAGGGCTTGGTCCACTTTACGTTATAAACGGGGTACCCGGCGGAAATATTGATAACATTAATCAGAACGACATCGAATCTATCGACGTACTTAAAGGTGGTGCAGCATCTGCCATCTACGGTACCCGCGGTAGCAACGGTGTGATCATCGTCACTACCAAAAAGGGTACAGGCGATTCAAAAATGATCTACAATGGCTATGTAAGCATGGATAGACTGACCATGACTCCCCGGGTGCTGACACCCGATGAGTTCCGTCACTATCGTGTCAACGCCAGTCCTGCCCAGGGAATCGATTACGGTGCGAATACGGACTGGATGAAAGCCGTGACCCGTAATCCGACATATGGTCAGAAACATACCCTGCAGATCTCCGGCGGTACTGCCAATGACAATTATTTTGCCTCTGCCGACTACCGGAATGCTAATGGTATTGACCTCCGTGCCTGGAAAAAGGAATATGGTGCCCGCCTGAACCTGAACCATATTTCAAAAAATGATGTCTATACCGTGTCCCTCAATGTGGCTCCCCGGTATATGAAGACCAGCAACTCTGATCAGGGCAACTTTAATAATGCTATTACACTCAATCCTACCCAACCTGTTTACGACAGTTCAGGTTATCATTATCTCAACACCGGTTTCTTTGCGAACAACCCGGTGGAAAATGCCCGCAAAATAAAAAGCCAGGCAGAGATCAGGGAACTGGATATGAGTGGTTCTGTAAGAGTAAACCTGTTAAAAAATCTCTATTCTACAGCGACGATTTCTACTATCAAGTCCTCTTATAAGAATATGTACTTCCGACCCTCTACCATGACATCTGTCGTGCATGCAGGGCAGACGACAAAAACCAACTACGCCTCCCAGGAGCAGGTGGACAACAACCAACAAAATATTGAATGGACGATCAACTATGCATTGAATCGTAAGCAGCACCATTTCAAATTACTGGGTGGTTATTCTTATAGCTATTTCAACTATCAGCAGTTCAGTGCCAACAACTGGGATTTTCCCTTTGATACATTTGAATGGAATAACCTGGGCTCTGGTACCTGGAATGGTGGCGGACAAGGCAATGGCCAGGGCGCTGTTTCCTCTACCCAAAACGATTCCAGGCTGGCTGCATTCTTTGGCAGGATCAACTACGATTACGACAACAAATACATCCTTACCGCCAGCCTTCGTCATGAAGGTTCCTCTAAATTCGGTGCTGATCATAAATGGGGAAATTTCCCCGCCGTATCTGTTGCATGGCGCATCTCTGACGAGAATTTCATGAAGGATAAAATCAGCTGGCTCAATGACCTGAAACTGAGAGCTGACTACGGTATCACCGGCAACCAGGACTTTGGTAATTACCTGTCTTTGCTCCTGTATAGTGGCTATGGCTACTTCACTTTCAATGGTGTTACTTACCAGGTGTATGGTCCGTCACAAAACGTAAATCCTAACCTCGGTTGGGAAAAAGCTATCAACTTCAACGCAGGCATTGATTTCGACATCCTTAACAGTCGCCTGGCGGGTTCCATCAACTACTATGTGCGTACCAACAAAGACCTGTTAGGCTATTACAATGTGCCACTGCCACCGAATCCGCAGTCACAGACATTTACCAATGTCGGTACCATGAAGAACTCTGGTATTGAAGTTCAGCTGACAGCACAAGTGATCAGGAAGAGCGATTTCAATTATAACGTATCCTTTACCACTGCGCTTAACAATAACAAATTCGTTTCCTTCTCCAACAAGGATCACCAGGGTAATCCCTACCTCGATGTGGCAGGCTTACCTGCTCCAGGTAGTCCGGGTACCATTCAGCGTGTACAGGAAGGTCATCGTATCGGTGATTTCTATATGCTGAAATCAGCTGGTGTGAATGAAAACGGTGCCTTGCTGGTATATAAAAAAGATGGAACCATCGTAACAGCTAACAATGCCAATGCTGATGACAAACAATTTGTAGGCAATGGTCTGCCAAAGTTCACCGGTTCTCTGGGCAATATGTTCACTTATAAAAACTGGGATCTGAACATCTTCTTCCGTGGCAACTTTGGCTATAAACTGTTCAACATGCAGGCCTTCTACATCGGTACACCTGCCACACAAACAGATGCCAATACCCTGAAGTCCGCTTATGAGCCAGGTAATAAATATGCAAAACTGACCAGCTCATCTACCTTATCACTGGCTTCCGATTACTTCCTGGAGTCCGGTTCCTTTGTTAAGATTGATAATGTGACACTGGGCTACACCCAAAAGGTTAAATCCAAATACCTGCAAGCACTCAGGGTCTATGCAGCCATCACCAACCTGCATACATTCACCAGCTTCAAAGGTGGTGACCCTGACCTGTATCCTGTAAACGGTATCTCTCCAGGTGTACAGGGCAACTTAGACTTCTATCCGGCTACAACTCAGTATTTGGGCGGCTTACAGGTAACCTTCTAAAAAGATAATCATGAAAAATAACTATATAGTAAAAGCTGCTCTGACCACTATGCTGATCTTTGGCAGCTGTACGAAACTGGATGAAACGGTATACGACAAGGTCGATGTGAATCAGTTTCTCACCAGGAGAGACGATGTGATCAGAGACTTCCTGCGTCCTTTTGAACATGCTTACTGGAGTATCCAGGGGAATGATATATATGCTGCCAGTGAAAACTCTACTGACGAAATAGCGACTTACAACAGGCAGGGTGACTGGCAGGATGGTAACTATTACGCACGCATGCACTACCATACCTGGACTACGCAGGACGGCTTTACCAGCGGTGCCTGGACAGCCTTCTACCAGGGTATAGTACTGGCTACCAACTCCCTGCAGGATATGGAAAGCATTGCTGATCCTACTAAACTCAATGTCACCACCACTGAACTTGCCGATTTCAAAGCAGAGCTGAGAACACTGCGGGCATGGTTTTACCTGCGTGCATTTGATTTCTATCGCAACATTGAAATTATCACTGACGTAAAACATACCACTACCGGCAATAAACAATCTACTCCCCAGGAAACCTTTGCATACATTGAGTCTGAATTAAAAGCCGCTATTCCTGATCTGCCTAAAAGAGTGGATCTGGGCAGCAATGGTATTGGCCGCTGGACACAGGCAGGTGCTGCCGCATTGCTGGTACGTTTGTACCTGAATGCACAGGCATATATCGGCCAGGATCACTATGCAGATTGTGCCGCTGTAGCACAGGATATCATCGATGGCAAGTATGGTGCCTATGCATTAGACACCCGCTGGGATGCGCCATTCGACTATACAAACAGTAGTGTCAACTCAGAGACCATCTACGGATTCCCATGCAGCCTGGCACGTACTCACTGGCAGTATGATGGTGGTATGTTTTTCTGGAGCATGACTTACGATGCAGCACCATTGTATTGTAAGTTCACTGACTTTGGCCAGGCGAATCCACGTTTTGCTTTGCAACCCGGCAGAGATGTGGACAGCGTGGAATACCCCTTTGCACTGGGTAAACCCTTTGTAAAGTTCCAGCGCTATCCTGACGACTACCGTCTTAAACTGTACAGGAACCTGGGCAACAGTACCCGTGAAGGCATGTTCCTCTTTGGCTACCTGCCTTACCAGCACGATGTGAATGGGGTAACAGTAACGGATACTGTTCGTGGTAACAAAGGTTCATATCCATTATTTATCCGTGACCAGGTAGGTTGGTTCCTGGATGCAAAACCAGGTACGAAAATTTCAGATAAAGAATCAGACATGGGCCATGCTGATCATAATTCTGGTATCTTTATGCTCAAATATCCGCTGTATCCTACTCCTGATGCCAACCGCATTACATCTGCCTATGCCGAAGTACGTTTATCAGAAATTTACTACTCCCTTGCAGAATGCAAATACAGGGCGGGCGACAAGGCTGCAGCGGCTACCCTGCTGAATGCTGTACGTAAGCGTAACTATCCCGCAGGATCCACCAGTCTGTATAAAACTGATGGTAGCCAGCTCACTGACCAGGAAATGCTGGATGAATGGGGCAGGGAATTCCTGGGAGAGAATCGCCGCCGTACAGACCTGGTTCGCTGGGGCGTATTTAACACCGGCACCTGGTGGGATAAACAACCTGACGGAGACAATCATACGGCCATCTTCCCTATCGGGAAAGACATTATGGGGGCGAATCCACAGCTAGTACAAAATCCCGGCTATGAATGATTTTTAATTAACAATAGAATAGATGTTAAAGGTTTCAACGTGCTTATTGTTCATGCTGCTTTGTTGTGCGGCACAGGCACAAAATATCAAAGTCCGGCAGTCGGGACTTGTAGGCAATTCAATTGTAGTGTTTATTCCGGAAGGCTTTGATGCATCGAAAACACCATCATTAATGCTGCAACGCGAGCCGGCTATCAAAGGCAAGCTCCCGGCTAACTGGAAGATCGTACCTGCATTTTCTAAAGGAGCCGCCACCGTACCATTAGATGGAGACATCAGTCTCTATGGAGGTGGAGAGGTGACTGGCCCATTGCTGAGAAATGGACAGACCATTAAACTCTGGAATACTGACAACGGCGCTTATGGAACTGATAGCGGCAAAAGGCTGTATCAGACGCATCCATGGGTAATAGGTGTAAGAAAAAACGGTACTGCTTTCGGGATCCTGTTTGAGAGTCAGTGGAAATCTACATTGACCACCAACTCCGACAAGGTATCATTCAATACCGAAGGTGGTACTCCCTTCCGGGTATTTGTGATCGACCGCTCCTCCCCACAGGAAGTGGTGAAAGGACTGGCGGAGCTGACAGGTACCATGGAAATGCCTCCCAGGTGGGCTTTGGGCTACCAGCAATGCAGGTTCTCCTACCTCTCAGACCAGCGGGTCAGGGAGATTGCCGATACCTTCCGTCTCAGGCAAATTCCATGTGATGTGATCTGGATGGATATCGATTATATGGATGGCTTCAGGGTCTTCACCTTCAATAAAGCCGCTTTTCCGAATCCTAAGCAGCTCAATGCTGATCTGCATGCAAAGAACTTCCGTTCTGTATTCATGATCGATCCGGGTGTAAAAGCTGATCCATCCTATGAGGTATATAAGTCTGGCAGTGCACAGGATGTATGGGTAAAGGATACGGCTGGCAATGAATACCATGGCAAGGTATGGCCCGGTGATTGTGCCTTTCCTGATTTTACCATTCCACGTACCAGGCAGTGGTGGGCAGGTTTGTATCGCAACTTCATGGCCAATGATATAGACGGGATCTGGAATGATATGAACGAACCTGCGGTGATGGATGGTAATTTAGGTACCATGCCTTTCAATACTCCTCACCGTGGTGGTGGCGGATTACCCGCAGGACCTCACCTGTTATATCACAATGCTTATGGCAGACTGATGGTACAGGCCACCCGCGAAGGTGTGATGGCGGCGAATCCTGATAAGCGGCCTTTCATCCTCACACGTGCTAACCTGCTGGGTGGACAGCGCTTTGCAGCTACCTGGACGGGCGATAACCTGGCAGCAACACCGTTTATGAAAGTATCAGTGCCCATGTCAATTACACTGGGTTTATCAGGCCAGCCATTCAGCGGACCGGATATCGGAGGTTTCCTGGAGAATACATCCGGCGAACTCTGGGCAGACTGGATTGGATTTGGTAACCTGTTGCCTTTTGCCAGGGGACATGCCTGTGCAGGTACGAATAACAAGGAGCCATGGCAATTTGGACCTGAGATTGAAAAAACCTCCCGCATTGCGCTGGAGCGCAGATACCGCCTGCTGCCATATTTGTATACCTTGTTCTATAGGGCACATCAGACAGGATTGCCAATTATGGAACCGGTATTCTTCAATGATCCTGCGGACAGCAGGTTGAGAGCAGAAGAGCAGGCATTCCTGCTGGGTGATGATCTCCTGGTGATTCCTTCCTTTGCTCAAAATCCGGCATTGCCAAAAGGTGTATGGGAACAATTGCAGTTGATAGATGGTGACAGTCAGGATCCACACCAGGCAAGATTGTTGCTCAAAGGAGGCAGTATCCTGCCTGTAGGTAAGAAGATCCAGTATACAAATGATAATTCACTGGAAGAACTGACATTGTTCATTTGCCTGGACAGTACAGGGAAGGCAAGTGGAGACTTGTATTGGGATGCTGGCGAAGGATGGGCCTTTAAGAAAGGAGGATATAGTGACCTGCACTTCCAGGCGAAAGAAGAGAAGGGCGTGACGAAGATCAGCCTGATGTCACGGAAAGGACAGTACGAGATAGATAAGGATGTTCATAGTGTAAAGGCGGTGGTGTTAAAGAATGGACAGCGATATGAAGGAGTGATACAGTTGAAAGGCGGAGAGATAAAAACAGCAAATTAAAAATTATACAAAGGCATCGACGCTTGTCGGTGCCTTTTTTTTGATATCAGGTGTGTAAGCTGCCAGGATTTATTCGTCAATATTATTGATGACATTTTTATACAAAATTTGTTTTTTATAAAATTTAATACATATCTTTGCAATCCCAAAACGGGAAAACAGCAAGTGCGGAAGTAGCTCATTTGGTAGAGCACGACCTTGCCAAGGTCGGGGTGGCCGGTTCGAGCCCGGTCTTCCGCTCACAGCAAAAAAGCCTGATAAGAATCCTTATCAGGCTTTTTTTATTACAGCTGCTCAAACAAATATCATATTTACTCCTCCCCATAATCAGGGATCAAGTTGAATTCTTGGGGGATTTGTTCGTTAAGCATAGATTTTAGATAACCTGAACAGAAAGAATTCTACATC